>NZ_CP045246.1:0-2400000 GCF_035189165.1 Arthrobacter sp. JZ12 | reverse complement strand
GAGCTGGTGACAGCGTTGATGCCCGTCTGGGCGGCCAGTCCGCTTGTCCTGCCGCTGGTGCTTCCGCAGGGCAAGACTTTCGACGCCGTGATCGTGCTGGACGCGGAGTCGATTTCACTCCAGTCGGTGGTCCCGGCCCTCGCCAGGTCGCGTCAGGTCATCGCATTCGGTGATGACCACCTCGGGGGGCCCCGTAGTTTCACGGTGTCGGTCGAGGAGCAACGGCGTACTGGGCAGGAGCATCTACCCAGCGCCTACCGGGCCCTTGCCGCCGTTCTGCCGTCGCTTTCCCTGCGCGATGTCTACCGCGGGGTGGACAGGTCGTTGACGGCTTTCCTGAATGAGCGCTTTTACGAAGATGGGCTGAACCACCTGCCCGCCGCGGCTGTCCTCGCGGGGACGGGCCGGGGGTTCGAGGTCGAGTACCTGCCGGACGGTACTGGAATGCCCAGCTCGGATCACGACGGCGTTGAGAGTGTTGCCGCCGAAGTCACCAGGGTGGTGGACCTGGTGTTCGAACACATCCGGCAGCGCCCCAGCCATTCCCTTGCGGTTGTCACCGCCAGCGCGCGGCACGCGCAGCGTGTGGGGGAGGCGGTGCGCCTCGCGATGGCCGACGCGCCGTGGGCCGCCGACTTCTTCAAGCCTGGACCGGAATCGTTCCGGATTGTGCCTGTCGGCAGGGCCGCCGGTCTGACGAGGGATGCGGTAATTTTCTCGCTCGGCTTCGGACGGACTCCGCATGGAAGGGCACTGCATAACTTCGGGCCTCTGTCCGCTCCCGATGGCCGCGGGCAGTTTGTGACTGCGATGACCCGAGCGCGGTATCGGCTGCACGTGTTGACCTGCTTCCGCCCCGGGGACCTTGACCCGGAGCGGCTCGGCCACGGCGCCCGGGATTTCTACGAGCTGCTGCTCCGCGAGTTGTCCCAGGAGGTACCGCCGACCGGTGAAGTCGACAGCGACGCAGTGAGCGATGATCCGCTCGTTGCTGACCTGATGGACCGGCTCCGTCATCGGGGCGCCGAGGTGCGGGGCGGATATGAGGGCGTCCTGGACATCGCTGCACGCGCTTCCGACCGATGGCTGGAACCTGGGCGTGACGCTGCAATACACGTTCCTCCTGTGGCGATCGAATCGGACGGCAGTGAACGGTACCGTTCCATGACGGTGCGTGAACGGAGCCGGCTGCGCCCACAGCTTCTGGAGAGGCAGGGCTGGCGCTACGTCCCGTTGTGGACGATCGAGGTATTCACTGATCCCGAGGGTTGCGCCGACCTCATTGCGGACTATCTTGGACTGGAGCGTGCAGACGCAGGTAATCCAGTACAGGGCGCCGGCGAACCGGTTGTACAGAGCGGAGTGAGTGTGGCTAGCGGAGCTGATGAAGCTGACCTGAATGGGCCGACGGACGCATCGGAGGAAGCTGCCGAGTCCCGGCAGGACGAAGTGGTGGATGTGGAGGCGGCGGAGTCCGGCGCGGGAGAAGCAGAAGAAGACGCTGCTCCCAAGCCTGCGGCAGCCCAGCCGAGTTCGCCTGCATCGACAGCCACCGCGCCTCATGGCGATGTGCTTCCCCAGCGTGCGGCCGAAGACGATCCGCGCTCCTGGAACGACGACGAGTCCAACCACGACGAGTGGCTCAAGGAGCAGAAGCCCCCTCATTGGAGCTAGCCTTCCGCTGAGGTGAGGACCAGGTGGACATGACCGGTGCTCGAGGCGCCGGCAAGCGATGCTGCCTCATCGGGCCCTGCGGCAACTACTACGAGGCCTTCCTCCTGGCCGCCGGGCGCCTGGAAGGGGCCTGAACCTGACTCTTCCGAGGTCCATAGCACGGGCAGGCCGCGCGCGAGCACCGTGTTCTGTGCAGATACCTCGAAGCCGTTTCCGGTGCTGAGCACCACGTCCACCCGCTGCCCGGGCGAGAGCAGTTGAACGGTCGAAGCATCAGCTGGGCGTAGGGGGACGGCAACGGTGCCCGGTGGGCTGCCAGCGAGCAGGCCTGAGCCGACGAGGAAGTTCCGCGCAAGGACATCCCCTGCGTAGACGGGGGTGGCAAGCTGCTGTCCCGCAAGGAGCTCCACTGACTCGAAGGAGTGCTGAGGGACAGCCGCGCGGGGAAGGCTGACGAGTGTCAGATTGTCCGCGCCGAGAACGGTTCCTACCGGAAGGTCCGCTCCGGCTGCCACCACCTGTACGGTCTCCGGGTCTTTCGGCAGGAGTGCTTCAACAGCCACTCCCGCAGCTGCGCAAAGGAAGGCGGCCGCCAGGAGCCGTCTCTTGCGAAAGAGGAACCCACGCAGCCTGAAGCCGAATCCACCAACGAATTTTGCCGAAGTGCTCATGAGCCCAACGCTAGGAACTCGGACGGAAGTGCACGGCTGACCGAGGGAGAATGTGGAAAAGCCGCACAAAAAGGCACCGGCTGTCGAGGACAACCGGTGCCTTGCGCAGGATCAGGCCGGAGCGGCCGTTGCAGCCTTCGAGGTCGAACCGGATCCGGAAGTTGAAGCGGCGGCCGAAGCTTTGCTGTCGGAACCCGATGATGTCGAACTCTTCGAGGAGCTTCCGGTTTCAACCGACGAGGAGGCGGACCTGGAATCGGTGCGGTAGAAACCCGAACCCTTGAAGACCACGCCGACGCTGTTGAACTTCTTGCGAAGCAGGCCCTCGCACTCGGGGCACACGGTCAGGGAGTCATCGGAGAACGACTGCTGGACATCGAAAGCGTGGCCGCAGTCCCTGCAAGCGTAAGCGTATGTAGGCATGGACAATCCTCCTGAAGGAACGCTGTTCGGCGGAGGGCCGCTGCGCCGCTGAGGAGGTGCATCCGGTGACCCGGCTTACCCTAGCTGGCACTCAACCCTTCCGAGTGCCAATTCTACACTGACCTGCCCGTGTAGCGGAACGTTCCTACAGGGTGACCCGCAGGCCCGAGGGTGTGAAGGCACCACCAAGCGGTATGTCCAGGACGGTGCTCTCGAAGCTCGATTCGGGCAGGACTTCCTCGTCGAACAGGTAGCCGAGCACCGGCGTTTCGGGTGCTTCGACACCGAGTTGCGCCAGGAACCGGTCGTAGTATCCGCCGCCCTGGCCCAACCGGTTGCCGTGTACGTCGATGGCAAGTCCCGGAACCAACACCAGACTGATGGGCAACAGCGCCGTGAAGTGGAACCGTTCGCCAACCGGTTCCCACAGCGGAGCCCGCGGGCTTTTTGCCAGCGGTATACGCGGTTCCCAGCGCGCCCAACTCAACTGGTACTGGGGCTCACAAACCGGCACGACGACGTCGTACCCTGCCTCGCGGAGGGCCGGCAGCAGTGCCGCTGTGCTTGGCTCCGTGGGCGCCGACAGATAGGCGGCGACTACCGGGGGCCCGGAGCGGCCCTGAGGTGTGGACGCCGTTCCGGCGAGCCACCGGAGCACGTGCTCCGCCAGGGCTGTTCCCGCTGCCTCCTGCTCGGAGCCGGAACGTCCTTCGCGGCGGAGACGCAGCGAACGGCGCAATTCTTCCTTGGTGGCAGACCCGGCGCGTACGTCCATGTCTGGCACTGTACAGGTTGCCGCAGTGTCGGACGCCGCGCGTAACGGCGGGGATTTTCTGTAGTGTTGTGGCATGACTGAGCGACCACGTGTAAATAAGGCCGTTATCCCCGCAGCTGGTCTGGGTACCAGGTTCTTGCCGGCCACCAAGGCTATGCCCAAGGAAATGCTTCCGGTCGTGGACCGGCCGGCAATCCAGTATGTCGTCGAGGAAGCAGTTGACGCCGGGATCAATGACATCCTGATGATCACCGGTCGCAACAAGCGCTCACTCGAGGATCACTTTGACCGGGTGCCGTTCATCGAACAGACACTGGAAGCCAAGGGTGACCACGACAAGCTCGCCTCAGTACGCCGAACCTCAGAACTGGGAGATATCCACTACCTGCGGCAGGGTGATCCCAAGGGTCTGGGCCATGCAGTCCTGCGCGCCAAACTGCATGTGGGTGAGGAGCCGTTCGCGGTCCTTCTCGGCGATGACCTGATCGACGAACGTGACGAACTCCTTGAAACCATGATTGAGGTTCAGGCACAGACCGGTGGTTCGGTCATCGCCCTCATCGAAGTGGATCCTGAGCAGATCAGCGCCTACGGCTGCGCCGATATCTCATCCCTCAACGGAGAAGGGTACGTTCGGGTCAACAAGCTGGTCGAGAAGCCGGCAGTTGACGAGGCACCTTCCAACCTGGCAGTCATCGGACGCTACGTCCTGCACCCCCGCGTCTTCGAAGTCCTTGAGAAGACGGGACCGGGGCGTGGCGGCGAGATCCAGCTCACCGACGCCCTGCAGACGCTCGCCGCAGCAGACGGCGAAGGTTCGGGCGTCTACGGTGTGGTCTTCCGCGGCCGCCGCTATGACACGGGTGACAAACTGTCCTACCTCAAGGCAGTCGTGACGCTGTCTTCCGAGCGCGAGGACCTCGGCCCCGAACTGCGCGAGTGGCTGCGGGATTTCACCAGCTCCCTCTCTGACTAGTCTCCGCCGATGTGGGGCCGCTTCGCCTGGCCGGTGACGCTGGAAACAGGGGACATCGTCCTTCGCCCGATTCGTCACCGGGACAAGCGGGAGTGGATGCAGGTGCGGCACCGCAACATCGAGTGGCTGGCACCGTGGGAGGCATCCAATCCAGCCCCCGGCGGCTACCTGCCGAGCTATCACGAGATGGTGCGGGCCTTGAATTCCCAGGTCCGCACCGCCAGTGCCCTGCCCTTCCTGATCACAATGCGGTCGCAGGCGAGTTCCCGGCCTGCCATCGTTGGGCAGCTCACTGTGTCCGGCATTGTCTGGGGTTCTGCGCTGACCGCTACCCTCGGCTACTGGGTCGACCGGGAGCATGCAGGTAGGGGAGTAGCGCCAACAGCGGTTGCGCTGGTGACGGATTACTGCTTTTGGGAGCTCGGCCTGCATCGCATGGAGATCAACATAAGACCGGAGAACTCCGCCAGCCTTCGGGTGGTAGAAAAACTCGGCTTCCGTGATGAAGGCGTGCGCAAGGACTACCTGCACATCGCCGGATCCTGGGCTGACCACCGGTCTTTCGCGCTGACGGCGGACGAAGTTCCGGGCGGCCTGCTAAACCGTTGGCAGGATGCGCAGCCCCGAATGTAGGAACGCCGCGACATAGCCTTCGACACACCGCGGGGAATGAGCTCCCCGTGAGGAATCTGCTCATAACGTTTTGTGAGTGGACTTCTCATTGAACAGCTCGGTGGTACTGGCGGCAGTCGTCGGGCTCTGGCTGATTTGGGTCGCTCCCTACCTGCTGCGCCTACGCCAGCCGATTCAAGCCTCCGGCATAGGCCACCTAGCACTTTCAAGCACCGCAACCGGGGACTCCGGGTTCCAGAGGAGCGTCATGAACATGTCCACCACCGAGTCCCCGACCACAGTTGCAGGCGCATCAGCAGTGCATACCAAGCAGTCGAGCGCGACGACCGGCGGGCCGTCCGGGCAGGCATTCAGGATCCGATGGGGCAGGCTGGGCATCGCCGCAGCCGGTGCTGTGGCAATGCTCGCCGCGCTCGTGACCTCGGTGCTCGCGGTAGTCGGTCTGGTCCCGTCAGTGGTTCCCGTTCTAGCGCTCCTGGCTGCCATCGCGTGCGTGGCTGTGCTGCGTTTCCTCGCAGTTCGCGGTCGTCGTCGTGTGTCTGTCCCCGAAAGGACAGCCGCCTCAAGCAGCAGCGCCCCGGCGCAACCGGAAGTTTCGAAGCCACAGCGACCCACCGCGCTCTTCAACGCCGAGGAAGCTGCCGGCGAAGGAAAAGCTGCCGATGACGACGCCGTTCCCGTCGATCCCGCGCCTCCCGCCTTCACGGCCGCGGAACTGCGCGCCGCGGCGCTTGCCGTGGCAGCTGAAGCAGGGGACAAATCAATCGGAACTGGTACTCCGTGGCAGCCGGTAGAGGTGCCGAAGCCAACGTACGTCGAGGCTCCCAAGGCTGAGCGTCAGGAACCAGCGCCGCTGGACCTGCCCGAAGCGCCGAAGCCCCAGGCCAAGACGCCGCTGAAGAACAGCGCTGTAGCGCCCAAGGTCGAAGCTTCTTCGGCACCCCGGTTGAACCTGGACGAAGTCCTTCAACGCCGCCGCGCCTGACATCGAAGAAGTGCAGAAAGCTCTCACGAACGTGAGAGCTTTCTCATTTTCAGTTCCTCGTTTTCTCACCTTGCGTCGGCATGCTGGTGTACAGAGTTCCTCCCCAGCCCGTGGTCGTCCGAGAAAGTCGTGTCATCGACGGCCACGTCCCACGGACCCGGATGCGTCCCCCCAACCGCATCCGGGTCCGTCCACGTTCAGCGCAGGTTCGGAGCAGGTTCGGAGGGCAGTCGAGTAGCGTCATTCGAGTAGCGTCGGAGACGCTTCGGGCGCGTTCTCGCGCCAGTGGCACTCAATCTTCAGCAACCAGGCGATAACCCATGCCGCGCACGGTCGCGAAGCGCTCGGCTCCCAGCTTGTTCCGGAGATACCTGACGTAGACGTCCACAACGTTGGACCCCGGGTCGAAGTCATAGCCCCAGACGCGGGACAGGAGCTGCTCGCGGCTCAGCACCTGTCCGGGGTTGCGGAGGAAGGCTTCTGCGAGGGCGAATTCCCGCGCAGACAGGTCCACCTCCTTGCCATTAACGATCGCCCTGCGGGATCTCAGATCGAGCTGCAGATCGTTGTGGGAGAGGACCGAGTTATCCGCCGACGGAGACTCCTGCCGAAGACGCAGCCGTACCCGGGCCAGCAGCTCCTCGAAACGGAACGGCTTCGACATGTAGTCGTCCGCACCGCCCTCCAGGCCGGCCACAGTGTCATCCACCGAGCTGCGGGCGGAAAGGATGATTACCGGGATGGAGTTCTTCGATTCCCGAAGCCTTCGGAGCACCGTGAAACCGTCCTGGTCGGGCAGGCCGAGGTCCAGCACGGCAAGTTCGAAGTCACCCGTCTGCGCCAGGTTGTAACCATCCCTGCCATTGTCGACGACGGTTGGCACATACCCGGCCGATCGGAGCCCTTTTGCCACGAACGAGCTGATGCGCTCCTCGTCCTCAATGATCAGAATCTGGCTCACTGCCGCCCTCTCGTTTCCGGCGTGGAGGAGGAACGCGTAGGCAGCAGCGGTATCGCCATTGTGAAGGTGGCCCCCTGATGAAGCGCGGACCGAAGTTCCATCTGCCCGCCGTGGGCCTCGGTGATTGCGCTGACGATTGTCAGCCCGAGGCCCGCCCCCTCCGTCCGCTTGCTGCTGGGGCCCCGCTCGAACCGCTCGAAGATCCGTTTCTGATCCTCACGAGCAATACCCCTGCCCTCGTCCCGTACCCACAGCCGTACGCCGTCGTCGTCTTTCCGCGATCCTATCGCGATGGTCGTGCCCTCCTCGGTGAACTTCACGGAGTTGGCAGCCAACTGGAGCCAGGCCTGCGTGACGCGCCGGGGATCGAGCATGGCAATAGCCTCGGCGCGGGCATCGACAGTCCACCGACGGTTGCCGAGGGTGCGTGCCTTGTCCATGACGTCGTCGGTAAGTCGGCCAAGATTGACGGGCTCGGGGCGGACGAAGCCGGGGCCTGCGATACCGGCAAGCGTCACGAGGTCGTCGACGAGCATCCGCATTCGGTCAAGCTCGTCGAGCGCTATGTCGCGAACTGCCCGCACATCGCCCGGATCCTCCGAGTCCTGCAGCTCCAGGTGGCCCTGCACGATGGTGATCGGGGTTCGCAGTTCATGTCCGACGTCGTCGAGCAATCGCCGCTGTGAGTTGAAGGAGCCTTCGAGGCGGTCAAGCATGGCGTTGACGGTACGGGTGAGCTCGGACAAGTCGTCGTCGCCGCTGACCTCGATGCGCTGGGACAGGTCGGTATCGGTGATGCGCTGGGTTGTGGTGCGCAGCCTATGAATGGGAGCAAGCAGCTTTCCGGTCAGCAGGAAACCGACGACGCCGATGAGCACCAGGGTGGCGAAGCTGATCAGCGCGAAGGTAGCGAAAGTTCCATTCAGCTTGCTGTGCTCAGCATCGGCGTCGAATCCAAGGATGAAGTACGTGGGCCGTTCGTCCAGGGCCAACTGGACTGGAGCCACAAGAACCCGGTACTCGGTGAATCCGGTGGTGACCGACTGGATCGTGACTTCGTCCCGCGATGCCGTGAGGTCGACGTACTCAACCAGTTGAGGATCGTCCTCGAGGCGGACCTCGACCTCCTGGTTGGCAAAGAAGATGATTTCTCCTTCACGCATGGCCATCATGCCTTCATTGGGTTGGGTGAGGGTGCGATTCATCACGACGTAGACGAGCTGGTCAGCCCGATCGAAAGGTTGGAGTGTGTCCGGGTCGATGCCGGTTTCGAGCAGGGTTTCGAATTCCTGGAAGCTGCGGGTGAGGGAGTCGTCCATTGCCCGATTCAGGTCGTTCCGCTGAATCGCGTACGCCGTCGATCCGGCCAGGAGGAGTCCGAGGGCGCTCAGCAGCAGCATGGCTGACAGGACGCGGCCGCGGATTGTCGAGGGTCCCTTCAGTAACTGCTTGATCCGGCTCCTGAGTGGGCGCCGTTGAGGCACCGAGCCATCTTCGTCCAGTTGCTCATCCGCAGGGGGCTGTGGAATCTTGACCAGGACGGTCGGTGCAGAAGCGGGCAATGGGTCAGGAACAATTCGTTCCGTATTCCGCACGCCATCGGTGGCCTCGGACGTCGGTGGTCCTGCCTGCGGATGCGCCCCCGACCTAGTCATCGTCGAAGTCCTCCTCAATCTCGATGTCCACCTCGACGTCATCGTCGATGTCGTCGTTGCCTCCGCGGCCATGGCCGCTGTCATCGTCCCCATCGTCATCGATCACAGGCGGCGGTACCGGAACAACAGCGGGAGGAGCAACTGCCTCGGTTGGTTCCTCGGAGGGTGACGGCGAGGGGGAGGGCGTCGGCGAGGGAGAGGGTGACTGGGTAGGTGACCCGGATGGCGAAGGGGTAGGAGACGCGGTTTTCGGCGGAGTGGGCGTCCCGGTCACGGTTATTCCGACAGCCGGACCAAGGTTCTCCGGAGCGGGGCTGCGCAGGGCGCCGAGCAGGCCCAGACCCACAGCACAGACAGCTCCGGCACTGCCTGCAGCTATCAGCCACGTTTGCACTTGCGACCGCATCATGGTTCCAGTATCGCGACTCATCATGAGATAGGGATGAGAATCGAAGCTGTAAAGGATCTGCAAAGACTAGTTTGCAAACAAAACCTTGCAAAGGTTACTTTGCAATCCTATGCTTGACGGTATGGAACCTGCACGGCCCGCCGACCGCACCGTCGACCTCAGCGTGCTGAAGGCTCTTACGCATCCGCTGCGAATTCAGCTTCTCAATGCGTTGTCGCAGTTCGGCCCGCAGACAGCCAGTGCGCTCGCTGCACGGCTCGGGGAGTCTAGTGGGTCCACCAGCTACCACCTGCGGCAACTCGCGCGCCACGAACTGGTCCGCGAGGTTGAAGGAAGAGGTTCCGCACGCGAGCGCTGGTGGGAGCGTCCACCGGGTGCGCTGAATCTCTACTCGAGCGAGCTGGCCCAGGATCCTGGAGCGCGCGACGTCGCCGCGATCGTCAACCGGGAGTTCAGCCACAGCCGCGCCGCCCTGCTCGAGGACTACATGGAGCGTGCTCCGCAGGTCCTCCCGGAGGAGTGGCTCGAAGCGTCCCTCATTTCCACTATCAACGCACGCCTGACGGCTGCGCAGCTTGCTGAACTGTCAACGCAGCTCATGCACTACGCCCGTGAGCTGTTCGAAAAGTACCGCCCCGAGGGCGACGCCTCCCCGGATGCCAAGGCGGTGCAGATCCACCTCAACACCTTCCCTATCATTCAGGGCCAGTTTCCAGAGCCCCGGAAAGAGCGCACGTCATGACCACCCTTACCAGCCTTTCCCTAGCCAGTCGTCCGTCCGGATTCGATGCCCTTCTGATCCAGCTGGGCCGCTGGCTCGTACGTTACGGCGAGCGGCTTGCCGCGCGTCAGCAAACCGTTGTTTCCCATACCCGCCACGAGGACCGGCTCCGGGACGGAATCGCCATGCGGCATTCAGGCATCTGGCCCTGACGCTTCCGACGCTCAGGGAAGGAGGCCGGGGTTTCCCGGCATGTGGTTGAAGACCAGCGTCGTCTCGGTATGGCCGACAACGGGGTCAGTCGTCAGATGGTCCAGTACCCAGTCACGCAGGGCATCGGTATCGGAGACTGCGAGGTGGATGAGGTAATCCACTGCACCGGAAACGTGGAAAGTGGAGACCACTTCCGGCAGCGCCGGAACCCGCGACGTGAACCGGTCGATCTCCTCGCGGTCGTGGCCCTTGAGCTGAACGGAGATCAGCGCCTGCACAGCCCGCCCGATCATTGCCGGATTCAGCTCCGCGTGGAAACCGGTGACCACGCCGCGTTCCATGAGTTGGCGCGTCCTCAGCAGTGCGGTGGACGGCGCAACGCCCACCTTCTCCGCAAGCTGAGCGTTCGTAATTCTCGCGTCCGCCAGAAGCTCCTGGACGATTCGGCGGTCCACCGCGTCCAGCCCGTCCGGTTTGCCCATGGTCGCCATGCCGATGCACCTGCTTCGCCTGTCGTCCTGTCTTGCGGGAATTGTTTCCAGCGTACCGGCGTCTGCGTAGTCTTGTGCCCATGCCGACCCCGCCCCCTGAAACTCCCGTTGATACAAGCCCAGAGGTTGCGGCGGAGGCCTCGGAGGTGATCGGGGTTGATATCGGCGGAACCAAAACCCATGGCATCCGCTGGAGCGGTGGAGCCGTTGTCGCCGAGGCGAGGACCGGCAGCGCGAACGTGCAGAACGTGAGCGGTGAAGAGGCTGCGTCCAGACTGGGAGAACTTTTCGCTGTTCTTGGAGGTGGCGTCGCGCGCGTGGTGGTGGGGGCCGGCGGGGTGGACACCGACGACGACGCCGACGCCCTCCGCCGCCTCATCGCCCCTCATGCTCCCGGCGCCTCGATCGATATCGTCCACGACACCCGCCTCATCCTCGCAGCCGGAGAAGCGCTCACCGGAATCGCATTGATCGCCGGAACCGGATCGGTTGCCTGGGGAGCGGACGGGAACGGCAGGCAAGCCCGCGCGGGCGGGTGGGGCTACCTTCTCGGGGACGAGGGAAGCGCGTACTGGGTGGCCCGGGAGGGCGTCCGGGCAACCCTGCGCCGGTTCAACCGGGGACAGGCTCTGGGTGCGCTGGGCATCGCCGTCCTGAAGGCAACCGGCCTGGCTCATCCCGAACAACTGATCGCACTCTTTCACGGAGGCTCATCCCGACAATTCTGGGCAGGGCAAGCCGGTGTGATCTTCGAAGCGGCGGACGCGGGAGACCCCGACGCACTCGCGATTGTCGAACAGGGAGCAGCGCATCTTGTGGGTCTGGTGAAGGATGTAGGGACGGTGCTTCAGTTGCACGGCCCCGTGGTAGTTGGGGGTGGGCTTGCCACGCACCAGGCCACGCTGAGGACGATGCTCCATGAAGGCTTGGCAGACAACGGCTTCACCGATGTTCGATTCCTGAGGACCGACCCGGTTTACGGGGTGAGATACCTGCTGGCCACCGGCAGTCTCTGAGGGCCAGCGGCCGATCGGCCTTCAGCGCCGGCCTAACGTCGGCGGCGTCGGGGTGTAAGCCGCACGGAGGGGAGTTCAGGCGCCGGGATGCGTTCGCCTCCGTGCCCGTCCACAGTTCCGAATCGGTGATGGCCGTTCTCCCAGTCCTCGCGTGCCTGTGCGATTTCCTCATGGCTCCGGCCCACGAAGTTCCACCACATCAGCAGCTCCTCGCCGAAGGGCTCCCCGCCGAGCAGCATCCAACGGCTGCCGGCGGATGCCCGCGCGCTGAAATTTGACCGGCCAACGCCAAGATATGCCAAGGGCCCCGGTCCTACTGGCTGTCCGTCGATCTCTATTACTCCCTCAAGCACCAGCACCGCGTGCTCGAAAGACTCGTCTAGCGGGAACTCGATGTCGCCGCCGTCGTCGGATCGGAGTTCTGCCCCAACCAGGGGAGAGTACACCGACGCCGGGCTCTGGACGCTCGCAAGGGAGCCAACCAGGACTGTGCCGCTGAAGTTGGTTCCGCTGATCCGGGGGAGGTCAGTGTGCCGTTCGAAGGCCGGCTCGGTGGATGCTGCAGCCCCGGGCAACGCGATCCACAATTGAAGGCCGGCGAGCAGTTCGCCCGGGGTGCTGAACTCGGAGTGCGAGATGCCCGAGCCCGCAGTCATGATGTTGAGTTCTCCCGGGCGGACAACGACGTCGGAACCAACGCTGTCCCGGTGACGGACTTCACCCAGCAACGGCCAGGTCACCGTTTGCAGCCCGGTGTGCGGATGCGGCAGTACCCGCATGGCGGTCCTGTCCGGACCGAACGCGTCCAGAAAGCACCAGGCACCGATGGTCGGCAGCGCCCGCTGGGGCAGCGTCCGGCGGACGCTCATCGCCCGCACCCCGCCAAGGGGAACTTCCCGGTCAGGCAACAGTTCGACGGTTGGGGTCGTCCGGGCAGCGCTTTCGCAGGCTGTCTCGGAGGGATGGACGTCGAGATTACTCATGGTGCTCCTGCTGATTGCGGTGGGATCAGGATAACGCCGGACCGGTCCAATCCACACGGCTAGACTGGCTGCCATGGTGCAGGAGTGGGATACCCGCGTGGGGGCGTACGCCGTCGTGATCCGGAACGGGTCAATCCTCCTTGCGCACTGGAATCAACCGGGAAAGGAAGCCTGGACACTCCCGGAGGGGGACTGGAATTTGGCGAGGGTGCTCCGGAGGCCGCCGTCCGGGAAGTGCTGGAGGAGACGGGCTACGTAGTCGAACTCGACGAACTGCTGGGCGTTGACAGTGTGCACGTTCGCGCTGAGGACCGGTTGAACCGCTCCGGCCGCCCGCTGCATGCGCTGCGTATCGTCTACCGCGCCCATCCTGTCTCGGGCGAGTTGGTGCATGAGCTGGACGGCTCAACGGACGAGGCGGCCTGGGTCCGGCTCGAGGACGTCCCCAACCTGCGGCGGGTGGACCTGGTGGACAAAGCGCTGCACCTCTCTTACCAAAGCCGAGCCCACGCGCTACCATAAGTCCTCGTCCCGTGATTCCGCGGGCACTTGACTCTTTGGGGCCGGCAGGCCCAGCTGATTGATTGAAGTTTCGGGAGGTGAGGTCATGAACACCGTTGCCGTCGCTGCGCGCTGCGCGCTACCCCTCATTCTCCTTGCCTTCCGCGCACCGTCCTCCTAGGACCCGAGCCACTAGGCTCACGGAAGGCTCCTCCCGAAGGACCTCCCGTGACTTCCCTTGAGAACTATGGCTATACCGATCGCATCCGCGGTCTCTTCACCTTTTCCTTTTCATCACCTTCTTTTCAACCAGCGTCGAACCTCCTCGAACCTGGCCGCGTGATCCGCGCCGACCGCGGCCGCGCCGTCGTCGTCACTGACAGGGGGACTTTCCATGTCGTCACCGACGGCACCCCGGTGACGGGTGACTGGGTAGCGCTAAAAAGGGCGGACGACGACGGCGCCCCGCCCGCCGTCGTCGGCGTCCTTCCGCGCTACTCGGCGCTGCAGCGCAAGAAGGCGCACGACCCGCTGTCCGAAGCGCAGGTGCTGGGCGCAAATCTCGACCTGGTGGGGGTGGCGGTTCCCATCGATCGTGCCCTGTCGACGAACAGGCTCGAACGCACCCTGGTTGCGGCATGGGATTCCGGGGCAGTGCCCATCGTCATCCTCACCAAAGCGGACCTGAGCGGCCGCCACGACGACGTTGTCGCCCAGACCGTCGAACGCGCCCGCGGAGTGGAAGTGTTCACTACGTCCGCGGAGTCCGGGGATGGAATCGATGTGTTGCGGGAGCGGATTGCGCCGGGCAGTACGGTGGCGCTCCTCGGTCCCTCCGGCGCGGGCAAGTCCACACTGATCAACGCGCTCGCCGGCGCGCCGGTACAGGCTACCGGGGCAGTGCGTGCCGGCGATGGCAAAGGTCGGCACACCACCACAGCCCGGGAACTTGTCCCGCTGGGCAACGGTGCGGTGCTGATGGACACGCCGGGGATCCGGGGGTTCGCCCTCTGGAATGCCGAAGCCGGCCTCGAGCCCGTCTTCGGCGATATCGAGGCACTGTTCGGATCCTGCCGCTTCCGAGACTGTGCACACGACAGCGAACCCGGTTGTGCAGTACGTGCCGCAATAGAGGCCGGTGAGGTAGAGGAGCGCAGATGGATCAGCTATCAGAAGATGCAGCGTGAACTGGCCGGCCTGCATCGGAGGCAGAGCGTCGCGGAGCAGCGCCGGCATGCCCGTTCGTTCAATCGCCTGGCGAAGGATGCTGCCATGGCGAAGGATTACCGCAACCGCTTCCGTGAGCAATGAACAGTCGCGGGAAGCGCGGCCGGAATCGTTCCGGCAAGGGGGAACCGGTTCCGTCCTAACGATTCGAGACAAATATCCCGCGCGGCCCATACAAGCGCTTGTGCGCGCCGAACGCCTAGCTAGACTCATCAAGACGACGCCGCCTGCCAGCGCCCCCGGAACCCATGAGGGTTCAGGAAAGCGCTGAAGCAGCGTGCCATGGCGTCCCGTCGACGAAAGGCATGGCTGCATGACTGACGGAACAGCGGACCCCAGCGGAGCCTCGGATGGACTGGCGGCGATCCGTTTCCAGAACGTCTCCAAGCAGTACGGAGGGGGAGCGGCCGCCGTCGAGAATCTGAGTATGGACATCCCCCGCGGGGCAATCACCGTTTTTGTCGGCCCCTCGGGATGCGGCAAGACCACGTCACTGCGGATGATCAACCGGATGGTGGAACCGTCGTCGGGCACCATCCTCGTGGACGGCCGTGACGTTGCCCGTCGGAAGGCCGCGGAACTGCGTCGGTCGATGGGTTATGTGATGCAGTCCTCCGGCCTGCTACCGCACCGCTCGGTGCTGGACAACATTGCCACCGTGCCGCGGCTGAACGGCGTCCCGAAATCCGAAGCGCGCAGGCGCGCGGCCGAACTGCTCGACGTCGTCGGGCTGGCCCAATCCCTCGGCAAGCGGTATCCGGGACAACTCTCCGGAGGACAGCAGCAGCGCGTGGGCGTTGCGCGGGCACTGGCCGCAGACCCGCCGATCCTGCTGATGGACGAACCGTTCAGCGCGGTCGACCCGGTGGTTCGCCATGAGCTCCAGGAGGAGCTGCTCAGGCTCCAGCGGGACCTGGCCAAAACAATCGTGTTCGTCACTCACGACATTGATGAAGCCACGGTGCTGGGCGACAGGGTTGCGGTTTTCGCCACCGGAGGCCGTCTGGCGCAGTACGCGACCCCCGAAGAAATCCTGCGTGCCCCCGTGGACGAGTTCGTTGCCGGCTTCGTCGGCAGGGACCGCGGCTTCCGGCGCCTCTCCTTCCAAGCAGGCGACGGCGTGCCGGTGCACCAGGTGGAGACCGTACGCCTGAGCCACCTGGGCCCAGGCGCTTCGGGAGCAGGTTCCACCTGGACCCTGGTCGTTGACGACGACGGACGCCCCCGCGGCTGGGTGGCTCCCACGGCGCCGTTCGGCTCAAAGGAGCAGGCCGACGTCGTGCCGGGCGGTTCCCTCTACCGCAAGGGTGACTCCCTCCGCCGGGCCCTGGACGCGGCCCTGTCCGCTCCTTCAGGGCTTGGCGTCACGGTTGACGACGACGGGAGGGTCCTCGGAGTCGTTCACGCGAGCGAGGTGCTTGAGCTGATTGAAGAAGGCAGGGCCGGCCGAGGTTCCAGCGGCTCAGGCTCGGCGGTCTGACATGGAGTGGTTTCGGGACAACTTCTCCCACATCGCCGAGCTGACGGGCTACCACCTCGTTCAGGCCATCCTCCCGCTGGTGCTCGGGGTTGCCATCGCCGTACCGGTTGCGCAGGCAGCCCGGCTCAACAAGGCGCTCGCCGGCGTTATCCTCACCACTTCCGCGCTCCTGTACACGGTCCCGTCGCTTGCCATGTTCGTGCTCCTGCCGATCGTGCTGGGTACCCGTGTGCTGGACATGGTCAACGTGATCGTCGCCCTGACAATCTATGCAGTGGCACTGCTGGTGCGATCCACGCTGGACGCGCTCAACTCGATCGACGACGGTGTCCGGCAGGCCGCGGTGGCCATGGGCTTTTCACCCCTACGGCGTTTCCTCACCGTGGATCTCCCGTTGTCCATCCCGGTCCTGTTCGCCGGCCTGAGGGTCATCTCGGTGACGAACATTTCGCTGGTGAGCGTCGGTGCCCTGATCGGCATCCCCAGCCTGGGAACGCTCTTCACCGACGGTCTTCAGCGCAACTTCCCAACCGTGATCGTGATCGGCATCCTGGTGACGCTCGTACTCGCACTGGTCATGGACCTGCTGTTGGTGCTCCTTGAGCGGGTCCTGACCCCGTGGGTGCGTAAGTCGGGAACACGGACAGAGGCTATTACGACGACCGTGCACGCTGATCCTTCCACCCACGTTTCCCGGACGGAGGCAGGGGCCTGATGGATTACTCGAGCAGCAACCTGCTGGTGCAGATCTACGAATGGCTTACATTCCCCGCGAACTGGAGCGGGCCCGCCGGGATACCGATGCGCGTCGCCGAACATCTTGTCTATACCGGCCTGACCATCCTGATCGCCGCCGTGATTGCCGTTCCGATCGGGCTCATTGTCGGCCATACCGGCAAGGGACGAGTAGTCGTGGTGTCCGGCATCGGCATCCTGCGGGCGCTGCCCACCCTGGGCGTCCTTATTCTGTTCGTGCTGTTGGCGGGGCTCGGGCTGATGCCTCCCATCTGGGCGCTGGTCCTGCTCGCGGTACCGCCGATCCTGGCCGGAGTCTACTCAGGGATTGCCTCAGTGAACCCCGCCACCGTCGACGCCGCGCGCAGCATGGGCATGAACGAACTGCAGGTGCTGTTCCGGGTTGAACTGCCCAACGGCCTGCAGGTGATTCTGGGCGGGTTCCGCGCCGCCGTGCTGCAGGTGGTGGCAACCGCCGCCGTCGTCGCCTTCATCAATCTGGGTGGGCTGGGAGTGTTCCTGATCGAGGGCACGCAGCTTCGCGACAACGGACGCCTTTTCGGCGGTGCCGTGGTGATCGCCGTCGTCGCCATTGCGGTGGACGGTCTCATGGCATTGCTTCAACGATTTGCTGTCTCGCCCGGACTTCGCCTGCGGCGCGCTCCGGCCGAACCGTCAAAGACCGGTGGGCAGTTCGCCCACGCCAGTGCACAAGGAGGAACACCATGATCAACTCATCATCCCGACGCAGAGTCCGGCGCAGCCTCATCGGACTGACCGCAGGCCTGGCCGCGGCGCTGGCGATGACTGCATGTGGGGCCAACTCGGACCCCCAGGGCGCCGGCGAAGCCGAAGGCACCGAGGGCAGCAGCAGCGGACCTCTGGTAGTGGGCTCGGCGGACTTCCCCGAGAGCCAAATCATCGCCGAGATCTATGCCGGCGCCCTGAATGGAGCAGGCATAGAAGCGGACACCCGCCTCAATATCGGATCGCGCGAAATCTACTTTGCCGCCGTCGTCGACGGGTCTGTCGACGTGGTGCCCGACTACAGCGGTAACCTGCTGCTGTTCGCCGATCCCGAAGCCACTGCAGAATCTCCCGAGGACATCATGAGCGCCCTGCCGGAGGCACTGAAGACGAACTCGCCCGACGCCAACCTCGGCGTGCTGGAAGCCTCGGCGGCCGAGAACAAGGACGCCATGGTGGTCACGGCAGCCACCGCCGAGGAATACGGGCTCACCTCCATCGAAGACATGGGCGAGGTCTGCGACGAACTGGTGATCGGTGCGCCCGCAACCTTCGCCGAGCGAGCCTACGGGCTGCCCGGCCTGGAGGAGAAGTACGGCTGCGTGCCCAAATCCTTCGAGGCAATCAACGACGGCGGTGGCGCCGTCACGCTGGAGGCTCTCCTGAACGATGACATCCAGGTTGCCGACATCTTCACCACCACGCCGTCAATCGCCGACAACGATCTGGTGGTGCTGGAGGACCCGGCGAACAACTTCATTGCCCAGCAGGTGGTTCCGCTCGTGAACCTCGACAGCGTAGCGGAGGATGCACAGGCGGTACTCAACGAGGTCTCGGCGACGCTCACCACGGAGGACCTGATCAACCTGAACCGGGAAGTCAGCGGCGATGAGAAGCGGAACCCCGCAGACGCAGCAGCCGACTGGCTCGAGGAAAAGGGCCTGGCCGGAGAGTAAACCAGCACCAGCCCGGGCACGCCGCCGAATCCCCTGCTGTGGTCATGACGTAGTGGTCATGTTGCCTTGATCACAATGCGCAGGCGGGTGCCCGGGCTGTGGCATTCTTTGTTAATGGCTGATTTCAAGCAATCCGACAAGCTGCAGAACGTCCTCTATGACATCCGGGGACCGTTGCTTGAGCATGCCAAGCGGATGGAGGCGGAAGGTCACCGCATCCTCAAGCTGAATATCGGAAACCCGGCGCCGTTCGGCTTCGAAGCGCCGGACGCCATCCTGGTGGACATGATCCGCAACCTGCCCAACGCGCAGGGCTACAGCGACTCGCGTGGCATCTTCTCGGCGCGCACCGCCGTCGTGCAGTATTACCAGAGCCGCGGTATCCAGAACATCGACGTCGACGACGTGTACCTCGGCAACGGGGTCAGCGAGCTCATCACCCTCTCGCTGCAGGCGCTGCTGAACAACGGCGAGGAAATCCTCGTCCCCACTCCCGACTATCCGCTCTGGACGGCGTCCGTCAGCCTGGCCGGCGGTACAGCCGTCCATTACCTGTCCGACGAAAGCAACCACTGGTGGCCGGACGTCGAAGATCTCGAATCGAAAATCACGCCTCAGACGCGCGGCATTGTGCTGATCAACCCGAATAATCCCACCGGAGCGGTGTACCCGCGCTCCGTGATTGAACGCATCGTCAACCTTGCCCGGCAGCACGGTCTTATCATCTTCGCGGACGAGATCTACGAGAAAATCCTGTACGACGACGCCGTACACGTGAACGCTGCCTCAATCACCGGTGATGACGTGCTCTGCCTCACCTTCAGCGGGCTCTCCAAGGCATACCGCATCGCAGGCTTCCGCAGCGGTTGGATGGCCATTTCCGGGCCGAAGCACCGTGCCGCCGACTACATCGAAGGCATCAACCTGCTGGCCAACATGCGCCTGTGCGCCAACGTTCCCGCCCAGCACGCAATCCAGACCGCGCTGGGCGGATACCAGAGCATCAATGACCTGATCCTGCCGGGCGGCCGCCTGCGCCAGCAGCGGGATAAGGCCTACGAGTTGCTCAACGCGATTCCCGGCGTCTCCTGCGAACTCGCGATGGGTGCGCTGTACCTGTTCCCGAAGCTGGACCCCGAGGTCTACCCGATCAAGAACGACGAGCAGTTCGCTCTTGACCTGCTCAAGCAGCAAAAGATCCTCATCTCCCACGGCACGGCGTTCAACTGGGTCAACCCCGACCACTTCCGCATGGTCACGCTGCCCAGCGTGCGCGACATCGAAGATGCCATCGGACGCCTTGCGGAGTTCCTGAGTACGTACAAACCCTGATCAGCGCGCTGGACGGCGCCCTCAATGAGGAGGTTCAATGCTTGTTGCTCCAGAGTTCAGTATTTCTCCAAGTACGTCACTGCTTGCCGGGCCGGACGTTCGTCTCGAGCGGATTGACCCTGCGTCCACGCCCGGTTTCGACGGCGGAAAGCAGGCCGGGGAGGCAAAGCTGACTGCTGGGAGGAAGGCGCTGTCGGAGCTGCAGGAGAAACTCTTCGCGGAAAGCCGGTTCGGGAGCGAGATTTCCGTTCTGCTCATCCTTCAGGCCATGGACACGGCGGGGAAGGGGGGAATCGTGCGCCACGTCGTGGGCGCCGTTGACCCGCAGGGTGTGCAACACCATGCCTTCAAGTCACCCACCGAAGTCGAGAAACAGCACCACTTCCTGTGGAGGGTGAAAAAGGAGCTTCCCGGTCCGGGCATGATCGGGGTCTTCGACCGGTCCCATTATGAGGACGTGTTGATTCATCGGGTCCGGAAGCTTGCAGCGCCGCAACTCCTAGATGAGCGTTACGGTGAGATCCGGGAGTTCGAGGCGGAACTTGTGCACTCAGGGACCCGCCTGATCAAGGTGATGCTGCACCTCAGCAAAGACGAGCAAAAGAAGCGCCTTGCGAAGCGGTTGGAGCGCAAGGACAAACACTGGAAGTACAACCCGGGCGACCTCGAGGAGCGGGCGCTGTGGGACGAGTACCAGAACGCCTACCAGATGGCGATCGAACGCACCAGCACGCCTGACGCTCCATGGTTTGTGGTTCCTGCCGACCGCAAGTGGTACGCACGGATCGCTGTCCAGCAGCTGCTCACCGATGTGCTCGCCGGAATGCAGCTGAGCTGGCCGAAGGCTACCTTTGATGTTGCCGAGGAGAAGGCAAAGCTCGCCGCCACCTGAGGGTAGCCGTAGATTCGGGCGGATACAGTCCTGGGTGTCAGTCCTGCCCCTCAGTCTTGCGCTGCGGCTTGCGGACCGGATTGTTCCCGGGCCGCTGCAAGGCGCTTGCGCGCACCTTCAAGCCACTGTTCGCAGTGGTCGGCCAGCGCCTCGCCCCGCTCCCACAGCGCGAGCGACTGCTCCAGGCTGACGCCGCCCGCCTCCAACTGCCCAACCACCTTTACGAGCTGTTCGCGGGCGTCTTCGTAACTCAGCTGGGATACGTCACCTGCGGCTGAGTGTGGGGGGTTGTCGGTCATTCTTGTTCCTTACTCTGGGGTGACTGCGCGGGCGCAACAGGCGAACCTGGCTCATTGCCGGCGTCCAGTGAACGTGCGCTCAACTTTCCGCCTGCAACGCGGATTTTGAGGAGCGATCCCGGCGGTGCCTGTGCTGGCTCCCTCACCACGGATCCCCGATCGTCCTGGACAACCGCATATCCCCGGTCCAAGGTGTTCTGTGGCGACAGCGCCCGCACCTGAGCGCGCAGGTGCAACACCCGGTCCGCTTCCCGGTGGACAGCACTCTCGATGGCCATGGTGCTTCGGTTGCGCAGCCGGACGAGGTCATCATGCCGGATGCTCACCATCCCTGCGGGCTGCGAGAGCACAGGACGCGACCGCAGGTGCGCAAGCCGCTCAGTCTCGCGCGACATCAGTTGATCCATGCAGCGGGAGAGCTGCGCGCGGGCCTGCCGAATGCGCTCGAGTTCCTCGGTTACCTCGGGCACCACGCGCTTGGCTGCATCGGTTGGTGTGGAGGCGCGAAGGTCAGCTACGTCGTCGAGCAGTGGATGATCGGCCTCATGGCCGATTGCACTGACTACGGGAGTGCCGGCGGCAGCGACGGCGCGCACCAGCTCCTCACTGCTGAAGGGAAGCAGATCCTCAAGGGAACCACCGCCCCGCGCGATGATGATGACGTCCACGGCAGGTGACCGGTCAAGCTCGGCAATCGCGGTGCGAATCTGCGAAACCGCGTTCACGCCCTGCACAGCAACTTCCCGGATCTCAAACTCAACGGCGGGCCACCGGAGTTTCGCGTTGCGGAGGACGTCCTTCTTGGCATCGGAGTCCCGGCCGGTGATCAGCCCGATCCGGTGGGGCAGCAGCGGCAACTGCCGCTTACGGGAGGGGGAGAAAAGACCTTCAGCCGAAAGGGCCTGCCGCAGCCGTTCGATACGCGCCAGAAGGTCACCAAGACCCACCGGCCGTATGTCCCACGCCTGCATGGACAAGCGGCCGGATTTGACCCAAAAGTCCGCCTTCAAACGGGCAACCACGCGGGATCCGCGCTCGAGGGGCACCGCCAGGCGGTCCATGACAGTGCCCCACACCGTGAGCGAGAGCGAAATCTCGGCGTCCACGTCCCGCAGCGTTACGAAGCACATGGTGCCTCGCTTGTTCAGTTCGATGACCTGACCTTCAACCCAGGCCGCCGGCGCACGTTCGATGTGCGCCTTCAACTTCTCCGACAACACGTGCAAGGGCCAGGGGCGTTCCGCGGACGTTTCCGCCGCTGTTTCGGGCAGCGTGGAGGAATCTGTTCCGGGGGGCGGCGCAGCTACCACGGTGCCCTGAGGCCCGCCGTCGTAATTCATGATCTGCGTCCTCGCAATATTCTCCCTGGCGCCCGAACGGGGACCGGCCAGAGGGGTGAGTTCGTACTGACAGTTAATGTTTAGCAGGTGCTTCCGACATTGCCCTCACCCAATCCGTGCCTGTGCAGGAGCAGAAGGCATATACCGGTGGCAATGCGGGCATGTTCCGAACTGTGGCAGGCATAATCGCAGGAGCACTCCAACAACGAAACGGGAGCAGATGCGAACCGCAGGATCGGCCTTCTTTGTCCTGTTGTCCCTTGTGATCGGCATTGTGGCCCTGCCGGCAGCGTGGATCGCGACGCACCTCGCGGCACAAGAAGGGTTTGTCCGCTTTGCTTCCCCGCTTGCGAATGATCCGGAATTCACTGGCGCCCTGACAGCGGCTCTCGTGGAGGAAACTACCGCGAGCGTCGCCCTCCAGCCCGAGGTGGAGCAGGCAGTCCAGCCCCTCCTTGCGCAGATTGCTGAAGGAATTACTGGTCTGCCGGGCTTCGACCAGGCATGGGATGACACGCTTCGCCGCTCCCACGCCCTGACTTTCAGCTCCCAGGGCTCGGTCCCCGCTGAACAAGGGGAACCCGCATTCTTGCTGGACATCGCGCCACTCGTAGCTTTGCTGACTGGTGAAATCGGAGGGCAGCTCGGCGTCGATGCTTCAGCGCCCGAGCAAACTGTTCTTGAGATCGGGCAGGGCAGCACAGGTGACGCGGCCCGGTGGGTACAAATGGCCGGCGACCTATGGCCTGTTCTGGCTGCAGCGTTCGTAGTGTCAGGGCTGATCGGCATTGCAGTGGCGCGCCGTCGCAGCTCCACCCTTGCGCTTCTCGGTTCCGGCATCATGCTCGTCAGCGCCGGCCTCTGGCTAGCAGCCATGCTTGCTCCTGATCTTCTGGCCCGATCCGCTGAACCAAGCTCGGCAGCCGGTGTTCTCAGGAATGCGTTGGCCGAGCGCGCGGGCGACAGCTTCCAGGAATGGTGCCTTGCTGCCCTGGCCGGTGGAATTCTCCTGGCAGTTGCGGGAATCATCGGCCGGCTTGTAAGTGGAACTCGCCGCTAGATTTCATTCGCGCCGGTGGTGGCGGAACTCGGCTCTGAGCGGACACCAACGCCCTGCCGCGAGAGGGGCGGGTGCCTGCCGATACCATTGAACCCATGTCCACAACAGCAGTATCCGTACCCATGCCCACGGTGCCCAGGAAACGTCGCTCACCGGAGGAAGTGCATGCTGCCGCTCCTGTGGCGGGTTTGCGAAGGGTCCTTCTGGCTGCTCCCCGCGGCTATTGCGCAGGCGTTGACCGCGCAGTCATCGCGGTGGAGAAGGCGCTCGCCCACTACGGACCTCCGGTGTATGTCCGCAAGCAGATTGTGCACAACCTGCACGTGGTCTCCACCCTTGAGGAAAAGGGAGCGATCTTCGTTGAGGAAACGGATGAAGTCCCAGAGGGTGCCCTCGTGGTCTTTTCGGCTCACGGCGTCTCCCCGGCTGTGGTGCGTTCGGCGGAGGAGCGCAACCTAAGGACTATCGACGCTACCTGCCCACTGGTCACGAAGGTTCACCGTGAGGCGGTCCGTTTCGCCCGCGACGACTTCGACATCCTGCTCATCGGCCACGACGGGCATGAGGAAGTGGAGGGGACGGCCGGGGAAGCCCCGGACCACATCCAGTTGGTCAACGGCCCCGAGGACGTGGACAAGGTAACCGTGAGGGACCCTGAGAAGGTGATCTGGCTTTCGCAGACCACACTCAGCGTCGACGAGACCATGGAGACGGTTGCCCGCCTGAGGGAGCGCTTCCCCACACTGCAGGACCCGCCCAGCGATGACATCTGCTACGCCACCTCCAACCGACAGGCTGCAATCAAGAAGATCGCTCCGGACGCTGATTTGGTGATCGTCGTCGGTTCGGCAAATTCCTCCAACTCCGTCCGGCTGGTGGAAGTCGCCCTCGAGTACGGTGCAAAGGCCTCCTATCGGGTGGACTTCGCCAACGAGGTGGATGAATCCTGGTTCGAAGGCGTTTCTACCGTGGGCGTCACGTCCGGGGCCTCGGTGCCGGAGAACCTGGTACAGGACGTACTCCGGCTGCTTGCCGAGTACGGCTATGCGGACGTGGAGGAAGTTGTCACCGCAGAGGAAGACATCATCTTCTCGCTACCCAAGGAGATTCGCGCGGCACTGAAGGCTATGGGCGATCCGTCCAGCGGTCTTGGCGGTCGCGGACAGCGGCCCACGTCCTGATCGGTGCGTGGTCCCTTCCGAGGCAGCGCCCCTAGGCAGAACGTTCCGTAGGTTCCGCTTCGAGGGGCAGGTCGATCAGTTCCGGTGCGCTGAGAAGCCGGGGAGTAGCTTCGACGCTCGTGGTAGTCAAGCCAGGTTGATCCTCCGCCGGTTCGAACGCATTGATCCTTCTGGCAGTCGGAAGGACGCGGTTCTCCAGGGTCCCGATGAAGGAGTTGTACTTCTCCACCGAGCTCTTGAGAGAACTTCCAAGCCGGGTGATGTGCGAACCCATGGTGCCCAGGCGCTCATAGAGCTCGCGGGACAAGTCGAAGAGTTCCTTCGCGTTCTCAGTCAGTACGTCCTGCCGCCAGCTGAAGGCCACGCCCTTCAGGATTGCCAATAGCGAGACAGGCGAGGCCAACACAACGTTGCGGGCAAAGGCGTGGTCGAGCAGGCCGGGATCGGCCTGCAGGGCGCTGGATAGAACCGATTCCACCGGAATGAAGCACACCACGAGGTCCGGGGAGTTTGCCGTTCCTTCCCAGTAGCGTTTCCGGCCGAGCGCATCGACGTGGGCACGCACTGCCTTCACATGTTGTGCGAGCAGTTCCTTGCGGCGAGTCTCGCCGGAGGCGTCCTGCAGTTCTCCCTGCTCCGGTTGAGCCTGGGCCTCCAAATAGGCGTCGAGCGGGACTTTCGCGTCAACGACGATCTGCTTGTTTCCGGGCAACTGGATGACCATGTCGGGGCGAGCGGAGTTGGAGCCCGATTCCCGGGAAGCGATGGTCAGCGTGGCCTGCTCCGAGAAGTCCACGCGCTGCATCATGCCTGCAGCTTCAACGATGCGCTTGAGCTGAACCTCACCCCAAAGTCCACGAGCCGTGGTGCTGCGTAGAGCTGAGGCGAGCGACTGGGTTGTGGACAGGAGTCTGGAGTCGGAGACCTGGGCTTCGTGCAGCTGCTGGGCGAGCCGTCCGAACTGCTGCGCGCGGTCACGCTCCAGCAGCCCGACCTGCGCCTGAACCTGTCCCAGCTTGTCCGCCAGGGGAGCGATGGCGCGAAGGACCGACTGGTCCTGTCCCGACTGCTCCACAAGCTGCCGATTCTGTGCATGCAGCAGACCGTTTTCGGCCTCTGCCGCCGCACGCGCGGTGACCGCGGCACCCAGCCGCGCGCCGGCGTCGTCGATCTCATTCTGCAGCCTTGCAATGGCGCGGCGGCTGTAAAGGAACACCGCGGCCGCACCGATAAACAGCCCGACCAGCGTGGCGAGCAGAACCAGAAGAAGCGTCATTCCATCCATGACTCCACCATCGCAGGTGGCTCTGACATTTCTGCGTACCCGGGTTCGTGGCTGCACGAGCGCGCGGTTGCTCCGGGCCGACGGTAGACTGTTCTCCCGTGGCTCTTACTATCGGCATCGTCGGACTGCCCAACGTCGGCAAATCAACTCTCTTCAACGCCCTGACCCGGAACACAGTCCTGGCTGCAAACTATCCGTTCGCAACGATTGAGCCGAACGTTGGTGTCGTGAACCTGCCGGACCCACGGTTGGCTCAGCTGGCCGAACTCTTCAGCTCTCAGCGTGTCCTGCCTGCCACCGTTTCCTTCGTGGACATCGCCGGCATCGTGAAGGGCGCGTCCGAGGGCGAGGGACTCGGCAACCAGTTCCTCGCAAACATCCGTGAAGCCGAAGCCATCGCACAGGTTGTCCGGGTATTCGATGATCCCGACGTGGTGCACGTCGACGGTGCAGTCAATCCGGTGTCTGACATGGAGACCATCAACACCGAGCTGATCCTCGCGGACCTGCAGACCCTGGAGAAGGCCATTCCCCGGGTTGAGAAGGAAGTGAAGATCAAGAAGCGTGAAGCCGCGCAGCTCGCAGCTATGCAGGCTGCCCAGTCAGTGCTCGAACGGGGCGACACCATCTTTTCCTCCATCGCCAGCGACAAGCTTGAGATGGAGCACTTGCGCGAACTGAGCCTCCTCACCGCCAAGCCGTTCATCTATGTCTTCAATGCCGATGACTCGGTGCTGGGCAACCCGGAGCGGCAGAAGGAACTGCGCACGCTCGTCGAACCGGCTGACTGCATCTTCCTTGACGCCAAGCTTGAAGCGGACCTCGTGGAACTGGACCCCGAGGAAGCGCGCGAGATGCTGGAGATGAACGGCCAGGAGGAATCGGGGCTGGACCAGTTGGCACGGGTGGGGTTCCATACCCTCGGCCTCCAGACTTACCTGACCGCCGGTCCCAAGGAAGCGCGCGCCTGGACCATTCGTAAGGGTGCCACCGCGCCCGAGGCAGCCGGTGTCATCCACTCGGACTTCCAGCGCGGGTTCATCAAGGCGGAAGTGGTGTCCTTCCAGGACCTGCTCGACGCCGGTTCCATGGCGGAGGCCAAGGCCCGCGGCAAGGTGCGGATAGAGGGCAAGGAATACGTCATGGCCGACGGCGATGTGGTGGAGTTCCGCTTCAACGTCTGATTCATCCCTGCCACCCGGCAGCGTCTCCTAAGTCCCATGCCGGGTGCCGTCGTTGGCAGGGCGGCCCCGAGGGCCAAGAATCTGCGTTGCCTTATTGTTCCTCAAGCAAACTTTTGGTTGCATTCCGGTAACAACCATCATCCAGCTTCTTTTTCGATACCTGCCGGTAACAATTACCACCTAGGCTATTCCCCATGTGAGACACGCCACTTTGACCATCAAAGTGCGTGTCAGTCCTTTGTAAACCACGAGGGACATCTTCCAGAACATGAAACAAGGAGGCGGAATGCGTTTCGGACGTACTTCCAAAGCCGTAGGTGTGGCGGCAATTGCTGCACTTGCACTTAGCGCCTGTGCCGAGAGCGGCGGCGGCGAAGATCCTGGCACTGAGGGTGGGGGAGAGGCATCCGGCGGTGCCATAACCGTTGCCGAGGTCAATCCGTTCAGCTCGTTCAACTCCGACACCGCCGTCGGAAACGTTGATATCAACAACAAGGTGGCGCTGCTCACCACGAACGACTTCTACTACATCAACGACCAACTCGAAGTGGTTCGCAACGAGGAGTTTGGAACGTACGAAGTCGTCTCCGAAGACCCGCTGACCGTCACCTACACCATCAATGAGGGTGTTACCTGGTCTGACGGCGAGCCGGTCGATGCTGATGACCTGCTGCTGTCGTGGGCTGCAAATTCGGGCTACTTCGACGACGAAAATGATCCCGATCCCGAGGCTGAGGGCGACGAAACCGGCAAAACCTACTTCACCCCTGCCACAACCTCCGGTCTTGACCTGACCTCCATGCCGGAGCTCGGCGAAGACGGCCGTTCAATCACGCTGGAGTACTCCAAGCCCTACGCTGACTGGGAAATCGCCTTCGGTGTCAATGACACCCCCGCGCACGTCGTGGCAACCAATGCTGGTCTGGCTGACGGCGACGCGCTGATCGAAGCGATCCAGAACGCACCGGAAGGTGACCCGGAGAACCCGCAGGAGCGGCCGGAGATTCAGGCGATCGCAGATTTCTGGAACACCGGCTTTGATTCCACCAGCCTGCCAAGCGATCCTTCCCTGTACCTTTCGTACGGCCCTTACGTGGTCTCGGAGATGGTCCCCGACCAGTCCATGACCCTGGTCCGCAATGAGGACTACAGCTGGGGTCCCGTCCCGAACATTGACGAAATCACCATCCGCTACATCGGCGACGCCAATGCCCAGGTCCAGGCGCTGCAGAACGGTGAAGTGGACATCATCCAGCCGCAGGCGTCAGCTGACACGCTGACTTCGCTCGAGGCTATCGACGGTGTGGAGATCCTCCAGGGCCCTGAACTGTCGTTCGACCACCTGGACCTCTACCAGGAAAGTGGAGTCTTCGCTGACGAAAACGTCCGCAAGGCCTTCATGATGACCGTGCCGCTTGAGCAGATCGTGGACGCCACGGTTCGCCCGCTGGACCCTGAGGCCGGCCCGCGCCGTTCGCAGATCTTCGACTTCGGCACCGAGCCCTACAACGCTGCCATCGAGGAGAACGGCTCGGCCGAGTACGCCGAACCGGACATCGAGGGCGCGAAGGAACTGCTCGACGGTGCAACTCCTGAAGTTCGCATCATGTACAACGCTGAGAATCCCAACCGTGTGGACGCCTACACTCTCATCGCTGAAAGTGCTGAGCAGGCCGGCTTCAAGGTGGTCGACGTCGGACTCCCCGGCGCTGAATGGGGACCGGCACTCGAAGAGGGCGGCGCCCGTTGGGACGCCACGATCTTCGGCTGGATCAGCCCCGGTGTCGGCGTGGTCGGCGTACCGCAGCTGTACGGATGCGGCTCTGCCTCCAACTACGTCGGTTGGTGCGATGAGGAAGCACAGGCCGCGATGGACGAGCTGGTCCTGACCACCGATCCCGCTAAGCAGCAGGAGCTTCAGACCCTCGTTGACACCCGCCTCTACGAGACCGGATTCGGCCTCCCGCTGTTCCAGTCCGTCGGCATCAACGGTGTAAGCGACCGCGTTGAGGGAACCAAGTACATGTCCAACCAGGACGGTATCTGGTGGAACTACTGGGAGTGGTCCGTAGCGGAGTAGTCCGCGGGCTCTTCCAGTCCACTTGAATAGCAAGATCAGGAAGCGCTGGCGTCGAAATCGGCTCCAGCGCTTCCTGACGTTTCCCGAGGCTAGGCCAAGGCATCAGATGCCACCGATTGGCAAAGCCCAAATATCCGTAATGGGTGACGTACATTACGCTCTGTTTCATGACCTCCCGGGTTACCCGGGTTCCAATCGGGTAGATCCCGACGCTCAACTCTGAGGCTCACACAAATGCTGACGTATATCGTTCGGCGGCTGATCGTCGCTGTACTCATACTTCTTGGCGCTTCTTTCCTCGTTTACATCCTGACAGCGGTGTCGGGTGATCCCCTTGCGGATCTGCGGGAGAGCAACGCCCCGAACCGGGACCAACTCATCGCGTTCCGCACCGACCTGCTCGACCTGGACATCCCCCCGGTGCTCCGATACTTCGCGTGGCTCGGTGGTGCCGCCGGCTGCCTGGTGCCGTTCGCCGGCACCTGCGACCTGGGCAATGCGATCAACGGAGCAGAAGTAACCCAACTGCTCGAACGCGCGATGGGCCAGACAATCCTGCTCGTGACCGCGGCCACGATCCTCGCGATCCTGATCGGCATCACGCTCGGCATCATCACTGCACTAAGGCAGTACAGCGGCCTTGATTACGGCGTCACCTTCATGGCGTTCCTGTTCTTCTCGTTGCCGGTGTTCTGGGTCGCCGTGCTGCTCAAGGAGTTTGGCGCGATCGGCTTCAACGACTTCCTGCGGGAGCCGAATATTTCACTCCTCGCCCTCGTGATCTGCGGACTCCTGATGGCGGCGTTGGCTTACACGGTTGCCACCGGGCCTTTGAAGCGCCGCCTGCTGGTCGCCGGTGTCGCTTTCGTTGTCGTCGCAGCACTGCTCTGGCTACTCGACACCATCGGCTGGTTCCTGACTCCGGGTCTCGGTCCGATCGTGCTCGCCATCGCAGGCGTCGCCGTAGCCTTCGGAGTCACCCTGCTGACGGCAGGACTGAAGAATCGGAAGGCACTGCACTCCGCTCTGATCGTCGTGGCGATCGGCATGATCGCCTACTTCGCTGTGCAGCCCCTGCTGGACCGCGCGACACTGCTGATGATCGTCATCCTCGGAGTCGCTACCGTGCTGATCGGCGTCGCCGTCGGTTACTTCATGGGCGGTTACGACAGGCGCCAGAACATGAGTGCGGCAGGCCTTACCGCCTTCATCATGGGATTCCTCATCCTGCTCGACCGCTTCATGCAGTCCTGGCCGGACTACTTCAACAACGGCCGTATCCGCGGCCGTCCAATTGCGACCATTGGTTCGGCGACACCGAACCTCGATGGCGACTTCTGGATTCGCGGACTCGACACCTATACCCACCTGCTGCTTCCGACGATCGCACTCATGCTGATCTCCCTCGCCGGGTACAGCCGCTATTCGCGGGCCTCGATGCTCGAAATCATGAATCAGGACTACATCCGCACCGCCCGCGCGAAGGGACTCGGTGAGCGGACAGTCGTGATGCGGCATGCATTCCGCAACGCCCTCATCCCGTTGGCCACGCTGGTTGCGTTTGATATCGGCGGCCTTATCGGCGGTGCGATCATCACCGAGCAGGTCTTTGCATTCAGCGGCATGGGCCAGCTGTTCGTTCAGGCACTGCGAGTGGTGGACCTGAATCCCGTCATGGGCGTCTTCCTGGTGACAGGCATTCTGGCCCTGGTCTTCAACTTGGTGGCGGACCTTGTCTACTCCGTCCTCGACCCGCGAGTGAGGGTGAAAGCATGAGCACTCAGGTTGGTGCAAACAAGAAAAAGGTTGACCCGAACAGCGAAGTCAAGGGCCTCAGCCAGGGGCAGATTGTCCGCAAGCGGTTCTTCGGGCATACGGCTGCGGTGATCAGTCTCGTCGTCTTCTTCGGTGTAGTGATATTGGCATTCACCTCCATTGGATACGCCGGCATACCCGGGTGGTGGAAGTGGAACTACATTGAAACTCCGCCGCTGGCTACACCGAACGGTGCACCTACGTGGACGCTTCCGTTCAACTTCGGAGACCATCCGTTCGGGCAGGACCGCGTTGGACGCGACCTGTTCGCGATGACCATGCGCGGAGCGCAGCTCTCCCTGATCATCATGTTCATCATCGGCATTGTCGGCGGCATCATCGGCGTCATCGTCGGCGGTGTGTCCGGGTACTTCCGTGGATGGGTTGAAGCGGTGCTGATGCGCCTGACCGACGTCATCATCATCATCCCGCTGCTCATCCTCGCTGCAGTGCTGGGAACCTTCGGAAACAGCCTCGCCGGAGACGGCACGTTCTTCGCCAGCATCTTCGGTGGAAGTGCGGGCGTTATCCTCCTGGGGCTCTTCGTCGGGCTCGTAATCTGGACAGGCCTCGCGCGCCTTGTGCGTGCCGAGTTCCTGAGCCTTCGCGAACGTGAGTTCGTTGACGCTGCCCGGATCGCAGGTGCTTCCAACAGCCGGATCATCTTCAAGCACATCCTGCCCAACGCGGTGGGAGTGATCATCGTGAACACCACGCTGGTAATGGCCTCGGCGATCCTGCTGGAAACCGGCCTCTCCTTCCTCGGCCTCGGTGTCCAGGCGCCCGACATCTCACTGGGCAGCCTGATCAGTGACAACCAGGCGGCGTTCGCCACGAGACCCTGGCTGTTCTGGTGGCCCGGCCTCTTCATCGTGATCATCTGCCTGTCCATCAACTTCATCGGCGACGGCCTGCGTGACGCGTTTGACCCCCGCCAGAAGAAGTTCAACGCGAAGAAGGCCGCCGAGCCCCGGAAGCCTGCCTGATGTCCCGGTTTACCTTGCCACGCGCCACCGGTGCCGCATCACGTCTCACCGGTCTACTGTCTCTGCGAATGTCACTGCCAAGCGAACGTAACAATGCTGAGCAGCAGCAGGCCGGTGACGACGGCGAGCGGCAGCCAATTGAGCTGCCGCACCACCCGCGCGGACTCGGCTCCGTCGGTATCAATCAGACCGCTCTCAACCTGGCGCTGCCACTCGGTGCGCACCAGAAGGGCAGCAAGCCCGGAATCAGTGTTGGTCAGGTCTCCGGGGCGGACGCTCCCGGCCGGACCATAGCTCGTGCCGGGAAGGTTCTTCATGTGCTCCGGCTTCCCGGCATAGGTACCGCGGACGCCGGGAGCCGGCGCTGCCCAGGCGCTGTAACTGCCGCCGGGCGTCACCAGTTTCAGGGCGTACTTGGTGTCCACGTGAATGAGGGCGCCCCAAGGCACGGTGACAGTCCGTACAGGGTTGCGGAGCTCGACGGCTGCCGGGCCAACCACAACTGTCGGGTACCAGAACAGCCACCACGCCACAGCCCCGATTGCGAGCAGGGGCGCGGTCGAGGCCAGCGACTGGAACCCGGAGGACGCCACGGACGCCGCCAGGCCCACCCCGACCACAACCCCGGCAATCACAAGAATCCAGCGGCTGCTGCGCGGACGGAAGACGGTGGTACCGGCAGGGCGCTGCGGCGAATTCATACCCCTATATTTTCAACTTTCAAGCACGGTGCAGTAATCAGCGGGCAAACAGCCCCGACGGACGCACGGTGCCGACGGTCACGCAGTGGAAGGACAACACTATGACCCACGACATCATTGACGGCAGCGGCAACGGGGATTCGCGCGCGGCCGCACGCGGCCCTGTCCTTGAAGTGAAGAACCTCAGCGTCGACTTCGGCGTCGAGAAGGAATGGGTACCTGCGGCGATTGACCTGAACTACCACGTCAACGCAGGTGAGGTCCTCGCCATCGTGGGGGAGTCCGGTTCCGGCAAGAGCGCAAGCTCGATGGCTTTGCTCGGCCTGCTGCCGAGCAACAGCAGGGTGCGGGGAGAGGTCCTGCTGAACGGCAGGTCCATCCTCAACCTGTCGCCGGGCAAGCTGCGAGAGGTTCGCGGCAACGAGGTCGCAGTCATCTTCCAGGAGCCCATGACTGCGTTGAATCCGGTGTACACCGTGGGCTTCCAGATTGTGGAGACGCTTCGTCTGCACAACGCGATCTCGCCGGACGAAGCCAGGGAACGCGCGCTGAAGCTCCTCGAGATGGTGGAGCTCCCGGATCCCGAGAAGGCATTCCGCTCCTACCCGCACCAGTTGTCGGGAGGACAGCGGCAGCGCGCCATGATCGCGCAATCGCTCTCCTGTGACCCGAAGCTGCTGATCGCCGATGAGCCCACGACCGCTCTGGACGTGACCGTCCAGGCGGAAATCCTGGACCTGATGCGCAACCTGCGCAACAAGCTCGACAGTGCGATCGTGCTGATCACTCACGACATGGGTGTGGTTGCCGACCTTGCCGACCGGATCGCGGTCATGCGCAAGGGCGTCATTGTCGAGACCGGATCCGCCGAGAAGATCTTCAGCGCTCCCGAACACCCCTACACGCAGGATCTCCTTGCGGCCGTTCCCCACCTGGGGCAGGGCTCCGACGACGGCGGTGACGACGTCGACATCACCGCTGCGCTGGCAGCGGCCACCCACTCCGGGCTCGTCGGCGTGGACCGAAACGAGCTTGAGCGCAGGGAACGAGCAGTTCTGGAAGGCCTCGAGGAGTCCCTGACAGCTACTGAAGACACTAGTGGCGAGGCGGTCCTCGAGCTGCGCGACGTCGCGATCGAGTACCCCAAGCAGGGCAGGGTGCCGGCATTCCGCGCCGTCGAAGGTGCCACCCTCACTATCCGCCCGGGAGAGGTCATGGGCCTGGTGGGTGAATCGGGCTCAGGCAAGACGACCATCGGCCGTGCCGCCGTCGGGCTTCTTCCGGTTGCGGAAGGATCCCTGCGTGTGGTGGGTACGGACGTCTCGGGGCTCAAGCCCACGTCGCGTGAGTTGGGCGCCGTCCGGCGGAACGTCGGCATGGTGTTCCAGGATCCGTCGTCGTCGCTCAATCCGCGCCTTCCCATCGGTGAGAGCATCGGTGAGCCCATGTATCTGGCGGGCGAAGCGAAGGGCGCGGCGCTGCAGAAGCGTATCGAGACGCTCCTGGACCAGGTGGAACTGCCCCGTTCCTACCGCAACCGCTACCCGCATGAGCTCTCCGGCGGCCAGAAGCAGCGCGTCGGCATTGCCCGTGCGCTGTCCCTGAAGCCGAAGCTCATGGTGGCGGATGAGCCCACTTCCGCGCTCGACGTGTCGGTGCAGGCGAAGGTGCTGGAGCTGTTCCAGAACCTGCAGCAGGAGATGGGCTTCGCCTGCCTGTTCGTCACCCACGATCTCGCTGTCGTGGACGTCCTCGCAGACTACATTTGTGTGATGCGCCGTGGCCGCATCGTGGAGCAGGGGACCCGTGACCAGATCCTGCGCAACCCGCAGGATCCGTATACGCAGCGCCTGCTTGCCGCCGTGCCGCTTCCCGATCCGGAGAAGCAGCGTGAGCGGCGCGAACTGCGCGCGCAGTTGCTCGCGGCAGGGGAGTAGTTCCCTTCTTCACCAGTACGACGGCGGTGCCGCCTTTGATTCAAAAGGCGGCACCGCCGTCGTTTGCGTGCTGGGAAGGAAGGCCCGTTTAGGCCATCTTTTGCCCAGCGCCTAGAATAGAAACAGCGCGCGCTGTGCCGCCCGCTTTTTCCTTTCCCTGATCTTAAGAAGCGAGTCATCACGCATGTCTGTATCCACGAGCAACACTGCAATCCGCAGCGACCTCCGCAACGTTGCCATCGTGGCCCACGTGGACCACGGCAAGACAACGCTCGTGGACGCGATGCTGAAGCAGACCAACTCCTTCGCCGCGCACGGCGAGGTTGCAGACCGGGTCATGGACTCCGGCGACCTCGAGCGCGAAAAGGGCATCACCATCCTCGCGAAGAACACCACCGTGTTCTACGAGGGCCCGTCCTCCAACGGTGAGCGCATTACCATCAACGTCATCGACACCCCTGGCCACGCCGACTTCGGCGGCGAGGTGGAGCGCGGTCTGTCCATGGTTGACGGCGTCGTCCTGCTCGTAGACGCATCCGAGGGGCCGCTTCCCCAGACCCGTTTCGTGCTGCGCAAGGCCCTTGCCGCGAAGCTTCCCGTGGTACTGCTGGTCAACAAGACCGACCGCCCTGACTCCCGCATTGACGAGGTGGTCAGCGAGTCCATGGACCTGCTGCTCGGCCTGGCATCGGACCTCGCCGACGAGGTTCCCGACCTGGACCTGGACTCCGTGCTCAACGTGCCCGTTGTCTACGCCGCAGCCCGCGCGGGTGCCGCTTCGCTCGAACAGCCGGCGGATGGCGAGGTTCCCGCGAACGACAACCTCGAGCCGCTGTTCAAGACGATCATCGAGCACATTCCGGCCCCGAGCTACGACCCTGAGGGTGTCCTGCAGGCGCACGTCACCAACCTCGACGCCTCCCCGTTCCTCGGCCGCCTTGCTCTCCTGCGAATCTTTAACGGCACCCTCCGCAAGGGCCAGCAGGTTGCCTGGGCACGCCAGAACGGCGAGCTCAAGACCGTCAAGATCACCGAGCTGCTCGCCACGAAGGCCCTTGAGCGTGTTCCGGCAGAGTCTGCCGGCCCCGGTGAGATCGTTGCGGTGGCCGGTATTGAGGACATCACGATCGGTGAGACGCTGACGGACGTCGAGAACCCGCAGCCGCTGCCGCTGATCACGGTGGACGACCCCGCGATCTCCGTCACCATCGGCATCAACACCTCGCCGCTCGCCGGCAAGGTCAAGGGTGCGAAGGTGACGGCGCGTCAGGTGAAGGACCGCCTGGACAAGGAACTAATCGGCAACGTGTCGCTCCGCGTGCTGCCGACCAGCCGCCCGGATGCGTGGGAGGTGCAGGGCCGTGGTGAGCTGGCTCTGGCCATCCTCGTTGAGCAGATGCGCCGTGAGGGCTTCGAACTCACCGTCGGAAAGCCCCAGGTTGTCACGAAGACGATCGACGGCAAGGTCCACGAGCCGATGGAGCACATGACCATCGACGTGCCCGAGGAATACCTCGGCGGCGTAACCCAGCTCATGGCTGCGCGTAAGGGCCGCATGACCAACATGGCCAACCACGGAACCGGTTGGGTGCGCATGGAGTTCATCGTTCCTGCCCGCGGTCTTATCGGCTTCCGCACCCGCTTCCTCACGGACACCCGCGGAGCCGGCATCGCTTCCTCCTACTCCGAGGGCTACGAGCCGTGGGCAGGAGACATCGAGTACCGGACCAACGGCTCGATGATCGCCGACCGCGCTGGAGTGGTCACGCCGTTCGCCATGATCAACCTGCAGGAGCGTGGCTCGTTCTTCGTGGAGCCCACCTCAGAGGTTTACGAGGGCATGATTGTCGGCGAGAACTCGCGCGCCGACGACATGGACGTGAATATCACCAAGGAAAAGAAGCTCACCAACATGCGTGCGGCTTCCTCCGACAGCTTCGAGAACCTGACCCCGCCGCGCAAGCTCACCCTCGAGGAGTCCCTCGAATTCGCCCGCGAGGACGAGTGCGTTGAAGTGACCCCCGAGGCGATCCGCATCCGTAAGGTCATTCTGGACGCCAACGAGCGCCTGCGCGCCGCCCGTTCCCGCGCCCGCGCGTAGGGCGGACGGTCGCGTGCCGGCCGCGGCTGACGACGCGGGCAACCGCAGTCTTAAGGACGGGAACGACGACGACGGTGCTGCCGCCGTCGTCGTCCCTCCCGCCGGTTCCGGTACGGAACCCGCGCCCAGGCGCACCAAGGCTGTAGCCGCCGCACTTGCCGGCGGAGTTGGAACAGCGGCGCTGGGAACCGCCCTGCACGGGCACATCTGGCATGTGCGCGATGCGGCGCTGCCCATCGGTGCGGTGGCCGCCGTCGTCCTCGCGGTCTGTGTTGCGGTGTACGTTGCGCTGTGGGCGCGTAATGTCCTGGTGGCTGCGCTGACCGGCGTGGTCGCGTACGTGCTGGTGGGCGTCGCTGCGTCGATGGGCGCGGGCGGTTTCATCGCAGCGGGAGTCGAAGTGAACGGAGTTGCCCCACCCGTGGCGGTGGCTGGAACCGTGTGGGTGGTTGGCCTCGCGGTAGGGACCGTGGCGGCCGTTGCGGTGTCGTGGCGCGTCCTGCGCCAGTCAGCGCGACCTTCAGGGCCAGGTAGCCAAAGACGCGACCTGGACTAGGCAGCAGAAAAGCTAGTCCGCGGTGCGGTCTAGATGGTGGGCCAGCATGATTGAGGTCGCGGTGCCGTCCTCGTCCGATTCCCGGTGGGCGTACTCCTCGAAGATTGCCCGGATCTTGTCCATCATCTCCGCGCGGTGTGCGTCGTTGAGCCGGACGCCAAGCCGCCAGACGTCAATCTCCGATGGACGAAGGCCCTCAATCTCCTGCAGGAACGTCTCAACTAGGACGGGCGCAGCGTTGGGCATGCGGCTTCCCCAGGAGAGACCTGTTGCCCGGTAGGGGATTTCCTTGGCGCCACGGTTGCCGGTCCGCGGCTCCTCAGCGCGCAGGAAGCCAGTCGAGAGCAGGGTTCGAACGTGGTGCAGCGAGGTGGCCGGGTTCAGATCCAGCACCTCGGCGATCTCCTTGTTGGTGCGCGCCTTGTGCAGGCACAGCCGGAGGATCCTCAGCCGGACGGGGGAGCTCAGCGCCCGGCCGCGTGCCTGGACATCCTCATCTGTTCCCATAATCAACAGCATACGTCAGCACGCACTCACCGATTGATTTTAGTCAATCGCGTGGGAGGCTAGGGCGCACGGGGCTTCAGTTGCCGGCTGCGCGACGCGGTGCACGCCGGGGCGGAGGCGGCGGAACCGGCTTGGCGGCGGTCACTTTCTCCAGCGGAACGACGACGTCGCCTCGCCTTCCGGACACCGTGCAGGTCGCGCTGTCCCTCGCCGAGAGCTCGCCGAGTGCGTCGGTAAGGCCGCCGTCGATCCTGTACCGGACCACCACCCGGGTTCCCAGCGGTATCTCCATCAGTAGTGCCGCAGCCGGGGTGGTCATGTGCATAGCGTGCCATATTACGGTGTTACGGGGCGTGCGGGCTGATGCTGTTCCATCCTGCCGTTGCGTTAAGCTGGAACAGCGACAAAGCCGAGAGCGGCAACCGGATCCTAGGGAAGGCGTGGGAAGTGACCTACGTAATCGCACAGCCGTGCGTGGATGTGAAAGACAAGGCCTGCATCGAGGAATGCCCGGTCGACTGCATCTATGAAGGCGAACGCTCCTTGTACATCCACCCGGATGAGTGCGTGGACTGCGGAGCGTGCGAGCCCGTTTGCCCGGTTGAGGCAATCTACTACGAGGACGACACTCCGGAGGAGTGGGCCGACTACTACAAGGCCAATGTCGAATTCTTCGACGATCTCGGCTCCCCGGGCGGGGCAGCAAAGCTCGGGAACACCGGGAAGGACCACCCGATGATCGCCGCGCTTCCGCCGCAGAACCAAGAGGCCTGATCACAGCGTGACGTCGAACAAGGCTTTCGGGCTCAACCTTCCGGACTATCCCTGGGACGCCATGGCTCCCTACGTCCAGGAGGCGCAGCAGCATCCTGACGGCGCGGTCAACCTCTCCATCGGTACGCCGGTTGATCCCACGCCGGAGATTGTGCAGAAGGCGCTTCGGGGCGCGTCCAACGCGCCGGGCTATCCCACCACCCACGGAACCGTGGAGCTGCGCCAGGCGATCAGCAGCTGGTTCGCCCGCCGCCGCCAGGTGCGCGGGCTCGACCCCGATGCCATCATGCCCACCGTCGGTTCGAAGGAACTGGTTGCCTGGCTGCCCACGCTCCTGGGGCTGGGAGCGGGCGACGTCGTCGTGCGCCCCACCGTTGCGTACCCCACGTATGACATGGGGGCCCACTTCGCCGGTGCCACTCCCGTAGCAGCGGACTCACTAGCCGAGCTGGATCCGGCCACGCGCGCGAAGGTGCGCCTCGTCTGGGTCAACTCGCCCTCCAATCCCACCGGGGCGGTGCAGGACGCGGCGGCCCTCCGGGCAATTGTCGACGACGCCCGCGGGCTCGGCGCAATGGTGGCCTCCGACGAGTGTTACGCCGAACTCGGCTGGGGCGCCTGGGATCCGGCGCGCGGCGGTGAGGCGGTTCCCAGCATCCTTGACGAGCGGGTCAGCGGTGGAAGCCACGAGCTGCTGCTCTCCGTTTACTCGCTGAGCAAGCAGTCGAACCTGGCGGGCTACCGTGCGGCGTTCGTCGCCGGCGATGCCGGTGTGCTCCCGAACCTCATCAACTCCCGCAAGCACGCGGGCATGATCGTTCCGTATCCCGTGCAGGAAGCCATGCGCGTCGCCCTCGGCGACGACTCCCACGTCGCCGCACAGAAGGACCTGTACCGCTCGCGGCGGGAGCAGCTTATTCCTGCCCTGCAGTCGTTCGGCCTAACCATTAGGGATTCCGACGCCGGACTGTACCTGTGGGCGACGGCGGGGGAGGACACCTGGCTCACTGTGAAGCGGTTCGCAGAGCTCGGGATCATCGTTGGACCCGGAACGTTCTACGGCGATGCGGGCAACGGGTACGTCAGGGTCGCACTGACCGGGTCCGATGAACGGGTGGCCGCAGCCGCAGCACGGCTCTCCCGCTGAGGTCCGCTCCGGTGCCCGTGTTGCTATTGCACAACGACGGGTCTCTCAATTAGTGCTCCGGGCGTTCCTGCCGGTAGCGTTTTAGCTGACTATGTTGTCTAGCCCACACGCATGCTTTCACTCAAACTCCACAAGGAGAGTCAATGACTGAGCAAAATGGCGCCTCCCTCCACTACGACGGAGGAAGCCTGAGCCTCCCGCTTATCACCGCGGCTGAAGGCAACCACGGATACGACGTCTCGAAGCTCCTGAAGCAGACCGGCGCCGTGACGTTCGATCCCGGTTTCATGAACACGGCGGCCACCACCTCCTCGATCACGTACATCGACGGTGACCAGGGCATCCTCCGCTACCGCGGGTACCCCATTGACCAGCTCGCGCAGCACTCAAGCTTCCTTGAGGTCTCCTACCTGCTCATCTACGGAGAGCTTCCCACCCCCGCCGAACTTGCGGCCTTCGACGACCGCATCCGCCGCCACACCCTCCTGCACGAGGAACTCAAGGGCTTCTTCGGCGGATTTCCGCGGGACGCACACCCCATGCCGGTGCTGTCCTCCGCTGTTTCGGCGCTGTCCACCTTCTACCAGGATTCCCTGGATCCGTTCGATGACGAGCAGGTGGAACTGTCCACTTTCCGCCTCATGGCGAAGCTTCCGGTCATCGCTGCCTACGCACACAAGAAGTCCATCGGTCAGCCCATGCTGTACCCGGACAACTCCATGAACCTGGTGGAGAACTTCATGCGGCTGTGCTTCGGCCTGCCCGCTGAGCCGTACGAGCTCGATCCGGTCATGGTCAAGGCCCTTGACCTGCTCCTCATCCTGCATGCGGACCACGAGCAGAACTGCTCCACCTCGACCGTGCGCCTGGTCGGAAGCTCGAACGCCAACATGTTCGCGTCCGTATCCGCCGGCATCAACGCCCTCTTCGGTCCCCTCCACGGCGGCGCCAATGAGGCTGTGCTCAACATGCTCCGCAAGATCCAGGCCACCGGGGTAGAGCCGGAGGCGTTCATGGAGAAGGTCAAGAAGAAGGAAGACGGCGTGAAGCTCATGGGCTTCGGACACCGCGTCTACAAAAACTATGACCCGCGCGCCAAGATCGTGAAGGCAACCGCCCACGACATCCTGTCCCGCCTCGGCGGCAACGACGAACTGCTCGACATCGCTATGCGGCTCGAGGAGAAGGCACTCGCTGACGACTACTTCATCGAGCGCAAGCTCTACCCCAACGTGGACTTCTACACCGGCCTGATCTACAAGGCCATGGGGTTCCCGGAGAAGATGTTCACCGTGCTGTTCGCGATCGGCCGCCTCCCCGGGTGGATCGCCCAGTGGCGCGAGATGATCAAGGATCCGCAGACCAAGATCGGCCGTCCGCGCCAGCTGTACACGGGAGCATCGGAGCGGCAGTACCCCGCGCGCTGACCCGCGTCGGTCAAGTAACCCCAGTACGACGACGGACGGTCACCTTCCCCGTGAAGGTGACCGTCCGTCGTCGTAATCCTGGAAGTTCCGCTGCCGCGGTCAGGAAGCGTAGCCCTGGGGGTTGTTCTTCTGCCAGCGCCAGTGGTCTTCGCACATGGTGTCGAGGTTGCGGTGCGCCGACCAGCCCAGGTCGGCCAGGGCTGAGGACGGATCCGCGTAGCTGACGGCTGCGTCTCCCGGGCGTCGCGGTGCGAATTCGTAGGGGATTTCCCGTCCGACCGCCTTCGAGAAGGCGGCGAGTACCTCAAGGACCGAGGAACCGTTGCCCGTACCGAGATTCCAGCGGTGCACGCCGGGGTGGGTGGTGAGGAAGTTCAGCGCGGCCACGTGTCCGTCGGCCAGGTCCACCACGTGGATGTAGTCGCGGATGCCGGTGCCGTCCGGAGTGGGGTAGTCGTTCCCGAATACCATCACCTTCTCGCGGCGGCCGACTGCCACCTGCGCGACGAACGGGAGAAGGTTGTTGGGGATGCCGGTGGGGTCTTCGCCGATCCGGCCCGATTCGTGTGCGCCGACCGGGTTGAAGTAACGCAGCAGGGCGATGTTCCACCGACCGTCTGAAGCGCCGACGTCGCTCAGGATGTCCTCGATCTGCTCCTTGGTGCGGCCATAGGGGTTGGTGGCGTCCAGCGGCATCTTCTCGATGAGGGGCACCTCCTCAGAGGCACCGTAAACCGTGGCCGACGAACTGAAGACGAGGGTGCGCACGTTATGGCGGTCCATGGTGCGCAGCAGGTTCAGGGTGCCGCCGACATTGTTGTGGTAGTAGAACAGCGGCTTCTCTACGGATTCGCCCACGGCCTTCAGGCCCGCGAAGTGAATGACGGCGTCTACGGAGTCTGCCTCGAATACTGCGTCCAGAGCGTGTTCATCGAGAAGGTCGACCTTGTGGAAGGTGAGCTCTCGCCCCGCCAGTTCCTCCACCCGCCGAAGCGCTGTCTCGCTGGAGTTGTACAGGTTGTCCACTACAACAACATCGTGGCCGGCCTCAAGCAGCGCCAGTGTTGTGTGTGAGCCGATGTAACCGCTTCCGCCGGTGACGAGTATCTTCATGCTTCCAAGTCTAGTGACAGCCCGAAGTTGTCCCGAAGTAAGTCCGACCACCGTTGCATTCACCTCTGGAGCACACAGGCCTATCGGTCTACCCTTGAGGAATCACGCCCGGAAGTGACCGGCCGGGCCGCCGGTCACGAGTCCGGGAGAGAGGCCAGGACCACGTATGCACGTCGACAAGGCGCCCTCCTGGAGTGTGAGTGTGCGCTCGTCGTTGTCCATGTGCTTCGCGCTCTATTTGCGGGATTGTGCCGGGCTGGGTGTCATCGGCTCGCCCGCCGTCTCGCCATTGAAGCCACCGGTTCACTGTGCTGATCCCCGTCAGGCGGTCCACTCGGTGGGCGGGCTGACCGCGCTGCGGGTCGAGTGGGAGGCCTGGTGGTATGAACTGGTTGCGGCGAACGGGGCGGACGGAACACTTCCCACTCCGCCCGATTTTCCGGAGCTCGACGCCATGCCGGCTCTTCAGCGCTACACCCACGCTCGTTACGGCACGGCCCTGACCTGGGTCCAGGAGGCCGAGGAGGCTCGCCGCAAGCGGGACCTGGAGCGGGTGTCGAAGGGCATCAAGCTGGACTATGGGAAGCTCGTGGGCGAGCGGGAGCTCGAACTGGGTAGGGCGGCCCGGCACTTTTCGCTCGTTGTAATCGAGCTGCCCCTCAGCGAGCCGCGTGCCTGGTTCGTGGAACCTGACATGCTGATCGCGAGCGAAGACCTGCAACTGGACGAGGCGGCGTTCCGAAGCTACGTTCAGCCCGTCGTCGAGTTCATCGCCTGAACCTGCCCGGAGCTGTTAGGCCGCGGGAGCGGCGACGGTAATGAGCACGCGCCCGGTTTCGGTTTCGGCTGCGTTCCAACCTCCCTCGCTTCGGTCCCAGAGCAGCCCGGCGTAGGAAACCGAAGTGATTCCCAGCCCCTGCGCGTTGGCGACTGCCCACTGCGCCGCAGCCCACCCGTACGATCCCGATGCGCTCGCAGCCACTTCGCCGCCGGAGCTTTCCACGCTCAGTCCCGGGAAGGCGGCGGCGAAGCTCGCAGTGACGGCTTCCGGGTTGCCGGCGGTTGCCGGCTCGCGCAGCACGCAATTCAGCGACGCCGGGGACTGGCCAGTAAGGGCCGATGCAAAGGCACGGCCTTCCGGTTCGTGGTCGGCGTACGCATCAGGGTAGGCGCTGCGCTGAACCTGCTGCGCAGCCTCAGTAATGGGCATTGACTCATAGTCCGGGACGGTGACCAGCACGTCGTAGAAAGCACCCGCAGCGTAGACCGGATCCTGAACCTGTTCCTCGCTGCCCCATCCCTGTGACGGGCGCTGCTGAAAAAGCCCCCGCGAATCGGGGCCCGCCATATCTCCGTAGTCGAGATTGCGCAGCCCCGACTCCTGCACCGCAGTAGCGAGCGCGATGGAGGCGGCCCGTGCCGGCAGGCCGCGGGTTACTGCCACTGCGGCGATGGTCGAGGCATGGGCCGCCTGGTCCGGCCGCAGCTCGTAGGTGTCCTCCCCGACGACGGCGGTGCAGCGCTCCCGCACGAGGACCTCGGACGAGTCGAGTTGGACCAGGGCCAAATAACCGCCCCCGCCGACGACGGTGGCCAGGGCAAGCAGCACGCCCGCTGTACGGAGGCGCCGCCGTCGTCGTTCCCTGGCTTTCGTCGTTGGCACAGCCGTTCCCTAGTTGGCGTGCAGGGCTGCGTTCAGCTCGATACCCTGACCTGTGCGCTGTCGCGCCTCAACGACACCGGTGGTGGAGTTGCGGATGAAGAGCACCGAGGACTGGCCGGACAGCTCTGCAGCCTTGACGATGGAGCCGTCCGGAAGGGTGACCTTGGTTCCGGCGGTGATGTAGAGGCCGGCTTCGACAACGCAGTCATCGCCGAGGGAGATCCCGATGCCGGCCTGGGCGCTCAGCAGGCAGCGCTCGCCGATGCTGATGCGCTCCTTGCCGCCGCCGGAGAGGGTGCCCATGATGGACGCACCACCACCGATGTCCGAGCCGTTGCCGACGACAACGCCGGCCGAGATTCGGCCTTCGACCATGGAGTGGCCCAGGGTGCCGGCGTTGAAGTTGACGAAGCCCTCGTGCATGACCGTGGTGCCTTCGGCGAGGTGCGCGCCCAGGCGTACGCGATCGGCGTCGGCGATGCGCACGCCGGACGGCATGACGTAGTCCACCATCCGGGGGAACTTGTCCACTCCGTAGACAACGACGGCGCCGCGGGAGCGCAGTCGCAGGCGGGTGGTTTCGAAGCCGGCTACGGCACAGGGACCGAAGTTGGTCCACACCACGTTCGCCAGGAGGCCGAAGATGCCGTCGAGGTTGATGGTGTTCGGCTGGACCAGACGGTGGGAGAGAAGGTGGAGCCGAAGGTAGGCGTCGGCGGCGTCGACCGGAGCCGCGTCGAGGCTGCTCGTGGTGGTCACCACTTCCTGGGTGACTGCCCGCAGGGCATCGGGAGCTGCGATGGCGTTCAGCTCGGTGCGCAGGGACTCGGCGTCGGCGTTCAGGTTGCCGAGAGCAGGCTGCGGGTACCAGACATCGAGTACGGATCCGTCCTCGGCCAGCGTGGCCAGTCCTATTCCGGAAGCGGTCCGGTCGGCGGTCACGGAAGGGGCAGGGGCAGCGGAAGCGGTCTCAGTCATGGCCTCCATTCTACCGAGCAGCTCGGCCACTACCCTTATCAGCATGACTGTTTCGGATCTTCCGCTCCTGGACCCTACAAAGGACGTGGCGCAACTCACGGCCGACATCATCGATATCGACAGTGTGTCGGGAAATGAGAAGGTCCTTGCCGATGCGGTGGAAGTTCTGCTTCGCAGCTGCAGCCACCTGGAGGTCGTCCGCGATGGCGACTCGCTCATTGCGCGCACAACACTCGGCCGCCCGGAGCGGGTGATCCTCGCCGGTCATCTGGACACCGTGCCGCTGCCGAGGGTGCCCGGATCACGGGGAACCGTCCCGAGTTCGTGGGAGGGGGAGATTCTCTACGGCCGGGGAGCGACGGATATGAAGGGAGGCGTCGCGGTCCAGTTGGCGCTGGCGAAGGCGCTGACAGCGCCTTCGCGCGACATCACCTACGTCTTCTATGACCATGAGGAAGTCGAAGCCGCACTGAGCGGGCTGGGCAGGCTCGCCGAGAAGTTCCCGGACCGGCTGCAGGGTGACTTCGCCGTGCTGCTTGAGCCCACCGACGGGACGGTGGAGGGCGGCTGTAACGGCACGGCCCGGTTCAACGTATCGACGACGGGGCGCGCGGCCCATTCAGCCCGGGCCTGGATGGGCGAGAACGCCATTCACAAGCTGGCCGAGGTGCTGGTGCGGTTGCGGGACCATGAGCCGGCCACCGTGACGGTCGACGGCCTGGATTTCCGGGAGAGCCTCAACGCAGTGCTCGTCTCGGGAGGTACGGCCGGGAACGTCATTCCGGATCATGCGGTCCTTGAGGTCAACTACAGGTTTGCGCCGGACAAGACACCGGAACAGGCCGAGCAATACGTTCGCGACCTCCTGCAGGGCTTCGACGTTGTCCGCACGGACGCCGCCGCCGGTGCACGACCGGGCCTGAACCATCCCGCAGCAGCGGCCTTCGTCGCCGCGGTCGGCGAGGAACCGAAGCCGAAGTACGGCTGGACCGACGTGGCCCGCTTCAGTGCTCTTGGAATCCCCGCGGTGAACTTCGGACCCGGTGATGCACTGCTTGCGCACTCGGATGACGAACACGTACATGCGGACGCTGTCCGCGCCTGCTACCGCCACTTAAAGAACTGGCTCGCCTGAGTCCGTAGACCAAGGCGAGCCAGATCGGGAAGGCCGGTTTGGAAAGGCTGGTGCCAAAGGCGGTCAGGCCGCTCCGACGCCGGTGCCCGTGCCGGCCGGGTCGGCAGCCAACACCTTCTCGTTCTTGTCCTTACGCGTCTTGCCCCCGGTGCGGAAGCTCAGGAAGCCGGAGAGCCGGGTGGCCAGTGACGTCAGCAGGAAATTGATGACAATGAAGATCAGCGCTGCCACAAGGAGGGACTGCAGCATGTTGCCCTCACCCGAGCCGAGGCGGCGGGCGTAGGCGAGCAGTTCCGAGTAGGTGATGATGAACCCGAGGGCAGAGTCCTTCAGGATGACCACGAACTGGCTGATCAAAGCCGGGAGCATCGCAACGAGCGCCTGCGGAACCTCGATCGCCCGCAGCGACTGGCTCCGGGTCATGCCGATCGCAAGCCCGGCCTCGCGCTGACCCTTCGGGAGGTTGTGGACGCCGGAGCGCACCAGCTCTGCGATGACCGAGCCGTTGTACAGGGTGAGACCGAGTACGACCGCGATGAACGGCGAATCCTGCGGGCGCACGATGTCCAGGCTGCCGAAAAGCAGCCAGAAGAAGATCATCATCAACAGCACGGGGACTGCACGGAAGAACTCGACGACGATGCTGCTGATCCAGCGGATCACGGCAACATGAGACAACCGGCCGAGGCCGAAGATCAGCCCGAAGAGAATGGACGTGACTACCGAGATTGCCGCGGCCCGCAGTGTGTAGCCCAGTCCTTCAAGCAGGAAGAACCGCCAGGTATCCCACTCGAGGAACGGTGCCCACCGCTCCGGAGCGAACTGCCCTTGACTGGCAAGAGCGGAGACGAGGTACCCGATGAGGCCGATGATCAGGATGGCTCCGACTACATTGCCGATCATGATGTTGCGGCGGGCTTTCGGGCCCGGCGCATCGAAGAGGACCTGTTGAACGCTCATCGAGCCACCGCCAGTTTCCGGGAAAGCCAAGTGGTCAGGAGCCCGATGGGAATGACTAGGATGACAAACCCAAGGGCAAACGTAAAGAAGATCGGATAGATGACGTCGGACCGGAACTCGATCATTTCCTTCATCACCGTCGAGGTTTCGATCGCTACGGACCCCGCAGCTGCCACCGTCGAATTCTTGATCAGGGCGATCAGCACGTTGCCCAAGGGCGCAATGGCGCCGCGGAAAGCCTGGGGCAGGATGATCAGGCGGGCCGAAGGCAAAAAGCTCAGCCCGATAGCGCGGGCAGCTTCGGCCTGTCCCAACGGCACAGTGTTTACGCCGCTTCGGATGGCCTCGCAGACGAAGGCCGCGTGGTAGACGGCGAGTCCCAGGATCGCGATGCGGAACAGGCTGAGATTCAGGTCATCAGCAAGGGAGAACCGCAACTGGCCGAAGAGCGCAAGGAATCCGAAGGCCAGGATGATCGTCAACGGGGTGTTGCGGAAGATGTTGACATAGGCAGCGCCCAGCCACTGCAGGCTCGCGATCGGTGAAATGCGCATGAGCGCGAGCAGTGTTCCGAGCAGCAGCGCCCACAGACCCGCCCACAGGGTGAGCTGGATATTGACCCAGAACGCTCCGAGTACGTCGTACTCGGTCAGGAGGGACAGATAGTCCTCCATGTTTCGGCCTCCAATACATAGATGAGCGGTGGAGCGGCCAAGGCCGCCCCACCGCACTTAGGGTCGATCAGGCGCAGGCATCCGGCGTCGGCGGGTTCAGTTCCGCGTTCGGCTCGTAGTCGACACCCTCGAGGTTGGCGTCCAGTGCTTCCTGCCAGGCGCCCTCTTCAATCATCTTCTCGATGGCCGCGTTGATGTCCTCGCAACGGTCGCTGCCCTTGGGCAGGCCTACGCCGTAGCGCTCCTCGGAGAAGGTGTTTCCGACAACCTTGAAGTCGCCGCTCTCAGCGTTGGCTGCCAGGCCGGCGAGGATGATGTCGTCGGTGGTGACGGCGTCGATCGCGCCGCTGGCCATCACGGACACGCACTCTGCGTAGCCGGGCTGCTCCACGAGGTTCACGCCGGGAACCTCTTCCTGGATGTTGGTGGCGGAGGTGGATCCGGTGACCGAGCAGAGGTTCTTGCCGTCGAGGTCCTCGGGTCCGGTGATGTCGCTGTCCGACGGAACCAGGAGGTCCTGGCCGGCAATGAAGTAGGGACCTGCGAAGTCCACGGTTTCCTTGCGGGTGTCCGTGATGGAGTAGGTTGCGAAGATCATGTCAACCTGCTCGTTGGAGAGCATGTTCTCGCGGTTAGCGGAGGGCGCCTCCACCCATTCAATCTGCTCCTCGGTGAAGCCCAGCTCACCGGCGACGTACTTGGCCACGTCGACGTCGAATCCGGTGTAGGTATCGCCCTCGTCAAAGCCGAGGCCGGGCTGGTCGAACTTGATGCCGATCCGGATGGTGTCGCCACCGGCTTCGGCTCCGCCGCCCTCTCCACCGCTTTCGCCTCCACCGCCGCCGCAGGCAGACAGTGTCAATGCAGCTGCCGCTGCCATGGCTGCTGCCGCATATCGTGTTGTGCGCATGATTTCTCCTCGCGTTATTTCCTGATGGGAACTCGTGGGTAGCTAGTGGGCAAGGATTTTGCCCAGGAAATCCTTCGCCCGATCGCTTTGCGGATTGGTGAAGAATTCTTCGGGTGTCGCCTGTTCGACGATCTGTCCGTCCGCCATGAAGATCACGCGGTCGGCTGCCTTCCGAGCGAAGCCCATCTCGTGGGTCACGACGATCATGGTCATGCCCTCCTTCGCGAGGGAGACCATCGCGTCGAGGACTTCATTGATCATTTCGGGGTCAAGGGCCGAGGTGGGCTCGTCGAAGAGCATCACCTTGGGCTGCATCGCGAGGGCGCGGGCGATTGCGACGCGCTGCTGCTGGCCCCCGGAGAGCTGGGCGGGCAGTTTCTGCGCCTGATTGTCGACGCCGACACGCTTCAGCAGCGACATGGCGAGTTCCTTCGCGGCGCCCGGCTTCATACCCTTCACCTTCACGGGCCCGAGCGTCACGTTCTCGAGGATGGACTTGTGCGCGAAGAGGTTGAAGGACTGGAACACCATCCCGACGTCGGCCCGCAGTCTCGCCAAGGCCTTTCCCTCGGCGGGCAGTTCCTTGCCGTCGATGCGGATCTCCCCGCTGTCGATGGTTTCCAGGCGGTTGATCGCCCGGCACAGCGTCGACTTGCCGGAGCCGGAAGGGCCGATGACCACGACTACTTCGCCGCGGGCAACGTCCAGATTGATGTCCCGCAGCACATGCAGTTCACCGAAGTGCTTGTTGACGTTCCGGAGGGATACGAGCGGCTGTGCCGAATTGGAGACGGACGCAGAGGTGCTCGACTGTGTGTCACGAGTCATAAGTAGAAATGTAGCGAAAGATTCCCCAGCGGCGATACGTCGGCCCGCACAAACCTTGAATCGTGATTCAAAGGCAACCAAAAGCGTGCAGGCGCGGCGGCAGTTAGCCTTGGTGTATGAGTCCCCATATCGGTAATTCCTCGGTCGGCAACAACGATCGGCAGCCGGGTGCCGCGGCGTCTCCTACCCGGCGCCGTGGGCAGGTTGAACTGCGACGACACCAGGCCGAAACTGTGCAGTCCGACCGGTACCTGCTCGACACGGAGGAAGAAACCCCCTTCACCAAGACTGATCCCTGGCGCGTGCTGCGGATCCAGAGCGAGTTCGTGGAGGGTTTCGGGACGCTCTCACAACTGGGCAAGGCCATCAGTGTGTTCGGATCGGCACGCACGCCCCGCGACTCCCCCTACTACGCGGTGGGCGAGCAGGTCGGGAAGCTGCTTGTGGAAGCGGGATACGCGGTCATAACCGGGGGAGGGCCCGGGGCCATGGAGGCTGCGAACAAGGGTGCCTGCGAGGCCGGCGGTGTATCGGTGGGCCTGGGAATCGAGCTTCCCTTCGAGCAAGGTATGAATGAGTGGGTAGACCTCGGGATCAACTTCCGGTACTTCTTCGCCCGCAAAACCATGTTCGTGAAATATGCCCAGGGATTCATCGTGTTGCCGGGCGGCTTCGGGACGCTGGATGAGCTCTTCGAGGCGATGACACTCGTGCAGACGCAGAAGGTTACGTCATTCCCCATCGTCCTGATCGGAAAGGACTTCTGGGGGCCGCTGTGGCAGTGGGTCCAGGACACCCTGCTCACTAACGGCATGATCTCCGAGAAGGATCTCTCGCTGGTGCACCTGGTGGATGATCCGGCAGATGCGGTGCGCGCGGTCCTCCAGGACACCGCGTCCCACAGGGGACCCTGAGCGGTGTCGATCCTGCTGTTGGTACTGGCAGTACTCGTGGTTGGCATCACCGCCTTCTTCGCCGTCGGCCGTTACCGCCCGGGCGGCCGGGAACCCGCCGTCGTACCCGGCCTTGTTGAGCCCACACCAAGCCTTCCGCCGGTGCTGCTGCCGGAGAATCCCGGTGCTGCCGACGTGGCCCGCATCCGCTTTTCCCTGGGATTCCGCGGCTACCGCATGGACCAGGTTGACGAGGTGCTGGACCGGCTTGCGGCAGCCCTCCAGGAGCGGGATGAACTGCTCGAGCAGCTTCGGGGCGAGAGCCAGGAGAGCCAGCGGCGTACCAATGAGGGGGAGGCGCAGTGAGCGCGGTCAACGGCACGGACGGACGACCACGCTGCGGGTGGGCGGTGTCCAGCCCGGAGTACGAGCGATACCACGACCTCGAGTGGGGCCGCCCCGTCTTCGGTGAAGCGGCCCTCTACGAGCGGATCAGCCTGGAAGCTTTCCAATCGGGCCTGAGCTGGATCACCATCCTGCGCAAGCGGGAGGCTTTCCGCCGTGCTTTCGCGCGGTTTGATCCGCACGCGGTCGCAGCCTTTGACGACGACGACGTAGCACGGCTCATGGCCGATGCAGGCATTGTCCGCAACCGGGCGAAGATCCTGGCAACCATCGCAAATGCCAGGACGCTGTTGGCACTGCCGGACGGGACCACCCTTTCAGGGATCCTCGAAGCACACCGGCCGGCACCGAAGCCGGCGCCCCGCGAGCTCTCGGAAGTGCCCGCCGTCGTTCCGGAGTCGGTTGCCCTCGCCAAGGAACTTCGTCGGCACGGGTTCCGCTTTGTCGGCCCGACCACCGCCTACGCAATGCAGCAGGCAACCGGCTACGTCAACGACCATCTCGCCTCGTGCTGGGTGCGGGACAGTGCCGGCGAGAATTCCTGACCTACAGCTCCCGGCTCGCGCCGCCCAGATGCGCGAAAGGCTTGCCGCGTTGCCGTGGTGGGTGCACGTCCTGCTCATTTACGGTGCGTCCCGCCTGTTCTCGACGGTCGTTCTCATCGCGGTCAGCCGCCGCCAGATAGCGAGTCCGTGGGGACCGGCGTCACCGAGCTATGAAGAGTTCGTCAATTTCTGGGACAGCGGCTGGTATCAGCGGATCCATGATGGCGGGTATCCCGTCGAACTGCCGCGCGGCGACGACGGGAACGTCCTGGAAAACCAATGGGCGTTCTATCCACTGTTCCCGGCTGCCGTTCGTCTGCTGTCCCGGGCCACGGGCACGGGATGGAATCCCGCGTCGGCCATCCTCGCCACCGTCTTCGGCTTCATCGCAGCGCTGCTCATCTACCGCATCTTCCGGTTGCGCGCATCGGCCCCCGACGCCCGGTGGGCGGTCGCGCTCGTGGCATTCTTCCCGGTCTCACCGATCCTGCAGATTCCCTATGCGGAGTCCCTGCACCTTATGCTCCTGGCGCTTGCGCTGTACCTGGTAATGACGGAGCGTTTCCTCGCCGCGCTGCCCGTGGTCGTGCTCATGTCCCTGGCAAGGCCGGCCGGGGTTCCATTCGCCATCGGGCTCGGCCTTCTGCTCCTGGTCGGGATCTGCGGGCGGGGAAGCGTACGTTCAGCCGGTGGGCTGATTCGGCTCGGTGCGCTCGCGGTAACCGCAGGACTGGCCGCGCTCGCCTGGCCGGCGGCGGCCTGGCTCATGACCGGTGAGCCTGACGCCTACGTCCAGACCGAGACGGCCTGGCGGGGTTCGGACCTGTTCCTGTTCGCGCCCTGGCTGCATGTGGCAACTGACCTGCTCGGGCCGTTGCTCGGGCCGTTGGCGCTGGTCGCGGTCGCTGGAGCGTTGGCTTGGCTCCTGCTGTCTCCCGGTGGACGGACGCTGGGATTGCCGCTGCAGCTGTGGTGCGTCGGCTACCTGCTCTACCTGGCGGCGTTCTGGCACCCCCAGACAAGTACTTTCCGCATCCTGCTGCCGCTCTTCCCACTGGCCCTTGCCGCCGTGCTGCTGTCCGGCTCCCGGGCCTACCGCCTTCTGGCCGTGGCGGGCTTCGGGTGCCTGCAGATCGTATGGGTGGCATGGCTGTGGGCCTGGCTGCCGCTGTTCGGGGGCGGGGACTATTCGCCCTGAGAGTGTGATGGGCGCCGCATGGCGATTAGCTCGGGGCGCATTTCTACGGGATAATAGGCGAGGACGAGCGTACGGGGGTAACTCCGCCGTGCAATGTTAACTGCGGCCGAACAGAGGCCGCGCACCGTGGAAGGAAAACTGTAGATGGCTGCGATGAAACCCCGTACCGGTGATGGACCTATGGAGGTCACCAAAGAGGGACGCAGCCTCATCATGCGGGTTCCTATCGACGGCGGCGGACGCCTGGTGGTGGAACTCAATGCGGAAGAAGCAGGCAAGCTCAAAGACTGCCTGCTGACGGTGACCGACTAGCCGTTCAGGGCCGTTTGACGGCCACCAGCAGGCCGTTCCCGGCGGGCAGCAATGAGGTCGCAAGCTGCTCGTTCGCGCGCAGGGTCTTTCCCACCTGGCGCAGGGTATTGGTCGATGTGTCCCGCACGGCGGGATCCGGCACCTTGCCGCCGTCGAGCGCGTCATTGATCAGCAGGGTTCCCCCTGGCTTGAGCAGGCGAACAGCCTGGTCGGCATAGAGCGGAAGATTGCCCTTGTCGGCGTCGAGGAACACCAGATCGTATGCTCCGTCGGTCAGCCGGGGAAGGACGTCCGCCGCGCGCCCTGAAATGGTCCGCGTGCGGTTGCCGGGAATTCCCGCTTCCGCATAGGCCTCGCGGGCGGCACGCAGATGATCCACGTCTGAGTCGATGGTTGTAAGCACAGAATGTGCTCCCATGCCGCGCAACAGGCAGACCCCCGATACTCCGGCTCCTGCACCAACCTCAACCACGGTCATCGCCTTGGCCGCGGCAGCAAGCACGGTAAGGGCGGCGGCGATGCCTGTGCTCACGGGTGTCACACCAAGTTCGTAGGATCTGTCCCGAGCTCGCAGCAGTACGTCGTCCTCAACCGGCAGACCTTCCGTGTAGGACCAGTTAGCCTGCTTCTGCGCGCTCATGATGTTCCGTTCTGTCCAGGAGCTCAGTGGGGGATTGCTAGGTCTCAGACTACTTCGAGGGCAGCGGGCCCAAGGAATCGGCGCACCGTTCGCGTTTCCCTGCGTTTCCAGCGAGTTCACAGCAATGTTGGGCACCATTGATAAGGCAAGACATCCAATCAGGACATCCAACAGAGGCGAAGCCCCGAATACCGGATACACCAGATGCTCACCAACTTGCACTGGGGCAGCGGGCAGGCCCGCACACCAATCGGATTCGAGGGCGAGAGGAGAAGGTCGATGTCTACTTCGCGCGCGGTGGCAGCCATCGGAGGCGCCACCACCGAAGAGCACGATCACAACGCACCCGCTTGGGTGCCACCGTCATGGGAGGAAGTGGTCCGCGACCACTCCCCGAAGGTCTATCGGCTGGCCTACCGGCTCACGGGCAACAAGTACGACGCCGAGGACCTCACGCAGGAAGTCTTCGTCCGCGTCTTCCGGTCGCTGGCGAACTTCAAGCCGGGCACCCTGGACGGCTGGCTCCACCGCATCACCACAAACCTCTTCCTCGACCAGGCGCGCCGGAAGAACCGCATCCGCTTTGATGGCCTGGCCGACGACGCCGAGAGCCGCCTGCCCACCACCCACCCCAGCCCCGAGCGCAGCTTTGAGTTCAACAATCTGGATCTGGACGTGCAGTCAGCGCTGGAGGAGCTGCCGCCGGACTTCAGGGCCGCCGTCGTTCTGTGTGATCTGGAGGGCTTGCCCTACGACGAAGTAGCCAAGGCCCTTGGCGTGAAGCTCGGTACGGTTCGGTCCCGCATCCACCGCGGCCGAACCATCCTCCGGGAGAAGCTGGCCCACCGTGATCCGCGAAAGGGAACTCCCGTTACACCCCGACTGAGCCTGCCTCGGATTGCGGGCGCTCGCTAGGTCTATGCGCCATCCATCGCGTTATCTGATCGGTTACGCCGCAGGCGAGCTGAAGCCCTCCCGCCAGCGCGCAGTCGAGAAGCACCTCCACGGCTGCCGTTCGTGCCGGGAAGCGTTGGCGCAGGAAGAGGCGGTTCGCGCCCGCCTGCATGCAGCCTCGACTCCGGATCCGTCCAAGGACCTGTGTGAGCGGATCCTCCAACGGTCTGCGGCAGCACGCGCGGGAACAGGAGATGCCGATTTCCGGCTTGCCCAAGCGGAAGGTGACAGACGCCGTCGTTCGGTCGAAGGGTTCCTGCAACACCACCGGTCCAGGCTGGCAGTCGGGGGAGGAGTTACCGTGGTGGCCGTTGCTACCCTGACCGCAGCCTATGCCCTCGGTTCCGAGGTGCAGCCGCACGAATCCGTGGTGGCCGGACAAACAGCGTCGGTGACCGAGAGCTTCCAGACCGTCGCAGCCGGCACACCGACCACCCTGACCGCCGGGCAGGTTGAGCAACTGCGCGACGAGGGGTGGTTCTGCCCCGAACTGCACAGCCTCGGATTCCAGTTGGTCAACGCCTCGGCACTGACCGTGGACGGACAGCCGACCCTGCAGCTCGAGCTCTCCGACGGAACGCATTCCCTCACCGTGTATGAGCAACGCACGGTGAACGAGACCGGAACCGGGATTGTCCCGGTGAACGCGGCAACAGGTAACAGCGTGATTGAGGACGGATTCGAACGGATCGGCGGACCCGAACAGACCGTATGGCTGCACCCGGGCCGCGCCTGGCAACTCGTCATCGATTCGGGCTCGGCCACCTACACCGTGGTGTCATCGCTCCCCGTCTCGGATATGCCGCGCGCGGTCAGCCAGCTGATCCTGACCGAACGTTCGCAGCTTGCCTACTCCCGGCCGGACGTTCCAAATGACCCGGTGAGCCGGATACTGCGCGGTTTGGGCAAGCTTGCCCAGCCCGCGCCGTGACCCAAATAGATTCAGTATCACGCGGCAGGTAGGCTTCTAGCGTGTTTGGAATCAACGGGTACGAGTTCGTACTGCTGGCGCTCATCGCCGTGATTGTCCTTGGTCCCGAACGCCTGCCCGAATACGCATCCCAGCTGGCGCAGCTCGTGAAGGGTCTGCGCCGTATGGCCACCGGGGCGCGCGAGCAGCTCCGGGAAGAGGTCGGTTCGGAGTTCGACGACGTTGACTGGCGGAAGCTCGACCCCCGCCAGTACGACCCCCGCCGGATCATCAAGGAAGCGCTTCTCGACGACATCGAGGATGCGATTCGGCCCGTCAGCGAGAACGGATCCCACCCGCAGCCACGATCTTCGATCGCAGCAACATCCCGACCTGCCCCTGGTTCAGCTCCCGAATCAGCGGCGACTGCTGCGCCGGCGGCGCCCCGGCCGGCCCCGCTGCCTCGACTCGCCGAGGGCCAGGCCGCTCCCTACGACGCCGAAGCAACCTGACGGGTTCCCTGCCCTTACGGGAATCACGCCCGGCGTGGCGACACGTTCAGCCGGAGATCCGTCAGACCCCGTGGACGGCGTGCGAGAGCGGAAGCAATGCCCTTCAGCTCGCGGGCTGCGGGCGAGGCTGAGTCCAGCACAACGGGCCTTCCGGCGTCGCCGCCCTCCCGCAGTGCCGGTTCAAGCGGGATGCTGCCCAGCAGCTCGACGTCGTAATTCACAGTGGCGCTCAGCCTTCGGGTCAACTCACGGCCGCCACCGCTGCCGAACACCTCAAGCCGCTCCCCGGTGGGCAACTCCAGCCAGGACATGTTCTCGATGACTCCCGCGAGCTTCTGCCCGGTCTGCACCGCCATGGAGCCTGCACGCTCGGCGACGTCCGCTGCTGCGGATTGTGGCGTTGTAACGATCAACAGTTCGGCACCGGGCAGCAGTTGGGAGACTGAGATGGCGATGTCACCCGTACCCGGCGGCAGATCCAGGAAGAGCACGTCCAGGTCTCCGAAGTAGACGTCCTGCAGGAACTGTTCGAGAGCGCGGTGCAGCATGGGTCCGCGCCAGGCGATGGGCTGGTTCCCGGTCACGAACATGCCGATCGAAATTGCCTTCACGCCGTGGGCCACCGGGGGAAGGATCATCTCGTCCACGCGCGTGGGCGGCTGCTCGATGCCCATTAGCGCGGGTACCGAAAAACCGTAGACGTCGGCATCGACAATGCCCACACGCAACCCCTGGGCTGCCATCGCAGTTGCGAGATTCACGGTGACGCTGGACTTGCCGACCCCACCCTTGCCGCTGGCAACCGCATAGACGCGCGTGAGCGAACCCGGCTCGCTAAAGGGAATTCCACGCTTGCCGTTGCCCCTCAGCCGCGCCTTCAGCGCGTCGCGCTGCTCCTGCGTCATCACGCCTAGCGTGACCGAGACACTCGTGACCCCCGCCAGGCTACCGACGGCGGCCTCCACGTCGGTGGTGATGGTTCCGCGAAGTGGGCAGCCGGCGATGGTGAGAAGCACGTGCACGACGACGGCGCCGTCGTCGTCCACGGTGATGTCCTGGACCATGCCGAGCTCGGTGATCGGACGGCGCAGCTCCGGGTCGATTACGTTGTCCAGCGCGGACCGGACGTCAGCCTCAAGCGTCACTTCTTGTCCTTGCCGGGCACGGGAACCTGCGGAAGAGAGACCGTTGTGTCCGGCACCTTCCGTCTGGGCTTCCGCTGCGAGGGCGCCTCATGTCCGTCCGAGGATTCCAGTAGTTCCTCCAGCACCGAGCGGAGCTCCGAGCGGACGAAGTCGCGGGTGGCAACCTCGCGCACGGCGATGCGCAACTCGGCGATCTCGCGCGTCAGGTACTCGGTGTCCGACAGGTTCCGCTCCGCGCGCTGCCGGTCCTGCTGCAGCGAGACCCGGTCGCGGTCATCCTGCCGGTTCTGCGCAAGGAGCAGCAGGGGAGCGGCATAGGAAGCCTGAAGGGACAACATGAGGGTCAGCAGCGTGAAGCCGAGCGCTGCGCTGTCAAACCGCCAGGCATCCGGAGCCCAGCTGTTCCAGGCAAGCCAGACGGCAACGAACACCGTCATGTAGAACAGGAACTGGGGAGTTCCCATGAAACGGGCAAAGCTTTCGGTTGCGATGCCGAAGGCGTCCGGATTCGGGCGGAGACGGGGCAGCCAACGCCCTTTGCTTTCGCGCGGTGTATCCAGGCCGCTGGTGACGGTGATGGTTCTGGTTCTCTCAGCCATTCAAGCCTCCCCGCGTTGTGTCGGGCGTGACGTCCTGGGCACGCCAGTCTTCAGGGAGCAGGTGATCCAGAACGTCGTCAACGGTCACCGCCCCCACCAATCGGCCATCGCTGTTGACGATGGGCAACGAGTTCAGATTGTAGGTCGCGAGGATTCTTGACACCTCGCTGATGTTTGCCTGGTCTCCCACCGGCTCCAGGTCAGTGTCCACGATATTCCCCAGCTGTTCCGGCGGAGGGAAACGCAGGAGTTGCTGGATGTGGACCACCCCGAGGTAGCGGCCCGTAGGCGTCTCGAGCGGAGGCCGGCAGACAAAGATGGACGAGGCGAGGGCAGGGGTCAGTTCCTCCCGCCGCACGTGCGCAAGTGCCTCGGCGACCGTTGCTTCCGGCGGCAGGATCACTGGAACCGGGGTCATGAGCGAGCCGGCTGTGTTCTCTTCGTACTGCAGCAGGCGGCGTACGTCTTTCGCGTCGTCGGGCTCCATGAGCTGGAGCAGTTCTTCCTTCTGGTCCTCCGGCAGTTCGTTGAGGAGGTCGGCGGCGTCGTCCGGATCCATCTCCTCAAGGACATCGGCCGCCCGCTCGCGGTCCAGGGAAGAAAGGATCTGTACCTGGTCGTCGTCGGGCAGTTCCTGCAGGATGTCGGCGAGCCGCTCATCCTGCAGCTCAATTGCGACCTCTATGCGGCGCTTGTCGCTCATCTCATGCAGCGCGTCGGCGAAGTCCGCGGCCTTCAGGTCGTCGTGCTGTGCAACGAAGGAGGTGGCCGCCTGCGGCTCGGTGGAATTGCCGTGGTACGCATCGAGCCAATCGATGATCAGGCGCTCACCCCTCCTCAGGCCCCTCAGCCGGGACTGAGTGCCACCCCGCCGCACGAAGATCTGCGAGATGTGCCAGTCGCCCGCGCGGTCCTTTTCCATGGCGACGTCTTCGATGGTTGCTTCCCCGCTGCCGTCGCGCAAGGTGATCCGCCGGTCAAACAGCTCGGCAACGACGAGTTGTTCAGCGCCCCGCTGGTCGAACCTGCGCAGGTTAACCAGGCCGGTGCAGATGATTTGGCCCGCCTCCATGGAGGTTACGCGCGTCATGGGGACGAACACGCGTTTCTTCCCGGGAACTTCGACAACAAGCCCGACCACCTGCGGTTCAACCGCGGGTCCCCGATCCAGGACAACGACATCACGAAGGCGCCCGAGACGGTCGCCGAGCGGGTCGAAGACGTCCAGGCCCAAAAGTCGTGCCACGAAAACGCGGGTTGGGTTGCTGCTCACATGCCTAGGCTACTGCCGTTACCGCACTGGCGCCGTATTGCGTGACAGCGTGCACACGACGTTCCAGTGCCGGCAGTTCACCGCCAGCGATACCGGGACACAGGGCGACTTAAGTAGGCGAGAATGAGGGTATGTCAAACGTTCTTGGACGAACTGCTTCGCGCGATGAGAGCCGCACCCTTCCCAAGGGGGAGGCCATCGGCCGCTACAGCTCATACCTTGACGCCCAAAAGGCCGTCGACTATCTCGCGGACAGCAAGTTCCCGGTTCAGCAGGTGTCGATCATCGGCAACGACCTGAAGACAGTCGAGCGTGTGACCGGCCGGCTCAGCTACCCCCGCGTGGCTCTCGCCAGTGCTGCGACCGGTGCCTGGTTCGGTCTTTTTGTGGGCTTCATCCTCACGCTTTTCGGCGGTGACTCTACCTACCTGCCGATCCTGTCCTCGATGGCCCTCGGCGCGGTGTTCTGGGTGCTCTTCGGTGTCATTGCGTACGCGTTCCAGCGGGGCAAGCGGGATTTCACCTCAACCAGCCAGGTGATCGCCACCAGCTACGACATCATCGTCGATCCTTCCGTGGCAGGCGAGGCGCGGCGCCTGCTCCAGCAACTGCCCATGAACCCGCAGGCCAATTCCAATGCGGCGTCCGGCCAGTATTGGGGAGCGCAGCCCCCGCAGCAGGGCCAGCCGCCGCAGCGGCCTGAGAGCTGGGGCCCGCCGCCCGGACAGAACCTGCAGTCGGACCGTCCTGCCCCGGAGGCCGCGGAGGGTGCTCCCACTGAGCAGCAGCCCGCGCGCTCCTCGTCCCCGGCCCGCGGCCAGTTCCCCGACCTGCCTGACGGTCGTCCTCAGTACGGCGTCCGCATCAACCCGAAGACCGAGGAGGATCGGGCCCGTTCCGCAGAGAGCGGGGAAAGTTCCCGCAGCAGCTAATAGCAATAAACGAAAGCAGGCGAGCGACCCGCCGATAAGGCGGGCTGCTCACCTGCTTTGTTTAGCGGTGCTATTCCCCGGTGGGACTGTAGATGCCCGCCATCCAGGCTTCGACGTCGTCGGGGTTGCGCGGAAGCGCTGAGCTGAGGTTGACCGGACCATCGGCGGTCATCAGCACGTCGTCCTCGATCCGCACTCCGATACCCCGGTACTCTTCCGGGACGGCAAGGTCCTCTTCCTTGAAGTAGAGCCCGGGTTCGATCGTGAAGACCATGCCCTCGGTCAGCACCCCGTCAAGGTAAAGCTCCCGCTTGGCCTGGGCGCAGTCGTGGACGTCCATGCCGAGGTGGTGGCTTGTACCGTGCGGCATCCAGCGCCGGTGATGTTGTCCTTCCGGAGACAGGGCCTCCTCGAGCGAAACGGGAAGCAGTCCCCACTCATCCAGGCGCTCTGCCAGCACCGCCACCGCGGCAGCGTGCACGTCGCGGAACTTCGCTCCCACCCGGGCGGCAGCGAAACCCGCGTCCGCCGCGTCGAGCACGGCCTGGTAGACCTTTCGCTGGACCTCGGAGAACGTCCCGTTCACCGGGAGGGTGCGGGTGATGTCGGCGGTGTACAGGCTGTCGGCCTCGACGCCGGCATCCAGCAGGAGAAGGTCGCCTGCGTTCACCTGCCCGTTGTTCCGGATCCAGTGAAGGACAGTGGCATTGTTGCCGGCGGCCGCGATGGTGTCGTAACCGAGATCGTTTCCTTCTTCCCGGGCACGGGCGAAGAACGCGCCTTCGACCACGCGTTCCCCGCGGGGGTGGGTGATTGCCCGCGGCAGTTCCTTGACCACTTCGTGGAATCCGTTGACGGTGGCCTCGACCGCCTTGCGCATCTGCTCGATTTCCCACTCATCCTTGAGGAGTCGAAGTTCAGACAGCGCTTCGGCCAGCTTGGCGTCCAGTTCGTCGGAGGCCTCGAGGTCCACGCCGGTGTTGATGCGCGAGGTGTCAACGAGGGCGTCAACGTTCAGGTCCACCTCACGGAGCAGGCGGATACGGATTCCGCCGATCTCCACCGCACCGGCGTCCTTGGTGATCGCGGTTTCCAGGTCGGCAAGGTCGGCAGTGGTCAGCGACAGCAGGGCCTGGACTTCGGCGCGGGAGAGCCGGGAACCAATCCAGAACTCGCCGTAACGGGCATTGGCGTAGAACTCGGCGCTGTCCCGGCCGGCCAGCTCCCGGAAGTAGAGCGTGGCGTGGTGGTTGCCGCCGTCGTCGCCCTTGCCCTCATCGGTGGGTTCCAGAACCAGGACGGCGTCGGGCTCGTGGTCGAGCCCGAGTCCGGTAAGGTGCGCGAACCCGGAGTGGGGACGAAAGCGGTAGTCGGTGTCGTTCGAGCGGACCTTGAGGGGCCCGGCCGGAATCACCAGCCGCTCGCCCGGGAAGGACTTGGAGATTTTCAGACGGCGCTGGGCGGCGAAGCGGGCGACCTCCGCCTCCGACGGCAGGTCAGTGCCCTTCGGCGCCCAATTGGAGGCCATGAAGGCCTTGAATGCGTCGGAGTCCGGGCGCTGGGAACGGTTCTCATTCCGGCTGGACAGGGGCTGGTCCTCCGGCGTTACCGGGGTGGCGTCAACGGAGCCGGCGGGTGATTCCATGGCTGCTGACGACGGGGTGTCTTCTGCTGTAGTCACCGTCCCATCGTCTCACCGGCATGGTGGCAGTCCAAACGTTCAGTAGGGCACGCCCGGTCCGCGTCGGTTGCTGGTGCTGGACCCCGGTTTTTGTAAGGTGGCTCGGGGGCCTGTCCGCAGGATGTCTTTGCAGCCGACCACCAAAGGACCTATGTCGCCGCACAAGCCGACGCATCGGAACAAACCGCTCGATGGGCTGAGGGCGATCGCCGTCAGTGCTGTCGTTGCCTATCATCTAGCGCCCGGCGCGCTGCCCGGGGGATTCCTCGGCGTGGACCTCTTCTTCGTGTTGAGCGGCTACCTCATTACAGCGCTCGCCGCCGAGGAGTTGCGCACTTCCGGCCGCCTCGATCTTCGTTCGTTCTGGACCCGCAGGCTCCGACGGATCGTGCCTGCACTCGTTCCCGTGGTGCTGGTGACCTTCGCGCTTGTACTGCTGTTTCCGACAGGAGCGGACCGTGAGCTTCGGAGCCAGGCCTTCGGTGCTGCGACCTTCAGCACCAACTGGGTGCAGGTAGCCTCCGGCGGCACCTACTTCGCAGAGTCGGAGCCGCCGCTGTTGCTTCACCTGTGGTCGCTGGCAGTCGAGGAGCAGTTCTACCTGCTCTGGCCCCTTCTGCTGGTGCTGCTCTGGAGGCTCTGGCGGGTACGGTCGGGAGACGGGCTTCCGCTGCCCGCTGCTTTCGTAGTCCTCGCCGCTGCTTTCGCAAGCGCCGGGCTCATGGCGCTGAACTTTTCTCCTGCCGCCGATCCGAGCCGGCTGTACTTTGGCACCGAAACCCACGGTTTCGGCCTGCTTTTGGGTGCGTGGTCAGCACTCGCCGGGGCTGGTACCGGCAGGCTGCTGGCACCGGCCGCAAGCCGCGTGGTGCTTCCTGCCGCACTGCTCGTCCTGCTCGCGTTCTTCGTGGTCCTGCACGACGACGGTGCTGCCGCCTACCAGGGCGGAATGTTCGCCTTCACGGCGGTTACGGCATTGGTCGTGGCCATACTGCGTCATCCGGAAGGTGCCGCCGCAGGGTTGCTCGCGAGCCGGCCGCTGCAGTGGGTGGGCAGGCGCAGCTACGGAATCTATTTGTGGCACTGGCCCTGGACCGTCCTGGTAACCGGGTGGCTTCCGGCAGAGGCGGACGCATGGGCGGCCGCCGCCGTCGTGCCGTTGACACTCACTTGCGCGGCACTGAGCTGGCGCTTCCTGGAGAAGCCAATCCTGGCCCGCGGTGTACGTACGTCGGGCGCGGGTGTCTTTCGATCATGGCGTGCGCGGGAAGTTCGGCCTGCCCTCATCGGCGGCACGGCTGCCCTGGCCTCCGTCACGGTACTGGCCGGTACGGCCGTTGCAATGTCCCCGGCGACTACCCAGCTTGAGGACCAGTTGGCCGCAGGACAAGCAGCGGCGGAGCAAGCCGCAGCCGAGGCGAACGCAACTCCTGCGCCGTCGGCACAGCCCACCAACACTGCACCGGAAAAGCCTCCGGCAGCTTCCGAAGCGGTGGACGACGCCCCCCTGCAGGGCGGGTCTGTGACAGCGCTCGGCGATTCGGTGATGCTGGCGGCTGCGCCCCACCTGGTGGAGCAGATGCCCGGCATCGACGTTCAGGCGGAGGTGGGCAGGCAGATGTCGGAGGCGCCGGCGCTCGCCGCCGAACTGGACAGGCAGGGCAAGCTTCGGCCAGTGGTCGTCGTCGGACTGGGTACCAACGGTGAGTTTGACGCTGGGGTACTAGAGGAACTCCTGAGGGCCATTGGCCCCGACCGGAAGTTGGTGCTTGTGACTGCGCACGGCGCACGGGAGTGGGTGCCCATGGTGAACGAGACGATGCGGTCGTTCGCGGACGGCCGGCCCAATGTGGTCCTGGCGGAGTGGGACCGGGCGGCGCCTTCGGTCACCGATTTTGCCTCGGACGGGATCCATCCGGGACCGCAGGGAGGCGCCAGATACGCGGAACTGGTGCGTTCCGGGCGATGACGACCACGGCGCAGGCGTAGAGTTGTTCGGTGAGAATCGACCTGCACGCCCACTCAACGGTGTCCGACGGTACGGAAAGTCCGGCGGAGCTTATGCGCGCGGCCGCAGCGGCAGGGCTTGATGTCATCGCGCTGACCGATCATGACTCCACCGCGGGGTGGTCTGAGGCGGCGGCGGAAGCCAGGACCCTGGGACTGGCGCTGGTGCCAGGCATGGAAGTTTCCTGCCGAACGGACACGGGAGTCAGCGTCCATGTGCTGTCCTACCTCCACAACCCGGATGATCCCGGGCTGCTCGCCGAGGTGGAGCGGTCACGGGATGCACGGCTCACGCGCGCTGAACGAATGGTGGAGAAGCTGGCGGCGGACTATCCCATCTCCTGGGAGCACGTCCTGGAACACGTGGCCGACGGCGCCACCATCGGCCGGCCCCACATCGCCGACACCCTGGTGTCCCTCAATGTGGTGGGAACCCGTAGCGAAGCGTTTGCGAGTATGCTCAGCGCCCGCTCGCCCTACTGGGTGGGACACTATGCGCCGCATCCCGTCCATGCCGTGGCACTTGTGCGGGCAGCCGGGGGTGTGCCGGTGTTCGCGCACCCCGTCGCTTCTTCCCGCGGCCGTATCGTTGACAGCGACGTCACGCATGCCATGATCGACGCCGGCCTGCTGGGCCTCGAGATCGAGCACCGGGACAACCCGGAGGAGGGACGGAAAGAGTTGCGGGGCATTGCGGCGAAGAACAACCTGCTGGTGACCGGCTCAAGCGACTACCACGGTACGGGTAAGCCCAATCTCCTGGGCGAAAACCTCACCCATCCGGACGTTCTGGCCAGACTTGAGGAACTCGGCACCGGAAGCCGCGTCATTCGCTAACGGCGGAGTCGGGTTATCCGGTCGCGACGGGGACGCCGTCCCGGTCGGTTTCGACAAGCCAGGGCGCCAGGCGGCGCTCCATCACTTCGATGGCCTGGGGATTGCTGTCCACGCAGACGAACCTTCGGTCGAGCTTTCCGGCTGCGGCGCCCAGGGTGCCTGATCCCGCGAAGAAGTCCAGGACCCAGTCGCCCGGCCTGCTGCTTGCTGCGACCGCCCGGCGTATCAGGCCCTCGGGCTTCTGCGTGGGGTAGCCGGTCTTTTCCCTTCCGGTGGGCGAGACGATCGTATGCCACCACACGTCGGTGGGAAGCTTGCCGAGCGCGGCCTTTTCGGGGGTTACCAGGCCCGGGGCCATGTAAGGTTCACGGTCCACTTCATCGCTGTTGAAGTAGTAACCCTCGGGATCCTTCACGTAGACAAGGATGTTGTCGTGCTTGGCCGGCCAACGGCGGCGGGCACGGGCACCGTAGTCGTACGCCCAGATGATCTCGTTGAGGAAGCTAGCCCTGCCGAAAAGCATGTCCAGCATCACCTTGGCGTAGTGCACCTCGCGGTAGTCCAGGTGAACGTAGAGGGTTCCGTCGTCAGCCAGCAGGCGCCAGGCTTCGGCAAGGCGCGGGGCCAGGAACTCCCAGTAGTCCTCGAAAGCATCGTCGTAGCTCGCCAGCATGCCCCTGACGGTCGAGTAGCTAAGGCCCTTGAACCCGATCCGGTCGCCCTCGCCGGGTGCGCTTCTGACCATAGTTGTCTGCTGCCGCCGCTGGGCCCGCCCGGTGTTGAACGGAGGGTCCACGTAAATCATCGTGAAGGAACCGTCCGGTAATCCTGCGAGGTACTCCAGGTTGTCGGCATGCACCACGAGGTTCGGTCCATCCGGCGTCCAGGCCGGATGGACCGCAGCGTCAACCATGAACGGTCAGCCCTCGGCGGTGGGCTTGGTTACGACCTCGCCGTTGCGGCGTCGGGTGCGGGAGCGCCTCGTGCGTTCAATGCGCTCGGTGCGCTGGCTTGCCTCGGCATCGCTGCGTTCCTCGCTCGCTGCAGCCTTGGCGCCGTTGGGGCCACCGGAACGGCTGCGGCCGCGCGACCGCTCCTCCGTCCCGGACCCGGACGCGGAACCGCTCCGCCGCCCGCCTGAGCGGGAGCGTCCGCCCTTCTTGCCGGTCTCACCCAGGTCTTCGATCTTTTCCGCACCGATGCCGGCGAGTGTGCGCTGGCTGCGGGGGAGACGGCCCTTGGTGCCCTCCGGAATGTCCAGGTCGGTGTAAAGGTGCGGGGATGAGGAGTATGTTTCCACCGGCTCAGCCTGGTCCAGGCCGAGCGCCTTGTTGATCAGGCCCCAACGCGGAACCTCGTCCCAGTCCACGAAGGTGATGGCGGTACCCTTCTTGCCTGCGCGGCCGGTACGTCCGACGCGGTGCAGGTAGGCCTTTTCATCCTCGGGGCACTGGAAGTTGATGACGTGGGTGATGTCCTCGACGTCGATGCCGCGGGCCGCGACCTCGGTAGCCACCAGAACGTCGATCTTGTCTCCGCGGAAGGCACGCAAAGCCTGCTCGCGCGCTCCCTGGCCGAGGTCACCGTGGATGGCACCGGCAGCGAAGCCGCGGTCAACCAGTTCTTCGGACAGCTTCGCGGCCGTGCGCTTGGTCTTAGTGAAGATGATGGTCCGGCCGCGTCCCTCGGCCTGCAGGATGCGGGCCACGACCTCGTCCTTGTCCAGGCTATGAGCACGGTAGATGAGCTGCCGGATGTCCTTCTTCGTGGCGCCGTCGTCCTCGGGGTCAGCTGCCCGGATGTGCGTGGGGTGCGACATGTACCGGCGTGCCATTGCCACGACCGGGCCCGGCATGGTGGCGGAGAACAGGAGGGTCTGGCGGACCGGAGGCGTTGCGGACATGAGGGTTTCGACATCGGGCAGGAACCCGAGGTCCAGCATTTCGTCAGCTTCGTCAAGGACAACAATGCGGACATTCTTCAGCGACAGGATCTTCTGTCGGTACAGGTCGATCAACCGGCCCGGTGTACCGACCACAATCTCCGTCCCCTTCTTGAGGGCTTCGATCTGGGGCTCATAGGCCCGGCCGCCGTAGATGGTCACAATGCGCGCGTTGCGCTTCTTCGACGCCTTGGTCAGGTCGTCGGCAACCTGGACAGCGAGCTCGCGCGTGGGTACTACGACCAGCGCCTGCGGGGCTCCCGGTGCGGGCAACTTGTCATAGCCGTCGTCGGAGGGGCCGACCACACGCTGAATTGCCGGCACGCCGAACCCGAGTGTCTTGCCGGTTCCGGTCTTCGCCTGCCCGATGATGTCGTGGCCTTCCAGAGCAATCGACAGCGTCATTGCCTGGATGGGGAAGGGGTGGATGATTCCGGCATCGGCAAGCGATTCGACGATGTCAGCGCGCACGTTGAAGTCCGCAAATGTCTCCGGCGCCTCGTGGTGCGGCTCTTCAGTGCTGACAAGCGTCTCTTCGACGAAGATTTCGTCGTCGCTGTTGTCTGCATGGAGGTGATGGTTGTCTATGGTCACTCGTACTACCGTTCAATTAGGCACTGCCGCGGCCGGGCTCGACGACGGCCTCGAAGGGCCATTCGGAGCAGGACGGGGCAGGGCGTCCAGTGGAAGCCGATCGCGGGCTATCAACGGCGGCTCTGACGCGGTGTATTCCGCCTAGAGCTGGTAAAACTCAAGATCGCGTAGGTACTGCGGGTCGAGTGTCGGCTCAAATTCCGACGCAAGTTCATCAAAAGAACGACCGGGCATCCATTACTACGCACCCAAGTCTACCCTGCTGCGCTCTCGCTCTCTGACGCCGTGGTCTGCGGGATGGCAGCGACCAGTTCGAAGCGCAGCTCGCGACGCCCAATGTCCGCTGTCACCAGTCGGACCCGGACAGCCTCGCCGGCCGTCATCACGCCGTCACAGCGGGCCTCAACGGCGGGGTCGGCGATTTGAATGATGCCGTGCGGCCCGCCGTTCCCGTTCTTGCCGTTGCCGTTCTTGCCGTTCCCGTTTTTTCCATTCCCGTTGCCGTTGCGGCCGTTGCCGTTCTTTGCTTCGCCGTTCTTCCCGTTGCCGGACACGGCTCCGTCGCGCTCGGCATCCGCCGGCGGAACCGGACGCGACGCGCTGATGACGACGGCGTCAAACTCCTCACCCACTCTGTTGCTCAGCAGCGCCGCCTCCACAGCCGCGATGGCTCCGCTTTCCAGGCGGGAGGCCAACTGGTTCGACGACGACATCAGGGCGTTCAATTGCGGCAGGGCAGCGCGAACCCAGTCAGGGACCTCCCTGCCGGCGCACAGCGCCTCGCAGATCACCAGCACGAAGCGGTCCACGAGACGCCGGAGCGGGGCTGTGGTGTGGGCGTACGGAGCGGCGATGGCGGCCTGATCCACTGCCTCGGGGATCTCGCCGTCGAAAGCCGTGTAACCGGCTCCGCGGAAGAGGGAGGCAGCAGCGTGCATGAGCGACAACTGCCGCGGGTCGGAGGTGTCGAGGCTTCGGAGGAACTCACCATAGGGAACCGTGTGCGGCCACGAACGGCCAAGCGCGCGGGCCTGGTGCCGGAAGCGGGCAAGCGAGGTCTCATCGGGTGCGGGCATGGTGCGAAGGATCCCCACCCTGCCCTCAAGCATGATCTCCGCAGCAGCCATGCCGGTCATCAGGGACAACTGGGCATTCCAATCTTCCGCCGCCAGCGGGGACGGGTGACGATGAAGTACCGCTCGCCGTCGTGCGCTATTTCCTGCTCGGGGAGATTGAGGCTTGCGCCTCCGCGTTCCTTCTCCAGAAGGATCCGCTTGATGCCGATCTCCTTCAGCAGCCTCAGGTTCTCTGCTGCGCCTCCGGAGTCGATGTCTTCCTGGACCTGCTGGTAGGTCAGCTGGGCGCGGCTGCGGACCACCGCGCGTTCGACGCTGACAGACTGGACCTGCGCATCCTCGTCGAGCTGGAATTCCCATACGAAGGCGGACCGTTCCCGGCCGGGCAGAAGGCTTGCGGCGTCTTCGGCGATGATCTCGGGGTGGAGCGAAATTCGTCCATCCGGTGCATACATCGTCTGCCCGCGGAGCCTGGCCTCGGCATCGATGGCGCCGCCCGGGACAACGAAGGCCGGAACATCGGCGATGGCGTACCAGACGCGGTAGCCCGAGCCGGCCCGTTCCAGGTGGAAGGCCTGGTCCAGATCGGTTGACCCGGGCGGGTCTACGGTGATGAAGCCCAGGGCCGAGAGGTCCCGTGCAGGGGGCGAATGCCGCTGCACAGCTGAACGCGCCTCCGCCAGCACCTCAGGCGGAAACTCACCTCGCAGTTCCAGCTCCTGCCGCAGCTTTTCCAGGGCCGCGGTCAGCTGGATCTGCGAGTCGCGGTTGCTCAGATCCAGATGCGAATAGGGCACAGTGACAACTTAGTACAAGGTACGGACAAATCTGCGGGTAGAAATGCGTGCGGGTACGCTGGATTGCATGACTGCCTTGCACCCTCGAACCCCTGCAGGCCCTCCGTCGAAGGCCTCGGCAGGCGGGCGGGCCAATGGTCCTGGGCGTCCCGACAGCTTTGTCGTGGACCTGTTCGGCGTGATGGCCTACGGTGAACTGTCCGCGTTCGAGCGGCTCTCGTCCGACGCCCGGTTTTCGCCGACCCTGCGTGACAAGGCCGCCCTCGGGAGGCTCGCGGTCACCGAGTTCCAACATTTCGAACTGGTGAGCGCTCACCTCGCCGAGATGGGTGTGGACGCCGAGGATGCGATGGCGCCCTTCCAGGCCTCCGTTGACTCCTTCCATGAGCGCACCCGGCCTGCCGACTGGTATGAGTCCCTGATGAAGGCCTACGTCATTGACGCAATATCCAGTGACTTTTACACCGCGCTTGCGGGCAGCCTGGACGAGGACACGCGGAGCATCATCGCCCAGGTCCAGTCCACCGAAGAGCAGAGCGAACTGCTGCAGTCACGGCTGAAGGGGGCGCTCGCCGACGACCCCCGGCTCGCCTCAAGGCTGGCCCTGTGGGGGAGGAGGCTTGTGGGCGAAGCGCTCACGCAGGCCCAGCGGGTCGGCATCGAACGGCAGTTCCTCGGTGGCCTCCTGTTCGCTGGGGAGACAGCCGACCATGAACGTGAGACAGCGCAGCTCTTCGCCCAGCTGACCCGCAACCATTCCCGCCGTATGAGCCTGCTCGGCCTCACCGCCTGAACTCACCGCCTCAACCCGCACAAGCGCGCTTGACGTGATCCCCGCGCGGGCTCCGCTTCGGCACTCCGGGCGCGTGGGAGCGGCTCACCTGCCGCTCGCTCTTCAGAACCGCCCACCTAGTCACCTTCCGCGCGCCTAGAAGGGCGGGGGTGGTTCGGGGAGGGTGGTGTAGGTTTTGCCGGCCAATGAGGTGGTGTGGGGTGGTCCTGACCGGGTTGGAGTGATGGTCCAGATGCCGTCGGTTTTGAGTGTGTGGTGGAGTTTGCAGCGGGGTGCGAGGTTGGCCAGTTCAGTGGTTCCGCCATGGGCCCAGGGCTGGCTGTGGTCGAGTTCGCAGGACCAGGCTGAGCGGTTACAACCCGGGTGAACGCAGGTGGGATTGGTGATCCTGACCCAGTCCTGAAGGTGTCTGGGCGGCCGGTACCGGTCACGCCCGACGCTGAGTACGGCCCCCGTTTCGGGGTGAACGAGGATCCGGGTGAAACTCGGGGCGTGGGCGGCAAGGTTCCGAGCCGTTTCCGGGTCGATCGGCCCGTGCCCGTCCAGCAGACCGTTCGCACAGCCTTCGACCGAGGGCGGGGTGTCATCGGTGGTCGCGCCGTTCCGGTTCGCTGCGTTGTCCGGATTCTCGGCCTTGGCGTGTTGCCAGTCCTGCCGGCGGTGGCCGAGCAGGGTCATGACCGGGACGGTGACGTAGACCGAAGCTCCGATGCCGCGGTACCCGGTGCCCTTCTCCGGGTTCCCTGTGCAGGTGTGGGTGAGCACGTCCGTGAAAACGTCGGCACGGAGCTGGGCAAGGGTACGGTGTTCCTCGGGTCCTTGGAGGGAACGGGCGGCGGTGTCGACCCGGTTGAAAATACCGACGGCTTGCTCGGCGGGCAGGTACGCCGAAAGCCAGGCCATCCCGTCCTGGTCCGGCTGCACGGTCACGTCCCGGGCCTTCCGCGCCCGGTTGGCCCGTTCGACAATGGAATCCGGATGCAGTTCCTCCCGCAGCCGCCGGCACCGCCGCGCAAGCTTCGGTGGAGTCAACATGGCCGCGGTTTCCAGGATCGTCTCTTCGAAGTGTGGCACCGCGTGGGCCGGGATGAAGGAGGATTCCTCCACGATCACCCGGGCCTGCGCGGTAGTGATGCTACCGGCTTCCAGAGCCTCCCAGGTGGCGGGAAGATCATCAGCCAGGCGTAGCGAGTTCCGAAGCATTCGATGCGCCGTCCGGCCGGGTACCCGCAGCAAAGGCGCAATCTCCTCAGCGGCCAGCGGATGAGTCCCCGGCGGGTGCTCTTCACCGGTACGGCCGGCTTCGTGCCCGTCGACCTGACGGAAGACCTGAGCAGTCAGCGCAACCTTCTGCGCTGCCACCCACGACTCCAACCGGTCCGCCGCCAGCAGCAGATCAAGGGCGTCGGGCAGCCCCTGCAACCATGGGTTCGAGGTGGCGAGCATCCGCATCAGCGTCTCCGGCTCAGCTGCCTCAACCCGGGCGCGTTCTTCCTCATCGGTGGTGGAGTCCAGCTCGAACCCGTTGCAGTACCGCGGCGGGCCCGGACAAAACAGGCCCGTACACAGGTACGGCCGCCCACACGAGCACCGCGCACTGGCTTCCCCGCGGGCATCACTCTCGCGCGCACCACTCCCTACCGCAATGCGCGCAGGTTCAAGGGAGGCCGCACCATCGGAGCGGAGATCCTTGGTAGCCGTCGCCTGAGCCATGACTACAGTCCATCACCCGCCTCCGACATTCTTGGCCCGTATGCGTCCCTCGCTTTGAAAAATTGTTGAAACGCGTTGAGCGGGCAGACAATAGCTAGGCGGGAAGCTCCGCACGCAGTGCCTGGGCAGCCGCTTTGGGGTCCGTCGCCTCAGTGATGGCGCGAACGACGACGACGCGGCTCGCGCCTGCCTCAATCACGTCGCCTATATTCTGCTGGTCGATCCCGCCGATGGCGAACCAGGGCTTGAGCGCCCGGCCTTCGGCTTCGTGCGCCTGCTCCAGACGCGCTGCTTCCTGCACCAACTCGAGTCCGACGGCGGCCCTCCCGGGCTTGGTGGGCGTAGCCCACAGGGGCCCGACGCAGAAGTAGTCCACGTTCGGGTTTGCCGCCGCAGCAGCAGCCTCGACCGGGGAGTGTGTCGACAGGCCCAGGATGCCGCCGTCGTGCAGGAAAGGCCGGGCAATACCGGGCGGAAGATCCCGCTGACCAACGTGCAGGACCGGTGCGCCGCTTGCGGCGGCGATATCGGCGCGGTCGTTCACGGCCCAGAGCTTTCCATGCGCCACTGCGGCTGCCCGGAGCACCTCCAGAACCTCGAGTTCTTCCGCCGCTTCCAGGTTCTTGTCCCGCAACTGGATGATGTCCACACCGCCGGCGAATGCTGCGTCGACGAAGTCGGCGAAGTCGTTTTGTTGCGGGCGGGAATCGGTGCACAGGTACAGGCGAGCGGCGGAAGTTTGCATGCCACCTACAATAAGGGGGTACTGCGGGAGCCGTGCCGCGCTGACTTGGTTCAGTGCCAACGGCTGAGAGGGCGTTCGGCGCCGACCGCGTTGTGGAAACAACAAACCTGATCCGGGTCATGCCGGCGTAGGGAAGGACTCCTGTGGAAACAGAGGTGGATGTCGCCGTCGTCGGCGGTGGGATCGTAGGGCTGGGTATTGCGTGGGAAGCTCTCCGCAGGGGCCTGACCGCCGTCGTGATCGATCCGGCGCCCGCGACCGGAGCCACCCACGCCGCCGCCGGCATGATCGCGCCGGCCAGTGAACTGCACTACCGCGAGGAACACCTCCTGCAGTTGACTCTCGACTCGGCAGCCCGTTACCCGGAGTTCCTAGCCTCCCTCGAGTGGACCGGCATCGATCCCGAATACCGCGGGACCGGGACCGTGGTGCTCGCCGTCGATGCGGCTGACCGGCAGTCCCTCGCGGACCTCCGCGAGGTGCAGAAACTGCACGGACTTGATGTCGAACAGCTTCCGGTGCGCGAGGTGCGCCGCTCCGAACCCCTGATCGGGCCGGCACCAACCGGTGCATTTCGTGCCGCCGGTGACCACCAGGTGGATCCACGGAAGCTCGCAGAGTCGCTGCTCGTTGCGGTTCGCGCTCGGGGGCAGGTCATCGGGATGCGCGCCACTGCGCTCCAGCGCAGCGGGACGACGGTGACGGGGGTAATGCTCGACGACGGCAGTGCCGTTCGTGCCCGCTCCACCGTTGTTGCCAACGGGCTTGACGCAGCAACCCTCGAGGGACTGCCCGTCCCGCTTCCACTGCGTCCCGTGTACGGCGACATCCTCCGGCTGCGCGTGCCGACGACCTTGAGGCCGCTGCTCAACGCCACCGTGCGTGGACTGGTCCGCGGTCATGCGGTGTACGTGGTGCCGCGCGAAGACGGGACAGTGGTTATCGGCGCCACAATGAGGGAGGACGGCAGCGGTGCGGTGTCCGCGGGCGGTGTCTATCAGCTGCTCCGGGATGCGCAGCAGTTGATTCCGGCCGTAGCAGAACTTGAGCTGGAGGAAGTGCTTTGCCGGGCCCGTCCGGGCACGCCGGACAACGCGCCGCTGATGGGCTGTGTCCCGGGAAACGACGGCCTCATCGTGGCCACAGGCTTCTTCCGGCACGGGGTGCTGCTGACCCCCGCTGCGGCGGCCGCTTGCATTGATCTTGCGGAAGGCAAGCCGCTGCCGGCAGGCCATGAGCGGTACCGGCCCGACAGGTTCCAGAAGGGAAGTGTATGAGCACTCAACAAGTACAGGCCGCCCGCACCGTTACGGTGAACGGCGAAACGCTATCGACGGCGGCTGCCGACCTGCTTCAGCTGGTCGCAGAACATACCGGCAGGCCCCTGGCGCCGTCCGGGCAGCCTGCAGACGGAGCCCGTCTTGGCGTGGCCGTCGCGGTGAATGCCACAGTGGTGCCGCGCAGCCAGTGGGCGGGCCTGCAGTTGGCCGATGGCGACGACATCGAACTCGTCACAGCAGTACAGGGAGGCTGAGTTGCAGGAAAACACTAACGTGCAGGAAAACACTAACGTGCAGGGGAACTTTAAGGTGCAGGAGAACTTGGCACCCCAGCCCGCTGACCCGCTGGTGATCGACGGGATAGCGCTCGCATCCCGACTGATCATGGGGACGGGGGGAGCTCCCAGCGTGGACGGACTGGGCGAAGCACTGGCGGCCTCGGGCACAGAGCTGACGACGGTGGCCATGCGGCGCTACACGCCACAAGCGGGCGCTAGTCTGTTCCAGTTGCTTGAGGGACAGGGGATGAGAATCCTGCCTAACACCGCGGGCTGCTTCACGGCCCGGGAGGCAGTGCTGACCGCCGAACTGGGCAGGGAGGCGCTGGAGACGAACTGGGTGAAGCTGGAAGTTATTGCGGATGAGCAGACGCTGCTGCCCGACGCCGTCGAACTGGTGGAGGCAACGGAGCAGCTCGTCGGGCGGGGCTTTACCGTGTTCGCCTACACCAATGACGATCCGGTGCTCGCCCTCCGCCTGGAGCAGCTCGGCGCGGCCGCTGTGATGCCGCTGGGAGCTCCGATCGGTACCGGACTGGGGATCCTGAATCCGCACAACATCGAACTGATCGTGTCCCGGGCATCGGTTCCGGTAGTGCTCGACGCCGGGATCGGCACCGCATCGGATGCGGCCCTTGCAATGGAACTTGGGTGCGACGCCGTTCTGCTGGCTACCGCTGTCACCAGGGCCCAGGATCCGGTTGCGATGGCAAGTGCTTTCCGCCACGCGGTGATTGCCGGCAGGCTTGCGGCACGGGCGGGCAGGATACCGAAGCGCGAACATGCCCTGGCATCCTCATCATTCGAGGGCCGGGCCGACCTTTGAAAGCGCGTTATGCGGCGATACTCAGCGCCGCTTGAGGATTGCCGTCATAGCCGCCTGGTCAGCCTGCTCCCTGTGGCGGCCGAACCACCAGGCTGTGCCGGCCGTGACTCCTGCCGCCACGATCAGCGGCAGGAGCCAGGCCAGCCAGAACAGATCCGGATGATAGCCCAATCCCGTGAACTGCAGGATTATCCAGGTGAGAAGGGCTGAGACAAGGGCTGCCGCGGGCAGCAGCAGTAGTCCGTAGCGGTGGTGCCGAGGGTCTATCAACGAGGCTAGAAACCCGATGAATACTGACACCCCGGCGACCACGATCAGGGAAACCACTGCAGCATCCTTATCAGCTGGAGGGTGTGGGCTAGAGGGCGCCGAAACCAATACGGCGCGACTCGCTTTCGCCGATTTCCACGTAGCCCAGAACAGCTGAAGGGACAATCACCTGACGGCCCTTGGAGTCCGACAGTCGCAGCTCGGCACCGCCGTTCATGGCTTTGCTGACGATCTCTGCCACCTCGTCAGCGGTCTGGTTCGATTCCAGGACAATCTCACGGTTGACGTTCTGGACGCCGATCTTGATCTCCACGGTCAGGCCTTCCTGTTGGGTGAGCGGAAACGTGCATGGCGGGAACGTGCCGCGCCAGCAGACTAAGGGAAATGTAACTCAGATTTCCTTGGGGAACCGACTGATTCCGCGCCAAGCTAAACGGTAAATGAGTTCAGCAGCGGCATCGATGTCCAGGCTGCCGTCCGTCTCCAGCCAGTAACGGGCACTGACCTGCGCCATGCCTGCCATTGCACGGCCAAGGAGCGTAGCTTCAAGATGGGAGAGCCTGGTGTCGCCGGCAATGACACCGGCGATCTCATCCGCAAAGTGTGCGTTGAACGCTTCGAGCCTTCGGCTGACATCAGGGTCGTTGTTGAGGTCGGACTCGAAGACGATGCGGTGTGCCTGACTGTCCTGGGCGATGAACTGGAAGTAGGCACGCATGGTCGCGTGCACGCGCTGCTTGTTGTCCGTGGTTGACCGAATGGCTTCCACCAGCAGATCGGTCAGGGACGCAAGATGATTCTCCAACAGGGCCAGGTAAAGCTCGCGCTTCCCCGGGAAGTGCTGGTACAGCACAGGCTTGCTCACGTGCGCCACTTCGGCGATCTCGTCCATGGCGGCACCGTGGTAGCCGTTCGCGACGAACACCTCATGAGCGGCGCGCAGCAGCTGCCGTCGCCGCTCGTCACGGGGAAGCCTAACGGCCTTTCCGCTTGCCGGTGCCTCTGAGCTCACGTTCCTGGGCTTTCGTCTGTGTGCTGAATCTTGTCTTTGATATCTGTTTTGGTCTCTGTCTTGGTCGTCGGGCTCTCGCCAACAGGTCCGCCTGATCGACGGGCTCCCAGTCTACCTGTGCACTGCGTCAACGGACCGAAAGCCGCCCGATTCATTGCGCTTGGGTTGCTGTCCGGAAGTCTTGCCTGAAGTTGCATTGCATGTATCGGCCTTGAGGGGCATACATTGAAGCATGAGCTCTCCGACTGCTGTACCTGGTCCGCTCGTAGACCCGCACCCAGAGCTGACGAGGGAGGAGACCGAACGCTATTCGCGGCACCTGATTCTTCCCGAGTTCGGACTTGAAGCCCAGAAGCGGCTCAAGAATGCGAGGGTGCTTGTGATCGGAGCCGGTGGGCTGGGATCGCCCGCCCTGCTCTACCTGGCGGCAGCGGGCGTGGGGACGCTGGGAATCGTGGACGACGACGTCGTCGATGTCTCCAATCTCCAGCGGCAGGTGATTCACGGCGTGAGCAATATCGGCCAGGAGAAAGCGCGTTCGGCCGAGCAGAGCATCCTTGAACTCAACCCGCATGTACAGGTCATCCGCCACGAGGTGAGACTGGACGCGGGAAACGCGCTGGACATCTTCGCGGGCTACGACCTGATCCTGGATGGCACGGACAACTTCGCAACCCGTTACCTGGTGAGCGATGCCGCCGAGATCCTGGGCAAACCGTATGTCTGGGGCTCAATTCTGCGCTTCGACGGGCAGGTCAGCGTCTTCTGGGCCAAACATGGTCCCAGCTATCGGGATCTGTACCCGGAGGCGCCACCGCCAGGTGCCGTTCCTTCCTGTGCGGAAGGCGGAGTACTCGGGGTGCTCTGCGCCCAGATCGGGTCGGTCATGGTGAATGAGGCGATCAAGCTGATCACCGGCATCGGAACCACGCTCCTCGGCCGCGTGCTCATCTTCAATGCGCTGGACATGACGTGGCGGGAACTGCGTGTACGGCGCGACCCCTCAGCAGCGCCTGTGACTGAACTATCGGACTACGAGGCCTTCTGCGGGCTAACTCCTGTCACCACCAAGGACGAGGAAGAGCTTCCCACCGTTACCGTCCAACAGCTGGAGGAACTCCTCAGGGACCGCTCAGCCGGTGCGCGTGACTTCGACCTGATTGACGTGAGGGAGCCGGGGGAGTACGAGATCGTCCGGATCGACGGATCGACACTCGTTCCCCAAAACCGAGTATTGAATGGCGAGGTCCAGCTGGATCCGGAGCGGGAGATGTACGTCCACTGCAAGGCGGGAGGGCGCTCAGCCAATGTGGTGCGTTTCCTTCGTCAGCAAGGAGCACGCAAGGCTTACAACGTGGATGGCGGAATCCTGCGCTGGATCAGCGATGTGGAGCCGAATAAGCCTGTCTACTGACTGTGCGGTTCGGGCCAACCTGAGTCAGGCTGAATCGACCTGTGCCTGATGTGCCGGGCAGGCCTGCTCGGACGTGGCAGCGGGGGCGACCGCCTGTTCAGGCTCAATTCCGTACAGCGCTTCGAGGGCCGCTGTGTAGTCCTCCTGGCGTCCCTCTGCCGCAAGCTGACGTGCCCGGACCGTGGGGATGTGCAGCAACTGCCGTACCATCCGCCGGAGCGCGAATTCCACTTCCTCGGCCGCGGCGGTGCAGCCGTGCTGCGCCCGAACGCGTGCCATTTCAGCCTCAAGCACCTGGTGAGTGTGCTTGCGCAGTGCAACGATCGACGCGTCGACCGAACGGGCGTTCACCTGCTCCTGGAATGACTCGGCAGCCTTTGAGACCAGATCCCCGGCCTGGCGCAGCGACTCTGCCTGCTCCTCGGGCGCCGCGAGGCGAACCGATTCCAGGGTGATGAGTTCAACGTTCTCCACCATGTCGACCTCGGGATCGAAGTCGTGGCTCAGTGCGAGGTCGACGATGACAAGGGTGCGGTCCACGCCCTCCCGCAGTCGGCGCACATCATCGGCGCTCACGCGGCGCTCGCTTCCGCTGCAGCCGATGACGACGTCGGCCCGGGTCAAAGCAGCCGGCAATGTCTCCTCGGACAGCGCCGCACCGCCGCGGGTCGCGACGAAGCTCTCTGCGCGGCCCGATGGTGAGTAAACCGAGATGTCCGTGCAGCCGCGCTCGCGCAGCAGGGCCATGGTTGCGCCGGCGTAGGCACCGGTACCGAAGATGACTACTGCCTTGTCGGACAGTTCCGGGTTGCCGGCCAGATCGGACGCAAGGTCGAGTGCGACCGAGACGATCGAACGTCCCCGTGCACCGAGCGCGGTCTGGGCGCCGACGTCGCGCGCTGTCCGCGATGCTGCCTGGAAGAGGCGGACGAGGCCGCCGCTGGCCGTGCCGGTGCCCTGGGATTCAATCAGTGCGCGGCGTACCTGGCCGGCGATCTCGCGCTCGCCGACCACTGCGGAATCCAGGCCGGAGCTTACGCTGAACAGGTGGCGGGGAACTTCCTGGCCGGTCAGGGTGGCGAAGGAATCAGAGACGGTGCTCTTGGGCAGTCCGGACTGCTCGCTGATAGCTGTGATGAGGGAGGCCCGTGCGGCTTCGACGTCCTGCTCGGAGGCTGCCTCGCCGTAGATCTCAAACCTGTTGCAGGTGGCGAGCGTTACCGCTCCAGTCAGCGCCGGGCTGTCCTGAAGCGCGGAAGAAGCGACCTGGGACGCCCCGACGCTAAGGCGGGCTACCGTCTCCAGATCGATATCCGAGTGGGTCGCGACCAAGGAAAAGTAATTCACAGCCCTTCCAGCATAGCCAAGCGCCCCGCCTCAGCCCTAATAGGTCAACCTAACCTGCAAGGTTTCTCCAAGTCCACAGAAGTGGCGCTTTTCCGCGAAATTTCGGGGTTTTTCCACAGCTCTCAGAATTTTGCACGCCACCGTGATGTCGGCCACCCACGCCGCTGCGCCCGGCAGGTGCAATTATCCGAACTGGACGAACTTCGGCAGAATCAACCCTATGACCCTCAGCGCAACTCATCCGCTCTCCGACGGCAGGACTTCGGAGTCCCCGCTCATCCAGGCCTACCGCGGCAAGACCCCTGCCCGGCGCCCCGTCTGGTTCATGCGGCAGGCCGGTCGCTCGTTGCCTGAGTACCGTGCGCTGCGTGAAGGTACGGCCATGCTCGATGCCTGCCTGGACCCGGCCATGGCTGCAGAGATTACGTTGCAGCCGGTACGTCGGCACGACGTCGATGCCGCCATCTTCTTCTCCGACATCGTCATCCCGCTCAAGCTGGCGGGAGTCGACGTCGACATCGTTCCGGGCGTGGGACCTGTGCTCGGCAAGCCCGTCCGAACGGCGGCCGACGTCGCCGCACTGCCGGAGCTCCGTGCCGTATCCCTGGAACCCATCCGGGAAGCCGTGGCGCGCACAGTGGCTGAACTGGGGAACACTCCGCTGATCGGCTTCGCCGGCGCCCCGTTCACCCTCGCGGCCTACATGGTCGAGGGGCGTCCCTCCCGTGACCACTTGGGTCCGCGCACGATGATGCACGCTGACCCTTCAGCCTGGCGGGCCCTGACCGAGTGGGCGGCCGACGCATCGGGGCTTTTCCTTCGAGCCCAGCTTGAGGCCGGAGCGAGCGCCGGCCAGCTTTTCGACTCCTGGGCCGGCTCCCTCGGACTGGCCGACTATGTGCGCCACGTGGCGCCGGCGTCGTCCCGGGCCCTTGACCACGTGCGCGACTGCGGTGCGCCGCTGGTGCACTTCGGCACCGGAACGTCCGAGTTGCTCGTGGCGATGCGGGACGTCGGCGTCGACGTTGTCGGAGTCGATTACCGGCTCCCGCTTGATGAGGCGAACCGCCGGCTTGGCGGAAGCGTTGCGCTCCAAGGCAATATCGATCCCGCCCTGCTGTCCGCGCCGTGGGACGTCCTCGAGGCCCACGTCCGCGAGGTCCTCGACGCCGGATCATCGGCTCCTGGTCACGTTGTGAACCTCGGTCATGGAGTTCCGCCTGAAGCCGATCCCGACGTTCTCACCCGTGTCGTTTCGCTCGTTCACTCGGTGCCGCCCAAGCGATGAGCCGGGGTAGCCAGAGCAGCAGGGCCGGCAAAAGCACGACGACGACTCCGGCCTCGGTGGTCGTCGTCGGCGGAGGCATGGCCGGTCTCTGCTCGGCGCGCGAACTCGCCGCTGCCGGACTTGCCGTGACCGTGCTTGAGGCATCGCCCGACTTCGGCGGCTCGGTTGCCCCCCATTCGTTGGCGGGCCTCACGCTCGACGCCGGTGCGGAGTCGTTCTCGACGCGCGCGGACACTGTCCCTGCCCTCGCCCGCGAACTCGGACTGGGGGACCGGATCCGGACTCCGAACCCGGCCGGTGCCTGGCTGCAGTTGCCTGCGCCGGACGGCGGACGGATGGCGGCCCCGCTGCCGATATCCGGGGTACTTGGGATTCCCGCCGACGTCCGCGACCCCGACATCACACGCCTGATCGGCCGTGCCGCCAGCGTGCGTGCGGCGCTGGACCGCGCGCTGCCCCTCGGCTCGTTGCTGAACCAGTCCGAACTGAGTTTGGGTGCGGTGGTCCGGGCGCGGATGGGGTCCGAGGTGCTGACCCGGCTGGTGGCTCCCGTCGTCGGCGGCGTGCTGTCTGCCGACCCCGACGACCTCGACGTGGACTCCGCCGTACCCGGCCTCCGCGCCGCCATGCGCAGGCACGGGTCGCTGGGTGCCGCCGTCGGTGCGATGCGGCAAGCGGCCCCGGCCGGTTCAACCGTCGCTGGACTCGACGGCGGAATGCACCAGCTTCCCGCGGCCCTGGTGGACGTGCTCAAGCGCGATGGCGCGAACCTCCTGGCGTCCGAGCCGGTCCGCACGCTCACCCGCCGCCCCGACGGGTGGACCGTGGTAACCGACTCCCGGACCCTGGAGGCGGACGCGGTGATAGTGGCCGTGGACGGTCCCACCGCCGTCGACCTGCTTTCACCGACGCTGCCCCAGCTGGCAAGGGACCGGCCGGAGGTGGTTCCCGACGTCGCGCTGGTGAGCCTGGTTGTGGACGTTCCCCAGCTCGACGCAGCCCCTCGCGGCACCGGGGTGCTTGTCGGAGAGGGGACTCCCGGGGTACGGGCCAAGGCGCTCACGCACGCCACCGCGAAGTGGCCATGGCTTGCAGACAAAGCGGGTCCGGGAAACCACGTGGTGCGCCTCTCCTACGGGCGTGCCTCCGACACCACCGCCCAGGTTGCCGACGACGCGCTGTTCTCGGCAGCACTGCATGATGCGTCGCTGCTGCTGGATGTGCGGATCGGGCAGGCCGACGTCGTCGACTGGGACGTCGTCCGGTGGAACAACGCCCTTCCGCACGCAACGATCGGGCACCGCGACCGGATTGCCCGGGTTCGGGCGGCCACGGCCGATGAGCGCGGGCTCGAGGTCGTGGGCGCCTGGCTTGCCGGCACGGGACTGGTGTCAGTAATCGACAATGCGCGGGACCGTGCGTCCGCTCTCGCCCGACGCCTGCTGGACGCATACTGACGTCGGTGTGTGACATTGATAACCTTCTACAGGCTGTAGAAGCCGCTGATTTCTTATTTGCCTGAGGACAGGAGCAGACTGGATTCATGAGCGAGAACGCGGGCCCCGACTACGGGCAGAGTACCTCCACTACCCATTCCACCCAGAGCAGCAACGACGCCGGAACGTCCCAGTTCTACACGCTCTGGACTGTGTTCAAGCGAGGGTCCGGAACCCCTGACGACGGCGTCGCACTCGAGTCGGCTATCTCGGACCTGGCTGCATCCGGCGTGACTGTCCGCGGACTGTACGACGTTTCTTCCATGCGGGCCGATGCCGATGTCATGGTGTGGCTGCACGGTCCCCAGCCGGAAAAACTCCAGGCCGCGGTTCGCACCCTGCGCCGCACTGCCACGTTCGACGGCACGGACATCGTGTGGTCCGCGATGGGCGTGCACCGTGATGCAGAGTTCTCCAAGAGCCACTCTCCGGCGTTCGCCCGCGGGGTGGAGCCGTCTACGTGGGTGTGTGTCTACCCGTTCGTGCGTTCGTACGACTGGTACATCCTTCCCACCGAGGAGCGCCGCGAGATGCTCTACGACCACGGCATGAAGGGGCGCCAGTACCCGCAGGTAATCTCCAACACCGTCTCCTCCTTCGCTCTCGGCGACTGGGAATGGATCCTTGCGCTTGAAGCCCCGGATCTGGTTGACCTGGTCGACCTGATGCGTCACCTTCGCGAAACCGAGGCGCGCCGCCACGTCCGCGAGGAAGTACCCTTCTACACCGGCCGGCGCATCGACGCCAAGGAAGCAGCAGAGGTCCTGCGATGAGCACCCACACTTTCCACCCGCTCGACGGGGTAGACGAGAACGGCCGGATGGCGCCGAAGAAGTACGACGCGATTGTGCTTGCGTCCTTCGGCGGACCCGAGGGCCAGGACGACGTCATCCCCTTCCTCCGCAACGTGACCCGCGGACGCGGAATCCCGGATGAGCGGCTCGAGGAGGTCTCGCACCACTACCGTGCGTTCGGCGGCATCAGCCCGATCAACCAGCAGAACCGCGAGCTCAAGGCCGCCATGGAGGCGGAGCTTGCCCGGCGCGGCATCGAACTGCCGGTGCTTTGGGGCAACCGGAACTGGGCTCCGTTCATCGCCGACACCCTCAAGGAAGCGTACGACGCCGGCCATCGCCGGCTGCTCGCCGTCACCACGAGTGCTTACTCCTGTTACTCCAGCTGCCGCCAGTACCGCGAAGACCTCGGCATGGCCCTGGTGGAAACAGGCCTGGACGGGCAGCTCGAAGTGGACAAGGTCCGCCAGTACTTCGACCACCCTGGATTCGTGGAGCCTTTTGTCGAGGGTGTGACCAACGGACTCAAGTCGGTCCGGGACCGCCTCGTCGCCGCCGGCGATGGGGACGCTCCGATCCACATCATGTTCGCCACGCACTCCATTCCCACGGCTGATGCTGAAGCGGCAGGTCCCCGCAACGACGACGGCGGCCCGGCCCTCGAAGACGGCGCCTACGTCGCGCAGCACCTCGCTACCGCCCAGGCGGTACTGGACCGGGTTCCCGAGGCTGCGGGCTGCGAATGGTCGCTGGTTTACCAGTCCCGTTCTGGAGCACCGCATATTCCGTGGCTCGAGCCTGACATCAACGACGCACTAGGCGATCTGGCAGCAACGGGTGCCAAGGGTGTGGTGATCGTTCCGCTGGGGTTCGTCAGCGACCACATGGAGGTTGTCTGGGACCTGGATACCGAGGCGTTGGAGACCTGCGCGGAGCTCGGCCTTGTTGCCGAGCGCGTCCCGACTCCCGGTACCCATGACAAGTTCGTGGCAGGCCTCATCGACCTGGTGAGCGAACGCACCGCCGACAACACCATCCTCGACCGTCCGGCCACCACGGACCTCGGCCCCTGGTACGACGTATGCCGGCCGAACTGCTGCGCCAACAAGCGCGGGGAGAAGCCGACTATCGCGGGGGCCGATTCCACGGTGGGCCTGCCTGAAGAAGAGCGGGCATGACCGATCCGGTCCTCGTCGGGACGCGGGCCAGCGCGCTTGCCCTGACCCAGACCACCACTGTGGCCGAGAGCCTGGCCGGGCTCGGCGGCTTCGGCTACGAACTGGTACGCGTGAGTACAACCGGTGACGTGAACCGGGCTTCCCTGTCCCAGATCGGTGGAACGGGCGTCTTCGTCACGGCTCTTCGGGAGGCCCTGCTCGCCAAGACCTGCGACGTCGCGGTGCATTCCCTCAAGGATCTGCCCACCACGCAGGCAGAAGGGCTGGTTGTCGCGGCGATCCCTGAACGGGTCGATACCCGCGATGCGCTGTGCGCACGGGACGGGCTGACGCTGGCCGAACTACCCGGGGGCGCGAGTGTCGGAACCGGATCTCCGCGCCGTGCCGCCCAGTTGCGGTCGGCTCGCCCCGACCTGACCGTGATCGACATCCGCGGCAACGTGGACACCAGGCTCGGCCGGGTGGCCGGACTGGTCGAAGGCGGACCGGGCGACCTCGACGCCGTCGTGCTGGCCGCCGCCGGGCTCTTCCGCCTTGGCCGCCAGAACCTGATCACGGAGTACCTGGACCCGGCGCTCATGCTGCCGGCTCCCGGGCAGGGTGCCCTTGCCATCGAGTGCCGCACGGCCGACGCCGGCGAGTCGCAGTTCGCCGAGGCCCTTCGGCTCTACGACCATGAGCCCACCCGTCTCGCGGTGACCGCCGAGCGTGCTCTGCTCCGGCGGCTCGAAGCCGGCTGCACCGCACCCATCGGTGCGCTTGCCGGCACGGAAGACGGCGTCCTCGCCCTCGAAGCTGTGGTCTGCAGCGCGGACGGGAGCCGTCTGCTTCGGCGTGGACAGACGACGCCGCACCTGACCGAATCCGGGGCCGCAGCCCTCGGCATCGCCCTGGCCGAGGAACTGCTGGCTGCCGGTGCAGCAGAGATCGCCGGGCTCAGCGCGGATTCATGACGCCATCTGATCCAGCCCCCGATCTCTCGGGGGTAACGGTGGCCCTGCTGCGCAACCCTGAGCGGGCTTCGGAAATGGCCGCCGAGCTGGGTCGCCGCGGAGCCAGGGTGCTGAACGTACCCCTCATTGACTGGGAACTGCCCGCGGATACGTCCACGCTAGACGACCGGCTCCGCGCGGCGTCAACCTATGACTGGGTCCTCCTGACCAGCGTGACCACCGTGCGGGTGCTCGCTCAGCGCGCCGAGGCACTCGGGTTCAGCCTCCCCGTGTTGTTGGCACCGGCTCGGGTGGCAGCGGTGGGCGCAGCCACCCAGAGGGAGCTCGAGCGCGTTGGCGTCGTCGTCGACCTTGTGCCTGAGCAGGACCAGTCAGCGGTGGGACTGCTGTCCGTACTGCCGGAAGGAACCCCACGGGCAGGAACCCCGCGCGCGCTGCTGCCGCAGTCCGAGATCGCGGCAGACACCCTTCGCGCGGGCCTGGCAGATCGTGGCTGGACCGTGGACGCGGTGTCAGCCTACGCAACGGTCGACTATCCGGCCGCGGCCGATCTCCGCATCAAAGCACCGCACACTGCAGAACCATCCGACAGCCATGAGCCTGACGGCATGCTCAGCAGCGGGGAACTCGCTGCCGGCCTCAGGGGCGGTGCGATTGACGCCGTCGTACTGACCTCGCCCAGCGTCGCCGGGCGACTGCATGCCATGATGGGACAGTTGCCCGGGCATGTGGCCACAGCTGCAATCGGCCGCCGTACCGCACAAGACGCCGCGAAGCTTGGGCTCAGGATCGATGCCGTCGCCTCAATGCCGGGTCCAGCCGGCATCGCAGACGCGGTGGCTGCCGCCGTCGCTCATCAACGGAAGAAAAGGTAACCCGTGAGCTTTCCCCAACACCGCCCACGCAGGCTCCGCTCGACCGCCGCGATCCGGCGGCTCACCGCCGAGCACCGGCTCAGCGCCGCCGAGCTCATCCTGCCGGCCTTCATCCGCGAGGGTCTCGACAATCCCGTCGCGATAAGTTCCATGCCCGGAGTGGTCCAGCACACCAGCGACACCCTCAAGCGGGCAGCCGCCGAAGCTGCTGCCCTGGGAGTCGGTGGGATCATGCTTTTCGGAATCCCCGCACACCGCGATGCAACCGGTAGCGCCGGGCTGGATCCGGAGGGCGTGTTGAACAGGGCCATCGCCGACGTGCGGGCGGAGGTGGGCGATGATTTGGTCGTCATGAGCGATGTCTGCCTTGATGAGTTCACCGACCACGGCCACTGTGGTGTGCTGTCCGCGGACGGTGCCGTGGACAACGATGCAACCCTTGAGCTCTATGCCCGGATGGCCGTAGCGCAGGCCGACGCCGGAGCCCACGTCCTCGGCCCCTCGGGCATGATGGACGGCCAGGTCGGGGTCATCCGACGCGCGCTTGACGCGGCCGGACATCAGGACACCGGTGTGCTGGCCTATGCCGCGAAATACGCCTCCGCGTTCTACGGACCCTTCCGCGAAGCGGTTGACTCACAGTTGCAGGGCGATCGCCGGACCTACCAGATGGACGCCGCAAACCGCCGGGAAGCTCTCCTTGAGGTGCAGCTGGACCTCGAAGAGGGTGCCGACATGGTCATGGTGAAGCCCGCCATGAGCTACCTGGACATCGTTGCCGATGTTGCGGCCATGTCCCCGGTGCCCGTCGCGGCCTACCAGATCTCCGGTGAGTACGCCATGATCGAGGCGGCCGCCGCGAACGGCTGGATTGACCGCCGCCGGGCAATCGAAGAATCGGTACTTGGAATCAAGCGGGCCGGAGCCCAAATTATTTTGACCTACTGGGCAGCCGAACTGGCCACCTGGCTGAAGGAGAACGAGTAAATGACAACTTCCGAAGAGCTTTTCGCCCGCGCACAGTCGCTCCTCCCAGGCGGGGTCAACTCGCCGGTCCGCGCGTTCGGCTCCGTTGGGGGTACGCCACGGTTCCTGGTATCCGCCGAGGGTGCTTACGTCACGGATGCAGACGGCCGCCGCTACGTCGACCTGGTCTGTTCCTGGGGTCCGGCGCTCCTGGGGCACGCGCACCCCGCAGTGCTTGAGGCAGTCCACTCCGCCGTGGACCGGGGCCTCTCGTTTGGAGCCTCCACCCCGGCTGAAGCGGATCTGGCGCAGCTGGTCCGGGAGCGGGTTCCCGCCGTCGAGCGCCTCCGGATGGTCTCGACCGGCACCGAAGCCACCATGACCGCCGTTCGCCTTGCGCGCGGGTACACGGGCCGGAACCTGATCGTAAAGTTCGCCGGCTGCTACCACGGGCACCTGGACGGGCTGCTCGCGGCAGCCGGTTCCGGTGTGGCTACCCTTGCCCTTCCCGGGTCTGCGGGCGTAACCGAGGCGACGGCGGCGGAGACTCTGGTCCTGCCCTACAACGACGTCGACGCCGTCGAAAAGGCTTTTGCGGAGCACGGCTCCTCCATTGCAGCGGTGATCACCGAAGCTGCTCCCGCGAACATGGGCGTGGTGGAGCCCGCGCCGGGCTTCAACGCCGCGCTTTCCCGGATTACCTCCGAGCACGGGGCTCTGCTCATCGTCGACGAAGTCCTGACCGGGTTCCGTGTAGGACCGGGCGGCTACTGGGGACTCACCGGGCGCGGCGAGGGTTGGACTCCCGACCTGTTGACCTTCGGGAAGGTGATCGGCGGCGGCCTGCCGGCTGCAGCCCTCGGCGGCCGCGCGGACATCATGGAGTACCTCGCGCCACTCGGGCCGGTCTACCAGGCCGGCACCCTGTCGGGGAACCCGCTGGCCATGGCGGCCGGTGTGGCCCAGCTGACTCACGCAACGGATGAGGTCTATCAGCACATCGACGCGCGCTCCCTCGAGCTGTCCGCTGCCGTATCCGCTGAGCTGGACCGTGCCGGCGTTGACCACTCCGTGCAGCGCGCCGGAAACCTGTTCAGCATCGCGTTCGGCACCGCCGAGCGGGGAGTATCCAACTACGCCGATGCGCAGGCACAGGAGTCCTTCCGGTACGCACCGTTCTTCCACTCCATGCTCGAATCCGGCGTGTACCTGCCGCCCTCGGTTTTTGAGGCCTGGTTCCTTTCATCAGCCCACGACGACGAAGCCATGCAACGCATCTTCGACGCATTGCCGGCAGCGGCCCGGGCCGCCGCCACCGCCGGGGCCACGCCCTCGGGCGTCTAACCGAAGGTGCATTCGGCGAAGACAACGAAAAGGCCGGCGGCCCCTCAGGGGGACCGCCGGCCTCTTCATAGCCGTTACGTGCAGCCGGAGCTACCTATACGGCCGTAGCCTAGAAGGCCGGGGTTACGTCACCGCTGGGCCAGGTCTCCTCGATGTACTGCTTGACCTCAGGTGAGTGCAGCAGCTCCTCGAGCTTGGCGATGCGTGCATCGCCTTCCGAGGACGTGTTCCACGCCAGGAAGTTGGCGTACGGGTTCTCCTCGACGGACTCGACCACGAGCGCGTCCTCGGTGCTCAGGCCTGCGTCAAGGATGTAGTTGCCGTTGATGATGGCAAGGTCGACCGTGGGGTCCTGCAGGTCATTAAGCAGCAGCTCGGGCTGGTTCTCAACGAACTCAAGGCCCTTCGGGTTCTGCTCGTCGGTTAGCGCGAGGACCGAAGCATCGGCCTCGATGTTCTCCAGCAGGCCCGCCTCTTGAAGCAGGGTCAGCGCCCGTGCCTGGTTGGAGGGGTCGTTGGTGATGGCAACGCGGCCGCCGTCGGGAACGGCCGAGATGTCGTCGTGCTTCTCCGAGAAGGCGGCGTAGGGCTCGATGTGGACGCCCTCACCGTGCGCGAAGTCGTAGCCCTGGCTCTCGACCTGGCTCTCGAAGTACGGCAGGTGCTGGAAGTAGTTCGCATCCAGATCGCCCTCGCTCAGTGCGATGTTCGGAGTCGTGTAGTCGTCGAACTCCTGAATATCGAGCTCGATGCCGGATCCCTCGGTGAGGTTGTCGCGGACGAACTCGAGAATCTGTGCGTGCGGCACCGGGCTGGCACCGACCGCGATCGTCTCCGGGTTGGCCGGGTCGAGCGATTCGACGGCAGCCGGAGCGTCGTTGCCTGCGCCGCAGGCAGAGAGGGTGAGAAGTGCGGCGAGCCCGGCGGCTGCCAGCGAGAACTGCTTACGCATGAATTCGTGCGTTCCTTTCGTAGTACCGGCCATGCCTTCGTCAGGCGTGCGCCGGAGGGGTGACGGCTGGCGGCTACCGGCCGTCGTCGTCCGCTGCTGGGCGGGACAAATGGGTGGTCAAGAGCCGAGGACGCCGTTCACGACTTCCTGCCCGCGGGAGCGCCTGCGGCGGCGTACACCGGCAGTAGCTGCCGTGCGGTGATCCACGCGCTGGGCGAGCCGGTCGCCGATCAGCTGGATGATCTGGACGATGGCAACGATGATCACGATGATCACCACCATCACGGCGGTGTCGAAGCGCTGGAGGCCGTAGTTGTACGCGAGCCGACCAAGGCCGCCGCCACCGATGATTCCTGCCATCGCTGAGTAACCTACAAGCGTCACAAGCGTTGTGGTGAAGGCGGCAATCAGCGACGGGAGCGCCTCGGCGATGAGCACCTTGGTGATCACCTGCATCCGGGTGGAACCCATGACGAGTGCGGCATCGATTTTCCCTGAGGCAACATCGCGCAGGCTTGTCTCCACCAGACGGGCGAAGAACGGGATCGCACCGATGCTGAGGGATACTGACGCGGCTACCGGTCCGATTGAGGAGCCGGTGAGGAAGCGAGCAAGCGGGATCAGGGACACCATGAGGATGGCGAAGGGAATGGATCGCGTGATGTTGACGACGATGTCGCTGACGATGCGGTTGACGACCGGCATCGGCCGCAGGCCTCCCGGCGCACTGGTGTGCAGGAATACGCCCAGCGGCAGGCCGACCAGGAGCGTGAAGAACCCGGAGATGCCCACCATTTGCAGGGTGGCCACGAATTCCTCGGGCAGGGCTTCGGTGATGCCGGGATTGTTGAACAGATCACTCAGGACGTTCATGCCGCCACCTCCACATGTACGCCGGCGGTCTCCAGGTATTCCGTGATCTCCGTAATGGGATGCGGGGAGTCGACCTCGACACGTAGCCGTCCGAAGCGGCTGCCGCCAAGCGTTTCGACTGTGCCTGCGATGACATTCACATTGGCGTCGAAGCGGCGCGTGAGCTCGGAGAGGATCGGCGCGGTGGCGGTTTCTCCGACGAGGAGAAGTTCAAGTTCGGGAAGATCCTTCTTCACGACGCCGGATGGAAGCGGCATCAGCGACTTGCCGAGAGAACCTGTCCGGCTGGCCACAACCTGCTGCAGCGGCCCATGCTCCACGATCCGGCCGCGTTCCAAAAGGGAGACCGAATCGCAGATGCGCTTGACCACATGCATCTCGTGGGTGATGACAAGAACCGTGAGGTTGAGCGTCTGCGTGAGGTTCCGGATGAGCGTCAGGATGTCTTCCGTTGTTGCCGGATCCAGCGCGGATGTGGGCTCGTCGCAAAGCAGAACATCCGGGTCCGAGGCAAGCGCCCGCGCTATTCCCACCCGCTGTTTCTGCCCGCCCGACAGTTGGGAGGGGTAGGCGTCCGCGAACTCGGCCAGCCCCACCAGCGAGAGTAGTTCAGAGACTTTGCGGCTGATCGCTGCTTTAGGAGTTTTCACGAGCTCAAGCGGATGGGCCACATTCTGCGCGGCAGTGCGTGAATCCATGAGGTTGGCGTGCTGGAAGACCATTCCAATCCGCCGGCGCGCAGAGCGCACCTCCGAATCCTTGACGTTGGTGAGTTCGCGGTCATCAATGACGACCGAGCCCGAAGTGGGCCGGTCAAGGAGTGTCAGGCAGCGGACCAGGGTGGACTTGCCTGCGCCGGAATGACCGACGATTCCGTGGATCGACCCCCTAGGAACGGAGAGAGAAACGTCGTCGAGCGCGGTAACGGTCCGCTCACCCTGACGATAGGTCTTGCGCAGGTTGGTGACTGTAATCATTGGTCCTCGTGCAGGTTGGAATCGCAGGGTCTCTGCGGTGTCCGTAACTCCGATGAACATGGAAGAGGCATCTGTCTGATGCTTTGGGAGGAGTCCGATGGATTGTCTTTCCACGTGCCGACAGTCGGCTGGAAAGATTGGACGCCATGCAATTGTGCCACGGTTGAAAGATCCGACTGAAATTTGGTGCTGCTCCTCACGGCCTCGGTGGAGTGGGAAGCAAATCAACCCGGAAAATCGAAGAATCTGCGACGAACCTCCTTGGGGAGCAATTCTTTGGAGGCACGATCAGCAGGCAATTGCCGGCCACTGGCCTTCGACAGCCGCAGACGGATCCATGCGTCGCAGATACTCCTGCAGGCTCGCCGCCTGCCCTCGAGCCCACCTGATCTGTGATCCGTGCAGTTCGGCAGCCGGGCGGCGGAGGTGCTCAAAACGCTGGGCAAGCTTCGACCCGACTGCGAGCGTGGCGGCAGCGTCCGCCGTCGACGTATGCGCGTTGAGCAACTCCACGCCGTAGTGCTCACACATTGCGGACAGGGTGCGTTTCCCCGGACGATAGCGGTCTGCCTGCTTGTCCATCACCCACGGATCGAGGACCGGACGAGCATCCGGAGTAGAGACGCCGTACCGCATGCCCTCCCGGGCAAGCACGGTGAAGTCGTAGCGGGCGTTGAACGCGAGGACAGGGATTCCCGCCCGGAAATAGCCCGCCAGGACGCTGGCTACCTGCCTCACCACCAGCGGGGCGGCTGATCCGCGCGCGACGGCGGTGGCAGTTGTAATTCCGTGGACCGCCGAAGCCTCATCGGGGATGTCGACGCCCGGATCGGCAAGCCACTCATGCTGCTCAACCAAACCACCGTGTTCGTCCACAAGAACTACCGAGGCGGTCACTATGCGCGCGGTAAGCGGGTTACGCCCCGTGGTTTCCAGGTCAAAAGCTGCGCGGGGGCGGAGGTGCCAACTGTTCATGGGAAGAAGCTACGGCGCGCCTCTGACATTGCAGTACGGCAGTAGCCGGCAACCCGAGAAACGAGCCCGAACTTCGGCGGGCCTCCACCGCACCGCTACGCTGGTGCGGTGCGGAACAGAGGACAGGCTTACGGGGAAGCCGTCCTCGACGTCGTTCGGCTGGTGCCTCCGGGCAAGGTCCTCACCTATGGCGACATCGCTGAGATTCTTGAAGTCGGCGGTCCCCGGCAGGTCGGGTCCGTTCTCTCCCGTAGCGGAGCCGACGTTCCGTGGTGGCGGGTACTCAGGGCGGACGGCCGACCTCCCACCGGTCTGGAGGCCGACGCCGTCGAACACTACCTGGCGGAGGATACGGCCCTCCGGGCATCCGAAGAGCAGAAGGTCGATCTTGTCCGCGCTCGGTGGCTACCCCGGCTGCCGGAGCAGGAAGAACTGCAGCGTATCCGGCAGCGGCTGGCCCGGGCTCTGGCCGGGGGAGCACCGGAAATGTCGGAAATGTCAGAGGTGGATGATGGAGTCGGTTCATGAGCAGTTTCCGTCAGATGCACCCGGATTCAGGTGGGCAGAACATTCCTGGTTTGGCAGCCGGTCTTCGTCTTCCATCCGTGGGACCGGGCGCTGAGGAAGACCGCAGGACAATCCGGCCCAGCCGCGCCCAGCAGGAGGTACTGGGCCTTGGTCCCGGTTGCGGCCCTGTGCTCGTCCTTGGAGGACCAGGAACGGGCAAAACCAGCCTTCTCGTCGAGTCGGCGGTGCGGTGGATCCGGCAGGGGCAGGCGGACCCTGCGGAGATCCTTGTCATTGCTCCCACCCGTACGGCCGCAGCGCGCCTTCGCGATGAGGTGACCCTGAGCCTTAACCGCACCGTCAGCGCTCCGCCGGCACGTACCTGGTCGTCGTTCGCCTTCGACCTTGTGCGGCGCGCCAGGGTCGCAGGGTTGCTCCCGGAGCTGGCTCGCGCGCCGCGGCTTTTGTCCGGGGCTGAGCAGGACCTGATCATCAAGGAACTGCTCGACGGCCATCGGCGGCTCGGGTTGCTCGAAGCCCGCTGGCCGGACGGGTTAAGGCTGGCGCTGGGGACACGCGGCTTCCGACAGGAAGTCAGGGAACTCTTCGACCGCGTCAGCGAGTACGCGCTCCACCCGGATGAACTGGCAAATCTGGGCCGCAGATTCGACCGCCCTGACTGGACGGCCGCCGCCGCCCTCTACAGCGAGTACAGGGATGTCCTGGACTTGAGGATGCCGGAGGCGTTCGACCCTGCGGGAATTCTCACGGCTGCTCGGGGTGTCCTGGAGAACAACAGTGAATTCTGGGAGGAGGAACGGCGACGCTACAAGCTGATTCTCATCGACGACTACCAGGAGTCCAATACAGCCATGCACGCCCTCTGCGGGCTGATCGCTGAGGGAAAGGATTCGCTGATCGCAGCATGCCCGGACACCGTTGTACAGGGTTTCCGTGGAGCACGGCCGGAGTTGGCCGGACGGCTACCCGAGGTTCTGGGCGAAGTCCGCACCATGATCCTGGGAAAGTCGCACCGACTACCCGCCGCCCTCGCGAGAGGCTGGCGCGCCGTCGCTGCAAGGACTCCCGTCAGCGGAGTGGCGGTCGGCTATCGAAAACTCTCGGAAGAGCCTGGAACTGATGGACAAGGTGCCCAGGCTGGTCCCGAGGAAGGCATTGGAGGCACCCTGTCCGTGCACGTCGTGGATTCCGGGTACCACGAGCAGCGTTACGTTGCGCAGCGGATCCTGGAAGCACACGTCCAACAGGGACGGAGCTTTGACGATATCGCCGTGATCACGCGCACGGGTGCGCATGTGGGTGCGCTGCAGCGGTATCTGGCTGCACAGGACATTCCCGTGAGCGTGCCGCCGGCCGAGCGCGCGATCAGGGATGAGCCGGCGGTACGTCCGCTGCTGGACATTCTTTCCGTTGTCACAGGAATCACCGAACTGGACGCAGAACTTGCCGTATCGCTCATGACCTCCAGAATCGGTGGAGCCGGACCTCTCGAGATCCGCCGCCTGCGCCAGCTGCTCAGAAGGCGGGAACGGATCGCCGACGGAGAGCGGGAATCAGATCAGCTGATAGTCGACCTACTCAGCGGAGGCGCAATAGAGGACAACTCGGTACAGCTGCGGCCGGCCCGTCGGCTGTGGACAATGCTGAACGCCGGTCGGCAGGCTCTGCAGGATGAGGCCAGCACTCCCGAAACCGTGCTCTGGGCCGTGTGGTCGTCCTCCGGCCTCTCTGCCCGGTGGGAGGAGGCAGCGCTTCGTAGGGGTCCCTCCTCGGCCCGTGCTGATCGCGACCTGGATGCCGTTGTCGCGCTCTTCCAGACGGCTGAACGCTACGTCGATCAAATGCCCGGCGCGCCCACCGCCGGCTTCCTCGAGTACCTGCTCAGCCAGGAACTGCCCATGGACACCTTGGCTGCGAGGGCTCAGAAGGGTGCTGCAGTAGCAGTGATGACCCCCGCCGCGGCAGCGGGCCGCCAGTGGCCGCTCGTCCTGATCCCAGGGGTGCAGGAAGGGGTCTGGCCCAACCTGCGGATCCGCGGTGAGTTGCTTGGCTCAGGGGACCTCGCAGCGCTGCTTGAGCATGGGGCAGATTTCCGGAAGCACCGCGACCCGCTCAGTCTCATGCAACTCACCCGGGCAGATGAACTACGCAGCTTCTCAGCTGCCGTCAGCCGCGCATCGGAAGAACTGATCTGTGTGGCGGTTTCGTCGGAGGACCAGCAGCCGTCGTCGTTCCTTGACATTCTCGACCCGCTTCCTCCGGGAACCTTCGATCGGCCGCGAACCGAGGTGAAGCGCCCATTGACGCTGCGCGCCCTCGTGGCCGAGCTACGCAAGTATGCCCAGCAGCCGGAGCGACACCCGGAGGAGGCCCGCGAGGCGGTCGGCCATCTCGGGTCCATGGCGGTGCAGCAACCGGAGGTTCCCGGCGCGCACCCCGATCAGTGGTGGGGCCTGGCTGAGCTGTCCTCAACCGGCCCTGTTGTTCCGGACGATGGCATCGTTCCGGTTTCCCCATCGAAGGTCGATGCTGTGCTCTCCTCTCCGCTGAACTGGTTTGTATCGGCGGCGGGAGGGGAACGACCCACGGACTTCGCCCGATCGCTTGGAACACTTGTCCACGCGATTGCACAGGACATGCCGGACGCCACTGGGAACCAGTACGCTGCCGAGCTGATGCGCCGTTGGCCGGGGCTGGGCATGAAGGACACTTGGGAATCAAAGGCCGACTTCCAGAGGGCCGAGCAGATGGTGAGGAAGCTCGGCGCCTATCTGGTCGAGATGAGACGCGCCGGCCGTTCCCTTGAGAGGGTTGAGGCGAGCTTCAGCGTCGACCTTCCGGTGCCGATCAATGGGACAGAACGGCAGGCGCAGCTGAGGGGACAGGTCGACCGCCTTGAAGTTGACCAGGATGGGCGATTCTTCATCGTTGACCTGAAGACCGGAAAGAGCGCGCCGACCGACGCCGAGGTTCCCCAGCATCCCCAGCTCGCGAGTTACCAGGTTGCCGCGGCGGAGGGCGGGTTCAACCGACATTCCCACTCCGACTCCGACTCCGACTCCGACACCGGCACCGGGGAGGCAGGTGCAGGTGTTGGCAACTTCGGCGACACAGGATTGTTCAGCGGGCAGCGATTGGGTGGGGCGGCGCTGGTGCATTTGGGCACAACCGCCAAGAGTCCGAGGATCCAGGACCAGCCGGCGCTGCTCGCCGGCGAAACCTGGGCGTACGAAATGATCCAGCAGGCAGCGGTGCTCATGGCCGGGGCCGAATTCGAAGCAGTACACGACCCCAAACGCTCGGGCTACGGAGCCGGAAGCTGCCGTCTTCCGGAGATCTGCCCACTGTGCCCTGAAGGAAAGCAGGTGACCGAATGAGCGCTCGAACCACGCAGCAAACCCAGCCGGACAGTCCGGAGGAGGTACTTTCTGCCGAAGCCCTTGCCCGCCTGCTCGCCGGTGACTCGGCAGCTGAGGTTCTGTACCCGACTCCGGAGCAGACCCGGATCATTGAAGCCCCGCTCACTCCTCTGCTTGTGATTGCCGGTGCCGGTTCAGGCAAAACCAAGACCATGGCAGACCGGGTGGTATGGCTTGTGGCGAACGGGCTGGTCCGGCCGGAGCAGATCCTCGGAGTGACGTTCACACGTAAAGCCGCCGGCGAACTGGCCACACGCATCCGCCAGCAACTGGCCGCTCTCTATCGTGCAACAGGCGAAACCGTGGATGAGCCCGCTGACGACCGGCTGGAACCGACGATTTCCACCTACCACTCCTACGCGAATGGGATCGTGCAGGACTACGGCTTGCGGATTGGTGTGGAACGTGACGCCGTCATGCTCGGCACAGCACAGTCATGGCAACTCGCCAGCAGGGTGGTTGAGTCCTACCCGGGGGCCTGGGAACACCTCTCTGCTGCCAGGTCCACCCTGACAAACGCCGTGATCTCGATGGCGTCCGAGTGCGCCGAGCACCTCGCTGATCCCGCTGCGGTCCGCAGCACCCTCCTTGCACACATTGACTATGTCGAGGGCCGTCCCTTCCAGGCGGGGAAGGTTAAAGCGGCAACCCAGGGAGTGCAGAAGCTCCTGAACAAGTTGCGTACCCGGGCAAGCGTCACCGAGATGGTTGAGCAGTACGCTTCAGCGAAGCAGCAGGGCGGACAGTTGGACTATGGAGATCTTGTCTCCCTCGCTGCCCGGATAGTGAGCGAGGTTCCGGAAGCCGTGGAAGTGGAGCGGCAGAAGTACTCCGTTGTCCTGCTGGACGAGTTCCAGGACACGTCCCATGCGCAAATGGTCCTCTTCTCCACGCTCTTCGGAGATGGCCGGTCGGTAACGGCCGTGGGCGACCCGCATCAGTCGATCTATGGCTTCCGGGGTGCCTCAGCCGGGCAGCTTGGCACCTTCCGCACCCGATTCCCAATGCGGAAAGACCACTCCCTGGTGCCCGCGCCCGTGGTCAACCTTTCCGTTGCATGGCGCAATTCCACCGGAATCCTGGCTGCGGCCAACACGGTAGCCTCTGCATTGAACGACCCCCCGCCCTGGCTGCGGACACAGAGGCGCCTTGAAGTGCCCGCGCTGCTTCCCCGTCCCAAGGCCCCGGTCGGGGAGGTTTACATTGGCCGCTATCTCAGTGAATCGCGTGCCGATTCGACGGCGCCTTCCGCGCCGGACAACCCACGCGCCAGTGAGGCTGCTGCCCTCACGCAAATTATCGAGGCGCAGCGTCGGCGCTCGTTCGACACCGACGACGGCGGACGTCCGCTCCGTCCCACTATCGCTGTCCTATGCCGCGGACGCAGGCAGTTCGAGCCCATCCGGAAGGAGCTGGAAGCAGCGGACATCCCGGTGCAGATCGTCGGTCTTGGTGGGCTCCTCAGAACTCCTGAAATCATCGAGATCCTCTCTGTGCTGCGGGTGCTGGGAGACCCGGAACGATCAGACGCCATGATGCGGCTTCTGGCTGGGGCACGCTGGCGCCTTGGCGCTGCGGACCTGATGGCGCTCGGGGACTGGTCGAGGCAGATCGCCCAGGATCGCGACGCACGCATTGGTCAGCTGAAAGCCCAAGGCAAGGGAGCCAGTCCCTTCGAAGGAGGGGAAGCACCGCCGGACAACGGAGAAGCGCCGGCTTCCGCCTCCGTACCACCCACGGATGCTGAACCGGCAAGTCTGGTCGATGCAGTAGACCACCTCCCGCCGGTGGGCTGGGTATCGGCGGGCGGCCGGAGCCTGTCCGATTCAGCGAGGCAACGGCTCGGGCTCCTGCGCGACGAGCTCCGACGGCTGAGGCTGTCGGTGGGAGACGACCTGCACTCGCTGATCGGCGAGATCGAACAGACCCTGCTGTTGGACATTGAGCTAGCGGCCAAGCCGGGGGTGAGCATTCACGAGGCCCGACGCAACCTCGATGCCTTCGCCGATGCCGTAACCAGCTTCGTCTCAACCTCCGACCGCATCGACCTTCCTGCCTTCCTGGCCTGGCTGGAAGCCGCGGATGCCGAAGAGGACGGTCTGCCGGTCACCGCCCTGGAGACAAGCAGGGAAGCAGTACAGTTGCTCACTGTCCATGCATCCAAGGGCCTGGAATGGGACGTGGTCCTCGTCCCCGGCCTGAACGCCGGCTCTTTTCCGAGCAGTACCGACTCACGCTGGAGTTCGGGCGACGCGGCCATTCCGTGGCCGCTGCGGGGTGATGCAGCAGAGCTCCCTGTCTGGGACTGGGAGCAACCGGACCAGAAGACCTGGCTGGAGAGCGAGAAGCTGTTCGCGGAGGACGCGCTCCTGCATACGGAGCGTGAAGAGCGGCGCCTTGCCTACGTCGCAGTGACCCGCGCTCGCCACGTACTCGTCTGCTCGTCTTCCGCATGGGGCGGGGGACGATCGAAGAGCACAGCCTCCTCGCCATACCTTGAGTCGCTCCGGGCACTGGCGGCGGCCGGGGAACCGGGATACCGGGAGCTCGCCTGGCTTGAGGACGCAGATGTCGGCGAGAGCAATCCCGCCCGAGCGAATGAAGAACGGGCGCTTTGGCCCACGGACCCGCTGCGGGAACGACGCGAAGCCATGGAGTCGGCAGCAGCGGCGGTCAGGGCAGCCGCAGAGCAACGGCACTCCGGTGGGGGAGTTGATTCCCCGCAAGCTCTCCCGCCTGGCACAGGCCGATGGGACGACGAGGTGCGCAAGGCGCTCGCCAGGCAACAGCGGCCGGCAGAGAGCACCGTAGAACTACCAACCCATATCTCGGCGTCGCTCATGGTGGAACTGACCGAGGACAGCGCGGCGGTGGCACGAAGGCTGAGGCGTCCTGTGCCGCGCAGGCCCGGCACTGCCGCGAGGCGAGGAACCGCCTTCCACGCCTGGATCGAGGAGTTCTACGGGTCAACCGGCATGCTCGATCTTGGCGAGTTCCCTGGAGCAGCCGATTCATTCGTCGACGACGGTTTGAAGCTGGAGCAACTCACAGAGAATTTCCTCGCATCCCCGTGGGCTGGACGCATGCCCTACGGCATTGAGGTCCCCGTGGAGACGAGGGTGCAGGCGCTGGTCGTACGCGGACGCATCGATGCCGTTTTCCTCGATGATGACGGCGCGTGGGACCTGATCGACTGGAAGACCGGACGTCCTCCCGCTCACGCGGACCGGGAAGCCAAGGCCGTCCAGTTGGCCGTCTACCGGTTAGCCTGGTCCAGGTTGAAGGGCGTGCCGCTCGAGAAAGTGCGGGCAGCCTTCTACTACGTCAGCCATGACCTGCTCGTCAGGCCGCATGACCTTGCGGACGGCAACAAGCTGGAGGGGATTCTGCGTAGGGCGACGCAGAATCCGCAGGGAATTCAGGAAAGGCGCACCACCGGAAGCGCCGACGTTTCGAGGCTCTCGTGATGCGACCACGAGCGGTCAGCTTCCCTGCCGTTGTGCCCGTCGCTATTGTCCGTCGACCTTCCGCGGCGTGCAGTGTCGCCGTTGTCGGCAGTCGCATTGCCGGCGTGGTGATCATCGCCATCGTCAGCGGCATCGGGCGAGGATGCCTCCTCGGCGGCCAGGTCCGCTGACAGCGATGCCATCATCTCTTCCGCTTCGGACACCATGGTCTCGTCATTCAGTGCCAGCCCCCGGACCATCCACTGCGCAAGAGCAAATTCTGCGGCAAGTGACGCCCGGCGCAGCAGGTGACCGTCCGAAGCGTCGGAACGCGCCTCGAGGTAAGCAGCGTGCACGCGGTCGGCGAATTGCGCATCCGGGGCTGCGGCCAGCCAGGCAAAGTCATCGGCCGGATCTCCAACTGAAAGATCCGTCCACCCGGCGACGGCAGATACCCTGCCGGCAGCGACCAAAAGGTTGTCCTCGTGGAGGTCGCCGTGCACCACCGTCGGGTTGAATCGCCACAGCGAGACGTCCTCCAACGCATGCTCCCAACGGAGCAGCAGGTCGGAGGGAATCCGGCCCGTGGTCGCAGCCTGGTCCAGCTCATTGAGACGGCGCTGACGTACTTCATTCGCTTCATACGAAGGGAGGTCCGCACTGCTCACTATGGCTCTCGGCAATTCATGGACGGCAGCGATGGCCCGACCCACTTCAGTTGCCAGAGCCGGGCCTCCGGATGCCAGTTCCTCAAGCGACCGGGTAGCGCCCTCGATGTGTGAGTAGACGAACGTCCGCAGCTCGCCCTGGCGCACCGTCCCGGCGACGTGCGGAACCAGGAATGGCAGTTCAGCCCGCACAGCGGGAGTGAACGCGCGCAGTACCTGAAGTTCCGTTTCCAGGCGCATGCTGGCCTCAGCGTGCCGCGGGGCACGCACGCGCCACTGCTTGCCGGCGTCGTCAATCAACAGCGCCGACTCGAAGTCAGCCGGATCATCCGGTGCACCGCACACGCCGGTCGGGGAAAGACCGGGCACGGCCGCGCTGGCGAGGGCGGCGAGTTCCATGGGTGAGCGTTTCACTCCTCCACGTTAAGCGCGCCGCCCGCAGGCGGCGGGGGTTCCGGACGGCGAGTCGCGGCTAGGGCCCACTATTCCTCCCAGGAGGCCTCCGAATGTCCATTTGAGGGTGCTGGAAAGTACCTTAGAAGTATGACCCGAGGACTCGGTACCCAGCCGGTCGGCGCCACCAGCCTTCCTCCCATCGGATCCCTGCCGCTGGCACGTGGAACCGCTGACCGCGGATCCACCTTCCGCACTGCTCCGGATCTTTTCGACCGTTTGTGGGAGCAGCCGGAGACACGTGTCCTGCACCTGGCGCAACAGAGAACGCCCATTGAGCGGAACCGGCTCATCCTGAGCAGGGCAACGGACGTGGAACGTCCGGCGAACCCTATCTACCTGGGAAGCACAGTGGAGCAGGACGCTGAGGTGCCGGTCGGAACCCACGTAATCCTGGTCGAGCACCAGGACATCCAGACCGGCATCGCTCCCGAGAAACAATGGACGGGATTGCGTGCGGCTGCTGCTGCCATGTCCGCCCAGGAGTCTGGGCTCTTCGTTCAGGCTCTGGCGATTTCCAACTGGCATGCGGTACATACCCACTGCCCGCGATGTGGTCACGCCACCGAGTTGACCGACGGCGGATGGGTCCGGCGCTGCCCGAATGATGAGAGCCTGCATTATCCGCGCACTGATCCGGCGATAATCGTGGCCGTCACCGATGAAGAAGACAGGATTCTGCTCGGTTCCTCTGCGTCGTGGCCGGAGAACCGCTATTCAACTCTTGCGGGGTTCGTGGAGCCCGGCGAGTCCCTGGAGGCCGCGGTGATCCGCGAGGTGGAAGAGGAATCAGGGGTAGTCGTGCACTCGCCGGAGTATGTCGGTTCCCAACCATGGCCCTTTCCCGCGTCGTTGATGCTCGGGTTCACTGCGCGGGCATCCCACAGTCGTCCCGTACCTGACGGCGTGGAAATCAGGGACGTGCGTTGGTTCAGCAGGGAGGAGCTGTTCAACGGACTCATGGAGGAACGGATCTCGGTGGCTTCCGGCGCCTCGATTGCGCGCGCGTTGATCGAACACTGGTACGGGGGGCCGCTGGATGAGATGCCGTCGGCCGGTAGGCCGTAGTGGAGGATTCTGTGGAGGAACGGATCCTTGCGGGTCTGGATGATGAGCAGCGGGCAGTTGCCACGCAGTTGACGGGACCGCTGTGTGTCCTGGCCGGCGCGGGTACCGGCAAGACCCGCGCCATCACGCATCGGATCGCCTACGGGGTGCATACCGGTGTCTACAAGCCGCAGCAGGTCCTGGCGGTGACCTTCACGGCACGGGCCGCGGCGGAAATGCGGACCCGTCTTCGCGATCTCGGCGCGCAGGGCGTGCAGGCCCGGACCTTCCATGCCGCCGCCCTCAGGCAGCTGCAGTACTTTTGGCCCCAGGCTGTCGGAGGTTCGCTGCCCGGGCTGGTTGACCATAAGGCCCAGCTCCTCGCCGAGGCATCACGGCGGTTGCGGCTGAGTACCGACAGGGCTTCCATCCGGGACCTCGCTGCCGAGATTGAGTGGGCGAAGGTCTCGATGTTGACCTCTGACACCTACGTTGAGGCGGCTGCCGGGCGTTCGGAGCCGGCCGGAATGGATGCCACAACCGTGGCGCGGCTGTTCGCGGCCTACGAAGACCTCAAGGTCGACCGCAACGTGATCGACTTCGAGGATGTCCTGCTCATCACGGTGGGGATCCTTCAGGAGGATGAGAAGGTCGCGGCCACTGTCCGGGCCCAGTACCGGCATTTCGTGGTGGACGAGTACCAGGACGTGTCGCCGCTGCAGCAGCGGCTGCTGGATCTCTGGTTGGGGGAGAGGGATGAACTCTGCGTTGTCGGTGACGCAAGCCAGACGATCTATTCCTTCACTGGCGCAACCAGCTCGCACCTTCTTCAGTTCACCGGCCGGTACCGTAACGCGAAAGTCGTGAAGCTAATTCGGGATTACCGATCCACGCCCCAGGTGGTCCAGCTCGCGAACTCCCTGCTCGCGGCACGCACGGCAGAATCAGAGCGGCGCGGCACCCGGGACTCCTGGCCCACCCCGTTGCAGCTGGTTGCCCAGCGTCCTCCGGGGCCATCGCCCACTTTCACGGAGTGCAGCGACGACGAAGCGGAGGCAGCGGATGTGGCGCGCAAAATTACCGAGCTCCTGAACAACGGTGTCCCGGCCAGCGAGATCGCTGTGCTGTATCGCACGAACGGGCAGTCGGAGGCGTACGAGCAGGCCCTTGCCTCAGCAGGAATCGGTTACCAGCTCCGGGGAGCGGAGCGTTTCTTCGCCCGCCGCGAGGTGCGTGACAGCCTGCTGCAGCTTCGTGCCGCCGCACGCACGGCAGGTAACGACGACGTTCCCCAGCAGGTGCGCGATGTCCTGTCATCGCTCGGCTATACCCGCGAGGCTCCTCAGAGCTCGGGAGCCGTGCGGGAGAAATGGGAGTCACTTGCCGCCCTCGTATCGCTGGCTGACGAGCTTTCTGAAGCACGGGCGGATCAGGGTTTCACCCTGCAGGCGTTCGTCGCCGAACTGGAGGAGCGGGCAGCGGCGCAGCATGCGCCTACCGTCCAGGGCGTAACCCTCGCCTCACTGCATTCGGCGAAGGGACTCGAATGGGATGCCGTGTTCCTGGTGGGCCTGAGCGAAGGCCTTATGCCTATCTCCTTCGCTGACACGCCGGAGGGGGTGGACGAGGAACGCAGGCTGCTGTACGTCGGCATCACCCGCGCCCGGAAGTACCTGGCACTGTCCTGGTCCACCTCCCGTACACCGGGTGGTCGTGCCTCGCGCAAGCCCTCCCGATTCCTGGACGGACTCCGGCCCGATTCCGGAGCGGCGCGTTCCTACCGGCAGCCGACAATGCGGCGCGAGCGGAAACTATCGGCGCCCGCACACTGCAGGACATGCGGCAAGGTCCTTGCATCCGGGGCAGAACGCAAGATGGGGCGCTGTGCGGACTGTCCGGCCAACTACAGCGAGGAGACGTTCGAGGCCTTGAGGGCCTGGCGGCTGCAGGCGGCACGCGAGACCGACGTGCCCGCGTTCGTGGTATTCACCGACGCAACCCTCGTAGCCATTGCGGAGGCGCGGCCGAATTCCCTGGAAAAGCTTGCGGAGCTCGCCGGCGTCGGACCCGCCAAGCTTGACCGGTACGGGGAGTCGGTGCTCTCCGTACTCGCCCAGACCAATTAGGAGTGCCCATTGTTGAACGAGTCAAGCGTGGCTCTGAGCACGGAACAGTCGGCCGTCTCCTATCCCGTGGAAGTGCGGCGTTCGGCGCGGCGGCGCAGGACCGTCAGCGTGGACCTGCGGGACGGAGTGGCAGTGGTCTCCATCCCGGCTTCCTTCTCCGCCGCGCAGGAGAAACACTGGGTGGAGCGCATGGTCGCTAAGCTTCACGCAAAGTCCCGCGTGCCAGGACAAACGGAATCCGAATTGGCTGGTCGGGCCACCGACCTTTCAGCGCGGTTCCTGCAAGGGGAAGGCGCTCCGCACAGCATTCGGTGGGTTACCAACCAAAACTCCCGTTGGGGCTCAGCTACACCGGCAACGCGTTCCATCCGTCTCTCCCAGAAACTTCAGGGAATGCCCGACTGGGTTGTCGACTATGTCATCCTTCACGAGATGGCCCATCTGATTGAGCCCTCACACAACAGGCGCTTCTGGTCGCTCCTTGAGAGCTACCCGCACACGGAAACGGCCAAGGCATTCCTGCAGGGCGCAGCGTACGCGTCGGACCATGGCCTAAGCGGAAGGTAGGCGGGCCAGCATCGGCACGCCCTGGCGATTTTGCCGCTGCTCCTGTTAATCCGCCCTTCCTCTTCTCCTACCGGCGAGGGGCGTCGTCGTCCCCGTCAGGGCCGTTATTGTCCTTCTCACCGCTATCCTGGCCGCTTTCTTCGGCAGCCTCGTCCCCGGGTGATTCGAATCCGCCCGAGAGCAGCTTCTCAAGGGCTGCGTCGACGTCGGCACCCTCGGATTCGGCGAGCTGCCGGCGGGCGCTGAAGCCGGCCGGATCATCAAGATCCTCCGGGGTGGGAAGCAGATCGGGGTGATGCCATACGGCATCCCGCCCGGCCACTCCACGTTCCTCCTGCAGCTGCTTCCACAGGGCAGCTGCGTCCCGCAGGCGGCGGGGCCGCAGTTCAAGGCCTACAAGGGAAGCGAAAGCGTTCTCGGCGGGTCCGCCCGTGGCACGTCGCCGGCGCACCATCTCGCGCAGGGCCGCCGAGGACTCGAGGTTTGCAGTAGCTGCCGCCGTCACCTCGTCGACCCAGCCTTCGATGAGGGCCAGTGTGGTCTCCAGCCGAGCAAGTGCCGTCTCCTGTGCGGGAGTCCGCTGCGGCATGAAGACGCCCTGCGACAGCGCGGCCTGCACCGATTCTGGGTTGGACGGGTCGATGTCCCGGGCTACGTCCTCGATCTTGGACATGTCGATATGGATTCCGCGGGCATAACTTTCGACTGCTCCGAGCAGGTGGGCGGTGAGCCAGGGAACGTGCGTGAAGAGACGGACGTGCGCCGCTTCGCGTGTGGCGAGGAAAAGCCGGACATCGTGATCCGACAGGTCAAGACCTTCCCCGAACGCCGCGACATTCGCCGGCAGCAGGGCCATGCTGTGCTCGGCCAGCGGGATTCCGATGTCCGTGGAACTGACGACGTCGCGGGAAAGCGCACCGACTGCCTGTCCGAGCTGCATTCCGAACATGGCGCCTCCCATGTTCTGCAGCATGGAGGATGCAGGGCCCATCATCGTCTTCATCTCTTCGGGCATCTGCTCTGTAAGTGCGTTGGAAAGAGCGGTTGCGATGCTGGTTGCAACCGGTTCCGTCAGACGCTTCCACGTGTCCATAGTGGCCTCGACCCACTCGGCGCGGGACCACGCACGCCCGAGGAGCGCGGTCGAGGGGAAGTCCGTTACAGGGTCGAGCCACATCTCTGCGAGCCGCAGCGCGTCGTCGACTTCACGCTGCTCCCGGGAGGAAACAGACGGATCACCCCCCGTCGCGGCGGCACGCCGCGCCTGATCGTGGGCAAGCTTCCAATTCACGGGCCCCTCGGACTGGGCGGCGGAGAACATCGCCTGGACTTGCTGCATCATCATGGCCATCGCCTGCGGATCGCTAGGCAGACCGGCCGCCCGGGCTAGTTCCTGCGGGTCCATTCCCTGCATGTTGCCGCCCATGAGGCGCTCAAGCATTTCCGAGAAAGGATCCTTGGGAGCATCATCGTCATTCGACGGGTTTGAACTCATCGGTACCACCGGTCCTTGGTCGAAAGGTGTCTGATCGGAAGCTGTCTGATTGAAAGGTGTCTGGCCGACAGCGGTCGCTCGGGGTTTCAAACGTTACCGGCACGTTCCGGCGTTGTCGTCTGTGCCCTCGTGAGTTCGCTCTAGGCAAAGCAGGTGCGGGAAGATCGGCAGGCTTCTATCAGGAACGGCTTGTAGGCTTGGGCTGTGATGCCCAGGGGCGGCGCCGGATCTGGGTTGCCCTTCAGGACGCCACCCCAAGCTGAAAGTGATTCTCCTTGACCCAGCCGACGCTCTCGCCAGATACGTCCCGGCGCAATGATCTCCCCAGGAAGCGGGACCCCCGCTTCACCGTCATGTCGGTCTCAGGGCTGCTCGCGATAGGACTCGGTGCTGCTGCCGTGCTACTGCCTGCGCCGTACGTCGTGGAATCCCCGGGCCCAACCTTCAACACAATCGGGACGGTGAATGAGGACCCGCTGATTTCGGTTGAAGGGCGCGAGACCTATCCCACCAGCGGGAAACTGGACCTGACCACGGTTTTCGTGGCGGGCGGACCGGGCCAGCAGATAAGCATCTTCGACGCATTCCGAGCGTGGGCGGATCCCGCGCAGACCGTCACCCCCCGCGAGCTGGTCTATCCACCTGAGACCTCCCAGGCGGAAATCGAAGAGCAGAACGCGGCCGCCATGACCTCCTCGCAGGAAGCAGCGGTTGCAGCCGCTCTCGGCCACCTTGACATACCGTACGAGGAAACCCTCTCGGTGGTTGGGTTTGCGCCGGAATCGGTGTCGGAGGGCATTCTTCGAGAAGGTGATGTGCTGACCGAAGTCGACGGAGATGCGGTCCAATCCCTGCAGCCCCTGCGGGATGCCCTGAATGAAGCCGCCGGAGATGCCGTCGACATCACGGTACTGCGGGACGGCGAGGAGGTCGTGGAGTCGGCGCAACCCCGGAAGGGGGACACCGGCGACTACCAGCTGGGCATCTTCCTGATGTCCGAGTTCCAGTTTCCCTTCGACGTCGATATCGCCCTGAACAACGTCGGTGGACCTTCAGCGGGAATGATGTTCGCCCTCGGAATTGTCGACAAGCTGACCGAGGGGGAACTTACCGGCGGGCGCCACTTCGCCGGCACCGGCACGATCGAGTCCTCCGGAACGGTCGGCCCGATCGGGGGTATCCGCCAAAAGCTGGTAGGGGCCCGCGAGTCCGGCGCTGAAGTGTTCCTTGCGCCGGCAGATAACTGCGGAGAGGTCGTCGGCCATGTTCCGGAGGGGCTTCAGGTAGTCCGCGTTGAGACCCTTGCTGACGCGGTCAGCGCGGTCGAGGCATTGGGCGCGGGAAATGACGACGGCGCCCAGCTACCGTCCTGCGAAGGCTGACGTCGAGGGTTCCGCAAGAGGCAGTTTGGACACGATTGGGAAACGATTGCGTCCCGTCTCCGAAGAGCCGGAACTGAATTGGGTGGCGCGCACGTGCTCAGGGCAGAATAAACAACAGTGGAGCCCGCGCCGTCGGGTGTTTCCAGCACTCCGTACCCCCCAAGGATGAGGTCACAGTGACATCCGGACAAGACCGGCCTTTCAGCAACCGGCCGAGCCAACCGTATTCCTCCCCGAACAGGCGGCGCGGGCCGCTGGTTCCAACGCTGGTAGTCCTGGGACTGCTTGTAGTTGGGTTCGTCTACTTCTCGCAGGTCTACGCAGACGTCCTCTGGTACAACCAGCTCGGGTTCCTGGAGGTGTTCGTCACCGAGAACCTTTCCCGGATCGGCCTCTTCCTGCTTGCCTTCCTGGTGATGGCGGTATGCGTCTACTTCAGCATGCGCATCGCGTACCGGTCCCGTCCTATCTACGCGCCGGACAGCAGCATCCAGGACAACCTCAACCGCTACCAGACGCAGCTGGAGCCCATCCGCCGCCTCCTCATGATCGGCATACCGCTGGTCCTGGGCGCCTTCGCCGGCACTGCAGCAGCCTCGCAATGGGAACGGATGCTCCTTTTCTTCAACGCACAGCCCTTTGGCGAACCAGACCCCCAGTTCCAGCTGGATATCGGTTTCTACGTCTTCACACTGCCGTTCCTTGGTTTCCTCGTCGGGTTCCTGGTCAGCGTGGTCGTGATCAGCGGTATCGCCGGCATCCTCACCCACTACCTCTACGGCGGCGTCCGGATTGAGGAGAAGGGGCTGTTCACCAGCAGGGCCGCGAGGACGCACATTGCCGTCCTCGCCGCACTCTTCCTCATCCTGCAGGGTGTCAACTACTGGCTCGACCGATACGCCACCGTGACCGGCAGCAGCGGTAAATGGGCCGGCGCGCTCTATACGGACGTGAATGCTGTCATCCCAACCAAGGCAATCCTGGCGGCCGCTGCCATTATCGTCGCCGTCCTCTTCCTCATCTCGGTGGCTATCGGCCGCTGGCGGCTTCCCGTCATCGGAACCGCGATGCTCATCATCACCGCCATCCTGGCGGGAGGAATCTATCCATGGGTCATCCAGAGGTTCCAGGTGGTTCCGTCCGAGTTCAGCCGCGAGGAACCGTTTATCGAGCGCAACATGAACATGACGCGCGCTGCCTATGGGCTGGACCAGGTGCAGGTGAGCAACTACGGCGTCGAAGAAGTGCCCCAGGAGGGCGCGCTGAACGAGGACGGCGAAACAACTGCGAATATCCGCCTGCTGGATCCGAACCTCGTCAGTGATGCGTTCAGCCAGCTCCAGCAGTTCCGGCAGTACTACCAATTCCCCGAGATCCTCAACGTCGACCGGTACGAGATCGACGGCGAGATCGAGGACACCGTGATCGCGGTTCGCGAACTCAACACTGCGGGTGTGCCCGACGGCTGGATCAACGAGCACGTGTATTACACCCACGGCTATGGCGTGGTTGCGGCGGCAGGTTCGACCGTCGAGCCGGACGGGCGCCCATCATTCATCCAGTCCGGCATCCCGTCCACGGGTCTGCTGGGAGATGAGAGCACGTTCGAACCCCGCATCTACTTTGGGGAGGAGTCTCCGGAGTACTCCATCGTGGGTGCCCCTGAGGGAGCAACCCCGCTGGAGATCGACCGGCCGCAGACCGAGGAGTCGGATCAGGAGGCGCGCAGCACCTTCGAAGGCGATGGCGGGCCGGGTGTCGGGAACTTCTTCAATCGTCTTGTGTACGCACTTAAGTTCCAGTCGACGGATCTGTTGCTCTCCGACCAGGTGAACGGCGAGTCGCAGATCCTCTACGACCGGGATCCCGTGGAACGGGTCGAGAAGGTCGCGCCCTACCTGACCCTGGACAGCAACGCCTATCCGGCCATCGTAGACGGACGCGTGAAGTGGATCATCGACGGCTACACCACCACGGCCGACTACCCGTATTCCACGCAGCAGGAGCTTCAGTCCGCCACGGTCGACTCGCTGACGGCGGAAGGGGTGGCCACCGCCCTCCCTGCTGAACAGGTCAACTACATCCGCAACGCAGTCAAGGCAACAGTCGATGCCTACGACGGCTCAGTGAACCTTTATGCCTGGGATGACCAGGATCCGATCCTGAAGGCCTGGCAGAACGTGTACCCTACGTCGCTTCAGCCGTACAGCGAGATGTCAGCCGACCTGATGGCCCACGTGAGGTATCCGGAGGATCTCTTCAAGGTTCAGCGCGAACTCCTCGCCCGCTACCACGTCACCCAGACCCAGCCGTTCTACAGCAACAACGAGGCGTGGGCCGTTCCGGTCGACCCGACTCTGGAAGAGGGCGAGCAGGAGGTCAAGCAACCGCCGTTCTACCTCTCGCTTCAAATGCCTGAGCAGGAATCGGCAAGCTTCTCCCTGACGACGCCGTTCATCCCGTTTGTGCCTGAGGGGCAGGAACCGCGCAACATCCTCTACGGCTTCCTTGCTGCCGACGGTGATGCAGGAACGGGCGAGGACGGCGTAAAGGCAGAAACCTATGGCACGCTGCGGCTGCTGGACTCCTCGGGGCAGGACTCTGCAGTCGGTCCCGGACAGGCAGCCAACCTCTTCAACTCGGATACCGAGGTTTCCCAGCAGCTAAACCTGCTGCGGCAAGGTGCTTCCGAAGTGATCAGCGGCAACCTGCTCACCCTGCCGATCGGCGGCGGCGTAGCCTATGTCCAGCCCGTTTTCGTTCAGTCTTCGGGTGACTCGTCCTTCCCGGTGCTGCGTCGTGTGCTTGTGAGCTTCGGGGAACAGGTTGGATTTGCGCCCACGCTTGCCGAGGCGCTGGACCAGGTCTTCCAGGGTGACTCGGGCGCCGAGACCGGTGACAGCGAGAATGTGGGTGAAACACCGGACGATCCGGCAGCGCCACCTGCGGGTGAAGAGCCAACCGGCGAAGCGACAGCCGAACCTACCCAGGAGCCCACGGCGCCGGCTGATCCGGGTACCGGGGATCCGGCAGCGGATCTCCGTGCGGCGCTTCAGGATGCGAACACTGCGATCCAGGAGGGAGAGGCCGCACTCGCTGAGGGAGACTTCGCTGCTTACGGCGAAGCCCAGGAGCGGCTCAACCAGGCCCTGCAGCGTGCTCTCGACGCTGAAACCCGGCTCTCGGAAGCCGGAGAGTAGGCAATCGAATAGGCTGCAGACCCTCGATTTGGGATCCGGCCCCGCGGCGGGTAGAGTAGTAATCACCGCCGCGGGGTGGAGCAGTTCGGTAGCTCGCTGGGCTCATAACCCAGAGGTCGCAAGTTCAAATCTTGCCCCCGCAACTTACTGAAGGTCCGGAAAGCTTAGCTTTCCGGACCTTCGCTTTTGCCGGTCGCTTTCGCTGGCATTTGTCCGGCGGAGTGTGCCTCAGCTCACCTACACTGTATCCATGATTGAGCAGGGTCCGATTGGCGGTGACAGTGAGCGTGGGGAAACAGCTCTACAGCGGGTCGACCGGAACTGGCTGGAGTTACTTCAGGAGTTGCGCGTACTTCAAACCGGTATACAAATCCTGACGGGGTTCTTGCTCACGCTTCCATTTCAAGCGCGCTTCGAAGAGCTCGATGATTTCCAGTTGGTTGTCTACCTTGTGCTTGTGGTGCTGTCTGCGCTCATTACGACACTGCTCCTGGCTACCGTGATCATGCACCGTACATTCTTCCGTCTGCGAATCAAGGAGACACTGGTTCGCAATGCAAACCGCATCCTTCGTGCCACAATGGTTTTTGTTGCGCTCGTCCTGATCGGAACAACCGGCCTAATCTTTGACATCGTGCTGGACCGAAGCGCAGGAACTGTCGTTGCCGTCAGCCTAGCAATGCTGATTCTGGTCTTGTGGGTAGTGATCCCGGAAGGGATTAAACGTCGGTCGGTCCAGAATGCTAATTCCGGCGCAGATCCCGGTAGGCGGTGAGGGCGCGCTCGCGCGACTCCTTCAGGTCCAATAGCGGAAGCGGATACCCGTTCCTTGGTCCCCTCCACGGTTCGTGCACATCTTCCGCTCCGCGGAGCTCCGGGACCCACCTTCGGATGTACTCTCCTGCGGCGTCGAACTTTCGGCTCTGTGTCACTGGATTGAAGATCCGGAAGTACGGGGCTGCGTCTGCCCCCGAGCCGGCCACCCACTGCCAATTCGCTGCATTGTTGGCCGGATCGGCGTCGACGAGTGTGTCCCAAAACCACTGCTCGCCCACCCGCCAGTCCACCATCATGTTCTTGACCAGAAACGATGCCACCGCCATGCGGACGCGGTTGTGCATCCACCCGGTGTGCCACAGCTGACGCATCCCGGCGTCGATCAGGGGGTAGCCGGTCAGCCCGCGCTGCCAGGACCGCAGCTCAGCCGGGTCCGGCGTCTGCCAGGGGAAGGCGTTGAACTCCGTGCGGTAGTTCTCGTCCGCCAGGCCTGGATTGTGGTACAGCAACTGCCAGCAGAATTCGCGCCAACCCAGCTCTTTGGTGAAGACGGTCAGGTCCGGCGCGCGGACTGCGCTTTGGGCGAGCGATGCAGCATGCCAGACCTGGAAGGGGCTTGCTTCGCCGAAGCGAAGATGCGGTGAGAGGCGACTTGTTCCCTCAACGTGCGGCAGTTGCCGGGCATCGGCGTAGCCGTCAATGGCCTCCTCGAGGAATCGCGCAAGCTGGCCCTGCGCGGCGGGTTCCCCGGGAGTCCATGTCTCGCGCAGTCCGCCTGCCCAGTCAGGTGCGCTAGGCAGAAGGTGCCAGTCCGCCAGGTTTTCGGACCCAATTACGGGACCGGAGAGGGCAGCTGGCGGATCGAGCGGAGCACGGGGAAACGGCTGTGCGAGGCACGCCCGCCAGAAGGGCGAATACATGCGGTAGGGCGAGCCGTCCGCTGTAGTAACCGTCCACGGCTCGAAGAGAAGGTTCGCCTGGAAGCTGTGAACCTCGCGGCCGATTGCGCTAAGTCTCGCCTTTATGCCGGCATCAACAGTTCGTTCGGCGGAGCCGTATCGACGATTCCAGACAACGGCGTCCGCACCAGTGTCCTGAACCAGTTCGGGAATGACTGTTTCCGCCGGTCCTGACCGCAGTACCAAACCTGCCCCCAGCGCGCGCAGGGACTCAGCGAGGGAAGCGAGAGAGTGGTGAAGCCACCAACGCGAAGCTCCACCAAGGGGCCTCAAGTTTGGGCTCTCTTCGTCCAGAACGTAGCAAACGACGACGTCGCCGCGCTCAGCAGCGAACTGCAGCGCCGGGTTGTCGCTCACCCGCAAGTCATCTCGAAGCCATACCAGGGTCAGAGGCACAGGGCTCAATCTACCGTTCCGGACACAAGAACGGCGGCCCGCAGCGGACCGCCGTTCTTGTGTTGCTGATTGTCTGACAAGTTGTCAGTACTTGGGGCTTTCCTCGCCCTGCTCAATTGCCGACGGCGCGGCAGAACTTGACGCTCCGGCCTTGAGGGCGGCGAGGCGGGCCTCAATCTCGGTCTGCTCGCCAAGGTCCTCCAGGCTCTCAAACTGGGCGTCAAGGCTGGAGCTGGCCAGTTCCTGCTGACCGCGAACACGTGCTTCCTCGCGCCGGATCTTCTCCTCGAAGCGGCCCACCTCGCTGGTGGGATCCATGAAGTCAATGCTCTTCATAGCCTCGTGTACCTGCTGCTGGGCTGCTGCTGTCCGGGAGCGGGCAATGAGTTCATCACGCTTGCTCGTGAGCTCGTTGAGCTTGCCCTTCATCTGGTTGAGGCCGTCCTTCAGCTTCTCGACGATCTCCGTCTGTGAAGCGATGGTCGGTTCTGCGCCCTTGGCCTCATTCTCGGCGTTGATCTGCCGCTGGATGGCCACCTTGGCAAGGTTGTCGAACTTCTCGGCATCGGTCGTGTTTCCGGCCGAGCGGAACTCATCGGCCTTCTTGGACGCGGCCAGCGCCTTGTTACCCCAGGTGCGCGCGTTTTCGCGGTCCTCGTTGTAGTCCTCCTGAAGCATGCGCAGGTTACCGATTGTCTGGGCTACGGCGCTTTCAGCTTCGGCGATGCTGTTTGAGTAGTCCCGCACCATCTGATCGAGCATCTTTTGCGGGTCCTCGGCCTGATCGAGCAGTGCGTTGATGTTGGCCTTGGCGAGGGTTGCGATTCGTCCGAAAATTGACTGCTTTACCATGAGATACCTTCCGATGTGCCTGGATAATTACTGCCTGAAAGGCGCCCGACTAGAAGTCGCCGAAGCCCCCGAAATCTCCGAATCCGCCGCCGCCGGAATCGAATCCACCGAACCCGCCGCCGCCGAACATCCCGCCTCCGTCTCCTCCGAAGTCCCCGCCTCCTCCGCCGAAGAAGCCGCCCCCATGGCCGCCACCGTTGAGGATGGAACCGATCAGGATCCCGCCAAGAAGGGCGCCGCCCATGCCGTCACCGCGGCTTCCGAACATGCCGCCGCCGCCGAAGCCGCCCATCCTTCCACCGAATCCCTCGACGTCGCTCTGCGCGATCTGGCCGGCCTGCTCCGCCAGAGCTGCGGCCTGCTGGGCGTGGGACAGCGCCGTCACTGGGTCCTGACTCTGGATCCTGAGGGCATAGTCGAGGTTGCGTTCGGCCTCCGCCAGGCGGGTTCGTGCCTCACTGCCGACGCCGCCGCGGCGTGCGCGGATGTAGTCAGCCGTGCCCGAGATTCGGGATTGTGCCGCCATGATGGTGTGCTGCAGGGTTTCCCGCGCTCGACGAACCTGCTCCGCATGGTCACGTACTCCGCCGATCGCTGCATCCAGCTGTGTATGCGCTGCCTCGACCCGCTGTAGGAGGGCGACCGGATCAATACGGCCGCCTGCGATTTCCCGCTTCACGGCCTCCAACGCGGCGGCCGCACCGGCTACCGGACCCGACAGTTCCGGGTTGGAGCCGGCGGCAACCATGGCCTGGCCCTGCGCGAGGTCCTGTTCGGTATCTGCGACCGCCCGTTCCATTTCACGCTCCGCAGTGGCCAGCTCTTCGGCCCGTCGATCGATGGCCTCCAGAAGGACTTTGGTCTGGTGCACGCCTTCTTCCGCAGCGCGAACTGCAACGACGGCGGCACCGGTGTTGCCCTCGGACAGGTGGCGTTGCGCGGTCGCGGCAGCGTTGTCCACGAACTGAAGACGCTCGCGGGCCTGGTCGACATTGTCCTCGACCTGAGACGTGGCGGAAGCTGCGTAGCGGCTCTGAAGTTGGCGGAGCCTGCCCTCCGCCGCCGTCAGGTGCGTCCCGACTTCGCCTGCTGCGGCCTGGGCTTCAGACAGTGCACGGGGTGCGTTCCGTTCCAGCTTCCGCAAAGCGTCGAAGTCGGCCTTGTGCTCCTGGAGCGAAGCATTCACTGATTCACACCGGCGAATGATGTCGCCCAGCCACTTGCGCTGGTCTTCTTCGGTGTCCGGAATGTGGTCGTCAAGCTGCTGCTGGAGTTTGAAGGACTCGCTCATATGTGCTTTGGCAGCTGCGATGTCGGCTGCGAAAGGCTTGACGGCGTCGTCGCCGTACTGCGCCTGGGCGAAGCCAAGCTCCTGTTCGCTGGATTTAATCGCGTCGTCCGCAGCGATGAGAAGACTCCCGGCCCGGCGCCGCAGGTCCTCGATGCTGACCGACGCCAGCGGATCAAGGACTTCGCCGTTACTACCCCTGCCGGGCCCGAATTCCATCTCGGACGGCAGTTGCTGCTGGCCGGCTGCCTGCCTCCTGCCTTTTGAGCGGAGGTAGAAGTAGCCGCCCACGCCGGCGAGGATCAGAAGCAGTCCGATGAAGAGCACGGATCCGAAACCTCCACCGCCCTGGTCAGGCGTGCCTGTACCTACGGTTCCGCCTTCAACGACCTGGGCGATGGCGTTGGTTGCTGCGATAGCTGCCCCATCCCAGTCGCCGTCCGAAAGTTCGGGCAGAATGACGGAATTGTTGATCTGATTTTCCTGGTTCCCGAAGGGTGCCGAGTCATCAGCGATCAGACCTGCGCGCTCTTGCTCAAGGCCCACCACCATGAGTGCGTCCGTCGGTGAGAAGCCGCTTGCCGATGCCGATTCCTGAGCCCATGCCTCGGCATCCGAAGGATTGGTGAATGAGTCTACGTAGGCGACGTGCAGCGTATACCCGTGCTCGCTCTGCAGCTGGGAGATCGCCTGCTCAACCTGCTGCTGCTCGGCGTCGGTCAGAACGTCAGCCTGGTCGATGACTGTCTCGGAGCTGAAGTCAACGGGATCCACGGCGTATGCCGCTCCGGCAGCAAAGGGACCTATCAGTAACAGCGTTCCGACACCCGCAACGGAGGAGATGCGTGTGATGCTCGACTTCATGCACGACCCTTCAGCTGTGTCCGCCGGGCGCTCCGGGAACGGGCGAAAAACCCGGCCTGCATGGGCAAAATCCCCGGGTTCGCCTGTTTGCGATTCTATGGTGCCGTCTGAAGGCAGTCCACCGGACCGCGTATGCCTGGAGCGAAATGGCGAAGGCGTGCGGAGGAGCGCGGAGCGGATGGCAGTGCGGAAGAATGGGAGTCAAGACGTGCCGCTTGGTCGGCTCACAGCGCGCTTACAGCTAATGTGGGCTGTTGGCTCAGGCTGCCTTGGCATAGTGCTGGAAGCATCATTGAAAGGACACCCGATGACCGAGAACAACCCCGGTTCCTACAATGGACCGCTTCCTCCGAGGCCGCAGAACCCGCCGAGTCCCCGATGGGGGGAAGACCACCCGCTGTACCCCCGGACAGAGCAGCAGCCCGCTCTTCCTCACGAGGCTCAGGCACAGGCTACCCAGCACGCGGAGGCCCACAGGGAGACGGAGCATTACGGAAACGGCGCGTTCGGTTACGGCCCGCATCATCAGCAGCCCGAGAACATTCAAGGGGGCAAGGCAAAGGAGCGGGTGGGAACCGGCACTTTCATCGCCGGCATGCTGGTTGCCGGCCTCATCGGTGGCGGCGTGGTGGCCGGCGCTGATGCCCTGCTGGAGTCCGGAGGCGGCGGAGCCAACGGAGGGGCAGCGCAGGCGGAGTCCGTCGTCGTCAATGACACCGAAAGTGTCAACGAGATTACCGGCGCCGCTGCCAAGGCATCACCGAGTGTTGTCACCATTTCGGTCAGTGGAGCGGGATCCGGCGGGTCCGGTTCGGGAATCATCCTCGACGCCGAAGGCCACATCCTGACGAACACCCATGTGGTCACCCTGGGTGGCCAGGTGGCTGATCCGGCGGTCGAAGTCAAGACGAACGACGGCCGGGTATTTCAGGCGCAGGTGGTTGGCACCGATCCGCTTTCCGACCTTGCAGTGATCAAGATCGATGCGCCGGATCTACAGCCGGCAACGCTCGCCGACTCCTCCGAACTCAATGTAGGAGATGTGGCGATCGCTATCGGCGCACCCCTCGGACTCAGCGGGACAGTCACAGACGGAATCATTTCCACTCTGAACCGAACCATCGCCGTTCAGTCATCGGCCGTTCCGGAACAGCAGTCGGACGCGCCCGAGCAGGAGCCGGGCGAGGGATTCAACTTCCTTCCGCCGGACGGCTCGCAGGCCCCGGAGCAGTCAGCGCAGGGGTCCATCTTCCTGAACGTTATACAGACGGACGCTGCAATCAACCAGGGCAATTCGGGAGGCGCCCTGGTGGACTCGCAGGGCCGCATCATCGGGGTCAATGTTGCGATTGCCTCTGCCGGAAGCGGAGAAAGTGCGGGAAACATAGGCGTCGGCTTCTCCATCCCGATCAACTACGCCCAACGCGTCGCCAACGAGATCATCGCCAATGGAGAAGCCACGCACGGCTTCCTCGGCGTGAGCGTCGGTGCAGCGGCATCGGGTGGTGAGGAAGCATCGGCCAGCTCCTTCTCAGTGGGCGCCGAGGTGCAGTCAATTGAAGGCGGTAGCCCTGCTGAGACAGCCGGGATCCAGGAGGGCGACGTGATCACCAAGGTCGGTGAACTGGTGATTGACGATCCACAGGCGTTGACGGCTGCTGTGCGCATGCTTGCCGAAGGCGAGACGACAACGGTGGAGCTCCTCCGCGGCGGGGAGACGCTCACGCTCGACGTCACTGTCGGGCAGGCGCCCGCCTAGGGAATCCCGCCTGGACCCTCGCCAAAAGCAGCCCTTCCTGGAAGGGCTGCTTTTGGCGTCATATCCCTGCCGTAAACGGCGCACCGGTGTGGTTAGCTTGTGTGCGGCAGCTAGAAGCCGGAGGAAAGGCAGCAATGGCCGAGACAGAATCCGCACTGAAAATCGCGGTACTGGTTAAGCATGTCCCTGACGCACAGTTCGATCGGCACCTGAGCGGGGACAACAACACTACCGACCGCTCGGAGAGCATCCTGTCGGAACTTGACGAGTACGCCCTGGAAGCGGCGCTGCAGCTGATCGAGGCCAGAGGCGGTGAGGCAGCCGGGCACCGTGTCACGGCGGTGACGATGGGTCCTGCCGGAGCGGTTAATGCAGTCAAGAAGGCGCTTCAGATCGGTGCCCATGACGGCGTGCACCTCAGCGACGAGGCACTGGCCGGGTCCGATGCCTCCGGAACATCAAAGGCGCTCGCGGCTGTTGTCCGTCATCTGGGTGACGTCGATCTGGTGCTGACGGGGATGGCATCCACCGACGGCGAGACCTCCCTTGTTCCCGCGCAGCTTGCCGAAATGCTCGGCCTGCCGCAGGTAACCTTCGCATCCTCGCTCGAATTGCAACAGGAGGACGGCGGCTGGCGGCTGACTGCCCGGCGGGAAAGCGACCACGTTGCCGAAACTGTGGAGAGCGCCCTGCCGGCTGTGGTCTCGGTGACAGACCAGATCAACGAGCCCCGGTACCCGAACTTTAAGGGCATCATGGCGGCGAAGAAGAAGACCATTACGACGCTCTCACTGGCAGACATAGGACTTGACGCGTCCGAAGTAGGCTTGGCCGGCGCCTGGACCCGCGTGAATGATGCTCAGCCGCGACCTCCCCGCTCGCAAGGTGTAATCATCACCGACGAGGGAGATGCCGGGATCCGGCTGGTCGATTTCCTCGCGGAGCAGAAGCTGCTCTAGAGCGCCACTTCCTACCAGCGACTTCTTCCAGCGACCCTCTTCTCAAGGAGCCTTGCCATGGCAACCGTCCTCGTATATCTCGACAATCCCGGCGCCAGCCTGCACAAGACCGACCGGGAATTGCTGACCCTCGCCGGGACGCTCGGCGAGCCATCCGTTGCCCTGATCGGGGAATTGGACAGCGCTGTAGCGGCCGAACTTGGTGCCTACGGTGTGCAGACGGTCTTCCAGCCGTCAGACTCGGGGCTTGCCGACCTGCTGGTTGCAGGCAAGGCGGCCTTCCTTGCCGCCGCCGCGGAAGCCGCGAACGCAGGCGCACTACTGCTCGGCAATACATTCGAGGCGAAAGAGATCGCGGCCCGGGCCGGGGTTAGGCTCGAATCCGGTGTCATCACGGACGCGGTCGCTATTGCCCCGGACTTCACTGTGACCAAGTCGGTCTTCGCAGGCTCCTACACGGTCAACGCTGTTGTCACCACCGGCCGCCCCATCATCACAGTCAAGTCCAACAGCATCGAGGTTGCGGACCCAACGGAAGCAGGTACGCCGGAGGTTCGCGAGATCGACGTTCCGGCACCGACTGCGGCTGCACGGATCACCGGCCGGTCGGAGAAGACGGCAAGCGGGCGCCCCTCTCTGGATGAAGCGAGGATTGTGGTGGCTGGCGGGCGCGGCGTCGACGGCGACTTCAGCCCCGTTGAGGATCTCGCGGACGCGCTTGGCGGCGCTGTCGGAGCTTCCCGTGCGGCTACCGACGCGGGGTGGATCGACCACTCTGCCCAGATCGGGCAGACAGGCAAGACTGTATCGCCGCAGCTGTATGTCTCGGCTGGTATTTCCGGTGCCATCCAGCAGAAGGCAGGGATGCAAACCGCGAAGGTCATCGTAGCGGTGAACAAGGACCCGGACGCCCCGGTCTTCGAGATCGCCGACTTCGGCGTTGTGGGTGATCTCGCTACGGTGCTGCCGCAGGCGACGGAAGAGATCAGAAAGCGCAAGGGCTGAGGGTGGCACAGGAACCCTCCAAGCGGGAAGAGGGCGTGGACCGGGTTCTGTGTTTCGCGGCGCACCCGGACGATATCGATTTCGGTGCGGCCGGCACCATCGCCCGCTGGACGGCGGCGGGCGTCGTCGTGGATTACTGCATCATGACTGACGGCGACGCCGGCGGGTTCTCGGAGGAGCACCGCCCGGACATTGTTGAGCGCCGCCGCGAGGAGCAGCGGGCGGCAGCGCGTCTGGTGGGCGTGGAAACGATCCACTTTTTGGGGCACCGCGACGGCTACCTGGAGCCCAGCCACGAATTGGTCGCAAGCATCGTTGAGCTCATCCGGGCCCTGCGTCCGCAGATCGTCCTGTCCATGCACCCGGAGCGGAACTGGGACCGTATCCAGAAGTCACACCCCGATCACCTCGCCTGCGGGGAGGCAGTCACCCGGGCGGTCTACCCGGCCGTTGAGAACCCCTATGCCTTCCCCGAGCTGGCGGCGAAGGGGCTGGAGGCATACCGCCTTCCCTGGCTGTGGTTTTACGGCGGCCCCTCCCACCTGGAAAACCACTTCGTCGACGTAACCGAGCATGTCGAGGACAAGATGCGCGCCCTGCATTTCCACACCAGCCAGCACCCTGACGTGGAGCGGATGGACCGGAGCGTGCGGGGCTTCCTCACGGCGAACGCAACGCGTGCCGGTTTGCCGGAAGGTCGGAGCGCCGAAGCCTTTCAGAAAGTTCCAGTCAACACAGAAGCTACGATCGCCGGCTTCTAGGGCAGCTCACGCGTCGAAGGGTATCTGGACGACCAGCGGCAGGGTGGGGGTCTCCGAACCGCCTTCGGGCTCCACCGTGATCGCCAGGCCGCTATAGGCACTGATGCCTTCGATGGCGACTTCGGTATGGGCGACGTCTTCGCCGGTCATGGTTCCGAGCGATTCCGGTGATGCTCCGCCCTCCGGCAGGCGCCACATTTGGTAGACCTTGCCTTCGGGAGGCGCGGGAACTCCGTCCAGGGTGACGACGGCGGCGTCCTCCGACCTGGAAACCGCCAGTTCCGCGGTACCGCCGGCGCCGATTGCGACCTCGTCGCGCTGCAGGTCAGCCGCCCGAAGCACTTCCTGCTCAACTGACGACGGCTGCAGGTTCTGCGCTATGGTCACTCCGCCCACCGCCAGGACTACGGCAGCGGCCGCGGCCAAAAGCCAGCGTGTCACCGAAGAGGTGGTTCGCCGTTCACGCCGCTGGGCGAGCTCGACAACCGGAGCAGGAGCGGAGATCGGGGTCTGATCAGGAGCGGCAGGGCGTTCTGCTGCGGGCAGGCTGCCCATGATCCGGTCGAACAGGTCTGCGGGCGGCTCGGCCTCGTCTACCGCGTAGGCCCGAGCGAGAGTCTCCCGTGTGGACCTGACGCGGCTGTCGAATGCCTCACGCACCGTGGGAGCAGCGCTGGACATGTAGCCCTCAAGAGTCGCTCGCTCTTCATCGCTTACAGCGTCCAGCGCATAGACCTCGGCCCATTCGAGGGCAAGGCCGTTTTCCAGGTCCTGCTGAAGGTTGTCCGCGAACCGCTTGTTCATATCCTTGTCCTGCATCTCAGCTCACCCCCAGACAGGTTTTCAGCCGGATAAGCCCGTCCCTGATTCTCGACTTGATGGTTGGTACCGCCACCTGAAGTTTCTCGGCGACTTCCCGGTAGGTCAGGCCGCCGTAGTAGGCCAGGCGAACCGATTCCTGCTGTGTGGGCGTGAGCGTTTCGAGACATTCGATGACAGCTTCCGCCTCCAGCCGCTGAGTAACGGTATCGACGACGTCGTCGTGGTCCTTCACCTGCATAGCCGCCCCGTACCGCGCCTCGCGCTCGGTGGAACTCTGCTCCGAGCGCACCCGGTCCACCGCACGCCGGTGCGCCAGTGTCATCAGCCAGGCCATGGGGCTCCCGGCAGCAGGGTCGAACCGTGCTGCGCTGTTCCAAACCTGAAGGTAGACCTCCTGCGTTGTGTCCTCGCTGAGCTCGGGATCGATCAGGACGCGCCGTGCAAGTCCATAGACTCTCCGCGAGGTTAAGGCGTAGAAGTCCGCGAACGCGCCCTGGTCTTGCTGCGCAATCCGGTCAAGGAGTCCGGCCAGATCCGCTGCAGACCCTGCAGGCTCTCCGCCGGACGCTTCCGTTTCGGAGGAGGTGAGTCGGCTCACACGCGGCGTATCCATAGGCCTCAAGCATAGAACGCCCAAGGGTTCTTCCCGAACAACAGGATCCGCCAAGGGAACGAGCATGCCTGCCTGCTGCCCAACGTCCATCATGCGACACCGCCATCTCCCTCACTATCAGCGTGAATGATTCGGAGCGGGCGAACCCGCGGATGGGTCAGCGGTAGTTACCGGCTGGCTACCGCGATCAGTGAGTCGGCGTTGAGTGCGAAGTCATCTCCGAGAGTTCCCAGGAAGCGGTCCCGAATTCGGTCGCGGCCGTCCTGGTCGATGGGGAGCAGGGCCCGATACCCGGTGCCCAAAACCAGTTCCCAGGCAAGTTCCGCATCGAGCGGAACTTGAAGAGCCATCTCGTCGATCTTTGTGTCCTCGAACCCGCAGGAGGCCAGGAAACCGTCCAGCTTCTCCGGGGTCGAGATTTCCCGAAGCTGACGGCTCGGGCGCGGTTCAGGAGCATCCCGCAAATGCGGCTGCTCTTCGAAGCACGCTTCCTCGAATAGGGTCACGAAAGGTTTGTGGGCCTGTTCCTGCCAGGTGCTGACCGCCAGCCTGCCGCCGCGCCGCAGCTGGGAGGCGAGATGACGGACTCCCGCTGCCATGTCGGGCAGGAAGAACAATCCGTAGCAGCAAAGCACAGCGTCGTAGGGTTCCGATCCCGTCCAGGTGGCGGCGTCGGACCTTGCAAACGTGATGGTGTCAATGTCCAGAGCGCTCGCCTTGGCCGCTGCGAGGTCAAGGAGTTCGGACGAGAGGTCGACGGCGTCGACCCGGCCGCCCGGTCCGACTTCCTGTGCTGCGGGGATAGTGCTTGCACCACTGCCGCAACAGACATCGAGGACGCGCTGATCAAGGGAAAGTCCGGCTGCTGCTACGACGGCGTTCCCCATCGGATTCCACAGCGCGGGGGCCAGACGCTCGAAGTGCTCGGCGGCGTCATTGAAGAGCTCTCCAACGGTGGTCATACCTGCCTTTCAGATGTTAGTTGCGCACCCTTGAACCCCTGCTGTCGCCAGGCTTCGTAGACCACGATCGACGCGGAATTGGCAAGGTTCAGCGAACGCCGGGACGGGAGCATGGGCAGCCTTACACGCGAAGTCACTGCGGGGTGGTCCTTCACATCGGCGGGCAGCCCGACTGACTCCGGCCCGAAGAGGAGGACATCCCCGGGGCGGTACTGGATGTCGGAATAGTTCACGGTGCCCTCGGCTGTGTAGGCGAAGAGCCTGTCGGGCTGCAGGGCGCCGAGGGCTGTCTCGAGGTCCGGGTGGACGGTCAGGACCGCGAGGTCATGGTAGTCGAGTCCGGCCCGCCGGAGCTTTGCATCATCAAGATCAAACCCCAGCGGCTCCACCAAATGGAGTTCCGCGCCCGTGACGGCAGCGAGCCTGATGGCGTTTCCGGTGTTGCCGGGAATTTCGGGAGTGTAGAAGAGGATGCGGAACACCGTGCCATCCTAACGCCCTGCCATCCTCACGCCCTGCCGTCCTGACGCCCTGTCGTTCTAGTGGGCTGCAGCGCGAAGCAGCCTCGCCAGCACCGGAACCTGGACGGTGTCGGGCTGTGGCCCTTCGGCGAGGAAACCGCGCACTTCGCGCAGCAGGGAGCCGGCATTGGCCACGTGCACCGAAACGAGCGCCGACCGGTCCAGGCTGGGCGGATAGTCGATGATCGGCTCGAATGGATTGTCCGGTCGTCCGTGCAACACCAGCCATGCGCGGACGTTGCACTCGGGAAACAGATCCTGAACCCTGCGCACCGAATTCCGAATGCGCACGTCACCGGCGGGCCGGCCACGGTGGCGGAGGTGATGCCCATCCCAGGAGTAGTTGCCCGGGGGAGCCTGAAGGGAATCGATGACGGCGATTCGGTACCCTGCAAGTACGGCGTGGCCGACGTCGACCCCCCCACCGAAGGAGAGTCCGTTGACCAGCCTCGCGGCGGGAAAGCCGGGCAGCAGTTGCGCCTCGAGCAGCCGGGCTGTGGCGCGCTCGCCGTCATAGCGCGCCCCTGATCCCCGGCGCAGTCGAGCCAGAGTCCCGGGTTGGCGGGCCGTTCCGTGGACCTGGATTCCCGCGATAACCAGCGGAAGCGCGGGCTCAACTCCGGTTGAGTAGGAGGGTTCGTAACGCGCCGGCTGAGCGAAGGTATCCACCGGTGTCGGCCGCGGGCGCCTTCCTGACGGCGCTGGGCGTGCGTGGGGGAGCGGGTCTTCCACTCCGAGAGTGCGGTCGTACCGCCGTCGCCGTTCAGGGTCTGAAAGCATCTCGTATGCAACGGCGACGTCGTGGAACAGTTCCGAACTACCGCCGTGGTCGGGGTGGGCTGAACGGGCGGCCCGACGGTAGGCGTCCTTGATCTCTTTGGCTGTGGCGCCCCTGCTCACCCCAAGCACCGCATAGTACGTGCGGTCTTGGGATGCCATGAAAGCCTTTCATCACCGGCAGCGGGAGCGCGCCGATACTGGCGCGCTGGTGGACGTCGCTTCGACTCTAACGCGCGTGGCGCCGAAACGGTGCCCTCCGCTCGCCCAGCACAGCGCCGGACAACAGACGAACGGCCATCCGAACCGGCGTTGCCCGGCCGCTAGAGTAGGGTGCGAATGCCCGGCAGCGGTTCGGGCTGAAGGTAAAGGGGGAGCGGGGAATGCTGGTGCGGCCGTTCCGACCGGTTCTCCGGCTGACGAGCCTGGCCGTTCTGGTCCTTGTCCTGTCGGGCTGCCGGATCGAGGTGCCCACGGGGACACCTTCCGCGCCCCCAAATGCAGGAACGACGACGGCGGCCTCCGAGCCGCCGGCCTCGCCTTCCGGTTCGTCCGCTGCGAAGGTTGAATTGCCGCCGCTGCCGCGCGCCGAGATCGTCGGCAACGATCTCACCTTCGATCGCGGCGCCTACGTCGGCGACGCCTCCGCCGTCGGATTCTCCGATGGTATGTCCCGCGTGCCGGGCTGGACGCAGACAAAGAACCTGGTCAATGGAGAATCGGTCTACACAAACGCGGTGGGGTGCACCGCAGCGCTACGCTCCACTCAGCCTCAGGACCCGCTGGTGGTGGCCGGCGATGACAGGGCCTCCACCGAGGAACTCTTCCGCTTCATTGACCCGAGCATCCTTCCCGAGTACCTCACCGTCAGCAGCTGGTTGTGGGGAGCCTCACCGGACGACTCGAAGGCATCTATCGAGTTCCTGAGCTATGCGCAGAAGGCGGCCGGCGAAAGTCCCGCCAGCCTGGTCTCGCTCCGTCTGTTCCACACAACGCGTACGGCGCTCGCGTTCACAGTTTCGTGTCCTGCCGATGATGCCCTGAAGGCAGCGGTTGCCGACGTGCGCGCCAACACGTCGGTGATCCCACCACGTTAGGCGCCCGGGCGCACCCAACGGCCATACAGCGCTGAATCGGACTCAAGGAGGGAAGCCAGCTCAAGCCGCCGCAGGCCCGGGCTGTCCGATCCCGACGAGATCTGCTGCCCCGCTCCTCCCGACAGCAGCGGGCTCAGCGACAGGCATAGCTCGTCCACGCCGTCGTCGGCAATGTATCGGCCGAACACGCTGGGACCGCCCTCGCACAGTATCCGCCCCAGCCCCCGCCCGTGCAGCCACTGCACGCAGCCGCGGCTGTCCACGCTGTCTTCGCCGCATATGACGATGTCCGCCACCCCGGCCAGTTCCTGCGACCGCCCGGGCTCCGCGGCAGCGGAAGTGAAGATGAGCGGCCGGACAGGGGACCGGGAGAAAAGTTCACTGTGCGGATCGAGGTCCAACCTTCCGGAAATCAACGCAAGCGCCGGATGCGCAGAAAGGCCGTTCGCCTCCCGCCAGCGGGAATCAGCGCTGCTGACCAGGGGACCGGCATAGCCCTCAGCGCGAACGGTGCCGGCACCCACGAGGATCACGTCGCAGAGTCGGCGGATGAGGGCGAACAGGCGGCGGTCGCCGTCGTTCCCCAGGGGAGCCGATACCCCATGATGCGTGGCGGAACCATCGAGGCTTGCGATGAAGTTGAACCGCACCCACGGCCGGCGCTCCGGATAGGCGTACAGGTTCAACAGCTCCTCATCGCTGAGGTCGGCACCGGGCTGGGGAAGAAGCTGGTTGATCCTGGTTTGTTGATTCAACATGGCTCGTTGAAGTCCCCCATGTTGTGCTTCAGGTAGGCGGGCTGTCGCCAACCCATGGCGGCCTCGACAACATTGATCGCCGAGCGCGCGGCGGCTACGTTGTGCATTCGGAGAACCCTCGCGCCGCCCAACGCGCACATCACCGCAGCGGCAAGCGAACCCTCGACCCGCGCCTTCTTAGGCAGGTTCAGCGTCTCACCGATGAAGTCCTTATTGGAGACCGCAGCCAAGGTGGGGTAGCCGAGGCCTGCAATCTCCGAGAACCGGCGCGTGATCTCCAGCGAGTGCAGGGTGTTCTTGTTCAGGTCGTGTCCCGGATCGATGAGGATGCGGTCCTCCCCGATACCCAGGGAAACGGCGTGCTCCACCTGCCTGACCAGGAACTCGGCCACCTCCGTTACCACATCTGCGTAGGTTGGCCGCCCCAGCACGGTACGCGGCTCGGCGAGGCTGTGCGTGATGATCACATGGGTGCGAGTCTCCGCGATCACGGCGGCGAGGTCTCGGTTCCGAAGGCCGGTGGTGTCGTTGATGACATTGGCGCCCGCCGCGATGGCCTGTTGGGCCACTTCCGGAAGGAAGGTGTCGGCCGAGATGACGACGTCGGACGCTTCCCTCACTGCCTGAATGACCGGAACCACCCGGTTGGCCTCCTCAGCCGCCGGAATGGCGGGACCGGGAGCGAAAGGTGCGCCGCCGATATCAACCCAGTCCGCGCCGTCGGAAACGGCCCGAAGCGAGGCATCCACCGCAGCCTGCAGCGCGAAGGTGCGTCCGCCGTCGTAAAAGGAGTCAGGCGTTCGGTTGATGATCGCCATGAGGGCGATCTGGCGCTCGAAGTCCAGGATGCGCTGCCCGAATTCATGCTTGGGATGCAGCAGGCGGGGGAGGAAATGCTGGGAGCCGGTGCGCACGGGAGTCTCTTCCACAGCTTATTTCTATCAGCCGGCCCTGACAGGTTCGTCAGCATCAACTGCCCGACGATAGAATCAAAGGGTGCCCGTGTACCTCGACCACGCGGCGACCACGCCTCTTTCAGCGCCCGCGCTCGCCGCACTCACCACCGAACTCAGCCGCAGCGGAAATCCCTCATCGCTGCACGGCTCGGGTCGTCGTGCCCGCAGGGTCGTGGAGGACGCGCGTGAAACCATCGCGCGTGCGGCAGGAGCCCACCCGTCCGAGGTGATTCTCACATCGGGCGGAACTGAGGCTGACAACCTTGCCGTGAAGGGCCTCTACTGGTCCCGTACCAGCGAGGACGCGCGCCGTACGAGAATTCTGTGCAGCGCCGTCGAACATCACGCGGTGCAGGACACCGTGGAGTGGCTGGAGCAGCATGAAGGCGCGCAGGTCACCTGGCTGCCGGTGGACAGCGAGGGGGTTATCCGCCTGGACGTACTCGAATCGGAGCTCGCGGCCCACGGGGATGAGGTAGCCCTGGTAACCGTGATGTGGGCGAACAACGAGGTGGGCGCGCTGCAGCCGATCCCGGAAATCGTAGCTGCGGCTTCAGCTCACGGAGTTCCCGTCCACTCTGACGCAGTACAGGCATTCGGTTCGGTGCCGGTTTCGTTCTCCGCCTCCGGGCTTGCCACGATGGCCATCAGCGGGCACAAGATCGGCGGACCTGTCGGCGTGGGTGCGCTGCTTGTCGGCCGCGCGGTGAAACTCACGCCTGTCCAGCACGGTGGGGGACAGGAGCGCGACATCCGGTCGGGCACGCTGGATACTGCCGGCGTCGCGGCCTTCGCAGCAGCGGCGGACGACGTCGTCGGGCACCTCGCCGAGGAAGCGGCGCGCATCGGTGCGCTGCGGGACGAACTGATCGCCGGCGTCGAACGTGTGGTTCCGGAAGCGGTGCTTCGCGGCTCGCGCAGCAGGCGGTTGCCCGGCAACGCCCACTTCACATTCCCGGGCTGCGAGGGTGACTCTCTTCTCTTCCTGCTGGATGTGGCAGGCGTGGAGTCCTCAACAGGTTCCGCGTGCACGGCGGGAGTTCCCCGCCCATCGCACGTTCTGCTGGCCATGGGCCTGTCTGAAACGGAAGCCCGCGGCGCTCAGCGTTTCAGTCTCGGGCATACATCGACCGCTGCCGACGTTGATGCATTGGTGGCCGCTTTGCCTGAGGCGTACGAGCGTGCCCGGAAGGCCGGTATGTCGGGCCATGCGTCGTCGATTCGGACCGCCGGCACTGGCTTTGCCTGACAGTCGATTCTGGACTGTCTTTTGCCATTGAAATACGTACTGAGACTTAAGGACACGGATACATGAAGGTGCTAGCTGCGATGAGCGGCGGAGTCGATTCGGCAGTGGCCGCGGCGCGCGCAGTCGAGGCCGGACACGACGTCGTCGGCGTCCATCTGGCTCTTTCGCGCATGCCCGGAACCCTGCGTACCGGTAGCCGTGGCTGCTGCACCATCGAGGACAGCCGCGACGCCTGGCGGGCCTGCGACATCCTCGGCATTCCCTACTACGTCTGGGATTTCTCCGAGCGGTTCAAGGAAGACGTCGTTGACGACTTCATCGCCGAATACGCCGCCGGCCGCACGCCCAACCCCTGCATGCGCTGCAACGAGCGGATCAAGTTCGCCGCCCTGCTGGAGAAGGCTCTTGCCCTCGGTTTCGACGCCGTCTGCACCGGTCACTACGCGAAGGTCATCGAGAACCCTGACGGCAGCCGCGAACTCCACCGGGCCGCTGACTGGGCCAAGGACCAGTCCTACGTCCTCGGCGTGCTCACCCACGAGCAGCTCAAGCACTCGATGTTCCCGCTAGCTGACACCCCGTCGAAGGCGGAGGTCCGCGCCGAAGCAGAACGGCGGGGGCTGTCCGTGGCCAACAAGCCGGACAGCCACGACATCTGCTTCATTCCGGACGGTGACACGCGCGGTTGGCTCGAGGAGCGGATCGAGCTTACCGAGGGCGACATTCTTGACGTGAACGGCGAGCGGATCGGCACCCACCCTGGAGCGAACGCTTTCACGGTGGGACAGCGCAAGGGCTTGAGGCTCGGCCGCCCGGCGCCTGACGGCAAGCCGCGCTTCGTCCTGGAGATCCGGCCGAAGGAGAACACCGTCGTCGTAGGTCCCGAACACCTGCTCGCGGTGGACCAGCTGCGCGGGATCAAGGTGTCCTGGGCGGGGCTGCCCATCCCCGCCGTCGAAACCGGCGAGGAATTCGAGTGCATGGCGCAGGTACGCGCGCACGGTGACCCCGTGGACGCCCGCGCGCGCGTGGAGTACGACGACGACGGCCGGCAGAGCCTGCTGGTCCGGCTCGTGGAGCCCATGCGGGGGGTCGCCCCTGGGCAGACGGTGGTGATCTATCAGGGCACTCGCGTGCTGGGCCAGGCAACCCTGGACTCAGCCCGGTCACTGGAGCGCCCGGACCTCGCGGCGGCACGCTAGCCGCACGCCGCCTCCTTACCGTCGTCGTACACAATGCGGGTTGGGCAGGCACGGTCTGCTTAACTGGAACCATGACCGAGAAACCCCAGGAATTCGATCCTGCGGCGAGCTCACTCGCCGGTGAAGTTGACCCAGCCGTCATGGAGGAACTGCTTGCCGTCCGGGGCAGTATCGACAACATCGATGCCACCCTGGTCTACCTGCTGGCCGAACGCTTCAAGGCGACGCAGCGCGTCGGTCACCTCAAGGCGGAGCACAAGCTGCCGCCGGCGGATCCGGCCCGGGAAGCGGCCCAAATTGCACGGCTGCGGGCGCTTGCCGAGGAAGCGCACCTGGATCCGGGCTTCGCGGAGAAGTTCCTCAACTTCATCATCTCCGAGGTAATCCGCCACCACCAGGACATCTCCCAAAACCACTCCTCCCGTAATGCCTGACGCAGGGGCGGTAACGGTCACCGCCCTGGGGGACTGGCCGGGACGTGACCCGGTGGAGGCCACGCGAATCATCCGCGGCGAACTGGGCGAGCCGAATCTGCCGTTCCTTCCCTCCCTCCCTGAACGCGGCGTCGGCAGCGACGAGGTCGGTCGGACCGCCGGCCTGCTTGAGGAGCTTCCCGTCGACGTGCAGCCGCACGGTTGGAGGCTGGTCGATCGGCCCGGACAGGATGTTCGAAGGGCCGTTTCGGCGCTCTCCACGGACCTGAACGTTCTCGCTGATGTGGCCGGGGCAGAGGAAACCCCTGCGACAGGACTTAAGGTGCACTGCCGAGGTCCGCTGTCGCTGGCCGCCAACCTGTACCTTCACAACGGTGAGCGTGCGCTGCTCGACTCCGGTGCCCGCCGAGACATCCGCGACGCGCTTGTCGACGGCATCTCGACGCTGCTGCGGCGTGCCGCCTCCGCCTGCCCGGGAACCAGCATCACGCTGCAGTTGGACGAGCCGGAGATTTCGGACGTGATGGCAGGCACGATTCCCACAGCAAGCGGCTACCGGACGCTTCGCGCCATTGCCGAGCAGGAAGTCCTTGAGGCGTGGGCCCGGGTAGCTGACGGTGCCTGCGGTTCCGGTGCCGCCGCCGTCGTGCTGGCCGCACGGAGTTTCACCGCCCTCCCTCTCATCCGGCGGATTCCCGAGCTCGGTTGCGCGCTTCCCGTCTCGGGGCTCGGCGACCGGGACTGGGAACCTATTGCGGAACTGGTCGAAAACGGGCGCGCGTTCTGGGCGGGGATGTCCTACGCAGGAACCCGGCCGGTGCAGATCCGGGCGGCAGCGGACTCGCTCCTGCGTCCCTGGCGGGGCATGGGGCTTCCCCTGTCTGCCCTCGGAACGGTCCGGCTGACTCCCACCGGTTCTCTCTCGGGAGACGGAACCGACGCTGCACGGCGGTTCCTGACGCAACTTCACGGGACCGCAGACGCGCTTAACCAGGCAATCGCGGACGCCTGAGCTGCTCTGCCTGCTACCTGCGCCGTTCCCACCGCAGCGGAGAAGCAGCGGTGGGCAGGCCGCCGTCGTACGCAGCAAGTTCATAGGTGAATGCGCCCGCGTAAACAAGGACCGGCCCAAGCTGCCGGTGGAGGACGTTCGCCGAGATGCGGAAACGGTTCTCCTCCCTATCCCACCACTGCTCGACGAAGGCCTGGGCACCCACGACATCGGGGACGGGTAGTCTCAGTGGCCCGGCAAAAAGGCGGGTAGCCGAAGAAACCATGCGCATGCGGCGCTGCTCCGTCACATGACACACCAGGGCGGTGGCCACGCGGCGATGCGCTCCGAGGTAGTCGACTAGGGTGTTCCCCGTCCAGGACGTGGTGTCCTCGAACACGCGGCTCGCGGTGGGGAAGGCGAGCTCACGCCGTGCGGTGAGAGAGGGCCGGCCGAACGGATCGAGGTGTGCCCAGTTCCGGATCGTGAATCCGACTCCATCGGCATACTCGGGGAAGAACGCGTTCTCGCGGGCCGTCAGCGAGAAGACCGGCCGAAGGAGTGGGGAGGGGCAACCGGCGACATCGAATGTGCCCCGGCCGACCCCGAACATCCCGGAGTGTTCGTTGAGACTGAAGTATTCCTGCAGCTCGGGCTGCAGACGGTTGAACTCACCTCCCAGAGCGCGCTGGTACACGGACAGCGTTCTGCTCACAACCGCCCCGCTGCCTTGAGACGGATGTAAAGGTCGGCGAGTTTTGACGGAAGCTCATGGGGCGGTTCGTCAACAACTTCTGCGCCCAACTGATGAAGCCGGGCCTTGATGGCAGCGCGGTCGAGGACGGCACGCTCGGCTGCGGCCGCCCGGTAAACCTCCGCAGCTGTGGTCCGCTCATGCCGGAGCGCATCCAGCTGCGGATCACGGACTGATGCCACCACCACGAGGTGCTGGGCGGTCAACGACGGCAGCACAGGAAGAAGCCCTTCCTCGACGGCGCCGGCTTCAAGGGAGGTCAGCAACACCACGAGGGAACGATGGGCGGTGATCGACCTGACCTGTGCCGGGATTTGGGAGAAGTCGGCTTCGATCAGCTCAGGTTCAAGCGGAGCCATTGCCTCCACCAGTGAGGAAAGGAGGTTGCCCTTTGCAACAGATTGCACCCTCGCACGCGGACGCCGGTCGAACGCAAGGAAATCCACCCGATCACCCCCGCGCTGCGCCAGAACTGCCAGCAGAAGGGAAGCTTCGATGCCGGTGTCGAGCCGGGGCTCATCCTCGATCCTCGCAGCAGAGGTGCGTGAGGTGTCCAGGACGATCAGGACCCGCCGGTCGCGTTCAGGCCGCCAGGTCCGTACCACCGTATCCCGGCGTCGGGCGGATGCACGCCAGTCAATCGATCGAACATCATCACCACGGACGTAGTCGCGGAGCGAATCGAACTCGGTACCGGCACCCCGGATCTGGACAGCAGCCCGGCCGTCAAGCTCGCGCAGCCGGCGAAGTTTGGATGGCAGGAGGCGCTTCGAATGGAACGGTGGCAGGACCCGCAGTACACCCGGTGCAGGAATCGTGATCTGGCGTGCCGCAAGCCCGAGGGGTCCGACGCTGCGAATGGTCACGTGGTGCACGGCCAGATCACCGCGGCGTCGGGGTAGCAGGCGCGTCGATACTCGGCGACCCTCGCCCGGAGGGACACTGACGCGATGGACGGAGTCCTGGGCACCCGCTGAAGGTTGCCAGCCCTCACGTACCCAACCCCGGAGGGTTCTGGACCCGTGGTTCCGTATCGTCAGGGTGCTTGCGCAGTCCTCGGTCAGGCGGACGGTAGAGGGCACGCTGCGCTGGACCCCGACCTTCCGGGGTGAAGCGGCAAGGGCGAGGTCTACGGCCGCTGCAAGGACCAGCAGGGCAAGCCACACTGCGGCCGACACAGCCCCGGGGTACAACATCACCGGGATGGCACCCGCAAGGGCCAAAACGACAAGTCGAGCAGTAATGCTCATGCTGCGGCACTCACCGTTACCGGGGCACCGGAACGGTGGCCAGAATGCTTCCGAGCACGTTGTCGACGGTGACGCCGTCCATCTGGGCCTCGGGCGAAGGGCAACACGGTGCCGCAGCGCCGGTAATGTGAGGGCCTTGACGTCGTCGGGAGTTACGAAGTCCCGGCCGGAGAGCCACGCCCAGGCGCGGGACGTGTTCAGAAGCCCGGTGGCCCCGCGAGGGGACACACCGAGCTGGAACGAAGGTGCGCTACGGGTGGCGCGGACCACGTCCACGATGTAGCTAAGCACCTCCGGAGCAATGGTGACGCCCTGAACGGCCCGCCGTGCGGCTGCCAGGTCCTGCTCACCGGCAACGGCAGACACCCCCGCCTCGGAGAGGTTGCGCGGATCGAAGCCGGCACTGTGGCGGCGGATCACCTCGATCTCATCCTCCCGGCTGGGCAGGGGAAGGGTCAGCTTGAGGAGGAACCGGTCGAGCTGTGCTTCGGGGAGCGGATAGGTTCCCTCATACTCCACCGGATTCTGGGTAGCGGCAACGATGAACGGTTCCGGCAGCGGGCGTGTAACGCCATCGACGGACGCCTGCCGCTCTTCCATCGCTTCCAGCAGGGCAGCCTGGGTCTTGGGCGGGGTCCTGTTGATCTCATCGGCAAGCAGGATGTTCGTGAATACAGGGCCCTCGCGGAAGGTGAATTCGGCTGTCCGGGACTCGAAGATGAGCGAGCCGGTCACATCGCCCGGCATCAGGTCGGGAGTGAACTGGACGCGCTTCGTGTCAAGGCTGAGCGCCGCAGAGACGCTCCGCACAAGCAGGGTCTTGGCCACTCCAGGCACACCTTCAAGCAGCACATGCCCTTTGGCTAGGAGAGCGATGAGCAGTCCGGTGACGGCGGCGTCCTGCCCCACTACAGCCTTGGCGACCTCCTCCCGTACCGCAGTCAGGGCGCGGCGTGCCGGGTCTCCACCCGGCCCATCTGCCGTCAGGACGGGCCGGCTTCCGGGAGCGGGATCGGCCGGACGGTATGTGGGCGGTGCCGGCTGGTACGGCTGCTGCTGGTTCATGCGCGTTGAATCTCCTGTTCGAGGTCTTCCAGTTTCTGGCTCCACCGAACCAAATCGGCGTCGGAACTTGGCATGTAGGCGTTGAGCAGGTGGTCCAGGTCTGCAGGACTATGGCCTGTTCGCTGTGCGGCGGCGTCCACCACCGCGCTTCGCGGGCTTGAGGCCGGCACCCGAAGCACCGCAGCCATGCGGGTCAGTGTTCCCGCCCGGAGTGTCTCGGCTGCATGCCGGACGGCGCCCGCGTCCTGGTAGAGGCGTGCCCGTCCCGCGGCCGTCTCTGAAGACCGCACAATCACCGGAAGCGGTTCAGTCACCAGCGGGCCAAGCCTGCGTGCCCGCCACAGGATGGCAAGCAGGGCGACCACCAGCAGCCAGAACATGAGTGGATTGACGAAGGGTGGCAGCAGGCTCAGCGGGCTCACCGGTTCAGAGCCAACCGCCAGATCCTCGCTCGTTGGCTGGTACCAGACGAGGGTCGGGGTGCTGCCGAGCGTCTGCAGCGCCAGCGCGGCGTTACCGTGCTCGTCGATGTGCTGGTTGCTGAGTACGGCGCTGTTGCCCATTGTTGCCACCCGACCGTCCGCAGTAGTGACGAAGGTGCCGGCGGGGTTGTCGCTTCCGCTCTCGGGTACCAGGAAGCACGTGACGTCGCCGCGGTAGGACATTCCCCCGGCAGTGGTGCTCACGGCAGCCTGGGCGCCGGCGTTGCTGCAGCTCGCCTGGAGGGTCTCCTCGAAGTCCATCGGTACCGCACCGGCTGACCGGATGCCGTTTCCCAGCTCCGCCAGTATCGTCAGGTCAGGCTCGACCAGGACGATCCGGTCTGCACCGGCGTCGTCAAGGACGGCAAGCTGGTCGGTTGACAGCCATCCGCTGGGATCGTGCAAAAGTAGGGTGTCATTCGAGGTCGCAAGAGCGGTTGCGGCATCCTCCAGCGATTGCGCACGAATGACGCGCACGCCGTTCTGTTCGAGCACCTGCGCCGCCGCCCGGGCACCTTCCGGGGCGGGATTATCGGGGGACAAGGGAACGCGTCCTTCATCGCCTCCGGCCAGCACTCCCACCAAAAGCACCAGCAACAACAGCGCACCGAGAACGATCCATGCTCTCGCGCGCCGGAGTTTTCCGGCCAGCGTGCGCGCGGGGCTGCCGCCGTCGCCAATGATTTCCGCACTGCCCTCGCCGCCCGGTGGATCAGCCACGTGCACCGGATCTGCAGTTCTCATGCCGGCACCGCCCACCGGGGGCCGCTCACTCCACGTTCCGGTTGGCTGTGCAGCAGCTGCCCATCAAGGTTGACGGTACGCAGATAGTCCTCCTGTGTAGCGGGCCGCGCACCGTAGTGGACCTCGTTGAAACGGGAGGCGAGCCAGGCCAGCTCTGCTGACAGTGGGTTGAACGAGTTGCTGAGCTGGTCAGCAACTTCGACGGCGGTACGTCCCGGCTGCTCGTCCAGAATCACCCGCTCTTCCGCCGTCCTGGTGATAGCGCGGAATCGCTCAGTAAGGGCAGTGTCCCAGTCGGTGCGTCCCGCGGCGGATTCGGCGAGCTCACGGTGCCCTGCGGCGGACCGGCCGGTCTCCGCGCCGAAAACCTGCGGGTCCCGGCGGCGGCGTGCGTTCAGCCGGGGGCGGATCAGGAGAACAGCGACGAGAATGAGCACAACAGCACCGGCAGCGAGGAGGATTGTCCCGATCCCCGCATCCACGCTCTGAATACTGCCGAGAACCTCAGCCAGCCAGTTCAGCAACGCCGTCCATGCACGTTCGAGCAGGGACGGCTCCGCTTCCTGGTATATACCTTTGGCAAGCTCTTCCCGTAGCAGTTGGCGTGCTTGTTCATCGTCGGGCAGCAGGGGAACCGATACAGGAACCGGAATGGAGGTGAGATTCAACAGCATGCGGTGTCAGGTTCCCGGCTGGTTGGAAGGACCCCGGTCTCCCGGATGCCCGAAAGTTCCACCAGCGGACCGCCCGGGGATGGAGGTAGCCCTTCCCTGTGTCCTGGCCTCGTTCTCCCGAAGCAGTACGATGTCGAATCCTTCCCGCCGGATACGCAGATCCACGTAGAGAAGCGCGGTGACTCCCGCCTGGAAGGCGAATCCGATCGCCGTGAACACCGCAGTGACAGCCTGCGTGATGAGCAGAACGGGAAGCGATTCCAGCAGGGCGGTCTCGGCGGAGGCTGGGTCCGTGGTGAAGGAACCGAATCCGAAAACGATGAAGGATAACGGGGCGGTGACCACTTGCGTGATGATCGAAACGATGATTGCGGTCAGAACGAGGATGCCGAAGGTTCGCCACCAGTTGCGCGTGGTCAGGGTCCAGGACCGACGCAGGGCGGTGATCGGCCCGACACCCTCCAGCATGAGCGCAGCCGGCGCCATCACCCACTTGATGTTCAGCCAGACCGCGGCCACGATGGCCAGCAGGATGCCCACGATCACTATGGCGATGGCCGCTTCCTCAAAGGCAAGCGAAAGCCCGACAAAGATCAGTACCAGCACAACAACGGACACAGTCCAGAGCAGGACGAGGATCAACCCCAGTCCGATCAGGGGAAGGATGCGCCCCCAGGCCAACTTCCACAGTTGAGCGAACCCGGTGCGCTCGTTCAGCACCGCCCGCGCAATGGGAATGATGAGGACACCCTGCAGGATAAGCACTCCGGCCGAGGTCAGCAGGACGAGGACGGAGCCGACCGAGAGCGCTGAAGCTACGAGGCCTGTGACCTGGCTGGCGGAGGCCGTCACCGGGTCCAGGTTCGCCAGCGTTCCTGTGAGCCCGAAGGTGAGCAGGACCGTGATGACCGCAATGACCACCTGAAAGAGGATCGCGATTCCGAAGGTGGACAGCGGATTGCGCCGACAGGCCTGGAAAGCGCCGTCGAGTATCTCGCCCAGACCCAGCGGACGCAGAGGAATGATTCCAGGCTTCGGCGGAGCCTGGTAGCCGTAGGGGACCGGGCCAGTCGATGGCCAGCCAATTCCAGCCTGAGCAGGCGGCATGTGGGGATTGGGAGGCCAGGGCCCGGGTCGCTGTTGCCCCCATTGCGGCTGTTGCTGAGGCTGAGACTGGGGCTGGGTGGATGGGGCTCCCCATTGCTGCTGTTGCCCCGGCTGCGAAGGATCGAAAGGAGCATCGGAAGGGGGCTGCCACGGCCGGTTCTCCGAGTCCTCGCCCGGGTAGTTCCCGCTCATGCCTGATCCCCTCATCACGTGTTGCTGACTTAACTAGAACTATAGTGACCGCCGCTGACCGTTGGCCTTGCACGAGCGCACCGTGTGGACACACATCGGCTCCGCGGGCTGTGCTGCCTTCCATTCTTCCCGCTGCGGTTAGGCCGCAAATCGTCCTCTAGGATGACAAAGGCATGCCCGCCCGCTAAGGGGCGCGCGGCAATGCGACATTGTTGGGGCGATGGGAGAACATGGAGTCATGAAGGCACGGATCCTGGTCATAGACGACGACGAAGCACTGGCCGAGATGATCGGCATTGTCCTGCGTAATGACGGGTTCGATCCGGTGTTCTGCGCGGACGGGGCGCAGGCACTCGACGTCTTCAGGGCCACCAAGCCGGATCTGGTTTTGTTGGATCTGATGCTTCCCGGGATTGACGGAATCGAGGTGTGTCGCCAGATTCGCAACGAATCGGACCTTCCGATCGTCATGCTGACCGCGAAGTCGGACACCTCCGACGTCGTTCGCGGCCTGGAATCGGGAGCTGACGACTACGTGCCGAAGCCCTTCAAGCCGGCGGAACTGGTTGCCCGGGTCCGGGCACGCCTGCGTCCTGGGGAGCAGAAGGCGCCGGAGACCCTGCGCATCGGGGAAGTGAGTATCGACGTCGCCGGGCACTCGGTCACCCGCGCGGGGGAGCCGATTTCACTGACGCCGCTTGAATTCGACCTGCTGGTGGCACTGGCGCGGAAGCCCTGGCAGGTGTTTACGCGGGAATTGCTGTTGGAACAGGTGTGGGGCTACCGGCACGCAGCCGACACCCGACTCGTTAATGTCCATGTGCAGCGGTTGAGGTCCAAGATTGAGCGTGACCCGGAGGCTCCGGAGATCGTACTGACAGTTCGAGGCGTTGGTTATAAGGCAGGGCAAGCGTAATTTGAGTGGGCGGGCAGGCCAGTCCCTGCGTGCGGCTTCGGTTCTGGCCGCGAAGGGATTGAGATGGATTCGATCCATCACCAGGCAGACTGCGCGGCAATGGCGCCGATCGCTGCTGTTCCGTACTGTCACGTCCACCCTCGTGCTCACCGCTGTGGCGCTCATCGCCGTCGGAGCATTTCTCTCGAGCCAGATTGCCAACGGCCTCTACCAGGAGAGGCTCGACCAGTTCAAGGCTGAGGCGAGCGCCGGGCTCAGCGAGGTAAAGCAGATTTTTGCGCAGACCTCTGTGACGGATCGTGAGTCCACCGCCCAGCTGGTCCGCGACACCCTGCCAAGTCTTGAAGGCGGCGCAGCCGATGCCCCACGCCAGTTCATCCTCAATAGCGTCCCGGATCAGCAGACCCCCATCTTTGTGTCACCGTTCGCGAGTCCGGACCGGACGGAATCTTCCACAATCCCTGAGAAACTGATTGAGGCGGTGCGGCAGGGGGATGATCAGTACTGGGCTCCCATCACCCTGGCCACGTCGGCCTCCGGTACAGAGTTCGACGTGCCCGGGATCGCATTCGGCACCAAGGTCACGCTTCCGCCCGAGCAGACGGAATATGCCCTTTACCTCCTGTATGACCTCTCATCCATGCAGGCCACACTCGACTACATCCACGGCGTCATCTGGATTGGAGGCACGCTCCTGCTCGTGACGATCGGGGCTATCGTCTGGCTGGTCACACGAAGCATCGTGGGGCCGGTCAGCCATGCCGCCCTTGTCTCAGAGAAGCTGGCGGCCGGGCAACTGCAGGAGCGCATGGAGACTCAGGGCGAGGATGAGGTAGCGAGACTTGGTGCGTCCTTCAACCATATGGCAGCCAGCCTTCAGGATCAGATCACCCAGTTGGCACAGCTGTCCCAGATGCAGCAGCGCTTTGTGTCTGACGTTTCGCATGAATTGAGGACGCCGCTGACAACGGTTCGGATGGCGGCTGAGGTGCTGCATGAGGCCCGTGAACAATTCGATCCCGTGAACCGGAGGTCGGCCGAGATTCTGTACAACCAGGTCGAACGGTTCCAGTCGCTTCTCGCGGACCTGCTCGAGATCTCCCGGTTCGACGCCGGCGCCGCCGTGCTGGATGCTGAGCCCACGGACATCTTCCAACTCGTTCAGCACGTGATCGACGGCGCCCGGCCCCTGGCGGAGAGCCACAAATCCGAGATCAGCATCATCTCGAACGAGTCAAAGTGCATTGTCGACGTCGATCCGCGCCGAATTGACCGCATCCTCCGTAACCTCGTGGTCAATGCACTGGAGCACGGCGAGGGCCGGCCGATCAATATCTACATAGCCTCAAGCCCCGATGCAGTCGCCGTGGCCGTCCGCGACTACGGCATCGGCATGACTGCCGTCGACGCTGCCCGCGTGTTCGACCGGTTCTGGCGCGCCGATCCCGCCCGGGCACGGACCACGGGAGGCAGCGGCCTCGGATTGTCGATCGCGACCGAGGACGCCCGCCTGCACGGCGCATGGCTTCAGGCGTGGGGCGCGTTGGGTGAGGGTTCGTGCTTCAGACTTACGCTGCCCAAACGCCGGGACACCGTGCTCAAGATGTCACCGCTGCCGTTACCGCCGCGGCAGGCGGCGCTCCCGGCGGGCCCGGTCAGCAATAGCTCCTCGCCTGATGCAGTGCCGACACTGCATGGTGCCACTGGAGGTGACCGATGACTGTGAAAAGTGCGCTTGTTCGGGGGACTCTCGCCGTCTTGCTGATCTGCACGCTCGGCGCGTGCTCCTCCATACCGACGGCCGGACCCGTAGGGACAATTGAGGTGACAGCCGACGCCGGAGCCGGCGCCCGCTTCGTCAACAACCCGCCGCCGCCTCCCCAAGGTGCGAGCCCAAGCGGGATTCTCGAAGGATTCCTTGTTGCCGGTATCGGCGTTTCAGATGACTACGGCGTCGCGCGCAGTTATCTGACCCCTGCTCTGGCCCAGACTTGGGAGCCGGAGGAGGAAATCACAATCTACCGTTCGGATTTCAAGATCAGTTCGACCCCCACCGAGGGGGAGCTACAGCTGCAGATGGAAGTCGCAGGTTACGTCGACGGCTCTGGGGTGCGGCGCAACGTCGGTCCAGGCACTACTGAGTCCCATACCGTGCGACTGGAGCAGGTGCAGGGGGAGTGGCGCGTAGCCGACATCCCGAACGGGATCATGATTTCAGCCACGGATGCTGAGAACCTGCTTCAGTCTCACGAGCTGTACTTCTACAGCAGCGGCTACCGTTACTGGGTCCCGGATGTCCGGTGGTTCGTGAATCGGCAGGGCATTGCAGCCAATATCGTCCAGTCACTCATCGCCGGTCCGGCCGCCTACCTGCAGGGGGCGGTGACCAGCGCATTTCCGGAGAACGCTGCGCTCGCCGTTGAATCAGTTCCCATCGAGTCGGGTACGGCTACCGTGGATTTCACGGCTGAGATTCTTGCTGGAACCGATGACCTTCAGCGCCAGCAGATGAAACAGCAGTTGCGGGCTACCCTCACCGGTCTGAACACCGTGAACTCGGTCGAGGTGCGCGCAGGGCAGCTTTCCTTTGATGAGGATCCCGACCTGGTTTCCGCAGGCCTGAATCCGGCGGTACCCAGTCGGCAGATCGTCATCAGCGAGAACGAATTGGCCTTCTTCGAGGGCGGCCAGCTGACTCCGGCTGACGATGTCCCGTCCGTCTCCCACCTTCGTCCCCGAGACCCGGCCATGTCGTATGACGGACAGAACTTCGCGTTCCTCAACCGGGCTCGGACCCAATTACTGGCGACCGGGGCGGGTCAAGCCGTCCGGACGTTGACGACGGGCGCCGGCCTTACTGCTCCAAGTTATGACCCAGCGAACTGGATCTGGACAGCCGGCACATCCAATGAACGGTCATATGTGCGGGCGGTTCCTCCGGGTGGAAGCAGCGACAATGCAGTCGATGTGCAGGCGCCATGGTTGGGCAGCCGCACGATTAGCGAGATCAGGATTTCCCGGGACGGTGCGCGCGCCCTGATAGTTGCGCAACAGTCCGGACAGAGTCAGCTTCTGCTGTCAGGTGTCAGTCGAAATGAGGACGGAGTTCCTCAGACTTTGGGAGAACCTATCTCACTCAATGCTCCGGGGCCTATCAACACAGCGAAATGGGTGTCTGAAACCTCTGTCGTCGTGGCCAACACCTCCACCGAAGAGCCGGTTACCGCCATTGTGATTCCCTTCGCCGCTGATCCTGAAGAGTTGCAGCCGCTTGATGGCCTGCAGCATCTCAGCGCGGGAACCGGGCGTTCGAATATCTATGCCCAAAGCGGCAACAACATCTTTGCGGTGGTCGGCAACACCTGGGGGAATCAGGGAGTGGCCGCGATCGATCCTGCCTTCGCCGGATAAGCCCAGCCAGTCATCCACAGATCCCCGGAATGCCTCCCAACCGGAACACCGATGTGGGAGCGTGGGGCCCATGACATGGGCCCGATTACGGAAGTTTCTTGACCGGGCACGGCTGAATGTGCATTGGCGCAAGGTCAGCGAAGCTCTTCGCGAGTTCCTGTCGCTTGTAGTTCCCACTGAGTGCGTGGTGTGTGAGTTTCCGGACGTTTCCCTTTGCGATCGGTGTGCGGCCTCGCTCAGGCGGGCGACAGTTCGTCCGTTCCGGGCGGAGTCAGGGGCGGAAGGTCTCCCTTCCTCGGAGCTTCCTGCAGTTGGCGCGCCCCCCGCCAAACCGCAGTCGTTCTCACCACTTCCAGTCGTCGCTGCCGGAAGATACGCGAAGGCCCTCGCATCAGCGGTGCTGGCCTTCAAGAATCACGGACATACCGACCTGGCGCGGTGGCTGCAGGCCGCCATGGCCGGCGCCCTGCATGATGCCCGCTGGTCGCTCTGTCCTGCCTCCGCCGAAGTTCTGCTCGTTCCCGTTCCGTCGCGCGGAGCGTCAGTGCGACGCCGGGGCTACGACCCGTTGGCCGTGCTGCTTGGCGGATTGGAACGGCGCAACGAACTTCCTGCCGGAACTTTCGTGGCTCCCGCAGTCCGACAACGATCCAGTCCGGTACTGCCCGCGCTGCGGGGTACGGGCGGGTCCGGCCAGAAGGCACTGGGCAAGCGGGGGCGTCGCAGGAACGTAAGGGGAAGTATGGAGGCCGTTCAGCCCCTCCGCCGAGCTGTCAGGGGCCGGCACTGCCTCGTCGTCGATGACGTTCTGACCACCGGGGCAACCATCGCCGAGACGACTCGAGTGCTGCGGGGCATGGGCGCCAAGGTAGCGGGCGCCGTCGTGCTTGCGGCCACTCCTGCACCGCAGGGAGCAAACAGCACCCCTTGAGCGGCGTGTTGTCAGCTCTCAGCGCACCGGAACAAAAAAACCGATGAGTAGGGGTGATTTCAAACATTTGGTGAACTACCGTGAAGTATGGGTATCACAACGAAGACAGTTACCCATCGACAGCGGCTGGAAGGAGCAAATCCTCGGCCGCTGTTGTGTCACCTGAGCGATTTTGGAGGGCACTATGGAATTCATGATCAACGGCCGAAACCTGGCAGTTTCTGACCGCTTCCGGGAGTACGCGGAAGAGAGGATCGACAAAATCGAACAACTGGGGGACAAGGTCCAGCGGCTTGACGCGAAGGTTACCAAGGAGCCGAACGCCCGTCAGGCAGACAGCGCGCTCACTGTCGAACTCACGGTTCTCGGAAGGGGTCCGGTAATCCGGGCCGAAGCATCCGCTGCGGATAAGTTCGCAGCATTTGACCTGGCTTACAGCAAGCTTCTGGAGAGGCTGCGCAGGGCCAGGGACCGCCGCAAGGTTCACCATGGGCGGCATACCCCCGTCGCGGTCCGGGAAGCGACAGCTGCCCTGGAACCTGCAAGCACCAGTCAGCCAATCTACGCGGAATCTTCCAACGACACAGGAAATGCCGCACCGGAATCCGCGGAACAGAGCGGTTATGAACCGCAAGAACATATTCCAGCGGGTGACTCACCCGTCCTGATTCGGCGCAAGGTCTTCTCGGGAACCCCGATGAGCCTTGATGACGCCGTTGACAACATGGAGCTTGTAGGACACGACTTCTACCTCTTCGTCGACTCCCAGACCGGCGCGCCCTCTGTTGTTTATCGCCGTCAGGCCTGGACGTACGGCGTAATCACGCTCGACTCCAAGTGCGCTGAGGCGCCGGAAGACCCACATGAGGAAGTCGTCGCCTACCGTGCGCGGGAGTCTGCCTCCGCCTGATATGGCAGACCGGAGCCTATGATCAGGAAATGAGCTCAATCCTGACGCTTCCGCAGGCGCGTCGAATCGCGCTGGAAGCACAGGGTTTGGCAAGGGTGCGGCCCATCAACGGCGTGACAACGCGGGAGATGGGCCGCACCCTTGCGCGGTTGCAGCTTCTCCAGATCGATTCTGTGAATGTCCTCTCGAGGAGTCACTACCTGCCCCTTTTCGCCCGGCTCGGCTCCTACGACGGGACGCTGCTTGACAGGTTCTCCGGGAAGTCACCGCGTCGCTTGGTGGAGTACTGGGCGCACGAAGCAAGCTTTGTTCTTCCGGAACTGTTCCCCTACCTGGTGGCTGTCCAGCGTCGCCGGTGGGCGAGCGCATCCTCCCTGCCCGTCGATGTCAAGGAATCGCTGGCGCACAGGATTCTTAATCTGCTCGAATCCAGCAGACCGCTCACGGCAGGGCAGGTTCAGGACCAGCTCGGTCATGAGGAAGAACGAAGCACGGAGCAGTGGGGCTGGAACTGGAGTTCGGTGAAGCGCGTCCTCGAGGACCTGTTCCAGCACGGGCTGATCTCGTCCGCGGGTCGGACGGCGCAGTTCGAACGCCGCTATGCGCTGACCAGGAAAGTGATGCCTGACCCGTCACTGGCAGGCCGGGAAGTGCCGCCTGCGGAGGCATACCTGTTCCTGACCGAGCGCTCCGCGGCCGCGCTTGGGATCGGGACGACCCGTTGCCTGGCGGACTACTTCAGGATCCCGGTCAAGGCAGCAGCTTTTGCAATTCAGACGCTGGTACAGCGGGGAACGTTAGTGCCGGTTTCGGTTGAGCACTGGAAGCAGCCCGCCTATCGTTATGCCGGATCCGTGCTTCCGCGTGCGGCTGCGGGGCGTGCCTTGCTCAGTCCATTCGATTCGCTCGTGTTCGAGCGCCAGCGGCTGCACTCCTTATTCGACTTCCACTACAGGATCGAGATCTACACTCCCGCCGAGAAGCGGAAGTACGGGTACTACGTGCTCCCGTTCCTGCTGCGTGACCGCATGGTTGCCCGAGTGGATCTGAAGGCAGACCGTGTCCAGGGACGATTGATGGTGCGTGGCGCGTACGCCGAGGATTGCGCGCCGGCTGACACCGCCGTCGAGCTCGCGGAGGAGCTTGTGCTAATGGCCGGATGGCTGGGTCTGGACCACGTTGTCGTCCAGCCGCGAGGAGGGCTTGCGCAGCCCCTCGCCACAGCACTAGCGCGAGAGTACGGCTGGGAACTAAATCGGGAGACGGCGCGTCTCTCACGTAGACTGACAACGCCAGAAAGCGGCGTACCGAGATTGGGAGCAAACACCAGTGCCATCACTTCTTGAACGAGTCCTTCGTACCGGCGATAAGAAGACACTGAAACAACTCCGCAACTACGCCGACGCCATCAACGTCCTCGAAGACGAGTTCCGCGGCCTTAGCGATGAGGAGCTGCGGGGTGAAACCGACAAGCTCAAGCAGCGCTACCAGGACGGAGAGTCACTGGACGCGCTGCTGCCCGAGGCGTTCGCCGCAGTCCGGGAAGCGGCCGGCCGCACCCTCGGCCTCCGCCATTTCGACGTTCAGCTCATGGGCGGTGCCGCTCTTCACCTCGGGAATATCGCCGAAATGAAGACAGGCGAAGGAAAGACCCTGGTCGCAACAGCGCCGGCCTACCTCAATGCGCTGACAGGCAAGGGCGTCCACGTCGTTACCACTAACGACTATCTGGCGGAGTACCAGTCCGATCTGATGGGCAGGGTCTTCCGCTTCCTGGGACTCAGCTGCGGATGCATCCTTTCAAAGCAGGATCCTGCCACTCGCCGCGCCCAGTATGCCGCTGACATCACCTACGGCACGAATAACGAGTTCGGGTTTGACTACCTGCGCGACAACATGGCGTGGAGCGCTTCCGAACTGGTCCAGCGCGGTCACAACTTCGCTATCGTCGACGAAGTCGACTCGATCCTCATTGACGAGGCCCGAACCCCGCTCATCATCTCCGGGCAGGCCTCCGGCGACGTCAACCGGTGGTACACGGAATTCTCCAAGGTGGTCACACGGCTGGCACGCGAGACCGATTACGAGGTCGACGAGAAGAAACGAACCGTCGGCGTGCTCGAGAGCGGCATCGAGAAGGTCGAGGATTACCTTGGCATCCACAATCTGTACGAGTCGGCGAATACGCCGTTGATCGGTTTCCTCAACAACGCAATCAAGGCCAAGGAGCTGTTCAAGAGGGACAAGGACTACGTGGTCCTGAACGGCGAGGTCATGATCGTCGACGAGCACACCGGCCGCATCCTCGCGGGCAGGCGCTACAACGAAGGTATGCACCAGGCGATCGAGGCCAAGGAAGGCGTCGAGATCAAGGCGGAGAACCAGACCCTGGCAACCGTCACTCTGCAGAACTACTTCCGTCTCTACGACAAGCTGTCGGGCATGACCGGCACAGCTGAGACCGAAGCGGCAGAGTTCATGAGCACGTACAAGCTCGGGGTGGTTCCCATCCCGACCAACCGCCCGATGATCAGGGAAGACCGCTCAGACCTCATCTACAAGAACGAAGTGGCGAAGTTCGAGGCTGTGGTCAAGGACATCGCTGAGCGTCACGAAAAGGGCCAGCCTGTACTTGTCGGCACCACCTCGGTGGAGAAGAGCGAGTACCTGTCGAAGCAGTTGGCAAAGGCAGGCATCCGGCATGAGGTGCTAAACGCGAAGAACCACGCTCGTGAAGCGGCTATCGTGGCCCAGGCCGGCCGCAAGGGCGCCGTCACGGTAGCAACCAACATGGCAGGACGCGGTACCGACATCATGCTGGGCGGAAACGCCGAGTTCGACGCCGTGGCCGCCATGGAAAAGAAGGGGCTGCATCCGGCGGAAAACCCCGAAGAATACGAAGCGCAATGGCCTCATGAGCTTGCCGCCGCGAAGGAAGCGGTGGAGGCGCAGCAGGAGGAAGTACGCAACCTGGGCGGCTTGTACGTCCTCGGAACCGAACGGCACGAATCACGCCGTATCGACAACCAGCTGCGCGGACGATCCGGGCGCCAGGGCGATCCAGGCGCTTCCCGCTTTTACCTGTCGCTGACCGACGATCTGATGCGGTTGTTCAATTCGGGTGCGGCCGAGCGCATCATGAACAGTTCCTCCATGCCCGACGACGTCGCGCTGGAGTCAAAGATGGTCTCAAAGGCTATTGAGAGTGCCCAGGGACAGGTAGAGAGCCGCAACGCGGAGCAGCGAAAGAACGTCCTGAAGTACGACGACGTCCTCAACCGGCAGCGCGAAGCTATCTACAGCGATCGCCGCCGGATTCTGGAGGGCGACGACCTCCACGAAAAGGTCGAGCATTTCCTCGAGGATGTAGTGACCGCGATGGTTGACGAAGCTACGTCGCAGGGTCACGGGGACGACTGGGACTACGAACAGCTGTGGACCAACCTCAAGACGCTCTACCCCATCAGCCTCACCATCGACGAGGTGGTTGAGGAAGCAGGCGGCAAGTCCAAGGTCACCCGTGATTTCCTTTACTCCGAAATTCTCTCGGACGCGAAGGTTGCGTATAAGCAGCGCGAGGAAGCCCTGGGCGAGAAGACAATGCGGGAGCTTGAACGGCGCGTTGTCTTGTCGGTGATCGGCCGCAAATGGCAGGAGCACCTTTACGAGATGGACTACCTCAAGGAGGGAATCGGTCTGCGCGCAATGGCTCAGCGCGACCCGCTCGTTGAGTACCAGCGGGAAGGGTTTGTGCTCTTTCAGGCGATGATGGAGGCCATCCGGGAAGAGAGCATCGGCTACATCTTCAACCTCGAAGTAGAGGTCGCTCCCGCCCAGCAGAGCACCCTGCCTGGCGTTACTGACGCACGGGGAGTAGTTGGTACTCCAACGATCAAGGCTGCGGGACTCGAGGAACCCGCGCGTCCGGCGAGTCTGGCATTCACGGCACCCAATGCGCAGGGCGGCGTCGAGACGAGGGTTGAGCGTCGTCGCAGTGACTCGGACGAGGCCGCGAAGGGCGGGCGCGCGGATCAGCGCGCGGCAGCGAAGCGTCGTCGTCGGTAGTAGTAGTTGTCGGTAGTGGTAGTAGACGAGGCAGGCCGGGCGGATCAGCCAATCTGAAGTTCGGTGACGCGCCACTGCCCACGCCATCGCTCTATCCGTAGCGCGAGAGCGCGGACGCGTTTCTGCTCGGCGGCTACTACGGACGCCTCGAAAACGACTGGGGTAATGGGGCAGATGCGAACGCTCCTGATCATGACGTTGCGATGCAGTCTGACTGCGCCGCCCTGCATGGCCGTTCCGGTCGGCAACGCGTTCTGCGACAGTTCGATGCTTCTGACGAGGTTGGATCGTAGTTGCAGCCGCTCGTAGCTCCGGGCGTCAAGAAGCCTGGACATCTGTTGCAGGGGCCTGGTTCCACCGAGTACCTCCAGCGCGCCGCGGGCCACCTTCCGGGCAATCGACTCGAGCTCATCCGGTACCTCCGGTACCGGACTTGGGGCAGGTATGGGACGGGGCTCAAACCGCGCTTCAAGGTCCTCAATGTCTCCAGTAGAAGTCGAAGGCCGAACGAGGACCGGTCGAGGTGGAGTCGCAGGTCCTGCGGGGTGAGCAGGGCCGACGGGCGCCGGCAGATGGGTCAGTGCGCTCATGTTAATACCTCTTTCACTGTTGGGCGGCAGGTGGTTGAAGTACCTGTCCGGGGCATAGGAGATCAGGATGCTCTCCGATGATGTGTTTGTTCGCTGCGTACCAGTGCGGCCAAGCTTCGGCCACATCAGCGTCGGTTCCGCCTGGGCCGATCCACCGGGATGCAATTGACCAGAGAGAATCGCCGGGAGTCACTGTCACTTCCGAGCGCTGGTGACGATCGCCTGCCCGTTCTGCTTTGACGTTGCCGATCAGCAAGCTTCCGTCTGACGGCAGCCTGGAGGGACGCCAGGAGGGTCCGGCAGCTTGCGTTTCCTCAGTTGTCTGCCAGAGCGGGCTAGGTGACGGAGCAATTCCAGATTCAAAGCGGGCTTGGACAAGTTCCAGGGTGTGGCTATGGCGAGGACCATCAGCGTGAGCGGATGGAATTGCAACGAGTTGCGCACCCAGAGCGACGCACACCGTCCGACGCATGAAGGCAGGAGACAGGGCGCCGACGCGTTGGGCGGTTCGCCATGAGCCGCTTCTTGCCAGAGCCTCCGCAGCAACCGCGAGGCAGAGCGTCGCAATCCACCATGCGATCACGAGGAGACCGAAGCCCGTAACACCAAGCCCGACCAGAAACTGCAAGTTCAGTGCCGACGGTCTCTCGGTTGCAAGCAGATAAGCGCCGGTCAGCGCCAACACACAGCCGAGCAAGAGTACGCAAAGCGCTAACGCTGTCTCGGGATAGCCTTTTTTCACTTTCAACCCGCCTGATGCAGTTTGATGCCGTTTGATTAACTTTGCTGCTCCTTGTCTACCTTGAAGCGCACTCGATGTCTACTGGTTGCTGCAGGCGGTTCTCGCACTTAGGCTGAACTGATGCGCTGGAAGTCCCTCTTTGATGACGTCGAAGCTCAATTCGAGGCAGCTGAGCAGGCTGCGCTCGAGAGTGAGGTCGCAGATCGATTCCGAAGCGAGCAGGCAACCCTAGGGCTGGTTGATCGGATGCGAGGGCAGATCGGGCTGGTGTTGAAAGTCGCTGTTTCGAACGGGCGGGTGTTCACAGGGGAACTTACCCACGTCGGTTCTGAGTGGCTTGTTTTGAGCTCAGCGGCGGAAGAGGTAATCGTGCCCATCCACGCTGTTCAGCTTGTGGAGGGACTAGGCAGGACCGTAGCGCTTGAAGCGTCGCGCCTTCAGCAAGCTCTGGGTCTGTCGTCGGCACTGCGTACGCTGTCGCGGGACCGCGCTCCTGTCACTCTGCACCGGGTTGGCAGCGAATTGCGTGTAGAGGGAGTCATCGACCGCGTCGGAAAGGATTTCGTGGAGTTGGCCGAGGTGCTGCCGGGGGAGCAGCGGAGACGAACTGGAGTGAGTTCCGTTTTTGCTGTGCCGTTTCGAAGCATTGCGGCGATTTCGACGCGATGAGGTTGTCCTTGGGCGCCGGAGGTGGAAGCTTTCGCCTCTGGTAGAGGAGAGGCACTGACTACTCGGCGTGTAGACCTTCCCTGACGCTGGCTGCAGTTTTCTCGTAGGCGCGGGCAATGTAGTCCTCGAGGGCCTGCGTCTCGACACGCCACTGGCCGCGGCCACCCACCTGGATTGCCGGTAGTTCCCCCGAGCGCACAAGCGCGTACGTCTGCGAGGACGAGATGTTGAGCACTTCTCCGACATCGGCGAGTGTCATGAACCGTTTCTGTGCCACGAAAAGTCGCCTTCCTCTCGCCCGTGCAACAAACCGTTGAGTCTATCTTGTCACCAATAACCCCGTTTGATCGCCCTTATCCACAGTTTGCGGCCAATTGCCCCGGAAGGTTTTCATTTGCCGAAGCTGTACAAGAGAATGTGTGCGGGTGGCTGGATCGGCCACCCAGTGCCGCTGTTGGGGGTATAGCAAAAAATGAGTCTCAAGTTCGAAAGCATGACGGGCGCGACGACGCCACTGCGGTTGCGCAAGCCGTCCTGGAAGGATCCCCGGCTTCTCATCGGACTTCTGCTGGTCTGTATCTCCGTGGCAGGCGTTCTGGCGCTGGTCAATAGCGTGGACAGGACTACAGACGTCTATGCTGCGCGGGAGGACCTTCCGGTAGGCACAGAATTGACTCCTGAGCATTTTCGAATCGTCCCGGTTCGGCTCGGTGAGCTGGAGGGTACCTACCGCACCGTCGCCGCAGGGTTACCGGATGAAGCGGTCGCACAACGCATGATCGCAGCAGGCGAGCTGGTGCCGGACTCAAGTATCGGTTCACCTGATGCGTTGGACCGAAAGCCTGTTGGCCTTTCAGTCGAGGCGCCACTCCCTGCAGGGACATCTACAGGTGATCGAGTAGATGTATGGGTGTCCCCCCGAGGCGAGGGCAACGAGTATGGAGAGCCGGTCCTGCTACTCGAGGGGGCAGAAATTTTCGACTACGTCGAGGAAGATTCAGCGCTTGCCGCCACGCAGTCAGCACGCGTCTTCGTGTTGGTGGATGATGAAACGATGCCGTCGCTGCTCGATGCGCTATCCAACGACGCAAGGATCGCCGTCGTAGTCAATGCGGGTATGCGATGAGCATCCCGGTGGTCACCCTGGGCCGTTCGGCAAGTGACTGTGTTCCCGCTCTGGAGCGGCTGCGCGGTCCGGTCACGGTGGTCCGTCGGTGCGACGAATTTGCTGAACTACTGGCCGCCTGCCAGACAGGCATCGCCCGCGCTGCAGTCATAGCCGCGGACGCCGTCGAGCTCACGTCCTCGCTCCTGGAACGGCTCCACGCCGCCGAGGTGGCAGTCGTTGCCTTGACAGATGATTCGGATACACAGGAAAAGCTCCGTGTCCTCGACGTACGGTGCGTCCCGACAGCGGTTCACTCCGAGGTTTTGTCCGATGAACTCGCCGCGGCAGTGACCGATCTTGAGTTGCGGGGAACAAGTGCGTTGAGGACAGCGCTGGCCGACCCATCCCAGTCCCTTGCTCCCCGGAGCGCCGAGCCCGACGATCTGCCTGAACCCGACGGTCAGGGCACCCTGTCCGTTATCTGGGGTCCCACCGGTGCCCCCGGTCGGACGATAATCGCTGTGAACCTGGCGGCCGAACTTGCCGCTGATGGTTCCCGCGTTCTACTGATCGATGCCGATACGTATGGAGCCAGTGTTGCTGCCTTCCTGGGACTGCTCGATGAGTCAGCGGGCATAGCGCAGGCCTGTCGTGTTGCCGATCAGGGCTCGTTGAACGCTGACGCTCTTCTCCGCCTGTGCTCGGAGATACCACTAAAAGGCCAAGTGCTCCATGTACTGACCGGGATTACGCGTCCCGACCGCTGGGCGGAGGTGAGGCCGGCTGCCCTGGGGCTCGTGCTTGGCATGGCACTCTCGGTGTTCGATGCGGTCATCGTTGATTGCGGGTTCGGCCTGGAAGCGGATGAGGAACTCAGCTTCGACACCCTTGCACCGCGGCGCAACGGTGCCACCCTTCGTTGCCTGGAATTGGCAGATGAGGTATATGCCGTTGGCTCCGCCGATTCCGTAGGCGTACCGCGCCTCGTGCGAGGAATCGCCGAACTGGAGGATGCCGTGCCGTCCGTGGCTCCGCGTGTTGTTCTGAACAAGGTTCGGGCTTCCTCCGTGGGCCGCTCCCCAGAACGACAGCTTCGGGAAGCCTGGGAGCGTTTCGGACCGCAGGCTGCTATCGGAGCATTCCTGCCTGCTGATTTCGATGCCGCAGATGGCGCTCTTCTCAAGGGACAGACCCTCCTCGAAAGTGCCCCGACGTCGCCGCTTCGTCTTGCTCTGATGCAGTTGGCTGGTGGGCCGCTTGAACAACGACGGCGCACGTCTTCTGGACCTACCCACAAGGAAATGAAGTTTCCCGGTAGCGGCGTTAGGCTCTCACAGTAAGGGGGCCGCAAGGGAGCGGCCTTTCATCTCGTTATGGAGGCGTTTCATGTCGTCTGGATCCAGCACCACGGAACAATCCAGCCCAGACACTTCACTCACCGAGTTCGTCCAGCACTATTTCCAGCATCTGGCCGAAGAGGATTCCGCCGCTTATTCCCCCGCAGCACTAGCGGATCGTGCCCAGGAGCACCGCGCGCTTGCACGGGTACGTCCTGCCGGCGAAGCGGTGGTTGGGATTTTCGACCAGGATGACGCGAGCGTCGTCATGATAGTCACCGACGATATGCCGTTCCTCGTCGATTCAGTGACCGCGGAGTTGGTCCGGCAACAGGCGGCTATCCGGCTCGTGGTGCACCCCACCTTCGTGGCGGTGCGTTCCCGATCGAGCCATGAGCTGATCCGGCTTCGCCGTGTCCCTTCCTCCGCCGGTTCGTCGAGCGGAGACACAGCCGCCCTTCCCAAGCTCGCCGACCTCGCGGCCGAAAGCGACATCAGCGCGCACGTGGAGTCCTGGATCTCCGTCGAGGTCGGACGCATCACGGGGGAGGACCGCCGTGGGAAGGTGATTGAAGGTCTCCAGCGTGTGCTGACCGACGTGAGGGCTGCCGTCGACGACTGGAGCGAGATGCGCGGCAAAGTGCGGGAGATCTGCCGCACTCTTGAAGCCCTGCCTGCCGCCGCCGAAATTCCCGACCTGCAGCAGGCACGCGAACTTCTCGCCTGGCTTGATGACGGAAACTTCACCTTCCTCGGCTACAAGGAATACGACCTCGAGACTGAAGACGGCGAGGACGTCCTGCGCGTTCGCAGTGACAGCGGCCTTGGGCTGCTGCGGTTCCCTGGTGTCGATAGGCGGCAGGTGCAGCACCTGACGCAGGCCGGCCAGGCCAAGGCACGGGAGAAGCGGGTCCTGGTCATCACCAAGGCGAACTCACGTTCAACGGTGCACCGCGCAGCATATCTCGACTACATCGGTATCAAGCAGTTTGATGCGCAGGGGAACGTCTGCGGTGAGCGCCGCTTCATCGGTCTCTTTGCAACCAGCGCATACACGGGTTCCGTCCGGAGCGTGCCCATTGTGCGGGATAAAGTCAATGAGGTTCTCCGGCGCTGCGGTTTCCCCTCTGATTCCCACTCAGGCAAGGACCTGCTGTCCATCCTCGAAACGTATCCGAGGGACGAACTATTTCAGATCGACGTCGATGACCTCGTTGCCACGGCAATGGGGATCCTTCGGCTTCAGGAACGACGCCGGACCCGGCTTTTCCTTCGTCCTGACACTTACGGCCGGTTCATGTCGGCTCTCGTCTACCTGCCGAGGGACCGTTACACGACAAGCGTTCGCTTGCGCATCGAAGAGGAACTGCGCCGGACCTTCAATGCGGAGTCGATCGATTATGAGGCGCGGATGAGCGAGTCGGCCCTCGCACGTCTGTTCTTTCGCATCCGGCTTCCGCAGGGACTTGAGATAGCACAGGTCAAGGTTGCTGAACTGGAAAAGCGGCTTGTCATGGCCGCGCGATCGTGGTCGGAGGGAATCGACGAGGTAGCCCGCACCAGGTTCAGCCGCGCGGAGGCCGAGCGATTCTCGGAACTGTGGGCGGAAGCATTTCCTGCCGCCTATCGCGTCGACTACGAGGTGGAAGACGCGCTTGAGGATATTGAACGTTTCTCTATTTACGACGAGTCGGGCACCCCGAGCCCGATCATGCACGTCTATACACCTACTGGAGTAGGGGATCGCCTCGAAGAGGACGCGCGACTCAAGCTCTATCTCACTGAGCCGAAGAGCCTGAGCCAGATCCTGCCGTTCCTGCATAATCTGGGACTCGAGGTCCTCGATGAGCGTCCCTTTGAGATCCGGCGCGGCGACGGCAGGGAATTTTTCCTGTACGACCTCGGGCTGAGGTATCCGCAGGGGATCGATCCTGCAGGCACAGGAGAACTCCTGGAAGAGGCCTTCGCGGCAGCGATGGTGAACCGCAGCGAGTCTGATTCGTTCGACAGGCTGGTGCTCCGTGAGAATCTTCGCTGGCGGCAGGTCGTAATTCTGCGCGCCTACGCCAAGTACATGCGCCAGATGGGCAATACAAACTCGTACGGCTTCATCAGCGACACGCTGCTGCTCAATCCGGACGTGACCCGATCCCTCATCGCCCTCTTTGAAACGCGGTTCGATCCGAGAGTGCCTGGGTCGGAGCGCGAAAGCCTGATGGGTGAGGTGCGGGAACGCCTCAGAGCGGACCTGGAAAAGGTGCCAACCCTGGACGCGGACCGCGTCCTTCGTACCTTCGCAAACCTCATCGAGGCAACCCTTCGAACCAACTACTTCCAGGAGAAGGCCCACGTCAGCTTCAAGCTGAACACGTCAGCGATCGAGGGAGCGCCCTACCCGCGTCCGAAATACGAGATCTGGGTGTACTCGCCCCGGGTCGAGGGGGTCCATCTGCGATTCGGACAAGTTGCGCGCGGTGGATTGCGATGGTCCGACCGGCGCGAAGATTTCCGAACCGAAATCCTCGGTCTCGTAAAGGCGCAGACCGTCAAAAACGCCGTCATTGTTCCAACCGGCGCCAAGGGCGGCTTCTACGCAAAGCAGTTGCCGGACCCTGGCTCTGACCGGGCGGCGTGGATGGCTGAGGGCCAAGCCAGCTATCGAACGTTCATCAGGGGTCTTCTGGACATCACCGACAACCTGGCCACTACCGCCCAAGGCGAAGAGGTTATCCCGCCGGACCAGGTGGTGCGACACGACGGTGACGACAGCTACCTGGTGGTTGCAGCGGACAAGGGAACAGCATCCTTCTCCGACATCGCCAACGAACTGTCCGCTGAGTACGGGTTCTGGTTGGGCGATGCGTTCGCTTCCGGAGGCTCGGTTGGGTACGACCACAAAGCTATGGGTATCACCGCCCGCGGCGCCTGGGAATCCGTCAAGCGGCACTTCAGCGAGTTCGGCGTCGACACCCAGACCGAGGACTTCACCGTCGCCGGCGTCGGTGACATGAGCGGTGATGTCTTTGGCAACGGGATGTTGCTCTCCCGCCATATCAAGCTGGTGGCCGCCTTCGATCATCGCCACATCTTCCTCGATCCGAATCCGGATCCGGCTGCGTCATGGATCGAGCGGAAGAGGCTATTCGAATTGCCCCGTTCAAGCTGGGAGGACTATGACGCCGAGCTCATCAGCGAGGGCGGCGGAGTCTACCCGCGCCACGTGAAGTCCATTCCGGTCAGCAGCCAGGTGCGCGCTGTCCTCGGTCTGGAGAGCACCGTAACCAACATGAGCCCGCCGGAGCTGCTGCGTGCAATCCTGACTGCTCCTGTAGATCTGCTCTACAACGGCGGTATCGGTACTTACGTGAAAGCATCCACCGAATCTCATGGCGATGTGGGGGACAAAGCCAATGACGCGATCCGCGTCGACGGCAACCAGTTGCGCGCTCGAGTGGTGGGTGAGGGCGGAAATCTTGGGATGACCCAGCGCGGCCGCATCGAAGCTGCACTCAACGGCGTCATCCTGAACACGGACGCGATCGACAATTCCGCGGGCGTGGACTGTTCCGATCACGAGGTCAACATCAAGATCTTCGTCGACCGCATGGTCCGCACCGGAAGATTGTCCGCTGAGGAACGGACGGCTTTCCTCCATTCCATGACCGATGAGGTGGCGGAGCTTGTCCTGCAGGACAACATTGACCAGAACGTGCTGCTGCTCAATGACCGGCAGCGCGTGGTCGAATGGAGCGCCAGCTTCGAGCGGCTTATGGACTGGCTTGAGGTTCATGCTGACCTGAACCGCGAACTCGAGGCGCTTCCCACCAACCAGGAACTCCGGGCCCGGGTCGAGCAGGGACAGGGGCTAACCTCCCCTGAACTGTCGGTCCTTGCGGCTTACGCAAAGATCGAGCTGACCAAAGCACTCACCAAGAGTGATCTCGCTGACGACCCGTGGTTCAAGGGAACGCTCAGGAGCTACTTCCCCCGACAGGTGGTGGAGCGGTTCGACGACGACCTGGACACTCACCCTCTGCGCCGGCAGATCATCGCCACCGTCATCGCGAATGACATGATCAACATGGGCGGGATCACGTTCGCGTTCCGGGTGATGGAGGAAACGTCCGTTAGCGAAGCGGTGGTGGCGCGTGCGTTCGTGGCGCTCAGGGAGATCTACGAACTTGACCGCATCACGGACGCGCTCGCCGAACTTCCCGCAAGCTTCCCCACGGAGCCCTGGACAATAGTGCATCTTGACGTGCGCAGGCTCCTCGATCGGGCAGTCCGGTGGTTTGTCAACCATGTCGGAGGCGAGACCACCATCGCTGAGGACGTTGCCGCGTTCAAACCGCTGATCGATCCATTGCGCACCCGACTCGTCAACTATGTGCGCGGTGGTGACCTCGACCGCATCCGCAGGTGGTTCGACCAAGCGGAGGAGTGGGGCCTGCCGAACTCGATCGCCCAGCACTGGGCTGAGCAGTTCGAGTCATTCGGCCTGCTTGATGTCGCTCTGATCTCCCGCCGCGTGGACGAGCCGGTCGAACGGATTGCACAGGTCTACTTCGCAATCTACGACCGTTTCGACATCGATAACCTGCTGGAACGCATCACCTCGTTACCGCGTGAGGACAGATGGCAGGCTTTGGCCCGCGCTGCATTGCGGGACGACCTCTACTCCACGGTTGCGGAAATGACAGTGTCGGTTATGAACAGTTCGTCCCATCTGGGAACATCGGATGCGTCGGTCAGGCTTCAGGAATGGGAAAATCTCAATGCTGAACACCTGGACCGGGCAAGAAAAATGTTCGCCGAGGTGAACCAGCTGGAGCGGGACGATATGGCGTCCCTTTCCGTTGCACTACGTCTGTTGCGCTCGATTGTGCGGCAGTAAGAAAGGGTTCACGTGGCAATTTTCACCGATCCGATCCGGGATCACGCCGGCTTCGCCCCGGGGGACGCTGAATGGCTCCACCTTCTGGTCGGTGACTGGCAGATGGTGGCTGACCTGGCGTTCGCCGACCTGGCACTGTGGTTCCCGTTGCACGACGGCGGTTACGTCGCCCTCGCTCACGTCCGCCCCTCCACCTCGCACACCGTATTCCACAGCGACTTCGTCGGCGAGCGGATACGGGCCGACCTGCAGCCTCTCGTGGACAAGGCGTGGGAGAGCCGGCAGATAGAGCGTTCAAGTGAGACGAGCTGGACGTCCGAGATGGCGATGCGCGTGGAAGCCGTGCCCATGGTGCGCAATGGGCGCACCCTCGCCGTCGTGACGTCCCACATGGATCTGTCCAGTTCGAGGATGCCGTCCAGGCTTGAGTTGACCTACCGGCAGTGCGCCTACGACCTGCTGCGCATGGCCACACTGGGGCTCTGGCCGGATTTCGCCACACCGACCGGCTCACGGCGCGGCGCACCTCGTGTGGGTGACGGTCTCATCAGGCTCGATGTCGACGGCGTTGTCCAGTATGCGAGTCCGAATGGCGTATCGGCCTTCCGCCGGCTTGGCGACGTCGAGACCCTGGAAGGGCGCCCGCTGGCGGAGATAGTCACCTCGCTGCTCAAGGACCGCCGGATGGTGGATGAGACTCTGCCGCTGGTGCTGACGGGCAAGATGCCCTGGCGCACGGAAATTGAGTCCCGCGGCGTGAGCCTGTCCCTGCGTGCCATTCCACTGCGGGACGAAAAAGAGCGCTTCGGAGCCCTGGTGCTGTGCCGGGACGTTTCGGAGTTGAGGCGTCGCGAGATGGAGTTGGTGTCGAAAGACGCGACCATCCGCGAGATTCACCACCGTGTGAAAAACAACCTGCAGACGGTCGCTGCGCTACTGCGCATGCAGTCGCGCCGAATGGTCAGCGACGAAGCCAAGCAGGGCCTCGAACAGGCAATGCGCAGGGTAGCGACCATCGCACTCGTTCACGAAACACTGTCGCAGGGTCTCTCTCAGAGCGTTGACTTCGACGAACTGATTGCGCGTCAGTTCCGGCTCTCGGCCGAAGTAGCCTCGCCCAACCGGACGGTACGAACGGAGCGTTCCGGTGAGTTCGGTGAACTGCCCAGTGACTTCGCAACCCCGCTGGCACTTGTGATCAATGAACTGGTGACCAACGCCGTCGAACACGGGTTGGCAGACCGGCCGGGTACGGTCTGGCTGACAGCGGACCGAAGTGTCGGTAGCGATGGGGAAGTGCTCACCGTGTCAGTGGCGGACGACGGCGCGGGGATTCCCGAGGGTGACTACACCGAAGGCCTGGGGCTGCAGATCGTGCGAACCCTGGTGATGAGTGAGCTCGGGGGCACGATCGAGTGGAAGCCGCGTGATGGCGGAGGAACGGTTGTCACCATCGAGATGGGCATCAGGGGCGCTCGACGCGCTCCCGAGGTGTCTGGCGGTGCTTCATAGCGGCGGTAAAGCAATGCCGAGCAAGCAGAAAGGGGAGGACATTCAATGTCCTCCCCTTTCTGCTTGACCCGTCTAAGTCAGGAAGCCCGCCGTGCGCGAGCGGCCCGGCGCTTGAGAGCGCGCCGCTCATCCTCGCTCAGCCCGCCCCATACACCGGCATCCTGCCCTGACTCGATTGCCCACTGAAGGCAGGTATCGATGACCTGGCATCGGCGGCAAACACTTTTCGCCTCTTCGATCTGAAGCAGGGCAGGTCCTGTATTGCCCACCGGAAAGAACAGTTCCGGATCCTTGTCCAGACAGGCAGCGCGGCTACGCCAATCCATGCTGATCACTTCTCCTTACGACCCGTGAGCTTTGTGAAAACATTCACGAGGGGTTTCATAGTAAAGGGGGCCACTACGGCCCCCGCATTTTCCTCCATCAAGGCTGTCACGTTACGTGCATGCAAACAAGAGGTAACCGTGAGGTAATTGCCTCAAAGCGTGAGGGATGCGTCACAGGATCAACGCCAGGAATAGCGCTCGTAGCTGTGCACGACTATGTCGGGTAGGGTGCCACTGTGTCAAGACCCACCCAGGAACCCCAGCCCGATCGAATTGCCCGGCCCAAAGGGGTCATGATCATCGCAGCTATCCTCGTCTGCGAGGCCGCGGCTCTTCTGGCTGTGGCAGGGTGGTTCCTCCTGGGTCTGATAACGAGTACGCCCATGTCGCTGGGCGGGGCGATCTTCATGCTCGTCCTCCTTGTGCTCCTGGCGGGGTGGCTTCTGGCGGTAGGGCACTTTTTCTTCCGGGGGTACCGGTGGACGCGATCGGCTGCCCTTGTGTTCCAGTTCTTTGTAGCCGTTATCGCAATTCCTGCCCTGACCGCCGGTGTTATCTGGTTGGGCCTGTTGCTGCTGGTGCCTGCGGTCATCATGGTGCATCAACTGTTCACCCGGCCCGTTGTGGCGTACACCAGCAGGACCAGCGACGGCACTCCTATGCTCTAGCCGGCGTCTGGTCTGGCCCGGCACCGATGACGCGGCCCTGCTTTCATAAGCTCGCTACCTGAATTTCCCTGACTCCGCTGGAGTCGACGAGCACGCCGCGGCCGGGGGGAGGTGCGTTTTCGACGCCCAGCCGCACGCCGAACAGATCGCCGTCGCCCGAAGAGCGAGGACCCAGCACTATGCCAAGGGGGCTGGTGCGCAGGTTCCCGGCGAGGGGGCTGACCGACAGGAGCGCAAGGGCTGGCGACGAGGCAAAAACGGCACGAGCGCCGGCAGCCACAAGCTGCGCAAGCAACTGATGGCTTTCCCGCGGCAACCGGTCTGCTTCATCCACGAGGAGGAGCTCATTCCCGCGGGCGCCGACGGTCGAAAACCGCCGCCAGAACGCCACCGCGTCTTCGCCGGCAGCGGGCCGGATCCTGCGAAGAAACGGCGGAGCCGTCTGCGCGATGAGATTGAGCGTATGCGATTTGCCGGAGCCGGCAGCTCCGAGGACGAAAGCGGCAGTGCGTTGCGGCAGCAGGAGGTGTGCGGTCGCGAGGTCGTCGCCTGCCACTCCCATCGGGATCGCTGCCGGTTCGATTTCCTCGTCTGCTGTATGAAGGGTTTCCACGCTCACGGCCCGCGGAAGTGCGGCTACCTGAAAGGGCTTGAACGTGGGTCCACGGGAATGTTCAATTTCCTCGCCGACATCGAGTACAAGTTGCGCTACCGCGTCCCCGGATGGACTGATGCGGCCCTGTACGAAGGCGCGACCGGGCAAGGCGTCGATGGTGGGCAGCCTGGGCCAGGTGAACAGGGTTTCAGAGGTGGCGCCGAATGGAAGGAATATGCGGTTGGGCAGCATCGGGAAGAACCTGCCCGACGCGAGTTCCCTTTCACCCCCGATCATGACCGTCACGGACGCGGCTTCACCGTCGCGAACAATATTCTGCAGGGCGTCCTCAACATCGCCGTGCCGACTCGACCTGAATGACGCCGACCACCTGCCCCAGCCTGAAACCAACAGTGCCAGGCAGGGGCGAACGGACCGCCGGCCCTGCACCGGACGATCCAGTCGGTGGGTAACCTCCTCGGCGACGCGGTTCAGAACGCGGGCGGCGCGCTTGACTTCGGAGGCGGTCACATACGCACCCACCTGCGGTGCGGAGTCCCAGGCAGCCAGCGTGCCGTCGCCGTCGAGGACGTAGAGATGGGTGTCCGGGCGCATGTGCAGAAGTTCGCTGAGCGTGCACGCGAGCGCCTCTGCCAGCCCGCTGCCGGGTGGACCCACAAAGGCGAGGTGTGAGTGACGCTCGGGATCCCACCGCAGCGGATGCTGGTTCTGGATATGCGGTAGATCGAGGATCCCCAGGTACAGCGAGTAGTTGCCGGAGTCGGGCCGGTTGAGGCGATGCGGAAGCGGCGGCAGCACTGGCAGGTGCTGCGGACCCGTCAACATCTCCTGGGCAGCTCCCTTGATAGCTGTAATGAGTCCTTCGAGATGGCCGGCAGCGCTTCCTCTTGCTCCCCTCTGCCCCAGCGACCTATGGGTTCCGGCGCCTGCGGGGTCTTCCAGGTAGGAGCTCAGGGGCCGAACGCGGACATCCGGTGCACCTTGCCCGATGACTGCGGCTGCTGTCTGAAACTCGACCGGCATGCCCGCCCCAACCCGAAGGAAGCCTCGCCCGGGTAGTCCGACAGGGATGCCGGTGGCGACCGTCGAATCCAGAATGTCCTGCGACTCCATAGCGGACTGCACTCTCAGGGCTATCCAACTTGTGATGTTCGCCCGGATGTCTGAGGTGACCGCGCCCTGCGGCCGCTGGGTAGCCAGCACCAGGTGCATGCCCAGCGAACGTCCCAGCATGGCGATCCGCATCAGGTCCTGGACCGCATCGGGCACTTCCTCGGCAAGCATCCGAAATTCGTCGATCACCGTGACAAGGCGTGGAAGCGCGGGCGTGCTGCCGGAGCGCAGGTACTCGCGGTAGTCTGCGGCACCAGCGTCGGCGAAGAGCCTCTCGCGCCGTTTCACCTCCGCCTTGAGAGAGGTAAGCGCACGCGAAACCGATGCCGACGAAAGATCCGTCAGGATGCCCACCGAGTGCGGCAGTTCCGACAGGGCAGAAAGACCCGACCCGCCCTTGAAGTCGATGAAAAGGAAGTTGACCATGGCGGGGGAATGGTTCAGGGCCAGCCCGAGGACGAGCGTTCGCAGGAACTCGGACTTCCCCGCTCCGGTGGTGCCGGCTGCCAGCAGGTGCGGACCCTGTGATTCAAGGTCAATCTCGAGCATTCCAGAGGCGGAGGAACCGACGACGGCGGCAAATTGCGTGCCGTCCGACGGGACTTCCCATCGGGCCCGGATGGCGGACGGGCGCGAGTCGGTAAGCTGCCCCAACTCGACGGCAGTTGGGATTGTGCCATCCGCCCCGGCGGCGCTCGCAGAAACGGCACGCCCACCGATGAGGCGCGCAACCGCCGTGAAAGTGTCCGAGCCCAGCAAATCCGGTGAGAAGCAGGTTTCGCCTTCGGGCGTTCGTAGCACCGGCGGGGTGCGGGAGTAGTCGAGCACCCAGGAATTGTTTGGGAGCCGGCTGCCGGCGTCCTCGTCGAAGAAGCGGTACGTGCGTATGGGCCCGGCCGCAGGGGCCGCTTCGTACTGCTCGTCGAAGATCAGGAACGCGGAAGGCCTCGCCGTTTTCACTGTCTCTCTCAGTTTCTCCTTGCTCGTCACGAGGGTCACCCCGGGCAGGAAGCGAGCCGCATGCGGCAGGTTCCGCGAAGAACCAAAGCAGATGATGCCGCCGGACAGGTCCAGGGCGCAGAGCTGCAGCACCACAAGATGGGCCACGCGCAGGAGGGTCTCAGATGGACCGATTATGTCCACACAGACGGGACGCTCTATGGAGCTGTTCCCGGCTTCAGATAAAGGAATAAGGAGAGGCGCGGATTCGAGAACGGGTTGCTGCCACTCCGCCGGGGCGACCTTGACCCCAAGATTCGCGGACTGATCAGCGACGCCAACCCGCAGGTAGCGGGTGTGGTCGGCGTCGGGGCGGCGCTCAACAGCGTCCGGGGCGAATTGAGGCTGGACCGAACGCAGGGCGAGGCTTCCGATGTCGTGGGCCGCGCGCCGTCGTCGTTCGCGGTCCTGGTCAGCGGCTTTCGAAACTGCAGCACGAAAGGCAGCCCGCTTCTTCCGTGCGGAGACCAGCGGGACCACTCCAGTCACAGCGGACAGTGCGCTGAAGGCGAGGAAGAACCACATTCCGGTAGTGACGGCCAGAACTATGCCGAGGATCAGGGGCAGAAATGCCGTGATCAGAAGCAGGCGACCTGGTTCAGGCGGGGGAGGAGCGCTGACCTCGCAGGGTTCCGACAGGTCGACGGCATTGATCGCCGGCTGTGGAGTATCGGCGAGGACGAGGGCGCATCTGCTGGCACCGATGAGCACATCGCTCGAGGTGGTGACTACCGCTTGCCCCGTCCTGTCCCCGTTGACCCAGACTCCGTTCGCCGAGTCGAGGTCCGTCAGCAGGACCGTCTCATTGGTCACCGTAAGGCGGGCATGGGTGCGCGACAGTTCCGGGTCATCGATCCGGATGTCCGCAGCCGTACGCCCGATACTGTAGGTCCCCCTCGCCAGCGGCACGATTCTGCCGGCGTCCGGTCCCGTGCGCACCAGGAAAAGGAGATTTGCTCCCTGCCGCGGGCGGGCCGGCATGCGCTGGCTCTCGGGAACCACGACGACGACGGCGCCTGACGTCAGCGGCGGCGTCCCTGGCACGAGCGCGTCCAGGGGCTGTCCGTCGACGGAGAAACGTGCGTGCCCGGTGCGGGCGGCAAGCTCTTCTCGAATCTGCTCGCCCGTAGCAGGGCCGGCGATGCTTATCACCACTTCTTCCGTTGTTCTGCCCTCGGGCAGGGTCACTCCCGGACCCGCGGCGAGGGTGACGTGCAGATCCATGTCTTGAGCGTAGGAGGTTCGCGGCGAGCGGCGCTCGCAGAACGCCTACCCTGTGGATAAGCAAATCTGGATATGTACAACGCCACTGCTTCCCGAACGGGCGATATTTCTGGTTGGGCGTTAGGCTTGGCTACTGGATCTGGAGATATGTCTGCTCCGCGTACAGAGAAAAGGTCACTTCATCGTGAAGATTGCTGTCATTGCCCTTGGAAAGATCGGTCTGCCGCTGGCGGTCCAGTTCGCGTCGAAGGGCCACGAGGTCGTGGGTGTCGACGTCAATGCGCAGGTTGTCCAGTCGATCAATAGCGCGATCGAGCCGTTCCCGGGCGAAGCTCACCTTCAGGAGAAGCTCTCGGAGCTGGTGCCTGCCGGAAAGCTCCGGGCGACCACCGACTACGCCGAGGCTGTGCCGAACGCGGATGCCGTTGTGCTGGTTGTGCCGCTGTTTGTCGATGCCGAGGCAAAGCCTGACTTCGGTTGGATGGACGGTGCCACCACCGAACTGGCCAAGCATCTGACGCCGGGAACTCTGGTGTCGTATGAGACGACCCTTCCTGTCGGGACCACCCGTACCCGTTGGAAGCCCATGCTCGAAGAGGGCTCGGGCCTGGTTGAGGGTCAGGACTTCCATCTTGTGTTCTCGCCGGAGCGTGTACTGACCGGTCGCGTCTTTGAAGACCTACGGAAGTATCCCAAGCTCGTCGGCGGTCTCTCCGACGAAGGCGCGAAGGTAGCCGTCGAGTTCTACGAATCGGTCCTGGACTTCGATGACCGGCCCGACCTGTCCCGCGGCAACGGCGTATGGGATCTGGGGTCCGCTGAAGCCTCGGAGCTCGCCAAGCTGGCGGAGACCACCTACCGGGACGTGAACATCGGACTCGCGAACCAGTTTGCCCGGTTCGCTGCCACGGCAGGCATCGATATCTACCAGGTCATCGAGGCATCGAACTCGCAGCCGTACAGTCACATTCACCAGCCGGGCATCGCGGTCGGCGGTCACTGCATCCCTGTTTACCCGCGTCTCTACCTGTGGAATGACCCCTCGGCAACCGTTGTACGTGCCGCCCGCGAAGCCAATGCAGGCATGCCCGACTACACCGTGGGACTCCTCGAGGGGGCACACGGGAATCTCGACGGGGCAACCGTCGTCGTGCTTGGTGCGGCCTACCGTGGTGGAGTGAAGGAAACCGCGTTCTCCGGAGTCTTCTCGACCGTTGAAGCGCTGAAACAGCGCGGCGCAAAAGTACTCGTTCATGATCCTCTATACAGCGACGAGGAGTTGGCCTCGCTCGGCTTCGACCCGTACCACGTGGGTGAGGCCGCGGACGCTGCTGTCGTCCAGGCCAACCACGCGGAGTATGCGTCCCTGACTCCCGCTGACCTGCCCGGAGTGAAGACGTTCATCGACGGCAGGCGAGTGAGCACCGCTGACAAGTGGGACGGTGTCACCTACCGGGTCATCGGCAAGGCCTGATGGCAACAAGTCCAACGATCGCCGCCATCGTTCCTTGCCACAACGAGGAACAGGCGATTGAGAAGGTTATTCGTGACCTTAGGGCTGCGGTACCCGGCATACATGTTTATGTCTATGACAACTGCAGCACGGACCGTACGGCAGTTGTTGCGCATGAAGCCGGCGCCACAGTCCGTCGCGAGGAGCGTAAGGGTAAAGGCAACGTGGTCCGGCGAGCGTTCGCGGATATCGACGCGGATGTTTACCTGCTCATCGACGGCGACGACACTTATGACACCGCTGCCGCGCCGAAGATGATCGAAACTCTGCTGACTGGGCCGTATGACCAGATAACGGGTGTCCGAAATCAGCAAACGGAGTCGGCATACCGAGCAGGACATGAGCTAGGCAACCGGTTCTTCAACGAGATAGTCGGTCGCATCTTCGGCTATCGAGTGAGCGACATGCTGAGTGGGTACCGAGTGTTTTCGAAGCGATTTGTGCGGTCATTTCCCGCACTGTCGCGCGAGTTTGAAATCGAGACGGAGCTGACGGTGCACTCCATCAATGCCCGTGTGCCGCAAACGGAGGTTTCGGTCGGGTTTCGGGACCGTGCGGTGGGAACCGAAAGCAAGCTGCGTACTTATCATGATGGACTCCGCATCCTGAATATGGTGCTGAGACTGGCGGCTCATGAACGCCCCCTTCCGACCTACGGATTGCTTTCAGGCCTTGTAGCACTAGTCGGTCTTCTGGTTGGTCTTCCCGTCATTGTTGAATTTGCGCAGACTGGGCTGGTTCCGAGGTTCCCGACGGCGATTCTTGCCTCATCGCTGGTCATCCTTGCCGTGCTAACGCTCATTGCAGGAATGCTTCTCGGCGTGCTCAAGAAAATTCGCGACGAGAGTTCCAGACTTGCGTACTTGCGGTGGGAGGCTCCGGGAAATGGTCATAACTGACGTGAAGAGAGACAAAGGATCACGCCGAATCGCTGCAAAGAATAGTGCTCGCGGTGTGATCGGTAAGAATGTTGCCGTCCTTATCGCCGGCTTCGCAGCACTGCAAACTGTTCTGTTTCTGCTGCTTGTGGCAGGGCAGGCTGTACCGGATAAGCCCATCGTCGACAACTTGGTCAAGGCGATCGACTCGGGCACGTACGGCCCCTCAGGGTTACCGGATCGAATGGGCGGGGTGTCGGACACTTTCACGGAGTGTGTTGTTGTCGGGACGGGATTAGGCGACGGTAGTCCAGACGACTCTCCCTGGCAGCAGGCCGGATATATGCCTCGAATCTCGAATTGCGAGAAGGGAGTTGGGGACCTTCGCGCCCTCGCCGCAGGAGATACCGCAAGCCAGGGGCAGTACTACAAATACTGGGCCGGCTACACCGCAATCACCCGGCCAGCACTTGCCATGGTAGGTCTCGAGGGCCTCCGCATCTTGTCCGGTGCGATGCTGGTTTCATCGTTGATTGTTGCGCTTATCGCTGTAGCAGGGCGATTGAATTGGTGGGCGGCAACAGCTCTCCTCGGCCCCCTTCTCCTCGCGTCGAATGTGTTCTCGACCCCTTCGACGTCCTTCAGCCAGGCAATCTCGATCTCCTTCATCTTCCTGAGCACTGCCCTTGCGGCCTTCGGGGCCGGTCGTTCGACTACTCGTCTGATTGCTTTCACCGGACTTGGAGCAGCCCTGTTCTGCTACGTCGATTTGCTGACCACCCCAGCTATCCCATGGGCGCTCGCATCTGTAGTTGCGGCCGCAGTCACATTCGGCCACGCACGGAACTTCAAGCAAGGCGTATTGGCTGGAGTGATAGCTGCTGTAGTTTGGCCGCTTGCATTTGCCCTGACGTGGGCTTCACGGTGGGCCATTGCCGCGATGTTCCTTGGTTTCGATAAGGTGGTTGAACATGTGGCTGGGAATGTCGAGTTCCGGACCGGAGGCGACTTTGGGCACGTCTCAGATACATTTGGGGCGTCCACCCTGAGGAACGCAAATTACTGGTGGGACCGCATCCCGACATCGCACATTGTTCTCATCCTTGTCGCGGCAGCAGCGGTGATTGCAATAATTCTCTCCGTGCGGAGGAATGGCGTCTCAAGTATCCTGATGGGCGCGGTGTTGGCCGCTCCGCTGCTTGTTATTCCGATCTGGTACGAAGTTCTAAGGAATCACTCACAGATTCACGACTTCTTCGCCTACCGTGGGATACCGGTAGGCTTCGGGATTGGCCTGTTCGCACTGGTGGTGGCGGCCTCCATTCAAATGAAGCGGGTCGAGGTCGCAACTGTTCGACCGCACGAGCCGGAAAAGCTTGTAGCCAACACCAAAGAGAGGGGCGATGATGAGCTACATCGCTGACAGCGCTGACGTCTCCGAGCAGGCGGAGTTGGGCGAGGGCACCAAGATTTGGCACCTCGCCCAGGTGCGGGAGAAAGCGCAGCTCGGTGCCAACTGTATCGTCGGCCGCGGCGCGTACATCGGCACCGGCGTTTCCATGGGCGAGAACACCAAGGTCCAGAATTATGCGCTCGTGTACGAGCCGGCTGTTCTCGGTAAGGGCGTTTTCATCGGACCGGCCGTTGTCCTGACGAACGACACCTACCCGCGGTCTATCTCACCAGACGGAACGCTCAAGAGCGCGCACGATTGGACCCCGGTCGGTGTGACCATCGAGGACGGGGCGTCGATCGGAGCGCGCGCGGTGTGCGTTGCTCCGGTCACCATCGGTGCGTGGGCGACCGTGGCTGCCGGCGCCGTCGTAACCAAGGACGTGCCTGCCTTCGCGCTGATGGCGGGTGTTCCGGCACGCCGGCTCGGCTGGGTGGGGAAGGCCGGTCACCCGCTCAAGGAGCAGGACGGACTGTGGGTTTGCCCGGAAACCGGCGAAAAGTACACAGAGACTGACGGAACGTTGGCACCAGTAGAGGAACAGAAATGAGTACAGGTTTCATCCCGGCAGCTAAGCCCATTGTGGGCGACGAGGAGCGCGCTGCCGTAGACGCGGTGTTGGTTTCCGCCATGCTCGCGCAGGGGGCAGAGGTCGCCGAGTTCGAGAAGGAATTCTCGCAGGTGCTGCTCGACGGACGCTCGTCCGTAGCCGTCAATTCCGGCACGTCTGGCCTTCACCTGGGTCTGCTGGCAGCCGGGGTCGGGCCCGGTGATGAGGTGATCGTTCCCTCGTTCACCTTCGCTGCAACGGCCAACTCTGTTGCGCTGACGGGTGCGACGCCGGTGTTCGCCGACATTGAACTGGACCACTACTGCCTCGATATCAGCCACGTCGAGTCACTCATTAGCGAGCGGACCAAGGGCATCATGCCCGTGCATCTGTACGGGCATCCCGCGAACATCATCGCCTTCAAGGAGCTGGCTGATGCGCGCGGAATCAAGCTCTTCGAGGATGCTGCACAGGCTCACGGTGCTGCCCTGAACGGGCAGAAGGTTGGCACGTTCGGCGACTTTGCCATGTTCTCGCTGTACCCCACGAAGAACATGACCTCCGGCGAAGGCGGCATGGTCTCGACCGGTGACGCCACCGTTGAACGGAACCTGCGTCTGCTGCGGAACCAGGGTATGGAGCGGCAGTACGAGAATGAGCTGGTCGGGTTCAACGCGCGTATGACCAACCTCCACGCGGCCATCGGACGGGTACAGCTCACCAAGGTGCTGGGCTGGACCGCGCAGCGCCAGGCGAATGCCCGCTTCCTCACCGACAACCTTGAGGGCGTCGGAACTCCTGCGGTGGCCGAGGGTGCTGAGCACGTCTACCACCAGTACACAATCCGGGTGGGTCAGGACCGGGACGGTTTCGCTGCCGCCCTGAAGGAGGAGTACAACATCGGCAGCGGTGTGTACTACCCGATCCCGAACCACCGGCTGCCGTCCTTCAACCGGGTTGAAGACCTGCCCAACACCGAGATCGCGGCACAGGAAGTGCTCTCCCTGCCGGTCCACCCGTCGTTGGACGATGAGGATCTCGACCGGATCGTGACTGCTGTGAACAAGCTTGCGGGAGCGGGTGCCTGATGGCTGATCTGAGGGTAGGCCTGATCGGCCTGGGCATGATGGGCCGCCACCACGCTCGAGTAGCGCGTGAGTTGGACGGTGTTCAGCTCGTCGCCGTTGCCGATGCATACGGTGACCCGCACGGCGTCGCCGGTGATCTACCGTTGTGCGGATCCATCGACGAGCTGATCGAGCAGGGCCTGGACATGGCCATCTGCGCCGTGCCGACCGGACTCCACGAGGAAGTCGGCCTGGCCCTGGCAGCCGCCGGCGTGCACACCCTGGTCGAAAAGCCCATCGCCTCCACGATTGCAGGCGGCGAGAAGCTGGCCGATGCGTTCGAATCCGCAGGGCTCGTGGGAGCCGTTGGCCATATCGAGCGGTTCAATCCCGCCCTGCAGTCACTGCGCGTGCGGATTGAGAACGGTGATCTGGGAGATGTCTACCAGATTGCCACGCGTCGGCAGGGACCCTTCCCGTCGCGCATTGCCGACGTCGGAGTTGTAAAGGACCTGGGCACCCACGACATCGACCTCACCGCGTGGCTGGCGCAGTCACCGTACCGGTCCGTATCCGCGCGCACCACGATTCGATCCGGTCGCCCGCACGAGGACATGGTTACAGCGTCCTGTCAGCTGGAAAGCGGCGTCATCACCTCGCACCTGGTGAACTGGCTCTCGCCGATGAAGGAACGCCTGACGGTTGTGACGGGGGAGAAAGGTGCTTTTGCGGCCGACACCCTCACCGCTGACCTGACCTTCTACGAGAACGGCACCATCAATACGGAATGGGAAGCCGTCTCGAACTTCCGCGGTGTCAGCGAAGGAAATATCACGCGCCTGGCCCTGACCAAGCGGGAACCGCTGAAGTCGGAACACGAGGCCTTCCGTGATGCCGTGCTAGGCAAGCGTAACGACGTCGTCACCATGCGTGAGGGGCTGAACACGCTGCGCGTGGCCGAAGCGATGATCGAGTCGGCCGCCGAGGGTACTGTCGTGAATCTAAGCGCGTGACTATCCGCGTAGTTCTTGCAACCCGGTTGTATCCGCCGGAAGTAGGTGCCGCTGCATTCCGCCTGAAGGCCCTCGCAGAAGCGCTGGAAACCGGAGGTTCGTCCGTCGTCGTGCTGACAACACGGCCCCCTGTACAAGGATACAAACCGGAAAAGAAGGTGTCCCGCTGGCCGGTATTGCGGGACGCGGGTGGAAACGTTCGGGGATACATTCAGTACCTGAGTTTCGACCTACCCTTGTTTTTTCGGCTTCTCTTCACTTCCGCTGACGTCGTCGTTTCTGAGCCGCCTCCCACGACGGGCCTGATGGTGGCTGTTTCCTCGTGGCTCCGCAAACGTCCATACGTCTACTACGCTGCTGACGTCTGGACGGACGCGTTAGTCGCCATGGGTGCGTCCGCTCCGGTGGTCTCAGTGATGCGATGGGTGGAAGGGATTGCCCTGCGGAACGCAGCGGGCGTCGTTGCGATCTCTGAGGGCGTCGCAGACCAATTGGGACAGTTCGGTGTGCCCTCCGACAGAGTCCACGTCGTAGGAAACGGCATCGATACTGAGACTTTCAGTCCCGGCGGCGTCTCGGAGCAGCCCGGGCACCCCTACTTCGTCTACACAGGCACTATGTCGGAGTGGCAGGGAGCTGAAGTCTTCATTCACGCACTGGCGCAGCTTCACGACAGAAAAGATGTGCGCTTGTACTTTTTTGGGCAGGGGTCATCTGAGCCGGATCTCCGAAAGCTGGCCGAACGCGTTGCTCCAGGCCGAGTCGTATTCGGCGGAGTCCGACCTCCCGGTGAGACGGCTGCATGGATCCGGGGAGCCGCGGGCGCGCTAGTGAGCATTGTGCCGAATAAGGGTTATGACTTCGCGAAGCCGACGAAGATCTATGCTGCCGCGGCGTGCGGTACGGCCGTCGTTTTCGCAGGCGCCGGTGCGTCGGCAGAAATGGTGTCCGGGAATGGTCTTGGGGAGAGCGTCCCGTATCAGTCCGAAAAGGTGGCTGCAGCGATGCGGAAGCTCCTGGAGGAGTCGGACGAAAGCCCCGAGAACCGAGTTCGGTGGGTACAAGAGAACGCGTCACTCAAGACAGCAGGCAGGCGGGCTGCGGCCGTAGTACAGGCTGCGGTGCGCTGACGCAGGACTGAAAAACGCTGGCGGAGGACCGTGGTATCGGTCCTCCGCCAGCGTTCGGTCAGGACCGGCCCAACCCGTTAAGTAGTGCCGTCACGACTTGCTGCGCCGCTCGGCCAGTTCCATAAGGCGCCGCGTCAGTTGGCGCGGGAGCAGATCGGGTCACGGCCGTTGCCAGTTGGTTGAGGTTCTCTGACACCAGAACGTTCCACCCCAGCTCCACGGTCTCAACCCACTCCGTTTCGGGTCGGACCGTGGTGCAGGGAACGCGCAACAGGAACGCTTCCTTCTGGAGCCCGCCCGAATCGGTCACCACACCCGCAGATCCCTGCACCGCATTGACGAGCTGCGGATAGGCGAGAGGATCGATTGCGGTCAGGGCGCCTGAATCCAACGCGATGCCATGCTGGTCAGCGAGGGAGCGAAGTCTGGGGTGAGCCAGTAGAAGCACAGGCTTGTCCAGTTCCGCGAGTTGCCCGATGATCTGGGCGAGCCTTCCGGCGTCATCAGTGTTGTCCGGGCGGTGGATCGTACTCACGTAGTAAGCGCCGGCGTCGAACCCTTGCGGCAACGGCTCCTGCCGTTCGCTCACCGCGTCCCGGGTCAGGTAAAGAACGTCCGTCATCACGTCGCCCACCAGGACGCTGCGGTCCGTCAGGCCTTCGCTTGCAAGATGCTTCATCGCCACTTCCGTAGGAGCCAGCAGCAGGTCCGACGCATGATCAGTTAGCACCCGGTTGTGCTCTTCAGGCATCCTGCGGTTGAACGACCGAAGTCCTGCTTCCAGGTGCGCGACGGGGATGTGCATCTTTACCGCAGCGACCGCCGCTGCAAGTGTGGAATTCGTGTCTCCGTAGACGAGTACCCAGTCCGGGCGCGCTTCCTCGAAGACTTCCTCGAGTCCGGCGAGCATCGCGCCCGTTTGACGTCCATGCGGGCCGGAACCAACACCGAGGTTGAAATCCGGTTCGGGAATGCCGAGATCCTGGAAGAAGACATCCGACATAAGTTCGTCGTAATGCTGACCGGTGTGGGCGATCAGGTGTTCGACCTTGCCCTTCATGGCAGATGCTATTGGAGCCAACTTGACGAATTGAGGGCGCGCGCCAACCACGCTGAGAATACGCATGGTTCTCAGCCTACCGGTTGCTTGGCTCATGCCTCGTTGATAGCAGGCGGGTGATGATCCCTCGGACAACCAGGTCGTCAGTTTGCGAGCTGAGGCTTCGGGCATGCCTGTGAGTGTTTTCCTTCAGGGCTGAAATACGCTGCCGAGAGAGCGACTTGATCGCTCTTGCGAGGGATGCGGGGGAAAAGTCCTCTGCCACTGCTCCCACCTGATACTCGTCGATCAGGCGTGAAGTTTCAGGTGAAGGGCTGAAGACGATGCCCAGGCGCGCCTGAACAAAATCGAAGAACTTATTGGGCAGCATCAGTGCTTGGTTGCGGGTGCGCGGCGGAAGGCTGTAGATGCCTAGATCGTATTGATTGAGAACGATGGGCAGATCGTTTGGTGCGACCGATGGGTGGAAGCGGATCTGTTGGCTGTCCCCGGCGATTTGCTTGATCTTTTGAAGGTATTTGCCGTTATCCCGTGCCTCGATCAGGTAGAAGTCGAGAGTGTAAGCGTCACCAAGCTGATGAACCGCTTCTATCATGCCTTCCAGATTCCGTCCGGGGACGGCGGCCCCGCTGTGCACCAGGCGGATTGGACCATCGGCGAGAGGCTGAGGAGTGAGATCCACGAACGGCCGTGCGTTGCGCACCGTCTCAGTCGTGCAACCGAAATTCTTTGCATAAAGCTCGCCGATGGAATCGTTCACAACAGAGATGGCGTCAGTCGAGGGAAGGTATCGTCTACAGACGTAAGTCATAAGGGGAGCAACGAGAAGGCGCCAGGACAGTACCTGTACCCGTTCCTCGGGCGCCCACTCGTGCATGTCGCCCCACACCGGAGTCCCATCGGCGATCTGATGCGCAAAAGGAAGGGCACGCGCTTCGTTCGCCACAATCAGGTCGTAGGTGTGACCTTGGACAAGCTGTAGCGCACGCTGTACCGCCGGCGCCATCATCGAGGCCTTGGAATGGATTCGGGCAGCCAAAAAAGCCACGCCCAGCGGAGTCTGAGGAAGGGAAGCTAAACTCGAGTCGACTTCCAAGTGTACGGACGCGGACGCAGGTTTCGGGCCATAGCCGAGCGTGGTCACGTCGCCGTATTCGGCTAGCAAATCGAGCTGGCGAAGCACGCGGGCGTCCGCGACTATCTCAGAAAAGGAGACACAAAGGATTGCTGGGCGCATGGAGCCAACTCTAGACGTTGTGCCTATGCCAATGCGCCGAAGGATGGGCGGTCGGGTAACCTTGACCCGCAGGCACCCGAGCCTTGTGCCTCGCCAAACTCAACTCAGGAGAATTTGTGAACGTTGACCTCGTCGTCGTCGGATCAGGCTTCTTTGGCCTAACGATCGCCGAAAGGGCCGCTACGGAACTCGGGTTGAAAGTCGCAGTTCTCGATCGCCGCCGTCACATCGGCGGCAATGCCTACAGTGAGAACGAGAAGAAGACCGGGATTGAGGTACATCGCTATGGAGCGCACCTTTTCCATACGTCGAATGAGCGGGTTTGGGAATACGTCAACCGCTTCACTCAATTCACGAGCTACCAGCACAAGGTTTACACCAGCCACAAGGGCGAGGTGTACCCGATGCCCATCAACTTGGGCACGATCAACCAGTTCTTCCGTGCCTCCATGGGCCCGGCAGAGGCTCGAGCACTGATCCAGGAGCAGGCAGGCGAGCTCGCAGGCACCGACCCTCAAAACCTGAACGACAAGGGCATCCAGCTCATCGGCCGCCCGCTGTACGAGGCGTTCATCAAGTACTACACGGGTAAGCAATGGCAGACAGACCCCAAGGACCTGCCAGCGGAGATTATCTCCCGGCTGCCCGTTCGGTACACGTACGACAACCGGTACTTCAATGACAAGTACGAGGGCCTTCCTCTTGACGGTTACACGGCATGGATCGAACGCATGGCAGCGCATCCGAACATCTCGGTCGAACCGAACACGGATTTCTTCGACGATGATCACGCCTACTCCCGGAACGCCACCCGCGGACAGGTTCCTGTTGTCTACACCGGTCCTGTCGACCGCTACTTCGACTACGTTGAGGGCGACCTCTCCTGGCGAACCATAGACCTGGAGGAAGAAGTGCTGCCGGTCGAGGATTTTCAGGGTTGCTCGGTGATGAACTATCCCGACGAAGATGTTCCATTCACGCGTATCCACGAATTCAGGCACTTCCACCCCGAACGGGACTATACGAGGGACGCGACGGTGATCATGCGGGAGTACTCCCGTTTCGCTGAGAAGGGCGATGAACCCTACTACCCGATCAACACTGAAGCCGACCGGAAGAAGCTCCTGGCCTACCGCGATCTGGCGAAGGGCGAGGAAATGGTCCTGTTCGGCGGCAGGCTTGGAACCTACAAATACCTCGACATGCATATGGCGATTGGTTCAGCCCTCTCGATGTTCGACAACAAAATCAGGCCCCACTTTGACGGCGGCGCGAAACTCGAAAGTGGGGGAATCGACGCATGAGCATGACGGCAACACAGCCCAGTGGAGCCGGAGAAACGGCACACTGGCAAACACTGCAGCGGGTAATCTTTCCCAGCGAAAGCAATCTTGACACTGCTGCTCTTTACATAGACACGGGAAGCGCGCTGGGCGTGCAGCTGAATACCATGGACGGGAGCGCCTCAAGCGAGAGGTCCTCCTTTGGGAGCTTCGGTAACGCGAAGCAAATTCATGCGGAGGACTTCCGGTCACGACATTCGACATTGGTTCGGCGCGGAGAGCGGCTCTCCTTTGGCAGTTACTTCAATGCCTTTCCAGCGAGCTACTGGCGGAAATGGACCTCGGTGCAGGAGATCCGGCTGGAGATTGCGACGTCCGGGCCCGGCAGCGTCAGCGTCTACAAATCCAATGCCCGGGGCTCATTACAGCACGTTGACACCAAGCGTGTGTCTAATAGGACAACTACAACTTTTGATCTATCTCTGAAGCCGTTCGGAGACGGGGGTTGGTACTGGTTCGATCTTGTTGCGGGGTCAGAGGACTTTGTCCTTGAGGCTGCCCAGTGGTTGGCTTCGGAAGAACCTCGCGAAGCAGGCAGCGTAACGCTTGAGATCACTACTCTGAACAAGCCGGACTTCTGCCTTAACAATCTGCAGATTCTCGCTGCACATCCAGAGAACCTCAAGTACCTGAAGGAAATTCTCGTTGTCGACCAGGGGACTCAAAAAGTTGCTGACGAGCCCGGCTTCAACGATGTCCGAGATGCACTGCATGGAAAGCTGCGCATCATCGACCAGGACAACTTGGGCGGATCCGGTGGTTTCGCCCGGGGAATGTACGAAGCAGTCGAGAATGGTAGCGACTACGCTCTTCTGCTCGACGACGACATCGTCGTTGAGCCGGAAAGTATCACGCGCCTGCTCACTTTCGCCGACCGCTGTAAGAGTCCGACCATAGTCGGCGGACACATGTTCGACCTCCATAACCGGACAGTGCTGCACACCTTCGGCGAAATAGTGAATGTCTGGCGTTTCCAGCCGGACCAGCCTGTGGCGCAGCAGATCCTTGGACACGACTTTGTCCGCTCCAACCTACGGCAGACGCCCTGGCTACACCGTCGCGTCGACGTCGACTATAACGGCTGGTGGATGGCCCTGATCCCGACCGCGGTGATCAGGGATATCGGTCTTTCCCTCCCCGTATTCATCAAGTGGGACGATGCCGAGTACGGCCTGCGCGCGAAGGCGGCGGGTTACCCGACGGTATCAATGCCCGGGGCTGGGGTATGGCACGTCTCCTGGATCGATAAGGACGATCTGGTTGGCTGGCAAGCATATTTTCATACCCGAAATCGCCTGATTGCTGCACTTCTGCACAGCCCGTATGCGCGCGGCGGCCGTGTCGTCCGCGAATCCGGATATATGGACATCAAGCACCTCATTTCCATGCAGTACTACACTGCGAAGGGCCGGCTCATGGCAATGCGTGACGTGCTCAAGGGACCCGGGCAGTTGCATTCGATCCTGGCCACCAAGCTGCCCGAAATCAGGGACATGGCCAGCCAGTATCCCGATGCTCAGTTCCGGAACGATCCGGATGCCTTCCCCGGGCCGAAGATGGACAAGCCTCCCAGACATGGCAGGGGATTTAGTGCACCGTCCTACCTTCGGCTCGCTCCCTGGGCGGCGAAAACAATCGTGCGCCAGTTGAGCAAGCCGGTGCCACCCTCCACAAAGGAAAGGCCGCAGGCGTTTGTCGCCCACCAAGACAACAAATGGTGGCGAATGTCTCAGTACGACAGCGCGGTTGTGTCGAATGCTGAAGGCACGGGAGCCTCCTGGTATGTGCGGGATCCGCGGAAGCTGCGGGCGATGCTCACGGAATCGGCGAAGTTGAACGCCGAGATCCTGCGGGAATGGCCACGGCTGCGCGAGCAGTACCGTGCGTCGCTGGCGGAAATTACGTCCTTCGAAGCTTGGAAGAGAACCTTCGAGGCGCACTCCGATAAGAGCGAACACGATTGAGCGCGGAGCTGGTCACACCCGGCTTGGGCAAAGGATTGCGAGACGTCGTCCGATCGCGATTCCTGCTCAAGTTGTTGGTAGCGAAGGAACTGAAGGTACGATACAGGGGGTCCGTGCTGGGGCTACTCTGGTCGTATGTGAAGCCCGGCGTGCAGTTCGTCGTTTTCTGGTTCGCCTTAGGCGTCTTTCTCGGTATGAACAGGAGTACGGAGAATTATCCCATATACCTGTTCTCGGGAATCGTCCTCATCAACTTCTTCACTGAGGCTCTGGGTAACGCGTCGCGCTCGATAGTCGGGAACGGAGGGCTGATCAAAAAGATTTACCTCCCCCGCGAATTGTTCCCGGTTGCTTCCGTGTGGGTGTCTGCAGTGCACTTTGTGCCGCAACTCGTTGTTCTTTTGATTGCCTGCATGTTAACGGGTTGGCGGCCTGGTCCGGCGGAGATTGCTGCCGCGCTGGCGGGTTTCGTAATCGTGGCGCTGTTGGCTACCGGATTGGGACTGTTCTTCGGAGCAGCAAATGTGTATTTCAGGGACTCCGAGAACTTTGTGGACATGCTCCTTATGATCGCCACTTGGGCGTCACCGGTTCTGTATTCCTGGACCATGGTTAGGGACACATTGGGGTCTACGTTCCTTTGGATCTACCAATGCAATCCGCTAACAATCGCAGTCGAGTTGTTTCACTTTGCTTTCTGGAAACCTACAACGACAGCCGATACCGACCCTTCCACGCTCGCTCCTCCCGACCTCTTCGGGTTGTGGCTACCGATCGGGTTAGCTATCGCAATTGGGGTCATCCTGCTAGGTCAGTTCACCTTCCGGCGCCTTGAGGGGCGCTTCGCACAGGAGTTGTAAGTGGCAACTGCGATAGAAGTCCGAAGCGTTTCCAAGCAGTTCGTGCTCCGCCACACCCGGTCCATCAAGGAAGCTTTTGTTTGGCTTGTGAAAGGGCGCAAGGGGGATCTCTCGGAGAAGTTTCACGCGCTGAAGGGCGTAGACCTCACTGTCGAAGCGGGGGAAACTGTAGCCCTCCTCGGTTTGAACGGGTCCGGCAAATCGACCCTTCTGAAGCACATCTCCGGTGTGATGCTTCCCGACAGCGGCAGTGTTCGGACCAGGGGACGCGTAGCTGGACTAATAGAGGTAGGTGCGGGATTCCACCCGGACCTGAGCGGACGGGATAACGTATACCTGAACGGTGCCATCCTCGGCATGACGCAAGCTCAGATCGACGAACGCTTCGACTCGATTGTCGAATTTTCCGAGATCGGTCAGTTCATTGACACCGAAGTCAAGTTCTACTCATCTGGAATGTACCTTCGGCTGGCGTTTTCTGTAGCGGTTCATACTGATCCTGAGGTCTTTCTGGTCGATGAGATCTTGGCGGTCGGGGATGAGCCATTCCAAAGAAAATGCATTGAGAAAATCAAGGACTTAGCTGATGCCGGAAAGACATTGATGGTAGTCAGCCACGATCTGGACCTTGTGGCGCAGATTTGCAAACGGGGCGTCGTACTGGAGCACGGTCACATAGTGTTGGACGCTCCGGTGCATGAGGCTGTGCGTAGGCTCCGCGGGGAGTAATTTTGGACGTTCGGCCGCGTTAGCGGTGGAGAGAGGACCTAGTTGTGAGTTGGTGGGATGCAATTCCCGCTGGTCTGTTGCTGTTGTTGCTCTTTTATGTTCCCGGACTGGCAGTTCTCAGCGCAGCCCGGTTGAAGGGACTGCTGATCTTCGCGGCTGCGCCCGCTGTTTCGGTGGGAGTTCTTGGGCTAGCAGCGATAGCAGCCGCGCCACTGGGTCTCCACTGGAATCTGTTGGTCGGCATAGCCGCCACATCTGTTTCGGCGATCGTTGCGTTGCTTTTTGCTACTGTCGGCCGTTGGAAATGGCGAACTATTGGACCTGGTAATGGAAAACGCGACTCAGCTCTGATTGGGATTGGGCTCGTGCTGTCGCTTCCTTTGTCGGTGCTCCCGATCAAGTACGGAATGGATCGTCCGGACATCCCGGCTCTGACCTGGGATTCGGTCTATCATCACAGCGCCATCCGCTGGATCCTCGAGACGGGCAATGGCTCCAGTCTTGCGCTCGGTGCGATAGGCAGTGATCTAAGGAGTCCACGCTACTATCCGGGTGGATGGCACGACGTGCTGAGCCTCGGTGTTCTCAATGAACAAATCAGCGTTTCCATAAATATGTCGGCGATCATACTGGCGTGTATTATTTGGCCGATCTCCATGACCTACCTGGTGCAATGCTGTTTTCCCAATTTCAGGGCGGCATTCCTCATTACACCGATACTTGCCGCCGGCTTCCTCGCATTTCCGGCGCGAATGATTTCGTACGGCACACTGTGGCCTACTGCACTTGGGCTTGCGTTCGTGCCCGTGCTTATTGGGATTACAGTATTCGCTATTCGCGATGCCGGACACGTTCGTCCCAAGCTGAGATTCACTGTCGTGATGCTGACAATTCTCGCTGGCACTGGTCTGGCTCACCCAACTGGGATCTTCTCCTGGCTGTACTTGTCGGCGCCTCTCATCTCTATCTATTACCTACGGCGCATCGCTATTTTGCGTCGATCCGGACGCCGAGGACCGCTTCTTCGTTTGATTGCTATCCCTGTAGTGATTGCTGGATCACTAGTTGTTGCGATTTTTTCGGTGCCTGCCTTCAGGACAGTCTTCGGCTTTCAGTCCCAGGGATTCGAGTCTGGAGCTCAGGCAATGGGTGAAGCGATCTTTGATGCGATGCTTGGTCCGATCGGTCACGGTAATACGCAAGAGTTCTGGGTGATGGGGCTCTTGGCCCTTCTCGGATCGTTGCGGATGCTTGCCTATCGGCAGCATCGATGGATCGCTGTCACCTATTACTTTTCAATAGCCCTTTACATGATTGCGGCGGGGCAGGACAGCTTTCTTCGTCCTATCGTTGGGTTTTGGTACTCCGATCCTGTTCGGCTGGGAGGGCTCGTCCCGATTTTCACGATCGTGATCGCGGTCTACTCGATCGTCAACCTCTCCAGATGGCTGCTCACGAAAACAACTACCTTAGCCAGGTCTGGGCGAGATTGGGGGGGCGCTGATCACCTGAAGCCTGGTGGCCTACTTCCCGTTAGCACAGCGATCTTCCTCGTGGTGGTAATGCTTGCTGGAACGAATTTGTTTAGGGCGGACGTACGGCAGGACCGACTCGAAGCTGATTATGTGGACCACTTGGGATGGGCGCAGGGCCTTGTTGGCTGGGATGAATTGCAAATGCTTCGAAATCTGGACGAAACCCTTCCACCGGATGCAAAGATCGTGGGGGACCCCACGTCTGGAGCAGCGTTCGCATACGCCATGTCGGGCATTCCGACAGTCTTTTCGACGCTGTCTGGTAGTTGGAGTTCGGATGCTCGATATTTGGGGAATCACTTCAACGACCTAGGGTTCGACCAGAATGTGTGTCGTCTCATTGAAGAACGGGGAATCACGCATTTCTATGATGACGACGCGCGGTATCTACCGGATATTGTCCACCGGAAGGACATGGAAGGTCTCACAACAATTGACATAGAAGAGGGGTCCCTGAAACTGGTGGAGAGTGCTGGAACGGCGCGCATTTTTGAAATTGAAGCATGCTCGTCCGATGAGGGATGACCGCCCAGTGTGGGATGATTGTGGAGTGAGTCGTACTTGGGTCGTTATCCCGCTATATAATGAGGCCCCAGTTATCGGGGAAGTTGTCAAAGGCTTGCTTTCGCACTTCCCGCACGTAGTCTGTGTCGATGACGGCAGCGCAGATACTTCGGCGCAGGCCGCGCGGGATGCTGGTGCCGTCGTCGTTCAACATCCGGTCAATCTAGGACAGGGTGCCGCCTTACAGACAGGGTTCGAATACGCCCTTTCGGATCCTGAGATGTCGAGTGTAGTCACATTTGACGCGGACGGGCAGCATCGCGTTGAAGACGCCGCGGCCATGGTGGAGCGGATTAACTGTGGGGAAGCAGAGGTTGTGCTGGGGTCCAGATTCTTGGATAGCCGGACAAATATAGGATGGTTGAAGCGAATCGTCCTGCGTACTGCGGCCTTGCAGACGCGGCTCACTACGGGCATGCCGCTCACGGACGCTCACAACGGCCTTCGGGCATTCTCCCGTGGTGTCACTGCCAACATCCATCTCACCCAGAACCGAATGGCACACGCATCGGAACTGGTGCAGTTGCTCGCGGTACTTCGACCACGCTGGACAGAGCACCCAGTACAGATCATCTACACCGAGTATTCAAAATCCAAAGGCCAGTCACTTCTCAACTCGGTCAATATCATTGCTGACCTCCTATTTAGGTGATTTAACGTGCTATTTGTTGTCCAAATCCTGCTGGTCCTAGCAGTCGCCGTCGTTTCCCTGGTGCTAATCAGGGGTGGCTCTAATGCTAAGCATATGGCTGTCCGGCGCATCATGGTCCTGCTATTCGCGCTCACGGCCGTCTTGTCCATCTTCTTCCCAAGCCTGCTCACTTCAACCGCTCACCTGCTTGGTATCGGGAGAGGCACAGATCTCGTCCTCTATGCCTTCATCGTGAGTTTTCTTGTCTACATGTCCACCACGCACCAGCGCTTCAGGCATATGGAAGCTTCGATCACCAAGCTAGCGCGTCGAGTGGCGCTTGATGAAGCTGAACGTCCCTGGGAGAACGGGCGGTCTCCGAGCAGGAGCTCTCAGACCGATGCATGATTGCTGCCATGGGAGCAGGTTTTTAGAGGCTAGCGCGCTATGAGAGTCGCACTCACGAAGGGTACGCTTCGTATCCCGCCCACCTACTTCGCACTAACCCACGCACAGTTGATGCAATCAGCTCATCACTTCGAGATGTTTTCGCTAGTGGCTGACGTACGTGTTGAGACGTCGATCCCAATCCATGACTATGTACCGGCGGTGGGACTTGGGTTTCGACGGCGTGAGATTGTGATGCCGGCCTTCATTCCGGCCATGGTGTCTGGCTTGAGAAAGTTCCGCCCCGACATCATCCACCAACACTTCGGAACCTGGTCCGCTCCAGCCACGCAGGCTGCGCGACGTTCACAAGTTCCCCTTGTGACGACGCTCCACGGTGCCGATGTCTTTACGTTAAGCAGCCGGCCATCGACTGCGATGGCTAGGTGGCATAGGTTCAATATGGCGGGAACCAGTCGGCAGAGCGATCGCTTGCTTGCGGTAAGCGAATTTTTGGCAGGAGCGGCCGTGTCGGCAGGATTGCCTTCCAAGAAGTTGGAAGTGCATTATCAAGGTGTCGACACTGACTACTTCAAGCCGCTCGACGAGAGGCTCGAGGAAACCACCCGCGAAGGATTACCGGTTGTGCTATTTGTGGGGGGCCTTAGCGAAGGTAAGGGAATTCGTGATTTGGTAATGGCATCCCAAATTCTGAGCAAAACTGCAAGGCATAGACTCGTTATAGCGGGGGACGGCCAATTGAAGGCAGAGGTTCTTCAAGCGGCTTGGCAGTTTCCGCACATCGAATTGGTCGGCTCGCTGAACAGACACTCGGTGCGTGATTGGATGCGCAGTGCACGCGTACTCGTTGTTCCAAGCCGCGAGCACCGTGGCGCGCGTGAGGCGGCTGGACTGGTTGCGTTGGAGGCCGCAGCATGTGGAACGCCGGTAGTTGCCTATGACTCTGGTGGTCTCCGGGAGATGATGATACCGGACAGCACTGGTCTGCTGGTTCAAGAAGGCCAGTTGGACGAGTTGGCCCAGGCGATTAGGGCTATCATCGAGCTACCCGAGCACTCGTACATGGGCATGGGTGGGACTGCCAGGAAGTTCGTCGAAGTGGAACGCAGCCTCAGCAAGAGTTGCCGCGAGCTTGGGGAGCACTACGCTGACCTCACTATGCGAGCCTCTTAGCAAGTACTTTCAAAGCCGCGCTAAGGCCGAAGTATGCATCAATAGATGGCTGTTGTCGCCGCATCTTCCAAGCCGTCCTGACGGCAGCTAAATCCGCGGCGACAAGGAAGTCAGCAGAGCGAAGGGCGGACAGTGCAGTTTCATTCTTTTGGACTGCCCTCCAGAAAACCCTTGACTGGTCGAGAGGGCCCACCGAGTTCAGCAGTCGCCCTAGCGGATGTTTCTGCAGCAAAGCATGAGCCGAGCGAGCACGAATCAGTCCCAGGAATCGGTCAATAAACGGTCTTGACCGATCAAGCTTCGAGATTGCGATACATCTGATGTCGGCGCAAGGCAACCAACTAATCACAATCAGTTCGATCTGTCTGCCCGAGGCTTCAGCCAATGCGTGATTGATAGGTTTTCCGCCGAGCGCCGAGCGGAACAAGTCCTCTGGATCGCTTTCAGATCCTACGATAACTGCAATTCGGAGAGGCGAAATCACGAAACCTGATCCTTTCTGATGACCGATTCTTCCAAATGCCGTATTCGCGGCAATAGCTGTCTTTCTCGAGTGAGATGGGAGGCCCACTCCTGGTTTCTCGCATAATCCTCGGCGGTCATTTGGGTCGCTCGTGCTGCCGTTTTTAGGAACACCTCACAGGCAGCTTGCGCAGAAACTTCGCTGACAGGGTACCAATCGTTCCGGTCCTGCAACACGGTGCTGGCGGCGCTTTGTGGATCGTGAACAGAAGCAATGGGCAAACCTGTGGCTGCATATTCGAACACCTTGCCACTCGTGACGTACTTGCTGCCGGCAAGTGCTAGTAAGAGTGCATCGAACTGAGAATATACCGTCGCCACTTCAGTCTTGCTGACTGGTCCCTCGTAGGAAACTCCATCCTTGGCATAAGCATTCAGTAATGCTAGAACTTTAGGATCGGGATCAGAATAATGCCCCAGTCTTCCACGGAAAACTAGACGGGACTTTTCCAATAGGTCAGACCGTGACCGCGCCATTCTCCAACCGTCCAAACATTCTCGTAACGGTATCGGGCCGTATATGGTTCCGAGGTAACCGAATATCAGTCCGCCGCTATGCGTGTTGTTCGCGCGGGGCTGCATACCCCTGAAACTAGACGCGAACACCTCATCAAATGCATTCGCCACCACACGGAATTTATGAGCGCGGTCCGGATGCTCCTGGACGTGCCAGGCTCGGATTGCTGCATTCACGAACCAGGCCTCAGCAGCATGTTCTAAGTATCGCTTTTCGAGGCGTGCAGACCAGGAGTGATGAGAGCCGACCCTCTGGCCGGAAAAGACATCTAAGTGCCAAGCGTCTCTGTAGTCCATAACGTATGGCACTCCTGCCTTTTTGTGCAGGTGCCAGCCGGGGACGAAATCTACATTTGGGTTTGCGGTGCCGAGTACCAAATCAATGGGATTTGTGCGTTGAACTTGATCGGTAGCGCTCACCAGCGCGTGGCGCCATCCTCCGTATACGGGTTCTGGAAAAGAAATGCGGTCCTTCTGCCCACTTAGATAAGACCAGAGGAGGTTCGAACTCACACGCGTTCGGGACCACTTGACCAGGTTTGGTTCACTTCTCATGGAGTTGAAGGGCACCCTTATGATATCGATTCGCGGATCGATGGTTTTCTCGAGATCACTATCAATCCCGGTTTGGTACTCGAAAACTTCCCGGCTCGCCGTGAGCACCGTTACTTTCCATCCGCTCTGGGCGAAAGCGTTTGCCGTAGCAAGTGCCCTATAAACTCCCGCACCGCGGGAAGGAGGATACCCCCACGCGACGTATAGAAGGTGCGGTCGTCCATCGGCTTTCATACGCGGTTCTCCATTCGTCGATGCAGGCCTTCAAACTCTACAGCGGCTCTACAGCTATCGTTCATTTTTCGGCGCCGCCGCGGTGCACGCTGCGCCTGCTGCGCTGGAGGGCACGCCGTGAGTTTCGTGAGGGCTCTGGGGCTTGCCCAACCGCGGAATCGGCTACATATTGTGTGGCGCTGCAACCCGATCAGGCGTCCACCCTATTGGCCAGTGCGGACAAGTGCTCAATTCGTAGCTTTAATTGTCGCTCTCGCGAGAGGTGGCCCGCCCACTGCTGATTCTTTGCGTAGTCCTCTGAAGTCATCGTGGCGGCTCGTTCCGCGGTGGTGAGCAGTACCCTGCAGGCTTCATTCACGCTGACCTCATTCATCGGGAACCAGTCACCCCGGCCCCGCAGGACGTCTGTTGCAGCTGTCTCTGGGTGATGCAATGAAGCTATGGGCAAGCCGGTAGCGGCATACTCAAAGACTTTCCCGCTTGTAACGTACTTGCTGTGGCCAAGAATCAGCAGCAGCGCGTCGAATTGCTTATATGCAGTGGCTACCTCGGTTTTGCTCACGGGGCCCTCGTAATAAACGGCGTCAGCGCGATACTCCTGCAGAAGTGCCAAGACCCTGGGATCCGGTTCCGCAAAGTGCCCTAGCCTTCCCTTAAAAACGAGGCGGGAGGCGGCCACGAGTTGTGATTCCTGTCGAGCTTTGCGCCAACCTTCCAGAGTCTCTTTGAGTGGCATTGGCCCGTAAACGGTGCCAAGGTAGCCGAATACCAACCCCCTCTTCGACGGGCCGACGACAGAGGGTTGCAGCCCGGCGAACTTCTCAGCAAACTCGTCATCGAACGCATTAGCAACGACGTGGTAGTTCTCCGAAGCCTCCGGGTACTCCCGGGCGTGCCAGTCGCGGATCGGACGGTTCACGAACCACGCTTCGGCAGCGCGTCTAAGCAGCTGGCGTTCTTTTGAAGCCGAGCGGGCGCGAAGCGATCCGATTCGCTTGTCGCGGTAAACGTCAAGATGCCATGTGTCGCGATAGTCCATGACGTAAGGCACACCCGCTTTCCTGTGGAGGTGCCAACCGGGTACGAAATCTACGTTCGGATTGGCAGTGCCGATCACCAGGTCTACAGGCTTCTGTCGGTGCACCCTGTTCGTTGACTCAATGAGGTGGCGTGCCCAAGCGCCATACACCGGCTCGGGAAAATTCACCAAGTCCCACTTAGCACGCAGATAAGTCCACAGCAGATTTGAGGCGATGCGCAGGCGGGACCACCGGGAGACATCTGGCTCTCCCCGAATCCAACTGAATGGTACCCGTACTACATGAATAGCGGGGTCGATCAGCGATTCCAGTTCAGTGTCAACGTCCGTCTGATACTCGAATACTTCCCGGCTAGCTGTGAGAACGGTGACGTCCCACCCACTGCGCGCGAATGCGTTAGCTGTTGCGAGTGCACGATAGACCCCAGCACTGCGTGAAGGAGGGAACCCCCAAGCTACATATAGGAGGTGTGGGCGCTTTTGCACAGTCATCAATATCTTCCGTCCGAATGGCCGCTAGCAACTCTACAGTGGACGAGCTCCGGAGCGACGATGAGGTCTGCTAGGTTCGGAACATGTTTGACCGTCATACTGAACCCCGGGTGCTTCATCTTTACGATTGTGCCGACGTCGGCTCCACTCTTGTTCAGTACGGTCGGGCTGCCGGACGACCGTGGCGGCACCTACCGATGCGGGACACAAGCAGCGATGGAACCAATTTCATTAGTGCAGCGAGAACGAGCGCAAGCGTGTCAGGCTGGACCGCTCGGCGTCTACTTGGAAGCTTGGGTGCTGACTTACTACATGTTCACTTCGGGACCAGACTGGACGTCCTTACCAAGTGGCCAAGGAAGCCCTTTATCGTTCACTTGCACGGGACAGACATCCGTACGTTCTATTACGACACCGCACAGCGCGACAGGATTCAGTGGGGGGCCGATAATGCTTCTGCCGTCTTGTATTCCACTCCCGATCTAAAGGTGCATGCAGAAAAGGCGCGAGGCGATGCGATATATCTGCCCAACCCAGTGAATCTGGGAGAATTGCCTGCTTGGAAGCCGTCGAGTCAACCGTCAATTGCATTCGCCTCCCGCTGGGACGGTTCTAAGGGTGGCGAGCAGCAGCTTGAGCTTCTTTCGAAGATTCGCCAAGTGGTGGGACCTACAGTGCGTATGGTCGGTCTCGATTGGGGGGATTACGCCGCAGAAGCAAGTCGGCGTGGAGTCGAACTGGTTCCGAGGATGCCCAAGCCAGATTACTTGCGATGGCTCGCAGGGGCTCACTGTGTGGTGGGTCAGACATCAGGAATCCTAGCGATGAGCGAGCTACAAAGTCTCGCTATAGGTGTTCCCCTGGTGGCTGGCCTGACACCCGGGTATTACCCTGAGCCAGTGCCCGTACTTCGCGGGGCAAGCCAGGAGGACTTGGCAGTCAAAGTGGCTTCGGTCATCGAAGATCCACTGGGCATGGCGAAGCAGCTACAAGCACGCAAGTGGATAGAGACTTATCACGCGCCGAATGTTGTTGTTCAAAAGCTTGCGTCGATTTACCGTCAGTCAGCTTAAACCAGCCAGCGCTGCTTGCCGCGCAAAATCAGGTACTTGCGCCACCACCTCATTGAAAGAGCCATGGGCTTCGACCCGTCCGTCTTTCATGAAGAAAACGATGTCTGCATTCCTGATGGTCGATAGTCTGTGAGCCACGGTGATAACAGTCACTTCGCCGTGAAGTTCTCGAATTGCGGTAGTCACAGCAGCCTCGGTGGTGGTGTCCAGCGCGCTCGTCGCTTCGTCCATGACCAGTACGTTCGGATTGTCATATAGTGCTCGGGCGATGCCGAGACGCTGCCGTTGCCCGCCTGAAAGGGAGAGTCCCCGCTCCGCGACCATCGCATCGATGCCACCGGGCCGGTTTTCAATTGTCTCGAGAAGTTGTGCACGACGAAGGGCCGCTCGCACCTTGTTCGGGTCGACCTTGGAGGGATTCCAGGTGAGAGCGACATTCTGACCGACGGTCGCGTCGAATAGGGACACTTCCTGAGGGACATAACCGATGCGCTTGCGCCAGTCATCCAAGACTAGATCCATGCTTGTCCCGCCAACTTTGATATGGCCGCTGCTGGGCTCGAGTAGACCGAGAAGCAGGTCTATGAGAGTGGATTTCCCCGCACCAGAGGAACCGACAAAGGCCACATGACTACCGGCGGGAATGGTGATATTCACGCAATCGAGCGCTCGGACCTCAGCATTTGGGTACGCATAGCTTACGTCCAGCAACTCGATGTCGATCCTGCCTGGGCTGAGCCGTTGTTGAGGTCGATCACGTTCTCTTGCGGCGAGTAGCGCGTCGCTGTCGCGGATATCCTTTATCACGTTGTTCGCGAATGATGCGCTCGAATTCGCCTGGGATTGAACAGCCTGGAGGCGGGTGAGGGACGGCACGAGGCGGAAGCCAGCAACAGCGAAGAGGCCGACGGCGCTGACCGCTCCCGCGGTTCCGCCGGTGATTAGTCCGACACTTCCAACGAGAGCAAACCCGACGACCAGTGCTGTCTCGAGAACGTAGCGCGGAACCTGATTCAGGAAGATGGATCGCGCGCGCGCCCGAGAGCTGTGCGTCCGAGTCAGGTTTACCCTCTCCTGCACATCAGGAGCTCTCCCCGCCAGAGTTAGCTCCTTGAGGGCGCTCATTGCTTCGGTCAGCATCATGACGGTTTTACTGGACCACTGCCTGTTGTCCCTACCAGCCTGCACAGCCTTCGGCGAGATGACCCGGGAAAGAAGGAAAGCGACCAGTCCAAGGTAGAGAAGTGTCACAACTGCAATGATCGGTTCCGCTAGGAACAGTACGACGATGATTGCAAGGAGTGTTCCAAACTCACCGAACAACGTCATTGCGGGAATGAGGACACCAGCAACGGTCATGCCGACGCCCACGTCGACCATCCGGACTAGATCGCTCGAGTTCTTCTTGAGGCGTTCGGACCACGGAGAAGCGAGATAGGCGGCGAAGAGTCGGTTCCCAATCAAGACCTCGTGCTGCGCGAATCTCGCGGTGGCCATACGCAGGAGAACCACTGCAAGCACACCCTTCAAAAGGATGAGCAAACACACACCCGCGAGAACGGGTAGAACCGTGGCGGAAACGTCACCCAACAGGGGAAGAACAACAGCATCCCCAGTCACTAAAGCTGGAAGGATGAGAGCGATCGCGCCCAGGGCGACCATGTCTAGAACCGCTAAGCAGGCGGTTGCGATGCCATAAGCTAGAAGGAACCGGCGGCTGCCGGCAGGTAGCGTGGCGAGAAGCGGGCGTAGAATCTTAATTAGGTTTTTCATGCCGTCCCTCAGCGTACTCGAAACTCCAGTTCAGGTACCCGAATGCAGGCGCATATTTGTCAGCGACTGCCATCTTCCTTCGCTGGCCTCGACACACTGGGGACAAGGCGAAGGCACTATGTCGATCCCGAACCTTGCAGCTACATCCCAGCCGCCGAGCGCCGAGTCTTCAAAACCTCGGTAATCCTACTTGAATCCTGTTCCGGAGATGGTGAAGCTGCTCCACTGGGTTCCGACGGTGGTGGCTCGTCCGAAGCCGTTGGTGGTGAAGGGGTAGTAGGTGAGGTTTCCGGCGGTGGTGCGGCCGATGAGGCCGCGGCTGGTGGTGCTGTTGAAACCGTCGACCGGATTGACGGCGTCGATGATTTCCCAGCCGGTGCCGACGGTGGTGCGGGAGCCGGAGACGATGGTGCCGGTGCCGGAGCCGGTGTAACGCAGCAGGTTGTTGTTTGCGTCGCGGGCGAGCAGGTCCATGCGCCCGTCGAGGTTCTGGTCGGCCATGACAATGGGCATGTTGGTGAAGCCGTGGCCGATCTGGACCGCGCGGCCTAGGCTGTGGGTGGAGGTGTGTGGCCAGTAGTAAAGGGCGCCGTCGGCTCGTGCGCCGACGATGGTCATGCCCTGCCCCTTGACCCAGGGGCCGACAGAGATGCTGATATCTTCCCACCCGCCGGAGCCGATCTGGACGGGGGAGCCGAACCCACCGGATGGGCGTCCGGGGTAGTAGCTCAGCGTACCGTTCGTCCACTGGGCGAGCAGGTCGATGGTGCCGTCGGCGTTCCAGTCGGCCGGATTGATGGACTTGATGCCCGTCCACTTTGATCCGATCTGGAAGCGGGCTCCGAAGACGCCGTTGCCGTTGGCGGGGTAGTTCCACAGCTTCCCGGCCGAATCGATTGCCACCATATCGGCCAGCGACCGCACCGAGGGTTTGGGGGAGATTCCCGATGGGGCGCTGCCGCCGCGGGTGGGGAATCCTGTTCCGGAGATGGTGAAGCTGCTCCACTGGGTTCCGACGGTGGTGGCTTTGCCGAAGCCGTTGGTGGTGAAGGGGTAGTAGGTGAGGTTTCCGGTGGTGGTGCGGCCGATGAGTCCGCGGCTGGTGGTGCCGTTGAAGCCGTCGACGGGGTTGACGGCGTCGATTGTGCCCCAGCCGGTGCCTACGGTGGTGCGGGAGCCGGAGACGATGGTTCCGGTTCCTGAGCCGGTGTAGCGCAGGAGGTTGTTGTTGTTGGCGTCGCGGGAGAGCAGGTCCATGCGTCCGTCGAGGTTCTGGTCGGCCATGACGATGGGCATGTTGGTGAAGCCGGAGCCGATGCGCACTCCGGTGCCGAGGCGGTGGGTGGAGGTGTGCGGCCAGTAGTAGAGGGCGCCGTCGGCGCGGGCGCCGACGATGGTCATGCCCTGTCCCTTGATCCAGGGGCCGACGGCGATGCTGATGTCGTCCCAGCCGCCGGATCCGATTTGGATGGGTGAGTTGAAGCCGCCGGATGCCCGGCCGGGGTAGTAGCTGAGGGTGCCGTTGTTCCACTGGGTGAGCAGGTCGATGGTGCCGTCGGCGTTCCAGTCGGCGGGGTTGATCGATTTGATGCCGGTCCATCCGGAGCCGATCTGGAAACGGCTACCGAAGCCGCCGTTGCCGTTGGCGGGGTAGTTCCACAGCTTCCCGGCCGAATCGATCGCCACCATATCGGCCAGCGACCGCACAGACGGCTGCGACGGAGCAGGAGCAACCGAAGTGCCACCACGGGCGAAGGCCTGCAGGCTCGCCAGGTTGCCGTTCCACTGGTTCCAGTCGCCGACCACGGGTCCGGTGCTCGTGTACTGCCAGACGCTGTAGAAGCTCCAGCTCGCCGGAAGGGTGCCGGCGCCGTAGTTGTTGTAGCTGGCAACGTGCAGCGCATGGTCGGAGAACGCCCTGCTGCTTCCGGTGCACCGGTTCCACCAGTCAGTGGTGGTGTAGATCATCGGCTTGCGGCCGGTCAGTGTGACCATCCGGTTTGAGAAATCCCGGATCCAGGTAACCATCTGAGCGGGGGTCATGTTGTAGCAGTCGTTGCCGAGACTCTTGTAGGGGTTGTACTCGACATCGAGCAGCGGGGGAAGGGTTCTGCCATCAGCGCTCCACCCGCCGCCGTTCGCGACGAAGTAGTTTGCCTGCTGTGCGCCGCTGGAGACGTTCGGGATGGCGAAGTGGTAGGCGCCGCGAAGCATTCCCTGACTGGCGGCTCCGCTGTACTGGTGCCCGAATTCCGGATTCTTGTAGACGAGGGCTTCGGTTGCCTTTACGTAGGCCCAGCGCGAGCCGTAATCCCAGGCGCCGCGCCAGTTCACGACGCCCTGGTGGCTGCTGACATCAACTCCCAGAACGCCCGACGACGGCTGCCAGTAGTTGGTTGCGAGCGGCGCCATCGCGGCGCCGGACACACTGTCCGAAGCGCTGCCGGACTTTGTCGACGGCGCTGGTGTCTCGCCCTGCGCAGGCTCTTGTGCGTCACCGGTCACTTCAAGCCGTTCGATTCCCTGACCCATGCTGGCTCCATGGGCTCCGATCAACTCGGCGAGAAGTTCGGGGTTGTTCTGGAAATCGTCGGCTGTCGGCTCGACTGCCTTTGCCTCCGACGGCGACGGCGACGGTGACGGGGCCGGTGACGACGGCGTCGGCCCCGGTTCCGAGGCAGGCGCCGGCATGGTGGCGGTCGCCTGGTTAGGTTCGGCGGGAGCCGTCGCTGCGTTAGTGGCGATTGCCGGCGTCATGCCCGTCAGAAGGGCGAGGGTGACGAGCGATGAGACGGTAAGTGACCTGGTGGCACGGGAAGCTATCAAGGGGAGATCTCCGGATAGGCATTGCCCCGGACGGATCCGGGCGTAACCCCAGCAGGCTAGTGCCGCAGTTACGTTTGGGACAGGAGGGGCAAATGTGACTAACCAGAGACAAGGTTATCCACATACGCCCATAGGGCTAGGTATGTTTTCGGGTCTGGCCTACGCTTTGAGGCAGGGAACGAGCATTACCAGTCTGTCAGTCTCCGGCTTGCGCATTCCGTTCGCAGGTCGAATCCTTGGGGAAAACTATGGATGCAGTGCGCATTGTCGAGGGCGAGGTCCGCGAGCTTATACGCCGTCGTGGCCTTGATCCGACGAACCAGGGTGCGGAGGTACGCCGCCTGATTGATGCGGCAGTCAATGACTACGACGAGCGCTCACTACTAGGAGCACTGCCGCCCCTCGGTTCGCTCGAACAGGCAAGCCGTCATGTGTATGACGCCGTTGCCGGCTACGGGCCGCTTCAGCCGCTGCTTGATGATCCCTCGGTCGAGGAAATCTGGATCAACTCCCCTTCCGAGATTTATGTCGCGCGTGGCGGTGATTCCGAGCTCACGTCGCTGACGCTGTCCGATCAGCAGGTACGCGACGCAGTAGAGAAGATGCTCAAGTCCTCCGGACGCCGGCTGGACCTGTCCTCTCCATTCGTCGATGCATCATTGCCGGACGGATCGCGTCTGCATGTAGTCATCCCTGACGTCACCAGGCGACACTGGGCCGTCAATATCCGTAAGTTCATCTCGCGTGCAACCCGCCTGGAACACCTGGTCGAGCTGGGTTCCCTCTCACCTGATGCGGCGCGCTTCCTTGGTGCCGCAGTGGCCAGCGGGCTTAACATCCTTGTTTCCGGCGCCACGCAGGCAGGCAAGACCACCATGCTGAATTGCCTGGGAGCTTCAATCGGGCCGCGCGAGCGAGTCATTACCGTGGAAGAGATCTTCGAACTGCAGCTTCCTCTAAGGGATGTCGTCGGGCTGCAATGCCGGCAACCAAACCTGGAGGGCCACGGCGAGATTCCGCTTCGCCGCCTCGTGAAGGAAGCGCTGCGCATGCGGCCGGACCGACTGATTGTCGGCGAAGTTCGGGAAGCGGAAAGTTTGGACATGCTGATTGCGCTCAATTCGGGCTTGCCGGGGATGTGCAGCGTCCACGCCAACAGCGCGCACGACGCCGTTACGAAGATCTGCACGCTACCTTTGCTTGCCGGCAATAACATTTCGAGTGCCTTCGTTGTGCCCACCGTCGCCTCGTGCATCGACCTTGTGGTCCATTGCACCCGGGAAAGGTCAGGCGTCCGGCGGGTTGCCGAGATCATCGCCCTGGGCAGGCGGGTCGAAAACGGAGTCATAGAAACCTCAACCGTCTTCAAACGCATTGACGGCGAGCTTCGTGTCACCGCCTCGGACATGCCGGCTGAAGAGAAGTTCGCCTCCGCCGGTTACTCACTCGCTTCGCTCCTGGGCGCATCGTGACGGTTGCCGCAGGAGCAGCCTTGGGGGTAGGGCTTTTTCTCATCTGGTGGTCCACCTGGGCTGTCCCTCCCCGCCCTTCGACCGGCTCTCGTCGAACCGGCAAGCTTGATGAGCTGTTGCTCCGGGCAGGCGTTGAGCGAGTGTCAGCGGGCGGTCTTCTGGCGGCGAGCGGCGTCGTCGGAATCGTGACTTTCCTGGTGACATTCCTGATCACTGCGACCCCTGCGATCGCGGCATGTTTTTCTTTGTTCGGACTTCTGGCACCGCTGATGCTGCTTCGGTGGCGAGCCCGCAAGAGGACCGCGTCCCTTCGCGAGTTGTGGCCGGACATCGTGGACCATCTTCGTTCGGCGATCAGGGCCGGCCTGTCGCTGCCAGAGGCTTTGATGCAGTTGGGGGTGAAGGGGCCGGAGGAACTCCGACCGGCCTTTGGTGAATTCGCTGCCGACTACAGGTCCAGCGGGCAGTTCGAGCCGGCGCTTGACCGGCTGAAGGACCGCCTGGCCGATCCGGTTGCGGACAGGATCATCGAGGCGCTCCGGCTTACCCGCCAGGTCGGCGGCACAGACCTCGGCCGGCTGTTGGGCACGCTTGCCGAATTCCTGAGGGACAGCGCGCGCACGCGGAGTGAACTTGAAGCGCGGCAGTCCTGGACGGTCAACGCGGCTCGGCTGGCTGTTGCGGCTCCGTGGATCGTGCTTGCACTGCTGTCCACACGGCCCGAAGCGGTCGAGGCCTACAACACGGCGGGCGGTGCCGCTGTGTTGGTGGGCGGCCTGCTGGTCTCCGTCTTCTGCTACTGGATCATGCTGCGAATAGGCGCACTGCCGGAGGACGAGCGGGTGCTTCGCTGATGGGTGTCATCACTGCCGCAGCACTGCTTGGTGCCAGTCTGGGAGCGGGGCTCTGGCTGACCTTTGTTGGACTGCCGGTGATGCGTCAGGTTCGCTTCGTCGAGCGCATAGCGCCGCATTTGAAGTCTGTAGACGTCAGTTCGCGGCTTCTGGACGCGCCCCCGATCACACCATTCGGCCCTCTGGAACGGATCATCAGGCCGATGGCCCGCGATGTGGTGAGAAGGTTGAGCAGGTTCAGTCCGGCGTCGTCCGTTCTTGCGAAGCGGCTCGATCAGGCAGGCAGCAGCAAGTCCGTCGTGGACTTTCGGGCCGAACAGATTATCTGGGGGAGCGTGGGCCTCGGAGCGTCGACCACCGTTCTTGTAACGCTGGCCGCTGCCGGCAGCTTCAACCCGCTCCTTGCCGTTCTGATCGTATGTGGAAGTGCCGCGGGCGGATACCTGATGCGCGACTACGTACTGGGAGCCGCAATCAGAAAGCGGGAGAGTCGCATGCTCGCGGAGTTCCCAAGTCTCGCCGAACTCATGGCGTTAGCCGTAAGTGCGGGGGAGAGCGCCACCGGGGCGCTGGAGCGGCTCTGCAGGACCGGGCACGGGGAACTCACAGAGGAGTTCCGGCGGGTGCTCGCCGAGACGCGGGCTGGAACTCCGCTGATGCAGGCCCTTCACAACTTCTCGGGCAGGACCCAGCTGACGCCCTTGGTGAGGTTCGTCGATGGAATCAGCGTCGCCGTCGAGCGTGGCACGCCGCTCGCTGATGTCCTTCGTGCACAGGCCCAAGACGTGCGGGATCTCTCCAAACGCGAGCTGATGGAGTCGGCCGGGCGCAAGGAAATCGCCATGATGGTCCCCCTGGTTTTCGGCGTACTTCCACTCACCGTTCTCTTTGCTGTCTACCCAGGTATCGCTTTGATCAACCTGGGTTTGTGACCCTATCCGAATAGAAACATCTGCAATCACTGAACAGAAAAGGACATCAGCGTGCGTAACCGCCTCTTCGCTTGCTTCCTGACCGTCGTCGCCCAACTGTGGGCCATGCGTCAACTGTCACCGCATGCCGACGATCCCGAGCGGGGTGACGTCCCCCCAGGTTCTCTGTAAAGTTCCCGTGTTGTCGTACATATGTGGCGGCTGAACCCCCGATTTTTGGCAGGCAGGGTCGAACCCCTTCGTGTGCACCGACGTGGTCGATGCAAGGTTGCGGTGTCGAAGCATCGAAGCATCCCTGCTAAGTCATCTGTTCGACAGTGTCGAGAATGTGTTGGAGATTCGCGCTTGCCTATGCTGTAGCGGTCTCTTGAACCGCCAAGACGCTTGGCGTCATCTGAACGGTATGTGACTCACCGAAACTTTCACATCGTCGTACCCATGATCCGCCAGTAGTTGAAGCAAGCTAGCTCTAGCGTCTTCCGGGTACGGAGTAGAGGAGATTTTAATTTCCTTAATTGGGAGCTTGCTGGCGCGCTTCGCGTAGCTGGCAGGAGAATCTGGAGCGGTCAGCTCGACGTATGGGAGCACTCCCAATGCGCCGGGTCGGAAACGGACAAACATCCAAGAGGGGCGCGCGACGGGCACAAGCGTACGCACTTCTCGTTCATCTCTGAATGAACTACTCTTGACGAAGTCGAGCAATTCTAACGGGACTTCCCATTCTATTCCTGCCACTTGTGATTTCACATGATCGGGAAGGGCAAGGGCGTAAAGATAATCAGAATGAAGTAAGTTGAAGGATCGTCTCACCAGTTCGTCTATCTTCGTTTCCTCATAAATTACTTCTTGCCACGACCGAACAGCCGTTTCTATTCGAGGAGGCTTGAAGGCTAATCGCAATGAGCCCCACTGATCTTCCTCGATGTCGGTCGTGGAGGGCTGCAAGGAAGGATATGGAGGAACAGTTCTCTGGCGAAGTGGAACAAGTCGTATGGCCATGTCAAATCCGATAGCGTAACTGATCGTCCCTCCACCATAGTTCCGAAATAATGTCAGATTGTCTCCGTCTGTTGAACCGGAAAGTATGAATCGTTGGTTTGCGCGGGATGCGTGGTCTGCTGGAAGTGACTCAAGAATTTGATCAGCTGCTTCGTCTCCAATTTCATCCTTAAGATTCTCAACGTAGGCACGCAAAGCACCGACTCCGCTTTTGAGCTCCTTGTAATCATTCATTAGCGCCGCAGATCCGGCCCAAACTACGTTATTCTGCAGAATGCCCAGGAGTGCTGCGGGAGGCGCGTAATGCCAAGCTAATCCCTGCGAACTAGCTGGAAAGCGAGAGGATAATCGTGTTACCTCATAGAAGAGGTCGGTTGGTACCCAGGCGCGCCGTTCAGGCGACCTAAGCCGCTGTTCGGATTCCTCAAAGAATTGCTTCCAAAGGCCATCTTCATCGAAAGCTTGCATCTAACTCCTTGCGCATCGCGGTGAGGGAGAAATTTCCCGCCATCGCGCTAGCACCTTCATACCTGATCGGATTACTGAGTCAGTGTCGCCTGGTGCATCAACACGTGCGATCGCTCCGGCACTTACTTCACGGATCTGTGACACATCCTGCTCCGGACTCGTCGACGGACCAAGACCGTCGATACCGACTTCGTTATCCGGCTGAGAGGCCGCGATGTGGCAGTATTCCTCGATACCCAGCATGTCGACATTTTGCCTGATAAGTAAGCCCGTTCATAGGTTTGCATCAGGGAACTGCCAGCAGCGGTCATCACGTTAGCGGCCTCGTTCCTGGCTACATTCGCAGGCGAAGGAAACATAATGCGTTGGAAGGTCGAGTCGGTCGGGCACCTACTGTTGCAATCATGAACCGCTGACGACTCCATCCAGGCGGTTAGGGCGTACCGGCTTCAACGGCAGAAGATACCCAAGACGCATGGTCAGGTTCTGCTTTGCGGAATGAGCCAAGACCGCCTAACGCGGATCCTCTTATATGAACGACATTTTGCTGCCAAGTAAAAGCTACGCAATCACTCAGAATAACGGCGTGCGAGTTTTCGTTCGTATCTGCATTCGCACCTCAGTCCGATAACGACAGTTCTCCGCGTTGGCGAATCGGCCCTGCCGTGTAGCGCATTTCGGCTTTCAGCATGCCTTTGCCGAAGTAACCGCGATCGCAGAAGTATTCGAAGCTATTCGCTCCTCGCATGCATGTGCACCAATAGCGCTTACTCAGTATGAGTCGCGGAGTTGAATCGTCCGAAGACAGATCCCACAAAGCTGGGTCAAAGCCGACTTTTTCCATCAACTCGCGGAGATAGATCTAGCAAGTGTTAGAAACAGTTTCTATGAAACGCATAACGACACGCTGAGCGACTAAGTAGTACGTGCACAGTGAGGTTTTTCATGGCACTCTGACGAATCGGTATGTGGGGTAGAGGCGGCCGTGCGAAAGGGGAGAAGGATGATGAATGATGCAAGCTGTTCGAACCGAGAAACGGAAGCGTTCCCGGGGCCAGAACTCGCAGACACGGAGGGCTTCAGACACTTCACGCCATGGGTAATGGCGACAACAGGCGGACCGTTGAAGCTCCCTCTTGACTTTCATCCGCTCGCTCGTACTTGGTCTACAATTGCTCACGAAGAAGCGCGACTCGGAATCGCTCCTGGGATGCCGGTGCTTATTTCGAGACTTCAAATAGACGCTCGAATCAACTCCTACTTAAGACAGGCGTTTCGTCGCGATCGAAGATCGACGGCGAAAACCTACGCTGTCGAATTACGTACATGGTTCACTTTCCTGCAGTCCCGCGGAACTCTCTGGGACGAAGCTCGCAACGAAGATGTGCGGTCGTACCAAGTATGGAGAGTTTATGATTCCCGCAACCCTTTCAGGGTGACTCCGGCGACCTGGAATAAGGGTTGGGCCGCGTTGAAACACTTCTATAAATACTCCTGCGAGGCGGGATGGATAGAAGACACCCCTGTGAGAATTCAGGATCGGCTGGATACATCGAGTCAAATCGGTGGCTTCCGCGAGAAAAACGCACGGTTGTCTCGAGACCGTTGGCTCACGCCTGCAGAGTACTCCATGTGGCGGGATGTGGGCTTGCTCGGCTACTCAGGTCAGGTCAACGGAAGTATGAGTGTGGTGGCGGACTCACCAAACGTGAATTTCCGTGGACGCAACTCTGCGCGGAATGCAGCCTACACCGACTACGTCTTGTCGACTGGGCTTCGCGCGGCGGAAGCGGGGTCGCTCCTCAGGATGGAGCTACCGATCGGAGTCAACCACCAGGTTCCCATCGTCACTAAAGGCCGTCTCCTACGTCATTACGTTCCTATGCATGTATACGGGCTGGAGTCGGTGCAACAGTACGTCGATGGGGAGCGCTACGACAATGTACGACGAGCACAAGAAATCCGAAGGTACGACGGCATTGCTGATCCTTTGATTATCGAGAGAGTCCTTCCCGATGGTCCTAGGGGACAGCGACTTCGTCTCGAGAATTATGGTGAGGTTGATGTCCCGATGCTTTCCCATAGCGATCGGATTCGGCTGTATGGTCGGACCGAGCACGGTTTGGAGCCGGCGGCCCTTTGGCTCGGAGAGTCGGGGATGCCGATGCAACCGGCGAGTTGGAATGCTGTATTCGCTGCTGCGAATAGGAGGGTGACTGCAGCAAGAACTGCGCTTGGCGTGCGAGCACCCTGGGTTCGTGTAACACCGCACTCACTGCGCTTCACGTTCGCGTTGATGGTTCTGGTTGCGGGAGTTCGCGCGACCGATCGCGAACAGGGTCTGACTCCTTCACACCCGTTCTTAGAGGGAAACTACTCTCACGTTTTCGATGAAGTGCGGGACTTGCTCGGTCATGCCTCAGTCGAGACAACGAAAAACATTTATCTGGAGCCGGTGAAACGTATACGAAGATCCTCACTTTTCACCGGGGACAGCATTGCTGAAGTGTGGAGCGGCATTCGGGCTTTCAGTCCACTGGTCGGTTTCCGGAGCGCCGATTGAACCGGGGTAGACGGGCAGCGCAACCTCCGATAACCCTCCCATCTGAGACCCGATCAAAGGCTCCAGAGGGCCTCGTTGTCACCCTCAGGCTGGAAGATGCCCCGGATCACCGGTTCGACCTATCACGGATGGCCGGACCTGAGCTAGTGCGTATGCAGCTTGCGGCCAGCATTTTGGCGTCGACAGCAACGGAAGCGGGGGTCCGCCGCTTGGCGACTATTCGCAACGTACGCAGGGCAGTATCCGCGTTTCTGCGGTGGCTTGATACCCGGAACAAAGACGAAGGCGCAGTGGCCATAGTCGATCTGACGGACTTCACGCCGTTCCATCTTCGCCAGTACCATCACTTCCTCTGCTCTCATTATGCGGACTATTCGATCTGGGAGTACTACTCGAGGATCATCATGCTCTTGAAACGAGTCCCCTCTGCGTCCAGAGAATTAGTGCTCGAGACGAACAAGAAGTCTTCAGTTAAACCAAGCCCGATCTCCTTCATCGAGCGGTATCCAAAGGCGGAGTTCATAGCACTGCGAAACGCCGCAAGACGAACCCTTCAATCCGCCCATGCTCGGATTACGGCGGCGTATGCACTTTCCAAGCACGAACAGAGTAAAGAGCATCCCGACTGGCTGAGGGCAAGAGTGCTGCACGAAGTACTTCATCACGGAAGGCCGCGCACTAAGGAAGGAATAAGGGCTTTGGAGACGTCTTACAGTTCGATGGGACCGAATGAGCGTGTGAACGCAGCGAGGAGACAGTTATTCCTCTCTAGTGAGGAGGCACTGGCGGCAGTCGTTTTACTCGGCTGTCAGCGTGGTCTGAACATCTCGACGATAGACAGCGCCCCCGTGCCGTTCGAACACGAACCGGGCGTCATGCAGTTGGACCTCGACAAACCTAGGCGAGGAGCGGCATATCGATACTGGCCGGAATTGGTCCTCGACGGGACAGACCCAGTTGAAGACTCCGAGGTGCAAGCTTTGCAGATGATTGCTGAGGCCACAGAGCCAGCTCGCGAGCACTTAGCGTTACGAGGAATCCCTACGGATCGTTTGTTCGCCTACTGGCCAACGGGTTCTCGATCGCCGTTGCTGGGAGTGCCGCGCTGGGAGGTGCGCAAGAAAGCTGCTTGGGTTCCGAAGGGTACAGCAATCGACTTCCGACGCTTACGACGAAGCATCCCTGGGGCGGGAGTGACAGCCGAGCCGACGAACCACAGCGCAGAGACACATCTTCATTATGTTCGGAGCGATGCCACCGCCCTTGCGCATCACCAAGCCGCTGCCATGTCCGGTATCCAGAAGGTGCTTGATCATGGACGAGCAAGGGTCGAGCTACGGATGAGCGAAAACGAAGAAATGGACTCTGCCAACGATGCTCTGATCGTGAACTGTTCGGATCCCGCGAATCATCCCGACACGTCAAGCGCGTGCACATCCGGATTCTACGGATTCCTTGACTGTTTGCAATGCGCGAATGCAGCCACAGTGCCTCGTCTGCTTCCCAGGATGATAGCTGCCTTGCAGGTTCTGGAAGAGTTGCGGGACGGTATGGGCGAGAGTTGGGACCGTCGATTTGCGCGTCATCATGCCACCTTGTCCGCTGTAGTGGATCGGTACACGGTGCAAGAAAGAGAATTGGCTTCGAAAGAAGTCGCACAACACCTCCCGGTCCTCCTAGCGGCTCTTCGGCACGAGCCACCAGCATGATTGACCAGAAAGCCGAGTTGAAGGCAAACAACATCCGGAGTAGCCCCGACGTTTTCCCCGACGCGAAGACTCCCAGTATCGGTCCACACCGACTTCACAACGCAGGTGCTGTGATTGCGCCATTCGAGGCATCGTCGTGGCCATTGGCAGCTCTAGAGGTGGGAGACCGTCCGAGTCGAACTATCCATTTCGAAGGTTGGCCTGCTGGCTTCCAAAACTTTGCACGCCATGTCGCATACGTGTTGATCAATCACGGAACCCCGGATGCGGTCCTAGAGCAGCGAACTAGCTCCGAGTCGAAGTGGCTCAGCGCATCCAGCATTGCCAATGCACTGCTCAAACTACGCTCTCACATCATCTGGTTGACGTCGGACTGGTCGGCACGGCACTCGGACACCCCGGTCAGGTGCCCAGCCGATCTAGACGCATACCACATGGCCGACTTGAAAGTATGGATGGAAGAAAGCCAGCTGAATCCTACCCATCGCAACAAGTGTCTTGCTGTCATTGTGCGTGTATGGCACCTGAACCCATTGCTGCCTGATGACTGTCAATTTCCAGAGCCCATGTGGAATCGACACGAATGGCGTCACAAGCGACCATCGGGCGAGAACAAAACTCTTCCCATCGGCGAGTCTGCTTTCTCAACGCTACTGGAATGGGCATGTGCATTCGTGCGTGAATTCGCACCCGATATTCTAGCAGCGCACCGACATTACGTTGAGAGCATGCGAAATCGGGCAGTAATCGCTGCAACTTCGATACTTGACTCCTACATATCGACGGGGAGGCCACTTCCGTTAAGACCGTCGGGTTATAAGCGAAATGATGATGAAGTGGGATGGCAGGTTCTGAGCTATCGTCACGGCGTGGATGCGGGAGAAGCTGCTTCTGCTTATAGGAGTTGGCGTAAGCAACTTCTAGTGGTGAGTTCTGACCCGCAAGAAACGGCTCTGAATCTTCCGATCAACGGACGATTCCATGGGTCGCCTTGGATACCCTTCATTGGTGTGTATGACATCATGCGCGCGGGGGGAGGCAATCCTGAGACTCAAGCGTCACCATTGATTGCGCACCTTCGCACCGCTTGCATGATAGTTGTTGCAGCGCTAACGGGGATGAGACCGGAAGAGGTCCTTCATCTGAAGGCGAAGTGCCTGAACGAGCCACTGGAACGGCCGGGAGGTTCTCGTGTTCACCTGGTAAGTGGTGAAGTTTATAAGGGTGTAAAACGGCAGGAGGATGGGTCTCCGGGGATACCGAAACCTGCGGTTTGGGCTACCGTTCCAGTGGCAGCAGCCGCAATCAAAATCATCGAGGAGATCAACGAAGAACTGGGCCAAGGTGGAGGCTTCCTCTTCTCGGAGCGAGCCGAGGTTTCGATCTACACGCGTACGGCCGCCGGTTGGATCGCTTCGTTCATTGAGTTCGTGAACACTCGTCTAGCTCCCCACAGCGTCAGTCCCGCCGCCCTCAATATCCCCGAAGACCCTCATGGCGCAATTACCTTGCGCAGATTTCGACGCACTCTTGCCTGGTTTCTGAGGCACCGTCCAAACGGGGATATAACGACAGCAATTCAGTATCAACATGTGGGTACCACGATCGGCGAGGGATATGCCGGTACCAAGGCTTCTGGTATGCCGGATCTGTTGATTGAGGAGGACTGGAACCACAGACGGGACACCATTCGCGAGCTAGCCCAGCTTGTCTCAGAGGGGCAAGGACTTAGTGGGCCCGCCGCAGAGGACGCGATACAAGCGGTCCGCAAGCTGCCTAGAAATTTATTGCCAGCCGACGAGCGACGGCTCCGAAAGGACAGATCCTTGAAGGTGTATGACAACCCGGCCGCCATAGCGCTCTGCATCTACAGGGAAGACAGAGCCTTGTGTGCGAAGTTCAAGGATGCTGGGAAAGACACTCAGCCCGACCTCCTAAACTGTGTCGACGGTTGCAAGAACGTCGCCCGCACCGAGAAACATCTGACTCGTCTCGGGTCAGATTCAATCCAACTCCAAAAGCAGGCGGAACTTGCGCCTGCGCCGATGGCCCAGTCGTTGCTGGCGAAGGCGCGTAGAAACGATTTGATAGTAGCTGAGGCGATTGCGACTCGAGTATTCGGAGATTCAGTAGTCCGAGAGGGGCCGCCGAAGGCAGAGGAGTTCGACGGAGACGGGAACCGATGAGCGCCGACGGGACTCGCGCCTTTCCAACGAACCAAGCTCCCTCTAACTCAGAGATCAGAAGCGAAAAGAATCCCACGCGCCAAGCCATTTTGTCGGCGATGCAGCGAATCCTTTCAGGAGTCCCGAAGAGGGTTCCTTCGGGCGCGCTGACGACGCGCGACCTTGCGTTCGAAGCAGAAGTTGGCCGGCACCATCTGTACCAGAGCCACCCCGATCTTCGGCAGAGATTCGAGTTCCTCAGGGAGCGCGAAGGAACTCGTCCGGAACGCGAAGTCGCTTTGCAAGAGGCTTTAGAACGGGCACGAAGCCAAGCGGTCAGGCACAAGGATTCTCAGCAGCGAGCTAGACAGGAAGCTGATGACTGGAAAGAACTGGTCGAAGTACTAGCTCGAGTGATCAATGCGCTCCAGGAGGAAATTCATCAGGAGCAAATCAAAGTTGAACGGCTGACTCGGAGGCTCCATGAACCCGGCTCATCTCACCGCCCCACGGTGGTGCCCATAACGAAGTATTCGGCTGGAGGCAAGGACGTTCCAATCGCCTAGTTCCGGTGGATACTACCAACCTGCGCACCGGGAGGCGCGCTACGAGCATAGTGGGAGGCAGACCAAGGATGACCATCAGAAAGAAAACGGCATACATCGGAGATGTCGGAGAGGTCGAGGTCCTTCGCGCCTTGCTGGACACGGGCTCGGCGGTAAACCTCATAACAGGAGCCGATTATGGTTGGGATATACACGTACAGGTTCCGCGCACACCTACGTCTCCTTCGGATTATCGAGGAGAGGCGGCTTGGGGCATGTCGGGACGCTCGGCGCATATTCAAGTCAAAAGCAAGACGGGTAACCTGTCACCGTCCGTAGATCCTGGGACTGTCAGAGGCTGGATAACTGGCTCCAAAACGGGAGCGCCCACATTTGTGGTCCTTGTTGTGCCTGGAAAAAAGCTCTACTTCTCGCCGAAGGACCTTCAGCTCCTTCTGACCAGATGGGAGGAAAAGAACGAGAAGAAGAGAGCCGATGGGAAGAAAGAAGTTGAGTCTCTAACTCTTCCGCTGTCTAGCGCCAGGCTTTTCGCGTCGGAGCAGTTGTCTTGGCTCCTGCACTTATGGTCCAAATACCCCGGTATCATGATGAGCTCCACGCTCGAGGATTGGCCTTCGTTGACCCGGCAGGCGCTCAGCTTTGAAATATCTAACTTCATCCATCAAGTAGTTCTAGCTTGGTTGAAGTCGCATTTTTCGGACATCTACGTCGGCCCCAATGCGAAGGGGGTACTCAAACGCACCACTGGATCGCACGCAGACAATGATGCTGATGCTGATTTCATTGAGCTGATTCAGGGCGCAGATGCCCTGGGAATTGCTGAGGCCGGTTATTTAGCAATGCACCCCGGTGAGGCAATCAGTCAGGAGGATCTCGAAGCCTTTGCCTGGAGCGTTCTCGAACGAATCGCGAATGCTATCGAGAAGTTTGATTACAGATGGCCGAAGGCAGAGTTTTCGACGTCCTACTCCTCGAGTTCAGACATTGGACGTTCGAGAGAGGAAGCTATCGACCTCGTCCGAGATGTCGGGAAGTTTTATGCTCAATGCGAAGGCTGGCTTAGCAACTCGTAGGTACTAGGAACTCAATGGCTTGATGACCGCGCGGAGTACGTGCTCAGAATGAAACGGTGTCAACCGACACGCCGTTGTCACGTAAGGGACAGGAACGACACACCTGCAGCGGTCCATCTCGAATGGTCGTTCGTTCGGACGTCCTGCAGATAGTTGCGTCCGGGTCACTCCTGCATTGACATGGACGGAAGCAGGACCTGCAAGAAATGCGGTGCCTGAGCACTTGTGTCTCTGGGATCCCTTACTCGCAAATCTGTGGCTTCGTCGAAGTCTTCCGGGATGAAGCTGAGGAACTGTCTCAAACTAGCCGCAGATACGTCATCGGTCAGATCAAGGACAATCGAGACTGCCATCTAGTAGCCTTCCTGCAATGATGGTGATTTAGGTCTCATGTCGCACTAGTGCGACAGACAACGATGTTCAATTCTAGTGGCATAAATTGTGCCCACCCGACCCTCACAAACAACGCCTGCTCGCTTGAAGGTATGGCAGGATCGCCGCGAGCAGGTCGGTGCCCGCATACGTGAGCTTCGGATGACCCAAGGACTCAGTCAGGAGGCGTTGGGACTTGAAGCAGGGATGCACAGAAGCATGGTCATCAGCCTTGAGTGGGGGCGAAGGACGGTCGCATACGAGCGCCTATGGGACGTGGCAGACGTCCTGGGCGTAAGAGTAGAAGAGTTGTTTGTTGCACCATCCAGCGCTCCAAAGGTCGAAGGGCAACGCCGGGGTAGGACGAAAAGCAGCACCAGGACGCGGCTGTCTACTGGGCCCAGCTCAGAATAGGGGCAAGTTTCACTTTGAGCGCCGAGGAACTCGGCAGGAGCGCCTTCGTTCGAAGTGGGAAGTCAGTTCTGACGTCAGCACCTCGTTAGCCGGACCGCAGAAGGCCTTGCTGCTGAACCCACCGTGTAGGTCGGCGTGTGTGGGCTGGAGCCGTCGCAGGGGCCTGTTAACGAAAACGATGGGTCCCATGATCCTCGGAGCGAAGTTTCAGTGAGGGTAAGAAAGTTCAAGGGCCGGAGATAGACATACGCCTACGCCTGCGTTCACTATGGTTTGTCCGCTTGCTCCAAGATTGATGCAGCACCCCCTGCACCGGTGAACAGACGTCGCAGCAGCCATAGTATGTGTGAAGCCAGACAAGCTATTCGGGAGGTCTTCACAATGCTCGGCCGGTCAAAGGGAATCTTCACGAGACGAAGGAAGCAGCCGGATAGCGCCTTGTCTTGGCGGCTAACACGAGCGGCACTAGACCGGGCAATGAGCAATAAGCCGACGGAGCAACGCATGGGTATGGCCGAGCTGGTGATTCTATCGGGCAGCGAATTGACGATCGATTTGGACAAGTGGATTGCGACCGATGCAATCGAGGTGCTCAAGCGTGAACGGGAGTAGTCGCCCGATTGCCTTTTTCGGTGATTGGCACGGCCATCTGGGCTGGTCCTTGGGATGCATCGACGCTGCCGAGAAGGCTGGCGTACGGACGATGGTCAGCGTCGGCGACTGTGCCTTGGATTGGCCCGGAGCGCGACGGGGCCGGTACGAGAAACGCATCAATGAGATCCTCGCTCAGAAGAGCATGCGTCTCCTGATCAGTCCTGGCAATCATGACAATTGGGACACGATCCTCAAACTGCAGACAGAAGGGGATGGCTTAGCTCGATGGCGCTCCCGCATTTGGGTCCTTCCGCGCGGGGGGCGCACAGTATGCGAGGGTCTGATGATCGGTGGACTCGGTGGAGCTTTCAGCATCGATTCGAAGCGCAGGACTGAAGGGAAGGACTGGTGGCCTGACGAGGAACCAACGTATGAAGAAGCTCAGCGACTGATCGAAGGTGGGCCAGTAGACGTACTGGTCACACATGATGCGCCCTTGTCAGTGCCCCTAAAGAGCCACCTGAAACTTTCTGCTGACTTGATTATGCGGGCCAATCAAACGCGCACTCTAATCGATGATGTCGTCGCTAAGCTCACCCCGGCACATCTCATAGCTGGCCACTGGCACCAGCGCAAGATCCACGAGATCCTGCATCCGGGTGGCGAGGTTACCCGAGTCGACATTCTGGCCAATGAGATGCACAACCTGGGTAACGCCATTCTGGTTCACCCTTCCAGAGAGCGACTAAAGGTTGAAACGTTGAAGATCACGAGCCGATGAATGGCGAGCGGCATGTGAACCGGTGGGTTGAATGATCATTCGTATGGCCAGACTAGATGGATGCGTTGTGACGTCGTGACGTCGTGACGGCAAGCGGCCCTTGCATCTCCGAATTCCAGGATGAACGGGGAAGCACTGCGGGTTGTTGCTGAATTCGAGCTTTCCCTTCAAACACTCTCACGCCCGGCATCGTTCATCCGCCCCTTTGTGCACGACCATCCGCAAAACAGTGGCCACGCTGCTTGCTGGCGACCAATGCGGTTCTTCCCTAGAGGCCGTTCGTCGCTGTCAATGTGCATGACATCCTTGAACCTGGTGGATTTACAGATAGCGGCCCATTACGCCAGCTGGGATATTTTTAGTCACTTTAATGAGCGGAGGATCTATGAGGTTTGGTCATCAGCCACCTGCAGTATCGGAGGTTTCCCTATGGTGCGCCTGACCCTTCCACAGCTTGAGAGACACTTGTTCGCCGCGGCCGACGTCCTGCGCGGCTCGATGGAAGCCTCGGCCTACAAGGAATACATCTTCGGAATGCTTTTCCTGAAGTACGCTTCGGATGAGTTTGAGGCGGTAAAGGCGCAGGTCATCGATGAACAACTGGCCAAGGGGCGTTCAGAGACGGAAGCCAAGGAACGCGCTGAAGCCCCGGCTTTCTACCGCGGCACGTTTTTCGTCCCTGAGGAAGCCCGCTGGTCCTACATCCATGGACATCTGCACCAGAACATCGGCGACGGACTCAATACGGCCCTACAAGCGCTGGAGAACCGAAATCGCTCCCTCGAGGGTGTGCTCCAACACATCGATTTCAACCGCAAGGTGGGCCAGTCGAGCATGTCAAATAAGAAGTTGCGCGAGCTCATCGTGCACTTCAATAAGGTGCCTCTGCGTAAGGCAAACTTTGAGTTTCCGGATCTGCTCGGCGCCGCATATGAATACCTCATTCGCGATTTCGCCGACTCTGCCGGCAAGAAGGGAGGGGAGTTCTACACTCCCCGTGACGTCGTCCGCTTGATGGTTCTGATAGCCGACCCGAAGCCGGGCATGAGCGTTTACGACCCTTGCCACGGCTCCGGCGGCATGCTCATCCTTTCGAAGGATTATGTCGAGGAAAATGGGGGCAACCCGCAGGATCTAGCGCTTGCCGGCCAGGAAAAGGACGGTAGCGTCTGGGCGATCGCGAAGATGAATATGCTGCTGCACGGAATCCCCGACGCAGACCTGCGCAACAATGACGACGGCACGGTGGAGGACCCGGCTCACACCTCAGGGGGTGAGTTGCAACGCTTCGACCGAGTGATTACAAACCCTCCATTTTCCTTGAACTACAGCAAGGAAGGTATCCAGTTCCCCGAGCGATTCAAGTACGGCTTCACTCCAGAGAAGGGCAAAAAAGCCGATCTGATGTTCGTTCAGCACATGCTCGCGGTCACCCGTCCGAACGGGCTGGTCGCCACCGTTATGCCCCATGGCGTGCTGTTCCGCGGCGGGGAGGAAGGGAAAATTCGCACAGGCATGCTCGACGATGATGCCATCGAGGGTGTGATCGGCCTCGGAGAGCAGCTCTTCTACGGTACCGGGATTCCTGCATGTATCCTCGTGCTCCGCCCGAAAGGGTCCAAGCCGGCAGCGCGCAGAGACAAGGTGCTGATCATCAACGCCGACCGCGAGTACCGGGACGGCAAGTCTCAGAACTTCCTCGAGCCGGAGCACATCGAGAAGATTGTCTCCGCTTTTCGCGATTTTACTGACGTTGAAAACTTCGCTCGGGTATTGAGCCGTGAGGAGCTGCGTGCCAACGAGGACAACCTCAACATCAGGCGTTACGTCGATACCGCCCCTCCGCGCGATCTGCAGAATGTTCGCGCCCACTTGCATGGTGGCGTGCCCAAGGCTGAGGTCGGCTCCAAGGATATCTTGTTCGAGTCCCACGGGTTCGACTTAGCGAAAATCTTCGTCGAGCGGGACACCGACCACTATGACTTTGACAGGGCCATTGAGAGCGCATGGCATCTCAGGAGCATAATCGAGTCGGATAGGGGGCTTGTCGGATCCGAAGATGCAGTTACCGATGCTATCGATGAGTGGTGGAATGTAGAGCAGGAACGTCTTGACGTTTTGAATTCGACTGAGCAGCTGGTTCCGTTGCGCCGGCAGTTGCTCTTCAGCTTTGCCGAAGCATTAGCATCGACGAAAATGCTTGATCGCTTCCAGATCGACGGCATCATCGCTTCCTGGTGGAGTCACGTTACTCCCGACCTCAAGGCGTTAGCGACGCACGGCTATCAAGGCCTCATAGACGCCTGGGTATCGACGGTGCTCGATGCGCTTGAGGAGGAGAAGTCCAAGATCGACCCGCTCGAGCACCCAATCGGAAAGATGTTGCTTCCGGACTACTTAGAGTCGCTCGCGAAGGTCGCAGCAGAGGTCGGCGAGTTGGACGCGAGAATCAAGGAAGCGACGTCCAGCGAAGACGACGAAGAAGACCTTGAGGCGGAGAATCGACTTTCCGATGAGGAACTTAAGCGCCTGCGAAAGCAGCTGGCTTCGTCGAAGCGAAAGATGAAGAGTGACCGTGCATCATTTGGCGCACGCTTGACCGAGGCCAGCCAAAGTCTCTCGGATGGCGTGGCCAGAACTGTAGTAATCGATGCGCTCGGCGCCGAACTCCATCGTCAATCCGCAGTCCGTGTTGGGCGCCATCGAGAAGCGGTCGTGACTGCATTCCAGAACTGGTGGCACAAGTACCGTCGCTCATTACAGGATCTGGAAGCTGTCCGAGCGTCAGCAGAAGCCGAACTGAAAGTCGTACTGTCGGAGCTTGGGTATGAGTGACCGAATTTTTCGGCGCTTCATGGGGAAGGTACCGAGTAACTGGGAGAAACATAGGATTGGCGATGTAGTACAGCTGGTCGATGAGCCCATTCGCATGGCGGACGACGAGGTATACAACTTAGTCAGCGTGCGTCGCGCGCACGGTGGATTATTCAACCGCGGGAGCCTACCGGGCCGTCAGATCCTGACGAAGACACTGAGATGGGCGGTGCCTGGCACCGTCGTGCTCGCGCGCATGCAAATTGTTCACGGTGCTATCGCCTATGTCACGGACGAGTTCGCAGGCTCCGCGATCTCCAAGAGTTATTCGAGCTTTCGGGCGCGGCTGGGTCATGACACGCGATTCTTGTTCTGGCTCTTTCAACATCCTATGCTTCGCCTCTACTTCCTCGATGCAAGTCAGGGTGTTGTCATCGAGAAAATGACGTTTGATCAAGACCGATGGTTGGACTTCGAGATAGCAGTACCTCCGCTCGGGGATCAGCTGCGAATCCGCGGCACATTGGATTCGCTCGAAGCGGCTATCAGCTCCTCGGCCGACGTGCTTGCCAAACTTCGTCTGGTGAAAGCAGGGCTGTCAGACGAATTGCTTGAATTGCCAGATGCGCCAAGAGTCGAATTGTCAGAAATTGGCGCTGTGTCTAACGGAAGCACACCGTCACGTTCGCGCCCTGACTATTGGACACATGGATCGGTTCCTTGGTTGGCGAGTGGGAAGGTCAACGACTACAGAATCCGGAAAGCCTCGGAATTCATAACCCCCAAAGCGGTGTCCGAGTCAAACCTCCGCATCATCCCGGCAGGGTCAGTAGTTATAGGGATGATCGGCCAAGGGAAAACACGAGGCATGTCTGCATTCCTTGAGATCGACGCGTGTATCAATCAAAATCTTGCGGCGGTAACTCCTGGGCCGAAGGTTGACGGTGAATATCTACACCATGCGCTCGTCCACAGCTATGAGAATTTGAGGAGTGGTGGAAGGGGTAGTAATCGGGATGCTTTGAACACCGGAATCGTAGGATCATTCCGTATACCGATGCCAGCGAGGCACGTCCAGCAAAGCATTGCGCGCGCGCTGACAGTTTTGGACGAGCGGATCCTCAGTGAGTCCGACCAGATCGATAAATTGAAGGCGCTCCGTGACGGAATCGCCGACGACCTGCTAATGGGGCGGGTACAGCCTACGGAGGTACACGGATGAGTTCTGGCGCTGAGTACGACGAGGTTGAGAAGCCCCTCCTCGATCAACTCGCGAACCTGAAGTACACGACGATTGTTGGGCACAAATATGACCCCTCAGTGACCGAGCGAAGTAGCTTTCGTGAAGTACTCCTTGAGGGGAGGCTACGCAAGTCCCTACGCGAGCTCAATCGACGCGACGGTGATCCTTGGCTTGACCATTCACGCATCTCGGAGGCTGTTTCGGCTCTGTCGCGGCCAGGAGCGGGCAAGCTTCTCGAGATTAATGAACGCATGACGAACCTTTTGCTTGAAGGCGTGACGGTTGCCGGTATGCCGGGGTGGGATCAGGGTCGCAACCAGCGCATCCACTTCGTCGATTGGGACAGGCCTGAGCGAAATGACTTTCTCGCCATCAGCCAGTTTCGAGTCGACGAACCAGGCGGCCAATCGAGTAAGTTCATCGCACCGGACGTCGTGCTGTTTGTGAACGGCATCCCACTGGTTGTCATTGAGTGCAAGAACCCGCACATCGTCGACCCGATGGCGGAAGGTATCGAACAGCTTCGTCGCTACGCGAATCAACGCGATCTCGGCATTCCGGAGGGTAACGAGACCCTGTTCTGGACGAACCAATTCATTATTTCGACCCACGGGGACAGAGCGCGCGTCGGCACTATTACTTCCACTCCAGAACACTTCTTGGAGTGGAAGGATGCAGCACCACTCACAAGGGACGAACTCGCTGACAAGCTTGGAAAGTCTAAGGATCAGCTTTCTGGGCAAGAGTTGTTGGCTGCTGGGATGTTGACGAAAGCAAACCTGCTCGACATCGCCCGCCATTACGTACTTTTCACGGGATCGGACGGCAGACGGGTCAAAATCGTAGCCCGATACCAGCAGTACCGGGCTGTGGGGCGGGCGCTAAATCGCCTACGTACTGGCAAGACTCGACTTCAACACGGGGAGCATGACCAACGTGGTGGCTTAATTTGGCACACTCAGGGTTCGGGCAAAAGCCTAACGATGGTTTTCCTCGTGCGCGCGATGCGTTCCGACCCGGCATTGCGAACGTACAAGGTAGTGATAGTCACAGACCGGACGGATCTCGAAAAGCAGCTCTCGCAAACGGCCCGGTTGTCCGGCGAGATAGTAGAACGGGCGCGTAAATCTTCGAAGCTGCGAGCACTGCTCTCCGAGCAGGGACCCGCGGTAGTCTTCGCCATGATTCAGAAATACCGCGACATCGACGATACCTCACGTGACGGAGGGCTAGCAGAGGACGACGGCTCCGAAGCGTTCGGGGAGCTGAACTCCGACGAGTCGATTGTGATTCTCGTCGACGAGGCACACCGTTCACAAAGTTCAACCTTGCACGCAAACCTCATGGCTGCGTTGCCGAATGCCGCAAAGATCGGTTTTACTGGCACTCCAATCATGAAGGAAGGAAAGAAGAAGACAGAATCGATCTTCGGCACGAGGATAGACCATTACACGATCCGGGAGGCCGAAACCGACGGTGCCGTCCTGCCGGTTCTGTATGAGGGGCGCACGGTCAAGGGTGCTGTAAAGGCTGGCAGCGACCTCGACGAGCTATTCGAAGACATGTTCGCCGAGCGCACACCAGAGGAGCTCCACAAAATCAAGACACGCTACGCGACTGCCGGTGTAGTTGTTGAAGCTCCACTGCTCATCCGCGATAAGGCTCGTTCGATGATGTGGCACTACATCTCGACTGTCATGCCAAACGGCTTTAAGGCCCAGGTAGCGGCCAGTAGCCGCCTAGCTGCAGTGCGTTACCGCGAAGCCTTGATGGCCGCTCGTGATGAAATAGTCGAGCAGATCGATTCCCTCGATCAGAACGGGATAGCCTCGTCCGCAAATGGTGATACTGACCTCAACTCGTTCGATAGAAAAACGCAGGTCCTGCTGCGTGCACGGCGCCACATTGAACTGCTCAAACTGCTCGAATTCGTGCCGGTCATGTCAGGGCACCACAACGATGACCCTTCTTGGGCTGCATGGACTCACAAGTCCAACCAAGAGGTCGCCATTGCCGACTTCAAGAAGGCGCTAGGACCGGTTAGCGAGAGAAGCAGCCCTGTCGCATTCCTGATCGTTCGGACAATGTTGTTGACAGGTTTCGACGCTCCGATCGAACAGGTTCTCTACCTCGATCGTTCCATTCAGGACGCGGAGTTACTGCAGGCCATCGCCCGTGTTAACCGAACGGCCAGCGGGAAGCACGCTGGATTCTTTGTCGACTACTACGGTGTAGGTGGGCACTTGCAGAAGGCTCTAGCGGCTTATGCGCCGGAAGATGCAGCGGACACAACCGGCGCGGTCACCTCAATCCTCGACGAACTACCGAAGCTGCGAGACCGTCATGCTCGCACAGTGGCCGTTTTTGCTACGGCAGGGATCGAGACTTTCGGGCGGGCGGAAGACATAGAGGCCTGCGTAGTGGAGTTAGCCGATCAATCTTTGCGAGCCAAATTCAGCGTGTTACTGAGATCCTTTTTGACCACGCTCGACGTAGTGCTGCCACGCCCTGAAGCCTTGCCGTATGTGCACGACGCTAAGCGACTCGGTCTCATCCAGATGGTTGCTCGCCGCCGTTACCGTGATGATAACGGTAACTTCGATGCCTCCCTATATGGCGCCAAAGTTCGCGAGCTAGTTGACGAGCACGTCACTGCGCTCGACATTGCAGTGAAGGTCCCCCCGGTGTCGATTACCGCGCCTGATTTCATCGCCAAGGTAAAGGGGCTGACCTCTGACAACGCGCAGGCCTCGGAGATGGAGCATGCGCTTCGTTATCATATTCAGAGGAACTTCGACCTCGATCCTGCTAGATACGCCAAGCTGTCCGAGCGCTTAGATGAGATATTGAGGAACCTCAGCGGAAAGTGGGACCAATTAGCGCTTGCCCTCGAGCAGTTCACTCGCGAGGCAGCAGATACAGAGTCAATTTCGCATGACGGTGACCCCCTCGTGGCACGCTTCCTCGGCGTGCTTGAAACCGAGTTCGCCTTGAACGAGAAGAGCGCAGAGGGCCATCGAGAATCCCTTCTCGACGTCGCCCAAGCAGTCGTCGGAGTGGTAGTTGAGCGTTCACTTATCGTCCGTTTCTGGCAAAATCTTCACGCACAGGACGACCTACGAGCTGAGCTAATACATATTCTCGATGAGTGGGACGTTCTCCCTTTCGGGCAACTGCCATCTGTCGCCGACAAGCTTGTTGCCTTGGCGAAGGCGAATCAACCTTTGATCGCGTCTCGACGGCCAGGAGGAGGGACATGAGCGACAAGCTCGAATTGGACGGCATGACTGTCCTTGTTGAACGGACGAGTGCGCGAACACGGCGCGCTCGGTTGACTATTGAACGCGATGGCGGTCTCCGGTTGCGAGCGGCTCGTGACATCGAGAACGGCGAGCTACTGTCTTTTCTACGTTCCAAGCGGGAGTGGATCTACGCGAAGCTCTCTGAGAAGGAACTGCTTTACACCGACCCGCTTTCGAAACGGCTCATAGATGGTGAGGGATTTCTTTATCTCGGACGAAATCATCGGCTTCGCGTAGTCCCTAACGGTGCGAAAGAGGTGCAGCTGGAACGCGGCCGGCTCGTCTTGCCCAAGGATCAGGTTGACCGCGGGCACGAGTTGATCATTGCGTGGTACCGCAGCCGCGGTTTGAAGTGGCTTCGCCCGAACGTTTCGGAATGGGCAGATCGGTTACAAGTTGAACCGAAGCGAATTGATGTCGACGACCTTGGTCACAAGTGGGGGTCTGCCAGACAGGACGGGCGCGTTCGAATTCACTGGGCGACCCTTCAGCTGCGACCAAGCCTGATCGACTACGTTCTCGCCCATGAATTGGCTCATCTCCAGGAACCGCATCACGGCCCCGCCTTTTGGGAGCTCCTATCCCGCGTAATGCCCGACTATGAACATCGGCGCGCGCGGCTGGCACTTGAGGGTTCGGCTCTGTGGTTCGGTCAGCAAGATGCGCCGATGTACGCCTCCCTGACTGAAGTCGGTTGAGTGCAAAGATTCGCTTAATCGCTTGCGCTCTGTGAGCAGCGTGATGGTTATCAGTTGTTCCGATTGCGGGCGATCGATGCTCCGTCTTACGCCGAGGCTGGCAGCGGATATGGATGCGGAGATGCCTCCAACGTCGTGCAATCTGTATTTTTCTTTCGGAGCGCGAGAGCGAGGTGTGGGTAGTCGGCCTGATGTCGAACTTATTTTGCGCCCGTGGCTTCATATCAGTCCCATCATCTTAGGTTCGTCAACGTTGGCCCGAGGCTAGCAGATTGTTGCCAGCATCACTGACGTGATTTACTGCGCTCCTCGCTGGGTCTGCGTCGGGAAGCGTCAAGGACAACAACTTCAACATGGCGGCCCGCTCGCTTGTACAAATCCGCTTCCGCTTGCAGGACGGAGCGCAAACGCTCAGGTGTACCAAGTGCTTCCGCTTTGCGCCGCCGGGCGTCCTCGGGTGTCCAAGACTCAGGGTCGAACCAAATAGCAATATAGATGCCGTGTTTGGTGTGAAGGTCAGCCATATATCTGTCAATCAATTGCCTTTTTATCGACCCAACTATCCCAGAGTTCCAGCACCCTTTGACCTCGCCGACGATCGTGTAGAGGTTGGGGTATGCACATCCGCTCGGGGCGATCGCATCCACTCGTAGGTCGGTGCGCTCTCCGATGCCTGTATTGACCCTCCGAATCTGAACCTCGCGGTTCACCACGGCACCACTACTGAGAAGCAAACTGCTCAGCTCATTTCTAAGGAAGTCGGACACGTCGTCTTCTGACTTCGGCCTTCCGGCGAAAGTGTCCCAAAGAAGTGCGGAGGAGGGCGTGTCGCCTTGGAGTCGCGCTTGAATCTTGTTCAGCGCCTCCACGCACACATCCAGAAGATCTATCTCGCTACGAACAACTCGCGATAGGGCATTTGACGCGAGCCGGTCTATCTGCGCAGGGGTCAGCGGCTGCCAGCTTCCCTCTAAGTGCAGCTGCTCCGCGCGGAGCAATGCGAATTTCAATCCAGGTAACTCTGGGTGACCTTCGACGATACGTCGAATCTCCGACACCGCGGTCGAACTCCCGCGCTGCACCAACGTTTCTAGCACGTTGTCCCGCCACATCGCCACTGCCTCTAACGGCCCTAAGACGCCCCCTTCCTCGCTTCGGAGGTCTTCCGCTGGGGGAAACATTTCCACTAGCCAGTTGTAGAGCGAAGCCAGTTCGGCGTCCTCCAGATCCGGACCTGGTCGCCCTACTAAGGGTTGCATCGAAAGGAGGGCAGACTTGAAAAAATCCGGCGTGTTCGACATGAGTTCAAAGATTGCTGGCCACGCAGCGCGGCCGAACACGAAAAGTAGATTAAGGGCTGCCTCGCGGGCACGTTCGGGGTTAGCAACCTGCTGGTCGGGTTGTACCCAATCCAAAAGAAGAGGACGAACTAGTTCGGGATAGCTGCCCAACAACGCATCTATCAGGTCCGTCATCGGTCGGATCGGAACGCTCGTTGCCTGCAACTTATCCAGTATCGTGGCCGCCAAGGGCTCAGTTAGGAGTAGCTCTAACTCATCCTCCAGGTAGATATTGGAGTGCTCGGCTATCGCCACTTCTATGAGCTTCAGAAGTGTTTGCGTCAACTCTTCCCGCGCGTAGGGCAAGGCCATTGTGATAATTTCGCGTCTGTCTTCGACACCGTTACGATCGGCCATTGGTCCCCACCCGACTATGATGGGTGCCCACTCGCGCCACACCGACTGTTCTAGCTGCGGAAGCAGTTGCGGTCGCTTCCGGAGCAGAAGGATCAGCGCGCAATAGCCGGCAACGGCCGGATAATGGCGAACCCTTTTGCCTATCCATTCCTTTGGCTCGCATCTGCCTGCCTGTAGATACAGGTATGCTGCGGTGATCAATTCCTCCTGGGTCTCCGGACTAAGAGTTTCCCATCGCGGGTGTTTAGTGAGATCTGGCTGACTTTCATTTCTGTAGATAGAGCTGCTGGGCGGCAGCATGAGGCGGCGCGCCAACTTCCAGAAAGCAGTGACGTCACCGTCTCTAGCGAGTGGGGCCATCGATGCGAATTCACTTCGAACCTGCGCGTCGGTAGACGCTTCTCGCTCCTTCCGCTCAGCAATTCGATTCCTCGTCTCGGCTTTGAGCCGGTACATCCTACGAGCCTCGTGAGCGGCGGGTGAGTTGAGGTCGATTGGTCCCCTCCACGATTCGAACACCTTCGCAACAGGATGGTCGTTAGGCAGGCCAAGTACCTTCTCCCACATAGCTCGGTCCCCAGAATCAGCGACAAGCTGTAAGGCCGTTCCGATGTTCCTCTGCTGAATGCCGCTGGTATTCATATATTGTTCGGTCAGCCAATCGAAGTCTTCGATCGAGAGTAAGGCGGGGCCGTGGTCACCTAGCAAGCCCGTCATTCCCGCAATCAGCACGGGATCATCGTCCTCCAGCAGTGACAGGGCCAGCTTTCGCCTAACCTCAACGGGCAAGTTGAAGGGCTGGGCCATGCTCGTGCTAATCCAAGCTTCGGATCCCTGTACTCGGCGCTTTATGATTAGCGTTGCCGCTGCGAGCACCGGACCTTCTTCGAGATGTTCTAAGCACAGACGAAGAATCGTGTCTTCCAAAGGTGCGATCGATGATTCGCCCACCAAGTTGGGCTTGCTGAGAAGCCATTCACAGGCAGCACAAAGATCTTCTGGTCGGAGCGATCGTGCAACCTCTGAGAGGGCAACGGAGTACGTACCAAAGGAAGTTCTTCCATGTTCTGGGCTTATGAACTCGAACATCTGAGCGGTAGAAATCGCGTGCGGCCACGAGGCCATTAGAGCCGCAGCGATAAGCTCTTTAGTTTGTGTGGGGTCGCCACCCAGCTCCATCGGTGATTGAAGTATAGGGAGGAGGGCGCTGCCGGGATCGCCTTTGCTGAGTTGCTCAATTGCCCAGGCAGCGGGAACTCGAAGACCCAATTCGACCCGGTTGTCTAGAGCGATACTGATCAAGTCCGGTAGAGCATCCTGCACTTCACACTGTAAAGCGATGTCGATGCCGATCCGTTTTGACTCAAATGAGTCAGCTTCTAACGCGCCTCGCACCTGATCAGCAAGGTCGGGATGTGTCAAACCGGAGAACTTCCGCTGATAATCATGGTGCATGCGTCCTCGTTGGGCCAAGGAGATCACTGCAGACACGATTCGTCGCCGTAACGATGCATCGGGTATCTCGACGTTCAGTAGGAATGCTTCGGGGTCGAGGTCAATCAGCCACGCGTACTGTTCTGAGGCGGCGACAAGCCATCCAGCGATCTGCCGGACCCGTGGATGCAACTTGCCCGATTCCGACCCGAGCAACGCTTCGATCTGTTCTCGAAGGAGCCCATTCGCTTTTACCCACTCGCTTGCCAGGTAGTCTGCGAAGGTTGCGTGCGCCCACGTGAGACGCTGGCTTCCACTCCCTGAAAAGATCCCAGTTTGAAGGACGGCCTCGTTGGCTGCAACAGTGAAACGAGCGGGAGTATCACGCTCTGCAGTGGCACCTGTGCTGCACTCGTGAATGGAGAGATCCTCAGGTTCCGCTAGAGCGGTGGGACCGAGCCAGAAACATTGGCGACCGCTGAATATCGAAAAAGCCGCGAGACGACTGGCCGCTGCGAATAGCTCGGCTCCTTGATGTCGGGTGGGGCCTTTTGCGTCCCGTCTCTCCGGGTTTATCTCCTCGCAGAGAGCAAGCAGGCCTCTCTTGTATATGTCGGCGGACCTTCTCGGCAAGGTGCCCTCATTCTTATAGGTTTCCGCCAAGAGCCGTAGTGTGAGGGGGCGGGACGCGAGAGGCACCACCTGTGACGCTTCAATCGCTGAAAGAAACGGCTCGGGATCGAGTCCGTAGGAGCGGGCGATATTTCCAGCATCCTGCCGCCGCAGAGGAAGTAGCTCAAAAGGGACCACTTCATCGAAGTGCTTTTCGAGCCGTCGTTCTAGAGAAGTCGGCCATTCAGCCGTCCGACTCACAATGCGCAGTTGTAGCCGGGCGCAGTCCCAAGTATCCAAGTAATCAGCTAAGACTAGGTGGAGGGTTTCGATGCGGGTGTGCGCCTCGTCGAAACTGTCAAGAGTCAGACAAAGCTCATAATCACCCTCCAACCAAGAAGTCACTTCGCGCCCCTCCAATACAGTGCGGATGAGACGGTCTTCTGTTGAATACGAGGCTAAGTCGAACCGAAGCGCTTGTGCCTCAGGCCGCGCAGTAACAAGTGGGGAATCTGGCGAAACGGTAGTGGACTTACCAATACCTGGCTCTCCCAACAGCACCAAGCACCGTCGACTAGCCAGCTCTTGCGTGGAGACCATGTCAGTGTTAGCCGAGAAGAAAGGGCCTTCACTCCTGCCCATGAGCCAGCCGAGTTGATCTGTGTAGTAGGTGCGGTCTGCAGGGATCCAGAAGCGATCAACGGGAGCAGCTGACGCATTCGAGACGCTTGGAGCCATAGGCCCATCTTAGAATGGGTCGAAAATCAATGAGGGGTGCAAGTCGTCAAGCGGATGACTTGTACACCGCCGCTAGCACGGAGATTCCCCGGAAAACCACTACATGAGGCGTTGTAAGGCCTACCGCGATAGATGGCGTTCCCGTCTTCGTCGGTCCCGCCGAAACGGATTCAGCTGAAAAAGCCCCTCGCGTTGCTCCAAAGTGCCAGAGGACGGATCAGATCCTGGAGCTCCGAATCTTTGGTTACGATGCCTAACCCGTATGGATTTTCTTTCAGCAAGGCCATATAGAGGAGTGACTCGGGTTGAGTAATGATCCAATCATTGGTCACGTCGAAGGTGTCAGATTGAGGACCGTGGAGTTCAACTATTCGACGTGCAGAGCTTCGGTGTACCGCCATGTAGGAGTCGAAAATCTCATGCAGTTTCTCTATTGAATACAGCTGAAGCTCATCCAATGTATCCAGAGATTCGTGTAGTAGTTGCGTGCTAAACGGACCCTGGTACATCGTACTGAATTCCTGCTCAAGCTTCTGGGCCAAGCGCAGACGAGCGAAGGATTCGAGCTTGGACACGTCCTTGACTCCTCTCACAAGCTCTTCGTCAAGTATCTCGACCAACGCGAGAAGCCTTGAGAATATTCTCCTTGTCGGGTCTGGGATTCCACTTGGGCCTTTGTAGATGTACCTGTGCTCGGTTTCGGCCCAGGTGTGCTCAGCGATTGTTCGAATCTGAACTTCGCATGTGATAGCGTCGCCCCGGCGATTCTCGAGGCCAGGTAGCGCGACTTGTACGTGAAGACCGCCATAAACAAGCTTCCGCGGGTCTCGACTCAGCTCTTTGTCATCAATGTTTATGACTTCGAGATCTGAGCCATCGAGAGCTAGTACGATTTGCTGTTTTTCACTTCCTAAGCTCACCGTTAGCCTCGCTCCAACGAGGTCCTCGCACTGAACCCAAGGGTCTTGGTATCTACGATCTTGCTGCTTCTTGAATAGACTTAGAGCGTCCTTGGGTCGAACTTTGATCGCGTGCAACTTGAAATCTAGGTCGTCCGTGATTGAACGGAGGGCGCTCTCGTACAGCTCTGCAGCGGACTGATAATCCTCGAATGCCTCCAAATAGGCCTCATAGACGCCCTTCGGCGAGGTGGAGACCGCTTCCTTATCGGGTGCCATTGCTTGAAACGTTCCCAAGGGAGGCTCCGGTGATCTTGATCAGTACCTCGTCTTTAGTCGATGTTTCAGATTCGACGCGTTCCACCCGTACTACTTTGTCCCTTCCAATCAAGTCAGGCGGAGCAACAAGATAAACACCCTGGCTAAGATCGATGCGTATTCTGTTGAGACGGGCGTTCACCCGAGTCGTATTCTTCGGGAATGAAGTCATGGGTGTGCCGGTGGTGGGGGCGATTCGGCTGACCTCCCCTTGATGTGTGAAGGGAATGTGCTTCTGAATGAAAGAGGTGGGGTTCAAACTCGTCGCATTACTCTGAAGTTCTAGCGAAAGCGCTGTTTGTGCGTCCATCTTGTCCTCAGGCGCCATCCCGCTTTCATTGATGGCCTTCGTCATCCCCTTCAAAAATGCTTCGGTGAGGACTTCCGGCTCATCAGCGAGCCTTAGCCCCAAGAAACCGCGCAAAAAGTAACCAGCAACTCCTTGACCGTTCTGAGAGTCGGCAAGATCGCCTGTCAAGGGAGAAAGCGCGTCGGTGGTTTTTGGCAGGGCGGCGATTTTATAGATTTTCGTCTGTTCGCCGAATACGAGATCTCGTATTCGCTCGATACGTACGTACTGATTCCCAGCCTCATTCGTCTGCGGCTCGGCACGCATAGCCTCCTGATGCTCTACCTTGGCAATCAACAGCGTTTCCTCGCCATTATTGGTTGCGTCTGCCACCACGAGAACGCCCGGCCTTGATACTCCTGTTTGCACTTCGACAAGAGCATGAGTCAGCCCTTTGCTGAGGGCGACGATGTCGGCGTTTAGCCAGTGTTCGCGAATCAGCTTGGGAGCAACAGAGTCCTCGTTGTCGCCAATCTCGGTAACGGGGGTTGCTCGGCGGAGCAGCGCCTCCTGGAAGCGTCTGGTAAGAAAGGCGCGGTCCTCTGATTCGAAGTCCACAGGCTCATCAGTGAGACTTGCCTCGAACTTAGGTCCGTCGGCTGTAGCAGTTCTGCGAATTTGATGGATCAGCACAGGTCCGAGTTCAAGGCCCGAGTAATCGTTCATGTTCCCCCATACATTTCCGGTCGCTGAATTATCACCCAGAGAGTCTCTTTCAACAAGGCGAGCCACCATCGTATGAGTAAGAGGTCCAGTTCTATGCCTTGTTTTCGCCGAACAGACTGTAGGCGCTCCTCCCTCCTCGCACACTACTTTCTCCGCTACAGCAGTCAGTGGCCTCTATAGGGTCCGTCTCTTCCAAGATGGCATCCGAACACTGTTAAACACACGCGAACCCTGCAGAGAACGGCTGGGTCATGATCACCCTGATGTCCGCCGTCCTCGTCGCCGCGCTGCTCGCGGTCGCTTCTCCGGCCCTCGAAGGACTGTTCAACGAGGCGATCAACCGCGTCAGCCCCTAGCAGCAGCGGTGCGCAAATCCTCAAGCCGCAAGCGGAAGGGCGGATCACCGGGTAATGACCGTGGAGCGGCTACCGTCGATTTCGCCCTGATCGGCGGCCTGCTGACGGTCATCCTCATGGCTATTGTGCAGTTGACCCTGGTGCTGCACGTACGGAACACCCTGATCGACGCCGCATCCTCGGGAGCCCGTTACGGAACCCTCGCTGACCGCTCACCGGTTGATGCCGCCGCCAGGACCCGATCCCTCATCTCCGGTGCAATCAGCGAGACGTATGCGCAGGACATTTCTGTAACCCAGGCGGATCGAGGTGGGATCGCCGTCCTCGAAGTCACCGTGAGGGCGCCGGTGCCCGTCATCGGGCTCATTGGTCCTACCGGAGTCATGGAGGTGAGTGGGCGTGCGGCCTTGCCTTCGTGAGCTTTCCCGCCGGAGGGAGCGGATTGCGGGTGCCTACCGGATGCGGCCGAACCAGTCGGAGAACGACGACGGCAGTGCGGTTCTCGAGTTCACCTTCCTTGGCCTGCTCCTGCTGGTGCCTGTGGTGTACCTCGTGCTGACGATCGGCGCATGTCCAGTGAGGTTCAAAGTTAGCAATTTTCGGAGTAAGTTTTTCTACCCTTAACAATTGCTAAATTCGCTAAGGGTTCGGCAACTGCAGAATCGATGAGCGGTCAGGCCGGAATGTCATGGTGTCGGTGCAGGAACACTAGCTGGCTTCCTATTCGTCCCTCCCCGGACAGCTTTGATGTACAGCCTTAGCTATGCGCTTGATGGCATCAATCACGACCATCGATGGTGGCATCTCGAAGCGGTGTTACGTTCCTGGACTGCCGCCGACAACACAGCATAGGGCGCAGCAGCTCCACAGTGAGGCTGAAGATAATGTAGTCCCGTGGTGGAATACGACTTGGTAAGACTTGGCAACAAAGAGTTCGAGGATCTTGCGGTTGCGCTCTGCAACGCGGAGTTCGGGCCTGGAGGTCAAACTTTCGGCACCGGCAGGGACGGAGGCCGGGAGTGGACTTACTCGGGCAACCTTCAGATGCCTGCCTTGCCGCTCGGCGAGTCAGACGCGCCCACCCAGCCGTCGGGGCACTGGGATGGTTACACAGTCGTTCAAGCCAAGCATAAGGAGAGACTTGCTGGCGGAGGGGAGGATCAGGAGTGGCTTCTGAGCGAGATCCAGAAGGAGGTCAATGCATGGACACGTGAAGAGAAGCCACGCCATCCGAAACCTAAAAACTTTCTGGTGATAACCAACGTCCGATTGTCTGCGGTTCAAGAGGTCGGAGGCGTCGACAGGGTTACCGAAAAGATGAACGAACACGCTAAGACCATGGGGCTAGCCGGCTGGAGCGTATGGCACGCGGCGCACGTCTCGAGGCTATTGGATAACTATCCAGGAATTCGGCAGACTTACCTTGGGCTCATCGTAACCGGAGACATCCTGCGCGCGATTCTCGATACAACTAAGTCTACGAACCCCGAAGCAGCGGAGACATTAACCGGATTTGTCGCGAAGGAGCTTCGTACATATAGCCACATCCGGCTGACAAAGGCGGGTAACAGCCCCGACCAAGAATCTCTGGCCGACATAGGAATCGACTTACCCGCAATTGACATCGCAGATCCTACTGACGAGGACGGCAAAGTTGTCAATCACTTCATCGCCAGTACGGTCATCGGGGACGGTGACCATCCCAAAAGTCTGAGAAGCCAAAACTTTGCGACTATCCTGATTGGTGGGCCAGGACAAGGCAAGTCCACCATAGGCCAGCTCATCTGCCAAGCCTACCGAGTTGCGATTCTGGAGGGCCGTTCTAGCGAACTGACCCTTGAACACCGGCAGATCCTCCAAGACACTGCCTCGCACTTGAAGGAAATAGACGTTCCCATTCCGAGAATGCATCGATGGCCAATATACATACGGTTGACTGAGTACAGTGAGAAAGTCCTTGGCGCTGAAGACTTCTCCCTGCTCAAGTTCATTACCGAGATGATCAATGCACGCGGCGGTCCGTACAAAGTCGTACAGTCGAATCTTGCGAGCTGGTTACGCGAATGGCCTTGGTTGCTAGTTCTGGACGGACTGGATGAGGTCCCCGACGCGTTCACCCGAAAAACCTTGCTGGAGAAGATCAGCGATTTTGCAGCGGACGCAGCTGAGTTGAACGCAGACGTTGCGATCCTTGCGACCACCCGTAGGCAAGGCTACAACGATGACCTCCGTGTCCTCGTACCGCGAGAATACGAGTTGGTCGACCTCACTGTGAAGCAGGCATTGCGGTATGGTCGTCAACTTATTGATTCGAGACATCGAGGAGACCCCAACTTTGCTGACGAGATTGACAAGAGACTAAAGGCGGCGTCGCAGGATGTAATGACCTCGAAGCTGCTTGGTTCACCGCTGCAGGTGAGCATCATGGCATCGCTACTCGAGGAAAGTGTCCGTCCCCCTCGCACCAGACATGCGCTCTTCTCTGCCTTTTACGAGACAATCTTCAAACGTGAATCCAACAAGCTTGGGTCTATTGGCCGGGACGTACTCGAACACAAATCTAATATCGACGCGCTTCATGACTCAGCTGGGATGTTGCTTCATATGGAAGGGGAACAATCCGGACGCGCTGATGTGCACCTCAGTCGAGATGATCTAAAAAAAATCTCTGTAGCGCACCTTATGCACCAAACATATAGTACGGATGACGCCGATCAAATCACTCAAAAACTTATCGCTCTTGCTACGGATCGCTTCATCCTGCTGGTTGAATCATCACCGGACAAATGGGGCTTCGAGGTGCGGAGTTTCCAAGAGTTTATGGCTTCCAGGTATCTGATAAACGGGCCAGAACCGGCCATACTGGAACGTCTTCGCATACTGTCAAAGAGTAGTCATTGGCGCAACACTTGGTTGTTTGCTGCTGCACAGCTATTCGGCGATCGTGCCCATCTTCGCAATGACATCTTGGCGATGGTGACGGGGTCGGGATCGAGTTCGATGGCTGAACATTTGGTGAAGCCAGGTGCGGTGCTCGCGGGTGAGATGTTGCTGGAGAACTTCGCCGGAGATACGCCCGGCATTCACTCACAGCTCCTTAACCAAGTCTTGGAACTGGTTGACACCCCTCTCCTGAATCGAAATCTCGTTCCCATCTTGCATAAAGCGACCGAAAAGGATTCAGTCTACCGACGCAAAATGGAGGAGCGCATGAAGACGGCTCTTCAATTGGGAGGTGCCAAGGGATACTATGCCGAAAGCCTGATGCGTTATTGGGGCCGCAGGTTCACAGGTGCTATCCCAACCTTCATCCGGTCCAAAGTCTCGATAGGCAAAAACTGGTCGGCCCGCGAGCGGGGTGTGGATATTGAAGATCGGCGGTGGTCCGTTGAGAAGGACGAATCGGGTGTGACGAGAACTCTCTCCATGGCGGACGTATACGGGTCCGTATCCCGCGCAGATCTATCCAGTGACGACGAGGTCACCTTTGGCGCTTTCCTGAAGTCTGCCTCCGACGCCAAGCTCATAATGGGTGCAGATGAAGGGGGTGATTATACGATGCACGGCTACATAAGCATGGAAGTGCATCCCGGGGTTCTGTCTCGTTTGGTCAAGTCAGATGCAATATGCACCGCTCTGGCTGATGCCAATGATTCACTTCCCGCCTCTGAAGCGGTGGCTTCAAGATGGTTGTTGAATCAGATTGCTCAAGCCTTAGGTCAGGAGCAGGTGGGCCAGAAAATCGAACAGTTTGGGTCGTTGGGGCAGGAGCTATGGCCTTGGACGACTAAGCAGGAGTAAGGCCAAGGCGAGCAACGTCAACCAATCCTCATCGAAACATGACCGAATGGTTAGGGCGTTGCGATGATTAATTCCCGAACACTAGCGGAGGAACCGAGCGGCTGGTGAACGAGAGAAGCTACGCAGCCCGCTCGTAGCGCAACCCGAGCCAAGAAGGGTCGCGACCCTCCGCAACAACGGCGGGCATGTGGCTGCGCGAGGGAACTCCTACTTTCCATATATCATTCTCTGCGGGGGATGCAACTGGGCGCTCCCGTCGCCCGTCGCATCGGGCCCTCACCTCAAGGACGTTCATGGGTCGTTCCCGTCTGGTACTCACCGCTGCCGCCACGATCGCGGCGCTGCTCGGTTCCACCCTTTTCGCAGTTCCAGCATCCGCCACACTCGAGCCGAAGGTGGACGACACTGTTCGTGCCACACCTGAGGCCAAGCCGACAGATCAGTTCATCGTCAAGTTCAAGGAGACGGCGGGCACTGCTGCTGCCCGCGGCAAAGCGTACGGCGCAACAGCCAAGGCCCTCGGGGTCAGCATCAAGGAGCTGCGTGGTCTGAGCACCGGAGCGAGGGTCGTGAAGACTGATCGCGAGCTGGATGCAGCAGCGGCCGAAGAGTTCGTCACCGACCTGGCAGCGGATCCGACGGTCGAGTACGTCGAGCCGGACACCATGATGTTCGCTATGGCCGCCAGACCCAATGACACCTTGATTGGGTACCAGTGGGACCTGACCCAGGCAGCCTACGGCCTCAATGTGCTGCCGGCGTGGGACCACAGCACCGGCTCCGGCGTGGTGGTCGCCGTCATCGACTCCGGCACGGTCCCGCATCAGGATCTGGACGCCAACAGTCTGCCCGGCTACGACATGATCGCCAGCACCGCCATCGCCCGTGACGGCAACGGACGCGACTCGGACCCGCGCGATGAAGGAACCTACGGCGACGGCACAAACTGCCCGGTCGACCATTCCTCCTGGCATGGAGCCCACGTGGCCGGCACTATCGCCGCGGTCACCGGGAACGGCGTGGGCATCGCCGGTGTCGCACCTGACGCCAGGGTTCTTCCAATCCGTGCGCTTGGCCTGTGTGGCGGCGGGTACACCTCCGACATCATCGACGGCATCACGTGGGCTTCCGGCGGTTCCGTCGTAGGGGTCCCCGCCAATGAGAACCCTGCCCGGGTCATCAACCTCAGCCTCGGCGGCGAGAACTTCTGCTCGTACAGCTACCAGAACGCCATCGACGCGGCAGTAGTCCGCGGCAGCGTCATTGTCGCAGCGGCAGGCAACGAAGCCGACGACGCCTCCTACTACTCGCCGGCCAGCTGCAACAACGTCATCACCGTTGGTGCTACCGGCCCCGACGGGCTCGACGCCCCCTACTCCAACTACGGCAGTAGCGTCGACGTCAGCGCTCCGGGCGGCAACCACAACTTCGGTCCCGCCGAAGGCATGATCCTTTCCACCGTCAACTCCGGATTGCAGGGACCGACATCCGGTAGCGCATACGGCTTCATGCAGGGCACTTCCATGGCAGCCCCGCACGTCGCCGGCGTCGCCGCGCTCATGCTAGCCGCAAACCCCATGCTTACCCCTGCCAAGGTAGAGGAGACTCTCAAGAGCACCGCGAAGGGATTCGGCGGCTTCACCGGTGTCTCCTACGGCACCGGAATCGTCGATGCTTCACGGGCGGTTGAGGCAGTCCGGATCGTTCCCGTTGGCGAGATCCCCGGCCCCTCGCCGAAGCTTGAACCCGGCCAGGTATTCATGGATGGCGTTCTCCGCGTCGGCGAGACGATTACCTCCAGCGTCAGCGGGTGGGAGCCTGCACCCGTGAACGTCACCTACGAATGGTTCGTCGGCGGGAACACGACTCCCGTTGCCACCGGCAGCACCTACACATTGAGCCCCAACGACCTGGGCCTCAACGTGGCGGTCGTCGCAACGGGCACCAAGGAAGGCTATGAGCCAGCCAGCAGCGAGCTGCTCTCACCTGGACCAGTCGCTTACGGCGTCCTCACCGCAGGCACACCGACCATCTCAGGCTCGGCAACCGTCGGTGGTGTGCTGACCGCGGATGATGGCCAGTGGGGTCCTGCCCCTGTCTCGCTGACCCGTCAGTGGCTCCGCAACGGGTCCATTATCCTCGGTGCAAGCGGAACGACCTACACCGCGGCTCCTGGCGATGCCGGCGCGAAGATCAGTGTAAGGGTCACCGGTTCCAAAGGCGGTTACCAGATGGTCTCCCAGACCTCATCCGAGACGAGCATCGGGGGAGTCGGATTCGCGGCGCCTACACCGACCATTTCCGGTGCGAGGTATGTCGGGCAGAAGCTGACGGCTGTTCCGGGATCCTGGTCGCCGGCACCTGAGGCTTTCAGCTACCAGTGGCTTCGCAGTGGAGCTGCCATCAACGGTGCGACGTCTTCAACCTACACGCTCACCAGCGAGGACTTCGATCAGATGATCGCTGTCAGGGTCACCGGCACCAAGGCCGGCTACCCGGCTCAGACCGTTCAATCCTTGTGGACGAACAGGGTGTTGCCCGGGAAGCTCAGCGGACCCGACCCCGTGATGAGCGGGATTCATCGGGTTGGGGAAACCCTCAAAACCGACGTCGGCACCTGGGCACCCGCAGCCAACATCGCGATCCAGTGGATGCGCAACGGCCTCCCCATCGAGGGAGAAACGTCCTCCACGTACACGATCAAGCGTGAAGACGTCGGCTGGGCGATCAACGTCAAGGTCACAGCAACCCTGCCCGGATACGAGACCCAGATCAGGTTCGCCCCCTCCACCACCAACGTCGTCGACGTCACCTCGGACTTTTCCGGGGACGGCAACGCGGACGTTCTCGCCCGTGACACCGCCGGCGCCCTCTGGCTTTACCCTGGCAACGGTTCTGGAGGCTGGAAGTCGCGTGTGAAGGTCGGCTCCGGCTGGAACGGCTTCACCAGCATCGTCGAACCCGGCGACTTCAACGGCGACGGCAACACCGACGTCCTGGCCCGCGACACCAAGGGCGTCCTCTGGCTCTACCCCGGCAACGGCAACAGCGGTTGGAAGTCGCGTGTGAAGGTCGGCTCCGGATGGCAGGGATTCACCAGCATCGTCGGCCCCGGTGACTTTACCGGCGACGGCGCTGTGGACGTATTGGCCCGGGATAAGTACGGCGCACTCTGGATGTACCCAGGCAACGGCCTCGGCGGTTGGAAGTCGCGTGTGAAGGTCGGCTCCGGATGGCAGGGATTCACCAGCATCGTCGGGCCCGGTGACTTCAATGGCGACGGTGCTGTGGACGTCATGGCCCGTACAGCTGCTGGCGACCTGCTTCTGTACTCAGGCAACGGCGCCGGCGGCTGGGCTGGCGGCGGTACCAAGATCGGATCCGGATGGCAGAACTTCACCAGCATCGTCGGTCCCGGTGATTTCAACGGCGACACAACCATGGACGTCCTCGCCCGCGACAAGGCCGGAGTGCTTTGGCTCTATCCCGGCGGCGGCCTCGTCCCGTGGGGTCCGCGGGTGAAGGTCGGCTCCGGCTGGAACATCTTCAGCACAATCCTCTAGCTTCAGCCACTCAGGCAGGGCATCTCACATCATGTGCCCTGCCTGAGTGGTGCTTTCGGTGGTGAGGCCTTCGCCTGAAGCCGCCGAGCCGGTTGCTGTACTACCGGTAGGCACTTCTCCCCATTGTGGACGTTCGCCAGCCCCCGATATGGTTTCGGCATCATCCAACAACTCCTGGGGGACTCTTGAAATTCATTGCCAAGGCGGCTGCTGCTCTCACGTTGGCCGGCGGCCTGGTGCTAAGTGCCGGCGTACCCGCTAACGCGGTGGTCCGCTACTACACGATGACCAACGCCTTCAACACGTACACAGGCTGCGTAAGCCAGTTCAACTACACGAAGACCCGCATCAATGCCAGCCCGACAATGCAGGTCGTACGGTCAACGCCTTGCGCGAAGGACAAGTGGGGGACCAACGCCTACCGGTACTACATCACGTACGCCTACAACATGTGATGACTCATCACTGGCAGAGGGAAGCTCTGGGATGGTCGGGGGCTTCCCTTTTCAGTGCGTAGGCTCGGACGTATGAGCTCGCTATCCGACCTGCTGAACGACTCCAACACGGAGCAGCTCTCTGCCCGCCGCATCACCGCCATCGCCGCTGCCAAGGGCATCGAGGTCTCAAACACCTCGATCTCGAAGTATTTGCGCGCTGTACCGGAGGAACCCAGCGAGAAGATCCTGAAGGCCTTCTCGATCGCCCTCGACATCCCGATGACAAAGCTCAGGGAAGCCGCCGGGCTGCCCGCGGGGGAGATGGAGCCGTTCGTCCTGCCGGAGTCGGCGAACCGGTTGAACACCCGCCAACGCGAGCTCGTCCTCCACACGGTCCGGGTCCTCCTGAATGAGGAGTGATCGCGCAACCGCGTGCGGGCTTTACTTTCAGCAGTTGCAGGCTGCACCTAGTGGCAGTGCCAGTTGAGCATCTGGCCGTGTGGCCACCCATAAGCGACACAGGTGGGTGGAACGTATTTACTGGTGCACCTGAAGCCTCGAGGGCAGTGGTATCAGCGCGACATCGCCTCCATCAGCCGGATCGTCTTCCGGACAACTACCGACACTGTCCTACTATGTTCGAGGCGCTCAACAGTTCCAAGGCCGACTTCGCTGGGCAGCCATCTCCTGCTGGGTGATCCCGTGTCTATTGCGGACCTTGCCATCAGGAGGCGGCGCCCTCTTGGTGAGCGCGTAGAGCGTCAATGAGCGGAGTCGCTCCCTCCAGTCGGTATAGGTCGATGGGCCGGCCACGAAGGTGAATGTTCTGGCCTACTAGCCAGAGACGAGCCTGCGCCGGCGTGAGTGCAGTCAGCAGCTGATCCACCAGCTGATCTATCTCGGCTAGTTGAAGGCGTACCGCTTCGCTCGGTGTGTCTTGTCCGTTGGCCCAGCGGCCTGGGGAGCCCGCGGCCACACCGAGTAGCGCAGCAAGGTTATCGCTACCGATTGCTTTCACCAGCCGCTGGGTCACTGGGTCCGCACCGCCATCGGCTACACGCTGCTTCGCCATGGTTATAAGTTATCCTTCTTGAGCTCACGAGCGCAGGAGTCAGTGTCGAAGAGTCGCGCAGGACAAGCCAACATGGGGGACCAATGAGCGAGGTACATCCGATTCTGTCCAAGGACGGGTTCGAGGACGCGGTGGAATATGTAAGCAGCTACTTCCATGACGTCGGGAAGTCCGGCCGGAAGTACTACGCCGGCGCCTACTTTGACACTTGGGCCGGCGGCGGGAATAGCGCCACAGCCAATGAGCTGACCGGTGACGACTTCGTCGCAGTGTCGATGCTCAGTGTGGAAGTGCCTGGCAAAGCTGCGGCGGGACTGGCTGAGAAGGCCTTCGAGGTCCGCGGGTTATTGGCTGCGCTGCCCGTAGGCCTGGATTTCACCGAACTCAGCCGTGAGCAGTTCGACCGCTACCTCGGCAAGGGCAGTCCGGGCTGGAGGCTCTGGCACGTCCTACGGTCGGCGAAATCCGAGCGCTGGGGCATTGGTGAAACTACCGCAAGCAAGATCCTTGCCCGAAAGAGACCAGCTCTGATCCCCATCTATGACTCCGAAGTCGGACCTCAGATGGGGCTGCAGGACTCCGACAAACAATGGGAACGCTGGCACCAGGTGTTCCAGGACGACGTCGAGCTGGCCGGGCGCCTTGACCGGATCGGCAAGGCAGCCAGCGTTCCGCACATCTCCCGGTTGCGGATCATGGACGTCGCACTTTGGCGTTATGCGAAGGATGAACATCCCGTGCCGAGTCCGGTGTAGTTGGAAAGATAGCAGCGGGGTTCCGAAGGCCTTCTAAGCGCCCGTCGTCTCGCAGGACTGTCCGGAGGTCCCTGGGATTTCGCGGTTGGTAGGCTGGGTCCACGACAGCATCGGGGGACGCTATGCAGGCGCACAGTAAGTTGTTCATGATCGGCGGCGCAATTTTCATCGTGGGCTTCCTTCTCTTGGCTTCGGGGATCTCTGCCTATGCAGCCGCGCACTCTGATGGCGCCGAGCCTCAGCTGTGGTCCGGCTTGTTGCTGGCCGTTGGTGGAGTGCTCACACTCTCAAGTGCCGGGATCCTCATCCGGAGCCTCCTCCTGCAGCGCAGAGCCAGCGAAACCGTGCAGACGTGGGACTCACGGGATGATCCCGATGTGACACGCTCCCGTCCGGCTGCTTTCGGGGACCGGCCAAAGTGGATGGACAGGCCCGTGAACCACATGGGCGACAACTACGGCCACAAGCGGGATTGACGATCGTGCGACGTCACCTGCCCCCGGCTCATAGGCTGCTCAAACTGCCGGTACTCTCCGGCATATGGCTCGGAAAGGACACGCTATGAGCGCAGAAGCGGTGCACGGACAAACCGTAGTGAAGCCCCAGCGCCGAATCCGACGCTCCACCGTCCTCATTCTCGGAGTGGTCGTCATCCCTGCCGTGCTGGGGCTGGCCTTGAACAGTTATGGGCCGCTCACGGTGGACAGCGCGCTACGAATGGCCGCTGCCGCGGTGGCCGGACAGACGATCGCCATCCTGAGCGCCATCGCCGCCGTCATCCTCACCATCAAGCGGCGTCAAAACCTCGCAGTGATCATAATCATCGCGGTACTGATTATTGGCAACGCACTCAACACCATGGGTGCAGCAGGGGAGTCCCTCATCTCCTGGCTCGACCTCATCGCAGAAGTCGACAGAAGGCACGGGCAGTAGTCACACCCTGTTGGCCGCCCGCTCGACGTCAAGGATCAGCGGCATATGGTCACTGTACGGTAGCCAGTCCTCCTGCCGGCCAACCACAAGGCTCGCCTGCGTTCCTTCGCTGAGGAACGCGTAGTCGATGTGGTGGCCGAAGTGCAGCTTCTTCGTGTGGAAGTAGGTCTTCACCACTTCGGCCCCGTGCGGCACATCTTCCTGCCGGTGATGGACGCTGTGCAGGCCCATGCCGGCGAGCTTGTCGACCAGCATCGAGTGGCTCTGCCCGGGGTGTTCCCTGTCCCAGGCGGTATTGCTGTTGAAGTCGCCGATCAGAAGCGACGGCTGGTGCTGGAGGAACTCGGCGTGCCGGTCCACGATCTCGTGGGTGACCCGGACGTAGCGCAGCTGGCGGGTGTGGACGTGGGCCCAGAGCGCGATGATATTTATGCCATCGACGCTGAAGGGGACATGCCAGGGCAGCAACCGACCCGCGGGGAATTCCTCGTAGGTCCGGTCGGTGAACCCGAGGACGCCGAGCCCCTTGTTCGGGTTGGAGCCCACCCAGGACTTGAACGGCACATCGGACTCCGTGATGGCCTTCATCGAGACCTCGGGCAGGATCGCCACATCCGGCTGCAGCGCTTCAACCAGGTGCCGCTTCTTGGCGAAGCCCATGGCACAGTTCCACGAAATGATACGCATGGATAAATCGGCGGCTACCGCTTTGCCAGTTCAACAATCCACGGTGCGGTCGTGACCCCGCGCTTCCGGTCGGCAACAACTCGCGCGCGGGCGGCGGCCACCCTCTCGTTCTTGCTTACGAAGCGACCTGACACGGTTGAGCGACTCACGGTCCTGCCTTTGGCGAGACCGGAAACGCGCTTCTGTTCGTCAGCCACGTGCCCTCCTTTACGGTTAATCATTCGCCAGATCCCGGCGGTTGTCGAGGCTCGTCCTCGTCACCCTCAAGTAAGCCTGCGTCCAGAGCGCGCTCGGTGGCTGCAGCAATCACGTCGCCTTCGTGTTCGTCGGCCCATTCGCTTTCACCGAGGGCTTCGAGCACGCGAAAGCCGATGGCCCGGGTCTCACTGTCCTCGCTGAGGGTCAGGTTGAGCGCCCATTGTGCGCGGGACCACCATTGCGCCTTCCGCTCCGCCTGCTCGCGTTGGATTCGGTCGTCGAGGGCGTTCTTGCGTTGCACGGACGCGCTGCGGCGGGACGCTGCATATGCAATCACGGCAGCAAGCAGCGCGGCGGCGCCACCGAAGCCGGGGGACTGCAACCACTCCAGAAACCAGTCCATCGGAGGCTCAAGCCGCTCCAGCCAGCGCCGCTGCCTGTAGTCGTGGGAAGTCGTCCGGGTACATGCTCGCCAGGTCTTTGATCTTTGGGGCGTAGGCGCTGTTGTGCCAGAGAAAGCACACCGTCCGTGGCCAACCGCCGAGGTGCATTTCAATGATGCTCTGGCGGGGGTCCACCCGGCCGGTGAGCTTGTTGTCACGGCCGAAGGACGGGTACTGCTCGGCAACCTCCGGATAAGCCCGCAGGAAGCGGTCACGGGCCTGCGTGCCAACCACGATGACGAGGTTCGCCGGAGATCCAGCCAGCACCCGGTTCATATGCATGGAGCTGCAGCGGTCGGCCGCCTCTTTGACGCCTTCCTCGCTGCCGGACTTGCAGTGAACGACTTCGGTCATGGCGACGTTCTCGTACCAAGGGCGGCCCGTTCCGACCAGTGCCTCGGTTTGCTGCTTCACCCAGGTCCAGTACTTCTCGACCGCGCCGCGGGATTCCCCGTCCACCTTCAGATGCTGCAGGCGCTCGTTCACCCAGCCGCGTTCACTATCGAAGCGGTTGAGCATGAAGTCGGCGATGTGGGCATCGTCCCAGTCGGCGGTGGGGTACATCTCGGCCTGCCGCTTGTAGCTTGCGCGCGCGTCCGGCACGCCAGCGCTGATGGCCGGGTTAGAGGACAGGAACACCACCTTGGCGGTCTCCAGCTTGCCTGCCCAGGCCTCGGGCACCTGAAACGGGCCCTCGTACTGGTCCTGGGAGTGCACCACCTTGTGACACGGGTGGGCAGAGTCGCTAGCCGCCAGCGGCACCTCAGGGCAGCGGGCCACGCTCAAGGCAAGTTCAGCAAGATGTACCGGCACAGTTCCCCCAGTTCGGTTGACGATGTGGTGAGCATACCGGCCTTGGGGCGCAACAGTGGTTGCTGGGTTGAAGCCCGGCAGCGCTAGGGCGAACTTGCCGAAGGCCCACGAGATGAACGCTACAACCATGCGCACCATCTACGGCTTCGCGCCCGAGGGTCCGGCCACGACGCGGGCCGACCTGCAGCAGGAGACGCTGGCGGCGCTGTCGCTCTACATCAGCCGGCACACCTGGACGCAGCTGACCACCGATCAGAAGGCATGCCTCGCCGACGCCATCGACAAGGACCGTGAGAAGGAGCCTGAGTTCCTGGCGCCTTTTGAGCGCTGGTGGCGGGACTAGGACACAAACGGGCAACGACTCGTTCGCATTACTCCCCTGGGGGTGACATTGCAACGTCGGCAAGTGCAGGCTGGTGAGAGGCGATGTTTATATGGGGGATTTCAATGACGAATACTTCGCACTCTGGCAGGGGATTCCGCTCCGTCGCACCCAGCCGGGTGCTTCGCACCACAGCAATGATCGGCGGGCTCGGAGTCGTTGTGGCCGTTGCTGTTCATCTGGTCTGGCGAAACTTTGGCAGCGACGACTTCGCTCGCTCTGCGGAGCTCGGTGGTCTCTTCCTCTACTGGTGGGCCTTCGGGGCGGTTGTGGGATCCACATGCTTCGTGTTTGCACTGAGATCGACGAGGCCAGCTCCGCTACTGGATCTCATCGGAGTCTTCGCGATCGCCTCTACCGTAGGCGTCGCGGTTGCGTCCACCGATTTCTCCACCGGACGTATCGGGCCTGTCACGCTGACTGTGCCGTTGCTGTTTCCGGTTGCCCACTTCCTCCGCGTGAGGTGGCAGGCGGTAGGCCGGCGGGAAACCGCCGCGTTGAAAGGGGGTGAGCGGTCGTGAGCGGTAGGCGTTTACGCGGCGTCGCGGTGATACCCCTCCTGGCAGCCGGTCTTTTTTAGCCGGCTGTTCGAGCGTGGTTCAGGCTGGTAGTGGAAGTCTGCCGGCGTTTGACTCGATCGATGACGCATACGACGCGGTCGACCGTGTCTTGCAGTGCGAGAAGGAACCTATTGGCGAACCGATCGTCCCGATGGGAGACGGAACCCCTCTCACTAGTGATCAATGGCTTTGTTCGGAGCATGTCCAGGTCGACCTCTACGCTGACGAGGAAGCTTTGCAGTAGAGCTTCGACATGTGGGCCGATTCCCATTAAGGCAAAGTGCAGGTCGCGCACGGGGTGAACTGGTTGGTCGTGGACGTCACCGAAGCGGCGACCGGAGAAACTAGCTCCTGGGAGATTCGCCGTATCCTCGAGGAACTTGGCGGCGAATACACGGTGGCAGGATGATAGCCAGTTGGTGGCGAGACTAAACCAGCTAGGGTTTTCCCATGCCAGAACCGCGTTTCCTGAAACTTGATGACGTTTGCGACGAACTGAGCATCTCCAATTCCCAGGCGTACGCTTTGGTGCGCTCCGGAGACCTGCCAGCCATCCAGGTCGGCGGCCGCGGCCAATGGCGTGTGGAGCGCTCCAAGCTGGAGGAGTACATCCAGCGGATGTACGAGGAGGCTTCCCGGAATGTGAACAGGATGCTTGAGCCGAAGGACGATGACGTCGGACATCAGTGACTGGCCGCCGGCGCGCTCTGAATCCGAATGGGTCCTGTTCTACCTGCGCGGCCTGGGTATCGCCCACATCGCCCGGCTCTGCAGGGTCCCCGAGGCTGCCGTCCGGAGGGTCATCAGATCCAGGGAGGCGGCTGATTCCGGGGTGATGGGGCGGCGGCTCATACTGCACGACCGACCCAGGCCGGCCGCGCAGCCGAAGGATGCGTGCGACCGCGAATGGGATAAGCGCTACACGGCCCTCTTCCGGTTCGTCGCCACCCAAGGCCGCTTCCCGCGACAACTCGGCGGACCCGTCGAACGGAGCATGCAGCGGTGGCTCTACAACCAGCGCCTCAAGCTGGCCGCGGGAGAGCTGGATACGCGGCGGGAGGGACTGCTCGACGCACTAGGGGATTGGCGTTGACGGCGATGGGCGCCCTTGGCTCCGCCAACCGTTGCGCTATTGCCAACCAAGAGGGGGTGGTCGGATAATTTCCGAAGAACCTGTGGTGGTCCCGTTTGAGGAGTCGACATGGGGCTTCGTGAAGCAGTCCTGCAGCAGCTGTCAGCCCTCGAGCGGCGAGGGCGCAGACTGCAGCCGAAACCCGTTCCTCGATGCCTGTGGTTCTATGACGCTCCACGGGGTTGGACTCGGCTGAGGGAGCTGGACCGGCTAACTGCAGGAGAGTCGTTCGACCCCACAGTGGTCTCTGACACCCTGGCTCCAGAACGGGCGAAGCCCGCTTACATCACGAGCCTGGGAGCTGTACTCGGGCAAATCGGTAGATTGGACCCAGCCGGCCGCATGCGCATGCTGGATTCGCTGACCAGCCATGCGTCCTCTGCCGGCAACCTGTCCGGGCTGCACGGCCCACTCGTGTCCCTCATGATTACAGCTGAAGCTGTTGGGGATACGACTCGATTCAAAAGTGCTGCCGATCTGCTCACAGAGCATGGCGGAGAAATGCCGTCCGGTTCAGCTCCGCCCCTGGGCGTCCCCTATCTGGATGCTCCGGCTAGCTCGGTCGGGTTCCTGCCTCGAACGGCGATGGAAGCTGTAGCTCAGGCAGCCCAACAGGCACCATTGCTCGGAGGGCCAGGGCCTACCTTCCAGATGGCTACCAAATCTTCGTCCGCTGATCCGGCTCTAGCTGGGATGGATGAGGAAGACGTGGATCTGGCCTGTCGGGTTGTGGGAGGGGTGGTCGGCACGGCGGCGTCCGGCGGGGTTGCCTTGGCCGCCTCGGCCGGTGCACCAGCCACAGGCGGAGCATCCCTGGTGCTGTGGCTCGCTGAAGCTCAAGTCGGATTCTTCGCGGGCTGGTTCGCGGAGGAGGTTTGCAATGCGATATTCGATGACGAGCGGCCGACGGCCGAAAAGGATGAGGGCTCAGGCACTCAGGATGGCGGCAATCGCTCGGGTGGAGACACAGCAGGAGACTCAACCTACCCGAACCCGGAAGACACCGGTCACGACGAGATTGACTTGGCGGTTGCAGCGGCAACGTTGTCCGTTCTCACCAACTGGCGTACACAGACCTCCCCGCTGCTGGATCAATACAGCGGCGCCTACGGGCCCTTGAAGATTCCGCCTGCGGTGATGGCAGGCTACTGGCAGGAGCCCCCAGGCGGATGGAACACGCCGGCACTCGGAGAGGAAGCCATTCAAGCCAAACTGGCGCAACGAATTCAACCCGTCCCGCCGGAAGTCGCAGACGGCGCCCACGTCACTGTGTTCGCACAAGCGTCCCCCGGGCTGGCAGCATTTGGTGCGCAGACCGGCCCAGGAGGTTTACGACGACTTCAGCACGGATACGGTGCACTGCTGGATAGTCGAGGCCTCGCCCCGCGCCGAGCCATGCGGGATCACTCATCCACCGCCGGGAGACACACCCTTCGGCGGGTTCAGGACGCAATATTTAGCAGGTTCGGGCGGTAAGGCGCGGGCCATCACTCGTCGAGGGCCGGTGGTATTCACTGCCGTCGTCTTACGCGAGGTCCGCCAGCCACCGCTAGACGGCAGTAAGGGCGTAGCGGATCTTGAGCCCGAGCTCGGCTTCCTTTCCGTCGATCTCAGTCGTCTGCAGGGCCGCCTCCCAGGGTCCGCCATGCACCCAGGTCATGTGGGGGCCCGCCCCTCTCAGCGTCACAGTCAGGTGATGAGTCGACGGATGATTCTTGAAGCCTCTTCGAGGGACGGATGTGTCAGCGTAAGCGGCTCGGGCGAACCGTCGACGGCCAGCCCCGATATGTCCCACAGTCCGAAGCTCGCCCAGCGGGGCTCGTAATAGGACCACCAGGAAACTCCGGAGTAGTCGCCGGTATCGTACATTTCGCGCGCCCACCGTTGCGTGGATGCGTTGAGCGACGGGTCCCCAGGGCCGCCTGGAGGAAGCGGTGGCTGTTCTTTTTGCGGTCGGAGGACAGCGTGGAGGTGCACCTGGACTTTGTCATCGACTGCAAGCTTTTGCGTGTCTGGATCCAGGAATGGCAAAGGGCTGATGATCCTCCGGAGGAAATCTCCCTCATTACGAGGTTCTATCCGAAGTTTGCAGTAGAGCAGATTGACCGTCTCCTCGGACGCCGCGCCCACCAGTATTGGGATCGCGGATGGCTACTGTTCTGCCCTGCCTGTTTGGACGAGGGATGCGGCGGTGTGACAGCAGACATTTCTCGTGCGGATGGAAAGGTTTACTGGTCCGGTATCGGCTGGGATGACTCCCTCACCCCAGACACCTACCGAATAGAGGACGCCGTGGACTTCGTCTTCGACGAGGAGGACTACGAACGAGTCATGTTGGAAGCACGGAAGTGGGCCGGAGCTCCCGCAAATGCAGAGCTGATGTCATCGAACGAGCGAGGCCGCCTGGAGGAAGAGTGGCCGCCGGCCCGGTCCGAGAATGAATGGCTGCTCTTCTACCTGGGTGGGCTCAACGTCACCCAGATTGCCCGCCTCTGCGGGATCAACGATGAAGCCGTCCGGCACAGCATCCGCCAGCGCGAGGCCCTCGACCCGACCATCTCCGCGCGCCGGCTGATCCTCCACGACCGGCCGAGGCGTGGAGAGCCACGGAAGGTTGGCCGGGACCGTGACTGGGACAGGTGGTACGCCGCCGCCTTCCGGTTCATCGCCCAGCACGGTCGCTTCCCTAGGCAACTTGGCGGACCAGCCGAGAAGGGCATGCAGCGCTGGCTGTACAGGCAGCGACTCAAGCTGGGTGCTGGCGAACTGGATCAAAGGCAGGTGAGGCTGCTCGACGCGCTGGGGGAGTGGCGCTGATGGAGCCCAATGAGGAGTCAGGTGGAGCTAAGAGATGTGTGTGAAGCCGTTCCAGCCCGAGCCGATCTTCGCCCGTGGTTTCCATCCGCCGGATCCGTTGCCGGGGTACAGGTAGAGTGCGCCGTACTTGTCGCGGGCGACGAGGTCCATCGTGCCGTCACCGTTGAAGTCACCGGCAGCGCTGATGCTGGTAAATCCCAGCCACCCTGAACCGATTTTTGTTCGTGGTTTCCATCCGCCGGATCCGTTGCCGGGATACAGGTAGAGTGCGCCGTACTTGTCGCGGGCGATCACGTCGACGTATTGGTCGCCGTTAAAGTCACCTGGGCCGACCATGGCCGTAAATCCATGCCAGCCGGAGCCGATCTTCGCTCGTGCCTTCCATCCGCCGGATCCGTTGCCGGGGTACAGGTAGAGGGCGCCGGCCTTGTCTCGGGCCACCACATCGGAGTACCCATCGCCGTTGAAATCCCCGGGGGCGACAATGGTGAACCCCTCCCAGCCAATGCCAACCGGGGACCCGGAGTAACTGGAGACCAGAAACATCTCTGAGCCGTACACGGCAAAGTAGTCGTAGAACCCGCTATCGCCGTCGAAATTGCCTGGCCTGAGGAGGGCGGTGGGCTCCAGATCGTCGAAGCGAACTGTCTTGCGGGCACCCCAGCCCCCAGAACCGTTGCCAGGGTAGATGTATATGCCGCGATTGTCGCCAACGAGTACGTCCGACTTTTTATCGCCGGTGAAATCCATGAAAGAACGCGTATCGAAGGTGACTGGAGTGAGCGCGGACAAAACGGTCGCGGTGATGTAGAGGGCTTTGCTGTACCGGACACGGACGGACATGCGGTGCCCGCTGTCGGCCTGGGTGACTTGATAGGTGGGGCTCCTACTCCAGTCGGTGACCTTAGCGCCGCTGCGGTACCACTCATATTCGACGCGCTCGGGGGCCGGGGTCGTCGAGGCGGGGACGGCGGTGAGGACCTGACCGGGCAGGACAGTGCCCTTGATGGTGGGGGCAGTAAGCCCGGCGAATACGCCCTTGATGAGCGGTGCGGCAGAATCCTTGCTGCGGTAGTACGTGCTCTTGTACTCCGGGGCGGAGGTGGTGATCTGCACGGTAATCCGGCTGCCGACGTTACGGGCTGTGGTGGTGAACGTTGGCCCGGTTTCTCCGTGGAGCCAGCCCCAATACGAATCAATCCACTGGTACTGGTAGGTCAGCCCGGGAGGTGCGCCGCCGGGCGGTGGGGCCGTCGTCGCGTGTAGCACCGTTCCGGCGGGAGCCGTGGTGGCGTCACCGCCGGTCCAGGTGATGACTGGGGACGAGGTCAGGTATCCACGGAACGCGGTGCCATAGGATCTCGTGTAGGTTTCGGTTTGGTAATCCGGGGCGGAGAGGGAGAACGTACTGGTGAGTTCGGCGCCCATGTCATCTTCTGTGGGCGTGTAGGACGCACCATCAGCGCCCGGGATTGGGATACCGTTCCTCGACCAGACGAAGGTCGGTTGCGGGGCGCTGGCTAAAGCAGGTCGGGTAGACACTTGGCCGGCATCGATGGAAATACTCTTCCCCAAGATAGCCTCAGCCGATGAATACGACGCCTGTGGAGAGATGGATCCCAGAACGGGTGCAGTCTCTCCGGAGACGTACACGACGGGATCCGCACCGAACTCTTTCATGGTGACGCGAACCGAGAGACGGTGCCCGAAATGCGCTTCTGTCACTGTCAGAGAATTACTGGCCTCGGGATCTCCCCGGAACTCGCCGTCCACCAGCCACTGGTGGCTTATCCGCTCCCACCGCTTCGTCTGGTCTACGTCGACGTAGAGCTGCAACCGTTGCCCCACGACGGGATCGCTACCGAACCACATGGCTGGCGCCGACGAAGTCTCACTGGCCGGCGGCGGGTCCTCGTTAGTGGCCGTGGCGGGGGCAACCGGCGAGAAGAAGATGAGCGTCGTCAAGGCGGCGCAGAATACTGCGATGGCCCGATGCCGGCGCCCGGGCAGGCTTGAATCTGTGTTCACGTGCGTGTCCCCTGATCAGCGTGGGACTACCGCAGTCGCACGTTATACCGCTGAAGATATAGCACCGCGGCTCGCTCCGCCATCTCGCGAGGCGCAGGTTTTTCACAAGTTTTTCAGCCCGGCCTATGCACCCGGAGATAGCAGGGAGCCCACGCCTGCGATCGGTGGTGTGGGCTCCGCTGGATATTGGAAAGAGACAGCCCGGTCAGGCCTTGGTGATGGTGAGCTTCACTGCGGCGCGCTTGTCGGCCCACTTGATCAACGCGGCCTTCTCCGTCTTGTCGACGGTCATAGACCCCAACGCTGAACGAATCGGGCAGAATCGCCTGCTAACCGGTGGGCACCATCGTGTGCACTGATCGGGCGAAAGACGTGTACTTGCCCGTGAGGCGACGACGCGGCAGTTCGCGACTGTGACGGGGTGAGTGATGACGCGCCTTAGGAGAGACCGCGCTTCAGCATCATTGAAGGGGCTTGGCAGCCAGGTCCTTCACCCACTGAGGTGTTTCGTTGCCAAGCTTGCGGTCGGTCGTTACCCGCAAACGTGCTGCGAGGATTCGGACCTGTTCGTCCACATCTTCCGGCGGAGGTGCCGGAAGGGGGGTGTTCGCCAAATTCTTCACCCACTGAGGTGTTTCCTTGCCTAGCCTGGAGTCGGTCGTTAGTCGTAACCGCGCAGCCATGATTCGGACTTGCTCGTCCTCCCGCCCGTTTGCCCGCTCATCTCGTGCGCCGTGCCGGCCTACGCGGGGCGCTTCACCTTGAGGTGTCATGACGACCATGCCGCAGCGTCAATCGCGGCGAGCTGAAGGACTGGCTCTACGTCGCCTTCGTTCCGAAGCCAGTCTGTCACCGTCTTGCCGCCCAGTTCTTCGGGAATGGCGGTCTGCAGCCATAGCGCCCAGGTCCAACCATCGTTGATTCCGGTCGCGAGCACCCTGAGGACGGAGGATAGTCCCGGCAGGATTTCGCCGTCACCTCGGAACTGCCAAGCCGGGTAGATGAACTCGCCGTCAGCGGTAGAGCAAGCGAGGATCATTTGCTTTTCGCGCCGCGCCTGAATTTGATGATGCGTGAGATTTAACCAGGTGGCCAGTCCGTCCAGGTCGTAAAAAGGGCCGACCTTCTCAACCAATGCGTTGCTGCGCTGCCCAGTCATAGTTCTTCAAGCCGAATCTCGGTGGGCATCCACGGTAGACGGGTAGCTCGGTGCGGTAGCTTCTCAGGGATAGGCTCGTCTTTCCAGACTTCGATGCTCACCGCTGGGGTAGTGTGGCGAACTGTCTCTACGCCATCGTTTCTAATCTGCAAGGTGAACACAACCTCCTCGCCGAGCTGCACTCCGGAGAACGCGAGGACGGGGATCGGTGTGCCGTCCTTTCTGAGGTCATATACAGGTACATGCTGGTAGTCGGACGTGGGCGCGAGGATCTGCGCATAGCGCGTGAGGAAAGAGCCCGCGGCTGACGCCTGCAAGCGGTAGATCGTCCCGCTGGCTGTGCGGATCTGCCAGTCCCCGTGCTCTGTTGCATGAACCTGCTCGATCATGCGACTAGCGTACGGCGCAGAGTGCCAAAACAAGCCTGTCAACAGAGATGTATTTCCTTCCGAGCGCAGTTCCACAAAATTCACAGGATTCACAAGACTCACAAGACTCACAAGACTCACCGCCGTTCACACGTTCACTCCGAACACTGTGAGGGCTACATGATGTGGTCTTGTGAGAACGAAGAATGCAGTAAGTATGGTGAGTTCGACTGTGTGGCCACTTGCTGGTTGTCGCCCCGGTTGTCTGCGATTGTCTGCGATTGTCTGCGCGAACCCAAGCCACTTGTCCAGGTATGCACCACCCGTACCGCTTGTTCCGACCCGATTCGAGGGAATTGGAACGATGTTCGATCGTTGCTGGTGAGAGGCGTTGCAACGGTCCCACCCAGTCCTCAAGGACTTGTAAGACAGCTGACGTGAGACGACATATGAGACAGTTTGGCCCGGCGTGTTCAGTGTCTTGGGGGAGGAAGTTCCGTAGGTCCGCCAATCTCTAGCTCGTGAGACGGTCCCTCCCTTCGGTCTTCATGCTGCGGTACTTAGCCCAGCCGTTGCACGAGAACAAGATTCTCGCGAGACCTTGATTCCTGGTATTCCGTCTTAGCTCGACTGAACGTGCATTGGCCCTTTTAGAGTGTTTCGCCCATGGCGAGGAACACCTCTGCACCCTTGTTGAGTGTGACCGCTTGTTCCTCGGATGAGAGGTACAGGCTTTGGCCCTGTGCTATGTCGTGTGAAGCCTTCGTGGTGCGCACCCGAGCTTCGCCGGAAAGACAGATGGCGATGGTTGGTCCGGTGAGGACGATCCTGGTTTCGGCCGATCCGTCAGCCCGGATGAGTTGGAAACCGACGTTGTCTGGTCGGTAGGCATATACACCACTGCCCAACGGGACGGGCTCGAGTTTGCTATCGTTCGTCGGCTTGTAGTCGACGATGCTAATCAGTTCGGCTGCGTCGACGTGTTTGGTCGTGAGTCCGCCTCTTAGTACGTTGTCCGATGCACCCATCAGCTCAACTCCTACGCCGTGTAGGTAGGCATGGATGTTGCCAGCTGGCAGGAAAAGCGCTTCTCCGCGTTGCAGGGTGACGCGGTTCAGTAGGAGAGCGAGCAGCAGACCCCTGTCTTGCGCGTATTTGGAGGCAAGCAGCCGGGTAGTGGAATCCGGTTCCTGGGCGTGGGCGGCGTCAAGCAAAGCCGCCAGTGGTTCCTCGACTTCTGCGCTGTCGGCGAGGAGTATCCATTCGACAGCGGGTTTCAGACCTTTCGCCAGGAGCCTTATCAGCGGTGCCAGGGCGGTGGTGGTTCTGTCGTCGAAGGAGGTGAGGTCTGCAATTGTTTCTTTCGCGGATCGAAACCCGGCCAGTGCATGGAATTGGTTGCTGATCGCCACGATGATTTCCGGTTTCGCAGCGTTGTCCTTGTAGTTTCGCGCTGGGCTGTTGAGTGGGACGCCCTCCCTGTTTTCTCGTTCGAATCCCTCCTGTGCTTGTTCCTTGTTCGGGTGGACCTGCAGCGATAGCGGGCTTTCGGCGGCGAGGATCTTGAGCAGGAAGGGAAGCTTTCCCGCGGTTGCGGGGTCGTGCCGGGTCAGCCATTCGGAGAGTAGGGCGTCGCCGTCATCGGATCGATCTACAACGCGCGTCGGGGAACCGTCGTGTGTGCCCAACCAGAGTTCTGCCTCGGGTAGTCCGGACGGCTTTCTTCCTAAGATTTGGGAGAGGGCTGTCAGTGAGCCCCAGTTGTAGTTCAGCGGCTCGTTGGCGATGGGGATCAGCATGTCGTTGACCTAGTCCTTGATAGCGGTTCCTGGGGACAAGTCCTGGCACTGGGGCTGGCGCTTTTTCCGTGCCTAGCCAATCTGGGTATCCCGTAGACGGGTGGTGCTGTGAGGACGCGTACGTCGTGGATTCCTGCGTTGTCCAGACTCGCTCGGAAGGATGACTGGAGGATGATGCTGTGTTCTGCCACCCCTCCGCCGATAACTACCGGGCCTGGCATGCGCAGTTGGTCGGCTGCTTCAGCAGCGAGTTCACCGAGGTCTTGACCGGCTTGGACGAGGATTTCGAGGCTGCGTCGGTGCCCCTTGGCTGCGCAGGAGATAACTTGTCTGGCCAGGCCGGCGATGAGATGTCTTCCGCCGTTTCTGGCGTGACATAGAGCGATCATTTGGTTGGGATTGTGCAGGCGGTGTTGGGCGAGGATTTGCGTGGTCAGCTCGTCGGGAGGGTGGCCCTCATTCATCCGTCGAAGGCTCCATCGGATAGCTTCGCGTCCGATCCAGTAGCCGCTTCCTTCGTCGCCGAGCAGATAGCCCCATCCGCCCCGACGGACCTGCTGCCCCGCATGGTTCAGACCCCATACAGCGGACCCGGTTCCAGCGATGACGGCGATGCCTGTGTCGGTTCCTCCTGCTGCCAGTATGAGCCGTGAGTCATGGACGACCGTGATGTTCGCGCCGTGGCTGTATGGGCGGATCAATTCGGTCAGCGCCTGAGCGTCCTCGGGAGTGTCGATGCCTCCTGCTCCTACCCATACTGAGTCGATGTCCGAGGTTGCCAAGAGGTTGAAGACCTGTGCGAGATTCTTCGAGGCCTCTTCCCGGGTGGTGTTCTGTACGTTTGCGCTGCCTGCGAATGCTTCGTTGACTGCTGTGCTGCCGTCGAATTTCACGGCGTGGGTTTTGGTCCCTCCGATGTCCAGACCGATCATGTAGGTCATGGCAGCGGCTTCTCCTTGGCTGAGTAGGTGAAGTCGGAGAAGTCGGCGGTGAAGCCTTCTCCTGTGTGGTCGTCCACCCGGATGCCGACGAAGCAGCCTGTGAATCGGAGTTTGTCTCCGTGGTCGTCGGAAAGGATCTTTCCGTCGCAATCCAGTCCGATCGGCTTGCGGTCATCGGAGTCTTGGGTGCTCCAGAAGAACCGTAGGTCGCCTTCGCGGAGCTCGGCGTGGAGACGGACCGGGCCCTGGCCGAGGAGGACAGGGTCAGCGACGTAGCGGAGTGTGTCTTGGTCCCGCATCAGCAGGCGAAGGGTGTATGAGCCGCGCTCGTTCCACTGCTGTCCAGCTGGGTCTTCACCTGGCGGTTCTATCCAGGTCAGCTGCAGGAAGAACCATGCGCTGGTGTTGTAGTGGAAGGTCAGTCCCGCTGCTTGGGTGAACGTTCGAGGTTCGGCGTCAAGCAGCACGCTCGCGCTGAGGTTGTGCTCGGTCACCCGGCGGGCGATCAGGCTTTGCTCGAAGAGCGAGTCGGGGCTGTCTGCGCCAGTCAATCTGAGCCAGCCGGGTCGGGAAGAGGTATCTGCCCACTCCGGGGATATGGTGCGGCGTAGTGAGCTCCAAGGCCAGGTGAGGGCGGTGAGGTCCGCGTCTAGTGCCGCGTCATGGCACGCTTGTGTCGGTTCGTCGCTGCCTAGCGAAGTGATTTCGAGTTGGGGGTGCCAACCGCCTGCGGCAAGCCGTAGCCAGCCCTCGTCATTCCAGTAAACCTCCTGGATGCACGTTTCGCGGCCGAGGATGGACTGGGGCCCGGTCGGTGATTCAAGCCACCGACTGGCCAGGTGCACGAGGTACCAGCGTCCGTCCGCGGTTTGGACCAGTTCGCCATGGCCGGCTTTTTGCAGAGGATGGGCCGGGTCGTCCCGGGTGGTCAGTAGGGCGTGCTGCGGATCGGGTTCGTACGGGCCAAGGACTGAGCGGGAACGCATCATGGCGATTCCGTGTCGTGGCCCTGTTCCGCCTTCGGCGAGCATGAGGTGGAACCAGCCGTCGTGGTAGTAAAGGTTGGGACCCTCGATCAGCATTTCGCGCTGATGGATGAGGTTGGGGGTGCCGATGACGTCGGTGCCGTCGCGGTTGAGTTGTTGCAGGGTGATACCGGCGAAGCTGTTGTGTCCAGGTCGCGGGTCCCACTGCATGTTGAGCAACCAGTGTTTGCCGTCATGGTGGAAGATCGAGGGGTCGAAGCCGTGTCCGGGCACCCGGGTCGGTTGGCGCCAGGGGCCGGCGATGTCCTCGGAGGTGGTCACGAAGGTTCGAAGTTCCTTGGCGCCGTTTCCCATTCGATAGATGACGCTGAAGGTGAGCCAGAAGAGGCCCTCCGAGAAGCTGAGGGAGGGCGCCCAGATTCCACCGGAATCCGGCACACCGGTCAAGGTCAGCCCGAGGTCAGGACCGTCAAGGCATCCTGCGTATTCCCAGGTCACCAAGTCCTTGGAACGGTGGATAGGGATCCGCGGATACCACTCGAACGAGCTGTTGGCTAGATAGTAGGTGTCTTCGCGTTTCAGGATGGAAGGATCCGGTGCGAAGCCTCGGATCATCGGGTTGCTGATCATAGGAGTTCTTCGGCGGCGAAGCGCTCCCCGCGGGCGAACCTTTTCAGCTCTTCGACAAGGTGCTCTCCCATGCGACCGAGCTCTCCACTGACCGATCCGGCGATATGTGGCGTGAGAAGGACGTTGGGCAGTTCATAGAGGGGATGAGCCGGGGGCAGGGGGTCCGGCGTGGAAACGTCCAGTACCGCGCTGATGCGATTGGCCTGAAGTACGTCCAGCAGTGCGTCCTGGTCGATCAGTTCACCGCGGGCGGTGTTGATCAGTGTCGCCCCGGGCTTCATTCCCCCCAACAGTTCAGCAGAGATCAGTCCTTCGGTGCTGGGAAGCAGCGGGGCGTGGATACTAACGATGTCGCTGATGGCCATGAGTTCCTCGAGGGACACTTTCCGTGCGTTCATCAGCCCGGCTTCGGGTGCTGTGACATAGGGGTCGTAGAGGACGATGTCCAAGTCGAACGGGGCGAGCAGTTCCATGACCCGGCGGCCGATGCGAGAGGCACCGACGATGCCTACTGTGCGCCGGAAGTTTCCGGCCTCCGGGAAGGTTGCTTCGCGGTCGATTCGCTCCTGGCGTGCCCGGTATTCCCGCACCGCTTGGAAGAACCGCTTGTTCGCCAGCAGGATCATGCCGAGCGTGTACTCGGCGACGGGTAGGGAGTTTGCGTCACCGGCGTTGGTCAACCGAATCCCGCGGGCACGAAGACCAGGGGTGGTGATGTCGCTGGCTCGGCCGCCGGCGTGCAGGATGGCCTGCAGGTTGGGCGCATAATCAAGCAATGTTTCATCCAGTCGTGGACAACCCCAGCCGGTGATGATGACTTCGGCATCGCGCAGTGCTGTCCGTGCGCTTTCGGATTCCCAGTGGCTTAGGACCTCGTCGGCCTGCAGTGTGAGCGTCCCGCGCAGGAGGCTAAGGTCCTCGCCGAACAGGTAGTGGGCCAGTACGGGGGGATCCATGACGAGCACACCACGCGGGGCCGTCAGTGTCTTGGCTCGTTGGGTGGGCACTGCGGACTCCCACGACGACGCCGTCGTGGTGAGGTGCTGAGCCTGCTCGCCAACACTCGTCACGGCTTGATCTAGTGCAGATCCAGTGACAGCGAGTACAGGGTCGGAACTGGTCATGGTGCGGTTCCTTAGTTGGGGAAATGAATTTTTTCGCTGCTATTGAAACTAGTTACATTGTGTCGTAGAGTCAAGGGAATCGCTCAAACCGCAAGGAAGTCACTAGCGGTTCCGAGGGACGACAAACTCACTTATAACGAGGCGATCCGCTGGGACAATGAGCCCCAGATTTCTTTAGGAGACGTAGTGAAATACGCAAAGACGCGTTGGTGGGCCGCTGGGCTCGCCGGCACCCTGGCCCTTTCCATGGCTGGCTGCTCCGCCGGTGGTGGAACGGCCACACCGGCCCAGGAAGCTCCAACTGCCTTCGAGGGCGAGCCGGTCACGATTCAGTACTGGGGCAGCAAGCCGCAGCTGGAGCCTGTTGTCGAGCTCTTCAACGAACAGCAAGACACCATCACCGTCGAGTTCACCGAGCAGGCCGGCGACATGGAATTGGCGACCGCACTGCGCAACGCTCACGCAGCGGGTAACGCGCCCTGTGTCTTCGACACGCAGACAGAGCAGCTTACTTCGTTCGTGTCCGATGAGATCGCATCCGACGTCACTGAGGTTGCAACGCCTTATCAGGCCGATTACTCAGAGCACGCCTGGAATGCTGTAACCCTGGGTGAGCAAACCTTCGGTCTTCCGGCAGCTAGCATCCCCGCATTCATGCTCTTCAATTCACGTGTCTTCGAGGAAGCTGGCCTGGAGTACCCGACCACGTGGGAAGAGTTCATCGAGGCAGGCAAGGTCCTGAACGAGAACGGTTCGAAGATCTACAACCTGGCTCCTGAGGACTACACCACCTTTGTCTACCTTGCCTGGCAGGCCGGCGCGCAGTGGTGGCAGCTGGAAGGCGACAGCTGGAAGGTCGACGTCGACAGCGAAGCTACGTCCCGTGCCGCGGACACCATTCAGCAGATGATCGATAATGAGATCGTCGAAAGCATTTCCTACGCCGAGTACGCAGCCATGATGCAGGAATACAACGACGGCGCAATCGCCTCCCGGCAGCTGTCCACCTGGCAGACCGCCGGCATGCAGAACAACCTGACCTCCGGACTGGGAGAGTGGGAAGCTGCCCCCAACCCGACCTTCGAGGGCGAGGACCCTGCAAACGTGTCCTTCACCCGGGTGTACGGCATCGAGACCCAGTGTGAGGATCCCGAGGCTGCAGCGTTCTTCGCCAACTGGATGGCCACCGATGAGGAGGCAGTCGCCCTCCTGGCCAACCAGATCGAGGGTGCCGGCTGGTTCCCCGCCGTCGCGGACCCTGCTCCGTTCATCGACGAAACTGAACCCACAAAACTCCTCGGTGATCACACGGATTCATGGGAGCCGACGGTGCAGAACGCTGTAGAGACGCAGAAGGGTGATTGGACCTACGGCCCGAACACCGCTGCAGCATTCGAAGTTCTGGCCGACCAGTGGGGCAAGGCCGTCGCCGGCGAGATCAAGGTCGCCGACATCGCGCCATTCATGCAGGACTGGATCGTCAAGGACCTCGAACAAAGCGGCATCTCCGTCACGGAGTAAAGCCTTAGCTCGGCGGTGTGTTCAGTAAAGCACACCGCCGAGCTACCAAACAGAACAAGGATTCATCCGGGGTGAGATCATCCCGGCAGTTGCGAAGGAGCAAGTATGTTCAGCGAAACACTCGGCGGCGAAAGGCCCATAAGCCGCGGAGGGGCGGTCGCGCGATGAGCAAGCAGACCGTTCGCGACCGGCCGGCTGACCTCAGCTCACACCGGCCGGCAAGAGCACCACGGAAGGAACCGGTGGCTCGGAACCGGAAGCGCGGACTCAGTTGGAACCGAGCACGAGGGCTCAAAGGTTTTCTCTTCACCGCACCCTTCTTCGCCGGGTTCCTGGCCGTCTTCGCACTCCCGTTCATCTACGCGCTGGTGCAGAGCTTCTACTCAGAACGCAAATCCGGCGCGGGTCTAGGCGGAGCAGTCACCGAGTTCGTCGGAGCGGACAATTTCGTTCGCGGTATCGCAGACCCGGTTTTCTGGGACTCCATGCTGCGGGTGACCATTTTCGCCCTCGTCCAGATCCCACTGATGCTCATCTTGTCCCTGGTGATGGCATTGCTGCTGGACGCCATGCACGGCCGCAAGGTCGCCTTCTTCCGGATGGGACTTCTCATCCCCTACATGATCCCAGGCATCGTCGCCGCGCTGATCTGGCTCTACCTCTACTCGCCACGGCTCGGCCCGCTTACCCAGGCCGGGGAGGCTCTCGGCGCGGACCTCAACTTCTTCTCACCGGACCTCCTGTTCCTGTCCATCGGCAACCTGCTGACATGGTGCGGCATCGGCTTCAACATGCTTATCATCTATAGCTCCCTGCGTTCTGTGCCCAGGGAATTGTTCGAAGCCGCCCGCCTAGACGGAGCCTCCGAACTGCGCATCGCCCTGTCCATCAAGGTGCCATTCGTGCGGTCAGCTCTCGTACTGACCGGGATGCTTTCGATTATCGGCATGCTGCAAATCTTCAATGAGCCGCTGATCTTCCGTGTCAGTTCGCCGGAAACGGTCAGCTCGAACTTCACGCCCATCATGATGATCTTCAACCAGGCATTCACGGCCGGCAACTACAACTACGCCGCTGCCCTCTCCGTCATCCTCGCAATCGTCGTCGGCGCGGCGTCGGCGCTCTTCTACAAACTCACGAATAGGCCACAGGCATGACCCCGACAACAACCGCCACCCCGTTGAGCGGGACAGCCCTCGCAAGCAAAAAAATCAAGCGCCAGAGGCCAGCAGACGACGACCTGCCCGCAGGCGCGCAATCGAGCCGCGCCTCCCGACTGCTGGTCCTAGTCGGGCTGGTGCTGTTCCTCATTTACTCGGTTGCACCGGTCTGGTGGTTGATCGTCTCAGCGACGAAAAACCAGCAAGACATGATCAGCACCAGCGGATTGCTGTTCGCCGAATTCAATCTGTTCGAGAACCTGCGCCAGATTTTCGAGTACCAGAACGGCGTATTCATCACCTGGACTCTCAACTCCCTGCTCTACGCAGGCGTTGGCTCGCTGGTCGGAACCATCATCGCGATCGCCGCCGGCTACGGGCTGGCCCGCTTCGAATTCCCCGGCAAGCGGCTCTCCCTGGCACTGGTCATCGGCTCATTCCTCATCCCCTACGCAATGCTCACCTTGCCCTTGTACCTCCTCTTCTCCGAAGTGGGACTGGTCAACACCGTGTGGGCGGTCCTCATCCCAACCTTCATATCGCCCTTCAGCGTGTACCTCGCCAAGGTCTACATCGAGGGAGCGATCCCGCCGGAACTGATCGAAGCAGCACGAATCGACGGTGCTGGTGAAGTAAGAATCTTCTTCCAGATCGTCGTCCGTATGCTGACCACCGCCGGCGCCACCATCTTCTTGCTGGCGTTCGTCGGCTCCTGGAACGGGTTCTTCCTGCCCCTGACCATGCTGCAGGGATCGGACAAGTGGACCATGTCCCTGGGTCTGTACAACTGGCTCGTGCAGAGCCAGACCAACGCAGCCAGCGAGTTCGACTTCACCGCTCTCGTAATCACCGGCTCGCTGCTGGCCGTGATCCCACTCGCTGTCTTCATGCTGGCCATGCAGAGGTTCTGGAAGTCTGGTGTGTCGCTCGGTGCGCTGAAGTAGCAATCCGTTCAAGCGAAAGCCGCCGTTCCTTACGCGGGGAACGGCGGCTTTCATTGTCCCCGAGCGCTCAATACTGCATCGTGAAATCGCAACGATCTGGTGAGTGAACCGCACCCACGCCTCGGCACACGTTTCTGAAGAGAATGCGGCTAGTGCATCGGTCCCCAAGTGGCCGGCCACTACTGGTAGGCGCCGGCTGAAAGATCAACTTACGCTCTCACGGTTATCATCGGTCAAGTGCGAGGGTACAACCTTATTCCGGATCAGAGCGGATGGATGCGCCATCAGGACAGCGCGAACCTCCTGAAGGCCTTGTTTGTTCGAAGCATTGAGCGCTGATGCTGCAGCGTTGTGCATCAGGCTTCCCTCACTTAGACCTAGTGCGACCACAACTAAAACGCCAATTTCATCTACATTCTCAGCCCGTTCGTCTGCGAAGTCGATTAGCGCGTAAACGGCATGGGCGCGCACTTGCGGATTCGAGTCAGCTGCCAGGGTGGCTAGAAGAGATAACTTCTGAGGGCTATTCCAGAATTTGAGAAGTCTAGCGAAGTTGGCTGGATCATCTCGCCGGAACTGCAAGAGCCTGATGAGCACTTCATGCTCCGTGAACTGACCAGTAGCTATCTGAAGGGCAGTCAGCGCCGCTCTGAAACCAGCGTTGTGGGCAGAGTCAGCGTCGTGAGCGAGAAGACTCTTCACCGCGGACAGCTCTGGCGCGATCTCGGCGACCCGCTTTCTAACGAAATCAGGAAGGTCTCGGAAACGAATGGCGAGTAGTTCCAAAGTTCTGAACAACTGGTCCGTCGGAAGGACGTTGGCATGGAGCGCGGATAGGACTTGTTCCCAAAGCTGATCGTTCTCGGTCTTCAAAGCTGCCACAGCGAGGTCATGCAAGTGATCGAAGTCGCCGTAGCTGTAGACGAGGTTGCCTTCAACGCCTCTCGCGGCAACAACTGCCTTCTCAACCGCGACTGCTGCAGACCTGCCCAGCTGCTGATAATGTTCGGCCGCGGTTGGATCGACCACGAGAAGACTGTGAATAGCTGACGTTACTCCGTCACTGGCGAAGTTCCGCAACATCTCCATCGCTGCCGGAAGTTGCGGGGCAAGGATCTCAAGCAGTTCGTAACGGCATGCATCGTCGCGCATCAGGGCAACATCACAAACCTTCTGGGCTACTTCGCCTTCCAAAAGCGAAAAGTCTAGATGTGTTGCTATGCGAATCGCAGCTGTCGCATGCCCCCATGATTCTGCGAAGTGGGAGCATATAAGGTCGGCACAAGCGCGGTGGGACTTCTCTGACGCAGCAGACAGGAGCCTGCTAAGGGCGGCACCAATCTCACTCCAGCGATCGGCCCATTCGTGACCGAGCTGACGGACCGGTCCATCAGCTCGCAGCACATCGAGTATGCGGGCCACCGCACTGTCTGCAAGTTCCGGTGATAGCAGGTCACCTCCATGGGCGAGTATCCCCATGACTGCACCCTCTGAGCGCCTTGACCAGTCCTCTCCAGCTAAGCGCGACGAGGCTCCTCGCAGTGCATCTAGCGGCCCCCCAATCCATAGCCGACGTGCTGCCGCTTTTGCTGCCTTCTTCTGGCCGGTATGGGCGATTAGTGCCAGAGCCTCTTGAGCAAACTCCGGATCCCTGGTTCCGGTGAGTACGAGTTGAGCCATAAGAAAAGAAAGATGACGCCAGCTGCTCCAGTTGGCGGAGAACGCGGCGTTAAGCGCTGCCGTGTTCAGCTCATCTATAGGGTCGACCGTCCTGAACGTGACGGAACCATCATCCGACCACTCCCTAAATTTATCGTTCAGCGCTGTAGTCAGAGCGTAGCTTGTGTCCTGTGCACGCCACCAAGAAACGGCGTTGTCCTGTGCGGCTACAGTCCCCTCTAAATCACCTGTTCCCAGCTCTGCAAGGGAGTACAAAATTGCCGCGCAACCGCCTCTAATTGCGCTGACCGAAAGGTCTCCTCCTAGAGATCTGAGCGTGATCAGAGCGTCCTGAGCGGCTTTGGCAGCTGCTCTTGATTCGTTTAGCTCGAAGAGCATGTGTGCACGCTGCGCATGCATCCATCCTCTATCGGCGATTTTGGTGTTAGGACGCACGTCGAGTAGCTGCACTGCTTCAGCAGTGTGTCCTTCGGCGTGAGCTGAACAAGCTCTGACGATATTGCAGGCATCCCGCTCAAACGTCAGCCTCTTGGGTGCTGAGGCAGAGGACAGTTCATCGAGCTCTGAACGATCCTCGTCCATTATCAGGGTGCGGAGGGCACCGACGAATCTCCAGCCCCATTGCCGATGCTGTTTCCACGCGTCGGGGGCCGGGCATAAGCCTTTCTCCGAAGCATCTCTAAGGTCATTGATGCGGTTGCGAAGAAGCATGGCGGTCGCTTGCTCGTAGCTTATTTTGCTGGGCTGACGATTGGGGTGTGGCGCGACAAGACGGGGCATGACGAGGGCATTGCGAAGGCGTGCCGCTGGCACGAGGTTCTCAAGCACTCCCGCCCAAGCGCTGCCTTCCAAGGACGATGACCGATGCCCTGTTGCTATCGCGTTCAACGCCTCAAGTGATGCTTCCTCTACGCGCTGGTCGGAAGGCACGAATACCTTGCGCCCCTTCCCCGTCGCCTTGATCTCAGAACCGGTGATGTGGGTCCAGTACGCAAGCTCCTTCGTAAGGTCGACAAGTACCAAAAGGTATGGAAGACCGAACATCAGCCAGTGATCAAAGTGGTCAGTGTCCGACTCGGAGAACCACCAGCCTTCTCTCCCGTTCACCGTATGAGTTGGCTTGTCGTACTCCGTATAGCTCGCTTTCACCTGCAAAAATACTGGTGCGCTGAGATCGTAGGTCTTCGAGGGCTCGTCGCTGACGGACCGATCGCGTGCGAATGTGATCAGATCGTCGCCGATGTCTTGGTCTATCTTCGCCGGGGGAGCCCAACCAATACGTTGAAATACCACTCGCGCTACGGATTCGCCCATGCTGCCGGCGGCGAGTTTGTGCGGAACTTCTGTCATTTGGTTAGTCCTAAATACTTCAGCCGGATCGGTGGTTCATCAGAAGGGAGATTGAAGAGTTAGCGGGATGGAGGCATTTCCGTCGAACCAGGTTGCCGAGGATCGTCTGCTATGGCGCCGGGAGGAAATTCAATCCAGTCAGGTTCGGTGGCTCCGGCTCCGACGCTGAAGATTCGCCAGCCGAGCCCTGCATAGAATACGAGCGTAATAATCTGAACTCGAACTTCAACGTAGCCAGCGGCAGAAGGAAGGAACTTCTGGTCTTCCTCATGGACCAGCCGTACATACGCCACCTGGGGCGCTGGGTACCAAACGTGCGCTGCCATGCCGTAATCGGCGAGTTCCTCGCCGATTGCTCGAACGGCAGAGTCGTCAAGTGTTTTCCAACCAGTAGCGTTCTCTGCGTAGTAGGGCTCCAATTCAGAAGCAGTCGCCGGAGGGTCGTCGCGTCGAATGAGCTCTAGGAACGCCATGGCGGTCCATATGGGACTGAAGGAGTTGAAGGGATCCCCCAGTTGTCGAAGTCCTTCATCCTCGCTTGGCCTCTGGTCCGGCTCCCCGCCGGTTAACTCGCTGAGCTGACCCTGGAAATCACGCTTCCAGCGGACCTGTTGGACGTCAGAAAAACAAACCCTCGCAAGGGGTTCAGAGGGGATTTGCAGTCCTCCGCCAAAGGCCAATAAGCCAAGTGATATGTCCCAAGAACGGTGGCGTCGAGGGGGGAGTACTGGGATTGGGGTGGGAACCGAGAGCGGGCCAATTTGGGTAGCAGGTTGGCCAATTCCAACGGTCACGTGAACGTCAAATACTGGTTCGTTGCTTTCATTGGCTAAGTGAAGGGTTCCCCGACGAAGGTAATGCGTTCCGTCTGGTGACGGTACGTAACATGTTTCCACCCACGCCGAGACCAAGGCTGCTGTTGCGAACCTGTCCGACTCCAGTCGTTGCCGTCGCTCAGTAGTAAGCGTCTTCTCCGCTCGACGGGCCCGTACGCCTTCGTAGAGCGCCAACAAGAGTGCGATGGCTACAGCGCCAATGGTTCCAAAGGCCTGCCAAGCGTCCCACCACTTGGCCCCCCATACATCTGGCACGATTCCCCAAATCCTTCCGGCAACCTCTTCCCGCATCTCCACTCAGGTTATAGGGGCGACCTTCCCTAGCTCAGTAAGCACGAGAAGTGGGCACGTGATGCTGCTGAATCCGAAGCCGCCATCCCGTTATTCACAGGGTGGCGGCTCTCCGGTATGGCGTTATCGGCGGACGCGGAAGACCCTTGCAGAGCGCCCGTCTGGGACATCCAGCAGAGCACGGCCCTGAGGCGTGTACCGAATTCGCCAGGCCGGTTCGGCAGCAGGGTAAACCTGATCCATCGCTGCGTAGGGCAGCTCGATTTCCTCGCCGCTTCCGCGCGACCAGACGACGGCTAGGGCATCGGTTGCCGTCTCGAGTTCCACCAGCAGGATGTTGTCATCCCACCCGGGCAGCCCGAGCGGCCAGCGCGCAGATGACTGGCTGAGGTTGCCGCGCCATGCCTTGTGCAGTGCCACTGCTTCGGCCACGAGTTGTTGCTGCTCGTGACGGAGCGTGTGCAGGAATCCGGAGAGGTAGAGACGGCCGGCCAGGCCCGAAGCCATCGCGAAGACTGTTTCCTCCTGGGTCATCTCCGGGGTGGGGTATGCCCAGTTGCCACTCTGTTCGGGTAGCAGGCTTAGGGGAGCGGAGACGGCAATGGGCGGGTACAGCTCGTAGTTCTGTTGATCGCTCGTGGACTGGAGATGAGTGACCGCCAGCAAGTTTTGGTCCATCCGCATGGCACCTGAACTGCAGTTCTCTAGGAGCAGGTCGGGGTGCCGCTCGTACAGGGAGAGCAACCAGTCCCGGTAGGCGAGGGTATGACCCAACAGCCCTTCTCCCGCCCCGGTGGCGTCGAGGTCGGTTCCCACCCCTGGGTTGATGTTGTAGTCGAGTTTGAGCATGCTGATCCCGTAGGTGGCTACGAGGTGGTCGACGGTGCGGTCTAGGTGCTCGCGGGCGGCAGGGTGTCTGAAGTCGAGGTGGTAGCGGCGGTCTTCCACGACGCGCTCACCGTGGCGGATAAAGAACGCTTCGCGAGGCAGGCTGTCGGCTATCGGGCTGTTGACGCCGATGACTTCCGGTTCCAGCCACAGTCCCGAGCGCATTCCTCGTGCATGGATGGAATCGATAACTGCGCGCAGACCGCCGGTGAACCGCTCGGGGTCCTCCCTCCATTCGCCGACCTTGTCCCACCAGGTTGCATCCTTGGCGAACCAGCCGGCGTCGATACAGAAGTATTCGGCTCCAGCGTCCGCGGCCGCCTGGATGAGGGGGAGGAGTTTTTCGGTGGTTGGATCGCCCATCAGTGTGTTCATGAAGTCGTTATAGATCACCGGGAGCGTCGCATCGATGGGACGAACTCGCCGTCGTGCACGACGTGCGGCAGTCAGCTCCGCTACGACCCCGTCACGGCCTGCCGACGATACCGCCAGCGTGGCTGGTACAGAGGTGAACTGTCCGCCGGAGGCGATGCTTGTCGCGAAGTGATGCTCGATGTCGGTGGGTCCGAGGGCGCTCAGGTAGAGCCCGTCGAGGCCCTGTCCCAACTCCCAATGCCATCCTGCACTTGTTTCGATTTCCCAGGCCAACGCCAGGCCGGAGGTGCGTTCGGTCATCACGCCGATCGGAAGGAACTCGCCCGTTGACCATGCGCCATGGCTGGTAAGGCTGTACCGGCCGCGGCCGTTCTGGGCATGGATCGGCAGTCCCAGTCTGGGGACAACGGACCGGAGCGGCACCTCGTGCCACCGGCCTTCGGCCAGCCACTCACTTTCACCCCACAGCAGATCGAGCTCATTGGCGATGTCTTCGTGCTCACCGATGCCGACGGACAGAGACGATACGGCTGTGAGGGTGACTGTGGAGTCAGAGGAGTTCCGCACGGTGTGCTGCACGGTCACGGCTGCTGCGTCATCTGGCACCGAGAGTTCGGTTTCAACCTCCAGCCCTGTGTCGTCGTCGCGCTGACGGATCGTCAGGACCTGCTCCGACCCGTACGTGCCTTCATTGTGTTCCTGGTAGCGAAGCCGATCGCCCACCGCCGAGCGGACGTAACCCTGGCTTGTCCTTCCGCGCTGCTCGCGCGAGGTGAAAAGTTCCACTAGGGACTGCGAGCCCCGGATCAGTGAAGAGTCCGCTGTAGACGGGGCCAGGTACTCCAGTGAGATGGGAGCATCCGAGGGTGCGGCCAGCCGTATGTACAGGCCGTTGGTTTTCCACTCGATGTGGGTCATTCTTACCAGCTCCTTAGGTGCGGGCTTGGGGGCATGAATGACGGCGGCTTCCGCAGGAGCAGAAGCCGCCGTCATGTCGGGGGATGGGTTCGGGCTTATTGCAACGTTCCGTAGAGCTTGAGTTCGGCCACGTTGAGGATGGTCCTGTTGGTCAGGCGCAGGTAGCGGAACTGGGTTCCTGCCCCGTCACCTGTCGGCAGGTCCTGCCAGCGAAGGGTCTTCTGCGGGGTTCCGGCGACCTGAGTCCAGGTGGTGAGGTCATTCGAGCCCATGAGCTGCATCTCGCTGATGCGAGTCAAACCGAAGTTGTCCTGACGCACTGCCAGCTCCGCTCGATCGACTGAGACCTTCGCAGCACCGAAGTCCCAGATGATGTCCGCAGAACCGTTCACCACGCGCGCATCGGTGGCGGTCGCGAGGTTGTTATCGAACAGGTTCCGTGGGCGGGCGACGGTGGAGGTGTCGTCAGCACCCGTCAGGGTGATCATCTTGGCCTTCGCGGTAACGTCGCCCAGATGGCCCTGAGTTGTTCCGAGCCTCACGTATGAGTCGTTGGTGGTTGAGCTCATCGGTTCTCCCGATGCTCCCGTGTAGCTGATCTGGAAGGTCACATCTGACCCGGCTTGCGCTTCAGAAACGGGGACGGATGCCTGCTGCCGGAGCGGATCCCCGTTCACTGGGGTGAAGACGGCTTCGACGGGCTCGGCTGCCACACCGTTGACGACCGCGGTGAGACCCTCAAGGGGTTCGCGGGTCGTGACGTCCAGCGTCACCGTGTCTCCTGCGACCGCGTAGTTGCTTACGGGTCCGGAGGACTTGATCGCCACACCACTGATAGGGGCAGTCGGGGGAGTGTGCTCACCGTACAGCCGCAGCTCGGCAACTCCCATGATGTCCCCATTGATGAGGCGCACGTAGCGGTACTGAGCGGTATCTCGGATTACCCATTGCTGCCACGCGAGCGTCCCCTTCGGCGGAGCCGGAGTGAGACGAGACCAGGTGCGGCCGTCGTTGGAGCCCTCGAGGCGCAGGTCCTTGATGCGCGAGATCCCGAAGCCGTCCTGACGGACGAGGATCTCGGCGGCGTCGAGCTGCACGGAGCCGCCGTGCCCGAAGTCCCAGGTGAGTGCGTGGGCTCCGCTGTGCAGACGGGTGTCCGTGAAGGAGGCAGCATTGCCGTCGAATAGTTTGGCTGCATCAGTCGCGTGGGTGCTGCTCGATACCAGGTCGGGGCTGGTCACCTTCGCCTCAGCAAAGGCTGAGTCGACCAGTCCGGAGTCCGTGGAGACGTACAGGGAGGACCCGTCCGTGGATGCTGACACAGGGTCTGCGGTGCGTCCGTCAGGGGTGGTGAAGTTGATGTTGAAGGACACCAGCGACCCTACGCCTTCGCCTTCCCCGAGCGTGCGTCGTGCAACCCAGGAGCCGGGGCCTTCCGCAGTTACGGTCGCGGGCTTGCCAAGGATGTTGGTCGAGACGTTGGTGTTCCCGGTTTCCCCGGTGAAGCGCACTTCCACCACGTCCCCGGCCACTACTCGGCCGGCAACTGCATCGGGTGATCCCACAGTGACGGTGTCCATGATGCCAACCGCTTCGGATCGTGAACCGTCGATCCGGAATTCGGAGAGAGTCCAGATGCCGGGGAAGAGCGGGTCGCTTGCCACACCGGGTTCGTCGACCTGCAGCTTGAGGAATCGGAACCTTTCGTCCCTGACCTCCTCGCGGACGTTGATGTACTCGATTTCATCGTCCCGGCCGACGTTGGGCTGTTCGGTGAGCAGCGTCCAGTTCGCGTTGTCGTTTGAACCGTAGACATTCGTGCCTTCGGCGCGGTTGGTGAACGTATCACGTGCGAGGAAGCCGAAGCGGTCAGCGCTCACCCGGTAGGCAGGGCCGAAGTCGAGCACCGCGGACAGGACTCGCTGGTCGCCCCAGGTGGTCTGATTGGACCCGTCGGTCAGGGTTGCCAACGCGGAGTTGGTGATCTGCGGGGAGGTCGCGGTTCGGGTGAAGTCCAAGGATCCATCAGACAGGCGTGGGTTCAGTTCTTCGAGGCTCTCAACTGCTAGCCGCAGCTCCTCCAGGAGCTTGTAGAAGCCGGCGGTGTCTGCGGTGCCGATCGCTGCGGTAGCGGCATCCCTGGCCGCTTCCACTGGGCGCCAGGTCGACGTCGTGTAATGGGCCGGTTCCTGCAGGTCGGCCAGAATCGTGTCGATCGCGCCGCTGCGGTCAGCTGCCACCGTGATACCGACGGGCAGTGTTGTGGTGCTCTTTCCGTCCGTGGCGATGACGAGGATGTCCTCAGCAGGTGCCCCGGCACCGGGGGTCCAGGTCAGAACACCGTCCGCATTGATCGATGCGCCGCGCGGTTCGCCCTGCAGGCTGAGCGAGGGGGTGGAGTCGGGGTCGGTAACTGAGATCTTGTGTGAGAGCTGCTCGCCGGCGACAGCGACCAGGTTCAGCCGCGGTGAGGCTGCGAACACAGGAGGGGTCAGGATCCCGTTTGCTTGGCTGAGGACGCCTGCGATGTCCACCTGAGGTGTGTTTCCCTCGGCTCGCAGGTAGAGAATGTTCTCGCCAATCTGGCTGCTGGGTATTTTCCTTGAGTCCAGGTCAAGCCAGACGTAGGTCCACTTGCCCTGGGTGTCCGGCAGTGAGATTTCGGCGAACGGCTCGGAGGTGGCAGTCCTCTTGGCTTGCAGGACGGCGTGGCCCTTGGTGCGCACGCGGATGCCCACCAGCGAAGTGGTTTTCGTATCGGACCAGACCATGCGGCGGACAGCGACAGTGGCATCGTCCTTCTTGGACTGCAGCCGGATGAAGCTTTCTTCTTCGGAGTCCATGTGCTTGGCGTCTGAACCGACGACGTGGCCGTAACGGTTCACCGGCACTTCAGCAGAGTCGGCCAGTGGCGGCACCTGGACGTCCTGCTGCGCCAGCTCGGCGGGGAAAGCGGCCCAGTATTCTGCGCCGGTGAAGTCGGAGCCGCGCGGGTTCCAGAAGTTCTCCACCTTTGGCCCGTAGTAGTAGAGCGGGCCATCGCTGTTCGCGTGCAGTTCGGCCAGGAAGGGAGCTTCAGTTGCCACGTCGATGCCTTCGACGTAGCTGTATTGGTAGTACAGCTCGCTGAGCATGTCGCGCAGCCGGCCGCGGTAGGCCTGGGACAGCTTGCTGGAGCCTCCGGAGACGTCGATGAAGGGCACTTCCTCGCCCATCATGAACTGAGCGAACGCATCTGCGCCTTCGAGGAGGCGGTTGTCCAGGAATGCGTAGGGAGTAACTGCGTCCGGTGCGTCGGAGACGGTGCCGTGCACGGGGTCAAGGAGGGTGCCCTGATTGTTCACCATGCGGGCGATGGCGGTCAGGGTGGTGATGTCACCTTCTGAGTGAGCCTGGTCCCGGCCCATCTCAACGAGCTGAACGAAGTCGTGGCCGTACGGGTTGAGCGGGTTATTTGCCTTGATTTCTCGGATGACTGAGGCCAGTCCACCGTTGACGTCACCGCCGTTGATGGTTCCGGTGGGCTCGAAGGTGGCGTTCACGGAGAACCATTCGACGCGCTCAGCGTAGAGTTCCGGATCGTCCAGGAAGATGGCACCTGCCACCATGCCGATGACGCCGTAGAGGTGCTGGTTCCACAGCCGGTTCTGTGAGAAGAGGAAAGTCTCTATCGTCGGGCGGACCATGTTGTCTTCTGCGCGCTGCTGGTCGCGTTCTGTCCACCGCAGGTCGTAACCGTCGAGGGAGTCATTGACGGGGTCGGTGGCGCGGAGGATTTCCGCTGCCGTGAGGAACTGATACAGCGGCACGCCGGTGTGGATGTGCGAGTCGTTGAAGTACTGGTACTTGGCCGGGTCGAGGCTGCTCCATGTGCGGATCACGTGCAGAGCGTTGGCGCGGTAAGTCTCATCACCTGTCATCACGTACATGAGAGCCTGTGTCAGCGCGCCCAGACTGTCGGTGTGTGCCATTGAGCGCATGGACACCTGGTTGTAGGCATCGCTTTTCGGCTGGTCGTCCGTCGGGCCCTGGTTCTCGGCAACATAGTCCCGTGCCGCGTACTTGGTCTGCGCCATCGCCTCGTAGTAGCTTGCCCACGGTTCGACACCGGCCTTCACCTGGGCCTGCGCGTTCTGCAGGTGGTCGGCGGTCAGGCCCACGCCCGGATGGGCAAATCCTTCTGCGCTTACCGTTTCAGTGATGGCAGGAAGAGCCTGCTGCTCCGTTTCCTCGGCCGATGCCGGTAGGGGGGCCAGGAGACCGACTCCGAAGATCATCGTGAGGGCGCCGGCCAGAAGGGCCTTTGCGGAGGATCGAGGCCTGCCTCGATGACTGGCCCTACTCGGCCGTTCAGGGGCGACGTCTGTGCCGCCGCCACCGATGGAAAATTGCCGCATTGCATTCTCCCTAGAAGTTTGGGTTTGCGCCGAGATGGGACAGCGCCGTTAAAGAAACTAGTTACATCGTCGGTCAAGGTCAAGTACTGAGGCGGAAAATTGTGACCTCAGTCACTCGGTGACGGGCGGGTGTCCTGTTGATTCTCGAATGACCAGTTCGGTCTTCAATTCGATGTGCTCGGCTTGCTCTCCCGTTAGACCCAGGGCGACCGCAGCGGTCATTCTTCCAAGTTCTTCGAAGGGAACGTGAACTGTGGTTAAGGCCGGAGTCAGGTCCGCAGTGAGAGGTACGTCATCGATGCCGACAAGGGAAACATCCCCTGGGACGGCCTTCCCGGCCTGCTTCAGGGCCCGCAACGCTCCAATGCTCACGGCATCAGAGGCGCCCAACACCGCCGTGAAGTCAAGGTTCCGATTCATGGCGAGAGTGATGCCGTCGTAACCGCCATCGATCGTGAATGGGCCGCCGATGATCAACTCGTCATCCGCAGCGATTCCAGCATCCGCCAGGGCCTTTTGGTAACCGGCGAGGCGGTCGCTGACGGTCGACTGGTTGGGTTCTGCGCCGACGAAGAGGATCTTCCGGTGCCCCAGGTCCGTCAGGTGGCGTGTCAATTCGTAGGCTCCGCCATGGTTGTCGTAGGAGATACTGGCGATCCGGGGCAGGTCCGGCGAGGGTGGGTGCCCGCAGAGTATGAGTCTGGTGCCCACCGGGTCCAGTTCCTGGAGGTAGCGCTTTAGCCTGGACGTGTGCTGCTCGCCCATGGGGGAAGCGCCCACGAGGAGGACTGCTGCCGCCCTCTGCTGCGCCATCAGGGTGACCCATTCAAGTTCTCGTTCCGCGTCGCCGTGGGTAGTGCACAGAACGAACATGGCATCGTTCTCCGATGCGACTTGTTCGACGCCGTTGGCCAGGGCCGCGAAGGACGGACCGACCATTTCGCTGACCAGGAACGCCACGATCTGCTTTCCACGGCCGGTCATCGCCCGGGCGAGCCCGTTCACTACGTACCCAAGTTCAGCAACCGAGCGGAGCACCTTGTCGCGGGTCTCAGGGCGGACACTTTCAGAGTCCGCAAGAACCCTGGATACGGTCGCCGCCGAAACACCTGCATGCTGGGCAACTGCCCTCAGGTTGGTGCGGCTGGCAGGAGCGGGGCCGCGGCGCTTCACCCGCTGAGACACGATCTCAGCGCCCGGGGCTTCCGCTTGTGACACAGTTTCATGCTATCCGACGTTCAACTAGTTTCAGAGCGATCTCGCTTCAATCAAATTCCAAAGTCAGAGCTCACTATAGGCACTGCTAATTGGAGCAAGGGGGAAGAGGACCCCGGCTAAACCTCCGACTCGGCCGGCCGGTCTGCCTGCCGTTCTCTGAGTAGCCAATCGACCACCGACAGCAAAAGGGCAACTCGGCCAGGAGCTGAATACGAGTCCTCGTCGTGGCCCAGCGCATCGCAGGCCACTTCGCTCGACCCCTGCTGATTCACCCACACCAAAGGGTGGGATAGGCCGTCATGGTCGTGCTCGGCAAGAACATGCACCCCTGGCTCAGTGCGCAGGTAGCTGTAGCGTTCGTCGTGCACATCGAAGGCAGGTGGCATGCCTTGTGCGGCCGGATGGCCACTAGGAAGAATACGAATGCTGGCCTTGTCTTTCGGTGGGTGCATGCTGACCCCGCGGACCCACCGGCCCCCGAGTACCTCTTCCCATTCATCCCACTGGGGGAACGCCGTCAGGCTTGAATGCATGGCCAGCAATGGATGGCCTGCTCCAGTGTAGGTTTTGATGCCTTCGGCGGCCTCCGGTGTCGGCAACCCGTCGGCTGGATTGCCGATATTCACGATCAGGAGCTCAGGGCGCGCACTGTCGTCGACCAGTCCAGCGAACGCCTTGTCGGGGTTATCGGAGATGCTTACATGGTGGTCGCGCGTGGCCAGTAGGCCAGCCATCGCCTTTGATGTTGCGCTGAAGGGATGCCACGGGTCCGCATAGCGCTGGCCGCCAGAGATGATGTCGATGCGCGCCATTAGGCCTGCTCGCTGGCTTCAGCAGAAGGTTTTCCGTGTTGGTCGGTCCTGTCATCTTCCCGGATCTGCCCGAAGGGAACCTCCTCAGAGAGCGAAATGGTAAAGCATGAGTAGCTGTGCCGGGTTACAAGCACTCCTTGCCGCGAGCGGCCTTGTGCCGCTGTGGCGGCCGATTCGATAGCCGCGTTGAGTTTCGCCTCTAGTTCCTCGACCGAGTCCACCGAAAACGTCTCGCTGTGCATCAGCCCCTACCCTTCGTTACTGCGCCGTTCAGTGCTTCCTCCCGCAGCCAATACAGTAGTGAAACTAGTTACATAGCGCTAGGATTGTCAAGGTTTTGTGCTCGGTCGGCTCCCGATTCCGGCTCCTCGACTGCCATGTAGGCGCCGTTGTCGTGCTCCCGGGCGGCCTCGCAATCGTGGCTCTAAGAGAAATGGCATCAATGCACTCGTATGCAAAGCGCGGGAAGATTTCACCGGGGAAGCTCTTCCTCGACCAAAACGGGGAGGTTGCGCAGCTGCATGGCGTTGGAATCCAGCGCTTCGGCGACAGGTTCTTCGCGTGGGGTGAGGATAAAAGCAATGGCGGAAGTTTCGGGGGAGTGGCTTGCTACTCATCTCCGGACTTGGCCTCCTGGACGAGTCATGGACATGCCCTGGCGGTGTGCCCGGATATTCCGGACTTATTACCGGGTCGCGTGGTTGAGCGGCCCAAGGTGTTGAGGAACCCGGCAGGCATCTACGTGATGTTTCTCCACGTGGATGCAGAGGATTATTCCGATGCTCGGGTGGGCTGGGCTATCGCGGAGAGGCCCGAGGGCCCTTACCGGTACTTGCGTTCTGAGCGTCCTCTGGGCAATCTCAGCCGTGACATTGGTGTCTTCGCGACATTGGTGTCTTCGCCGATGACGACGGCTCCGGCTACCTCCTCAGTGAGGACCGCGACCACGTCCTCCACATATACCTACTAGCGGCAGACTATTTGTCCATCGAGGAAGTAGTTTCGACAACCCTGAGCGCTGACAGGAATTACCCGCTCGGGCCTCACGGATATGAGTCACCGGCCATGGCGAAAGTCGATGGCCGCTACTACCTCTTCGGCTCAGAACTCACCGGCTGGTCCTCAAACGATAACCAGTATGCAACTGCACCATCCCCAGCCGGCCCCTGGAGCGATTGGCGCGATTTCGCCCCATCTGGTTCGGCAACGTACGACTCGCAAATCTCCACCGTGGTTCCGATCAACGGAGCTAGTACGACAAGCTACGTCTACGTCGGCGACCGCTGGGACAGAAACGACCTCTTTCATTCTGCCCCGGTGTGGCTCCCTCTTCACATCCATGACGGCATCGCTCAACTTGAGTGGCGCGACGAATGGACCATTGACCCCCGCTCCGGCAGCTTTTCTTGAGCCCAAGTCCCTCCAAGGGTGTTCAGCCGCCCTGCCAGGTGCGGTTGGCCCAGCCGGACAACGGGATTCACCAATCCGGAGGTCGATGGACCGAAACAATCTCTAACTGTGCGGTCCTGCCACTTGAAGACGGTCCGCTCCTGAACCATGACAGCGCCTCTTGCCCTCAAGGCGCGAAAGGGTGCGCGTTGGCCCTCAGTCAGTGAGGTGCTGTTTGAAGAAAGGTACGAGCCGATCAAGTGCAATTTTCACCGGCTCGGGTTGGTCGTAGAGATCGTAATGCGAGTATCCCTCGGCAACGACTAACTCCTTGTGGCGTGAAGCTGCACGTCGGTACAGCTCTACACCGTCGCGGTACGAGCCCCACGCCCCTGGCTTGTCGCCCACAACGATGCAAAGGGGCTGGGTGAGGAGAACTTCCACCCGGTGGAAGGCGTCCCAACCGACAGCGGTAGCTTGGCGGGAGAACAGGGAGAGGTTGTCTCCGCTGGGTTTCCGCCCGCGATCGGTGCGGTAGTATTCGGTCGCTTCGTACAGATCGATTTCGGTCAGCCCTTTTTCCTGGGCCTCCTCTGGAGAGGAGGGAAGCGCGTCGTCGATGCGGGGCTGCTGTCCTCGCGCCTCAGCGGTCCGCTGGGCGGCGATGGCTTCGAGGGCGCCGATCGGGTCCCAGTTCATGGGAGACTCGTGCATCATCCGTCCGTAATTAGCCGCAACTACCGTACCGAGCGCGCGAATGCGGCGCTCGGTCATCGCCGCATTCACCGCATAACCGCCGCCTCCGCAGATACCGACAAGCCCGATACGCTGTTCATCCACGTAGGGCAGGGTCACAAGATAGTCGATGACGTAGCTGAAGTCCTGTACGCGCATGGTGGGGTCCTCGATGAAGCGCGGCTCGCCGCCGCTTCCGCCGTGGAAGCTTGCGTCGGGGACAAGGACTATGAAACCTGATTGAGCCAGCTGAGCCCCGTACACAGCCCCGGCGGTCTGCTCCTTACAACTGCCGATCGGGTGGGCGCTGACAATTGCCGGGTACCGGCGTGATTTATCGAATCCGGGCGGGAAGTGAATATCAGCGGCGATCTCCCAAGCGAGGCCCGGGAGCTGAACGTGACCGATGTTGGAAGTCATTGATGTCTCCTTGCGTTGGTGATGGCCGCTGCGGTGTTCGGCGGCGGGAGGGGCGCCGGACAGCCTTGTCCATGCTGCTCTCTGGGGGCGGGAGTATCCACGGTCTGGATTCGGTGGGAACTCAGGCTTCGGGTATCTCGAAGCCTGCTGTTTCGAGAGTGAGGCTCGCAGGTTCCGGACCACGACGGATTCCTTGATCTAGCCGGTCAATGGAGGCGACGTCCTGTGCGCTCAGTTCGAAGTCGAATATGTCGTAGTTTTCCTTGGTCCGGTGGGGTTGCACCGATTTGGGGATTGCGGAGCGGCCCTGCTGCAGGTGCCAGCGGAGCATAATCTGAGCGGGAGATTTGCGATGGGTATTGGCTATGGCGGCTATGGTTTGGTCCTGCATGACATTGGTGCGGCCCTCGCCCCAACCTGGGTAGAAGGTGATTCCGCCTATTGGCGACCATGCCTGGGTGATGATGCCGTGCTCGGCGTCGGCGCGCTGTACATCAGGCTGCGTGTAGTAGGGGTGCAGCTCAATCTGGTTCACCGCCGGGATTACATCGGTTTCCGCGAGGAGTTGTTCGAGGTGTTCGGGGGCGAAGTTGCTGACGCCGATCGCGCGAACCTTCCCGTCGGCAAGGAGCTGCTCAAGCCCCTTGTACGCCTGTATTGTGCGGTCGAATTGTGTCGGAAAGGGCTGGTGAAGGAGCAAGAGGTCGATGACCTCGAGACCGAGTTTCCCTGCGCTTTTGTCGAAAGCATGTTGGGTCGCTTCGAGACCGTAATCGGTAATCCATACTTTCGTTTCGATGAACACTTCGTGGCGATCGAGCCCTGACTGTCGTAGTGCCTGTCCCACTTCCCGTTCGTTACCGTAGCCGGCTGCCGTGTCTATGTGCCGGTAACCCAGCTCCAGTGCCGCGGTGACGGCGTCCACTGTTTCATCGGGCGAAGTCTGGAAGACTCCCAGCCCGATCGCGGGCATTTCGATCCCATTGTTCAGAACGATTGTTGAAGTCATTGGTCCTGGTCCTTTCGGATGGTGACGTCAGCGCCGTCGAAGTTGCGGAACGAGTGAGTCTGCGCCGATGTTGGTGTCATAGGGATTGATCGTCACGCCCGGAGTCGTAATCTCATCGATCGCGTCGAGGACTTCGGAGGTTAGCGTTACGTCCACCGCCGCGAGGACTCCCTCAAGCTGTTCCATCGTGCGCGGGCCGATGATCGCTGAAGTGACTGCGGGGTTGCTCAGCACAAAGCCGATAGCGAGCTGGATCAGCGTGATCCCCGCATCGTGTGCGACGTCCTGCAGCTGTTCGACGACGGCAAGTTTGCGTTGGTTGCCGGGCAGTGACATGTCGAACCTCGCCGCGAGCCGTTTGCGTGCGTCGGAGGTGGGCGCTGAGTCTTTCGTCCACGATCCGGAGAGCCAACCGGCGGCCAGCGGGCTGAAGGTTAAAGTGCCCATGCCGTACTTCCTCGCCGTGGGAAGGACGTCCTTCTCAATCTCACGGGCCAGTACGGAATACGAGGGCTGTTCGGTGACGAAGCGTTCAAGGTTCCGCCGTTCTGCTGCCCACTGAGCCTCGACGATTTGAGATCCGGTGGAGGACGACGAACCGATATATCGGATCTTGCCTTGCCGCACGAGGTCGGTGAGCGCGCCCAGTGTTTCCTCTATGTCCACGGTCGGGTCAGGGCGGTGGAGCTGGTAAAGGTCGATGTAGTCGGTGTCCAGTCGGCGGAGGGAGTCTTCGACCGCGCGCATGATCCACCTGCGCGACGCGCCACGCTGGTTAGCGCCTTCTCCCATCGGGTTGAAAAACTTCGTCGCGAGTACCACATCATCTCGGTGCCCCTGGAGTGCTTTCCCTAGGATTACCTCTGATGCGCCTTCACCGTAAACGTCGGCGGTATCGATGAAACTCACTCCAGCTTCCAGAGCGCGGTGAATGATACGAACCGAAGCGGCCTCATCGTCGTTCCCCCACGGGCCGAGCATCATGGTTCCGAGGCAAAGCGGGCTTACCGAAACTCCGGTTCGGCCTAGTGTTCGTTGCTGCATGTCTCTCCTTACGTGTCGAAGCGGGTGGTGCCGAGCATGGAAGCACTGCTTGGGTCGTGGTGGTTGAATGCCGTACTGGCACCGGTGTCGAGCGTCGCGATGCGCGCCATTTCATCGTCGGCGATAACGAAATCGAACACATCGAGATTTTCTGCCATTCGAGCCGGATTCACGGTCTTGGGGATGACCGCGATCTCTCGTTGAAGTAGCCAGCGGAGAACGACCTGGGCAACGGTTTTTTCATGGGTTTGCGCGATTTCGGTGAGTATCGGGTTGGTGAAGAGGTCCTCGCGGCCCTGACCGAGGGGACCCCAGGACTCGAGCTGCACGCCGCGTGAGCGCATGACTGCCTGGTCTGCACTCCGTTGGAAGAACGGATGGGTCTCAATCTGGTTGACCGCCGGCACAATCTCGTTGTGGTCTATGAGGTCGACGAGGCGATCGGGATAGAAGTTCGACACCCCGATCGCACGCACCTGTCCACGGCGGTAGAGATCCTCCATTGCGCGCCAAGTTCCGTAGTAGTCACCGAAGGGCTGGTGAATCAGTAGGAGATCTACCTGTTCGACGCCTAAGCGCACACGGGAACGTTCGAAGGCGTCGAGCGCATGCGTCTCACCAGCGTCCTGGATCCACAGCTTTGTGGTGACAAAGATGTCTTCCCGGGCGATCCCGCTCCGTGCGATTGCCCGTCCCACACCCGCTTCGTTTTCGTACGCAGCTGCAGTGTCTATGTGGCGGTAGCCCTTCTCCAAGGCCTGTAATACCGCACCCTCTGCGTCGACGTCGGGGACGAGGAAGACACCGAAACCCAGGGCCGGCATCTCGACTCCATCGTTCAGGGTCAGATTTGGAACGGTCATGATCGTCACTCTCCTAAAAGTGGATAACTTAGCTCCACTTCGTCTACAGTAGCAATGAAACGGATATTCTGCATCCGCTTATTTGGAGGTGATCATGAACCGATCAGCGTCGATGAGCGCAATTGTCGTGGGCGGAAGCCTCGCCGGTCTCACGACCGCGCTTGCCCTTACGCGCATTGGTTGGCAGGTGCACGTTTTGGAGCGCAGCGGCCCGAAACCGCGAACGGGCGGAGCCCTGCAAACTTCATTTCAGGAACTCGCTCGTGCGATAGGTCGGGACCATGCCGAGACGGTCATCGACGCCATCGGGGGAGAAGCCAGCGGAGCCCCGACATTTTGGTCTCCATTGAGGGAGGGCTTGCGTGGAGCGGTCCATCGAGATCCCTTGGCCACCCTGCACCACGAAACCCAGGTAACAGCGCTACAGGATGAGGGTGACTCCGCGTCGGTCACCTGCTCCGATGGACGGACCTGGCGGGCCGACGCTGTAATCGGTGCTGACGGCCACCGCAGCATTGTGCGTGAATCGGTCGCGCCGGAGCACCCGGATGCGACTTACGCGGGATACTCGCTCTGGATTGGCCTGACCAGACAGTCGGACATCCCTCAGGCGCAACCAGCACGAAGCCAGTTCTTCATGCGACATGGCGGTCCCCACCTGCTGTTGAGCTACCCGCGCCCCTCGGACGGCGGAGACATGCTGATTGGGTGGGCATGGTATGACGCCACCCGTAATTCGCTCTTCCGCAAGGAAGGCAGCATTGCGGGCAGCGTTGTCCAGCGCACGTTGCGCGCCGAGAATGTGCCTCCATGTGTGCTGAAGGAACTGGCCGGGGAGGCTCGGAAATACTGGGAATCGCCCTTCTCGGACGCGATCGCAGAAAGCGCCCGTCGGCGCGAGATCACAGGCATCCCGATTGCCGAATACGTGCCCGAACGCATCGCCCGAGGCCGTCTCGCAATCGTCGGGAATGCGGCACATGTTCCAACCCCGATGACTGGCAGCGGCTTCGCGGCGTCCGTTGACGACGCCGTGGCACTGTCCCATGCGCTGCGAGGATCCTCACCAGCCACGGTCCCGGACGCTCTAGAGACCTATCAGAAAGCCCGGCTCGACAAGGCGCAAGCACTGGTCGAATCCGGGCGCGGCTTCAGCCGCAGCTTCGCGATTGAACAATGAAGGAAGACTTATGACATCCAGCAACACACCCTCCAGGAGCACCCCGCTTACGGCGTGGCTGACGCTCTTCGTCCTTGCGACGGCAGGCTTCCTTGCTCTCGCCGTTGAACTCAGTCCTGCCGGGCTACTCACCCGTATGGCACCAGACCTCGGCAGCGATGTCGCGACGGCCGGATCACTTACCGCTCTCTACTCAGTCGGCAATGCCGTACTCGTCATTCCTCTCACTGCCTGGGTGCTGCGCTTCAACCGCAGGAACGTACTCAGTGCGGCGCTACTCATCTTTGCCCTCAGCAATGTTGCCGTGGCGGTCTCGAGCGAGCTCGCTCCGGCCCTTGTGGCACGATTCGTGGCAGGAGGTGCGCACGGCCTGCTGATGGTGCTCAGCCCAGTTGTTGCCATGCGCGTCGTCCACCCCGACCACCGTGGGAAGGCTCTCGCGATCGTAATTGGCGCCAACACCGTCGGCATCGCCGTCGGAGCCCCTCTCACCTCAATCATCGGAACGACTTTCGGCTGGCAGGCCACCTTCCATGCCGCTGCGGGCCTAGCCTTGATCTGCGCTGTCCTGCTGTGGGTCACCGTCCCCAGTTTCCGCACCCAGAGAGAGGCACGCGTCTCCATCATGGAAACGCTTCGCCAGCCCGGCGTGGGACGCCTGGCCGTTGCATGGGCGCTCATGATGATGGGTTACCTCGGCGTGATCACCTACATCGACCCATATCTTGCCGAGCTCGGCGCACCCCCGGTGCTCGTCAGCGGCGCGCTTTTCGTGTTCGGCGTCGCCGGCCTGATCGGTGTTTGGGCAGCAGCGCGCATCGCCTCAAAGTCACGCATGATCGCGCTTGTTTCGATGCCAAGCGTAATGGTCGTGGCCCTGGCGGCAATGGCGTTGGCAATCTCCAATATCGGGATCATTCTGCTGCTCCTCGCGTTCTGGGGTGCCGGGTTCGCCGGCGCCATCCTCATCAACCAGCAGGTCCTGCTGCAAGTAGGATGGCGCGCACCCGAGACCGCTGGCAGTATCGGCGTTGTCTTCTCCCAGGCGGGCATGGCGGTGGGATCGGTGCTCGGTGGCGTCGTGCTCAGCACCACCGGAGTTCTCACGGTTCCGCTGCTCGGCGCCGTGTCGATTGCCGTCGCTATGCTGCTCTTCATCGGTCTGTCGAAGACCGTGCGTCATGCGACCCAGGACCAGGCCAAGAGCGAGAATGAACAGCAGCTCGTTCCAGCCTTGGGCTCATAATCAGCACCCTCCAGCGGCCGGTAGCATGAAACTCATGACGGAATCCGGACTGCGGAAGGACGCCGTCCGGAATCGCGAACTGCTGATCGCGGCCGGGCGGCGCCTGTTTGCCGCACGTGGTTCGGATGCCACACTCAATGACATTGCACACGAAGCCGGTGTCGGCATCGGTACGGCATACCGGCGCTTCCCGAATAAGGAAGCGCTTTTCGACGCAATCTTTGAGGACCAAGTCAGGGAGCTCGAACAAAGCCTCGCTGAGAGGCTTGCGCAGGACGACGCCTGGCAGGCAATAGTTGACTACCTTGAGGCATCTCTCGACCTGCTCGCCCGAGACCGCGGGGTAGCACAAGTCATCACAGGCAAGAGCGTGCGGGACGAACAGTTCGACTGGCAACGCGACCGGCTCGCGCCGCTCGTGAACCAACTCGTTGACCGGGCAAAAAAACAGGGCGTCATCCGAGGCGACGTCGCCGGAACCGATCTGATCTTCATCCAGATCGCCCTCGTCGGCATCATCGACGCGACTAGGCGCGAAGGTGACACCGTTCGCTCCGACGTCCATGAACTACATCGCCGCTACCTGTGGCTCATGCTCGACGGATTACGCCCCAACAAGACCTCACTGCTGCCCGTCGCCGCGTTATCGACGGACGAAGCACATCGCCTGCTTGGATCCCCGCTAAGCAATTGACCACGTCAATTCGTGAACGCTCGCCACAGGTGGGTCACTACACGCTTGAATAGTTCCTGAAGGATGTGCGGGTGCAGGCACAGCCCTGCACGCTGGGGCAACTCTCCGAAGGAGACTGATGGCCACCGATGAGGATGAGCCGCGCAATAAGGACGACGAATCGTCCAACGAGTCTCTTGAAGGAATTCGAGCTCGGGCAGCACAGAAAACGCAGACTGCCCTCATAGATGTGGACGAGTCGGATACCGCCGAGCGCATTGAGTTGCCCAGGGCAGACATATCCCATGAGGAACTGCAAGTTCTGGTGGTTCAGCAGCAGGCTGATGAGTTCACCTGCTCGTCTTGCTCCCTGGTCAAGCACCGCAGCCAGGTTGCGCGGACGTCGGGCGCCCGGCAGTACTGCAAGGAATGTGAGGGTTAAACGACCCTGTCCGATGGTGTACATCATTTCGTTTGGCTACAGGATCAGACTTTACGGCCTTGGGGAATTTTCGGGCTCAGGTGAGCGACTCGGGAAGTGTGCGTGCCGAGAGGCCCTGGCTAGTCTTTAGGGCCTCGGCCCATTCGTCGCCGGCCCCCCTGGAAGGGCTTGGTTGTAGGGGCTGAGTCGGCCTCAACGAACAGGCTGTTGATGGGGACTCCGAGTACATCAGCGACGTCCCATAGGCGCTCGTAAGCGACGCTCTTTTTACCCCACTCGATGCCGATGACCATATTCCGGCTGAGCCCGGACTCGAGTGCTAATGCCTCTTGTGAGAGGTTCTGAGCTAGCCGGAGCTCTCGAATCCTGGCGCCAACCTGGAGCCGCCGGGCTTCCCACCGCCGAGATTGCTCAACGCTCAGCTGGGAAGGACGAATGGGCATAGATCTATGCCATCGAACGAGTACACTCTTGTCTGCTCCACTAGTGATACATAGCCTTGGTGTGAGGGATCGCCTCACGGTGCGGTTTCCGAGGCTGTTTCTCAGATGAACTAGATCGAGCGTCCGCAACAGGAACGACAGATGGAAACCGACCTACGTCAGCATCCTTCCCGCCTACTATTCTCTCCGCCCATCATGTCGAAGCCTTTGGGGAGGGCCTGCCCTTACGTGTCTGTGCCTGAAGGCCGCACTGTCAGATTCTGTCGCCGGCAGTTCGACGCGACTCCTCCCAGTCCATGAATCGGCGGAGGTTTCCGATCCTGGTTCGTCCTGTGATCGGTGAGTCACTCGTCAGTTGGCTTGATCGTTACTGTTCTGAGCTATCTACCTCGCGGAAAGACCTGTACGAAGGGGTAGGTTTACGCCCTCTGAACCCGAAGCAATCGCCGGACCACACCCTGCGCGTGTCCGAAAGCCAGGCAGATAACATCTACGCCGCCACCGGCTATCCGAGCCAGGATGTTTCACAGTTGACGCTGGCCCGCTTCGAAGGGAGAGCACTACTCTTTCGGGAGAAGCGCGAGGGAGTGGACTTACGATTCCTATGGGCGAGGGGGACCGGCTCGCGCTATTGTCCTGCTTGCCTCAGGGAAGCGCACGGGGTCTGGAAGCTAACTTGGCGTTTGTCATGGTCCTTCGCCTGCGTGCGCCACAAAGTGTTGCTGCTAGATGACTGCCCAGAATGCGGGCTGCCCCCTCGGAACAGACCAAGCATTCGAGACGTTCCCGTCGCGAATCTGTGCGGCAACGCCGTGCCGACCGGCTCGCGCTTCTCATGCCGAGCGGACTGCTCGCAGTCGGAAGAGATTCACTTGCCCGATGAATGCTCGATCCTCCTCACCCAGCGATGGCTGCAGGAAATAATTGAGGACCGAAGCCTCTCATCCGAGCACGTCCGGCGTCTTCTGGACGATCTGAAGTTGTTAGCGGGGTGGATCCTGCAAGTCATGCCTGCTGGGGATCTGCGCAAATGGAATGGTGTTGACCACTTGGCTGAACTGCAGAACGAGGTCAACACTGAAGAGAAGCGCAGAAGTTTGTCTTTCCCCCGATCGGCTTCGGCGATGGCCACCGCAGTAGCGATGGCCGCGACAGTGCTTCGCAGCGAGGAGGAGGAGATTTACCTTCCGGTGCTAAGAGCTCTGATGCCAGACCTTGGAGAAAGCGCCGCTAAGGAATTCCCATCCAGTTACCTGCGCCGCTGGGGGGATCCTTCGCTCAAGCTCCAGTCCAAATTGCTCAAAGCACTTCACACTGGTATTCGACCAGAGAGTGCGCTGCGTTACGGTACGGCCGGCCCGTCGCCGTTGCCACCATCGGTGAGCCAAGCTCAAATCCTGCAAAGGGCGAGATCCGTCCCGCAACGGTTTTGGCCAGGGTGGATCACCCTTCTGCAGAGAGACCTGCCCGTTGGGCCAAGAATCCTTCAAGCCACCCTCAGTCTTGCCGTCTTACTGCCCGGACATGCGCGGGCCGACTTCACACTTCAGCGGGAAGCACTGAACCTCACCAGCAACGACAGCTCCTTCGCTTACCTTCATCGCAGATTACAGCCCTCGGCCCGGGATACGCTGATGAAAGCAGTGTTGACCCTGGCAACCTATCTCGATAGCCACCCCGCGCCTGTGGACTACTGCCGTCGGCGAACTCTATCCCTGGATGGACTCTTAACCTCGAACATTTGGCGAACCCTGAGCGACCATCAATATGGGGGCGATCCGACTACTGCCCGGCTCTATCTCGCCTACAGGGTCACCGGCTCGATTTCGGAACACACGGATCGGGGCGGGGATGGTTACTACTTGCTGCAGAACTTCATCGCCGCAACTTCCGAATCGGTCCTCGACGAACTCGACCAGAGAGCTAGAGCATTCCTGGCCGAGGCCGGGATGACGGAGCCCTTGAGCTGGGAGCCGCCCACGAACCTACTCGGAAGCACACCTTATGTATGGTCGCAAGAAATTGGGACCGATCCGCTCCTCAACTCGTTCATCAAACGCGGGCTAATCGATCGTCCGCTTCTCCGCCAGATCAGTGAACGCTCTGTCAGACCTATTGGAGCGCTACTCCACGGCTCCGATTCCTTCGAAGCTGAACTTCGTGGGCTTCTCGATCGAGGGGAATCTGTCGAGAGCATGTCGATCGCTATGCACAGGAGTCAGAGCATGATAAGGCATCATATTTCGAGGCTCGGTCTTCCAACGCCTTCTGGACGCAAAACGCCACTTGACAAGGAAGGACTCCGTGAGAGGTACGTCGTTCAGGGTCTGACAGCGCAGGCAATCGCCGATGAAACCGGATGGAGTAGAAACACGATCCGGCGACTACTTCTGGTATCCGGATTCATCACATGATCATGCCAGGGTGATTCGTCAGCGTGAGCATCGGTCCGTGTCGCTGAAGACGCTCTGCCGTCACCCTACGCAGCGGTTGTTTGTGGGGCTACTATCAGCGCATGGTTCATTAAGCGCGGTTGCCTACCTGACGCATCTGCTAGTAGCCCATTGTGTTCGGTGGGAGACAGCGGAAGTCACCCGTTAGTCAGGATCAGGCCTGAGTTCGTTCGGCGAGGTCCCTGTCACGGCACCTCGCCAACACAAATCTTCCCATTGACGTGCCGGTCGATGCTTTTGGAGTCCCCCTAGGCTTCGATCGATGGGTAGGTGAAGGTCGTGAAGCAGCGAACGTTACCGATCAGGATTCAACCCGTCGTGGGCGAGTCTCTGGCAAGTTGGCTTGACCGCTACTGCTTTGCTTTGTCGACCTCGCGGAAGGACTTGTACGCGAGTGTGGGCTTGACATCACAGAGTGCTGCCGGGCTGGGATATTCCGACTACAGCCTTCGGATTTCGGACGCCAATGCGTCTAGGTTGGCTTTTGCAACAGGCGTTACGACCCAGAACATCCACAGGCTGACGCTGGCCAGATACGAAGGGAGGGGTGTTGTTTTTCGCAAGCACGGGCAGGGAGTCGATATTCATTACCTCTGGGCGCGCGGAGCCGGCACTCGGTACTGCCCGGCATGTTTGGAAGAGGACGAAGGTGCTTGGCAACTTGCTTGGCGACTGACGTGGTCATTTGCTTGCACCCGACATGAATGCCTGCTGCGGGATTTTTGTGACCGATGCAACTTGGTTCCACGCACTGGGCGAGGGATCACCGACACACCTCAACCAAGTTTCTGCGACAACGGTCGCACCGGTCCCTACGGAGACGTACTGACCTGTCAGCGAAACCTCGCTCATGTGCCATTGACACGTATTCCGCCGACCAGCCCACTTCTTGCTACTCAGAAGTGGCTTGACTCGATACTCGACGCCGATGACATCAGTTCGAATGAAGTGACTCGACTGCTGGACGATCTGAAACTGCTGGCCGGAAGAGCACTACGAGTTATGACGGCAGTTGACCTGCAATCGTTGACGTACATAGATGCAGCCGTTGACGAATTTGGAATTGACCCTGGCCGGAAGCGAACTGGCTTGTTTGCACCCGCTTCAGGGGTAGCTATAGCTCATGCAATAACCCTGACGTCTCCGGTGATTCGTACAGATGACCCGGGTACTTACGTCCCTTTGATTCGGCGTCTCCTGTCGAGGTCGGACGGCGAAGTTGCGACGAAATATCCCTCCAAGATTGTTCGGGAATGGGGGACCCCTTCACCAGACCTGGAGCGTAAACTGCTCAAAGCCCTCGACACGGACCTTCGTCCGCACACTGCTCTTCGATACCGCACTGTCGGCCCATCCCCTTCGTTACCGTCTCGCGATCAGACACAGGTGCTCGTTAGGGCACGCTCGATTCCCCAGCGCTTCTGGCCAAGCTGGACCCTTCTTTTACATATGGAGGGTTCTATGCGACCGAAGACAATCCAGACAGCTCTTAGCATCGGTGCTCTGCTGCCCGGCAGCGACCGTCCTGACCTAAAGGTCGAACACCAAGCACTTGATCTACCCTCGAAAGAGCACTCGTTCACCTTTGTGTTTCAGCGCCTCTCGGTCCCAATCAGACGAGCTGTAATGCAGGCACTGTTAGTGCTCGCGTCCTACTTGGACGAGTATCCGGCACCAATTGACTATCACCGGCGACGTCAGCTTGCTCTGAACCGATTACTTCCCGTGTCTACCTGGCGGGAAATCGCGCTGGACCAAAGCATACGAGAGAACGCCCCGAATACCGCCCGTATGTACCTCGCCTATCGCCTGACCGGGTCCATCCTCGAACAGCCTGAGGAAAAGGGAAATGGATACTTCCTGATACAAAACTTCATCGCGGCAACCCCAGCACACATATTGGACCGGCTCGATGACTACGCGAGGGCATTCCTCCGCGAGAATTCCATCACTGAGCCACTCAGCTGGGAACCTCCGCTCAGTGTTCTTGATGGCATCTCTATGCCTACGGAGCCCGTCTGTTCCATAGACCCGCAGGTGGAAGACGCGGTCGGCCACGGCCTTGTGGAACCGCGGCTCATCCGTCAGCTGCACAAGGGGACCGCCAAGGCGACGGAAGTACTACCTTCCGAGAACGACTCTTTTCAAGCACTTCTACGGCAGTCGCTTGACAGTGGCGACTCAGTAAAGGAGATAGCTAGCAAGCTGAACAAGAGCGAGCGGATGGTGCGGCATCACCTCGCCCGGCTCTCGTTCCCTACTCAACCCCCGGACAGAATCCAGGTTAGTTCCGATGAGCTCCGTGACATGTACATCGACCAGCGGTTGACCCTTCAGGAAATCTCTGACCGAACCGGCTTGTCGTGGCCAGTTGTCCACCGACTTATCCATCGTTCTGGCGCTCCGCTCAGAAGTCCCGGCAGCCCCACCGACCGGAAAGGCATTGATCCGCAAACATTTGTTGAACTGCCAGCGCTCCTTGTGAACGCTCTGAAGGGTCACCGCGGCAAGGAGCGACTGCAACGCTTCGCCGCAATCAGCAGCTATCCAAGCCTCAATTCTGCGGTTCGTAGCCTAGGGCTCACTCAATCAAGGTTGAGTACTCAGATTAAGGCCCTTGAACGCAACGTAGGTGGTCCTCTTCTGACACGAGCGGGGCGGGGGCAGCCGATGCATTTGACACCCCTGGGGAGCGAATTGCTCGAGGTTGCACGGGAGAAGGGCATACTCAGGTCGGAGTCAGCTGCTGCAGATCCAGAGTAAGGGCAGAAACCACTAGTACAAGACTGCATGACCAGTTAACGTGGAGACATGCAACGGCGCACAACCAGTCTGCGCACCCCAAGTACAGCCTCCACGGACCTTGCAGATAGTCTAACAGTGGCGGCCGTCACTCGACAAGTGGATTCAGCCACTTCCCTTTCCTCTGCACGCAGGAAACTCAAGGCCGCCAGGAACTTGGATCAACTGCGCTTCATCCCGCACCCGTATCTTGCGCCGGATGAGATCATGCTCAGCATCAGGAAAAGCCGCTCCTACTGGCGAACCTTTCCCTTCCGAGATGTGACACTCGACGCCTTCGACGGGGCGGTCCCTTGGCGCCGACCGCAATACCGGCACGGCCAGAAGAACAGGCCGGGGCTGTATTGGGCTGTCACAGAGGAAGCGCATGTACCTTACGAATCCCTGACTGAGCACCTCGCACTACTGCGTCTGGATAGGGACCCAGACGTGGTGCGTATCCTCGCACAGCCCTTCCGGCTTTTCGTCAATGAGCGCCATGGGAAAAGTTACGTCCCAGACTTTTTCATAGTGCGTGATGACTTATCGGTAGAAGTAGTCGAAGTTAAGCCACTCGACAAGATGAACGACCCCAAGACGTTGGCGACCTTGAACTGGGCCCGAGAGATAATCGAGCCCCATGGTTGGAATTACGAGCTCGTCAACGAACCCGGCCAACAACTCGGGTACAACCTTCGTTTCCTTGCTGGTTACCGCAGGTCTCAGCTCTTAGCCAGCGAACTTCTGGCAGCTGTCAGAGCCAACACGTACCAGCCCGAGTTCTTCGGGGCACTTGAAGCGCGGATGGCTGAACTTACTGGTACTCACGCAATGTTCATACGCCCGCACTTGCTCCATCTCGTGTGGACCGGCGAGCTCACCTGCGATCTGAACAAACCAATAGACGCTGGCGTTGTAGTTTCTCCTAGGGGCCGGCTTGAACCATAAGGAACGGTAGCGACCGTGAGCAACATACTGGTCCTCACAATAGGAACTCGCGTGATCCATGAGCACGAACAGTGGACAGTTTGCGCCATCATGGGCACAGAAGTGTGCCTTCAGCGACAAGGCTCACCCGCTTTGGCCCGGGTCCAAACCGTGTCCCTATTGGATCCATCCGGCCCCTTCCGGATCGCGGATCGAGTTCACTTCGAAGACCGCCAGGAAAAAGGTCAAGTGCCCAGCGACGTAGCACTCCACCTGATTCCCGAAGACCAATGGGAAGAAGTGACGGACCGGGCCTCACACGTGCGCGAGGTACTTTCCGGCTACAAATCGGGGACCCAAGCGTCGCCACTTCCAGGGGAACCTAGAGATAAGTACGATCCGCGAAAATCCCTCATGTCTAGGTATGAAGCGAAAGCTGCTGAACTCCATGTCAGCGTCCCCACTGTCCGCAATTGGGTGCGCAGGTACCAGGACGACGGTGTTCTGGGCCTCGCCGACCGCAGATCGCAGAAACCGGTTGACCCGTTACAGGGGTGCAGCCCGGAATGGATCGCGATAGCACGAACCGTAATCAAGGAACGAACATATCGGTCGAATATCAGCACGAAGAACCTACTTCTCTCCATTGAGGAGCGAGTCAACCGAACCAACAAGGAAAAGCTCGCACGAAACGAAGGAGCGTCTGAGTCAATACCTATTCCCATGCCGACGGAGTGGGCGGCCAGCAGGGCTGTGAACGAGCTAAATCGCAACAAAAGTCCTAAATCGGCCCGTAAACGCCGCGAGGCGGCAGAGATGCCCCGTGACGGGTTCGGGCGCTTTGAAGCCTCGCGCCCGGGTCAACTGGTTTTATTGGATACGAACAGGCTTGATGTATGGGCACTTAACGAGATCACTCTGAAGTGGGTGCAGACAGAACTTACAGTCGCCATGGATGTCTACAGCGGTTGCATCCTCGGCTTGCGATTATCTCCAATATCAACGAGAAGCATCGACGTGGCGCCCGTTCTCTACGAAATTGTGCAGCCTCACGAGGCGCCCCCGAGTTGGCCGCATGGGGCTTCTTGGCCTTACCACGGTGTTCCTGAGACTGTGCTCATTCTCGACGAGGACGACGAGGTACGGTTCCAAGGCCCTGGTATTCTTCCCGATGCTGTAACAGTGGACCACGGGAAGGTCTATGTTTCCGCCCATATCGTCAATGCGTGCGCAGAGCTCGGCATCTCGATTCGGCCAGCCCGTAAATACACGCCCACGGATAAGGCTCCCATCGAGCGATTCTTCGGGACTCTTAGGACTGGGCTACTTGATCTTCTTCCTGGTTATAAGGGTCAGAATATTGAGGCGCGGGGGATAGGCACAGAAGAAGAAGCTTTTTATACAGTTAAGCAGCTGGAAGAGATGATCCGTGAATGGGTTGGAACCGTTTATCACAGGCATCAAGTAGACAGCTTGAGCGAACATCAGATGCCGGGCTTGCGGCTTAGTCCGATGGATCGTTATGCGCTGGGGGTAGCATCAGCAGGCGCAATCGTGTTGCCTCGGGACCCGCACTTTGCCCTTCATTTCCTTCCAGTGACTTTCCACGTCATGAAGAGGGACGGCGTCTACTTCACGGGACTCATCTTCAAGGGCCCGATTCTCGCGAAATGGCGCGATCGACAGAACCCCTACGGTGGTCCGAAGAAGAACAAATGGCCATTCCGATATGACCCCTCCGACCTAAGGAAAATCTATTTCCTGGACCCCGAGGATAGGACGTGGCATATACTGCAATCGCAATTAGCAACCTCTGTGGGGCGCCCGTTCGGTTCTGATGCCTTAGAGATTGCTAAAAGGCTAGCCATGGAGAAAAAAGTCCCCTTGAAGGAAGCGCTTCTGCAGCTTCTCGCGAAGTTCGGAGCGGGATTGGAGCTTACGCCGGGAGAACGGAAGGCGGCCATCAGGGAGAATCAAAAAGCCGTCAAGCTTCAGGAAGCCACCAAGACGATTGAGGAAGAAGCCTCAGCTAACGATGATGCCTTGCAGTATGAAGAAGGTCTCTTTGCTGAGGATTACGACGATGAAGAACCATCACAAAGCGGCCATCAGGGTCCGAAGAGTGACGAATACTACGATGATGCTGCTGGTTCACTATGAAAACATTTGCAATGCGACAACCAACTATCAGTCTGTCTCGAAAGGAAGGTTGGGTAGCCTTCGCCAACAAGCCGAAGCTCGAACCGCCTGAGCCGGTCACGAGGAGTGCTCTGATCGGATTGAGTGATGCAGCGGCCGCCGACTATGCCGCTCAGCGGCTCAGATACCTCTCATGGCTGACCATCGCAACGCCACAACTCAGCCGCGTCCATGCAGCAATGGACGACATGATCAATTCTGACCTTCAGGACTTCGACCGAGTCCGCAGCGCCCCGGTGATTGATGCAGAACCAGGGGTTGGGAAGTCGACAGCAGTGAATGTGTTCGGGCGGGAGATACATCGGGAAATCATTGCGAAGGAAGGACCGATGGTCGGAGGGGAAGCCGAGCGGATCCCCGTCGTGCGAATTGGCCTTACTGGGAACACAACACCAAAGTCCCTGCTCGTCCAAATACTCGACTTCTACGGTCACCCGAGAAGATCCGGAACAACTCTAGAAGTGAGCTCTAGTGCACTGGACTGTGCGTTGAGATGTGAAACCGAACTAATCATCATCGATGACATTCACTTCCTAAATCTCAACCGTAGGGATGGAAGGGAAGTCAGCAATACCTTGAAATCCCTAGCCAACGATTTTCCGGCGACCTTTATCTTCGTTGGCGTTGGAGTGGAAGCCCGCGGTTTGTTCGACGAGGGGCTTGGACCTTACGAATCAGCAGCAGCTCAACTAGGGCGCCGGTGGACACGGCTCGAGATGCCAGCGTTCCACATCTTCACCGAACGACAGCGGAATGAATGGCGAACAACCCTGAAAGAACTCGAGAGGGGCATGATTCTCGTTGATGCTCATCCCGGGATGATCGCTGACGAGCTAAGCGACTACTTTTTTGCCAGAACTTCGGGATACATCGGTTCCATGATGGAGCTGGCCCGCATCGGAGCGTATAAGGCGATCAAGGATGGGTCAGAACAAATTACTAGGGAGCTCCTTGACACAGTGCAAATATCAAGAGCTGCTGAGAAGCGACGGTACGAACTCGAAGCTGCGATGAAGAGCGGGAAACTGCATAGCCTGCCCAAACAGAGCAAGCATAGGAAGCCAGGAGACGTGGACGACGACTCCTAGGGCGGCGACGACCAGGACTGGGACGAAGTACCAGTGGTACCGGCCGGTGGTGAGGACATAGCCCTCGTCTGGATGCCTGCCGCCGACGGCGTCGGCACCCACGGTCGACCCCGTCAGCCGCGAGCTTGGAATCGGTGACTAGCGGGCCGAAGCCTGGTATCAACCCGTCGACCGGTACGAGAACAAGCTAAATGCACCTTCAGCACCTATTGACGCCCGGGCAGAGTCATACCCTTCAGGCGGACTCTGTCCTCGCAACAAAAAGCACTCGACCAACGGAGCACTCAGTTCTGCATCGGGGAACGGCGCGATTGTTAATTTACGAGGCCCATGAAAGGAGCCTGCGCCTTGTTAAGTCTCCCCGAAAAGCCTATAAATTCAGGGACAGGCTGTTAAATTTAAAACCCACTGGACAGCGCACTCCAGGGTGCATCCTTCGCCGTGGTCGGCGCCGCCGATCAGGCAGTCAAAGTCTTCATCGAATCGGACTCCCCGGAGCAGGGGAACGCTCGCGCGCAGCAGGCTGTCCTGCTGGCCGTGAGGGATTTCGGCTTTCCGGATGACGCTGCCTCAATGGACATTTCGTGTTCCGGAACATGCCTCGAGCCGGGATCCAGCGTGACAGTTTCCGTCAGGCTGGAGGTTCCACTGCCACTGATTCCCACCATGCCCGGATTGAACACCTCCGCAGCCACGGTTGATTCCAGTGCCACCCAACTGGTGGAGCGTTTCGGATGACGCATAGCGATCGGGAACCCTGCAAGGGCGAGGAGGGCCAGATCACCGTCCTGATCATCGGTTACATTCTGGTTTCCCTGCTGGTGGTTGCGGTGGTCACCGCCGTTTCCGCCGTCTACATCGAACACAAGAAGCTGCTGTCCGTCGCAGACGGCGCAGCCTTGAGCGCAGCGGACAGCTTCCGTGTGTCGGGAATTGACGCCGAAGCAGGAGAACCCGCCCCCACGCTGGATTCCGGCTCCGTCGCAGGCGCGGCTGAGGCATACCTCGAACGTTCCGGTGCGGCCGCACGGTTTAACAGCCTGTCACTTGATCCGGCGACAGGCGCGACCGACCCACGCACCGCGCGGGTGGTGCTCACCGCCGTCGTGCATCCACCGCTGGTGAACTTTCTGGTTCCGTCAGGAATCCCCATCGCTGCAACCGCTGATGCCCGCGCGGATCTGACCCGATAGCCGGCACCACCGCACGGTGACGTAGTCTTGGAGCACTATGGCAGACATTGATTTTCCCGCAGAGATCCGCGCGCTCCGAGCAAAATACGACTCAATCGAGGCGGTTTCGGACGTCGAGGGAATCCGCGCAGAAATCGCAGAGCTCAGCGAACAGGCCGGCGAGCCCAACCTGTGGGACGACCCCGCCGCAGCCCAGCAGATCACCTCGCGGCTTTCGCACAAGCAGAGCGCGCTGGACCGGCTCAACAAGCTGTCCGCACGCATCGACGACCTCGAAGTGCTGGTCGAGCTGGCACAGGACGAGGATGATGAAGACTCCCGCGCTGAAGCGGTCAAGGAGCTGACCTCGCTCAGCAAGGCCCTGGATGACCTCGAGGTCGTGACGCTACTGGCCGGCGAATGGGACGAGCGCGAGGCCGTTGTCACCATCCGCTCCGGTGCTGGGGGAGTGGACGCCGCCGACTTCGCGGAGATGCTGCTGCGCATGTACCTCCGCTGGGCCGAACGCCGCGGCTACCCCACGCAGGTACTCGACACGTCCTACGCCGAAGAAGCCGGCCTCAAATCCGCGACATTTGAAGTGAAGGCGCCCTACGCCTTCGGAACCCTCTCGGTCGAGGCCGGGACGCACCGCCTGGTACGTATCAGCCCCTTCGACAACCAGGGCCGGCGCCAGACCTCGTTCGCCGCGGTCGAGGTCATCCCGCTCATCGAGCAGACCGACTCCATCGAAATCCCCGACAACGAAATCCGCGTCGACGTCTTCCGTTCCTCCGGTCCCGGCGGGCAGTCCGTGAACACCACCGACTCCGCCGTCCGCCTCACGCACATCCCCACGGGCATTGTCGTGTCCATGCAGAACGAGAAGTCGCAGATCCAGAACCGCGCCGCTGCACTCCGCGTGCTGCAGTCGCGCCTCCTGCTGCTGAAGAAGGAGCAGGAGGACGCCGAGAAGAAGGCGCTCGCCGGCGACGTCAAGGCATCGTGGGGAGACCAGATGCGCTCCTACGTACTCAACCCGTACCAGATGGTCAAGGACCTGCGGACCGAGCATGAGGTGGGAAACCCCTCAGCAGTGTTCGACGGCGAAATCGACGACTTCATCGACGCCGGCATCCGCTGGCGGGCCGGATCCCGTAACAGCGAGAACTGATTCGCACAAGGGGGCGTTACGGATTCGCGACACACCGCGGATTTACGTCCGGCTGTGCTGATCAGCTGCCTATAGTCAAGGAGCCGGTCTCACTTCCCCCACCCATGCCCATGTGCCGGCAGGATGCTGTGGGCGCAGAGTAGTCATGATCAGATTCGAGCAAGTCACCAAGGTCTACGACCAGAAGTCGAAGCCCGCTCTGGACGGCGTCAGCCTTGACGTTGACCGCGGCGAGTTCGTCTTCCTGGTCGGTGCCTCCGGATCAGGTAAATCGACCTTCATCCGCCTCGTTCTCAAGGAAGACCGCGCTACCCGCGGCGCCGTGTACGTAGCGGGCCAGAACGTAGCCAACATCCCGAGCTGGCGCGTCCCGAAGCTGCGGCGGGGCATCGGCGTCGTCTTCCAGGACTTCCGTCTCCTGCCCAACAAATCCGTGTTCGCCAACGTAGCCTTCGCCATGCAGGTGATCGGCAAGAGCCGCGCCGTCATCCGCGAGACGGTGCCCGAGGTGCTCAAGACCGTGGGCCTCGAAGGCAAGAACAACCGCATGCCCCACGAACTTTCCGGCGGTGAGCAGCAGCGCGTGGCCATCGCCCGCGCCATCGTCAACAAGCCCGGAATCCTGCTGGCGGACGAACCCACCGGTAACCTCGACCCGACCACCTCGATGGGAATCATGAGGGTCCTCGACCGGATCAACCAGAACGGCACCACCGTGGTGATGGCCACGCACGACGACGACATCGTGAACACCATGCGCAAGAGGGTCGTCGAGCTTCGCGACGGTTCCGTCATCCGCGACGATGCCCAGGGCATCTACATCGGCGAGACCGCGGCGGCCGCGGGATGAGGTTCGCGTTCATACTCGGGGAGATCGCGTCCGGCATGCGACGCAACCTCGTGATGGTTGTCTCAGTCGTACTGGTCACCTTCATCTCGCTGACCTTTGTGGGAGCGGCCGGACTTCTTCAGCTGCAGATCAACCAGATGAAGGGCTACTGGTACGACCGCGTACAGGTAGCCGTGTTCCTCTGTGTGGAGAATTCGACGTCGGAAAGCTGCGCGTCGGGGCCGGTCACCGAGGAACAGCGAACGGCCATTGAGGCGAAGCTCAAGTCGCCCGAGATGGCTGCCTATGTCGAGACGGTCGAATACGAATCTCAGGACCAGGCACTCGTACACTTCCGCGAGCAGCTGGCTAATTCGCCCATCGTGGACGCCGTGACGGCTGAGCAGCTTCCGGAGTCATTCCGCGTGGGACTGGTGGACGCCGAAAAGTACGAAATCATCAGCGAAGCATTCTCCTCCGAGCCGGGCGTGGACATCGTGAGCGACCAGCGCGAGTACCTCGAGGAAATCTTCAGTTACATCAACATTGCCTCCCTGGTTGCCCTAGGCATCGCCGTCGTGATGAGCGTCGGAGCGATACTGCTGGTCGCCACCACGATCCGCCTTTCCGCCTTCAGCAGGCGTCGCGAGACCGGAATCATGCGACTGGTCGGGGCGAGCAAGGCCGTAATTCAGCTCCCGTTCGTACTGGAAGGCGTGATCGCAGCCCTTCTCGGTGCCGCCATCGCCTCCGGAACGCTGTGGGCGGTCCTGCGATACGGTGGCGACTGGTTGTCCAGGGAGTACCCGCAGATGGGCTTCATTTCAACGCAGGAGCTGCTGTTGATCGTCCCGGCGCTGTTCGCCCTGGGCACGCTCCTGGCCGGCATGTCCTCGCTGCTAACCCTCCGACGCTACTTGAAGGTTTAGGGTGGAACATTGTGACAAGAGAGACCGAATGCGCCGCATGACTTCCTGCCAGCTTCCTTTCCTGGGGCGTCCGGCAGCCCTGAAAACACTCACCGCACTTTCGCTGGCCGCCGTAACCGCCCTTTCGTTAACCCTGAGCGGTCCCGTTCACGCGGACGAGCTGGACAACCGTAAGAGCGCGCTTGAGCAGGAGATCGCAGACGTTCAGCAGTCAATCGAGTACCTCGACGAGGATATCGCCGAGACGATTGCGCAGCTGAAGGTCTACCAGGGGCAGCTTCCGGGCGCACAGCAGTCTCTCGCCGATGCGCAGGGTCGCGTCGAGGCGGCCACCGCGGAGGTGAACGCCCTTGCGCAGCGGGTCCAGTTGGCGCAGGAAACCAAGAACAAGATCACCGAACAGCTGAAGCAGGACGAGGCCGAGATGGCCGAAACCCGCGAGGTGATCGGCCAGATCGCAACGCAGGCGTACAAGAACGGCGGCGTGCCGACGAGCCTCTCCCTGATGCTCGGCAGCGACGGATCCGACGGCTTCGCCTCCATGGAGCTTGTTGAGCAGGCGCTTCGCAACCAGAATTCCGCTCTTGAGCGGCTGGCGGAGCAGAACGCGACCAACGTCAACTCCCAGGCAAGGCTTGTTGCCGTCGAGGACGAGATCCGCGACCTGAAGACCAAGGCCGACGCCGCCCTGGCCGCCGAACAGGCGGCCCGGGACGAGGCGGCCGCCGAGAAGGCAAAGGTCGACAAGCTCATTTCTGACACCTCGAAGCTGTCGGACAAGCTGCAGAAACAGAAACCGGTCATCGAGGCGAAGCTGGCCAAGGTCGAGGCTGCGCACGAGCAGGTGGTTGAGGATATCGCCGAACGCCAGCGCCGCTTGATCGAGGAAGCGCGGAAGCGGGAGGAAGCCCGCCTCAAGGCCGAGGCCGAAGAGCGCGCGCGGATCGAGAACGAGCGGCGGGCTGCAGCCGCGGCTGAGGCGAATCGGCGGGCGGCCGCAGAAGCCGCAGCCGCCAACAAACCGAAGCCGGCGCCGATCGTTCCCAAGCCCGTAGCACCGGTGGTCCAGCCGCCGGCGCCGTCCAGCCCGTCGGCCTTCGGCCTCCGCGCTCCGGTCAGCGGCCCTATCACCTCCGGCTACGGCTGGCGTCCGACGCCGCTCGGCACCATCGACTTCAACGGATCCGGCGGTTACACCCACACCGGAATCGACTACGGGGTTGCCTGCGGCACGCCGCTCTATGCACCCGCCGCCGGTGAGGTCTGGTACGCCGATTCCAACGTCCTGCCCGGAGCAGGTAACCGGATCGTCCTCAACCACGGGGTAGTCGGGGGCAACGTGCTGGCGACGAACTTTTACCACCTGTCCACCTTCGTGGTCGGACCGGGTCAGCGGGTCAGCGCCGGTCAGCTGATCGGATACACCGGAACCACCGGTAACTCCACCGGCTGCCACCTCCACTTCGAGACGGTGCTCAACGGGAACCTCGTTGATCCAATGGGCCTGCTCTGAGACGGACACCGTAGACTAGAACGCAGTTCACCCAACGTTTTGCCCTCTATCAGCGGGGGCAGCAGCACTACTAGAAGGAGTCGAACCGTGCCCAGGGAAAGTGGCCGTCAGGTTGTGGCCACCAATCGGAAGGCCCGGCATGACTACCAGGTGCTGGATACCTACGAGGCGGGAATCGCGCTTCAGGGCACCGAGGTGAAGTCTCTTCGGGCGGGCCGTGCGTCCCTCGTCGACGGGTACGCCATCTTCTACAACGACGAGCTGTGGCTTGAGGGGATCCATATCCCCGAGTACTCGCAGGGGAGTTGGACCAACCACGCCGCGCGCCGTCGTCGTAAATTGCTCCTGCACCGCGAGGAGCTAACCAAGATCTCCCACAAGATCCGCGAGAGCGGCTTCACCATCGTTCCGCTGCAGCTCTACTTCCTGAATGGCAGGGCAAAGGTGGAGATCGGCATCGCACGAGGCAAGCGGGATTACGACAAACGACAGACGCTGCGGGAGCAGCAGGACAACCGCGAGGCGCAGCGCGCCATGCGCGAGAGGAACCTTGGCGCATGAGCGATGTCTTCTGGGACGCACAGGAACCTGACGACGTCGAGGAGGAATCCGAGCTCAAGTACAAGCGCCCCTGGTGGGTCACGGTTGGTGCCGTGGTCAACCTGCTGCTGCTGTTCGCGGTGATCCCCGCGGGCTTCCTTGCACTGATTCCCTTCTTCTTCCTGATCTACGTGTACTTCGCGCAAATGGTTGTCTGGATCTCGCCTGCGCTGATCGTTCTCAATGCCGCTGTGTTCTGGTGGAGCTTCCGGCGCAAGCAGGCGGCGACGACGGCGCTGGCCGCCCTGGGCCTGGCCATCGTTGCGGTCTCCTTTGTTGTGCTGATGCTGTGGCAGGCCCAGATTGTGATCTTCGGTATCGGATTCTGACGCCCGCGAGCATCGGGAATGCATCGTCGGATCAGTGCGTTACACTGGATAGCCCGGAGCAATCCGGGAGTTTGACAACTACATATGGGGATGACAGGTTTCGACGATGTTAGTCGCGACAGGGGAAGCGGGCCGAGGATACAGAGTTATCTCGTAAACGCTCTCTGTAAAACAATAAGTGCCGAACAGAAGCGCACTGACTTCGCTCTCGCTGCCTAAGCAGCAGAGCTAGTCCGTCAGCCCGGGTTTGCTCTCGACCCGGATACTGGCGTCATTTAGAGGGCCACTGCTCCTGGTTCTCGTTGCAGGGACCAGGGGGACTTTTATGCAACTGAGCTCGGCAGCCACTTGTTTGCATGATGGCTGGAGCTGAGAAAAACCGACGCAAACTGCGCCCGGAGAAGCCCTGACTACACTGCATCGGACGCGGGTTCAATTCCCGCCATCTCCACCATAAAGGCCCCGGCTCCTGTGACCATTCACAGGAGCCGGGGCCTTTCGCTATGCCCGATTGATCCGTCCGGCGGTCCGACTGCCAGCCCTTCAGCTTCACTCAATTTCCCCGCTGTGAACCGGCAGGATCGGCGCAGGGCAGTTCCTGCGCACCGGGCGCTTCGGTAACGTGGATACGAACGCCGCCCTTGCACGCCTACCCCCAGGATTCTTCGAATGCCCTTCCTGCGCTCCGGCTTCCGCGCTCTTGTTCCTGCTGCCATTACGACGGCGCTGTGCGGCACCCTGCTCTCCGCACCGCCCGCCGGAGCGGCTGAACGGCCTGCCCTGACTATCGCAGAGGCGGCAGAGGCCGCCGTCGGAGCTCCCTCCCGGGTGGACGCAGGTCCGGACCAGCCCACCGATCGCTTCATTGTGAAGTTCGAGGAGGGAACGGACGCACCCGCAGGACGGGGCAACGCTTTCGGGAAGGTCGCCTCCGAGCTGGGCATAACGGTGGAGGAAGTCCGCGCGGCTGCGGATGGCGCCGTCATTGTCGAGGCTGCCGAGGAAGTACCGGCAGGCACTGTGGACGACGTCGTGAGCGTCCTGAACGCGCAGCCCAACGTTGAGTACGCCGAACCGGATCTTATAGTGCGCCCGCTAGCCACGGTCAATGACCCGGGCTATCCGGAGCAGTGGAACCTCCATGAGGCGGCGGCTGGACTGCGGGTGCCGGGTGCCTGGGACAGCGCAACCGGGATGCGCCAGACAATTGCAGTCCTGGACACCGGGATCACTTCCCACAGCGATCTCAACCGGAATGTGCTGCCGGGCTATGACTTCGTCGCGGATCCCGCCATGGCCGTCGACGGCAACGGGCGCGACTCGGACGCAAGCGACCCGGGTGACGCATGCGCGGATCCGGCCGAGCCGTCGGACTCCTCTTGGCACGGTACCCATGTCGCCGGCATCGCGGCGGCGGAAGCGAACAACGCCCGCGGTGTTGCCGGCGTCGCACACAACGCGGTGATCCTGCCGCTGCGAGTGATGGGAGCCTGCGGAGGTCACGTCAGCGACACCGCCGCAGCAGTGCGGTGGGCAGCCGGCGGAGCCGTGAGCGGCGTCCCCGCCAACCTGTCGCCGGCCAGGGTCATCAACCTCAGCCTGGGTACAGAGGGAACCTGCGGCTCTACCATGCAGTCCGCGATTGACTTCGCGGTGGCACGCGGCTCGGTGGTCATCGCTGCAGCTGGCAACGAGGCGCAGCAGACAGCGAATGTCTCACCTGCGAATTGTCGGAATGTCGTGACGGTCGCGGCGACAGGGCGAGCGGGTGACAGCGCCAGCTACAGCAATTTCGGCCCGGAAGTCGACGTCAGCGCTCCCGGTGGTGACGGCAACCTTGCCGAGGGGAACATCCTGTCCACCATCAATGCCGGGAGCACACGGCCGGCCGGTGAAGATTACGCCCCCATGCAGGGAACCTCTATGGCTGCGCCGCACGTTGCCGGAGTCGTCGCCCTCATGCTCTCCGCCAACCCGACCCTGAGCTCGGCGCAGGTGGAGCAGCTGCTCCGGAACACCGCCCGCCCGCTCCCGGGCAGCTGCTTCGGCGGATGCGGCACCGGTCTGGTGGATGCAAATGCGGCCGTTGCCGCTGCGGCGACGGGTTTCTCACCCTCGCTGCGCAGCGAAGCTGACGTCGTTGCCGCTGATTCGGCCGGCACGCTCTGGAACTACCGCTCCAATGCCCGCGGACGGTTCCTCCCGCGGTTGAAGATCGGCAGCGGTTGGTCGTCATTGAAAAGCGGAGTCGTAACCGATTGGAACCAGGACCGCGTGCCGGATCTGGTGGCTCAGTGGAAGGACGGGCGACTGTCCCTCTACATCGGCAAAGGCAACGGCGGATTCCTTCCCGCACGAACTCTCGGAACCGGATGGGGCAACTACTTTATCACTGTAGGGAAGTGGCGCGGCGGTGATGCCTATCCCGGGATCGTCGCAACCGACGGGAGCGGCCGGCTCTGGCACTATCCCAACCCGGCCGGCAGCACGCTCAGCCCCCGGACGTCCATCGGATCGGGTTGGCAGGGCCTGTACCTCACCATGACCGATTTCGACGGCGACGCCCGCATGGACCTGATTGCAAAGCGGTCCGACGGAGCTCTGATTCAGTACCGCTCAAATGGCGCCGGCGGCTTCGTGAACGAGTCTCGCCGGACCGTCGGAAGCGGCTGGCAGGGTATCAACTCGATGACGGACCTGCCGGGCTTCGCGAGGACCGGAACCCAAGGCGTACTGACCCGCCTGACCGATGGCCGGCTCGCCTACTACCCGTTCGCCCGCGGCAGGTGGGGTGCGAGTTCGATCGTGGGCTCCGGCTGGGGATCGTTCAACATTTTCCGCTGAGATTCCCGCCCGAGCAGCACTGGGAGGCGCGGGTAAGCGAGTGGGCACAATGCGATTGAGCCGGGGTCGCGGCGTGCAGCTGCGAACGTAGACTGTGCGTGTGAGCTGGATGAATGACCGTCCCTCGTGGCTTCCGCCGCTACCGCCGCCCAACCGTGGCCGGGTCCTGATAGCGTCCGGCCTGGTCCTGGTGATCGCGACGTTCATCTACATCATCATCATGGGCTACCTGGGCGGAACCCACACGTTGTACACACTGCTGCCCCTGGCGCTGGGGCTGGTCTTCCTCATTGTCGGGCTGACCAGGCGGAACGAGGGCCGGTAGTCAGGTAGCTCAGAGGTGGGTAGTCTCGGGCGGATGAGAGGATCAACCACATGAGCGAGCAGGACACCCTCAGAGAACAGCCGCCATGGTGGACCAGCGCGGTGGTCTACCAGATCTACCCCCGCAGTTTCGCTGATTCCGACGGCGACGGAGTCGGCGACCTTGGCGGCATCATCAACAGGCTCGACCACCTGGCCGACCTCGGCGTCGACGTTCTGTGGCTCTCGCCCATCTACTCCTCGCCTCAGCACGACAACGGCTACGACATCAGCGACTACCGGCAGATCGACCCGACCTTCGGAACGCTCGAGCAGTTCGACGAGCTGCTCGCGGGCGTCCACAGCCGCGGCATGAAGCTCGTCATGGACCTCGTGGTCAACCACACCTCCAGCGACCACCCCTGGTTCCGGGAATCGGCGTCGTCCACCACCAACCCCAAGCGGGACTGGTACTGGTGGCGGGACGCGCGGGAGGGCTTCGAACCGGGTGAAAAGGGCGCGGAGCCGAATAACTGGGGATCGGCGTTCAGCGGCCCGGCGTGGACGCTGGATCCGAACACCAACCAGTACTACCTCCACCTCTTCGCGCCGGAGCAGCCTGACCTGAACTGGGAGAATCCGGAGGTCCGCAGCGCCGTCTACGAGATGATGACGTGGTGGCTCGACCGGGGCGTTGACGGCTTCCGGATGGACGTCATCAACTTCATCTCCAAGGATCCGGCGCTGCACGATGGGCCGGTTCCGCCGGGGAAGCTCTGGGGAGACGGCACACAGTACTTCGTCTCGGGCCCGCGGATCCACGAGTACCTGCAGGAGATGCACCGGGAAGTGTTCGAAGGCCGTAAAGGGGATCTCATCACGGTCGGTGAGATGCCGGGCGTAACCATCGACGAGGCCAAACTCTTCACGGATCCCGCCCGCCGGGAAGTGGACATGGTCTTCCAGTTCGAACACGTGGGACTTGATCACGGGCCCGGCGGCAAGTGGGACTACAAGGGGCTGGACCTCCGCGACCTCAAGACCTCCTGGAACCGCTGGCAGAAGGGCCTTGCCAAGACCGGCTGGAACAGTCTCTACCTCAACAACCACGATCAGCCGCGCCTCGTGTCCCGGTTCGGCGACGATCAGCAGTACCGGTACGAATCCGCGACCCTCTGGGCCGCGATCCTGCACCTGCACCGAGGCACTCCCTACGTGTACCAGGGCGAAGAGATCGGCATGACGAATGTGCCCTTCGACGCGATTGAGGATTTCCGCGACATCGAGTCAATCAACCACTACTACGAGGCAACCGGCCTACTGGGCCACGATCCCGAAGAGGTGCTGCGCAACCTCCGCGTCATGAGCAGGGACAACGCCCGCACGCCAGTCCAGTGGAGTGCCGAGGAGCACGCCGGGTTCACCACCGGTGCGCCCTGGATTGCGGTCAATCCCAACTATCGCGAGGTGAACGCCGAGTCGGACCGCTCGGCCGACAAGTCTGTCTTCCGCTTCTACCAGCGCTTGATCGAGCTGCGGCACAAGGACGAGACCGTGCGGCTGGGGGACTTCTCCATGCTGGCCGAGGACCATCCCTCGCTCTACGCCTTCACGCGCAACTGGCAGGGTGCGACACTCCTGGTTCTCGGCAACGTCTCTGGAAAGGATCTGCCGGTGCCGCCGGAGCTGGGTAGCGGCGAGCTGGTGCTGGGAAACTACGACGACGGCGCGTCCCCGGATCTCCCGCCGCACCTTCGCCCGTGGGAAGTGCGAATCCTGCGCACCTGACCCTCACTCGCAAACGCGAGGTTCTCTAGCGCTCGGCGGTGAGGGTCTCTGTGTACAGGTCCAGCAGGCCGGTCATTCCGCTCTGCGCCATTGCCCGGCGCTGGCGTTCGGCACCGGTACCGCGGTCCCAGACCGTCTTTAGCCCCATCTGGATCCATGTGGAGTCTCCAGTGTCATCGAGCGCGTCGCCGATGTACTCGAGCAGCCGGTCCATCTGTTCTCGCGCCGGCACCAGCTTGCCGGTCAGCGGGTTTACAACGACGTCGCGCAGACCCTGCCGCGCACCGTGCCACTGGGCGGCGTCGAGAAGCTCCGCATCGGGGTCCTTGAACGGCTTGCCGTTGAGCGCGTCCTGCGTAGCCGTGGTCACGAGCCCGCGGATGAGGCCCGCCAGCAGGACGGAATCCTGGGCCTCGAGCTGGGCGTCCGCCGTGCGTACCTCAAGTGTGGGGTAGTGGTCGGAGAGCCGCGCGACCCAGGTCAACACTCCGCGGTCAATGATGACCCCGGTGTCGACGAGCCGCTGGATGCGCCGCTCGTAGTCGGCGGCATCGGCGAACACCGGCGGACATCCCTGAACCGGCCAGCGCCGGTAGTGGACTGTGCGCCAGCTGGCGAAGCCGCTGTCGCGGTCGAGCCAGAAGGGGGAGTTGGCGCTCAATGCGGTGATCAGGGGAAGCCAGGGGCGGATCCGGTTCAGCGCCTGAACGCCCGTCTCCTTGTCCGGAATCGAGACATGTACGTGCAGTCCATTCACGAACTGGTCGGCCACGATGCCCCGGGCGCTCGCCTTCAACTCGTGGTACCGCTGCTTGTCAGTCACCTCCGGGTAGCCCTCGGGGATGCGCGGCGCCGTGGCCGAACCGCTTGCGCGAACACCCGTCTTCCGCGCAGCCGCTGCGAGCTGCCGCCGAAAGTTCAGCAGCGACTCTTCCGCTTCGGTGAGGGTGTCGCACACCGGTGTGGCCGTTTCGAGTTGGCAGCTGAGGAGTTCGCGCTGGATGTCCTCGCTCTTGATCGTGTCGCGCGACTCCAGCAATCTTTGAACTTCGGAGGCGTTGAAGACAGGCAAACCCGACTCCGGATCGAGCAGGAGGTACTCTTCTTCAATTCCGAGCGTGGTCATTCCTTGCCTTTCAACGAACCGATCGATCTAGCCCAGTTTAGGCAGACTGCTTCCTTTCCCCTGCGCGCTTCCCGTTGCCCAGGCACTTCAGGCTGCGCCGGTGAGCATCAGTCCCAGCCAGGCGGCGCCCAGCCCGCAACCGGCGTTGGCAACCACATGCACGACGGCGGCACCCGGCCGCCTGTCACGCCATAGGGCCACTGCGGCAACGGTGAAAGTACTGAATGTGGTGAGGCCGCCCGCCAGCCCGGCCGCCAACACGGGATACACGTCGGGATTGGACATTCCCAGACCTCCGGCGGCCAACCCGATCAGAAGGGAACCGGCGACGTTAACGACGAGCGTCCCGGCTGGAAAGGGGGCCCGGGGAGGTACTTCGGGCCGACGTCGTGCCCGCCGGGCTTCGAACCATCTGTCGGTGCTGAACCGAAACAAGGCGCCAAGCATCCCGCTGAGCCCCACAAGCAAGGCGACGATCATGCGGACCCTCGTGACCCAAGAGCGATCCCGGCCGCCGCAGCTCCGAACCCCAGGAGGATGGACGCTCCCAGATAGGGGATGAGGAGACCGGGCTGCAGTCCGATGGCGAGGGTGACCGCGGAGAAGGTGGTGAATGAGCCCAACAGCCCGGGCCCGAGGCCCGCCTGGAGCCAGGGTGATACTTGCGTCCCGGCGGCCCACGAGGCCGTCAACCACGCGAGCAGGAAACTTCCAACCACGTTGATCGCAAGAGTGGTCCATGGGAAGCCCCCTGCAGCCTCGGGGATGAGCAAGCCGAGGAGGTAACGCGCTTCCGTGCCCGTAAACCCGCCTACGGCCACCGCTGTCCATGCCGCCCACCCGATGCGCAGGGGACGACCGGCGGGGGCTGTGCTCATGGGCCCAGACTACAGTTGGCGTGCTGCCCCGTTGATTCCGCCCAGATTGACGAGAGCAGTTCTTCTCCCAGCACCACTTCGCGCGGACCGCTGTCGCTGTCGCTGTCGTTGTCCACGCAAGCCAACACGGACCGGCCGAACGGCATGCGTCGCAGAACGGTGAGTGGTGATCCGATACCGATACGTTCGGCGGCGAGAAACCGGAGCAACTGCGGGTCTTCGTCGCTGATCCTGGCAACCCTGCCGCTGTGGCCGTCATCGAAGCGGACCAGCGGTATGGCGTCGGGAAGGGTGATTGAACCTGCCGACGTGGGAATGGGATCGCCGTGCGGGTCAGTCGCGGGGTAGCCGAGCCGCGCGTCAAGCCGGTCGATGAACACGTCCGACACGGTGTGTTCGAGCTGCTCCGCCTCATCATGCACTTCGTCCCAGCGGTAGCCCAGATCCTGCACCAGGAAGGTCTCCAGGAGGCGGTGACGCCGGACCATTGCCAGAGCCAGGAGCCGTCCATCGGCGGTGAGCTCGACCGGCCGGTAGGGTTTGTGGTGCACCAGACCGAGGTCGGACAGCTTGCGGATCATCTCTGAGACTGAAGAGTTTGCCACTGATAGCCGGGCGGCGAGCCGCGAGGACGTTACGGGTTCGTCGTGCCACTCGGCCAGGGCGTAGATGGTTTTGACGTAGTCCTGTACGCTCGCGGAATCCGCGCCGGGATTGCCGGCCAAGGGCGCCATCTCAGGAAGCCTGCCGGGCGGGCTGCACGGCCGGACGCCGCCGTCGTCGTAGTTGGGAAATCAAACCGGTGCGTGGCGCAGCGAGATAGGTCACGGCGAAAGCCAGCGCCTGGGCCAGCACCACTGAGGCTCCGGTCGAGATGTCCAGGTAGTAGCTGGCGTAGACACCTGCCACCGATGCCGTTGCGGTGATCGCCACAGCAATCACCAGCATCCGGTCGAAGCTGCGTGCCAGCAGGAAAGCGGTGGCCCCTGGAGTGATCAGCATCGCCACCACGAGGATGATACCGACCGCCTGGAGGCCGACCACCACGGTCAGCGCCAGCAGGCCGAGCAGGAGCGCACCGAGGAATCGGGTATTCAGGCCGATAACGTGCGCGTGCGTGCGGTCGAAGGCAAGCAGGGTGAGGTCACGACGCTTGATGAGCACGATCGCCAGGGTCACGGAGCCGAGGATGAGAACCTGCCAGAGCTCTCCGTCGGTCACGCCCAGCACGTTTCCGAACAGGATGTGCATCAGGTCGACCTGCGACGGCGTCCGCGAGACGATCGCCAGCCCGACGGCGAAGAGCGCTGTGAATACGACGCCGATCACCGTGTCGGATTTCAGTTTGGTGGTCGACTTCACGGCACCGATGAGCGCAACCGCGCCCACCCCGAAGATGAAGGCGCCGATCGAGAACGGAACACCAACGATGTACGCAAGCGCCACCCCGGGCAGCACTGCATGGGAAACTGCGTCCCCCATGAGGGACCAGCCCATCAGGATCAACCAGCAGGAGAGTACCGAGGCAACGACGGCGGCCGCCAGTGTCACCACCAGCGCGCGTGTGAGAAAGCCGTACTGGAGAGGCTCAAGGAGGAAGGATAAGGGGTCCATTTATGCTCCCGGCGCGGTAGGCGACGAAACGGCGGCTGCAGTGCCGGCGGGCCCGAAGGCCCGGGCGAGGTTTGCGGAAGTGAGTACGCTTTCAGGTGTGCCCTCGGCGAGTATGCGCTGATGCAGGAGAATGGCGCGGTCGCACAGGTGGGGGAGTCCGGCAAGGTCGTGGGTGGACACCAGGGCCGTCCGCCCTTCGTCCTTCAACTCGCGCAACAGCCCGACCATCATTGCCTCGCTGCTTTTATCCACGCCGGCGAACGGCTCGTCGAGCAGCAGAAGCTGGGCGTCCTGCGCGATTCCCCGGGCTACGAACGCGCGCTTCTTCTGCCCGCCGGAAAGCTCCCCGATCTGCCGGGTGCGCAGCTCAGTCAGACCTACCCGTTCCAGGGCGCTGTCCACAGCGGCCCGGTCAGCGCGTGAGGGGAGTCGAAGGGTTCCCATGTGCGCGTAGCGGCCCATCATCACTACGTCCTGAACTGAGACGGGGAAGTTCCAGTCCACGTCTTCCGATTGCGGAACGTACGCGACCAGCCGCTCCTTTCGTGCTGCTGGGGATCCGCGCCCGAAGAGGGACACAGAGCCGTGCTGTGCGGGCACCAGACCCATCAGGAAACGGAAGAGCGTGGACTTGCCCGACCCGTTCACACCGATCAGGCCGCATACCTGGGCGCGCTCGAGGACGAAGCTCACGCTGTCCAGGGCAGCGACACCGCCATAGGAGACACTCAAGCCGTCGACGGCGATGGCCGGCGGGGCTGGTAAGGAGACAGGAGCAGTGGTCATGGCGCAAGTCCTTCCACGATGAGGTCAATGTCGTGACGCAGGAGTTCCAGGAAGGTGGGGACGGGCCCGTCGGCCCCGGACAGCGAATCCACGTAGAGGGGTCCTGCGAGGTCCGCCCCCGTACTCCGGGCGACCTGCTGCTGTGCAGACGGGTTCACGGTTGATTCACAGAACACCGTGGGCACCCGATTGTCCTCGACGAACGATATGACGTCCCGGATTTGTCGCGGAGTCCCCTCATTGTCGGAATTGACGGGCCAGATGAAAGCCTCCTGGATACCTGCGTCTCGTGCCAGGTACGAGAAGGCGCCTTCACAGGTGACCAAGGCGGGGGTGGCATCACTGTCGGCGAAGGCGTCCTGCAGCTCCTTCAGTAGGACCCGCAGTTCGTTCTTCAGCTCCTCGCCGTTGACTGCGTATTCCCGGGAGTGGGCAGGATCCAGGTCGGAGAGCGCCTCGACGATGTTGTCCACGTAGGTCTGTGCGGCCCTCGGCGACATCCAGGCATGCGGGTTGGGCAGGCCACTGTATTTTCCCGATCGGATGTCGACCGGTTCGACGCCTTCTGACAGAACCACGTGCGGGGCGTCGACTGAAAGCACGAACCGCTCGAACCAGCGTTCGAGACCGAGCCCGTTGTCGAGAATGAGGTCGGCGTCCTGTGCGCGAATCAGGTCCGATGGCGTGGGTTCGTAGCCGTGGATCTCAGTGCCGACCTTGGTGATGGACTCGACCCGTACATGGTCTCCTGCCACTGCCCGGGTGAGATCGGCCAGCACGGAGAAGGTGGTCAGCACCAGGGGCCGCTCGTCCGGTCGCGCCCCGGTGCGTTCAGCGGCCGGAATTCCACAGCCGGCCACAACCAGGACGATGGAGATGGCCGTGCATTTGAGGAATGCCGCAATCCAATTTTTCGGCATACCTAAATTTAGCTCGCTCTGTCCTATGTGTACCAGTGTTTCCTCGACAGCGAGGCTGACACGGTGCAGAGTTGAACCTGGCGCTCCGGGCGCTGAAGCCCGCTTCGGCGCGTGGCTTCCGACAGGTGCACAGATGGAAGGAGCTCACCATGGGTGAGGAAAAGCAGTCCGAGGATCAGCCACGCACGCACACCGAGCAGCCCGCGGAGGGGGACCGCTCCCAGACTCCCGTCGACTCAGGAGTGCACCCGCAGGAGCCTGCCGAGGGCGCGGACCCGGACGCTGAAGAGAACGGTCCTGAGGGCAACGCGGGGTAGCTCAACCTAGCTGGTCGTCGTCCGGCGCTCCCCGTTGGCAGCGCGCCAACAATACGTGAGGTAGGGCAATTCCAGGACCGCATCTTCCGGGTGGCCCAGGTGTTCGTGGAGGTACCACCTCAGGTTGGCCTCAACCTTGGCCCGGACGTGTTCCTTCGCGTTCTGGTAGTAGCTGCGGGAGCGGGCAAGTTCTATGACGTCCGAAGCCGAAAGGCGCTGCACCCAATCAACCACCATGGATTCGGGTTCAGAAAAATTCGGTCCGAATCGGGGGCGATAGGTGGGCCGGAAGACGTCGCCCGCGTGCATGATCCGTGAGAGGCGGTGCACCCAGGGCACGCTGACGTCCAGCTGGTTCCACACGAGGGCGAAGATGCCGCCGGGTGCGAGGATGCGCGCCGCCTCAGCGCTGGCCTGCACGGGGTCGCACCAGTGCCACGCCTGGGCGATCGTCACGATGTCAAAGCCGGCCTCGGCAAGCCCGGACGCCTCAGCCGTGCCCACCTCGCAGCGAACCTCGGGAAGATTCCGCGCCAGGACGGCAAGCATGTCTGCGGACGGATCCACGGCCGTGACCGTGCGGCAGCGGCGCACGAGCTCGCGGGTGAACTTGCCGGTTCCGGCTCCGATGTCGGCGGCCCGTGCGTGCGGTCCGGGGACAATCCAGTCGACGCACGCATCCGGATAGCCCGGACGTACCCGCTCGTAGCGCTCGCTGTCCTGCAGGTAGCCCCGCGCCAGCTCCCGACGGCGGTGATCGGCGAGGCGGGGACCTCCGGGACCCATGGCGCAGCTCCTGGCAATCTGGACGTGCAAGTGGACGTGGAAGTGGACCTTCAAGTGGAAGTGAACGTGGAGGTGGATGTCGACGGCGCTTCAGGCCGCGAATCGAACCACGCAATTGACCACACAATTAAAGCACCGCTGAAGCGCCACCCTACCTGCTGCCAGGCAGTGAGTAGCGAGCCCTCAGTCGGTCGTGCAGGGGGCGGCTCCGGCCGTGCCCGGTGTGTGTGGTGCCCACTCAGGGAAGGAACGTGTCTCGACGGCGGGAACCCAGCGCCCGGCGTCGACTACGTAATCGGTGCCGAGACCGTCGCGAATGAGTGCCGATAGGCCGGTCAGCAGCCGATCGACGTCGTCGTGCCGGGAACCCAGCCCGAAACTTGCCCGGAGTGAGCCGGACGGCAGTCCCAGGCGCTTCAGGAGAGGGTGGGCGCAGAATTTGCCGTCCCGGAGTCCCACGCCGTGCTCCGCCGACAGGTACGCAGCGACCAGGCCGGCGTCGTACCCATGGACCGAAAAGTTAACGACGCCGATGGCGTCCGTGCTGTCGGAAAAAATTGAGTGGACCGTGATGCCCGGCAGGCCGCTGAGCCCTTCCACCAGTGCTTTACGGAGATCGGCCTCGTGGCGCAGCCACTCGTCCTCGTCGAGCCCGGAAATTACCTGGGTGGCGTGCGCCAGGGCCGCCGCACCCAGGACGTTGGGCGATCCGCCCTCGTGGCGGGCCGGACCGGTTGTCCAGGACACCGAATCCACCTTCACTGCCTTGACCGCGCCGCCACCGGCAAGGTGCGGCGAACCGGCGTCGAGCCAGTCCGGCCTGCCCACCAGCACACCTGCTCCGAAGGGTGCGTACAGCTTGTGACCCGAGAAGGCGACGTAGTCAATCCCGTCACGGAGGAGGTTCAGGCGCCGGTGCGGCGCCAGTTGGGCCGCGTCGACGGCGATGCGCGCCCCGGACGCGTGGGCAATCGCCGCGAGTCGGGCAATGGGAAGGACCTCTCCGGTGACGTTGGAAGCGCCGGTCACGGCGAGCAGGCTCACTCCGCCGGAGAGAAGTTCCTCTTCCACGGCAGCCACTGTTTCCTCGATGGTCGGTGCGGCAATCAGGCCCCGGTGCGGCCGATCCAGCCACGGCAGGAGATTGGCGTGATGTTCCAGGTCCAGGTAGAGCACGTCACCTTCCGCCGGCAGGCAGCCGGCGAGGAGGTTCAGGGCGTCGGTGGTGTTGCGCGTGAAAATGACGGCGTCGTCGTTACGGCCGCCTACGAAGCTGCGCACCGCCTGCCGCGCGTTCTCATACAGCGAGGTGGAGATTTGCGAGGCATAACCGGCACCGCGGTGCACGCTCGCGTAGTACGGAAGCACCGTCTGGACATAGTCGTTCACCGCCTCCAGAGCCGGCGTCGACGCGGCGTAGTCAAGGTTCACGTACCGGACGGTGCGGCCGTCGATCAGCGGGGCCGGAAGCTCCGCGCCGAGGACGTCGGCCAGCGGTTCGGCGGAGACGTTGCTGGTGTTTTCAAGGACGGCATTGCTCATGGCATAACCCCACAGTGCTCTCAAGGGACCGCCCTGGGAGGTCCCGCGCTTGCCGTACCACGGTCTGGCACGGCCTGGTCGTCACCCGGGGCACCCCACCGCGGAAGGAGGGTTGCCGGCCAGCAAACCGGGGTTTTGCGCTGGCACTCGTGACCAATGGCTTCAGGATAGGACAGTCCGATCCTTCCCTGCCTCATTGTTACGGCGTTACGCCGGTGCAGCGCCTTCCTGGAGCAGGTCGTCCAGCGTTGGGTTGAGGACCTTGAGCGCGTCACTGTGCAGCGTGCCGTTGGTTGCCAGCGCATTGCCGCCGAAAGGCCCGTCGGCGCCCTCGAGCGAGGTGAACCGGCCGCCCGCCTCGGTGACGATCGGCACCAGCGCAGCCATGTCGTACAGGTTGAGCTCCGGCTCGCAGGCAATGTCCACGGCGCCCTCTGCGACCAGGCAGTACGACCAGAAGTCGCCGTAGGCGCGGGTGCGCCAGACCGATTCCGTCAGTGACAGGAACTCGGGCAGGTTCCCGCGTTCCTTCCAGCCGGACAGGCTGGAGTAGGAGAGTGAGGCGTCTTCCAGCCGGGAGACGTTGGAGACCCGCAGCCGGGTTGCCGAGGCAAGCGACTTGCCCGTAAATGCTCCCGTTCCCGTTGCGGCCCACCACCGCTTCCCGAGGGCGGGCGCGCTTACGACGCCGACGACGGGACGGCCCTCATCAACCAGCGCTATGAGCGTTGCCCAGACCGGCACGCCGCGGACGAAATTCTTGGTGCCGTCGATGGGATCAATGATCCACCGGCGGGATCCTGCCCCGCTGCTGCCGAACTCCTCGCCCAGCACCGCGTCCCGCGGGCGGGCACGCGAAAGCTGGCCCCGAATGGCCTCCTCCGCTGACTTGTCGGCGTCGGTGACGGGCGTGAAGTCAGGCTTTGTTTCAACCGCCAGATCGAGCGCCTTGAAGCGGGACATGGTCTGGTCGTCCACGGAATCGGCCATCACATGTGCAAGGCGCAGGTCATCGTTGTAGCTCTGGAGGTTCATACTTTCAACCTATAACAACCTCTGCCTGCCGACCGGCAGACAGGGAATGGCCACCGTCGCGGGACCATCGATGCGAAACATACACGCCAAGAATCAGGGTTAAAAACAGGGAGGGACAGCGGCCGAAGCCGGTGTCCCTCCCTGGGAAGCTCTAGAGACTAGAGAACGGAGATGTTCTCAGCCTGGGGGCCCTTGGGGCCCTGGGTGGTCTCGAAGCTGACCTTCTGGTTCTCCTCAAGCGAGCGGAAGCCGCTCGAGTTGATTGCGGAGAAGTGAGCGAAAACGTCAGCGCCGCCGTCGTCAGGAGCGATGAATCCAAAGCCCTTTTCTGCGTTGAACCACTTGACTGTACCTGTTGCCATTTTACTTCCTTGGGTGTGAGGATCCCCCCGTACTTCGGGGTTCCCGTCGCGGTGTTCTTCCGCCTGCAAAAAAAGCTTTCGAACTCCGTAGAGAAATCAAGGCTTAAACATTCGTGCGCAACACAACAACTTTCTTGAGTCTAACAGAGTCACCCGGTTCTAGTGCATCCCCAGTTCCTTGGATCCCTGTACCTGTTCCGCACCTGCGCCGAGCAATCGGCGCAGCGATGCAAGCCGCACCGGGCCTGACTCACCTGCGGAACCGGATCCCACCCAGTCGTCCAGACCGCAGTTGACGGCGGTCTCGTCGTGCCGACAGCCGCGTTCACAGTCCTGGGTCCCCGGTTCCAGATCCGGGAAGGCCGCGAGGATCCGGTCGGGCTCCACATGGGCGAGGCCGAAGGATCGGATGCCCGGTGTATCGATGATCCACGTTCCAGGGGAGGAATCCTCGGCCTTCAGGGCGAAGGCCGACGACGACGTGTGCCGGCCGCGCCCCGTCACCGCGTTCACACCGCCGGTGGCCCGGTTGGCGCCGGTCAACGCGTTGACCAGGGTGGACTTGCCGACCCCGGAGTGGCCCAGCAGCACACTGACCCGGCCGTCCAGCAGCTCCTTCAGTTGGGCGATCGCCTGGTGTGCAAGGAGGGCGGAGGCCCCGCTTGCGGAGGTAGTTGGCACGGCATCCGGAGTTTCCGCGGTGCGGCTTGTGATGATCTCAAGGTCAAGGTGCTCATAGTTGGCCAGCAGTACCGACGGGTCCCGCAGGTCCGCCTTGGTGACGCAAAGCAGCGGCTGGATGCCGGCGTCGTAAGCGGCCACGAGTGCGCGGTCTATGAATCCGGTGCGCGGTTCGGGATTGGCGGCCGCCACAACGATGACCAGCTGTTCGGCGTTGGCTACGACGATCCGCTCCACGGGATCCGTGTCGTCAGCGCTTCGGCGCAGAACGGTCTGCCGGTCCTGGATGCGCACCAGCCGGGCCAGGGTGTCCGGTTCGCCGCTGACATCCCCGACCAGTGAGACCAGGTCACCGGCGACCACGGGGGACCGGCGCAGCTCGCGTGCCCGCGCAGCTATGACCGTGCGCTCTGCCTCCGTGTCCTCGTCCACCACAGCCGTGTACCGTCCCCGGTCCACGGTGATGATCCTGCCTGTGACTGCGTCCTCGTGTGCCGGGCGGTCCTTGGTGCGCGGTCGCGACCCCTTCTTGTTGGGCCGGATTCGAACATCAGACTCATCCCAGGAAGCAGTTCCTCGCCGGGATCCCGCTGGAGTCACCGCTGGGCGCTCGATTCGGCCGTAGTGGTCAGGTGCTGCCAGAGCTCGGGGAACTGGGGCATGGTCTTGGAGGTGGTCTCGATGTTTTCGACCTCCACGCCGTCCACGACGAGCCCGATGATGGCACCTGCGGTGGCCATGCGGTGGTCGTCGTAGGTGTGGAACCTGCCGCCGTGGAGTGCGGCGGGCCGGATGATGAGGCCGTCGGCGGTTTCCTCGGCGTCCCCGCCGAGCCGCGTGATCTCGGCGACGAGGGCGGCCAGCCTGTCCGTCTCATGTCCGCGGAGGTGTGCGATGCCGCTGAGCACGGAGGGGGTGTCCGCGAGGGCGCAGATTGCCGCCACTGTGGGAGCGAGCTCGCTGGTGTCTGCCAGTTCCGCACCCCGGATGGTTCCCGTACCGCGGACCACAAGGGTGGAATCGTCCGTCAGTTCGACGTCGGCGCCCAGCATCGGAAGGATGCTCTGCCACTTTGCACCCACCTGGGTGGTGTCTGTGGGCCAGTGGGGCATGCGGACGGTGCCGCCGGTCACTACGGCGGCGGCAAGGAACGGGCCGGCGTTCGAAAGGTCCGGTTCGATGCGGACGTCGAAGGCGCGGATCGGACCCGGGTCCACTCGCCAGGTGTTGGGTTCCGAATCATCGACGGCGACTCCTGCCTCACGCAGCACGCGCACCGTCATGGCAATGTGGTCGAGGCTGGGCACCGCCTTGCCTACATGTTCCAGGTGCAGGCCTTCGTCGAAGCGTGCACCCACGAGCAGGAGGGCGGACACGAACTGCGATGAGGCGCTAGCGTCAATTACCAGCCTTCCGCCCTTCACCGAGCCGGTGCCGGTGATCGTGAAGGGGAGCGCTTCGTCGTCGTTCTCCAACTCGACGCCGAGGCCCCGGAGTGCGGCGATAACCGCACCCATCGGGCGCTTGCGCGCGTGCTCATCGCCGTCGAAGGAGGCGCGTCCGTTCCGCAGGGCCGCCAGCGGCGGAACGAACCGCATCACCGTGCCCGCCAGCCCGCAGTCAACGAAAGCGTCACCCGCTGCGTCCCCGGGACCAGCCGGTATTGGCGTCACGACGAGGTCGGGGCCGAACCTGCCATCACCGTCGACCTCCTCAACCTGCGCGCCGAGGGAGCGCAGCGCATCCGCCATGAGCCGCGAGTCCCGCGAATGAAGCGGGGCACGCAGCCGGCATGGTCCGTCTGCCAGTGCAGCCAGGATCAGATACCGGTTAGTCAGCGACTTTGACCCGGGAACCTCAACTGTTGCGTTGACGGGTCCGCCAGGAAAGGGTGCCGGCCAGAACGACGTGGAGGGTGCCGGTGACAGTGCGCTCATGCTCCCTAGGAACCCGCCGCGTTCGAGGCAGTCTTACGCACGGCCTTCTCCGCCTTCTTCAGGCGCTTCTCGGTGTCGCGGGCCAGCGAGCGTGCGGTCCTGCGGGTGTCGTGCCCCAGGGCCAGCGCATTACGCCGCGCCTCCTCCGCGAAATGCTCGGCCCTCCACGCCCAGCTCGGGCGGCCGTTGGTATCAACGGAAGCGATGAGGACGGCCCCAATCAGGGAAAGGTTCTTGATGAGCTGGTTGCGGCGTTGCTTGCGCGCCTGTGGAGTGGAGGAGTCTGCGTTGTTGAACTCGACGATCGTGTTCAGCGCGGAGGTGCCCACCAGCACCAGGGCGGACAGGCGGGAGAATCGGCCGATGGAAAGCAGGACCGCTGCGCCCAGGTGCGCGGCGCCGAGGACCTTGGCGACCTGCTTCTCGTTGTCCGTCAGGGACTGCGCAGAGGGGAATGCCTTCGCAACGCGGTCGAGCGTGGGGCGCAAGGCGGAGGCTGTGGAGTCGGTGTTCCGGAGCCGGTCAACTCCCGTGAGGACGAAGCTGCTGGCGAGCAATGGGCGGGCTAGAACGCGAACAAGGGTCACAATGCCTCCTGGTTACCAGCGCCGTGGGGCACCGGATGTACGTGGACGATCGAAGTCAGTTACAGCCGTGCATGGATGGGTCTAGTTTTGCACTTTTGCTGCAGTCAGGCGATCCGGCGCGAGCCCGCGGCGGAATATCCCGCACAGGGGGATGGTTGTGCATACCGGAACCGGGAAAGTCGCGGGACCAGACAGGGACCGAAGGGGTACCTAGCCGGTACTGAACAGGGACAGGGGAGCAGATTGGGTACAGCTACACCGGTGCGCGGCATGGTTCCACGCCTCACTGTGGATCCTCCTGCCAGGTCGGAACAGCGCCGGCAGACCCGCGGACGCGTAGACTTTGCTGCAATGAATACCACAGCCGCGGCGGGGTCCACCCCGGCCGAAGATCAGGAACTCGACCTGTCCACCGAGTCTGAGGCGGACAGGACAGCGCGGTTTGAGCGGGATGCCATGCAGTACGTGGATCAGCTGTACTCGGCCGCAATGAGGATGGCACGCAACCCGGCAGACGCGGAGGACCTGGTTCAGGAGGCCTACACCAAGGCTTTCTCGGCCTTCCACCAGTACAAGCCGGGAACCAACCTCAAGGCCTGGCTGTACCGGATCCTCACCAATACGTACATCAACCTGTACCGCAAGCGGCAGCGGGAGCCCCTGCAGTCGCACTCGGACACGATTGAGGACTGGCAGCTGGCCAAGGCCGCGGAGCACACTTCCAGCGGGCTGCGTTCTGCCGAGGTCGAGGCGCTCGACCACCTGCCGGACTCGGACGTCAAGCAGGCGCTGCAGGCCATTCCCGAGGAATTCAGGCTGGCTGTGTACTTCTCCGACGTGGAGGGGTTCGCGTACAAGGAAATTTCAGAAATCATGAACACCCCGATCGGTACCGTGATGTCACGGTTGCACCGCGGACGGAAGCTCCTGCGCGAGCTCTTGTCCGAATACGCGCACGAGCGCGGCATGGGTGGTTCACGGGCTTCCACAACCGACGGTGGAACAACACAGGAGAACGGAAAATGAGCGACTGCCATAGCCTTGGCGATTGCGATGACTCGAGGATCGAACGCCTTTACGAGTACCTGGACGGCGCGCTCTCGCACGCTGACCTCGTAGAAATCAAGGACCATCTTGAGGACTGCCCGGAGTGCGCGCAGGAGCATGACCTCGAATGCCTCATCCGATCAGTGGTCAAGCGGTCCTGCACCGAGGTTGCGCCGGCCAAGCTCAAGGCGAACATCCTCGACCGGATCAGCCAGATCAAGACGGTCGACCACTAGGCGCTTTGCCCCTGCCAGCAGGCGCTTCACACCGCCTCCCGAGGAGGCCGCGGAAGAAACGAGAAAACCCCCGCACGTGAGTACGGGGGTTTTCTGCTGCTTGACCGTGATGTCAGGTGTTGGGGCGCTTACCGTGGTTAGCGCCGCCGCGCTTGCGATCACGGCGCTTGCGTGCACGCTTGCTCATGGCTGCCTCCTTACCTTGCCTGTTGTGGCCCGCCGAATGTGGCCTGCTGACCAGCCATCGGGGCCGGGACTGCAGTCAAGTCTCCCACATGCAGGCGGAGTGCGCCTAAACGGCGGGCTAGCGAATCGCGGCGTGCCGGTTCGCGGAACCCGTTGGATGGCGAGCCGGGGATCGTGCCTAGGATGGAGCCAGTCCAGTCGATGCGAAGGAGCGCCAAAGCATGCGCGCAGTGTACGCCGCCTCACAATCCGCCCGCTCGCCGCTGTCCGGGCTGACCGTGGGAGACCTTCCCGCCCCTGACGCGCCCCAGGGATTCCGCCGGGTGCGGGTGGTTGCCTCGGCACTGAACCACCACGATCTCTGGTCGCTGCGCGGCGTTGGCCTTGCGCAGGAGAAGCTGCCCATGATTCTGGGCTGTGATGCGGCGGGCATCGACGACGACGGCAACGAGGTCATTGTCCACAGCGTTATCTCTTCAGACGGCTGGCAGGGGGACGAGACCCTCGACCCGCGCCGCACTCTCCTGTCCGAGCTGCATCCGGGCACGATGGCCGATTATGTCTGGGTGCCGGCGCGCAACCTCGTTCCAAAGCCCGCAGGCCTCAGCTTTGAAGACGCAGCCTGCCTGCCCACCTCATGGCTCACCGCGTACCGGATGCTGTTCACGACGTCGACGGCGGCCCCCGGTTCAACCGTCCTTGTGCAGGGAGCGGGCGGGGGTGTCGCGACTGCGCTGATTGCGCTCGCCAGCGCGGCAGGCTTCCGCGTGTGGGCCACCAGCCGCAGCGAGAAGAAGCGACGGCTTGCCCGCGAGTTGGGCGCAGCAGAAACGTTCGACGCCGGTTCCCGCCTTCCCGAGCGTGTGGACGTAGTGTTCGACTCCGTGGGTGAAGCCACGTGGTCCCACTCGCTCAAGGCACTCAAGCCAGGCGGCGCCGTCGTGACCTGTGGCGCCACAAGCGGCGCGGCACCGGCTGCCGACCTTAACCGCGTATTCTTCCTTCAACTCCGCGTACTAGGCTCCACGATGGGTACCCGGGACGAACTTGATCGGCTGGCGCGCTTCCTCGAGGTAACCGGAGTACGACCGCGAATTGATTCCGTGCATCGCCTGGAAGACGCGCATGACGGCTTTGAACGGATGCTGAACGGGGATGTCTTCGGCAAGGTGCTCTTCCAGCACGGAGACTAACGCTCAAGCGCTGTTGCCGGTGTTGCCCCGGAGGGCCGCCTGAATGGACTGCTGTGCCTCCTTGAGTGCCGCCCGAACAGCATCCGCGGCCGTTTCGTTGATTTCCTGCTTCGTGCGAGCCTGGGCGCGCAGTTCGAGGCGGATCTCGTCGCTGAAGGTCGTCACCAGCAGCTCCAGCTCCTTGAGGGAGTTGTGCGCCAGACGGTTGCCGGTCACTGTGCCGGCCCGCCGCGGGGCTCTTCGCGTCGCCTCCGCTGACGCTGCCAGGTCGGCGCGCAGACCTCGCATGTTGGCGCGGATCTCCTCGCGCAGGCCGTCTGCGAGGCGTCGTACCGACGCCGAGATGTCCTCCTCGATATCCGCCACCTCATCACGGCGTTGGGCCAGTTCCGTCGACCCGCCCGGAGTAATGGAGTACGTAGTGCGCCGGCCGTGGGACTGCGTCGATACCAGGCCCTCGGCTTCTAGCTTCGCCAGGCGCGGGTAGATGGTTCCGGCGCTGGGGGAGTAGGTCCCCCCGAACCGTTCCTCAAGAGCCCGGATTATCTCGTACCCGTGTTTGGGTCCGTCTTCGAGGAGCGCCAGGAGATACAGCCGTAGTGCGCCATGGGCGAACACTGCCGGCACTAGTTCTCCCCAGCCAGGGAGCCGCCCTGGCCGGACTCCGGGAGATACTCAGGATGGTGGTGAAGGAGTGCGACATCCCCGGACACGGTGTGCGCCCGCACCGTGAGACTTGAACCGGTTGACCCGGGTTCGTTATGGCTCATCCGGCCCTTCCCGGAAAACCTCAAGTCATTGACGGTCAGGGCGCCCGACACCGACGATACAGACACGTCGATGCCGACGTCGGCAGGGAGGCGAACTGCGAGGTTGCCGGAGACAGTCCGGGCGTCGAGGGCGTGAGGGGCCCCCAGGAGATCCAGGGTCACCTCGCCGCTGACGCTGTTGACCCGAACGTTGTCGCAGTACCCGGAGACGGTTGCTGCACCCGATACAGTTCGAGCCTCCAGATCCCCGGAATGGTGCCGCACGATGGCCTCGCCGCTCACTGTTCTCACCCTCAGCATGCCGGAGGTATCGTCCGCCAGAAGAGAGCCGGAGACTGTATCCAGTGATGTGTCGGCTGTGCCGCAGGACAGGCAGTCTCCGCTGACCGTGCGTAGGGCGACGTCTGTTCCGGCCGGAACAGCAATGCTGATCACCGACGACTCCTTCGGTCTTCCCGCCAGCACCGCGCTTGAGAAACCGAGCAAGCCGCCACTGGAATTGTGGGTCAGTTCGAGCTTTCCGTCCTTCAAAGAAATCTCGACCGGGCGGCCCGTAAGTTCTGAGACTTCAATGCGGGTGACCGCCTCGTCGTGCACTATCACGTCGATGCGTCCTGCGACGATGCCTGCGCGAAGGGATAGGACGCCGTCGACTTCGAGTGTGGTCGGCGATTCGATACGCCAGGAGTTCCTGTCCATTCTGCTGCCTCTTATCAAATCGAGATATATCGCGAGCAAGAACACGATATATCTCGATTTGGTGCAAGGCAATGGGTAGGCAGGAATGCGCCCCCACGACCCAGACTCAGGCCGGCGCGGGAATCTCCAACCACTGGAACCAGCCGCGGTGTAGGACCAGCCAGGCCATAAGGCCGTAGCCGGCCTGCCCGGGAGCACCGCCGTTGGCAGCCAGGTCCGAGCGCCACTGCTCGTGGGCATGCAGCGGGGTGAAGGTGTCGACGTAGACATGCTTGCGGCGGGTTGTCACGTCGGCGAACGCGGCCGACAGATCGGCCAGGCGCCTGTTCCGCTCCGGGTCGAGTCCCGGCGGCGGTCCCACAACGAGCACCTTGATGCTCATCTGGGCCGCACCGTCCAAAATGTTAGCCAGGTTCAGCCTGCTCCGGGCCGTGGAAATGTCCAGGTCCAGGTCCCTGTCCGAGAGAGCAATCAGCAGACGGTTCTCCGCGTCGGGCGCGAATCGCCGCCCAGCTTCCTCCAGCCACCGCGACGCCAACGCCTCGGTTCCCTCTCCTGGGGCGGGCAGGCCGAAGGGCTCGAGAACTGCGCCATCCGACGAGGTCCTCGCCAGAACCCTGCCGAACCAGCCGAGCGCGCGCGGATCGCCCAACCCCGCGAGAAGCTCGTCTCCGACGGCGGCAAGCCTGATTCTGCGCTGTTCCACTGTTCACCTCTGGTTGCTTTGTCCGGTTTACGTCATTACGACGTTCCTATGCCACCCTACAGAAACGGAAGTGGGCAGGGTCGTAGCTGACCCTGCCCACCAACGTTTCGGGGCGTTCCTGCGCTAGCTGCGGTTGAATGCCTTCTTGATGAGGATTTCCTGCTCCACCGCGTGGTGCTTGGCAGAACCGGTTGCGGTCGAGGCCGATGCCGGGCGGGAGACCAGCTGCAGCTGACGGTCAAGATGCTGCGGCAGGTTCAGCCCGATGAAAGGCCAAGGTCCCTGGTTCGCCGGCTCGTCCTGCGCCCATACAAGATCCGCGTTGGGGTAGGCAGCGACAGCAGCCTTAATCTCGTCCACGGGCAGCGGTGCGAGCTGCTCCACCCTTACGATCGCGGTGGAGGTGTCGCCGGTCTTCGTCCGGGCCGCGGCCAGGTCGTAGTACAGCCGGCCCGAGACCAGCAGCACCCTGGTGACATCTGCAGGATTCAGACCCGCGGTGTCCTTGATGACCGGCTGGAAGCTGCCCTGCGTGAAGTCTTCGACGCTGCTTGCTGCTGCCTTCAGCCGCAGGAGCTGCTTGGGCGTGAAGATGATGAGCGGCTTCCGCGGGCGGCTGTATGCCTGACGACGGAGGAGATGGAAGTGCGAGGCAGCGCTGGTGGGGTTTGCCACGACCATGTTGTCCTCGGCGCACATCTGCAGGAATCGCTCGATCCGCGCAGACGAGTGGTCCGGTCCCTGTCCTTCGTAGCCGTGCGGCAGCATGACGACCAGCGAGGATCGCTGGCCCCACTTCTGCTCGGCCGAGGTGATGAACTCGTCAATGATGGTCTGCGCGCCATTCACGAAGTCACCGAACTGCGCTTCCCACAGAACCAGTGCGTCCGGGCGTTCGACCGAGTAGCCGTATTCGAAGCCGAGGGCGGCGTACTCGGAGAGCAGGGAGTCGTAGATCCAGAACTTGGCCTGGCCCTCGCTGAGATCTCCCAGCGGCAGCCACTCGTTGCCGTTGGCGCGGTCATGGAAGACGGCGTGGCGCTGAACGAAGGTGCCGCGGCGGGAGTCCTGTCCGGCGAGGCGCACGGGGACGCCCTCCATCAGGAGCGAGCCGAATGCAGCGATCTCGCCGAAGCCCCAGTCGATTCCGCCTTCCCGTGACATCTGCTCGCGCTTCTCCAGCAGCGCCTTGAGCTTCGGGTGCACCGTGAATCCTTCTGGGAAGTTCACGTGTGCCTTGCCGATGTGCGCAAGGGTTTCAGCGGTGATGGCCGTGCTTGCCGGGACGCCCACACCGTTGTCGGTGCGCTGGGCGATGGGGCGCTCGATGTCGGAGATGGCAGCGGCGTCCTTGGTGACAACCGGGATCGGCGAGGTCTGGGCCGCGTGCGTCTCAGCGAAGACACGCTCCAGGCGCTCCTGGTAGTCGCGCAACGCCTGCTCCGCCTCTTCCTGGCTGATGTCGCCGCGCCCGATGAGGGCCTCGGTGTACAGCTTGCGGACCGAGCGCTTCGCTTCGATGAGGTTGTACATCATGGGCTGGGTCATCGACGGGTCGTCGCCCTCGTTGTGCCCGCGCCTGCGGTAGCACACCATGTCGATGACGACGTCCTTGTTGAAGCGCTGCCGGAACCGGTAGGCAAGCTGCGCTACGCGGACCACTGCCTCGGGATCGTCACCGTTCACGTGGAAGATCGGTGCCTGGACCATCTTCGCAACGTCGGTCGAGTAGACCGAGGACCGCGAGGAGGTGGGCGAGGTGGTGAACCCGACCTGGTTGTTCACGATGATGTGGATGGTTCCGCCGGTGCGGTAACCGCGAAGCTGGGAGAGGTTGAGCGTTTCCGCCACCACGCCCTGTCCCGCGAACGCGGCGTCGCCGTGCACGAGGATCGGCAGGACGGGGAAGTTGTCTCCCTGGTCGAGGCGGTCCTGCTTGGCGCGGACAATACCTTCGAGGACCGAGTCCACAGCCTCGAGGTGGGACGGGTTGGCCGCGAGGTAGACCTTGGTCTCGTTGCCGCTGTCCGATGTGTAGGTGCCCTCGGTGCCGAGGTGGTACTTCACATCGCCCGAGCCCTGCACTGAGCGAGGGTCCTGGGTGCCTTCGAACTCGCGGAACACCTGGGCGTAGGTCTTGCCGGCGATGTTCGTCAGTACGTTCAGGCGCCCGCGGTGGGCCATGCCGATTGCTACCTCGTCCAGGCCGTCGTCGGCGGCGTCGGACAGGATTGCATCGAGCAGCGGGATAAGGGACTCGCCGCCCTCAAGCGAGAACCTCTTCTGGCCAACGAACTTGGTCTGAAGGAAGGTCTCGAATGCTTCGGCTGCGTTCAACCGGTGAAGGATACGGAACTGCTCTTCCCGGCTGGGCTTGGAGTAGGGGTGCTCCAGCTCATCCTGGAACCACTGGCGCTCCTCGGGATCCTGGATGTGCATGTATTCGATGCCGGTGGTCCTGCAGTAGGCATCACGCAGCACACCGAGGATGGTGCGGAACTTCAGCGACGGCTTTCCGCCGAATCCGCCGGTGGGCCATTCACGGTCCAGGTCCCAGAGCGTCAGGCCGTGCGTGCGGACGTCAAGGTCCGCGTGCTTGCGCTGGACGTACTCGAGCGGGTTGGTGTCTGCCATGAGGTGGCCGCGTACCCGGTAGGCATGAATGAGCTGCTGGATGCGCGCAACCTTGTTGATCTCATCCATGGGATCAACCTGGATGTCAGCACTCCACCGCACCGGCTCATACGGGATTCGCAGGGATTCGAAGATCTCGTCATAAAAGTTCTGCTCGCCGAGCAGGAGCTTGTGGATGATCCGCAGGAACTCGCCGCTGCCTGCGCCCTGAATGACACGGTGGTCGTAGGTCGAGGTAAGCGTGATCGTCTTGCTGATCGCGTGCTGCGCGAGGGTCTTCTCGCTGGCACCCTGGAATTCGGCGGGGTACTCAAGCGCACCTGCGCCGATGATGCACGCCTGGCCCTTGGAGAGCCGGGGAACGGAATGGACAGTGCCGATGCCGCCGGGGTTTGTCAGCGAAACGGTGGTGCCGGCGTAGTCGTCCGCTCCGAGCTTGCCTGCCCGTGCCCGCTTCACCAGATCCTCGTAGGCATGCCAGAACTCCGAGAAGTTCATTGTCTCGGCCTTCTTGATGTTCGGCACAACCAGGAGGCGGCTGCCGTCCGGCTTGGGCATATCGATTGCCAGGCCGAAGTTCACGTGAGCCGGCTGGACGGCGGCAGGCTTCCCGTCAATGACGTCGTAGTAGACGTTCTGCGACGGGAACTGCGCAAGGGCACGGATGATCGCGTAACCGATAATGTGCGTGAAGGACACCTTCCCACCGCGGGCACGCTCAAGGTGGTTGTTGATGACAACACGGTTGTCGATGAGCAGCTTGGCGGGAACCGCGCGCACGCTGGTGGCGGTGGGGACGGTCAGGCTCATGTCCATGTTTGTGGCGATGGCCTTTGCGGGCCCGCGCAGGACGGTGACCGTGTCCTCCTCCATCTCCGGGCTCAGATCCGACTTCGGAAGCTGGGCGGGGATGGGTGCCTTCTCCGGCTTGCTCTCGGCTTTTGCTGCAGGCTTTGCTGCCGCGGGCTTGGCTTCAGCCGGCTGAGCCGAAGCGGGCTTCGCCGCCGGAGCTTCCTTGGCCACCGGGGGAGTGCCGGATGCCTGTGTGGCGGCCGGTGATTCGCCCGAGGCCTTGGGTTCGTTCTTCTCCGTCCCGACCACCGGCAGTTCGCGGGTGGGGGGATTCGGGTTGGTGGAGGGGGCGGTTTGCTGCGCCGCGTGCCGTCCGTTCTCCGCGCCTGCGCTGTCGGCGTCGAAGGATTCGAAAAGACTCCACCACCTCTTGTCTACTGAATTCCTGTCTTGCCGGAACTGCTCATACAGCTCATCCACAAGCCATTCGTTTCCGCCGAACTCTTCGGGTAGACGGTGGTTGGGTTGTTGTGGCACTTGTTATACGCCCTCTTCCATGAGTTGCCCTGGCCCAAAATTGGTCTACTTCTGGCGCTCGCCTGACCTTGTTGACCTGCCCTTCAGTCTAGTGACAGTTTCAGGCAACATTCCAATCACTACGGCGGTGATGCAGCGCACCACGGCAACCTGTTCGGAAGGTGAACACTCAGCGGAATCAAGGGCGCGCGGGCATGGGGCATAGACTCTTTCCTGTAGTCGATTGCAGGAGCATCACGTGCGTTTCATCAACACGCCCACCACCGACCTCACCTATTCGGACGTCTTCCTGGTTCCGTCCTCGTCGGAGGTGATTTCACGGTTCGACGTCGACCTGGCCACGGATGACGGCACCGGCACCACCATCCCGCTGGTCGTTGCGAACATGACTGCAGTGACAGGCAGGCGGATGGTTGAAACCGTGGCACGGCGGGGCGGGCTCGCGGTGCTTCCCCAGGACATTCCCACCCACGTGATCAGCGAGGTGACCCAGTGGGTGAAGCAGAGGCACCTGATCTTCGAGACTCCGCTGAAGCTCCAGCCGGACAACACGGTCATCGACGCCCTGCACCTGATCAACAAGCGTGCTCACGGGGCCGTGATGGTCGTAGACGAGAACAACGCCTGCATCGGCGTGGTACGCGCCGCGGACTGTGAGGGCGTGGACCGGTTTGCGTCGCTGGAGTCGGTCATGCGTACACGCCCGCTCACTCTGGACGCGGAACTGTTCTCGGCAGACCGGGACTCCGCACTGCAGCAGGCGTTCGAGGAACTCGACGCTGCCGGTACCTCACTGGCTGCCGTATCCCGCGGCGGTGAACTCGCGGGAGTGATTACCCGCAAGGGTGCGCTGCGCTCCACCATCTACCAGCCTGCGACCGACAGCGAGGGCAGGTTGAGGGTGGCGGCCGCCGTCGGAATCAATGGCGACGTGGCCGCAAAGGCCGCCGAGCTGCTGGAGGCCGGCGTGGACGTGCTCGTGGTCGACACGGCCCACGGGCACCAGCGCAAGATGCTCGATGCTCTGAAGGCGGTAGCGGCGCTTGATCCCTCTGTTCCCATCGTTGCCGGGAACGTCGTGAGCGCCGACGGCGTGCGGGACCTTGTGGAGGCCGGTGCGTCCATCATCAAGGTCGGCGTGGGTCCCGGCGCCATGTGCACTACGCGCATGATGACGGCGGTGGGCCGTCCCCAGTTCTCGGCGGTGTACGAATGCTCCCAGGCCGCAGCCGAGATGGGTGCGCATGTGTGGGCCGACGGCGGCGTGCGGTACCCCCGCGATGTCGCCCTCGCGCTTGCGGCCGGCGCCAGCCAGGTGATGATCGGCTCCTGGTTCGCGGGCACCTATGAAAGCCCGGGGGACCTGCAGACAGACAGCCAGGGCCGCCAGTACAAGGAAAGCTTCGGCATGGCCTCGGCCCGCGCGGTCCAGAACCGTACCCGCCGCGACGACGTGTTCGCCCGTGCCCGCAAGGGCTTGTTCGAGGAGGGCATTTCCACCTCGACCATGTACCTCGATCCCTCCCGCCCAGGCGTGGAAGACCTGCTGGACATGATCACCGCCGGCGTCCGCAGTTCGATGACCTACGCCGGGGCGCGGTCGCTTGCCGAGTTCAGGGAAAGGGCCATCGTGGGCGTGCAGTCCGCGGCAGGATACGAAGAGGGCCGTCCGCTCCAGCAGAGCTGGTAGGACGACGACGGCGAAGGCCGCCGCGGCGTCGGAACCGCCGTGGCGCGCGCAGGCCGGTGCTGTAAACTGGAACCCTTATGGACAGTTCCTCTAGGGGCCGGCCCATGGCGCGCACGCAGCGAGAGGCAGCATCAATCCGATGTGCAGCGCAGCCATCCAGTGCCGGCAGACCCCGTACACATGCCCATCATTCCTCCTTCTCCGCGCCCGGTGGAACGGAAGCCTGCAGTGCAGGCACCGTAGTGCACGCCGTTCCGGCAGCGAATAGCGAGCACGCCGGATCCGCATCGGAGCCTTCCCAACCCGGAGAGCCTTCCCAATCCGCGGAACCTCCGAAACGCACCGCACCGGTTGATTCCGGTGCGCGCGTCACCGTTGAGGCGGTGATCCGTTAGTGGAGTGGTTCTATCTCCTTGCCGGGTTGCTGCTCATACTCGGAACCGGATTCTTCGTCGCCGTCGAATTCGCGCTCGTTGCGCTCGATCAGACCTACGTCCAGCGCGCGGTGGACCAGGGTGACAAACACGCCGAGCCGCTGCTGCGCTGCCTGAAGTCGCTCTCCACCCAGCTCTCAAGCTGCCAGCTGGGCATCACCCTGACCACCCTGCTCACCGGTTACGTCATGGAGCCGTCCGTTGGCCGGCTGCTCGAGGCTCCGCTGGCGTCCGTCGGTGTTCCCGAAGCACTGACCGGATCAGTCTCACTGACCGTGGCGATGATCCTGGCCACCCTGCTGTCGATGCTGATCGGCGAGCTTGTTCCCAAGAACATGGCGATCGCGCTGCCGTTCAAGGTGGGGAAGGCGCTGGCACGCCCGCAGCTCATCTTCACCGGCATCTTCAAGCCTGCGATCGTGGTCCTCAACGGCTTCTCCAACCGGGTGCTCCACCTCTTCGGCCTTGAGGCCAAGGAGGAAATCTCAGGCGCCCGGACCCCGTCCGAACTGGCTTCGCTGGTTCGGCGTTCGGCCGAGCTCGGCACCCTGGATCAGGGAACCGCCACCTTCCTTGCACGAACCTTCAGCTTCTCGGAGCGCACCGCGGCCGACGTTATGACCCCGCGCATTCGCATGGAAGTGGTCGAATCCGACCAGACGGTTGCCGACGTCGTCGAACTGGCCCGAAGGACCGGATTCTCACGCTTCCCGCTGATCGGCGATTCGCCCGATGACATCCGGGGCGTGGTGCACGTGAAGAAGGCCGTAGCGGTGCCGCGTTCCAGGCGCAGCGAGCTCGCTGCCGGCACCATCATGACGGATGTCCTGCGGGTACCGGAGACGGTCCACCTTGATTCCCTGCTGAGCGAGCTGCGGGAAGCGAACCTTCAGCTCGCCGTCGTGCTTGATGAGTACGGCGGAACGGCGGGCGTGGTGACCCTCGAGGACCTGGTGGAGGAGATTGTGGGCGAGGTCGCCGACGAACACGACAAGCTCAAGCCGGGCGTTCTCCAGAGCGCCGCAGGTAACTGGTTCTTCCCGGGCATCATGCGCCCCGATGAGGTCAGCGACCAGGTTCCCCACCTGAGCGTCCCGGACGATGCGGGTTACGAAACTGTCGGTGGATTCATCATGTCGGTTCTTGGCCGTATCGCCCAGGTCGGTGACCGGGTGGACGTGACCGGCGGGTTCCTTGAGGTTGAACGTATGGACGGGCGCCGGATTGACCGTGTGCGCTTTGTGCCGGTGGAACCGGAGGGCGCTGACGCGTCCGATGCAGGGGCCCCTGCAGCCGGAGGTGCGCGATGAGCGACTGGATGGGAATTCTCTGGCTGGTCGTGCTTCTCATCGGCAACGCCTTCTTCGTGGGTGCTGAGTTCGCCGTGATGAGCGCCCGGCGCAGCCAGATCGAACCCCTGGCTGAGGAGGGCTCAAAGCGGGCGCGGACCACGCTGTGGGCAATGGAGCACGTATCACTCATGCTCGCCTGCGCACAGCTGGGTATCACAGTGTGTTCGCTCCTCATCCTCCAGGTTGCGGAGCCGGCCATCCACCACCTGATGGTGGTTCCGCTGGAGGCCATCGGCCTGCCTGAAACCTTGGCGGACGGCGTTGCCTTCGGTATCGCGCTGGCCCTTGTGACCTTCCTGCACGTGACCTTCGGGGAAATGGTCCCGAAGAACATTTCCGTGTCCGTCGCGGACAAGGCGGCGCTTTTCCTTGCGCCCCCGCTGGTCATGGTCGCGAAGGTGGTGCACCCGGTGATCTCGACCCTGAACTGGACGGCGAACCACATCCTGCGCGTCATGCGGGTCCAGCCCAAGGATGAGGTGACTTCTTCCTTCACCCTGGAGGAGGTCCAGTCGATCGTCCAGGAGTCCACGCGGCACGGCCTGGTTGACGACGATGCAGGGATCATCAGCAGTGCGCTCGAGTTCTCGGGCCAGACCGCAGCTACGGTCATGGTCCCGCTGGACGAACTGGTCACCCTCAGCACGGACACCACGCCTGAGGAATTCGAGAAGGCCGTCGGCCGCACCGGATTCTCCCGCTTCGTGCTTGCTGATGAGGGCCATAACCTAACCGGATACATGCATATGAAAGACGTCATGACGATTCCGGATGTGGCTTACCAACGTCCGATCACCGAGAACAAGGTGCGTACGCTGGCCAATCTCGGCATGGACGATGAGATTGAGGATGCCCTTGCTGTCATGCAGCGCACCGGGTCACACCTGGCACGTGTCCTGACGCCGGACGGAAAGACGCAGGGTGTTCTCTTCCTCGAGGACGTCATCGAGCAGCTGGTCGGGGAAATCCGCGACGCGACCCAGAGCCAGGGGCTCCGCCGGACCGGTGAATCCCTGCACGAAGGTAGCGGCCTCCGCCCCGCCGGCGGCCACTAGGCTTGAATCAGCAGGAAGCGCAGGGCCGTCCCGTCAGGGGCGGCCCTGCCGCTGTCTGTACTCAGTCCCAGCCCTGCTGGGGAGTGGCACACGTGTCCCGGAACACGTATTGCGAGGGTCGCTTACGCTCGCGGCTGGACCAGTCGATCGCCGGGCGGCGCTGTTTCTGCGGAACGTAGCCAAGCCGGTATACCGCCATGAGCTCGAGGTCTTCGGGTACACCCAGGATGGACTGGACCCTCATCCAGTTGGCCGGAACCTCCATGGGGAACGAAACGAACTGGATCCCCATGCCTAGTTCAACCGTGGTCAGCCACAGGTTCTCCATAGCCGCGCCCATGCTGAAGACAGAGTAGAAGCCGGACAGTTCACCCGGCCGGTACTCCGCCCTGTCGAGCAGAACGCCGAGGAGCATGGGGGAGCCTGCCACGAGCTTTCGGTTCTCCTCGCCCAGTGTCTGGGGAACCCGAAGCTTGTTCATCAGCGTTTGGCCCGACGGGGTGAAGACTCTTTTAGTGAAGGGCCGAAGCAGCGCGGGCAGCTGATCGAAGAGCATCCCGTCACGGCGTTCGTCCATCTCTGCTTCACTGAACCGGAAGTAGCGTTTGTAGCGTTCGAAGAAGGTGCCCTCCGCCATCACTCGCGTCATGCTCTCACCGCTGATTGCCGCAATCTGTCCGATGGTTGCGGTGTCCTCGACGATGACGAAACGCCAGGGTTGGCTGTTCAGCTGGGAGGGAGCTGCGCCGGCCGCCCGCATCAGGAGCCGCTGATGCTCCTGGCTCACCGGGTCGGGCAGGAACGGACCATTGGTGGTTTTGCGGTTGAACACCACATCGAGGAACTCCACGTGCGCCCTTCGGATCGGGGAGTGCGCCTGATCAGTTGCCGGCGCCGGTCGAGAAGCTGACAGTCAAGCTCACCACATAGAAGGGCAGGGGAGCGAGCGCGACGCCGACATGGCGGCCCCGATGGCGGCGTGCGGAACCGACGTAGGGAAGCAGCGCGAGCGGCACGACGGCGGGAAGCAGGTACCAACCGGCAGTGCTGCTGCTCCATAGGAGGGAACTGACGGCGGCGAGGGTGGTAAGGACAGTGAGCACGTACAGGCCGTGATGGACCCAGCGGAAGCGTTGGGAGCTGATCCAGCCCAGACCCACGGAGGAGCCGAATGCCGCGTTGGTTGCATACGCCACGGCAGCAACCAGAAAGACCCACAGTGAGTCAGTCATGGGGCTCTTCCTGCAGAAGCCGAAGCATTCCACCATTGTGACAGCAGGCAGTTCCGCGGTTGCGATCTCCTTCGATGCGAATGATTCGCGTTTAGGTTAGAGTTTAACGACGCCATCGTGGCGGACCACCTCCCACCACCCGAGCACTTCCAAGGACACTCATGCGCATCAAATCCGCGCGCACGACGACGGCACTGGCTGCCGCTGCCATCTTCCCCCTCGCGCTGGCCGGCTGCGGCCAGCAGGCCCAGGGCTCCGCTGACAGCGGCGCTGAAGGAATCCAGGTGGTCACCTCCACGAACGTCTACGGCGACATTGTCACTGCGGTCGGCGGTGAGCACGTGGAAGTAACGTCGATCGTCAACAGCCTGAGCCAGGACCCCCATTCCTATGAGGCCACTGTTCAGGACAAGCTCGCCGTGTCCAAGGCGGACCTTATCGTGGAGAACGGGGGCGGCTACGATCCCTTCCTCCATTCCCTCGCCGACGAGGTGGACCTGGACCACGAATTCATCGTGAGTGCGGTGGACGTCGCGGGAGTCATTCCGGAGGAGGAGTCCCACGGGGAGGACGCCCATGCTGAGGAGTCCCACGGGGAGGACGCCAATGCGGAGGAGTCCCACGACGAAGCACACGGCCACGAGGGCCACGACCACGGCGCCTTCAACGAACATGTCTGGTACAAGCTCGACGCCATGGCCGACCTGGCGGGCGTAGTCGGCGAAAAGCTTGCGGCGCTGGACCCGGAGAACGCCGAAACCTACGAGAGCAACGCGGCCTCCTTCGCCGGGGAACTTGATGAACTGCTGGAGCGGGCGGAATCCCTGACAGCTGTTGCGGACGGGCAGGCTGTTGCGGCAACCGAGCCGGTGCCCGCCTACCTGCTGGAGGCGGCAGGCCTTGAGAACCGGACGCCGGCGGATTATACGGAAGCGATCGAGGAGGGCGCGGACGTGCCCGTGGCTGCGCTGAAGGAAATGAAGGAACTGGTGCAGGGCGGCTCGGTCGCACTCCTTGCCTACAACGAGCAGACGGAGGGCCCACAGACCCAGGCCGTCCGGAGTGCAGCGGATGCCGCATCGGTGCCGGTGGTGAACTTCACCGAGACGCTGCCGGACGGCGAGGACTACGTCTCATGGATGAGTGCCAACCTCGATAACATCGCCGATGTCCTGAACTCCTGACAGAATTGGCCAGTACACTCCCAACTCCGCTTCAAGGAGGCCAGTTGGCCAACGACGCCGGTTCTGCTGCGCCCCCGGTAGTGAGCCTGCGGTCGGCTTCCCTCTCCTTCGGACGCCGGACCCTCTGGCACGACCTGGACCTGGACATCCAGCCCGGCGAGTTCCTTGCCGTCCTCGGCCCCAACGGCTCCGGTAAGACCAGCCTGCTCAAGGTTCTGCTCGGCCTGCAGGAACTCGATTCCGGTACAGCTACGGTGAACGGCCACGCCCTGCATCGCGGCAGCCGGGCTTTCGGCTACATTCCGCAGCAGAAGTCGTTTGCTGCCGAAACGCCCCTTCGGGCGCGCGACCTGGTGGGTCTGGGCGTGGACGGGCACCGCTGGGGAATCCGTCGGGGCGGGGCTGAGTACCGGCGCACTGTGGACGCCCTCCTCGAGAAGGTGGGCGCGACGTCGTACGCGGACGCACCCGTCGGACGGCTCTCCGGAGGTGAGCAGCAGCGCCTGCGGGCTGCCCAGGCTTTGGCCACCGACCCGCAGATCCTCCTGTGCGATGAGCCGCTGCTGTCCCTGGACCTGCACCATCAGCAGGCGGTGAGCAAACTCATCAACGACCAGTGCCGGGACCACAACACCGCGGTCGTCTTCGTTACCCACGAGATCAACCCGATCATCGACTACGTGGACAGGGTGCTGTACCTGGCCGGCGGACGCTTCCGGGTGGGCAGGCCTGAGGAAGTCATGACAAGCGAAGTCCTCTCCGACCTCTATGACAGCAGGGTGGACGTTCTCCACAACAACGGCAGGATCGTGGTGGTCGGGTTGCCCGATGCCACCACCCACCACCATACGGAGGCCGCGCAGGGATGACATTCGACGAGATCTTCCGCGCCATCTTCACGTTCGACAACTACGCCGAGCTGCTCCCGCTCGTGCAGAACTCGTTGTGGGCAGGCGCGGTGCTGGGTCTGCTCGGGGGACTGGTCGGTACGTTCGTCATGATGCGGGACCTGGCCTTCGCGGTTCACGGGATCGCTGAGCTGTCCTTCGCCGGCGCGGCTTTCGCGCTGCTGATCGGCGCGAACGTGGTGTTCGGCTCCTTGGTCGGCTCAGTGATCGCTGCGCTGCTGCTGGGGCTGATGGGTATCCGCGCACGCGACCGCAACTCGATCATTGGCGTCATCATGCCCTTCGGACTGGGGCTCGGAATCCTGTTCCTCGCCCTTTACGAGGGCCGCGCTGCCAACAAGTTCGGCCTGCTGACCGGGCAGATCGTCTCCGTCGACCAGGTGCAGCTGGCCCTGTTGGCGAGTTGCGCCGTCGTCGTCATTGTTGCCCTCGCCGCCATCTGGCGGCCGCTGACCTTTGCAAGCGTCGACCCCGAACTTGCCGAGGCCCGCGGCGTGCCGGTGCGCGGGCTGTCGCTGGCGTTCATGTTCCTGCTGGGGGTCTCGGTTGCGCTGTCGATCCAGGTTGTCGGCGCGCTGCTGGTTTTGGCCCTGCTGATCACCCCGGCCGCCGCCGCACTGAAGGTTACGTCCTCACCGAAGCTCGTGGTGCTTCTCAGCGTGATCTTCGCGTGCACCTCGGTGGTCGGCGGAATCCTGCTGGCCCTGGGCGGGCGCATCCCGATCAGCCCCTACGTCACCACCATCTCGTTCCTGATCTACCTGGTCTGCAGGATCGTCAGCTGGCGGCGTTCGCGGAGGTCGACGACGTCCGTACCGCGGGTCGCGCAGCCCGCCTAGGCCGTGGGTTCCCCGGCCGGCGACGCGCTGCACGCGGGGCAGAGACCATAGATTTCGACGGTATGCGCCACCTCGGTGTACCCGTTCTCGGCGGCCACGCGGGCTGCCCACTGTTCCACGGCCGGGGCTTCGATCTCGACGGTCCGGCCGCACTTCCGGCACAGGAGATGGTGATGGTGATGCTCGACGGCGCATCTGCGGTAGACAGCCTCTCCCTCGCCATTGCGTAGCACGTCCACGAGGCCGTCATCGGCCATGGATTGCAGGATGCGGTAGGCGGTGGCCAGGGAAACCGACTCGCCGCGCTCATGCAGCTTGCGGTAAAGCTCCTGCGTGCTCACGAAGTCATCCAGCTCATCGAGGGTGGCACTGACCGCACGGCGCTGCCGCGTCACGCGCTGCTCCGAACCCTTGCGGGTAGGCTGTCCTGCTTCCGCCGGCATTTCGAACGGTCAACTCCCTTGCCGCCTGCGATTGAACTCGGGGTCAAGGTTAGCCGATAGTCTGTGCCCATGCTCCTGACCAAGTTCACTCACGCTTGCATACGCGTCGAAGACGGCGGTTCCGTGATCACGATCGATCCGGGAACCTTCTCGGAGGTGGAGGAAGCCATCGCCGGCGCTGCGGCGATCCTGATCACCCACGAGCATCCCGACCACATCGACCGCGACCGCGTCGCCGCTGCCGTCCGGTCCAGCGACAGCCTCAAAGTCTATGCGCCCGAGGGCGTCGCCCAGGACCTGCGCGAGGCCGTCGGCGAAGGCGCATCCTCCAGGGTGAGCACGGTGGAGCCGGAACGTCGGTACACGATCGCCGGCTTCGACGTGCGGACGTTCGGAGGCCAGCACGCCCTCATCCACCCGCACATTCCCGTTGTGAAGAACATCGGCTACCTGGTCAACGGTGAGCTTTACCACCCGGGCGATTCCTTCATCGTTCCGCATGGAGTGACTGTCGGCACCCTGCTGGTTCCGATCCACGCACCATGGTCCAAGACAGCCGAGGTGATCGACTTCGTGACGTCGGTGCGCGCCGCCCGGGCACACCAGATCCACGACGCCCTGCTGAACGAGACCGGTTTGCGCATGGTCGAGGGCCACGTGGCGCGGTTGGGCGGGCACTACGGCACAGAATTCAAGCACCTGTCACCGCGTGAATCGGTCACCATCTAGGAGGCGGGCGAGGCGCCTGTCTGGGTGTCGGCCTCCTTGGATGAGCCGTTGAAGGAAGCCGTCCCGGGCCGGGCAGAGATAGTCACGTCTGCCACCTCCTTCAACCCGGGCGCTTCGGGGTCCTTCCCGTCAATCCCGGTAGTCCATCGCAGCCGCAGACCGCTCCCGGTGTCTTCGAGGACAGCCAGGTTGTTGTCGAACCATGGGCCCTTGACCGACTTCCAATCGAAGGGTGGTTTCGGCACGCGCGCCGAGCGTGCAACCAGCGCGCCGACCGGGCTGGCCACTCCATAGGACATGACCACAGTTGCGAAGCGCATTGCGCGTGGCAGCGGATTGCGGATCGGTGAGCAGACAGCCTGGATGATCCTGCTGCCGGAGTTGCGCTCAACCTCAGCGACGTAGGAGTAGTGCACGTCCCCGGACAGGAAGGTGATTGTCTGCGGAGGGGCGCCCCGAAGGCCGTCTGCCACCTCGGTGACCAGCCGTGTGAGGTCCTTGAAGCTGCGCTGGAACGCAGCCCAGTGTTCCAGGTCGACAGCCTGCCGCAAACCTTCTCCGATCCGGGACGCGCGTTTTCCCCACGCGCCCTCGGCGAGGGCTTCGTCCCAGGACTCTATGTGGTGAAGCCCCCGCGGCAGCAGGAACGGCAGGGAGGTGGCAATGATGAGGTGCCGGAAACCTCCCTGGAAGTGCTCGTCAATCCACTTCAGTTCCTCCTCGTCGATGAGGGACCGAACCCCCGGTTCGAGGACGCGCGCGGCCCTGGAGTCGACGGTCAGGAGGCGTACGTCCCCGATGTCGCGGCAGTAGCTCCACCGGTAGCTGTCCGGCTCAGCATCGGCACGCTCGGCGAAGGCGTCGATCTCGTCCGTGAAGTCCAGCTCGTCCGGTCCGGGGTGGGAGAGGATCCGCTGCCACAGAGGGTCCTCCGCGCGCGCCTCCGGCGACAGGTTGCCCAGGTGCTGGTACACCCAGTAGGAAGCCAGCCCTGCAACGATCCTGCCGTGCCACCAGGCTGTTTCCTGCATCTTCTCCCGCCAGGACAGCGACGCGTTCCAGTCGTCACGGATGTCGTGGTCGTCGAAGATCATGGCGCTTGGAAGAGTGGAGAGCAGCCAGCGGTTCGCGTCATCCGACCATGCGAGCCGGTAAAGGTGTGCATACTCCTCGTAATCCTTCAGTTCCTCGCCCGGTGCCTCATCGAGGGAACGCCGGGAGCGGATGAAGTTTTGCATCTGGCTGCTCGTAGAGTCCGCGTAGACCTGGTCTCCGAGGAAGGCGACAAGGTCGGGCCAGGGTCCGTCGTCGTCGGCGTTCGCCTGATGCAGCGCGTAGGCGCGCATGGAGTCGATGCCGTGGAGGGCGTTTCCCATCCGGTCGTGGGGCACGCTGGTGCGGCAGGAACCGAAAGCGAGGCGGAGCGGGCGGCCGGGCTTCAGCGTCCGTACCACGGGCTGCGGGAACCGGGTGCCGGCCCCGGGCCAGGCCCGCTCGCCATCAAGGTCCACGGTATAGGGCAGTTCAGCGCCCGATGGGAGGTCCTCAGCCTCCAGCAGTGCGTAGTGGTGTCCGTGTACTGCGAACGTCGGAGCCTTCCATTCACGCCCGTCGACATGCAGAACGGCGGTGCACGATTCGCTGGTTTCCACCCAAACGGAAGCAGAGGTTGTATCGACATACCGGAGCATCGGACCGAGCACCAGTGACGCTGTCATTACCTAGTTGTACCGCGAGCCGGCACTTCCCGCCAGAACCCCGGGGTGATGGGGGACGGCCGGCGCTTGGAGAGGGGAGGACGGCTGTGGTGAACTTGGCTCACACCCCGACCGGTGTGCCACCGGTCACACTTTCTTAGGAGATCTTCATGAAGACTCTGATGGACGTGCAGGGGCTGCGGGACCGGATGACCTCCGGTCAGCAGACTGTCCTGCTGGATGTTCGCTGGGCGCTCGGAAAGACCGACGGCCACGAACAGTACCGATCAGCGCATGTGCCCGGAGCGGTCTACGTCGACCTCGAAGCGCACCTTAGTTCGCCCCCGTCGACGGCCGAGGGCCGGCATCCGCTGCCGCGATCTGCGGATCTCGAGGAAGCGGCACGGCAGTGGGGAATCAACGACGGCGACACCGTGGTGGTGTACGACGACACCGGGAACCTGGCCGCGGCTCGACTGTGGTGGCTGCTGCGGGACGGCGGCCTTTCATCGGTCTACCTGCTCGACGGCGGTCTCACGGCATGGCAGGCGGCCGGCTACGAGACGGAGCGGGGCGAGGAACGGCATTGCCTCGGCGACGTAACCCTTCAGTCGGGCCAGATGCCCGTCATTTCCGCAGACGACGTAGCTGATTTCGTCCAGCGGGGCGTGCTGCTGGACGCCCGCGCCGGCGAGCGGTTCCGCGGCGAGGTAGAGCCGATCGATCCGAAGGCCGGACACATTCCGGGAGCGCGCAGCGCTCCGACTACGGAGAACCTCACCCCCGCGCAGACCTTCCTGCCGTCCGGAGAACTGCGACGACGCTTCGAGGCACTTGGCATTACCGACACCGCCGACGTCGCTGTCTACTGCGGCTCGGGCATCACCGCCGCCCACGAGATCGCAGCCCTAGAGATCGCCGGGATCTCGGCCGCCCTGTATCCCGGCTCCTGGTCGCAATGGTCGCAGCGGGCTGATCTTCCCGTGGCCACCGGACCCTGACCGACAGCCTGCGTGTGAGAGAGTAACCCGTATGACCACCGCATATGCCTACGTCGCGACCTCGGCCTCCAGCGGTCTCGGCCGGACCACAATTGAGCGCCGCGAACCGGAGCATGACGACGTCGAAATAGCCATCGAGTTCTGCGGGCTTTGCCACTCGGACGTACACGCGACGCGCAGCGAGTGGGGTTCCACCCGCTACCCGCTGGTGCCCGGCCACGAAATCGTGGGCACTGTGACCCGCGTCGGGGACTCGGTGACCGCCTTCGCCGTGGGCGATCGAGTGGGTGTGGGCTGCATGGTCGATTCCTGCCGGGAGTGCGAAAGCTGCGCGGAAGGGCTGGAACAGTACTGCGAGAAGGGCATGACCGGTACCTACGGCACCCCTGACCGCAGGCACGACGGCGAAATCACCCAGGGCGGTTACTCCACGTCGATCGTGGTGAATGAAGGCTACGTACTTCGGATCCCTGAGGGCCTTGATCCGGCCGCGGCGGCGCCGCTGCTGTGCGCCGGAATCACCACGTTCTCGCCGCTGAACCACTTCGGTGTGGAGAAAGGGGAAGCTGTCGGCGTCGTCGGGCTGGGCGGACTTGGCCACATGGCGGTGAAGATAGCCAAGGCGATGGGAGCGGAGGTGACTGTATTCACCACTTCTGCCGGCAAGGTCGACGCCGCGCGCGAACTTGGCGCCGACCGCGTGGTGATCTCGCGCGACGCCGACGCGATGAAGGCGGCGGCGGACAGCCTCGACGTCATCATCGACACTGTTGCCGCGCCGCATGACCTCAACGCGCTGATCCGCACGCTGCGACTGGACGGTGCGCTCTTCCAGCTCGGGCTGCCCGCCGATCCCATGCCGGCGGTCGATCCGGGCCTGCTGATCCGCAAGCGGCGTACCTACGCCGGGTCGCTCATCGGCGGAATCGAGGAGACGCAGGAGATGCTGGACTTCTGCGCGGAGCATTCAGTCGTGTCGGACATCGAGATCGTCACGGCCGACCAGCTGAATGTCGCCTACGACCGCATGGTGGCGGGGGACGTGAAGTACCGGTTCGTGCTGGACGCCAGCTCGCTCAAGGAGGACGCATGAGCACCCTGTTCACCAGGATCATCGACGGCGAAATCCCAGGCCGGTTCGTCTGGAAGGACGATGAGGTGGTCGCGTTCCTTACGATCAACCCCATCACCGACGGTCACCTGATGGTGGTCCCGCGGCGGGAAGTTGCGCACTGGATTGACCTGGAGCCTGAACTGCTCGGCAAGGTTATGGACGTTGCCCGCAAGATCGGCAAGGTGCAGGAGGCGGAGTTCGGTGCCGAACGTATCGGCGTCCTGATGGAGGGCTACGAGATTCCGCACGTGCACGTGCATATCTGGCCCACGCGGAGTTCCGCAGACTTCGACGTCCACAACGTGGACCGCGACCCCGATCCGGCGCAACTGGACCGCAACGCCGAGCGCATCCGGGCTGCCCTTCGCGATGCCGGGTACGGCGAGTTCGTCCCGGCCTGACCGGGCGAGTCCCCAAAGATCAGGCTGCGAGGGCCTCGCCGAGCGCCGCCCGGATTCGCTTCTCCGAGACCGAGTAGGCCGTGCCCAGCTCCTGGGCGAAAAGGCTGATGCGCAGTTCCTCGAGCATCCACCGGACCTTCGCCAGGCCTGGAGGCACCGGTCGGCCCGACGGCGCCACGGAGGCCACGGCGTCGTCGTACTCGTCCTCCAACCGCTGAACCACAGCGGTATTCAGGCCATCCCGCTGCACGTTGCTCTCCAGCTTGGCAAGCCTCGTCTCAATGCCGGCCAGATACCGGGGCAGATGCGCAAGCTGCGAGTACCCGGTGGTGGCCACGAAGCCCGGGAAAACCAGCTGCTCCAGCTGGCTCCGAATATCGTTCAGCGCGGTGATGAGCGACAGGCTGGTGGTGCCCTTCAGCTTCTTCTCGATCCGACGGGCACTGGAGAGGATCTTCTCCACGGTTGCAGTAACGGTGAAGACCGTGTCGATCAGCTCGGCCCGCACGTTCTCGTAGAGTGCTGCGAAGGCTTCGGAAGTCCACGGAAGGTCCTCGGGTGTGAGCTTGTCGATGGCTGCGATGGAGCAGTCTTCAATCAGTGCAGCTACGCTCCCGTGGGGATTTTGGCTGAAGGTGAGTTTCTCTGTGTTGCTGAGATGCTCAAGGACGTAGCGGGCGGGGCTCGGCACCTTCAGCGCAAGGAGGCGGATGATGCCCCCGCGCATTGCTGCTGCCTGCTCGGCTGCATTGGGGAAGACCTTCAGTCCCACAGAGTTCCGTTCGTCCACCAGTGCCGGATAGCCCGTGACCCTGTGGCCGCCGACTATCCGGGACACCTGACGCGGGACCGCTCCGAAATTCCAGTCGGTGGCTCCGCTGAACTCCCGGATCCCCGGATCGGACTCCGACGACGATGCCGGCGCCGGTGACGCCTGTGACGTAGATGGCGTCTGCTTCCGGCGGGCGGCTGCCGGTTTCGGCTGCCCGGTGCCCGGCGTTGCCCCCAGCGACTCGGCAATGGCACGGCGGGTCTGCGGTGCGAGGCGGTCCTGGAGCTGCTCCAGATCCTTCCCCTCATCGAGGATCCGGCCCTGGTCGTCCACCACCTGGAACGTCATGAGCAGGTGCGGAGCAAGGGTTTCACGGTTCCAGGAACCGGGTGGAATGATGAAGCCTTTCAACCGGCGCAGGGCCAGCTCCAGCGATGGCTCAAGCTCATCCCTGGACGGATCGAAATCCGCGTGCAGGGCATCCACGGCTGCACGGGCCACGTCCGGGGCGGGGATGAAGTTCTTCCGGACCTGCTTCGGCAGCGACTTGATGAGGGCGGTCACGAGCTCGACCCGCAGCCCCGGGATCTGCCAGCGGAACGGCGCAGGATCCAACTGGTTGAGGAACAGGATGGGCACCCGAACGGTTACGCCGTCGGACGCGCCGGGCACGTTCGGCGAGAATTCGTAGCTCAGGGGAAGCTCGAAGCCCTGCTGCTGCCAGGTTCGCGGGAAGGCTGTTTCGTCGAGGTCCGCATCGCGGCTGAGCAGTTCCTCGGGCGAAAAGTCCAGCAGGTTCGGGTTGTCCTGGCGGGCGTGCTTCCACCACTTGTCGAAGTGCCGCTCGGAGACAACGTCCTTGCCCACCCGGGCGTCGTAGAACTGGAACAGCGTCTCGTCGTCGACCATGAGGTCGCGGCGCCGCATGCGGTTCTCCATCTCCTCGATCTCCGCGATCCGGGCCTTGTTGCGGTGGAAGAACTTGTGGTGGGTACGCCAGTCACCCTCCACCAGCGCGTGGCGGATGAACAGCTCACGCGCCAGTTCCCGGTCGATGCGGCCGTAATTGATGCGGCGTTGAGGGACGATCGGCACGCCGTAGAGGGTCACCTTCTCGTAGGCCATGACAGAGCCCGTTTTGCGCGACCAGTGCGGCTCGCTGTAGCTGCGCTTCACCAGGTCCGGCGCAACCTCTTCGGCCCACAGGGGATCGAACTTCGCCGCGACCCGTGCCCACAGCCGGGAGGTTTCCACCAGTTCGGCAGCCATGACCCAGTCCGGGCTCTTCTTGAACAGTGCGCTGCCGGGGAAGATGGCAAAACGCGTGCCGCGCGCTCCCGCATACTCCCGCTTGCGCTGGTCGTAGAGCCCGATGTGGCTGAGCAGCCCGGACAGCAGGCTGATATGCACGGCATCATGGTGCCCTACCGGATCAATGGGGCCGGACGGAAGCGTGATTCCAAGGGGCTTGGCGAGTTGTCGGAGCTGGGTGAACAGATCCTGCCATTCCCTCACGCGCAGGTAATTGATGAACTCGTTCCGGCACAGCTTCCGGAACTGTGTGGAGGACAGCTCCTTCTGCTGCTCCTGCAGGTAGCGCCAAAGGTTCAGGTAACCGGTGAAGTCCGAGTTCTCGTCAATGAACCGCCGGTGCTTCTCCGTGGCGCTCTGCAGCTTGGCGGCCTGGTCCGGCTGGGGACGCTCCCGCGGGTCCTGGATGGTCAACGCTGCGGCAAGGACCATGACCTCCTTGGCGCAGCCGCGTCGGCCAGCCTCCACGATCATGCGGCCAAGCCGCGGGTCCACCGGCAGCTGGGCAAGCTGGCGCCCGACGGCGGAGATGCCGCCGTCCGCGGTCAGCGCGCCGAGCTCGCGCAGCAGGGTCACGCCGTCGTTAATGGCCTTTGGGTCAGGCGGCTCGACAAAGGGAAAGGCGGCAACGTCCTTCGGGCCGCGCGTGACTCCCATGGCGGTCATCTGCAGGATGACCGCAGCGAGGTTGGTGCGCAGGATCTCCGGGTCGGTGAAGGGCCGGCGGGACTCGAAATCCTCCTCCGAGTAGAGACGGATGGCGATACCGTTCGAGACACGTCCGCAGCGGCCCGACCGCTGGTTGGCCGACGCCTGCGACACCCGCTCGATGGGGAGCCGCTGCACCTTGGTGCGGTGGGAGTAGCGCGAAATCCGGGCGGTTCCCGTGTCGATGACGTACTTGATGCCCGGCACGGTAAGCGAGGTCTCTGCAACGTTGGTTGCCAGGACGATGCGACGGCTGGATCCGCCGGGATGGAACACACGGTGCTGCTCCTGCAGCGACAGCCGCGCGAACAGGGGAAGGATCTCGGTGCCGCGCAGGCGCGGGTTGACCTGGACGCGGGCGCGTAGGGCGTCGGCGGCATCGCGGATCTCGCGCTCGCCGGAGAAGAACACCAGAATGTCGCCGGGTGCCTCCAGTGCGAGCTCGTCCACCGCGTCGCATACCGCGTCCAGCGGGTCGCGGTCTTCCTCGAGGTTGTCGTCGCTGTCTGACTCGGTGTCCGACGCCGGCTGGGTGAGCGGGCGGTAGCGGATCTCCACCGGGTAGGTGCGCCCGGAGACCTCGATGATGGGGGCTGGGGTCTTCTCCGGCGCGGCCTCGTCGGCGGCGAAGTGGTTCGCGAACCGCTCCGGGTCGATCGTGGCGGACGTGATTATCAGCTTCAGGTCAGGGCGCTGCGGCAGTATGCGTTTCAGGTAGCCGAGGATGAAGTCGATGTTGAGGCTGCGTTCATGCGCTTCATCGATGATGATGGTGCTGTATTTGCGCAGCAGCTTGTCATGCTGGATTTCGGCCAGCAGGATGCCGTCCGTCATGAGCTTGATGCGCGTGTTGCGCCCCACTTCGCCGGTGAACCGGACCTGATAGCCGACCTCCTCACCGAGGTCGACGGCGAGTTCCTCCGCGATCCGCTCAGCTACCGTGCGCGCGGCGAGCCGCCGTGGCTGGGTATGGCCGATGAGGCCCTTCCGGGCGAGGCCGAGTTCCAGGCACATCTTGGGAATCTGGGTGGTCTTTCCCGAGCCGGTTTCCCCGGCGATGATGGTGACCTGGTTCGCCGCGATGGCGGCCATGATGTCCGCCCGCCGCTCCGAGACCGGTAGCTGGGCAGGATAAGAAATTGTCAGAGACATGATTGGGTCACATTCTACTCCGCGCCCGCAGTCTGCTCCGCGGCTGCGCGGGTGAGGCGCTCAGCCGTGGCGAGCGCACGCTCGCGAAGTTCCGGGGGTGCCAGAATCTCGAATTCGAAACCGAGGGCTGCGACGTGCATCAGGGGCCAGTCGAGGGAGTCGGCACCGAACCGCATGAGGGTGTCGCCGGCGTCGTTTTCCACCTCGGCGATATTCGGGGGAACCAGCTGGGCCACTTCTTCGGCGGGAGCATGAATCCGCACCACCACGTCATGGGAATAGGGCGAGCGGGTGATCGACTTTTGCACGTAGGCCGCAAGGTCACGGGCAGGAAGCGGGCGGGCGGAGAAACGTTCCCGTGGGGAAGGCACGCTCTGGCAGCGGTCCACCCGGAAGGTCCGCCAGTCCTGCCGCGCGGTGTCCCACGCGACGAGGTACCAGCGGCGTCCGGTGTCCACCAACCGCACCGGCTCGACCACGCGCCGGGAGGATTCGCCGTCGTGCCGTGCATAGCGGAAGACCACCACGCGCCGCTCCGTGATTGCTAAGGAAAGCGCGGTGAGCACCTCGGGATTGACCGGCGCGCTGGGCGCAGCCATGCGCGTAACGGCTGTTCTCAGTCCGGCGAACTTGGGGCGAAGCCTTCCCGGCAGCACCTGCTCCAGCTTGGTCAAGGCCCGCACGGACGCCTCACCGAGGCCTGAGACCGGGCTGGCACTGACGGCGCTCAGTCCGAGAGCGACGGCGAGCGCCTCGTCATCGTCCAACAGGAGCGGCGGCAGCTGCGCGCCCGAGCCGAGCTGGTACCCGCCGGCGATACCGGGCGAAGCATGGATGGGATAGCCGAGGGTACGCAGCTTGCCGATGTCCCTGCGCACGGTCCGCTCGGTGACCGACATCCGTTCGGCGAGCGCGGCGCCGGTCCATTCCCGCCGGAGCTGGAGCAGGGAGAGGAGCTGCAGCAGGCGTGCGGAGGTTTCCAACATGGCTCCACGCTAGCCCTTCATGCGGACATGAACTGTCCTGAATTGTTTCTAGGCTGAGGTACGGAGGAACGAGCGAGTAAAAGAGCGAGCAGAACACAAACGAGCAGAACGGAAGGATCGTCATGGACGTCTGCAGGGAGTTGACCGACCAACTGAACTGGCATTGGGAGAATCACGCACGGCCGCGGCTCAACGGCCTCACGGACGAGGAGTACTTCTGGGAGCCTGTTCCAGGCTGCTGGAGCGTGCGTCCCAGGGGGACCGGTACGGCTCCTCTCCAGGTGGGCCGCGGCGATTACACGATTGATTTTGCGCTTCCCGAGCCGGTTCCGGCTCCGGTCACCACGATCGCCTGGCGGATAGGGCACATGCTGGTCGGGGTGCTGGGGGAGCGGCTTGCCTCCCATTTCGGGGGAGAACCGGTGACCTATCGCGACTTCGTCTACCCGGAGTCCGCCGAACAGGCGCTGGAGAAGCTGGACGCAGCATACTCGTCCTGGCACAGCGCGGTGTCGGCACTGTCACTGGAGGAGATGGACCGTCCTGTCGGGCCCGCTGAGGGTCCGTTCGCGGAAGCTCCCATGGGTGCGCTGGTCCAGCACATCAATAGGGAAATGATTCATCACCTTGCCGAGGTGGCGCTGCTGAGGGATTTGTGGGCACACCGCGCCGCGGACGGCCTTACGGGTGCTGTGCAGTCGTGAAGAGTGCCCTCGATAGGATTCGAACCTACGACCTTCTGCTCCGGAGGCAGACGCTCTATCCCCTGAGCTACGAGGGCGCGGCACACCTGAAAACCAGTGGCCGGAAGGGACTCAGAAAGCTTAGCAGGGAAAACTTGGGGGAACGAAACGCGGGTGCTGCTCGGCGTTTGTTGCTCCGTATACGAGTCGCTCAGTAGCCGAGAAACGCGTCCGTACGGATCGACTTGCCGCCGGCCTCGCGCAGCACCGGCTTGGCCAGTGCAAGCGTTCTCGGTGATCCCGACAGGTAGACCCGCCGCTCCCGCAGGTCCGGCACCAGTGTGCGGAGGTCGTCCGCTGTCGGGAAGCCGCTTCCGCCCAGCGTCCAGGTTTGCGGCAGCGGGCCGGGGTCTCCCGGACAGAACAGCACCACCGTCGAATCTGCAAGTTCGTCGACGTACGCAAGTTCGGCTGCCGACGTCACCACATAAACGAGCACAGCGTCGTGCTTCCGGCCGGCCGCTGAGCGCAGGTGGCTGATGAACGGTGTGACGCCGATTCCGCCCGCAAACAGCAGCAGCGGCACGGACGGATCCTTCGGCAGCACAAAGTCTCCCGCCACCGTTGTGGCTTCCACCCGCGCTCCGGGGCGGAGTCCCAGCAGCGCCCCCTTGAAGGTGCTCGGTGGATCAGAGAGCCGCAGACCAAAGCGGATTTCGTCGTCGTCCGGTGGCGAGCTGATGCTGAAAATGCGGCGCAGTCCCCGTCCGTCCGCACGCTCGTGGGGGAGGGTGAGTTCCATGTATTGGCCCGGTTCGAAGCGCACCGGCGCCTCCGCAGCGAAAACCACCTCCGCACTGGTGGGCGTGAGCCGGCGTGTACGCAGGAACCGCAGGCGGACCCCGCGGCGCTGCCCCAGCGCGAAGGCAAGCGCGTTGCCGATCAGGAGTGCGTACTCCGGCCCAAGGAAGACCGGCGGGATGTTGATCTGCAGGGCAAGAACGACGGCGACGACGGCGGCCACCAGCAGCTGCTGTCGGCGTCGCGGAGGCAGTGTCAAGGGTTCGGTCAGCATGAAGCCGAGCAGGAACAGCAGGGGATAAGACTCGAACACCAGTCGGAGAGCGGAGACGGCGTCGGTTCCGCCGGCCACCAGCCGCACCACCAGGATCGCGGCGGCCACGCCGAGGAACACCGCGCCCATCGCCACCTTCCGCGTGCGGTACAGCAGCAGCACCGTGCAGAGCAGCACCAGCGGCAGCATTGCCGGGTTAGCGGCCCACCAGGCGGCCGCGTTCAGGCCCAGCAGCGTGGCCACCACGGCCCCGAACGCCGCCGGGTTGAAGATGTGGCGTCCGCGAACCGCCACGAGGTACTTCGAAGCGGCCGCGGCCAGGCCGGCCAGGGCGATGCCCCCGAGGGTGGCCGGACCGCCGGACGGGAACATCACGAAGAACAGGATCAGCCCGGTGATCAGCGAGGACTCCGTGTGCGGCCGCTTCCGCAGCATAAGCGCCATCACCCGGGTGCCGCCCCAGGAACCGACGACGGCGGCAGCCAGCGACGCAGCCAACTCACCGGGAGCGAAGGCGAGCTGCCCGAACGCGGAGAGCACGAATGCGTACACGCTCAGCACGACCAGCAGGACGAATACCAGGCGGTACATGGTGGTGCGGCCCAGGAAGGTGTCGAACCTTCCGGGCCAGGTCAGCCGTCCGGTCATCTAGAACAACGCTCCTGCAAGTGGGGATGAGTATTGGGCACGCCCGTCGGAGGCAACCCGGACATAGTCGAATTCGAACTCGGCCAGGAGCGTCTCAGGCTGAACGTGGAAGAGAGCAGTGGCAAGCGCGTCCGCTGTCAGGGCATCATCCGCCAGCACCCAGGTAGCCACCACTGTATCGACGCACTTGCCGGTTACAGCATCCAGGACGTGGTGAAGCCCGTCTGCCCAGCGTCGCCGGTTGGACGCTGAGGCGCACAGGGCGCGGTTGTCCACGGTCACCACACCGATCGCCAGGTCGGCGCTGTAGGGATGCTCCAGCGCAACCCGAAGGCCGGCCGGACCGCGGTGCACCAGGTCCCCACCGGCGTCGACCGTGTGCCCGGGGTAGCCGGCACCGGCCAGGACACCGGACACCAGGTCCACCAATTGGCCCTTGCCGGCGGCTCCTACATCGAGCGTCACGGGCTCTTTAGCCCTGAGGACGGTACCGCTCCACTCGAACGAACCATCCCAGGCAGGAGCCGGCTGGGGCGGGCCGGCGGGCGCGAAGGAGTAGCCGGCGTCGTACCCCAGATGCTCCAGCGGCGCGCCGACCAGCGGCGACATCGCTCCGTCCGTGAGACGGTACAGCCGCCGGTAGATCTCGCCGAGTGCTGCGCCGGACTCAGGCAGCACAACCGTGCCGCCGGACGTGAGCGCGCGGACGCGGGAGTCCGGGCGGAAACGCGAGTACACGGCGTCGTACTCGTCGATGACGTTTACGACGGCGGCACGCGCCGACGCGTCCAACTCGCCGGGGGTGTCAATCCTCCACAGCGTGCCGATGGCCTCGAAGCTGAAGCAGGATGGAGGGCCCTCAGCCGTCACTGTCCGGCGTCGCCCTTGATCTGTTCGATGGCGTCCCGGAAGCCGCCGCTGGTGAGCGAGGACCCGGACACCCTGCTGACATCGAGCTCGTCGATCGGGGTGCCTACGATCTCGTCCTTGATGCCGCTGCTGAACTTGCCCTGGTAGAGCTCGGTGGTGGGGTTGCTCGGCATGGGCTCCATCTGCACATCGGCCACGGCGCCTGACTCAAGGGTGACCGTCACCCCGATGGACTCCTCGCCGCCGGGGGTCTGGTAGCTGCCGGTCGCGGTGTAGGTGCCGTCGGCATAACTGCCGGCTCCATTTCCGCCGGCAGGCCCGCCGTCGTTCCCGCCGCCGGAAGCCGGTGGTGTGGCGGCACAGGCCGCGGAGCTGAGGAGGGAAGCTGCTGCGAGCCCGGCCAGGGCCCAGCGCCGGGATGCCGGCTGCACGGCGTCGGTCACGGATAGTCTCCTTGTTCATGCGCGCGGGTAGGATCTGCCTCCTGCACAACGCTACCGGGGCCGTTTCAGTTCGCTGTGCTCACAAGGGGTGCCTCGAAAGACCTCTGATCCCCCTTCGCGAGGGGCGTCCGTCACAGAATCAGGCACATGGGAACCACGCCGTTATGCTGGATGGGTGACTCCCGAAGAACTCTCCTCCGCAATCTCCTCATGCCTGAAAGACGCCGTCGCTGCCGGTGAAATCGATGTGGAGCTCCCGGGGGAAGTCCGAGTCGAGCGGCCCAAGAGCCGCGAGCACGGTGACTGGGCCACCAACATCGCCCTTCAGCTGGGTAAGAAGGCGGGCATGAACCCGCGCGATTTCGCCGGGCTCCTCAAGTCCAGGCTGGAGCAGCTCGACGGCGTTGCATCAGTTGACATTGCAGGCCCCGGCTTCCTGAACGTCCGCCTCGACGCGGGGGCCGCCGGCGAACTGGCCCGCTCCATCGTGGAGGCCGGCACCGCCTACGGAACGTCTGATGCGCTCGCCGGAACCAAGATCAACCTCGAGTTCGTCTCGGCCAATCCCACCGGACCCATCCATCTGGGCGGGACCCGGTGGGCAGCCGTGGGCGACGCCCTCGCCCGGCTCTTCCAGTCGCAGGGGGCAGAGGTCACCCGCGAGTACTACTTCAATGACCACGGCGCCCAGATCGACCGCTTCGCCCGGTCCCTGTACGCCAGCGCGAAGGGTGAGCCCACGCCGGAAGACGGCTACGGCGGCGACTACATCGTCGACATTGCCAATCGCGTCCTCGCGATCGCTCCCGACATTCTCAACCAGTCCGCCGCGGAGGCACTGGAGCAGTTCCGCGCCGTCGGCGTCGACCTCATGTTCGGGGACATCAAGAAGTCGCTGCACGAGTTCGGCGTGGATTTCGACGTCTACTTCCACGAGCACTCGCTCTTCGCGAACAACTTCGTGGACGGCTTGCTGGAACAGCTGAAGACTTCCGGCAACCTGTTCTTCGAAGGCGGCGCCTGGTGGCTGAAGTCCACCGAGTTCGGCGACGACAAAGACCGCGTGGTGATCAAGTCGGACGGCTCTCCTGCGTACATCGCCGGCGACATTGGATACTTCGTCAACAAGCGCCAGCGCGGTTTCGACCTGAACATCATCATGCTCGGCGCGGACCACCACGGCTATGTCGCGCGGCTCAAGGCGGCAGCGGCTGCGCTGGGAGACAACCCGGATACCGTCGAGGTCCTGATCGGCCAGATGGTCAACCTCATGAAGGACGGACAGCCCGTGCGCATGTCCAAGCGCGCCGGAACCGTGGTCACGCTCGAGGACCTGGTTGACGCCGTCGGCGTTGATGCTGCCCGCTACACGCTCGCGCGGTTTTCGGCGGACTCCAACATCGACATCGACCTGGATCTACTGACCAAGCGCAGCAACGAGAACCCGGTGTTCTACGTGCAGTACGCCCATGCGCGTACCCATGCCGTTCAGCGCAATGCGGAGTCTGCGGGTGTGGACACGAGCGCCTTCGACGCCGCTGCCCTCACCCATGCGACGGAGGGCGAACTGCTGGCCGCCCTCGGTCAGTTCCCCGGCGTAGTAGCGCAGGCCGTCACGTTCCGTGAGCCGCACCGCGTCGCACGCCACCTCGAGGTCATCGCCGGAACCTACCACCGCTGGTATGACGCCTGCCGCATCGCCCCGCTCGGAGAGGCTCCCGTGGAGGATGTGCACCGCACCCGGCTGTGGCTGAATAACGCCACCCAGCAGGTCCTTTCCAACGGCCTCCACCTGCTGGGCGTCTCTGCTCCGGAACGGATGTAGCATGCCCGCCTCACCTATCGCCCCCGACTGGCTGTCGTTCCCCAAGGACGTCAACACCCTCAACCCTGCGCTGTGGGCCTCAACGGTCTCGCGCGCCGGCCGCGGAGTCCTGACCGTCGACGGTGTGAGCGTCACCGAACTCGCCGAGCAGTTCGGAACCCCGCTGTACGTCGTTTCGGAGAATGACTTCCGTGAGCGTGCACGGACCTTCCGCAACGCTTTCGACGACGCCTTCCGCGATCTGTGCGGGGGAGTGGACATCTACTACGCCGGCAAGTCCTTCCTCTGCTCCGAGGTGGCCCACTGGGTGTCCGAGGAAGGCCTCCGCCTCGATACCTCCTCCGGCGGGGAACTGGCAGTGGCGCAGCGAGCCGGCCTGAAGGGCCGCCAGCTCGCCCTGCACGGCAACAACAAGTCCGACGCCGAGATCAACCGTGCACTCGACCTGGAGGTCGGACGCATCGTAGTGGACAGCCTCGACGAACTGAACCGAGTGGGCGCGCTGGCCCAGGCCCGCGGCACCACGGCCAACGTGATGCTGCGCCTGACTCCCGGTGTGCACGCTCACACCCACGAGTTCATTGCCACCGCGCATGAGGACCAGAAGTTTGGTCTCTCGCTAGCGCCCGCGTCCTCGGGTGAACGGTCGCCGGCGGCCGAGGCGGTTGCCGTTGCTCTCGACCACCCGTGCATCCGGCTGCTCGGCGTTCACTGCCACATCGGCTCGCAGATCTTCGAACCCGCGGGCTTCGAACTTGCAGCGCGCCGGTTGCTTGAATTCCTGGCCGGTGTCCGGGACCGCCACGGCGTCGAACTGGCCGAGCTGGATCTCGGCGGCGGCTACGGCATCGCCTACACCGAGGCCGACACCCCGCGTGCTGCCGCCGACATCGCGAAGGCGATGGCCGACGTCGTGCGTTCCGCGTGCGCCGAACACGGACTGCGCGTTCCGCGCATCTCGATCGAACCGGGCCGCGCGATCGTGGGGCCCACCACCTTCACCCTGTACACCGCGGGCACCACCAAGACGGTCCAGGTTGACGCCGATGGTGCCTCGCACCCGCGGCGCTACGTCTCGGTTGACGGCGGTATGAGCGACAACGCCCGGCCGGTCCTTTACGACGCCGACTATTCGGCAGCCCTTGCCTCTCGCACCTCAGCGGAGGAGCCGGTGCTCTCACGCGTGGTCGGGAAGCACTGCGAAAGCGGCGACATCGTGGTGCGTAGCGTCTACCTGCCGGCCGACACCGCAGGCGGCGACCTTCTTGCGGTTCCCGGCACGGGCGCCTACTGCTGGTCCCTGTCCAGCAACTACAACTACCTCACGCGCCCGCCGGTCGTTGCGGTCAAGGACGGGACCGCGCGGGTCATAGTGCGTGGCGAAACCGAGGAAGACCTCCTGTCCCGCGACGTTCCGCGGCAGGAAACCGACGACCGAGCAACTCTGGAAGCAGGAGCCTGATCGACTTGATGAATGCCCCCGAAACGGACGCCCCCGCCGCATCGCTGCGCATCGCGCTGCTGGGTTGCGGGAATGTCGGCTCGCAGGTTGCCCGCATCCTCCTCGAGGACGCCGACAACCTGGCTGCGCGCAGCGGCGCCCGGCTCGAACTGACCGGAATCGCAGTACGTTCACTCGATGCCCGGCGCGAGGTCGAGCTGCCGAAGGACCTGTTCACCACCGACGCGGAGTCCCTGGTCGAGAACGCGGACATCGTCATCGAGCTGATGGGCGGCATCGAACCCGCGCGCAGCCTGATCCTGCGCGCGATCGACCACGGCGCCACCGTGGTGAGCGGTAACAAGGCCCTCCTTGCGCAGGACGGACCCACCCTCTATGAGCGTGCCGACGCCGCCCACGTCCAGCTCTCCTATGAGGCGGCGGTTGCCGGCGCCATTCCGATTATCCGGCCGATCCGCGACAGCCTTTCCGGCGATCGCATTACCCGGGTGCTCGGCATCGTCAACGGCACCACCAATTACATCCTCGACCAGATGGACACCACCGGTGCCCAGTTCGCCGACGCCCTCGCCGACGCGCAGCGGCTGGGTTATGCCGAGGCCGACCCGACAGCCGACGTCGAGGGTCACGACGCCGCCTCGAAGGCAGCTATCCTGGCTTCGCTGTCCTTCCACACCCGCTTCGCCCTGGAGAACGTTCACTGCCAGGGCATCTCATCGGTGTCGGCAGAGGACATCGCAGCGGCGAAGGACGCCGGCTACGTGATCAAGCTGCTTGCCATCGCGGAGCTGCTCAAGGATGAGGCGGGCGACGACGGCGTCATCGTCCGCGTGCATCCCACGCTGCTTCCCCGCGAGCATCCCCTTGCGGCCGTGCGCGGGGCGTTCAACGCCGTGTTCGTCGAGGCTGAGAACGCCGGTGAGCTGATGTTCTACGGCCAGGGCGCCGGTGGAACCCCCACCGCATCTGCAGTGCTCGGTGACGTGGTCAGCGCGGCGCGGCGCAAGGTCCTCGGAGGTCTCGGACGCACGGAGACCACCACCGGTCACGTCCCCGCACTGAGCATCGACATGGTCACCACGAGTTACTACATCGGGCTCGACGTCGCCGACCAGCCCGGCGTGCTGGCGAAGATCGCCCACCTGTTCGCAGAGCACGGCGTCTCGATCGAGACCATGCGACAGACCATCCACGCGGGAGCGGACGGCGGCGAGGCCACGGCCGAGCTGCGTATCGTCACGCACCGTGCCCCCGAGTCCGCACTCGCGGCGACGGTGAAACACATCCAGGATCTGGACGTCATCAACGCGGTGACCTCCGTCCTCCGAGTAGAGGGAGTCTGATGGCTCACCAGTGGCGCGGAGTCATCCGCGAATACGCCGACCGGCTGCCGGTAACCGAATCCACCAGGGTCATCACCCTGGGCGAGGGAGGAACACCGCTGGTGCACGCACCGGCGCTCTCCGAGCTCACCGGTTGCTCGGTGTACCTGAAGGTCGAGGGAATGAACCCCACCGGGTCCTTCAAGGACCGGGGCATGACCATGGCCATCACGGCTGCTGTCGAGGCAGGCGCAAAGGCGGTTGTCTGCGCATCCACCGGCAACACCTCCGCATCCGCCGCGGCTTACGCCACGCAGGCCGGCCTGACCTGCGCGGTCCTCGTTCCGGACGGCAAGATCGCCATGGGCAAGCTCAGCCAGGCGATTGCGCATGGCGCCGAGCTGCTGCAGGTGCACGGCAACTTCGACAACTGCCTCGACGTAGCCCGGAAGCTCGCCGAGTCCTACCCGGTCTTCCTGGTGAACTCCGTCAACCCGGCCCGTATCGAGGGGCAGAAGACCGCTGCGTTCGAGGTTGTGGACTACCTCGGCGATGCACCCGATTACCACCTCCTGCCGGTGGGCAATGCGGGCAACATCACCGCCTACTGGAAGGGCTACAAGGAGTACTCACAGCCCTACACCTCCCCAACGGCGGGTGAACTGCCCGCAGTCTCCACGAAGACTCCGGTCATGTGGGGCTTCCAGGCAGAAGGCGCCTCACCCCTGGTCAAGGGATATCCCGTGACGGAGCCGGACACCATTGCCACGGCCATCCGGATCGGCAACCCGGCTTCGTGGGACCAGGCAATCGCGGCACGCGACGAGTCCGGCGGACTGATCGAAGCCGTCACTGACCAGGAGATCCTCGAGGCGCACCGCTGGCTCTCCTCCCGCGAAGGTGTCTTCGTGGAACCGGCCTCTGCTGCCGGCGTCGCCGGCCTGCTCAAGAAGCACGCTGCAGGAAACGTCCCCGAAGGCAAGACCATCGTCATCACGGTCACCGGGCACGGGCTCAAGGACCCGCAGTGGGCGCTCAAGACGGCCGACGGTTCCGATGTCCAACCCACGAAGGTGGATTACGACGTCGTCAGCGTTGCTGCTGCGCTGGGTCTGGCCGATTCCCACACGGGCTCCCCGGCGAATGCTTAGCGGAGCGCCGGCGGTGACCGCTCCGGCAGTCGTGGCGGAGGGCCAGGAGGTGCTGGTCCAGGTGCCGGCCACCAGCGCGAACCTGGGGCCGGGCTTCGACAGTCTGGGCCTGGCGGTGACCATGTATGACACCATCACCGTGCGTACCACCGGTTCCGGCACCACCACGGTTTCGGTAACCGGCGAGGGTGAAGCGTCGCTGCCCACCGACGAGTCGCACCTTGTCGCGGCCACCATCCTCAGCACCCTGGAGCGCGCCGGGTTCTCGAGTCCGGGTCTTGAAATCGAGGCCAGCAACGTGATTCCGCACGGTCGTGGACTTGGTTCCTCCGCCGCTGCAATCGTCTCGTCCGTGCTTGCTGCGAATGCGCTCCTTCCGTCGTCCGCGCAACTGGACAGCCAGGCGGTACTGCAGTTGTGTTCCACGCTCGAGGGCCATCCGGACAACGTGGCACCGGCCCTGCTGGGCTCACTGGCGGTGTCGTGGGAGACCGACCGCGCATATCGCAGCACCATCATTCCGGTGCATCCGGATGTTGTGCCGGTAGTAGCCATTCCCGCGAGCGAACTTTCGACGGAGGCCGCGCGGGCGCTGCTTCCGGCATCTGTCCCGCATGACAGTGCCTCCGCGAACGCCGGACGCGCCGCGCTGCTGGTTCACGCGATGACTTCCGCGCCGCAGTTCCTGTTCGACGCCACACATGACCTCCTGCACCAGGACTACCGTGCCGAGGCAATGCTGCACAGCGCATCCCTCATGCGCGCGCTCCGGGCGGAGGGTTTCGCCGCAGTGATTTCCGGTGCGGGTCCCACCGTCATGACCCTCGCCGTCGGAGAGGACCAGGCTGCCGCAACCGTTGCCGCAGTGGAACGCATCGTGCACGCGAACGACGACGGCGTGGACTGGCGTGTTCTTAGGCTGAACGTTGACACAGAAGGTGCTAAAGTGAAGGTGCACCAACGGTAATCACCACCGATCATCTGCTCTGGTAATCACCCCTGGTTATCACCACGCGATAGTCGCTCCGGTAGTCACCGTACTCAGATGCGTGCTTCTGTTGATCCGGCCGTCACCTTTCTGCGACCGTCGTGAACTGCAATTCCTTCAGCAGTAGCTCACTCTCCGGTGCACCTCCCAGGAACTGATGCCAAAGCACATCACGGCGTGATGGTTCGGCAGGAAGTTCCGTGGATCAAAGCACGCTCGGCCGTACCGGGAGCATCCGGTGAGCACCGAAACCCTGGCTGCCATCTCTTTCAAGACCTGGCAGCAGGCAAATCAATCGCGGTCCACATCAGAGATGGACCGCCCGACGAGGGGGAAGGATCCTTCGTGACTCAAACCACTGACCTGCCGACAGGCGTGGATTCCAAAGACGCCGAAACCAACGGCGCACCAGCTTCCAAGAGTTCCGGGCTTGCCGGACTGAAGCTCGCCCAGCTGCAGGCTCTCGCCGGCCAGCTCGGCATCTCCGTCGGATCGCGGATGCGCAAGGGCGACCTGGTCGCAGCGATTTCCGACCATCAGCGTGGATCGGCTGTAGCGGATCGTCCCAAGGCTGCCCCAGTCCAGGCACCGGCCGCCGTCGAAACCGCTCCCGTGCAGAACGGAACCGCCGTAGCGGAGCAGGAGCAGGCACAGGCGCCCGCCGAGAAGCCGGCCCGCACCCGGAACCGCAACCGCAGGGCGGGAAGCGACGGCGTCGTTACGCCCGAGCAGTCCGCTCCCGAGAGCGCACCGGCCGAGGCAGCTGCACAGGCCGGGACAGAGTCGGCTGAAGCACCTGCCGCGGAAGGCGCTGAGGCACAGCCCGCAACCGAGACCACCGAACGCGGACGCCGTGGCCGTGACGGCCGCAGGGGCGGACGCCGCAGCGAGTCCGAGGGACAGGGCGAAGCGCCCGCTGCGGATGCCGAAGGCACCCAGCCTGCCCAGCAGGGCACGGAAGGCTCCGAAGCGTCGGACGTCCAGGTCGAGGGGGAGCGCCGCAACGAACGCCGCGAGCGCAACAGGGACCGCTCGGAGCGCCGCTCGGGCGATGACAACCGGGAGCGTGACAACCGCGACCGCGACAACCGCGACCGCGACAACCGGGAGGAAAGCGGCGGCCGCAACCGGCGCAACCGCAACCGGAACACCCGCGAGGACGACCGCAACAGCCGGTTCCGCGACCGCAATGAGCGTCGCCGCAACCGCAGCCAGAACCCCGACGTCGACGACATCGAGGTCACCGAGGACGATGTCCTGCTGCCTGTCGCCGGCATTCTGGACGTCCTTGAGAACTACGCGTTCGTGCGCACTTCCGGCTACCTGCCCGGACCCAATGACGTCTACGTCTCGCTGGCCCAGGTCAAGAAGTACGGGCTGCGCAAGGGCGACGCCGTAGTCGGCGCCATCCGCGCGCCCCGCGAAGGTGAAAACCAGGGCGGCAACCGGCAGAAGTTCAACGCCCTGGTGCGTCTGACCTCCGTCAATGGCAAGAATCCCGAGGAACTCAAGGACCGCGTCGACTTCTCGAAGCTGGTTCCGCTGTACCCCTCCGAGCGCCTGCGCCTCGAGACCGAGCCGCGCAAGATCGGTCCGCGCGTCATCGACCTGGTTGCACCGATCGGCAAGGGCCAGCGCGGCCTGATCGTCTCGCCGCCCAAGGCAGGCAAGACGCTGATCCTCCAGGCGATCGCCAACGCGATCACCGCCAACAACCCCGAAGTGCACCTGATGATGGTGCTCGTGGACGAACGTCCCGAGGAAGTCACCGACATGCAGCGCACGGTCAAGGGAGAGGTCATCGCCTCCACCTTCGACCGGCCCGCCGACGACCACACCACCGTCGCCGAACTCTCGATCGAGCGTGCAAAGCGCCTCGTCGAGATGGGCATGGACGTGGTCGTGCTGCTCGACTCGATGACCCGCCTGGGCCGCGCCTACAATCTGGCCGCGCCTGCTTCGGGCCGTATCCTCTCCGGTGGTGTCGACTCGGCTGCCCTCTACCCGCCGAAGCGCTTCTTCGGAGCCGCGCGCAACATCGAGAACGGCGGCTCGCTCACCATCCTGGCCACCGCCCTCGTGGAAACCGGATCCAAGATGGACGAGGTGATCTTCGAGGAGTTTAAGGGCACCGGAAACATGGAGCTCCGCCTGTCCCGGAACCTCGCCGACAAGCGCATCTTCCCGGCCGTCGACGTCAACGCCTCCGGCACCCGCCGCGAAGAGAACCTGCTCTCCGCCGACGAGGTCAAGATCATGTGGAAGCTGCGCCGCGTCCTCTCCGGTCTTGAGCAGCAGCAGGCTCTTGAGCTGCTGACCAACAAGATCCGGGAGACCCAGTCGAACGTCGAGTTCCTCATGCAGGTCCAGAAGACCACGCTTGGTGCGAAGAGCGACAACGATTAGTTAGGTACGCCGTTCGAGACATGCCGGCCCCGCCCCTGCGCGCGGAGGCTCGTCCTGTCGGACTCGCGCTCCGCGCTCCGACAGGCCCGAAGCCACACCCCGGCCGGCATGTCTCGAGCGGCTTCCGCCGTTAACGTCACCGCACCGCGCGTGTAGAAATTCGAGTTTCACTAAAATGGCTTGAAAGAGCCGAAAGAGGTTGTGTCTGCCATGTTTGAGTCCATTCAGGGCCTGCTCGATGAGCATGCTGATCTGCAGGTCCGGCTGTCCGATCCGGCCGTCCATGCCGATCAGTCGCTGGCACGCAAGCTCGGCCGGCGCTATGCGGAATTGAGCGGCATCGTCGAGGCCCACACACGGTGGCGCGGGCTTGAGGATGATCTTGAAGCTGCACGGGAGATGGCCGATGATCCCGAGTTCGCCGCCGAGATTCCGCAGCTCGAAGAGCAGTTGGAGGCCGCCCAGGAACGGTTGCGCCGACTGCTGATCCCACGGGATCCAAACGACGCCCGCAACGTCATCATCGAGGTCAAGGGCGGCGAAGGCGGCGACGAGGCTGCACTGTTCGCCGGCGACCTGCTGCGCATGTACGCCCGCTATGCCGAATCCCGTGGCTGGAAGACCGAAATCATCTCGGCCACCGAATCCGACCTCGGCGGGTACAAGGATGTCCAGATGGCCATCAAGGGTTCGTCCAACGATCCGGCTGAAGGCGTTTACGCCCGGTTGAAATTCGAGGGCGGCGTACACCGCGTCCAGCGCGTTCCAGTCACCGAATCACAGGGGCGCATCCACACCTCTGCGGCGGGTGTCCTGGTGTTGCCTGAGGTTGATGAACCCGAAGAGGTCGAGATCAACCAGAATGATCTGAAGATCGACGTGTACCGTTCCTCGGGACCGGGCGGACAGTCCGTCAACACAACGGACTCCGCCGTACGCATCACCCACCTTCCCACCGGCATCGTGGTGGCCATGCAGAACGAGAAGTCCCAGCTGCAGAACCGTGAAGCTGCCATGCGGGTGCTGCGTTCGCGCATCCTCGCTGCCAAGCAGGAAGAAATCGACGCCGCCAACTCCGACATCCGCAAGTCCCAGGTGCGCACCATGGACCGTTCGGAGCGGATCCGCACCTACAACTTCCCGGAAAACCGGATTGCCGACCACCGCACGGGCTACAAGGCCTACAACCTCGACGCCGTCATGAACGGTGAGCTGGAGCCGGTGGTCCAGTCCGCCATCGAGATGGACGAGCAAAACCGCCTGGCCGCGATCGGCGACGAGGCGTAGGTCCACCCAAACCATGGAATCCCTGGCTTCCGCCCTGCGCGAGGCGACGGCAACGCTGAGGCTCGCCGGTGTTCCCAGCCCCGGAGTGGATGCGGAGCTGCTGGCCGCGCACCTGATGCGTGAGAACGTGGGCCGCGTCCGGGCGCTGGCACTCATCGGGGCAACAGCACCGGAGGGTTACGCGGATCTCGTTGCCGAGCGTGCGCGCCGCGTGCCGCTGCAGCACATCACCGGCGTGGCGTACTTCCGCGGACTGGAACTCGCCGTCGGGCCCGGCGTCTTCATTCCCCGACCGGAAACGGAGACGGTTGCGCAGCTCGCTATAGACGCCGCCCGCGCCCTCGACGCGCCGCGTGTTGCCGACCTCGGCACTGGATCCGGAGCAATTGCAGGGTCGATCGCGCAGGAGGTCCCGGCGGCAGAGGTCTTCGCCGTCGAACTGAGCGAGCTTGCCCGCGCCTGGGCGGCACGCAATCTTTCCCCTCTCGGCGTCACGCTGGTTGCCGGGGACTATACGGACGCACTTTCCGAGCTGAACGGAACCTTCGACGTCGTCGTCTCCAACCCGCCCTACATTCCCACGGAAGCGGTCCCGCGCGAGCCCGAGGTGGCAGAACACGATCCGGAGATGGCCCTGTACGGAGGAAGCGCCGACGGGTTGCGCCTGCCGTTGGCTGCGGCCCGCGCAGCCGCGCGCCTGCTCCGGGAGGGGGGCTACTTCGTCATGGAACACGCAGAAGTCCAGGCTCCCGCCCTGGCACGCATTCTGACTGAAGACCGGTTCTGGTCCTCGGTCCGCACCCATCCGGACCTGTCGGGCCGCGACCGCGCCACCTCTGCAATCCGCACCGATGTGCCATGGAACGGCCGCTGATGAAAGGATGGCCAGCGTGAGTGTCACGTTTGACTGTTCAGATCCCAACCAGCGCAGCGAAGGCCTTGCCCGCGCGCAGAGCACGCTTGCTGCCGGGCAGTGCGTGGTGATTCCCACGGACACCGTGTACGGCATCGCCGCTGACGCCTTCAACCCTCGGGCGGTCGCGGGCCTGCTCGCAGCCAAAGGGCGGGGGCGCAGCATGCCTCCGCCGGTCCTTATTCCGCGCCAGCAGACCATGGACGGTCTTGCCACCGACATCAGCCCGGAGGCCCGGCTGCTGGCCGAAGCATTCTGGCCCGGCGGACTGACGCTGATCTGCCACGCCCAGCCGTCGCTGAGCTGGGACCTGGGTGACACTTTCGGCACCGTTGCCCTGCGCATGCCGAACGACCGCCTCGCACTGGACCTGCTGATCCTTACCGGTCCGCTTGCCGTGTCCTCAGCGAACCGGACCGGCAACCCGGCCGCTGTTACTGCCGCAGACGCGCTTGAGCAGCTTGGAGAGTCGGTCGACGTGTACCTCGAGGACGGACAGCGCTCACACGACGCCGGAGCGTCCACCATCGTCGACACGACGGGCGACCTGCCGCTCGTGGTTCGCGAGGGAGTGATCTCCTTCGAGGAACTTCGCAAGGTAGCGCCGGGCGTGGTGCTCGCCACGGAACCTCCCGCAGCGCCGAGCAATGCCGACGAAGCCGCCACAACGGAACGCCCGAATGAGGACAGCGCGGTCAGGAACGACGACGCCGGCGCGCCCCTGCCGCCTCAAGGATCGGACTGATCCGGCACGGCAGGACGATGCCCTCCCGGTCGGTCCACCCGGCTACCTGATCCTGTCCGAACCACATCAGTTCCACCCGTCGAACTGCGCCGTGCAGGCGTTCACCGAGCAGGCTTGAGACGGCGTAGGCGCAGCGCAGGACCAGCCGGCAAAGCACTGACGGCAGGAGCAGCGGCGTCCCACCGGCCGACTCAAGAACCGATCGAACGGTAAGGCGCTCCCACGGCTGCAGCACGATCGCCGGCACGGAGCCGTTCCCAACCGCACCTTCCCGAGATCCGAGGATCCGCACCAGTTCCGCAAGCGCGTCCACCGAGGCAACGGGACTGGGAGCCGTTCCCGGTGCGGCGACCGACGCAAGGGGTGAGGCGGCAAGTCTGGCCAGCGCCGCCGTCGTCGGCCGGTCAGGGCCCTGTACGGAAGTGGCGCGCACAATGACAACGTCGAGCCCCTCCGGTGTGTCGTCAGCGGACGTGTTGAACGCAAGGGACTGTTCGCCCAACGCCTTGCTGCGTGAGTAGGGGGAGAAGGGTGCCACGTCGGGGGTTTCGTCCAGTACCGGCCGGTGACCCTGCACGGCGGCGCTGCTCAGGTGGATCAGGCGCCTGACGCCCGCAGCCTTGCCGGCCCGCATGAGCAGCACCGGAAGCAGCGCGTTGGCGCCGCCCAGGACGGCGGTGTCTGTGCTTCCGGGAGCGGCCGCGCCCGCGGCATTGACCACGACAGCTGCCCCGGACAGCTGCTCCGCGAGCTGGTGCACGACGGCGGAGAGGCGGTCGGCGGCGTCGTGCACGTCAGCCGGGGATGCGGCGTCGCACTGCAGGCGGGGCGCAGAAAGCGACAGCGTCTCTTCGCCGGCATTGCTGAGCGCCTTCAGCACTGCTGAGCCGACGAATCCGCTGCCGCCCACCACCGCCCACTTCATTGGGCATCCGATTCGTGTGGAGCAAGCGCCGGCATCGGTGCCCAGTCGGGATCATCGAGGATGCGGCGGGACTCACGCCAGCCGTTCCAGAGTGAGCCCACGCCGGAGAGCGTCCGTTCCACGGCCACCAGCCGCAGGAGCTCCTTGCCCGCCGTGAGGACCGTGCCGAGGGCAAAGCCGAGCCGGTTGAACCGGCCGTGCTCCTTCAGGTACCGGGCCAGGTGTCCGCGGTTGCGCATCCCGCAGTACCTGCCCAGGTTGCTGGAGTCGTTCAGGTGACGCACCCCGAGGTCAATCTGTTTCTGCGGCCGCGCCTTGCGGAGGACGAACCTGTCGATGTAGACGACGGGTTCCTGCCGGGAGATGAGCCAGCCGTACGTGGTGTCGTCCCCGTTGATGAAGAAGCGCGGGTCCGGCAGGCCGACCGTCCGCACGACGTCCGCGTGCAGCAGGACGCCCTCGAAGCACGCGACATTCGTCTGGAAGACGGGGGAGTTGGCGAACACGTTGCCGGGAACGGGAAAGTGGACCCCGAGGAACTCATTGAACCGGTGCTGCCAGAAGAATGGCTCGCCGGTGTGGTCAAGCCGGCGCCCGTGCAGGCAGCGGTACCGGGCCAACCAGGGGGCAAAGGAGGCGAGGGCATCGGGAAGTACCTCGACGTCGTCGTCCATGAGCCATAGCCACGTGGCGCCGTCGGCGATTGCCCGCTCCACGCCTGCCGAAAATCCGCCGGAGCCGCCGGCGTTCACGGGCAGCCGGTGGACCGTCAGCGGGACGTTGAGGGACTCGGCCGCCGTCTGCAGCACCTCGCCGGTCGAGTCGGTACTGGCATTGTCGACGACGACGACGCCCGCCGGGGCCGGCTCAAGCTGGCCGATCGACGCAAGCAGCCGGCGCAGGTACTCCGCGCGGTTGAACGTTGCCACCACAATGGTGACCGGCTGGGACCCTGAAGTCATCGTGTCAGAATCCGAAGTCCGACGGCGGCCCGAAACTGCGCCCGCGCACTCCCGCGATATAGGCGCGCGCCCAGGACAGGAGTCCGGCCACATCGCCACGGCGCAGGTAATAGAGCGGGTAGCCGACAACGTCGGCGATGAAGGACTTCGGACGCAGGTAGCGCCGAGTCAGGTGTCCCCGGTTCCGGAAGAAGTAGAAACGCTTGAAGGGCGTCTGGGGCACCAGGACATGGAGCCGGTCGCCGAGTACGTGCTGCACTTCGTCCCAGCCCGGCGGATGGCTGAGCGCCACAGTGGTCACTGTGCCGAACGGGATTCCCGCTCGGCGGAGGCGGAGCATGAAGTCGGTCTCGTCACCTCGGATGAAGAGGCGCAGGTCGGGCAGGCCGACCCGGAAAAATACGTCCGCGCGGAGCAGCGCCCCATTGAAGAACTGGGCAATGTCCGGGATGAAGCCGCGATCCTCGACCAGCTTGCGGTCGTGCGTGGTGCGGCCCGCGACACGATAGGGGAAGGACAGCCGGCTTGCGTCGGTCGGCGCCACGATCAGGGGTACGACGACGTCGAGCTGCCGCTCGCGCGCGGCTTTCAGCAGGCTGCTGAGAACCCTTGTGTCTTCGGGATGTGCGTCGTCGTCCATGATCCACACCCAGTCGGCGCCGCTCGCGATTGCCGAGAGGATGGCCAGCGAGAAACCGCCGGCACCGCCGAGATTGGTTCGGGAACGGATGTAGTTGACGGGCGCCGCGGACTGTTCGGCGAGGGAGGCGACATCCTGAGTACCTGAGTCCACGAGCGCCACCGAGGTGAGCGGGTGGTCCTGCGCTGCCAGCGCCGCCAGGAGTGTCTGTACGTCATCCGGCCTGTCGAAGGTCACGGCCGCTACAGCCACGGTTTCCTGCAAAACGGTCCTCTCGGAAAGAGCAAGGCGATTCGTGTCCTGCCGGGACCCGTTCACGAAGGGCGCCGGGCAGTACGGCTAGTATTCTCGGGTAGGGAAAGTCTAGTACACCGCTGGAGTCGTCTCCGGCGCGTCGGCGAAGGCGGCGGTCCACGCCGCGTTACCGCTCCACCCAAAGGAATTATGGAACAAACGGACAACCGGGAGCCCTCGGCCGGCGGAAATCGGGATCATTCCGCTGCCCGGACGGACAAGCCGGCCCTTTGGCTCTGGTCACAGTACGCCTTCGACTCGCTCGCCTGGATCGTTGCGGTTCTGCTTGCCCTCATCCTGCGACTGGAACTGCTGGTCAACCAGGTCAATGTTCCCGGGGCTGTTGCGTTCTGCGCCATCGCAGTGATCTCCCAGCTGATCGTGGGAGTCAGTTTTGCGCTTTACCGTGGGCGTTATGCCTTCGGCAGCTTCCACGAGGCCAAGCTGCTGGTGATCGTTACGGTCATTGTGTCGGTCATCCTGCTGCTGGTGAGCGTGGCGTTCGTGTCGGTGATCCAGATTCCGCGAAGCGTCGCCATCATCGCCTTCCCGTTTGCCTGCATGTTCATGGCTTCAACCCGCTACCTCAAGCGAATGTATGTCGAAAGCAAGGCCAAGCCCGGCGATGACGCCCAGCGAACGCTGATCTACGGTGCAGGCTTCCTCGGTCAGTCGCTGGTGACCCGGATGATGCAGGACCGCGATTCCCCCTATTTCCCTGTGGGCCTGATCGACGACGACCCCGCTAAGAAGCACCTGCGCCTTGCCACCGTTCCGGTCATGGGGAGACTCGAAGACCTGCCGGAGATCGCGCGGCGCACCCGGGCGACGGCCCTTGTTATCGCCTTCTCCGACGTCGAAGCCGCCCAGGTCCGCCGCGTGTCGGATCTGGTGGAGGGGCTCAATATACGGGTCCTGGTACTCCCGCCACTTCGCGAGATGCTCGCCGCTGGCGGAGGAAAAGGCCTCACCGACTTCCGTGAGGTTGCAGTCGAGGACCTCATCGGGCGGCGGCCTGTCGACATCCACGTGGAAGAGGTAGCCGGCTACATCTCCGGTCGCCGTGTGCTCGTCACCGGAGCGGGTGGTTCCATCGGATCGGAGCTGTGCCGGCAGATTGCGGAATACAACCCGGCCGAGCTGATCATGTTGGACCGGGACGAGACAGGACTGCAGGCCACGCAGATTTCGCTCACTGGCCGCGGACTGCTCACGGGCAAAGACACGGTGCTGGCGGACATCCGGGACGCCGAGACGCTCCGCACCATCTTCCTCGACCGCATGCCGGAGGTTGTCTTCCATGCGGCGGCCCTGAAGCACGTCTCCCTGCTTGAGCAGTACCCCGAAGAGGCCTGGAAGACCAACGTGCTGGGGACGCTCAACGTACTGCGGGCCTCCCAGGCTGCCGGGGTCGGCACCTTCGTCAACATCTCCACGGACAAGGCCGCCAACCCCACCAGCGTTCTGGGCCATTCGAAGCGCGTAGCTGAGAAGCTCACGGCCTGGGCCGCGGGAGAAGAAGGCAAACGGTACGTGTCCGTAAGGTTCGGAAACGTGATTGGCAGCAGGGGGTCAATGCTGCCGCTGTTCACCGAGCAGATCCGCGTGGGCGGACCGATCACGGTCACAGATCCGGAAGTGACGCGGTTCTTCATGACCATTCCGGAGGCATGCCAGCTGGTCATCCAGGCAGGTGCGATCGGCACCGGGGGCGAAGTCATGCTGCTGGACATGGGTGAGCCGGTCAAGATCCTCGACGTGGCACGCCGGATGATCGCAATGTCGGGCAAGGACATCAAGATCGAGTTCACCGGCCTGCGGAAGGGCGAAAAGCTCCATGAGGACCTGGTGGGTGTCGACGAGGTGGACTCCCGTCCGCTGCATCCAAAAATTTCGCACGCCCGGGTTGCTGCCCTCGATCCCGAGCTGCTCGATCTCCGGGACTGGAAGGCCAAGGGCGGTATCGAAGAGTGCCCCCAGAGCCTGGAGCCGCCCGCGGAGAAGGGCGCCTGATGCTGCTCTGGGTCGTTGTGGGATCGTCCCTGCTGCTGAGCGTGCTGCTGCCGTTCCTGCTCAAACCACTGCTGCACAAACTCGGAGTGCTTGACGTTCCCAATGAGCGGTCCTCCCACCGCACTGTGGTCATCCGGGGCGTTGGCATCACGGTGGCGGTCGGCATCGTCGTCGGGCTTGTCCTGTCCCTGGTGACCGGGCTTGTTCCGGTGGACCGCTCGGTCGTGCTCATCGTGACGGCGATCCTGGCGGCCGCGGCACTCCTGGGCTGGATCGAGGATTACCGCGGGCTTTCAATCCGGCTTCGTGCGCTGCTTCAGGTGTTGATCGGCGCCATTGGTACAGCGGCCCTCGCCTGGACGATGGAACAGTCGTTCTGGTGGGTGCCGTTCGGTGCGCTGGCTGTCGCCGCCTACATCAACGCGGCGAACTTCATGGACGGAATCAACGGAATCTCGGGACTGCACGGCATCCTCGTCGGGGTTTTTTACGCGATTGCCGGATCGATGGTCGGCCAGTTCTGGCTCACCGTTGCGGGTCTGGTGGTTGCAGCCGCCTTTGCCGGCTTCCTTCCGTGGAACCTTGGACGGGGCTTCGTTTTCCTGGGCGACGTCGGCAGCTATCTCCTCGGGGCGTCGATCGCGGGCATGGCAGTGGCCGGTCTCCTGGCCGGGGTCTACCTCGAATACCTCTTCTCGCCGGTGATCGTGTACCTGGCCGATACTTTCATCACCTTCCTGCGCCGAGTGCGTGCGGGGGAGCGGTGGTACGCCTCGCACCGCGAGCACGTCTACCAGAGGCTCACCGACGTCGGTCTCAGCCACCTGCAGGCTGCGCTGGTGGTGACCGTATGTTCCGGACTGGTCGGCGCTGCCGGCTTCGTGCTAGCAACGGCGTCCCCTCCTCTTGCGGTGGCCTGCTCAGTATTCGCAGCAGCGGTGGTGGCCCTCTACATCAATTCACCGCGCCTGCTGGCCCGACACCCTTCCCACACCGGACGGATAGTTAACTAAGGCAATGAACAGCGGGAGCCGATTTCTATCTGCTGTAGAATTCAGTAGGCCGGCAGGCGGATTTTCGCTGCTGTGCCATTCCCAACCACGAACGGATTCCCATGAACACATCTGACGCTGCGCGCGCCCGTGTGTTCGGCGGTGCCTCGGGGCCCACAGTGTCCCTCTGGCTCCGAATCCTTGTCCGCTGCGCCGTCGCTACCGGCGCCGCAGCCGTAATGATGACGGCGGCTGCATTCCTTGCCGCCGACGGGGGAGCGGCGGCCAGCGTGCTGGCCGGCTGGGGGTTGGTCGCACTCTTCTTCGGCATCAGCCTGTTGATCGGCCACTTCGTGGGCCGCGATAATCCATCGGGTGCGCTCGGCGTTTTCCTCATCACGTACGTGATTAAGGTGGTTGGGTTCGCTGCTGTGCTCTTCCTGCTCGGTACGCCGCCATGGCTGGACCGCGTGTGGTTCTTCAGCACCGCGGTCGCCACCGTGGTGATCTGGCAGATTGTCGAGGTGGCGGTGTTCGCGCGTGCGCGGCATCAGTTGTACAACGACGCCGGTGCCGGGCATGGTGCGCCCGGCAACTCTGGAACACAGGCGGTGGACGGACGTGGGTGAGACCCCGAAAACTCCAGGCAGCAGCGAAAACGGCCGCGGTGAGGCAGATCCCCGCGGACGCTACGGCGACGCCGGATACAACGACGGACTGGCGGTTTTCAGCTACATCATTGGCGGGATCATCGTCTGGAGTTTGATAGGCTGGGGGCTGGACAATCTCCTGGGAACGCGTTTACTCGTGCTCGCTGGAGGCCTTCTGGGTGCCGTAGGTGGTTTCTATCTTTCCTACAAGCACAACCTCACCCGCTCAAACTCCTCCCGTCCCGGCTCGCTGCCGGGGGACGGGCCCGGCCAGGCGGAAGGTCCCCAGAGTGACGCCAAATAATTTCATGAGTCGGAGCAGTAACTCTGTGCCCGATCACATTACGCCCAACGATGGACACTGCAGAGAGGAAACGCGTTGATCGCGCTTGCGCTCCCCGCTCAAACCGCCACTGAGGAGGGCTTTGTTCCCCCCTCGATCGAAGAGGCACACCCACCGAACATCCTCCCGTGGGAGCTCCCCTACGGCGTTTGGTTCGCCCCCGGATTCGGCAAGCAGATGCTCCTGGTCATCCTCTCGGTTGTCCTCATCGGCACCTTCTTCTACCTTGCATCGCGGCGCGGACAGCTCGTTCCCGGAAAGCTTCAGTTCGTCGGCGAGGCTGCGTACGGATTCGTCCGCAACTCCATCGGCAAGGACATCATCGGCGGGCGCGACTTCCTGAAGTACGTTCCGTGGCTGTTCACTGCGTTCTTCTTCATCCTGGTGAACAACATCTTCGGTGCGGTTCCGCTGCTGCAGATTCCGAGCTTCTCCCACCCGGGAAGCGCATACGCCATCGCAGCCATCTTCTACATCCTCTGGATCTCGGTCGGTGTGAAGAAGCACGGTTTCCGCTACTTCAAGCTCGCAGTCGTTCCCTCCGGTGTGCCCTGGTACATCATGCCGCTGGTTGTACCGATCGAGATCATCTCGAACTTCCTGGTTCGCCCGGTCACCCACTCGCTCCGTCTTTTCGCGACCATGCTCGCAGGCCACCTGATCGTCATGCTTGCCGGCAGCGCGATCGAGTTCATGGCGCTCTCCGGGAACGTGCTGCTTCAGGGCACCGGCATCCTGGTGCTGGGCGGCGCGATCGCAATGTACATGCTCGAGGCTCTGATCATGATCCTGCAGGCTTACGTGTTCACCCTGCTGGCCGCGATCTACATCGAGGGCGCGCTTCACGCGGACGCCCACTAATTAGTTACACAGTCTTCCCCGCTGGGGATGATCCCAACCAACCTGCCGCATCTGGCGGCATCTTGAAAGGAAAACAATGGAAGGCAATCTGAACCTCGTAGGTTACGGTCTCTCCGCAATCGGCGGTGGTATCGGTGTAGGCCTGGTGTTCGCCGCTTACATCAACGGTGTGGCACGTCAGCCCGAGGCCCAGCGCGTACTGCAGCCGATCGCGTTCCTTGGTCTGGCACTGACCGAAGCCCTCGCCATCCTCGGTCTGGTCTTCGCCTTCGTTCTCTAGAAGAGTCGCTGGTCAACCATACGGACTAGTTGTAGAAAGACGGGTGAAACATGGATAACGCAGTAGTACTTGCAGCTGAGAGCCCTCTCGCGCCGAACCTGTGGGAACTGTTGGTAACAGTCGCGGGCTTCGCTGTGCTTATGTACATCGTTATCAAGTTCGTCATGCCGGCGTTCGAAAAGACGTTTGCAGAGCGGACTGAAGCCATTGAGGGCGGGATCGCCAAGGCCGAAGCGGCCCAGGCGGAAGCCAATGCTGCCCGCGAGGAATACAAGCAGCAGCTGCTTGACGCTCGGACCGAGGCCAATCGCATCCGCGAGGAAGCCCGCGCCGAAGGTGCTCAGATCCTCGCTGAGCTGAAGGAAAAGGCTGTCGCAGAGGCAAACCGCATCTCAGCCCAGGCGGAAGCCCAGATTGAGGCAGACCGCCAGGCCGCGGTCGCATCGCTGCGCGCCGAAGTCGGCACCCTTGCCACCGAGCTGGCCAGCCGCATCGTCGGTGAGTCTCTGGCTGATGACGCACGTTCGGCTCGCGTCGTTGACCGTTTCCTCGCTGACCTGGAAGCGGAGTCCGCTACCCAGAGCGCAGGTGCATCCAAGTAATGGCAGGCGTATCAAGCCAGTCCCTGGCGGAGGCACGGCACGAGCTTGAGCCCCGGCTGCGCACGGCATCGCTGACGCTGGCCGAGGAACTGTTCGGCGTGCTCGACGCACTCGACAGCAACGCCGGGCTTCGGCGTGCGCTGACCGATCCCAACCGTGCCGCCGAGGACAAGGTTGCTCTGGCAACCAGCCTGTTCTCCGGCCGGATCTCACCGGAAGCGGCGGAGATCGTCAGGGGCCTGGTCGCCGGTCGTTGGGCCAAGCCGCGGGATCTGGGAGATGCACTGGAATCGCTCGCCGCGACGGTGGCGATTGCGGTTGCGGAGAACAGGGGACAGGGCGTCCTGGGGCTGGAAGGTCTCGAGAACGACCTCTTCTCCTTCCTGAGCGTTGTTGAGTCTAGTCACGACGTGCAGCGGGCGCTGTCGGAGCCACAGGCAGACGGTGCCGCGAAGTCAGCGCTTGCACTGAGGCTGGTGCCCACAGCAGGTGAGGAAGCACGGCTTCTGATCCGCCAGGCTGTGCTGTCACCGCGTGGGCTGAAGCCCTCGGCGCTCGTACAGCGCTTCATTGAGCTGGTTGCCCTGCGTCAGGAGAGGTGGATTGCCAACGTCAGCGTCACCCGTCCGCTGTCGGATGAGCAGTTTGTACGTCTCCAGGCAGGTCTCAACCGGCTGTACGGCCGCGATCTCAAGGTCAACGTGAGCGTGGACCCTTCCCTTGTGGGCGGCGTCCGCGTGAAGGTGGGTGACGAAGTGGTTGACGCCACGGCGGTTGCGCGCCTGGCTGAACTTCGCCGGAAAATGGCTGTCTAGCCACGGCCAAGCCATTCGCGAAGCTCGAAAGCTTCGACACAGACGAAAACAACACGGTCGCCGCTGACACCGCGGTGATCACAACACAGGAGAGCAGGGACTGCAGATGGCCGAGTTGACCATCAACGCCGAAGACGTCCGTAATGCGTTGAACGAGTTCGCGGCGTCCTACGAACCCGGAAACGCAGAGCGGGTCGAAGTCGGCCGCGTAACAACCGCAAGCGACGGCATTGCCCGGGTCGAGGGACTCCCCTCGGTCATGGCGAACGAGCTGCTTCGCTTTGAAGACGGCACACTGGGCCTTGCCCAGAACCTCGACACCCGCGAAATCGGTGTCGTTGTGCTCGGTGACTACACCAACATCGAGGAGGGCCAGGAAGTACACCGGACCGGTGAGATCCTCTCCGTACCGGTAGGCGATGCTTTCCTGGGCCGCGTTGTTGATCCGCTGGGCCAGCCCATCGACGACCTCGGCGAGATCAAGGCCGAGGCACGCCGTGCGCTTGAGCTCCAGGCTCCGGGCGTTACACAGCGTAAGTCCGTGCACGAGCCTATGCAGACCGGCCTCAAGGCAATCGACGCCATGATCCCGATCGGCCGCGGCCAGCGCCAGCTCATCATCGGTGACCGTCAGACCGGCAAGACCGCGATCGCCGTCGACACCATCATCAACCAGAAGGCCAACTGGGAGTCCGGAGACGTCCAGAAGCAGGTTCGCTGCATCTACGTGGCTATCGGCCAGAAGGCTTCGACCATCGCCGCGGTTCGCCAGACTCTGGAAGAGAAGGGCGCACTGGAGTACACCACGATCGTTGCGTCTCCCGCTTCCGATCCCGCCGGCTTCAAGTACCTTGCTCCCTACGCAGGTTCCGCGATCGGTCAGCACTGGATGTACGGGGGCAAGCACGTCCTCATCATCTTCGATGACCTCTCCAAGCAGGCCGAGGCTTACCGTGCGGTTTCGCTGCTCCTTCGCCGCCCGCCGGGACGTGAAGCCTACCCGGGTGACGTCTTCTACTTGCACTCCCGCCTCCTGGAGCGCTGTGCCAAGCTTTCCGACGAGCTCGGCGCGGGTTCGATGACCGGCCTGCCGCTCATCGAGACCAAGGCGAACGACGTCTCGGCCTACATCCCGACCAACGTGATCTCGATCACCGACGGACAGATCTTCCTTCAGTCGGATCTGTTCAACGCCAACCAGCGTCCGGCCGTCGACGTAGGTGTTTCGGTGTCCCGCGTGGGCGGTGCCGCCCAGGTGAAGTCCATGAAGAAGGTCTCGGGCACCTTGAAGCTGGATCTTGCCCAGTACCGTGACATGCAGGCATTCGCCATGTTCGCTTCGGACCTCGATGCCGCCTCCCGCCAGCAGCTCACCCGAGGCGCCCGCCTGATGGAACTGCTCAAGCAGGGCCAGTACTCGCCGTTCCCGGTCGAGGAGCAGGTTGTCTCCATCTGGGCCGGAACCAACGGTTACCTGGACGACGTGCCGGTTGAGGACGTTCGCAAGTTCGAGGGCCAGTTCCTCGAGTACCTGCGTCACAAGTCCTCGGTGCTGACCACCCTGGCGCAGACCAACCAGCTCGAGAGCTCCACGGTGGATGAGCTGAAGGCTCAGATCACCGAGTTCAAGAAGGGTTTCTTCGGTGAGGGCCACGACGGTCTTGTCGCAGGACATGAGGAGCACAGCCCGCTCGATGAGGGTGCTGTGGACCAGGAAAAGATCGTCAAGCAGAAGCGCTAACGGCTCGGGCGCCCGCGCATGACGCGGGCGCCCGGTGCCTGAGCCGTAGTGCCGTGCAGGGACTACGAAGGAAAGGACAAGTATGGGAGCCCAGATCCGGGTCTACCGCCAGAAGATCTCGTCGACCACGTCGATGCGCAAGATCTTCAAGGCGATGGAACTGATCGCTACCTCTCGCATCGGCAAGGCGCGCGCACGAGTGTCGTCGTCGCTGCCTTATGCCAACGCAATCACCCGTGCAGTTTCTGCTGTGGCGTCGCAGTCCGAGATCGACCACCCGCTGACCACCGAGCCGGATCAGGTCCGCCGTGCGGCCGTGCTCATCATGACCTCGGACAGGGGACTGGCGGGCTCCTACTCTGCCACCGTCCTGAAGCAGGCCGAGTCACTGCTCGAGCTGCTGCGTGAGGAGGGCAAGGAAACAAAGGTGTACCTCGTGGGCCGGAAGGCCCAGGCGTACTTCGATTTCCGCCACCGTGCCTATGAGCGAGTATGGACCGGCGGAACCGACGCACCTGAGTTCGAAACAGCCCGGGAAGTCGGCAATGTGCTCCTGGACCAGTTCAACCTGGACTTCGAGGACGGTGGCGTCGACGAGATCCACGTGGTGTACACCCGCTTCCGGTCGATGGTCACCCAGGAACCCACGGTCATCCGGTTGCTGCCCCTCGAGGTTGTGGAGGAGGAAGCTGCCAGTGAGTCTGACATCCTGCCGCTCTACGAGTACGAGCCCGAACCCGAGAGAGTACTCGACGCACTGCTGCCGCGGTACATCGAATCCCGGATCTTCGCGGCTCTATTGCAGGCCGCGGCGAGTGAGCTGGCTGCCCGCCAGCGCGCTATGAAGTCGGCCGGCGACAACGCAACCGAACTGATCAAGAAGTACACGCGCCTTCGCAACACCGCCCGTCAGGCGGAAATCACGCAGGAGCTTTCGGAGATCGTGGCGGGTGCGGACGCACTGAACGCGTCCTGACCGCCGCCTCCGCGGATCCTTCCGGGTCCTCACCGCACTACTATTAGCACCACGCCATCTACCGAATGAAGTGAGAGAGATGACTGCCCAGACTGTTGAGCACAGTACGGACTCAGTTGCCCCCGGCGCGACCGGCCGCATTGCCCGTGTCATCGGCCCGGTTGTCGACGTCGAGTTCCCGGCTGACGCCATTCCCGCTATTTACAACGCACTGACCACCGAGGTGACCCTCAACGGCCAGACGCACACCATCACCTTCGAGACCTCGCAGCACCTGGGCGACAACCTGGTTCGTGCAATCTCACTGCAGGCTACTGACGGCCTTGTCCGCGGCACCACCGTGCAGGATACCGGCGCTCCCATCGCCGTTCCGGTCGGTGACGGCGTAAAGGGCCACATCTTCAACGTGCTGGGCAAGCCCCTGGACGTTCATGAGTCGCAGCTCGAGATCAATGAGCGCTGGCCTATCCACCGTCCGGCTCCCACCTTCGCGCAGCTTGAAGGCTCCACCGAGATGCTGGAGACCGGCATCAAGAGCATCGACCTCCTGACCCCCTACATCAAGGGTGGAAAGATCGGTCTGTTCGGCGGTGCAGGCGTCGGCAAGACCGTTCTGATCCAGGAAATGATCACCCGTGTTGCTCGCAACTTCGGTGGTACCTCCGTGTTCGCCGGCGTTGGCGAGCGTACCCGTGAGGGCAATGACCTCTGGGTTGAAATGGAGGAAGCAGGCGTTCTGAAGGACACCGCGCTGGTATTCGGCCAGATGGATGAGCCGCCGGGAACGCGCCTGCGGGTTGCACTGTCTGCTCTCACCATGGCGGAGTACTTCCGCGATGTGCAGAAGCAGGACGTGCTCCTCTTCATCGACAACATCTTCCGCTTCACCCAGGCAGGCTCTGAGGTCTCCACCCTGCTCGGCCGCATGCCTTCCGCCGTGGGCTACCAGCCGAACCTCGCCGACGAGATGGGTCTGCTCCAGGAGCGCATTACCTCGACCAAGGGTCACTCGATCACGTCGATGCAGGCGATCTACGTCCCGGCGGACGACTACACCGACCCGGCACCGGCCACCACGTTCGCGCACCTCGATGCCACCACGGAACTTTCCCGTGAGATCGCATCGCGCGGTCTGTACCCGGCCATCGATCCGCTGACCTCCACGTCGCGAATCCTGGATCCGCAGTACATCGGCTGGGACCACTACAACACTGCGGTGCGCGTGAAGCAGATCCTGCAGAAGAACAAGGAACTCCAGGACATCATCGCGATCCTCGGCGTCGACGAACTGTCCGAAGAGGACAAGATTGTCGTCTCGCGTGCTCGTCGCATCCAGCAGTTCCTTTCCCAGAACACCTACACGGCGAAGCAGTTCACCGGCGTCGAGGGTTCGAGCGTCAGCATCAAGGACACCATCGAGGGCTTCTCCGCGATCTGCAATGGCGACCTGGACCACATCGCTGAGCAGGCCTTCTTCAACATCGGCGGTCTCGACGACGTTGAGCGCCAGTGGGCGAAGATCCAAGAGCAGAGCGGAAAGTAAGCCCCCATGGCTGAACTCGAGGTTGAAATTGTCGCAGCGGACCACTTCGTGTGGTCCGGTGCGGCGACCATGGTCAAGGCACGCACCTCCGACGGAGAGATCGGCATCCTGCCCGGTCACTCGCCGGTGCTTGCGATCCTCGCTGAGGGCGAGCTGGCTATCCAGCCCGTTTCAGGGGAGCGCATCACCGTGGGCGTTGACGGCGGCTTTTTCTCCGTTGACAGCAATCGGGTGGTCATCGTTGCCGACAATGCCAAGATCGGCGGCTCAGTAACCGCAGACGCGAAGTAGCAGCTGAGCTGATGGACGGCGTCGGTATTGCGTTCATCACGCTCGCGGTGCTCTTTGCCCTGCTGGTGTTGGCGGTAGGTGCGTTCTGCCTCCGTCGCTATCAGCTCCGCAGTGCCCTGGGGACCTTCGACGCCTCCATCTGCCTCCCTCCCAAGGGATGGCGGATGGGGGTGTGTCGTTATACCGACAAACACCTTGAGTGGTTGCGCCTCGTCTCGCTGAGCCCGAGGCCCCGCTACCGGTATCTGCGGAGTTCTCTTGAGCTGAAAGGCTGGCGGAACCCCACGGAGTCCGAAAAGACCCGTATCCAGCCCGGCGCAATCATCGTCTCCCTGACTTATGAGGGTCAGGAGTTGTTACTTGCAATGAAATACGACGTCTATGCCGGGCTTTCGTCCTGGCTTGAGGCCGGTCCAGTCATCGGAATCGGCACATGGCGTTGAAGCACAGAACGGCTTAAACAGGCGAGGCCCTCACCGAGGTGAGGGCCTCGCTCGTTTAAGTGGCGCTACGAGTCAGAGCGTGGTGACGCCGGTAGCCTGGGGGCCCTTGGCGCCCTGGCCGATCTCGAACTGAACACGCTGGTTCTCATCGAGGGTGCGGAATCCACCGGTCTGGATCTCGGAGTAGTGTACGAAAACATCGCCTTCGGAGTCGTCCGGCGTGATGAAGCCGAAGCCCTTCTCAGCGTTGAACCACTTAACGGTTCCCTGTGCCATTTGTATTTCTCCTCATAATGGAACATTGTTTGACCGGCACACCGCGTGCCGGCCGGGTGTTACTTCGCGGGAATTCCATTGAGGACAAGAAATCTTGCGCCTGACGAGGAGTTCCACGCTCGCAACCTGTCTTGCGAGCATGAAAACCACGTACACAAAGACTGCAATAAGCATCACATAGGGCTATGTGCTGGTCAACGGACATTCCGGCGAATAAACGCATTGTTAAGCCAAAATTCGAATAGTTGAGCAATTGGACGCCGAAACCTGGTCCGATTCGATCATGAGGGGCCGCGCTGGCCGACCCTCCTGCTGAAGGCGCCCTAGAAAAGCCGTGAGTCGACGTCGTCAACGCCGCGCATTGCATCGTAGTCGAGAGTGAGACAGTCGATGCCCCGGTCCTGCGCGAGCACGCGTGCCTGCGGCTTGATCTGCTGGGCCGCAAACACACCCTTCACGGGAGCCATAAGCGGGTCGCGGTTGAGCAACTCAAGGTAGCGTGTGAGCTGCTCAACGCCGTCGATATCTCCGCGGCGCTTGAGCTCGATCGCAACGGTGCGGCCCTCGGCGTCCCGGGCCAGAATGTCTACCGGCCCGATGGCAGTCATATACTCGCGCCGGATCAGCGAATAGCCTTCGCCCAACAGGGTGATCTGTTCTGCAAGGAGCCGCTGCAGGTCAGCCTCCACGCCGTCCTTCACCAGTCCGGGGTCGACGCCGAGGTCATGGGAGCTTTCGTGCAGCAGCTCATGGATGCTGATCACCAGTCGGTCGTCGCTCTTGGCATGCTGCACGTTCCACGTCTCGGTGACTCCCAGTTCCGCATCGTCCGGGGAGGGTTCCACAATCCGCAGGCTTGCCGGCGGGCTCATCCAGTTCAGCGGCTTGTAGGAGCCGCCGTCGGAGTGGACCAGCACCGATCCATCAGCCTTCACCATGAGCAGCCGGGTAGCCAGCGGCAGGTGGGCACGAAGCCGTCCGATGTAGTCGACAGAGCAGCGGGCAATCACTAAACGCACCCTTGGAACTTTACCGGTCGGCGCGCGGTTTCCTGATCACCGCGGAGCCGGTGCAGACTGGTGGCATGCCCCGTTCCAATCAGCCCCGCCGTTCCCGGGGTTCGACCCGCAGGAAGTGGGCGGAGGCGGAGGAACTGGACCTGGAACGGGCGCGGGCCGGAATCCCCACCCGTGAGGTCGCCCGGGACGGTGTCTGGTCCATACGCCGGATCACCGAGCGGAACGCGGCCAAGCACTATCTCTGTCCAGGGTGTCACCGGGATATCCCGCCCGGCGTCGCGCACCTGGTCGCCTGGCAGGAGGATTCGCTGTTCGGAGCGGAGAGCGCACTCGCTGACCGGCGGCATTGGCATGTCCCGTGCTGGCGCAGTCGCCGCTCCGCCTAGACTGTTCGGGATGACGACTTCAGCCCCCGCATACCAGTTCACCGACAGCACAGAACCAGCAGAAATCCGTGCCACTACGGTCCTGCCCGCCGAAAGGCGCAACATCGAACTGATAACCACGGACGGCATGAAACTCGTGGGTGAATTTGCTGCTCCGGAAGGCAGGACCCCGGCTGCTACGCTGGTTACCCTGCATCCGCTGCCTACCGCCGGCGGATTCATGGACTCGCACATCTACCGCAAGGCATCCTTCCGTCTTCCGGCCCTGGCGGACATCGCGGTCCTTCGGTTCAACACGCGCGGAACGTGCTCGCCGCGCGGCTGCAGCGAGGGAGAGTTCGACGGCGGTGGGCTGGAGAGACACGACGTCGAAGCTGCCGTGCAGTGGGCGGTCAACGAGGGCCTTACGAACATCTGGCTGGTTGGATGGAGCTTCGGCACGGAACTGTGCCTGAAGTACGGAGCGCGCGAGCCGGTCGCCGAGCTCATCGAGGGTGCCGTCCTGCTGTCCCCGCCGCTGCACCGGGCGGTCGATGCGGATCTTGACTCATGGGCTGAAGCGGGATTGCCCCTGCATGTCCTCGTTCCTGAGCACGACGACTACCTCCGGCCCGCCGAGGCGGCCGAGCGGTTCGCCCGGATACCGCAGGCCGACGTCGTCGGCGTTGACGGTGCCAAGCACCTCTGGGTGGGGGAGAAGTACGTGAGCCGGGTGCTGGACGAGATTGCCGGCGTCGTGCTCGGCAGGCAGACGCAGCTGCCCACCCAGTGGGATGGGCCGACGGCGCGCGCCGACTAGGGCTAACGCGCGCCGAAGGCGCACATGGCAAGCTTCATTGACTGTCCTGGCGGGCGATGAAGACTTCCTTCAGGAGCAGCATTGCGCCGGCGGCAAGCGGAATCGCGATAAGCGCGCCGAGCACGCCCAGCAGGCTTCCGCCGGCAATGACTGCAATCACCGCCACGGCTCCGGGGACCGCCACTGCCTTCTGCATGATGCGCGGTGAGATGAAATAGGCCTCGACCTGCAGGTAGGCGACGTACAGCACCGCGAACAGCGCGGCGGTCTGCCAGCTGACCGTCAGGGCCACCAGGCTGACGACGACGGCGGCGATCACCCCGCCGACCAGCGGTATGAAGGCCAGCATCGCGACGATGAAAGCGAGCAGGACCGAGAACGGCACCTGGGCAATCGACATGAAGATGAACGCGAAGGACGCGTTGATCAGGGCGACGCAGGCCTGTCCGATCACGTAGTTGCCCACGCTTCGGGTAATTTCCTCGGCCAGCTTCTCCACGCGCGGCCGGCGGGACCGCGGCGCCAGGCGGTAGGCCCACTTCTTCATGGCGGGCAGGGACGCCAGGAAATACAGGGTCAGCACGAGGATGATCAGGACCCCGAACAGGCTGTTGAGTATTACCGTTCCGACGCCGAGTACCCCTCCGAAGATGCCACCGACCGCCTCCGAGTCGGCGAAGAACCTGTTGACCTCCTCCGTGACGCGTTCGCGCACTTCGAACTGCGCATCCACGGTGATGAAGAACTCGGAGTTGAGGAAGTCCTGCACGTACCCGGGTGCGCGCTCGGCCAGCTGCGAGGTCTGCGAGATTATCGTCGGGATGAGGGTGGCAAAGAAGCCGGTGATTATGCCGACCAGGAGCAGCAGGGCGAGCATGATGCCAGCCGGACGCGGAACACGGCGGTCCTCGAGCCAGCGAACGATCGGATCGAGCCCCAGCGCGATGAACAGCGCTGCGCCGATCCAGACCAGGAGCTGTCCCACATTGGTGATCATGAAGTAGGCGAGCAGGGCCAGGCCCGCGCCGACGCTTGCCATGAATCCGAAATGGATCGGGTGCTGCCGCATCGAACGCGGCTGCCCTCCGCCGAACTTCAGCCGTTCGTCGCTGATATTCACGGACTCGTCGACGGGGATAGTGTCGTAGCGCTCGGGCGGAAACTCGAAGCGCGGGCGGGGCTGGGCGACGGGGACAATCTGGCGCAGACGCGCCATCGCCAGTCCCAAGCCGTGCCTGCGGTGTGCCTGACGCGAATCAGGCGCACCGGCCGGCGGTTCTCCCGTCGGTTGGCTTGCCGACGTCGCCGGGCGAGGAAGGGGCTCGCTGATCGGCACGTCCTCGTGTTCACTCACGTAAGGTTCCGCTTTCGTTTCGTAGCGGGCAGGCCGCGCCCGTTCCATGACTAGCGAAACAGTAACAAACGCGTGGCCCGGCCGTGGGGCGGCGTTTCGGTAGGGCGCCGCCCGGGGTACCAGCCCGAAAGGTGTGCTCGAGACAATTTCGTTACCATGGGATCTGATCGATCGCCCGACTGGTCCGGGCAAACCAACCCAACGATAGGTTCTTGAGTGCGCTTTCCATTTGCTGCTCCCATCATGGCGATCGGCGCGCTGCTGGTGCTGCTGGGCATCGGCCAGCTCACCTGGTGGGCTCCGCCGTCGACGGTCACCGTCGGAGTTCCCGCGGATGCCTCCAGCGGTCCCGTCACCGTGATTGAAGCGGGCGCCAAGCAGGCTGACGCCGAGGAAGTGGAAATTACGGTCCAGTCCGACGGTCCCTTCACCCTTGCCGTCGGCCGCGCGGCCGACGTCGAAGCCTGGGTGGGCGAGGCAGCGCACCTGTCCGTAACGGGAGTGGGAGAGGACGAGCTTCTCACCGAGTTCACCGAGGGTGAGGAGACGGTACCGAATCCGAGCGGATCCGATTTGTGGACCAGCGAGGAGACGGCGGAGGGCACCCTGACCCACCGTTGGCTGGACCCGGGCGAAGGGGACTGGTCCATCCTGGTCGCGGCAGACGGTGAAACACCTGCGCCGACGGACATTTCCATCACCAGCCCCAACGACACTTCTACCCCGTGGGCGATTCCGCTGATCATTCTCGGTGCGCTTCTCCTGATCCTTGGCGTGGCGCTGGCGTTTATGAAGCCGCGACGGAAGCGGCGGGAGCCGGTGCAGCCGGGCTCACGTGCTCACGTCCGCGAACAGAACCGCCGTCCGGACACTGCACGGAGCTTCACTGCGCGGCCTGTTAGGGCTACGGCGCTGCTTGGAATGGCCGCAGTGCTCGGTTTCTCCGGATCAGCTGCGGCCTATGCCACGGCAACGGAATCGGCACCGGCGGAGGATTCGGCATCCCCGACCGAGTCTCCGGCCGCTCCGGAGGGTGAGGCCGGGGCCTACCCGGTGGTGCTCGAAAGTCAGCTCGACCGCATTCTTGAATCTGTTGCAACCACGGTCGGGGAGGCGGACGCGGCGGCGGACGCAACCCTCCTTGAACCGCGCGTGGCGGGTGCTGCCGCCACCTTGCGCAGCGCCAACTACTCCGTTCGCGCGCAGGCCGACGAGGTTCCCGCACCGACGCAGGTTGCTCCCGGTCCTGTCCTGACGAGCATGATTCCGACCGGAAGCGGGTGGCCTCGAACCGTCGTCGCACTCACCCAGGGAGATGCGAATCCGGTTCCGCAGGCACTCGTTCTGGTACAGGACAATCCCCGGTCAAACTACCGCCTCACGTCCTCGATCCAAATGCTGCCCGGCACAACCTTCCCGACTGCAGGGTCTCCTGAAGGGCTCGAGGAGTTGCCCCTCGACCAGGCGGAGGGTCTGGTGGCACCACCCGAAGACGCAGTCGCAGCCATCGCCGACTACCTGACCGATCCCGAAGGCGGCAACTCCGCTACCTTCGAGGCAAATTCCTTCGCCGATGCCATCACGTCTTTCCAATCGGACGTGGTCGCCGACGCGGGGAATGACTCGGCCGAGATCACGTTCACTCACGTGGCCGTACCCGAGCACACCCGCGCTATCTCGACCGGCGACGGGGGAGCCATGGTCTTCGGATACCTGGACCACACCTACAGCAGCGTGCCTGAAGGACCGGGAGATTCGATCGAGTTGGAGGGTACCGTCTACGAGGCCCTGACCGGCGAAGAATCGACGGAGGACGGCATCGATGTTCGGTACGGAGAGGCCGTGATGATGTACGTCCCGCCTGCCGACAGCGGGCAGAAGATTACGGTGATCGGAGCCGCACAGCAGCTGTTGTCCGCCGAACTTCGGTAATCGACGGACCTTCAGCCAGTACCAGGTTGCGCAAGAACGCAGGCCAGTAACTAAGGTGTTCCCATGACCACTCCCAACACGCCAGGCGGTGCTGCGCCGTCGTCGATGAATCTTCGCGGTGCCGTTGACCTTTCCACGCTCAAGGCGCGGGCACAGTCCAGGGAAACGCCCGGTGCCGGTCCGGGCGGGCCTGCTTCCGCCGGCGGCGGCAGCCCATTCATCGTGGATGTTACCGAGCAGGTCTTTCCCCAGTTGGTTCAGCTTTCGGCCCAGGTGCCTGTCATCGTTGCGATCGGTGCTTCATGGAGTGAGCAGTCCGCGCAGGTTCTCGCCGTGCTGGAAGCCCTCGCGGTGGAGCAGGCCGGACGCATCCTGCTTGCCCGCGTGGACTTCGACGGGCAGCCCGGTGTTGCCCAGGCCTTCGGCGCACAGGGAGTGCCTACTGTGGTCGGCATCCTGAAAGGCCAGCCCGTTCCGCTGTTCGAGGGCGTCCTGGCTGAACCGCAGGTCCGTTCGTATCTGGAGGAACTCCTCAAGGTGGCCCAGGCCAACGGGGTGACCGGGTCGCTTAACAATGACGCGCAGGGAGCCGGAGCGCAGGAGCCGGCGGACCAACCGCTGCCGCCGTTGCACCAGGAAGCTTTCGATGCCATCGAGGCCGGAGACTATGCAGCCGCCGCCGCTGCTTACCGGAAGGCCCTGGCCGAACAGCCGGCCGACCAGGATGCCAAGGCCGGTCTCGCGCAGGTTGAACTGATGGAGCGGTTGCGGACGGCCGACGCCACTGCAGTACGCACCGCGGCGGCCGAGTCGCCGGACTCCGTTGAGGCGCAGTTGGCAGTAGCCGACCTGGATCTCTCCGGCGGTCACGTAGAAGACGCCTTTGCCAGGCTGACGGGCTTCATCGCGCGCTCATCCGGCGAAGACCGGGAGACCGCGCGGGTACGCCTTCTCGAGCTGTTCGACATCGTGGGCCCCACCGACCCCCGGGTCAACAAGGCACGCAGCGCCCTCGCGCGGGCGCTCTTCTGATGGGTGTTAGCGGCGCGGGACTCTTTGAACCCATTTCACTGCGATCCCTTCTCCTGGCTCATCGCGGTTGGGTGGCGGCGATGTGCCAGTACTCAGCGGATGAGGTCAACGCGCCGGGTGTGCCTCACGACTGGCACCTCATGCACCTGGGACAGTTCGCAGCCGGGGGAGCGGCATTGATCATCACCGAGGCAACCGCGGTTAATCCGGCGGGAATGATCAGCCCGCGTGACACCGGGCTGTACAACGACGAGCAGGTTGCCGCCTGGCGCAGGATCACCACCTTTGTCCATCGGCACGGCGCGGCCGACGCCAAGATCGGGGTCCAGCTCGCCCATGCCGGACGCAAGGCGTCGACCTGGTGGCCCTTCAGCGGGCACCGTGGTTCCGTCCCGGTCGAGGATGGGGGATGGCAGGCTGTCGGCCCCACCGACGAGCCCTTCGGCGACTACGCCGTGCCGCGTGCGATGACTGAGGAAGAAATCCTGTCCACCATCGGGGATTTCCGAAACTCTGCACGAAGGGCTGTGGATGCCGGTTTCGACACCGTGGAGATTCACGCGGCCCACGGTTACCTGCTTCACGAATTTCTGAGTCCCCTCGTGAACACCCGTACTGACCGCTGGGGCGGGACTGAGGAGAACCGCTTCCGCTTCACCCTTGAGGTGATTGACGCAGTGCGTGCTGAATTGCCTGACGCCATGCCGCTGTTGCTGAGGATCTCGGCAACCGACTGGACCGAAGGCGGCCTTGACGGGGCAGCTTCTGCCCGGCTTGCCGCGCTAGCGAAAGGCCGTGGGGTGGACCTCGTCGACGTTTCCTCAGGCGGTGCCGTACCGGATGCAGTGATTCCGGTGGCGCCCGGATACCAGGTGGACCTCGCTGCTCAGGTGCGGCGGGAGGGCGGAGTGCCAACGGGCGCAGTAGGGCTGCTTGACGATCCCGCCGCGGCTGACCGTGTGATTCGGAACGGAAGTGCGGATGCGGTGCTGATCGCGCGTGCTGCCCTTCGCGACCCGCATTGGTGGCTGCGTGCCGCGCAGGAGTTGGATGTGGATCTGGCCTGGGCCCCGCAGTACGAGCGCGCCGGCGGGTTCTGAGCGACGCCCCTGCGGTGTTGCGGGTAAAACGGGTGCGCAGTCGGGAGGAAGTATTTCGTCCTTTCGGATGAGGAGGCGTGGCTGGTGTCGTTGTTAGCGTGGAATCATGACCTCCCAGCGCGTTCCCTCCCCTCCGCCTGCCCCGGAGCCTGCTCCAGGGCAGTCCGCTGACGCCGGCTCCACTTCGGCTCCGGCCCTCGCGCTGCGCGGGCTTGCCAAGCGCTTCGGCGCCAAGATTGCCGTGAACGGGGTTGACCTCGACGTTCCGGCAGGATCGTTCTACGGTCTGGTTGGACCGAACGGAGCCGGCAAGACCACAACGCTGTCCATGGCCACCGGTCTGCTGCGCCCCGATTACGGGCAGGCGTGGGTTCACGGCGTTGATGTCTGGCAGCGTCCGCTTGAGGCGAAGAAGCTGATGGGCATCCTCCCGGACGGAGTGCGGCTCTTCGACCGCCTGACGGGGGAGCAGCTCGTCACTTATGCCGGTCTGCTGCGCGGAATGGACCGGGACAAAGTGGCGGGACGGGTTGCGGATCTGCTCCGCGCGCTGGACCTTGCCAGTGATGCCGGAACGCTCGTGGTGGACTACTCGGCCGGCATGACGAAGAAGATCGCCCTTGCATCGGCACTGGTGCACGCTCCGAAGCTGCTGGTCCTGGATGAGCCCTTCGAGTCGGTTGACCCGGTCTCCGCCGCGAACATCCGTGACATCCTGGGCAGCTACGTGCAGTCCGGCGGGACGGTCATCGTGTCCAGTCATGTCATGGATCTTGTGCAGCGGATGTGCGACCACGTCGCCGTCATCGCTGCCGGATCTGTCCTTGCTGCAGGAACGGTGGACGCCGTCCGCGGGGATGCCAGCCTGGAGGACCGCTTTGTGGAGCTCGTGGGCGGAAGGAATACTGCAGAAGGACTGTCATGGTTGCGCACCTTCTGAGGCTGAAGCTGACGCTGCTGCGCAACTCCCTGAGGCGTAGCACCTGGCAGCTTGTGGGTGTCGTCCTCGGTGGGCTCTATGGACTGGGCGTCCTCGGCACAATCATCGCTGGGCTGGTCGCACTTGGCTTCGCCGAGTTCGAGCTCGTCCGAACCATTGTGATCCTCGGCGGATCTGCCGCCGTCCTTGGCTGGCTGGTCATTCCGCTGGTCGCCTCCGGCGTGGACATGACACTGGACCCCGCCCGGTTCGTCACCTACGCCGTTCCGATGCGCCAGCTTATGGCGGGGCTGGCGCTGGGCGGCGTCATCGGCATCCCGGGTATCGCAACCCTGCTCGCATTTCTTGCGCTGGCAATCACCTGGATCCGCTATCCGGCGGCTGCTGTCGCCGCCCTGATCTGTGCAGTCTGCGCCGTGCTGCTCTGCGTTGTGGGTTCGCGGCTGATTACGACGGCGGGCGCGTCGCTTGCCTCGTCCCGCCGGTTCAAGGACGTCAGTTCGCTGATCGCGATCGTTCCCCTGGTGCTGCTGGGTCCGATTTTCGCCGGCATCGTGAACGGCTTCCGCGACTCGCCTGACTACGCGCACACCCTGGCTGCGGTCCTTGGCTGGACGCCCCTGGGCGTATTCCTCGCAATCCCCGCCGACCTTGCCGCGGGCGCCCCGCTCCAGGCACTTGCCCGATTCGGGATCGGGATCGCGACCATCGCCGTCCTCGCCCTGCTGTGGCAGAAGAGCCTGAGCCACGCGCTCGTCACCCCGCCGTTCAATTCGGTCAGCAGGAAGGGCGCAGGAAACCTCGGCCTGTTCGGCCGCCTGCCGGCAACTCCCACCGGAGCTGTTGCAGCCCGTGCGCTCACCTACTGGATCCGCGACCCCCGCTATGCGGCGTCCATCATTGTTGTCCCGCTGCTTCCCGTCCTCTTCTGGTTCGTCGGCGGAGAGGCCGGGAACTTCGCCCTGCTCAACTACGTCGGACCGATCATTGCCTTCATGCTCGCCTGGTCCATCTCGGCCGACATCTCCTATGACAACACGGCTTTTTGGATGCACCTATCGACCGGGGTCCGGGGCAGGGACGATCGTCTCGGCAGGGCAGCGGCACTGCTGCTGTTTGCTACTCCGGTGGTCTTGATCGCCACCGTTGTTCCGCTGCTGCTGACCAATTCTGCCGCCGACCTGCCTATGATGCTCGGGCTGGGCATCGGGGCGCTCCTGACCGGGACAGGCTTGTCGAGTGTGACCTCCGCGCGCTACACCTACAACGTACCGCTGCCCGGAGAGAGCCCGTTCAAGACACCGCCGGGCACCGGATTCTCCATGCTTGTTATCCAGCTTCTGGGCTGGGTGGTTCAGTTCGCCCTGCTGCTGCCGGAGATCGCCCTGGCTGTGGCGTACCTCGTCACTGGAAATGCTGCCTTCGGGTGGGCCACCCTTGCGGCCGGGGCGGTTCTGGGAGCGGCCGCTTTCATCGGTGGTGTCCGAATTGGGGGTGCCTGGTATGACAAGCGGGCACCGGAGCTGCTGCAGGCCGTCAGTGTCAACAAGTAGCACATTCCCACCGAGTGAACCGGCAGTAGGATTGATCCATGAGTACGCCCGCAGATCCCTTTGACAACAGCCCGTACGGCTCGCCGGACGATTCAGGCACCTCCACGGCCACCATCGAGCGCGAGGAACTGCGCGAGGAACTCGAGCCGGGTGACCGGGAGCGTTTTGCACACTACGTCCGCAAAGAGAAGATCATGGAGTCCGCCCTTTCGGGGGAACCTGTCATCGCCTTGTGCGGCAAGGTGTGGACTCCCGGCAGGGATCCCGAGAAGTTCCCGGTTTGCCCCACGTGCAAGGAAATCTACAATTCCATGCGGCCCGGGGATGAATCCTAGGCACTGCAGCTAAGCGTCCGCCGGGCTACCCGGCGGACGCTGCTTTGTCAGAAGGAGGGGCATGCCGCACAAGGATGCCGAGGTGGGAGGCGGAGCACTTTCCGCTCCGCTGCGTCCGCTGACAATAGGCGTCATCGCCATCATCACCTGCGCGGCCTTCGAGGCAATGGCAGTCGTCACGGCGATGCCGTCCGTCGCTGCCGAACTGAACGGTGTGGCCAGCTATGGCCTGGCTTTCTCGATGTATCTCACGGCCTCGCTGCTCGGCAGCGTCCTTGGTGGGTCATGGTGCGATCAGAGGGGGCCGCGTCCTGCCCTGGCCGCAGGGCTGGCCTTGATGGTGCTCGGCCTGGCGGTATCGGGCAGTGCGCCGGAATTCTGGATCATGACTCTCGGGCGCGCCGTCTCGGGTCTGGGCGGCGGTTTTATGATCGTCGCGGTCTACGTGATCATCGCCCAGTGCTATCCGCAGCGACTCCAACCGGTGGTGTTCGGCTGGTTGGCGGCGGCCTGGGTGGTACCGTCGCTCGTCGGACCCTATGTCGCAGGGGCGCTCGCCGAACAGGCAAGCTGGCGCTGGGTGTTCCTGGGGGTGGCTCCGGTGGTTGCCGCCGCCTTCCTCCTTGTCTGGCCAAGTACCTCGGGGCTCAAGACCGAGCGTGCCGCTTCGGGTGTTGACGGCGCAGTACGGAGGAACGCCCTGACCGGGGTCCTGCTCGCGGGTGGAGTCTTCGCAGCGCAGTTTGCCCTGACCCGGCTCGCCGTGGGCGGCATCAATAATCCTGCCTACAGCGTCTTTCTTGTCGTACTGGGGGCGGTGGGGTTCGGCGCGGCCGCGGTGGCTTTCCCCCGACTCCTGCCTCCCGGTACGCTGCGACTGGCCCGCGGACTGCCGAGCGTCATCGCGACCCGGGGCCTCCTCACCGTTGCCTTTTTCGGGGCTGAGGCCTTCGTGCCTTTGATGCTGGTCTCAAGCCGTGGGCTCGATGCTTCCACTGCGGGGTTGACCCTGAGTGCAGCGGCAATCGGTTGGAGCCTCGGCTCCTTCATTCAGGCGAAGGTGCGTTTCCAGCGCCAGTGGTTGCTGGTGATCGGTTCGGTGCTGCTCTCGGTCAGCATCGGCGGTCTGGCGCTCAGCGCGGCTGCGGAGGTGCCGTTCTGGATGATCGTTGCGGTGTGGAGTTGTGCCGGTCTCGCTATGGGGATGGCGCTCTCGAGCACTTCGGTGCTGGTACTGAAGCTTTCTGCTCCGGAGGAACAGGGCAGGAACTCGGCCTCGCTACAACTGTCGGACCAGCTTGGTGGGGTAATTGGTACTGCCGGTGCCGGCGGTCTCTTCGCCCTGCTGCGCGAGCCGGGTGCGACCGGCCAATTGTCCGTCTTCGCAGTGATGTGGCTGGTACTGGGACTGTTCGCGGTTATCGGTATAGCGGCCGGATTCAGGGCCGCCCGCGGCGCTCATGCATCGGGCATGGTTTCGTCCCTGGGCACAGGAAAGGTGCCGTCCCAGGAACCTTAGGACCGGCACCTATCCAGTCGGCACCTATTCCGTCGGCACTAATCCCGCGGCGCCCTAGGCCGAGCGGTGCTCGTAAGTGAGGCAGTCTGCGTTGTCGGCGCCGGGTCCTACCCGCACCTCGGGAGCGTGGCACATCAAGTGGTCGTTATGGACGCACTCGGCACGTTGGCAGGCGCCGATACTGGCAACAACCTTGGGCAGGCCGCCCGAAATCCCGGTATCGATGAAGGTGGCGCATGCCGCATGGTTTTCACCGCCGGCCACGGTGATCGCTCCGGCATGGCACTCGGTGTGGTCGTTGAAGGAGCAGTTCGTGATGGTGCAGTCATGCACCTGTGCAGTAACAGTCATGGCAGTTCCTTCGAACACGGGCCGCCCCGGCCGGACGGCCGCCTTCTTCCACAGTAGGCCTGTTCACTGCAGTCAAAAAGGCACATTTTCGTGCCCGAATGGTGGAAGAACGCGGTGGGTTGAAGGGTTTCGAGGAGTCCGAATGTGGGAATCAGCACGGTGTTCAGGGGTCGTGTTCCTTGCAATCCAGTCGGCTCTGTGCGTGTCGGAGGCAGTCGGTATAGTGGCCGGGTTGAGGGCTGCCCGCAGCGATCGGGGTGCCTCTATGAAGCAGCAATTCATCTTCCAGCAGCCGTGAAAACCAGGAAAGGTGCCGTCCAAGAGTGAGCAACAATGCACTGTTCGGCACTGGTCCCGCGCTGCCTCCTGCCTACCCCGAGCGTGCGGCCTGGGGCACCGCACCGAAGCTGCGTCAGTGGCAGGCGGAAGCGCTCGAGAAGTACTTTGCCAACTCGCCCCAGGACTTCCTCGCAGTTGCTACTCCGGGCGCGGGAAAGACTACTTTCGCGCTTCGGGTCGCCACGGAATTGGTGGACCGCAGGATCGTCAACCGCATCGTCGTCGTCGCTCCCACCGACCACCTGAAGCGGCAGTGGGCGGACGCGGCAGCGCGGGTGGGGCTCTCCATCGATCCCAACTTCAAGAACGCCGACGGCCGCCACGGAGAAGGCTTCATCGGCGTCGCCGTAACGTATGCCCAGGTGGCCAGCAAGCCGATGCTGCACCGGGCCAAAACCGAGGCGGCCAAGACACTGGTGATCCTGGACGAGATCCACCACGGCGGTGATGCGCTTTCGTGGGGTGATGGCATCCGTGAAGCGTTCGAGCCTGCAACCCGGCGGCTCGCGTTGACCGGTACCCCGTTCCGATCGGACACCGCGGCCATTCCGTTCGTGGAGTATGTGGAGGACGGCGACGGCATCCGCCGCTCACAGTCGGACTATACCTACGGCTACGGTGACGCGCTCCGGGACCACGTGGTGCGACCGGTTATCTTCATGGCCTACTCCGGACAGATGCGCTGGCGCACCAGTGCCGGCGAGGAAATGGCCGCCTCCCTCGGCGAGGCGGCGGTGACCAAGGACATCACGGCGCAGGCCTGGCGGACCGCCCTAAATCCCAACGGCGAGTGGATTCCGGCGGTGTTGAAAGCTGCCGACCGGCGCCTGACGGAGGTGCGCCGCGCCGTGCCCGACGCCGGTGGCCTGGTTATCGCGACCGATCACGAGGACGCCCGGGCGTACGCCGGCCAGCTGCGCAAGATCACGGGGGAGTCGCCCACCGTGATTCTCTCCGACGATGCCAAGGCGTCGGGCAAGATCGAGGAGTTCTCCGCGGGTGAATCCCGCTGGATGGTCGCAGTCCGCATGGTGTCCGAGGGCGTCGACGTTCCGCGACTGGCCGTCGGCGTATACGCAACCTCCACCGCCACCCCGCTGTTCTTCGCGCAGGCTGTAGGCCGCTTTGTCCGTGCCCGACGCCGAGGTGAGACTGCGTCCGTCTTCCTTCCGTCCGTGCCCAACCTCATGGCGCTTGCCAATCAGCTTGAGGTGGAGCGCGACCACGCGCTTGACCGGCCCGATAACGGCGAGGACGGGTTCGCTCCGGAAGAGGCGCTGATGGAGGCGGCCAACCGCGAGGAAAAAGCCTCCGGCGAGCTGACCAAACAAAAGTTCGAGGCGCTGGAGTCGCAGGCGGCGTTCGACCGCGTTCTCTTCGACGGCGGCGAGTTCGGTACCGGCGGCGAGATGGGCAGCGAGGAGGAACTGGACTTCCTCGGTATCCCCGGCCTGCTCGACGCGGATCAGGTTGGCGTGCTCCTGCGGCAGCGCCAGCAGGAGCAGCAGTCACGACGACGGCGCCCTGCCGCCGCCGCAGCGCACGAACCGGCTGCACCGGATGTGGTGGACCACCGCCAGCTCACGGAGCTGCGCGGCCAGCTGGCGAAGAATGTCTCGGCCTGGTCTGCGCGCTCAGGCATGCCGCACGGCGTGGTGCACACCGAACTCCGCAAGGCTTGCGGGGGTCCCGCCGTCGCCCAGGCAAACGAGGAACAACTGCGGCGGAGGCTGAAGAAGCTGCAGGACTGGTTCATCGGCCGTACCTGACCCAGGGCAGAAGCTCCTCCAACAGCTCGCGGCAGGCCGCGACAGCCCTGCTGCAGGAGGGCGATTTCAGCCCGTCACTCGACTACTTCGACGCCGGCGTCCTCCAGCTCAGCCAGAACCTCGGCCGTACGGTCCGGATGCACCGGCCGGGTGTATTCGGCGAGCAGGCGGGTGGTGTAGCCGGCTCCGACTGCGTCCAGCGCGGTGGCGCGAACGCAGTAGTCGGTTGCAAGTCCGACGATCGCCACCTCGTCCACCTCATGGTCACGCAGCCAGTCGTCGAGCGAAACAGCCTCGTCGGCCGTGGTGGCCAGGGCTGCTCCCATCTTCTGTTCGCCGGTGGGCACCTGGTCCTCGGGCGCAAGCACACCTTCGAAGCCCGAGTAGGCAGCCTCGTACTGCCCCTTGCGGAACACGGCGTCGAAGCTTTCGGTCTCGAGATTGGGGTGGAACTGTGATCCCCGCTCATCAGCTACGCAGTGGACGGGCCAGGAGTCTACATAGTCGGGGTGATCGGAGAAATGGGATCCCGGATCGATGTGCCAGTCCTGGGTGGCGATGATGTAGTCGTAGTGGCCGGCCTGCGCGTCGATGTAGTCACTCAGCGCCTGGGCCACGCCCGCTCCGCCTTCGACGGCGAGGGATCCGCCCTCGCAGAAGTCGTTCTGGACATCAACGATGATCAGAGCGCGTGTCATGAGAACTCCTCGTACTCCGTGGGGATGGCAGGTTCACCACGCTGGAGCCTCATGACGGACCCGGGGAGCTCCGCCATGGATTTCCGGTGGCGTTCGACGGCGCGCTCAACACCCTCGGGGCCGGTCCACCCCGGCAGCAGCTCGCCGTCGGCGACGAACTGCTGGAGCAACGGGCGGTCGTTTCCGTCGTCGTGCGGGTGGTCGCCGATGCCGATCACCTCGGCCACCGCGGTGCCGGACTCATTGAGCCGGCGCAGCGCGTACTTGCGCCCGCCGACCGAAGCCTTGTTCTTGGCCGCCTTCGCCACCGAGACGAAAGTGCCGTCGTCGTCCGTCCGGCTCACCAGCTTGTAGACCATGCCGGCGGTGGGCGCGCCTGAGCCCGTGACGAGGGATGTTCCCACCCCGTAGGAGTCAACGGGCGCGGAGGCCAGCAGGCCGATCGCGTACTCGTCGAGGTCGGACGTGACCACGATGCGGGTCTGGTGGTTTCCGAGGTCATCGAGCAGCTGGCGGACCCATCGGGCCTGCTCAACCAGATCCCCCGAGTCCAGGCGGACTGCTCCGAGGTCGGGGCCGGCGGCGGCCACGGCGTTGCGGACGCCCTGTTCGACGTCGTACGTGTCCACCAGCAGTGACGTCCCCTTGCCGAGGGCCGCGACCTGGGCGGCGAACGCCTCCGGCTCCGAGTCGTGCAGGAGAGTGAAGGAGTGGGCGGCCGTGCCCACGGTACGCAGGCCGTAGCGCCTGCCCGCCTCGAGATTAGAAGTGCTGGCGAAGCCGCCGATAACGGCAGCGCGGGCGGCAGCGACTGCGGACTCCTCCTGCGTGCGCCGCGAACCCATCTCGATGCAGGGGCGGCTCCCCGCTGCGCTGGTCATGCGGGAGGCGGCGGAGGCGATTGCGCTGTCATGGTTCAGGACCGAAAGGATGTAGGTCTCCAGGATGCAGGCCTCGGCGAAAGTGCCCTCCACAATAAGGACGGGGGAGGAGGGGAAGAACGCCTCACCCTCGGCGTAGCCCCAGATGTTGCCGGAGAACCGGAAATCAGAGAGCCAGCCCAGTGTCGCGTCATCCACCACGCCGGCGGCGGACAACGCGCTCAGCTGCGGTTCCTCGAACCGGAAGTGCCTGATTCCCTCGAGGAGCCGCCCCGTGCCCGCAACGATGCCGTACCGGCGACCCTCAGGGAGGCGTCGGGTGAATACCTCGAACACGGACCTGCGGTGCGCTGCCCCGAATGCAGGGAGGCCTGCAGCATTGTCAGCTCATAGTGGTCGGTGTAGAGGGCTGAATTGGGATGTTGCCAGGTCTTGTGTGGGCTCACAGGAAAACTCTAGCCCCGCGTTCGCTGTGTGAGTACCGGCGGAAGCGGGGGTGCGCCGCCAACCTACAATGGGGACCATGAGTGTTGGCGTTCTTCCCGAAACGCACCAGTCTGAGGAGACGGACGTTGACGTGGCTACCCGAACGGACGTGCCGTGGGTGGTGATCGTCTGGAATGACCCGGTGAACCTGATGAGCTACGTTACCTACGTCTTCCAGACCTACTTTGGGTACAGCGAGGCGAAGGCGCGCACCCTCATGCTTGAGGTTCACGAGCAGGGACGTTCAGTGGTCTCCACCGGTTCCCGCGAGCAGGCCGAGCGGGACACGGTTGCCATGCACTCATACGGCCTGTGGGCCACTTTCCAGACAGCGGACGCGTAGGGAGCGGCAGTGGCTCGTGCTTTCCGGACAACCCGGCGTGGAATTACCGGCGACTTCGAGTCGGGTGAACTGAAGCTGCTGCGGCGGCTGTTTGCCGACGTCGTGCAGTTGCTTGAGCCGGAAAAGCGGAAGGACGAGGATCCGCTGGCCGCGATGGTGGGCATTGATCCCGAGGCTGAGCGCCCCGCGGACAGTGCGGTTGCCCGCCTGCTCCCTGACGCGGTACGGAACGACGACGACGGCGCGCTCGAATTCCGCCGCCTCACCGAACGCTCCCTTCGTGAAGAGAAGGTGGGCGCCCTGCGCGCCGCAGCCCTTCTGATGGAGAAGCCGCAGGTGGTCCTGACCCCGGAACAGGCGCAGTTGCTGGCCAAAGCCCTTACTGATGTACGCCTGGTCCTGGCGGACCGGCTGGATATCCAAACCGACGAGGACGCCGCCCGGCTGCACGACATCGCTGACCTTGAGGACGCCGAGGATCTCGAGTCCTACCTTGCCCTCGTCTATAACTTCGTCACCTGGGTCCAGGAGGGACTGGTCCAGGCGCTCCTCTCGTCGGCCGGACACCCCTCCGGCGAGCGATGAGGGATGTGACGAAGGACACGTCTGATCGCTTAGCCAACTCCGGCGGTGCGTCCTATTCTCAGAGGATCATGAATTGGAACGCTGACGATCCCCGGTACGGCGACGCTGCTGATGATGCTGCTTCTGCCGATCTTTCCCTTCCCCGGCCCACCGAGGCCCCCATCGGGATCTTCGATTCGGGCGTCGGCGGCCTGACCGTGGCCCGGGCGGTGATCGACCAGCTGCCGCATGAATCGGTGCTCTATGTAGGAGACACTGCCCACGGTCCCTACGGTCCGCTTCCGATCGCGGAGGTGCGTGCCCACGCTCTCGGCGTCATGGACGAGCTGGTTGATTCAGGGGTGAAGCTCCTCGTCATTGCCTGCAACTCGGCGTCGGCCGCCGTGCTTCGGGATGCGCGGGAACGGTATACCGCCCGGTACGGGATCCCGGTGATCGAGGTCATCCAGCCCGCTGTCCGGCGCGCGGTCGCCTCCACCCGCAGCGGACGGATCGGAGTCATCGGCACCAGCGCCACGGTCGGCTCCCGCGCGTACGAGGACACGTTCGCCGCCGCGCCCCACCTGGAGATCATTTCCCAGGCCTGCCCGGCGTTCGTGGAGTACGTCGAAGCGGGCGTGACCGCCGGCAGGGAAGTGCTGGAAACCGCGGCCCACTACCTCCGTCCGCTGCAGGAGGCCGACGTCGACACGCTGGTTCTGGGCTGCACCCACTACCCGTTGCTCACCGGGGTTATCTCCTACGTCATGGGCGACTCGGTCACCCTGGTGTCCAGCGCTGAGGAAACGGCCAAGGACGTCTACCGGGCGCTGGTCTCCCACGACCTGCTGCGAACCGGCTCCTCCGAGCCCCGGCACCAGTTCGTCGCCACGGGGGACGCCGCGCGTTTCGAGGAACTCGCCCGCCGTTTCCTGGGGCCGGAGGTGCTCAGCGTCGAACACGTTGATCACGTTGCTGCCCGGTATCCGACCGGCAGCATGGCCCGTATCACGCCGGAGATGATTGCAGCAGCGCGCGCCGATGCCCTGCCTGGTGCAGGCGAGCGCGCGTGAAACTGACCATCGTCGGATGCAGCGGGTCCTTCCCCGGTCCACAGTCTCCTGCCTCCTGCTACCTCGTCACGGTGCAGGAGGACGGCAAGACCTGGCGCATCCTGCTGGATCTCGGCAATGGCTCCCTCGGAACCCTGCAGCGGTACATGGATCTGCGCGATATCGACGCCATCCTGCTGACCCATCTTCACCCGGATCACTGTATGGATCTGTGTGGGCTCCATGTCGCAGTCCACTGGAACCCGGACGGCTGGGACCGGCCGCGGATCCCGGTCTGGGGTCCGGCCGCCACTGCAGACCGGATCGCCACCGCCTACGGACTGGACCTCGACCCCGGCATGCATGAGGATTTTGAGTTCAACTCCTGGACTCCCAGGCAGCCCGTGGATCTGGGGCCATTCACCATCACTCCGTATCCGGTCCTGCATCCGGCTGAGGAAGCGTACGCGCTGCGTGTTGAAGTGGCCGATCCCGGAGCGCCCGGGGGTAAACGGATCCTGACCTACTCGGGTGACACCGACGCGTGCGACGGCCTGGTTGAAGCAGCGGCCGGCGCCGATGTGTTCCTTTGCGAGGCCGCTTTTCATGAAGGACGTGACGACGCCATCCGCGGAGTCCATCTCACCGGGAAGAGGGCAGGGGATGTTGCGTCCGAGGCTTCCTCCCGGAGGCTGCTGCTCACCCACCTTCCCGTGTGGAATGACGCCGTGCGAACGCTCGAAGAGGCGCGCAGCAGCTACCAGGGGGAGGTCGCCGTCGCCGTGGCAGGAGTGTCCTACCTGGTGTGAGCGGTCAGGCCGCTTCAAATCGCCGGTAGCGAACCGGCTCTGGCAGACTTGGCCTATGACTTCCCCCTCCTCTTCTGCCTCCGCGTCCGGTTCTGTGTCCGGTTCCAACCCGGCCGGCGGGTCAGTACGCGCCGATGGCCGCGCGCCCGACCAGCTCAGGCCGATCAGCATCACGCGCGGGTGGTCGAACCAGGCCGAGGGCTCTGCACTGATCGAATTCGGCAACACCCGCGTCCTCTGCACGGCATCACTGACTGCGGGCGTGCCCCGATGGCTCAAGGGCGAGGGCAAGGGCTGGGTGACGGCCGAGTATGCCATGCTTCCCCGGGCCACGAACACCCGTTCGGACCGCGAGTCCGTCAAGGGCCGGATCGGAGGCCGCACCCACGAGATATCCCGCTTGATCGGGCGGTCCCTGCGTTCAATCATCGACACGCGCGCGCTGGGCGAGAACACTATCGTCCTGGACTGCGATGTGCTCCAGGCCGACGGCGGCACCCGCACTGCCGCAATCACGGGCGCCTACGTGGCACTGGCTGATGCCATCCGCTACGCAAAGGAGCATGCGATCATCCCGCAGTCAGCGCGCCCGCTCACCGATACGGTTGCCGCAGTCAGCGTCGGGATCATCGACGGCGTTCCCATGCTGGACCTGCCCTACGTCGAAGATGTCCGCGCCGAAACCGACATGAACGTCGTCGTCACGGGAAGCGGAAGCTTCGTCGAGGTCCAGGGAACGGCGGAGGGCACGCCCTTCGACCGGGCCGAACTGGACGCACTGCTCGACCTCGCGCTGCTGGGAACAGCGCAGCTCGCTGAGATCCAGCGGCAGACGCTGGGCGAGGTTACCGGTGCCTGAACAGCCGACAACGCAGGCACGGCTGGTCCTAGCCACCCGCAACGCAGGCAAGCTTCGTGAACTCCGCGCCCTGTTGAGGGGCAAGGTTCCGGGGCTCGACGTCGACACGCAGGTTGTTGACGCTGCTGCGGCAGGTGCGCCGGACGTGGTCGAAAGCGGGACGACCTTCGAGGAAAACGCCCTCCTGAAGGCTCGGGCCGTCGCCGAAGCAACCGGCCTCCCTGCAGTCGCCGACGACTCAGGCCTTGCGGTGGACGTGCTTGGGGGAGCCCCCGGAATCTTCTCGGCTCGCTGGGCAGGCAGGCACGGCGACGATTCCGCCAATCTGGAGCTGCTGCTGAACCAGCTGGCCGACATCCCGGAAAACCGGCGTGCGGCCCAATTCGTGTGCGCTGCGGCGCTCGCCGTTCCCGGCGGTACCGAGGTCGTCAAGCGCGGGGAATTGCGGGGCAGCCTGTTGACCGAACCACGCGGCGACGGCGGATTCGGGTACGATCCGCTCCTGCAGCCGGAGGGAATGGACCGCAGCTGCGCCGAGCTGTCACCGGAGGAGAAGAACGCTATCAGCCATCGCGCGCGGGCGTTCGCCGACCTGCTGCCGGAGCTCATCGACGTCCTCCGCTGACGCGGAATGAATCGGGTTGGGCAAGAATCGGGGGTAGTACATCAGGTTCCAGGCGCCGCGTTCGAAGCGCGCAGTCTGATAGGGCAAACTTAATCGGGATGACTACGCACCTGAATCTCCTGCCCATGCAAACCGGAAACGAGTCCACCCTGGGAAGTGTCGCCGACTGGGCCGTCAGCATGATGGAGACTATCGGGGCACCGGGTGCGGGTCTGGCCATAGCGTTGGAGAATCTTTTCCCGCCGCTGCCAAGCGAAGTCATCCTTCCGCTTGCAGGATTCACCGCCAGCCAAGGCAACTTCAGCCTGTTCGAGGCGCTGTTCTGGACCACTGCGGGGTCAGTTGTGGGCGCCTGGCTGCTGTATCTGCTGGGTGTGCTGCTGGGTCGTGACCGGATGCGCCGCCTTGTGGCGAAGGCCCCGCTGGTGGACCTTGAAGACGTCGACAGCGTCGAAGCCTGGTTCAACCGCCACGGATACAAGGCCGTGTTCTTCGGACGCATGGTCCCCATCTTCCGAAGCCTGGTGTCCATTCCCGCAGGGATCGAGCGGATGCCGGTGTGGACCTTCCTCGGCCTCACGCTTGCGGGAAGCCTGATCTGGAACTCCATCTTCGTGCTGTCCGGGTTCTACCTGGGCGAGAACTGGCACATCGTTGAGCAGTATGCGGACATCTTCCAGAAACTGGTGATTGTCGTCGTCGTCCTGGTACTCGCTTTCTTCGTTGTGAGCAAGGTCAGAAAACTGCGCAGGAAACGCCACGCGTCCTAGCCTCTCGAGATCGCGTCTGGCGCGGTTGACACTGTGCCCCGCAGTTGTATGGTTAGTTACATGAGTACTGAACCCACGAAGCGTAGTCCGACGAGGGCGGCGCGTGCGGTGGGGCATCGTGCTGGTCGATGACGGGCGCCCGATCTTCCTGCAGATAGCGGAACGCATTGAGAGCGACATCATCGACGGCACGCTGGCCGAAGAATCCCAGGTTCCGTCCACCAATGAGTTTGCTGCGTTCTATCGCATCAACCCGGCGACGGCGGCCAAGGGAGTCAATCGTCTCGTCGACGACGGCATCCTCTACAAGCAGCGCGGAATCGGGATGTTCGTTGCGCCCGGTGCCCGTGAGGTATTGATGCAGCGCCGTCGCGCGCGGTTTTTCGAGCAGTACGTCCAGCCGCTTACGCGTGAGGCGCGGAAGCTCGGCATCGAGCCGAAAGAGCTGGCAGACATGATCAGACAGGGCGGGCACGCCATCCAGGGGGGAAAGAAATGACGGCCGTTATCGACATCGCCAACGTCAGCAAGACCTATGGACGTTCAGAGGCGCTTCGGGGGGTGACACTTGCCCTCGAGCCGGACCGGATCTACGGCCTGCTTGGCCGTAACGGCGCCGGCAAGACAACTCTGATGTCCATCCTCACGGCCCAGGCTTTCGCGTCCGCCGGTGAAGTGCGGGTTTTTGGCGAGCACCCGTACGAGAACGAGCGAGTGCTCAACCGCATCTGCTTCATCCGCGAATCCCAGAAGTACCCCGACTCATTCACAGCCGAACATGCGTTTCGGTCGGCCGCGCTGTTCTTCGCCAACTGGAGCCAGGAACTGGCCGACAAACTGACGGCGGACTTCCAGCTGCCCCTCAAACGCAACATCAAGAAGCTTTCGCGGGGCCAGCTCTCTGCCGTAGGAGTGATCATCGGGCTTGCTTCCCGTGCCGAGCTGACGTTCTTCGATGAGCCCTACCTCGGCCTGGATGCGGTTGCCCGGCAGCTCTTCTACGACCGGCTCGTGGAGGATTATTCCCTCCATCCCCGCACCATTGTCCTGTCGTCCCACCTCATCGACGAGGTAGCCAACCTCCTGGAGCACGTCATCGTGATCGACAGGGGCAGGATCATCATGAACGACGACGCGGAATCGATCCGGGGCTCGGCGTTCGCCGTCGTCGGCTCCGCTGAAAAGGTCCGCAGCTTCATCGGCGACCGAGAGGTTGTCCATACGGACAACTTCGCGTCCCTCGCTTCGGTGACGGCCCTCGGGCAGCTCACGGACGCAGAGGTGCGTGCGGCCGCCGACGACGGGCTCGAGCTCGCCCCGGTGTCGCTACAGCAGCTCATTGTCAGGAAGACGATGTCCGCATCACAGGCAGCCGACGCCCGTGACCGTAACCTGTCGGAGGCAGCCCGATGAACCGTGTGGTCAACGTCATGCGCATGCAGCTGATCAATCGATGGATCTTCGTCGGGCTGCCGCTCATCATCCTCGGCGCATCCTTTGCCCTCACGCTGCTCATCTGGTTCCTGGTTCCCGCCGGCGGCGGCATGCGGATCTCCGGCGGGTCGCAGGCAGTCATGTGGTATTTCTTCGCGCTCGGGATCCAGTCCCTCACCCTGACCTTCCCGTTCTCGCAGGGACTCAGCATCACGCGCCGAACCTTCTTCCTTGGCACGCTGGCGCTATTCACGCTCTTCGCCGTCATCACGGCAACCACATACTGGGTGCTCGGCCTCATTGAGCAGGCCACATCCGGGTGGGGGGTCGACGGGTGGTTCTTCGCGCCGTCGTGGATCGCGAGCGGACCCTGGTACCAGCCGATCGTCTTCTACTTCGCGTCCATGATGGCACTGTTCTTGGTGGGATTCTGGGCTGCGACCATCTACAAGCGCTGGCGCGCCACCGGATTGCTTACTGCGGGAATCAGCGTGGCCCTGCTGCTCGTCGGGACGCTGTACGTGATCGGTTCGCTGGAGGCCTGGCCGCAGGTGGGCGAGTTCCTCGGGTCCAGGACACAGCTCGACGTCGCCGGCTGGCTGGCAGTGCTGGCGCTGGCCCTCGCGGGGGGATCCTTCCTCACGCTGCGCCGCGCGGAGCCCTGACACCCGTTCTGCGAAGACCGGTCCGGCGCCACACGGCCTTGCCTGCGCGGCCGCCGGCTATCTGCCGGATACCGTAGCGGAGTGGGAATTGAGTTTACGGCGATCGACTTCGAGACTGCCAATGGGTTTCGTGGTTCACCGTGCGCCGTAGGCCTCACCAAGGTCCGGGACGGACGCATCGTGGACGAAGCGCAGTGGCTGATGCGGCCGCCGGAAGGCCATGACCACTTCGACTCACGCAATGTGGCAATCCACGGCATCACGGCCGAGATGGTGGAGGGCCGACCCCGGTTCGGTGAGCTGTTCCCGGAGATCGGCGCTTTCATCGGCAACGACATACTCGTCGCGCACAACGCGGCCTTTGATATGGGTGTTATCCGGTCGGCGCTCGAGGTGTCGGACCAGGCAGGGCCTGCTTACGACTATGCCTGCACCGTGCTGCTTTCGCGCCGCAGCTACTTCCTCGTCTCCTACTCACTGCCCTACGTAGCTGAAGCCGCGGGCGTGGCACTCCGGAACCATCACGACGCAGTGGAGGATGCCCGGGCATGCGCCGGCATCATGGTGGACATCGCAAGGCGGGCGGAGGCAGCTTCCGTGGAGGAACTCGTATCCGGGCACAGGCTCCGTTTATCACGGCTTGACGCCTATGAGCCGGGTGTCTCGGAGATATCAAAGCCGACCCGGACGGCACTGGAGCGGGGAACTTCCAGCGCCTGGACCGGTTGGCCGGACGAGGGGCTCAACCCGGACGCAAACCGGGCGGCCGATCCCGCCCACCCGCTGTATGGACAGACGGTTGTCTTCACCGGCGACCTCGGGATCTCCCGCCCGCAGGCCAAACAACGGGCTGCGGTGATGGGTGCGCAGCCGGCCAGCACAGTCACCCGCAAGACGACGGTTCTTGTCGTGGGAAGCGGGTTCGTCGCTTCGGACCTGCGCAGCGGACGTGTGACCGGTAAGGCGCGCAAGGTAATGGAACTCCACAGCCTAGGCCAGAACATCGAGGTGCTCTCCGAAGCGGAGTTCCTGCAGATGACCGGCGGAAAGTGGCCCGCCGCCAGCCAGTGACGTTGGCTACCCGAGGTACGAGCTACGAGCTACGAGCCGATCGCCGATGCCAGCCGGCCAGCGATTTCCCGGATGACTTCGACACCATCCAATTGCCCCAACGCGGCCTCCGGAAGGTTCTCCACGCCGTGCAGCGCACCCACAATGTTTCCGGCCACGGCCGAGGCCACGGAGGCATCCCGCCCCTCCCGATCGGCGGATGCCGCCAGGACAGCGCTCACATGGGCCTCGCCGTCGGAATTGCTGGTGGCGAGAACCAACCGGACTGCGCGGCAAAGGATCCCAGCGGCGTCACTCTCACCGGCATCACTCTGACCCGCATCACTCTCTCCGGCATCTGCCGTCGGCCGGTCGGACGCAGCCGACCGAACAAGGTCCTGCAGACACGCGGCCAGGCCTTCTGCGTCCAAATCCTTTGCCGTTGATGCCGCAGCCGCGACGGCTTCGCCCAGCGGGAGGCCGTTGATTGCGATCTCGTGGACCAGCGCGGCGAAAACGGCGGCGGGAACCTGGGCCGACGCGTTCCCGTGCGTGATCGCCGCCGCATCCAGCGTCAGCCGCTCGATCATGGCAGCCGGCACGTTGGCGACCAGGCCGAACGGCGCAGAACGGCCGAGGGCGCCCGGACCGCCGTCGTTGGTTTCAAGCGGCCGCTGGCGGGTGCCCATCTCGCCGCTGGCTAGTGAGCGGAGGGTAACCGGGTCGGGGTGGTGACGCCGGCGAAGCACTTCCTGACGGTCTATCCAGCGTGCCGGGGGAGCAGGAGCCGACGACGGCGGCAGCTCGCCCTGGGTGCCGAGCCAGCGGAGGTAGGCAAGCCAGAGGCAAGCAGTTTCGTCGGCTGCCACGCCGTCGTTCGCCCACTCGAGGGCTTCCGTCAGGCCGTCCACGGTGTAGAGGGTCAGCTGTGTGGCTGAACCGAATCCGGTCCCGTGGGAGGAGTTTGCGGATGCCTCGCCAAGCGCGCCTGCAAGAAGCGAACCGGCAATTCTGCTGCGTAGATCAGGAAGACTTGTCACCCCGCAAGTGTAGGCAGTCCCGCCAGCGCTCGCGACGACGGCAAATCGCCCTCGCGCCGATTCCCCACCGTGATTCAGGGCGCATCGGCACCCTGCGCGGCGTTGCCCCGCAGAACTGTCGGAGGCGGACAGTAGCTTGGAATCATGAAGTTACTGCACACGTCCGACTGGCACCTTGGCCGCTCCTTCCACGGTGTCGGAATGCTGGAAGCACAGCAGCTTTTCGTGGACCAGTTGGAGAAGACGGTCCGCGAGGAGAATGTCGACGTCGTGCTTGTAGCAGGAGATGTCTATGACCGGGCCCTTCCGGCCGTCGACGTTGTCGAGCTCTTCGACGAGGCTCTGGAACGGATCACGGTGGCCGGCGCGCAAGTGGTCGTCACCAGCGGGAACCACGACTCGGCTGTACGGCTGGGGTTCGGCGGGCGGCTGATCGAGCGCGGCGGTGTCCACCTGCGCACCCGTCTGGAGGATATCCCGCGCCCAGCGCTGTTCCCGCTCGGCGACGGCGCGGACCTCGCAGTTTATGGGCTTCCTTACCTGGAACCGCGGATGGTGTCCGACCGGCTCGGTGCTCCTTCCGCCACGCACACCGCAGTCACGGCCTCCGCCCTGGCACAGGTGAGGGAAGACCTGCAGCGACGTCAGCGGCGCGGCACTGTGTATTCGGTCGTGATGGCACACACCTTCGCAAGCGGGGGAGTTGGATCTGACAGCGAGCGCGAACTGAGTATCGGTGGGCTCGGCGTTGTGCCGCTTGATCTGTTCGATGGCTTCGACTACGTGGCTCTGGGGCACCTTCATGGCCAGCAGCAGCTGCACGAGCGGGTCCGCTACTCAGGTTCTCCGCTTGCGTACTCCTTCTCCGAAGCGCGCCAGTCGAAGGGCGCCTGGCTCCTTGAGGTCGGGCCCGAGGGCGTCTCCGAGATCCGTCCGGTGCGGTGGAACCCCCAGCGGCAGCTGGCCGTCTTGCGTGGACCCATCGAAGAACTGCTGGCTTCACCGGATTACCAGGAAGCCGAAACGGCGTGGTGCCAGGTGACTCTGACCGATCCGGAGCGTCCGTACCAAGCGATGGAGCGCCTGCGGTCGCGCTTTCCCGGAACACTGGTGCTTGGGTTCGAGCCGTCCTCGCGCGGAAACCAGCCGGAGGGCACCTACAGCGAACGTGTCGCCCAGGCAACGGACGATGCGGCAATCTGCTGCGGTTTCCTCGAGCATGTCCGCCAGCGAGGGGCCAACCCGGAGGAAGCGGCACTGTTCGCGGAGGTCGTGGATGCCATGCGTGCGGCGGAGAGCGGATCATGAGGATTCACCGCCTCGAGATGCAGGCATTCGGTCCTTTCGCCGACCGGCAGGTCATCGACTTCGACGTCCTGTCGGAACAGGGGCTGTTCCTCCTCAACGGACCCACCGGAGCTGGAAAATCCAGTGTGCTCGATGCCATCTGCTATGCCCTCTACGGCGCGGTTCCCGGCGTGCGGCAGTCGGCAAAAAGGCTTCGGAGCGATCATGCACCGGATGGTCTCGCGCCGGAGGTGGTGTGTGAATTCTCTGCAGGCAACCGGCGCCTGGAGGTCACCCGAAACCCGTCCTGGAGCCGGCCGTCGAAGCGCGGCTCCGGAACCACAACCGAGCAGGCCCGCACCATGTTGCGCGAGCGGGTCGCAGGGGATTGGGTGACCCGCTCAACGCGCAACGATGAGGCCGGGGCTGAATTGCAGGGACTGCTGGGCATGAGCCGGGAGCAGTTCACGCGGGTGGTAATGCTCCCGCAGGGAGAGTTCGCTGCGTTCCTGCGGTCCGAGGCTCCGGAACGCGCTGAGCTCCTTCAGCGATTGTTCGCAACTGACCGGTTCTCCACTCTGGAGCAACTGCTTGCGGATCACGCTGCCCGTACAGGGGCCCGGTTGCAGGAGGCAGAGGCTGAGCATGAAGCCCTGCTGGGCCGCGCCGTCGAGGAGGTGCAGCGTCACGGGTTGGGGAGAGCCGTGCAGGATGGTGATTCCGCTGCCTCCGCTGAGGAAACAAAAGCAACGGAGGCCGGATCACCGGAGCCGGATCCGGGGCTTCCGGATCTGGTGATGCTCCAGGACCAATTGGCTGCTGCGGTCGAGGACGGGCGTAGCACTGCCAAAGACCTCACCGCCAAGCGCCGCGATGCCGCCGAGAAGCTTGCACGCCTGGAGGTCGAGCGCCGCAACAGGCTCGGCTTCCGCCAATTGCTTGCCGAGGCCGAGCAGAACCGGATCCAGCTGGTGCAAGCGGCGGAACTGCGTCACCGGGTGGCCCATCATCGCCATGCCGAGATCCTCGAGGCGCCCCTGCACGCCCGTGACAACGCGACCGTTCATGCTGCGGCCGCCCGGAAGCGGCTGGACGAAGCGGTTGCGGCCGTTGCGGCTGAGGTAACCGCGGGCGCAGAAGTACCTGACGCCGTCGGAGCCGAACGAGCCTCAGCTGCCGACTTCGGTCCTGCCCACGAGAAAGTCGTTCAAGAGCTGGCGGCCGCCCGGGCAGCCCTACCGCTTGAGACTGACCTTGAGGATGTGCGCAGCAGCATCAGCGCCTGCGTTCAAGCCCTTGAAAACTACGCCTCGGAGAGCGAACAGTGCAGCACCGCGCGCCAAGAGAACCAGCTCAAGCTCACGGATCTGGCCGGAGAGTCGCGTACCGCAGAAGAGCTGGCACAGGGGATGTCACCGCTGTCGGAGCAACGTGAGGACATTCTTCAGCGGCTGGAGTTGATCTCGCAGGCGGAGGCCGCAGAGAGCGCACTCCAAAACCTCGACGAACGGCAGCAGGAGCACCGGACACTGTTCCTCGAAGCAAAGCAGAACTGGCTCAGCCTCCTTCAGCTCCGGCTGGAACAGAGCGCGGCCGAGCTGGCGTCCAAGCTCAGGCACGGAGACGCCTGCCCGGTGTGCGGCAGCAATGAGCACCCGGCGCCGGCAAGCGTGGACGCACTGGCCCTGGTCTCGATCGATGACGAGGAGCAGGCCCGTCATGAGCAGGATGCCGCCGAGCGAAGGATGAGGGAGAGCGAAGCTGCCCGTGACGCAGCGGCACTGCACGCTGCCGGACTCCGCGCCCGATGCGGAAGCAGCAACCCGGAGGAACTGCAGAACACCCTGGACACCGTTCAGGGGGAACTCGCGAAAGCAGAGCACGCCGCACAACGGCTGGCCGGGCTCGCCGGGCGCATGGCAGCCGTGGAAGCCAGGTTGACGGAACTGGGTACAAGACTCCTTGAACTTGCCCAACTCCAGGCAGAGGAGTCTTCCCGGCTGGCCACACTTGGGGAACAGGAAGCCGCGCTCGTAGCCCGCCTCGAGCAGGCACGGGGAAGCTATCCTTCGGTAGCCCGCAAGGTACAGGAACTGAACCGCCTCGAAGGGCTCCTTTCCGCCGTCTGCCGCGCCCAGGCTCAGCAGGAGCAGGCAGAACAGGCTCGTGTTCAGGCAGAAGCGGCGCTGCAGGAACGAATGGACGGAACGGGGTTCAGCTCCCCCGATGCGGTCCGGAAGGCGCTTCTGCCCTCGTCGGAGGTGGAGGAAGCGGAGCGGCTTATCCGGGAGGCTGAGAACGAGGCACATCGGGTAGAACGGGACCTGCAGCGCCCCGAGAACCTCGCTGCCGCTGCTCTCGAGGAAGGTAGTCATCCTCTTCCGGAGGAGTCGGAGATCGCAGCGGCTGCGCGGGAAGAGAAAGACCTTGCATCCCAGTTGGAACGGGCGGTGCTCGACGTGGGGCTCCTTGAACAGTCAGTGGTGCAGCTGTCCTCGTATGCGGACCGGGTCGCCCTCCTCGAAGCACGTCTCCGTCCCCTCCGGGAGGAATATGCCGTTGTGAAGTCCCTCTCCGACACCGCGCGGGGCAACGGGGAGAACCTCTACCGCATGAGCCTGGCCACCTACGTACTTGCAGCCCGTCTTGAGCAGGTCGCTGCCGCTGCCACCGAACGGTTGCTTCGCATGACCGGAGGCCGCTACTCACTCGTTCACAGCGACTCCAAGTCGGGAAACAGGAAGTCTGGCCTGGGCTTGAACGTCATAGACGGCTGGACCGGCGCCCGACGCGACACCGCCACTCTCTCGGGCGGGGAATCCTTCATGGCATCCCTGGCACTTGCCCTGGGGCTAGCCGACGTCGTCCAGCAGGAATCCGGCGGGCTGCAAATCGAAACGCTGTTCGTCGACGAGGGCTTCGGCAGCCTCGATGAGCAAACCCTGGATCAGGTCATGGATTCCCTTGAGAACCTGCGCGACGGCGGCCGCGTGGTTGGGCTGGTCAGTCACGTCCCGGAACTCAAACAGCGCATTCCTGCGCAGCTGCTCGTGACAAAGGGCCGAACGGGGTCCACCGTCAGCTGCGTGAACCAGCTTCAGGTCGTTTGAAACCCGTGTAAAATTTGTATGTTACCGGGTCGGGCGCATCGGGAGGAGGGACGATGCGCAATTCAAAGCACCCGGAAAGCCATGCCTTCCCAAACCTCCGCTACTCACGATTCAACTGCCACTTCCTCTCCCGCGCGGGGACGATTCCGTCAACTGCCTGTCCTCGCAGGGCGAACCTTCCTTCCTCTTGGGCTGATAGCGCGCCTGCCGCTTGCCATGCTGACCGTGGGAGCACTGACGCTGATTACGGCGGCTACCGATTCCTATGCTGCCGGTGGCTTCGCAGCCGGCGCAGTCGGCATCGGGTCAGCGCTCGGTGCTCCTGTCCTCGGTTACCTCGCAGACCACTATGGACAGCGCCTCGTCCTCATCGCCTCGGCTGCCCTCAATGCGGCAGCGATCGGAGCCCTGCTTCTGGCCGGAAGTCTCGCCGGCCCTGGTACTGGGCTTTTCCCGACGCTCGTCACGGCCTTCCTCATGGGGGCCACCTGTCCGCAGATCGGCCCGCTGGCCCGGGTTCGCTGGATGGCCCTTACCCGACGGCGTCCTGCCGACCTTGATACAGCGCTGTCCTATGAGAGCACGGCTGACGAAGCCACCTTTGTACTCGGTCCCGCGCTGGTTGGCCTCCTGGCCAGCCTGTTGGCCCCATGGTTGCCGCTGGCGTTGGCTGCGTTGCTCACTGTCATCTTCGTTTCAGCCTTCGCTATGCATCCGACCGAACGCGCCGTCGTACCGCTGCGTCGTCGAGCGCCTGACCAGCCGACCCGATCTCGTCGGGTGTCCGGTCTCCGAGCCTGGGGACCGGTGGCGCTCCCCGTGCTGGGGATGCTGATGATGGGCACGTTCTTCGGATCCACACAGACGGCGCTGGCCGCTTTCGCCGGTGGCTTCGGTGCGGCAACATCGGCGGGACTGCTCTACGCCGTGATGGGAATCAGTTCGGCACTCGCAGCACTCTCGGTGGCGTATTGGCCGCAGCGGATCAGCCACCCGTTGCGATGGCTCACCTCGGCCGGTGGGATGAGTGCCGCCGCCATCCTCCTCCTGCACGCTACGGACATCCCATACATGCTGATTGCGCTGCTTGTTCTCGGCGTGCCGGTGGGCCCGACGATGGTCAGCATCTTCAGCCTCGGCTCGATGGTCGCGCCGGGGCACCTGGTCGGTACGGTGATGACCCTGCTGGCAAGCGGCATTGTTGCAGGCACCTCCATCGGCGCTTCCCTTGCCGGTTCCATGGCAGACGGCAACGGGCCGAGCGCTTTCGTTGTACCGGTGGCCGCCGCCGTCGTGCTCTTCATCCTGGGGACGATTTCCATGGCGCTCCTGCGGTCATCACAGGGGTATGGATACCGCCATGGGTAGTTCTCCCCATCGCAGGTCACCCAAGAAGGTACGTAGACTTACTAGCAGAACGGGCCTTGTACGAGGGGTCCGATACCGGACTGACGGGTCCGGTTTCTGAGAAAGGCCGGCTCACCACGGGTTCCCCCAGCCCCCTGAGCCGGCCTTTCGCTTTTCTGCAATGCGTCGCGGGCCGTCCCCGCACTGCGTTGCCGGCTCAGGAATTTTCGCCGTTACGGCCGGTAGGATTCCCTGCGTGCCTCAAGCCCGAGAATGAGTGCGTCCAGGCCAAGGCCGAAGGACACGTCTGCCCGGTAGCCGCGCGATCCGTCCCGCTGGGCGTCAACGGCAGCGGTGAAGCGAGGAAAGTCGCCAGCCAGTCCACCGGACTCGAAGATGCCCTCAGGAGCGGTTGCATCGAACGCAGAGCCGAAGATGAACGATTCAAGGGCAACAATCGCAGGAACGATCAACGATTCGGGCCAGCCGGCCTTCTCGAAGCCGCGTGTGACGGCCTCGTAGACGGCGAGCGTCTGCGGCGCGCCGCTTACTGGAAACACGGCAATGATCGGGATCAGAGGCGTGTGCCGGGTGAAGACGTCTCGGTAGGACCAGGCGAAACGCCGGACAGCCTGCTCCCAGGGCTCGGTATCGAAACCGGATACATCAACCTGCGTCATCACGTGGTCCTGTACCAGGATCAGCACGTCGCCCTTGGATTCCACATGGTTATACAACGACGACGGCGCTACCTTCAGAGCGCGGGCGAGCGAGGACATGGTCAGGCCTTCATAGCCGCGCGTCTCGATGAGAGTCAGCGCGGCGCGCGTGATCGCCTCCTGCGAAAGAACCCGCTTCAACGGCCTGCCGGCGGGCCGAGGAGATGAACCGGTTGCGGTAACCATCTGTTTGCTCCTGATTCATTCCAGACCGAGCCGACACCCGATCGCGCTCCCCATCTATACACCGTAACGGACAACGGTTCCGCTTCCCTGTGATCACCCGCCCGGCACACCGGAATGCCCGCCACTGCAGCTGTTAGTGGAGAAAGCCGCTGCTAACCTTGTGCCCATGCCTGAGATGCCCGAGGTGCAGGGGTTGGTCCAGTTCCTTGCCGGCAAGCTGGTCCCGCGCGGAGCCGCTCCTGCCGTGGTCAGGGACCTGCAGTTGGGCTCATTCGCCGTCCTGAAGACGGCGGACGTGTCGCCGGCCGAATTGTCGGGCAAGGCCTTCACCGATGTGGAAAGACGCGGAAAGTTCTTGGTCCTGAGCTTCGATGACGCGCATCTGGTGCTGCATCTTGCCCGGGCGGGTTGGTTGCGCTGGTCGGACACCATGCCTGACGCGCCGCTGCGGCCGGGCAAGGGGATGATCGCGATGCGGCTTCGATGCTCGCAACCGGCGGGGTACGGTTTTGACCTTATCGAGGCGGGCACCCGCAAGTCCGCGGCTGCCTACCTCGTCCGCGACGTGCTCGACGTGCCGGGTGTGAAGCGCCTGGGCCCGGATGCCCTCGACATAACGGAGCAGGAGTTCGTCGCCATGATGCGGGGCCATCGAAACCAGCTCAAGGGACTGCTGCGCGACCAGTCTTTCATCGCAGGGATCGGTAACGCCTACAGTGACGAGATTCTGCACGCTGCCCGGCTGTCTCCGTTCACCTTGGCGGCCAATCTCGACGACGGACAGTTGGCGGCCCTGCACACTTCAATGCACACGGTCCTCGGCACTGCAATCACCGAGGCGGCGGGGAAACCGGCCAAGGAACTCAAGGACGCGAAGCGGCGCGCAATGCAGGTACACGGGCGGACCGGCGAGAACTGCCCTGTCTGCGGCGATGTTGTGCGGGAGGTTTCGTTCGCAGACTCCGCGCTTCAGTACTGCGCGACGTGCCAGACGGGCGGCAAGCCCCTCGCTGACCGGCGAACTTCCAAATTCCTCAAGTAGCCGGCGGTACTTCTCCGCCCTGACCAGCAGTTTCAGCCCGGGCCGGCCAACCCGAACAGATTTCCGGGCCCTTTCGCGGCACCGGCAGGGGAGCCTAGGATCGAAAGGGTAATAAACCCTTGAGGGTCCGGTTTCCACCTACGGAGGTCATCATGACAACGAACTCGCCCGATCACGATCAGGATGCCCAGGGCAAGGACTCCACGAGCACGGAGCCTGAGGGGACGATTCCGAACACCGAGGACGGAGTAGGGATCACCACCACCGAAGAGCCGAGCAGCTTCGAGCCGGAGGAGGACGCCGAGGACGGCGCCTAAATCCTCGTCACAAGAAGCGTCGTCCTGCTGACTCAGGTCAGCAGGACGACGCGTTTAAGGCCCTTGACGCTTAAAGCGGCGGGCAGAAAAGGATGTCTAGCCGAGTGACGGAGCACGCGAAGGCGGCTCCGGTATGTGGACATTGCCCGTGGTGACACCGCCGGTGACAACCTCCGGAATATCGGGCTTGGCGTCCAACTGCGGCATGGGCGGAAGCGGTTCGCCGCCGTCGTCGTCCTTCTCGCTCTCCATGGCGCGCAGGGCCACAGCCACTTCATGGGCGTCGGGACGCGCCTGGGGATCCCGCGCAGTCATGCGGCTAAGGAGATCAACCCAGTCGGGACCGAGGGATTCGGGGATTTCCGGATCCCGGAGCAGGCGGGCCACAGCGGCCTCGACAATCGGTCCAGGGAAAGCCTTTTCGCCGGTCAAACACTCCAGGAGCACGAGTCCCAGCGAGTAGATGTCTGTGCGTGGTTCCACCGTTGTGCCCGCAGCCTGTTCCGGGCTGAGGTAATTGGCCGTTCCAATGGTTGCGCCGTGCGCTGTGGACTGGGTTGCCTCAACCATCCGGGCGATGCCAAAGTCGGTCAGCTTGGGGTACAGGCGTGTGTCGTGTTCACCCGAGTGATACATCAGGATGTTTGCCGGCTTCACGTCGCGGTGGATGACACCCTTGGCGTGAATGTAGGCGAGCGCATCGGCGAGGTCAGCGCCCAGTTGGGCCACGTGCTCCGGAGCAAGCGGCCCGGACTTCAACAGCTTGCGAAGGTCCAGCCCGTCCACCAGCTCCATAACCAGGAAACTGGTGGTCTTTCCGCTGCCGTCATCCTGCAGGCCGGCGTCGTGAAGCGTCACCAGACCAGGATGGTTCAGGGTTGAGAGCAGCAGTGTCTCGGTGTGCTGGCGACGGTAATCGTCGTCGTCCGAGGTGGTGGGGTTGAAAACCTTGACTGCGACATCCCGGCCGAGGTTCCGGTCCAGTGCCCGAAACACCGATGCTGCGCCGCCGGTACCAATCAACTCAACGGGTTGATACCGCTCGGCCAGGAGTTCATCCACGTGAGACCTCCGGGGAGAAAGAAGGGATTTAAAAGTAAGAGCAGAATTCGGATCAGCATGAGGTGATAAGCATGCTGATCACCACCACTATTCTACCTTGTTCATACGGGTGCAACAGGCCGCGCATTACCGCTAGGGGCAATGTTCGGCAATCGTTACCGAGCACGAGGCTTCTATCTGCCGAGGAACTCCAGTGCCGCCTCTTTGAAGGCCCTCGAGGTTACGGCGTTTGCATGAGTCCGCCCGGGCAGCCAGAGCACTTCTGCCTGCCCGCTCAGGGCTGCAAGTTCCGGCATTGTCTCTGCGCGCTCATCCGCGTCCCCGGCAACCAGAAGCAGGGGCATGCGCGGTACGGCCTCTGCGGGGATGTAGGGCTCGCGCTTGATCGCCTCGACCATGGTCAGGAGCGCGAAGATGTCGTTGGTATGTATCAGCTGCGCCATGCGCAGCAGCTCCTGTGTGGACTTGTCGTTAATCGGAGTCCCGTCGCTTAGGAACCGTTGCGCGGCGGCAAGGTCGAAGGCTGCGAGCGGGTCGCCGCTTCCGGGGCCGCCGAGTACCATGCGGTGGACCAGCTCGGGCTGGGTGGCGCCGAACTCCCAGGCGAGCCTCGATCCCAGGGAGTAGCCGATGATATCGACGCCCGTCGCCGGCTGGTTCTCGACGATCGGGTGGACGTGGGCATCCTGGAGGATCTGCAGAAGATCGGCGCGGATGCGGCTGGGGGAGTAGGCATCCATTTCCTCGGGTGCGGCGCTGGCCCCGTGCCCCGGAAGATCCATTGTGATCACCGTGCGGCCCGCCTCGGTAAGGGCGCGCACCCAGCCCGAATCTATCCAGTTAAGCTTCGCCGATGATGCGAAGCCATGCAGGAGGAGGACCGGCCTCAACTCACTGGCGGTGGCCGGCTCGTACACTGACACGCTGATTCGTGGGTCCGTGCCCTCAACCAGATGGCCGCTGTGACGTCCCATGCGTTTCCTCCCAGTCCTCGAATGCCCTGTCTGAACTCTAATCACGAAACCGGCGTGGGGCGACGGGCTTCGAGTACCTGGTGCGCCTCGCGTGAACGAGGGAGCCGCGTGCGCGGTGGGGCTTGGCGGGGCGGTAGGGGGCTTAAAGAGGAATGCGGCGAAGAACTGTGCTCCATTGAACAGATCTCCGCCGCCCGGCCAGCGTGGCCAACCTCTGTGACTTTAGTCACCCGCGATCAGCGGATGCAAATTGCCATCGTCACATTGCGGCATGTTCCTCCTGTCGGCCTCCGGGAGTGAGTTATAGTCGAAGTGACCATAACTAACACTGGGATGGGATTCAGACGGAAGGGGTGGCAGGTGGCGGCAGTGTATGCGAATGTTTCCGAGCGAAACCAGCAGCCGCCGTCGTTGGCTATTTCCACCGTCATCTTCGCGCTCCGGCCGAGCGAGTCGTCGGGCAGGCCCACGCTGTGGCTGCCGCTCGTGCGCCGCATCCGGCAGCCATACCTGGGACAGTGGGCCCTTCCGGGAGGACCCCTGGCGCATTCGGAGTCGCTTCAGGACGCAGCCGCCCGGAACCTGTTGGAGACCACTGGGCTGGCGCCCCGGTACCTTGAACAGCTCTACGCCTTCGGCGGCCTCCACAGATCGGTAGGCCAGCGGCTGGTGTCCATCGTGTACTGGGCGCTTGTCCAACCAAGTGAGGCGGAGCTGACCCGTGAATCGGAGAACGTGAAGTGGTTCCGAGCTGACCGCCTTGAAGCGCTGGCGTTCGATCATAACGAGATCGTCGACTACGCACTCTGGCGGCTCCGAAACAAGGTGGAATACGGCTCCATCGCCTACTCCTTCCTTGGGGAGCGGTTCACACTGGCGCAGGTCCGCGAAGTCTATGAAGCGGTATTGGACAAGGAACTGGACCCGGCCAACTTCCGCCGGCAGTTGCGTTCAACGCCCTACATCGAAGCAACCGACGAGTACCTCACGGGCACCCGGCACCGTCCTCCGCGGCTGTACCGATATGCAGGGCCGGCACTCGATGACGGAAAGCACGGCCAGGCCGAGTCAGTCAGCCAGGCCGAGTCAGTCAGCCAGGCCGAGTCAGTCAGCCAGGCCGAGTCGGCCGGGACACCTTGAACCACACCAAAAAGTCGAACCATCCACCGGCTCACGAGAGCGGGTGTCACCAACGGAGAGTCGCATGACCAGCATCAACACAGCCATCCAGCTCATCACCCGTGAGGATGCAGAGCGGGCGCAGCCGGGCGGCAGCACCTGCAGCCCTGACCTCGCGAAAGGCCCCTGGGAGTTCGACCTTCCTGCCGTCCCCGACTACGGTCCCGGTGCGTCCATGCAGGACATTGCGCCGCCGTCGACCCCCCGCCAGGACGTACTACCCGAGGAGTACCGCCTCGCCGACGACGCGGAACTCGACGCCCGCATCACGGCCGCGAAGGAGGCGCTCGGCGACCGGCTGGTTATTCTCGGGCACTTCTACCAGCGGGATGAAGTGGTGAAGCACGCGGATTTCCTTGGCGATTCATTCCAGCTCGCCAACGCCGCGCTGACCCGCCCGGACGCCGAAGCGATCGTCTTCTGCGGTGTGCATTTCATGGCCGAGACAGCGGACATCCTGTCCCGTCCCGACCAGAACGTCATCCTGCCCAACCTGGCGGCCGGTTGCTCAATGGCGGACATGGCGGACATCGACTCGGTCACCGATTGCTGGGAGCAGCTTGAAGAGCTCTTCGGTACCGAAGCCGACGACGCCGGTAGGCAGCCCGTTATCCCGGTCACCTACATGAACTCCTCGGCCGCCCTGAAGGCTTTCTGCGGCCGGCACGGCGGAATTGTCTGCACCTCCTCGAACGCTGCGACAGTTCTCGAGTGGGCGTTCGAACGCGGGCAACGGGTGCTCTTCTTCCCGGACCAGCACCTTGGACGCAACACGGCGAAGGCGATGGGCGTGCCGCTTGAGCAGATGCCCATGTGGAATCCGCGCAAGGTGCTCGGCGGCAGCACCGAGGAAGAACTGCTGGAGGCGAAAGTGATTCTCTGGCACGGCTTCTGCTCTGTTCACAAGCGCTTCACCGTGGCCCAGATTGAGAAGGCCCGTGCTGAGCATCCCGGCGTGCGTGTGATTGTCCACCCCGAATGTCCGATGCCGGTGGTTGACGCCGCTGATGAGGCCGGCTCCACCGACTACATCCGCAAGGCAATCGAGGCGGCCGAACCCGGCACAACGTTCGCCGTGGGCACCGAGATCAACATGGTCAATCGGCTTGCGCTCGAATATCCCCAGCACACCATCTTCTGCCTTGATCCGGTCATTTGCCCCTGCTCCACCATGTACCGGATCCACCCGGGTTACCTGGCGTGGGTTCTCGAGGGACTCGTGGCCGGGGAGGTGCGGAACCAGGTGCGCGTAGGTAAAGACGTTGCGGCTGATGCCCGGGTTGCGCTTGAGCGGATGCTGGCAGCGAAGCCGTGACACACGTCCTGGTGGTCGGCAGCGGCATTGCCGGCCTCGCTACGGCCCTGGAACTGCGCAGGCTCACGAACGTGCAGGTCACGGTCCTTGCCAAGGGCACGCTGCAGGACAGCAACACCTGGTACGCACAGGGCGGCATTGCGGCAGTTCTTCCCGGGGCTGGTGCGGCAATCCCCCGCAGTGGTGAAAGTTGCAGCGGTGACATTAGCAGCGGTGACAGCACGGCACTCCATCTGGCGGACACGCTCGCTGCGGGCGCCGGTGCCTGCGATGAGCGGGCGGTGCACGCGCTCGTTGCCGGAGCGGGGGATTCCATCCGGCGTCTGGTCGAGGTGGGTACGGAGTTCGACCGGACGTCCGACGGCAGTCTTGCGCTCGGTACCGAAGCAGCCCATTCAGCGGCCCGCATCCTGCACATTGGAGGAGACGCGACGGGAGCCGGCATAGCCCGTTCGCTGATCCGTGCAGCCCGAGCGGACACGGGCATCACCCTGCTGGAGAACGCCTTTCTGGCAGATCTGGTGACCGAAGCGGGGGAGGTGACCGGCGGCGTCGTTATGGTGGGCGGCGACAGCCGGCACGAGGGAAAGAAGCTGCAGCTCGCGGCGGACGCCGTCGTGCTCGCCACCGGCGGCGCGGGCGGGATGTTCCAGGCGAGCACCAATCCTTCAATGGCCACCGCCGACGGCGTCGCGGCAGCCTGGCGGGCAGGTGCAGTGCTGGCGGATCTCGAGTTCTTCCAATTCCATCCCACTTCGCTCGACGTCCCTGGACATCCCCTCATCTCCGAGGCTGTCCGGGGTGAGGGCGCGGTACTGCGAGATGCAGCAGGCCGGCGGTTCCTCAAGGACTACCATCCGGCAGGCGAGCTCGCGCCGCGGGACGTCGTCTCCCGCAGCATCGCCTTCCACCTGGCCGCGACCGATGGGCGCCAGGTGTACCTCGACGCGACCGGGCTCGGCGCGGATTTCCTCTCCGCACGCTTCCCGGGCCTGACCGAGACCACCAGGCGGGCGGGATTCGATTGGTCCCGGGAGGTTATCCCCGTTGTGCCCGCGGCCCACTACTGGATGGGGGGCGTGGCCACCGACACCGAGGGCCGGACGTCGCTGCCCCGTCTCTACGCAGTGGGAGAAGTGGCACGGACCGGAGTGCACGGAGCCAACCGCCTGGCGTCCAATTCCCTCCTTGAAGGGCTTGTCTTCGGCATCCGGGCCGCAGGCGCGATCGTGTCCGGCTCGTGTCGCAGGTTCAGCCCCGAGGCGCACGCGCTTCAAACCTCCTCGGGACCGGAACCGGCAACCCGCGCAGACGTGCGCCGCGTAATGTCGGAACACGTCTCCGTTCTGAGGGATGAAGCCGGACTACGAGTGGCCTCGAAGCAGCTCGCACAATGGCACGTCGACGGCTCCACGCGCGAGCACAGGGAGACGGCGAACCTCCTGCTGTGCGCCGCGCTGCTGGTCCGGGCCGCGGCCTTGCGGCAGGAATCGCGCGGTGCCCACTTCCGCACCGACTTCCCCCGGACCGATGCGGCATACGCCGGTCCCATAATGCTCAGGAGCACACCATGACTGCAGTACAGACGTCCGCACCCGCACTGATCAGGCCATCGGCGTCCGACGTCGACAGGATCGTTGCTGCCGCGCTCGCCGAAGATGCCCCTTGGGGAGACGTGACATCCCAGGCACTCATTCCCGAGGATGCGCGGGCGGAGGCGAGGATCGTAGCCCGAGAGCCCGGAACCTTCTGCGGGGAGCAGGTCATTGAGGCGGCCATGCGGCTGACCGACTTCCGCATCACCGTTACCTTCCAAGTGTCGGATGGTGAAGCGTTCGACGCAGGGGCTGTGCTCGCGGTCGTCGACGGGCCTGCCCGGTCTGTACTGACCGCAGAGCGGGTTGCCCTCAACCTGGCGCAACGGTTGAGCGGCATCACCACGCTGACCCGTCGCTTCGTTGACGAGGTGGCCGGAACAGGCGCACGCGTAGTCGATACTCGGAAGACGACGCCGGGTTTGCGAGTCCTTGAACGGTACGCAGTGCGATGCGGTGGAGGCGCCAACCACCGCTTCAGCCTGTCCGACGCCGTGATGGCGAAGGATAATCACCTGGCGGTACTCACCCGGGGCGGCACGGTCGGACTGACGGAAGCGCTGCGGGAGGCAAAAAGAAGAATCCCGCATACGGTCCATGTCGAGGTCGAAGTCGACCGGCTGGACCAGATCGAGCCGGTGCTGGCAGCAGGAGTCGGCACGATCATGCTCGACAACTTCAGCCTCGAGGACCTTGAAGCAGGGGTGAAGCAGGTGGCCGGACGCGCACTGGTGGAAGCCAGCGGCAACGTGCGGCTGGAAACCATCGGTGCGATCGCGCGCACCGGCGTCGACATCATCTCCTCCGGCGCCCTGACTCATAGCGTCCGCGCGCTGGATCTGGGCCTGGATATCCAGATCGACGCCGTAGCCGGGGCTGCCGCTGAGGACGGCCGCAGATGATTTATCTGGATGCTGCGGCAACCGCGCCGGTGCGCCGGGAGGTGCTCGAGGCGATGTGGCCCCTGTTCACGTCCGACTACGGTAACCCGAGCAGCCACCACACCGTGGGGGAGTCAGCGGCGCGCGCCCTGGATTACGCCCGCCGCCTGGTCGCGACTGAGCTGAATTGTCGACCGGCTGACGTTGTCTTCACTTCCGGTGGTACCGAGGCAGACAACCTCGCCATCAAGGGGATTGCACTGGCGACGCCTCGCGGCCGGCACATCGTGGCCTCGGCAATCGAGCATCCCGCGGTGCTTGAGACGCTCGACTACCTGAAGCGCCTTCACGGGTTCCGCATTACGCTTCTCCCCGTGACATCCGCCGGCCTCGTGGAGCCGGAAATCCTGCGGAACGCGCTGGCGCCCGACACCACGCTGTGCACGATCATGTACGCGAACAACGAAGTGGGCACAGTCCAACCGCTTCCGGAATTGGCGCGCATCTGCCGCGAATACTCTGTGCCCTTCCACACCGACGCCGTGCAGGCGGCCGGCTGGTTGCCGCTGGATACCGCCGAACTGGGCGTGGACGCCATGAGCATCTCGGGGCACAAGCTCGGGGCGCCCAAGGGCTCCGGTGTGCTCTTTGCCCGCTCCCGGATTCCACTGGAACCGCTCATCCACGGCGGGGGGCAGGAGAGAGGTAAAAGGTCCGGTACCGAGAACGTGGCCGGAGCCGTGGCAGTGGCCACAGCGATCTGCCTCGCACAGCAGGAGCGGGAGAGCAACTGTGCTGCGTCAGTAGCCCGCCGCAACCACCTGATCAACACTGTGCTGACCGGAATCGAGGGCGCGATCCTGACCGGTGATGCACAGAAGCGGCTGCCGAACCTGGCCTCTTTCTGCTTTCCCGGAGCCAGCGGAGAAGCGATCCTGCTGGAGCTGGAACGGGCAGGCGTGATTTCCTCGTCCGGCTCCGCGTGCGCTGCTGGCGACAGCGAACCGTCAACCGTCCTCCTCGCCCTCGGCATTGATTCCGACATCGCTCAGACGGCGCTGCGGCTGTCCTGGACGCCTGCAACCACTGACGCCGAAATAGCGCTCGCAGCGCGCTCGGTGGTTGCGTCGGTGCGCGCAGTGCAGGCCCTAAAGTAGGGGCAGGGTTATCGAAAGGACTCCGCCATGAGGCGACAGTTACGCTCACGACTGCTCGGCGCCGTCGTACTGGTGGTTGCCGCGGCAGGAGTCACCGGGTGTGACGATTTCGTCATCGGGGACCGTCCGCCGGCCAGCAGTTCGCCCAGCCCTTCCAGCGCTCCGGCCTCCCCGTCGCCGAGCACTACGCCTGAGGCGCTCCCCATGCTGCCGGAGAGGGCGGCGCCGGGTGGTGGCTGGACGGTCTTCACCGATGACCAGCGCCTGATCAGCTTCGAGGTGAGGGAAGAGTGGACCGTCGATCCCATCGAGGACCTGGGCGAGGGATTTGAGGAGGGCGGGCTTCACTTCTCCGTTTCGAACGCCGACGGCGCAATCCTTGCCCAATTGCATACCCGCATTGCCGAACCTTCCGATGAATGCAAGCCGGAGAGCGCGAGCCCCTACTTGGTGCTGGCCAGTGAACCGGTGGACCTACCGTCCACAGCGGCAGCAGAGGGATCGATCGAGCCCCGGTTCGTCGTCCGGGTCATCCAGGGCTTCCGCTTCTTCAGTTCGTTCGGCGTAACGGACCGCGTCGGCGGAGCGGACGGGGCGGCGTGCACCCTGTACAACACTGTTCAGGGCCCCGAGCACATCGGACTGTATTCATTTGGTGACTCCGTCGGGCTGCGGGCGCTGGAACCGTCGCAGGTCAGTTCCCGGACTCCGTCATTCGCAACAATCGCAGAGGCCCAGGGCCGGTTCAACAGGGACGACTTCGACAGTATCCGCCGGATGGTCATGTCTCTGCAGGTGGCCGGATAGGCAAGGGCCGGTTCGGGAGACGCCGGCTAGGCAGAGGCCGGCTAGCCGGAAACGGCCTTGCTTACATCGGCGGGTGATTCGTACTCCTGGTCCGGAATGTTTCGGAGAGCCTCGAGCACTGAGTCGTCAGCGCCCGAGTTCTCCGCATTGTTCACCAGGTCCTCCCGGGACGCGGGGTAGCTGATGCCGCCGAGGGCCTTCTGGATGTCGATGGGGCTGGGTGAATCTGCCACGGTGTTCCTTCCGTTGATGCCGACAACGGAATCAACAGTATGCTTACCAATCCTGCGTTCTCAAGGGGCTGCAGGAAGGTCCTGGTACCGGACGCCGGTGAGTTCCTCGCTTGCGGACCAGAGGCGTGCCGCGGTTACGGGATCCAGAACCGCAGGCGCCGGGGCAACGAGGACCGGGTTACCGCGGGTCTCACCGGCGCCGTCGGGCCCGTAGTAGTCTCCGCCGCGGACCTGCGCACCGGTGGCAGCAAGGAGGATAGGCTTCGCCCCGTCAGCATCCGACTGGCCCATCACGCGGATCGCACCTCCGAGCAGGTCGAGCACCGCAGCGCCCCGCACGCCGTTGGTGAGGTTGGTGGTGGACAGGCCCGGGTGGGCAGCGCAGGCGATCAGGGGCCATCCCGCTGCCCGAAGGCGGCGGTCAAGTTCCATGGTGAACAGCAGGTTTGCCAGCTTGCTCTGGCCGTATGCCTTCCATGACCTGTAGCGGCCATGTGCGTTCAGATCCGAAAAATCGATCCGCCCCCGGCGGTGGGCGAGCGACGATACCGTCACTACACGGCCCGACGGCGATGAACGCAGCGCGCCCAGAAGCAGGCCCGTGAGGGCGAAGTGGCCTAGGTGGTTGATTCCGAACTGCTGTTCGAAACCGTCAACCGTATGGCGCAGCGGTGTTGCCATCACGCCCGCGTTGTTGACCAGAATGTCGAGCGCGCCCGTCCAGTCCCGGGCGAATCCACGGATGGAGGCGAGGTTTGCCAGGTCGAGCGATCGAAGCTCGAGCCGATCGCTGCCGGAAGCCTTCCTGGCCGTCTGCAGAGCGGCGGCGCCACGCTCCTGGTCCCGGCACGCCAGCACCACGGATGCTCCGCGGCGTGCAAGCCCGATCACGGTCTGGAGCCCGATACCGCTGTTGGCTCCCGTCACGACGGCGGTCCGGCCCTCCAGGCCCCCATCCTGCGGGCTGTCTGTCGGCTGTGGATTCACAAGGAGCGCCTTTCCCGTCGTACCGTGTTACAGCCAGTGTTCCAGAACCGCGAACCTGACCGCTCATCGAATCCCTGAGGAGCTTCCAGCCAATGAACCGATCTGTCACGGCTCACTTGACCGCGCGTACGCAGGCAAACACCGAAATCGCACTGTCGGTGGCGGTGGCCCGGAACCCGGGCTACACCGCACTCAACGAGACACTCGTTGTCACGGCGGACGGCGAGGAGATCCAGGCACGCGAGGTGCAGGACCACCACGGCGGTGTTCTGCACGCACTGACAATCGAGAAGCCCGCCCAACTGGAGGTGACCTATCGTGCTGAGGTGGCGGGCGCCGCGACACCGCCGAACCCGGACGCCGGGGACCTTATTCGGTACGTGCGCCCCAGCCGCTATTGTGATTCCGACCGGTTGCTGCCTACGTCGTACTCCCTTTTCGGAAGCCTGCGCGGCAGCGAACTGTTGGCGGCCGTCCGCGAATGGGTCAACTCGAACCTGAGCTACGTTTCCGGCTCCTCCCGCCACACGGACGGCGCCTCCGATACGCTCATGGCACGCCGCGGGGTCTGCCGCGACTACGCACATCTGGCAATCTCGCTGCTCCGTGCGAAGGACGTACCTGCGCGGCTCGCCTCGGCCTACGCGCCCGGGCTGAATCCCATGGACTTCCATGCCGTCGTCGAAGCCTGGGTGGACGGTGCGTGGCACGTCATCGACGCCACCGGGCTGGCTCCGCGCTCCACCCTGCTTCGCATCGCGACGGGCCGGGACACTGCCGACACGGCCTTTCTTTCCACGGTGGGCGGGAGCCTCAGCCTGCAGACGTTGAAAGTCACGGCGGAAGCGGATGAAGTGCACGACGACGACGGCACCTCGCTGCTTCAGCTCCGCTGAGTCCGCCCTGGCTCAGCGCCGGCCCTGCACCGCCGGTCGGGACGGGGGTTACGGGTTTCCGTCCTCCAGGCCGCGGCGGATCTTGCTCGTCAGGGTCAACAGCTGTTCCATCTCCTCCGCGTTCAGAAGCGGGCCGAGGAGCTCATGAATGCTCCGCACATGCGCGGCACCGATTTCACGCTGAAGTTCCCTCCCGGCGTCGGTCAGGGCCAGCAGGACACCCCGCTGGTCCTCTGGAGCCTGCCGGCGCTGGATGAGGCCCTTGTGTTCAAGCCGCTCGACCATACGGCTGAGGCTGGGCTGGCTGATCAGGAGGTGGTTGTTCAATTCGTTCAGGCGGGTCCAGCCGGTGGGGCAGCGGCTGAGGTTGAACAGTACGTCGTACTCACCCATCGCCAGGCGGTGGAACGAGGGGTCGCGCCGCAGCCTGCGCATCACCGCCACCTGGGTCCGGAAAAGCGATTCCCAGGCGTCGGCGGTGAGGCGCAGCGGGGTTACTGCAGGATCAGGCATTCGCGGACACCGCGGCCTTACGGTTCTCGAATGTCGGGGGAGCGGGAACGGTTGCGGGGGTGCGCTCGGCGAACTCCTTGCGCAGCGTGGGCAGGACCTCGGCGCCGAATAGGTCCAACTGTTCCAGCACGGTCTTCAGCGGCAGGCCGGCGTGATCCACCAGGAACAGCTGCCGCTGGTAGTCACCGAAGAATTCCCGGAAGGTCAGCGTCTTGTCGATAAGCTCCTGCGGGCTGCCCACCGTCAGGGGAGTCTGCGAGGTGAAGTCCTCCAGCGACGGACCGTGTCCGTAGACCGGCGCGTTGTCGAAGTAGGGCCGGAACTCCCGTACCGCATCCTGCGAGTTGGGCCGGATGAAGAACTGCCCGCCCAGACCGACAATCGCCTGCTCGGGGGTGCCGTGACCGTAGTGCGCGTAACGCTCACGGTAGAGCTTGATCAGCTGCTGGTAGTGCTCCTTGGGCCAAAAGATATTGTTCGCGAAGTAACCGTCGCCGTAGTAGGCGGCGATTTCAGCGACCTGCGGGGTGCGGATGGAGCCGTGCCACACGAACGGGGGCACGCCGTCGAGCGGGCGTGGAGTGGAAGTGAAGTTGTGGAGGGGAGTGCGGTGCTTGCCTTCCCACGTGACGACGTCCTCATCCCACAACCGGCGCAGGAGGTGGTAGTTCTCCACGGTCAGGTCCACGCTGTCCTGCGGGTTCTTGCCGAACCAGGGGTAGACAGGCGCCGTGTTTCCACGGCCAAGGATCAGGTCCACACGTCCGTCGGCGAGATGCTGGAGCATCGCGTAGTCCTCGGCAATCTTCACCGGGTCGTTCGTGGTGATCAGCGTGGTAGAGGTCGACAGGATGATGCGCGAAGTCTGCGCAGCCACATAGCCGAGCATGGTCGTGGGGGAGCTGGGCACGAAGGGGCGGTTGTGGTGCTCGCCGGTGGCGAAGACGTCGAGTCCGACATCCTCGGCGTGCTTGGCGATGGTCACCATCGCCTTGATGCGCTCGTGCTCGGTGGGGGCGGTGCCGTTGGTGGGGTCGACCGTCACGTCGCCGACAGTGAAGATACCGATCTGCATGGAATTCCTCCTTATGAAGTACATGCATTTGCATCTACTGTACCGTGTAACCGGCCTCCTCACGGATTTGTTCCCACTCGTCGTTCGGCTCATTCCGGCGCTCACGCCGTCCTTCCACCAGCCTGTAAAGGACAGGCACCAGCACGAGGGTCAGGAGCGTGGAGGAGACAAGACCGCCAATGACGACGACGGCGAGCGGCTGGGAAATGAACCCGCCTTCCCCTGTGAGCCCGAGCGCCATGGGAGTGAGCGCGAAGACTGTCGCGAGGGCCGTCATGAGGATCGGGCGCAGCCTCTGCCGGGCGCCGCGCGTGATTGCCTCGGCGACGCTGAGGCCGGGAGCGCCGTCGTGGGGCCGACGGTACTGGTTGATGAGGTCGATGAGGACAATCGCGTTGGTCACCACGATGCCCACCAGCATCAGCATGCCGATCAGCGATGGCAGGCCCAGGGGGATCTGGGTGATGACCAGCAGGGCGATCGCGCCGGTCGCGGCAAAGGGCACGGAGACCAGCAGGATCAGCGGCTGGATGAGGCTCTTGAACGTGGCCACCATGATGACGTAGACGATCGCGACAGCCGCCCACAACGCAAGGAACAGTTGCCCGAAGGACTCCGCCTGCTGCTCCGAAGCACCACCAAGCTCAACGGCCGCGCCCGCAGGTAGCGATACAGCCTCCAGCCGCTCCGTCACCGCCGCGGTGAGGGCACCGAGGTTGTCCTCGGAGGGCGCGATCGACACGCGAGCAGTCCGTTCGCCGTTGGAACTGGTGATTGTCAGCGGTACCTCCACCTCCTCCACGGTTGCGACGTCCGTGAGCCGCACTGGCCCGGCCGGGCCGGGCAGGGTGAGGTCGCGCAGTTGGTCAAGGCCGGTGATCTCGGTGCCTTCACCGATGAGAATGGGGTAGTCGGTTGCGTCGAGCCGTACGGTGCCACCCGGAAGGGCGCTGATGCTGCCCCCAAGCAGCCCGCCGATCTGGCTCTCCGTGAGGCCCGCCTGAACGGCGGCTGCACGGTCGACGCTGATCTGGATCTGCGGTTGGGCCGACTCAAGGTTGCTGGTGACATCGCGGGCGCCCGGCAGGCCGTCCATGGCGCTGACGACGGCGTCGCTCGCTTCGAAGAGCACGCCGGGTTCCGGTGCCGTGATGTTGACGTCGACGGTGTTCGACGTGCCGAACCCGCCCTGCTGGCTGGACACCGAGATTTCTCCGGCGTCCTGAAGATCATCGAGCGCGCTTCGAACCTCGTTCTGTAACTGCTGCTGGTCGGCGTCTTCCTCGGTGGTCACCGTGAACTGGGCGGTGGCAGCGCCCGCGGAAAAGCGGGCCCCCACGGCGCCGGACGCGTTTCCAACGGTCACCTGTACATCCCGGACGGCCTCGAACCGGGACAGGACCTCCTCAACGCGCTCTGCTTCGGCAACCGTGTTCTCCAGGCTCGAGCCGGGCTGCTGCCGCTGGGTGACACTGAAGCTGTTCTGGCCGGTGTTGCCCAGGAGATTGGTCTGCATGAACGGCACCATCGCAACCGTGCCCGCCAGCACCAGCACGCCTGCGACGACGGTCCACACGGGGTGCCGCTGGGTAACGGCGAGAACGGGGAGGTAACCACGCTGGAGCCAGGAACGCTGCTCCTTCTCCTCGGCGCGCCGCCGTTGCTCCGCAGAGGGGCTGAATCCTCGGGGGCGCTCTTCGCCTGGTTCATTCGGAGACTGCGTGCGCGGCAGGAACCAGTACGCGAGTACCGGGACGATTGTCAGGGACACGGCCAGCGAAGCCAGGAGTGCGATGGTCACGGTGAGTGCGAACGGCCGGAACAGTTCTCCGGCCAGGTCGCCGACAAACGCGATCGGAGCGAACACCGCCACAGTGGTCAGCGTTGACGCCGTGATGGCACCGGCAACCTCACGAATCGCAGTAAGGATTGCCGTTCGCTTGTCTTCGCCGTAATTCAGGTGCCGCTTGATGTTCTCGATGACCACGATCGAGTCATCGACCACGCGCCCGATCGCAATGGTCAGTGCGCCCAGCGTCAGGATGTTGAGGGAATAGCCGGTAGCGGCCAGCCCGATGAAGGTGATCAGCAGGGACAGTGGAATGGACAGCGCCGTCACCAGGGTGGAGCGGACGGAGAGCAGGAAGACCAGGATGATGAGGACGGCGAAACCCAGCCCCAGCAGACCCTCAGTGGTGAGGTTGGCGATCGACCGCTCGATGAACGGCGCCTGGTCGAAGATTACGGTGATGTCGGCCCCGTCGCCCAACTCCGTCTCCAGCTCGGGGATCAATGTGCTGACCGCGTTGGAGACTGTGACCGTGTCCGCTGACGGCACTTTGGTGACGGTCAGGGCGAGTGTTTCGACGCCGTTGGTCCGCGTGATGGAGGTGGCGTCGTCGTCGGCAATTGCCACCTCTGCAACTTGGCCGATAGTCACAGGGGTCACCGGAGTATCCGGTGCACCGGAAACCCCGGGCAGACCGGTGCCGGGCGCGGCGGGGGAGTCGGCTGGTTCCGCGGGCAGGATCGGCAGGTTCCGGATGTCGTCGAGGGACGCGATGGGACTTCCAGCCTGGACGGTCAGCGAGCGCTCGCCTTCCTCCAGCGTGCCGACAGGGAAGAGTGCGCCGTTGTTTTCGAGGGAATCGGCGATATCTCCGACGGACAGACCCTGGGCGCGGAGGTCATCCTGCCGCGGCAGGATCGAAATGTGCTGCTCGGCTCCACCCGTGATGTCCGCGCTGCGTACGCCCTCGACCTTCTGCAGTCGCGGGACGGTAAGGCGGGAGAGCTCCTCGCCGAGTTCGCTCAACGATCGATCAGACGAAACCGCCATGAAAACCACGGGCAGGTCATTGACGCTGCCCGCCAGGGACTGCGGCTCGACGTCTTCGGGAAGCAGCGGGCGAGCCGATGAGATGGCCCGGTCCACCTGCCCCCGGGCCCGGTCAAGGTCCGTGCCATAGGCGAACATGAGGCTGATGGTCGAGACGCCGTTGCGGGAGGTGGCCGAGGACGACTCGAGCCCCTCGACACCGCTCAAGGCGCTTTCGAGGGGCTCGCTGACCTGTTTGTCCAGGTACTCCGGGCCGGCTCCGGGCACCGTCGAGACGACGGTGATCTGCGGGAACTCGAGGGATGGAATGAGTTCCTGCTTCAGGGAACCCATTGTGATCACACCGAATACTGCCGCGAAGACAGTGATCAGCGCGATCAGCGCACGGTTTCCCAGTGAGAGCTGCGCCAGTCGAAACATCGGTTCTGCCTTCTGCGGCCAACCCGTCCGGTGGCGCCGCGGTTAGTTGAGTCCGAGGACCCTGTCCGTCATCGCCTGGATGTCGTCGGCCAGTGACTCATTCTCGTTGAGCCGCGTGCCATACCCCGGAATCATCTCCTTGAGCTTGGGCTCCCAGGCTGCAAGCTGCTCCGGGAAGCAGCGGCGAATCAGCTCGATCATGATCGGGGCCGCCGTCGATGCGCCCGGCGAGGCTCCCAGCAGCGCGCCGACGGTACCGTCCGCCGAGGTGATGACCTCGGTGCCGAACTGAAGTACGCCGCCCTTTCCGGGTGCCTTCTTGATGACCTGTACACGCTGGCCGGCGGTGATCAGTTCCCACCGGTTGCCGTCGGTGGACGGTACGAACTCGTTGAGGGATTCGTTCTTCGCCTCGCGCTTCTTGAGCACCTCGGTGATGAGGTACTTGGTCAGCGGCATGTTGTCCTTGCCGACCGCAAGCATCGGGATGAGGTTGGAGGGACGGATGGAGGTGGGCAGATCCAGCAGCGAGCCCCGCTTGAGGAACTTGGTGGAGAAGCCGGCGTAGGGGCCGAACAGAAGGGAACGCTCGCCGTTGACATAGCGGGTATCCAGGTGCGGCACGGACATCGGCGGCGCTCCGACCGAGGCCTGTCCGTAAACCTTGGCGTTGTGCTGGCTGACTGTCTCGGGATCGGTGCAGCGGAGGAACTGACCGGAGACCGGGAAGCCTGCGAAGCCGCGCCCTTCGGGGATGCCGCTCTTCTGGAGCAGATGGAGGGCACCACCGCCTGCGCCGATGAACACGAAGCGGGTGTTCACCGTGTGCTGCTGCCCGGTTGCCCGGTTGCGAACCGTTACGTCCCAGCGGTTCTGTGAAGTCTTCGAAAGGTTGGTGACGTCGTGACCGTAGCGGAGGTCGACGTCGTTCTCCGCGAGGTAGCTGGTGAGTCCGCGGGTGAGCGCTCCGAAATCAACGTCAGTGCCGCCTGCAACGCGGGAGGCGGCGACCGGCTGGGACGCGTTGCGGTCCTTCATGATCAGCGGCGCCCACTCGGCGATGGTGGAGTGGTCGGTGGAGAACTCCATGGACTTGAACAGAGGCTGGGCGCGCAGGGCCTCATACCGGTTGCGCAGGTAGTTGACGTTGTTTTCACCCCAGACAAAGCTCATGTGCGGAACCGCGTTGATGAAGCTTCCCGGGTCGCCCAGGTGTCCGTTCGAGACCATGTGCGCCCAGAACTGGCGCGAGACATGGAACTGCTCGTTGATGGCAACTGCCTTCGCGGGATCAACCGAGCCGTCCTTGGCTGCGGGTGCGTAGTTCAGTTCGCAGAGGGCAGCGTGACCGGTTCCGGCGTTGTTCCAGGGGTCGGAGCTTTCCAGTCCTGCGCGGTCGAGGCGCTCGAAGAGGGTGATGCTCCAGTCAGGCTGCAGCTGCTTGAGAAATGCGCCAAGGGTGGCGCTCATGATTCCGCCGCCGATGAGAACGACGTCAGTGTGGTTCGCGGGCTTTCCCGCCTGGCTGTCAGCAGTCACGATGGGTCTCCAATAGCAAGGGCGCTAGCCTAAGAAGCGTAGCCTCTGGCGGGTGGGTTCCCTAAATTGGAGGGTCACTCAAGGACGTGATCCTCGTCCCACACCGGCCGTCGCGTCAGCTGCCGCCGGTGGACGTTTCCGGCTCGACGTCGGCCAGGTCAATTGCGTTGAAGACTTCGTGCATCACCGGGCTGACAGGGTAGGTGAGGACGCGCGGAGATACGACGGCGGCGGAGATTGGAAATGCGAGGGGGACGGCAGGCAGGTCAGCGGCAATCGAGTCGCTGATGTCGCGGTAGGCAGCGGTTCGTTCCTCGCCGTTCGGAAGGGTGACGGCACGCGCAACCTTGCTGAAGAGCTGCGCGTCCCTGAAGGCGAACTCCTCGCCGTAGGCAGCGAAGAGAGGACCGACGAAAGTATCCGGGTCCTGGTAGCTGCCGCTCCAGCCGAGCAGATGGAATGCCCTGTCGTCGTCGTTCTGGACTGCCTCAAGGTACCCCTCCGACCACTCCGTGGGAACCGGCTGGATATTGAAGCCTGCCGCCGTCAGCTGACGGCTCAGTTCGGCGTATACCTTCTCGGGAGAGGACAGGTAGGGCCGCGATACGTTGCGCGGGTAGTGGAAGGGAAGGGGCTCGCCGTCGTATCCCGCCTCCGCTAGGAGCTCGGCCGCTCTCTCGGGGTTGTATTCGTACTCGGTGATGTCTTCGTCCGACACTCCGAGCTTGGGCGGCAGGAACTGCTGTGCGGGACTGGTCCCGTTCAGGAAACGGCCTTCGATCAGTGCCTGTTTGTCGATCGCATGCGCCACTGCCTGCCGAAACAGGACATCGTCGACGCCCGGGAAGTCCTGGTTCATGCCGAGATACAACACGGAGTAGGGATCGCGCTGCAGGATGATCTGTCCCTCGCGCGCCAGTTCCGCTGCGTTGTCCACAGTGACGAGGTCGTAGCCGTCGATCTCACCACGCAGGAGGGCGCGAAGCCGGGCGTCAGTGTGTGGGATGGTGCGGAAGGTAGCGGTCCTGATTTCGCCACGGTTGCCCCAGTACCCTTCGAAGGAGTTGAGGATCACCTGATCATCGGACCACGCCTCGAACGTGAAGGGTCCGGTGCCCACGGGATTGAGCGCGAATTTGGACAGCTGCCGGCCGTCACGTTCGGTGTCCAGGCGGTTCGCGTCGAGCTCCTCGAGGGCACGCGGTGATGCCATTCCGAAAGCGGGCAGCGCGAGGGCCGGAATGAATGAGGTCAGGCGGCCCGTCAGCTGAATAAGCACCTTGTACTCTCCGAGGGGCCGGCAGGACTCGTAGAGCGATTCCCCGGGCGCATCCGAGAAGGCCTTGAAAACCGACTTGAACGCAATGGTGGCGTCGAGTTCCCGGGTTTCCGGCGGCATGGTGTACCAGCGCTCGAAGTTGGCGCACACTGCCTCCGCGTTGAACGGTTCACCGTCGTGGAAGACCACGTCCTGGCGCAGGTCGAAAGTATATGCCCGTCCCTGGTCCCGTTCCTCCCAGGAAGTTGCGAGCAGGGGAGCTGGTTCACTCGTCAGCGGATCCACGCCGACAAGCCCCTCCATGATCTGGCGAGTGATGCGGTATGACTCGGTGTCTGCTACAAGTGCGGGATCGAGCCCTACCGGCCCCGCAGCGGTGCCGAAGGTGAACGAGCCGGTGGGATTGCCCAGGGCTGCCGTGGCCTGCTCCGTGGGTGCCTGGCTGCTGGGAGTGACCGGCGCCGGATCCACCGCTGTGCAGGCGGTCAATCCCAGGACAGCGGCTGCTCCGGCAAGACGCTGCAAAAGAGTCCAGGATGCACGACGGCGGTGCTTGGGACTCGGTGGCATAGCTTCCTTGGGGCGCGCGTGTGGTGGGTAAAGGCGGGAACGGAATCCCCAGTCTAGGCCACCTTGCTCCACGTCCCCTGAACGTGTTCTGCACCGTGACGGGCAGAGCACCGCGCACATTGCCCGCATGAACGTGGGTGCCTGCGCTCGGCGCAGGCACCCACTGCATCCCTGACCATCGGTGGAGGAGCCGGATCAGGGAGTATTCCTGCTGTCTCTGAAAGGCAGTTACTGGGCAGGAGGCATCAGGATGGCATCGATGAGGTAGACGGTGGCGTTGGCCGTCTGTACGCCGCCGCAGATCACTGCTGCTCCTTCCTCGCCTACGGTGATGGCATCACCTTCGCCCTCGACCGTCAGTTCGGCCCCGTTCACCGTGGTGTGCTTCCCCGCTACCTCGTCCGGAGCCAGCTGCCCTTCCACAACGTGGTAGGTGAGGATGCCGGAGAGTAGATCCGCATCGGTCTGCAGGGACTCAACCGTCGCGGTGTCGAGGGCCTCGAACGCCTCATCGACCGGTGCAAAGACGGTAAATTCACCACCGTTGAGCGTGTCTACAAGATTCACCTCCGGGTTGAGCTCCCCTGATACAGCGGCAGTCAACTGGGTCAGCAGGGGATTATTGGAGGCTGCTTCGGCTACAGGCGCTTCAGCCATTCCCGCGACCGACCCGTCGCCGTCAGGCACCATTTCGGCATAGTCCGCACAGCCTGGTCCTACGAGGTTCGCAGCGGGGTCCATGGCCTCACCCGAGGCTTCTCCGCTCGCCTCCGGAGCGGAGGACTCCATGGTCGAGGATTCGGATGTTTCCGATGCTTCCGCTGTCTCCGCTTCACTGGCTGTGGAGGTGTTGCCACCTCCACAGGCCGCCAGACTGAACATGGTTACCGCCGCGAGACCGAATACGGACAGGTTCCTGCGCTTCAACAGTTCCATTCCACTTCTCCTTGTCTTCCTTGGACCCAATCAAAGGGCCGCTCTGTCTTGGGACGGACATCGGATCGATGTCTCGGGCATGGTTCGATCGGAAGGGCGACGCGGATGGGTGGGGAGAGGAAGAAAATTGTGAAAGTTCACCGGGTTGGGGCTTAACGCACAAGTGCACTCCGGCCGGGCCGAAGTGCACTTGTAGAGGTGCGCAAGGGGGGACTCGAACCCCCACGTCCGAAGACACTGGAACCTAAATCCAGCGCGTCTGCCAATTTCGCCACTCGCGCGTGTGGAACGCAGGAAGGAGATTATCCATCCGGCGCCCCTCCATTGTACTGGAGCTCAGTCGAGCCCGAGGTCGCGACGCAGTTTGGCCACGTGTCCGGTCGCGCGGACGTTGTATTGGGCCAGCGCCACCTGGCCCGATCCGTCGACCACAACGGTGGACCGGATCAGGCCCTCGTAAGTCTTGCCATAGTTCTTCTTTTCACCCCAGGCGCCCCACTCCTCCGCAACAGCATGGTCGGGGTCGGAGAGCAGCGGGAAGGTGAGCGACTCCGCTTCAGTGAAGGAAAGCAGTTTCTTCGGAGTGTCAGGCGAGATTCCCACCACTCGGTAGCCTGCCGAGCCCAGCGACGCGAGGTTGTCGCGGAAGTCGCAGGCTTGGGTGGTGCAGCCCGGCGTTGCAGCTGCGGGGTAGAAGTACACAACCACGTTTTCCCCTGCGAAGTCACTGAGGGACACGGTTGAGCCGTCAGCGGACTGAAGCGTGAAATCCGGAGCGCGGTCTCCGATGTGCAGCCGTTCAGACATGGAAGCCTTCCTTTGTTGGTCTCGATTGTGCATCGGCGGTGTGGAATCCGCCGGTTTCCCCCTGATGCCGTAGCTATCATATTCGGGGTGAATTTGAAGGTCCCCGGCGATACCGCATGAGGCGGTGCGGGGCGGAAGGAAGTTTGTAGCATATGCCGGATCTCGAGCAATGGCCGACTGGCCGCCTGCTGACAACGGCCGCTCGCCTGGTTGAACATGCTTGGAATGAGCGACTGGTTTCGATCGGCGTCACTCACGCTGGCGTGATTGCCCTGGGGGTTCTCGAATCACAGGGGGCGATGACCCAGGCAAGCCTGGCCCAGATGGTCCGCGTGCAGGCGCAGACTATGGGAAAGACGCTCTCCCGGCTTGAGGCCCGCGGACATATCTCCAAGGTGCGCAGCGACCTGGATAAGCGAAGCCATACCGTCTCCATTACCAGCGAGGGCCGCCGCGTGCTGAAGGAGGCACAGGACGTTGAGCGGACACTCATAGCAGGGGATGGTCTGACCGCAGGAGCACTGCGCGGTCACCTGCAGGCGGTAATCCGCGACCTTGGGGCGCCACGATGGAATCTTGATGCAGGGCTTCCCGGTGCGGCTCCTGATTCGGAAAACGCCGGCGACATTTTGTCCGAGAACGAGGCACCGGTGCGCTGACTCCTTCATTAGGAACGGGCAGGGACACTGCAAATCCCGCCCCTGATCGTGCGATGGCTCACACTCAGCCTCCCGATTTCGGTTTTCGGGCGAGGTGCTGGTAGAGTTTAGTGCTGTTGCGGAACGCGGTCAGGATGAAAGCCAGGGCAAATTCCGCAGGCACCTCTAGCTCAACTGGCAGAGCAATTGACTCTTAATCAATGGGTTCCGGGTTCGAGTCCCGGGGGGTGCACCACAATGAAAACCCTCCCAATCCGGGGCAAACCGGATTGGGAGGGTTTTTTGTTTCTGTCATCAATCAAGGCTGAACCGAAGGATTCGGGACCCGCCGGTCTCATTGGTCGCGACCAGCAGTTCTCCATCGGGCCCGGCGATTGTGTCGCGGAGGCGGCCGTATTCCCCCTGGAAGTGGCTGACGGGTTCACTCGCTGACTCAGCGTTGAGCGGGACCTGCCAGAGACGTTCTCCGCGGAGCCCCCCGATGTAGGCGGTGTCGTCAATGATTGCCATGCCGCTGGGAGACGACGTGGCAGTCGAGGGCCAGACCACCTTCGCGTCCACATAGTCCTCATGCCCGGGAGCGCCGGTGACTTCCGGCCAGCCATAGTTGCCGCCGGGCGTGATGAGATTGAGCTCGTCGTCGCGGTCGGGTCCGAACTCGCTCGCCCACAGCCTCCCGTCGGAGTCCCAGGCGAGCCCCTGTACGTTGCGATGCCCCAGCGAGTAGACCTTCGTGCCGAAGGGGTTGCCGGGGGCGGGGTCGCCGTCTCCTGTGACCCGCAGGATCTTCCCCGCGGGGTTGTCGGGATCCTGTGCCTGCTCGGCGCCGGCGGCGTCGCCCGTACCTACGTAAAGGTGCCCGTCCGGCCCGAATTTGATCCGGCCCCCGTTATGGATGTTCGCCTTGGGCAGCCCCGTCAGGATGGGTACGGGCTCGCCTAGTCCTTCTTCACCGTAGGGAACGTACACCACGCGATTGTCTTCCGGGCCAGTGAAGTACAGGTAGAGGCGGGGGTCGGATTCAAAGTCCGGGCCCACCGCGATGCCCAGCAGGCCGCCTTCACCGCCGGCTCCCACCGCTTCCGGAAGCACCCCGATTACTTCCACCTGGCCGCCGGAGATCCGCTTCACCTCGCCTGTTTCCCGCTCCGTGACGAGGAGGTCGCCGTTCGGGAGAAACGCCATGGACCAGGGGGTACCAAGTCCGGCGGCAATCTCGCCCTTCGGCACCAGGTTCGGTGGGGCCAACGGCGTCGCGGCTTCGGCAGTTCCGGGCGCCCTGCTCTCTGCTGCCGGACCGGACGTTCCCGGCGCCGACGAGGCTGGCTGGGTTGTGCCGGCCACCCTAGGAGCCGGCTCCGGAGCGGGAGAGCAGCCGGAACCAGCTGCCACCACTGAAAGCGCGATGGCCAAGACGGGCAAGACACCCCGCAGATGCCGGGGAAATCGCATGCCTAGAACGGTACGACCGTCGCTGCAGGCTGTCCATACTCCGCTCGTACAGGTCCGCGGTGCGGATACGCTGGCCCCATGACTCTTCCATCGATCCGTACGGTGACCGTCCCTGACCAAGACCTTTTTGAAGCCCTACAGCCGGTTCCGGACGGGATCAACCTCGTCTGCTGGGATTTTCGGAGTGCGCCTGACGGAGTGGAGTTGAAGGACATCGACGCCGTCATCCTCCCCTACAACCTGAGTGAAGATTTCACGGAGCCGCTGCAGTCCGTACCGGATCTCCAGCTCGTCCAGGCCCAATCCACGGGCTATGAGAACGTTGCCGCGATGGTAGGGGACGGCGTCGGGGTGGCGAGCGCCTCCGGTGTCCACGCGGCTGCCACAGCCGAGCTGGCAGTCGGGCTCGCGCTCGCCTCACTGCGGGGGATCGACGTCGCGGTGCGTAACCAGAGTGCCGGAGTGTGGCAACCCAAGCGCTACCCGGGGCTTGCTGACCGTAAGGTGCTGCTGCTCGGAGTAGGCGGTATCGGGGCGGAGATCGCCCGGCGCCTGGATGCCTTCGAAGTGGAACTCACCCGGGTGGGCAGCACTGCACGGACGGATGAGCGCGGAACGGTTCACGGCAGCGACGAACTGCTTGAGCTCGCCGCTCATCACGATGTGCTCATCGTCATCACGCCGCTCACCGATTCCACCCGTGGGCTGGTGGACCGCGACGTCCTGGCTGCGCTTCCCGACGGAGCGCTCGTGGTCAACGTGGCCCGCGGCGCCGTCGTCGACTCCGACGCGCTCACGGCCGAGGTGCTTAGCGGGCGTCTCAACGCGGCCATTGACGTCTTCGACCCGGAGCCGCTACCCGAGGACCATCCGCTGTGGGGTGCGGAGAACGCAATCATCACCCCCCACATCGGCGGCAACACGGGAGCGTTCTGGCCGCGCATCGTCCGATTCCTCCGCAGCCAGCTCGAGGTGCTTGCCGCAGGAAAGGCACCTATCAATCTCATGGTTCCCGGTCCGTGGCGAACGGAACGCGACAACGGCTGATCGGTCGGCGTGCTGTGCAACGTGCGTAACAGGTAGGTCATGGGCATGAGCGGTACCGCGCCGGGCCTAGACTTTTACTCATGAGCGTGGAAAGCGAAACCAAAGTAACTCCTGATATCAAACCGAGAAGCCGTGCGGTCACCGACGGCATCGAGCGTGCACCGGCCCGCGGAATGCTGCGTGCTGTCGGCATGGGCGACGATGACTTCGTCAAGCCCCAGATCGGTGTTGCGAGTTCGTGGAACGAAATCACGCCGTGCAACCTCTCCCTGAACCGTCTGGCCCAGGGCGCCAAGGAGGGCGTCCACGCAGCCGGCGGGTTCCCCATGCAGTTCGGGACCATCTCCGTCTCCGACGGCATTTCGATGGGGCACGAGGGCATGCACTTCTCCCTGGTTTCCCGCGAAGTGATCGCCGACTCGGTGGAGACCGTCATGGAGGCCGAGCGGATTGACGGCTCCGTCCTTCTTGCAGGCTGTGACAAGTCGCTGCCGGGCATGCTGATGGCGGCCGCGCGGCTCAACCTCTCGAGCGTCTTCCTGTACGCCGGGTCGATCATGCCGGGCTGGGTCAAGCTCGAGGACGGCACGGAGAAGGAAGTTACCCTCATCGACGCGTTCGAGGCCGTGGGCGCGTGTGCCGCCGGCAAGATGTCCAAGGGGGACCTTGATCGCATCGAACGCGCTATCTGCCCGGGTGAAGGGGCATGCGGCGGTATGTACACCGCCAACACCATGGCGTGCATCGGGGAAGCGCTCGGAATGTCCCTGCCGGGTTCGGCAGCGCCGCCCTCGGCAGACCGCCGGCGTGACGAGTTCGCCCGCAAGTCCGGCGAAGCCGTCGTGAACCTGCTGCGCCTGGGCATCACCGCCCGCGACATCATGACCAGGAAAGCGTTCGAGAACGCGATCGCGGTCACCATGGCGTTCGGCGGATCAACCAACGCCGTGCTGCACCTGCTCGCCATAGCCCGTGAAGCCGAGGTGGACCTCACCCTGGAGGACTTCAACCGGATCGGCGACAGGGTGCCGCACCTCGGCGACCTGAAGCCCTTCGGCCGCTACGTGATGACTGATGTGGACAAAATCGGCGGCGTGCCGGTCATCATGCGGGCGCTGCTCGACGCCGGACTCCTGCACGGCGACGTCCTCACCGTTACCGGCAAGACCCTCGCAGAGAACCTCGAGGCCATCAACCCGCCGGACCTCGACGGCAAGATCCTGCGTGCGCTGGACAACCCGATCCACAAGACCGGTGGCATCACCATCGTGCGCGGCAGCCTGGCTCCCGAGGGAGCCGTGGTGAAGACCGCCGGGTTCGACGCCGAGGTGTTCGAAGGCACCGCACGCGTGTTCGAGCGTGAGCAGGGTGCCCTGAAGGCGCTGGCGGCCGGCGAGGTCAAGGCGGGCGACGTCGTCGTGATCCGCTATGAAGGTCCCAAGGGCGGCCCGGGTATGCGCGAGATGCTCGCCATCACCGGCGCAATCAAGGGCGCAGGCCTGGGCAAGGACGTCCTGCTGCTCACTGACGGACGCTTCTCCGGCGGTACCACCGGCCTGTGCATCGGGCACGTTGCGCCGGAAGCTGTCGACGGCGGGCCGATCGCCTTTGTGCAGGACGGTGACCGGATCCGCGTTGACATTCCCAACCGGACCTTCGACCTCCTGGTCGACCCCGAGGAACTGGACCGCCGCAAGGTCGGCTGGCAGCCGCTTCCCGCGCGCTACACCAGGGGGGTACTTGCGAAGTACTCCAAGCTGGTCCACTCGGCATCCGAGGGCGCTTACTGCGGCTAGAGCGCATCCAGCGCCCCGCTCCTGACGGAACGACGACGGCGGCAGGCAAGCCGTCGTCGTCGTTTAGTTAGTGTCCAGTAACCGGGATGCCATGTCCATATAATGAGACGCGAGGGGCCCTTGTTGACACTCCCCGCGGGGGAGTGAAAACTACAGATATGCAGCTCGTATCCGTAGTCCTAGTTACCAAGCGCGTGGCCTAAAGCCCCGACTGGTACCACTACGTCACGCGCAAACCCCTCGCAGAGCCCACCAGGCTGAGGGGTTTTTTTGTTCCCACCGAGCACAGGCGCAAAACGTTTACGCAGCCACGCGGCTGTGCTGAATAAAGGAAGTCAAGGATGTCCAAGGGATCGCCCATCAGTCCGGCGCTGATGGCAGCCAAACAGCCCGCTCCGGCGGCACCGGCCCAGCAGACGGCAAGGGAGTCGGTCGCAGCGGCCGGTTCGTCCTCCGCCGTGCTCGGACCGAACCGCGTCGTGCCGCCCACGCAGATGGCCGGATCGGCGGCAATCGTCCGCTCGCTCGAGGAACTCGGCGTCGATGACATCTTCGGGCTTCCCGGCGGCGCCATCCTTCCCACGTATGACCCCCTCATGGCGTCGAGCAAGCTGCGCCACGTCCTCGTTCGGCATGAGCAGGGAGCCGGACACGCGGCACAGGGGTACGCGATGGTCACCGGCCGACCCGGCGTCTGCATCGCCACCTCCGGACCCGGCGCCACGAACCTGGTGACCGCCATCGCGGATGCGCACATGGACTCCGTGCCCATGGTTGCCATCACCGGACAGGTCTCCAGCGGCGTCATCGGATCTGACGCGTTCCAGGAAGCCGACATCGTGGGCATCACCATGCCGATCACCAAGCACTCCTACCTGGTGACCCACGCGGACGACATCCCCCGAGTGCTCGCTGAGGCATTCCACATCGCCACCACGGGGCGGCCCGGGCCCGTGCTGGTCGATATCACCAAGGACGCCCAGCAGGGCCCGATGACCTTCTCCTGGCCTCCAAAGGTTGACATCCCCGGGTACCGGACGGTGGTCCGCGGGCATTCCAAGCAGGTCCGCGAAGCCGCCCGCCTCATCATGGCTTCAGAGCGGCCGGTCTTCTACGTCGGCGGCGGCGTTGTGAAGGCGCACGCCTCGGCGGAGCTGCTGGAGCTGGCTGAACTGGTCGGCGCCCCGGTGGTCACCACCCTGATGGCGCGCGGCGTTTTCCCCGATTCCCACCCGCAGCACCTGGGCATGCCGGGCATGCATGGGTCAGTGGCCGCTGTGACCGCTCTGCAGCAGTCCGACCTCCTGATCACCCTCGGCGCGCGGTTCGACGACCGGGTCACCGGTGTGCTCTCGAGCTTCGCCCCCGGCGCGAAGGTGATCCACGCCGACATCGACCCCGCGGAGATCTCGAAGAACCGCACGGCCGACGTTCCGATCGTGGGATCCGTCAAGGAGATCATCCCCGAGTTCACCGCGGCCCTGCGCGAGCAGTTCAGCGCTGGCGCTCCGGACTACAGCGACTGGTGGACCGTCCTGGATCGCCTGCGCGAAAGCTACCCCATCGGATTCACAAAGCCCGAGGACGGTCTTTCCGCGCCGCAGCACGTCATCCAGCGCATCGGTGAGCTCACCGGCCCGGAAGGTGTTTACGTAGCCGGCGTCGGCCAGCACCAGATGTGGGCGGCCCAGTTCATCAAGTACGAGCGCCCCCACGCCTGGCTCAACTCGGGCGGGCTCGGAACCATGGGCTACGCCGTTCCGGCTGCCATGGGTGCCAAGGTGGGCAGTCCCGACCGTGTGGTCTGGGCAATCGACGGCGACGGCTGCTTCCAGATGACCAACCAGGAACTGGCCACGTGCGTCATCAACAACATCCCGATCAAGGTCGCCGTCATCAACAACTCGTCGCTGGGCATGGTGCGGCAGTGGCAGACGCTCTTCTATGAGGGCCGCTACTCCAACACGGACCTGAACACCGGCCACAACACCCTGCGGGTCCCTGACTTCGTGAAGCTTGCCGATGCCTACGGCTGCGCCGGCCTGCGTTGCGAGCGGGACGAGGATATCGATGCCACCATCCAGCAGGCGCTGGAAATCAACGATCGCCCCGTCGTCGTCGACTTTGTAGTCAGCCGCGACTCCATGGTGTGGCCGATGGTGCCCGCAGGAGTCAGCAACGACCTCATCCAGATCGCCCGCAACTTGACCCCGGACTGGGAGCAGGAGGACTAACCATGGCCCGTCACACCCTTTCCGTACTGGTCGAGGACGTTCCCGGCGTGCTGACCCGCGTGGCCAGCCTGTTCGCCCGGCGTGCCTTCAACATCAACTCACTGGCCGTCGGCCCGACGGAAGTTTCCGGAATGTCCCGGATCACCGTCGTCGTCGAGGCCGAGGGTGACCTGCTCGAGCAGGTCACCAAGCAACTCAACAAGCTCATCAACGTCATCAAGATCGTTGAGCTTGTTCCCGAATCTTCCGTGCAGCGCGACCACATCCTGGTCAAGGTCCGTGCGGATGCCGCAACACGGCTGCAGGTAACCCAGGCAGCAGATCTGTTCCGTGCTTCAGTGGTTGACGTGTCCACAGACTCGCTGATCATCGAAGCCACCGGCACCGCCGAAAAGCTCTCAGCACTGCTGTCAGTGCTGGAGCCGTTCGGCATCCGCGAGATAGTGCAGTCGGGAACGCTGGCAATCAGCCGAGGCGCCAAGTCCATGAGCGACCGCGCGCTGAGGAGCGCCTAGGCGTACCGGCTGGTGCCCCTGCAACTGCGGGAGTAACCGGCGTCAGCACCAAGTACCCGAAACCGCTTGTCCACGCCAGGTGGGCGGCAAGAATCATCACACAGGAGATATACAAGTGACCCAGTTGTTTTACGACGACGACGCAGACCTTTCGATCATCCAGGGCCGCACTGTGGCTGTCATCGGGTACGGCAGCCAGGGCCATGCGCACGCGCTGAACCTGCGGGACTCCGGCGTTGACGTACGCGTCGGCCTCAAGGAAGGCTCCAAGTCCCGCGCCAAGGCCGAGGCCGAGGGCCTGCGGGTGGTCAACGTCGCCGAGGCAGTTGCCGAGTCGGACGTGATCATGGTCCTCACCCCGGACCAGGTACAGCGCCACGTCTACGCAGAGGACATCGCTCCGAACCTGAAGGCCGGCGACGCCCTGTTCTTCGGTCACGGCTTCAACATCCGCTTCGGTTACATCCAGCCGCCGGCTGATGTCGACGTCGCGCTTGTTGCGCCCAAGGCGCCGGGACACACCGTCCGCCGGGAATTCGAGGCCGGCCGCGGTATCCCCGACCTGATCGCAGTGGAACAGGACTTCACCGGCAAAGCCCGTGACCTTGCCCTGTCCTACGCCAAGGCCATCGGCGGCACCCGTGCGGGCGTCATCGAGACCACCTTCACCGAAGAGACCGAGACGGACCTGTTCGGCGAGCAGGCTGTGCTCTGCGGCGGTGCGTCCCAGCTGATCCAGTACGGCTTCGAAACCCTTACCGAGGCCGGCTACAAGCCGGAGATCGCCTACTTCGAGGTTCTCCACGAGCTCAAGCTGATTGTCGACCTGATGTGGGAGGGCGGCATTGCCAAGCAGCGCTGGTCCGTCTCCGACACCGCCGAGTACGGCGACTACGTCTCCGGACCGCGCGTTATCACCCCTGAGGTGAAGGAGAACATGAAGGCCGTTCTCGCCGATATCCAGAGCGGTGCCTTTGCGAAGCGCTTCATCGACGACCAGGACGCCGGCGGGCCCGAGTTCCTCGAGCTCCGCAAGAAGGGCGAGGACCACCCGATCGAAGCTACCGGCCGCGAACTGCGCAAGCTGTTCTCCTGGAAGACGGAGGACGACTACACAGAAGGTTCCGCTGCCCGCTGATCCTTCATCGGATAGCTCACGCAACGGCCGGGCCGGCGAGCATTCGCCGTCCCGGCCGTTGCCGTGTGTGGCACTCATCTCACTCCGCCATTCCCAAAATCGTGGGTAACAAAGTGGGCGTTATAGTGCTCCTGACTAGACTGGGCGTTATTCGGCGACCTATGTCCCTCCAATTCTCCTGCCCAAAGCATCGCGAAGGATCACCCCGTGGAAAAACCAGTAGTTCTCCTTGCTGAAGAACTCTCGCCGGCAACCGTGGACGCACTCGGACCGGACTTCGAGATTCGACAGACCGACGGGGCCGACCGCTCGAAGCTCCTGGCCGCCATTGCCGACGTGGATGCCATCCTGGTGCGTTCGGCCACCCAGGTGGACGCGGAAGCGATTGCGGCGGCGCCGAGGCTCAAGGTCATCGCCCGCGCCGGCGTGGGACTGGACAACGTGGACATCAAGGCCGCAACGCAGGCCGGTGTCATGGTGGTCAATGCCCCTACATCGAACATCATCTCGGCCGCCGAACTCACCGTTGGACACATCCTGAGCCTCGCCCGGCACATCCCGCAGGCCAGCAGCGCGCTTAAGGGCGGCGAGTGGAAGCGGTCCAAGTACTCGGGCATCGAGCTCTACGAGAAGAAGATCGGAATCATCGGCCTGGGCCGAATCGGTGCTCTCGTAGCGGCACGCCTGCAGGGCTTCGGGACCACAATCCTCGCCTACGATCCCTACGTCACCTCGGCACGGGCAGCCCAGCTCGGGGTCCAGCTCGTCACCCTTGACGAGCTCCTGGCCCAGTCGGACTTCATCACCATCCACATGCCGAAGACTCCTGAGACCGTCGGGATGTTGGGCACCGCAGCCTTCCAGAAGATGAAGAGCAGCGCCTACGTTGTGAATGTTGCGCGCGGCGGGCTCGTGGATGAGGATGCCCTCTACACCGCCCTGAAGGAGGGCCAGATCGCCGGTGCCGGCGTGGACGTATTCGTCAAGGAGCCCAGCACCGATCTGCCGTTCTTCCAGATGGACAACGTCGTGGTTACTCCGCACCTCGGCGCCTCCACTGAAGAAGCACAGGAGAAAGCGGGCATCTCGGTCGCGAAGTCAGTCCGCCTCGCCCTGGCCGGTGAACTCGTGCCCGACGCCGTCAACGTCGCCGGCGGAGTAATCGCACCGGATGTGCGTCCCGGCATCCCGCTGATCGAGAAGCTCGGCCGCATCTTCACCGCCCTCACGCATGACTCCCTTACCCAGATCGAGGTTGAGGTAGCAGGCGAAATCGCCTCGCTCGACGTCAAGGCACTGGAACTGGCCGCGCTGAAGGGCGTCTTCACCGACGTGGTCTCCGAGCAGGTTTCCTACGTCAACGCCCCCGTCCTGGCCGAACAGCGGGGCATTAACACTCGTCTGGTCACCACCGACGAGTCTGAGGAGTACCGCAACGTCCTGACGATCCGCGGCGCACTGTCGGACGGGTCGCAGATCTCCGTTGCCGGAACCCTGACCGGTCCCAAGCAGATCCAGAAGCTCGTGGGTGTCAACGGCTACGACCTGGAAATCCCGATCAGCGAACACCTGATCGTGATCCTGTACCAGGACCGTCCGGGTGTCATCGGTACCCTCGGCCAGGTGCTGGGGGAGCGCGGCATCAACATCGCCGGCATGCAGGTCGCCCGCAGCAAGGAGGGCGGCCAGGCGCTGTCCCTGCTTACCGTGGACAGCTCGGTTCCGCAGGATGTGCTCGAGAACCTGAAGGAAGCGATCGGAGCTTCCGTCGCCCGCGAGGTCGACCTGCAGGACTAGGCGTAACAACCAGAGAACGACCAGGAATAACAGAACGACGGCGCCCGCTTGGCTGAGGGGGCGCCGTCGTTCTGTTTAACAAGGTCGTTCTATCTCAAGACATATATCAGGGAACGGGCCAGAGGACCGTTCCCTCCACCGCTTCAAGGGGCAGCGGACCGAATTCCCGGGAGTCGATGGAGGCGCCCCGGTTGTCTCCGAGTACAAAAACGAAATCCTCCGGGACGGTGATAGGCCCGAAGTAGGTGCCGTCGATCCGCGAGTGGTCCACGAAAGGCTCCACCACTTCGATGCCGTCGATCAAGAGCTTGGCGTCCTCAATCGACACCGTCTGCCCGCCGACCGCCACGACCCGCTTGAGCACGGTGCCTCCTTCTCCGCCCGGAGCCCGGAAACCGACAAGGGTTCCCTGGCTCACCGAACCGTGATGGTAGAGCAGTACAACACTTCCCTCGGGCACGGTGGGTTCCATGCTCGGCGAGGAAACCCAGAGCGGCTCGACCACCCAGAGCCGCAGGGCCAGGAGTAGGAGCATCACCGCGATGAAAATGCGCACAGCCCAGGTGCCGGACCCTTGTGTCGGCAACTTCCGAGCGGCCGCCCGCATTTCCTGACCCATCCCAGTCACCTCCCTGTCGTCGCAGCTCAAGTGTGAGCCCACGTGCTTGGGGAAACCCTGCCGATCCCAAGGAATTCATAACGCACGTGCGGGACTCTTGCGGGACCGGCGAATATTCGTCGGCATGGTCTCCTGGGGAGGAATTATGAGTCAGTCCCGCTACACCCGATCGGCCCGCGGTGAACGCCCGGACGCAAAGGCGCGTCCGGGCGTATTCCCGTTTCGTCGGACCCTCGCCGCGCTGACGTCGCTGGCAATGCTCACCGGCATCAATCTGCCGCTTGTTGCGGCGCCCGCGAGCGCCGCGCCCGTGGGCCAGGGGTTCAAGGTCACTGCCTCTGACCTCGCCTTCATCCTGAAACAGATCAAAATCGCCGAGGCCCACGTCCGCAACACCACTTCCGAAACCGGCCCGTGTGGCGCGCTGCTGGGGAACGGACCCGACCAGGTTCCGGGCCCGTTGGTGTCCTATGGCCTTCGCACCGTCGACGGCTCCTGCAACAACCTGCAGGCCGAACGCGGAAAGTATGGAACGTCGAACCAGGCTTTCCCACGCCTCAGCACGCCGGAGTACCTCGCCGCCGACGACGGCGCCATCATCCGGCAGCCTGGTCCCACCACCTACGACGGCACCGGCAACGTGGTCGACGCTGATCCCCGCGTGATCAGCAACCTGATCGTGGACCAGACCTCCAGCAATCCGGCGGCCATCTCGGCTGCCCAGTACCCTGTCCGCACCCAGGCCGGCGCGGACAACGTGGTTCCCTGTGACGCGAACGGCTTGCCTGCCGGCTGCGTGCCGGCCGGTGAGACGCTCTTCATTCCGAACATCACCACCGACGTGGGACTGTCACCGCCGTACAACGGCCTCTTCACCATCTTCGGCCAGTTCTTCGACCACGGCCTGGACCTCGTCAACAAGTCGGGCAGCTCCGTCTTCATTCCGCTGCAGGCCGATGATCCGCTGATTCCCGGCGCCGACGGGAAGCTGAACACCGCGGACGATCTGCCTCCCCGCCAGCGCTTTATGGTGCTGACCCGGGCCACCAACCAGCCTGGCCCCGACGGGAAGCTCGGCACGGCAGACGATGTCCGCGAAGCGACCAACCGCACCGGCCCCTTGGTGGACCAGTCCCAGACCTACAGCTCCGACCCGTCCCACCACGTCTTCCTGCGGGAGTACGCACTCAATGCAGACAACCGTCCGGTCTCCACCGGAGCGCTGCTTGAATCGGCCGACGGCGGCATGGGCACCTGGGCAATGCTGAAGCAGCAGGCAGCAACCAAGTTGGGCCTTCAGCTGGGCGACATGGATGTGCACAACGTACCGATGATTGCAGTGGATCCGTACGGCAAGTTCATCCCCGGCCCGGCTCGCGGGTTGCCCCAGTACGTCACCTCTGACGGCCTCGTGGAGGGAAACATTGCCGCACCCGTCGCCGTTCCCGCCAACGCGCTGAAGGTGAACGAGTCCTTCCTCGATGACATTGCGCACAACGCAGTTCCCAAGGCGGGTCTCGTGCCCGACGCCGACGACGCAATCAATCCTCCGGGCGCAGCAAGCACCACCGAGTACGACAACGAGATGCTCAATTCACATTTCGTGGCCGGCGATGGACGAGTCAACGAGAACGTAGCGCTGACCATGGTCCATCAGGTCTTCCATTCCGAGCACAACCGACTGGTGGAGGACATCAAGAACACGCTCACCAACGACACCACCACCCGCGGCGTTGCAGCGCTGGCGGAATGGAAGGCCGCTGCCGGAGCAGAGGGCTGGAACGGAGAACGCCTCTTTCAGGCAGCACGTTTCGTCACCGAGATGGAATACCAGCACCTGGCTTTCGAGGAATTCGCCCGCAAGGTCCAGCCGCTCATCGAACCTTTCTCGACCTACCACGACGACGTCAATCCCGCCATCACCGCAGAGTTCGCGCACGCGGTATACCGCTTCGGGCACTCGATGCTGACCGATACCGTGTCAAGGACCAGCGCCGACGGCACCACGAGCGATGTGCCGCTGCTGGACGTGTTCCTGAACCCGCCGGCCTACACCGCCAACGGTTCCGGTGCACCGCTGTCCTCGAAGGAGGCCGCCGGAGCAATCGCCATGGGCATGTCCGACCAGACGGGCAACGAACTTGATGAGTTTGTCACCGAGACCCTGCGCAACAACCTGCTGGGTCTGCCGCTGGACCTCGCCGCAATCAACATCGCCCGTGCCCGCGAAACCGGGATCCCGTCACTGAACAACCTGCGGCGGCAGATCTACAGCAGCACGAATGACAGCCAGCTCAAGCCGTACACCAACTGGATTGACTTCGGCCTGAACCTCAAGCACCCCGAATCGCTGGTCAACTTCGTGGCTGCCTACGGCCAGCACCCCACGATCACGGGAGCCACTACCGTCAAGGCAAAGCGTGACGCCGCAAGGCTGATCGTGGATCCGCCGATTGATGCCGCGGAAGGAACCGTACCGACTGATGCCGCCGACTTCATGGGCAGCGTCGGAACATGGAACGGAAAGGAAACCGGCCTCAACCAGATTGACCTGTGGGTGGGCGGCCTTGCCGAACGCACAAATCTCTTCGGCGGCCTGCTTGGTTCCACCTTCAACTACGTGTTCGAGCAGCAGATGCTCGACCTGCAGAACGGCGACCGGTTCTACTACCTGGCCCGCACGCCCGGTATGAACCTGTTTGCGCAGCTGGAGGGCAACTCCTTCGCCGAGATCATCATGCGGAACACCACCGCCACCTCCCTGAAGGCAGATGTCTTCGGAACCTCCGACTGCAAGTTCGAACTCGGACGCCTGACCTTCAACGGCACAACCGTCCTTGACGACCCACTGTCGGAGTGCAACGAGGAAGCGCTGTTGATTCGGATGCCGGACGGCACCATCCGCTACCGCACCACGAACTCGGTAGACCCGGCAGGCATCAACGGTCAGAGTGTGTTCAACGGCACGCCGGCAGCCGACCGGATCTGGGGCGGCGTCGATAACGACACCTTCCTGGGAAACGAAGGCAACGACATCATCGAGGGCAACGACGGCGGTGACACCGCCCTCGGCGGCGACGGCAACGACATCATCACCGACTCCGCAGGCGACGACGTGTTGAAGGGTGGACCAGGCAACGATGCACTGGACGCCGGACCCGGCCTTGATCTGGTCCTCGGTGGCGACGGCAAGGACTTCATGAACGGCGGCGCCAACACCAATGACGTAATGGGCGGCGAGGATGACGACTTCATCATCGCCGGCGGCGGCAACGACATGGCCCGCGGCGACGCCGGCGATGACTGGATTCAGGGCGGCGACGGCGCCGACCTTCTCATGGGTGACAGCGGCGCCCCGTTCTTCGACGATCCGAACACGCCGGGCAACGATGTCCTGCTGGGCGGTAACGGCGATGACGACTACGACGCCGAGGGCGGCGACGACATCCTGCTCGCCGACCCGGGCATCGAGCGGAACGCCGGTGCGGCAGGCTTCGACTGGTCATCGCACCAGCTGGATAGCCTCCCTGCCGACGCAGACCTCAGCCTGGACCTCCTGGGCGTGCCGCTCCCCGCCAACGTTCTCCGAGACCGGTATGCCGAGGTGGAAGGACTGTCCGGAGCCGGCCGTAACGACGTGCTCCGCGGTGACGATGTTGTACCGCGGCTGGTGGAGGGCGAGGGCACCTCGGGCAACAACTGGGTTGATGCCGAAGGCGCCGCCCGCATCAAGGGCCTCAAGGAGCTGCTGCCCGCAGGAGCAACCGACAACGGCGGCATCTGGGGTGAAGGAAACATCATCCTTGGCGGTGGCGGGAGCGACATCCTGGAGGGCAAGTCGGGTAACGACATCCTCGACGGCGACAAGGAACTCCGGGTTCGCCTGAGCGTCCGGACCAACCCGAACGATGCGGCGACCGAGATTGGCTCTGCGTTGGGCATGGACAAGCCGTACCTTGCGGATAATCCACGTACGCTCCAGGCAGCCGTCTTCGCCGGCGAGGTTGACCCCGCGAACATCGTTGTTGTCCGCGAGATCGTCGACGGCGGGAAGCCCGGCGATGTGGATACAGCTATCTTCTCCGACCTCGAACTCAACTACACCGTGACCACTGTTCCATCCGGTGCGAAGCCAGGTGATCCCGGAAGCGTCACCACGGTCACCCACCTCGGTGATAATCCCGATGCGCTCCCTGCTCTGGGCGACGGCGACGGCGTCGACACCCTGCGCAATGTCGAGAAGATCCTGTTTGCGGATTCCCAGGCTCCGGGAGTTCCGGGTGAGGCCGCCGGCATTGCCGGTGACCGGTCCGCGACCGTGGAATGGGCGGCACCGGTCTCGCCGGTGACCACCTATGAGGTCCGGGCAGTGGATGCGAGCGGAGCTCCAGTCGGAGCACTGCGTTCGGTGCCGGGCAACCAGACCACGACGGTCGTGACCGGACTGACCAACGGCCAGGCGTACCGCTTCCAGGTACGAGCATTGAACGAGCTCGGTACCAGCGGATTCTCGCCGCTGTCGGCGCCGGTGACTCCCAACGTGGTCCCGGCTGCACCAAGCGGTGTTGCAGGCACCGCGGGCAGCGGACTGGTAGACCTGTCCTGGACAGCACCGGCTCCTAACGGCGGCACCGCCATCACGGGCTACAAGGTCCAGGTGCTGGCCGGCGAGACCCTCGTCCAGACCGTTCCCGTCAGTGGAACCGCAACCTCGATGCAAATTACCGGCCTTGCTAACGGCACGGCCTACACATTCAGGGTTCTGGCAGTGAACGCCCACGGCGACGGAGCACTCTCAGCGGCTTCAGCCGCGGTGACACCGCGGACAGTACCGGATGTACCGGCACTGGGCGCCGTGACCGCCGGTGACCGCTCCGTGACCGTGAACTGGACCGCACCCACCTCCGACGGCGGCTCCCCGGTCACCGGGTACGCCGTGCAGGTGGTCGACGCCGCCGGGCAGCCAGTGGGAACACCACGCACTGCCGCTGCGACGGCACGCAGCCTGGTGGTCACGGGGCTGACCAACGGCACGGCCTACCGGTTCCAGGTCCGGGCACAGAGTGCCCTTGGTGCCGGTGCCTACTCGGCGCTCTCAGCCAGTGTGACTCCCGTTGCGCCGGCACTGAAGGAGGATTTCACCGGTGACGGGCGGGCAGACCTGGTTGCACGCGACACCGCCGGAGTCCTGTGGGTCTACCCGGGCAACGGATCGGGAGGGCTTCAGTCCCGTTCCAGGCTTGGGACCGGCTGGCAGGGAATGCGAAGCATCATCGCTACTCCTGACTTCAACGGTGACGGCCGCGCCGACATCCTCGCCTACGACTCCACGGGCAGGCTCTGGCTCTACCGCGGCACAACCACGGGGGCGCTTCAGGCCGGACAGCAGATCGGCACCGGCTGGGGAGGCTTCACGCTCACCGCGCCGGGCGACTTCAACGGTGATAACCGCTCCGACCTGATGGCGCGTGATTCGGGCGGCCGCCTGTGGCTCTACCCGGGGAACGGCACGGGCGGATTCGGGACCCGAAGCCAGATCGGCAGCGGCTGGAGCGGCTTCCAAATGACCAGCGCCGGAGACTTCAACGGCGACAAGGATTCCGACATCATCGCCTACGACAGCACGGGCAGGCTCTGGCTCTACCCGGGGAACGGTACTGGCGGCTTCCAGACACGATCGCAGTTCGGCTCCGGTTGGACGGGTTTCACGATGGCGGGAATCGGAGACCTGAACGGAGACGACCGCTCGGACCTGGTTGCGCGGGATAGCTCGGGCCGCCTGTGGCTCTACCCCGGGACCGGCACGGGACGGGTAGGCACACGTACCCCATTCGGCAGCGGTTGGAACGGTTACCTGATCGCCTAGCAGCACTGCACCTGAAGCACCGGACAAGACCAGGGCGCCCGCCGTACGGCGGGCGCCCTGGTCTTGTCGTGTCGTGGATGGACCACCAGGTCAGGCAGGTGGTTCTGCGCGGCGACCAGCTGAGGCGGCGTGTTTGCGGTGCACCAGCACAGACGGCCTCGGGCATGGACGACCACCAGCACCCGGCGTCATGGACAACCACCAGCATCCGGCGTCGTGAATCTGACCACCTACACAGGCAGCGTTGGCATACGGGCAGGGCCGGCACATGAAGGAGGGGGCCTCCACCGCCGTTCTCGGTGGAGGCCCCCTCAGTGTTCCTGAAGGCAGCTACCGCACTTCATTGGGCGGTAGCTGCCTGCCAGGACAACTATGGTCCGCTACGCTGCGGCCATCGCCCGCATCAGGAAAGAGTTGATCACGTGTGATGCCTCCCGCAGGGACTGCCGTGCGTTTTGTGCGGCCGGCGCAGCGGAGGGAGCAGCCGGCGCCACGGGTGCGGCGGTCCGGCTGAGCTGGCCGTGCAGGACCAGGAGGGCCGAAAGGACATCGGAGAGTTCGCCCTCATCCTCCGCCGTCGCCTGCAGCAGCCGGGAATGTGCGGCCTTCAGGCCGGGGCCGGGGGTGCAGCCCAGCTCCCGGGCCATCGCCCGGCGGCACTTCTCGTAGCTCTGGAGCCCCTCGGCGTACCGCCCGGTGCTCTCCAGGCCGGAAATCCTTGCCAGCCAAGCCCGTTCGTTAAGCGGGTCCATCTCGAGGGCCTTCTGTGCCCACTCGATCGACTCGGCTGCTGAACCGACGGCCGCTGCGGTCTCAGCTGCGAGTACCGTTGCCTCCAGTACCCGTGCGGAGTGCAGGGCTCTCTCATCCTCGGCCCAGGCGGGAAGCAGTTCGTCACCGAGCAGCGGTGCCGTGGCGAGGGTAAGAGCCTCCTTCAGCAGCGGCAGGGCAGCCTCGGGGGAGCTCTGCTGTGCCTGCCGGAGGAGCTGGTCGAAGCGGAAGACGTCCAGGTTCACCATGGATGCGTCCATGACGTAACCACCCGTCGTCGTCCGCAGGGGTCCGAGCTTGCCGGCTCCGGGCTGGATGTTGCGGCGAAGGACGCTGACATAGCTTTCCAGGGTCGGAAGGGCTTCTGCCGGTGCGTTCCCCTCCCACAGCACCTCGATCAGGCGGTCCTTGGAGACCGGCGTGCCCAGGCTGAGGAGAAGGATCTCCAGGATCTGCCGGGGCTTCGGTCCGCCGAGGCTCCGGGCGTTCAGTTCGGTGTCTCCGCGACGAATGCGAAGCGACCCGATCAGCTGTACGGAGAGGAACGCCTGTGCGGCAGGTGCAACCGCAGGTGAGCCAGAGTGTGCCGGTGAGAAAGTGTCTGACTTCAACATGATCGAGACCTCGTCTTTCGTGTTGTGCTAACGAAATCAAAGGTATGGATCGGCGGATTCTGGATCTTGAGTAGGACCTACCCGAAAAAATTGCCCCTGATTCCGGAAGAATCAGGGGCACTACTCGAATTGGTGTGAGTAGGGGCCGGGTAACTACCTAAGTACCCGCCGGGGATACTTAGGTACCTCTTCAGCCGCCCGTATGGTGGTCGGTTCCGAGCGAAAGCCGGGTATCGTCGTCGTCGCTGAGAACCAGTGCAAGCGCCTCATTCGGGATTTCGAAGACGAGTGTGGCGTCGATGGTCTCGCCCTGCTCGGCGTCGTGCTCCGACGGGGAGGACCAGATAGCGCGCGGTTCTCCCGTACCCAGCCCGTCGATGAAGTAGTCCGACGCGCGGAAGTCGATGCCGTCGCCCTCCAGCGCCGTGAGCTGGAGCAGGATGCGCACCCGGTGCGCGCCTTCCGCTACCGGAGCGTCCAGTGCCTCCGCGTTCGACGGCGGCACCCAGTCGTCATTTTCCAGCGGCAGGATGCCGTTGATACGGGCGAGCCCGCCGTGAACGCTGTCCGAAGCACCCAGCATCGTGGCGGGCTCCTCGTCGACGTTGTTGGTCATCACCCAGGTTGCTCCGCCGGCTAGACCCAGCAGGAGTACCGCAGGGATCACGACCCTGTGCCTCGGGGTTGCCTTCCGGCGCCGACCGACCACGGGACGTTCCTCAAGCTGATTTGCCATGCAGATAGTGAACGCCCGTCACCATGGGAAAACCCTGCCTGATGCGACAACGCAGGAGCGGCAGGGTAACTTTCTAGGGTGAGTTCTGCGCAGAAGCCCCCGTTCTACATCACCACGGCAATCACCTACCCGAATGGAGTGCCCCACATCGGGCATGCCTACGAGTACGTCGCAACCGACGCCCTTGCGCGTTTCAAGCGGCTCGACGGCCACGACGTCATGTTCCTGACCGGCACGGATGAGCACGGCATGAAAATTGCACAGACGGCCGAGAAAGAGGGGATCACCCCCAAGGAGCTCGTGGACCGGAACGCGGAGGTCTACAAGGCGGCGCACGCGGACCTGGCCATCACCTACGACCGCTTCATCCGGACTACGGATGCGGATCACTACGCAGCGTCCCAGGACCTGTGGCGCCGCATGGAAGCCAACGGCGACATCTACCTGGACAAGTACGCGGGCTGGTACTCGGTACGTGATGAGGCCTACTACACCGACGAGGAAACCGAGGTCCGCGAGGACGGGATCCGGTACTCGAAGGAGACCGACACCGAGGTCACTTGGACGGAGGAGGAGAGCTACTTCTTCAGGCTGTCCGGCTATCAGGACCGGCTGCTGGCCCTCTACGCGGACCAGCCCGAGTTCGGAGCGCCCCACTCGCGCTTCAATGAGGTGATCAGTTTCGTCAAGCGCGGACTGGAGGACCTGTCCATCAGCCGTACCACCTTCGACTGGGGAGTGCCCGTTCCCGGAAACCCCAAGCACGTGATGTACGTGTGGGTGGACGCACTGACCAACTACCTCACCGGCGTCGGCTACCCGGACACCGAATCTGAGCGCTTCCGCAAGTACTGGCCGGCTGACGTGCACGTGATCGGAAAGGACATCTCCCGCTTCCACGCCATCTACTGGCCTGCGTTCCTGATGTCGGCCGGCATCGAACTGCCCAAGCGGATCATGATTCACGGTTTCCTGCACAACCGCGGCGTGAAGATGTCCAAGTCGCTGGGCAACGTGATCGCGCCGAAGGACTGGATCGACCAGTACGGGCGCGACCAGATCCGTTTCTTCCTGCTGCGTGAGGTGCCCTTCGGTGCCGATGGGTCCTATAGCCATGAGGCCATCGTGTCGCGTATGAACTCGGACCTGGCGAACAACCTCGGGAACCTGGCGCAGCGCTCGCTGTCCATGGTGGCCAAGAACTGCAACGGGATGGTGCCTGCGCCGTCGTCGTTGTCCGATGCCGACCAGAAGATTCTCGGCGCGGCCAACACGCTGCTTGAGGCTTGCCGGGCGGCGTACGACCGCCAGGAGCTGTCACGCGCGCTTGAAGCAATCTGGACGGTGCTGGGCGACACCAACGCCTACTTCGCGGAACAGCAGCCATGGGTCCTGCGGAAGACGGACCTGGACCGGATGAATACGGTACTCTACGTGACCCTCGAGGTCCTGCGGATTGTGTCGATCCTGGTCCAGCCCGTCATGCCGGACGGGGCTGCGAAGCTGCTGACCGCGCTCGGCCAGGGAACTACGGACGACGACGCCGCGCGCCGCTTTGACGCGCTGGCCACACCGCTGGTGCCGGGCGTTGCGCTGCCGGCCCCCACGCCGGTGTTCCCCAAGTACGAGGAGCCCGCCGACGCCTAGTTCATCCGGCAGGACACACCCCGAATAGCCCACCAAAAGGGGTGTGTCCTGACGAATGAACGCATCGTGACCGAATAAACGCGGAGGATCAGGGCCGGAAACCGAACCGGTGCGCTGCCGTGGACGTCATAATGGCAGCGACCTCGCGTTGCTGCCCCTGCGCGCGCTCGGCCAGTTCGTTCAGCCGCTGCCGGTCGTAGCCCGAGAAGGTCCATCCTGCGTCGAGCAGCGCGAGCAGTGTCTCCCACAGTGCCTGCTTCCCGCGCACCAGGCTCTGCAGCGCCTCAAGCTCCAGCTGCGCGCCGGGCCCGCGGGTGGATCGCCGGACGTTGAGGGGATTGATGCGGGCTGCGGTGGCGCTGACGTGTGCGAACGCCATCTTGGCCGCATTGGGGCGGTGCCCCTGCGCACGGAGGGACCTGCGAAGCTCGAGGCGCTCGGCCTTGATCTCCCCGTGCAGTCGCGTGAGCGTCTTCTCGTGCTCGGTGCCCGCCCAGGTCCGGGCGGCGGCCTGAAAGGCGCGCACCCCACCGGTCGCTCCGAGGAAATGATCCTCCAGGTAGCGGAACAGCCACTGCTGCTCCTGTGCTTTCTGTGCGTGCACGTACCCTCCTGCCTGCTTCACGGCCCGCGTCCGCAGGCCGTGAAGCAATCTTTCTACAGGTCAGCCATCCACAGCCAATCCCTCGACGGGTGACAGCCGTGTCGCGCGCCGAGCGGGCAGCACCGAGGCAGCCAGCCCGGCGAGGATCGCGACGGCCAGCACTCCGGCCAGTTGCAGCCACGGGAACGACGCCGTCACTTCGGCTACCAGGCCGAGCGCGGACTGCGCGCCGAGCCAGCCGTACAGCATGCCGAGACCCACGCCGATCAACGCCGCGACGCCGGCAATCAGCACGGCCTCGACGGCCAGCATCGAGCGCAGTTGTCCACGCGTGAGGCCCAGGGCCCGCAGCAGGGCGGATTCACGGGTCCGCTCGTGCACCGAGAGCGAGAGTGTGTTCGCGACGCCGATCAGCGCGATCAGTACCGCGACGGCCAGTAGTGCGATCACCACAAGCAGCAGGACATCGATGATCTGGTTGAAGGTGGCGCGTTCCAGTGCTGCTCCCGACACCAGGTACTCAGGCAGGCCGAGAGCGTCGACGATCTCCGTGCGCAGGGCCGTGATGTCGCCTGATTCGAGGGAATCGTCCAGCTTGAGCCAGAGCATTGAGCTACCGTCCACTTCCTCAAGCGGTCCGAGCTGTTCAGCGGCGGCCTCGGTGATCAATGGGACGATGGTCCTGCTTTCCGCCACCACCACATCGAAGGTCCGGCTTCCTGCGGAGCCTGTGACTTCCAGACTCGTCGCTTCGGTTCCGTCGGGCATCACCACGGCGCCATCGCGCGGAGAGGCCGACTCGGGACGCAGCACCTCCTTTGCCTGCGCCGGGGAGAGACTGTAGACAACCTGGTCACCGTCCTCCCCGGATACCCGGGCGACGGCGGCCGGCCGGGTCACTGCCTCGACACCCTCCAGTGACCGGAGAACCTGCGCGGCCTCCGCAGAGTCGCCGCCTTCAAGCTGCACGGCAAGGTCCACCGGGTAGTTCTGCGCCAGGGCGCTATCGAAGGCCGTCCGCGATGTCTGCGCCCCGGACATCATCATGCTGACCAGCGTGACTCCCACCAGCAGCGCGGAGGCGGTTGCCGTGGTTCGGCCGGGGTTGCGGACGGCGTTGACGGCAGCCAGTCTACCGGGGACGCCGAAAGGCTGGGCGAGCCGGCCCGCCTGGGTCACGAGGGCAGGAACAAACAGACCGGCGCAGAGCAGCAGGCCGAGGAAGGACAGCACGCCACCGGGCAGCGCGATGAGCAGGTTCGCCTGGGCGGCGCCAAGCGCGAGGATCAGGCCGCCGGCGACGACGAGGGCCACGCCGATGCCGAGGCGCAGCCGGCCACGCCGTGTGGTGATGCCCGCATGGTCCACCGGGCGCAGCGCGGCAAGCGGTGCTACGGCGGTGGCTGCCCGTGCGGGCACCAGGGCCGCGGCGAGAGTCATCAGCAGGCCCACCACCATGCTCGCCACGACGGCATGCACAGGCACCGCAAGGGTAGCGAACTCGCTTCCCGGTATGGCGCGCGCGATCGAGACAAGCGTCCACATGACAGCAACGGCCAGCAGTACGCCCAGCGCTGAGGCTACAAGGCCGACGACGGCAGCCTCGATCAACACGGAGCGCCGGATCTGGCGCCGGTCGGCTCCAATGCAGCGCAGGAGCGCCAGTTCACGTGTGCGTTGGGCTACAAGGACCGAGAAGGTGTTCGAGATGACCAGCCCGGTGACCAGGACGGCCACCACGGCAAAGGCCAACAGCACAATCGTCAGCTGATCCTGCCCGCCGGACAGTGCGGCGACATCCGCCGTCGTCTGCTCGGCAGCGGTCAGCACCGCGACCGATGCGCCGGCGTCGTTCACGGCCTGGGCAAGCACTGGGCCGACGACGGCGGGATCCCCGCCGTCAGTTAGGGCGACCTGCAGCCGCGACGCCGACGCCTCCGCGGCCAGCGTGGTGACCTGCGTTTCGACAGCGTGCAGGTGGATCATGCCCGACATGAACGGATGGTGGGAAGGAGTGCTGATGCCGACCACCCTGAGTTCCGTTCCACCGGCCTTGATGCTCTCATCGGGGGTTGCCGCAGTCAGCGCGGCGCCCTGGACCGGGTCTCCCAGCGACACTGCCAGCTGGTCGGCCGCGGTGGCATCGATAGTGACTTCACCGTTGCGTTCGGGCAGCCTGCCCTCGGTGAGGGTCAGGGCCTCCAGTGAGGGAGGAGCGAGGGTGTCGATCATGGCGATGGTCGCAGTGTCCGACGCCTGCAGCGCCATGGCGCTGCCGACCTCGGCGTGGACGGCTGCGACGCCGGCAACGTCCTGCGCCCGCGCTGCGGCGTCCGGCGGCAGGGGAGTGCCGTCGTCGTTGGACACCACGAGGTCCGCCTTCGAATATTCAGCCCCGATGCTGTTCTGCAGTGTGGCAGTAGTGGTGCCGCCCACCATCAGTGTGGCGGCGAGGAAACCGACGCCGAGCATCACAGCGAGTCCGACGGCGATATACCGGCGCGAGTGCCGCGCCACCTGTGAAAGGGCTACAGTCAGCACGGCTCATGCCCCCAATTGAGACAGGGCCGCGAGGATGGCGTCCGGCGTGCTGCGCTCCAGCTCCCCGACCAGCCGGCCGTCCTGCATGAGGACAACCCGGTCGGCGTAGGAGGCGGCTATCGGATCGTGGGTCACCATGATGATGCTCTGCCCCATTTCCGAGCTGCTGCGCCTCAGGAGCGAGAGAACCTCAGCACCGGACCTGGAATCGAGGTTGCCTGTGGGTTCATCTCCGAAGATCACGTCCGGGCGTGTCAGGAGCGCCCGGGCGACGGCGACCCGCTGCTGCTGCCCGCCGGACAGCTCATGTGGGCGGTGGCTGAGCCGGTCGTCGAGGCCAAGGATGCTTGAGATCTGCCGCAGCCAGTCCCGGTCCACGGATCCGCCGGCAAGAGCGACGGGAAGGGTGATGTTCTGTTCGGCTGTGAGGGTGGGGATGAGGTTGAAGGCTTGGAATACAAAGCCCACCCGGTCCCGCCGCAGGCGGGTCAGCTCTGCATCGGACAGGGCCGTGATCTCGGTGCCTCCAAGAGAGATGCTGCCGGAGTCGGCGCTGTCGAGCCCGGCGAGGCAGTGCATGAGCGTTGACTTGCCGGAGCCGGATGGGCCCATGATCGCGGTGAAACGTCCGGCCGGAAAACCGACGGTGACATCCCGAAGGGCTTGCACGGTTGTGTTGTCCCGGCCGTAGGACTTGTTCAGGGACTGCGCGGCCACTGCGGCCGTGGTGAGCGAAGACGGCTCGGTAGCCGTCGAGAGGTTTGGTGTCATGGTTTCCACGCTAGGAAACGTGGACACTTCACCGGATCGGACGCAGGGACGTTCTTGCGGCGTCCTTTCTCCTACTCCGGGATGAGCCTGGCGCCGTGGCGGGATGAGTTCCGGGATGGGGGTTGGGGTTGGGGTTGGGGTTTGGGCTGGGCAGTTGTCAGGGCCGGACGACGCCGGCCTCGTAGGCGAGCACCACCGCCTGAACGCGGTCCCGGGCACCCAACTTGGCGAGGATATGCCCGACATGCGTCTTCACGGTTGCCTCCGACAGGAAAAGATCCGACGCGATCTCCGTATTCGACCTGCCCTGGGCGATCAGCGTGAAGACCTCGCGCTCGCGGGCGGTCAGGGTGGCCACCGCGGCCGTGGCGCGCTCATTCGCAGCCGACGGCGCGCGCAGCAGGGGCGCGACGTGGTCCAGCAGCCTGCGCGTGGTGGAGGGGGCAATCACTGCGTCGCCCCGGTGGACCGTACGGATCGCTTCCAGCAGTTCCTCGGGAGGTGCGTCCTTCAACAGGAATCCGCTGGCGCCGGCCTGAATTGCGGCGAGCGCGTACTCGTCAAGGTCGAACGTGGTCAACACGATGATCCGGGGACCTGCGCTGTCCCGCTGCTCAAGGATCCGCCGCGTCGCTTCGATTCCGTCCATGCCGGGCATGCGAACATCCATGAGCACGACGTCGGCGGCCGTGGAGGAGAGCACGGACACCGCTTCGCCTCCCGTGCCCGCCTGGCACACGACGTCGAGGTCGGGTTGCGAGTTGATCAGCATCGAGAAGCCGCTGCGGACCAGTTGCTGGTCATCTACCAGGGCAACGCGGATGGCCTCGGCGGTGGACGGCAGGGTCATTCAGGCCTCCGGGTAGGACATTTCGGTGTACGGAATCACGGCACGGACACGGAAGCCGCCGCCGGTGCGGGGGCCGGTCTCCAGCACCCCATCGTAGAGTTTCAGGCGTTCGGCCATGCCGCGGATGCCCTGGCCCCCTTCCGGGGAGGGGGGATCGGACGCCGCCCCGCGCCCGTCGTCGTCGACCGTTATTTCAAGGCCCTTTACAGTCCAGGCAAGGATTACCGAGGCCGCTGCCTGTGGGCCGGCGTGCTTGAGAACATTGGTGAGTGCCTCCTGGATCACCCGGTAGGCGGTCAGTTCCGCTCCTGTGGGCAGGCGGCGGCGCGCAGTGCCGGCCTCTTGGAGTGTTGCCGTGATGCCTGCCCGTTCCACGGTTGCAACCAGCGCGGGCACGTCCGCGAGGGTAGGCAGTGGACGGGTGGGGGCGCCGTCGTCGTTCCTCAGGACGCCGAGCAGCCGGCGCATCTCGCGTAGGGACCCCCGCCCGGTCTCGGCGATCGTTCCCAGCGTTGCGGTGGCCACGGCCGGATCCGCAGCGCTCGCGTACCGGGCGCCGTCGGCCTGCGCGATCATGACCGAAAGGGAGTGTGCCACGACGTCGTGCATCTCACGGGCGATGTGATTCCTTTCATCTGCGGCCGCCAGGTCCCGTTCCTGCTGGCGCTCAATCTCGAGCCGCCGCGTGCGGTCGTGAAGCGCCTGCAGCGTCAGCCTGCGGTGGCGTGCCAGGTCCCCGAACGTCCAGCACAACAGAACCACGGCGAGGGCAAAGAAGATGTAGAGCGCATACAGCGGAAGGGCGGCCAGCCCGGTCTGGTACTGGTTGAGTCCAAACTGGGCGACGCCGGCAACCATGCCGAAACAGGCCACTCCGAGGCCGCCGAGGCTCGCCCAGCGGGGAGCGTAGGCGGCAAGGGCATACACCATCGCAAGGACGCTCAGCTGGGCGGGGACGGGTGGCTGGTTGACGGCAAGCTGGGCAAGGGAGACAGCGGCGACTGCTGCTGCTGCAGCAACAGTCCGCCGTCGCCTCCAGACGAGCGGCACCACCAGGGCAGTCGAGATGAAGAACTGCGCCGGTGATCCGACCAGAACCAGCGGCAGGGCAAGCATCGTGAAGGCTGCTCCGGCAACCAGGAAATCAACCTTGCCGGTATTCGTCCGTAGCCAGTAGGCCAGCCGGTGGTGGGCATCCATAGGGTTCAACTCTAGGTCGCGTGCACCGGCACGACATCGTCCCAGGGGTGGAGATGGGCGTCTCAACAATCGAGACCGGTTTGTCCGGGATGCGGGATCGTTGCCTAGGCTAAGGCCATGACTTCATCCAGCATCAATGTGGCAGTGATTCCCGGCGACGGCATCGGTCCGGAGGTCATTGCCGAGGCGGTCAAGGTTCTTCGCAGTGCCACCGCGTCCACCGAAGCCGAGTTGTCCCTGACCGAGTACAAGCTCGGTGCGGAGCACTGGCTCGCCACAGGGGAGACGCTGTCGGAGGAAACCCTCGATCAGTTGCGCGGCCATGATGCGATCCTGTTCGGAGCCGTCGGTGCGGCTCCGGGAGATACGCGTATCCCTTCGGGCCTGATTGAGCGCGAGATGCTCCTGAAGCTGCGCTTCACCCTGGATCACTATGTCAATCTCCGGCCCTCGAAGCTGTATGCCGGAGTCCCCAGTCCCCTCGCCGAGCCCGGTGAAATCGACTTCGTTGTGGTGCGCGAGGGAACGGAAGGCCCCTACGTGGGCAACGGTGGCGCGCTGCGCACGGGGACGCCCCACGAAATTGCCACTGAAGTCTCGGTGAACACCGCCCACGGCGTCGAACGCGTGGTTCGCGATGCCTTCCGCCGTGCCAGCGAGAGGCCCCGCCGGCACGTCACGCTGGTCCACAAGCACAACGTCCTGGTCCACGCAGGCCACCTGTGGAGGCGCACCGTCGAGGCCGTTGCCCAGGAGTTCCCGGAGGTCACCCACGACTATCTGCACGTGGATGCCGCCATGATCTTCCTGGCCACCGATCCGTCCCGGTTCGACGTCATTGTGACCGACAACCTGTTCGGCGACATCATCACGGACCTGGCCGCAGCGGTGACCGGCGGGATAGGCCTCGCGGCGTCGGGCAACATCAACATGGACCGCACTGCGCCCTCCATGTTCGAACCGGTGCACGGCTCGGCTCCCGATATCGCAGGACAGCAGAAAGCCGACCCCACGGCAGCCATCCTGTCCGCAGCACTTCTGCTGCACCACCTCGGCTTTGACGAGCAGGCGGCGAACATTGAGCGGGCAGTGGAGAACGACGTCGCCACCCGGGCGGGCACAGCACGATCCACTGCGGAGATCGGCGATGCGATCGCGGCAGCAGTGTCCTAAGCTGGTTAGGAACGATTAACTGAACCAACAACTGACAGTGCAATCCGAGAGGAACACTGCGTCCGCCGTCGTGCACGGCGGGCAGGTAACCGTGGAGGAACCATGACAGCTACTCAGCTGGAATTCGCCCAGTATCCATCCGCCAATCCCAAGTCTCAGGCGGAGCGGGAAGCCATCCTCGAGAACCCCGGGTTCGGAAACCACTTCACCGACCACACTGTCGTGGTCGATTATTCGGTCGACGCATCCGGTCGGGGCGGCTGGGGCAATGCCCGGCTGGAAGCATACGGTCCGATTGCCATGGATCCGGCGTCCGCCGTCCTGCACTACGGACAGGAGATCTTCGAAGGCATGAAGGCCTACCGCCATGCCGATGACTCCATCTGGACCTTCCGCCCCGAGGCCAACGCTGACCGGCTCAACCGGTCGGCCGCCCGGCTGGCGCTACCGCAGCTGCCCGACGGTGTCTTCGTGGAGTCGCTGCGGCAACTCGTCGCGGCCGACCGCGACTGGGTTCCCACCCGTGACGGTGAAAGCCTCTACCTGCGTCCCTTCATGATCGCCACGGAGGCTTTCCTCGGGGTCCGCCCCGCCCGTGAGGTGTCCTACCGGGTTATCGCATCACCGGCTGCCAACTATTTCGGCGGGGAACTCGCCCCCGTTTCCATCTGGGTCTCCCGGAACTACGCACGGGCCGTACGCGGCGGCACCGGTGCGGCGAAGTGCGGTGGAAATTACGCCGGTTCGCTGGCTGCGCAGCTTGAGGCTGAAGCTCACGGCTGCAAGCAGGTGCTGTTCCTGGACCAGTTCAACAACAACGCGGTCGAGGAACTCGGCGGCATGAACGTGTTCTTTGTCTTCAAGGACGGGAGCCTGGTGACGCCGGCTCTGAGTGGAACCATCCTCGAGGGAATCACCCGCTCATCAATCATCCAGCTGGCCCAGGACCGGGGCCTGAAGGTGGATGAGCGGACCATCACCCTGGATGAGTGGCGGGATGGGGTAGGCAGCGGGGACATCACCGAGGTCTTTGCCTGCGGTACAGCTGCGGTCATCACGCCGATCGGCGAGCTCAAGGACGGCGAAGAGGTCATCAAGGCTGCCGATCCATCGGCCGGCGAGGTCACCATGTCCCTGCGCGAACAGCTACTCGGGATTCAGACCGGCAAGGTGGAAGATCCGCACGGCTGGATGACCCGCCTCGTTTAGTCGCACGCTTTTGCCGCAGGACTAATGCCCGGACCTCCCGACTCGGAAGTCCGGGCATTCTGCGTCAGTCTGCGGTGGAGGAGGCGAGAGGAAGGCGGCTGCCGGATCTGAGCAGCGAGGTGATGTCCGGTTCGGCGAGCGGCTTGCTGAAGTAGTAGCCCTGGCCGCTGATGTTGCCCAGTGAGCGAAGGAACTCCGCCTGCTCCGCTGTCTCTATTCCTTCGAACACGGCGCCGAGGCCGGCGGCGCTGATCAGGTGGAACACCGCCGCCACGAATTCGGGCTGCCAGCTTCCCGTTGCCGGTTCGCGAAGGATCGAGCGGTCCACCTTCACCATGTCCACGGGCAGTCGCCGCAGATAGCTGATGGAGGAATAGCCGGTGCCGAAATCGTCGATCTCGATGCAGACCCCGAGCTGTTTGAGGCTTAGCAGCGTGTAGGTCTCAACCTCTCCACCGCCAACAAACGCAGATTCCGTGATTTCGATGACCAGCGCCTTCGCGGGCAACGATGTCCGCTTTAGCAGTCCGCGCACGAAATCGACCATGTCGAGCTGCCGCAGTTCGATTGCGGAGATGTTCACCCGCAGCTGGAACTCGTCCGGGATCAGCTGCGCCGCCTGCCAAACCACATATTGCTGAAGGGCAGCGGTCATAACCCAGCGGTCCAGATCGGATATTGCCCCGATCTCCTCGGCCAGCGGGATGAAGAGTTCGGGGGAGATCGTTCCGCGCGTCGGATGCTCCCAGCGGACCAGAACCTCCGCGGAGTTGATCGATCCGTCCCGTAGATTGACCACCGGCTGGTACAACACGCGGAGCTGTTCGGTCCCGATGGCATCTCTGAGCTCTGACGCCATCATCGTGCGGAGCTGCCTGCTGTACAGCATGACCGGTTCGAAGGCCTTGATGGTGCTGCGGCCCTCGTTCTTGGCCGCGTACATTGCGGTGTCGGCCTCACTCAGCAGGGACCCGGCCGTATGGTCCTTCGAAGCGACGCGGAGCCCGATACTGGCACGCGGGTGAACGTTGAATCCTTCGACGTTGACATCCTTGCTCAGTACCTCGAGTGCGCGATTTGCAACGGCCAGCGCAATCTCCATGGTGGCGTCCGCAACCAGGATCGCGAACTCGTCTCCGCCAAGGCGGGCCACAGTATCGGTGGGCCGAACTATCCTGCGCAGCCTGTCGGCGACTTCGCGGAGCACGCCGTCGCCGGCATCGTGCCCGAATCGGTCGTTGATGTTCTTGAAGGAGTCCAGATCGAGCAGCAGCAGGGCAGGAGGAGGAGCGCCCTTCCGGTGGGCCTTCAGGCGTTCGTCAATGTGCTCCGCCAGTTCCACCCGGTTGGACAGTCCCGTGAGCGCATCCGTCATGGCCATCTGCTTCATGTCCAGATGAGCCTGGTGGAGCATTGCCGTGCGGTCCGCCACCCTCTGTTCGAATTGGCGGTATACCAGCTCGAGTTCCTCGGCGAGAAGGTTCACGCCGGTAATCACCGCATCGACGTCGTCCCGCGCGGGGGAGGGCTCGATCCGGCTGCTGAGATCTCCCCGGGAGAGACGGACAATTCCATCAACCAGCAGGCTCAGCCGGGGGTCAGCCGTGGGTTGGTCCATCGGCTGCGAGGCGTCTGCCTGGTCTGTCTCCTCTGACTGTTCCGGCATGGATCAGGACTCCACCGATCGGTGCACGTCATCGATGAGCCGCGCAACCTGCGCTTCGCGATCCAATGCACCGGCTTGGCGGAACAGCTCCTGGCTTCGCTCAAGTTGAAACAAACCTTCAAGCGGATCCCCGGAGTGCGTCAGCGACTGGCCGAGCAGCTGATGAGCCTCGGCCGCGGTCTGGCTGGCGATGTTGGTGGCGGACCGGCAGATGGGCCTGAGCCGCTCGATTGCTGCATCATACTGGCCGGTGAGGAAGAGCCAGTGCGCTCGCGTCAGGGACAGCTCAAGCTTGTCCCGCTCGCTCCCGCCGACAATGGACGCGGCGAGCTCTGCCCGCTCAATGCATTCAAGAGTCTCTGGTTCCACCACTCCGGCGGCAAGCCGGAGCGCCGCCGAAGCACGGTTGAAGTGCGCCCAGAGATCCAGGTCATTGGAAGGGGAGAGACTGCCGGCCGCCCGTCGGTGATAGTCGGTTCCCGCCACGGTGTCCCGACGCAGGTATGCCACGTTGCCTATGGCCCAGTACGCCTCGCCAGCGATTTGGGGGGCAACCGCGGGCGTGATTATTTCAGCCAACTCAAGGCACGCTTCCCAGGCGTCGTCTATTCGGTCGCTCTCGGCAAGGGCAGCGATGAGCGCATGCTGCGCGGTAATGCGCAGCTCTGGAGACCCTGTGGCAGACGCGCCACTGGTAACTGCGCACCTTGCTTCCGTCGCCGCCCCTGACAGATCTCCTTGTCCTTGCATAACACCGGCAAGAAATATGGATACCCGGGCCGCCAGATCCGAATACCGCGAGGTTAGCGCGTCGACCTTCAGCGATTCTGCAAGGTGTTGCGCGCTTGCGTAGTCGCCGGTCTTTTTCAGGCACTCCGCCATCAGAAAGGTCATGTTCCACCAGGCGTTGTCGTCTGCGTTGTGCCTCGCAATCCGAGCAGCTTCTGTTGCCGTTTCCAGAGCGAGTTGATAATCCCTTTGGTTCCAGGCATCACGTGCACGCAATTCCAGAAACACGTGCTCTCCCGGCTGTTGCTTCTGACTCATTGCCTCGTTCCATGATCATCGAAGGTTTCGACCCCAGCGCCCATTGTGTCAGCATCTTGCGCACAAGAGGGGCGGATCAGCGGCGTTTACGGTGGGTTTGCCTTATCGGCGCTGAAAACTGCGGAAAAGATGAGAAAAAAGGCCAGTTAGAAGTTCTTTGTTCTCCCTATACTGAAGTGGCTGTGCAATCGTGGGGTGGGCAATTTCGCCTGTTCCATTCGTCAACGGACAAGGAAAAAGAATGAAGAAGGTCTCCGCAACACTGTTGCTGACTGCATTGCTACTGGTTGGGGGTGGCACGGCTGCTCAGGCAAAGGTCGGCAACTGGCCCGGTAGCACCACCCCCACCACCACGACGGCGAAGGTTGGCAACTGGCCGGGCAGCATCTCCACGTCTGTCTAGTCTGCGCCTTATCTGGCCAGGAAATGGTCAGAATGAGAACGGACTGTTGGATCACACCGATCCAACAGTCCGTTCTCATTCTGGGCGTTCCTGGATAGAGGTCTCAGCTCCTCATCCCCGCCACGATCTCCCGCACATGAGCAGCCCGATCGTGCGCGCCGGCGTCGTTGAAGCATTGCTCGCTTGTTTCCAGGTGCGCCAGCGCCTCCAATTCCTCCCCGCGAGCCGTGAGCGCCTGGGCGAGTAGGAGGTTGGCTTCACCTTCTGTCTGCCGCGAAAGTACCGTGCCTTCTGCGCAGATGGGCCGCAACCGCTCGACGGCGGCATTCAGCTGACCGGTGAGAAATAGCCAGTGCGCCCGGGTGAGGGAGAGCTGGAGGTGGTCCCGTTCGGTCCCGCCCACGATGGAGCTGGCCACCTCCGCGCGTTCAATGCATTCAAGCGTTTCCGCATCAACCACACCCGCAGCCAGTCGCCTCGATGCCGAAGCGCGGTTGAACCGTGCCCACAGGTCGAGGTCGTTGTTGGGGGAGAGGTGATCCGCAGCAAGGCGGTGGAAGCGGGTGCCGTCGGTCACCTGGTGGCGCATGAAGGCGACGTTTCCGATCACCCAATACGCCTTGCCGGCCGTTTGGGCGTGGATTGCCGCCGTGATCAGTGTCGATAGATCCAGGCAGGCACTCCAGGCATCGTCCAGTCGGTCGCTCTCGGCAAGCGATGCGATTAGGGCATGGTGCGCCTCGATCTGGAGTTCGGGAGCGCTCTCGACGGTCGCCGCACTCTCCACTGCGATGGAGGCAGCTTCCACCGCGCGTTCAAGATGGCCCAGCCCCTGCAGGCAAACGGCGAGCAGGGTGTTAACGCGCGCCTTGAGCGCCTTGGACTCCCGGGTAAGAGGATCCTCGCAGAGGGATTGAGCTGCCTCGAGTGCCATATCGAGCGTTCCTTCCTCGCGCAGGCATTCGGCCTGCAGGAACGTCATGTTCCAGTGCGCGTGGTGGTCCTCCGCCTGCGCCGCAAGCTCCAAGGCAGAGGCTGCCATGGCGCGCGCGACGGAATAATCGCGCTGGGTCCAGGCCTCGCGCGCGCGAAGTTCATACATGACCAGATCACCCGACCGCTGAGCCGCCACGCTTCCCCCTCGCTTAATGTGCCGCCGACGCAGGGAATCCTGCCGTGTTCAGCGGATACCTCACTTTAATCGCAAAGGGTGCTTATCAAACAGGGGGCAACGATGGAAAGATTATGCGCGGGGTGTCGCATATCACACTCCGTTCGTATACTGAAAAAAGCTGGTGTCAAAAACGGCTAGTCTCCGACCCTGTAAAGGAACCGACATGAAAAGATTCTCCGCAGTTCTGGTACTGACCGCGGCAATGGCACTGGCAGGTGGTACCGCGGCCGTAGCCAAGGATGCACCGGCCGGCTACACGAAGGCGCCGGTGGTTACTTACGGCACTCTCATCGATGACTGGCCGCACTGACAGCCTTTGATTTGCCTGAGACCGCTCGGAGTCGGCGATTGCCCTCCGAGCGGTCTCTCGCGTTTTCGGCCCGTGTCTGTACTAGCCTAGGTCCATGCGTATCGCCCGATTTGTGCTCAATGATGATCCGACCTTCGGCCTGGTGGAGGGGCCCGAGGGCAGCGAGGAAGTAGCTGTCATCAGCGGTGATCCTTTCTATGGAGGAGTGCAGCCGACGGGCGCACGGCACAAGTTGGAGGATGTCCGCCTCCTTGCGCCGGTGATTCCGCGCAGCAAGGTAATCGGCATCGGCCGCAACTATGCGGAGCACGCCAAGGAACTCGGGAACGAGGTCCCGCCGGCTCCTCTCATGTTCCTCAAGCCGAACACCTCGGTGGTCGGTCCGGGGGACCCGGTTGTCCTTCCCTCCTTCTCCGAGGAGATCTCGTACGAATCCGAACTTGCGGTAGTCATCGGCCGCATCTGCAAGGACGTGCCCCTTGAGCGCGTGGACGACGTCATCTTCGGGTACACCTGCGCCAATGACCTCACCGCCCGCGACGTCCAGAAGACCGACAACCAGTGGGCAAGGGCGAAGGGCTTTGACACCTCGTGCCCGATCGGGCCCTGGATCGAGACCGAGCTTGATACCGAAGACCTGGCCGTACGCGGCCGGCTCGACGGCGAGCTGAAGCAGGACGGCTCCACAAGCCAGATGATCTGGGGAGTGCGGGAACTTGTCTCCTACGTATCCCAGGCTTTCACGCTCCTGCCCGGAGACGTCATCCTCACCGGAACGCCGTCCGGCGTGGGTCTCATCAGCGAAGGGCAGCGGTACGAGGTCGAGATCGAGGGCATCGGCCGGCTTTCCAACCCTGCGCGCCGCTAGCCCGGCCGCCGTCGTCGTTTCCGGGATAGGCGCCGCGCCCGGACAGTAGACTTGGGACCATCATGACTACTGCTGATCTCCCCACTGTCACGTCCGAAACTCCCGTCCGAGTCCGTTTCTGCCCCTCGCCTACGGGTGTGCCGCATGTCGGCCTGATCCGGACTGCTCTCTTCAACTGGGCATACGCCCGGCACACTAAGGGCACCATGGTGTTTCGAATCGAGGACACCGACGCCGCACGCGACAGCGAGGAAAGTTACGAGCAGCTGCTGGACGCGCTCAAGTGGCTCGGCATCGACTGGGACGAGGGTGTGGAGGTTGGAGGGCCCCACGGCCCGTACCGCCAGTCCCAGCGGTCTGAGATCTATCGCCACGTCATCGACCGGTTGGTCGCTGCAGGGCACCTATATGAGTCGTACTCGACTCCGGAGGAAGTTGAAGAACGCCACCGCGCGGCCGGTCGGGACCTGAAACTCGGGTACGACAACTTCGACCGCGAACTCTCGGAGGACCAGAAGGACAGCTACCGCGCGGAAGGCCGCCAGCCCGTTCTCCGGCTTCGCATGCCGGACGAGGACATCACCTTCACCGACCTGGTGCGCGGGGAAATTACCTTCGCGGCGGGAAGCGTCCCGGACTTCGCAGTTGTCCGTGCCAACGGTGCGCCGTTGTACACGCTGGTGAATCCCGTCGATGACGCGCTGATGGGGATCACCCACGTGCTGCGCGGCGAGGACCTGCTCTCCTCCACCCCGCGGCAGATCGCCCTGTACCGCGCACTGATCGACATCGGAGTGGCCCGTTATATGCCGCTCTTCGGGCACCTTCCCTACGTGATGGGCCAGGGCAACAAGAAGCTCTCGAAGCGGGATCCTGAATCAAACCTGTTCCTGCACCGCGAGCGCGGCTTCATCCGTGAAGGCCTGCTCAACTACCTCTCGCTTCTCGGCTGGTCACTTTCCGCGGATGAGGACATCTTCACGGTGGATGAGCTGGTGGAGAAGTTCGACGTCCACGATGTGCTCGCCAACCCGGCACGGTTCGACGTCAAGAAGGCGGAAGCGATCAACGGCTCCCACGTCCGGCTTCTCGACCGCGAAGACTTCCGGATGCGGCTTGTGCCGTACCTGCAGTCGGCTGGCCTCATCGGTTCCACCATCAGCCCCCGGGAGCTTACGATCCTCACGGAGGCAGCTCCGCTCATCCAGGAGCGCATCACACTGCTCGGAGAAGCGCCGGAGATGCTCGGATTCCTGTTCCTTGGGGACAACGAGATCGAGATTGCCGAGGATGCCCGGAAGTCGCTGCCGGCGAACTATGTTGAGGTTCTGGCAGCGGCGCTTGCGGCACTTGAGCCGGTTCAGGAGTGGACTGCCGACAATATCCAGGCTGCCCTCCGTACGGCCCTGGTGGAGGAACTGGGAATCAAGCCCCGGGTGGCATTCGGGCCGGTGCGCACCGCCGTCTCAGGACGGAAGATCTCGCCGCCCCTGTTTGAGTCGATGGTTATCCTCGGGAAGGACTCCTCACTCGCGCGGATCCGGGCGCTTCATGGCTGAGCGTTCAGGGCAGGTTGATGGGGTGCTCTTCGACATCGACGACACCCTGGTGGACCTGGAAACTGCCATGGGGCGAACACTGCACCATCTTGGCGCAGAAACGCTGGCGCACCTGAGCGAGGCGGAGTGGGCCGAGTACAAAAGGCTCTACACCGGGGATCCGCACGGCTACTACGACCAGTACCTCGCCGGGAAGCTGACCTTCACTGAGCAGCGGATCCACCGCGCCCGGCACGCCCAGGCCGCCTTCGTTGCTGAACCGCTTGAGGGGGAGGCGGCGGTGCGTTGGAACAACGCCTACGAGGCTGTGCTGCCGCTTCACTTCAAACCGTACGACGACGTCGTGCCGGTTCTGGACGAGCTGGACCGGCAGGGCATTCCATACGGTGCGGTGAGCAACAACGTGCACGATTACCAGAGGGCAAAACTGGACCGTGCCGGCCTGCAGCGTGTGGCTGCCCTTGTGGGTATAGATGCCGTAGGCGTCGCCAAACCCGACCCTGCGATTTTCCTTGAGGGGGCGCGCCGGCTGGGCACGGATCCCGCGCGCACCCTCTATGTTGGCGACAACGCCGTTGTGGATGCGGAAGGCGCGGAGGCAGCTGGACTGATCGGCGTCTGGCTCGACCGGAGCAGGGCAGAAAATCCGGCATTTTCAGGGCGCCGGATCACTGCTCTGACGGACGTTTTGCAGATAGTGCAGGAGATCCGGTAAAGTCGTATCTCGGCGCGGACGGGGTTGACCTGCTGCGAAGCACAGGAAAAGCCGCCGGAAAGTGCCATTGGGGTATGGTGTAATTGGCAACACATTGGTTTCTGGTACCAACATTCTAGGTTCGAGTCCTGGTACCCCAGCGCTGAGTAATTGGCACAGATTTGAGCAGATTTGCCGCTCCGGCATCGCGATCCGGCTCAATTTGGTCAACAGCAACGGATGTGTAAGAATCATCTAGCTCGTTTGAACGGAAACCCGGAAGGGAACGCCGATCAGGAGCAAAAGTACTGGCCCCATCGTATAGCGGCCTAGTACGCCGCCCTCTCACGGCGGTAACGCGGGTTCGAATCCCGCTGGGGTCACAACGGTTCCGCCTCAACCTTCCAGGTTGGGGCGGAACGTGTTTAAGCGCCCAATCCCGGACAGTTCTCCCCGGGCTGGCATGATGGGATCATGACCGACCCTCAGCCTGACGCAGACGCCGCGGCACTTGCCGCTCTGCTCCGTGACCTGCGGGAAACGCTGGGTAGTCTGACGTTTCCGCTGCACACGGCAGGAGCCGACGCCGCGCGCCAGGAAGCGCGCTCGTCCGCTTCGCAGTTGGACGACTACATCCTGCCGCGGGTCCAGAGCCTCGACGCACCCCTGCTGGCCGTGGTCGGCGGATCCACGGGTGCGGGGAAGTCCACCCTGGTGAACGCACTGGTGGGCCATCCGGTCACCCGGTCCGGAGCCATACGGCCCACCACGCGGCAGCCCATCCTCCTGCATCACCCCGCGGAGGGGCACTGGTTCGCCGACGACCGGGTACTGCCGTCACTATCCCGGCAGCGCGCCGTCGTTCTGGACGCCGGAGCGGGCGACGTACCGGCCTCCCGCGTGGGAGCAGCCTCCGACGCAGGCACAGCGGGGCAGCTGCTGCTGCAGCCGGATGCCATGATTCCGATGGGGCTCGCGCTGCTCGATGCGCCGGATATCGACTCAATAGCCGACGAGAACCGGCGGCTGGCCGGCCAGTTGCTCGCCGCCGCCGACCTGTGGCTGTTCGTGACCACGGCGAACCGCTATGCCGATGCCGTCCCGTGGAAACTGCTGCGGGAGGCCTCCCAGCGTGACATCCTCCTGGCGGTCGTGCTCGATCGGGTCCCGCACGGAGTGGAGGAGGAAGTACGGGCCGACCTCCACACGCTGCTCGCCGCTGAGGAACTGGCGCACGCCCCTATTTTCGTTATCGCTGAAGAGCGGCTGGACTCGCTGGGCATGCTTCCTCGGGAGGCTGCGGACCCGCTCCGCCGTTGGCTTCAGGCGATCTCCGCCGACGCCGAGGGCCGTCGCGACGTCGCCAGGCGGACCCTGGAGGGTGCGCTGCGCGCGTTGGGCCGGCGCGTTGACGGCGTCGCCGATGCAGTGGACCGCCAGACGGAAACGGCTACCCGGCTCAGGGGGGCCGCCCGGGAAGCGTTCGACGGCGCAGTACAGGGGGTGCTTGAGTCCACAAGGGACGGCACCTTGCTGCGCGGAGAGGTCCTTGCGCGCTGGCAGGACTTCGTGGGAACGGGCGAGTTCATGCGCGGTCTGGAATCCCGCATCGGCCGTATCCGGGACCGCATCGGCGGCTATCTCACCGGAAAACCGCCGCGCGCGGCCACGGTCGAGACAGCGATCGAGAGCGGCTTGCAGACCGTCATCGTGGAGGAAGCCGCGAAGGCTGCGGACCTGACCGGGCGGCAGTGGAGAGCTGACCCGGCCGGCCGTGCCCTGCTGGGATCGGAGGCTGGGCAGGCTTTGTCGCCCGACTTCAACGACGAGGTAGCACGCGAGATCCGGGCGTGGCAGAAGGACCTCCTGGACCTCGTGCGGTCGGAGGGGGCAGACAAGCGATTTGCGGCACGCATGCTGTCTTTCGGTGTCAACGGTGTGGCTGTTGCGCTCATGATCGTTGTGTTCGCCTCTACAGCGGGGCTCACCGGGGGTGAGGTGCTGATCGCCGGCGGGTCCGCCGTCGTCGGGCAGAAGCTCCTCGAGGCAATCTTCGGCGAGGATGCCGTCCGGCGCCTCACGCGGACGGCACGCCAGCAGTTGCAGGAGCGCTGCGAGAAGCTGCTCGACGGCGAGCGTGCCCGCTTCACCGACCGCCTCGACGTTCTCGGCGAAGAGCCGTCGTCGGGCAAGCTCCGTGCCCTTGCCGCCAGCCTGACCGGGCGGCGCTCGGTTGCGGACGACCTGCGGAACGACGACGGCGCCCAGGACGGCGGCCTGTGAGTCGGCACCGGGGAGAGGCGGGCGCATCGCGGCTCCAGGCGCGCCTTGAGGCTCTCAACTCGGCTCGTGAACTCGCTGAAGGACGCCTCGACGATGCCGAGCTGCGCGACCTCTACGCCGTGCTGGACCGCGCCAGTTCCCGCAGATCGCTGTCGGCCGCCCATACGGTTGTGGGCATTTTTGGACCGACCGGGAGCGGGAAGTCCTCGCTGCTGAATGCGCTGACGGGAACCGATCTGGCCCGGGTGGCTGCCCGGCGTCCCACTACAGCCGAGCCGCTCGCCGTTGTCTGGGGCGAGGACGGCAGCTCGGACCTGCTGAACTGGCTCCAGGTCAACAACCGCCACGTCATGCCGGACGGTGCGCCGATGCTTCACCTGGCCGGCAACGGCGGCCGGAAGGCGGGCAGGAAGGGCCGCGCTGCCGATGAGGGGATCCATGGCAGCCTGGACGGCGCAGACGGCAGCCTGATCCTGCTGGACCTGCCTGACTTCGATTCCACAGCCGTGGGTCACCGCGTGATTGTCGAGCGCCTCGCCGGTCAGGTCGATGTGCTGCTTTGGGTTACGGATCCGCAAAAGTATGCGGACGCGGCGCTCCACCGGGAATTCCTGCAACCGCTGGCCACGCACGAGGCCGTGATCCTCGTCGCACTGAACCAGTCGGACCGGCTTTCGGACTCCGATCTGAAGGACGTTATCGGGTCCCTGAAGCAAATCCTCGCCGCGGAAGGGCACGGATCCGCGGTGGTGCATTCGGTTTCCGCGGCAACCGGCACCGGTCTCGACGCTCTCTCCCGGGAGATCCGGGCGATTGTGCGCAGGAAGGAAGCGGCCACCGGCCGGCTCTCGGCGGACGTCGACGTCGCGGTCGAGTCCCTGCGGGAGTTCACCGGACCGGAGCTGCCGCTCCCCTCGAAAGCTGCTCGCACGGCTCTGGCTGACCGCCTTGCCGGTGCAGCCGGTGCGGATGCGGTGATCGACGCCGTCGTGCGTTCCTACCGCCGGGACGCGCATGCGGCCACGGGCTGGCCCGTAACGCGCTGGATAGGCAGGCTGCGGGCGGACCCGTTGCGGCGCCTGAATCTGCGTCGCAGTGACGTGCAGGAGTTCGTGGGTCGCACCTCGCTGCCGGAACCGGGACCGGCGCAGCGGGCCGCAGTCGACCGCGCGCTGCGCACCTTCGGAGAAGAGCTCTCCGGAGAGGCGGCCGAACCGTGGCGCACGTCCATTCGTGACGCTGCCAGGAGCCCGGAACCGAAACTCCTCGAACGGCTCGACGACGCCGTGGCCCGTACCGACTTCGCTTCCGGTTCGCGTGCCTGGTGGTGGCCAGTGGCGGGCGTGCTCCAGTGGCTCTTCCTTGCCGCGATGGTCGTGGGCCTGGCGTGGCTCGGCGTGCTGGCTGTTCTGGGCTACCTGCAGCTTCCGATCCCGGAGTCACCTCGGGTTGAGGGCATACCGGTGCCGACTCTGCTCGCACTTGGGGGAGTAGCCGGCGGAATCGCCCTTGGCTTGCTCTGCGCGGCAATCGCACGCTTTGGCGCGCAGCGGCGTGGAAAACGCGTGCGACGCCGGCTGGTTGCGTCCATCAGCGAGACCAGTGACTCAGTCGCCGTGGAGCCAGTGCAGGCCGAGATCGAGCGTTACAACGGATTTGTCCGCGCTGTGGAGCAGGCGGCGGCCCGCCGGTGATCCTGTTCCCGCGGGGGGTCTCAGGAACGCGTCGCGGCAAGCACCTTCTGGAGGGTGCGAAGGTTACGGGTGGTCGTGCCGTTCTTGAAACGGGCCTTGTTCGTGAAAGCGTTCAGCGGACTATCCAGCGTCTTGCCCTTCGGCGACTGCCAGGCGGCTGCCACTGTCCCCAGCGGGTAAACCGCTTCATCGATTGACGAGGCAAACCGGAGGAGTTCCCGGAGCACTGCCGGGTCGGAAAACAGCGTGACGTAGGAGTGGGTTGACGGGTCGTCCGCGGGGAACGGACACCCGTCGACTATCTGCTCGAGGGTGTCGGCCTCGAGTACCACTACCCAGGCCTCGTAGCCGAAGCGCGACCGGAGCGACTGCTCGCTGAGGGCCTTCAACTCCTGCAGCTTGAGGTCGCTGCTGCAGGTGACGTTGCCGGATGCGAGCAGCGTTTTCACGTCGGTCACTGGAAGTGTCTCGAACAGCGCGCGGAGATCGGCAGACTTGATGGTCACTCCGCCCACATTCACGCCGCGCAGGAACACCGCAAAACTGGTCATGGCGCACAGCCTATTTCCGGCTGCGGGGGATTGTCGCTAGTGCGCGCGGCAGCTATTCCGCGGACTTGCTGATGGCGTTGGTCAGTTGCTGCGCCGAACTCACGACCACCTCGGCGTGAATGCGCCCGGGCTGCCGCGTCAGCCGCTCGATCGGGCCGGAGATCGACACGGCGGCGATAACCCGGCCGGAAGGGCCGCGTACCGGAGCCGATACGGAGGCGACGCCCGCCTCCCGTTCGCCAAGGCTCTGAGCCCAACCGCGCCGTCGTACTCCTGCCAGCACCGTGGGCGTGAAGCGTGCGTTCTGCAGGCCCATGAGGAGGCGGTCATGATCCTCCCACGCAAGGAGGCACTGGGCGGCAGAGCCGGCCTTCATGGACAGCTGGGTTCCCACCGGTATGGTGTCGCGCAGGCCGATGGGACGCTCAGCGGAGGCCACGCAGACGCGGTTGTCGCCTTGTCGGCGGAAAAGCTGTGCGCTTTCACCGGTGGCGTCGCGGAGCTGCAGGAGCACGGGACCCGCCGATGCGATCAGCCGGTCTTCGCCGGCGGCCGAGGCCAGCTCAACTAGCCGGCTGCCAAGCACGAAGCGGCCCTGGATGTCCCGGCTGACGAGGCGATGATGCACCAGGGCCAGGGCGAGGCGGTGAACGGTAGGGCGCGCCAGACCCGTGGATACCACGAGTTGCGCCAGCGTGGTGGGTCCGGCCTCCAGCGCATCGAGTACCAGCGCTGCTTTATCTATGACGCCGACGCCACTAGAATTGTCCATAACTTGATATTGCCGTCTCATTATCTGAGACGCAAGTAACCGGAGTGGCGCGGGAAGATGCGCTCCTGCTCTAGTTATTGAAAGATCCGTAGAAGGCACGAAAAGGAACCCCCTCATGGGCAAGACGCTCGCAGAAAAAGTCTGGGAATCGCATATTGTGCGCAAGGGTGAGGTGGTGAACGGCCAGGCGCAGCCTGACCTGCTGTACATCGACCTCCACCTGGTGCACGAGGTCACCTCCCCCCAGGCATTCGAGGGTCTTCGCCTTGCCGGACGCAAGCTGCGCCGGCCGGACCTCACCATTGCCACCGAGGATCACAACACTCCGACGATCGATATCGACCGGCCGATCGCCGATCCCACCAGCCGGACGCAGATTGAAACCCTGCGGGCCAACTGCAAGGAGTTCGGTGTCCGCCTGCACTCCCTCGGCGACGCCCAGCAGGGAATTGTGCACATCATCGGTCCGCAGCTCGGACTGACGCAGCCCGGCCTCACCGTGGTGTGCGGTGACTCGCACACATCAACGCACGGAGCCTTCGGTTCGCTCGCGATGGGTATCGGCACCTCCGAGGTGGAGCACGTCATGGCAACCCAGACGCTGCCCCTGAACCCCTTCAAGACCATGGCGATCAATGTCGAGGGCACCCTCAAGCCGGGCGTGACGTCGAAGGACATCATCCTTGCCGTAATCGCCAAGATCGGCACCGGCGGAGGCCAGGGCTACGTACTTGAGTACCGGGGGTCCGCCATTCGCGCCCTGTCCATGGATGCGCGCATGACCATCTGCAACATGTCCATCGAGGCGGGCGCCCGCGCCGGCATGGTCGCCCCGGACGAGACAACGTTCGAGTACCTGAAGGGCCGCGCGCACGCGCCCCAGGGTGAGGACTGGGACGCCGCCGTCGACTACTGGCGCACCCTCCGCACCGACGACGACGCAGTATTCGACGCCGAGGTCTTCCTCGACGCGGACGAGCTGGAGCCCTTTGTGACCTGGGGAACCAACCCGGGCCAGGGTGTCTCGCTCAGCCAGGCCGTGCCCTCGCCCGAGGACTTCGCCGACGAGAATGAGAAGGCGGCCTGCCGGCGCGCTCTGGAGTACATGGACCTTGACGCCGGCACACCCATGAAGGACATCCGAGTGGACACGGTCTTCCTCGGCTCCTGCACCAACAGCCGGGTTGAGGACCTGCGGCTGGCCGCAGACATCATCCGCGGCCGCCAGAAAGATCCGAATGTCCGCATGATGGTCGTTCCCGGATCGGCCCGCGTCCGTCTCGAAGCGGAGGCAGAAGGCCTGGACCAGGTCTTCAAGGAATTCGGCGCGGAATGGCGGTTCGCCGGTTGTTCCATGTGCCTGGGTATGAACCCCGACCAGCTTGCCCCGGGGGAGCGCTGTGCATCGACCTCCAACCGCAACTTCGAGGGACGGCAGGGCAAGGGCGGGCGTACGCACCTGGTCTCGCCCGTCGTAGCAGCGGCGACCGCTGTCCGCGGAACTCTGAGCTCGCCGTCGGATCTGGAGCCGCTGCCGCCCGCAGCCGCCCTGCGCACCGACGATGCAGCCACCCACGCCGCCTGAGACAAGTTTTCAAGGAGTAACCATGGAGAAGATCAGCACTCACACCGGGATCGGTGTTCCGCTGCGGCAGAGCAACGTGGACACTGACCAGATCATCCCCGCCGTCTACCTCAAGCGGATCACCCGTACGGGTTTCGAGGATGCGCTGTTCGCAGCGTGGCGCAAAGACGAGAACTTCATTCTGAACAAGGAGCCGTACAACCGCGGTTCCGTGCTGGTTGCCGGCCCTGACTTCGGCACGGGCTCCTCTCGGGAACATGCCGTCTGGGCGCTTAAGGACTTCGGCTTCCGTGCGGTGCTGTCCTCGCGGTTCGCCGATATCTTCCGCGGCAATTCCGGCAAGCAGGGGCTCGTTGCAGCCCAGCTCGCTCAGGACGATATCGAGCTGATCTGGAAGGAACTGGAAGCCCATCCGGGAACCGAGATCACGGTTGATCTGGAGGCACGCCTGGTCACCTGCGGTTCCATCGTTGCCCCGTTCCAGATCGATGACTACACCCGCTGGCGCCTCCTGGAGGGGCTCGACGACATCGGCCTCACCCTTCGTCACGAGGACGCGATCACCGCCTTTGAGGCGGAGCGTCCAGCGTTCAAGCCCACCACGCTGCCGGCCCGCTTCTGATTCAGCTGGGCGCCCGTTCGCGGAGTGATTCCATGGCCGGTTTGGGGTGTGTCTGGCCAGCCGTATCCGTCGGGATGTAGCGGGAAGCGCGCCAGTGGGATCGCAGTCCCGGGAATGTTGGGAAGCTCCCGGCGGTTGACCCCGAAAGGCCGCAACACGCCTGTTGTGAGGCTTCGCGTTATTTCAGTCTGCCCCCGGTAGCTCCTATGCTTAGCAGGAGCCTTTTCGCTGTTGGGCTCACACGTTGAAGGAATTAGGTATTCATGGGTAGCGTTCTGACCATCCGCGGTGGTGTCCCTCTGGCAGGCAAGGTAACCGTTCGCGGGGCCAAGAACCTGGTGCCGAAGGCAATGGTTGCGGCGCTTCTGGGCAGCGAACCGTCCGTGCTCCGGAACGTCCCGGAGATCAAGGACGTCGACGTCGTCACCAGCCTTCTGAAGCTGCATGGCGTTGAGGTGAGCAAGGACCCGGTAACGGGAGATCTCACCATGGATCCCGCCAATGCAAAGATGGCCGCATCCAAGGACATCGACGCCCATGCCGGTGATTCGCGCATTCCTATCCTGTTCTGCGGTCCACTCATGCACAGCATCGGCGAGGCATTCATCCCTGACCTCGGCGGCTGCAAGATCGGTGACCGCCCGATCGACTACCACCTGCAGGTGCTGCGCAACTTCGGCGCCGTCGTCGACAAGCGTCCCGGTGGGATCTCGATCTCCGCGCCCAAGGGTTTGCGAGGCGCAAAGCTCGAGCTGCCGTACCCCAGCGTCGGAGCCACCGAGCAGGTGCTGCTGACTGCAACCCGCGCCGAGGGAATCACCGAACTGAGCGGAGCCGCCGTCGAGCCGGAGATCATGGACCTGATCGCGGTACTGCAGAAAATGGGCGCGATCATTACCGTCCAGACCGACCGCACCATCCGCATCGAAGGTGTCGACGAGCTCAGCGGCTACAACCACAAGGCCATTCCAGACCGCAACGAAACCGCCTCGTGGGCTTCGGCTGCGCTTGTCACTCGGGGCGACATCTACGTCGAGGGCGCACGCCAGCTGGACCTCACCGCATTCCTGAACACCTACCGGAAGATCGGTGGTGCTTTCGACGTGAACGACGACGGCATCCGCTTCTACCACCCCGGCGGCAAGCTCTCGCCGCTGGTTCTGGAGACGGACGTCCACCCGGGCTTCATGACGGACTGGCAGCAGCCGCTGGTGGTTGCGCTCACCCAGGCCGAGGGCGTGTCCATTGTGCACGAGACCGTGTACGAGAACCGGTTCGGCTTCACGGACGCGCTGGTGCGGATGGGCGCCAACATTCAGGTGCACCGCGAATGCCTCGGCAGCGTGCCCTGCCGCTTCGGCCAGCGGAACTTCCTCCACTCGGCAGTGATTTCCGGTCCGGTGCAGCTGCGCGGTGCCGACATCGACGTTCCTGACCTGCGCGGCGGCTTCAGCCACCTCATTGCAGCGCTGGCAGCCAACGGAACGTCGCGAGTCACAGGCATCGAGCTGATCAATCGGGGCTACGAGCGTTTCCAGGACAAACTGGAAGGGCTCGGCGCCGACTTCGACGTTGCCGAGATCGCTGACGCCGGAACCGGCCGCTGAGCGAACCGCGAACATGAGCGAACCAGTCTCGTCGCGCGCCACTTTTGCGGTGCTCGCCACCATCCTCCGTCCGCTCATGAACGCCATGATGTCGAAGGAGTGGCGGGGCGCTGAACACCTGCCCCGCGCCACCGGCTTCATCGTCTGCCCGAACCATGTGACGGAAATTGATCCGATCGTGATCGGTCATTTCCTCTACAACAACAAGGTGCTGCCGCACTTCCTGGCCAAGGCTTCGCTGTTCAGGATTCCCGTGGTGGGATCCGCGCTGAAAGCGACCCTGCAGGTTCCCGTCGAACGCACGTCGGCCGGTGCCAACCGCTCCCTCGACGTCGCGCGTGAGGCGATCGAAGCCGGGGGCGGAATCATCATTTATCCCGAGGGGACCCTGACCAGGGACCCGGACATGTGGCCCATGAAGGGAAGGACGGGGGCGGCCCGCCTCGCCCTCCAGACCGGCGCTCCCGTGGTGCCCATCGCGCACTGGGGCGCCCAGGAGGTCTTTCCGCGGTACGCCCGTCGCCTGTACCTCTTCCCGCGGAAGACCTCCCGCGTCCTCGTTGGAGAACCTGTCGATCTGTCGGAGTTCCGGAACCAGCCGATTACCCGCACCACGCTGGAGGCCGCAACCACGCGCATCATGGACGCACTGACGGACCTGGTTGCCGAGCTTCGTGGCGAAACACCGCCCGCCGAGCGCTGGGACCCAACCGAGCGCAACCAGAAGCAGACGGGCCGGAACTTCGAGTCGCCCGCAGGTGAGGCACAGTGACACGTCGGCCTCCCGCCGTCGTAGCCGTTCTTGGCGCCGGCAGCTGGGGGACCACCTTTGCCAAGGTGCTTGCCGACGCAGGTGAACGCAGCGGGACCCACGTGCGCCTGTGGGCCCGGCGCGAGGAAGTTGCCGAGGAGATCAACGGCAGGCGGACCAACAGCCGCTACCTGGCCGAGACATGGCTGCCGGAGAACATCAGCTGCTCAACGGACGCCGCCGAGGTGCTGGACGGGGCAGAGCTGGTGGTGATCGCGGTTCCCGCCCAATCCCTCCGCCCCCAACTCTCCGCATGGAAGCCGCTGATCTCGCCCGACGCCGTCGTAGTGTCCCTCATGAAAGGGCTGGAGGTGGGCACCGACGACCGCATGAGCCAGGTGCTTGCCGGCGAACTGGGACTTCCCGCTGATCGCATCGCCGTCGTCTCCGGGCCCAACCTCGCGATGGAGATCGCGCGCTGCGAGCCCACCGCATCAGTGGTGGCGTGCCCGGACGCCGAAGTCGCGGCGTGGGTCGCAGGGGCCTGCACGGCCTCGTACTTCCGCCCGTACATCAACACCGACGTGGTGGGGGTGGAGATCGGCGGGATCGTGAAGAACGTGATCGCGCTGGCGGTGGGTATCTGCGAGGGAAAGCAGATGGGCGACAACACCAAGGCATCGGTGATCACCCGCGGGCTCACCGAGACCACGCGCCTGGCGGTGGCGCTGGGAGCGGAACGGGAAACCCTTTCGGGGCTGGCCGGCATGGGAGACCTCATTGCCACCTGCTCCTCCCCGCTCTCAAGGAACCACACCGCCGGCCGGCTGCTGGGCCAGGGCCTGACCCTGGATGAAGTCACCGCGGCGATGAACCAGACGGCCGAGGGAATCAAGTCCGCCCAGGCAGTGCTGGACCTGGCGCGCCAACGAAACGTCTACATGCCGATTACGGATAGTGTTGTTGCCGTACTGCAGGGAAACCTGTCGGTACACGATCTTGGCCCGCGACTGCTGGCCCGCGAACTGAAATCCGAAGGCGAACTGTGACCCCATCTCCCAAGCCCCGCGTCCTTGTGCTTTTTGGCGGGCGCTCGAGCGAGCACGCGGTCAGCTGCGTGACTGCCGCCGGCGTGCTGCATGCAATCGACCGGGACAAGTACGACGTCGTTCCCGTCGGGATCGCCAAGAACGGCCAGTGGTCGCTGGTATCGTCGGACCCATCACAGTGGTCGCTGCGCTCGGAAGTTCTGCCGGAGGTTCCGGTTTCGTCAGAATCGGTGGTGCTCGCCACGGCGTCCAACGGCGGGGTCACGCAGGAACTCGTGGTTACCTCGGCGGGCTCGATGCCGCAGAGCCTTGGCGGGATCGACGTTGTCCTGCCCCTCCTGCACGGACCGTTCGGAGAGGACGGGACCTTGCAGGGCATGCTCGAGATGGCAGACGTCCGCTATGTGGGAGCCGGCGTCCTCGCCTCCGCGGTCGGCATGGACAAGCACTACATGAAGGTGGTGTTTGCGTCTGCGGGGCTCTCCGTCGGTCCCTACGAGGTGTTCACCGACCGCGACTGGACCCGCAACCGCTCGGCCTGCCTCGAGCGGGCGTCGCGCCTGGGTTTCCCGGTGTTCGTGAAGCCCGCCCGCGCCGGATCCTCAATGGGTATCTCGCGTGCCACGACGCCGGCCGAACTCGAAACCGCCGTGGAAACGGCCCGGGAGTTCGACCCGAAGGTTATCGTCGAGGCCGGTATCGTCGGCCGTGAAATCGAGGTGGCCGTACTCCAGGGCCGTGGTACGGATGAACCGCGGACCAGTCTTCCGGGTGAAATCGCGGTGCAGCCGGGCGCTCACGAGTGGTACGACTTCGAGGCGAAGTACGTTGACGGTTCCGCCGCAGAGCTCAGCTGTCCTGCCGACCTCCCGCCGGACATCAGCGACCGGGTCCGCGAACTTGCCGCCGTCGCTTTCGACGCACTGGGCACCGAAGGTCTGTCCCGCGTGGATTTCTTCTACACACCTGCCGGTGATCTGATCATCAACGAGATCAACACCATGCCCGGGTTTACTCCGATCAGCATGTATCCCCAGATGTGGGCAAAGTCAGGGCTTACCTATACGGAGCTCATCGACGAGCTGATCGAGCTCGCGCTGGAGCGCAAGACGGGTCTGCGCTAGGCCTTTCCGTGGCTGCCCTATGACGGAGCCCAAGCGTCCCACCCTGCGCGACATCGCGAACGCAGCCGGTCTATCGAAGGCTGCAACGTCCTACGCGTTGAGGGGACTGCGCGGGTCCGACAAGACCGTCGCAAGGGTCAGGGCCATTGCCGAGGAAATGGGTTGGACGGCCGACCCTGTTGCCCGCGCGCTGGCCGGAGGGCCAAGCGGAAACGTCGCCATTCTCGGATCACTCAGCGATCTCTGGCGGCAGGGCCTGGCCGTCATGCTATCGGAGGCGCTCCATGAACGCGGGATGTTCTCGGCAATAGCCGACGTCGACACCTCACCCGAGCGGGAACGGGACGTGCTGCTCTCGCTCCCCACCCGCCGAGTGGACGCGGCGATCGTCCTGCCGGTGGACCCCTCGGCGGCTTACTGGGCTGACGTTCCCGAACGAATCCGTCTGGTGTCGGTCGGAGATGCCCTACCGCTCAGGCCGGCCGCACGTTCCGTGCTCTTCGACAACGAATTCGGCATCAGCACAGCCCTCGAACATCTGGCCGGACTCGGACACCGTAGGGTCGGCCTTCTTACCCCCTCCCTTCCGTCCACGCCGGGCAGACCTGCACAACTGCTCGTCGAGCGGTTGGGAGAGGCCATGGGTCTACGGATTTCGGTCGCCTCCTCCCGGCCGTCGGTTGCGGGGGCCTCGGAGGCCGCACGCGCCCTGTTGACCGGAGAAACACGTCCGACGGCGCTGTTCTGCCTCAGCGATTCCCTCGCGTTCGGCGCGTACAGCGCAGCCCGTTCGCTTGGCCTCGCCGTTCCCGAAGAACTTTCGATCATGGGCTTCGACGACAGCGAACTTGCCCCCCTGGTCAGTCCCGAACTGACCTCGTTCGGCTGGGACGAGTCAGCGATTGTGGCCGCTGCCGTGCGGGGAGTCGCCGACGAGCACGCGCCGCCGTCGGTGATGTTCCGTCCTGACTTCCTCGTCCGCGGATCAACCAGCCCAGCCCGGCAACCCTGACCCCGGCGGCCCGGCGGCCCGGCGAGCCTGGGGAGCGCCTGCGCTGGCTGCGGAGGCGCTCCTGGCGAACTACAGGGCTACAGGCCTATAGGGCGTGGATGCGCCATCCGACGGCGTGGGTGTCGCCGGGCTCAAGAACAAGAAGATCCGTTCCCGAGTTGAATGCATCCGGCGGGCAGGTCATCGGTTCGGCTGCCAGGCCAAGCCGTGAAACTGCGGGATCGGGCTTGTCCGCAGTGTGGATCTGAACCCAGGGGCAGCCTTCGTCAAATGTGATCGCAGCACCGCGGCCGTCGGCGGCACGCACGGCGACGGTGGCGGCGCCGCCGTCGTAATTGATGTTCGTATAGGCGTGGTCCACGAAGGTGGAACCAATCAGGCGGGGCTCCCGGAAATCGAAGTGCGACGACGACACATCCGTCAGATCGGTGGGGATCAGGCGGTCTTCGGTGACCTGCAGGACGGACGATGCAGGGACCTCCAGTGTCCAGTCGTCAACAAGACCTTCGCCCGCCACAAGGTACGGGTGTGCCGAAGAACCATAGGGTGCGGCGGACGGCCCAGGGTTCACGGCCGTGATGGTGGTGGTCAGGCCGTCGTCGTCGAGGGAATACAACACCTCGACCTCCAGCCGGAACGGGTACCCCTTCTGGGGAACCACGGACGCGGAAAGCCGGAGTGCGGACGCGGTCTGTCCCTCCAGGGTCCAGTCCACCCAGCCGAGGAGCCCATGGATGGCGTGGTTGCGCTGCGGCTCCGTGATGGCGAGCTGCTCGGTCACGCCGTTGAAGGAGTACTTGCCGTCGACGACGCGGTTCGGCCAGGGCACAAGCACGGCGCCGCGGAAGGAGGGCCGGATCTCATCGGCGTCGTAGGGCACAACCAGGTCGCGGTTGTCGTGGCGAAGGTACCTTAAAGATGCCCCGACACTGGCGATCGAAGCCGTATAGGGGCCGTGTTCGATCGTGTACTGGGTGCCTGACAGGGGAGTGGAATCGGTGGTTTTCATCCCGCCCAAGTCTAGGGCGTGTTGACGGTCACATCCGGTTTACGAGGGCAAGTCAAGCGTGTCGTTCAGATCCAGACATTCCTCGGACTGCTCCACCTGAGAGACCGCGCCGCCCAGATCAACCAGGACCGTGCTGGAAGCAACCACATTGGGGTCGAAAAGCACCTCCACGGCGGGGTTCCGGCCGTAGGTCGTGGCAATCCACGTTTCGCTTCCCTCGGTTTCCCGGATGATCCAGTCAATTTCGTTGACTGATGCGCAGGAGTCGGTCGTGGGACCGGGAACCTGCACCCCGCACCGGAGGACCACCTTGGATGGTTCGCCCCATGCCGCGGTGGCCTGGCTGTTGGTTTCGCGCAGATCGTTCTCTGCCACCTGCTTGGGCAGCGCGACCATGACCTCGGCACAGGCCGGGTTGGCAGCGTCCGGTGCCGCATCGACGTCGACGACAGGGGAGCAGGCGGCCAGCGTCGCCATCAGCAAGGTGCCGACGACGGCGGCGCGAGCCGCAGCCCGGGAATCTCTACGCATGCGTCCAGCCTAGCGGGGCTGGTCCCGCCCTCCTGAGCACGCGTAACGGCCGTCACACCCGCGGTTCGCGCCCCGGCGGCTGCCGCGGAGGGGTTCCGGACGGAAGCACCTCCGCGAGCGGAACATGAAGGGGCTCGTTCGGGATCAGTTCCAGCGAATTCCCGTCGACGACGACGGTGATCGGTTCTGTGCCGTCAACCAGACGAAGCGTGGTCTCTGTTCCTCGGATCTCGACGCTTACGCGGCGTCCGCGCCAGCGCAGGCGGAAGGCCACCCGGCCCAGCTCGGTGGGCAGGCGCGGAGCGAGCGAGAGCCGACCGCCGTCGATCGCGAGGCCGCCGAAACCGCTCGCGAGTGCCAGCCAGGCGCCGGCGAGGGCGGCGAGATGGGCGCCACGATGGGTGTCGCCATTGACATTCCGCAGGTCGCTGAGGGCGGCCTCGCGGAGGTAGGCGAGGGCGAGGCTCAAGTGGCCCGCCCTCGCGCACACTACTGCCTGCACCGCGGCAGACAGGGAGGAATCCCGCACCGTCCGCTGCTCGTAGTAATCGAGGTTCCTCACGGCCTCCTCGGCCGTGAAGCTTCCGGGGAACCACCAGAGTGCGAGCACCAGGTCTGCCTGCTTCACTACCTGCCGTCGGTAGATCTTTGCGTAGTGTGCGTGTTCCTGGATGGGATACAGGTCGCGGCGCCCGTCGAAGTCCCACTCCCGGTACGTTGTGAATCCCTCGTTGGCAGGGTGGACCTGTCTCACCGTGTCGTAGGGGACGTAGAACGAATCAGCGATGGAGCGCCAGGTGCTGATCTCGGAGGCAGTCACTCCGAGACGGTCGGCTTCAGGTTGATGCCGCTCGCAGGCCTCGGCGGCCGTCCGCAGATTATGCTGCGCGGAGAGGTTGGTGAAGACATTGTCATCGACCACACCGGTGTATTCGTCTGGGCCTGTCACCCCGAAAAGGTGGGCTCGGCCGTCGTCGTCCTCGTGGATAATGGATGCCCACATCCGTGCCGTGCCAACCAGGACATCTGTTCCTGAGATCTCCGGGAGGGGGATGCCCGTGGCCTCCGCGAAATGGAAAAATGCGCGCGCAATATCCGCGTTGAGGTGCACCGCAGCGGTGCTGGCCGGCCAGTAGGCCGAGGCTTCATGCCCGTCGATGGTCCGCCAGGGAAAAGCAGCCCCCTTCAATCCGAGGATTTCCGAACGTCTTCCCGCTCCATCCAAAGTCGAGGCGCGCCAGCGCAGCAGCTGTGCCGCACTCTCCGGTTGCAGCAGGGTCAACGCCGGAGCCAAGAATCCTTCAATGTCCCAGAAGGTGTGTCCACTGTAGCCGGCACCCGTGAGACCTTTGGCGCCGATGGGCGCGCCTTCCAGACAGGCGGAGGCCTGCAGGAGCTGGAAAAGATCGAAGCGTAGGGCAAGCTGCAGTTCGGGGTCGCCGTCGATCTGTACATCCGCATCCGCCCAGAACCGGTCAAGGATCTCCTGCTGCTCGCGCAGGAGACCGGCCCAACCCACGGCTCGCGCTTCAGCCAGTGCACCGCGCACTTCCGCTGCGACTACGGCGGGAGGATCCTGCCTGGAATGTGCGTGTGAAAGGTACTTCACCAGCGTGAGCTGTTCACCGGGAGCCAGATCAACGACCACAGTGGTCAGGACATCGTCGTGCCCACAGGCGCTTGAGATGTTCCCGCCGTCGGGCATGTCCACGTCATGGTCCACGACGGCAGCTACACAGATGCCGCTGCCCCTGGTTCGGTGTACCAGTAGGCCCCCCGTTGCCTGCTCCTCATTCAGACAGGGACGGAAGGGTTCCCGTAGGGCGGCGCCTACCCTCGGATCTGAATTGTTCACCTGTAATGCAGTCCGGTTGACTTCAAGCGGCGAACGGACCACCACACGCGCGGAACGATCCACTGCAGTGACTGTGTAGCGGATCACGGTGATTGAGCGCCTGCTCAGAGACACCATTCGGGTGGACTTCACCCTTATGCTCCCCGGGCCGGCTTCCGACCAGTGGACCTCCCGCTGCAGGGTACCTGCGCGGAGGTCGAGGATCCGCTCATGCCGTTTCTGCGGGGTGTTCTCCAGGTTTACCGGCCTGCCGTCGATCTCAAGTTCGATGACTGTGCCGTCAGCTACCCCAATGATCGCCTGTCCCTGCTCGGGGTGACCGTACCCGTCCTCCGGATAGGAGAGCGGATGGTACTCGAACACGCCTGACAGGAACGTTCCCGGGGACGCGTTGGGCTCCCTTTCGTCGAGGGTGCCCCGTGTCCCGACGTAGCCGTTGGCCAGAGCAAACAGCGTCTCGCTCACGCCCGCGCCTTCGGCGTCGAAACCATCCTCCCTCACGCTCCAGAGGTGCGCCTCGCTCGAGAAATCCGGCATTGGACCATGCTAGCCCTGCGGATTCCGGCTAGTGGGACGGGCTGGATGGTGCGTTCAGCTGTCCTTCCGTGCCTGGTGGGCTTGTTCGCGCACCGAAGAAAGGCTGAGGTCCGGCCGCCCCCCAATGGTGGTCACGACACGCGAGGCTGCTACGGCGGCCCACCATGCAGCGGCAACAGGTTCTTCGCCCTCGAGCAGCGCGACGGTCAAAGCGGCAATGAAGGCGTCCCCGGCGCCGGTGGGGTCCACCTCGTCCTCTTCAAGGAACGGCAGTTCCACGTGTCCCTCGTGCCAGGCCACCACGTTCCCGCCCGTCGGGACGGCCAGGGCCACAATGTCGGGTCCTTCGGCCAGCAGGGTCCTGGCGGCGTCGATTGTCTGGTCCAGGTCCTGCGGTTGCCAGCCTACGAGCGCTTCGGTCTCGGCAGCGTCGGCACGTACCACGTCGGCATGGTCGAGGACCTGCCGGCGCGTGTCCTCGTCGGAGGGCGCGCCGTCGGCCACCACCAACGCCGCTCCGGCTGCGGCCGCATCGAGGGCGGCAAGCAGCGCAGCCTGCGGCTGTTGCAGCTGCACCAGGACGGCAGCCGCGCTCTTCAACCGCGCCTCACTGTGACGGATGTCCTGCTCCGAAAGCAGCACGCGGTCATCGACATCTTCGAGCAGCCGACGTACGCCGTGCGGTTCGACGACGTCAACCAGCAGCGCGGTGGGGGCTCCGCTTCGCCGCACTACACCGTCAATCCCGATTCCGTTGGCAGCAGCCTCCCGCAGTACTTCCTGGCCCGCGTAGTCTTCGCCGACGACGCCGATCAGCTCGACGTCCGCGCCTAATTGCACGCACGCCACAGCCTGGTTGGCGCCTTTCCCACCCAGCAGCTCCCGTCGGTTCAGCACTGGGGTGGAACCGCCTTCGTCCGGCATTCGGTCGATCTGAAGCACGAGGTCCCGCGCGACCTGACCGACCACAACAACCCTGCCCACGCATCTCCTCCTGGCTTTGCTCCTGGTCCGGCGTTCCCCATGCCATCACGGAATCGCGGGCTGGAACAGGGCCCCCAGCCCGTGCACGACCGGGGCGAGCTCACCCGCTCAGTCAGGATCCGGCGTCGGCCGCGTCAATTGCCCTGTCGGTGAGGATAGGCATGAGGGCAAGCAGCGCGAGGGTAAGGAGGCCCATGATTGCGAACATGACCTGCAGGCCGAACCAGTGCGCAAGAAGACCGCCGGCCGCCGCACCGAGGGGCATGGTGCCCCAGGCCAGCAGCCGGTACGCGCTGTTGACCCGCCCCAGCAACCGGTCGGGCGCGATGCGTTGACGCAGCGACACGGTGATGACGTTCCACAGCATGATGAGAATTCCGCCCACGAAGAAGAGCGCTCCGAGGACATACGGGTTGTCGCTCAGCGCCGGCGCACCAACGAAGAGGGAGCCGCCGACGATTGTCAGCGCGAGCAGCCTCGAGCGACCGAAGAATCGCTCGGCCCATTCCGCAAGGAATGAACCGATGAAGGAACCCGCCGCGGAGGCCGTCAACAGGATCCCGAAACCCACGTCCGAAAGTCGCATGGCCGACGTCGGGCCGACAGCGAAGAGCACAAATAGTGCGAAGGCTGCGCTGGCAGCGAAGTTGAAGGTACCGGTCATGACGGCAAGCGTGCGGAGAATCTTCTGATTCCAGAGGAAGCGCAGTCCTTCCGCGATGTCGTAGCGCAGGGTTGTCTTCTGCTCCCGCTCGATGCGGAACTTTCCGCCGACCAGGAACAGGGCTCCGACGGCGGCGAGCCACAGCGCGGCCGGGACGAGGAACCCGGCAATCACGCCGGCTGCGAGCAGCAGCCCTCCCAACGGCGGACCGATGAACTGGTTGGTGGTGAGCTCGACGGCGTAGAGCCTGCCATTCGCGCGGGAGAGCTGATCCCGGTGCACCAGTTGCGGCATGATCGACTGCGCGGACGTGTCATACAGGGTCTCGGCAAGTCCGACCAGAAGGGCGACAACATAGAGCGCCCAGATCGATTCGAGGTTTAGGAGGATGACGCCCACCAGCAGTGCGGGCAGCGCAGCACGGGTGAGGTTGGCGATGAGCATGAGGCGGCGCCGGTCCAGCCGGTCCGCCAGTGCACCCGCCGTCAGGGCGAAGAGCAGCCATGGCAGTGTGGCCACGAAAGCGAGGCCGGCGATGAGGCTCGGAGACTGCGTGTACTGGATGGCCAGCAGGGGCAGCGCGATCTTGAATACGCCGTCGGCAAGATTTGACAGGCCGGAAGACGTCCACAGCTTCCAGTAGGGAGAACCGAGCGGCGCCTTGGTGGGTTCAGCCTGGACGAAGTCGCGAGCCATGAGGGAACAGTCCCACAGTGATTGGGGGAACTCAAGGGGTGAGACGGGCCCGTCCCGCATCCCAGCCGACTCACATCTGCCCTCGCTACCATGGCACAGTGTCCATCCAGCAGGGAGATTTCGCTTGACTACCCAGTACTATCCCGCCGATGAACCGCCGCGGCCGGCCAGGAGAAGACGCCCACTGAGAACGACGGCGGTGGTCCTGCTTACGCTGTTCGCCACGGTAGCGGTGCTGGTCGGCGGGTTCGTCATCGCGCTCGCCGTCGCCTTCGACGCAAGAACCTCCACCATCGACCCGGCCTTCCCGGACCAGTCAGTTCGCCCTGAACGTTCGGCGGCCGCTGAGGGAGCCCGAAATATCCTGCTGCTGGGAAGCGACGCCCGCGCGGCCGAAGGCACGGGCTCGGACGCCCCGGAGGACTCCCGCTTCGACACCATGATGCTGCTGCACCTTCCGGCGGACCGGGACAACGTGTACGTCATGTCCATCATGCGCGATACGTGGACCGAGATTCCCGGCCACGGCGAGCAGAAGATCAACGCCGCAATGTCCCTCGGGGGGATGCCGCTGGTCGTCCAGACCGTGGAAACCATGCTCGACGAGCCGATTGACCACGTGGCGATTGTGGACTTCGAGGGCTTCAAGGGCCTGACGGACGCGCTCGGCGGCGTGACGGTGGACAATCCCGGAGCGTTCCAGTCGGAAGGCAGCAGCGGCGAGTACTTCGAGCAGGGCCCGATTACGCTCGACGGCGACTCTGCCCTGAAGTTCGTCCGCGAACGTTATGCCTTCAGTGACGGCGACTACCAGCGGGTGCAGAACCAGCAGCTCTTCATCAAGGGCATCATGTCCGAACTGCTCAGCGCCCAGACTCTCGCTAATCCGGTGAAGCTGGCCCGGGTGGTCTGGGACATGTCGCCCTACCTGAGCGTGGATGAGGACTTCGGAGCAGTAACGCTGGGATCACCCGCCCTGGGCATGTGGCAGGTCCGGGCAGACGACGTTCAGTTCTTCACGCTGCCCAACCTCGGCGTGGGCACGGCTCCGGACGGACAGTCCATCGTGGTGAAGGACGACGCCGCACTGGCAGAGATCGCCCGGGCCCTGGATCAGGGGTCCTTGCGCGATTACGTGTCGTCGACCGGCGTTGGTGGGTAGCGTGCTTCATCGCGCCGCGCAGGGCAGTCAGGGTGCAGGACAGGATCCGTCCGGACTGACCGGGTGGATCACCGACGTCATGAGCGCGCTCGGTGAGCCCGGCGTCGGTGTCCTGGTGTTCCTCGAAACCGTGTTTCCGCCGATTCCGAGTGAGGTTGTCCTGCCCCTCGCGGGCTTCCTGGCGCAGCAGGGCCGTATGCAGGTACTGCTGGTTCTGGCGCTCGCCACGCTCGCCAGCTACCTCGGCGCCGTGCTGTTGTACGGGCTGGGGGCACGCCTCGGCGAGGAGCGGGTGGTGAACGTCCTGTCAAAGCTGCCGCTGGTGGACCGCGAGGACTTCGAGCGTTCAGCCCGCTGGTTCGAGCGGCACGGACGGGCGGCCGTGTTCTTCGGGCGTCTCATCCCCGGAGTTCGGAGCCTCATCTCCCTGCCCGCAGGAGCCGAACACATGCCGCTTGGCACCTTCACGGTTTTCACGGTGGCCGGCAGCCTGCTGTGGAACCTGTTGCTTGTGGGGTTCGGGTTTCTCCTCGGAACCCAGTACCACCTGGTGGACCGCTACTCCCAGTATCTCGACGTTGTGCTCTACGTAGCCCTGGCCGCCTTCGTCGGCTGGCTGATCATTCGGCGGGTACGACGGCGGCGCCATCCCTGACCTGCGCCGTTCGTGCGATGCGTTCTCCACAACCTTGGGCCGGGTTGTCGGCAGCGCCAAGTACGGTGGAAGCATGCCACTCACCGTCGCCCAGTTGAGCGAATCCGCGCTCCTTGAGCGGGTTATCCCGCGCCTCAGATCCGGACCGGCGTCCCGGGATACCGTGATTCTCGGTCCGGGAGATGACGCCGCTATCCTTGCTGCTCCGGATGGCCGCGTAGTGGTGTCGATCGATACCCAGGTGCAGGATCTCGATTTCAGACTGCGGTGGCCCAATGGATACCGCACCACCGGTTTCGACGTCGGTTGGAAAGCGGCCGCACAGAATCTCAGCGATATCAACGCGATGGGCGCCAGAGCCACCTCGCTCGTGGTGAGCCTCACCCTTCCCGGCATCACCGAGGTCGAGTGGGTGGAGGATCTCGCTGACGGGCTGTCGGCGGCCATTCGCGAGCTCGGCGCGGAAGGCTGCGCTGTGGCCGGCGGAGACCTCGGAACCGGGACCGAGATCTCCGTAACCGCTGCTGTGACTGGGTCCCTGGAGGGCCGCGCGCCTATCCTTCGTTCCGGCGCACGGCCGGGCGACTTCGTCGTGCTTGCAGGGACGGTGGGTTGGGCCGCCGCAGGGCTCGCCCTCCTGGAATCGGATCATCAGCAGCAGACGTTGCCGGCGGAGCTGGCGGTCGTTGTCGAGCGGCAGTGCCGCCCGCGCCCACCGTTGCAGGCGGGGCCTATGGCAGCACTCGCCGGCGTCAGTGCCATGTTGGATATTTCGGACGGACTGGTGAAGGACGCTCAGCGACTCGCGCTGGCCAGTTCCGTCCACATCGACCTGGATCAAGCGGCACTGAAGCGGTTGGCGGAACCGCTTCGCCCGGCGGCGGAACTCCTGCGCACGGATCCGATGGATTGGGTGCTCGGCGGGGGAGAGGACCACGGACTGCTGGCAACGGTTAATCCAACTGTTATGCCGGTGACAGGCTTCACTACGGTAGGCTCGGTAGAGGCCGGGCCCGCCGAAGTGACCGTCGGGTCACAGTCTCCAGCCAACCTGGGATGGGATCACTTTGCAGACTAAAATCACCGCGAACGCTGCTGCGATGAAGCGATGGTTGAGCAAAGCTGAAGAGTCCCTCGGTAACCACAGCGATCGGCTGAATGCCATCAATATCTTTCCCGTGGCCGACGGCGACACCGGGACCAACCTCTATCTCACGGTCCGGGCAGCCGCGCAGGCTGCGGCTCACCTCGACACTCCTGATCTCGGCGAACTCCTGAAGACTGCCGGGCAGGCGGCAATGGAAGATGCGCGGGGTAATTCAGGCACGCTGTTCGCAGTTTTCCTCACTGCCATGGCAGAACCGCTGCAGGGAGCGTCGCGCCTCTCGGGGCCGCTGCTTGCCACTGCCCTGAACCGGGCGCAGATCCGCAGCTGGTCCGCCCTGAGTGATCCGGTGCCCGGCACCATGCTCTCCGTCCTGGAAGCCTCCGCCAATGGCGCGGCAATGGTGGATCAGGCGAACCAGGGAGATGACAGCAACCACGCGCTCGCCCTGACGCTGCAGGGCGCGGTGGAAGCGGCGCTTGAAGCCGTGGTCAACACCGAAAGCCAGCTCGGCGCCCTAACGGAAGCGCAGGTCGTGGACGCGGGAGGCGTCGGTTTCCTGCTCATCATGGATGCATTGCGGGCGGCATCGCTCGGCGAGGAACTCAGGGACGAACTGCTTGACGGGCTGCACGGTTACGATGTGCAGGCACCCCATATCCACGCTGCCATGCCCGCCGAGGGCGTGGAAGTGATGTGCACAATCAACCTCAGCCCCCTGGATGCCGCTACCCTCCGGCTGCACCTCGATGAGCTGGGGGACTCGGTCATCATGAGTGCGGTGACGGAAGTCGAGGAAGGGTATCGCTGGCGCGTGCACGTACACGTGCCGGACGCCGCTCCTGCCCTGAAGCTCATTGAGGAAGCAGGCCAGCCCAGCCACATCTCCGTAACGCAGCTTTCCGGCGTCGGCACCATCGCTCCGCAATAGCCTGCCGCTGCCACGGCGAAGGCTCCGCGCAGGTAATTCAGGCGGTGGCCGCGAGATCCTGTTCGGACGCGCCGCTCGCCAGCAGGCCGTCGCGAGCTGCGTTGATCACACCCACCAGCGCCGCCCGCAGGTCAGCCTCCGAGAAATCCTCGCCGCCAAAGGTGAAATGCTCGCCCTGCTGCACCTCCTCGAGCAGGAGCCTGCCGGCGTCGGTGAGGGTCACAAAGGTGACGCGGCGGTCGGTGTCACTCTTGACACGGGTCACCAGCTCGCGTGCTTCCAGGCGCTCCAATGCCTTACCTACGGTCTGGGCTTGAACTCGGACGGTGCGCGCAAGCTTCACCTGGCTCATGGTGCCAACCGTGGCGAGAACTTTCAGGATTGTTACACCGGAATGAGTGACGCCGATACTGCGGAGCCGCTCGTTGTCACGGTTTTCGTTGAGCCGGGCTGCCGTGCTCAGCAGTCGACTCGTTGACCAATGCGAAGTTTCCATGCCTCAACCTTCTGACCCCAGAGAGCTGCCTCACTGATCGGGCAGCCCGTATGAAGAACCGGTGGTACGACACCGGCGGCGCCGCTCACCGGAAAGCTTCATTTCGTGCGAGTATCCGTGGACGGTGTGAAGGGCGCTTAGTGAAGTATCCTATGCGATGAAAGTTGATAGTTGAACAAATGAAGCGGAGGGGTCGTGGGGGAATCTGTTTCCGTCGAAACCGACGAAGAGACCCTCGACCCTTCATCGGGGGAAAGAACGCCGGACACGGCCGAACGGCGCTCCCTCATGGAGGAACTGCAGGACCTGATCCTTTCCACGTCTGACATGCAGGAGTTCCTCAACGAACTCGCGGTGCTCTCAGCCCGAAGCCTTTCCGGGGAGGAGGGGGACGTCCTGTGCGGAATAACCCTGCTTCGCCGGCGCCGCGCGGCAACAGTGGCCTACAGCACGGCCGAGGCCAAGAGCCTCGACGAACTCCAGTACGACTTTCAGGAGGGGCCCTGCCTGTCCGCTGCGGAGGAGCAGCAAACCATCGTGGTGGAGGATTTCCGTACTGATGCCCGCTGGCCCGAGTATTCGAACGCCGTTTCCAGCCACGGTGTCCGGTCCATCCTGTCGGCGCCCTTCACCATCGGCACCGGAGCCCGGGCGGCCATGAACCTCTATTCCCACCGGCCGGCCACGTTCCGGAAGGAGTCGGTGATCTTCGCTGAAGCCTACGCGCATCAGGTTTCCAAGGGGCTCGAGCTCGCGCTTCGAATGGCACGCTACAGCGAGGAAGCCCGCAACCGGAGCCGGGCGATGGAGTCACGCACCGAGATCGACGTTGCCGTAGGCATAGTGATGGCTCAGAACCGCTGCTCCCAGGCTGAGGCGTTCGAGATGCTGCAACGTGCATCGAGCACCCGGAATGTGAAGCTTCGGGTTGTGGCGGCCGAGATTGTGCAGCGCGTGTCCGGCAGTTCCCCTACCACCCACTTCGACGACTAGCGGTCCGGGCAATGGGGAACAGCACCATGGAGAACAGGAGCCCGGCCGAGCTCTCGACGCCCCTGAGCACGAAGATAGTCAGCTCCCGGATCGTGAAGGCTTTGGGAGAAAGCCTTGGCATTCACACTGTGGGCCAGCTTCTCAACCATTTTCCGCGAACATACCTCTCAACGGGTGAGCTGACTCCGCTGGCGGAGCTTCCACTGGATGAGGAGGTGACGATTGTCGCGCGAGTCCAGTCCTCGAACTCGCGCCGTATGCGCGCCCGCAAGGGCATGCTTCTGGATGTGGTTATCACCGACGACGACGACGGCCGGCTGGGCACCATGCACCTTACCTTCTTCAACGGCTACTCCGCAGAGCGGCAGCTGGTGCCGGGCACGCGGGCCATCTTCTCGGGGAAGACCGGCAGCTACCGCGGCCGGCTCACCCTCACCAACCCCCGCTTTTCCTTGCTGGGGGAGGGGGACGAGCTGAGTGAGCACCACCTGCGGCCGAAGGCGGTGTACCCGGCTTCGGATGCGATCAGCAGCGAAACGATCGGATTGTGCGTCGGGGAGATGCTGGACGCGCTCGTGCACTCCCAACTGAATGACCCGATCCCGCTCTCCATCCTGAGGCGTGATCGCCTCATGAATATCACTCAGGCCTATGAGGCCATTCACAGGCCGCACGAGGTTGAAGACGCTTATCGCGCCCAGCACCGGTTTCGGTACCAGGAGGCGTTGGTACTGCAGACGGCCCTGGCGCGGCGGCATGCCGAAATCCGGGCGGAGGAGGCGACCGCGCGTCCGCCTCGAACCGGCGGCCTACTGGACCAGTTCGACGCCGCACTGCCCTTTCCACTCACGGACGGCCAGAAGTCGGTTGGCGAGGAGTTGACTGCTGACCTTGCGGCAGCACACCCGATGAACCGGCTGCTTCAGGGCGAGGTGGGCTCGGGCAAAACACTGGTGGCGCTTCGCGCGATGCTTCAGGTCATCGATGCGGGCGGACAGGCCGCTTTGCTTGCGCCAACCGAGGTGCTGGCGGCCCAGCACTACCAGTCCATCACCCGCACCCTGGGTCCTCTGGCGGAAGGAGGCATGCTCGGGGGTGCGGTGGACGGCACCCAGGTTGTGCTCCTCACAGGCTCGATGACGACGTCGCAGCGACGGCAGGCGCTGCTTGCTGCGGCGTCAGGAGATGCCGGGATCGTCATCGGAACACATGCTCTGCTGTCCGAGAACGTCCAATTCTTCGACCTGGGGCTCGTCGTCGTCGACGAGCAGCACCGTTTCGGTGTGGAGCAGCGCGACGCCCTGCGTGCAAAGGCGGCAGCCTCTCCGCACATGCTGGTCATGACAGCTACGCCCATTCCCAGAACCGTTGCAATGACGGTGTTTGGCGATCTTGACGTCTCGACCCTGACGGAGCTGCCGGCGGGCCGGGCTCCCATCGCGACGCACGTTGTCGGCCTTTCCGAGAATCCCCGCTGGATCGGCCGGGTGTGGGCACGGGCAAGGGAGGAGATCGACGCCGGACGCCAGGTGTACGTCGTCTGTCCGAAGATCGGTGCATCCCAGATGGAGCCTGACAGCGCCGATGCCCTCGAGCTCTACGAGGGTACGCCGTCGAACCGGCAGGAACTTACCTCGGTGACAGAGCTGTTTGACTCGTTGGGCGAGGTGGGGGATCTGGACGGCATCAGCATGGGGGTCCTGCACGGCCGCCTGGATCCCGTCGAGAAGGCAGCCACCATGAGCGGATTCAACGACGGAAGAATCAATCTGTTGGTCTCGACCACTGTTATCGAAGTGGGCGTGGACGTTCCCAACGCCACACTCATGGTGATCATGGACGCCGACCGGTTCGGTATCTCGCAGCTGCATCAGCTGCGGGGGCGGATCGGGCGAGGGGGACATGCCGGAACGTGCCTGCTGGTCACCCAGCTTGAACCCGAGCACCCGAGCAGGGAGCGGCTGGAAGCCGTCGCCTCCACCACTGACGGTTTCGAACTGTCGCAGAAGGACCTGGAGCTGCGGCGGGAAGGCGACATCCTTGGTGCTTCACAATCCGGTGGACGATCTGCACTGCGTTTTCTCAAGGTCATTCAGCACGCAGGGGTCATAGAGAAAGCGCGCCAGGACGCTCAGGCCCTTGTTGAAGGCGACCCGGAACTGGCGAATCATCCCGAACTGCTGGAGGCCCTCGACCTTTATCTCAACGCGGAGAAGGAGGCCTTCCTCGAACGCGGGTGATCGGCTGCCTTGATAGGCAAAGCTGAGTCGAGGAAGCTCGGTCAAGGAAGCTGGAGTCAGGAAGCGCGTGACCGGGTCTTGCGGGCTTTCGCTGCCGGAGTCAGTCGGAATCGCGAACGCTCTGACGCGGGAATCAGGGCCGCCCACTGCGGGTGTCCCACGAGGTAACCCCGGACAACGGGGCAGAACGGCATCACGGCGAGGCGCCGCCGGTGCAGATTCTCCAGTACGTTGCCTATGAAGTAACTGTCGAGCCGGGACCTCTTGAAGCGCTGTTCCAGTGTGGTGTGGAGCAGCCAGACCTGTCCCTGCCGGGTCTCGTATTGCAGGTGGCCGACGTTCTCGCCGTCGACATACAGTTCGAAGCGGCTGAGCTTCATATTGTCGCGCACCGCCGTCCGCAGCTTCGGTGATGTTGCGGATGATCGCACGTCCATGTGAACTCCCAGTGAGTAGTGCTGATGAGGCTCACTGCTGAACCGTAGGAACAACTATAGCGACAATCAGTAGGCTGACAAATCGCTTGCTATGCCAGGTGCTTCGGCTATGTCCAATGACGTCACGCTACGCCGGAGGCGATATGGCGCAGGCTCAATTCGTCGCAGACAGCCTGGTAGCGCTCCATGGCGCGAAGATCCGGAGAGTCGGAGTCGAGTTCGATGAAGAGTGAGTCGCAGAGCTCAGTAAGGCGGCATGCGGTTTCAGCTGAGAGATCGGACGGGAAGTCGTCGTCGTAGTCGAAATCCTGGTCAAGGTCCAGGGCGAGCTCCGCTTCGAGAAGGGGACCGGAGTCAAGAGCGGGCATCATGCGCAAGGGCGATTGAGCGTCCATAGTGGTGGCACTCCCACAAGTAGGTCTTACTGTGGCTCGCTGCTGAACCTGCAGTCAGTCTAGCTCTCTCTGTATTGGCTGCAACCCTGTCGCAACAGTCCTTCCAAAAAAATTGATAAGCATGCTTCCAATTCGGTTCGGCGTATGCATAACCTTGAGCCACCAAGGTGCTTCGAGAGAGGCCTCTGGAAACCCAAACGCAAGGAGATGACATGATCACGCAGGAACACATTGACCGCATCCTTGACGGCAACGGCAACGTTATCGACCAGGACGGTAACAAGATTGGATCCGCGGGGCAGGTCTACGTGGACGACAATTCCGGTCAGCCGAGCTGGGTTACGGTGAAGACCGGACTCTTCGGAACCTCCGAGTCATTCGCCCCGCTGCAGGGCGCCTCCATGGAGGGCGACGATGTGCGCATCGCCTACACGAAGGATCAGGTCAAGGACGCACCGAAGATCGACCCGGACCAGAACCTGAGCGAAGCTGAGGAAGAAGAACTCTACCGCCACTACAGCCTTAGCCGTGCCGGGTACGACGCCGATGGCGGCCGGGGAGACTACGACACCACGACCGGTACCACCGGTACCACCGGCTTCACCGACCGGGGGGACGCCTCTTACGGGACCACCGATCGGGACCCGTATGACGCCGACCGCGGTGATCTGACCGTGGACCGCGGCACGGCAGGAACAGTTGGGCACGACACCTCCGGCCCGACCACCGACGATGCGATGACGCGTTCCGAGGAGCAGCTCCGTGTCGGAACCGAGAGCAGGGAAGCTGGCAGGGCGCGTCTGCGTAAGTACGTCGTCACTGAGAACGTGACGCAAACGGTTCCGGTTCAGCGCGAGGAAGTGCGCGTGGAGCGCGAGCCCATCACCGACGCGAACAGGGATGCAGCCCTCAGTGGTCCTGACATCAGCGAGGAGGAGCACGAGGTAACCCTCCGCGAGGAGCGGCCCGTGGTCGAGAAGGAAGCCGTTCCGGTGGAGCGTGTGCGTCTCGACAAGGACGTGGTGACCGAGCACCACACGGTCAACGAGGAAGTGCGGAAGGAACAGATCGACACCGAGGGGACGGACGACACCCGCCGCGGACTCTGATCCTGAACCGGCGAGCCGGCCATGAAGGAAGGCTGGATCCGCCGGGCGCTTCGCTGGTTGGATGCCGGGCGGTCGGAAAGCAACTTTCCGGCCGCCCGGTCTTCACCGGGAGCCCAGGACGATCCGTACACCGATGCACCAAAACTCACCTCCGCGCAGCTCTGTCGAGCGTGGCGGGTCAGTTTCCTGGCGGTCGTCAGAGCCGGAACACCCGCTGAGCTTGAAGCACTGGCCGCAAAGCGGCGCGCCTACCTGGTTGAGCTGGAAAAGCGCAATCCGCGCGGCTTTCAGGCCTGGTTGGATACCGCCCCGGGAGCCTCAAGCGATCCGGAGCCCTACCTGCTTGACGAGTACGATTCGGATCGCCGCGGGTCCGGTGCGTAACCCTGTCTCAGCGCGCAGGATGCGCTGTGACCACGACGTTCTTGCCCCAGGGATCCTCGGTGTAGCAGCTGATGAGGACTAGCCGGTTGGGTGCAATTTCCCAAATGACGCTGTCTTTCAGCGTGTCCTTGTTCTCTGTGGTGATGGAATCAACCACATAGCGGAGCTCTCCCTTGGCAGTCTGGACCACAACGTCGTCGCCGACCTTCACCGAGTCGCTGAGGCGGTTGAAGGGGGCGTCCCGGTCCTCCCAGCTGTGGCCGGTGATGTAAGTGGTGTCCGTCGAGCCCTGTCCCGGCATTCCGTAGGGAGTCAGCCAATACCCGTCCAGGGTGAAAGGCGGAACCAGGGATTGCGACGCTTTGTCCGCTGCGGACGGCGTAAGCGGCAAGACCGCAACGTCGATCCCGGCGGATTCGACCGTCAGGTGCACAGGGGCAGCAGCAGGCGTACGGACTTCGTCCCGAACGGACGCTGGTGACGTCGGCTTGGACGTAGGTGGGGCGGTTGCAGTTGCAGTTGCAGTTGCAGTTGCAACGGACGTTGGCATGGCTGCTGCCTCTGCCTCCTGCCCATCCCGCAGGTGAGGTGCCAATCCGCCACTGAGTGCAGTCGCGGTACCGAGTGCAACCACCACGACTGCCCCCGCCAACCAGATCCGCAGCCGCGGTCCGGAAGCAGGGGCAGTCGTACTTTTTGATTCGGTCATCTGTCGAAAACGGGTTCCGTAGGGATGGACTACTGTGCCTGTCGGCGACGAACCACCAGCGCAGTGGCGCCGGCTGCCGCACCGAGCCCGGCCAGACCGGCAAGCAGGCCGAGATTGGCAGGGGCGGTTGCATCGACGTCGTTGGCTGCGGTCTGGATGTTCAGCCCGCGCTGCTGCTGCTGGGGAGCCGGGGTGGTGGCGACCGGAGCAGCCACAACAGCCGCAGCCGAGCAGGCGGCGATGGCTGCGTCGGCAAGCGTGAGCAGCCGCTCCGGGTCTGCGCCCTCCGTCAGGCCAAGCGCTACGACTGTATCGTCGAGCGAGGCGAGCGTGTCATCCGCCTGAGCTTCGAGGGCGAGGATCTCGTTATACCCCGGCGCGAGCCGTGCAGCAGCATCGTATACACCTTGAGCCGCGAGATATGCGTCCATCGCTTTCTTGTGAGCGTCTTCGGCTTCAGCTACAACGGTTTCTGCGTCGGAGTAGGCGGGGTCGGCTAGATCGGTTGCTTTCAGTGACGTCTTCGCAATTTCGAGCGCAATCTCGGCATCGCTTGCCGCTTCTCCAGCAGCATTTAGAGCGGCAATCTCATTCTCGAGGAACAAGTCGAAGGCTGCGTACAAGGGATCGAGCTGAGCGATGATGGCTTCGAAGGAGATGATGACCGTGCGCACTTGGTTCGCCAGGTTGATGTCGACCGTGGCAACACCCAGTTCCGTCTTGAGGGCGGTCTCGGCGGCGACGCACTCCGGAGACCCGGGAGCTGCGGACGCAGGAGCAGCACCGATGATCGAGCCGGTCAGGAGCAGGGCTGAAGCGCCTACGGTGAGCAGGCAGGAGCGAGTATTCATCTGTGTTCTTTCGTGAAAGCTCTCAAGTCCCCTTGAGCGGCGCGCGCCGGACGCATTTTCGCTGACGCGGCTGCTTTTCGGCTCGGCTAATTTGACCACGGAAGGCGGCGCGCCGCCAGTACATTCGCCAGTACATTAAAGTGTTTCTTCATGAGTCGAATCATTGCCGGGGCCGCGGGAGGAACCACCCTGACCAGCGTGCCCGGTCAAGGGACTCGGCCAACCACCGATCGCGTCAAGGAAGCCTTATTCTCCCGGCTCGACGCGTACAACGCGATCGAGGGTGCGCACGTGCTGGACCTGTTCGCAGGTTCGGGTTCCCTCGGCGTAGAAGCTGCCAGCAGGGGAGCGGCCTCGGTGGACCTCGTTGAGATGTCGGAGCGCGCCGCCGGAGCCTGCAGGGCGAACGCAGACACCGTCAACCGTGTGCTCGGCTGGACCTGCGTGCGGGTGCATCGCACCAAGGCTGAAACCTACCTCGGCAGGGTCCCCGAAGATGAGACCTGGGACCTGGTCCTGATGGATCCGCCCTACCCGCTGGAGGATGAGGCAGTGATGAGCATCCTTGCCGGCCTGGCGCCGCACCTTGCCGAGGCGGCCGTCGTCGTGCTTGAACGCTCCTCCCGCGCGCACGAGCCGGCGTGGCCTGCCGGCCTCGAAAGGTTCGCCGAGAAAAAGTACGGCGAGACACGGCTCTGGTACCTGGAGCCCGCCTAACCTCCGACGCCTCTTCTGAGGACGATCAGCACGGGAACGACCGCCGAATCTCATCTTTCTCTCATCTTCAGTTCATCTGTGCCCCATCTGGCGTCCGTACCGTTTTTCCAGAAGTTCCCAAATGTTTCCGGAACGGTTGACGGGAAGAGTCGGCAAAAAGGAGCGGGAACGCCTGGTACTCATCGGCAAGGGGCGGTCATCATGCGGTTATCAGTTATTGGATGCGGTTATCTGGGGGCAGTGCATGCCGCGTGCATGGCCAAGCTCGGACACGACGTGGTGGGTGTCGACGTCGATGCCTCCAAGGTCGCCCGGCTGAACGCCGGTGAGGCGCCCTTCTTCGAGCCCGGGCTGCCGGAGCTCCTGCGGGAATCGCTGGGATCGGGGCGCCTGCGTTTCTCCACGGAGATGGCGGACGTCGCAGGATCCGCTGTTCACTTCATCGCTGTGGGCACTCCGCAGAAGCGGAATGAGAACGGAGCTGACCTCAGCCACGTCTATGCCGGGGTGGATGCCCTTCTTCCCTATCTGCGTGAGGGTGACCTCGTCGTCGGAAAGTCCACCGTACCGGTGGGCACGGCACGGGACCTGGCAGCACGCATTGCCGAGCGCTGTCCGTCAGCGGATCTGGCCTGGAACCCGGAATTCCTTCGCGAGGGGTTCGCGGTGAAGGACACTCTTGAGCCGGACCGCCTCGTCTACGGACTTGCTGACCCCGCCAGTGGCGTCCACCTCATGCTCGACGAGATCTACGCGCAGGCGCTCGCTGACGGTCGGCCTCGACTGATCATGGACTACGAAACCGCGGAGCTAGTGAAGGTTTCTGCAAATGCCTTCCTGGCGACCAAGATCTCCTTCATCAACGCCATGGCTGAGGTGTGCGAGGCGACAGGCGCCGATGTGTCCGTGCTCGCCGATGCCATCGGGCACGACGCCCGGATTGGGCGGAAGTTCCTCAACGCGGGCCTCGGATTCGGTGGGGGATGCCTGCCCAAGGACATCCGGGCTTTCATGGCTCGGGCGGGGGAGCTCGGCGCCGACCAGGCCCTGACCTTCCTGCGGGAAGTCGATTCGATCAATATGCGCAGGCGGGCAAGGATGGTGGACCTGACCAGGGAGGTCTGCGGAGGTTCCCTGCTGGGACAGCGGGTAGCGGTGCTTGGGCTGGCTTTCAAACCGAATTCCGATGATGTGCGCGATTCGCCTGCCTTGAGCGTCGCGGCGCAGTTGCAGCTGCAGGGTGCCTCAGTGACGGCGACCGATCCCGAGGCGGTGCCCAATGCGTCCCGCCGCTTCCCGGACCTGACGTACACCACGTCCATCGAGGACGCGGTGACCCACGCAGACGCAGTGATCGTGCTGACCGAGTGGGAGCAATACCGGACGCTTGATCCCGCCGTACTGGGGAGCCTGGTCGCCCGTCCCGCAATAGTGGATGGGCGCAACTGCCTGGAGCCGGAACGTTGGCGTGACGCCGGCTGGACGTACCGCGCGCTCGGCCGGCCGCGGGCCGCCTCGGCTGTGCCGGTCGCCGGCCGGTCGGTCGGATTACCGCAGGCTGCTGCGGGCGCCACCTTGTCCAGATAGAGCCAGCTGTACGGAAGGGTTGGGCCGGAGCGGAGGGCTTTACTGGTCCGGATCTGACCGCCGGCTGAAGCGGCGCGCCAGGTCAAAGATCGCCCCGCCTCCGAGAACGATCGAGCCCGCCACCGCAGCAAGCATCAGATAGAGCCATACGACGCTGCCGACCGCGTTGTTCGAGTCTTTGAGCATCTCGAACCATTCGAGCGAGCCGCCGATCCAGAAGCCGGCCACGGCGAGCAGTACCAGCAGCGATGGCGCACAATCCCACCGAAGTAGCGCGCGGGATGTGCTTCCTAAACCCTGTAGTGGTTTCGAATCCTCAAACTGTTGCAGCCCCATGCGATCCAGTATTCAACAGCAAGCTGACTAATTCTCGTTTCTTGACCGTGTCGTTAGCCGATTGGAACGGCGTCGTAATCGAATGACTGCTTATGTCGCGCGCCCAGACGACGCTCAAGCTCGTCAAACCAGAGTGCGGCGGTGTGTTGGTACGGGGGCCGGAAGGCATACAGGCAGGCAAGGCGCAGTGCCGTCGCAGCGGCGTAAGCCTCGAAGCGCGAGGGAGGAACCTTCAGGTGATCGGCGACGTCGTGGATGCGGATTTTTGCTGTCGACGCTGCGTCCCGCGACAGCAACCCTTGAGCAACCCGGAAGTCCAGGTGTACCGAGATGTTCGCAAGGTCCAGCGCAGGTTCGGCGATCGCCAGGGTATCGCAGTCGATGATTCCGACGGTTCCGGCAGCAGCGTCCATAAGCAGCTGCTTGTCGTGGAGATCCCGGTGCGCTGTCTGTGCGGGGGATACGCCCGATGCAAGCTTCCCGACGATGGTCGAGAGGGCGTTTCCTAGGCGCTCGGCGGGAACATTCAGTGCTGTATGGACGGCTGCAAGGCCGGCCCACTTCGCCACCGTACGGATCTCGTCCTCGGCGCCGTACCGCCCCGCCTGCCCACCTGCACCGGCCCCCGACCGGACGAAGCCGGGCCAGCGCCCAGCCCAGAGGTCCCAGGCACTCTCCCACTCACGCAAATAATCACGTAAAACCGGCGCGCGCCCATCAGAGCGCGCTGACACGGTTCGCTGTCCAAGCTCGTGCAGACTCGTGCCCGGGACAGCAGTGAGGGTGACGCTGTGCTGGTCGGCGGTAACGACGTCGGGCGCTGTCAGCCCTGAATCCGACAACGCGGTGAGGACAGTCAGATGCGCGGAGGCTACACCGGCGGCCTTCTCACCGGCGAGGAACTTTCTGTACTGCCCCCCAACCCGCACGACGGCCCGGCGCTTGTACCGGTGCACGAGCAGTTCACCGCCCGCCACTGCCGACTCCAGCCCGGGAAGGGACGGATCCACACCGTACGCAGCCAGGCGCGCTGTACCGCTCGCATCGACCATCCCGGCCCGCAGCCTGCCGGAACCGTTCTCGTGCCCCTCAAAGCTGAACCGGCCGTCCTCGCGGGGCCACGCGCGACGAATTTGAACGGTGATCCCGTACTCGTCCACAACCTGGTCGGGAACCGGCCTCATCCGAGTACCTCCTCGATTAGGGCCAGTCGGGCCTTCATTCGCTCGTGCCAGTCGGGCGTGCAGGCACGAAACGGTTCCCGCAGCCGGTCCAGGAGGTAAAACGCTGCCCACGCCACTACCTCGCACTCGCTGACTGTATTCGGTCCCGCCCCGTAGCCCTCCAACAGTGCCGCGGTTCGAGGAAGCGTGAGGGCGTCATCCGCCGTCGGGTGTTCCTCCGCGAGCAGTTCCACAGCGGCGAAGCTTCCCAGGTCCGCCGCCGCCGCGCCATAAGTGCACCTCTCGAAGTCGATCAGCCGTATCCCATCACTGCCAACCAGCACCTGGTCGGAAGAAAAGTCGCCATGCACGACGGCGGCGCGCCCGGGATACCGTAGCTTCGCTTCCAGCCGGTCCGCCACGCGCACCAAGCGGCCTAACTGTTCGGGCATGATTGTCGCGTTTTCATGAACCAGCGGGTGGAGTCGCCCGGCGATAGGCCGCCACGTCGGCGTCCGGCTGATGGGTGGCTGGCGATGCAGGAGGGCCAGGGCTCTGCCCGCTGCCTCCGACGCCGTGACCGCGCACGGAAGCGGAACCGTACCGAGATCGCCCTCGCCGTACCAGGGAAGGTACTCAAGCTGGCCACCGCGGGGCAGGATCGCCGGCGAAGCGCTGTCGTCGAAGGGCACAAGGACCGGGACGCCGTTGGACCTCAGCCGTTCCAGCACCGCCGGCGATGCGCCGGCCCGTTTTCCGGCGCGGACCTTGCCGACCAGATTCAAGCCGCCATTCAACCCGGTACTGAACACGACCCGTCGGAACGGGTTGTACTTCAGCACCCGGGTGTGGGGAGCGGGAAACAGCTCACCATGGCTTCGGAACGGGCGCAGTGCTGCGAACAGCTTGGGATCCAGCGCGATCGGACCGGTGACCAGCACTCCGTCGTCGAACTCATGACGACCCAGCTCCAGGCCGTGGGCGAGCGCACGATCAAAAGTCTTCTCCAGCTTGTCAGACGCACTCCTGCTGTATGCCGCTACCCAACCGGCTCCTTCGTCATCGTGCAGGCGGGCAACGGCGGATACGCCTCGCTTCCAGCGCAGGTGACCGGCCCGCACGGGCCGCCCGACGAGGTGACTCAACGCAGCCGGGTCGAAGAAGAGGTCGACCGGGCTCAGGTCCGGATCGAGGCGGGTGGCGAGATTGCTCACTGCACGCTCCCCAGTGCAATCGGCCGCACTACTGTGCCCTCACTTGAGCTTCGCTGCTCTGCAACCCAGCGGGCAAACAGGGGGAAGCGCATCAGTTCGTCCGGCGAGCCGTCAAGCAGGACGCGTCCGTCCTCCAGCCAGACGATCCGGTCACACTGCAGGGCGACGGAGGCCTCGTGGGTGACAGTGACGGCGGTCCGCCCCTCCGTCAGTGATGCGAGGGCCTTGAGAACCTCGGTGCGGGCGTCGTGGTCCAGCCCCGTCGTGACCTCGTCGAGTAGGACCACGGGCGCACCGCGCAGAATGGCACGGGCAATGGCGATCCGCTGCCGCTGGCCGCCCGAGAGGGTACCGCCGCGCTCGCCGACGGCCGTGTCGTACCCCTCGGCGAACGCGGTGATGAAGCGGTCCGCCTGAGCGAGCCGGGCAGCATCCTCAACCTCTTCGTCGGTGGCCGACAGCCTCCCGTAGCGAATGTTCTCCCGGATCGTTCCGGTAAACAGCACGGCATCCTGAAGCACAAGACTGACCTTCGACCGGAGGGAGCCCAGCGTGATGTCCCGCAGATTCACTCCGTCAAGGTGCACTGACCCCTGCTGCGGGTCCATAGTCCGCACCAGAAGGGACAGCAGGGTCGACTTCCCCGACCCGGAGGGCCCAACGATCGCGGTGTTGCGCCCTTCCTGCAGATGAAGCGTGAGGTCCGAAAGCACCTGATGGTTGCCATACGATGCCGAAACGTTGCGGAACTCGAGTTCTCCCCACACCCGTCCGAGCGGCATGGCCGTGGGGGAGTCGGCGATCTCGACACTCTCCTCCAGCAACTCGGCGACGCGCTCGCCGGAGGCGGTAGCCCGAGCGATCCGGCCGGTGTACTTGGCCAGGTCCCGCAGCGGCTTCATAGCCGTCTTCAGGTACATCAGGAACAGGACCAGGTCGCCCGGGGTGAGCGCACCCTCCACTACGCGCCATCCGCCTCCAGCGAGTACGACGGCGGTAGCAACGCCGACAATGACGTCCGTCCTGCGCTCCAGCGCCGCCGCAAGGCGCCGGGCGCGGACTCCATCCTTCAGAGTTTTCTGGTTGCTGCTGCCAAACCTGTCGGCAAGCGCTCCCTCGAGGCCGTAGGTCTGGACCACGCGAATGGCACCGAGACTCTCCTGTGCGGTATTGGCCAGCGATCCTTCGCCCTTCCGGGTCCTGCGTGCGGCGACCGTGATCTTGTCGGTGCTGAGCCGGGACAGGAGCAGGAAGACGACGCAGGCAGCCAGGACCACGAGCGCGAGCAGGGGGTCAAGCCAGAACATGACCCCTGCCATGGCCACGAGCGTGATGCAGTTGGCGAGAAGCGGCATACCGGCAGTGACGGCCACTTCCTGAAGCTTGCCGACGTCGCCGACGAGGCGCTGGACTGTGTCGCCGGTTCGGTTCGTTGCATGGAACCGGGCGGACAGCGCCTGGACGTGATCGAAGACCCGGCCCCGCAACCGAGTGGCGACCCTGGACCCGACGAGCGCGAAGGCCAGGGTCGCGAAGAAGTTGCAGAGTGCCCGCATACCGGTCAGGACTATGAGGGCAGCACCGCAGATCAGCAGCAGTAAGCCGGAAGCGTCGGGACCCGTTCCTGCAAGGTCAGCCCCCAGGCTGCGGGTCACAGCATCCACCACTACCTTCACCGGCCAGGGCTCGAGCACCCGAAAGGCAACCTCGCACAACAGGACCACGACGCCGCCGGCCATCAACAGGCCCTGGCCCCCGAGGTGCGGAGTGATGATCCCAATGGTCCGGCGGAGTGCGCTGCGCTCCTTCTTCACGCGACAACCTCCGCCGTGATCCGATCCAGGACGATGTCCCAGCTGTGATTCTCGAGCGCCTGACGGCGAGCCGCCGAGGACATGGCTGCCCGCGCCAGCGGGGCGGCTACGAGTTCATCGATAGACCGGGCCAACGCCCGCGAATTTGAAGGTTCGACGAGGAGCCCGGTGACGCCGTCGTCGATGATTCCCGGCACCTGCCCGACCCGTGACGCGACAACGGGTAGTCCTGCTGCGCAGTACTCATAGATCTTGAGCGGCGAGAAGTACTGACCGTCGTCGTCAGGGGTACGGGGATAGGGTGCGGCCGCCAACGCACAGCCGGCAAGGAGCCCGGGAACGCTCTCGGGCGCAACGGCGCCGGTGAACTCGACATCCGCTCCGAGAGAAGACGCTAGGCTCCGAAGCTTGTCACCCTGGGGTCCGTCGCCAACTACCCGTACGCTCCACTGCCTCGTACCGAGTGCCTGTGCCTCGATCAGCTGTTCGACACCGTGCCAGGGCTTGAGAGTTCCTACGAACGCAACGACGGGCTTGCCCGAGGCTTCCGCCGCAGGTCTGATTCGCGAGACGTTCACCCCGTTCGCCACGGTCCGGACGCGTGCGTGGTGTTCCTGGTCCACTCGTTCGCGTACCCAGCCGGCGACCGGGTCCGACACGCAAACCGTCCGGGTCGCGGCGGCCACCTGTGCCTGCAGGAAACGAAGGGCGGCAGACTCATCGTGCAGGGTCCGGTGAATCCGCTGTTCGTCGATGAGGGGCGCGTTTACCTCGAGGAAGCCGGGAATCCCAAGCTGCGATGTCACTCGGGCCAAAGCGTCGCTGAACAGGGAATAGCGTTCGTAGACGACGTCGGCGCCGTCAACAATGATCTTTCGCGCCAGCGACTCGGCTGCTGCGGCCTGGGCTCTTTCCCGCTCGGGTCCCTTCCCACGGACGGGCTCGGTGACCACGCGGACGTCTGCAAGATCTACGGGGATGTCTGTTCCGATGCGCGTGCAGTAGAGTGTGACCTCTGCTTCACGTCCTCGCCAGGCGCGCACAATCTCCTGGACGTGGACGGATGCGCCTTTGGTACCGAAAACCGGCACACCCGGGTCTACGCAGAGGTAGGCAACGCGCTTCATGGCGTCACCGGCTCGAAATCGGCCTGCGTCTCGAAATCCGCCTGCGTCTCGAAATCGGCCTGACCCAGCGTTGTGACGGGCCGCAGGCGGATGGGCTGGGCCACTCCATTGCCTGAGCAGAGCGTCCTCAGCTGCGCGGACTGGCTGCGTGAGTCGAAGCGGGCCTCGATCAGCTGACGCGCTGCCTTTGCAGCGGCCACACGGTTGAATGTTTCCCCCGCCGCGGTGCGCAGGGCCGCGATCAGATCATCGACGTTGCCTGAGCGCGTGAGCAGGCCTGTGGATGCACCGGTTCCGCGGTGGCCGAGAACCTCCGGAATCCCCGTGACATCCGAGCCGATGCAGACAACCCCCATGGCCATGGCTTCGAGCAGCACAGTGGGAAGACCGTCTGCATTTCCATCCTGCCCGACGACGCACGGGGCAGCGAATACGTCGGCCCAGCGAAGCAGGTCGATGACCTCACTCTGGGTCCGGGGGCCCAGCAGGGTGACGAACTGCTCAAGCCCATAGAGCTTCACCTGCTGGGCGAGATCGTCAGCCAGCTCCCCGCCACCGGCGATACGCAGCTCCACCTGTGCGCCCGAGCGAACCAGGGCGCTGACGGCGCTGATCAACAATCCAAAGCCCTTTTTCTCCACCAGGCGCCCGACTGCGGCAATACGGAAGGGCGAGTGGACCGACCGAGGTTCCTCGAACGGGAACCGCTCCAGCTCCAGCCCGTTGTACACACGATGTAGCTTGTGGGCAGCAGCCGGCGCCAGGGCAGAGAGGTAAGCGAAGTTGTAGTCGCTCACGGTGATGGCGTGGTGCGCATCCTGCAGGAGCCGGATCAGTTCCTGGCTGTCGACGAGCTCATGGAAAATATCCTTCGCGTGGGCCGTGAAAGAGAATGGGACACCGGACAGACTGGACGCAATTCGGGCAGTCCGCGCGGCGATGGAACCGAAGTGGGCATGCAGGTGCGTAATTCCACGCTCGACCACGCGGGTTGCAAGGTCGATGCCCTGGTGCACTTCGGACGCTTCCGCCTCAACCAGCGAAGGCAGAAGGGCTGCGAACCGCGGACCGAAGTCCGGTATGACGCGCTGGGCAGCGGCGATGATGGGCCATCCCTCGGAGAGCTTCTGCGGGCGGGGAAGGTAGGTGACCGGCGCCTGCACGCGCGCCAGCTCGGGGTGGAAGCGGGGGTCGACGGGCGGGCGGAGGGAGAAAATCTCCAGATCCTCTCCTGCCGCTTCGCGTGCAAGGATCTCCGTAACGATGAAGGTTTCGGAAAAGCGCGGGTAGATTTTCAGCACGTACCCGATCCGCGGGGACTCAGACGGCTGCATGGTTTCTCCAGTCCGTGCGGTCCTTCGCTGCGGGGGACTGGCTTGAGTCCCCTACGAGCTGAGAGGCGAACTCGTAGGCGGAGGCAAGACCGTCGAGATTGACACCCGACCTCGGCACCTCCCGCCCCACAACATCCTTCAACCAACCGGCCAGAACGTTCGGCGTGAACTCCGCGGGATGGCAGAAGTCCAGTAACCCGCGGCGTGCCAGTCCCCGAGCCCGGATCAGTTGCTCGCAGCGGGGGTGTACCCGGGGAATGATCAGGGCAGGAGTGCCCGTGCTCATGATCTCGCAGACCGTGTTGTAGCCGCCCATCGATACGACCGCAGCGGCGGACTGGATTTCGGCCAGCCCGTCCCGCACGGATGACACCACCCGTGTTCCGGGCTGTGCCACCGCCTCCACCCGTGTTCGGTGATCCTTGGGCATTTGCGGGCCGGTGATGATCAGATGCTCGTAGCCGCTCGGGACCGGAGCGCGTGCGGCAGTGAGTGTGAGTTCCAGGCCGTCAGACCCGCCTCCCGCCATGGTGACAATGTAGGGAAGACGTGTTCCGCCTGTTCGACGTCGGGCGGTCCGGCCCGCCGAAAGGTAGCCGGTGTATCGGATGAGCGCGGAAAGACCGCGCGGTATCTCGCCGCTCTGCACCGGATTGTGCACGGACGGATCACCGTAGACCCAGAGTTCGTCGAAGATGCGCCGCACCTTCTCGAGATCAAGCGCTTCCCATTCCCGACGCGCAACTGACGGCCGGTCGAGGACTTCCCGAAGCCCGAGGACAATGCGGCATCCCGGCCGTTTCCGGCGCAGGCGCTCAAGCCCCTTGGCCAACTCTTCGTCAACGCCGAACGGGTGCCTGTCCACGATCACCAGATGCGGCCGGAAGTCCTCCAGAATCACCGCTGTCAGCGACGAACGCACTTTCACCACCCTTTTCTGCCCGACCGCCAGGTTCCGTGGAACATATCCCGCCGGGCTCTTGGCGATGGCCGGAATGAGGAGCCAGTCCCAGCCGGGAGGTGCCTCGAAGCGTGTGGCTCCCACTACGCCGGTGACCAGGACGCCGCTGACAAGCCGCCCGGATTCGGCGAAGCTGCTGGTCAGCGCATGGGCGAGGGCGAGGTTTCGACGGGCATGACCCAATCCCTGCGAATCGTGCGAGTACAGGATGACGCGGAGCGCTCCCCGTTCTTTCGGTTCCATCCCAGGCCCAACCTTCCCCAGCGGCTCAGCGTGTAGGTGCCGCAGGTCTCCCATTTAGCCAGCCGGCCATGAGATGTTTGTGAGCCTTTCATGAGGAAGCTCTCATGAAGGGCCGGGATGAGGTTCAACGTGATCGTCCGGCAAACTCGTCGTACTCGACCCCGGTGAGCACGGCAGCGGGATGCGGCCCGGCGGCCGTAAGGGCCGGCGTCCACTCCGCCTGCCACCGGGACGCTGCCGCCAGGACGATGTTGCCCGCGTGTTTTCCGCTGAACATATCGCTCTCACCGAGCGCAGCGACGTCGAGCCCGGTCGCCTTCAGCATGCGCGCCTGCGCGCGGGCAAAAGCCAGCGGCGGGTCGTCACCGACATTGACCAGGACAACGCCGTCGGGGGCGACGGCATCGGCGAGGAGGCGGTAGAAGGCCGGCTCGGCAAGCTCCGTCGCACCGTCCGCCCCGGAAAAGACATCGAGGACGACGACGTCGAAGGAGCCCTTCCGGCATGCTGCGAGAGTGTCGCGTGCGTCCTCAACCAGAAGGGTGCAGTCAGTTCCGGGCGGCAGTGGAAGATGCTCCAGGACGAAGGCTAGGAGTTCACGCTCGCGTTCGACGGCGACCTGCCGCGATCCGGGACGGGTTGCCTGGACATAGCGGGCCAGCGTCAATGCTCCTGCTCCTAGGTGCAGGACGCTCAGGGGTTCACCGGGATCACGGAAAAGGTCGACAACGTTGGCGATCCTCCGGAGATATTCGTAGAAAACATCTTCCGGGTGCGCCAGGTTCACGTGGGACTGCTGAGCGCCGCCGATGCTGAGGATGTAGGCGCCGTCGATGAAGGCATCTTCGTCGATCTCGGCATGTGCCCCGGCAGACCGGAGGTAGCGGGAAGGCACGCTCACAGCCGGTCCTTCAACAGGGCAAGGCGTTGCACTGCTTCGGCCAGCACCGTTTCCTTCTTGCAGAACGCGAAGCGAAGCAGGGAGCGCGTGCGCCGTGCGCCGTCGTCGTGACAGAACACCGCAACGGGTATGGCTGCGACGCCCACCAATTCAGGCAACCGTCTGGCCAACGCCGGAGCGTCGGTGATTCCCAGTGGCGCGGCGTCGACAATGGTGAAGTAGGTGCCCCGGGGAGTGAAGACATCGAACCCGGCGTCCCGGAGTCCCGCCCCAAGCACGTCCCTTTTGTGCTGGAGGGCGGCAGCGACCCCGCTGTAGAACGCATCGTCCATCCCCAATCCGAGGGCCACCGCGCCCTGGAAGGGCGTACCAGAGCTGTAGCTGAGGAAGGACTTTACCGTTCGCACGGCGTCCGTCAGGGCAGCGGGTCCGGTGAGCCAACCGATCTTCCAGCCCGTCACTGAGAAAGTCTTGCCGGCCGAGGAGATGGTCACGGTGCGTTCCCAGGCTCCAGGGAGCGTTGCCACGGGAATGTGTTCTGCACCGAACGTCAGATGCTCATAGACCTCGTCCGTGACAATGATGGCTCCGAAACGTTCTGCGATTCGTACAATGCGCTCCAGCGCTGCACGTGAGAAGACGCTGCCCATGGGATTGTGCGGGTTGTTCACCACGATCACTTTGGTGCGGTCGCTCATCGCGGCTTCCATCGCTTCCAGATCCGGCTGGAACTGTGGACCCACGAGCGGTGCAGTCGTATGCCTGGCACCACTGAGCCCGATGATCGCGCCATAGGAGTCGTAGAACGGTTCGAAGGTCAGCACCTCGTCGCCCGGGCCGGCGAAGGCGAGGATCGACGCCGCTATTGCCTCAGTGGCACCGGTAGTGACTGCCACCTCCCGCTCGGGATCGACAGCGAGGCCGTAGAAGCGCTCCTGATGGGCGGCGATTGCTTCGCGCAGGACCGGCAACCCGCGGCCGGGAGCATACTGGTTCATTCCTCCCGCGATGTTCTCCCGTGCCGAGTTCAGGAGGATGGCGGGTCCGTCTTCGTCCGGGTAACCCTGTCCGAGATTGATCGCCCCATGGACGGCGGCGAGTCCCGTGATCTCCTCGAAGATGACCGTGCCGAGCCGGCCCGAGGGGGAGAGGAGATTCGCGCCTGCGGCGGTTCGTTGCCAGCCGGAACGCCGGAGGGGTCTGGACGGATTCTGCTGGTTCATGTCTCAAGTATGTCCAACGTATCTCCAACCATCGGGTTCGGTCGCGATGTACCAACCCTGTGGGTCGTTCGCGGTAGATTCATCTCATGCGCCGTGCCGTCTGTCCTGGATCCTTCGACCCCATCCATAACGGGCACCTGGAAGTCATCGCCCGGGCCGCCAGCCTGTTCGACGAGGTGATCGTCGCCGTCTCGACGAACTACGCGAAGAAGTACAGGTTCTCCCTTGAAGAGCGGCTCGAAATAGCCAGTGAGACCCTCACCTCCCTTCGTGGCGTATCGGTGCGTCCGATGGGTGAAGGGCTGCTGGTACAGTTCTGCCGCGAACATGGGGCAAACCTCATCGTGAAGGGTTTGAGGTCCAGCGCTGATTTTGAGTATGAACTGCCCATGGCGGCGATGAACCGGCAGTTGGCCGGCGTGGAGACCGTCTTCATTCCGGCGGAAGCGAGTTATTCGCATCTGTCGTCAACTCTGCTGAAGGAAGTCTCCGCCCTTGGCGGTGACATTTCGCCGTTCGTGCCCAAGGCCGTGATGAAGAGGTTGCGTACCAGCGCGGAATGAGTCGCCGTCGCCGGTAAGCTTGGGGGGGCAGCGCCACCGGAGTAAGGCTTGAGAGGGGCATCCAATGGGCAAGAGCCGGATCAGACCCGAAGATCCATTTCCTGAGAACCTGAACCAGTTGGAAGACGATCAGGTTGAGGTGCTCAACAGCAAGGTGCACCGCCAACTGGAAGTCGAGTACATCCATGAGGACGGCCCCGACCCTGAAACCCAGCACCGGCACGAGGAACTTAGCGAGGAACTCGACGATCGCGACTCCTTGTCGGACGCCGCTGCGAAGCATCGCCAGGAGAAGAAACCCGGCAACGCCGAGAAACCCGGCAACGCCGAGAAACATGGTCAGCGCAGGTAAAGGCTCACTTCCGTGGATTTCACGCTGAAGTAGACCTTCAACCCTGGCACCAGGTCAAGATCTGCTGCTGCCGCAGCTGTGATCTCGGCGCTCAAATGACCGGCCCGCACCGTTGTCCGGGCTCCGTGGTGCTCCAGATCAGTAATTGCTACGGGAAGGACGTTACGGGGACTGCCGCCCGGATGGCCGCGGTGCACCGCAACCGACTGCGGACGAAAGACCGCAGCTGCTTCCTCTCCTGGGGGTAGTTCAGGATCGGGGGCGAACACCCGTGTTCCGTCCGTAGCGAGGAGGCCCCCAGGCACGGTGGTACCGAATACGATGTTCACGCCGGCCAGCCCCGCAGCGAAGGAACTTCGCGGCTGTTCCAGGACACGCCTAACAGGCCCGTCCTCGACAACGCGTCCTCCGTCAATAACCACGGCCCGGTCGGCCAACAGCAGCGCATCCACCGCGCTGTGGGTCACGAAGACAGCGCTGCGCCCCGCCAATACGCGCCGCAGGGTCCGGCGCACCATCGATGCCACCGAAACATCCAGCGCGGACAGGGGTTCGTCCAACAAGAGGAGATCCGGGTCGGCCGCGAGCGCCCGAGCGATGGCAACGCGTTGGGCCTGTCCACCCGATAGGCCCGCAGGACGCCGGGCCGCCAGGTCCTCCCCGTCCACCTCCTGAAGCCACCTGCGGGCGGTTTCCCTGGCCGTTGTCCGCGAGGCGCCGGCGGAACGCGGACCGAAAGCCACATTTTCCAGCACCGTCATATGCGGAAACAGCAACGCGTCCTGGGCCAGGAGCGCAATCCCGCGGGAATGGGGCGCGAGCCAAGTGTCGTCGTCGTACAGGGTCTTATTGCCGAGCCGGGCGGCACCGCGGTCGGGACGGATCAGGCCTGCCAGCACATTCAGCAGGGTGGATTTTCCGGCGCCGTTCGGTCCCATCACCGCCACCGTCTCACCCGGGGCGAGCGATAGCTGCACGTCGAAGTCCCGGGCTTGGATCCGGGCTGTGCACTCAAGCCTCATGACCACCGTCCCGGATGCGGTGTGCAAGAACAACCACCAGAACGGCAACCGCCAGCAGCACCAGTGACAGTGCGACGGCGGCATCCGGATCGGTCTCCCGCTGCAGGTAGATCTCCAGCGGCAGGGTGCGGGTGACGCCCTGCAGGCTGCCGGCGAAGGTGAGGGTGGCACCGAACTCACCTAGAGCACGGGCGAAGGAAAGCACGCCGCCGGAGAGGATTCCAGGAAGAACGAGCGGAAGACTCACCCGCCGAAGCACGGTTGTGGGGCGTGCACCCAGAGTTGCTGCGACAGCCTCGTAGCGGGTGCCCGCTGTGCGCAGCGCACCCTCCAGGCTCAGGACCAGGAAGGGAAGGGCAACGAAGGTCTGTGCCAGGACGACGGCGGCGGTGGAGAAGGCAACGTCTACCCCCAGGATGCGCAGGGAGGTGCCTAGCAGGCCCTGTCGTCCGAAGGTGTACAGCAGGGCGATGCCGCCCACAACCGGTGGAAGGACCAGGGGCAGGAGCACGAAGGCGCGCAGGATCTGCTGCCCGCGGAAACGCGTCCGGGCAAGCGTCAGTGCCAGTGGAATTCCGAAGAGAAGGCAGAGGACCGTACTTGCTCCGGACGTCTGGAGACTTAGAAGCAGGGCGGCACGAGAGGACTCCGACGTGACGAGTTGTACAAAACGGGTCCAGTCAACCCTGACGACGATGGCCAGCAGTGGCAGGGTCAGGAACAGTGCGCCGATGCCTGCGGGTAGGAGCGTCCAGGCAGGAAGCCCGGGGTAACGACGCCTCATGGCGCTCCAAACCCCGCCTCGGCGAGGATCTTCCGGCCCTGGGGCCCAAGGGTGAAGTCGACGAATTCGTCGGCACGCGTGCCGCCCGATGGAGTGGATGCAATCGGGTATACATTCACCGCGTCTGCAGCCTCGTCGAAGGGCACCCCGTCCACGCTGTCCAACGCAGCTGCGACATCGGTGACATACACCAGGCCGGCATCTGCCTGTCCGGACCGGATTTTGCCCAGCACATCCGTGACGGAGGCCTCCTCGCTGACGGGTTGGATGTCTACGCCGGCGGCGTTCTGTGCCCTCGCCGCAGCAGCCCCGCACGGAACCTGCTCGGCACAGAGCACCACCGCGATGTCCGGATCAGTCAGTGACTTCAGCGAATCGATTCCCAGGGGGTTCCCCGGTGCCACTGCGATGGTCAGGAAGTTGGTGGCGAACGCGCGGGCGGGCGCTGCCACAAGGCCCTCGTCGGCTACCCGTGCCATGGTGGACTGGTCGGCCGAAGCAAAGACGTCAGCGGGAGCACCAGCGATGATCTGCGTAGCCAGTTCAGACGACCCGGCGAGATTCAGTTGAACTGTTGTTCCCGGGTGAACTGATTCGAACTCGCGGGCAATGTCCTCAAAGGGCTTCCTCAGGGAGGCTGCAGCATAGACGTGAAGTTCGGCTCCCGCCGTCGTTGGCTGGGTGCCACCGCAGCCGGTTACCGCGAGCACGACGGCGGTGATGGCCCCGGCGCGGACCGCCCGGCTCACCACTCGGGTGAGGGGTCCGACGAAACGATTGCGGGCCGACACGCTTGCAAGCATATAGCCGGCCCGGGACGGTAGATGTGCCCGTTCCGGCTATGCTGGCAGGAACGGGCACATTCCGTCCTGCCCAGTGGTAATGCAACCCGCGTCCGGTTTGGGGTGGAGGTTGCTTTCACGCTAAGATGGTTCGTCGGTCACGTGTTCTACAGGAGTTCCCATTAAGAGCGATCTCAGTTCGCCCCTGGTCTTTAGTGTCAGGGACCTCGGGCGTAGCCCGGGAAGTATGCGGACAGTCGAAGAACATGTGCCCGCACCGAAGGATTTTGGTGTGGCGCTCATCGGCGTTCAGGAAGGCTCCGACATGGAGTTGGATCTGAGGTTCGAGGCCGTGCATGAAGGGATCCTGGTATCGGGAACCGTTGACGTCGAAGTATCCGGCGAATGCGGTCGATGCCTCGATCCGATCGCGTACGGCAGCAGCGTCGATGTGCAGGAACTCTTCTACTACGACGCCCCTGAGTTGGCGGAGGATGAAGAGGAGGACGTGCAGCGCATGGTGGAGAACGACTCCGTCGATCTCGAACCTGTGCTGCGGGACGCGGTGGTGACCTCACTGCCGTTCCAGCCGGTATGCCGGGAGGATTGCCCCGGGTTGTGCGCCGAGTGTGGTGCGCGCCTCGAGGATCACCCGGGACACCAGCACGAGGTCCTTGACCCCCGCTGGGCTGCTCTGGCAGGGTTGGCCGGCACGGCCGCTGACCCCCAGGTGGCGGAACCAGAAGCAAAGACAGAGTTAGACGAGAGAGAAGAGAGTTAGTCGTGGCTGTTCCCAAGCGGAAGATGTCCCGCTCGAATACGCGTGCACGCCGTTCCCAGTGGAAGGCTGTTGCTCCCAAGCTGGTGAAGACGGTGGAGAACGGTCGCGTCACCTACAGCCTTGCCCATCAGGCCAAGGTTGTAACCGACTCCGCAGGTACCGCGCTGTTCCTTGAGTACAAGGGCCGCAAGGTAGCCGACGTCTAGATTGCTGGTGGTGCCATGTCAGGCACCGGCAGCAGAAATCGCGAAAGCGTCGCCTGCGTGGAAAGTTCTGAAGACCTTTTGAAGCGTCTCGGTGTCAGTATTGACGCCGAGACGCTTCGTCTTGCCCTGACTCACCGCTCCTACGCCTACGAGCAGGGCGGCATTCCCACCAACGAGCGCCTGGAATTCCTCGGGGACGCTGTGTTGGGGCTGTCCATAACGGATGCCCTCTACCGGGATAATCCTGAGCTCTCCGAGGGGGAGCTGGCCAAACGGAGGTCCGCAGTCGTCAGCACGCGCGCTCTGGCGTCCGTGGCGCGGGGGCTGGGGCTCGGTCCGCACATCCTACTGGGCCAGGGCGAAAAGCTGACCAACGGTTGGGACAAGTCCTCCATCCTTGCCGACACCATGGAAGCCATCATCGGCGCCACTTATCTCAGCAACGGCATGGAAACTGCCCGTTGCCTAGTCATGCGCATCATCGGGCCGGTCCTCAAGGACGCGGCAGCACTCGGGGCAGGCACCGACTGGAAGACAAGTATTCAGGAGATCGCCGCTGCGCAACGCATGGGGGTCATTGACTACCGCGTGACCGGTTACGGCCCGGATCACGACCGTCGATTCGAAGCGGTACTGACCATCGGCGGCAATACCTACGGTTCCGGGTCCGGTCGTTCCAAGAAGGAAGCCGAGCAGGAGGCAGCTGCGGCCTCCTGGAAGCTGCTGCAGGCCGACGGCGCTGACAAGTCGGCTGCCTCCGCCGGCGTGGGGTCCGATTCCTCCGTCAACCCTTCCTGAAGTTCGGGGATTTCAATGCCGGAACTTCCCGAGGTGGAGGTTGTCCGCCGTGGTCTTGCGCGGTGGGTGCGCGGCCGGCGGATCGAATCCGTTGAGGTCCTCGACCAACGCTCCATCCGGCGGCACGCGCTCGGGGTGGAGGACTTTCGCGGAAACCTGGTCGGCGCGCGCGTGGCGGACGCAGTGCGGCGTGGCAAGTTTCTTTGGCTGCCGCTCGCAGTTCCCGACGACGATGCTGCTGCCGCAGTAGGCGAATCTCCCTCCCTCGAACCGGGTGCGCCGCCAGCACGTGAGCCGGTGGCGCTCATGGCCCACCTTGGAATGAGCGGACAGCTGCTTGTAGAGGACGCCGGGCAACCGGATGAAAAACACCTGAAAGTGCGACTGGTCCTGTCTTCCGCCACTGATGCCGCCCAGCGGCTTCCCGAAGAATTGCGATTCGTCGACCAGCGGATTTTCGGCGGACTGTTCGTGACTTCCATGGTCCCCACTGCCGACGGGCGGCCGGGCGGGCTAGGTGAGAATCCGGAACCCGTGGTGCCGGTTGAGGCCGCGCATATCGCCCGGGATCCACTGGATCCGGCGTTTTCGTTCGAGGAGTTCTATCGACGGCTTCGCTCCCGACGTACCGGAATCAAGCGTGCACTTCTCGATCAAAGCCTGATCTCCGGAATCGGGAACATATATGCGGACGAGTCCCTTTGGGCTGCCAGGCTGCACTACGCCCGGCCGACTGAGACGCTCCGCCGCCCGGAAGCGACCCGGCTTGTGGATGCGTGCCGCGATGTTATGGTGCGCGCACTCGAGGCCGGAGGAACCAGCTTCGACTCTCTGTATGTGAACGTCAACGGCGCTTCGGGCTACTTCGCACGATCCCTCAACGCCTATGGACGCGAAAACCAGCCGTGCCTGCGCTGTGCAGAGGATGGACGGGTCTCCCAGATCCGCCGCGACACCTTCATGAACCGGTCGTCCTACACGTGCCCCCGCTGCCAACCACGACCCCGAAATGGCCGTTGGTGAGTGCGCGGACGTGACAAAAGTAAGCACCCTGACTAGATTCGACTTCTGAGTAAGTCGACACGACAGGAGAATGGCAATGAAGAACAAGTTGGTGTTTGCGGCAGGTATGGCAGCGGGCTACGTTCTGGGCGCCCGGGCTGGTCGTGCAAGCTACGAACAGATCAAGGTCAAGGCGAACGAGCTTTGGAACAACCCAAAGGTGCAGGACAAAGTCAGCGGCGCTACCGAGGCCGTCAAGGCAAAGGCTCCCGAGGTGCAGGCGCAGGCAACGGAAGCCCTTAAGAAGGCGCAGTCCGCCATGCACCGAGGCGGCGATAACTCCACCGGTGAAACCGCCCAGGACGAATACAAAATATAGGTCTGACCAGCAGAAACATTCAGGTCTGACTAGCGCGGACGATTCCGGGCCGGGCGCAGGGGCGCCCGGCCCGTGATCGAAATGTGACTTTTCGACGCGAAGAATGTAACGTTATGGACACGCCGGGTTCACCAGCCCGGCTCCCTTCCGGCTGATTGCCTAATCCTGTCGCTGCCGGAGGGTCCGTTCGCTAGACATACCGGCAGGAGCGGGGGAACCAGATAGCGGGCTTCGCAAGAAGTCCTAGGGGTGAAGACGTACCGGCTTGATGCCGCAGACGTCCGGGTGGCTCCCATCCGAATCCGACAGCTAACTCCGCAGGCATTGGGAGAGGCTATTCCTTTGTCTAAGAACCGTCATGTCGCGCGCCACCGTGCAACTCCGCCCAGCAAGCTGAAGCTCGTTTCCAACGCTGTCAGCTCGTCCGCCGGAACCGTTGGCCGTCCCGCAGCCGTCATGGTTGCAGCATCCGGAATCCTTTTCGGAGCAGCGCTGCCCGCCAGCGCAGGCACCACCACCACCGCAGCCGTCCAGGCTGCCGACACCAGCGTCCAGGTAGCAGCACCTGCTGCCCCCGCCCCCGCACCTGCAGCACCCGCTGCCGGTGCACCGACCCACACCGTGAAGCCGGGGGACACTCTGGGCGCCATTGCGGCGAACTACGGTGTCAGCCTGGAAGCAGTTTTCGCTGCTAACGGACTGGGCTGGGACTCCATCATCTACCCCGGCCAGGTAATCAGCCTGTCCGGCAGCGCCGCCGCTGCTCCGGCTCCGGCTGCTGCTCCGGCACCGGCTGCTGCTCCGGCACCGGCCCCTGCTCCGGCGCCCGCCCCTGCTCCGGCACCGGCCCCTGCTCCTGCAGAGACCAGCACCATGGGCATCACCACCGCATCGTCCACCAAGATCACCGTCGCTGACGGCGCATCGAGCGGAATCGGCGGCGCGGTACTGGCTTCGGCCCGTGCGCAGCTCGCGGCCGGTGCAATCCAGGACTGCACCCGGCTGGTGGAGATCGCCATGGCTGCAGCCGGCAAGCCGGTCGGCGACCTTGGTCCGCTGCAGTTCGCCAACTACGGCCAGCGCGTCAGCACTCCGGCACCGGGCGATCTCGTCATCACCGGTGGACACGTTGCTGTCTACGCCGGCGGCGGCCAGGTAATCAGCAGCGGCATGAATGGTGCAAACCTGACCATGCAGCACCCGCTGACTGACCTGCCGGGCGCCTTCTTCGTGCGCCTCTAGGCAGCAGCGAAGGGTTCACGCCGATCCCGCAGCCCAGCTCCAACGTAAAAGGGAGAACCGGTCATCCGGTTCTCCCTTTTGCGTTCCCGCTGAAGAATTGATCAGCGAGTGTTTCCATAGTGCGCCGCAAGCCGCTTGAAGCCCTCATCGAGACCGACCTCCGGGGTCCAATTCAGGAGCTCCCTGGTACGGCGCTGATCGAACCAATGCGCCGTAGAAAGTTGTTCGGCAAGGAACCGCGTCATGGGAGGCTCGCCGTCGGCCGTGGAGCGGCGCCACAGAGTCTCCACAACGCTGCCGGCCGCCCTTCCCAGCCAACCGGGAATGGACCAACGCGGCTCGGGTGCACCTCCGGCAGCGCAGATGCGCGCCAGAAGCTCACCGATGGGTCGGGGTTCCCCGTTGGTGACCACCAGGGCAAGCCCGCGGATGTGTTCGATACGCTCGTACGCGGCTGCAATCGCGGAGGCGGCGTTGTCCACGTATGTTGTATCCACCATTGCAGTCCCGCCGGACAGTAAGGGCAGCCTGCCCGCGTGGGCACGCGCAATCACACGTTCAACCAACTGGGTATCGCCGGGCCCCCAGACAACGTGCGGACGAATCGCTGCCACGGCCATCCGTCCATCGTCAGCCGTGAGGGCAAGCCGCTCGGCCTGCGCCTTGGTGCGGGCATAGGCGCCGCGGGCACCGTGCGGATCTGCCGGCTCTGCACCGGCACCGGCCAGAGATCTGCCGACGTGAGCCACTGATGGCGACGAGACATAAATGAAGCGCTGTGCTCCGGCTGCGCGTGCAGCTTCCAGCAGCGAGGCGGTACCCAGCACATTGACCCGGTGGAACTCGTTCTCCTCGCCGGAGAAGGAAACTTTCGCTGCCAGATGGATGATGCCGTCAACGCCTGCCACTGCCTGTTCAACCGCCGCAGGATCGGTGAGGTCGCCGAAGACATCCTGCGCGCCCGCGACCCTGGAGCCCCGCCGCTGGAAAGTGCGCACCGAGTAACTCCGGCCGACCATCAGCGCTGCCACAGCTCCGCCCAGCATCCCGCTGGCTCCGGTCACCAGAACCTTCACGGCCGGCCGCCCCGTTGCCCGGACAGGCGTCGCCCAGCCCACTGCGCGACCCTCGCGCGATCGATCTTCGCATTGTGCCGAATGTCGGTAGGCAGTTCCGGAAGCGTGAGGACCGCAGCCAGGTCCACTCCCATGGTGCGGGCTGCTGCGCGGACTTCCAGCGTGATTCCGGTCGGCGCGAGCCCCGCAGCCGCCTTTCCTCCTTCGGGTACGACGACGGCGACCACCGCCTGAGTGCCGTGCGGGCCGACACCGACAACGGCGGCCTGGCGCACGGACCGAAGTTGCTCGATCGCCTGCTCCGGCCCAACCGGCGTCACAATGCCCGAGGCCGCGGTGATCACATGGGCCAGCCGGCCCTCCACCCAAAGCCGGCCCTCCGCATCCAAGTGACCGACGTCACCGGTGCGGTGCCAGCCGGCCGTGCGGGAGGACTCGCGTTCGGTCAACCACAACCGGTGGTAACGATCCTTGACATGCGCGGCCTGTACGAGGATTTCGCCCGTGACACCCGCCGTCGTAACCGGATCTCCGACGGCCGCGCCGGAAACGTCGAGCGGGCTGATGGTCAGTTCTGCCCCCGGCACCGGCTTGCCGACGCAGACACCGTTTCCCGCACCGTGTGTGCGCCCGGCCGTCGCCTCAAGAATTCCGGCCAGATCGATGTCCGTGATGGGCAGCGCCTCCGTCATGCCATAGGGCGTGTGGAGAGAAGCGGACGGGACCAGCGACTGCAGTTCATCAAGAAGAGCCACGGGAATGGGCGCACCGGCTGACAGAACAACTTCCACCCTTGCGAGCGCAGACTTGCCTTCTGCGCTTAGTGCGTCCGCTGTGGCCAGCACGTTACGCAGTGCAGCCGGTGACGCGAAGATTACCCCCGCCTCGATCGCGGCGGCGGCGTCGGACAGCGCCTGGGCGGTGAGAGTGCGGGGAGCCGTAACGTCCATATCCGGTGTGACCGAGGACGCGCCCAGCGCAGGTCCCAGGAGCGCGAACGGTGCGAATCCAGCCACCAGTGCGCTTCCGGGTGAAAGATTGAGCGTAGCGGCGAGAACGTCCCTCATCGCCGAGAGTTGGCGGTGGGTATACACAACCCCCTTCGCCGGCCCGGTGGAGCCCGAGGTGAAGAGAATCGCGGCGTCTGCATCCGGGGCGGGTTCCGGACCGTTGACGGGGATCGAGTGGGACAGGAGGTCCTGCAGGCTGTGCCTCACACCCAGTAGCCGTGCCCGCGTAGGCGACAGTGCGCCAGCGCTGATGCGTACACCGGGCCAGCCGAAGGCCCTGGCAGCGACCAGCGCACGGTCGATACCCACGAAGAATTCAGGGACCGTTCCGCGCACTGCACGGCTGAGTCCCTTCGCGCCCAATCCGGCATCGGCCACGACAATCACGGCCCCCAACCTGAGGCACGCGTAGATCAGGACGGTCAGGTCGACGCCCGGCGGAACCATGAGGCTGACGCGGCTACCGGCCCGCACACCGATACCCTGCAGCGCCCCCGCAAGTTTCCGGACGCGCTCATCAAACTCCCACCAGGAAAGGGAATGGGCCACGCTGCCGGTGGAGTCCATGTCTGCGATGGCTAGGGAGTCAGCTGACGCACCCGCACAAAGTTCCTCGACGTTCTGCCAGAGTGGAGTGAACGGCTCGCGTGCTGCGCGCACAGCGGTGTTGTCGTCGTTCCCGTCCTGCCCATCCAGCCAGGTGAACACGGGCGCGGCGATATCGCGGTCCTCGGCGACAAGGTGGCTAGCCCCTTCGAAGCGGTGCACGTCTGCCTGGGGGAGCCGGCGGGTGAGGTCTTCCAGATAGGTGTCCGAGAAGATCGGGTCACCCGGGCCCCACAGCATGAGGACAGGGACGTCCAGGCCGCGGATGCCCTCGGCGATGTCCCGAAGCTCCGGGTAGCTCGGATGGCTTGGATCCGCCGGAATGTCAGCGACGAACTGTTCAATGCCCAGACGGTCCGATGCCGTGCGGTAAGGCGCGCGGTAGGCTGCCCGGACATCCGGGGCAAGCCTCGGCCGGGCGAGCGCGAGGGTGGTTTCGAGGAACGCGGGCGTGCCGGATGTGCCGACGCGGTGGAGCGCGCCGCTTAGCGCAAGGCGCAGGGGAGCAGGTATGGGGAAGTCAGGGTCCTGGTGGATCGCCGTGTTGGTGAGAACCACGGCGGCGAGGTCCTTCCGGTTGCGGTGCGCGAACCCGAGGCTGACAACTCCTCCCCAGTCGTGCCCTACGGTCACCAGAGGCCCGCTCAGTTCCAGTGCCTTGGCAAAATCCTCCAGGTCCCGCACGCGATCAGAAAGCCGGCGCCGCCGCCCGGTGCGCTCCGAGTAGCCCATCTCCAGCTGATCAACTGCGACTACCCGCCAGCCCTGCCGGGCTCCTTCCGCGAGCAGGGACCGCCACAGGTAGGACCAGGTGGGGTTCCCGTGAACGCACAGCAGGGTGCCGCGGACCTGGCCAACGACGGATGCGGCGTTGTCCAGGAAATGCCAGCGGTTGACGGTTCCCTCGGGATCAACCGGAGCCGTCGAGGGCACGTTGAGGTACGTCGACCACGTAGGGTCAACGCCGGGTAGTTCTACCACGCAATCTCCAGCATGGCGGTGTTTAGTCCGGATCCGACGCCCATGCAGAGTACGCGGTCGCCTGCGTTGAGAGTTTGCGCTTCGGCTGCGAGCGTCATGGGCAGCGACGCCGGCCCAACGTTGCCCCAGCGCGGGAAAGTTTGCGGGACCCTGGCGGGATCCAGGTTGATGGCCTCGACAATCGCCTTGGTGTGCGTGGTGCTTACCTGATGGGTGATGTAGCGGTCCATCCCTGCCCAGTGCCAATCCGCCCGGGCCTCATTCCAGGCGTCCACCACCAGTTCGAGGCCGCCGTCCAGAAGCCCCTGGGCGTTGGTGTACATGCCGTCGATGCCGCCCACGCAGAGCTCATGGTGCTCGGTGCCGGCACGGGCTACGCCGCCAAGCAGGCGGTGGGAACCCGGATGCAGGTCAGCGGGGCCGAGGATGGCAGCAGCTGCCCCTGATCCGAGGGTGAGGGTGGCGAACTCCTGCATGAAGCTTTCCCGGGTGGCGTCGGGTTGGTTCAGCCGCCGGAGTGTGGCCTCCTGGGTGGCCTGGGCGTCCTCCCCGTTCACCACCATTGCGTACTGGATCTGCCCGGCCTCGATCATGTTGGCTGCAAGGGTCATGCCGTTCACGAACCCCAGGCAGGCGTTCGCCACGTCAAAATTCATCGCCGAGGATGGCAGGCCCAGACCGTTGTGAATTTTGACTGCAACGGAGGGCTCAAGGTTGGTGCGTGAGACAGAAGTATTGATGAGCAGACCGATTTGGGAGGCTTCGATGCCCGCCGACGCCAGTGCCTTGGCTCCCGCCTCGATGGCCCCGTCTTCGAACCCTGTTCCGGGAGCCCACCAACGCCGCTCGTTGATGCCGGCAACCCGGTGCAGGAGGCCGGTGGATAGCCTCAACCGCTTCAACGCTGGAGCGAGGATCCGGTCGAACTCCGAGGACGTGACGATCACCGGTGCCTCAACACTTTCCACGCCGAGGAGTGCGGTGTTGTGGTGTCGGAAGTTGGAATTACCGGTCAAATTTCCTGCCTCGTCGTCTGCGGTTGTGTCCGCGGTCCAGCTGTCCGCTACACCGGAATCGGAAGCGCCGAGCCCGAGGTGATAACCAGTCTGCGGTTGATCAGCATACTGCGGTTGCCAACGATCCTGAGGAAAGCCTAGTTCCTCCCGCTGATTACGGCACCTTGGCCGGTCGCACCGGCCGCCGCCAATGCCGTGGAAATCCCTGTCAACGCAGTAGATTGGAGGGACAACAATCCCGGCTGGAGAATCCAAAACCCGTGCACCTGAAAAGTCTGACCGTTCGAGGCTTCAAGTCATTCGCCTCTGCAACGACCTTCGACTTTGAACCCGGCGTAACCGCCGTCGTGGGCCCGAATGGTTCCGGCAAATCCAATGTGGTGGACGCACTGGCCTGGGTGATGGGCGAGCAGGGTGCAAAGACCCTGCGCGGCGGCAAGATGGAAGACGTCATCTTCGCCGGTACTTCCGGCCGGCCGCCGCTAGGCAGGGCACACGTCTCGCTCACTATCGACAACACCGACGGTGCCCTGCCCATTGAGTACTCGGAAGTCACCATCTCGCGCACCCTGTTTCGTGCGGGGGGTTCGGAGTATGCGATCAACGGCAGCAACTGCCGCCTCTTGGACATACAGGAACTGCTCTCCGATTCCGGTCTGGGCCGCGAGATGCATGTCATCGTCGGCCAGGGGCAGCTCGACCGGGTGCTGCATGCAACACCCGAGGACCGGCGCGGGTTCATCGAGGAGGCGGCGGGAATCCTCAAGCACCGCCGACGCAAGGAAAAGACCGTCCGCAAGCTCGAAGCGATGCAGGCGAATCTGACCCGTTTGACGGACCTGACGGGAGAGATCCGACGCCAGTTGACGCCGTTGGGCAAGCAGGCCGAGATTGCCCGCAGGGCGCAACAGGTCCAGTTCGAGGTCCGTGATGCGCGAGCTCGTCTCCTCGCGGACGACCTCGTCCAGCTGATGTCCTCATTTGAACAGGAGGCTGCCGACGAAGCCGCCCTCAAACAGCGGCGCGGCGAGGTCGAGAGGCTTCTTGAAGCGGGCCGCGCCCGGCAGGCTGAACTCGAGCGTCTGGCTGCTGAGGCCACGCCGCGCGTCAACGCCGCACGCGATACCTGGTACCGCCTGTCCTCCACGAGGGAAAGGTTTCGCTCGCTGGGGACCCTGGCCGAGGAGCGCCGTCGTCTTCTGGGATCGGTCGATGCAGCCCCGGACAGCGGACGTGATCCCGACGAACTGGCCCGGCAGGCGGCGATGGTCCGCGCGGAGCAGGCGGAACTCGAGGAGCACATCGCGCAGCGGCAGGAGATGCTGGACGACGCAGTCGAACAGCGTGCGGACGCCGAGGACGCGGCTGCAGCCGAGGAGCAGCGGCTCGCGGCGCTACTGCGTATTGCGGCAGATCGGCGTGAGGGGCTGGCGAAGCTGTCGGGGCAGGTTGGAGCGGCACGTTCGCGGGTTGAATCAGCCGAGGCTGAACTGGGCCGCCTGCGCGCGTCGGTTGTCGAGGTGGAGGAACGCCGCCGGAAGGCGCAGCTCGATTTCACCGCCCTCGAATCGCAGGTGGCCGGCGCCGAAGAAGGCGAGGAAGGCCTCGACGCTGAATACGAAGAGGCAAGCGCAGAGCTCGATGCTGTCATTGAAACGCTCGAGGAGCTGCGTGCCGAGGAGCGTGAGGCAGAGCGCGAGCGTGATGCCCTTGCCGCACGTATCGACGCGCTCAGGATCGGTCTTGAGCGCCGCGACGGTTCCTCAGCCTTGCTGGACGCCTCCCTCGGGGGTGTGCTCGGTTCCGTCGCAGACCTTTTGACGGTAGCGCCTGGCTATGAGACCGCAGTGGCGGCCGCGCTCGGCGCGGTGGCTGAGGGTGTGGCAGTGGATTCGATGGATTCCGCGCGTGTTGCGCTGCAGCTGATGAAGGACGACGACGCCGGCAGGGTCGAGCTACTCGTCGCCGGGTCTCCGGCGGCGCACGTTGCGACGCCGACCGGCGCGCAATCCGCCGCGGATCTTGTCACTGCGCAAGCGGGGCTTGAAGGAGCCGTTCGCGCCCTGTTGGCTTCCGTCGTCGTTGTCGACTCGCTGGAGGAGGCTGGTGAGCTTGTTGCGGGCCGTCCGGAGCTGACGGCCGTAACGCGCGACGGCGATGTCTTCACCCCGGTTCAGGTGCGCGGCGGAACGACGGCTGCCCCGGGCACGCTCGAAGTCCAGGCTGCCGTCGACGAGGCAGTCCAGGCGCTGCGCGAGGCTACCGAACGTCACGAGCGGGCACGGTTCGGGATCGCGGCGGCCACTGCACGGCGGGCCGAGGCGCAGGAGCGGGCAGACGCGGCGCTGGAGAAGCTGCATGAGTCGGATGCCCGGCTTGCCGCTGTTGCGGAGAACCTGGGCCAGCTCGGGTCGGTGTTGCGGTCGGCCGCGGGGGAAACGGAACGGCTGACCAGGCTCGCGGAGGCCGCTGAAGCGAACCTCGCAACTGAGCAGGCGCGACTGGAGGAGGTCACCGGGCGGCTGGTGCAGGCGCAGGAGGGGCCGTCGGAGGTTGAACCAGACACACAGACCCGGGACATGCTCGCCCTGGCGGCCGGCCATGCGCGGCAGGCGGAGATGGAGGCGAGGCTTGCCCTGCGCAGCGGCGAGGAGCAGCTCCGGGCTACAGCACAGCGCGCGGCGTCCCTCGAGCACGCGGCGCAGGCGGAACGCAAGGCACGCGAACTGGCCGCCGAACGCGCACGGATCCGCCGGATCCAGGGGGAGAAGGCGGCTGCGGTCGGCAAGGCCGTCCGCCAGGTGTTGACCTTCCTCGATATATCCGTGGACCGCGCTGCGCACTCACGGGATGCGGCTGAAGCGGTCCGCTCCGCCTGGGAGGCAGAACTCGGAACGGTCCGGACCGGGAATGAGTCGCTGCTGGCTGAACTCACGGAGCTCACCGACTCCGTTCACCGCGATGAACTTGCCCGTGCCCAGCAGAAACTGCGGATCGAGGCGCTGGAGAACAGGTCCATCGACGAACTCGGGCTGACGGCTGACCACCTCGTTGCCGAGTACGGGCCGGACCAGCCGGTTCCCGTCGCGGCGAAGCAGGCCGACAAATGGGCGGAACTGCGCGTGGCGGTCGACGACGACGGCATCCCCGTGCGCGAGGGCGTCCCCTTCGTCCGTGCGGAGCAGGAGAAACGCCTGAAGCGCGCGGAACGTGACCTGTCCGCACTGGGCAAGGTCAACCCGCTCGCCCTTGAGGAGTTCGCTGCGCTTGAGGAACGCCACCAGTTCCTGAGCACGCAGCTCGAGGACCTGAAGGCCACCCGGAAGGACCTGCTGGATATCATCCGGGAGGTGGACGAACGTGTCGAGCAGGTGTTCAGCGCAGCTTTCCGCGACACTGCCGAGCAGTTCGAACGGGTCTTCGGACGGCTGTTCCCCGGGGGCGAGGGCCGCCTCGTGCTAACCGACCCCGAAAACATGCTCACCACCGGTATCGAGGTGGAGGCCCGCCCGGCCGGCAAGAAGATCAAGCGGCTCTCCCTGCTCTCCGGCGGGGAACGCTCGCTCACGGCAGTTGCGCTCCTGGTAGCGATCTTCAAGGCACGTCCATCGCCCTTCTACGTGATGGACGAGGTGGAGGCCGCACTGGATGACACCAACCTGGGCCGGCTCATCACCATCTTCGAGGAACTGCGCGAGTCCAGCCAGCTCATTGTGATCACCCACCAGAAACGCACCATGGAGGTGGCTGACGCGCTCTACGGGGTTACCATGCGCGGCGACGGCGTGAGCATGGTGGTCAGCCAGCGACTGGTGGATGCCTAGGTGCGGTCCGTGGAAGTGCCGGCGTTGGGGAGGGTTTCGCGTGCCGCGCTCCACATCAGGAAGGCCGCAAGGGCAGTGATGCCCGTCAGGCCGAACGCCCACCCGTAGGAGAACGCGTCCACCAGGATCCCGGCGAGGATCGGTCCGAAGATGGTGCCGGTGTCGGTGCTCATCTGGAAAGCTGCCAGTACTTTTCCACCGCTGCGCTCGCTGCCGATCACATCGGCCACGGCAGCCTGCTGAGCAGGATTGAGGATGCCGGCGCCCAACCCCGCGATCACGGAGACCGCCAGGAAGGTTACGACGTCGCCGGTCAGGCCCAGGCATGCCATGGCCGCGCCGTTGACGGCAAGACCGGTTAAAACCAGGGGCTTGCGGCCCAGCGAGTCCGCCAGCCGGCCCGAGAAAGTGAGCGCGAGTGCAGTGCCGCCGGCGAAGAAGGCCAGGGAGATGCCGGCGACCTCCGGTCCGGCGTCGAGCACTGCCGCCGCGAACAGCGGCACCAATGCCATCCGGACCCCGAAGGAAGCCCAACCGTTGGCGAAGCCCGAAACCAGGGCAGCACGGTAGGCCGAATCGCGGACCGCTTCCCGAACTGTCAGCACCGGCTGGGCTGAACCCTGCGCCTTGCTGCCCAGGTGGGTGTCACGAAGCTGGAAGAAGACGACCGCGGCCGCGATCAGGAGCGCTCCAGCGTAGACCAGGAACGGCACCCGCAGCCCGAACCCGGCGAGGAGCCCGCCGATGAACGGACCGCCGATGCTGCCCAGGAGGAAAGCTGAGGCGTATGCACCGGTGACGCGGCCGCGCATCCCGGCGGGCGCAAGCCGGACAATCAGTCCCATGGCCGAGATGGTGAACATGGTCGAGCCGATTCCACCCAGTCCGCGGAAGATCAGGAGTTGCCAGTAATCGGCCGCGAAGGCGCACGCCGCGGTCGAGAGGGCAACGATCAGCAGTCCGGCCACATATACCGGCCGCTCGCCCATTTGTTCGACGAATCTGCCGCCGGCCGGCGCGAAGACCAGTCTCGTGAAGGCAAACGCGCTGACAATGATCGCGGCCGCCGTCGCCTCGACCCCGAAGCTCTGGGCGAACTGGGGGAGCACCGGCGCCACCAGCCCGAATCCGATAGCGATGACGAAGGCCGCCGCGATCAGCACCCGCAGTTCACGCGGGAGCCGGACGCGCTCATCAGAATTCGGTGCTGGTTGGGCACGCGACAGGAAGTTTCGAAAGGCAACCACGATTTTCCATTCTCGCAGTTCGCGGGCCTTGTCTGCCGCCTGTTCGCCGCAAGCCCGTGTGAGAAGCTTGGGAGCGTGAATGAGATCCTCCCGATAGTAATTTACGTAGCCATCGCTCTGGCCGTTCTGGCGTCGCTTGCGGCGCTGCTGGTGCGCTCCCGCCGCACCCCGCCGGGCACCTACACCACCACCCGCGACACCGACGACGACGGCGGACTCCTCACGCGCGGTGCAGGCACCGACACGCTGGATCGGCCTTCCGACCTCGATACGGCGCCCGACGTCGTCGTCCCCGACGACCTACGGGATCTGGAGGAGGCGCAGACCGGCGTCGAGACCATTCCGGTTGAGACCCCCGACCCGGTGCAGGGGCGGCTGGCCCGGCTCCGCGCGCGTCTGGTCAAGTCGAACAATGCGCTGGGCAAGGGGCTGCTCGCGCTTCTGTCGCGCGACCGGATTGATGAGGATGTCTGGGATGAGATCGAGGAAACCCTCCTCCTGGCCGATCTCGGCACTGAACCTACCGCCGACCTCGTTGACGCCCTGCGCGAGCGGGTGAAGGTGGCCGGCAGCCGCAACCCTGAGGAGGTCCGCGAGATGCTCCGCGAGGAACTCGTCAGGCTGGTGGATCCCACCATGGACCGCTCGTTGGCAACGGACCGGCACGCGGACCGTCCTGCCATCCTGATGGTGGTCGGTGTGAACGGCGTCGGCAAGACCACCACGGTCGGGAAGCTCGCGAGGGTACTGGTAGCCGAGGACAAGGACGTGCTCCTGGGCGCAGCGGACACCTTCCGCGCAGCCGCTGCCGAGCAGCTTGCCACCTGGGGACAGCGGGTGGGCGTGCCCACGGTGAAGTCCGACGTCGACGGCGCGGATCCTGCGTCTGTCGCCTTCGAGGCGGTCAAGGCCGGGATCGAGGGCGAGGTCGACGTCGTCATGATCGACACAGCGGGCCGGCTCCAGAACAAGGTGGGCCTGATGGACGAACTGGGCAAGGTCAAGCGCGTCATCGAGAAGCAGGGAACCGTCGACGAAGTGCTGCTGGTCCTCGATGCGACCACAGGGCAGAACGGCCTCAATCAGGCAAAGGTTTTCTCCGAGGTCGTGAACATCACCGGCATTGTGCTGACCAAGCTAGACGGAACCGCGAAGGGCGGCATCGTCGTCGCAATCCAGCGCTCGCTGGGCGTGCCGGTCAAGCTGATCGGCCTCGGTGAAGGCGCCGACGACCTTGCGCCCTTCGAGGCCGAGGAATTCGTGGACGCCCTACTGAACTAGCTGAACCAGACGCCGGTTGCCTCCGCACGGCACCCATACGGCCCGCGCCGGGAGCGATCCTAGCGCGGGCCGTTCACGTTTCCTAGGGGACGCCTCGGCCTTCGGAAGCCGCGAAATACGCCCGAAATACTTCAGACACCCACTCTTTACCTCAGTGAAGCTCCCGTAACTTCCCAGCAACACAATCCCCAAGGTGCCGAAACACGCCGTTGGAAATATCTTCTCCAGCGGGAAGTGCCCGCCACTCGCGAGAGGACGTAAAGATGGATCTGAATGCAGGTCACGTCTGGGTCATGGTTTCCGCCGCCCTGGTATTGCTGATGACTTTCGGACTGGCATTTTTCTACGGCGGCATGACGCGTGCCAAGGCAGCCCTGAACATGATGATGATGAGCTTCAGCGCCGTTGGCCTTGTGGGCATTGTCTGGGTGCTTTGGGGTTACTCCATGACAGGCGGAGAAGGTGTCGCTCAACTCTTCGGCAACCCCTTCGCTTCCTTCGCACTCGAAGGCGTCATCGGAACCGAGGACATGATCGGTGTTGGCTACGGCGTAACCTTCGCCATCATCACTCTGGCCCTGATCAGCGGCGCGATAGCCGACCGGGCGAAGTTCGGTGCCTGGACAATCTTCGTTCCCGTCTGGGTAACCCTGGTTTACTGCCCGCTTGCATTCATGATTTGGGGCGGTGGTCTCCTCGGTGAGGAGGGCGCAATCGGCAGCGCAGTCGGGGAGGCAATCGACTTCGCCGGTGGAACTGTCATCCACACCAGCGCCGGAGTTGCGGCGCTCGTCCTCGCGATCATCCTCGGCAAGCGTCAGGGGTTCGGCAAGGATCCCTCGCACCGACCGCACAACATCCCGCTGGTCATGCTCGGCGCAGCGCTGCTCTGGTTCGGCTGGTTCGGTTTCAACGGCGGTGCGGCAGGCAGTGCTGAGGAAGCGGGCCTCATCTGGGTCAACACCCTGGCTGCGCCGGCTGCAGCCATGATCGGCTGGCTCCTCACCGAACGCGTCCGCGACGGTCGGCCCACCTCGCTGGGTGCGGCGTCGGGCATCGTCGCCGGCCTTGTTGCCATCACCCCTGCTTGCGCCAACGTCAGCCCGGTCGGTGCCCTGGCACTGGGAGCTGTCTCCGGCGTCATTTCCGCGCTTGCTGTCGGCCTGAAGTACAAGCTCGGGTTCGATGACTCGCTCGATGTGGTTGCACTGCACCTGGTGGCAGGCATCGTCGGAACGATTGCCCTTGGCTTCATCGCACTTCCGGTCGACGGCGAAGGCGGCGGGCTCTTCTATGGAGGCGGCACGGGCCAGCTCGTTGCCCAGGTGGTCTCGGTGATCGTTGCAATCGCGCTTTCCGCCATCATGACCGCACTGATCGGCCTTGCCATCCACAAGACCATCGGCTTCCGCGTCACCGCGGACAACGAGGTATCGGGCATCGACCTCTCAGAGCACGCAGAGACTGCCTACGAGTTCGGCGGACTTGGAGTCGGGGGACAGTTCCAGCCGCTCTCCGGATCCGCCCCTGCAGCACACGCCACCACCCAGGAGAAAGTGAACTCATGAAGCTAGTCACAGCAATCGTTCGCCCCGACAAGCTGGACAACGTCCGCGGTGCCCTGGAGAACTACGGAGTGCAGGGTCTGACGGTCAGTCAGGCAAGCGGCTACGGCCGGCAACGGGGACACACTGAGGTTTACCGCGGCGCCGAGTACACCGTCGACCTGCTCCAGAAGGCACGCGTCGAGGTACTCGTCGCAGACTCCTCGGTTGCGGACATCGTGGATGTCCTGGTCTCGACCGCCAACACCGGCCGCGCCGGGGACGGCAAGGTCTGGGTTCTTCCGGTGGAGGACGCCGTCCGTGTCCGCACCGGGGAGCGCGGAGAGGCCGCGCTATAGGCTCCTGACATAAGGGGCGGGCGCCGTGGTTCAACCACGGCGCCCGCCCTTCTTTCTTTAGCGGCTCTCCTCAGGAGCCGGCGGCATACTCATCCATGGGAACCTCGCCGGCACGCCAGGCAGCAAGCACGGGTTCCACGATGCGCCAGCAGTCCTCGGCAGTATCACCACGAACGGAGAGCGTGGGGTCTCCGGAGAGGACGCCGTCGAGCACTTCGCCGTAGGGCAGGAGCTCGGACGCATTCAGTTCGGCCTGTAGCGTGATTCGGTCCAGGCAGAACACGTCGCCGGGCCCGTTCACGTCGATGTCCAGCTGCAGAGTGTCCGGTCCGAAGCCGATACGCAGCCGGGTGGGGGAGTCCACCCCGGTGAATCCGTCGGGCAGGTGATTGACGGGCTTGAAGGTGATTACCGCCTCCTTGCGCGTCTCGCCCAGAGCCTTTCCGGAGCGAAGCCGGAAGGGAACTCCTGCCCAGCGTTCGTTCTGGATGGACACAACGATCTCCGCCAGCGTCTCGGTGCCGCGCGCCGGATCGACCCCTGCCTCATCAACATAGTTGGGCACACTGCGTCCCTCGATTGTCCCCTCGGTGTAGCGTGCTCGCCGCGTGCTGCGCCGGTAATCCGGATCGACTGTGCTTGCGCGCAGCACCGAGCCGATGTGGTCCCGGAGATCCCGTTCATGGAGCGTCGACGGCGCGTTCATCGCAATCAGGGCCATCACCTGCAGCAAGTGGCTCTGAATCATGTCCTTCAGGGCTCCGGCATTGTCGTAATACCGCGCCCGGTTCTCCAGAGTGAGCTTCTCGTCGAAAATGATGTCCACCGAGTCGATGTGCAGGCTGTTCCACACCGGTTCAAGCAGCCGGTTTGCGAAACGCAGACCCAGGATGTTGAGCACCGTGGCCTTGCCCAGGAAATGGTCCACCCGGTGGATATGGTCCTCCGGCACCAGCCGGGCGAGGACCGAGTTGAGGCGCCGGGCGGATTCTTCATCCGTGCCGAAGGGCTTTTCCATCACCAGGCGGGACCCCTCGGGAAGATCCTCGGGCTTCAGGGTGGCGCAGGCCTTCTCGCTCACCGCGGGTGGGAGGGCGAAGTAGATGGCTACCGGGCCTTCCAGTCCGGCAAGCAGTTCAGCCAGCTCACCCTCGGCCGTGACGTCCACTTGGTGGTAGCTGCTGGTGGAGCAGACCCGGCTGAGGGCGCCGCCGTCGTCGTGGTTTCCGGAAGTGGCTGTAGCGGCCGAAAAGGAGGTTGCCAGGCGGTTTTGCCAGTCCTCCTGGGACCATGAATCTGATCCCGCGCCCACCAGGGTGATCGAACCCGCCTTGCCGTGGCGGACCAGGCGCGCCAGTCCGGGAAGCAGCAGCCTGCCGGTCAGGTCGCCGGAGGCGCCCAGGATGAGCAGCGTGCGGATGGCCTGCCCCCGGAACTGGTGGCCGGAAGCCTTTTCGTCGAGCGCATGAGTAGTCACCCTTAACACCCTGCCACCTGCCGGCCCCGCTGTCTGCTGCCGCCGGGGGACAATGCCGGATGACACCCGCCAGTTGATACCCTAGATAGTTGAATCCCACTTCCGTTCGAGGAAAGCAGTTCACGCACCGTGTTCAATTCACTCTCAGACCGGCTGACCGCGACTTTCAAGAACCTTCGCGGCAAGGGCCGCCTCTCGGAGGCCGACGTCGACGCAACGGTCCGCGAGATACGTCGCGCACTGCTAGACGCGGATGTCGCTGTGCCGGTAGTCCGGGCTTTCACCGCCCAGGTCAAGGAGCGCGCACTAGGGCTTGAGGTCTCGCAGGCACTGAACCCGGGCCAGCAGGTCGTCAAGATCGTGAACGAGGAGCTGGTGGGCATCCTCGGCGGGCAGACGCGGCGGCTGCGATTCGCCAAGAACCCGCCTACCGTCATCATGCTTGCGGGCCTCCAGGGTGCCGGAAAGACCACCCTGGCCGGCAAGCTCGCCAAGTGGCTCAAGGGGCAGGGCCACAGTCCGCTGCTGGTTGCGTGCGACCTTCAGCGTCCCAACGCCGTCAAGCAGCTGCAGGTCAACGGTGAGCGCGCCGGGGTACCGGTCTTCGCACCGCATCCGGGTGTCAGCTCCGAATTTGAAGCGGCAACGGGCGACCCCGTAGCGGTTGCCTACCAGGGCATGGCTGAGGCGCGCGCCAAACTGCACGACGTCGTCATCGTCGACACCGCGGGTCGCCTGGGCATCGATGCCGAGCTGATGCAGCAGGCCTCGGACATCCGCGACGCCATCTCGCCTGACGAAGTGCTCTTTGTCATCGACGCGATGATTGGCCAGGACGCCGTAACTACCGCCCAGGCCTTCAATGAGGGCGTCAACTTCACGGGTGTGGTGCTGACCAAGCTCGACGGCGATGCCCGCGGCGGTGCAGCGCTCTCCGTTGCATCCGTTACCGGCAAGCCGGTGATGTTCGCCTCCACCGGCGAGGCCCTCACGGATTTCGAGGTCTTCCACCCCGACCGCATGGCCTCGCGCATCCTGGACATGGGCGACATCCTCACCCTGATCGAGCAGGCTGAGAAGGCATGGGACAAGGATGAAGCCGCCCGGATGGCGAAGAAGTTCGCCGACCAGGAGGACTTCACCCTCGATGACTTCCTCGCGCAGATGCAGCAGATCCGCAACATGGGCTCGATGAAGAAGATGCTCATGATGATGCCAGGCGCAGCGAACATCCGTCAGCAGCTCGAGAACTTCGACGAGCGGGAGATCGACCGGGTGGAAGCAATCGTCCGGTCCATGACACCGCATGAGCGGGTTGCGCCGAAGATCATCAACGGCTCGCGCCGGGCGCGGATTGCCCGTGGTTCGGGTGTCCACGTGTCCGAGGTCAACGGCCTGCTTGAGCGGTTCGGCCAGGCGCAGAAGATGATGCGGAAGATGGCTGCAGGCGGTGGCATCCCCGGTATGCCCGGAATGCCCGGCCCCGGGGGTTTCTCTGGTGGAGCACGCAAAGGTAAGGCTGCGGCGGCCAAGGGCAAGAAGAAGCCCCGCTCGGGCAATCCTGCGAAGGCGGCACAGGAAGCCGCTGCCGCGGAGGCACGTAGGAACGCTCAGCGTGCCTCTGTCCCCACGGGAGCGGCTTTCGGGCAGCAGAACGACTTCGACCCGTCGTCGCTGAATCTCCCGAAGGGGTTTGACAAGTTCCTCGGCAAGTAACTGGCGCTTTGCGGCTGCTCCGTCAGGGGCCGCCCTGTCATGGCGGGACTGCCATTGGTTGCCTGTCGCTGACTGCACTATCTGTGGCTGCTCAGTCGCTGGCTGCACTGTCTGTGGCTGCCCCTAGGTTGATCTCATGAGAAGTGAGCGCGTTGTCTTCGTGCATGGAGCCGATGCCTTTGGGGCTGCCGCCTGGCCGCGGCAGCACGGTATGGCGCTGGAGTTCGACTGCCTTTTCGTGCGCCGCCACGGCTTCGACTCTGTTGCCGAACCGCTCGCCACGGACTTCGGTGCTGACCAAAGCATCGTGGCGGAGGCGCTCGGGGATGGCGGTCACCTGGTTGCGGCGGCACAGGGCGCCATTTCCGCGATGATGGTTGCCGTCGAGCAGCCACATCTGGTGCGGTCGCTGGTGTTGGCTGAGCCGGCGTGCTTTTCCCTCACCGACACGCTGCCGGCCACGGCCGCCTATCGTTCGCGGGTCGAGTCGTTGTTTGCCAGGCGCGGCCAGTTGAACGACGAGGAATTTGACCGTGAGTTGGCCCGAGCGGCCTATGCGGTTGAGTCGCCGGCGGCAGCTTGCGAAGGCAGCCGTAATGCGCGGCGGCTTCGCTTGCAGGCGCCTCCCTGGACCGCGCCGCTCCACATTGTTCCCGGCGTTCCCACGCTCGTGCTGACCGGGGGCTGGGAGCCGCTCTACGAAGAGGTTGCCCGGTACCTGGCGGACACCGGCGCCACACACCACGTGGTGGGCGGGGGTCACCGGCCTCAGGACACCAACGAGGGAGACGCGCTGATCAGGGCCTTCGTGCGAGGGTATACGGCGGGAGCCGGGGCATCACCATAGACAGATATCGGTGCAGGGAATAACTTTAAGCTTCAAGTAGTTGGCACTGACAGGAACAACTTCCTTGGAGGAATGATGAACGCTATTCAGGACCTGCTTCCTGCAGAAACGGCGATGGGCACCGTGATGCTCAAGGTCGGCAACCTGGACCGGATGGCCGGCTACTACCGGAAGGCCCTGGGGCTGGTGGACATCGCCGAGTCCGACGGCGGCCTCTATCTGGGAAGGGCGAATGTTCCCCTCATTCATCTGGCACCTGCGGCCGGGCGGAAATTGCCCGCTCCCACCGAGGCCGGACTCTTCCATACGGCGCTGCTCTTTTCCGACCGCTCGGACCTTGCTGCCACCGTTGCATCCGCTGCCGAAGCTGCCCAGTCGACGGAAGGCCGGTACGTCGGCAGCGCCGACCACCTGGTCAGCGAGGCCTTCTACTTCTCGGACCCTGAGGGTAACGGCATTGAGCTCTATTTCGACAAGCCGCGGGACACATGGAACTGGACTGAGGTGGGCGGGAAGCGCACCGTGGTCATGGACAACGTCGCGCTGCCACCGCGCCAGTACCTCGAAGCGAACCTGACCGAAGAATCGGTGCGTGGCCAGCAAAAGGCAGCCGCCGACGTCGGACACGTCCACCTGCAGGTCGGCGACGTGCCTACTGCCGAGCAGTTCTACGTGGGAACACTGGGTTTCGAGCGCACCGCAGGCTGGCACGGGCAGGCACTTTTCGTCTCCGCAGGGGGCTATCACCACCACATGGCAATGAACGTCTGGAACAGCCGGGGGGCCGGGCCGCGCAAGGACACCCTCGGCCTCGGCGAGGTGCTCATCCACGTGCCACATCCCGATGAGGTCGGAGCGCTTGCCGAGCGGCTGAAAAGTGTCGGAGTGGAGCATCACCACACCGGACAGGAGTTGCGGTTCGAGGATCCCTGGCGTAACAAGTTGCGCGTCGCGGTGCAGTAACCGTTGCCGAGTCGCCCGGATGTGCCAACGTCTGGCACAATGGACCAGTACCCAATCTGCGCAGCCCCTCTCTCTGCGTGCATTGTGTCCTCTAGAACTCCCTAATGTATGGCCCGCCCCACGGGAGCAGAAACCGGAGTTCGCCCTTTTGATCAACAAGGAGTGACCACACAAGTGGCCGTAAAGATTCGCCTGAAGCGCTTCGGTAAGATGCGCGCCCCGTACTACCGCATCGTCGTCATGGACTCGCGCTCCAAGCGCGATGGTCGTGCCATCGAGGAGATCGGCAAGTACCACCCCACCGAGGAGCCTTCGTTCATCGAGGTCAAGTCGGACCGTGCCCAGTACTGGCTCGGCGTTGGCGCACAGCCCACCGAGCAGGTTGCCGCCATCCTGAAGATCACCGGTGACTGGCAGAAGTTCAAGGGCATCGAGGGCCAGGAAGGCACCCTGAAGACCAAGGCCCCGAAGGAGCCGTTCACGGCTCCCGAGAAGGGCTCGGTCATCGTGCCTGAGGCCATCACGCCCAAGGCAAAGAAGGCTGACGAGTCCGAGGCTGAAGCCGCCGAGGCTGAGTAAATTGCTCGCTGAAGCGCTCGAACACCTCGTTCGCGGGATCGTCGACAGTCCCGATGACGTGCGGGTAGCGGCCAAGTCCAACCGCCGCGGAGAGACTCTTGAAGTGCGTGTTCACCAGGAGGACCTCGGCCGGGTAATCGGACGTCAAGGACGAACCGCCCGCGCCCTGCGAACCGTGATCGCCGCACTGGCGGACGGTGAGCAGGTACGGGTCGACGTCGTGGATACCGACCGCCGTCGCTGACAGCAGTACATATGCCTGAAGTCCGGCCCCATCACGCAGGTGTTGGGGCCGGACTTTTTTGCGATTACGTTCCAGACAACGAACCGGAGAACACATGGATCTGCAGGTTGCCAGAATCGGCAAGCCGCACGGCATTCGCGGCGAGGTAACAGTTCAGCTCTTCACGGATGCCCCGGAGGAACGCTTCGAGGTAGGCGCGGTCTTTCGCGTGGAGCCGGCAGCCCGCGGGCCGTTGACCGTATCAAGTGCACGGTGGAACAAGGACATTCTTGTCCTAGGCTTTGCCGAGGTACCCGACCGCAATGCCGCCGAACTCCTGCGCGGGGCGAAACTGTTCATCGACTCCGAGGAAACCGAAGACGACGACGATTCGTGGTACGAACACGAACTGGTGGGCCTTGAGGCGAGAGTGGGGGACAACGTCGTCGGACGCGTCAGTGCCCTGCGCACCATGACCGTGCAGGACCTGCTCGTGATCGAACGTCCGGACGGTGAGGAAATCCTCATCCCCTTCGTGGAGGAGATTGTTCCCGAGATCGATCTTGAGGGGGGTTTCGTTCTGCTGACGCCGCCGGAGGGCCTGCTTGAGCTCAACCTTCCCGGTTCCAATCAGGCAGAGGCCGCCGACGCCGCGGACGATGCCGGTGACGGGCCCGAGGCAGACAGCGATGAGGAACCGGACAGCAAGGCGTCGGGCAGCTAGTGCGCATCGACGTCGTAAGTATCTTCCCGGAGTACCTTGCCGCGCTTGATCTGTCCCTGATCGGGAAGGCCCGGCAGGACGGCCTGCTCGACCTGACCGTCCACAACCTGCGCGACTTCACCTCGGACCGGCACCGGACGGTGGATGACACACCCTATGGCGGCGGGGCCGGCATGGTGATGAAGCCCGAGCCGTGGGCACAGGCTCTGGAGAGCGTGCGGGGCGGATCGCGTCCTGTCCTGATAGTGCCCTCGCCCGCCGGAGCAGTGTTTACCCAGGCCATGGCCCATGAATTGGCTGAGGAGCAGCACATCGTCTTCGCCTGCGGTCGGTATGAGGGCATAGACGAGCGGGTTCTGGAGTGGGCAAAGGACTCGTTCGATGTCCGTCCGCTGAGCCTCGGAGACTACGTCCTGAACGGCGGGGAGGTAGCGGTTCTGGCGATGGTGGAGGCGATTGCGCGGCTGTTGCCCGGCGTTGTGGGAAACCCCGAATCCCTCGTTGAAGAGTCACATTCTGACGGGCTCCTCGAATACCCCGTGTATACCAAGCCGTCGGCCTGGCGGAACCTCGAAGTGCCGGCGGTCCTCCTCAGCGGTAATCACGCGCGCATCGCGAGGCACCGGCGGGACGAGCAGCTGCGCCGGACAGCCCTTCGGCGTCCGGATCTGCTCGAACTGCTCGACGCCGCTACCCTGGATCGTGCCGATCTCGCCGTTCTCGCGGAGGCGGGTTACGCCGTCGTCGGTGGGAGGCTGACGCGGACGCAGGTGCCTTCCGAAGGTTCTGCCTGATGCCGCGCTTGTGGCATAATTGAAGATCGTGCCAACTGGTACGCGCCTGCCACAGGGGGAGCGTAGCCAACTCAGAGGGCACACCGGAATCCGCCAGACGGCGAACCGGTAACTAATCTTCAACGGCAATTGCCTGCCTGCAGGTCTTTGGCGTTGTGATCAACGTGGATGACCTGTGGCGTTCACGAGGAGCAAACACATGCATATTCTCGACAATGTGGATGCAGCATCGCTGCGCAATGATGTTCCGGAGTTCCGCGCGGGTGACACCCTCAAGGTTCACGTGAACATCGTTGAAGGCAAGAACACCCGTGTTCAGATCTTCCAGGGCTTCGTAGTCGGCCGCCAGGGCGACGGCGTTCGCGAGACCTTCACCGTCCGCAAGGTTAGCTTCGGTGTCGGCGTTGAGCGTACCTTCCCGGTGCACTCCCCGGTGATCGACAAGATCGAGGTAGTAAGCAAGGGCGACGTTCGTCGCGCGAAGCTGTACTACATGCGTGATCTGCGCGGCAAGGCTGCAAAGATCAAGGAAAAGCGCGATCCGAAGACCGCCAAGTAATTCCTGTTTCTGATGCCTGAGTTGTCCGTCGAACGGAAGGCATCCAGGCAGCACACAAAGCGCTGGCCCGGTAATGCGGGCTGGCGCTTCGTGTTTTACGGTGTCGCATTGGCCTGTGTTGCCGTTATCGCAGTGCGTGCTCTCCTGGTGGATGTCTTTTTCATTCCCTCCGGTTCCATGGAGCCGCTCCTTACCGAGCACGACCGCGTCTTGGTCTCCCGGACGGACTACGCCTTCGGAGAGATCCGGCGTGGCGACGTCGTTGTTTTCGATGGCAGGGGTTCCTTCGCGCCAATGGGTGAGAACGGCCTCCAACAGGCGCTTGCCGATGCGGCCCACTTCTTCGGAGTCGGATCGCGCGAGACGGTGTATGTGAAGCGTGTGATCGGAGTCGGAGGAGATACCATCGCGTGCTGCGATGCCGCCGGCCGCGTGACCGTCAACGGGAACGCCTTGGAGGAGCCCTACGTTTTCCCGGGGGACGCGCCAAGCGACATCGACTTCGAGGTCGTTGTTCCGGAGGGTAGGTTGTGGCTTATGGGAGATCACAGGTCCGAGTCGTTCGACTCGCGGGGTCTGCTCGGTGCTCCCGGCGGCGGCCTGGTTCTGGAGGAGCGGGTCATAGGTCGTGCAACCCAGGTGCTCTGGCCTTTCGCACGTTTTGCTGCCATTCCTAGACCATCCGACCGGTCCTCGTTGGCCGCCCAACACTGAACGTACAGCGAAGGAACCGCACACAATGGCAACAGCCCACTCAGGGAACCCCAACGACGGCACGGAACGCCGTTCAGGCACCCACCGTGCTGATCGCACGGGAGCCGGCGGATCGTCGCACGGGTCGGCTGCCCGCAGCCTGGGCAGCTGGGCGAAGGAAATCCTGATTATTGTTGCCGTCGCGCTGCTGCTGTCCTTTCTCATAAAGACCTTCCTGTTCCGCGCGTTCTTCATTCCATCGGGATCCATGGAGAACACGCTGCAGATTGACGACCGCATCTTCGTCAATCAGTTGGTGCCTGAGCCCTTCGCGCTCGAGCGGGGCGACGTCGTCGTCTTCAGGGATACCCAGGGCTGGCTTCCCGAGCCGGAACCAGACACCGTCTCAAGCAACTGGTTCAAGGACGCCCTGATCTTTGTCGGCCTTCTCCCTGACGAGTCCCAGCAGCATCTGGTCAAGCGAGTCATTGGACTGGAAGGCGACCGGGTGATCTGCTGTGATGCAGATGGCCGCATAACCGTGAACGGCGAGCCGCTCGATGAGCCCTATCTCTTCCCGAACGCCAATCCGTCCGACATCCCCTTCGACGTCACCGTCCCGGACGGGAAGCTCTGGGTAATGGGGGACCACCGCAACGCCTCGGCAGATTCACGCGCCAACCGGGACAAGCCGGGGGAGGGTTTTGTCGAAGCCGAGGACATCGAGGGCAAGGCCGCGGTCATAGCGTGGCCACTCGGGCGGATGGGTTTCCTGGGGAACTACCCGGATGTGTTCGAGGGTGTTCCCGATACCTCCCAGGCGACGTCCGGAAGGGAACTGTCTGAACCGTGACGGGCAAAGCTCCAACCCTGCGATACGAGCGGTCCTTCCTAGCTCAGGGTCACCGCTTCGTTGCAGGTTGTGATGAAGTTGGCAGGGGTGCACTGGCCGGGCCCGTGACGGTGGGACTTGTCGTCGTCGACCTTTCCGGTGCGAAGGGATTGCGCGGGGTGCGGGACAGCAAGCTCCTCAGTGCCGCTGAGAGGGAGGCACTCGTTCCCCGGATCCAGCGGTGGGCGTTGGCTTATGGAGTGGGTCACGCAACGGCAGCGGAAATCGACGCGATAGGCCTCATGGCAGCGCTTCGGACAGCGGGTAATCGCGCCTGGGCGCAGGTACGCACGCACGTACAACCCGATGCGGTCATCCTCGACGGCAACCACAACTGGCTTGCTCCGGTACCGCAGGTCTCTCTCTTCGAGGATGTTGAGATTGAAGAAGTTAGCTGCAATGCGCCGGTACACACTAAAATCAAGGCCGACCTTCAGTGCTTGAGCGTTGCCGCGGCAAGTGTCCTCGCCAAGGTGGCAAGGGACCGCATCATGATCAACTTGGCGGATGCCTACGGAGGTTACGGCTGGGAGATCAACAAGGGCTACGCCACCGTTGCGCACCGAGCGGCGATCGATGAACTTGGCGCTTCCGATCAGCACCGCCGCACATGGCGGCTGGGCAGCGCCGCGCCCGACATGAACGAACCCGCAGGTGAAATTGGGGGATGATGGGTCCATGAGCGCCGAGGATCTTGAGAACTACGAAACTGACATGGAGCTGCAGCTCTACCGTGAGTACCGCGACGTGGTCAGTCTCTTCAACTACGTGGTTGAGACCGAACGGCGCTTCTATCTCGCCAACCATGTAGACCTGCAGGCCCGTTCCGCCGATGGTGAGATCTACTTCGACCTCACCCTGAACGACGCATGGGTGTGGGACGTCTACAGGACAGCCCGCTTCGTGAAGACGGTACGCGTCATCACCTTCAAGGATGTCAACGTGGAGGAGCTGGCCAAGAACGACGACATTCCAATGCCGAAGGACGGCTCATTGGGCGGTTGATCACCCCTCCACACCTCTTCCATTTATCGGGCGTTATGCACATAGCATGACCCGCCAGCACCTCCGGATCCGGCCTGCAGCAGGCTGGACCCGGAGGTGTTTGCATGAAAACCAAAGACGAACTGGGCCGGCGCGGTGAAGATCTTGCTGCCCGTTTCCTGGAGGATGCAGGGCTGCGGATCATCGACCGGAACTGGCGGTGTCCCATTGGGGAGATCGACCTGGTTGCGGTCGACGGCGCCACCCTGGTGGTGGTTGAGGTCAAGACCCGGTCCTCGGAGAACTTCGGTCATCCGCTGGAAGCCATAACGCCGGGCAAGCTCGAACGGTTGTACCTTCTGGCGTCCAGATGGGCGCGGGCACACGACTTGCGCTTCTCGGGGTTCCGGGTGGACGCTGTAGCCATCGTTGACGACGGTCTGGGCGAGCCGGATATCGATCACCTTCGGGCGGTGAGCTGATGTCGCTCGGACGCACCTACGCTGTCTCACTCGTCGGGCTCAACGGGTACATCGTGGAAGTTGAATCGGACATCGGTCAGACCCTGCCGGCCTTTGTCCTGCTGGGACTGCCCGACGCCTCCCTTTCCGAGGCGAAGGAACGAATTCGTGCAGCAGCACGCAACGCCGGGCTTCCCCTTTCGCGCCGAAAGATCACGGTAAACCTAATCCCGGCGTCACTGCCCAAGAAGGGATCCGGATTCGATCTAGCGATCGTCATGTCCGCCCTGGCAGCCGCCGGTGACGTTCGCGACTGCGGCCGGACTGTCTTCCTCTCTGAACTCGGTCTCGACGGACGGCTTCGTCCCATCCGGGGTGTGCTTCCCGCTGTTATGGCGGCAGTGGAGTCCGGCTTCACCAACGTGGTGGTTGCGAACGGGAATGCGGCAGAAGCGGCGCTCGTGCCGCAGGCTGTGGTGCGGGGCTACGACTCACTGGCCGAGGTGGCCCTCGCCTTCGGTGCCGATCCGGCCAAAGTCGAGCTCCCGGCACCGGAGCTGGCCCTGGTTCGCAGGGACCTGGAGGCGGAGGATCCGCTTGCGGTGCCCAGGGACATGGCCGACGTTGCAGGGCAAGCGGAAGCCCGTTTTGCCGTGGAGGTCGCAGCGGCCGGCGCTCACCACTTGATGATGGTCGGACCGCCAGGCGCGGGCAAGACGATGCTCGCCGAGCGCATCCCCGGTATCCTGCCGGACCTTACCGACGATCAGGCCATGGAAGTAACTGCGATTCATTCCCTTGGCAGTGCTGAAGCCTGTAGGGAGCTGCGCCGCCGTCCTCCCTTCGAAAGTCCGCACCACACAGCTAGCTCTGCTTCAATCATCGGCGGAGGGTCCGGCATCCCTCGCCCGGGTGCAGCTTCCCGTGCACACCGCGGCGTCCTGTTTCTGGATGAGGCCCCCGAGTACCAACCGCGCATCATGGATTCACTTCGCCAGCCGCTTGAGAGCGGCCAGTTGGTGCTGCATCGTGCGGCTGGAACTGCAACCTACCCGGCTCGCTTCCAGCTCGTGCTCGCGGCCAACCCCTGTCCCTGTGGACTTGCCAGCGGCAAGGGCAGGGAGTGCAACTGTACTGCACAGCAACGACGACGCTACTTCAGCCGGGTCACCGGCCCTGTGCTCGACCGGGTGGACCTCCAAATGACGGTGCACAGGGTGGCACTGAAGGATTTCTCCGGAGTGGCGAAGGCGGAATCGAGTGCAGTGGTTGCAGCGCGCGTGGCCGGGGCACGGGCGGCTCAGCACGAGCGCCTGCGCCAGTGGAATCTCTCCACCAATGCGGAGGTTCCGGCTTCGCTCCTGCATGGCGAACTGCGGCCGTCACGCAAGGCGATAACCCCCTTGAATCGGAAGATGGAGCAGGGGGCCATCACCAAGCGCGGCTATGACCGAGTGCTCCGAGTGGCGTGGACCGTCGCCGATCTGGGTGGCCGATCGTTGCCCAGTGAGGATGACGTCGCTACGGCGCTGCTGTTTCGCACGGGGGAGTACGCCTCATGAGCAGTCCATCCTGGACAGGTATGGAGGTTGCCCGAGCGGCCCTCTCCCGACTGTTCGAGCCTTCGGACAACGTCGGTATGGCGTTGGTCGCGGCGGCCGGCCCCGAGGAAGCGTTGCGCATCGCGACAGGCAGGTCTGCCTGCACTACCGCCCTGCGCCGGGCGCTCGGAGAGATCCTGGCTGACCATGGACACGCCACACGCGGAGATTCCCTGGCGGAGGCGGTCGCCCGGTGGTCCCCTCGCGTTGAGACGCTGGCGCCACTCCGCGACCTGGAAACCATACGTCGGTTCGGCGGCACCCTTCTCACTCCGGAGTCCGAGCGATGGCCTGCGGCGCTGATGGACCTCGGGATAGGCATGCCGCTCTGTCTATGGGCGCGGGGTGAACATCCCGCCGCCATCCCGCCGCTGAACCGCGTGGTCGCCGTAGTAGGCTCGCGAGACAGCACCAGCTACGGCGCCTCCGTCACGGGCGATCTGGCTGCCGGCCTGGTCGCGCGCAACTTCACGGTGATCTCCGGTGGGGCTTACGGCATCGATGCACAGGCGCACCGCGCGGCACTGGCTACGGCCAGGGAGGACCATCCAATGCCCACGCTAGGAGTTCTCGCCTGCGGGGTTGACCGTTACTACCCCGCCGGCAACGAGGGCTTACTTCGTGAGGTTGCAGAGCGGGGCCTGTTGATATCGGAGATCCCGCCGGGGTCCTCACCCACCCGGTGGCGCTTCCTGCAGCGGAATCGAATATTAGCTGCGCTTAGTTCAGTGACAGTGGTGGTGGAGGCACGCTGGCGGTCCGGTGCCCTCAACACCGCGCATCATGCGGCGGGCTTAGGTCGTGCTGTCGGCGCCGTTCCCGGTTCCGTGTACTCCGCCAATTCGGCCGGCTGTCATCGTCTGTTGCGCGACGGCAGCGCAATCTGTGTCACTGACGCCTCTGACGTAGCAGAACTCGCTGGGCCCCTGACGTTGGTGCCTGCGGATGAAAACCGCGGCGAACCGAAGCTTCTGCATGACGGCCTCATGGTCGAGGACATTCTGCTGCTTGACGCATTGCCTGTCCGCGCATCCTCCATGGTGGACAAGCTCGCCTCGGTGGCCGGCTTGAGCGTACCCGGGGTTCTTGCCGGCCTCGGGCGGCTTGAGGCGGAAGGCCTGGCTCAACGCGCCGATGACGGCGGTTGGCGAAAACGTCCGCAACAACTCTCATGACCACGACCGGGACGAACGAACAAACACTGCAAAAACGAAAGGGAGAACAATGAACACTTTCAGGATCATCGACAGTCCGGTGGGCGGGCTGGTGGTGGTAGCCAACGGTTCTGTCCTGACCGGGATCTATCACGAATATCACTCCCCGGAACCGTCACCGCTGCTTCTGGGAGTGCCCTCAGTGCCGGGCGTGTCCTACCTCGCGATGGATGGAAACGACCATAGCCCTTCTCCTATGCCGGATCCGGGCGCCGAGCAAATTTTCGCCCAGACAGCAGAGTGGCTTGAGGCCTACTTCAGTGGAGCGAAGAGGGACCCCTTGCGGTACGAGATACAGACAGGGACGGACTTCCAACGTTCCGTCTGGGCAGAGGTGGCCGAGATTCCCTACGGTGCTACCCGGACGTACAAGGATGTCGCAGCGGCGCTAGGAAACGACGCGATGGGCCGCGCGGTGGGCGCCGCTGTGCGGGCCAATCCTATTTCCATCATGCTGCCGGGACACCGGGTAGTTGGAGCCGGGGGAGCGGTTACAGGATACGCAGCGGGAGTGGCCGTGAAGCGTGCCCTCCTCGAACTTGAAGCATCGGTATTGGGGCAATCGGTAGCGTGAGGCGGGAGGTGCCAGAGCACCACTGGCACATCCCGTGTCCCCTCCGGTGCGCCTCCTTGAGGAGGGGATCAGAATGCCGCACAGTGGGAGGCGAAGCAGGAGGTGAAGCACGATGACCGGGGAGAGGATCCAGTACCCTGTCGCACCGCCGTTCTCTTCCGAAACCGACGCTTTCATCCGCTACCTCACCCTTGAACGAAACCGTTCGCAGCATACGGCGCGGGCATACCGCGGCGATCTTGAGAATTTCGCTGCGTTCGCCGCCGAACGTGACGTTACCGAGCTTCGCCGGGTCGATCTCAGTTTCCTTCGGGCGTGGCTCGGATCGCTGGACCAGCAGCGGCTGTCACGGTCAACTCTTGCCCGTCGCGCTGCAACTGTGCGCAATTTTTTGGCCTGGGCTACGCGTGAGGGGCACCTGCAGGTCGATCCCTCGCTGAGGCTCAAAGCGCCCAAACGGCAGAGCACACTCCCGGAGGTGCTCTCGTCCGCGCAGCTCGACGCTGTTCTTGCCGAGCTCAAGCACGCCGCAGCAGCTGGGGATCCTGACACGTTGCGCACACGCGCCATACTCGAATTGCTGTACGGTGCCGGGATCCGAGTCAGCGAGCTGGCGGGTCTGGACATCGACGATGTCGACCCAGACCGGCGCACAGTGCGGGTTCTTGGAAAAGGCAACAAGGAGCGGACGGTGCCGTTCGGTGCGCCCGCCGGTTATGCTCTCCACGACTGGGTGTCACGCGGTCGGCCCCATTGGGTTACTCCCCATAGCGGACCGGCGTTATTTCTCGGTCCTAGAGGCCGGAGGATCGATCCCCGTCAGGCGCGTTCTACGGTGGCCAGCGTCCTTGCCGACGTCGACGGGACTACAGCAAGCGGCCCCCATGCCCTGCGTCACTCCGCTGCCACCCACCTGCTGGATGGGGGTGCGGATTTGAGGGCAGTGCAGGAGATTCTTGGCCACCGCAGTCTTGCCACAACTCAGCTCTACACTCATGTATCGGTCGACAGGCTCCGGCGAAGCTACGAGCAGGCCCATCCCCGGGCGTGAGTCCCCCTGAGGTGCCGACGCCACGACGCACGAGCGCGTAATCACAGTGGCGGGATTTGTGCCAATAAGGCACAATGATCGTAGTTCAAGTACCTGTGGACTGAGCGCTATGTACCAGGCCCCTAGCAGTGTATTCGTCCGGGCTGAAGGTCGTTGGGGAAGACGTACCTACAGCTATGGAGGATGGAATGTCTGTTGTGATGGCCCGCGGTGTTCTTTACGTGCACTCAGCCCCATCTGCGTTGTGCCCTCATATCGAATGGGCCGTTGGCTCGGTCATTGACCAGCGCGTCGACCTTGAGTGGTCACCGCAGCCTGCTGCGCCCGGAATGTTCCGAGCGGAGCTCTCTTGGGTCGCCCCGCAGGGCTCCGGAGCGAAGCTGGCATCGGCCCTTCGCGGCTGGGCGCACCTTCGCTACGAGATAACCGAAGAACAGAGCGCCGGTGCAGACGGAGGACGTTGGTCCCATACTCCTGAGCTCGGAATCTTCCACGCAACCACCGATGTGCACGGTAACGTGATGATCTCGGAAGACAGGATCCGCTACGCCTATGAAGCGGGTGCAGGGGATCCCGCCGCCGTCTACCACGAGTTGTCGCTCGCGCTTGGTGAGTCTTGGGACGAAGAGCTGGAACCCTTCCGGCATGCAGGCGAAGGCGCTCCGGTACGCTGGCTGCACCAGGTTGGGTAAGCGGACTGGAGTTCTTCATCCCCCTACAGCGCGGATGAGCCCGGGTACCAGTTGGTACCCGGGCTCATCAGTAAGTGCTCAACCGGTATCAGACGCTCTTCACCACGATGACCGCGTTGTGTCCGCCGAAACCGAATGAATTGCTCAGTGCCACGATGTCACCGGACGGCAGATCGCGGGCGGAGGTCACAACGTCCAGCGGAATCTGCGGATCCTGATTTTCCAGGTTGATGGTTACCGGCGCCTGCCGTCCGTGCACGGCCAGTACCGTCATTACCGCTTCGACCGCTCCGGACGCGCCGAGCAGGTGGCCCGTCTGGGACTTGGTAGCCGACACGGCCACTGAATTCACCTGGCTCCCCAGCGCGGTTTTCAGCGCCACGTATTCCGGCTGATCGCCGACGGGAGTGGAGGTCGCATGCGCATTGACGTGCACCACATCTGAAGCCTGAACCCGCGCATCAAACATGGCCGCCTTCAGGGCGCGCGTTGCACCAAGCCCCTCGGGGTCGGGTGCGGTGATGTGATAAGCGTCCGCCGTGACGGAAGTTCCAGCAAGCTCACCGTATATCCGTGCACCTCGGGCGAGGGCGTGTTCCTCCGCTTCGAGCACGAGGGCTCCGGCACCCTCTCCCATAACAAATCCATCGCGGTCGATGTCGTAGGGGCGTGATGCATGCTCGGGATCGTCATTCCGGCGAGACAGAGCCTGCATGGAAGCGAAGGCAGCGATCGGCATGGGGTGGATCGCTGCTTCGGCACCGCCGCACATCACCACGTCGGCCTTGCCGGACCGGATCAGTTCCAGCCCTTGGTGGAGAGCCTCAGTCCCCGAGGCGCAGGCCGAAACCGGCGTGTGTGCACCGGCCCTTGCTCCGAGATCGAGGCTGACCGCAGCCGCCGGTCCGTTGGGCATGAGCATCGGCACGGTCATCGGAAGGACCCGGCGGGGCCCCTTCGATCGAAGCGTGTCCCATGCGTCCAGCAACGTCCACACGCCGCCGATACCGGTAGCGAACGCTACGGCGAACCGGTCATGGTCGACCTCTTCCAAGCCGGAATCGCGCCAAGCCTCACGCGCAGCGATCACCGCGAATTGGGTCGATGGATCCATCCGCTTAGCCTCGACCCTGGTAAGCACGTCGCTTGCCGGAGTGGCGACCTGAGCCGCGAAGGTGACAGGAAGCTCGTACTCTGCAACCCAGTCAGCCTCAATAGTGCGGGCGCCCGACACGCCTTTCAGCGCGTTCTCCCACATTGTGGGAACGTCGCCGCCAATGGGTGTGGTGGCGCCCAGGCCGGTGATGACTACTTTGCGTGCCATGGTTCACTCTCTGCTGCGTCGGTATGTCCGTGCGGACTTGTGCCTGAAAATGCGGCGGTGGCCGAAAAGCGGGTCACCGCCGCATCCTGCTAGGACTGGGCGTTGGAGATGAAATCGACAGCGTCGCCGACGGTCTTGAGGTTCTTGACTTCCTCGTCGGGGATACGCACGCCGAACTTCTCTTCGGCGTTGACCACGATGGTCATCATCGAGATGGAGTCGATGTCGAGGTCATCCGTGAAGGACTTATCGAGCTCAACAGACTCGGGGGCGAGGCCGGTTTCCTCGTTCACGATCTCTGCCAGGCCTGAGAGGATCTCTTCGTTGCTAGCCATTACGGCTCCTTTTCTTTTGTTCCGGCGTTCAACCGGATCGTTTGATCAAGCCACGGTCTGTGGCCCGAAGTGGAAACTTACGGGAGGACGACTACCTGCGCGCCGAACACGAGGCCTGCTCCGAAACCGATCTGCAGAGCATAACCGCCGCTGAGCTCCGGCTGCTCGCTGAGCAGGCGATGCATCGCCAGCGGAATTGAGGCAGCGGAGGTGTTGCCGGCGTCGACGATGTCACGGGCTACTGCTACGTGCTCCGGGAGGGCAAGCTGCTTCACCATCTCGTCAATGATGCGGATGTTCGCCTGGTGGGGGATGAAGGCAACGAGGTCTTCGGCACGGATACCCGCGGCGTCCAGTGCCTGCTGGGCAACCTTCGCCATCTCCCAGACCGCCCACCGGAAAACGGTGGGTCCGTCCTGCCTCATGGTTGGCCAGAGCGCCGTCTCAGTTGCTCCGGCCAGCGCGCTTTCGCCATCGGTGAGCGCGGCCAGGGAAATGTCCCGCACATCAAGAAGGGAGTGGGTCATTCGGATCGATTCGTGCTTGCTGCCATCGGATCCCCAGACCGACGGACCGATCCCGGGGGTGTCCGACGGGCCGATCACGACTGCACCTGCACCGTCCCCTAGGAGGAACGAGATAGTGCGCTCGGAATTGTCAATGAAGTCTGAAAGCTTCTCAACACCGACGACTAGGACGTAATCGGCGGTTCCCGAATGAACGAGGGCGTCAGCCTGGGCAATGCCGTAGCAGTATCCTGCGCATGCTGCCGAGATGTCATAGGCGGGAGCCGGCGTGGCGCCGATGCGGTCTGCGAGCTGCGCGGCAGCAGAAGGCGTTGCATAGGGGTGGGTCACCGTGGAGACCAGGACGGCGCCGAGCTGGGATGCTTCGATTCCTGCGTCCGCGAGGGCGGCACGTGCCGCTGCTTCCGCCATATCGATGACGCTCGTGTCCTTGTCCGCCCGGTGGCGGGTCACGATGCCGGTGCGCTGGCGGATCCACTCATCGGAGGAATCAATCCACTGGCAGATGTCCTCGTTGGTGACGATCACGTCAGGACGATAGGCGCCGAGGCCGAGGACTTTGGTGTGTTCGCGCAGGGCGGCTTGCTTGAGGGTGGGAGTAGTCACGCGGTTCCTTTTGCTGCAATCGGGGCGTCAGCCGGGGGAGCTGTACGGGAGTGCTCTTCCATGAACTCCCGGGCTGCGGCCAGGTCTTCAGGGGCCTTGACTGCGAGGCTGGCGGTGCCCCGCATGCCCCGCTTGGCAAGTCCGGTCAGGGTACCTGCGGGCGGAAGCTCAAGAACGCCGGAGACTCCCATGTCCAGCAGTCGCTGCATGCACAGGTCCCAACGAACGGGTCGGGAAACCTGCGCGATCAGACTGTCGAGGTTGGTCTCACCCGAGGCGACGGGTTCGCCGTCGTAATTGGAGAGCAGGGTGGCCAGCGGCTCGGCGGGGGAGAGCGAGGGCCGGAGCGCCTCGAGTGCTTCAACCGCCGAAGCCATGTGCTCCGTGTGGAAAGCACCGGCTACCTTCAGCGGGATGACGCGGGCCTTGGCTGGAGGATCGGCTGCTAGCTCCGCCAGTTGTTCCAGGGTTCCCGCCGCGACGATCTGGCCGCCTCCGTTGGCGTTGGCCGCCGTCAGTCCCAGGCGCTCCAGCGTGGCCGCTACTTCCTCGGGATCGCCGCCGAGCACGGCGCTCATGCCGGTAGGTGTTACTGCCGCTGCCGTCGCCATTGCGCTGGCACGGGTGCGCACGAGTGTGACTGCATCTCGCTCCGAGAGTGCGCCCGCCACAGCGGAAGCAGTGAGCTCTCCTACCGAGTGACCGGCAACAACGGTCGCGGAGGTCAACGAGGTGTCGCCCAGCAGTGCCCGTGCCGCCACCAGGCCGGCGGCAACGATCAAGGGCTGCGCCACCGCGGTGTCACGGATTGTGTCCTCGTCCGAGACTGTTCCGTGACGAACCAGGTCAACACCGGCGGCATCGCTCAGCGCTTCGAGGTGCTCACGCACGCCTGGCAGGTCAAGCCACGGGGTCAGGAATCCGGGGGTCTGGGACCCTTGTCCTGGGCAGAGAATCGCAAGCACGTATTAAGCTTTCCAAATGGGGGACAGGAAGCACGGTGTTCCGGTGCACGAAGCTGCCGAAACCACTTTGTAGGAAGTCTACAACGACGAAGCCCGGTCGAGCCGCGTTGACGAGCGGTCGGGAACGCCCTTGATGGGTGGAGCGAGGCGGCCGATGACCAGGGCAGTTTGCAGGACGAAGGCCTCCCGGGGGAGCAGCGGATCCCACCCGGTGATATCGCAGACCCGGCGCAGGCGGTACCTGACGGTATTGGCATGCACGAACAGTTCACGGGAAGTGGCCTCGAGCGAATGACCGAGCGCCAGATAGGCAGACAGGGTCTCTTCCAGGCCGTTCTGCGCGTTCGCCAGCGGCCGGTAGATATTCCGCAGCAGTGCCCTGCGCGCAGTATCGTCACCCGAAATAACGCGTTCCGGCCACAGGTCGTCGGCCGCTACAGGCCGGGGTGCCGACGGCCACGCCCGGGCAGCCGTCAATCCGGCGAATGCTGCCTGCGCTGAGCTGCTGGCTGCAACCAGGGACTCGGCTTCCGGGCCGTAGACCACGGGACCGGGACCGAACAGATCGCTCAGCCGGCCGTATGCGCTGTCCGGATCCTGGACGCCGCCAAGAACCAGGATGAGCCGGTCACCCTGAATACCGACCAGGATGTCCTCTGCGAGCCTTCCGGTGGTCCGCCGGAGTTCATTGAGGAACATCGCGTTCGGTTCAGCCGGTGAACTGCCCACCATGACCGTAATGGGAGCCTGTGATTTCCACCCGACGGCAGCGATCCTCGAGCGGAGCGCGTCGGAACTTTCGCCCCGGAGGATGGCATCCACCACCAGGGCTTCCAGCCGGGTGTCCCACGAGCCTCGGGTCTCCGCCGCGCGTGCGTACACGTCAGCTGCTGCGAATGCGACTTCCCTCGAATAGCGGAGCACGGCTTCCCGCAGGAGGCCCTGGTCAGCGTCCGAGGCGAGGTCCGGTACCTGGTCCTCCACGACCTGTACCACCACGCGGATCAGCTGCAGGGCCTTTTGGAGACTGATGGAGCGCGTGAGCTCCGTGGGTGCGGTGCCGAACACGTCGCTGAGAACCCATGCCGGGGATACCGGCTTCTGATACCAGTTGACGAAGGACGCGATGCCCTTTTGCGCGACGAGTCCCAGCGCCGACCTCTCATCAGGGCGCAGGTTCCGGTACCAGGGCAGGGAGGAGTCAAGCTGCTTCAGGGTTGCCGTGGACAAAGCCCCGATCTGCGTCCGAAGGCGATCCACCGTGTTCGGGTCAGGGGCGGGCAGCGACGAGCCCCTCGCGGAATCGGATGTAGCCATATCTTGAGCATACGGCCCGGTATGCCGGTGCTCCATTTTGTACAAAGGCTACAAAGGAGCGGTTAAACGGCAGCAGGATCTGCTGGTCTCATTCGAGCCAGCAGATCCTGCCGTTACGGGTCTGGCTAGGAATCGCCCCCGGCGTTGCCGGTGGTTCCGGCATTGACGTCAAGGAGTGAGTACTTCTCAATCGCCTGACGCGGCGCATTGGAATCGACCTCGCCTCGCTTGGCGAGCAACTGCAGCGTCCTTACGACGACGGAGTGAGAGTCGATCTTGAAGAACCGGCGGGCCGCAGCACGGGTGTCGGAAAATCCGAATCCGTCGGCGCCGAGGGTAGCGAAGTCCTGCGGAAGGAACTGCCGGATCTGGTCAGGCACCGCCTTCATGTAGTCGGAGACCGCTACAACCGGACCGGGTGCGTTGCCGAGCTGTTGGGTGACAAAAGGAACCCTGGGCTCCGCATCCGGGTTGAGGAATGTCTCCTCTTCCGCCGCGACAGCGTCACGGCGCAATTCGTTCCAGGAAGTGACCGACCAGACGTCTGCGGACACGCCCCACTCGTCCGAAAGGATCCGCTGTGCTTCCAGTGCCCACGGAACGGCGACGCCGGAAGCGAGGATCTGGGCCTTCGGCGTGTTCTCTGCCTGGTGTCCGTCCTGCAACTTGTAGATACCGCGCAGCAGGCCGTTCACGTCGAGGTTCTCGGGCTCGGCCGGCTGGACGATCGGCTCGTTGTAGACCGTCAGGTAGTACATGACGTTGGGATCGGTGCCCGAGACCGCGTTGCCGTTACCGTACATGCGCTCGAGTCCGTCGCGCATGATGTACCCGATCTCATAGCCGTAGGCGGGATCGTAGGTGACGACGGCAGGATTGGTTGAGGCCAGGATGGGCGAGTGGCCGTCTGCGTGCTGCAGGCCTTCTCCTGTAAGCGTGGTCCGTCCGGCTGTTGCGCCGATGATGAACCCACGAGTCATCTGGTCGCCCGCCGCCCAGAAGGAATCACCCGTGCGCTGGAAGCCGAACATTGAATAGAACACGTAGATCGGAATCAACGGTTGGCCGTGCGTTGCGTATGCGGTTCCTGCTGCGGTGAACGCTGCCACAGAACCCGCTTCGTTGATTCCTGCGTGCAGGATCTGGCCCTCGATGGACTCCTTGTAGGCGAGCACGAGTTCCCGGTCCACCGACAGGTAGTTCTGGCCCTTCGGGTTGTAGATCTTCGCGGTCGGGAAGAAGGAGTCCATACCGAAGGTACGTGCTTCGTCGGGGATGATCGGCACAATCCGTTTGCCGAACTCCTTGTCGCGCATCAGGTCCTTGAGCAACCTGACGAACGCCATGGTGGTAGCGGCCTGCTGCTTGCCGGAGCCGCGCTTGGCCACCTCGTACGCCTTCTCGCCGGGCAGAACCGTCTCGGCGTGCTTCGTGCGCCGCTCGGGCAGGAAACCGCCCAGCTTGCGTCGCCGATCCAGCATGTACTGGATCTCCGGGGCATCCGGGCCCGGGTGGTAATACGGAGCGTTGTATAGGTCAGCGTCGATCTGTTCGTCGGTGACCGGGACGCGCAAGTGGTCACGGAATGCCTTGAGGTCGGCATTGGTGAGCTTCTTCATCTGGTGGGTGGCGTTACGGCCCTCGAAGTGGGGGCCGAGGCCGTAGCCCTTGACCGTCTTCGCCAGGATGACCGTGGGCTTGCCCTTGAATTCCGTGGCGGCCTTGTACGCGGCGTAGACCTTGCGGTAATCGTGCCCGCCGCGCTTGAGGTTCCAAACTTCGGCGTCCGTCATATCGGCAACCAGGTCCTTGGTTACCGGCGTCTTGCCGAAGAAGTGGTCGCGCACAAAACCACCGGACTCAGCCTTATAGGTCTGGTAGTCGCCGTCGGCGGTTTCGTTCATGATCTTGACCAGGTCACCGGTGGTGTCCTTTGCCAGCAGGTTGTCCCACTCCCGGCCCCACACGACCTTGATGACGTTCCAGCCTGCGCCGCGGAAGAAGGCCTCAAGTTCCTGCATGATCTTGCCGTTGCCGCGAACTGGCCCGTCGAGGCGCTGCAGGTTGCAGTTGATGACGAAGTTAAGGTTGTCCAACCCGTCATTGGCAGCCAATTGGAGGAGGCCGCGTGACTCGGGTTCGTCCATCTCGCCGTCGCCGAGGAAGGCCCAGACCTGCTGTTCACTGGTGTCCTTGATTCCGCGGTTGTGAAGGTAACGGTTGGACTGCGCCTGGTAGATCGCATTCATGGGACCGATGCCCATCGAGACGGTGGGAAACTCCCAGAACTCCGGCATCAGTCGCGGGTGCGGATAGGAGGAAAGCGCGTGGCCCTCCTTCGACTTCTCCTGACGGAAACCGTCGAGGTCCTCTTCCGTCAGACGGCCCTCAAGGAAAGCGCGCGCGTACATGCCGGGTGAAGCGTGACCCTGGAAGAAGACCTGGTCCCCGCCGCTCGGGTGGTCTTTGCCCTTGAAGAAGTGGTTGAAGCCAACTTCATACAGCGTGGCAGCTCCCGCGTAAGTGGAGATATGTCCGCCGACACCGATCTCGGGGCGCTGCGAGCGGTGAACCATGACCGCGGCGTTCCAGCGCATCCAGGCACGGTACTTGCGCTCAATCTCCTCGTCGCCGGGGAACTCCGGCTCCTCGTCGACCGGGATGGTGTTCACATAGTCAGTGGTGATGACGCTGGGCAGACCTACAGAACGGCCTCCCGCACGGGCCAGCAAGCGTCCAAGCACTTCGCGGGCGCGTTCTGATCCGCGCGCATCAACCAGCTGATCAAACGATTCGACCCACTCAGCCGTCTCTTCGGGATCCGAATCCCGGCCGGGCGCCGAACCGACGATTCCCTGATCAGCAACCATGCTCAATCCTCTCAATCCGCAGATTATGTCTGCGAGCTCTACGACTGTGTGCTTCGGGCCGTTGCTCGACGAAGCTGCCAAAACCCGGTCGGTGTTTGCCTGACCTTGGATTCACTGTGCCACTCTAGCCCCGCGCAGCGTGACATGCGTAGCTGGAGGCGAAAGGGGTGGGCTCACGTTACGTGGCTAACGGACTGCCTTCGACGGGCAGCGACCGGTGAGTGCCGCGGCTGGAATGGGCAGGAAGGGCAGCGCCTTGCTCGTTCAACGATGCCGTGCGGGCGGGTTGAAGCGTAGCCTTTAACCGTGTTGGCTGGTAATAATGCATATCAACGTACGGTGGCTGTGAAGCAGGAGGCGCGTGAGGCGCACGGTAGAGCGCACGGCGAAGCGCGCAGGATGCGCAACGTGATGTCATCGCACGAATACAGCCTTTCGGGAGGAATGAAGTGAGCGAGGCCGAAGCCACCACCGCAGGTAGCGTGGCGGACAAGTTGGGTTTCAAGGATGGCGACCTTGTTCAGGAGCTCGGATACGACGAGGACGTGGATTTCGATTTCCGCGCAGACCTTGAAGATGAAATCGGCTCGGAACTCCTCACCGAGGATGACCAGGATGTTGTCGACGGCGTTGTGCTCTGGTGGCGGTCCGACGACGGCGACCTTGTCGACGCGTTGGTGGACTCGCTTGGCTGCCTCGACGACGGAGGAGTGATCTGGGTTCTCACCCCGAAGTCAGGCCGGGAAGGCTACGTGCCGCCGTCGGAAATTCAGGAAGCTGCTCCCACAGCCGGACTGCACGCCACCTCCTCAGCGGGAGTTTCACGGGATTGGGCTGCAACCCGCCTTGTAAGCCGCCGCAAGCAGTAGCTTTGGACAACCGGCCAGCGCCCGGAGTGTCAGCTCCCGGCTTCCAGCTTCCCAACCAGCATGGGGAACCGGTGAGCCTTGAAGGTTTGCGTGGCAGCGCCGTCGTACTGGTTTTCTACCCTTTCGCCTTTTCTCGCGTCTGTACTGACGAGTTGGACGTACTTCAGAGCGAGCTGGGCGAGTTCGAGCGGCATGGAGCACGCCTGCTCGCAATCTCGACCGATTCCAAGTACGCGCTGCGCGCATACTCTGATGAGCGGGGCTACACCTTTGACCTCCTGGCTGATTTCTGGCCGCACGGTGCGGTCGCCGATCGTTACGGAGTTCTGGACGCGTCGTTGGGCCATGCCGGGCGCGCAACGTTCTTCCTAGACCAGGAGGGGACTCTGCGCTCCCGGATTGATGCACCGCCAGGGCAGGCGCGGTCCTTCGACGATTACCGAGCAGCGCTGGGGGAGCTTGCGGAGGCGCCGGTGAGCAGGCAATGAATTCGTCGTCGTTGCCGCATGCCTCGTCGCTACCGGGTTTCGGGACCACCGGGTTTGCCCGATCTGAAGCGGCGCCTCGGGTACACGTCTCGGCGTCGGACGAATCGGAGCTGCAACCCGCCGTCGAACTCCTGGGCGGCAGGCGGCTGGCCGTCTTGACAGGGGCCGGCCTGAGCACGGACTCCGGCATACCGGACTACCGCGGACCCAATTCCGTTCCGCGCAATCCCATGACCTATCAGCAGTTCGTGGGGGATGAAGCGCTGCGGAGGCGCTACTGGGCTCGAAACCACGTGGGCTGGCACCATCTGCGCAGGGCTGACCCCAACGGCGGACATATTGCCATCGCGCGCATGGAGCGCCGGGGGCTCCTGACCGGCCTGATCACCCAGAACGTCGACCGGCTTCACACCGTGGCCGGCAGCACCAACGTGGTTGATCTCCACGGAACCTACGACCGCGTGGTGTGTCTGGACTGCCGCAGCGCTTTCACACGACATGAAATTGCGCGGTTGCTCGAGGAGCTGAATCCGGGCTACCTCGACACTGCGGGCGACGCCGGTGATGTCGCCCCGGATGCTGACGCCGACGTGGACGATACCGCGGGCTTCAACATCGCGCCATGTCCTATCTGCGGCGGCATGCTCAAGCCCGACTTCGTCTACTTCGGCGAGAATGTGCCTAAGGACCGTGTGGCGCGTGCTTACGCAATGGTTGACGACGCCGGTGCACTGCTGGTTGCCGGATCCTCACTGACGGTGATGAGCGGCCTCCGTTTTGTCCGCCACGCAGCCAAAGACGGCAAGCCCGTGGTGATTATCAATCGGGGCTCGACACGGGGCGACGAATTCGCTTCCCTGAAGTTGGAACTGGGTGTTTCGGAGTCCCTGGCGTATCTGGCCGAGGCACTTCCCGACCTGGGCGAGGCTGGCGCCGGACCTGACTGAAGGGCCTGAGGTGGTCGATTGGCTTTCAAGGGCATCGGTCCGGTAGAGTAATTCCTCGTGGTGAGGGGCGTTTCGAACCCCGGAACCGCGGCAAGGGTCTTTAGCTCAGCTGGTAGAGCGCCACGTTTACACCGTGGATGTCATCGGTTCGATCCCGGTAGGACCCACCAAAAAAACCTCGTTCCTCCAAAGTGGAGGAACGAGGTTTTGGTTTATCTAGCGCTGTCCGCTGCCGGAGCTAAGCAGGAAGTCCAAGCACCTAAGGGCAGCCGTCATTTGCGGACGTATTACCCTCTCCCAGTTGCGCTTTCTGGCATCGAACGTGACGTGGGTAATAGGGTAATAGGGCCAAGGCGCACAGGGGCGCCGCACACGATGTGCCCCTGAACCTGGGGCGAACCTGCAGATGGAGACTTGATGAGTGCACAAATCGGTGTGACCGGACTTGCCGTCATGGGAGCAAACCTTGCGAGGAACCTCGCCCGGAACGGCTATACGGTGGCCCTGCACAACCGCTCGGTGGAGAAGACCGATGCGCTGCTTGAGAAGCACGGCGACGAAGGAAACTTCATCCGCACCGAGTCACTCCAGGAGCTCGTGGACTCGCTTGAGAAGCCGCGGCGAGTCCTGATCATGGTGAAGGCAGGCGCTCCGGTGGATTCGGTCATCGAGCAACTGGAACCGCTGCTCGAACCCGGCGACATCGTGATCGACGCAGGCAACTCGCACTACGAGGACACCCGCCGCCGCGAAGCTGCCCTCGCCGAAAAGGACCTCCACTTCGTGGGTGTGGGCGTGTCGGGCGGCGAGGAGGGCGCACTGCTCGGTCCCTCGATCATGCCCGGCGGTTCACGCCAGTCCTACAACTCGCTGGGACCGATGCTGGAGAAGATTTCCGCGAAGTACGACGGCGAGCCGTGCTGTCGCTGGGTAGGCACCGACGGCGCCGGCCACTTCGTGAAGATGGTGCACAACGGCATCGAGTACGCGGACATGCAGGTCATCGGCGAAGCCTATGACGTCCTGCGAACCGCTGCCGGAATCGAGCCGGCCGAGCAGGCGAAGATCTTCACGGACTGGAACTCCGGCACGCTGTCCTCCTTCCTCATCGAGATCACCGCCGAGGTGCTCGGACATACCGACCAGCGCACCGGAAAGCCGTTTGTCGACGTCGTTGTTGATTCAGCCGGCCAGAAGGGAACCGGCCGCTGGACCGTGGTTTCGGCGCTTGAGCTCGGCAGCCCCACGTCGGGCATCGCGGAGTCGGTCTTCGCCCGTGGCCTCTCCTCTCAGCGCGACCAGCGTGAGCTTGCGCAGGAGATCCTGCAGGGCCATGAGGGCAGTGTGGAACTTCCGGAGGGCTTCGTCGAGGACGTGCGGCTTGCGCTTTACGCCTCCAAGCTTGTGAGCTACGCCCAGGGCATCGACATGCTCACGGCGGCCGCCAAGGAGTACGGCTGGGACCTCAAGCTGGACGAGATCGCCTCCCTGTGGCGCGCGGGCTGCATTATCCGCGCTGAGCTGCTGGACGACATCATGAAGGCCTACGCCGCGGAGGAGAAGCCCGCGAACCTGCTGCTGGCACCAGCCTTCGCTGAGTCCATCGCGGGAGCGGTTCCGGCATGGCGTCGGGTCGTCTCCACGGCCGTCCAGTTGGGTATTCCGGTTCCGGTGTTCTCCTCCTCCCTTGCCTACTATGACGGGCTGCGCCGCAAGCGCCTGCCGGCCGCCCTCACCCAGGGCCTGCGCGACCTCTTCGGTGCCCACACCTACAACAGGATGGATGTAGAGGGTACTTTCCACACCCTCTGGGGCGAGGACCGTTCCGAGGTTGAAGCTGTAGACACGCACTAGCTGGCTACACAGCAAAGTGCCCCGGCGGTTCTCCGCCGGGGCACTTTCTGTTTCCGGCACCGGGCCGGAGCGACTGTATGGAACTAGATGTAAATCGCCGGGTCGATGTACTCGGCCGGGTCCACCGCAGGCAGCGTTTCCTTCGAGGAATCCCGATGCCGGTAGGTTGCCGGAATACCCGTCACGATCGAGTCGGGGGGAGTGTCCTTGACGACGACGGCGTTGGCTCCCACCGCGCTTCCGGCACCGATGGTGATGGGCCCCAGAATCTTTGCGCCAGCACCGATGGTCACCCGGTCTCCGATCGTGGGGTGCCGCTTCACCTTTTCCAGCGACCGGCCGCCCAGCGTGACGCCCTGGTACATCATGACGTCGTCGCCGATTTCCGCAGTTCCACCGATCACCACGCCCATGCCGTGGTCAATGAAGAAACGTCGGCCGATCGTGGCGGCCGGGTGGATCTCGATCCCGGTGAGGGCCCGGGCCGCCTGGGCCAGTACCCGCGCCGGGAACCGAAGCGAGGGTACCTGCCACATGCGGTGCGTCAGGCGGTGTACCCAGATGGCATGCAACCCCGAGTACACGATGCCGTTCTCGACGTCGCCTCGCGCGGCCGGGTCGTGTGCCCGGGCCGCTTCGAGGTCTTCACGCAGTCTCGCTAGGAAGCTCACAGACCACTCTCTGTTGCAGGGATGACTAACCGCGGATGTCGTCGAACAGAACGGTGGAGATGTAGCGCTCACCGAAGTCGCAGACGACCGCAACGATGAGCTTACCGGCGTTCTCCGGACGCTTTGCAAGCTCCAGGGCACCCCACACGATCGCGCCGGAGGAGATGCCGCCGAGGATTCCCTCCTGGGTGCCCAGCGCGCGGGCCACGCGGACGGAATCTTCCACGCTTGCGTCAATGACCTCGTCATAGATGGTGGTGTCCAAGAGCTCCGGCACAAAGTTTGCGCCGAGGCCCTGGATCTTGTGAGGGCCGGGGGCGCCGCCGTTCAGGATGGGGGAGTCGGCCGGCTCGACCGCAACAATCTTCACGTCGGGCTTGCGCTCCTTCAGGAACTGCCCGACGCCGGTGATGGTGCCGCCGGTGCCGACGCCGGAGACGAAGATGTCGACCTCGCCGTCGGTGTCCTTCCATACCTCCTCGGCGGTGGTGGCCTTGTGGATGGCCGGATTGGCCTCGTTGGCGAACTGGCGTGCCCAGACGGCATTCTCAGTGGAAGCGACAATCTCCTTTGCACGATCAACTGCGCCGCGCATGCCTTCCGAACCCGGCGTGAGCACAATTTCCGCTCCGTAGGCACGCAGCATGACCCGGCGTTCCGTGGACATGGTTTCAGGCATGGTCAGCACGACCTTGTAGCCGCGCGCCGCGCCCACCATGGCCAGTGCGATACCCGTGTTACCCGAAGTGCCCTCGACGATGGTGCCGCCTGGCTTCAGTGCTCCGGACTTCTCGGCTGCATCGATGATCGCGACGCCGATGCGGTCCTTTACGCTGTTTGCCGGGTTGTAGAACTCGAGCTTCACGGCCACCTGCGCATCCAGGCCTTCGGTCAGGCGGTTCAGGCGCACCAGGGGAGTGCGGCCTACCAGCTGGGTGACGTCGTCGTAAATCGGTGCCATGGGGTTCCTGTCTGGGAAGTTGAATCGGGTTGCAGAAAAAACTGTGCCCAGCCTAGCCAGCGGTGGTAACAGCGACTATGCGGTCAGCCATTCTGCGTAATATTTCCGGGCCTTCGCCAGCTTCGGATTGATAATCACCTGGCAGTAACCCTGCTCGGGGTGCTTCGCGTAGAAGTTCTGGTGGTATTCCTCGGCAACGTAGAACGTCGGAAGCCGAACCACCTCAGTAACTATCGGGTTGCTCCAGTTGGGCTGGTTCCGCTCGATCGCGCGTTCGAAGAGTTCCTTCTGTGCGGCGTCCAGGTAGAACATCGACGACCGGTACTGGGTTCCGACGTCGTATCCCTGCCGATTCAGGGTAGTGGGGTCATGGGAGACGAAGAAAATGTCCAGGATGACCTCAGGCGGGATGACGCCCTCATCGAACGTCACGGCAACCACTTCGACATGGCCGGTGATTCCGGCGCACACGGACTCGTAGTCGGGGTCCGTCTGGTGGCCCCCGGTATAACCGGAGACAACGTCCGTCACGCCCTTGGTCTTCTGATACACCGCGTCGAGGCACCAAAAGCAGCCTCCGCCCAGTACGAAAGTCATCATGGTCTGTTCAATGTCTCATCGGGCACAGTTGTTCCCTGCCGATGTGTCAAAGCTCGCTGGGGTCGCGAAACGAACGTTGGATCGGCGATGGAAACTGGTAAAACTAGGGCTATGGAACCTGACGAAGAACGGGGCGCCGCCCTACAGGACGAGGCACTGCCGTCGCGTCCCACCGTCGGAGACGTCCTGCTCGCAATCGAGGAACTGTGGCCGGAATCGCTCGCGGAGGAGTGGGACGCCGTCGGGCTCGTCGCGGGCCGCCCGGACCGAGAAGTATCGACCATCGTCTTCGCCGTAGATCCTTCGGAGGCAGTGCTCGACGACGCTATAGAGATGGGTGCGGACCTGATCGTCGCGCACCACCCGCTCATGCTGAAGCCCGTCAACTCCGTTGCCGCAAGCCGCCCGAAGGGCGCTGCCGTGCACCGGCTGATTGAAGCAGGGTGCGCGTTGGTAACTGTTCACACCAACGGGGACAGCGCAGTGGGAGGAGTCTCCGACGTGTTGGCTGACGCTTTCGGCCTCACCAACGTCCAGCCGCTTGCCAGCGCGGCTGACGGTTTGCCTGAGGAAGGGATCGGCAGGGTCGGGGACCTGCCGGAAGTCACCTCGCTGGGCGACTTCGCCGAACTGGTCTTCGGCCTGCTGCCTGCTGTTGCCGGCGGCATGAGGGTGGCGGGAGACCGCCATGGCCTCGTGCGCCGGGTCGCTGTCTGCGGGGGTGCAGGTGACAGCCTGTTCGAACAGGTGCGCGCGAGCCAGGCCGACGTGTACGTGACTGCTGATCTTCGCCACCATCCGGCGTTGGAGGCTCGGGAAGCTGCGGTGAACGGCCGTCCGTACCTGATTGACGTCTCGCATTTCGGTAGTGAATGGCTGTGGCTCACACCTGCAGCCGCGGCGCTCTCCAATGTCCTGGCTGACCAGCAGTTCACCGTGGATGTTCGGGTGAGCACGGTGAACTCGGACCCCTGGGACTTTGTGCTCACTCCAGGCGGGTAGCTTTCCGGCGGCGCCTGTAGGAGCCTGCTTGGCCCGTCACTGAAGTGTCCTAAGGTAGACGGACAAGGCAATCCGGCGACGCGAAGGACGATCGGTGGCAAAAGCACCCCAGGCAGAACAGCTGAGACTGCTGGACCTCCAGGCGAACGATTCGAAACTCAACCAACTGCAGCGCCAGGCTGCAGCTGCACGGGCTAATCCGGAATTGGCCGAGATTGCTGCGAAAGTAGCGGCGATGGACTCGGAACTGGTAGCTGCCACGACCAACCTGAGCGACGCGGAGCGGGACCTTAAGCGGTCCGAAGACGAGGTGCAGGCTGTCGTGACACGCCTCGAACGGGATGAGCAGCGGCTCAACAGCGGAACCGGAACCTCGAAGGACCTGACAGCACTGCAGAGCGAGGTGGCGTCGCTGACCCGCCGCCGCTCGGATCTTGAGGACATCGAGCTTGAGGTCATGGAGCGTGTGGAGGCTGCCCGCTCCGCTCAGCAGGAAGTCCAGCAGCGGGCTGACGCCACGCGTGCCCGCCTGCGGGAGGTGGAATCGGCCCGGGATGAGGAACTGGCCCGCATTGATGCCGAGCGCGCGGAGGTGCAGGCTGCTCGCGACGAGCTTGCCAAGACTTTCGACGCCGGCCTTCTGGCGCTCTACGAGAAGACGCTGGCCAAGCGAGGCGTGGGCGCCGCACGCCTGTTCCACGGCCGATCGGAAGGTTCCGGGATGCAGTTGAGCCCCGGGGACCTCGCCGACATCACCCGTGCCGCCGATGACGAGGTTGTGTTCTGCCCTGACTCCGGCTGCATCCTGGTTCGCTCGTCCGAGTGGGGAAGCTGACTCCAGTTGCACGATTCTGCTCCGCCCCTGTTCGATGATTTCTCCCCAGCATCTTCCGCAGCATCTTCCGCAGCATCAGGTGAGCCGGCGAGGCCGCGCAGCGGCCCGTCCCGGGACTTCCTTGTCGTGGAGGCCGACGGCGGTTCACGCGGCAATCCCGGTCACGCCGGCTACGGCGCCCTTGTTCGTGATCCCGAGACCGGTGCAATCCTCGTGGAGAAAGCCGGCTACGTCGGCATCGCGTCCAATAACGTCGCCGAATACTCGGGGCTGATCGCCGGTCTTGAGCTCGCGCACGAAATCGATCCTGATTGCCGCATCCTGGTCCGCATGGACTCCAAGCTCGTAGTCGAACAGATGAGCGGGCGCTGGAAGATCAAGCACGCTGATATGCAGAAGCTGGCGGGACAGGCACGGCGGATGATCGATCCTCGCCGCGTCCGTTATGAGTGGATTCCCCGCGAGCGGAACAAGGACGCGGACAGGTTGTCCAACGAAGCCATGGACGCGGGGATGGCGGGGACCGAGTGGAGGCCGCGGAAGCCGGTCGTGCAGGAGGAGCCGGCTGCCGCCGTCGAAACTCCGCCCACGCCCACCGGGACACTGCACCACCTTGAGATCCGTGTGCGGGACCTTGGCGCCGCGCGGGCAAGCTTGGGTTGGCTCTTCGAACGGCTGGGGTTCGTGCCCAATGAAACCTGGGACGACGGCGTGGCCTACGCCGGTGCCGGAACCCACCTCGTCCTTCAAAGAGAGCCGGACGCGGTGGCTGAGGGGCATGACCGCAAAAGGCAGGGCGTGCAGCATCTTGCATTCCGTGCTGGAACACGTGCCGAGGTTGATCTGCTGGCTCGCAGGGCGCAAAGCCACGGATGGTCGCTGAGCACCCCTGCGGCACACCCGTCCGCCGGGGGTAGGGACCACTACGCTGCCCATCTGCAGAACACGGAAGGCTTCGAGGCTGAACTCGTGGCGGATCAGCAGGGCTGAAGTCTCCGTGGGGAGGCCTCAGCTGTCGGCTAAAACGATGTTGAGCTGGGGACCCTTCTTCCCCTTGCCCGGCACAAGTTCACAGGTCCACCGTTCAGCAGCGGCCCGAAGCAGTTGCTCCGGTGTCCGCGGCTGCCTGCCCCGGCGGGTGATGAGGTAGCGTGCGAGCTCGCCCCTCGTATGCTTTGCGAAGTGCGAAACGACCGTGCGTTTCCCATCGCGCTCCTGAAAAACATTCACGGCAACAGTACGCTCGACCGGGCCCGGCCACACTGCGGTGTAGGTGCTGGAGCGGCAGTCGACCACGAGTGAATCGCCGGCGTGGCTGTCGAGGACCGGAGCCAACTGCTTCCGCCAGAAGGCCGTCAGCTTTCCGGTGCCCGGCAGGTCTACCGACATGGACAGCCGGTAGGCAGGAATCGCGTCGCTGAAGCGGACTGCGCCCCACAGGGCGGAGATAACGACGACGGCGGCATCAGCCTTCCGCCTCTGCGTGGGTGTCATGCTTCGGTAGCCCAGGGCGTCGTAGAGTACGCCCGAGTAGACGGTGTGCGCCGGCGCAGCAGGAGCGTCAAGAAGTTCAACGTTCCGCTGCACCTCGTGCGCGAGGGACGCTCCCACTCCAAGAACGGCGTGAGCGTCCGCATGTGCGCTGACCTTTGCGAGGGAGGAAAGGACCTCCAGCCGGGCATCCGTCAGTTCCGGGAAGGCTAGTGAGCCTGGATCAAAAGGGTGTCCTTGTTCCGCCGCTGTTTTTCCTTCGGACGGTGGAAGCAGAATAAGCACCGGACTACTCTACCGGCGCCTGCGCGGTTGTCCTGCTGCATCCGAACGGCTGCGGCGGCGGGAACTGCTCTGGACACGTAAACTTTCTTTGGATGGGTTGGCCAGGCGGCCGCGTGGGAAGCGTCTTCGCTTCTCCCGAGGAACGTCCGGGCTCCGCAGGGCAGGGTGGTGGGTAACGCCCACTCGGGGTAACCCGCAGGCTAGTGCCACAGAAAACAGACCGCCCCGGCAGCAAAGCTGCACGGGGTAAGGGTGAAAAGGTGGTGTAAGAGACCACCAGCGCTCCGGGTGACCGGAGCGGCTAGGTAAACCCCACCCGGAGCAAGGCCAGACAGGGCACGTTTGAGGGCTGCCCGCCCGAGTGTCCGGGTAGGCCGCTGGAGGGCGTCGGCAACGGCGTTCGTAGATGGATGGTCGCCACTGCAGGCCGGTAACGGTCCTGCAGCACAGAACCCGGCGTATCGGCCAGCCCATCCAACAACCGTGTCTCTCTTGCTTGTGCGCTTCTGCCTGCGGCGCGAATAGTGCAACGCTTGCACGCTCTGGTCAAGGGTGTAGACCCGGAATGAATTCCTTTGGCGGGGATCCTCGAAGCTCCTGTTACGCTCCATTACGCTGAAGGGATGGCCGAGATGATTGCACGCAGCAGGGGGCTGTTGCGGCGCAATCCAAACTTCCGCGCGCTCTGGTTCTCAGCAACGTCCGGCGTTTTCGGCACCGCTGTTGCCGCGGTCGCGCTCCCGCTAATTGCCGCCGTCGAGCTGGCAGCGAGCGACTTCGCCGTTGCCGCACTGGCGGGAATGACTTTCCTGCCCTGGCTTCTGCTGGGACTGCCCATCGGAGTGTGGGTGGACCGGTGGCCGCGCAAGCCCGTCATCATGTGGTCCTTGGTGGTGCGCATTGCGGCCCTGGGGACCCTCCCGCTGGCCTACTGGCTCGGGGTGCTGTCGGTTGCGCAGCTGTTCATTGTTGCCTTTGTCGCAGGCCTCTCGTCGGTCTTCTTCAATCTGTCCGAACAGGCACTTGTGCAGCGCGCGCTCACCGGGGACGAGCTTGTCGAGGGGAACGGAATCCTCACCGCATCGGGCGCATCAGCGGACGCCGCCGGCCGCGGTCTTGCCGGTTGGCTGACCGTGGTCCTTGGTGCCTCCAACTCCCTGCTGGTCCAGATCGGCGCATCCCTTGCATCCCTCGGTGCAGTTTCCGCCCTTCACCTCACCGAGAGCCCGGCTCCGCGAGGGTCGAGACGCATCCTAAGGGAAATGATGGACGGACTGCGCTACACGTTCAGCACAGCCCCGCTGCGGGCAATTCTCTTCAACGCAGCGCTATGGAACCTGGGTGGCAGTATGGTCGCCTCCCTGGTGGTGCTTTTGATTGTCCGCACGTTGAGCGAGTCCGAAGTGTGGCTTGGGCTCCTGATGGCGGCAAGCTCGCTGGGAGGAGCCCTGGGCGGTTTATCCGTCAAACGATTGACCGACAGGCTCGGCTCGGGGCCGGTGTGGCGCTGGTCAATGGTGCCCGGCGTGCTTGGCTACGCGTCGCTCCTGGCCATGACCGAGGGATTGGGCATGGTGCCGGGCCTGTTCGGGATGTTCGTCACGGGATTCTCAGTGGCGCTCAACATCGTCGTCGGAACCAGCTTCCGGCAACGTGTGTGCCCGCCGGGAATGATGGGCAGGCTGGGTGCAGCGGCGCGGATGGTCAGCTGGGGGATGCTCGGTATCGCGAGCATCCTTGGCGGCGTGCTCGCAGAGGTTCTGGGTATCAGGACCGCGGTTTTGATCGGAGTTTGTCTGGCAGCCTTGGCGCCCCTCGTGGCGCTCTTCGGCCCACTCCGGTCAGTGCATCGGCTTGAGGACCTTGACCGGCAGCCCGAGCCTCAGTGACCGAAAGGATCCGGGTCGACCCCCGGCATCCAGGTGTGGCCCGGCGTACCCCATCCATTGGTCTTCACGGCCTTCTTTGCCTTGCGGGCATGGCGCGGAATCAGCTTGTCGACGTATAGCGTGCCGTTCAGGTGATCGAACTCATGCTGCATAACCCGAGCGAACCATCCGGTGGCCTCGAACTCGACCGGGTTGCCGTCGCCGTCGTACCCGTTCACCTTCACCCAGTCTGCCCGCTTGAGCGGATATGACTCGCCCGGGAAGGAGAGGCAGCCCTCTGCCTCATCCTCGTCGGGTTCTGCGCCGGAAATCTTGGAGGTAACCAGCGTGGGGTTCACCAACACGCCGCGGGGCGGCACATCGTCGTCGTTATCGAAGCCGTAGACAAAGATGCGCAGTCCGACGCCGATCTGGGGCGCGGCGAGTCCCACCCCGTGCGCCTCGTCCATGGTCTGATACATGTCATCGATGAGGGTTCGGAGCGCGTCGTCGAAGGTTTCGACCTCGGCGGCTCGACGGTGCAGAACGGGTTCGCCGGCAATGGTAATGGGATGAACAGCCATGAGCCTTCCTGGTCCTTGGTTCAGCCGGCGATCTTGCGGCCGATGGTTTCGCGCATGATCTCGCTGGTGCCGCCGAAGATACTCAGCAGGCGGACCGCGAGGAAGGCCTGGGCGATGGGGTACTCCAGGATGTAGCCGTAGCCGCCGTGCAGCTGCAGGCAGCGGTCGGTGATGGACTTCACCCGCTCGCTCGCCCAGAGCTTGACGCGAGCGGCACTGACGGCGTCGAGGGCACCGTCGTTGAAGGCAAGGATAGCCCGATCCACGTAGGTCTCGGTGACCTCAACTTCAGTGAGGATATCCGCCAGTTCGAACCGCGTGTTCTGGAAATCGATCACCCGTTCACCGAAGGCATTCCGCTCCCTGGTGTAGCGGACGGTCGCTTCATACATTGCGCGGGCAACGGCCGAGGATGCCACGGCGATTGCGAGGCGGCCCTGAGGCAGTTGTTCGGTGCAGTACCGCAGGCCCTGTCCCAGTTCTCCCACGAGGCCGGCCCCCGGGACACGAACGTTGTCGAAGAACAGTTCGGCGGTGTCGGACGCTTTCAGGCCCATCTTGTCCAGTTGCTTGCCGGTCTCATAACCGGGGCCCTTGCCGACCATGAAGAGCGAGAATGAGTCGCTGTTGCCTCGCCCGGTTGAGCCATCAGTCCGCGCGAGGACCAGCGCCGCGTCCCCGCTGATTCCGTTGCCGATGAAGGTCTTCTGGCCGGAGATCAGCCAGTCGTCGCCGTCGCGCACTGCCTTGGTGCGAACGCCGCGAAGGTCGCTGCCCGCTCCGGGCTCGGTCCAGGCTACGGAGGTGACCTTCTCGCCGGTGACCATACCCGGCAGCCACTCCTCCTTGAGTTCATCCGAGCCGTAGGCCAGGAGATGGGGGAGCACCAGGTCGTCATGGAGGTGGAAGGCGAGCCCTGCGGCCAGGTGGTTGGCGCGGGCGAACTCCTCGTCCAGGACGGCCCGGAACCGGTAGTCGGGCATTCCGGCTCCGCCGTATTCTTCAGGTACGGCCAGCCCAAGAAGGCCCTGTTCGCCCGCGGCCGTCCACAGCGTGCGCGGCATCATATGTTCGCGGTCCCAGGCGGAATAATGCGGCGCGATTTCCCTGGCGTTGAACTCCTGCGCAACCTCGCGGAAAAGTTCGTGGTCTTCTTCGAACAACGTGCGTTTCATGCAGCCATCCCTTCTGATGAATCCTCGTTCCGCACACCTGTGAACAGACCGAAGAAATGCCAGTGGCCGCCCGGATTGCTCTGGGCGGCCACCTAAGCCTGCGGACTATGCCGGCGGGCCAATCGGGGTGAGTAACGGGGTTTGAACCCGCGACCTCCTGGACCACAACCAGGCGCTCTGCCAACTGAGCTATACCCACCATGCGCCTCGCTCCGGGCTTCCGGCTGTGCTCCGCTGGAAGGCGGACCGGCCGGAGCTGTACGAGGCAGCGCAGACAATTCTACACACTTTTTTGCCTGCTCTGACACGCTGCCGTTGGTGCGGTCAGGCGAGCAGTTCCCGCGCTGCTGCCCTGCTCGTTTCGGAGTCGGGACCGGGGCTCGGCACGAAGACCGTGCTTCGGTAGTACTGCAGCTCCCGGATCGAATCCCGGATGTCCCCGAGCGCGCGGTGGTTCCCCGTCTTCTCGGGGGACTGGAAGTACGCCCGCGGATACCAGCGCCTTGCCAGTTCCTTGATGGTCGAGACGTCTACAACCCGGTAATGCAGGTGTTCGACCACCTCGGGCATATCCCGTGCAAGGAAGACCCGGTCCGTGCCCACGGAATTGCCGCCCAGTTGCGCGCGGCGCGGCTCGGGCACGTAAGCGGTTATGTACTCCATTACGCGCCGCTGTGCTTCCTCCATGGTCACACCGTGCGGAAGTTCGTCGATGAGCCCGGACGCCGTATGCATGTCGCGCACGAAGTCGCCCATGCTCTCCAGGGCTTCGGCAGGAGGAGCAATGACGACGTCGACGCCATCGCCCAGGACGTTCAACTCGGAGTCCGTAACAATGACCGCCACCTCAATCAGGGCGTCAGTGACAGGGTCCAAACCCGTCATCTCGCAGTCAATCCAGACAATCGGTTCGCTTGTAATCGGCACCAATCAAATGTACCGGGTTCGCTTGGGCAACATCTGCGTCAGGCGCGCGAGTGGCTCCACTGGTGTAGCGGCACGGCGCGAGCTGCCCGACAGGGGGCTGGCCGGTCTTCCGGCGCGACATACCGCTGAATCGGAAGCTGACCGGTTTCCGGCGGTCCGAAAGTGTCGATCCACCGGCTGTCCGGCTCGACGGCTTTGACCGAGTTGAAGCCGCTGCTGCCCGGTGCCACAGAGTCCGGTTGGCTTAGGGGCTTCGGCACGGGATGGGTGCGGGGGGCTTGATCCGCGCCCGCCGGTGGAACATACGGGGAAACAAGCGCTGGCAGGATGTTTGCGGTGCCCAGCCACCATGCAAGGGCGAACCCTGCTCCGAGGACTGCTGTGAAGAACAGTGTGGCGAGCACGCCCACACCGGACATCCCAAGCGTTATGCATGTGACGACGGTGACAAACCCGCCCCATGCTCCGATGCCGGACACGAAGGGTCCCGCTGTGCGTACCGGTGGCTCAGCCCGATGGCGCCCCAACTGCAATCAACCGCCTGCCTGGGTTCGAAGGATTCTGCAGCAAGTCTATGGCTTGTCCCCGCCGCGAGTCGGTGCACAACGCGCCGGTTCCTGGCGGGTACCCGGTGATAAAATCGAGCATCTCCCGCATCCCGACTGCCCGCGATGGACCGACGATCGGATCTTCCCCCATGACCGCACCTGCGCCCGCGCCTGTGGCCGCCCCGCACCGTGGGCAACCCAGGATCGCAATCATCCAGGGTTTCGTGGGTTCAATGATGCTGTTGGCGGGTTCTTTCGGGGTTGGCTGGCTCTCACTTGCCTCACGCGAACTGCGCCAGGTTCCGGCAATCATCTGGATGCGCTTCGAACCGGCCGGCGCGGTTTTCTCGGTGCTGCTGCTTGCAATCGGCGGGATGCTGCTCGTTCGCTCCTGGCTTCGGCTGGGCCAGCGATTGGAAGGTTGGGGACCCGAGAGCCGCCGGACGATTCTTGCGGCAGTTGTCGCCTGGGGTGCGCCCATGTGTTTCGCCCTGCCGCTTTTCAGTCGCGACGTCTTTGCCTACATCGCGCAGGGGCAAGTCATGGTTGCGGGACTGAACCCCTACAAAGACGGCTACTCGCAGATCTCCAACTACCTGCAGATCGGCGCCGATGACCTGTGGGCTCAGAGCCCGACGCCGTACGGCCCGATCTTCCTCTGGCTGGAGGAGTTGGTGGTGCGGGCGACAGGGGGGCAACCCGATTTCTCAATTTTCCTCTTTCGGATGCTTGCACTCGCAGGCGCGGCGCTGTGCGTGTACTACGTGCCCAAGCTGGCCGATCTTCATGGCATCAACCCGAACCGTGCACTCTGGTTAACGGCAGCGAATCCACTGTTCCTGACCAACTTCATCGCGAGCATCCACAACGACGCCCTCATGCTTGGGCTGGCCCTCGCAGGCCTCTACTACGCGGCCCGACGTCGTTTCCTCCTGGCCATCCTGCTTGTGACGCTCTCCATCGGGATCAAGCCGATCACTTTGATCTTCCTGCCGTTCATCGGACTCATGTGGGCCGGCCGGGGGGCAAGCTGGGCGCGCACCTTCCTCTGCTGGGCAATGACGGCTGGGCTGTCGCTGGGCATCCTTGGGGTACTCGGAATCATTAACGGTCTCGGCTTCGGCTGGGTCGGTGCACTGAGCACCCCGGGCAGCGTTTGGATTTGGTACGCGCCAATCGGCTTCCTTGGCATGGTGGTCGCGCTGACCGGGGACGCGCTGGGTGCCGACGGTTGGGCCTGGGCCGACGTCGTGCACACCATGGGTACGCTCGTGGCCCTGGGCTTCGTGGCCTGGTTCATCTTCAGGGGGGATCACGCTCACCTGGTGCGCCGACTGGCGCTGGCGCTTGCCGCCGTCGTGCTGCTGGCTCCCATGATCCAGTCCTGGTATGTGGTCTGGCTGATTCCGCTGTTCGCGGTGACAGGGATCCGGGACGACTGGCAGGTCAAGATCCTCTACTTCGCCGTGTCGTTCTTTATGATCTATGCCATCTCAGACCAGCTGGACATCTTCCCCTACATTGAGGTGAGCCTCCACACCGCTCGGCAGTTGGCAGCGGTCGTGGGCGTGGCTTTCGCCACCTATCTGGTTCTGGTCGACCCTCGGACCAAGTCCCTCTTCCAGCGGACATCCGAACCAGCTTCGGATCCGCTCAGCCGCTGACCATCGCCCAGTCAAACATGCGAAGCAGGTCTGATGGGGCAATACTGGGGGCATGAGCGAACTTCAGGAACACACCATTCGGGGAGCTTTTGACATATCGGGCTGGGAGTCCGAGTCGTACACGGTCAAAGGTGCGGGCGGTGAACTCAGCCGCGTGACGGCTGTCAAGGAATTCGTAGGCGAGATTGAGGGGTCATCGGTCGCTGAGCTGCTCATGGCGGGGAATGACAAGGGCGCCGGCTACGTCGCATCCGAGGTCTTCAACGGAACCGTCAGCGGCAGGCGTGGAAGCATGATCATTCAGCATTGGGGCCTGGCCGAGGGCACGGTCGCCGCCAGCTCGGGCCACATCATCCCAGGGTCAGGCACGGATGAGCTTGCAGACATTGCGGGTAAGGCAGAGTACTCTCAGGACCTGTCGGGGCAGCATCATCTTGAGCTGCGCGTGACGTTCGGCTGAAACCCGATAAACTTGGGTGGGCATTACGCCCACATCCGCCTCCGTAGCTCAGCTGGATAGAGCAACAGCCTTCTAATCTGTCGGTCGCGCGTTCGAATCGCGCCGGGGGCACCACTGTCATTGATCCTGTCCTCTCCTCCACACCTGCCAAGTCCTGCCGGTGTTTTCCACATAACACCGCATCGCCCCTCAGCCGCGGTGTTCCCGCTCGAGACTGGAGCCAGCCGACGCGCTTGCGTTGGTGCAGGAACTCGAAGGGGAAATGATGAGCAACTATGTGACCATCCGCGGTTTTGTCGGTACTGAGGTTCGCTGTGCGGTGGCTGGCAGCGGCCTGCCGATTACCAAGTTCCGCCTGGGCAGCACGGACCGCTATTTCGACAAGAAAACCAACACCTGGGTTGATGGAGAAATCAACTGGTATTCAGTCTCCATGTTCCGGCAGTTGGCTACCAACGCGGGTGTGAGCCTGCAAAAAGGGGACAGGGTCATTGTCACGGGCAGGTTGCGGGTTCGGTCTTGGGTGAGCGAAGAGGGAAAAAGTGGAACCACGGTGGAGATCGACGCCGATTCAGCCGGCCACGACCTGATCTTCGGAACCGCGAACTTCCGCCGCTCCAGTGCTGACCGTAATGAACCCGCGTTGCCGCCTTCGGGAACGGACGACGGGGTCTCGGGCGAGGTGAACTACACCACGGGAGAGATTTCCCTACCTGGCTACGGTGCGCCCGGTGGCAGCCAGGTGTCCGAGCAGGACGAGTTTTCGGACGAGTCCGAGGAATCTGCCGACAACCGCGAAGGGGAACTGGCAGCGGCACCCTTCTGATTCAGGGGAACTTGCCCGACATGGCAGAATTGCGGCATGCGGGGAGTCGGGGAATCAGGTCTATCGGGAATGGCGCTTCCAGCTGTGCGGATGCTGACGCTTGCGACTGGGCTGGGCATCTTGCTCGGCGGTTGCTCCGCGGCCGCTACCGAGAGCGAACCGGCAGCGGAGAGCACCTCGCCTGGCGGGAGTTCCTCTCCTGCTGACAAGTCCACCGCCTCACCCACGGTTGAGCCGGCCTCAGAGACCGACCAGTTCGTGACCAGATTCGAAGACAGCCTCACTGCACTGGCTTCCCGTATGCCGAAACCTGATTCCCGCAGCCTGCGGGACGCGTTTGTTGCCGCCGGTGCTGACGAATCAGCGGTGGAAATATCAGCAGACGTCACTCCCACGGGGCTGGATGTCGATGCAATGACCGGGGCAGTCGCAGTTGGTAACACCTGTGTGTATGGGCACGTCCGGGACGGAATAACGACCGTGACCGAACTGCCCGCGCTTTCAAACGGCGGGTGCTTCGTGGGGAACCAGGGATAACGGGCCAGTAGCTCGCGCGGAAACGAGCGGAATATGTTCTCGGGCCACCCACGCACTAGCCTTGGAGTATGGCGGAATTTATCTACACGATGACCAAGGCCCGCAAGGCCGTTGGCGATAAGGTCATCCTCGATGACGTAAGCATGTCCTTCTATCCGGGCGCGAAAATCGGCGTGGTCGGGCCAAATGGTGCCGGTAAGTCCACCATCCTGAAAATCATGGCCGGCATGGATACTCCTTCCAACGGCGAAGCCCGGCTGAGCCCCGGCTACACTGTGGGCATCCTCCTTCAGGAGCCGCCCCTGAACGAGGAAAAGACGGTCCTGGGCAACGTCCAGGAGGGTGTCGGAGAAATTTACGGCAAGATCCAGCGATTCAATGAGATCTCCGAGGAGATGGCGAACCCGGACGCTGATTACGACACCCTCCTCGATGAGATGGGCAAGCTGCAGGAAGCAATCGACGCAGCCGACGCCTGGGACATTGACTCCCAGCTCGAGCAGGCGATGGACGCACTGCGGTGCCCGCCGCCGGACGCAGACGTATCCGTGCTCTCCGGTGGTGAACGACGCCGCGTAGCGCTGTGCAAGCTGCTCCTGCAGAAGCCGGACCTCCTGCTCCTCGATGAGCCCACCAACCACCTCGACGCCGAGAGCGTGCTCTGGCTCGAACAGCACCTGTCGAAGTACCCGGGTGCGGTACTTGCCGTCACCCACGACCGTTACTTCCTTGACCACGTGGCCGAGTGGATCGCCGAAGTGGACCGCGGGCACCTCTACCCCTACGAAGGCAACTACTCCACCTACCTGGAGAAGAAGCGCGCGCGACTGGAGATCCAGGGCAAGAAGGACCAGAAGTTGTCCAAGCGGCTGGCCGAGGAACTTGAGTGGGTGCGGTCCAACGCGAAGGGCAGGCAGACCAAGTCCAAGGCGCGACTGGCGCGCTATGAGGAGATGGCGTCCGAAGCCGAGCGGACCAGGAAGCTCGACTTCGAAGAAATTCAGATCCCACCGGGCCCCCGCCTCGGCAGCCAGGTCATTGAGGCACACGACCTGCGCAAGGGCTACGACGATCGCATCCTCATCGACGGACTGTCCTTCTCACTGCCACGCAACGGGATCGTCGGAGTGATCGGTCCGAACGGTGTCGGCAAGACTACCCTGTTTAAGACCATCGTGGGGCTGGAACCGCTCGACGGCGGTGAGTTGAGGATCGGTGAATCGGTCAAGATCTCGTACGTGGATCAGTCCCGCGGCGGTATCGATCCCAACAAATCACTTTGGGAAGTGGTGTCCGACGGCCTCGACTACATTCAGGTCGGCCAGGTCGAGATGCCGTCCCGTGCCTACGTCTCAGCGTTCGGGTTCAAGGGTCCGGACCAGCAGAAGAAGGCAGGAGTTCTCTCCGGTGGTGAGCGCAACAGGTTGAACCTTGCTCTCACCCTGAAGCAGGGCGGAAACCTGCTGCTGCTCGACGAGCCCACCAACGACCTCGACGTCGAAACTCTATCCAGCCTGGAGAACGCGCTGCTGGAGTTCCCCGGCTGCGCAGTCGTTGTCTCGCACGACCGCTGGTTCCTGGACCGGGTAGCCACTCACATCCTCGCGTACGAAGGCACGGATGAAGACCCGGACAACTGGTACTGGTTCGAGGGTAACTTTGAAGCCTACGAGGAGAACAAGGTTGAGCGACTGGGCCCCGATGCGGCAAAGCCACACCGTGTGACTCACCGCCGGCTCACCCGCGACTGAATCTGATCCTCACGATCGCACTCACAAGTGAATTGAAGAGCGGAGGCACGCACTCAGGTGCGTGCCTCCGCTCTTTAACGATGATTTTCAGGGCGACGACTTCCAGGTGACACTGGCCGTCATGTCGTAAGCAGGTGTCAGTGACCGGCCTGCCCGGTCTCTGTGCCGCCGTCGGGCACCCGCACCATGCCCTCCTGTGCCACCGTGGCAACCAGCTCGCCCGCCCGGTTGTAGATCTTGCCGAGCGCCAGGCCGCGTGCACCGGACGCACTCGGGGAATGCTGCACGTAAAGGAGCCAATCGTCCACCCGCACCGGGCGGTGCCACCACATCGCGTGATCGAGGCTTGCAACACTCATCCCTGGGTGAATCCAGGTCAGCCCGTGGGGACGGAGGATGGATTCCAGCAGCGTGTAGTCGCTGGCGTAGGCTAGCGCGGCCTGATGCGTGCCGGAGTTTCCCGGCATCGGGCCGAAGGTCTTCATCCACACTGCATTCACCGGTTCTCGGGAGCCGTTGTTCTGCACATACAGCGGGGATTCGATGTGCCGGATGTCGAAGGGACGGTCGTAGGCCCAGGCCTTTGCGACGGGATGATCGAACCCGCCCAGGAGGTCAGCCGTGGAGGGCAGCGACTCAGGATCCGGAAGTCCGGTGGGCATCGGTTCCTGATGCGTTACGCCGTCGTCCGGCTGCTGGAATGAGGCGATCATCGACAGGATGGGCACGCCACCCTGGTAGGCATGTACCCTGCGCGCAGAGAACGAACGCCCGTCACGCAGCCGCTGAACTCCGAAGGTGATGGGAAGGTCTGCTGCTCCCGCCCGCAGGAAGTAGGCATGCATGGAATGAACGAACCTGTGCGATTCAACGGTCCGAATGGCAGCGATCAGGGCCTGCGCCAGTACTTGTCCGCCGAACACGCGCTTTCCGGGCTGCCGAACCGGCGTTGCCACGAAGATTTCCTCGTCTGTCTGTGCACCGGCCGCGCTGTCAAGGTCCAGCAGGCTGACAAGGGTGGCAGTAGGATCCTGCAGGGGTTCGGCAGACATGGTGCTTGGCTCCTTGAAGTGTGTGGCGCGGAGGCGGGACGTCCGGACCCGTAGGTTCCGGTCGCGGACGAAAACAGAACTGACCTTAGACCGGGATCGCCTGCCGTCTCAACCGGCGAATGGAAGCCGGCGCCGCCCAGGTGAGAGGATTGCAGCATGCCCGGATCCTCCACCCTTGCCCGAGAACTCACGTTTGCCGAGCCGCAGGTGGTGTCGGACCTTCGAACCTATGTGGGGCGGGCCCGCGCCGCACAGGACGGTGCCGTGCGCCTGCAGGCCGAGGGTCGGGTCCTGGCTGCCTACGTCTCGATCCTTGCTCCGCGCATCCTCGGAGAGGGTACGCCCACCGTGCTGGGGCTGAGGACCATGCCATTGGCGGAGCCCGCGCGGCTCGATACTACTGTTGGGCTGGCTTCCGTGTCGGACCGCCTGGCACGGATGGGGGAGCACGACGTCGTACTTCCGGTCCCGCCTACAACCGTCACCGAGAACTGGGCCGGGGTACTGCCACCGCGCTCGGGATGGACCCCGGCGGGTACGGTGGGCACTGATTCATTGCTGGCCGCTGCGTCCGACGGAATCCGCGAGGTAGCCCAGACGGTTCCGAACAGTCCCGGAGCCATCGTGGTCAACAATGCACGGGGCGTCATCTGGGCCAGGCCTATCGATGGTGCTCCAGCCGGTTTGCCTGCTGGCGCAGCATTTGGCGCCTACGCTCTGGGTTTCCTTGCGCCCGAGCAGGACGCGCAGGTGCTCACGAACGGCCGGTGGACGCGGCTCAGCACAGCGGGCGGTCACGTCCTGGTTCGGCAGGCCGCGGTTCTGTAGGCCGGAGTAACCAGCGCGGACCAGACGGAAGTGGCGCCTCAGGCGGAATTGACCATGGAATGGGCTGCGCGCTCCAGGTAGTCCCACAGCGTCGCCTCATGCAAGGGCGACAGCGCAAGGGCATCAACGGCGTCGCGCATATGTGCCAGCCAGCGGTCGCGCGCCGCAGGTGTCACCTGGAACGGCTGGTGCCGCATCCGCAGTCGCGGATGTCCGCGCTGCTCGCTGTAGGTCTTGGGGCCACCCCAGTACTGCTCGAGGAACAACAGCAGTCGCTCCTTCGCCGGGCCTAGGTCTTCCTCCGGATACATCGGGCGAAGGAGATCGTCGGTGGCCACGCCGTCGTAGAAAACGTCGACCAGGCGTACGAATGTCTGGTGCCCGCCGATTGCCTCGTAGAAGTTGTCGGTGTAGGAAGGCTGGTCGAAGCGGGGGCCGACCGGAGTCAGCCGCGCGATCGGCTCACCGAATCGGGACGGAATGGGAATCGATCCCGGTGTCTCACTGCTCATGGGGCTTTTCTGTCTTCTCGTTGTCGCTTGCGGGGGCAATGTAGTTTCCCTGGGACCTGTTGCCTACCTTCATGATGTCACCGTTGCGGATGTACCAGATTGCCCCGTTCTCATCGACCAGGCGGGTAATCCGCAGACCGACTGACTGTACGACGCCGACCGTATCGCCGACCTCGATGACGTCGCCGATACCGTACTGGTCCTCAATGGTGATGAAGAAGCCGAGGAAAGCGTCCCGGATCACCTCCCGCGCGCCGAAGCTGATCGCGATGCCCACAATGCCGACACTGGCGAGGATCGGGGCGATATTGACCCCGAGCTGTTCAATGGCGGTCATGATGGCGATGATTGCGATGGTGACGCCCGCTGTGCTGGTCAGAAGCGCTCCGATTGTCTCGGCCCGCTGGACACGGCGTTTGTGGTCGAGCGTCCGCAGGACCGGCTGGGCCCACCGGAAGTGCGGCTTCCTGAACATTTCATAGCCGTTCTGCACGCGCTGCACCATACGGTTGATCAGCACGCGCAGTATCAGCCACAGGAAAAGCGCCGCCAGCAGGATCAGGGCTGCGGCAAGGATATTGCCGCCGTATCCGAGCTGGTCGAAAAACTGCATGGAGATGCCTTTCAGTCACGCCAAGGAGCTGCCCTGCACGGGGGTGCTTGGGCGCAGCTCAACATTACCGTGGCGGAAAAGCTCCTCAGGCACTCATGCCCGAGCCGGCAGCGAGCTCCTCTGCGGATCCCGCCGCTGCGTTTCTGGCGACGTGGACCACCGGCTCGTGCAGCACGGGGAAGTTCACTGATCGTCCGATGAAGCAGGCCGCTGCCGCCTCGTGGTGAATCGACTGAGCCAAATGCCTGGCGGTGGCATCGGTGATGGTCACATGGGGCCTGAGCGTTACGCTGACAAACTCTCCGCTACCGTCCGGATTCAATCGCATGGTTCCTTCGGCCGCGTCTTCGTAGGAGGTGACGTTGACGCCGTGCTTCACCGCCATGTGAAGGTAGGAGAGCATGTGACACTGAGACAGCGCGGCAAGGAGAAGCTGCTCCGGGTTCCACCGCTCAGCACTGCCGTGGAACGTCGGGTCTGCCGAGCCCGGGATCATGGGAACACCGGACGATGTGACCTCATGGTCACGACTGTACGCGCGATAGTGCGAGGTGCCCTCGCCCCGGTTCCCCGTCCATACGACGTCGACCCTGTAGTTGTGCTCGGAGAGGTTCATGAGCATAAATTACACCCGTTGCCCCGGCCGTAAGGGGCCGGGGCAACGGATGCCTGTCAGCGGTCGGCGGCCTGCGCCCTGAGAGCCCGGGCCACGCCGTCACGGTTCTCCAGCGTCAGTCGGCGGAGGGACGCGAGATCGTCCTCCAGGGTGGCGAGGAAGGCGTCGGTCGCATCGATCGTTGCCTGCGAGGTCAGGCGTGAGGGATAGAGACCCACGATGATCTGCTGAGCGATCTCGTGCGTGCGGGTTGCCCACACTTCCTTGGCCGCGCTGAAGTACTTCTCGGCGAACGGTTCCAGCAGGGCGGTGTCATGCGCCCGGGTGAACCCGGCGATCGCCGAGCGCTGGGCGGCGTTCGGCATATCGGAACGTTCGACGATCGCTGCCCATGCCTCGGCCTTTGCCTCCGGGGTGGGGATGGCGGCCTTTGCCTGGGCTGCGGCGAGGGCGCCTGTCGCTGTCGCGTCCCGTTCAAGTTCGGCGTCGATGTCGGACTGGAACTTGCGTCCGCCCACCACCAGGGATGTGAGCAGTTCCCACCGAAGGTCCGCGTCCACGGACAGACCCTCAGGCACGCTTGAGCCGTCCAGGATTCCCTGCACCGCGTCGAGCTGTTCATCCGTCTGTGCATGCACGGCAAAAGCCTTCACAAACTGGAGTTGTGAATCCGACCCGGCCTCCGCTGCCTGCGCGAGTTCCCACAGACTGTCCGCGGCCGCGATTTCCATGGGCCGCTGATCGTCCGGCCGCACGTAGTAGGTGAGTGTCGTGGCGAGCTGACGCAGCAGCACCAGCACCACCGAGGAATCCGACTCCGAATCAATGTTCTGCAGGATGAGCTCGACGTAATCGCGCGCAGGAGTCTCGCCATCGCGAGCGGCGTCCCATGCGGAAGCCCAGACAAGTGTCCGCGGGAGGGATTCGGCGAAGTGCTTCAGGTGACGGGTTGCGGTGCGCTGCGAGCGCTCATCAAGGCGGATCTTCGCGTAGGCGAGATCATCATCATTCAGGAGGACAAGATCGGGGCGGGGGAGACTGACCAGTTCTGCCACGTCCGTCCGCTCGCCGGCTACGTCGAGCTCCACGCGATGGGAGCGCTCGAGCTGTCCGCTGTCGGTGAGTGAGTAGAAACCGATGGCCAGCCGGTGCGAACGGATTGTCGGGTAGTCAGCGACCGCGGACTGCAGGACGGAGAACGAGGTGATGACGCCGTCGTCGTCGTAGTCGATTGCAGGCCGCAGGGTGTTCACCCCGGCGGTCTCCAGCCACTGCGCGGACCATTCCTTAAGGTCGCGCCCGCTCGCCTTCTCAAGTTCGGTCAGCAGGTCCGAAAGCTCGGTGTTCGACCAGGCGTGCTTGCCGAAGTACTCGCGGACGCCCTCCATGAACTTGTCTTGTCCAACCCAGGCAACAAGCTGTTTCAGGACCGAGGCGCCCTTGGCGTAGGTGATGCCGTCGAAGTTGACCTGCACGTCCTCAAGGTCGTTGATGGGCGCCACGATCGGGTGCGTCGAGGGAAGCTGGTCCTGCCGGTAGGCCCATGCCTTCTCGAGCGAGGCGAAGGTGGTCCACGACTGGGTGAACTTAGTAGCCTCGGCCGATGCCAGCGTGGACATGAACTCAGCGAAGGACTCGTTGAGCCAGAGGTCGTTCCACCACCGCATGGTCACCAGGTCGCCGAACCACATGTGGGCCAGCTCGTGCAGGATCGTGATGGCGCGCCGCTCGATCGTTGCCTCGGTCACGCGGGAGCGGAAGACGTAGCTCTCAAGGAAGGTCACCGCACCGGCGTTTTCCATGGCGCCTGCGTTGAACTCGGGGACGAAAAGCTGATCGTACTTCTCGAACGGGTAGGGCGTTCCGAACTGCGCCTCGAAGAATTCGAATCCCTGCCGGGTCAGTTCGAAAACGTTCTCCGCGTCCAGGTATTGCATCAGGGACTTGCGCGCGAACACGCCGAGCGGGATGGTCCGGCCGTCGGAGCTCGTCAGCTCGCTCCGCACCGACTGGTAGGGCCCGGCGATCAGCGCGGTCACGTAGGAGGAGAGCCGGGGCGTCGGCTCGAAGGCCCAGGTGGAGCGCGCGCCGCCGTCCTCGGCAGAACCAGCATCGACAGGATCAGGGGTGGGGGAGTTGGAGATGACGTCCCAGTGCGACGGCGCGGTGACCGTGAAGCGGAAGGTGGCCTTGAGATCGGGCTGCTCGAAAACGGCGAAGACCCGACGCGAATCAGGTACCTCGAACTGTGTATAGAGGTAGACCTCGTTATCCACGGGATCAACGAAGCGGTGCAGTCCCTCGCCCGTGTTCATGTACAGCATGTCGGCATCGACCACGAGTTCGTTGGAGGCAGCAAGGTTATCGAGCCGGATCCGTACCCCGTCAGCCACGTCAGCAACATCGAGGTCCACTCCATTGAGCGTGACCCGATGGACGGTCTCCGTCACAGCGTCGATGAAGGTGGACGAACCCTGCTCCGCGTCGAAGGACACGACCGTGGTGGAGCGAAACACGCTAGAACCGCGGGTCAAATCAAGGTTGATGGCGTAGCTGTGGACGCTGACTGTTGCCGCGCGCTGGCGAGCTTCGTCCCGCGTCAGGTTCATGCCTGGCAAGGTGATGCCTCCGTGGGTGGAGATGGTGACAAGCCGCGCGATGGCGCGGTGTGACTCACCTTACGCAGAACAACGTGCCTTCACCATTCGGGCGGGTGTACGTGCCCACATCCAGCTGAGAGCACAAAATCGTGAAGCCCCGAAAGGCTCAACCTGTTCCCAAGGTCCGCTTCCTACCGTTGCACCAGCACGACAGTCGTGCCGCTGCCACACCCGGAGCGGCGTGCCGACGCCGCTGTCCGACTTCATAGGAGTGTGAACATGTCCCCGAGATGGAGCACCGCACGAGTTACGGCGATTGCATCCGCCCTCGCAATCGGCGGCAGCGCGTTCGTCGCGACGCCGGCGCTCGCAGACGGTGGCGACGCCGACGCTTCGGCGCTCGCCATGAAGCTGTCCCTGGAACTGGTGAAAACGCCTCTGCTGGAGGTGGACGCCGTCGCAGGTTCCGAGAGCCCGCCCGGTGAACAGGTCATTCCCGACCTGGCGGCGTACCTTGGCGAGTTGAAGGGGGCAGGGGCATCGGGTTCGTCGACACTGACAACCGTCTCGGACGAAAGCGGCACGAGCAGTTCCGCCGTCGTGGACAAACTGTCTGTCTCGGTGCTCGGCGTCGAAGCTGTCGCAGCTGAACAGGTCTCCGCAACCGCGCAATGCCTCCCAGGCGCCCTCCCGACGGGCGAAACGAGCGCACAGGCAGTCGAGGTCCTTGGGAAACCTCTCGACCTGGCAACCGTTCCCGTGGAGGGCGAGCAGGTGACTGCCGCTGCAACCATTCCGGGGATGACCAGCGCTGAACTGGTAGCAAAGGTCCGGCCCGGCAGCGTGAGCGCCAACGCGTCCACCGCGGACGCGGTCGGCATGTCGGTGAACCTGACCCTGAAGGGAACAGTTCCCGAGGTGGGCGCGGTAGCCTCGATCTGGCTGGGAAGCATCGTTGTCGGCGAAGCCGGTTGTGAGCATCAGGAGGACCCGGGCGCTCCAGCGCTCACGGAACTGCTTCCTGCTGAAGGACTTACCACCGGTGGTGACACCATCACACTGAAGGGTAGCGGCTTCACCGCAGACACCACGGTGGAGGTCGGCGGCGAAAAGGCAACCGACGTCGTCGTGGTTTCCGGCAGCGAGTTGACCTTTGTCACGCCGCCCGGCGCCGTCGGTTCAGCAGCAGTTACCGTGACGACGCCCTCGGGCCGCAGCGGTGAACTCGCTTTCTCGTACGTTGAGCCTGCGCCGGAGGAGCCGGTCGTCGAGGCGATTGATCCGGACGAGACCGTTGCAACGGGCGGTGAGGAGATCCACATCTTCGGCTCCGGTTTCGTTCGGGACCGGACGAGCGTCACCATCGGTACGACGACGGTCTCGCCCTCGAACGTCGAGGTTCCCAACAGCGGCATGCTCGTTCTTCGGGCACCTGCCCAGGCTGCGGGCGTCGTTCCGCTGAGTGTGACCACACCGGTTGGCACCAGCGGCACGATGGACCTCACTTACCTGCCGGCCGGGGCCCCGCCGGTGATTACCTCCATCTCCCCGGACACCGGTCCGATCGAGGGCGGTGGCACGATCACATTGAAGGGCACCGGTTTCGTTCCGAACGGAACCATGGTGACGATGGGCTCAGCCTCCTTCCTTGACGACGACGTCACGGTCGTCTCGGATACGGAACTGTCCTTCCTGGCTCCCCCCGACGTTGAAGGGGAGGTTAGCGTCGACGTCACCACCGTTTCGGGAACCTCCAATCCGGTCGTATACAACTACGTCGCAACTACACCACCGCCGACGGGCGGTATCGACGGCCACGACTTCGACGGCGACGGGAACGTGGACGTGCTCGCTCGCGACCGGAACGGCGGGTTGTGGCTGTACCCGGGTAACGGTGCTGGCGGCTGGCTGAAGAAAGTCCAGGTTGGTACTGGTTGGAACACGATGAACAGCATGTTCGGCCCCGGTGACTTCAACGGCGACGAGAAGGCGGACGTGATCGCCCGGGATTCCCGAGGAGGACTCTGGCTGTACCCGGGTAACGGGGCCGGCGGGTGGTTGAAGAAGGTCCAGGTTGGTACCGGCTGGAACTCGATGAACAGCATCGTTGGCCCGGGTGACTTCAACGGAGACACCAACGTGGACGTCCTTGCCCGGGATCAGGACGGCAGATTGTGGCTGTTCACCGGTAACGGTGCAGGCGGCTGGCTGAAGAAGTCCCAGGTCGGATCAGGCTGGCAGACGATGAACAGTATCTTCGGCCCAGGCGACTTCAACGGCGATGGAAGCGTGGATGTGATGGCCCGGGACCGGAACGGCGGACTATGGCTGTATCCCGGCAACGGTGCCGGCGGGTGGCTGAAGAGGGTCCAGGCGGGTACCGGGTGGAACTCGATGAACAGCATCGTGGGCCCCGGCGACTTCGACGGCGACAACAACGTCGACGTGCTGGCTCGGGACCGGAACGGCGGGTTGTGGCTGTTCACCGGTAACGGTGCCGGCGGCTGGCTGAAGAAGACTCAGGCCGGATCCGGTTGGAACACGATGACCAGCATCTTCTAGCAGCGGCATAGAACGAAGGCCTCCTCGCCACAGCGCGGCAGGGGAGGCCTTCGTCCTGTCCACGCACCTCAAGGTATTCGCAGGCTCCACTCGAAAGAGTTGGTTTCGGGTAACAACTGGTTGCCCCCTTCCACGAAGCAGCTCATCGAGCGATTCGCACAATCCAGGGAGAAATCATGAAATCGAACGGTTCACAGGGTCTGGCGCGGGGAGTATCGCGTCCGGGCAGGATCTGGAAGGGTACGGGCATCGCTGCTTCAGCGGTGGTCTTGATGTCCTCCTTTGGTCCGCTGCCCATGGCAGGGGCTGTAGGTGCGCTGTCGCCGGCGGTCGTGCTGCCGGCAGCGGTCGCAACCGGTATGCAGGGGAGCGTCGGCCCGGTCAACCCGGACACCGGTTATCCGTACTGGTACGAGGACAAGACCGGTCTTCGGCTCGAGCTGTGCATCGACCAAGCCACGGTATGCCCGGTGGTCGGTGAAGCCTACAATCCGGCATTGCCGCTCGAGATGCCAACGAACTTCCCGGAAGAGTCGTTCTGGTGGTCCGGCGAGGCGTCGCTGGCCCTGCCCAACGGTGAAGAGGCACGCCTCATCATGGCCACGGAAGCTGCCTTCGGAGGCGTCGGCGATGTCGTGCAGGGTCAGCAGAACGCCTTCGCTCGCATGCGTATCCGGTTCGAGGGGGCGCAGGCAGGTGCTACCTACACGGCAACCACCCCGTACGGAGTCTTCGAGGTTACGGCAGATGAGGACGGGCGTGTCCGATTCACCGAAGACCTCGGCTGCCTGCAGCAGCCCTGTGACTGGACGGAACCGCTCGAAGGCAAGGTGGGGCCGTTCCTGCGTTGGGACGCAGGCGCTCCCGCAGGGTCGATCGGGGATCCCAATGTCGAACACACAGTGACCGGAAGCCCGACCGGGACCAACTTCTTCAGCATTGAAGGCCCGGGCATCCCCCGGACTGAGACAGATCTCTTCGCAGTGCAGGGCAAGATTGCCACGGTGCGCGCCGGCGTGGACAAGCCCGGCGGAATCTACCGGGACCCCACCACGGTCAACATCCAGGCGTCGTTCCCCGACGAGGCGAAAATCGTCTACACGACCGACGGCAGCGATCCGGTGGTCGCCGAGGACGGCACCGTAGGCGTGGGCGCCAAAGTATGGGAGCCATCCGAAGGCGACGCCGACGTCGCTCCCGTACTGCTCGACCAGCCGGGCACTACCCAGCTCAAGTACATGGCGGTCAGCCTGACGGATCCGTCCCAGAGGTCGGAGATCAAGAGCGAAACGTACATACTGGATGCCACCAGCCCATGGATCAGCGCAACGCCGGATCCCGCTGCGCCATCGTATGCGGGACCTCAGCAGGTAACCCTCACGGGCACCACCCAGTCGGGTAACACCCCTGACATTTACTACACGGTGGACGGCTCCGAGCCAACCTACGACGACCAGGGCGCAACCGGTTCAACCTTCGAGTACAGCGACCCGTTCACCGTCGGAAGCACAACCACCATCCGTGCAGTGTCCGTTGACGGGTCCGGCAACGCAGGCGAGATCCGGGACTTCAAGTACGTCATTCACAACCTGAAGGCTGTTGGGCCTGTAAGCACGGACCACGGCTTCCCGGAATGGCTTGAGGACAACAACAACGTGCAGCTGCAACTCTGCCTGGAGGATCCGCTGTGCCCAATCGTCGAGGAACTTCCGAACCCGACTGAACCACGATCCTTCCCTGATAACTTCGCAGGTGAGTCTTTCTGGTGGGCCTCGGAAGCGGCCATCAACGTCGACGGCGAAGACGTCCGGCTGGGCCTCGCTCTCGAAGCCGCTTTCACCGGGGAGGGGGCTGCTCCCGGAGATCAGGTCGCTTTCGGCCGCATCCGCGTTCGGGGAGACGACGTGTTCGAGTTCGGTTCCACCTACGAGATAACGCATCCGTACGGCAGGTTCCAGGTCGTAGCCGACGACACGGGCAGCCTTCGCTACACCGAAGACCTGGGCAGCATGAACGGCAACGGAGACTTCAGCCCGTTGCTGGAGTCAAAGATAGGTCCGTTCCTGCGGTGGACTCAGGGCGCTCCCGCGGGCTACCTCGGCGATGGGTCGACACCGCACGAGGTGACCGGCAGCCCTTACAACACGAACTTCTTCAGAATCGAGAAGGTGCTCGACACCCGCGGCGAGCCTGTCACCGGGGCTGCACGCACGGTGGGCGAGACAAATCAGTTCGTCGTCCAGGGCAAGACCGTGAATGCCACGCCGCCAGAGGCTCCCACGGCTCAGGCAGACATCGTGGGCGGTGCTTTCAACACCCCGCAGACGGTTGCGCTCACCTCGAACCCGGCAGGGCTGCCGATCTTCTTCACGACGGACGGCACCGATCCCGACATTGAGGATGGCGTTCAGTACGCCGAGCCCATCACCATCACTGCCGACACGGTCCTGAAGTTCGTTGCAGTCAATCAGGGAGTGCCCTCGCCGATCGTCACGGAAACCTACACGATCGACACTGTGGCGCCGGAGCTGACCACCACCACCCCGGGCGGAATATTCACCGCTGCGACGACGGCGACACTCGCCGCGACCGAGGGCGCGGCCATCCGCTTCACCACGGACGGCAGTGAACCCACCGTGAACAGCACCCTGTTCACTGGGCCCATCGACATCACTGAGACGACGACGCTCCGTGCAATCGCCATTGACGCTGCAGGTAACGTCAGCGCCCTCGGCGAGTGGAAATTCACCATCGATGCTCCTGCTGCACCGCCGGCGGGAGTCGGAGGACACGACTTCTCCGGCGACGGAAACGCCGACGTGCTGGCACGGGACGCCTCCGGGCGGCTCTGGCTCTACCCCACAGACGGCGCCGGGGTATGGCAGACACGGGTCCAGGTCGGGACCGGTTGGAGCACCATGAGCAACATCTTCACTCCGGGTGATTTCGACGGTGACAACAATGCGGACATTCTCGCCCGGGACCGCCAGGGCCGGCTGTGGCTCTACGCGGGTGACGGCGACAGCGGTTGGCTGAAGAAGGTTCAGGTCGGTACCGGCTGGAGCACGATGAGCGACATCTTCGGTCCGGGTGATTTCGACGGCGATACCAACGTTGACGTTATGGCGAAGGACCGCTTGGGCCGGCTGTGGCTCTACACGGGTAACGGTTCCGGCGGCTGGCTGAAGAAGGCTCAGGTCGGTACCGGCTGGAGCACGATGAGCAACATTTTCGGTCCGGGCGATTTCGACGGCGACACCAACGTTGACGTTATGGCGAAGGACCGCCAGGGCAGGCTGTGGCTCTACACGGGTAACGGTTCCGGTGGATGGCTGAAGAAGGCTCAGGTCGGTACCGGCTGGAACTCGATGAGCAACATTTTCGGTCCGGGCGATTTCGACGGCGACACCAACGTCGATGTCCTGGCGAAGGACCGCTCGGGCAGGCTGTGGCTCTACACGGGTAACGGTTCCGGTGGATGGCTGAAGAAGGCTCAGGTGGGCACCGGCTGGAGGACCATGAACACCATCTTCTAGCCCCAAGGCTCTCCAGCTCCAACAGAGAGAAGGCCTCCCCTGTCGTAAACGGCAGGGGAGGCCTTCCTTGTGTCCTCGAATACGACATGCCTTCACCTCTCGTTGGGCCTTCCCCTATGCGCCGGCGAAGACCCTGTCACCTGGTGGTGCCTGGGACGCCACATGGACGCACCGGTGGTTGTAGAGGGGGCCCCCGCCGTCGTGCTCGATCCACCAAGCGGCATGAGTGCTGGTAGATGGACCGGCCCGAGGTCTTGTGATGGCCTCGCACCCCTAATGTCCTATTCATCGAGCGGCGCCCCGGCGGACGGGAAACTCGTTGGAACCCGCATCACGACGGAGGATACGAGGTGCCAAGGGCTCCGTTCCGAGCCGCAGATACCCGCACCGATCGTGGGCAGGTCGATGCTGGAGGCCTAGCGCACAGCAAAAGAGTCCGGGCGGTCCTTCCCGTGAAGGGAAGGACCACCCGGACTCCAGGTGCGAGCTGGGGCTACTCGCCGTCCCAGAAGGCTGGGGCGGCCTTCATGGGATCGTTCAGGTCCACCTCTCCGGGCTTCAGACCGACACTGAACTGGGTCATCATGTCGTGGTCCTCATGCGGGAGGTTGTGGCAGTGGATCATGTACTTGCCGCGGTGCGGGCCGAACTTCATCAGCAGCCGAACCGTCTCGCCCTCACCTACGTACACCACGTCCTTGGGACCCATCTCGTAGGAGAACGGCGGGCGACCGTTACGGCTCAGGATCTGGAAGTCCACTAGGTGAATGTGGATCGGGTGGAACCATCCGCCGGAGCTGTTCTCGAACTCCCAGATCTCGGTGTCGCCCAGACCTGGATCGGCGCAAACGCGTCGGTACCCGCTGGCGATGATGTCGGCCCAGGAGTCGTTCCCGATCACCCATACGTCATTTTCGCGCTTGACCCGGAACTTGCGGACGCGGGTCTCTCTGGTGGCCTGCAGGTCCATGACCTCGTGGCCAACCAGCGTTTCTGGAATCGTGTTCCAGGTGTGATCCGCGGTATTCACAGGCTCGTCCGTCACATCGAATGCCATGATGCGGTCTGTGAAGTCGTAGTCGACGTTGTTCTTGTTGGACAGGTTGCGCAATTCCACCCGCTGTCCAGGCTGGTAGAGCGAGAAGTCAATGAGGACCTCGTAGCGCTCGGCGCCAGCGTGACGCCAGGAATCGACCGCCTGTGTCTTTGGCATCAGGCCGCCGTCGGTCGCAACCACGTGGACAGCCTCGCCCGTGCTCAGGGTCGGCCGGAACGAACGGGAGATCGAGGCGTTCAGAATGCGGAACCGGTAGACGCGGCGCTTGACCTTCATCACCGGCCACGGCTTGCCGTTCACCAGGATCACATCACCCCAGAGGCCGGAGTGCGAGTTGTCGTCATAGGCCAGGCTTCCATCAGCTGCGAACATGACATCCGAGAGGGTCAACGGAACATCGAACTCGTTCTGTGGCAGCAGCTCCCGTTCGGCGGGATCATGCATGCAGAACTGCGCCGAGAGGCCGGAGTAGGCGTTCTCTGCGGTGTGGTGCACGTTGTGGTCGTGGTACCAGAGCGTGCGCGCAGACTGGAAGTTGGGGTACTCGTAGTTCTTCGCGAAGCCCGGAGGCGTCACATCGCTGGCGTACCCGTCGAACTGCGGGAGGGAGGCAGACCCGTGCAGGTGCGTGGACGTTGAGAGCGTATGCCCGTGCAGTGGGTGGGTCTGCGGCAGCTGGTTGCGGATCTTCAAGACCGCCCGCGTACCCTGCAGCAGGTCGATAGTGGGTCCGGGGAAGATGCCGTTGTAACCCAGGATCGGCGTGGTCAGGCGTGGAAGGATCTTTGCTGTGCCGGCCTTCTGCGTGACGCTGTAGTAATGCACCTTGGCGCCGTCAGGCGCGCGGCCAACCGCGTAGGGTTCAAGGATCGGCGGCACCGTCAAGGGCGAGCGGTAGGGGATGGGCATATCGCTGTCTGCCAGCTTGCTCGCAGACTTGGCGCTGATAGAGCTGAATGGAGCTGCTAGCGCTCCTGCGCCGATTACCCCGAGTCCCCCCATTGTGAGGACCTGTCGTCGCGAAACGGACATCGGTCTTCCTTTCCCTTGGCTGTAGGAAAAGAATCGCCTGCCGTACTTGGAGAAAACCTAGGACTCTTCCTGGGCGAGCCCAGCCGCACAGTCAACGCCGCCTTTGCGCAGCCACTAATCTTGGAGGGCAACCGACCACACCTTTGAAACGGAACATTGATGCGCGTTCATATCGCAACCGACCACGCCGGCATGGAGCTGAGTGCACACCTCGTGGCACACCTCAGCGGGAAGGGCTTCGAGATGATCGATCACGGCCCTACCGTCTACGACGCCGAGGACGACTACCCCTCCTTCTGCATCAACGCTGCCCTCGCGGTGGTTGACGACCAGTTGTCCGGCGTCGAAGCGCTGGGCATCGTTCTTGGTGGTTCCGGTAATGGGGAGCAGATCGCGGCAAACAAGGTGAAGGGGATACGCGCTGCGCTGGCCTGGAGCCTCGATACTGCGCGATTGGCCCGCCAGCACAATGACGCCAACGTGGTTGCCCTCGGCGGGCGCCAGCACTCCCTCGAGGAGGCGACGGCGATCGTGGAGGCCTTCCTGGCCGAACCGTTCAGCGGAGCTGAGCGGCACGTGCGCCGGATCGGCAAGATCGCCGCCTACGAGGCAACGGGAGAGGTCATCGCGTAGTGCCTGAGGGTCACTCAATCCACCGCCTGGCGCGCCAGTTTAATTCGGCGTTCGTCGGCGAGCGGCTGCGCGTCAGCAGTCCCCAGGGCCGGTTCCAGGCAGGGGCCGACCGCCTTGACGGCTCGGTGCTTGTCGCCGCGCGGGCGCATGGAAAACAGCTTTTCCTTGAGTTCGACAACGAGCTAGTGATGCGCGTGCACCTGGGCCTCTACGGGGCCTGGACCTTCGGCGGCGACGAGACTTTTCGTGGGGCATCGAGCATCGGTGCCCCTCGGCGGATAGGGGAGCAGGAAACCGCATCCGACGACGACGGCGCCTCCTACGTGGGACCGCCGCCGCCCGTAGGGGCGGTTCGCGTTCGATTCGTGTCCGAACATGGCTGGGCAGATTTGCGCGGCCCCACGGCCTGTGAAGTTCTTACGGCGGCTGATGAGCAGGCGGTACTGTCGAAATTGGGCCCCGACCCGCTGGATCCGGAGACTGATCCGGGTGAATTCGTCACGCGTATACAGCGGACACGGTCCGCTGTCGGGCTCTCGCTCATGAATCAGGCGGTGATTGCCGGCGTCGGCAATGTCTACCGCGCCGAGGCGCTGTTCCGGCGTCGGATTCATCCATGGGTGCCGGGAGTCTCACTGCCCGATGCGGAGGCAATAGCGCTGTGGGAGGACTTGGTGCTGCTGATGAATGAGGGCGTGGAGGCCGGCAGAATCATCACGACGACACCGGACCATCGTTCCCACACGGACCGCTCACGCACGGACGCAGCCGCAATTCCCGTCGAGGACGCTCACTATGTGTACAAGCGGACGGGGCAGCCGTGCCGAATCTGCAGCACCCCGATAGCGATGACGGAGATGGGGGCCCGTAAGCTGTACTGGTGCCCCAACTGCCAGGCTGCATAAGAAGGAAGGATCCCGACGGGGAGATCACTAAAAGAACAGAATTGGAGGGGATGACGGGAATCGAACCCGCGTAATCAGTTTGGAAGACTGAGGCTCTACCATTGAGCTACATCCCCGGACCAGCAGTGAGGTGGTTGTTGCGGCTGGGGGCCGCACGCTTCCGGCGTGGCTGGAACGCATATAACTACACCATATGGCGGGCCGATTCTCAAAATGTGCAACGGTGGGCTTTCTTTCGTAGACTTGCCTCTGCACTAACCGGGGTGTAGCTCAGCTTGGAAGAGCGCCTGCTTTGGGAGCAGGAAGTCGCAGGTTCAAATCCTGTCACCCCGACTCTGTATTAACGGTGCAGATGATCCTTCGCGGATTTGTATCCCCGGTGCAGAACCGATCCCTAATCAATCAGGAGTACTAGGCTGTGAAGAGCGCTGTCGAAAACCTCACTCCCACGCGAGTGAAGCTCAACGTGGAGGTCCCTTTCGAGGAACTCAAGCCGAACATCGATGCTGCCTACAAGACCATCGCCAACCAGGTGCAGGTTCCGGGTTTCCGCAAGGGCAAGGTCCCGAACAAGCTGATCGACCAGCGCGTGGGACGCGGCTACGTCATCGAGACCGCCATCAACGAGGGACTCAACGGCTTCTACCAGACGGCTGTCCAGGAGACCAAGATCCGTCCGCTGAGCCGGCCCGAGGTTGAGATCACCGAGGTTCCCGATCCCTCTGCACAGGACGGCCAGCTCCTCTTCACCGCTGAGCTCGACATCCGTCCCGAAATTGAACTTCCGGAGTACTCGGGCCTGGAGGTCACCGTTGAGGCCGCCAAGGCTTCCGACGACGACGTCGTCAAGGCACTTGACGAGCTTCGCGGCCGCTTCGGCACGCTCAAGGAAGTAGACCGTCCGGCTACCGACGGCGACTTCCTCACGCTTGACCTGACGGCGAAGATCGACGGCGAGGAAGTCGATTCTGCCGCCGACATCTCCTACCAGATCGGCTCCAAGACCATGCTCGAGGGCATGGACGAGGCCGTTACCGGGCTCAGCGCCGGCGAATCCTCCACCTTCGAGACCAAGCTCGCCGGTGGAGAGCACTCCGGCAAGGATGCCGAGGTTACCGTTTCGGTCAAGGCTGTCAAGGAGCGCGAGCTGCCGGACGCAAATGATGACTTCGCACAGCTGGCAAGCGAGTTCGACACCATCGATGAACTGCGTGCCGACCTCGCCAAGCGCGCCGCCGAGGACAAGCTCGTTGAGCAGGGTGTCGAAGCCCGGGACAAGGTCCTCGAGAAGCTCTTGGAGCTGGTTGAGGTGCCGGTGCCTGAGTCCGTGGTCGAGGAGCAGCTGGAGCAGCACTTCAACTCCGAGAGCAGCCACTCCGCCGGGCCGGACCACGACACCGAGGAGCACCGCGCGGAGGTTCGCGAGAACACCCAGCAGGCGTTCCGCAACGAGATCGTCCTTGATGCTGTAGCGGAGAAGGAAGAGATCGGCGTCAGCCAGAGCGAGCTCATCGACTACATCGTTTCCTCGGCCAGCCAGTACGGCATGGATCCGAACCAGTTCGCCCAGATGCTGGACCAGAGCGGCCAGGTCGCCATGATCGTCGGTGAAGTCCGCCGTCGCAAGGCCCTTGCAAAGGTCCTGGAGCTGGCGGTCGTAACCGATACCAACGGTGAGTCTGTCGACCTGTCCGACTTCGTCCGTCCGGCAGGCGAAGCAGCCGGTGCTGAGACCGTTCCGGCCGAGGACGAGGCTCCCGAGGCAGTGGAGGATGCCGCTGAGAGCGCAGCTTCCGCCGAGGACGCTGACGCCGCCAAGGCCTGATCACCGGGCCGCTCAAGCCTGACATACCGACTGATGCCGCCAGCGTTTGTGCTGGCGGCATCGTCCGTTAAGCGCCTGGTGCCGGGACCGCGATTGCGCCCCGGCCAGGCGTGCCAGTGGGGGATGCGCCGTCAGCGAACAGCTCGGGGCGCGGGAGCAAAACGCTCCCCGGACGGGTTAGTGTCCAGTGAGAGAAAAACCTGAGTGAGAGGTCAATCAGCAATGGCAATCGAACCAAGAACCCCGACCATGGCGACTGTTGATCCTGCCAGCCGCGACGACTACATCTACAACCGGCTCCTGAAGGAGCGGATCATCTGGCTGGGATCCGAAGTCAGGGATGAAAACGCCAACGCGATCTGTTCGCAGCTGCTCCTGCTGTCTGCCGAGGATCCGGAGAAGGACATTTTCCTTTACATCAACTCTCCGGGTGGTTCAGTGACCGCCGGCATGGCCATCTACGACACGATGCAGTTCATTCCGAACGACGTTGTCACGGTTGCTACGGGCCTGGCGGCTTCCATGGGTCAGTTCCTGCTCTCCTCGGGCACCAAGGGCAAGCGCTACGCGACACCGCACGCGCGTATCCTCATGCACCAGCCGTCCGGAGGCATCGGCGGTACGGCCTCCGACATCAAGATCCAGGCTGAGCTGATTCTCCATATGAAGCGCGTTATGGCGGAATTGACTGCGGAGCAGACCGGCCAGACCGTTGAGACCATCCTCAAGGACAACGACCGCGACAAGTGGTTCACCGCCCAGGAAGCCCTCGAATACGGGTTCTTCGACCACATCTCGGCACACGCTGGCTCCGTGTCCGGCGGCGGCGGAACCAGCCGCGACTAGTCCAGGATCCAGCTCACCCAGACTTGCCCAGGAGGCACAATGAACCACAATTTCTCTGCCGCAGCAGGCGGCCGGGCTCCCCAGCTGCCCACCAGCCGCTACGTCCTGCCCCAGTTCGAAGAGCGCACGCCGTATGGCTTCAAGCGCCAGGACCCCTACACGAAGCTGTTCGAGGACCGCATCATCTTCCTCGGCGTGCAGGTGGACGACGCGTCCGCGGACGATGTGATGGCGCAGTTGCTCGTTCTTGAGTCCACCGACCCGGAACGCGACATCACGCTCTACATCAACTCCCCGGGCGGATCCTTCACGGCAATGACTGCCATCTACGACACGATGCAGTTCATCCGTCCCGAGATCCAGACGGTCTGCCTCGGACAGGCCGCGAGTGCTGCTGCCGTGCTGCTCGCGGCCGGCGCGCCGGGCAAGCGGCTGGCGCTTCCGAACGCACGGGTCCTCATCCACCAGCCTGCCTTGGGCGGCGGACAGGGTGGACAGGCATCCGACCTGGAGATCCAGGCCAACGAAGTGATGCGCATGCGGACCTGGCTGGAGGACACGCTCGCCCTTCACAGCGGGAAGACTTCCGAGCAGATCAACAGCGACATTGAGCGCGACAAGATTCTTACCGCCGAGGACGCGAAAGCCTACGGACTGGTTGACGAAGTCCTTACCTCGCGGAAGATCACTCCGCCGAAGATCAACAAGCCGTAACCGCTACCGTCACGCCCGTGGACTCCAGCAATAAAGGAGGGCCACGGGCGTCGGTTTGCTGATTCATGGCACCAAGTGGCCTAGAGTGGAATCTAGTCGACGCATGGAGACCGTCCCATCACAACACTGTTGGTAGCGGCCGAAGACTCAAAGCAATACTGAGGACCACGTTAGGGGACTGACACATGGCTCGCATTGGTGAGAGCACCGATCTTCTCAAGTGCTCTTTCTGTGGCAAAAGCCAAAAGCAGGTTCGGAAGCTCATAGCAGGGCCCGGCGTATACATCTGTGACGAGTGCATTGAGCTCTGCAACGAAATCATCGAAGAAGAGCTCTCCGAAGTTGCAGACCTGGGCACCTTCGAGTTGCCGAAGCCGCGCGAGATCTTCGACTTTCTCCAGGAATACGTCATCGGCCAGGAGCCCGCAAAGCGCTCCCTTGCGGTCGCGGTGTATAACCACTACAAGCGCATCCAGTCCGGGCATACCCCGCGCGCTTCCGCAAACCTTTCCAATGCAACCCCCACTGAAGATGTGGAGATTGCAAAGTCGAACATCCTGCTGATCGGCCCCACCGGCTGCGGCAAGACCTACCTTGCCCAGACCTTGGCCCGCAGGCTAAACGTGCCGTTCGCGGTAGCCGACGCCACAGCGCTGACCGAGGCGGGATATGTCGGCGAAGATGTCGAGAACATCCTACTCAAGCTCATTCAGGCAGCCGATTACGACGTCAAGAAGGCCGAGCAGGGCATTATCTACATTGACGAGATCGACAAGATCTCGCGTAAGAGCGAAAATCCCTCCATCACGCGCGATGTTTCAGGTGAGGGCGTGCAGCAGGCTCTCCTGAAGATCCTTGAGGGAACTGTCGCCTCCGTACCACCGCAGGGTGGACGCAAGCACCCTCATCAGGAATTCATCCAGATCGACACCACTAACGTTCTGTTCATCGTGGCGGGAGCCTTCGCCGGCCTGGAGGAGATCATTGGCTCCCGTGCCGGGCGCAAGGGCATTGGTTTCGGTGCCCCGCTGAGTTCGCTGAAGAATGAGGAAGCAAGCTATGGCGACGTCATGCCCGAAGACCTGCTGAAGTTCGGGCTCATTCCGGAATTCATCGGCCGTCTTCCCGTCATCACCACGGTCACGCACCTGGACCGGCCGGCGCTGATCCAGATCCTGACTGAACCGAAGAACGCCCTCATCAAGCAGTATCAGAAGATGTTTGCACTGGACGGCGTCGAACTTGTCTTCGAACCGGAGGCGCTGGAGGCGATCGCTGATCAGGCTCTTGAAAGGGGCACCGGCGCGCGTGGCCTGCGGGCAATCATGGAGGAAGTACTGCTTCCGGTGATGTTCGATCTGCCGAGCCGTGAGGACATCGCCACGGTCGTCATCACATCGGCAGTAGTGGGTAAGACCGCAGAGCCCACCCTAATCTCGCACGATGTAGTCGCGAAGCGCCGGAACAAGTCCGCATAACCGTCGGAACACATCTGCATAACCAAGGAGTACCTTCATGACAGCTGCCGCCACCAGCACACGGAAGGCCGACTTCTGGTTCGACCCGGTGTGCCCGTTTGCCTGGATTACCTCTCGGTGGATGGGCGAAGTGGAGAAGGTCCGGGACGTCCAGGTGGACTGGCACGTGATGAGCCTGTCGGTGCTCAACGAGGGCCGTGACCTTCCCGAGGACTACCGCCGTGGCATGGACGAAGCCTGGGCCCCTGTCCGGGTGATCATCGCGGCCTCCGAGCTCCACGGCCCAGAGCACATCAAGAAACTCTACGACGCCATGGGCACGCGCATCCATAACGGAGGGAACAAGGACTACGCGGTGGTCATCCGCGAAGCACTCGAGGAGGTCGGGCTTCCTGCCTCGCTGGCCGATTTCGCCAACAGCAACGAGTACGACGACGCGCTGCGGGCATCGCACCAGTCCGGCATCGAAAGGGTCGGCGACGAGGTCGGCACGCCCGTTGTCGCTTTCAACGGAACGGCCTTCTTCGGCCCGGTCCTGACCAGGATCCCGCGCGGAGAAGAAGCAGGACGCATTTTCGATGGCGCCCTGATGATGGCTGAGTTTCCCGAATTCTATGAACTGAAGCGATCCAGGACCTCCAGCCCGTCGTTCGATTAGCGGCTGCCACCCGGCAGGGGCAAAGATTGCCGAGCAAAATGAGTGAGCCCTCCAGCGTCCAGGACGCCGGAGGGCTCACTCGTTCTGTGACTCCAGTCAGGAGGCGCTGTTCGCCTCTTCCGCAGGTGCCAGGTGAACGTCGCTGACGCTCAGTTCACCCTCGTGCACCCTAAGCTCCAGGCTCTTCGCATTGCCCGCAGCCCCAAGGTCGGAGCGGGCGGCGTCAAGCTGCCGCACCTGGTCCTCCGAGCCGCTGATGACGGCCGAGAGCACTTCGGTGCGCTGCTTTACCTTTGCCTCGGACTTTGCCTTGCGCAGCCCTCCGAGGGCAGCCCCAACCGTGGCGAGCATTCCGGTGTCCGCATCGAGCGCGGATGCGGAGAGCGCTCCTGCCTGGGGCCAGGAAGCCCGGTGCACAGATCCGCTGCGCCACCAGCTCCAAACTTCCTCGGTCGCAAACGGCAGGATGGGAGCGAACAGGCGTAGAAGCCTGTCCAGGGTGGTGGCCAGCGCGGCCAGGACGGAAGCCTTCTCGACCTCTCCAACGCTTCCGTACGCGCGGTCCTTGATCAGCTCTACATAGTCGTCAGTGAACGACCAGAAGAACGTCTCCGTGAGCTGGAGTGCACGCGCATAGTCGTACTTGTCAAAAGCTGCACCGGCCTGTTGTACCACCTCATCGAGAGAGGCCAAAAGGGATCGGTCTAACGGGTTGGTCACCGCAGCGGCGTCGTCCGAGACAATGTCCGCCTCCGTTGCGCCGAGGCCGAGCACGAACTTCGAGGCGTTGAGCAGCTTGATTGCCAGCCTGCGCCCGATCTTCATCTGGGCAACCTCATAGGCGGTGTCCGCACCGAGCTTCGCCGACGCAGCCCAGTAGCGGACGGCGTCGGCCCCGAACTGGTCCAGCGCGTCGGTGGGCACCACCACGTTGCCCTTCGACTTGGACATCTTCTTCCGATCCGGATCCAGGATCCAGCCCGAGATTGCGGCGTGCTTCCAGGGAGCGGAGTCCAGTAGGGAATCTGCGCGGACCACCGACGAGAACAGCCACGTGCGGATGATGTCGTGCCCCTGCGGTCGCAGGTCGAACGGGTAGACCTTCGCGAAGAGGTCCTCGTCGCGCGACCAGCCACCGATAATCTGAGGAGTCAGCGAGGACGTCGCCCAGGTGTCGAGGATGTCAGGGTCACCGGTGAAGCCGCCCGGCGTATCGCGCTGGTCCTGGCTGTAGCCGGGTGCAGGCTCTGCGACCGGATCCACCGGCAGCATCTCATCCGAGGGAAGGATGGGGTTGGCGTAATCAGGGGTCCCGGCCTCGTCGAGTGCGTACCACACGGGGATCGGTACGCCGAAGAAGCGTTGGCGGGAAATCAGCCAGTCACCGTTGAGGCCCTCAATCCAGTTCTCGTACCGGCTGCGCATGAACGAAGGATGGAAATCGATCTCGCGGCCACGGGAGATCAGACGCTCGCGGCGCTCAGCATCCCGACCGCCATTGCGGATGTACCACTGGCGGCTGGTGACGACCTCGAGGGGCTTGTCACCCTTTTCATAGAAGTTGACCGGGTGGGTGATCTTCTTCGGCTCGCCGTCGAGCAGGCCCGCTTCCGCAAGCAGCTCCGCCACGGCCTCCTTCGCGGAGAAGACCGTCTTGCCGGCGATGCGCTCGTAGTTTTCCCGGCCCTCCGCCGTCGTAATCCATTCAGGCGCCTCGGCCAGGATTCGGCCGTCGCGGCCCACAATGGCGCGCGTGGGCAGGTCCAGCTCGCGCCACCAGGTGACGTCGGTGAGGTCACCGAAGGTGCAGACCATCGCGATGCCCGCGCCCTTGTCCGGCTTGGCGAGCGGGTGCGCCTTAACCTCGACCTCGACACCGAACAGGGGAGAGGTCACGGTGGTGCCGAACAACGGCTGGTAGCGCTCGTCGTCGGGGTGTGCCACGAGCGCCACACAGGCGGCAAGGAGTTCGGGCCGGGTGGTCTCGATATGGATCTGCGTGCCGTCGGCGGCCTGGAACGGATACCGGTAGTAGGCGCCGGGCATTTCCCGGTCCTCGAGCTCGGCCTGCGCCACGGCGGTCCGGAAGGTGACATCCCAGAGGGTGGGCGCCTCGGCGAGGTAGGCATCGCCCTGCTTGAAGTTCTCCAGGAACGCACGCTGGGAAACAGCGCGGGAGGTGGAATCGACGGTCCGGTAGGTGAGGTTCCAGTCGACCGAAAGGCCGAGGGAGGCAAACAGGTTCTCGAAGACCTTTTCGTCCTCGACAGCCAGCTCCTCGCAGAGCTCAATGAAGTTCCGGCGCGACACGACGTCGAAGTCGCGCTGGTTCTTCGCAGGCTGGGCCGGAGGACGGTAGTCGGCGTTGTATGGCACTGAGGGATCGCAGCGCACTCCGTAGTAGTTCTGCACACGTCGCTCGGTGGGCAGGCCGTTGTCGTCCCAGCCCATCGGGTAGAAGACGTTCTTGCCCTTCATACGCTGATAGCGGGCGAGGACGTCGGTCTGCGTGTAGGAGAAGACGTGGCCAACGTGCAGGGAGCCCGACGCGGTGGGCGGCGGCGTGTCGATGGAATAGACCTCGTCACGCGTGGTTTCCGGGTTGAAGGCGTAGGTTCCTTCGGAGCGCCAGCGCTGGTCCAGCGCGGCTTCAAGACCCTCAAGAGCGGGCTTGTCCGGAACGTTGGTGGGGGCGGATGCGGGCGTGTCTGTACCCTCGTTGATGTTTGCCATGGATCAATTGTCTCAGAGCGGACTCCGGGGCCGGTTCATCTCATGATTCCCGTCCCAGCGGCGGATTCGGCCGCGATAGAGCCTGATGCCCGACGCCGGGGTGGTGGGCTAGGTTGGATGTCATGGTTGAGCGACAGGTCAGGTCAGCAGTAGTCACCGGTGCAAGTACCGGAATCGGTGAGGCGACCGTGCGCAGGCTCGCCCAGGAAGGGTGGAAGGTCTGGGCCGTTGCCCGCCGCGGTGAACGGCTCGAGCAGTTGGCCGGTGACACCGGCGCAATTCCCGTGGCGCTGGATATCACCGACGACGGCGGCGTGGCCCGCATGGTGGAGCAGGTTGCCGCTGCCGGCGGAATCGACACCCTGATCAACATCGCGGGCGGTGCCCGCGGTACTGACTGGGTCGCGGACGCCCGAACCGATGACTGGGAGTGGATGTACAACGTCAACGTTCTCGGCACCATGAAACTCACGCGCGCCTTCCTGCCGATGCTGCGGGAACACGGCGAAGGCACGGTGCTCAACCTGACGTCGACGGCGGCGCTCGTCTCCTATGAGGGAGGCGCCGGCTATAACGCGGCCAAGGCAGCGCAGCGCGCCATGACGCGGGCGCTGAGGCTTGAGGAGGTGGAGAACAACCTCCGGGTCATTGAGGTGCTTCCTGGCATGGTCTACACCGAGGAGTTCTCCCTGAACCGGCTTGGCAGCGAGGAAGCGGCAGAGAAGGTCTATGCCGGCGTTGAAAAGCCGCTTACGGCTGAGGATATTGCCGACATCGTGGCCTATGCGGTCTCTGTGCCCCACCACGTGAACCTCGATGAGATCGTGGTGCGGCCGGTGGCGCAGGCCGCCGCCCACAAGGTTGTCCGCAAGGGCTGAGCCGTTCTCGCGGGGACAGGGTTCGATGGTTCGCCCTATCCTGAGCTGCCCGTTAGAATTGCCAGTACCAGCATCGACCCGGCCATCACCGGTGAGCTTCCGGAAGAACCCCCGAGCCTTCGGGCCAGTAGAACCGGACGGGTAAGCCCGTCACAGCAGTCATGAAGCGGCCTTTCCAGCCTGCCCGAAGTCGGGGCGGGACGGTGGGGCAAGCGAGGTGGTACCGCGGATGCGTTTACGGGCTAGGGCCTTGAACGGATTCGTCCTTGCAGACAAGCCACCCCTGCCCGTAACTCCATCCGCCAGCTTCAGGACGCATTCCATGTCACAGACTTATCCCAAGGCTTCCGCCGCTGATCCCGAGGTTTCCGGATCAGCTTCTCCACGGTTCCCGGATCTCGAGCAGCGCGTGCTCAGCTACTGGGAATCGGACGGCACCTTCCAGGCCTCCATCGACCAGCGTGACGCGGGGGAGAACGGGTCCAACGAATTCGTCTTCTACGATGGTCCGCCTTTCGCCAACGGCCTGCCGCACTACGGTCACCTGCTGACCGGGTACGCCAAGGACCTGGTGGGCCGCTACCAGAGCCAGCGCGGCCGCCGGGTGGAACGCCGCTTCGGCTGGGACACGCATGGGCTCCCCGCTGAGCTTGAGGCCATGAAGCAGCTCGGGATGAGCGACAAGAAGCAGATCGAAGCCATGGGCATCGACAAGTTCAACGAGGCCTGCCGCGCCTCGGTCATGAAGTACGCGGGGGAGTGGCGCGACTACGTGACCCGCCAGGCACGCTGGGTGGACTTCGAAAACGACTACAAGACCCTCAACGTCGAGTACATGGAGTCGGTGCTGTGGGCTTTCAAGACCCTGCACGCCAAGGGCCTCACCTACAACGGCTACCGGGTGCTTCCGTACTGCTGGAAAGACGAGACGCCGCTCTCCAACCACGAGCTCCGCATGGATGACGACGTCTACCAGGACCGCCAGGACCAGACCGTCACGGTGACGTTCCCTATCCTCGCCGCGGACTCCGAGCTGTCGAAGGAATTGGCCGGCGTGGAAGCCCTGGCCTGGACCACCACTCCGTGGACACTGCCCACCAACGCGGCGCTGGCAGTCGGGCCCGAAATCCACTATGTCGTGGTCCCGGGTGCCGGGGATTTCAGTGGCCGCCGCTTCCTCCTCGCCGAGGAACTGCTCAGCGGCTACGCGAAGGACCTGGGCTATGCCTCCGCGGACGAAGCCCGCGCAGCGGTCACCGGGACGCACCGCGGCCATGAGCTGGGCGGCCTCGAATACGAACCGCTGTGGGACTACCTGGTCGACCCGGAGCGCGGGGGCTACCGCAACGCCTTCCGCTTCCTGGTAGCCGACTACGTTACGACGACGGACGGTACCGGTATCGTCCACCAGTCACCCGCGTACGGTGAAGAGGACCAGAAGATCTGTGAGGAAGCCGGAATTCAGGTGATCCTTTCGGTCGACGAGGGCGCACGCTTCCTGCCGCTCTTCGGCGAGGGCCCCCTCGCCGACATCGTGGGCCTGCAGGTCTTCGAGGCCAACAAGACCATCACACGCGTCCTGCGCGACGCCGGCCGGCTGGTACGCCAGTCCAGTTACGTGCACAGCTACCCCCACTGCTGGCGTTGCCGCAATCCGCTGATCTACCGCGCGGTGTCCTCCTGGTTCGTCGAGGTGACCAAGATCAAGGACCGCATGGTCGAGCTCAACCAACAGATCAACTGGATCCCGGACAACGTCAAGGACGGTCAGTTCGGCAAGTGGCTGGAGAACGCCCGCGACTGGTCGATCAGCCGCAACCGCTACTGGGGAAGCCCGATCCCGGTCTGGGTGTCGGATGACCCCACCTACCCGCGCACCGACGTGTACGGCTCGCTGCAGGAGATCGAACGCGACTTCGGCCGGCTGCCCCGTAACGGTGAGGGTGAAATCGACCTGCACCGCCCCTTCATCGATGAACTGACCCGCCCCAACCCGGACGACCCAAGGACACCGGCTGAGGGGCAGTCCACCATGCGCAGGGTGCCGGACGTGCTGGACGTCTGGTTCGATTCCGGCTCCATGCCGTATGCGCAGGTGCACTACCCGATGCAGAACGAGGACTGGTTCGAGTCCCACAACCCGGCCGACTTCATCGTCGAGTACATCGGCCAGACCCGCGGCTGGTTCTACACCCTGCACATCCTCGCCACCGCCTTGTTCGACCGTCCCACGTTCAAGAACGTCATCAGCCACGGCATCGTACTGGGTTCTGACGGGCAGAAGATGTCCAAGAGCCTGCAGAACTACCCGGATGTCTCCGAAGTGCTCGACCGCGACGGTGCCGATGCCATGAGGTGGTTCCTCATGGCGTCACCGATCCTTCGGGGCGGCAACCTGATCGTCACCGAGCAGGGGATCCGTGACGGCGTGCGCCAGGTGATCCTGCCACTATGGAACGTCTGGCACTTCTTCCGCCTCTACACCAACGCCGCCGCCGGTGGGGCCGGTTATGAGGCGAAGATGGTCAGCCCCGAGGACGCGCAGAACCTGCAGGACCCCCTGGACCGCTACATCCTCGCCTACACCGCAAACCTGGTGGAGGACATGACCGCATCCCTGGATGCGTTCAACATCAGCGACGCCTGCGAAGCGCTGCGCCGCTACCTGGACACCCTCACAAACTGGTATGTGCGTCGCGGCCGCCAGCGTTTCTTCGACGAGGACACCGACGCCTTCGACGTGCTGTTCACCTGCCTTGAGGCGGTGTGCCGCGTGGCTGCGCCGCTCCTGCCGCTGGTGACCGAAGAGATCTGGCGGGGGCTGACGGGAGGCCGTTCGGTTCACCTGACCGATTGGGTGGAGCCGTCGTCGTTCGCTTCCGCACCCGAGCTGGTGGAGCGCATGGAGCGCACGCGGCAAATCTGCTCCACCGGATCCAGCCTCCGCAAGGCCGCCAACCTTCGTGTCCGGCTGCCGCTTGCGGATCTGACTGTCGTTGCGCCGAACGCAGGGGACCTTGAGGGCCAGTACCAGGCCATCATCGCCGACGAGCTGAACATCAAGGCTGTCCGCCTGATCGACTCCGCAGACGCCTCGCCCGAGGAGTTCGGCATCACGCAGCGACTGGCGGTCAACGCCCGGGCAGCCGGCCCGCGTCTCGGCAAGAACGTCCAGACCGCCATCAAGGCCGCCAAGGCGGGGGACTGGTTTGTCGACGATGCCGGTGCGGTCACCGCGGGCGGGCTCGCCCTTGAACCGAATGAGTACACCCTGGAGACAGTGGTCCAGAGCGACAGCGACGGCGACGCCGGTGCTACCGCTGCGGCGGTCCTTCCCGGTGGCGGCTTCCTGGTGCTCAACACGGAAGTGACCCCGGAACTAGCCTCGGAGGGTACGGCTCGCGACGTGATCCGCTCCATACAGCAGGCCCGCCGCGATGCGGACTTCCACATTAGCGACCGCGTGGTGACCACGGTTCAAGCCGGTGCTGAAACACTGGCGGCGCTGGAAGCCCATTCCGAGCTGGTCAAGCGCGAGACTCTGACCGCTGAGTTGGAACTTGTCGCGGCTGCGGCGGTAGAGACGGACGGAGTCGTGGTGAAGGTGGCGCGTCAGGCATGAGTTCGGAACACATTGACCAGTTCTCGGTGGAGAGCGTCTACGCGGAGCTCCTGAGCCGTGCTCCGGAGAACAAGATGGAGCCTCGCATGGCGCCCTTGTTCCGGGCGATGGAGATCCTTGGTGAGCCCAACCGGGCGGTACCGATCATCCACATCACCGGAACCAACGGGAAAACCTCCACCGCGCGTATGATCGAGGGGCTGCTCCGCGCGCACGACCTGCGCACCGGACGGTACACGAGTCCGCACCTGTCGAAGGTGACGGAGCGCATCAGCATCGACGGCGAGCCGGTGGCCGACGAGACCTTCGTCCGGATTTGGGACGAAATCCGCCCCTACCTGCAGATTGTCGATGCTGAGCTGGATGCCGCGGGCGAGCCGCGGCTGACCTACTTCGAATGCGTGACCATCCTGGCCTTCGCGATCTTTGCTGATGAGCCGGTGGACGTCGCGGTCATCGAGGTGGGGCTCGGCGGGATCACCGACGCGACCAACGTCGGTGACGGCGTCGTATCCGTTGTTACCCCCATCTCGCTCGACCACACCGAGCTGTTGGGCGACACGCCTGGCGAGATCGCGGTCGAGAAGGCCGGGATCATAAAGCCGGGCGGGTTCCTCGTGAGCGCGGCCCAACCCGCGGACGCGGCCCAGGTTCTCCTGGACAAGGCGAGGGAAGCAGGCGTGGAGTTCCGCTTCGAGGGCGTCGAGTTCGGAGTGGAGGACCGCAAAATTGCCGTCGGCGGCCAGCAGATCACCGTGGCCGGCATTGCCGGGCGCTACGAGGATCTCCTCCTGCCTCTGCACGGGGAGCATCAGGCGCAGAACGCTGCAGTCGCCATCGCAGCAGTGGAGGCGTTCATCGGCGGGGGAACCCGGGAGCTGGATGCCGACGTCGTTCGCGACGGCCTGCGGGTCGTTACCTCGCCCGGACGGCTGGAACTGGTGCGCACCGCTCCCAGCATCCTGGTCGACGCAGCCCATAACGCCGCCGGCGCACGCGCCTCGGCGAAGGCGATCAGCGAAGCTTTCGAATTCAGCCGGCTGGTCCTCGTGATCGGAGTACTGCAGGACAAGGACGCAGAAGCGATCCTCGCCGAACTGCACGAGGAGCTTGGAGGCGTGCTCGAGGATGTCTGCCTTACACAATCCAACTCGCCGCGTGCCATCCCTGCCGAGGATCTGCGGCAGGCGGCACTGGCGGCAGGCTTCGCCGACGACCGCATCCATGTCGCCGAACGGTTGGACGACGCCCTCGAGTGGGCTGTCATCACTGCCGAGGAGAGCGGAGACCTCGGTGGCGGAGTGCTCGTGACCGGATCCATCACGGTGGTGGGCGAAGCCCGCACCCTACTGGGGAAGTAGGAGATACGCATGGTTCGTCAGACCAGGGCGCAGCGCGAATGGCGCCCCGGCATGCCGAAGAAGCGCCGGTCGATCCGCGTCATGTTCGCGTCGACAGTGCTCCTGCTGGAAGCCTTCGTCGTGCTGTTTGCGACGCTCGTTGTGTTCGGTCTGCGCGGTGATTCCATACCGGTCGGCCTGATTCTCGGCTTCGGGCTGGCACTGAGCGCGCTGCTGGTCGCCGCCTGCGCAGTGCTCACGAAGCCCTTCGGAATCTCGCTCGGCTGGGTGCTGCAGGTGCTCATCATTGCAACAGGCTTCGCAGAGCCGATGATGTTCCTCGTCGGCGCACTCTTCGCCTTCGCATGGCTGTACGCCGTGCGGACGGGAGCGCGCTTGGACCGGGAGAACGTCGAGCGTGACCGCGCACAGGCCGAGTGGGAACGCGCAAATCCCGCTCCGGACAACGGCGGACAGCAATCCCTTTAGTAGAGTCGTCGGTGGAGAGGACCGGTCATCCGGTCGCACAAAACCCTATCGGAGGAATGAAGAATGAGTGCTGAGCGCACCCTGGTACTGGTCAAGCCCGACGGCGTTTCGCGCGGGCTCAGCGGCGCGATTGTTGCTCGGATCGAGGCGAAGGGCTACACGCTCGCCGACCTGAAGCTCGTCAATGCAACCCGCGGCATGCTTGAGGAGCACTACGCCGAGCACGTCGGCAAGCCTTTCTACGAGCCGCTGGTCGAATTCATGTTGAGCGGCCCGGTCGTCGCCGCGATCTTCGAGGGCGAGCGGGTCATCGAGGGCTTCCGCTCGCTGGCCGGAACAACCGATCCGACGACGGCGGCACCGGGCACCATCCGCGGTGACTTCGGCCGCGACTGGGGACTGAAGGTACAGCAGAACCTTGTGCACGGATCCGACTCCCCGGAATCGGCCGAAAAGGAAATCGCTATCTGGTTCAACTGATCCCCACGGGTGGAACTCACCGCCCGGCCCGAATTCCTATCAACGGCGCAGGTGACTGCGCCGTTGATAGCGTGGGGAGCATGACTGAATATCGCAGACTTGGTACATCCGGCCTGAGCGTCTCCGTGGTCGGCCTGGGGTGCAACAACCTTGGCCGGCCAGGGACCGCGTCCGAATCGCAGCGCGGCGCAACCGCCGTGGTGGGGGCGGCCCTGGAGACGGGCATCACGCTCTTCGACGTGGCAGACTCCTACGGCCGGGTTCCCGGCGTGAGCGAGGAACTGCTCGGGCGGGCACTGGGACGCAACCGCGACGACGTCATACTCGCCACCAAATTCGGTCTCGACCTTCGGGGCGCCAACGGTGCGGATTGGGGTGCGCGGGGGTCCCGCCGGTACATCGTCAAGGCGGTAGAAGCCTCCCTGAAACGGCTCAACACCGAATGGATCGACCTCTACCAATACCATTCGCCGGACCCTGCCACGCCGATCGAAGAAACACTCTCCGCGCTCGACTCCCTCGTACAGAGCGGAAAGGTCCGCTACATCGGCCACTCGAACTTCGCCGGCTGGCAGGTTGCCCAAGCCGAGTTCGTCGCCAGGCAGCTTGGTTCCACCCGGTTCATCTCAGCCCAGAACCACTACAACCTGCTTGAACGCGGCATTGAGCGTGAAGTGGTTCGGGCAGCCGACGCCTACGGCTTGGGCGTTCTTCCTTACTTCCCGCTCGCCAACGGACTGCTGACGGGCAAGTACAGCTCCGGGAAGGCGCCGGCCGGGAGCAGGCTCACCCATTCCCGCACCCACCTGCTCGACCAGGCAAACTGGGAACAGCTGGCCGACTTCAGCGCCTATGCCCGCGCACGCTCCCTGACCGAACTGCAGGCCGCCTTTTCATGGCTTGCGAGCCGCCCCACCGTAGCGAGCGTCATCGCGGGAGCCACGAGGCCCGAGCAAGTGAGGCAGAACGCGGAAGCCGTGTGCTGGGTGCCTACGCAGGCTGATCTCGAGGAGCTCGACCACATCTTTCCGGGGCCTGCATAGACAGCTCCTGCATAGACAGGGAAAGAGATGGTGGAGCTGATCCCGCCCGGAATTCCCCCGCTAGTGGAACGTGCTCCCGAGCACCCGCTCCGACGCACCAACCCGGTCCAGGTACGGGGTGATTCCTCCGAGATGCATCGGCCAACCGGCCCCGAGGATCATGCACAGGTCGATGTCCTCAGGCGCGGATACCACGCCCTCCTCAAGCATCCTGCCGATTTCGTCGGCGAGGGCGTCCTGCGTGCGCTGCAGCACCTGCTCCGACGTCGACGGCGACGACCCGAAGGTCAGGAGCGCGAGCGTAGCTTCAGGAACGGTGTCGTTTCCGGCCTCGTCCTGCTCCCACAGCCCCTTCTTCCCTGCCTCAACGAGGACCTGTTGGTTCTTCGAGACGTAGAACCTGCCGCCGAAGGCTGCCTGCAGCGACTCCTGTACGTGCTGTCCAACGGGGAGGCCCACCAGTTCAAGGAGCTTGAACGGTGTCATGGGCAGGCCCATGGGTTTCAGAGCGGAGTCGGCGGTGGCAGCGTCCGTGCCCTCATCGAAGGCGGCGGTGATCTCGCCGAACATCCGGCCCAGTATGCGGTTGACGACGAAGGCCGGTGCATCGCGTACCAGCACGGCATTCTTCTTCAGCTCCTTTCCGACGGCGAAAGCGGTAGCCAGCACCTCATCGGCGGTGGACGGGGCCTTCACAATCTCCAGAAGCGGCATGGCCGCTACCGGATTGAAGAAGTGGAACCCGACGACCCGTTCGGGGTGGCGCAAACCCTCCGCCATGGCAGCCACGGACAACGACGATGTATTGGTGGCCAGGACGCATTCGGGCGCAACGACCTCCTCGACCTCCGCGAAGACCTGCCTCTTGATCTCGAGTTCCTCGAAGACCGCTTCAATGACGAAATCAGCATCTGCGAACGCGGCCTTTGAGACCGATCCCGTGACCAGGGCCCTGATGCGGTTCGCCTGGTCCGGCGACAGCCGCTTCTTCGCGGCAAGCTTGTCAACCTCTCCCCGTACCCAGGCTACGCCCTTGTCTACACGGTCCTGGTCGAGGTCGGTCAGAACCACCGGCACTCCAAGCCTGCGGGCAAACAGCAGGGCAAGCTGGCTGGCCATAAGTCCTGCTCCCACGACCCCGACCTTCGTGACAGGCCGGGCGAGGCTGCGGTCAGGTGCGCCTGCCGGCCGCTTGGCCCGCTTCTGCACAAGCTCAAGGAAGGCGTACACCGTGGCGTGGAACTCCGGAGACTGCATCAGCTCCGTAAGCACCTCACACTCGGCTGCAGCAGAGTCTTCGCGGCTACGCGTGCGCGATGCTTCGAACAGGTCGAGCACCTTGCCGGGAGCGGGTGCGGCGTTTGAGGTCCTGGCTTCGACGAAGGTGCGCCCGGCCACAGCGGCAGCCTCCCACTCGCCGTCGTCGTACCGGGCAAGGGCGGCGCGCCTGGCCCGTACGTCGGAGGAGTCAGCCAAGATGCCCGCTGCCCAGGCGACGGATTGCTCCAGGAAGTCCGCCGGCTCAAAGAGCGCGTCCGCGATCCCAAGCTCGAAGGCCTTGCGCCCATCCAGCGTCCTGTTGTTGCTCAGGGGATTCTCAATCATCACAGTGATTGCTGCAGCTGGACCGGTCAGCCGGGGGAGCCGCCATACGCCACCCCAGCCGGGGACCAGTCCGATGAAGGCTTCCGGCAGCCCTATGCTGCCGGCTCCCGAGGACACCGTCCGATAATCCGCCGCGAGGGCGATTTCCAACCCTCCGCCGAGGGCAACGCCGTTAATGAAGGCGAAGCTCGGTACGCCAAGAGTGCCGAGGAGGCCGTAGGCCTCATGACCCAGTTCGGCCATCAGCCGCCCGTGGTGCCGCTCCTTCAGCGACTTCACCGTGGACAGGTCGGCGCCGGCGGCAAGGAAACAGGGTTTGCCCGTCAGGGCAACCGCGGACAGCTCTCCGGCGTCCGCACGGTCCCTCAGGCCCTCAAGTGTGCGACCGAACTCGATGAGGGTGTTTGGTCCAAGAGTGGTGGGCCTGTTGGAGTCCAGGCCATTGTCGAGCGTGATGAGGGCCAACGTCCCGCCACCATCCGGGAGCTGAACATCCTCCACGAAAGAATGGGTCACCACCTCGTCCGGTACCAGCGCCGCAAGCTCCTCATACCGTTCAAAACTCATGCCCCATCCTCCGTTGATTTCGCTGCGCTCTTCCCCGAATAGTCTGCATGGTGCGGGTTCTCCCAGATCACCGTGCCGCCCATTCCGAGGCCGACGCACATTGTTGTCATGCCGTAGCGGACCTGCCGGTCCTCCTCGAACTGCCTCGCGAGCTGGGTCATCAGGCGTACCCCGAGGATGCCAACGGATGCCCGACCGCGATGGCTCCTCCGTACCTGTTCACCCGCGTATCGTCGTCGGCAATGCCGAAGTGATCAAGAAACGCCAGGACCTGTACCGCAAACGCCTCATTGATCTCGATCAGGCCGATGTCGTCGATGGTGAGCCCGGCCAGGCGCAGCGCCTTCTCGGTGGAGGGAACCGGTCCCACCCCCATCACCTCCGGGTCGACTCCGGCGAAGGCGAATGAAACCAGGCGCATCCTGACCGGAAGGCCCAGCTCCGCGGCAGTTTGTTCTGAGGCCAGCAGCGCCGCAGTGGCGCCGTCGTTCAATCCCGCGGAATTCCCGGCAGTCACCCTGCCGTGGGGTCGGAACGGCGGGCGCAGCGCCGCCAGGTCCTGGACTGTGGTGCCCGGACGCGGGGGCTCGTCCTGCAGGTGCAGCGTCCAGCCGGAGCCGGGCTTCCTGCCGGCAACCGGAACCAGATCCGGCTGGATCTGGTTCCGCTCGTAGGCGGCGGCGAGCTTCGCCTGGCTTGCCGCGGCATAGGCATCGGCCCGCTCGCGAGTGATCGCGGGAAACCTGTCATGGAGATTCTCGGCCGTGTTCCCCATGGAAAGAGCGGCGGGATCAACCAGCCGCTCGGATAGGAATCGCGGGTTCGGATCCACGCCTGAGCCCATTGGATGGTGGCTCATGTGCTCCACGCCACCAGCCACGACAACATCGTAGGCACCCATGGCGATCCCGGCGGCAGTGGTGGTCACAGCCGTCATTGCGCCGGCACACATGCGGTCGACGGCGAAGCCGGGCACCGTGCGCGGAAGACCCGCAAGCAGGGCAGCGCTTCGTCCGATGGTCAAGCCCTGGTCGCCGGTCTGGGTGGTGGCGGCAATCGCGACGTCGTCAATGCGCTCGGGCGGCAACGACGGAACACGTCGCAGAAGCTCGCGGATGCACTTCACCACGAGGTCATCGGCACGGGTCTGGGCGTGAATGCCCGCATCGCCCGCCTTTCCGAAGGGCGTGCGGACACCGTCCACGAAGACGACATCCCGAATCTGCTGACCGGCGGTTGCAGCTGGTGTGGGCACAATCACTCCTCGTTGAGATGTGGGATCAGGCCCTTATGTTACTCACCAGTAACATAAGCCGCAAGGCGCAGTTATTGACCCTTCGATTGCTTCGGCTGCAGTGGTTCCGGATCGAGGAAGGCAACAGTGATGACTGCGGCCACTCGCTGTATCTGCCAGTTGCGGGCACCGAGTTCGGCCAGGGCAGCAGAGATGGTGTCCAGGTCGATCGGTCTGGGGGGACGCCAGGCGAGCCTTCGCAGGAAGTCGGGGGTGAGAAGGTTTTCGACGGGCATGTTCAACCGGTCAGCAACAGCGGCCACGCGCGGCTTCGCGGTCTGAAGTCGTGCCGCTGCTGCTGGATCCTTTTCCGGCCAGACGCGTGGCGGCGGCGGAGCGTTTGTAGGCAGCTGCAGTTCCGGTAGATCGCGGGCGGTACGGGCCGTCGAGATGCAGCGCAACCAGCGCGGTGCTTCCCGCTGCGCTGCGCGGCCGTGGAAACCGTTGACCGCGAGGAGCTGGGGAACGGTCTGGGGCATGGCGCGGGCCGCCGCCACGATGGCGGAGTCAGGAATGAGACGGCCAGGGGCAACGTCCCGCTTTTGGGCGAGGGCTTCGCGTTCCTGCCACAGCTCGCGCACGGCTGCCAACTGCCGCCGGTCCCGCACCTGGTGCACGCCGGACGTCCTGCGCCAGGGATCGAGACGCGGCGGTGCCGGCGGGCTGGACCGAATGTGCTCGAATTCTTCCTCAGCGAACTGCAGTTTCCCGTCCCGGTCGAGCAGCTCTACGAGACGGTCGCGCAGCTCGACCAGGACCTCGACGTCCAGAGCGGCGTAGCGCAGCCATGGCTCGGGCAGGGGGCGCTGGGACCAGTCGGCAGCGGAGTGCTCCTTGGCAAGCGTGAACCCCAGGAGGTTCTCGATGACGGCTGCCAGACCGACGCGGGGGAGACCGGCGAGCCTGGCAGCGAGTTCCGTATCGAAGAGCTTGTCAGGCCACATCCCCAGGGCGGACAGGCACGGCAGGTCCTGAGTTGCGGCATGCAGGATCCACTCGACGCCGGCCAACGCATCGTTTATGACTGACAGGTTGCCGAAGGGTTCAGGGTCGATAAGCCAGGTACCCGCGCCTTCCCTGCGGATCTGCACGAGGAAGGCACGCTGGCCGTAACGGAATCCCGACGCCCGTTCAGCGTCCACACCGGCAGGTCCGGATCCTGCGGTCAGCATTCGTGCTGCACGTTCAAGTCCCGCGGGGGTGTCGATGACGAAGGGAACGCCTTCTCGAGGTTCCTCGAGGACGGGCAGCGGAGCAGATTGGTCCGGTGCGGGAAGGACATCGCCTGCAGCGGCGCTGCCAGGCTCGGAATGCTGCACGGTCATGATTAAGCCAGTCTAACCGTGCGGTATCGAAGATCGTGGGCCGTTACACCGCAGTGCGCTGGTATTCGTGCGGCGGAACAGACTCACAATCAGCTGCGGCGGCGGTTCGGCAGGGCGGCAACTCCCTCAGGGAGCGGGGGCAACCCGGCGAAGGTGCACACCATGTCTGCCCAGGCCTCCAGGTGTTGCCGAACGCTGTGCGAATCCGGTGTCCAGGATGCGCGCAGTTCGATGTCGATCGTGTCCGCGCGGTCGGCCAGTGACCCGAAGCTTTCGGACAGGATCCTGGTGGCCGTGCCACCTGCCGCCCGGTAGGTCGCGTTGTGGGTTTGAAGGGCTTCCACCAGCCACGTCCACGCGACAGATCCGAGGAGGGCATCGTTACCCATGTCCGGTTCGAGTTGGGCCCTGATGTAGGTGACGATGCGGAAGGTCCCGTCCCAAACCTCGGATCCTTCGGGATCGTAGAGGAGTATGAAGCGCCCGGTTGCGAGTTCCTCGGGATGCTCCTGCGTGAGGGCTGCGCGTGCCGGGCCGTGGACGGGTGGCTTGCCTGGCTCTGTCTCCTGGAGCACCTCGGCGCCCAACGCGACGGCGTACGGGGCAAGGCGCGAGGGGGCCGGAATCTCGTTCAGGCGAAGTTCGCTACGGCATCGTGCCTGCCTCAGTCCGGACAGGGCATTCAGGAATTCAGGAGGAACCTGCGAGAGGTCACCAATTGCGCTCACTCTCGCAGGTTAAACCCGTGCCCGATGCTTCCGCGGGCAGCCACGCCGGAAGGTGCGCCAAACACTCCCCGGCTGTTCGCTGTATGTCAAGGGCTAGGCGGAGCCGTATGTCAAGGGCTAGGCGAAGCCGACTTCCCGGCGGATGGCTTCGGCGAAGGCATCGACATCCTCTGGCGTTGTATCGAACGAGCACATCCAGCGCACCTCGCCCGTTGCCTGGTCCCAGTCGTAGAAGCGGAAGTATCCACGAACCCGGTCAGCGGCTCCGGCAGGAAGAATGGCAAAAACGGCATTCGCCGTCGTCGGCTGCGTCACGGTGACCCCCGGTATGCCGGCAACGGCGGCAGTCAGGCGGGCGGCCATGGCATTGGCGTGCCTTGCAGAGCGCAGCCACAGGCCATCCTCGAGCAGAGCGACGAACTGGGCCGACAGGAAGCGCATCTTCGATGCCAACTGCATATTCATCTTTCGCAGATAGTCCAGGCCGGTCACGGCAGCAGGATTGAGGACCACCACGCATTCGCCGAACATCAACCCGTTCTTGGTGCCGCCGAACGAAAGGATGTCCACGCCTGCGTCACGCGTGAAAGCGCGCAGCGGCAGGTCGAGGGCTGCTGCCGCGTTGGCGATACGAGCACCGTCCATATGCAGATGCATGCCGCGGGCGTGCACATGGTCGGCGATGGCGCGGATTTCCTCCGGGGTGTAGAGGGTTCCCAGCTCCGTTGTCTGGGTGATCGAGACGGCCAGCGGCTGGGCACGGTGCTCGTCACCCCAACCCCAGGCTTCCTGGTCGATGAGCTGCGGCGTCAGCTTGCCGTCGGGAGTGGCCACGGCAAGCAGTTTCATTCCGCCGATGCGTTCGGGTGCGCCGTTCTCGTCGACGTTGATGTGGGCCGTCCTCGCGCAGATCACCGCGCCCCAGCGGGGGAGGAGTGATTGCAGCCCCAGGACATTGGCGCCGGTACCGTTGAACACCGGATAGGCGCGGGTGCCCTCACCGAAGTGCTCCTGCATCAGTTCCTGGAGCCTGCGGGTGTAGTCGTCATCGCCGTAGGCAACCTGGTGGCCTTCGTTCGCTGCGGCCAGGGCGGCAAGAATCTCGGGATGTACGCCCGAATAGTTGTCAGAGGCGAAGCCGCGGACAGCTGGATCGTGGATGCGTGCGGTGGCAGGAAGGGTGTCAGTCACCAATTCAGTATCTCGTATCGGGTATCTCGACGTGGCCGAGGATCGGGCAAATGGTTTCGGTGGACAGCGCCGGGGGCAGGCGAGTCAGTTTGTCAAAAGGACTCTCTGCCCGTTAACTCCGGCGGCAGTCTGCGTGAACAGGTCCAGCACTCCGGCAGCAAGGTCGCGGACGTGGGTGTATCCGGGGAAGCGCCGGTCGGGTTGTTGGGCACGCATCACATCGTCTACGAGCGCCTTCACCACCAGGACCGACGCCGCGGCCTCCGCTTCCGGGTCCGCCGCGAACTGTTGGGCTACGGCGCGAACCCACGTCTCGGCTGCCGCTTTGACTGCCGCGTAGGAGGCGCTGTCAGCGGCAGGGTTGTCGACGGCGGTCGCGGACACGATCGCCAGTCTTCCCCGACGGGACTGCTGGAGGTCGGACACGAAGGCGCGGGTGGTGTTCCGAAGGGTGGTCAGGATGGACCGGTGAAGGAACTCGTAGTCCGCATCTGACTGGCCTGCGATTCCGCCGCCTCCCCGCCAGCCGCCCACGAGGTGGATCAGTCCGTCGGCGGGTTGTCCGTCCGCTCGTAGTTCTGCGGCCAACCGGTCCACCGCGCGTCCGTCGGTCAGGTCGCAGGTCTGAAGCCGGACTGTCTTGAGATGTCCCAGCGCCCGCTCCAGGCGGGTCGAATCCGAGCCCACTGCCACGACGCGTGCCGATTCTGAGGCGAGTGCCTCGACGACCGCGATGCCTGCCTGGCTGGTGGCCCCGGCCACCAGCACGTTGAGCCCCTGCACAGCATTCGGCGTCGTGCTCACGCGCTTGACCCGGTGATACCGGAGGTTGATTCGATGACCGGCTTCATCTTCCTGTCCAGAGCTTCAAAGAACATCGAGAGGGGGAACTCGTCATCGAGGACAGCGTCGGTGAGGCCGCGTGGAGGGCCGTCGAGCGGGAGCGCGTCCGGTCCTTTGGCCCAAACGGACGCCGGATGGGGTGTTACCGTCTCGGACACCAGTTCATAGGCTGCCAGCCAGTGGGCAGTTTTCGGGCGGTCAATGGAACGCCAGTACAGTTGCTGGATCTTCTCGCCGAGTGCAATGACGACGCCGGGAACCTCCTCCCAGTCAATGCGAAGGGTGGTGTCGGTCCAGTGCAGGACGTGGTTCTGGTGCAGCCACGCAAACAGGAGCTGGCCGCCGAGCCCGTCGTAATTGCGTACCCGGCTTCCGGTGATCGCGAAACGGAAGATCCGGTCAAAGATCACTGCGTACTGCACCAGGCGCGCGTGGCGGCGGGCGTCGTCGGACGCTTCCTTATCCGCTGCGACCCGAACGGACTCGCGGAACGCCGTGAGATCGCACCGCAGTTCCTCCAGGGAGTACAGGAAATACGGCATCCGCTGCTTGATCATGAACGGATCGAAGGGCAGGTCACCACGCATATGGGTCCGGTCATGGATGAGGTCCCACATCACGAACGTCTCTTCCGCCAGCTTCTGGTCCTGCAACAGCTCCTGCGCTTCCGCTGGAAGTTCCAGGCGGGTGATATCGGCCGCAGCGCTGACTACACGGCGGAAGCGTGCCGCTTCCCGGTCGGCGAAGATGGCACCCCATGTGAACCGCGGGGTTTCACGGACCGCCACCGTTTCGGGAAAGAGGACCGCGGAATTGGTGTCGTAGCCCGGAGTGAAATCGAGGAACCGAATCGGCACGAAAAGCTTGTTCGAGTAATCGCCCGCCTCGAGCTCAGCAATGAAGTCGGGCCAGACGATTTCGATGAGCACTGCTTCCACGAAGCGGTTCGTGCTGCCGTTCTGCGTGTACATGGGAAAGACCACCAGATGCCGGCGTCCGTTCACACGCCCCAGCTGCGGCTGGAACTGCACAAGGGAATCCAGAAAGTCGGGAACTCCCATGCCGGCTGCCATCCAGCGGCGGAAGTCTTCCACCAGGGCGTCCAGATAGGCGGCATCGTGCGGAAAGGCGGGCGCGAGCTCCTGAATGGCACGCACAATAGTGTCCGCATGGCCGCGGGCACTCGGGACGTCCTTCTCATCTGCCACCGATCCGTCCTTGGCCTGCAGCTCCTGGAGGGAAGCAGCGGCGGCCTTCAATTCGGCCCAGGCGGGAAGAAGCTCCGGTCGCGATTCAGATATGTTGCCGGCTACGGCGCCGGAAACGGTGCCGGGTTCCACGGTCTGGGTCACTGTTCCTCCTGATGAGACTCGAATTTCCTTGTGCTTTGTTCGCGCTTCGAGAGTAGCAACAGAAACAGATGGACTAATGCTCGAATCGGATGAACATAAGAAAATCTTACTCATTGAGGAACACCCCGTGCGCGGAGGTGAAGGGCCGCTGGCGGTCGACCCCGGAAGTCAGGTCCGGCGCTTCGACGGGCTATTCCTGCGGCACCAGCTTCATGGAAATGGAGTTGATGCAGTAGCGCTGGTCGGTGGGAGTTGCATAGCCCTCACCCTCGAAGACGTGACCCAGATGAGAATCACACCGGGCGCAGCGCACCTCGATCCGTTCCATCCCGAGTGAACGGTCCCGGATGTAGCGCACGCGGTCCTCGGCCAGCGGTGCCCAGAAGGACGGCCAACCGCAGTGGGAATCGAACTTTTCCTTGCTGGTGAAGAGCTCGTGTCCGCAGGCGCGGCACTGGTAAACGCCCTTGGTGTGGGTGTCGTGGTACTCCCCAGTGAAGGGACGTTCAGTACCTGCCTGGCGCAGTACGTAGTACTCCTCGGGCGTAAGCTCGCGGCGCCACTCCTCGTCGGTCTTTTCCACTGTGGGGGTGTAGCCGGTGTGCGGGGCGGATTCTGGTGAGTTCATATCTGCGTCAACGACTACGAGTCGCCGATAAATCCCGAACCCGCATAGAGGTGCAGCACAGGTACTCCGAGCTTGTCCTGGGCGCGGTTGGCCCAGTCGCGATGGAGTGTGTCCGCGAGGACATGCGGCCGGGTTACGACGACGGCCTGCCGGGCATTGCGTTCCGTCACCGTACGCACCATGGCTTCGACGGCGTTTCCGGGAACAGTGAGGCCGTCCGCCTTCAGTCCCGCACCGTCCAGAACGTCGAGGGAGAGCTGCAGGGCGTGCCTGGCCTCTGCACTGAGCTCATCCCGTCCTGGTTGTCCATGCGACAGGTCCTGGAACGCCTCCGAGAATTCCAGAAGGCTCAGGTGGTGCAAGAACTCCTTGAGGACGTTGCGGTGGCTATCCTCGGGGATGACCACCACGAAAGCGGTGTCGCCGGCCTCGGCGAGAGTCTTCAGATTGACGGCGTCCGGTTCCTGCAGGGGAACCTCGGCAAGCACAACGATCGTCTCCTCCATGAAGCCAACACTAGCCCTGACCGCGACCGGCACCTAGGGGCTGCGGCGACACTCCAAATGGTTCGCGTGCACCGGGGCGCTCTGCGGGTGGGCAAGAATAGGCGTATGTCTTTCAGCTCTCCCGGAACCGTGCCTGACCGCCAGTCTTGGCTGCGTTGGGCTGTGCTTGGGCTTGGCACCGGCGCAGCGGCAAGTACCGTGGTCGCCGCGGCTACGTCTGCCCTCGCTGCGCACTTCGCGCGGGAGGTGGTGATTCCACGCAAGCGCGAGGAGAATCTGGAGATCCTTGCCGTAGTACAGGCCGGCGACGGGCTGCAGGTTATTCTGCCCGCAAACGAGGACACCACGATCGAGGGCACCTACAGTCTCTATTTCGACGGCGGCCGCGGGCACGCGCGTATCGGCGCAATCCGCTCCTATGTTCCCCGGGAAGGAACGGTTCAGCGCGACGTCGAGACCGTCTACTCCGGAGACCTGCGAACAGCGGTTCGTGGGTGGTGGAGCGGTGCGGTCTACCCCCGGCCGTCCGCCCTGGGCTTTGCTGACGAACGGATTGACATCCCAGTCGAAGGCGGAACCGCTCCCGCGTGGCTCGTACGAGCCGAAACTCCGGCTACTACCTGGGCGATCATGGTGCACGGCAGGGGAGTGCAGCGATCCGAAGGGCTACGGGCAGTGCGCACAGCCCGGGAACTTGGAATGGCGAGTTTGCTCGTGTCCTACCGGAACGACGGCGAAGCACCCTTCGCCCCGGACGGCAGGTATGGGCTGGGGATGACTGAATGGCAGGACGTCGAGGCGGCGATGGCCTACGCCTTCGCACATGGGGCCGAGGACGTAGTCCTCTTCGGCTGGTCGATGGGCGGTGCCATCTGCCTGCAGGTGGCAGACGTGTCGCGCTATCGTTCGCGGATCCGCGGGCTGGTCCTGGACGGTCCCGTCATTGACTGGATGGACGTACTTACGCACCAGGCCGAGCTCAACCGCATCCCGGCTCCCGCGGGCCGGCTTGGACAGTGGCTCATCTCAAACAGCATGGGGCGCCTGGTGACCGGCCTGTCGAACCCTCTGAACCTGAAGAGCATGGACTGGGTCTCCCGGGCGGACCAGGTCACCGTTCCGACGCTGATCCTGCACAGTGAAGACGATGAGTTTGTCCCGGTGGGGCCGTCAGCTGAGCTTGCGGAACGGAATCCCGCCTTTGTGACCCTCGAACGGTTCCACCGTGCCCGGCACACCAAGGAGTGGAATGTGGACCCGGAGAGATGGGACTCAGTCACCGCCGCCTGGCTTCGCCGGCAGGTCTTCGGCCGCACTGCCCCGAGCCGGACGCTAAACCGCTCCTGATTCCCGGATCTTGCGCTTGATCCGGCCGAGCATTGCGGTCATGCCGCGCATGCGAAGCGGGGTGATGGCGCGGGTGAGGCCCAGCCGCTCCGGAACGTCGTCGGGAACAGCGAGAATCTCAGCTGCCGGAAGCCCATCCAGACCCTCCTGAAGGACGCCCGCGAATCCACGGGTGGTGGGAGCCTCCGGAGGCGCCGAAAAGAAGAGCGAAACAGACTTCGCTGCGTCGTCGGCAATATCAAGCGTCAGGAAGAGCGGGCTCTGGCACTCAACCACCTGCTCAAGGAGCTCCGGGTGGTCCTGCAGATGCTCCGGCAGGGCCGGCAGCCCGCGTGAGAACTCAAGAAGCAGCTGCAGCCTGTCCGGCTCGGACAGTGCCTGGAAATCGTCAACGATATCCGCGAGCTGCTGGGGTAATGCGGTTGTCTCCACTGCCATCCTTACGATTGCCCCGGGCCGGGTAGCCCGGGGCTCCTTCTTCTACTGTCAGGCGCGCACCGGCACCTGGCCGGGCTCTGATCCCTTAACGATAGGAACCCGCACAACATTTCCCCACTCGGTCCACGATCCGTCGTAGTTCCGGACGTTCTGGAATCCGAGCAGGTGCTGCAGCACGAACCAGGTGTGGCTGGAACGTTCGCCGATACGGCAGTAGGCGACGACGTCGTCACCCTCCTTGAGGCCGGCCTCCCCACGATAAATGGCGTCCAGCTCCTCACGGGTCTTGAAGGTCCCGTCCTCGGCAGCGGCCCTCGCCCACGGTACCGACACAGCCGACGGGATGTGGCCGCCGCGCAGCGCTCCCTCCTCGGGGTAGGCAGGCATGTGGGTGCGGGCGCCGGTGTACTCATCCACGGAGCGTACGTCGATCAGGGGGTTGCCGAAGTGGTCGAGGACATCGGTCAGATACGCCCGGATAGGGGCATCGTTCCGTTCGATGACCGGGTAGTCAGTCGCTTCGGGTGAAGGGACATCAGTGCTCAGGGGGCGTCCCTCGGCAATCCACTTGTCGCGTCCGCCGTCGAGCAACCGGACGTCTTCATGGCCGAAGAGGGTGAAGACCCAGAGGGCGTAGGCAGCCCACCAGTTCGACTTGTCTCCGTAAATCACCACGGTGCTGTCCCGGGTGATGCCCTTCGCGGACATCAGGCGGGCAAAGCCCTCACCATCGACGTAGTCACGTGTGACTTCGTCGTTGAGGTCTGTGTGCCAGTCGATCTTGACCGCGCCTTCAATGTGTCCGGTTTCATAGAGGAGTACATCCTCGTCGGACTCCACGACCACAAGGCCGGGGGTACCCAGGTTCTCAGCAAGCCACTCGGTCGAGACCAGGCGCTCGGGGTGTGCGTACTCTGCGAACTTTGCGTGGGGATCTGTTGCGACAGCCATCCGTTGGAGCCTTCCTTCGTTGACGATTGCTACCTCACACCTAGCCTAACCACGGGTTTATGCGATTGCTTCCGCATAGGTCACAAGGCGCCACAATGACTCGCAAGACTGCTGGAAGCACCGGTGGAGGAAGCATTGCAGGTCAGTCGGCTGACGTATCCTTGCCTAGCACGGCCTCTCCGGCCCGATCCTCCAGCAGCCTACGAAAGACGCACCCGCCTGTGGCCACCATTGAGCATCTGACCCAACGAACTCCCCAGGTTTCTGTCGACGAACTACTGGATGGGTTCTTCCCGTCGCAGCGGTTCGGATCAGTCTCCTTCGAGTCCTACCGGCCGGATCCCAAGCAGCCCTCCCAGGCAGCGGCCGTCAAGGAACTGCGCACGTTTGCAGCCGGAGTCAATGCGCCCGAGCCGAGCGGATTCAGGAAACTCTTCGGTGCCAAGCGTGACCAGGGCAGGGCCGGCATCTATCTGGACGGCGGGTTCGGCGTGGGCAAGACCCACCTGCTGTCCTCGCTGTGGCACGCGACCTCCGGCAGAAAGGCGTTCGGAACGTTCGTCGAGTACACCAACCTCGTCGGGGCTCTGTCCTTCCGGCGGACCGTTGATGCGCTGAGCAGCTACAAGCTTGTCTGCATTGACGAATTCGAACTCGACGACCCGGGCGATACGGTCCTCATGTCCCGGCTTATGCGGGAGTTGGCCGATGCCGGAGTAAAGCTCGCCGCGACGTCCAATACTTTGCCCGGATCGTTGGGGGAGGGGCGGTTCGCCGCTGTCGACTTCCAGCGTGAGATTCAGGTGCTGTCCAGCCAGTTCGATGTCATCCGCATTGATGGCGAGGATTACCGGCACCGCGGGCTGCCGGAGGCACCGCCACCGCTCACCGAGCAGCAGGTCCGCAGGCGCGCCAGGAATTTTCCGGATGGCACCGTCGTCGCTGAGGACCAGTTCGAGGACCTCATCACGCACCTCGCTGGAGTCCATCCGAGCCGGTACAGGCAGTTGATCGACGGAATCGACGCCGTCGCGTGGCACGACGTCCAGACCATCACCGAGCAGGCGGTCGCCCTGCGCTTCGTGGTTTTGGCCGACCGTCTCTACGACCGTGATGTGCCCATCCTTGCAAGCGGTGCTCCGCTCAGCGAACTCTTCACTCCCGAGATGATGTCGGGCGGTTACATGAAGAAGTACTACCGGGCGGTCTCGCGACTTACCGCCCTGGCCCGGCAGGGCGGCGATTCGGGCAATTGAGGCAAACCCGTTAGGGACGATCAGTCAGGAGAATCCGGTCACGGGATCGGTCAAGGTGATCCATCACAGCGGATCGATCACGGGTAGTCCGGCGAAGTTGAATCCGTTCGGGTGTAATACGGCCAAGGCATGACAAAGGCGCCGGCGCTGTCTCTCGACAGGGCCGGCGCCCCTTTGTCGGTGCTAAAGACTGTCAGGCCGCAGGGTTGGCGGAACCTGCCAGACGATTGCCGTCCTTGCTGTCGACGTTGTCGATCATCGAGAAGGCCCTGGACTGAACGGTGCTGATCTTGTCGGAGTACTTCCCACCGGTCCTGCTGTTGATGAAGCTCCCAGCGTGGCCGATGCCCTCCTTGATCATTCCCGAGTTGCCGTCCACGAGTCCGGCTGCTCTGCTCTTCAACTCTCCAGCCTTGCCTTTGAGCCCGTCAAATACAGACACAGACACCTCCCTTCTCTCCTGGGGAACCCCTTGTTCCCCGCGCATTCCATCCTAGAGAGCGTATGGGCGCCATGTAAGGGGAGGACGTTTCGCCCTCAGCGAGACTCGTCTTGCCCGTGCACATCGGGTGTGAAAGCCTGAGTTGGCCAAGATGGCACCCGGACGAGGTGCGCCGTACCCGGAGGGCGACAAGACGGCGCTGAGGAGCAAATCAATCATGGCTTGGGTAGTTCTCGTTATCTCCGGGGTATTTGAGGCGGTTTGGGCCACGGCCCTGGGAAAGTCAGAGGGGCTCAGTAAAGCCGGACCGACCGTCGTCTTCGTTTTCGGAATCATCCTGAGTATGGCCGGTTTGGCCTGGGCCATGCGTACCCTGCCCACGGGCACAGCGTACGCGGTGTGGGTGGGGATTGGGGCGGCTCTCACTGTTGCCTATGCGATGGCTTTCGAAGGTGAACCCGCTTCGGTACTGAAAGTCCTGCTGGTTTTAGGCATCGTTGGATGTGTTATTGGTCTCAAGCTGCTGCACTAGATTCCGGGCCGTCCTGGCAGTTGAAGCTCGGTTCGAACACCGGAAGGTTTGAACACCCGCAGGGTTGAACACCCGAACGTTTAAAAACCGGAAGTCTCCACCCGACTGAGTGAAGACTTCCGACCGTTAATACAACTGCTACAGAGCGGACGACGGGATTCGAACCCGCGACATCCACCTTGGCAAGGTGGTGCTCTAGCCAGCTGAGCTACGTCCGCGAAAAAGCGCCTCTCATGGAGGCGCCTTGCGTGGGCGATACTGGGATCGAACCAGTGACCTCTTCCGTGTCAGGGAAGCGCGCTACCGCTGCGCCAATCGCCCAGGTCATGCACTGCTGCAAGTCCTGCTGCAAACCACCGTACAGAGGTGGGGACGGGATTCGAACCCGCGTATACGGCTTTGCAGGCCGCTGCCTCGCCTCTCGGCCACCCCACCATGACCCACCTGAGCGGGATCACCGGCTGAGACCGGCGATTACAGTGACTTGCGAGCGGACGACGGGATTCGAACCCGCGACATCCACCTTGGCAAGGTGGTGCTCTAGCCAGCTGAGCTACGTCCGCAGAGGAATGAACCGGGCCTTTGAGTGCCCTTGCGGACTTCCCGGCGTCTTTCCAACGAGTAAAAACAATATAGGAGGATTGGGGGTTCGTCCAATTGGGCCAGCTCCGGAGCGCCTCCCGCCCAAATGGCCGGTAATGGGTTATAGACGCGGAGCCATCTGTGCCTGGGATAGGATTCCTGGTGTTCCAGCATCCTTTCGGCGTTCCGGAACTGTCGGACCGGGATGACACACTTAAAACATGACCGAGCCGCTCCTTGCGCACGCCACCGACCGCGGGCGCATGTACTCCCGATCCACATCGGAGCCTCCCGTCGTTCCGTCCATCACCACTGTCATTTCCCAGTCGCAGCCCACTTCGCTGGACGGATGGTTCGGTTATATGGCAGCCAGCGCCCTTGCTCAGGATCCGCGGCTTCCTGCTTCCCTGGGCAACGCCGGAGAAATGCGCGCCGTTATCCAGGACGCTTCCAAAGCTGCCGAACGCTACCGGGAGGAGGCAGCCCGGCGCGGCACCAGGGTGCACTTCTACTGTGAACAGGTTGCGCTGCGGGACCTTGGTCGCGCCCACACTGTGGAACAGGCGCGTGCAGACCTGGCGGCACATGGCGAGGAGCCCTTCGCTGCCCGGTTCGATGAGTGGTGGGACCTCTATCAGGTGAAGCCGATCGCGCCGGAGATCACGGTGTGGAACTCCGAGGTGGGATACGCCGGCACGCTGGACCTGGTGGCGACCATCGGTGGACGGCTCTGCATCCTGGACTTCAAGACCCGCGCTACCGACCGGGACGGGTTCGTGAAGCCGCTCGACGAGAAGGTGGTCATGCAGTTGGTCGCCGGCATGAAAGCCCAGGAATCGCTGGTGGATCCGGTAAGGGGAGTCTGGGAACCCTGGCAGTACGGCGCGGATCCCGTGCTGTTGGGAATTGCGGTAGGGCAGACGGAAGTGCGCGCGCACCGCGCAAATCCGGAGGTACTTCGCGAGCACTGGTACAAGTTCTGTGCGCTGCGGCGGGCCTGGGAAGCAGGGACACAGGTGGCCGAAGCAGGTAGGCCGCTGCTGCCCGTGCCGCCTCCGCCGCAGGTGCCTGGAGTGCAGCTCCAGGGCTCCCGAAGTTGAAATCCGGCTGCTGCCCTAGAATTGACACGGCATTTCAACGACCGGGCCATGTCCGCCTGGTCCAGCACAACCACAGGTGAGGACGCATAGACCGAATGGCGGTTCTGAGTATCAGGATGATCGGGGACCCCGTGCTCCGCACCCCCGCAGCAGAGGTGACGGACTTCGGTCAGGATCTCGTGCGGCTGGTCGACAACATGCTCGAAACCATGCACGCAGTACGGGGTGCAGGTCTCGCGGCGCCTCAGGTTGGCGTAGGTCTGCGGGTCTTCACCTACGCCGTCGACGGTCAGGTTGGACACGTGGTCAATCCGCAACTCACTTTGGGCAGCGGCATGCAGTCGGACGACCAGGAGGGGTGTCTGTCGGTTCCCGGCATCGGGTTTGCCCTGCCGCGAGTGGATCGGGTATCGCTAACCGGATTCGATGTCACAGGCGCCACCATCGAATTGGAAGCTTCCGGAATGCTTAGCCGCTGCTTCCAGCACGAAACCGATCACCTGGACGGACGGCTGTATATTGACCGGCTCGCCGGGGAGGACCGCCGGACTGCTATGCGCGCCATCCGTAATTCCCAGTACAACGCAGTGGCAACCCAAACCGTGACCCAGCGGTCAGCAGCGGTCGGTTCGGTCTTCGGAATGGGATCGGCAGTTAGCGGGCAGGGCAGGGGAGAGCAGTGAGGATTTTATTCGCCGGCACTCCGCAGGTGGCCGTGGCTTCCCTGGACGAACTGCGCAGGGCAGGGCACGAAGTGGTTGCCGTGCTTACGCGTACTGATGCGCCGGTCGGCCGGAAGCGGGTTCTTACTCCCAGCCCGGTTGCTGCCGCTGCCGCTGACGCCGGCCTGGAGATCATTAAGGCAAACCGCATCGACGAGCCAGTTGTTGCGCGGCTCGCAGATCTGAAGCTCGACGCCGCAGCCGTCGTTGCGTACGGCGGTCTTGTTCCGCCGTCGGCCCTTCGGATCCCTCGCCACGGCTGGGTGAACCTGCACTTCTCGCTGCTGCCCGCCTGGCGGGGCGCTGCGCCGGTGCAGCACGCCCTGATCAACGGCGACGACATCACCGGCGCCTCAACCTTCCTGCTCGAAGAAGGACTCGACACAGGGCCCGTCTTCGGCACCCTGACCGAGCGGGTTCTGCCCGATGACACCAGCGGCGCCCTGCTCGACCGGCTCTCCATCAGCGGCGCGGTCCTGCTCGCGCAGACCATGTCCGCACTGGAACAGGGCCGGGCGCGGCCCGTGCCGCAGGAGGGTGAGGTAACCCTGGCTCCCAAGCTCTCCAGCGCAGACGGGCGCATTCGGTGGTCGGACCCTGCCCTCGCGGTGAAACGGCGTATCAGCGGCGTCACACCCGAGCCGGGGGCGTGGACCATGCTCGATGGCCAGCGCTGCAAGCTGGGAGCCGTGATCCTGAGGCCGGACGTGTCAGACGTGGCGCCGGGGACCGTCACAGAGAAAGACGGCGCGGTCCTTGTCGGGACGGGGTCCCACGCAGTCCAGCTGGGCGGCATTCAACCCGCCGGCCGCAAACCACTGTCCGCCGCTGAATGGTTTCGGGGAGTCCGTGGCCAGGAATTGAGCTTCTCATGACCCCCGAACGCAGAACCGGAGGCCAAAGCCGCCGCAACGAGCGCGGACGTGAACGGAACAGATCCGGAACGCGCCAGTTCTCCGCCAGCGCACCATCTGAGCGAACCCGTCGCGCCGATCCTGCCAGGTTGGTCGCGTTCGAAGTGCTTCGGGCGGTCGCGTCCGAGGACGCCTACGCCAACCTCGTCATGCCCGCCAGCATTCGGAAGCACCGCCTGGGACGCCAGGATGCCGGGTTCGCGACGGAACTCGCATATGGGGCGCTGCGCGCGCAGGGCACGTATGACGCGATCCTTGGCCTGTGTGTCGACCGACCGCTTGACCAGCTCGATCCCGCGATTCTCGACGCCCTGCGGCTCGGCGTGCACCAGCTGATGGCCATGCGGGTTCCTCCGCACGCTGCCCTGGATCAGACGGTCGGGTTGGCCAGGGCGGTCATCGGTGCCGGACCGTCCTCGCTCATAAACGCCGTGCTGCGGAAGGTGTCGAGGCGGTCCTTCGACGAGTGGCTGGAAGTCCTGACGGAGGGGGTGGAGGACCCCGTACGGGTCAGCGCACTGAAGCACGCCCATCCCGAGTGGGTGGTCCGTACCATGCGGCAGAGCCTCGTGGGACACGGCCGAAGTGTTGCGGAGATAGACGAGCTGCTGGAGGCAGACAACGCCGCCCCGGTCGTCAACCTGATTGCTCTACCTGGCATCGGATCCCTGGAGGAGGCCATAGAGGCCGGGGCAAAGCGGGGAGACCTCGTGGAGGGCTCGGCACTCTTCGCAGCCGGCGACGTCGGACGCCTCGAAAGTGTGCGCAGGGGACAGGTGCGCGTGCAGGACGTCGGATCACAGCTTGTGGCCCGAGCCCTGGCTGCTGTCGAGCTGCAACAGGGTGAAGGCGGAGGGGAGGACTGGCTGGACCTGTGCGCCGGTCCGGGCGGCAAATCCGCGCTGTTGGGTGCCATCGCACAGCAGCAGGGAAACACGCTTGTAGCCAACGAGCCCGCCGAGCACCGCGCTGCGCTCGTCCGCCAGTCTCTTTCCGCCGTCGACCCCAAGGTATGGAGCGTGCGCGTGGGAGACGGCAGGACCATCTCGGCGGCCTACCCCGACGGTTTCGACCGTATTCTGGTAGATGCACCCTGCACCGGCCTGGGTGCACTGCGGCGACGGCCCGAGTCACGCTGGCGCAGGAAGCCCTCGGACCTCGCTGAGCTGGGTCCGCTTCAGCGCGGGTTGCTGAAGGAGGCACTGGATACCGTGCGCCCCGGCGGCGTCGTAGCTTACGTCACCTGCTCGCCGCATCCTGCCGAGACCACCGCCGTCGTCCAGGACAGCCTGCGCGGCAGGGACGGCTACACGCTAATCGATGCCGGGAAGGCACTCGACGCAGTGAGCCTCACCGGAGCCCTGCAGGCAGGGCACGAATCGACGGCCCAGTTGTGGCCGCACGTGCACGGCACCGACGCCATGTTCCTTGCGCTGATTCAGCGGAACGCAGCCTAGTCCGGACGGCCGCCGGTCGGTCCACGGAATTCAATCGACGAAAGGCCCAGTATGAGCACCTGCTGTATCCACCCGAGCATCCTGTCGGCAGACTTCGTGAACCTTCAGTCCGAGCTGGACCGGATCGCCACCGCCGATGCCGTGCACGTCGACGTGATGGACAACAGCTTTGTGCCGAACCTGACCCTCGGGCTACCCATCGTGAAGCGCATCCAGGCCGTGAGCCCTGTTCCCCTGGACGTGCACCTCATGATTGACGACGCCGACCGTTGGGCCCCGCAGTACGCGGAGGCAGGTGCGGCTTCGGTCACATTCCATGCCGAAGCTGCCCAGGCACCGATCAGGTTGGCCCGGGAACTTCGGAGCGCCGGCGCCAAGGCCGGCATGGCCCTCAGGCCGGCCACGGCCGTCGAGCCGTATCTGGACATGCTTGGTGAGCTGGACATGGTGCTGATCATGACCGTTGAACCCGGCTTCGGCGGGCAATCCTTCCTTGAATCCACCCTTCCGAAGATCCGCCGTACTGCGGAGGCAGTCCGTGGCGCAAACCTTCCTGTGGCTATCCAGGTGGACGGGGGAATTACGGAGGAAACCATCGTCCGTGCGGCCGAGGCAGGGGCGACGGTTTTTGTAGCCGGTTCCTCCGTATACGGTACGGACGATCCGGCCGGGGCGATCGCTGCACTGCGTCAGGCCGCTTCCTAAGCGGATCCTGAACGATGCTTCCGTCAGAGGGGCGTATGGCCTGAAGCCCAGCTAGCCAGCGGGGATTCCGGTTAGGTGGATCCGCACGGCGTTGGCATCCGTTGCTGCCTTGCGCAGCACGTCCAGCCGCGGGTCCTGCACCGGAAGGTGCGGCAGCCGCGGAAGCGACCGGTACGTGGCGAGCGGGCTCTGCGCAAGGCATTCACCGACAAGTTGCGCGTCACCGCCGGGCTGCATCACGTCCAGGGCGAAGTCCCCGAAGATGGCCGCTGCGCGTTCAACCGTGGACTCCACGAGCGCATCGGCCTGGTTCGCCCGGCGTCGCGCAAATCTCTGCTGGGACCACCCACCGGCCGCAGTGCGAGACTGTACGTAGCGGGTTCCTGTTTTCGAGGCCAGCAGTTCACCGTTCCGTGAGACTCCGACGCCGTAACCACCGCGCCGGACAAGGAGCAGGCCCACTGTCCTGGGCGCCGCCGTTAGGCGAAGCAAGTTCTCGACGGCTGCATCCGGGCTGCTGGGCTCGGTCTCGCTGGGCACTGTCTCCGGCTCGGCGTGACCGGATGTCGCCACATCAGCCTGCGGGACCTTGATCTCGGCGGTGCAGCCATTGACCGCCCGAAGAACGACGACGCCGGGGGCCGCCTGCGTTGAGAAGTCCCCGTTACGTTCGCCGAAGCGCCGGACCCAGCCGGGAAGGCGGTCAGGCGGGACAAGAACCAGGCGACTGTCCTGCATTGCTCTTCTTTCCGGTCGCTACGAACGATGTCAGGGGTTCACAGTAGCCTTGCTCTAATGAACGACCTATTCAGCATGTACGCGGACGAGCACGACGCGGATGAGCACAATGGGCCGGGTACCGGCACAGGCAGCGAGCGGAACCGCCCTCGCAGTCCGCTCGCCGTACGGATGCGACCGCGCACGCTGGACGAAGTGGTGGGCCAGCAGCATCTGCTGGGTTCCGGGTCTCCGCTCCGGACGCTTGCCGGAGGGGAGGCTGCCGCCCGCGCCGGCGCACCGACGTCGGTCATTCTTTGGGGTCCGCCTGGAACCGGCAAGACAACGCTTGCCCACGTGATCGCCCGTGGTCCGGGCAGGAAGTTCGTTGAACTGTCGGCCATTACGGCGGGCGTGAAGGACGTCCGCCGGGTGATGGATGAGGCGCTTGCCAACCGGGACCTGCACCGCATCACCACCGTCCTGTTCCTGGATGAGATCCACCGCTTCAACAAGGCGCAGCAGGACGCCCTGCTGCCGGGGGTCGAGAACGGTTGGGTAGTCCTCATAGCCGCCACTACCGAGAACCCGTCCTTCTCCGTCGTTTCGCCGCTGTTGTCGCGCTCGCTCCTGCAGACGCTCAGGCCGCTCACCGAGGAGGACATCTCCGGGCTCCTTCGGCGCGCCGTCAGCGACCCGCGGGGGCTCGCCGGCGAAATCGAAGTGGACGACGAAGCCCTGCAGCATCTGGTTCGGTTGGCTGCAGGCGATGCGCGCCGCGGGCTGACGGCGCTCGAAGCCGCTGCCGTCGTCGCGCGTTCTGAGGCGGCGGCTTCCACACCCGAGGAGGGAGTGGGCGAGGAGACTCCGGTCAGGGTAGCGCTAGCCCACGCCGAGAAAGCCGTTGACGTTGCTGCCCTGCGCTACGACCGGGCAGGAGACCAGCATTACGACGTGGCCAGTGCGTTCATCAAGTCCCTGCGCGGTTCGGATGTCGATGCGGCGCTGCACTACCTGGCCCGCATGCTCGAGTCCGGCGAGGACCCGCGCTTCGTCGCCCGGCGGCTGATGATCTCGGCTGCGGAAGATGTAGGGATGGCCGACCCGACGGCCCTGCAGACGGCAGTTGCTGCGGCGCAGGCCGTCCAGTTGGTGGGCATGCCTGAGGGGCGCATCATCCTGGCCGAAGCGGTGGTACACATTGCAACTGCTCCCAAATCGAACGCCGCCTACAACGGAATCAACCGGGCAATCGCGGACGTGCGCGCCGGACGGGGACAGGGCATACCCGCGCACCTGCGCGATGCGCACTATCCTGGTGCCCGCCAGTTGGGCCATGGCAAGGGCTACGTCTACTCCCACGACGAGCCGCACGGCATCGCCAGCCAGCAGTACGCGCCCGACGATCTCGTGGGCACGGATTACTACCTGCCGACTGACAGGGGAGCGGAGCGCGCGGTCGCCGCGCGGCTGGAAAAGCTGCGCTCCATTATTCGGGATCGTTGAGGACTGCTAGGATTGATGGTTGACTGGCAAGCCGCGGCTCAGCCGTGCCCTGTTACTTCGATGAGTTACCTGATGGGAAACCATCCGGCGAGAAGCAGGGCGGGATCTGAGGACTGCGGGCTGTAGTACCGGAAAGCGGCTACTTCCGGCTCTCCGTGCATGGAGGCCAGCGACACAAGAAAGAGTCCACCCGATTCGTCGGTGTGAACTGCTTTGCCGCAAAACAATGAAAGGTAAACGTGGCTACCAACACACGTGCCCGCCGTAAGGTCCGCATTTCGCGTGCCCTCGGCATTGCCCTGACCCCGAAGGCCGAGAAGTACCTGGAGCGTCGTCCGTACGCACCGGGTCAGCACGGCCGCTCCCGCCGCAAGCAGGACAGCGACTACGCAGTACGTCTGCGCGAGAAGCAGCGTCTGCGCGCCCAGTACGGCATCCGCGAAGCCCAGATGACCCGGGTCTTCGAAGAAGCCCGCCGGACCGCCGGCCTGACCGGTGAGAACCTGATCGAGCTGCTCGAGATGCGTCTCGACGCGCTGGTGCTGCGTGCAGGCTTCGCCCGCACCATCGCCCAGGCCCGCCAGCTCGTGGTTCACCGCCACATCATGGTTGACGGCGCCCGCGTGGACCGTCCGTCCTTCCGCGTCAGCGAAGGACAGCTGATCCACGTGCACAGCCGCAGCGAAACCATGGTTCCGCTTCAGGTTGCCGCCGCAGGTGGACACCGCGACGTGCTTCCCCCGGTCCCGGGATACCTCGACGTTCAGCTTGAGAAGCTCCAGGCACGCCTGGTCCGCCGCCCCAAGCGTTCCGAGGTTCCGGTTACCTGTGAAGAGCAGCTCGTGGTGGAATACTACGCACGCTGATCCGGCGCCGTCTTCGGCGTATCGGCAGTACAACTGAACATCAGTTACCCAAGAGCCCGCGGCGCACGCCGCGGGCTCTTGAGTAGGTAAGGTACATAGGGGATCTTCGCCAAGCGAGTCCGCCAGGCCACGCTTCAGTAGAAGGTTCAGTAGACGGTTAAGGAGTTGTTCATCAAATGTCAGGTGGAGATATCGCCGGACTCATCGCCGCCGGGGTTTTTGCGGTACTCGTGGCATTGCTCGCCATACCCGTCTGGAAGCTCGGCAAGGTCTTCGACGAGCTCCGCCAAGCCATCCGCTCCTTAAGTGAGGGCACCACCCCGCTGATCGACGAGGTGACGAGCACTGTTTCGACAACCCACCAGCAGTTGAAGAACGTCGACGGCATCACCTCGAACGTGTCCGATGCCTCCGCCAACATCTCCGCGCTCTCGTCACTGGTCGCCGCGACGATCGGTTCACCGCTGATCAAGGTCGCGGCATTCTCCTACGGCGTACGAAGCGCTTTGGCAGGCCGGCGCAGGCCTGTTTCGCGCCGTCGCAGCCGGTGACCGAACCAGAAGAACAGACGAGGACGAACCCATGATCAAGAGGCTTTTCTGGCTCGCTGCGGGCGCAGCCATCGGTGTAGTGGCGATTCGCAAGGTCGCCGCGATGAAGTCCGCGGTCGGTCCCGAGGGACTGAACCGTGCGGTCGGCCGGCTCACCGACACTGTCGCGGACTTCGCCGACGCCATGCGCGAGGGAATGCACGAGCGCGAAAACGACCTACGGGCTGCCCTCGGCATCGACTCGGAACCCCGTTCCTGACCTGCCGGCCGTCCGGCTAGCGAGAACCGAACCCCACCGCTGCGCACCGATCGCGCGCAACACTGAAGGATCCACACCCACATGAAGTCCCAAGAGATCGCACGTCGCTGGCTCGACTACTTCGAAGGCCAGGGGCACACCCGTGTTCCCTCGGCGTCCCTGGTATCGAGTGACCCGTCGCTCCTGTTCACCGTCGCAGGCATGGTTCCGTTCATCCCCTACCTGACGGCGCGGGAAGTGCCGCCGTACAATCGCGCGACCAGCATCCAGAAGTGCATCCGAACGGGTGACATCGACGAAGTGGGTAAGACCGCGCGCCACGGGACCTTCTTCCAGATGTGCGGCAACTTCTCCTTCGGGGACTACTTCAAGCAGAATGCCATCCGCATGGCATGGGAACTGCTCACCAGCAGTGTCGACGACGGCGGCTTCGGACTGCCCGCCGACCGGCTGTGGGTCACGGTGTACCAGGAGGACGACGAAGCGCTGGCGATCTGGCGTGACGAAGTGGGGTTCCCTGCCGAACGCATCCAGAAGTTCGGGAAGAAGGACAACTACTGGAACACCGGCCAGCCCGGACCCGGAGGTCCGTGCTCCGAGATCTTCTACGACCGGGGCCCCGAGTACGGCAAGGACGGCGGTCCGCAGGCGGACGAAGACCGCTACGTCGAAATCTGGAACCTGGTGTTCATGCAGTACCGGCTTTCTGCCGTGCGCAGCAAGGACGACTTCGATGTAGCCGGTGAGTTGCCCAAGAAGAATATCGACACCGGCCTTGGACTTGAGCGCCTCGCCATGGTGCTGCAGGGCGTCGAGAACATGTATGAGACGGACCAGGTGCGTCCCGTCCTGGACAAGGCATCGGAACTGTCCGGCCGCGAATACACCAGCGCAGAGTCCGACGATGACCCGCACCATCAGGACGATGTCCGGATGCGCGTTGTCGCCGACCACGTCCGTTCGGCCCTGATGCTCATCGCCGACGGTGTCACCCCTTCGAACGAGGGCCGCGGCTACGTGCTGCGCCGCCTCATCCGACGCGCCGTCCGCGCCATGCGCCTGCTCGGCGTCGAGAAGGCCTGCCTCCCTGACCTCCTTCCCGTCTCGCGGGACGCCATGAAGGGCGTCTACCCCGAGGTTGAGCGTGACTTCGAGCGGATCAGCCGCATCGCCTACGCGGAGGAGAAAGCCTTCCTGCGCACCATTTCGTCCGGCACCGCCCGGCTTGAGGAAGCCGTGCGCGAGTCGAAGGCGGCCGGCCGGGCGCTGTCCGGCGAGGACGCCTTCAGCCTCCATGACACATACGGTTTTCCGATCGACCTGACGCTGGAGATGGCCGAGGAAGCCGGTGTGTCGGTGGACGCTGAGCGCTTCCGGGCACTGATGCTTGAGCAGCGGCAGCGTGCGCAGGCCGATGCCAAAGGCAAGAAGGCCGGTCACGCGGACATGACAGTCTTCAACGAGCTGCTGGCAACCGGCGACACGATCTTCACCGGCTACGACGAGCTGACCAGCGAGGCTGTTGTCCGCGGCATCGTCAGCAACGGTGCATCGGTCCCGGTCGCTCGCCAGGGCGAGGAAATCGAGCTCATTCTCGACCGCACCCCTTTCTACGCTGAAGCGGGTGGCCAGGCCGCCGACGTCGGACTCATCACCGGCAATGGATTCACGGTGGAGGTGACCGACGTCCAGCGCCCGATCAAGGGACTCAGCGTCCACCGCGCGGTGGTGCGCGAAGGCGAAATCACCCAGGACGCGCGGGTGATCGCCGCGGTCGACCGCCAGCGCCGCCACGCCGGCGAGCAGGCCCACTCGGGCACGCACATCGTACACGCGGCCCTGCACCAGGTCCTCGGCCCGGAGGCCCTGCAGCGCGGCTCCTTCAACAAGGCCGGCTACCTGCGGTTCGACTTCGCCTGGGGTGAAGGAATCAGCGCGGCTGCTCGTTCCGAGATCGAGGAAGTCTCGAACCTCGCAATCCGCAGCAACCACACCGTGGAGACGAAGGTGATGGCGCTCGATGAGGCCAAGGCACTCGGCGCCACGGCACTGTTCGGCGAGGCCTACGGTGACCGGGTGCGGGTTGTCGAGATCGACGGCGCCTGGTCGCGGGAGCTGTGTGGCGGCACCCACGTGGAGTCCACTTCGCTCATCGGTACCCTCACCCTGCTCGGTGAACAGTCCGTCGGTTCCGGAAACCGTCGCGTTGAAGCCCTGGTGGGTATGGATGCATTTCGCCACGCGGCCGCCGAGCGTGCCCTGGTGACGGAACTGTCCGAGATGCTGAAGGTGCCGTCCACCCAGTTGCCCGAGCGCCTGGGTGCAACCCTGAATCGCCTGAAGGCTGCGGAGAAGGAGCTGGAGCGTCTCCGCAAGGAACAGCTTTCGAACGCTGCTGCCAACCTGGTCAACACGGCCGAAGACGTGGACGGGGTACGTCTCATCACCCACGACGCCGGCCAAGTGGGCAGCGCGGATGACCTGCGCAGCCTCGCCCTCGATCTGCGTGGACGGCTGGGATCAGCCGCTTCCGTGGTAGCGGTGGCAGGAGTAAGCAAGGAACGGCCGGTGATCCTCGTTGTCACCAGCGAGGAAGCGCGGCTCGCCGGTGTCAAGGCGGGCGCCCTGGTGCGGACCGCGGCCGGAGTTCTCGGCGGTGGCGGCGGCGGCAAGGACGACATGGCGCAGGGCGGCGGCTCGGATCCGGCGAAGGTTCCTGCAGCGCTGGAAGCGGTCCGCGCAGCCGTGGCGGGCCGCTAGGAGTAGTTAGGTGACCTCTGAGGCGTACCCGTCCGGCGTCAAGATCGGCGTCGACGTCGGAATGGCCCGCGTGGGAGTGGCGGCGTGCGACAGGGATGGCCTGGTGGCCACACCGGTCCGCACGCTAAGCCGCGACCTCAAGAAGAACAGGGACCTGTTTTTGTTGGTGAGGAACATTCAGGACCTCGAGGCCGTTGAAATCTTCGTTGGCCTTCCCCGGAACCTCAGCGGCACCGAATCGGCCTCCACGACCATGGCCCGCGAGTATGCGCAAGCCTTGGTCGGCGCGCTGGACGCAGCCGGCCTGGACCTGCCGGTTCGCCTGATCGACGAACGCCTCACATCCGTCTCGGCTCATCGTTCTCTCCGTCAAGCTGGCTTGAACAGTCGGGAACACCGTAAGGTGGTAGATCAGGTGGCGGCAGTGGCGATTCTTCAGCATGCCATCGATATGCAAAGAAACCTCGAGCGGGATGTGGGGGAGCCGGTCGTTCAGCACCGGCGGCAGGATCGTGAAAATCCACCGCCGGCCTCATCCGAGGAGTCAGACATTTCGCAGACCTACAGTTGGAGGAAAGAGGAGCAGTGAGCCATCGTTATCCTCCCTCTCCGGCAGCCGATCACGGAGCTGAACAGCACCCGGACGACTACTACGAGGAGCACTACCCGGTGCACCCCGAGCCGGTGGAACAGTTTTTCGAAGCGGACATGCCATCCCGTCGTCGCCGTCGCCCTTCGAAGTCGCGGCAGCGGCGCCGTCGTCGCCGTACCATCGTGATGCTTATCGTGGTGCTTGGGTTTGTCGGCGTGGTTGTTGCGGCCGCCATGTTCCTGAGGAACCTGCTCGGCGTCGGAGAAGTAACGGATTATGCGGGCCCGGGTACGGGTTCCGTCACCTTCACTGTGGACGAGGGCGCCGGGCCCCTGATCATCGGCAACAGCCTCGAGCAGCAGGACATCGTTGCGAGCTCCGATGAGTTCCTGAATGCGCTCTCCAGTGTCTCGGACGGCCGCGTCATCCAGCCCGGCGAGTACGAGATGAAGTACCAGATGAATTCGGAAGACGCGGCGAAAGCGCTGCTCGCCGAGCCCGGCGCCGGCGTCCATTACGCCGCAGTGGCCCGGGATCTGAGGCAAAACGAGGTCTTTGACATCCTTGCCGAGTCCACCGGAATTGCGCGGGAAGAATTCGAGGCGCTTGCTGAGGATCCAACCCAGTTCGGCATTCCTGACCAGGCTCCCAGCCTTGAGGGCTTCCTCTATCCGGGCGAGTACCGGTTCGATCTGGACATCACCGCTACCGAGGTCATCCAGCAGATGGTGGATAACTCCTTCGCAGCCCTCGAAGAGGCCGGCGTGACCGACCCTGCCGAGCAATACCGCATCCTGACCATCGCGAGCATCGTGCAGGCGGAAGCAGGCCAGGCAGATTATGCGCAGGTGGCCGGTTCCATCATGAACCGGCTCGGTCCGGACAACACTGAGACCAACGGCCTTATCCAGTCGGACGCGACGGTGACCTACGGGCTCGGACGGAAGAGCTACAACCTCACGGACGAGGAGAAGTCCGACAAGTCCAACCCGTACAACACCTACGCCAACGAGGGACTCCCGGTGGGTCCGATCGGTTCACCGAGCGCCGAAGCCATTGAAGCGGCCGTCAACCCGGCTGATGTTCCCTACTACTACTGGGTCACCGTGAACCTCGACTCCGGAGAGACGAAGTTCTCGGAGACCTTGGCTGAGCACGCCCAGTACGTTCAGGAGTACCAGGCCTGGTGCGCCGACAATGCCGGAAGGTGCGAATAGGTGACTGCTGCTGATACGCCGGCCCGATTCCGGGCCGGCGTTATTGGCCACCCAATTTCGCATTCTAAGTCGCCGCAACTGCACGCAGCTGCCTACACCTTCCTCGGCTTCGACTGCAGCTACAGCGCGATAGACACACCACCGGAACGGTTGGATGAGACCTTGCTCGGGGTTCGGGCGGATCCGGCATGGCGCGGGCTTTCCGTAACCATGCCGCACAAGGCGGAGACGCTCAGGCACATGGACACCGTGGGTCCAGGTGTGGCCGAGCTCGGCGTGATCAACACCGTCGTGGCTGACGGGCAGGGCGAAAGCCGCCGTCTCACGGGATACAACACCGACGTCGACGGAATAGTCCGCGCAGTACGGCACGCTGGAACGGCGTCTCCCGATTCCGCCGTGGTGCTTGGCGGCGGGGGAACCGCTTCGGCAGCCGTGGCGGCGCTGGGCCGCATGGGAGTGGGCCGGGTGCAGGTCTGTGTGAGGTCAGTGTCGAGAGCGGAGGCCCTGGTGCCGCTCGGCGAAGCTGTGGGGACCAGCGTGGAATTGCGCGCCTTCGACGACGCAGCCCAGCTGTGTGGGGCATCGGAGCTTGTAATCTCCACGCTTCCTCCGCATGGGGCAGATGGCCTTGCGGCTGAGCTGGCATCGGCAGCCCGGTCGTCGGCTGGCGATTCGACCGCGCCGCGGGTGCTGCTCGACGTCGCCTACGACCCCTGGCCCAGCCAGCTTGCGCAGGCCTGGTCGGCTCTCGGCGGTGTGATAGTTCCTGGTCTGGAGATGCTCCTTTACCAGGCGGTTGAACAGGTGCGGCTGTTCTCGGGCGCAGCATTCCGCAATGAGGAAGCTGTCATAAATGTGATGTGTGACGCGGTAGGGGCTCCGCGGCGCTAGGAGCGCGCGCAGCCCGTGGCAGGATGGAAAGTATGTTGCGTTGGTTGACGGCCGGGGAATCCCACGGCCCTGCTTTGGTCGGAATCATTGAGGGTATGCCCGCTGGCGTCGAGGTCGTCAGTGACGCCATCCAGGCCGCGCTGGCACGGCGCCGGCTCGGTTATGGTCGTGGCGCCCGCATGAAGTTCGAGCAGGATCAGGTGCGGATCATCGGGGGAGTCCGGCACGGGCTCACCCAGGGCGGACCCGTTGCCATCGAGGTGGGGAACACCGAATGGCCCAAGTGGGAGCAGGTCATGGCATCGGATCCGGTGGATCCCGCGGTGCTTCAGGACTCCGCCCGGAACGCGCCGCTGACCCGCCCGCGTCCAGGTCATGCAGACTTCACCGGGATGCAGAAGTACGGGTTCGACGAGGCACGTCCGGTCCTGGAAAGGGCAAGCGCCCGCGAGACGGCCGCGCGTGTAGCGCTGGGGACCGTCGCCGCGAGCTTCCTGTCGGCCCTCGGCATCGAACTTGTCAGTCACACCGTGGGCGTTGCCTCGGTTGCCGTACCGGAAGGGTCACCGCTTCCGGGTCCCCGCGACGTACTGGCGCTGGATGAAGATCCGCTGCGCTGTTTCGATCGTGAGACTTCGCTTGCGATGGTGGCGGAGGTAGATGCCGCGCACAAGGAAGGCGAGACCCTTGGCGGAGTTATCGAGGTCCTTGCCTACGGACTCCCGCCGGGTTTGGGAAGCTACGTGCACTGGGATCGCCGCCTCGATGCCCGCCTGGCGTCTGCGCTCATGGGTATCCAGGCGATCAAGGGCGTTGAGGTCGGAGACGGTTTCGAAACCGCCCGGCGCCGAGGGTCCGCTGCACATGACGAAATCGTGCGCGAGGATTCCGGTCGAATCGCCCGGGCCACCAATCGTGCAGGCGGGATTGAGGGCGGAATGAGCATCGGTGAAGTGCTGCGCGTGCGTGCGGCCATGAAGCCGATTGCCACGGTTCCTCGGGCGCTCCAGACCATCGACGTGACGACCGGCGATGCAGCGAAAGCCCACCACCAGCGTTCCGACGTTTGCGCTGTCCCGGCTGCCGGAGTGGTTGCCGAGGCAATGGTTGCGCTTGTTCTCGCCGAAGCCGTGATCGAGAAGTTCGGCGGCGACTCCGTTGGCGAAACCCGCCGCAACCTCGAAGCCTATCTGGAGAACATCCCAAGCTCACTGAACTCGGTCCTGTCCTGATGCTGCCGGCGGGTGCCGAACCGCTGGTGCTCATCGGACTCATGGCCACCGGGAAGTCCACGGTCGGGCGCCGCATCGCCGAGCGTCGTGGGTGGCGTTTCGTCGACACGGACGCAGCCATCGTCGAGAAGCACGGGCCGATTCCGGTGATCTTCGCGGAGGCCGGCGAGGCGGGTTTCCGGCGGATTGAAGCCGCCACGGTCTCCGAGGTGTTCGCGGACGCCGACGGCGGTACGGTAATCTCCCTGGGCGGCGGATCCGTCCTGAACCAGGGAACCAGGACCCTGCTGGCTTCAGCCCATGTGGTGTTCCTTGATGCTGACCTGGCCACTGTGCTGCCCCGCATCAGCGGCGATACCGGCCGTCCGCTCCTGACCGGCGGCCCGGGAGAAACCTGGGCGCGCCTCGAGAAGGAACGTCGGCCAATCTATGAGTCCCTGGCGGACACCGTCATCGACACGCGAGGAGCCACCATCGACGTCGTGGTGGACCGCCTCGAAGACCACCTGAACCGGCGACACATTTCAACTGAGAGGATTACCGGCGATGACCGCTGAACCGACTTCCATCCGTGTTACGGGGACCTCCCCGGCGGAGAATTACGACGTCGTCGTCGGCCGTGGACTGTTGGACCGGGTTGCGCCGCTGCTTGGTGAGCGGGTCCGGCGCGTGCTGGTAATCCACCCGCGTGCCCTTCGCACCACAGGCGACACCGTGCGTGAGCAGCTGGCCGACTCCGGGCTGACCGCCGTCACCGCTGAAATTCCCGATGCGGAGGAGGGCAAGCACATTCAGGTTGCCGCCTTCTGCTGGCAGGTCCTCGGGCAGAACGACTTCACCCGCTCCGACGCAATTGTGGCCGTCGGCGGAGGTGCCGTCACCGACGTCGCAGGCTTCGTTGCCGCCACCTGGCTCCGTGGAGTCAAGGTGGTGCACCTGCCCACCACCCTCCTGGGCATGGTGGACGCTGCCGTGGGCGGAAAGACCGGGATCAATACGGCCGAGGGGAAGAACCTCGTGGGTGCCTTCCACCCGCCGGCCGGGGTTCTTGCGGACCTGGACGCACTTCAAACCCTGCCGGTCAATGAGCTCATCACCGGGATGGCGGAAGTGGTGAAGTGCGGTTTCATCGCTGACCCGAAGATCCTCGAACTGATCGAAAACAATCCGGACGCCGTTCGGGACCCCGCGAGCGATGTTCTCCGGGAACTCGTTGAGCGGTCGATCGCAGTGAAAGCTGAGGTTGTTTCGGAGGACCTGAAGGAGTCTGGCAAGCGGGAATTCCTGAACTATGGGCACACGCTCGGACACGCCATCGAGCTGGCGGAGCGCTACTCGTGGCGGCACGGGGCCGCGGTGTCCGTGGGGCTGGTCTTCGCGGCCGAGCTCTCGCGCATGGTCGGCCGGCTCGATGACGCCACCGCCGACCGTCACCGGGAAATCCTCGAATCACTCGGCCTGCCGATCACCTACCGACGCGACCGCTGGGCCGCCCTCCTTGACGGCATGCGCCGGGACAAGAAGGCCCGCGGCGACCTTCTGCGCTTCGTGGTGCTCGACGACGTTGCCCGCCCGGGCATCCTCGAGGTTCCGGACACTTCACTGCTGTTTGCTGCGTATCAGGAAATCGCGTCCTGATCGGGCAGCGCAGGGCAGGGTAGACTGGTCTCTGGTCTTTTGGCGGGCAGATCCCGGACAGTCCTGTCTGCGCCTGCTCTGACGCCGCCAACATCAGTCAATCGACGAAAGAGAATCCGTGGCTACCACGAACGACATCAAGAACGGGACCGTCCTCAAGCTCGAGGGGAACCTCTGGAACGTGCTTGAGTTCCAGCATGTGAAGCCGGGCAAGGGCGGTGCCTTCGTGCGCACCAAGCTCCGCAATATCCTGTCGGGCAAGGTAGTCGACAAGACGTTCAACGCCGGGCTCAAGATCGAGACCGCAACCGTTGACCGCCGGGACTACCAGTACCTGTACAAGGACGGCGAGGACTTCGTGTTCATGGACACGACCGACTACGACCAGGTCACCGTTCCGGGTGCAACCGTCGGTGACGCCGAGAACTTTATGCTGGAAAGCCAAATGGTCACCATCGCCATGCACGAGGGCTCGGCCCTGTACCTGGAGCTGCCGCCGTCGGTTGTCCTTGAGATCACCTACACCGAGCCCGGCCTGCAGGGCGACCGCTCCACGGGGGGTACCAAGCCGGCAACCGTCGAGACCGGTTACGAGATCCAGGTTCCGCTGTTCCTCGAGACCGGGACCAAGGTGAAGGTCGACACCCGCACCGGTGAGTACCTGGGACGCGTCAACGAGTGAGCGCCCGAAGCAAAGCGCGGCGGCGGGCCCTGGACATCCTGTTCGAGGCCGAGCAGCGTTCCGTTTCGCCGGTTGAGGCGCTGCGTGCCCGCCGTGAGAAGACCGACACCGTCATCAACGAGTATTCGGTGGAGATCATCGAAGGCGTGATGGCTCACGGTTCCCAGATCGACGAGTTCCTGAGCACCTACTCCCAGGGCTGGACGCTCGACCGTATGCCGGCCGTGGATCGCATGATCCTGCGGGTGGGAACCTGGGAGCTGCTGTACAACGAGGATGTCCCCGACACCGTCGCGGTGAGCGAGGCCGTCCAGTTGGCCACCATGCTCTCAACAGATGAGTCACCCGCGTTCATCAACGGTCTGCTGGGACGCCTTCAGCAGCTGAAGCCGACCCTGCTGGCCTGACCACCTTCATGCCCTACCAGGGCTAGTGCCCGTTCCGCGCGCCGGTCACCACATCCGGCGCGCGGAGGCAGCGGCGATCATCCGGCCGCGCGCAGAGTTGAGGTTTTCGAGCAACTGCAGCTCAAGGTGACCGTCCGACGTCGAGCCGTGGCCTGCGCGCAGGCGTTGCCGAACGAAGGCAAGCCGGGTCCCTGTCCGGATAAAGCGCTTCATGGCATCCGCCGCACCGACACTGCGCGCCCAGGCCATTGCAGCGGTGCGCCCTGCGGGAGAGGCAACCATCCCCACTTCCTGTTCGGTCAGCCACCCCGCGCCGGCGTATTCAGCCAGTCGCTGGCTTGTGACCTTCCTTTCAGCCCGCCGCAGTGCAATCACCCCGAGCAGCACTGCCAGAAAGAGCGGGACCTGGACCAGGAAATAGAACGAAAAGAAGTCCGAGAACAGTACGACCAGGCCGCCGTTCCACAGCATATGACCGGCGATGGCTGGAATGAGCCCCAGCACGAACGCCCCGCCCAACCGTCCCGCCGACCGCCGTCGTGCAACCGCCAGCCCAATCACTAAGCCCAGCGCGGCAGTGAACATCACGTGGGCGAAAGGCGAAAACAGGCCGCGCGTGACGAAGACTGTCACCAGACCGGCGATACCGGCCGGATCGGTTAGCGCCGCGCCGAAGTACAGGATGTTCTCCGTGAAGGCGAAGCCCGCCGCCACAGTACCCGCGTAGACAATCCCATCGACCGGCCCGTCGAAGTGGCTCCGGTGGGACAGCGCCAGGATCAGGACACCGAGTCCCTTCGCAACCTCCTCGAGGAGCGGTGCCTGAAGGACAGGACCGACGACGTCAGACCCGGCCCCGCTGAAGCCCGCGCTCAATAGTTCGGTGACTGTCGGGCCGAGGAGCAGCGTGACCGCCACGGACATTCCAGCGCCCCAGAAGAAGGCGAAGGTGAGTGCACCGCGAGGTTCCGGGTCCCATCGATCAATCCAGCGGATCCCCAGGATGCAGATTGTCAGGGGTACCAGCGCCAGGATGCCGCAGAGGATCAGTGCGGAAGTGCCGAGCATCATGGTGAGCAGGACGCCGACGCCGGCCAGGACGAGAGCGGCAACGAGCAGTAACACTGCGTTGCCGACGCCGGTGGCCGAGCGGTGAGCCGTAGTGCGCACCGGAACCGGTGCGGGCGGGCATGCGGGTGAGCGCGGGACCTGCGGTCCGCTGCCCACCTGCTGCCACAATCCCAGCGGCTGGGAATTCTGCGGAAAGCGGTTGGAGGAAGTTCCGAAGCCTGGCTGGGAGTTCATACTCATGACCACAGAATAGGCGCAGGTTCCGCTGTGGTAATTTGGGAAACGCAGCCAACCCTTTAAGAGCCGTCCTGTGAGGCGGAGAAGGATGACGCGTTCAATGAGTGTACCCAGCTCCCAAACCGGAGCATCCGTGTCCCGCACCGTTCTCGGTGAAGCGGATATCGACCGGGCCCTGACCCGGATCGCCCATGAGATTATCGAAGCCAACAAGGGCTCGGATGATCTCGTTCTCCTTGGAATCCCGCGCCGCGGCTTCCCGCTCGCGCAGCGGCTAGCCCGCAAGATCTGGCGCACGGATGCGGCCGTGAACCCGGAAGAGATTGTCGGACGCCTTGATGTGACCATGTTTCGGGACGATCTGCGGAAGCATCCCACCCGGCCGCCAGGCCCCACCAAACTGCCGGCTTCCGGCATCGACAACAAGGTTGTTGTTCTGGTGGACGACGTGCTGTACTCAGGCCGCACCATCCGCGCTGCGCTTGATGCGATCGTGGACCTTGGCCGACCACGCATTGTCCGCCTAGCCGTACTGGTGGACCGCGGACACCGTGAGCTCCCGATCCGTGCGGACCACGTCGGCAAGAACCTGCCCACTTCCTCCGCTGAGAAGGTCCGGGTCCGCATCAACGAGATCGACTCGGTCGATGAAGTAGTAATCGAGGGGCCGGCATGAGACACCTGCTGTCAACGGAAACGCTCTCCAGTATCGATGCCATCCGCATTCTGGATACAGCCGAGGAAATGTCTGCGGTCGGTGAGCGGGAAGTCAAGAAGCTGCCGGCGCTCCGGGGCCGAACAGTAGTCAACCTTTTCTTCGAAGACTCCACGCGAACCCGGATCTCCTTCGAGGCGGCTGCGAAGAGGCTTTCCGCCGACGTCATAAACTTCGCTGCCAAGGGCTCCTCGGTTTCGAAGGGGGAGTCCCTCAAGGACACGGCGCAGACCCTTGAGGCAATGAGCGCCGACGCCGTCGTCATCCGGCACTGGGCCTCCGGCGCGCCGGCGAGGCTTGCCGCTTCCGGCTGGATCGATGCCGCGGTCATCAACGCCGGCGACGGGACCCATGAGCATCCGACGCAGGCCCTGCTGGATGCTTTCACGCTGCGCCGCCACTGGTCGAAACTGGCCGGCCTGCCGTCCCTTGGTGCCGACCTGCGAGGCCTTCGCATCGCGATTGTGGGCGACGTCCTGCACTCACGCGTTGCTCGCTCCAACCTGTGGCTGCTGACCACTCTCGGCGCGGAAGTGACGCTGGTGGCTCCGCCCACCCTGCTTCCCGTCGGCATCGAGCAGTGGCCGTGCAACGTGAGTTTCGACCTGGACGACGTGCTCGCCAAGGCGCCGCATGCCGTCATGATGCTCAGGGTCCAGGGGGAACGGATGAACGCCGCGTTCTTTCCCTCCACGCGGGAGTACACCCGTACCTGGGGTTTCGACGACGACCGGCTCGCTGCACTCGAGGCATCCGCGGGCAAGGACACGATCATCATGCACCCGGGACCGATGAACCGCGGTTTGGAGATATCCTCGGCCGCCGCCGATTCGCCGCGCTCCACGGTGCTTGCCCAGGTCCGTAACGGCGTCTCCGTTCGCATGGCCGCTCTCTATCTGCTGCTATCCGGTGAAGAGTCCACCCAGCCCACCCATGCCCAGGAGGCAACCGTATGAGCACCACATATCTGATCAGGGGCGCCACCGTTGCCTCGGGCGAAGCAGGCGTTGACGTTCTGGTGTCCGACGGCCGGATAGTTGACCGTGGCCGAAACCTGTCGGCAGTCGGAGCCGAGGTGCTTGACGCAGACGGATTGATCCTCCTGCCGGGCATGGTGGACATTCACACCCACCTCCGCGAGCCCGGGCGGGAAGACGCTGAAACGGTCGAGACCGGCACTCGGGCGGCCGCGCTGGGCGGCTACACCGCTGTGCACGCCATGGCCAACAGCTCTCCCGTCGCAGACACCGCCGGCGTCGTGGAGCAGGTGCACGCGCTGGGCCGCCGTTCGGGTTGGGTTGATGTGCGTCCGGTCGGCGCTGTGACCGTAGGCTTGGCCGGCGAAAGGCTGGCCGAGCTCGGCGCTATGGCCCGGTCCCGTGCCGCTGTCCGTGTTTTCTCCGATGACGGCATTTGCGTCTCGGACCCTGTCCTGATGCGGCGCGCGCTCGAGTACGTGAAGGCTTTCGACGGCGTCGTAGCCCAGCACGCGCAGGAACCTCGCCTCACCGAAGGCGCTCAGATGAATGAGGGCGCAGTGTCTGCTGTGCTCGGCCTCGCCGGCTGGCCCGCGGTAGCCGAGGAAAGCATCATCGCCCGCGACGTGCTTCTGGCGCAGCATGTTGGATCGCGCCTCCACGTCTGCCACGTGTCAACGGCCGGGTCCGTCGAGATCATCCGCTGGGCAAAGCAGCGCGGCGTCAACGTGACTGCGGAAGTTACTCCCCACCACCTGCTGCTTACTGACGAACTGGTCCGCTCGTGGAACCCGGTCTACAAGGTGAACCCGCCCCTGCGCACCAACGACGACGTCACCGCGCTGCGCGAAGCCCTCGCCGACGGCACGATCGACGTGGTCGGAACCGACCATGCGCCCCACCCCAGCGAGCACAAGGAGTGCGAGTGGGCACAGGCCGCCATGGGCATGACCGGCTTGGAAACTGCGCTGTCGGTGGTGCAGCACACCATGATCGAGACAGGCCTGATGGACTGGGCGCGGTTCGCCGAAGCCACCTCGGTCCTGCCGGCGCGCATCGGCCGTGTCGAGTCGCAGGGCGGACGGATTGAAGCCGGGGAGATGGCAAATCTCACACTGGTAGACCCCGCGGCGCGGTGGACCGTCGATCCCAATAAGATGGCTACCAAGGGTCGTAACAGCCCCTTCGCAGGCCTCGAACTCCCGGGCGCCGTCGTCGCCACCTTCTACGCCGGGCACCCCACGGTCCTGGAAGGCCGGCTGAACGCACCCCATCCCGAATCGCAAGGTGATCCAGCGTGGACGTAGCAACTACCGCCGTCGTAATTGCACTGGCGGCGGTTCTGGTGCTGGTCGGCCTGATGGCTCTCGGCTGGCGCAACCGGCTGAAGCGGCAGCGGGCCATCGATGCGCCACCGGCCGCACCGGAAGATCGGGGAGCCCCGCTCTATGCGGCAGAGGGTCAGTATGTGGTCACCACAACCGGAGGAGACTGGCTTGACCGCGTCTCCGCCCACCGCCTCGGCAACAAGGCAACAGCCACAGCAGCGGTCTATGCGCACGGGCTCCTGTTCGACCGGGCAGGGGACACCGAGGTGTACATCGCAAGGCAGAATCTCCTGAACGTCCGGTTGGAACGGGGGATGGCGGGGAAGTTCGTCGAGAAGGACGGGCTGCTCGTTGTCTCCTGGACGCTGGATTCACAAACTTTAGACACGGGCTTCCGGACCAGGTACGCCGCGGACAAGCCGCAGCTGCTGGCGGCGATCAGCGCACTGATCGAGAACCCCGAAACCTCCACCAATCCCACAGGCAAGGAATCACAGTGACAACACACCCGGGAGCAACAGGAGTCGGCACCAAGGCGGTTCTGGTCCTTGAGGACGGTCGGACCTTCCGCGGCAGGAGCTACGGCGCGCAGGGGACGGCGCTCGGCGAGGCAGTTTTCGCTACCGGCATGACCGGCTACCAGGAGACAATCACCGATCCCTCCTATGCGCGGCAGCTCGTGGTGCAGACCGCCCCGCACATCGGCAACACCGGCGTGAACCGCGATGACGCCGAGTCCCGCCGTATCTGGGTTGCCGGCTACATCGTGCGCGATCCTGCCCGTCGGCCCTCCAACTGGCGGTCGGAGAAGAGCCTTGACGAAGAGCTCGCCGAGCAGGGCGTCATCGGCATCCAGGGCGTGGACACCCGTGCGATCACGCGGCACCTGCGCGAACGCGGCGCGATGAAAGCCGGCATCTTCTCGGGCGAGGCTGCAGGCCGCAGCGACGCCGAGCTGCTGCACGAGGTGACCTCGCAGCGCAGCATGGAGGGTTCCCGCCTTGCCGAGGAGGTCAGCATCGACTCCCGCTACGTGGTGGAGCCTGCCGATCACGGCTGGGAGGGCGAGCCCCGGTTCACGGTTGCCGCCCTTGATCTCGGCATCAAGGCGATGACGCCGAAGCACTTCGCCCAGCGCGGTGTGCGCACCGTGGTGCTGCCGGCGGATGCCACGTACGACGACGTCGAGGCGGTAGGTGCCGACGGCGTGTTCATGTCCAACGGCCCGGGCGATCCGGCCACCGCCGATGCCCAGGTGGCGCTGCTCCGCCGCGTGCTGGATGCACGGAAGCCGTTCTTCGGAATCTGCTTCGGCAACCAGATCCTTGGCCGGGCGCTCGGCTTCGGAACCTACAAACTCCGCTACGGTCACCGCGGCATCAACCAGCCCGTTCTTGACCGCCGGACGGGCAAGGTCGAGATCACCAGCCAGAACCACGGCTTCGCCGTCGATGCTCCGCTCGACGGGCCCGTTCCCGCTCCGGAGGCGCGGTTCGGCCGCGTCGAAGTGAGCCATGTGAGCCTGAACGACGACGTCGTTGAGGGCCTCGCATGCCTGGACCTGCCTGCCTTCTCGGTCCAGTACCACCCGGAGGCGGCCGCCGGCCCGCACGACTCCGCCTACCTGTTCGACAGGTTCATCGACCTCATGACGGACGCATCCCGTTCCGGCGAAGGCTCTCCCGAGCCTGATGCAACAGACGTCTCCAAAGCTCTCACCCCCGCGCAGGAAGAAAACTAGATGCCCCGCAGAACCGATCTCAACTCCGTCCTGGTCATCGGATCGGGACCCATCGTCATCGGCCAGGCCGCTGAGTTCGACTACTCCGGCACCCAGGCGCTGCGCGTGCTGAAGGAGGAAGGTCTCCGCGTCATCCTGGTCAACTCGAACCCGGCCACGATCATGACCGACCCCGAGTTCGCCGATGCGACCTACGTGGAGCCGATCACCCCCGAGGTGGTCGAAAAGATCATCGAGAAGGAACGTCCCGACGCGATCCTGCCCACCCTGGGTGGCCAGACCGCGCTGAACACCGCCATCGCCCTCGACAAGAACGGCGTGCTGGCGAAGTACGGCGTCGAGCTCATCGGTGCCAACATCGCCGCTATCGAACTTGGCGAGGACCGGGAAAAGTTCAAGGGCGTTGTTGAGCGCTGCGGAGCCGAATCGGCCCGTTCCCGCATCATCAACACGCTCGACGCCGCATTGGACGCTGCCGGCGAGCTCGGCTACCCCATGGTGGTACGTCCGTCCTTCACCATGGGCGGGCTCGGCTCGGGCCTGGCCTACAACGAAGAGGACCTCCGGCGCATTGTCGGCCAGGGCCTCCAGTACAGCCCCACCAGCGAGGTGCTGCTCGAGGAAAGCATCCTCGGGTGGAAGGAATACGAGCTGGAGATGATGCGGGACAAGAACGACAACGTCGTTGTCGTCTGTTCCATCGAGAACTTTGATCCGGTGGGTGTTCACACCGGTGACTCCATCACCGTGGCACCGGCCCTGACCCTGACCGACCGGGAGTACCAGCGGCTGCGTGACATCTCGATCGCCGTGATCCGTGAGGTTGGAGTGGACACCGGTGGCTGCAACATCCAGTTCGCCGTCGAACCGGACACGGGCCGCGTCGTCGTCATCGAGATGAATCCGCGCGTATCCCGTTCCTCAGCCCTCGCATCCAAGGCAACGGGCTTCGCGATTGCGAAGATCGCCACGAAGCTGTCGCTCGGGTACACCCTGGATGAAATTCCGAACGACATCACGCGCAAGACCCCGGCGTCGTTCGAGCCGACGCTCGACTACGTGGTCGTGAAGGTGCCGCGGTTTGCCTTCGAGAAGTTCCCGGCCGCTGACCCCACCCTGACCACCACCATGAAGTCCGTCGGCGAGGCCATGGCCATGGGCCGCAACTTCACCGAGGCTCTGCAGAAGGCGCTGCGCTCATTGGAGCAAAAGGGCTCCCAGTTGTCGTTCGACTCCGTCAACGACTTCGAGGTGCCCGAGCTGATCGAAGCCGCGAAGCGGCCGAGCACCCAGCGTCTTTCCCAGGTGCAGCGTGCCCTGCTGGGCGGTGCGTCCGTCGAGGACCTCTACGAGGCCACGGGAATCGACCCCTGGTTCCTGGATCAACTGGTACTCCTCAACGAGGTAGCAGGCACGGTCCGGTCCGAGGGCATCACGCCTGAAACCCTGCAACTGGCCAAGCGCCACGGGTTCTCCGACGAGCAGATCGGTCTGCTGACGCATACCCCAGAGGCGGTTGTGCGAGGCGTCCGCCATGCGCTCGGCATTCGGCCCGTCTTCAAGACCGTGGACACCTGTGCAGCGGAATTCGCGGCTTACACCCCGTACCACTACTCGTCCTACGACGAGGAAGACGAAGTGGAGCTGCACGCGAAGCCGTCCATCATCATCCTGGGTTCCGGACCCAACCGCATCGGGCAGGGCATCGAGTTCGACTACTCCTGCGTGCACGCCACCATGGCGCTGCGCAAGGCCGGCTACGAGACAGTGATGGTCAACTGCAACCCCGAGACGGTGTCGACGGACTATGACGTCTCCACGCGCCTCTACTTCGAGCCCCTCACGCTGGAGGACGTGCTTGAGGTCATTGCGGCGGAGGAGCGCACCGGCGGCGTCATGGGCGTCTTTGTCCAGTTGGGCGGACAGACTCCGCTGAAGCTCGCCAAGGAACTCGCTGACGCCGGTATCCCGGTGCTGGGCACTTCGCCCGAGGCCATCGACCTTGCTGAGCACCGCGGCGAGTTCGCGCGGGTGCTCGATGAGGCGGGGCTGATCGCTCCCAAGAACGGAACCGCTGTCTCCTTCGAGGACGCCCGGGCCATCGCCGACGAGATCGGCTACCCCGTGCTGGTCCGCCCGTCCTACGTGCTGGGCGGCCGCGGAATGGAGATCGTCTACGACGAGGCCAACCTCTCCCGCTACATCTCCAATGCAACGGAGATCACCCCGGACCACCCGGTACTGATCGACCGGTTCCTCGAGGATGCGGTGGAGATCGACGTCGATGCCCTGTACGACGGCAAGGACCTCTACCTGGGCGGCATCATGGAGCACATCGAGGAAGCCGGCATCCATTCCGGCGACTCCGCCTGCGTACTGCCGCCGATCACGCTCGGCACCGACGTGCTCGAGCGGGTGCGTGCGGCCACCCACGCTATTGCGGAGGGTGTGGGCGTGCGGGGCCTGATCAACATCCAGTTCGCGCTGGCTTCCGACGTGCTCTACGTGCTTGAGGCCAACCCCCGTGCCTCGCGCACCGTGCCCTTCGTTTCGAAGGCTACGGGAGTGCAGATGGCAAAAGCAGCCGCGCTCATCGGTACCGGCGTCACGATCCACCAGCTGCGGACCGCTTACAAGATGCTGCCGGAGACCGGTGACGGTTCGCGGTTGCCTCTTAGCGCACCGGTGTCAGTGAAGGAAGCGGTCCTGCCGTTCAGCCGGTTCCGTACCCCGGAGGGAACCGTCGTCGACTCACTGCTCGGCCCGGAGATGCGTTCAACGGGCGAGGTCATGGGCATCGACAAGCACTTTGACACCGCCTTTGCCAAGAGCCAGGCCGCTGCCAACAACGCGCTGCCCACCCAGGGCAAGATCTTCGTTTCGGTTGCCAACCGGGACAAGCGCTCCATCATCATGGGCGTGAAGCGGCTTTCGGACCTGGGCTTCGAGATCGTCTCGACCGGCGGAACCGCCGACGTCCTGCGCCGCAACGGCATCCAGGCCACGCCGGTGCGCAAGGTGGCCGAAGGCAGCAGCTCCGAAGGCGAAGGAACCATCGCCGACCTGGTGGTCGCCGGCGAGATCGACATGGTCTTCAACACGCCGTCGGGTGGGGAAGCGCGCAGCGACGGCTACGAACTGCGGGCCGCAGCCACCTCCATCGGGATTCCCTGCATCACCACGGTCGCCGAGTTCAACGCCGCGGTCCAGGCGATCGAGGCGCTGCGGACCTACCAGTGGTCGGTGACCAGCCTCCAGGACCACGCCCGGGCCATCCGGGGTGAAGCCGTCGCCGCGCAGGTTGGGGCCTAGGTGACCTTCGGTGAACGGCTGGCCGCCGCCGTCGGGCAGCTGGGAACCTTGTGTGTGGGGATCGATCCCCATCCGGCGCTGCTCGAGGCGTGGGGTCTGCCTGACACTCCGGCGAGCCTCGAACGGTTCTCTGCCACGGCGCTCGAGGCTGTCACGGGCAACGCAGCGGTCATTAAACCGCAGGTAGCGCTTTACGAGCGGCACGGATCGCGCGGGATAGCGGTCCTCGAGGGTCTGCTGGCCGACAGCGCCGACCGGGGCGTCCTGACGATCGCCGACGCCAAGCGCGGCGATATCGGTTCGACCATGGCCGGTTACGCCGACGCCTGGCTCCGCGACGGATCCGCACTGGCAGCGGACGCAGTGACTCTCAGTCCCTACCTCGGGTTCGAGTCGCTGCGTCCGGCCCTGGACATGGCGCGGGAATATGGGCGGGGAATCTTCGTGTTGGCCCTCACCTCCAACCCGGAGGGAGCCTCTGTGCAGCACGTGGGCGGCGAGAACTCGGTGGCGAAGGCCATCGTCGAGGCGGCGGCGGCCGAGAACCAGGACGGAACCCCGGGCTCGGTCGGGTTGGTTGTCGGGGCTACCGTGGGTGCGGCGGTCCAGCGTCTCGGTATCGGACTGAACATCCTGAACGGGCCGATTCTCGCGCCGGGCGTCGGCGCGCAGGGTGCCGGACGGCGCGAACTCGCGGAGACGTTTGCCGGTGCTTCGGGCGTTGTCCTGCCCACCTCGAGCAGGGAAATCCTGCGCGCAGGGCCCTCGATCGAGGGGCTGCGAGGAGCGATCTCAGAGACCCATCGAGTGCTTGGCGAGGACCGGGACATACGTCCGGAAGCAGATTGATTTTCGCCCGACTGAGCAGATAGGTTCAGTGCAAGCCCAATCCTCAGAGTCGCGACTGCCGGCGTCTGGCCGACGGTTTCAAACTGCCAAGGGAGCACGAGTGAGCCTGAAGCCTCTCACCGATAGTGAACGCACACTCGCACGGGAAAAAGCGACGGCGGCACGGGCCGCCCGGGCGGAACTCAAATCGCGATTGAAGTCGGGACAGCTCACTGTGGGCGAGGTCATCAATGGCTCTCCGCACGAGGACGCAATCGGAAGGTTGCGCGTTCTGGATCTCCTGAAGGCTCTGCCCGGAGTAGGGGAGAAGCGGGCAGCGGGGATCATGGAGGCTGTAGGGATTGCGCCGACCCGGCGCGTGCGGGGCCTTGGCGTCCACCAGCGCAAGGCGCTTGTCGAACATTTGATGCACCACCAGGCGAGTAATCGCCACTAGAGAAGGAAGTACTTGTGAATCAGCCGCGGCTGACCGTGCTTGCGGGACCCACGGCCGTGGGCAAAGGCACAGTTTCCACCTACATACGCGACAACTACCCGGAAGTGTGGCTGTCCGTCTCCGCCACCACGCGTGCGCCGCGGCCGGGCGAGGTCGACGGCGTGCACTACTACTTCGTCTCGGCTGAAGAGTTCGATGACCTCGTGGCAACCGGGCAGATGCTCGAATGGGCAGTGGTGCACGGGCGCAACAGATACGGCACGCTACGGCGCACCGTGGATGCGGCAATGGCAGAGGGAAAGTCCGTCCTTTTGGAGATAGATCTGCAGGGCGCGCGACAGGTGAAGAAGAGTATGCCGGAGGCAAATTTCGTGTTCCTGGCGCCTCCAAGCTGGGAGGAAATGGTGCGGCGACTGGTGGGACGCGGCACTGAAACGCCCCAGGAGCAGCAGCAGCGCCTCGAAACCGCTAAACTGGAACTTGCTGCCGAGCCGGAATTCGACCACACGGTCGTCAATGACAACATCCAGCGGGCAGCAGATGAGCTTGTTTCACTGATGGGCCTTGTTGCGCATACGCATTAGGCAACGTACATCCGCCGGCCCAGCGACTATTGGAGATTTTGTGTCAACTCAGCCCGAAGGCATCATCAACCCGCCGATCGATTCCCTGCTGGAAGCATCGGACTCGAAGTATGCGCTGGTTATCTACGGTGCAAAGCGCGCCCGCCAGATCAATGCCTACTACTCGCAGCTGCATGAGGGCCTGTTCGAGTACGTCGGTCCGCTGGTCGAGACCAAGCTGAACGAGAAGCCTTTGTCCATCGCACTGCGCGAGATCAATGAGGGCATGCTCGTCGCCGCCCCTGCTGAGGCTTCGGAGTAGGTCCGGATACTCGACGGAGCCCCACGTGCGCATCGTCCTGGGAGTTGGAGGAGGGATTGCCGCCTATAAGGTGGCGTCCCTCCTGCGTTTGTTCACCGAGGCCGGCCATAGCGTTACCGTCATCCCCACCGAGGCTTCACGGCAATTCGTCGGGACGGCAACGTGGGAGGCGCTGTCCGGGAACCCGATCAGCAACAGCGTGTTCGACGCCGTGGACCAGGTGCGTCATGTGCGCCTGGGGCAGGAAGCCGATCTCGTTGTCATAGCTCCCGCAACGGCGGACCTGCTGGCCCGTGCCGCTTCGGGGATGGCCAATGACCTCCTGACCGGAACACTCCTGGTTTCGCGCGCGCCGGTCCTGTTCGCCCCTGCCATGCACACCGAGATGTGGCTGCATCCGGCAACCCAGGCGAATGTCGCCCTCCTTCGTGAACGCGGGGCGGTTGTGCTTGAGCCTGCTGTCGGACGGCTCACCGGCGCCGACAGCGGACCCGGGCGCCTGCCGGAACCCGAGGAAATCTTCGCTGCCGCGCTGAGGGCGGCTGAACCTTCCACGACGTTCCCCGCGCACGGCTCCCTGTCCGGACGGACCATTACCATCACGGCCGGTGGAACGCGTGAGCCCCTCGATCCGGTGCGTTTCCTCGGCAACCGCTCATCCGGCAAGCAGGGCGTAGCCCTCGCCGAAGCCGCGCTCAGCGCAGGAGCCTCCGTGCGGTTCATCGCTGCCCACCTCGAAGTACCGCCACCAGCCGGAGTGGACCTGACCGTCGTCGAAACCGCTTTGGAGCTGCGGGAGGCAACGCTGCAACAGGCACGGGACTGCGACGTACTGATCATGGCGGCAGCTGTGGCTGACTTCCGTGCGCAGTCGGTTTCAGACACGAAGGTGAAGAAACGTGACGACGGCGAGAACCCCGTCATCGTTCTGGAACGCAATCCCGACATCCTCGCTGAAGCGGTGGAACAGCGCCGGAACCTGGGCGGCCCTGCCGTCATTGTGGGCTTCGCGGCCGAGACCGGAGACGACGAGGGCACGCCGCTTGCCCACGGGGAGCGCAAGCTGAAGCGCAAGGGCTGTGACCTGCTGGTGCTCAACCGGGTGGGAAGAAGCCTGGTCTTCGGCCAGGACACCACAGAGGTGACCATCCTCGACGCCGGCGGCGCTGAACCGGAGACCGCCGCGGGCAGCAAGAGCGAGGTCGCCAAGGTGGTCCTCGCCCGGATCGCGGCGTCCCTGGGCGCCTCCAACTGATCCGTTCCACCCGCTCAACAAAGTAGAGTATTCACGTGAATTCACCCCATGCGCGCACTTCCACCTCGCCCGGTTCCTTGCGACTCTTCACGTCGGAATCGGTAACGGAGGGCCACCCGGACAAGATCTGCGATCAGATCAGCGACGGAATCCTCGACGCCCTGCTGGCGGCAGACCCTCATTCGCGTGTTGCGGTGGAGACGCTCGTGACCACCGGACTGGTCCATGTGGCCGGTGAGGTCACCACCGATGCCTACGTTGAAATTCCGGAGATTGTCCGTGAGACCATCCTCGGCATCGGGTATGACTCCTCTGCCAACGGTTTCGACGGTGCCCGGTGCGGCGTCTCCGTATCCATAGGGCAGCAGTCCCCGGAGATCGCTTCCGGTGTTTTCCGTTCGCTCGAGACGCGTGAGGGAACCAGTTCGGACCCCTACGATGCGCAGGGCGCCGGCGACCAGGGAATCATGTTCGGCTACGCCAGCGACGAGACCCCCGTGCTCATGCCCACGCCCATCTGGCTGGCCCACCGCCTGTCGGAGCAGCTCACCGACGTGCGGAAGAACGGTACGCTTCCGTACCTCCGCCCTGACGGCAAGACCCAGGTCACGGTTGGCTACGACGGCGATGTCCCGGTCAGCGTCGACTCGGTGGTGATCTCGTCCCAGCACGCGCACGGGGTTGATCTCGGCACCCTCCGCGGCGACCTGGTGGAGCACGTCATCAATCCGGTCCTGGCTACGTCCCACCTCGATACCTCCGATGTGCGGCACATCCTGAACCCCGGTGGCGAGTTCGTGATCGGCGGCCCGGTGGGCGACGCCGGCCTCACCGGCCGGAAGATCATCGTGGACACCTACGGCGGCATGGCGCGCCACGGAGGCGGCGCCTTCAGCGGGAAGGACCCGTCGAAGGTTGACCGTTCGGCGGCCTACGCCATGCGGTGGGTTGCCAAGAACGTTGTCGCGGCCGGTCTTGCCCGCCGCGCGGAAATCCAGATTGCCTACGCCATCGGCATGGCGCAGCCCGTCGGTATCTACGTCGAGACCTTCGGGACGGAGCAGGTGGACCCGCTGGCCATTGGCTCGGCCATCAACCAGATCTTCGACCTTCGCCCGCTGGCCATCATCAATTCGCTCGACCTGCTGCGGCCCATCTACCAGAAGACAGCCGCTCACGGGCACTTCGGTCGCGAGGGCGAGGGCTTCAACTGGGAGCTCACCGACCGCACGGACGAACTCAAGAGCTACTTCAACGCGTAGGCACCGCCTCCGGGAATGGGTTCCGACGACGCTGTGCAGCTTTCGCTGCTCCAGGGCTTTGCGCCGCCGGTCGCGCCGCGCGGCACTACACCGGCCGCCGCGCGGCTGCCCGTGGCCCGGGTGATCCTGGATTCGCCCCTGCCGCACCTCGACCGCCCGTTCGATTACCTCGTCCCGTCGGACTTCGACGACGACGCCGTTCCCGGCGCACGGGTCAAGGTCCGGTTCGCGGGGCAGGAGTACGCCGGTTTCATCGCCGAGCGCCGGGAAAACTCCGATAGCCCTGCAAACCTGCAGCCGCTCGCCAAAGTGGTATCGCGCCAGCCGGTAGCTTCCCGTGAGGTGCTGGCGCTTTCTGCTGCAGTGGCCGCCCGCTACGCGGGATCCACCAGTGACGTGCTGCGTAACGCGATTCCTCCGAGGGTGGCGCGGGTCGACAAGGAGTACGAAGCAGGCAAAGCGTCGGTCCTCGAGGACGCGCAGGTGGAGGCCGGCACGGCCCCTACGTCTGCGCTGGCAACTGCCGGTCGGTCACTGTTCAGCAGATACGACCACGGCGAGGCTTTCCTGTCGCGGCTTGCTGCCGGTGAGTCTCCGCGCGCGGTACTGACCACGCTGGGCGGCTATGGCCAGCAGGGCTGGCCGCAGGAGATCGCCGAGGCGGTAGGTACGGTCTGGACGGCAGGCCGCGGCGCCGTCGTCGTTGTTCCTGACCAGCGGGACCTGGCGCGGGTAGAGGCCGCACTGGCCGAGCGGATCGGTCCTGGTGCCTTCGTGCGGCTCACCGCTGAAGACGGACCTACGCCGCGGTACCGGAATTTCCTGAAGCTCCTGCACGGCCAGGTTCGGGTTGCGGTGGGAACCCGCTCGGCTGCTTACGCACCGGTGCGCGAGCTGGGCCTGGTCTGCCTTTGGGACGACGCCGATGATTCACATAGCGAACCGCGCGCCCCCTATCAGCACGCCCGGGAAGTGTTGCTGCTTCGCAGCGAACAGCAGAACTGCGGCGCCCTGCTTGCGTCATCGTCGCGCAGCGTGGAGGCGCAGCGACTCGTGGACAGCGGGTGGGCACTGCCGCTCGCGGCTGACCGGTCGACCGTACGACGGCTGACGCCCCGTGTGCTTCACTCAGCAGACACCTTCCACACCGATCGCGAGCCGTTGACCCGGCAGGTACGGATCCCGCCGGTGGCCTGGCGGGCTGCACGCGACGGCCTGGAGCGTGGACCGGTCCTGATTCAGGTGGCACGGACGGGTTTCTCGCCTGCTCTGGCCTGCACTGAGTGCCGCGAGCCGGCACGCTGTAGGCACTGCGCCGGACCGCTGGCGCAGTCCAGCCGCGGCTCTGCCATCACCTGCCGCTGGTGCGCCCGGCCGGAGCACTCGTGGCAGTGCCGGAACTGCGGCGGCAGGCGCCTGCGGGCGACAGTGAGCGGTGCGGCGCGAACGGCGGAAGAGCTGGGCCGCGCTTTTCCCGGCGCCGTTGTTGTCTCCTCAGCGGGTGAGCATATTCTCGATTCGGTCGACGACTCGCCGCGGGTGGTCGTCGCAACGCCGGGCGCTGAACCGGTGGCGCCCTCCGGCTACGCGGCCGTTCTCCTTCTGGACGGGAACGCCCTGCTCGGGCGGATGTCCCTGCGTGCCCAGGAGGCGACGCTTCAACGCTGGTTCGGCGCGGCCATGCTGGCCCGGCCGGCGTCGGAGGGTGGTGTGGTGGTGGTGACTGCCGACGACGACACCGCAGCCGGGCACCTGGTCCGCTGGGACCCTGCAGGCGCCGCAGCACGCGAACTCGCGTTGCGCTCGGAGCTGGGCCTGCCCCCGGCCATGCGCTACGCGGTACTGACCGGGTCCCTGGAGGCTCTGTCGGCCTTCGTCGGCGCTCTGCAGCTCCCGCCGTCGTGCAGGGTAGTGGGGCCCACGGCGGTTCCGCAGCAGGCCGGACCACCGCTCGACCGACCGGGCCAGCAGTCCGTGGCGCTTTCACATCGCACACTGGTGTTCTTCCGCTACCGTGACGCTGCGGATGTGGTGGGCGCGCTGCGCGCGCGCAAGGCCGCCCTTTCGGCGAAACGGACGTCTGAACCCGTTCATGTCCGCGTCGACGCGGTGGATGTGCTCTAGCGGTTCTGCGCCCGTTTGGTTCGGGCATTGCGGGAGGCTGCATGCAGGGCAGCTGCCTCTTCCAATGCCTCCAGCAGCGAATCCGCGGACTTGTCCCACGAATAGGTGGCCGCCTGGGCCAGACCGGCGGCTGAGCGTTCCTTCCACCCGGCGGGATCGTCGAGTGTACGGACGGCCCGCGTGAAATCCTCCGGGGAGTCAGGATCCGCATAGAGCGCAGCCGTTCCGCCGACTTCGCGGAAAATCGGGGTATCCGCTGCTATGACCGGGGTGCCCAGCGCCATCGCCTCGATCACAGGCAGGCCGTACCCCTCGGCGCGGGATAGCGTTACCAATGCCGTAGCCGAGCGCAGCATCAGCGCGTATTCGTCATCGCTGACCCCGTTGTGGAAGACGACACGGGCGCCGGCGGGCACAAGATCCTCCAGTTCACGCTTCCGCTGCGGAGTTATCCTGCTCAGGAGGTGCAGGGTGTAGTCGGGTAGCCCCGCCATCCCGGCAAGCACGGTCTCCACATTCTTGTAGGGCATGAATGACCCCATGTAAACCAGTGTTTTCTCGACCGGCGCCTGGGGGTCGCGGACTGCGGATCCGGGCTGGGGAGCGTTTCCGACTATGCGGATTGGACGGCGCGTGAGCCTGTGCCGCTGCATGAGGCTGCGGGTTGTCTCGGAGATGGTTACGACGACGTCCGCCCGGTTGAGGAGCAGCCGCTGCGGCCAGTAGGCGAGGTGGTACAGCCGCCACAGCAGGCGAACCGGGAGTGGCAGGAAACCGGGTGGGGTGCGGTTCTGGTAGTAGATCAGGTCGTGCAGGGTCAGGACCAGCGGGTACCTGCGGCCAAGGCTGCCCATGGTCTGCATGGGGCAGAAGACAGCATCCGCACGGAGCCCGTTCAGCCTCCGGGCTACGAAGAGTTCCGCGGGGGAGAGCGGACTGTTGATAAGCCGGTATGGAACGTCGGGGAGCAGAGCCAGCTGGCGGGTGTCTGAGACCAGCATGGTCACTTCGGCTCGCGCGGCGAGCGCCTCGATAAGACTTGCGCCATAGCGGCTGATGCCGTCGTGGTGGTCGGTGCGCGTGAACCTCGCGTCGATCAGTACTCTCACCGAGTCTTCTCCTCCAAAAATTCGGTGATGTGCTTTGCCGCCTGGTCCGGTGTCTCGTAGTGGATGAGGTGACCGACGTCGGGAAGCACCACGAGCCTGGAGTCCGGTATGAGATCGGCTAGCACACGCTGCGTTTCCACCGATCCCAGGTCGTCCCTTTCCGCCGCAACCAGCAGAACCGGGAGGCGCAGCCGCGCCGCGAAGTCCCTGACCGTGGCCCCGATGGAGGCGCGGAAAGCCTCCAGAACGACGTCGCGGGAAGCAAAGGCGCTGAAGTAGCGCCTGTGCTGCTCGTGAATCCAGCGACGCAGGGCCGGTTCCCGCGTCTTGGCCATGAGTTCGCTCATTCCGCGGACAATCATCCTGTTCTGGAGTAGAGCGAGACCCAGCCGCTCGGGTAAGGCAGCACCGGCGCGGTAATACAGTTCGGCGAGGCGGGTGGCGATCCTGCTTGAACCCTCCAGCGCCGGAGCGCTGATTGGATTGATCAGCACAAGAGCAGCGAATGTGCCGGGGGAGTCGGCCGCGCTGCGGGCAGCGATAATGGACCCGAATGAGTGCCCGACGAGCACGGTGTCGGCACCAAGCTGAAGCTGACGCACTCCCTGAAGCACGAAATCGGAGTAGGCCGCGACGTCGTGCGCACCCTCAAGCGGATCGGACTGACCGAAGCCGGGGAGGTCGGGGACGATCACCCGGTGGGCGGGAAGGGCTTCGACGATCCGCAGGAGGCCATGATGGTCCCCCCGGAAACCGTGCACCATGAACAGCGGCGGTGCATCCGAATCCGGCAGCAGCGCAGGGAAGTCCCAGAACCGCCCCAGCCCGCCGTCGAGGTGGAGCGTCCGCACCGACGCGGTGCGTTCAAGCAGCACCATCTCAGTTGACCAGATCGGGGTGGGACCCGATTCGGGTGTCCGAGTTGAGCTGGGAGATTGCCGTCATATCAACGGTGTCGAGCGTGAAGTTCCCGATCCTGAGGTTCTCCGCTATGCGTTCCTGGCTGCTGGCCTTGGCCACCGCGGTGCCGCCGAGCTGGAGATGCCACTGCAGGATGACCTGGGCGGCCGAGCGTGAATGCTTAGCGGCGATATGGGTGATGATCGGATTGGTCAGGACCTTCCCACGGCCGAGAGGACTCCAAGCCTGCGTGATGATGCCATGCTCGGCATTGAATGCGCGCAGCGAGTGCTGCTGCAGGAGCGGATGCAGTTCGATCTGGTTGAGTGCGGGCACCACCTCGGTTTCGGCCAGCAGCTTCTCGAGGTGATGCCGCTGGAAGTTGGAGACGCCGATCGCCCGGACCCGGCCGCTGTGGTACAGCTCCTCAAGCGCGCGCCACGATTCCACGTACAGATCCTGGCCGGGGCAGGGCCAGTGAATCAGGTACAGATCCAGGTAATCGAGTCCAAGCCGCTTCAATGACTCATCGAAAGCCTCGAGAGTGGACCGGTAACCGTGACGGTCATTCCACAGCTTGGAGGTGACAAAGACATCACCGCGCTCCACCTGCCCAGAGCTGACTGCGTCCCGAACCGCCCGGCCGACGCCCTCCTCGTTGCCATAGAGCGCAGCGGTGTCCAGCAAACGGTAGCCCGCTTCGAGGGCAAGCGTGCACAGTCCGTGCGCATCGTCCGCAGGGACCTTGTACAGACCGAAGCCGAGCCGGTCCATCTGGACGCCGTTGGAGAAGGACACCTTGTCAGGTTTCTGCATACGACGACTCTACCGAGCGACGGTGGGCCATGCGTGCCGACGGCGCGCGTCGCCTCACACCTCCCGGACCAGCATCCTCGCAGAGCGTTCGTCGAGGATCAGGTCAGTGACCAGGGAGGCCGCCAATGCCCCGCGCAGCCCGTTGATCTTTGTCTCCCCGGACACCACACAGATCCGTCGGCCCACACGTGCCAGCAGGTCCAGGTCGGGACCGGTGCTTCGTTCGTTCAGCACGATGTCGCTATGGGACCCGTCTGCCCGGAAGAAGACGGTTGCGACGTCCCCGACCACGTCGCTGTCCCGGAGGGTTCGAAGGTCCTCCTCATCCAGATAGCCGCCCGCGTAGACATGGCTGGGTATGCCGGACCCTGTGGAACCCACGCCGAAAATGGCCATGGTCATCCGTTCCTGGAGGTCGAGGATACGCTTCACGCTTCGTTCGGCCCACATGGCGGTCTTCGTCTCGGCGTGATCGAAGAATGCGGGAACTGGGAACTGTTCAACCCGGGCTCCATAGGCGGTCCCGAATCTCCGCAGGATGTCACTGGCATAGGTGATGCCGGTGGTCTGGGTGTTGCCTGCGCCGTTGAGCTGCACAATTGTGCTGTCGTGGGTGGTTTTGCGCGTCAGGTGGTGGCTCACGGCGCTGACAGTGGAACCCCATGCGACGCCGATGATCGCGTTGGAGTCGACCAGGGGCCCTATAGTCCGGGCCGCCTGGATGGCCACCCTCTCGAGCACGTCCGAATCGCTCACCAGATCCGTCACGGGAACCACATGGGCGTCCACTCCGTAGCGGCTCTGGATCTCACGTTCGAGAGCGGGTGCCCGGTCCAGGGGATTGTTGATCTGGATCTGCACCAGGCCGGTGTCTCTCGCCATGGACAGCAGGCGGGACACTGTGGACCTGGAGGTGCGTAGTTCCCGGGCGATGGCGTTCATGGTCAGGTCCTGCAGGTAGTACATCTGCGCCGCCCGCAACGCATCGCGGCTGCGCGGCGGCGCGGGATCGGGTGTTGTGGCATCCGTGCGGTAGCGGGGTCCTCGGGGTGGGGTATTCACGACACATCCTGACCGCTCGTGCACATTTGTGCATTGGCATTGACGACTATTCCCAGCGCTCAAAAGAATAGGTTCGAGCTTTCGAAACCGCCACCACCAAGGAGTTCAGCAGCCAGTGAGGAACACCAACGAGCCGACGCCGGCGTCGGCTGAACAGAATCGCCCGACCCGCGGCAGCGTGCAGCAGCTGAAGGATTCCCCAACAACATCCGTACTGATCATCGGAGGCGGGATCAACGGTGTTGGTACCTTCCGTGATTTGTCCCTCCAGGGCGTGGACGTCACGCTCGTCGAACGGGGTGACTACTGCCAGGGCGCTTCCGGGGCGTCGTCCCACATGATCCACGGCGGGATCCGCTACCTCGAAAACGGCGAGTTCCGTCTCGTGCGCGAGTCCGTGATCGAACGGAACGCGCTCCTTAAGCTGGCACCCCATTACGTCAAGCCGCTCCAGACCACTATCCCCATCTTCAGTACTTTCTCCGGCATCCTCACTGCGCCGCTGCGGTTCCTGACGCACCGAAGCGGTGCTCCGAAGGAACGCGGCGCGGTCTTGATCAAGGCCGGACTGACACTGTACGACGCGTTCTCGAGAGCGGGTGGTACCGTTCCCCGCCATCGTTTCGTCGGGCGCAAGGCATCCCTCGCCCAACTGCCCAGCCTTCGCCAGGATGTGAAGTACACGGCAACCTACTTCGATGCCTCCGTGCACAACCCGGAGCGGCTCACCCTCGATGTCCTTCAGGACGGGCTCTCGGCGAATCCGCGTTCCCGCGCGGTGAACTATGTGAGCGCGGTGGGCAGCAATGCCGAGGGCGTTGTTCTCCGGGACGAGCTGACCGGTGACGTCTTCACGGTCAAGGCCGACGTCGTCGTCAATGCCACCGGCGCCTGGGTGGACGGAACCAACAGCGCATTGGGCAATGCGAGCCGGTTCATGGGCGGCACCAAAGGTTCGCACATCGTGCTGGACCACCCCGAACTGCTTGCCGCCTGCGACGGTCGGGAGATCTTCTTCGAGCATTCGGACGGCAGGATCGTGCTCATCTACCCAATGGGGGAGCGTGTGCTGGTCGGAACGACGGACATCGATACCGATATGGAGACGCAGGCGGTCTGTACGGACGCGGAGATCGACTACTTCTTCGAGCTCATCCACCACGTCTTCCCGAAGGTCCGCGTGGATCGGGAGGATATCGTCTACACCTTCTCCGGCGTGCGGCCCCTGCCCCGACATGACGACACCCAGCCGGGTTTTGTGTCGCGTGACTACCGCATCGAGCACGGCTCAACAGCCGGGCGTCCGACCCTGAGCCTGGTGGGAGGCAAGTGGACCACTTTCCGGGCCCTGTCTGAACACCTTGCCGACGAAGTCCTCACGCTGCTCCAGCGCAGCAGGACGACGTCAACTGCATCCCTGCCGATCGGCGGCGGAAGGAACTTCCCGCAACAGGCGGATGAACTCACCTCCTGGATCGAGGCGAACCGGGCAGGATTGCCGGCCGAGCAGATGCACCGCTTGTTGGCACGCTATGGCACCCGCTCAGCCGACGTGGCGGCATTCCTTGCTGCGGGCAGCGACACAGCCCTGTCCTCAACCCTTGAGGTGACCGCCCGGGAACTTGAGTACATGGTGCGCCACGAACAGGTGCAGCACATCCCCGACGTTCTCATCCGACGGACGGCCTTGGCGTTCAACGGCCTCGTCAGTGCCGAACTGGTCGAGGAACTGGCAGAGGTTCTGGGCGCACACCTTGCATGGTCGGAGTCCGATCGCCGGCAGGAGATCGAGAACACGCGCCGGGTGCTGCAGGAAGATCACAGGGTGAGCGTGCGTAGTCTGGTCGCGTAAGCCTTTCCAACCTCCAGCCCACCCGTTGTGGCTGGAACCAACGGCAGCACTTTCGCCGGGGGAGTAACACGGTGCCGCGACCATCACGGCGCCGGGGCCGACTGGCCCACAGTTGAATATAGGAGGAGTCAAAGATGTCTCTGGAAGTGTTCGTCGCCGAAACGCTCGGCACCTTTTTGCTGCTGTTGCTAGGTACCGGGGTTGTGGCCAACGTTGCGTTGGCCGGAACCAAGGGAAACAACGGCGGCTTCCTGATGGTCAACTTCGGTTGGGGCCTCGCGGTCTTTGCCGGCGTATATGTAGCGGCGCTGTCAGGAGCCCACCTCAATTTCGCCGTCACGGTCGGTCTCTGGGCAAACGGCAACACGGAAGAGTTCGCGCCGGGCGTCGACAAGAACCTTGTCAACGCCCTCGCCTACCTTGCAGCACAGATGCTCGGATCCATCCTCGGCGCCGTCGGCTGCTGGCTTGCCTACAAGCAGCACTTCGACGAGGAACCGGATCCGGCCAATAAGCTGGGCGTCTTCTCCACCGGTCCCGCGATCCGTTCGAGTGCGTGGAACCTCGTCACCGAGATCATCGGCACTTTCGTGCTTGTGCTCGTAATCCTTTCCTTCGCGTCCACTCCTTCGGGGCTCGGCCCCCTGGCGGTTGCACTCCTCGTCGTCGGGATCGGTGCCTCTCTCGGCGGGCCCACCGGCTACGCGATCAACCCCAACCGCGATCTTGGCCCGCGCATTGCCCACGCATTCCTGCCCATCCGAGGCAAGGGCAGCAGTGACTGGGGCTACGCCTGGGTCCCCGTGGTGGGACCGATCATCGGCGGCCTGCTGGCCGGCCTCGTAGCCATGCTGATCACTTTCCCGACACCCGCCTGACCCTGATCCGCACAACACCACTCAATGAGGAGCAGTAAATGCCGCAGTACGTAATAGCCATTGACCAGGGCACCACCTCCAGCCGCGCAATCGTGTTCGACCATCAGGGAAACATCGTCTCCTCGGGCCAGAAGGAGCACGAGCAGATCTTCCCCAAGCCGGGCTGGGTGGAGCACAACCCCATCGAGATCTGGGACAACACCCGTGAGGTAATCGGCAACGCCCTCTCGAAGGCGAACCTGACCCGACACGACATCGCTGCCGTCGGCATCACAAACCAGCGGGAAACCGCAGTCGTCTGGGACAAGAACACCGGGAAGCCGGTCTACAACGCCATCGTCTGGCAGGACACCCGCACCCAACCGATCGTCGACGAACTCGCGGCCGACGGCGGCGTCGAGCGGTTCAAGGAAAAGGTCGGCCTGCCGCTCGCCACCTACTTCTCCGGAACGAAGATCAAGTGGATCCTTGACAACGTCGACGGCGCCCGTGAAAAGGCGGAGGCCGGCGACCTCCTGTTCGGCAACACGGACTCCTGGGTCACCTGGAACCTCACCGGTGGCACGGACGGAGGGGTGCATATCACCGACGTCACCAACGCCTCGCGCACCCTGTTCATGGACCTCGAGACACTAAGCTGGGACTCGTCCATCCTGGACGTATTCGGCGTTCCGGCTTCCATGATGCCCGAAATCCGGTCCTCGTCCGAGGTGTACGGCAACGTGCACGGCTCCCAACTGCTCCGCGAGGTGCCGGTCGCAGGCATCCTCGGGGATCAGCAGGCTGCGACCTTCGGCCAGGCCGCTTTCGAGAAGGGCGGCGCCAAGAACACCTACGGCACCGGCAACTTCATGATCGTGAACACCGGCGAGGAAATTGTCCACTCGAAGAACGGGCTGCTGACGACAGTTTGCTACAAGCTGGGCGACGCGAAGCCGGTGTACGCCCTTGAGGGGTCCATCGCGGTCACGGGTTCACTGATCCAGTGGCTCCGGGACAATCTCGGTCTGATCCGGACTGCGCCTGAGGTGGAGCAGCTGGCCGACACGGTTGAGGACAACGGCGGCGTCTACATTGTTCCGGCCTTCTCTGGTCTGTTTGCACCCTATTGGCGATCCGACGCCCGCGGCGCGATTGTCGGCCTCACCCGGTTCGTGAACAAGGGCCATATCGCCCGGGCCGCGCTGGAGGCCACGGCCTTCCAGACTCGGGAAGTCCTGGACGCGGCCAACGCCGATTCCGGCGTCAGCATGGAGGACCTGCGCGTGGACGGCGGCATGGTCGCCAACGACGCGCTGATGCAGTTCCAGGCCGACATCCTGGGCATTCCGGTCATCCGCCCGAAGGTTACGGAAACCACCGCGCTGGGCGCGGCCTACGCCGCAGGTCTCGCGGTGGGCTTCTGGAAGGACACGGGCGAGCTGGCGGCCAACTGGTCCGAGGACAAGCGGTGGACGCCGGAGCTGGATGAAGCCGAGCGCGACCGCCAGTTGCGCAACTGGAAGAAGGCCGTCACGAAGACCTTCGACTGGGTTGACGAGGACGTCCGCTAACGGTCAAAACGACATCGAGCGGGCGGAAATAACGTCGGATTCATGGAATTTCCGTTATTTCCGCCCGCTCGATTAGTTAGTGCTACTGCAGAACCACTCCCGAGACGTTGTCCGGATTACCGAATCTGTGGGCGGTGATGGTGACCGCCTGTTCGCGCAGGAACGGCAGGAGTTCGATACGCCCGGCCTCCGTCACGGCGCCCGCATAGACGGCTACGTCCGGATCGCCGCCGGTCGCCGCACACAGCTCCGAGTATCCGCCTCCCACCAGGCGCACCCGCCCGAGGGAAGCGGACGGAGCGGCGGCCAGCCACGCGGCGTCGTCCTCCACACGGTGGGTGGCGCCGTTAGCGGAAAGCACCGCTGCAAGCTGCGGCGCGAGCGGTTCCGGCGTCGATACCGACATGGCAGCCCCCGCACGCAGACCTGCGGCGAGGATCCGAACCAGGTCGCTGATGCTGCCGCCTTCGTTGAGCCGCACGGTCACCGGTACGGGCAGGTAGCGGAACTCGTTGCGTTCGACGCCGAGCGCCGAGACATCCTGGTGGGTTCCGAAGGTGCTCATCCAGTGGCGCTGGTCGTCCGCCGCAGCGCGGGCTAGGAAACCCCGCTCCGATTCGGGCACGTCGGCTGCGTGCAAAAGCTGCCGCACGGGTTCGCTGAGGGGCGCATGAACGTTGCCCGGGTGCAGTTCCTCCCGCTCCCAGCTGCCCAGATGGATCAGGTAGTTCGGACCACCCGCCTTGGCGCCCGGTCCGACCGCCGAACGCTTCCAGCCACCGAACGGCTGCCGGCGCACAATCGCTCCTGTGATCCCGCGGTTCACGTACAGGTTGCCCGCCTCAACCGAGTCGAGCCACTGGGACACCTCGTCGGGATTCATGGTGTGGATGCCGGCGGTCAGCCCATACGCACTCGCGTTCTGCCACTCGATCGCCTGTTCAAGGGTTTCGGCGTGCATCACTCCCAGCACCGGACCAAAGAACTCGGTGAGGTGGAAGTAGCTGCCCGGTGCAACGCCGGTGCGCACTCCCGGGCTCCAGAGCCTGCCGGTGTCATCAAGCTGGCGCGGCTTGACGAGCCAGGACTCACCCTCGCCGAGCGTGGTCAGGGCGTCCAGCAGCTTCCCTTCCGCCGGTTCGATGATCGGTCCCATCTCCGTCGCCGGGTTGGCCGGGTAGCCGACCTCAAGCGACGACGCGGCGTCGACGAGCTGGTTGCGGAAGCGGGCGGACCGCGCCGCGGAGCCCACAAGAATTACCAGCGAAGCCGCCGAGCACTTCTGGCCCGCATGGCCGAAAGCCGACTTGACGACGTCGGCCGCTGCCAGGTCCAGATCCGAGCTGGGAGTGACAATCACGGAGTTCTTGCCGCTGGTCTCGGCCAGCAACGGCAGGTCGCTGCGCCAGGAAAGGAATAGCTTGGCGGTGTCGTATGCACCGGTCAGGATCACCCGGTCAACATCCGGGTGGGAGATCAGGTGCTGGCCGACCGGTCCCTCTGCGACGTCCGCGAACACCAGTACGTCGCGTGGAATGCCCGCGTCCCAGAGCGCCTGTACCATGACCGCCGCGCACCTCCGGGCCTGCGGGGCAGGCTTGAGGATGACGGCGCTGCCTGCCGCGAGCGGGGCGAGCGCGGACCCGGCGGCGATGGCGACGGGGAAGTTCCACGGGGGAGTGGCCACGGTCAGGGCAGCCGGAACAAAACGTGCTCCCTCAACCGAATCAAGTTCCTCCGCGAGCAGTGCGTAGTAGTTGGCAAAGTCGATCGCTTCGGAGATCTCCGGATCGGATTCGGCAATGGTCTTACCGGTCTCGCTCGCGGACACCTCGACGAGGTCACCCCGCCGCTGCGCAAGTGCTGCTGCAGCGCGCCGCAGGATCCGTGCCCGTTCCGGGCCGGTTAGCGAACCCCAGCCCTGCTGGGCGGCGCGGGCAGAGCGGATGGCGGCGTCGACGTCGTCGTTGCTTTCCAGACGCGATTCCTCCACGAGGGCGGTCCCCAATGTTGAGTCCGGGACGCGCAGAAGCACTTCGGCAGCCCAGTTCCGGATGATGGGAAGGGACGGGTCCGAATCGGACTGGTTCCTGAACTCACCGGGGCCGCATTCGGTGAAACGGTCGGGCGTCTGAACCCGGTTGGGCGTCGGGACGGTCGAGTCCAGATCCGCCAGGGAGGCTAGGAAGCGCTCCTTCTCCCGGTTGAAGAGTTCCTCACTACGAGCGAGTTCAAAGACCGCGCTCATGAAGTTCTCCTGGCTGGCATTCTCTTCCAGGCGCCGGATGAGGTAGCTGATTGCGACGTCGAACTGCGCCGGCTTCACCACCGGGGTGTAGAGGAGCAGTGATCCGACATCCTTGCGCACTTCCGCGGCCTGGTCTTCGGCCATGCCGAGCAGCATCTCGAACTCCACTCGGTCCTCGACGCCCCGGGCGACGGACAGGCAGCGGGCCAACGCGATGTCGAACAGGTTGTGCCCGGCAACACCTAGGCGGACGGCGTCCGCGTTCTCGGGGCGAAGCGCCCAGTCGAGGCAGCGCTTGTAGTTGGTGTCGGCCGCCTGCTTGCTGGGCAGGGTCGCAGGCTCCCAGTTGTGGATCGCCGCGTCCACGAGCTCCATGGCGAGGTTGGCGCCCTTGACCAGCCGCACCTTGATCGCTGCTCCACCAGCCGCGCGGCGCTCCTGGGCCCAGTGCGTAAGGCCCTGGAGCGTGGCGAGCGCGTCCGGGAGGTAGGCCTGGAGCACGATGCCGGCCTCGAGATTCCGGAGTTCCGGTCGCTCAAGGATCCGCTTGAACACTGCCACCGTCAGGTCAAGGTCGTGGTATTCCTCCATGTCCAGGTTAATGAACTTGGGAGCGGGAGACGACGCCGCCAGCTGGTAGAGGGGCAGCAGGCGCTCCGCGACGCGTTCCACCGTGCCGTCGAAGTCCCAGAGGTTGAGGGTGCTGACAACGGAGGACACCTTGATGGATACATAGTCGACGTCGCCGCGCGCCAGCAGCTCCCGAGTGCCGGCGAGCCGCGCATCTGCTTCCTTGTCGCCAAGGACTGCCTCACCCAGGAGGTTGATGTTGAGGCGGACTCCCTCGCTACGCAACGCTGCGATCGACTTACCGAGGCGGGCAGGCCGCGCATCAACGATGAGGTGACCGACCATCTGGCGAAGCACGCGCTGGGCAACCGGTACTACAAGCCAGGGCAGCAGCGGCGCCATAACCCCGCCGAGCTTCACTGCGCCCTTCATGTACCAGGGGAGGAACGACGGCGCCTTGCCGGCCAGCTGCGCGAGGTTGCGCGCGGCGACGGCCGTGTCTTCAGGCCGCACTACCCGATCCACGAAACCGATCGTGAAGTCCAGACCGTTCTGGTCCTTGAGCACTTCCGCAAGGAGATGGGCTGACTTGGACCCGCGGGTGGTGGTGCGGGCAGCGGCCTCAGCCGCTTCGGTGCTTCCGTCCAGGTGAAGCCATCGCCTGACCAGGGCAACCGCGTCGTCGCCAAGGGTGTGCGGCAACGGATCTGCGGTGGGGATTGATTGTGTCATTGTTCTCGTCTACCTAACGACGACGGGCCGGGCCGCCTCCTGCCCTCCCTCGCTAGCGCAGGAGTGCACCGGGGGCGGCTGGGCCGATCAGCCGTGGGCGCATTCCGCCTCGGCAAGCTGGACGCACTATCAGAAGATTGCGCCCAACGGAAATATGGTAACCCTCACAGGGCACCTGCCAGGATCAATCTGCGCTAAGGTAAGAGCATGTGCGCGCAACTGCTCCTTACCTAGCCGCGCGATTTCGCGCGGCCGCCCCTCCCATGTCGAGGGGCTTTTGTGTGTCCGGGGCGCAAACTGCTCCGCGCACGTCAGGCAGAGGGCAGCAGGGCAGGACGGTCACCAGTGATCAACAGACAGGGCAAGTAACAGTGAGCATGAATTCCACGTCCGAAGAGTCGGACGCCGGCACCTACAGTTTCGCGGACATCGAAGCGAAGTGGCTTCCGGTGTGGGAGAAGCTCGACACCTTCACTCCTGTGGACGACGGCAGCAGGGAGCGCCGCTACGTCCTGGACATGTTTCCCTACCCGTCCGGTGACCTCCACATGGGCCATGCCGAGGCGTTCGCCATGGGCGACGTCGTCGCCCGGTACTGGCGCCAGCTAGGCTACGACGTGTTGCACCCGATCGGTTGGGACTCGTTCGGCCTGCCCGCGGAAAACGCGGCAATCAAGAACAACGCGCACCCCAGCGAGTGGACCTACTCGAACATCGACACTCAGGCAGCCTCCTTCAAGCGCTACGCGATCAGCGCGGACTGGTCCCGCCGGCTGCACACTTCCGACCCCGAGTACTACCGCTGGACCCAGTGGCTGTTCCTTCGGTTCTTCGAGAAGGGCCTTGCCTACCGGAAGGACCACCCGGTCAACTGGTGCCCGAAGGACCAGACTGTGCTGGCCAACGAGCAGGTTGTCAACGGTGCCTGTGAGCGGTGCGGCAGCCCGGTCACCAAGAAGAGCCTGAACCAGTGGTACTTCCGCATCACCGAGTACGCCGACCGGCTGCTCGAGGACATGGAACCGCTCACCGGACACTGGCCGGAACGGGTCCTTGCCATGCAGCGGAACTGGATTGGCCGTTCAGAGGGTGCGCACGTCACCTTCACGATCGAGGCTGACGCAGGCCGGGAAGCCCGGGAAGTCACGGTCTTCACAACCCGGCCGGACACCCTGCACGGTGCAACGTTCTTCGTGGTCGCCGCGGATGCCCAGCTGGCCGTAGACCTTGTGACCGACGAGCATGCTGCGGCGCTGGCCGACTACCGCGAACGGGTCAATGCCCTGAGCGACATCGAGCGTCAATCCACGGAACGGGAGAAGACCGGTGTCTTCACCGGCCGCTATGCCATCAATCCCCTCAGCGGCGAGAAGCTTCCCGTCTGGGCCGCCGACTACGTGCTGGCAGACTACGGCACGGGTGCGATCATGGCCGTGCCGGCGCATGACCAGCGCGACCTGGACTTCGCCCGCGCCTTCGACCTGCCCGTCCGCATGGTCGTTGATACCGGTGAGGAAGATCCCGCGGTCACCGGGAAGGCGACCGTCGGGGAGGGCACCCTCGTCAACTCCGGCGAGCTGGACGGACTGTCCAAGGAAGCTGCTATCCAGCGCGCAATCGAGCTGGTGACCGAGCAAGGCACCGGCGAGCGCACCGTGAACTACCGCCTCCGTGACTGGCTGCTGTCGCGCCAGCGGTTCTGGGGTTGTCCCATCCCGATCATCCACTGTCCCTCGTGCGGCGAAGTCCCCGTACCGGATGAGCAGCTGCCGGTGAAACTGCCGAGCGACCTGCGCGGCGAAGATCTGGCACCCAAGGGAACTTCCCCCTTGGCCGCGGCTACCGACTGGGTCAACGTGCAGTGCCCGCAGTGTTCGGGCCCGGCCAAGAGGGACACCGACACCATGGACACCTTCGTGGACTCGTCCTGGTACTACCTGCGTTTTGTGAACCCGCACCTCGACGACGCACCGTTCGATTCGGAGAAGGTCAACCAGTGGCTGCCCGTCGGCCAATATGTGGGCGGTGTGGAGCACGCGATCCTCCACTTGCTGTACAGCCGCTTCTTCACCAAGGTGCTGTTCGACCTGGGGCTGGTCGACTTCACCGAACCGTTCGCCGCACTGCTCAACCAGGGCCAGGTGCTGAACGGAGGGAAGGCGATGAGCAAGTCCCTGGGCAACGGCGTGAACCTCGGCGAACAGCTGGACCGCTACGGCGTGGATGCCATCCGGCTCACTATGGTCTTTGCCTCCCCACCGGAAGACGACGTCGACTGGGCGGACGTCTCGCCGTCGGGCTCTGCCAAGTTCCTGGCGCGGGCCTGGCGCCTTGGCGCCGACGTAACCTCTGCGCCCGGTGCGGACCCGGCATCGGGCGACCGCGCACTGCGCGCCGTCACTCACCGCACCCTCGCCGAGGCAGCGGACCTGCTGGGAAACAACAAGTTCAACGTGGTCATTGCCAAGGTCATGGAGCTCGTCAATGCCACGCGCAAGGCGATCGACAGCGGGTGCGGAGGGGCTGACCCTGCCGTCCGCGAGGCCGCAGAGGTAACCGCGATCATCCTCAGCCTGTTCGCGCCCTACACGGCCGAAGATCTGTGGGAGCGGCTTGGTCACCCTGCCTCGGTTGCTGCTGCCGGCTGGCCCGCCCTGGATGAATCGCTCCTGGTCCAGGACACAGTCACCGCTGTAGTGCAGGTTCAGGGGAAGGTGCGGGACCGGCTAGAGGTTCCCGCGGATATCTCGGAGGACGCGCTGCGGGAGCTCGCGCTGGAGAGCGGGCAGATCCAACGTACCTTGGCCGGGCGGGACATCCGCACCGTCATCGTGCGGGCGCCGAAACTGGTGAACATCGTTCCTGCCTGATCTGTGTAAGGGACGCCTACCGTGGCTGGCATCGAACCTGGGGCAGGCGCCGGGCCTGCTTCGCCGGGGCCTGGACAGACCGGAACGACGGCTGTAGTGACGGATTCGGCGGCCGCTCTTCCGCAGGCGTGGATGGCGGATGGCGGTCCAGCGGCCGGTGTCGCCGTCGTGCCCATGCCGATCATCATCTCCGGCCGGCACTACGACGAGGGATCCGACAGCATCGTCAAGCCGCTGTCGGTTGCACTCGCCGAGGGCGCTGGCGTCCGAACGTCACGTCCGGCGCCGGGACACTTCCAGAGCGTTTACCGCCGGCTTGAGCGCGAAGGCGCGGAGGAGATAGTTTCGATCCACCTTTCGGGTGGGCTGTCCGGGACAGTAGATGCTGCCCGCTGGGCGGCCGGAACTGTATCGGTGCCGGTGCACGTGGTGGACAGCCGGACGGTCGCAATGGCGCAGGGCTACGGCGTGGCTGCAGCCGTACGGGCCCTCCGCGCCGGGGCAACTGCTCGAGAGGCTGCGGATATAGCGGCGAAAGCCTGCAGCAGGACGCGGCTGCTGTGCTACGTCCCGAGCCTCGACCAGTTGCGCCGCGGCGGGCGTGTGGGCGTTGCGGCGGGTTTCTTCGGCTCGCTCCTGGCGGTGAAACCGCTGCTCACTGTTCGCGATGGTGCAATTGAGCCTCTCGAGACCGTCCGGACAGCTGCGCGCGCCCAGGCCCGCCTCCTCGAACTCGTGGAAGAGGAACTGGACCGGCGTCCTGACGGTAGCCTCGCCGCCTTCCACTACTTCGGGAATCAGCCGCAGGTCCGAGCCGCGGGGGAGCGCTTCTCAACGGATGGGCAGGTATTGCTCACTCAGCTTCCCGCCGTTCTCGCAGCTCACACCGGCCTGGGCGTGATCGCAGTGGCGGTCTGCGACCCTTTGGGCCCTTCCGACGCAGCTTCTCCTGCTCCACAGCAGTCCTGATTCGGGGCGCTTGTTGACATAGAGACGCGTCAATCGATGCGACGCCGAGCGGTTTCCTACGCTTGGGTCCATGGCAAGGCACCGCTGGGCAACAGGGGATTCGGCGCCGGGTCCGGACAGGTTGGAGCGCATTCTCAACGGCGGCCGCGACGCGACAGGCAAGGCAGGCGGTGCCGGGGACTACCCTGCCGTGGACTACCCTGCCGAAGACCACACTGCCGAAGACCATGCTGCCGACCTGGAGAGCGTGGCCTTCTCCAGCCACGGCGCTGAAGGGCGCGCCGCCGCCTCTGTACGGTCGGGCAGACGGTGGGCTGCCACGCGCCGCGCTGCCCTCGTAGCGGCCGGCGCGGCGGTGACGGTCGGTGGAGGCCTCTTTTTGGGTGCCGACCGAGGGGAAGTGGCGGTGGTCCCGGTGACGACTCACACGGCAGCGCCACACCCCGAACCTGCGCAGGATCCCGGTGAGGGCCGCCCTGCGGAAGCCGAAGGGGCTCAGCCGGCACGTGCGGAAGCTGCCGGTACCGTCGTCGTCCACGTGGCGGGAGCGGTCGGGCAGCCCGGCGTTGTCGAGGCTCCGGCCGGGTCAAGGGTATTCGAAGTACTTGAAAAGGCCGGAGGCGCCCTCCCGGAAGCCGAGCTGGCCGCGGTCAACCTGGCGGCAGAAGTCCTGGACGGACAGCAGATCCTGATTCCCAGGATCGGCGAGTCGGTGCAGGCCCCGGATACGCACGGCAATGAGTCGTCAGACCAGGGAGAGCCTTCCGGCGCGGCAGCCGCTTTGAACCTGAATACCGCCGATGCCGGTGAACTCGAGGAACTGCCGAGAGTAGGGCCCGTGCTCGCCCAACGGATCGTGGAGTGGCGGGAACAGCACGGCTTGTTCAGCGCACCCGAGGATCTGGACGGAGTGCCCGGTATCGGGCCGGCCATGCTGGAGGCACTTCTGCCCCTGGTGACGGTATGAGCCGAGCGCGCGGCGGCGCTCGTTGGGAACGCTACGTTCGGGCTGCCTCAGCCGGCCCTATGCAGGGCTCCGACGGCTGCAGCTCGTCAACGGACCCATCGGATCGGCATCGCGGACGGCGGGTACCCGCTTGGGCCCTCACATGGATGCTTCGGCGGGCCGCGTCAGCTGACGGACGCCCCGCATCTGGGGACAATCGGGCCAGTCCGGCGCGGGACCTTCGCCTGTTGCCTGCCGCCCTCTCTGCCTGGGCAGCCGCTGCCATCGCTGTCCGTTTGGATCCCGCGACCGCCGCCATGCTGGGAGTAGGAGCAGGAGCAGCCACCCTGCTCTGTGCCGTGGTGCTGATCTGCGCCCGACGGCGGCTCGCCCTCCTGCGTGTGGCGTTGATAATCCTGGGCACCACCGCCATGGTGTGCCTGCCGACGGCAGCCAAAGTGGACCAGCGGTCTGCAGATCCCTATAGCGCAGCCGTCGAAGCTGAAGCACAGGTGACGGTACTGCTTCAAGCAACCGGAGAGCCCCGCCGGACTGAATCATCCGGCCGGGATGGCGCGGTGAGGTGGGTACTGGACGCAGAGGTGCTGGAGGGTACGGCTAGCGGCCAGCGTTTCAGGGTGCGGGTTCCGGTAGTCCTTCTGGGTGACGGCCAATGGTCCCAGGTTCGTCACGGCGACGTGCTGCGTGCTGCGGGAAGGCTGGCAGGCACCGAACCCGGGGACCGCGCAACCGCGCTCCTGATCGCATCTACTGCACCGTCCATGGTGCAACGAAAGTCGGAATCCGGAGACCCCATCGACGGTCTTCGGGAACAGTTCCTCGGGCTGTCATCCCGCACGGGCGCGCCCGACGGCGGATTGATGCCGGGGATGGTCATCGGAGCACGTTCGGCCGTTGACGAAGAGCTCGCCACGAGGATGCAGGCCACCGGACTGACCCACCTGACGGCTGTATCCGGGGCAAACTGCAGCTACGTGCTTGCCTTCGTCTTCCTTGTTTTCCGGGGTCTGCGGTTTCCCCGATGGGCGGCTGCAGCAGGCGGCATTCTCGCCCTGGCCGGGTTCGTCCTGTTGGTTCGTCCCGAGCCAAGCGTGCTCCGGGCCGCTGTGATGGGAGGTATCGGTGTCCTCGCCGTGCTGACCGGCCGAGGACGGCTTTCGATGACGCTGCTGTTCCTGTCCATTGCGGGGCTGCTGACGGCTGATCCGTGGCTGAGCGGGGAATACGCCTTCATTCTCTCAGTCGCCGCAACAAGCGGCCTGGTGCTCGTCGGCCCGCTCCTAGCGGCCCGCCTGGGGCGCTATCTTCCCGTCTGGGCCGCTCAACTGGTCGCCGTACCGCTTGCCGCCCAACTCTTTTGTTCACCGGTGCTTGTGCTTCTCCAGCCTGGCATGCCCACCTACTCGCTCCTGGCCAACATGGCCGCCGCACCACTCGTGCCGTTCATCACGATTCTCGGCATGGTTGCCGTGGTGCTGGTGCCGTTGCTGCCCTGGGTCGCCCTGCCGTTTGCGGCAGCGGCCGGATGGGGAGCCGTTTGGGTGGGGGGAGTGGCCGGGTTTTTTGCGTCAGCACCCTTCGCAACCATCCCTTGGCCCGGTGGGCCGGTAGGTGCGCTTCTCGCCGCTGTGTTCAGCACCGGCATCCTGTTGGTGGTCAGGTGGTGGTCGCGCATCAGCGCTCTGGTGAGGACACTCGCGGGCAGCATCTTCCACGGCGGCGTGGCGCCGGGGTGGGCTCTGTGGTTTGCAGGCGGAGGCGCGCTTGGGCTTGCCGTGACGGTGATTTGGAACGCTGCTTCACTGAAGACCCCCGACTGGTCCATCGCGGCATGCGATGTGGGACAGGGAGACGGCTTCGCGGTCAAGACCGGTCAACACAGCGCCATGATTTTCGACGCGGGACCGGACCCCGCGGCAATGGCAAACTGCCTGGATCGCCTCGACGTCACGACAGTGGATGCGCTTGTTCTGACCCACCTGCATGCCGATCATTACGGCGGTGTGGATGGTGTCTTCGCCAATCGGACCGTTCACCGGGTGCTCTACTCCACGTCAGAAGCGACCCTGCCGGCAGAGGTATCTGCAGCGGCGGCCAGTGGGAAAGTTATGCCCGAGCTCATCAGTGCCGGCGCGGAAGGTGCATTCGGGTCGATCAGTTGGTCCGCGCTAGCGCCGTCCGCGCGCGGCGCGGGCAATTCCGAGAACAATGCGTCGGCAGTCCTGCTGGTGCGGATTGCCCAGGGTGGCACAGGTGACGTCACCGCCCTGTTCACCGGGGACCTGGAGGACGACGCCGTCGGTCCCTTGCTGGCGGCTCACCCGACGCTCGTCACGGAAGGCGTCGACATTCTGAAGGTGGCGCATCACGGTGCGCGCAACGGAGGCCGTAGGATCACCGACGCCGTCTCGCCTCGCGTAGCGTTGATCTCAGCCGGGAGGGGGAATGAGTACGGACATCCGCATCCACAAACGCTCGCCGCCCTCGCCGAACAGCAAGTCCATGTTGGGCGTACCGATCTTCAGGGAACCATCCTGTTGACGGTGAAGGGGGAGGCTGTTCATATCAGTCCCTCGGGTTGAGCTTGGAACCCGTCCGTGCGCATGGCAGAGTTGGGCCAGCCACCCCCACTGATCAGGAGTCAAGAACGTGTCACCCGCCCCTGCTGCATCAGCTTCCGTGAGCTGGAGGGACCTTGCTCCGGCCCCGGTCATCTTGCTCCTGGGGCCGGAGGATTACCTGGCCTCACGCAGTTTCGAATCGGTCCGACGGAAGATGCGGGAGACGGAACCCGATGTCGAGAGCGTGCGCCTTGACGCGGCCCAATACGAAGCAGGAGCACTGATCGTCCTGGGAAGCCCCTCGCTCTTCGGTGGAACCAAAATTGTAGAAGCCCGCGGGCTGGCCCAGATGAGTGATGCCTTCCTTCAGGACGCATTGACTTACCTGGAGGACCCGGCGCCGGACGTTGTCCTGGTGATGCACCACAGCGGAGGAACCCGGGGCAAGAAGCTGCTCGACCGGCTGAAGGCAGGCAAGGCGGTCCTCGTGGAATGCCAGCCCCTGAAGAAGGACTCCGACAAGGTGGACTTCGTAGCTACAGAGTTCCGGGCCGCGCGGCGACGTGCGGAGCCTGAGGCGCTGCGATCCCTGGTGGCGGCCGTGGGTTCGAGCCTCTCGGAGCTCGCGGCGGCATGCCAGCAGCTGATCTCCGATACAGAGGGAACAATCACGGCCGAAACGGTGGAGAAGTATTACGGCGGCCGCGTCGAGGCGACGGGGTTCAAGGTGGCAGATGCGGCCCTGGCCGGGCGCGGCGGGCAGGCGCTGGGCATGCTGCGTCATGCCCTGTCCACCGGCGCTGACCCGGTGCCGCTGGTCGCGGCGCTGGCAATGAAGCTGCGCGCGGTGGCGAAGGTCTACGGCGTACGTGGCAGTTCCGCGCAACTCGCGAAGGATTTGGGAATGGCGCCCTGGCAGGTCGACCAGGCACGGCGGGAAGCCCAGCGCTGGACGCCGGAAGGCCTGAACTACTGCATCCAGGTGCTGGCCGAGGCAGATGCACAAGTGAAGGGCGAGGCACGGGATCCCGTTTATGCGGTGGAACGGGCGGTCACCGCGATCTCGCTGGGGGAGCGCGCTGACACACCGGCTGCTATACGGCGCGCTGTTTCCTAGCGATCCGCGCCGGTGCAGTACCGTTTCCGGCAGGTTGCTCCGTGCCGCAACAGCAAAAACGGCCGGCCCCGAAAGAGGGCCGGCCGTCTGGCTTAGGAACGAAGCCGAATGCTGGTGGTCCTAGGCGAGGCCGTTGACCCGCTTGGCGATACCCGACTTGCGGTTTGCAGCGTTGTTCTTGTGCAGAACACCCTTGCTCACGGCCTTGTCCAGCTTGCGGCTGGCAACGGCGAGCGCTGCGACGGCGGCATCCTTGTCAGTGGACTCCACGGCGGTGTTCACAGCGCGGATAGCGGTCTTCAGTTCAGACTTGACCGAGTTGTTGCGCTGGCGCGCCTTCTCGTTGGTGAGGATGCGCTTCTTCTGGGACTTGATATTTGCCACGTATAAGACTCTCTATTGTATTGCGGACTGGTCGGTGAGGGATTTTCCGGCGAACCATAGACTGAGCGGCGTGGGGATACCGTGGCGGTTCAACCGAAGTGCCCGTCGACCTGCGCGGACACACAGCTATAAAGAATACCAGACAATGCACCTCGCGGCAGGAAGCACGGCGGTGTGGCGGCCTGCGGCCGTGGCCTCACCTGCCCTGCCGCCCGGCGGCGTCGTCCAGGTTGCTGATCACGCGGTCGAAGGTCGGCCGGTCGAGAGTGGCGCCGATCCGCCGGACGTCGTTCGGTTGAATTCGGATAATCCGCTCAAGGTTGACCTCGCTGGGCCTGCCCTTGCGGTCCCACGGCCCGCTCCCGATGTCGATGTAGCCGCTATGCCGGCTCGATTCGTTATTCCGGTCCCTTGAGGTGAGCATGAGCGCCAGTAGGGAGCTTCCGTCCCTACCGACAATGAGTACCGGCCGGTCTTTGCCCTGGGACGGGTCTTCCTCATAGGGCACCCAGGTCCATACAATCTCGCCGGGATCAGCGGTCGCGCCGGGAGAGGGTGCGTACCCGTACTCGGGATCCCGACGCGGGCGCGTACTGACGCCCGGCCGCTCGTGTAGTCGGCGCTCCGGCTGCGGCTGAACCGGTCGGGTTCGAAGCGACTTCAGTGCTGCCGCTGCAATGCGGACAAGTGACCGACCCAGAGATGGCATGGAGCCAGAGTACCTTCCGGTGTTGGACCGGTGTTGGACCGGAACCGCTGATTGCGACGTCAACTGGTACCCGTGGGAGAATGGAAGACGCACCATTTGAGCGCACCCACGCAACCGCCGTCGTCGTGCCCGCGCACATGCTGTCCACAGTCCCAATCATTGCCGGCGACGCAACCGAGAAGTAAGAGGTACCGAGTGTCACCCATGGCCCGCACCGCACCGGTGCCCGCTGCCACGGATCCTGCGATCATCAGGAACTTCTGCATCATCGCGCATATCGACCACGGCAAGTCCACCCTCGCGGACCGGATGCTCCAGCTCACCGGGGTGGTTGAGCAGCGCGATATGAAGGCGCAGTACCTCGACCGCATGGATATCGAGCGGGAGCGCGGTATCACCATCAAGTCGCAGGCCGTTCGACTGCCCTGGGAACTCGACGGTGTCAGCTACGCCCTGAACATGATCGACACGCCGGGCCACGTTGACTTCACCTACGAGGTTTCCCGGTCACTGGCGGCGTGCGAGGGAGCTATCCTGCTGGTCGATGCCGCGCAGGGTATCGAGGCACAGACTCTCGCGAACCTCTACCTTGCGATGGAAAATGACCTCACCATCATTCCGGTGCTCAACAAGATCGACCTCCCGGCTGCCCAGCCGGAGAAGTACGCCGCTGAACTGGCTAACCTGATCGGCGGCGATCCGGAGGACGTGCTGCTGGTCTCGGGCAAGACCGGTGTGGGCGTTGAGGCGCTTCTGGACAAGATCGTCAGGGACCTGCCCGCGCCCGTCGGAGACGCCGATGCTCCCGCCCGCGCAATGATCTTCGACTCGGTCTACGACACCTACAGGGGTGTTGTGACTTACGTTCGAGTCGTCGACGGTCACCTCAATCCCCGCGAGCGGATCCAGATGATGTCCACCCGCGCAAGCCACGAGTTGCTTGAGATCGGCGTCAGCTCGCCTGAACCCACTCCGACCAACGGTCTTGGTGTCGGCGAAGTGGGCTACCTGATCACCGGCGTGAAGGACGTGCGCCAGTCCAAGGTCGGCGACACCGTAACCAACCTTGCCAAGCCGGCGGCGCAGTCCCTGGGCGGCTACCAGGATCCCAAGCCGATGGTCTTCTCCGGACTCTATCCGCTGGACGGCACCGACTACCCGGTGCTGCGTGATGCGCTCGACAAGCTCAAGCTCAATGACGCCGCACTGGTCTATGAGCCCGAGACTTCCGCAGCGCTCGGGTTCGGCTTCCGCGTCGGATTCCTCGGCCTGCTGCACCTCGAGATCGTCCGCGAACGCCTGGAACGCGAGTTCAACCTGGACCTCATCTCGACCGCGCCCAACGTTGTCTACGAGGTCACCCTCGAGGACAAGAGCGTTGTCACTGTCACCAATCCCAGCGAGTATCCCGTGGGCAAGGTCTCGGAGGTGCGGGAGCCGATGGTTTCGGCGACCATCCTTGCACCCAACGAATTCGTGGGCGCAATCATGGAGCTGTGCCAGCAGCGGCGCGGACAGATGAAGGGCATGGACTACCTCTCCGAGGACCGTGTGGAGCTGCGCTACTGGCTTCCCCTGGCGGAGATCGTCTTCGACTTCTTCGACCTGCTGAAGTCGAAGACCCGCGGATACGCCTCGCTTGACTGGAAGGCCGACGGGGAGCAGGTCGCCGACCTCGTGAAGGTCGACATCCTGCTTCAGGGCGAGCAGGTGGATGCGTTCAGCGCCATCACACACCGGGACAAGGCCTATGCCTACGGGGTCATGATCACCGGCAAGCTGCGCGAACTGATTCCGCGCCAGCAGTTCGAGGTTCCCATCCAGGCTGCCATCGGGTCACGCATCATCGCGAGGGAAAATATCCGCGCCATCCGGAAGGACGTCCTGGCCAAGTGCTACGGCGGTGACATCACCCGGAAGCGGAAGCTCCTCGAGAAGCAGAAGGAAGGCAAGAAGCGCATGAAGATGGTGGGACGGGTGGAAGTCCCGCAGGAAGCCTTCATTGCCGCCCTCTCATCGGACAGTACCAAGGACAAAGCCAAGAAGTGACGTTCGTGTTTCACCCGGGAATCCGTCGTGCCTAGCGCCCTGCCGCTGGGCGACCCTGCTCCTTCCGACGGCTTGCTGCCGCCGTCGGCCGCTGTAGGTTCCGCCGGACGGGATTTTGGCCTGTATGTCCACATTCCCTTCTGCGCGGTCCGCTGCGGCTACTGCGACTTCAACACCTACACGGCCTCGGAGCTGGGCGGCGGGGCGTCCCAGGCTGCCTATTCCGAGACTGTTCGCAGCGAGCTGCGCTTTGGCGCCCGCGTACTGGAGGAGTCGGGTGTAACGACGCGTCCCCTTCGAACTGTTTTCTTCGGAGGCGGGACCCCCACGCTGCTGCCCGCAGCCGACCTGGCAGCGGTCCTGGCGGAAGCCAGGGAACTGTGGGGTCTCGAACCGGGTGCCGAGGTGACCACGGAGGCCAATCCGGATTCGGTGACACCAGAGTCGCTTGAGACACTCGCTCGTGCAGGCTTCACGAGGATCTCCTTCGGCATGCAATCTGCGGTGTCCCACGTCCTCGCGGTTCTGGACCGCACCCACTCGCCCGAACGGGTGCCGCTGGCTGTCCGCTGGGCCCGGGAGGCGGGATTGAGCGTGAGCCTGGACCTGATCTACGGCACACCGGGCGAGCGGATTGAGGACTGGAAGGCATCGCTCGACGCGGCCCTCTCGCTCGAACCGGACCATCTGTCCGCGTACGCCCTGATTATCGAGGAAGGCACGCGCCTTGCCGCCCGTATGCGCCGCGGGCAGGTGCCTCCCATTGACGACGACGACCATGCGGACAAGTACGAACTCGCCGAGGACACTCTGCGGGCGGCCGGGATGGCTTGGTACGAGGTAAGCAACTGGGCTCGTACCGAGGCGGATCAGTGCCGACATAATCTCGCGTACTGGAAGGGCCAGGACTGGTGGGGCGCGGGGCCGGGTGCTCACTCGCACGTGGGCGGTACCCGGTGGTGGAACGTCAAGCACCCGACCGCCTACGCACAGCGCGTCGGGGCGGGGGAGTCACCGGCAGCCGGACGGGAGATCCTCGACGACGAGGCTCGCTATGTTGAGGATGTTCTGCTGCGCGCCCGGCTGGCCGAGGGGCTGCCCGTGGATCACCTGCAGCCGGAGGGTCGCCGTGCGGTAGCGGGCCTCATTGCCGACCGGTTGATTGAACCCGCAGCGGCTTTCCAGGGCGCCGTGCGCCTGAGCGCGCGCGGACGGCTGCTCGCCGACGCCGTGGTGCGGCGCTTGCTTCCGGACTGAGCCGCCTGCTTGCCGAGGGAGCATTCGGCGGGAACGGCCGGCTTCGGAGACCCTAGTGGAAGATTCGCAGGTTGAAGGGGTAGCGGTAGGGCCTTCCGCGGTTCACCTGGATGCCGGCAGCCACCGAGAACGCAGCAAGTGTCACCCAGATGAGCGCATTGATCACCGCGAAGATGCCGCCGATGCCGGGTATGAGCGAGAGCAGCAGCGCCAAACCCGCAGCAATGCTCGGCGGGAAGGTGAAGTTGAAGGCTTCGCGGGACTCCTGCTCCGTGAAGGGACCGCGATCCCTGAAGATCAGGAAGATTACCAGCGACGGCACGAAGCCGAGTATCCCGAGGAAGTGGGCGAGCGTAGCCCACTGGCGATCTTCCGATGGGGTCAACGGAAGGGCGCTTGGACTGGCGCCTTCGAATGCCTCAACACGGTCCTGGGACACCGAATTCGGCACGTAATTGTCTGGCCGGCCTGCACTGTTGGACAACGGTTCTTCCTTTGGACTGTACCTATACCGCGCGCATGGGGCGCGGAACTCACTTCCTAAGGTTACTTGTTTCGCGCCGGGGCTGTAGACCCGGGGCTCCGGGAGGGCTTAGGTTGAGCGAACATCTTCCGGTGCGGTGAGGAAGTCGATGACCTCCTCGACCCGTCCCAGGAGCGATGGCTCAAGGTCCGCGTAGGTTGTCACGCCGCCGAGGATACGCTTCCAGCCCGCAGCGATGTCAGCCTGGGTTTGGTGCGGCCAGCCCAGCCGGCTGAGGATGCCGACTTTCCACTCCTCGTTGCGGGGGATCACCGGCCAGGCCTCAAGGCCGAGCGCACGGGGTTTCACCGCCTGCCAGACGTCCACGTAGGGGTGCCCGACGATCAGCACGTTCCCCGCCGCTCCCGGCACGGCCATCGCTTCCGCAGCGATGCGTGCTTCCTTCGAGCCGTCCACCAGATGATCCACCAGGATTCCCAGCCGGCGCCCCGGAGCGGGACGGAAGCCGCGTACGGCCGATGCCAGGTCATCGACGCCGTGGAGGGGCTCGACGACGATCCCTTCCACCCGCAGGTCATCTCCCCAGACCTTCTCCACGAGCTCGGCATCGTGGCGTCCCTCTACCCAGATCCTGCTGGACAGGGCTACCCGCGCGCGCTGGTCGGCAACCCGTACGGATCCTGATGCCGTCCGGTTCGACGGCGCTACCGAGCGTTGCAGGGCAGGTACAACTTCGACCGGTGTCCCGTCGACATGGAAACCGAAGCCGAGGGGGAATGTGCGCCGCTTCCCTTTGCGATCTTCCAGAATCATGACGTGCATCCCGCCGGACTTCTCGGTCCGGAGGATTTCGCCGACGAAGCCGCTCTGTACATCTTCAAGAACGACGCCGGGCTGCGCCTCGACCTTTTGGAGTACAGTGCGCGCGGGCGTGGAAAGGTCCTGTGCACCCCACTGGTGATACGACATGTGACCTCTCTCGCTTCCGGAAAATCGGCACGCACAGCCGAGCCGTGCCAATGCTAACAATCACGGCGAAGGTATTAGACTTGGCACTTAGGTGTGTTGAGTGCTAACTCGTGAGAGCGGAAGGTTGCCCCTGACCGGGCAGAGAACAGTCCACATTCGGAGGTGAACATGAGCGAGCCGCGACGGCTGGAGGTCCTGCGGGCAATCGTTGAGGATTACGTGCACTCGCGGGAGCCCGTGGGATCCAAGGCGCTGGTGGAACGTCACAAGCTGGGCGTTTCCTCAGCAACGATCCGCAACGACATGGCGCTGCTGGAAGAGGAGGGCCTCATCACGGCGCCCCACACCAGCTCCGGGCGCATACCCACCGACAAGGGCTACCGGCTGTTCGTCGACCGGATCGCCGAGGTCAAGCCGTTGTCGGCTCCTGAGCGCCGCGCAATCCGCAATTTGCTCGAAAGCGCCGAGGATCTCGATGACGTCCTCGACCGCACGGTCAGGCTGTTGGCACAGCTGACCAACCAGGTTGCAGTGGTCCAGTATCCGCATCTGGGCGCCGCTTCCGTCCGCCATATCGAGTTCGTCCTCCTCGCACCCGGACGTGTCCTGGTTGTCCTGATCTCCACGAATGGGTCCGTGCTGCAGCGCGTTGTCCAGGTGCCGGCCGATGCACAGGAGCCTGACCTCGCCGACCTGAGGCACAGGATTCTCGAGAAGCTGTCCGGCGTGCGCTTGCCCGCCGTCCCGCAGCAATTGGCCGCGTGCGCAGCGGAATTCCCACCTGACCTCAAGGACCTGGGCCTGGCGCTGACATACAGCCTTGAACAGCTGGCCGCGAGCAACCGGGAAGACCGCATCGTGCTTGCCGGAACTGCCAACCTCGCGCGATCAACGCTGGACTTCCCGTTGACAATCGGCCCCGTGCTGGAGGCGCTGGAGGAGCAGGTCGTCATGCTGCGGCTCCTGTCCGAGATGGAGCAGGACGCGCTTGGCGTTTCCGTACGTATCGGGCGCGAAAATCCGTACGGCGGACTTGCCGAGGCATCAGTCATCGCAACCGGGTACGGCCCGGACGCGCTGGCCAAGGTCGGCGTGCTTGGTCCCACCCGGATGGATTACCCGACCACCATGGCCGCCGTCCGTGCGGTGGCCCGTTACCTTTCCCGCATCCTTGATGAAGCCTGACCGGATGGCGGGCACCCAATCCGATGCCGCAGGCGCGGCAAAACCACAGGAAGTGATGTGCACTAGTGAGTAATCACTACGAGGTCCTTGGCGTGGCACGTGATGCCAGCGGCGAAGAGATCAAGAAGGCCTACCGGAAGCTCGCCCGCAAGCTGCATCCCGACGTCAACCCCGGTCCGGAAGCGGCTGAGGAATTCAAGCTCGTCACCCGGGCGTACGAAGTCCTGTCAGATCCCCAGAAACGGCGTGTCTACGACACCACCGGCAATGAAAACGGCACTGACAACGGTTTCGGCGGCGGCTACTCGGGATCCGGTTTCGCCTTCCAGGATATTTTCGAAACGTTCTTCGGGGGTGGAGGACCCAGCGGGCCGCCGTCGCGCACCCAGCGCGGACAGGACGCGATGATCGCAGTCCGGATCGACCTCAAGGATGCCGTTTTCGGTACCAACAAGAAGATCGACGTCGACACTGCGACCGTCTGCCCCACCTGTGACGGATCGTGCACGCAGCCCGGCACGTCTCCGCGGACCTGCGACATCTGCGGTGGATCAGGCCAGGTGCAGCGCGCGGTCCGGTCCATCCTCGGCCAGGTGATGACGACGGCGGCCTGCGGCAGCTGCCAGGGTTTCGGTACGGTCATCCCGCACCCCTGCTTTGAATGCAACGGAGACGGCCGGGTACGGTCCCGCCGCAGCCTCACCATCAAGGTTCCGGCCGGCGTCGCCACCGGCACCCGAATCCAGTTGGCCGGACAGGGCGAGGCCGGTACTGCCGGCGGGCCCCAGGGTGATCTGTATGTGGAAATCAGGGTCAACAGTGATCCAACGTTCCTTCGCGAAGGCGACGACCTGCACGCTACGCTGAGCGTGCCGATGACGGCAGCTGCGCTGGGCACCACCGTCACCATGAACAGTTTCGACGGCGACCAGGAACTGACGATCAAGCCCGGTACGCAGTCGGGTGAGGTCATTACACTCAAGGGCCTCGGCGTTACTCACCTGCGCGGTTACGGTCGTGGTGATTTGCTGGTGCATCTGAGCGTCGAGACCCCGCGCAATCTTGATGCTGCGCAGGAAGACCTCCTGCGGCGGCTTGCGGAGTTGCGTGGAGAGCAGTCCACGGCGGGCCAGTTGGCAAGCAGCGGCTCGGGAGTTTTTGCGCGGCTGCGTGAACGCCTCGGCAACCTCTGAGCCGGTCGCATGACCAATCAGGCCTTCTTCGGCGATCCGGCCGACGTCATCGCTGCGGGCGTAGGCGGAACGTTCGTCCTTCGGGGACCAGAAGCCCATCATGCGGCAACGGTGAAGCGAGTGGTAGCCGGGGAGACGATCGATATTCTCGACGGCCGTGGCCGCCGCCTGACTTGCACGGTCATGGAGTCCACGGCCACTGCGGTGTCGGCAACTGTCGATGCCGTTTCGGTCGACGCGCTTCCCGAACCGAGGATTGTCCTGGTCCAGGCGCTGGCAAAGGCCGACCGATCCGAGCTCGCGGTGGAGGCTGCGACGGAGCTCGGCGTCGATATGGTGCTGCCCTGGCAGGCGGACCGCAGTATTGTCCGTTGGCGCGCAGACAAGGCTGTAAAAGGACGCAGCAAGTGGGAGTCCCTCGTGCGCGCGGCTGCGAAGCAGAGCAGGCGCACGCACGTACCTGAAGTCCTCGAAGTGGAAGACACTCGGGGCCTGGCCCGCTGGCTGGAGAGTATCGGTGGGGGAATCCTGCTGCACGAGGATGCCGAGGAATCGCTTGCCGGCTACTGGTCGCGCAGCGCGGGCAGGTCCCCTGGCACGGTTGGAACGATTGCGCTGATTGTTGGTCCTGAGGGCGGTATTAGCCCTCAGGAAGTTGACCTGCTGGTGAAGTGCGGGGCAGTTCCGGTGCAGCTGGGGCGGAATGTGCTCAGAGCCTCCACCGCCGGGCCGGCGGCTATCGCTGTCCTGAATCAGCTGGCCGGCCGCTGGTAGGTGATCGCTCCTAAACGTTGAACGGCCCCTCGATGTTCGTTGTGAGCCAGTCCGTCACCGGATGCTGATCAGCTTGTCGTCCACGCTTCCGCCACCGCTGCCGTCCGGCGATGGTTCAAACACCTCCACCAGGTAGGTGCCCGGTTCCAGCGTTACGCTGAATTCGAATAGGCTCACCGAACCCGTGCCCGCCTCCACTGGAGCGGATCCGCTGGGAACGTCCTCGGCGGCAACCCCCGCACCGTCTACCCGGCGTACGCGCCATTCCAGAGCAGGCAGTGTGGACATCGTGCTGCCATCGATTATGACCGTGCGGTCTGTGGGAATGGACCCGTCCTGCGGGTTTATGATCCACACCGGAGCTACCGCGCTGACGTCCCTGTGCAGGAGCGCTCCGAGTCCTATGTGGCCGAACGCAACGAAACCTGCTTTGCCGTCGACCAGGAGCCGGACGCTGCTGGGACTGCCGCTGGCGATCTGGCCGGAACTCGCGGCGGCGGCCGTCGCTGTGTACACCAATTGCTGCACTGCGCGGCCGGCGACGTCCGCGCTGACTTCCGACGCGAAGGAGTCGGAGGAGATGTCCACTGTGATGACGTTGTCAGGTGAGATCGATGTGTTCACCGCCGAGGCAGTCTGCCAGGGGGAGTAGTAATCCTCGTCAAGCGGTTCAGCACTGGTCATTGCCCACACCGCAGCCGCAATCGGGTCGGCCGCTGTTTCCACCGGGATGAACTCCCGGTACAGAAGCCCGTTGTTTTCCCCGATCCAGTAGACAGGTAGCAACGGCGCAGCCTCGTTCGCAGTGGGGCTTTGCGCAGCAAGTTCAGGGACGCTGGCTGTCGACTCAAGCAGCACACCTGCTTGGGCTGGCAGGTTAGCCGTGGTTTCCGCAGGTTCGCCGGCTGTGCAGGCCTGAACGGCGAGCGCGACGGTAGTCAGCGCGGCAAGCCTCCAGATGCGCCGAGCGCGAGGGTGGTGGGGAGAGGTGGGGGACACTCTGCGCCTTTCCTTCCTCTCCTCAATCGGGCCGCCGGCGTCTTGGCTAAGACTCTCGAACGCCGGCGAACTTCTGTTCCTGAAGGACCAGGGGCAACTCCACAGGGGCCGCCCGGGTCCTAATTCAGCTTGGCACAACGGGGACCCGCCTCTGCGCCGGTTTCCCGAATCGCTCCCGGACTGAAACGCGATTGATACCGGGCCGTTGCTGAGTTGAGACCTTTCTCCCGTATTCGCAATCCAGCCCGTCGATCTTCGCCCGGTCATTCACGCGCTCCATTCCACGCATCGACCGGGGCCGTTGCGAGCGCCCGGCGACGTGCAGCGGTACCCTAGTAGGAGGCCTCGCGGTGCACCCGCATCGGAGGAAGTTTGAAGGAACCTACCGGGATTCGTGGCGACACAAGGAGAGATGAAAGGCCTGCGGGCCGCTAATATGACCGATTCTGCAGTGGGCATGGGGGCAGCCGGCCTGGACAGCCGGGTCATTCAGTTTGACTCGGCGGACCAGATGGTCCAGGCGCTGGGCGCCAATGATGAGGCGCTGGCCCTCATCGAGGGAGCATTTCCCGGTATCAGCCTGCACGTGCGCGGTAATGAACTCTCGATCACTGGACCTGCGACCGACGTCGGACGCACCGAGCGGCTGATCGACGAAATCCGTACCCTCGCAGCCAACAAGACTCCCGTAACGCCGCAGGTCCTCGAGCAGCTTCTGTACATGCTGCAGACCCAGGGTGCCGTGAAGCCGGCTGAGGTACTCTCGCTGAACATCCTGTCTTCCCGCGGCCGTACCATCCGCCCCAAGACGGTCAATCAGAAGAACTACGTGGAAGCGATCGATAACCACACCATCGTCTTCGGTATCGGCCCTGCCGGTACGGGCAAGACATACCTGGCGATGGCAAAGGCGGTGCAGGCGCTCCAGCACAAGGAAGTCAATCGGATCATCCTGACCCGACCGGCCGTTGAGGCCGGCGAGCGTCTGGGATTTCTGCCCGGCACCCTGAACGACAAGATCGATCCTTATCTTCGGCCTCTCTATGATGCGCTCCACGACATGATGGACCCCGATTCCATCCCGCGCCTCATGGCTGCGGGAACGATCGAAGTCGCGCCGCTTGCTTACATGAGGGGACGCACCCTCAACGACGCCTTCATCATCCTCGACGAGGCGCAGAACACCACGCCCGAACAGATGAAGATGTTCCTGACTCGCCTTGGATTCGGGTCGCGAATGGTCGTGACCGGCGACGTAACACAGGTTGACCTGCCGGGAGGAACCTCCTCGGGGCTGCGGGTTGTGAGCGAAATACTCCAGGGCGTGGACGACGTCGCCTTCTCTCGACTGGACGCCACTGACGTCGTCCGCCACCGGTTGGTCGGCGATATTGTTTCGGCCTACAGCAAATGGGACGAGTCACAACGCGCAGCGTCCGATGGGCGGCGATCTTCGGGAAGGGCGGATGCGCGGTGAGCATCGAAATAAACAATGAGTCCGGCGTGCAGGTCGATGAGGAGTCATTGGTCCGCCTGGGACGCCATGTGCTCGACAGTCTTTACGTTCACCCCGAGTCCGATCTGTCCATCATCCTCGTCGATACGGAGGCGATGGAGAGACTGCACATCGAATGGATGGATGAGCCGGGACCAACGGACGTGCTCTCGTTTCCGATGGATGAACTGCGCCCCGGTACAGCGGCCCGCCCAACCGGGTCCGGGATCCTCGGGGATGTTGTGCTGTGCCCGGAAGTGGCCATTTCCCAGGCTGAGAAGGCGGGGCACAGCATGCAGGAGGAACTGCTGCTGCTGACAACGCACGGCATGCTGCATCTGCTCGGCTTCGACCATGCGGAGCCGGAAGAGGAGAAGGAGATGTTCGGTCTTCAGCGGCAACTCCTCGCCGACTTCCTTGGGCGGGACGCACCCCGCGAAACCACCCAGTGATTACGAAGCGTCACAGATGATCGTGTTTTTGCTGGCCATCATGGCCATCGTCTTCGTCCTTATTGCCGGGCTCGTTACAGCCGCCGAGGCCGCCTTCAGCTATTTGCCGCGACAGGAGGCCGAGGCTCAACTGAACGGCCCGCAGGCAACGGCAATCCGCCGGGTGCTCGAGTCACCGGTCACCTACCTTCACGCCCTGCGCTTCTGGCGGGTGTGGTTCGAGATGGCTGCCGCTGTAGCCGTCGCTCTCCTGTTTTTCGATGTTCTCGGCAACATCTGGCTTGCCGGTCTGCTCGCCACGGTAACAATGGCGGGACTCGGGTTCGTGCTCGTCGGAGTGTCGCCTCGCCAGCTCGGGAGGGCCCATGCTGCATCGGTGGTGCCCCTGACGGCACCGCTCGTTCGTCTGCTGGGAATGGTGCTTGGTCCCGTTCCGCGTTGGCTGGTGGGTCTTGGCAGCGCTCTAGCTCCGGGATCGGCAAGGGTTGAGGCAGCCTTCTTCACCGAGGAGGAGTTCCGTGAACTCCTCTCGCGCGCGAGCGAAGCCGAGATGATCGAAGACAATGAAGCCGAGCTGATCCATTCGGTGTTTGAGCTCGGCGACACGAAAGTCCGGTCCGTCATGGTTCCGCGCACGGACATGGTGACAATAGAAACCGGCTCAACACTGCGGCAGGCAATGTCGCTGTTTCTCCGTTCCGGCTACTCCCGCGTCCCTGTCATCGGTGAGAATGCTGACGACGTCCGGGGAATCCTGTACCTCAAGGACGTGGTAGCCGTGCTGAACGGAACCGGCCACACCGAACGTGACAAGGTCGACGCCGTTGCCCGCGCCGTGCGCTACGTCCCGGAATCAAAGCCGGTCGGGGATTTGCTGCAGGAACTGCAGCGGGAATCGACCCACGTCGCCATCGTCGTCGACGAATACGGCGGCACTGCCGGGTTGGTCACGCTCGAGGACCTGATCGAGGAGATCGTGGGCGAAATCGTTGACGAATATGACTCCGAGGTTCCGGAGATGGAACAGCTGCCCGAAGGCGGGTTCCGCGTCAGCGCCCGCATGGGAATCGATGACCTCGGAGAGCTGTTCGACGTCGTGCTTGAGGACGACGAGGTCGACACCGTCGGCGGATTGCTGGCGAAGAATCTGGGGCGTGTGCCGATTGTGGGCAGCGAGGTCCAGGTGGGAAGCATCTTCCTGCGGGCGGAGCGGCTGGAAGGGCGCCGAAACCGCGTATCGCACATCCTCGCGTGGCAGGTTGAGGAAGCCGACTCCGGGACAGGACCCGACGGATTACACGACAGCACGAGGGAAACGGTGGAGAACGCATGAATACGCAGGAGTACCGCGCCGGATTTATCTCGCTGGTAGGCCGACCCAACGCCGGCAAATCCACGCTTACCAATGCCCTTGTGGGGCAGAAGGTTGCGATCACCTCCGCCAAGCCCCAAACAACTCGCCATACCATCCGTGGGATCGTGCATCGGGAGGATGCCCAGCTCATTCTCGTGGACACACCGGGACTGCATCGGCCGCGGACCCTCCTGGGCCAGCGCCTGAACGATCTGGTGGCAGACACGCTCGCCGAAGTCGATGCCATCGGATTCTGCCTGCCCGCCAATGAGCAGGTTGGGCCAGGGGACCGCTTCATCGCCGCCCAGCTGGCACAGCTCAAGCGCAAGCCCATCATCGCGGTTGTCACCAAAGCCGACCTCGTGCCCAGGGATGCACTGGCCCGGCAGCTGCTCGCGGTCACCGAGCTGGGCCGCGAGGTGCTTGGCGGCGAGGGCTGGGCCGACGTCGTGCCGGTCTCAGCCGTGGACGGCTACCAGGTGACAACTGTGGCAAATGTTTTCGCCTCCCACATGCCCGAATCGCCGCCGCTCTATCCGGACGGCGAGCTGACGGACGAGCCGGCCGCAGTCATGGTTGCCGAGCTTGTTCGGGAAGCCGCCCTCGAGGGCGTCCGCGACGAACTGCCGCATTCGCTGGCCGTGGTCGTGGAGGAGATCGTCCCCCGCGAGGGCAGGCCGGAAGACAACCCGCTGCTGGATGTGCGCGTGAACCTCTACGTGGAGCGTCCCTCGCAGAAAGCGATCATCATCGGCAAGGGCGGAGCACGGCTCCGTGAGGTGGGTACGGCCGCGAGGAAGGGGATTGAAGCACTCCTCGGTACCAAGATCTACCTCGATCTGCATGTGAAGATCGCGAAGGACTGGCAGCGCGATCCGAAACAACTGGTCCGCCTTGGTTTCTAGTCCCGGCACTTCTCGCCACAATTGAACGTTGAGCTACAGATGCCCGCGTACTCCGGGCCCACGAGCTTTCTTCCGATCCGAAAGGTCCAAGCGTCATGAGTCAACCCGGCGGTGAGCCGGCTGGAGCCCCGAACGGTATCCGCGTTGGGGCCGGCGGACGGCATCTTGGCAGGGGCGGAAGGCCTCGAGGCCTGCAGATCGTGGCAATCACGCTCGTCGCAGTGCTTGTGGGCGTTGTCGGTATCGCTGCGGTCACGCTTTTCCGTCTGCAGTCCAACGTACTGACTGAGCCGCTGAACCTTGCCACGGGTGACGAGGAACAATTACCGGTGGACCTGAGCAAGGATCCGGTCCAGATCGTGATCATCGGAAGCGACTCACGCGGTGACGGCGCCGGCGGCGACGGGGTGGACGAAGAAGCGAAGGCCGACGTAATGATGCTCCTGACCATGTCAGCCGACAGGAGCAATGTGAACCTGGTCAGCTTCCCCCGGGACCTCCTCGTACCGCTGCCCGCCTGCGAGGACCCAAGGTCCGGTAACACCAGCGAGCCGATGGCGTTGGGACAGCTCAACAGCTCGCTCTCCAACGGGGGCCCCGGGTGCACGGTGGCCGCCCTCAACGAACTCACCGGACTGCAGGTCGATCACTTCATGATGGCCGATTTCAATGCCGTTACCGAGCTGTCCCGTGCGGTGGGCGGCGTCGAGGTTTGCGTCAACCAGGCGGTGGAAGACGAGTACTCGGGACTTCAGCTGCCCGCTGGAACCAGCGAGGTCGAGGGGGAAGAGGCGCTTGCCTTCCTGCGCACCCGACACGCCTTCGGCAGTGGCGGAGACGAAGGTCGCATCCGCGCCCAGCAGTCGTTCATGGCCTCGTTGGCCCGAAAGGTGAAGGAGGAGGGCACCCTTACGAACATCCCGCGCCTCTACTCGATCGCCGAGGCGGTCACCAGCAACCTGACGGTCGATGAGCGTCTTTCGGAGATCCCCGAACTGCTGAAACTCGCCGGGCGGCTGCAGTCAGTGGATTTGGGCAACGTGGCGCTCGTGACTGTGCCGGTGATCCCGTACGAGCCGGATCCCAACCGTTTGGTACTTGATGAAGGCAAGGCGGACGACCTGTTCGAGGCTCTGCGCGAAGACCGCGACATCACGGAACCAGCGGAGGAACCCACTCCCTCGCCGAGCGCCGAGCCCAGCCCGGATGCTTCCGGAACACCGGAACCCGCCCCTGAGCCTGAACCCGAACCTGAACCCGAACCGACACCGACCGAGCTTGGGTTTGATCCTGCATTGGTACCGGTGACCGTCCTCGACGCGTCAGGTGAGAGCGGGCGCGGCGAGGAACTGCAGGAGATCCTGCTGGGCGAGGGCTACACGCAGGCTGCGGTGCAGGAAGCGGACGAGCGTCCGGCTACCCAGCTCTTCGTCGGCCCGGGTTACGAGGGCATTGCACCCTTCGTGGCGGAGTTGTTCGGTTTGAGCGATGTGCAGGTGATCTCGAGCGGCACCACGATCGGCCTGGAGTTGTCAGTAGGTAGCGACTTCACCGAGGGTGACGTGATGGAGGCCGAGACGGTGACCGGCGGCCTGCGCGGCCAGACGGCCGCGCAGGTAACCTGCCAGTCCTGATCGCTACCAGATCCGGACGCGCTCCGAGGGTGCAAGCCACAGCCCGTCACCGGGCGTGACGTTGAAGGCGTCGTGGAACTCGTCGAGGTTCCGTACAACCTGGTTGCAGCGGAACTCGTTCGGGGAGTGCGGATCGATTGCGATGCGGCGTGCCGCCTCCTCCGGACGGATGTTCTGGCGCCAGCATTCGGCCCACGAGTAGAAGAACCGCTGCAATCCGGTCAGCCCGTCGATGACGGGCGGTTCCGAGCCTTCGAGGCTGATCAAATAAGCGGCAAGGGCGATGCCCAGCCCGCCAAGATCACCGATGTTCTCCCCGAGGGTCAGCTTGCCATTCACCGGATGGTCAGGTGCCTCGGTGGGTGCAAGCTCGGCATACTGAGTGACAAGCCGCTCGGTGAGGCCTTCGAAGGCTTCCCGGTCGGCCTCGGTCCACCAGTTGTGGAGAGCACCGGTTCCGTCGAACTGCGAGCCCTGGTCGTCGAAGCCATGCCCGATCTCGTGCCCGATGACAGCGCCGATTGCTCCATAGTTGGCAGCGGGGTCCGCCTCGGCATCGAAGAAGGGTGGTTGTAGGATCGCCGCGGGGAACACAATCTCATTCATTGTCGGCATGTAGTAGGCGTTGACGGTCTGCGGCGTGAGATGCCATTCCTCTCGGTCAATCGGCCCTCCCAGTTTCGCCAACTGCCGCGCCGTCTCGAAGGCGGTCGCCCGCTGCACGTTGCCGACCAGGTCTCCGGGAACGATATTTAGGGAGGAGTAGTCGATCCAGCGTTCGGGGTAGCCGATCTTCGTGGTAAACAGCCGCAGCTTCTCCAGGGCGCGTCCGCGCGTTTCCGCGCTCATCCAGTCGAGGCGCTCAATGCGCTCGTGGTAGGCGGCCAGCAGGTTCTCCACCAGTTGGCGCATCTTTGCCTTGTGCGACTCCGGGAAGTGGCGTTCGACGTACTGCCGGCCAACGGCTTCTCCCAGGGCGCCTTCGACGACGGCGACACCTCGCTTCCAGCGGTCCTTCAGCTTGGGTGTTCCACTCAGGGCTGTCCCGTAGAAGGCGAAGTGGGCACTGACGAAATCGTCGCTTAGGAACGGCGCAGCCTGGAGCAGTACCCGAGCAGCGAGCCAGTTCTTCCAGACGCTTAGAGGTTCACTTTCAACCAGTTTCAGCATGGCCGAGAGGTAGCCCGGCTGGTTGATGATGAGTTCGGCAGGCAGGTCCGTACCTACAGTGAGTTCGGCTAGCCAGACTTCGAACAGCCCGGATTCAGAGGCGAGGTCGACGGTCCGCCGCAGATTGTAGGTCGCCTGTGGGTTGCGCCTCGTGACGGTATCCATATGCGACGCTGCCAGCCGGGTCTCGAGATCGAAGACTCCAGCGGCAGCGGCCCGGCTATCAGGCAGGTCCGCCAGCTCGAAGAGACGGGATAACAGGGCTGCATAGCCGATGCGCGCTTCTTCGAACTTCTCCTCCCGGTAGTAGGACTCATCGGGCAGCCCTAGTCCGGACTGATACAGGTGCAGCAGGTACCGGTCCGGGTTACCGGCGTCGTTGCTGACGTATGGCAGCACAAGACCCGCTGCTCCCGAGCGGGTCAGCTCGGCATCCAGTCGGACGAATTCGCTGACCGAGGTGACGCTGTCAATGGCATCGAGAACCGGACGGACAGGGGAGCTGCCTTGCGCATTGATCCGGTCCGTGTTCATGAAATCGGCGTAGAGGGTGCCCATCCGGAAGCGGTCGCCGGTGTTGTCGGGGTCATCAGCGGCATCCTCAATGATCTCGCGGACCGCGATTTCTGCGGCATCGGCCAACTGCGAGAAGGAACCTTCCCGGGGTCGATCGTCGGGGATCGGCGTCTTTTTCAGCCAGCCGCCGTTGACGTGGCGGAAGAGGTCATCCTGTGGGCGGACGTCGGGATCTACATTGGCAAGGTCAATGCCGGCAGCGGTCACGTGGGCTCCTTTGTTGGTGCGTCCTCTCATCCTAGGGGCGTGCTAGTGTTGAAGGGTGCGCGCAGAGCTGCTCCTTCTTAGCTGCCGTGGCGGGGCTCAACCGACTGGCTAGTCACTGATTGACTACCCTTTCGCAGGCCGAACCCCCGCCGCGGAGTCTGTGTTGCCGGCCAACATCCTGTGAAACAGAGCCAACAGCTCATCAACGGAAAGGCCACCATCGCCATGCGCAACGCACAGAAAACCTCCGGAATGCCGTTCCATAAGTACGTGCCGTTCCAGGACCAGATCACTGTGGAGCTGCCCGACCGGACCTGGCCGGACAAGATCATCACCAAGGCACCACGTTGGTGCGCTGTAGACCTCCGTGACGGCAATCAGGCGCTCATCGATCCCATGAGTCCGGAGCGCAAGCACAAGATGTTCGACCTCCTGGTGCAGATGGGCTACAAGGAGATCGAAGTCGGGTTCCCGTCGGCATCGCAGACCGACTTCGACTTCGTCCGCCAGCTGATTGAAGGCGACAAGATTCCCGACGACGTCACTATCCAGGTCCTGACGCAGGCGCGGGAGCACCTCATCGAGCGCACCTACGAATCGCTGGTCGGTGCCGACCGTGCGATCGTCCACCTCTACAACTCGACGTCGGTCCTTCAGCGCCGCGTGGTGTTCAACCAGGACATGGACGGCATCATCGACATCGCGCTCACCGGCGCACGCCTGTGCCGGAAGTTCGAGGAAACCATGGGTGATACCCAGATCACCTACGAGTACTCGCCCGAATCCTTCACAGGGACCGAGCTTGAGTTCGCAGCTCGTATCTCCAATGAAGTCGCCGCTGTCTTCGAGGCTTCCACCGACCGGCAGATGATCCTGAACCTGCCTGCAACCGTGGAAATGGCCACCCCCAACGTCTACGCGGACTCCATCGAGTGGATGTGCAGGAACCTGGCCAACCGTGACAGCATCATTCTCTCCCTGCACCCGCACAATGACCGGGGCAGCGGAGTCGCGGCAGCTGAGCTTGGTTATATGGCCGGCGCAGACCGCATCGAAGGCTGTCTCTTCGGCAATGGGGAGCGGACTGGAAACGTTGACCTGGTCACGCTCGGCATGAACCTGTACGGACAGGGAATCGACCCGCAGATCGACTTCTCGGACATGGACCACATTCGCCGCACCGTCGAATACTGCAACCAGCTCAGCGTTCCCGAGCGCTCTCCCTATGGCGGAGACCTGGTGTTCACAGCATTTTCCGGATCGCATCAGGACGCGATCAAAAAGGGCTTCGAGCGGATGGAAGCCGATGCCGCTGCTGTGGGAAAGACCGTCGACGAAATTCCCTGGGCCGTTCCGTACCTTCCGATCGACCCCAAGGACATCGGACGCTCCTATGAGGCAGTTATCCGCGTCAATTCGCAGTCGGGCAAGGGCGGCGTGGCCTACCTGCTCAAGCACGAGCACAGCCTGGACCTGCCGCGCCGCGCCCAGATCGAGTTCTCCGGCGTCGTGCAGCGGCGTACCGATACTGTCGGCGGCGAAGTGAGCGGCGCGGAACTGTGGGAGATCTTCCAGGACGAGTACCTGCCCTCGCGCGAGGGAACCTGGGGCCACTATGTCCTGACCTCCACCAACACGGACACCTCGGAGGACGGCCTCCTCAATATGACCGCAACGCTGGTCATCGATGGAGTCCAGCAGCGCCGCACCGCACAGGGCAACGGTCCGATCGATGCACTGCTTGGAATCCTGGGGCAGGACGGCGTTGACGTGCGGGTGCTCGATTACACCGAACACGCGCTGTCCTCGGGCGGTAATGCCCGGGCGGCCGCCTACGTCGAGTGCGCAGTGGGGGAGCGGGTCCTGTGGGGCATCGGGATCGACGCCAACTCCACCATGGCCTCCCTCAAGGCGGTTATCTCGGCCGTCAACCGCGCTATCAGGGACGCGCACTAGTTTCCTGGCACCACCCCGGTCGGGCGCGGCGCGTGCGCCGCGCCCCACTGAAGAATGGGAAAATGAGAGCGTGGCCAGATCATTCGCCTCGCGGACCTATCGCGCAGAGGGAGTCGTCCTGCGCACCTACAAGCTGGGCGAAGCCGACAGGATCATCGTCCTGTTGACCCGTGAGCACGGACAGGTTCGGGCCGTTGCAAAAGGGATCAGGCGCACCAGCAGCAAGTTCGGTGCCCGCCTAGAACCGTTCATGACGGTAGACCTGCAGCTCGTCTCGGGCAGAACCCTCGATGTCGTGACGCAGGCGCAGACCCGGGGCGCGTACGCCCAGAACATTGCATCCGACTACTCCCGCTATACAGCAGCTGCAGCGATCGCGGAGACAGCTGAGCGCCTGACTGACACCGATGGCGAATCCGCAGGTGCCCAGTACGCCCTGGTGATCGGCGCGTTTTCGGCACTGAGCCGCGGGCTGCACGCGGCCGAACTCATCCTCGATTCGTACTTGCTTCGTGCACTGGCAACAGCGGGCTGGGCCCCCAGCTTCACCAGTTGCGCGCGGTGCGGAGCCGAGGGACCCCACTCCGCTTTCTCCGCCGCACTGGGCGGCGCCGTCTGTCCGGACTGCCGGCCACCCGGGTCAGCATCGCCGTCGCCGGCCGCGATGATACTGCTCGGAGCGTTGCTTTCCGGCAACTGGGACATCGCTGATGCATCCGACGACGCCGCGAGGCGGGAAAGTGCGGGCCTGGTGGCCGCTTACGTACAGTGGCATTTGGAACGAGCAGTAAAGTCCCTCAAGCATGTGGAGCGCGTGTGACAACATTCCCCCGAACGGTGCTACAGCCCTGGCCCCATCCCAGCGGTGCGGTACCCCCGGTGCTGCCCGCCGAGCTGGTTCCCAACCACGTCGCGATTGTGATGGACGGTAACGGGCGTTGGGCAAACCAGAGGGGCCTGCCGCGCACGGAGGGTCACCGCGCGGGTGAGGCTGCGCTGTTGGACGTCGTGGCCGGTGCGATTGACATCGGTATCAGGCACGTCTCCGTCTACGCGTTCTCGACCGAGAACTGGAAGCGATCACCGGATGAGGTCCGGTTCCTCATGGGCTTCAGCCGTGATGTCCTAAGGCGCCAGCGCGACCAGCTGAATGAGTGGGGAGTGCGGATCCGGTGGGCCGGCCGGCGCCCACGACTGTGGCGATCGGTGATCAACGAGCTGGAGACCGCGGAGGAATATACGCGGGGAAATTCGGTCTGCACGTTGACCATGTGCGTGAATTACGGCGGCCGTGCCGAGATCGCGGACGCCGCGCGCGCCATTGCGGAGGACGTGGCGGCAGGCCGGCTCAAGGCCTCAGCAGTGTCAGAGCGCACGGTGCAGCGTTACCTGGATGAACCCGACCTTCCCGATGTGGACCTGTTCCTGCGCACCTCGGGTGAGCAGCGCACGTCGAACTTCATGCTGTGGCAGGCAGCGTACGCCGAGATGGTATTCATGGACGTCCTCTGGCCGGACGTCGACCGCCGGACGCTGTGGAAAGCCGTCGAGGAGTACGCCTCGCGCGACCGACGCTACGGCGGCGCGGTTGATCATGCGAAGGCCACCTGACGATTCTGGCCGTTTCGGTCATCATTGACCCTCGGCTGGTCCCGCTTCCGCATCCACCATCGGGCGCGTGTAGCACTGCACCCAACGTTCCAGCTCGGCATAAACCCGTTCGCGTACGGGTGCGGGCGAGAGCAGCGTGTCATGGAGGGCGCCGTCGAACCGGCAGACCGTCACATGCCGGCCGAGCTGCAGCGCGCGCTGGGTCATGACAGTCACGTCCAGCACGCTGTCGGAAGCAAGCATCGCCTCATTCCACACCGGACTGATCGTCGATTTTGACGAGGCCAGGACCAGCACGGGCGCGTCGATGTCCAGTCCCTTGCGCACTTGGGTGTGGCCGGAAAGCACGGCAGTGAGCCAACCGGCGCGGATGGGAAAACCGAACTGCGGCCGCCACCGGCCGTCCAGCTCCCATTCGCCGTCCGCCTGATTACTGATGCTGCGCCAGTAGAAGCCGAACTCGGGCAGCTTCAGGCGCGCTTTGGGCCGGAACCGCGTGATCGGTTCCAGCAGTCCCTGGGTGGTGCTTCGGACAATGGAACTGCCCTGCACGTCCAGCCACGGACTGTTCAGGATCAGGCTCGTAACCCTCCCGGGGAAGCGGTTGGCCCAGAGCGAGGCGATGAGGGCTCCGGTCGAGTGGGCCATGAGGGTGATGCCTGTCGGCACGGCGCCGGTCTTGGCGACCACATCCGCGCTGAGGGTATCTAGTGCCGCGGTGATGTCGTCGTCGTACTCGGAGAGGTCGCCCACGTAGCCGGGAGTCTGCCAGTCGCGGAGGCTGCGGCCGTACTTCCGCAGGTCCAGGGCGTAGAAGGCGATACCCCTGTCTGTGAAGAAGCGGGCTAATTCCCGCTGGAAGAAGTAGTCGCTCCACCCGTGGACATACAGCACGGCCTGCACGGGAACCGCCGGCTCATTGCCTCCCGTGACCCGCCGAACCACCCTGCGTGCGGTGCTCCGCAGGTCGGGCTTGAGGTCGGGAAGGGGCGGTGTGTAGGAGATGAGCGTGGCAACGCAGGGACCCTCGTCGTCGGCACCCAGGTCGAGCTCGGTCAGCGCGAATCCATCGCCGAGGTGGTCCGGCTGCCAGTTGATCCCCATGTCCTGAGGATATCCATGCACCCATCAAGTTGGAGAAGGGGCGGCAAGCGTGGCAACTTTGAAGGATGCGTATCTACCCCGTCTTCTTCCGCATCGTCTTCAGCGGCATGGACCCTGAGCGTGCACACCGGATCGGATTCCGGTTGATCCGGTGGGCGGGCGCGACGCCGGCAGGAGCGGTTCTGCGCAAGCTGACCGCACCCGCACCTGCTCTTGAGACCACTGCCTTCGGGGTCACCTTCCCGTCTCCATTTGGCTTGGCTGCGGGATTCGACAAGGAAGGGCACGGCATTGCGGCTCTGACGGACCTCGGCTTCGGTCATATCGAGGTTGGTACCATCACCGGGCAGGCCCAACCCGGTAATCCCAAGCCACGGCTCTTCCGGCTGGTGGAGGACCGGGCAGTCATCAACCGGATGGGCTTCAACAACGACGGCGCCGCGGCAGTCGCACCGCGCATCGCCGCTGCCCGGCGAACCCTGGAGCGGCGCTATCCCAACCGGCGGCCGGTCATCGGCGTCAATATCGGCAAGACGAAGAATGTCGACCTTCGCGACGCCATCTCCGACTATAGGATTTCCGCGTCGACGCTCGCCCCGGTCGCCGATTACCTGGTGGTGAATGTCAGCTCACCGAACACTCCTGGGCTGCGTCTCCTTCAGAGCGTGCGTTCCCTGCGTCCCTTGCTCACTGCCGTCCGAAAGGCAGCGGATGAGAGCGCCGGCCGGCATGTGCCGCTGTTGGTGAAGATTGCACCGGACCTTACCGACGAGGACATCGACGACGTGGCTGCACTTGCCCTCGAGCTCGGGCTGGACGGCATCATTGCAACCAACACCACGATCACCCGCGAGAACCTCGTCACGGATACCCAAACGGTCATGTCTTATGGCGTCGGCGGGTTGAGCGGAGCCCCGCTGAAGGAGCGCTCCCTTGAGGTGCTGAACCGGCTGCGCCGGGCCGTGGGACCTGAACTCGCGCTCATTTCCGTGGGGGGTGTGGAAACGGCTGACGACGTCGAACGCCGCCTGGACGCCGGCGCAACGCTGGTGCAGGGCTACACCGCATTCCTCTACGAGGGGCCCTTCTGGGCTTCGTCGATCAACCGGGCGCTCAAGCGCCGGGCAACTGTCGAGGCCAAGTAGGCGCGCGGGCCTGATCCGAGCGGCCGGACCCGGACGGGGCAGGCCCGACCTGCAGCATTGAGAAAGCGCCGGCAGCGGAACCGTATCTGGTCCGCGCCGGCGCTTCTTTATTGGACGAATCCGTTGAAGGGCTAGGCGGGGTATTGGCCGCGGCCGACCAGCGGCTTGGGGAGGCGCAGGCGCCGGATCTGCATGGCGCGCGTGATGCCGTACCAGAGGTCGCCCTGGGCGGCCCCACCAAACTTGTCCGTAAGCCGCTTCCGAAGCTTGCGCCGCAGCACGATGCTGTCCACGACCACGGCGACGATGATGATCCAGAAGGCGAGCATGACGTAGCCCTGGAGGGTGAGGTTCGGAATGAAGCTCAGGAAGACGAAGATCAGGGCAGCGAACATCAGGAACTCAGCGATGTTCCAGCGGGCATCGACGTAATCGCGAATGTAGCGCCGGTTCGGGCCCTTGTCACGGAACGGCAGATGACGCTCATCGCCGGTCTCCAGCGCCTGGCGCATTTTGATCTGCGCCTCGCGGCGGGCGAGCCGGTTGGCTTCGCGGGCAGCCTTCCTGTCGTTCGGCACGAGCGGCCGCTTGCGGGCAGCTTCCTGGACACTGCGCTTCGGCGTGGGTGCTCCCTTGCCTACGGCCCTAGCGGCCGTTTCCGGTGCAGGGGCTTGCGTGGCTACGTCAGAGGCAGAGTCTTTTTTTCGTCCAAACACCCCTCTAGGATACCCGTCCCACCCGATCGGTTTCCCCGCGCCTGTGTAGGCTCTGGAGCATGACTGCCCAACCTTCTGAAGTCCTGTCCGAGACCACCGTTGCCGCCCTCAGCCGGAGCATCGACGCCGCGTTCGGCAGGACGGTCGAGGACCTCACCCGTCTAGTCTCGATCCCGGGTATCGCCTGGACCAGCTTCGATCCTGCCCAGCTGGACCGGAGTGCTGAAGCGGTGGCCGAGCTTGCCCGCACTGCCGGGATCGAAGACGTGCAGATCCTCCGGGTCGACAACGACGGCGCGCCGGGAGGTCCCGCCGTCGTCGCCCGGCGGCCGGCCGCTGACGGCAAGCCCACGGTGCTGCTGTATGCGCACCACGATGTCCAGCCTCCGGGGGAGCGAATCCTGTGGGACAGCGAGCCGTTCACGGCAGAGGAACGGGACGGGCGCCTGTACGGCAGGGGAGCGGCAGACGACAAGGCCGGCATCCTGGCGCATATCGCCGCATTCCGTGCACTCAAGGAGGTGCTGGGTCAGGATTTCGGGGTCGGCATCACCCTCTTCATAGAGGGCGAGGAAGAAGCCGGGTCACCGACCTTCCGAAGGTTCCTCGAGACGCACCGGGAGCTGCTGCGTGCCGACGTGATTATCGTCGCGGACTCCAGCAACTGGAAGATCGGCGTTCCTGCACTCACCACCAGCCTCCGTGGCCTGGTGGACGGCACGATTGAGGTGCAGGTGCTGGAACATGCCGTTCACTCGGGTATGTTCGGCGGTCCCGTGCTGGACGCACCAACGCTCCTGTCGCGCCTGATCGCTACCCTTCACGACGACGACGGCAACGTCGCCATTCAGGGCCTGGTCGCACAGGACTCCGCAGAAGTGGATTACCCGGAAGCGGATTTCCGCGCCGATGCGTCCGTTCTCGACGGAGTTCAGCTTGCCGGCACGGGCTCCATCGCGTCCCGCCTGTGGACCAAGCCTGCCCTGTCGATCATCGGTATGGACGTGCCGGCTGTCTCGGTTTCGTCCAACACGCTGTTGCCCACCGCCCGTGCCAAATTCAGCCTGCGCCTGGCCCCGGGGCAGGACCCCGAGGACGCGATGGCGGCGGTCGAGCGCCACGTCCTCGCCAACGCCCCTTTCGGTGCGAAAGTGGTGTTCACCGCGGGGGAGACCGGTAGTCCCTTTCTGACTGATACATCCCGCCCGGCAGCGCAGGTTGCTCTGTGGGCACTGCAAACTGCATGGGGGACGCAACCGGTTGAGTCCGGAATCGGAGGCTCGATCCCGTTCATCGCTGACCTGACGGAGGTCTACCCCGAGGCCCAGATTCTGGTCACCGGGGTAGAGGACCCGGATTCCAGGGCCCACAGTGCGAACGAGTCGCTCCACCTGGGCGAGTTCCGTCGGGCTGTCCTGGCTGAAGCGCTGATGCTGGCCCGGTGGAACGCAATGGCGTAAGCGGTCCACTCGACTCGGGGGAGCGGCCGGCGGTCGCCTCCGCCCGGAATGATTGAAGGGCATGGTTCGTTACATAGCTGGGCATCGGATCACCGCTGGACGTACCATTGAACGGACAGTACCGCCAGTACCGCCAGTGCTGACGCCGTGACCGCCCCGGCGTCGTTCCCACGGCCAGGGAAACGGAGCGGCAGCACAATGCTAAGGAGAACGCACATCATGAGCACATCAACGAGCGAACCGACCACCACAGCTGCAGAAAGCGAGCTGCCGGTACACGAGGTCACCCTGTCCGATGTAGCTGCCGACAAGGTACGCAGCCTGCTTGAGCAGGAGGGGCGCACCGACCTTCGCCTTCGCGTCGCGGTCCAGCCGGGCGGCTGCTCAGGTCTCATCTACCAGCTGTACTTCGATGAGAGGGTTCTGGACGGTGACGCAGTCCGGGATTTCGATGGTGTCGAAGTGATCGTGGACCGCATGAGCGTTCCTTACCTTGCGGGTGCGTCAATTGATTTTGAGGACACGATTTCCAAGCAGGGCTTCACGATTGACAACCCCAACGCAGGCGGTTCCTGCGCCTGCGGAGACTCATTCCACTAAGGAATAAGAGGGGTCAATCCAACAGCCTCCGTCACGTGTCCGAAACGGGCACCTGACGGAGGCTTTGTTGTCACAGGATGGCTACCGTTGCGGGTAAGCTCTACAGTGAGTAGTAAAACTGGAAGTGCATTGCGGTCATCGGCCGGTCTGCACCGGAGATGCTGCCACTGTCTGTGGCACGGCACGTAAGAAAAGGAAGGGCCGTCTGTGAGTTCGCAGGACCGAACCGGCAGCCGACGCGCGAAGATCTTCAAGGTTTCCAGCCTCGTGGTCATTGCAGCGCTGTTTTTGTCTGGTTGTTCATCGGAAGTCCAAAGAGGTTGGTTGCCTGCTGAACGCGACAACACCAACCACACCGGCCGGATCATCGATCTGTGGGTCAACTCCTGGATCGCCGCCCTCGTTGTCGGCGTCATCACCTGGGGACTGATCATCTGGTGCATCGTTGCGTACCGTCGTCGCCGCAATGAAACCGGATATCCCCGGCAGGTCAGCTACAACCTTCCGCTGGAAGTGTTCTACCTGACAATCCCGCTGTTCATGGTCCTGGTGTTCTTCTACTTCACCGACCGCGACCAGCAGGCTATTGACACCCGCGTCGCAGACCCGGACGTCATCATCGATGTCCGCGGAAAGCAGTGGTCCTGGGACTTCAACTACGTCAACGAGAACAAGTACGACGCAGGTGTTCAGGGACAGCTCACGGGCGAGCCAGGCGCCGAGGAAGCACTGCCCACGCTTTACCTGCCGGTGAACCAGACGGTCGAGTTCCGCCTGAATGCACGCGACGTCCTCCACTCCTTTTGGATCCCCGCATTCCTGCAGAAGCGGGACATGATTCCTCAGCGTGAGAACTACATCACGCTCACACCCACCCGCGAGGGTGTCTTCCAGGGCAAGTGTGCAGAGCTTTGCGGTGAGTACCACTCGGAGATGCTGTTCAACGTGGCGGTTGTCTCCGAGGAGGAATATGAAGCGCACCTCGAGACTCTCGAAGATGGACAGCTTGGCGAAGAGTACGATCGCAATCCTCAGCGTGATGTAGAGGGCGAAACTCCGAGCAGCGTCAACGATCAAATTGGGCAGGATTAATCGGATGTCTACTTACGAATACACAGCTGAGGACGCCGGCACCACGGTTGCCCCGCGCGTTGTGCCCCGTTCCAAGGGACGCATCGTCGTCAACTGGATCACCTCCACCGACCACAAAACCATCGGGTACATGTACCTGATTGCATCCTTCGTGTTCTTCTGCCTGGGCGGCGTGATGGCTCTGGTCATCCGTGCCGAACTCTTCGAGCCGGGCATGCAGATCCTGCAGACCAAGGAACAGTACAACCAGCTGTTCACGATGCACGGCACCGTGATGCTGCTAATGTTCGCAACTCCGCTGTTCGCCGGGTTCACCAACGTGATCATGCCCTTGCAGATCGGTGCCCCGGACGTGGCGTTCCCGCGGCTGAACGCCCTGGCCTTCTGGTTCTTCCTTTTCGGTAGCACCATTGCGGTATCCGGCTTCATCACTCCGCAGGGCGCTGCTTCCTTCGGTTGGTTTGCGTACGCTCCGCTCTCCAACACAACGTTCTCGCCCGGTGTCGGTGGAGACCTATGGGTGTTTGGTCTCGCACTTTCGGGCTTCGGAACCATCCTTGGCGCGGTCAACTTCATCACCACGATCATCTGCATGCGTGCACCGGGTATGACCATGTGGCGTATGCCGATCTTCACCTGGAACGCGCTTGTCACGTCCATCCTTGTCCTGATGGCGTTCCCGCCGCTCGCAGCGGCACTGTTCGCGCTGGGTGCGGATCGTCGTTTCGGAGCGCACATCTTCAATCCGGACAACGGTGGAGCCATCCTATGGCAGCACCTCTTCTGGTTCTTCGGACACCCGGAGGTTTACATCATCGCGCTGCCGTTCTTCGGTATCGTCTCGGAGATCTTCCCGGTATTCAGCCGTAAGCCCATCTTCGGTTACAAGGGCCTGGTCTACGCAACGATCGCTATTGCAGCGCTCTCGGTGACTGTGTGGGCACACCACATGTACGTCACAGGTGCAGTGTTGCTTCCGTTCTTCGCGTTCATGACCATGCTCATCGCAGTCCCCACCGGCGTGAAGTTCTTCAACTGGATCGGAACTATGTGGCGGGGCTCAATCACGTTCGAGACGCCGATGCTCTGGAGCCTCGGCTTCCTCGTGACGTTCCTCTTCGGCGGTCTCACCGGTATCATCCTGGCTTCTCCTCCGCTGGACTTCCATGTTTCCGACACTTACTTCGTTGTCGCACACTTCCACTACGTGGTCTTTGGCACCGTCGTATTCGCTATGTTCGCCGGCTTCTACTTCTGGTGGCCGAAGTTCACTGGAAAGATGCTGAACGAACGCCTGGGAAAGATCCATTTCTGGCTGCTCTTCCTCGGTTTTCACGGAACGTTCCTCATCCAGCATTGGCTCGGTGTGATCGGTATGCCCCGTCGGTACGCCGACTACCTCCCCGAGGACATGTTCACAGCAATGAACCAGTTCTCGACCATCGCTTCGTTCGTGCTCGGCGCGTCACTCATTCCTTTCTTCTGGAACGTGTATGTGACCTGGCGCAGCGGGACCAAGGTCGAGGTCGACGATCCCTGGGGCTTCGGCGCCTCGCTCGAGTGGGCAACCTCCTGCCCTCCGCCGCGACATAACTTCACGTCGCTGCCGAGGATCCGCTCGGAGCGTCCTGCACTAGATCTGCACCATCCGGAACTCGCTCAGTGGCATACCCCCAGCTCACCGGCACCGGCGGCACAGCTGCTCGGTTCCGCAGACCGGAAGGACGCATAAGTGAAAGTAGAAACTCGGCTCTTCTTTTGGGGCGTTCCCTTCTTCGTCCCGGTTGCGCTTATCTACGGTTTCCTGACCAACTGGTCGGAGTGGGTCGGTATCCTGGGCATCCTACTCGTGGGTGGACTGGCCGGTATGATCGGCTTCTACCTCGGCTTCACCGCTCGCCGTGTTGGACTTCGGCCGGAAGACCGCCGAGACGCTGAGATCCACGAGGGATCTGGCGAACAGGGTCACTTCAGCCCATGGAGCTGGTGGCCACTGGTACTGGGCCTATCTGCTGCGGGTGGTTTCCTGGGTCTCGCTGTAGGCTGGTGGATCCTCTACATCGCGGCAGGACTCGCAGCGATTGCGCTGGTTGGCTGGGTCTACGAATACAGCCGCGGAGATCACGCCCACTAGGGTTACACAAAGTCGAAAGAGCCTCGCACATCAGTGCGGGGCTCTTTCGTTGTATGCCCATCTCTGTAGAACGCAGTCCGTCTACCGATCTAGACTGGGATAGTTCCTATACCGGTATAGCCGGGTTGCTGCTGTTTGCGCCGCCCGGCCTCAGGAGGCAGAGTGCACGATTCACTGGCAGGGTTACGAACGTCCTTGGATGGCAAGGAAGCCAAGCATGTGCAGTTGCGGGAGGCTTTGCGCGAGTACATCCTTGAGCATGCGGAGCCCGGAACGGCCATACCCTCTGAACGTCGCTTGACGGAGCATTTTGGTGTTGCACGAATGACTGTGCGACATGCCATCGATGCCCTCGTTGCCGAGGAGGTGCTGGAGCGCATCGTTGGGCTTGGCACCTTCGTGGCTCACACCAAGCTTGATCTGCAGATGAAGCTGACCTCCTACAGCGAGGAAATGCACAGGCGTGGGATGGTCCCGGATGCCCGTGTGCTCACCTTCGAGCAGATGGCCGCTACGCCCCTGATCGCAAGAGAGCTGCAGATTGACCAGGGCGCTCCGGTAATCCGCTTCAGGCGGCAATTGCTGGCCGACCGTGAACCAATGAGCGTCGACGAGAACTTCATTCCCGCACACCGCGTCCCCGGCATCTTGGATGACGAGCCGCCAACGTCCCTGTACAACGTGCTCAGCGAGAAATACGGCCTTGTGATGGAGTGGGGGGAGGACACCGTGGAGGCGACGGCTGCGTCCCCTTCTATCGCCCGTCTGCTCAACGTAGAAATGGGGGCACCGTTGCTCAAGATTCAACGACATGCCTACGTTGCGCGGGCGATGATCGATTATTCGGTCTCGTACTATCGCGCCGATCGGTACAAGCTCTGGGTACCGCTGCAGAGACCAGGCGTAAGGACGCCGCGAACCTACACAGCCAAACGCGTCGGGTGACCGGGTAGGGCGGAGCTCAGCACAAAAAGAGGCGGGACGCACGATGTTCGTGCGTCCCGCCTCTTTCGGCTGTGCTAGAGATTAGTGGCTCGAGATCGAAGCCTTGTCATGCTCGCTGGCCACTTCGCCGTGGTGGCCGTGTGCGTGTGCCGCTTCGAGCTCCGCCGGCGTCACCGGTGCCACGCGATCCTCGAAGAAGAACCGGGAGGCCCAGGCGCGACGCTTCTCACCCTTCGAGATGTGTCCGTTGACGTCGGCCTGCGCAGGCACTGCAGCCGGCGAGTCGAAGCTGACCAGCCTGTACCGCTTGTATTCGTCGAGGGGCTCGTGCACCTCGATGAACTCACCGTGGGGGAGCCGCACGATACGCCCGGTCTCGCGACCGTGAAGCACGATCTCACGATCCTTTCGCTGTAGCGCGAGGGCGATGCGGCGCGCCACGATGAACCCGATGACCGGGCCGATGAAGAAGAGTGCCCGGAGCCAGTAGGTCACATCGTTCAGAGAGACCATGAAGTGGGTGGCAATGAGGTCCGAGCTGGCAGCTGCCCACAGGACACAGTAGAAGATGACACCGGCAACACCGATTCCGGTACGCGTAGGAGCGTTACGGGGCCGATCAAGCAGGTGCTTCTCGCGACGGTCCTTGGTTACCCAGGCTTCAATCCAGGGCCATGTGAACATCAGGCCGAGAACGATCATCGCAGGGACGAGGGCGGGCAGGAGCACGTTCAGCGACAGCGTATTCACACCCCATGGGAGCGGGATCTTCCACTCGAAGGGGAAAGCACCCAGTACACCCGGCATGAGACGCAATGCGCCGTCAACCCATCCGATATACCAGTCAGGCTGGGTACCCGCAGAAACCGGCGAGGGGTCGTACGGGCCGTAATTCCAGATCGGGTTGATGGTGAATGCAGCTGCAATTGCGGCCACGATTCCGAACACGATGAAGAAGAAGCCGCCAGCCTTTGCCGCGTAAACCGGTCCCACCGGGTAACCGACCACATTGTCATTGGTACGGCCCGGGCCAGGGAACTGGGTGTGCTTGTGAACCACGACCAGGAAAAGGTGGATCGCAATCAGGAGGAGGATCAGGGCCGGAATAAGGAGGATGTGAAGTACGTAAAGGCGCGGAATGATGACTGTGCCAGGGAACTCGCCTCCAAAGAGGAAGAAACTGAGGTAGGTTCCGACGACCGGGATCGCCTTCATGACACCGTCAATGATCCGCAGGCCATTGCCGGAGAGCAGATCATCGGGGAGGGAGTAGCCGGTGAAGCCGGCTGCCATCGACAGGACGAGCAGGACGCCGCCGACAACCCAGTTCAGCTCCCGGGGGCGACGGAAAGCACCCGTGAAGAAAACGCGAAGCATGTGCACTGAGACTGCAGCAACGAACAGGAGTGCTGACCAGTGGTGCACCTGCCGCATGAAAAGTCCGCCGCGGATGTCGAACGAGATATCCAGCGAAGACGCGTAGGCCATGGACATCTCGATGCCTCGAAGAGGTACGTAGCTTCCGTCGTAGTGGGTTTCGGCCATTGACGGATCGAAGAAGAACGTAAGGAAGGTGCCGGAGATCAAAAGGATGACGAAGGAGTACAGCGCCACCTCGCCGAACATGAAGGTCCAGTGATCGGGGAAGATCTTTCGCCCGAATTCCTTCACAATGGCGGACCCGCCGACGCGGGTATCCACAAAGTTGGTGATCTTGCCGACGTTGGTCTTGGGCTGGTAGTGCTGCCCAGTTGCCGAGCTGCTCATGATCAGCCACGCTCCCAGTAACTTGGTCCTACGGGTTCTTGGAAGTCGCTCGTCGCTACCAGGTAACCTTCCTCGTCAACGGAGATTGGAAGCTGGGGGAGCGGTCGGGCGGCCGGGCCGAAGATAACCTTGCATTCCTGAGTCAGGTCGAAGGTCGACTGATGGCACGGACACAGCAGGTGGTGCGTCTGCTGCTCGTAGAGGGCTACCGGGCAGCCCACATGTGTGCAGATCTTGGAGTAGGCAACGATGCCGTCGTATCCCCAGTCTTCGCGTCCCGGCGACGGGTTCAGCGACTCCGGGTTCAGACGCATCAGGAGGACAACGGCCTTGGCCTTCTCTTCGAGCTTGTGCTCAGATTCGTTGAGTCCTTCAGGAATAACGTGGAAGGCGGAACCGATAGTCACATCGGAAGCCTTGATCGGTGTTCCACTCGGATCGCGGGTCAGGCGAACGCCCTCGTCCCACATGGTGTGGCGGAGAACGTCACCCGGCAGGGGCCCGAGGTCGCGGAAGATTGCGATGGCCGGGAAGATTGCCAGGATGCCTGCGCCCAGCAGGGTGTTGCGGATCAGCGGGCGACGCTTGATTCCGGACTCTTCGAGAATGTCACCAACGATCTTCTCTGCGTCAGCGCGGTCCGCTTCCGGCCGGATTTCGTGCCGATCCTCAGCGATCTCATGGTCCGGCATGAGCGTCTTAGCCCAATGGACAATGCCTACGCCAATTCCCAGCATCGAGAATGCGGTGCCCAGCCCGAGCAACAGGTTCTGGAGACGGAGGGTTCCGATGGTCTGGTCGAGCGGTATGAAAAAGTAGCCGAAGAAGAACAGCAGTGTTCCCAGGACCGAAACGAGGAAGAGCACCCCGACCTGACGTTCTGCGCGCTTCTCCGCACGGGGATCTGTGTCCGCCAAACGGGGCCGGTGCGGCGGAAGCCCAGGGTCCTGGAACTTCTGAACGCCGCCCTGACCAGGCTTAGCTACGGTGCCCGCACTGTCCGGGCTGCCGTGACTATGGTCGGCCATGATCCCTCTCATCCTTCTTTAGATACTTCACTCATCAATCCTGTGTACTTGTACTTCTGCCGGGCCGCGCCGCTACGACGAGCGGGAAGTGAGCCAGACGGTGAACGCGATGATTACCCCAAGGCCCGCAACCCAGATGAAGAGACCTTCAGATACGGGACCCAGCGAGCCGAGATCTGCTCCACCCGGTGAGCCCTGATCCTCGATCATCTTGAGGAAGGCAATGATGTCCTGCTTGTCCTCAGGAGTGATGTTGGCATCGCTGAAGACCGGCATGTTCTGGGGGCCGGTCACCATTGCCTCGTAGATGTGCTTCTCGCTCACGCCTTCAAGGGTCGGTGCGAACTTGCCGCGCGTCAGGGCGCCACCGGCTGCGGCGGCGTTATGGCACATCGCGCAGTTCACGCGGAAGAGCTCGCCACCGGCTGCAGGATCCACTCCTTCACCCGAGGTGCTCAGTATCTCCTCGCCAGGGATGGCGGGGCCGGCTCCAAGGGAGGCGACGTAGGCAGCCATCTGCTGGATCTGCTCTTCGGTGAACTGAACCGGCTTCTGAAGCGCCTGGGGGCCCTGCATCTGTAGGGGCATGCGTCCGGTGCCAACCTGGAAGTCGACAGCGGCCGCGCCGACGCCTACCAGCGATGGCCCATCCTCGGTTCCCGAGGCGCCCATACCGTGGCAGGTTGCGCAGTTGGCGATGAAGAGCTTCTCGCCTTCCTCGATATCGCTGGCTGAGAACCCGGTCTGCGCTTTGGCTTCATTCGCGTTGCTTGCGACGGCGTAGATGCCTCCGGTGAGCAACAATCCCATCAGCAGCAGTGCTATCGCTGTAAGGGGGTGGCGCCGCCTCTGCGAAAGTGCCTTCACGTCCTGTTTCCTGCCTTCTGTATTGCCTTTTTACGTTTCACAGTTGGTGTCAGCCCAGCTTGCGACCGCCACGCTAATTCTACCCCGGGTAGAAAAGGGTTCAAGAGAAATCTACTTCAAGAAGTAGATGATGATGAACAGGCCGATCCAGACCACGTCAACGAAGTGCCAGTAGTACGACGTGACGATCGCCGAGGTTGCCTCAAAGTGGCCGAACCGTTTGGCAGCGTATGCCCGGCCGATGATGAAGAGGAAGGCAACGAGGCCGCCGATAACGTGCAGACCGTGGAAGCCGGTGGTGATGTAGAACGAGGAGCCGTAGGCGTTGGAGGAGAGCGAAATTCCTTCGGCTACCAGCTCGGCGTACTCGTACGCCTGTACAGCGACGAACACTGCGCCCATGAGGAAGGTCAGCAGGTACCACTCAACCATGCCCCACTTGGCGATGTTGAAGACTCCGCCGACCCGGCGGGGCTGCAGCCTCTCTGCCGCGAAGACGCCCATCTGGCAGGTGAACGAGCTCGACACGAGGATGATCGTGTTGATAAGTGCGAAGGGCACATTGAGCTTCTCGGTCTCAGTGGCCCACATTTCACCAGAGGTGGAACGCAGGGTGAAATACATCGCGAAGAGTCCTGCAAAGAACATGAGTTCACTGGAAAGCCATACAACAGTGCCAACCGAGACCATGTTCGGTCGGTTCAGTGTTGGATGCGCAGTGGTGCTGGGGGCATGGGTCGCTGTCGTCACCCTGACATTATGTCTCTAAAAGTTCCCAGTTCACCAATGCGAAGGGGCCCCGGCGTGGCACAGCAAGAGGCCTGCGCGGCCCTAACCCAGTAACGGCGCGGGAGTAACCCCATAATGACTTTCTACATTTCGTAGATAACCTAGGGGAGTGACTGCGAATTCCGGATCCGACGTGCTCTCCACCACATGGCCGCAGCTGATTTCCACTCTCATTGCGGGCAGGGATCTGACGGCGTCGCAGACGCGATGGGCGATGGATTCGATCATGGAAGGCATTGCCACGCATGCGCAGGTGGCCGGGTTTCTGATCGGCCTCCGCGCGAAGGGGGAGTCCGTGGAAGAGCTGGTGGGCCTGGTTGAGGCGATGCTGGCCCGGGCCCACCGCATTGCTGTACCGGGCGAGGCACTCGATATCGTCGGTACCGGCGGTGATGGGCTGAACACACTCAATATCTCAACCATGTCCTCGCTGGTGGCAGTAGGGGCAGGGGCGCGAGTCATCAAGCACGGCAACCGCGGCGCTTCATCATCCGCCGGCGCCGCCGACGTCATCGAAGCCCTGGGGGTACGGCTCGACCTCCCGATCGCGGACGTTGCACGTTCAGCTCAGGAGGCGAACATCACGTTTTGCTTCGCGCAGGTCTTTCACCCGTCCATGAGGCATGTGGCGGTTCCGCGGCGCGAGCTTGGAGTGCCCACGGCCTTCAACTTCCTGGGCCCTCTCAGCAATCCCGCTGGCGTCGAAGCGCAAGCCCTTGGCTGCGCAAGCGATCGCATGGCGCCGCTCATGGCCGGGGTGCTGGCAGCGCGCGGAATCCGTGCACTCGTGTTCAGGGGAAGCGACGGTCGCGACAAGCTCACCACCAGCGGGTCCTCCACGGTGTGGGAGGTTCGCGACGGGTCCATCACCGAGCACACCGTCCATCCGGAGGAATTCGGTCTGAAGGTGGCGCCGGTCGAGGCCCTCCGCGGCTCGGACGCCAAAAGCAACGCAGGAGTGGCCCGCGCGCTGCTGGCGGGGGAGAAGGGACCGGTGCGCGACGCCGTCGTACTCAATGCCGCAGCGGGGCTCACCGCTTTGGACACCGATTACAGCGCACCGCTGGTTGACCGTATCTCCCGGAATATGATGCGGGCCGTCGAATCGATTGATTCCGGTGCCGCCCAGGCCGCACTCGACCGGTGGATAGAGGTGACCAGCCGGTAAGGTTTCGGGCCGCGAGCGGGAAGCGCGATTGAGCGCTTCCCGCCCCGAACTCTGTTGCTAGCTGTCGAAGCCGAGGGTGAAAGCTGCGTCCAGGTCGTGCTTGGAGTACGAGCGGAAGGCTATGTGGGTTGTGGTCGACTCCACGCCTTCAACTTTGGAGAGCCTGTCCGCGATGACGTCCGCAAGGTCTTCATGACGGTTCACTCGTGCCATAGCGATCAGGTCCCAGTCGCCCGTGACTGAATAAACCTCGCTGATGCCCTCGATCTCGGAAATTTCCTGCGCGGTTTCCGGAATGCGGGAGGCATCGGTCTGAATGAGGACGAACGCGGTAATCATCTGGCAACTCCTTGGCTTGGGCTGGCGGAGGAACTCGGTGTCTGGGAGGAACGACGGCGCACTTCAGTGAGGAGGGCAGCCAGTAGTCGGGGAGTCAGCAGGAAAAGGCCAAGCGTGACAATGCTGACAATCTGGAAGGGAAGTGCAGCACTGTTGCCCAGAACCACCCGCAAAAGCAGTCCTCCGACCGCCGTACCGACCCACAGCGGCACGCCCGTACGGACAAGTGATTCCGGCCGGCGCCAGGCCAGGCACAGCACGAACGAAATCCCATAAGCGGCAAGAAAGGGCGCGGCCGTCCCGGCCACACCGGCAGGGGAGAGGGTGCCGTAATGGGACAGGTGCCCGATAGCAGCAAACACGATCACAAGCACGACGTCGGCAGCCGCCCACAGCGCCGGGCGGCTCTGCAGTCCCCGTTCGGAGATTCTCCTGCTCCTCATCTCCTCAGACTACTGCTTCCTGGTCATGGAATTTGCCCTTCCGCAGGCGTTCCGTGGCGCCATTCACCGACCTAACCTTGAAGATATGTGCAGGAACATCAGGACCCTTCATAATTTCGAGCCGGCAGCCACGAGTGATGAGGTGCATGCCGCAGCGTTGCAGTATGTCCGGAAGATCAGTGGGGCCACCAAGCCTTCCAAGGCAAACCAGGAGGCTTTCGATCGGGCAGTGAAGGAAATCGGCGTCGCGACTGAACGTCTGCTGGCCTCCCTCGTCACGACTGCGCCCCCGAAGGACCGCGAGGAAGAGGCCGTGAAGGCTAAGGAACGTTCGGCGCGCCGCTTCGCGTCAATCGCCTAGAAATTCGTCGAACCCTCTCTGTGAAGCTGCATCAACCTGGGGCAGTATTGTCCGTGAGGCAGCTCTGGGACCCGTGCATCTGGGCGTCCCAGGCGCCCAGCCCAGGAACGCACACCCTTCCGAGGAGACAGACATGAGCACCCGCCTAAATCCCTACCTTGGTTTCCGCGACACCGCCAAGGAGGCAATGACCTATTACCAATCGGTTTTCGGCGGTGACCTCACGCTGAGCACCTTCCGTGACTTCCAGGCCAGTGAAGACGAAGCCGAATTGGACAAGATCATGCACGGGATGCTCACCACCGACAACGGCATGGTCCTGATGGCGGCCGATACGCCGAACAGTATGGAGTACAACCCGGGCAACACTTTCTCGATCTCGCTGAGTGGTGAGGATGAGAAGGAGCTGCGCGGATACTGGGACCGGCTGGCGGGTGAAGGCTCCGTGACCGTTCCACTCGAGGTCGCGCCCTGGGGTGACCGTTTCGGCATGTGCACCGACAAGTTTGGTGTCGCATGGCTCATCAACATCGCTGGAACGCCTCAGCAATAGCGTTCCACTGTAGGCGTCGTGGCCGTGCTGTTCTCCTGCGCGCAGGGGACAGCACGGCCAAATTTGATCCGGCTTTCTCGCTGTTAGTTGACATAATGTAGATTATCGGCTCTTTATATGGCTAGCGGGAGCGGCACATGGTTGGCTCACTACGAGCCATGCTGAGCTGACTACGATGAGCCAGTGAGTTCATACACACGGCATGAAATTCGGTTAGCCGTCCAGCGAGTTCTGGAGCAGGAGCATCCGCAGATCGTCCAGCTCGGCGATCCGGTGCTGCGTACGCCGGCTGCCGAGTTTGACGGGCAACTCAATAACGTGAAACTTATCGAACTGCTGGCAGCAATGCGCAAAGCCATGCATGACGCTCCCGGCGTGGGTCTGGCGGCTCCGCAGCTCGGCATTCCGCTGCGTATCGCAGTGATCGAGGATGTAATCCCGCAGCCCGACGAGATTGTCCTGGCCCGCGAGCGGAGTCCGCTGCCGTACTTCGCTGTTATCAACCCCAGCTACACGCCCACATCCCCGGACAAGGCAAGCTTCTTCGAGGGCTGCCTGTCTTTCAACGGCTGGCAGGCCGTTGTCGAGCGCCACCGCGAAGTCCAGCTGGACTACCTTACGCCTGACGGAGTTCATGTCACGCGGCACCTCAGGGCTGGGCCGCGCGGATTGCCCAGCACGAGACCGACCATCTCAACGGAACCATCTACATTGACAAGGCAAATACGCGTTCGCTTGTCAGCAGCACAGCCTACAGCGAGCGCTGGGCTCAGCCCGGAATAGAGCTGGCCCAGCGTTCCCTGGGTTTCTAAGGGTTCTCAGGCCGGCTGATTCTTCTTGCTGGGAAGCTTCTCGGCCCACCACCGCAGGATGTGCTCAAAGCGTTGGCGCCGGTGCCATGGCGTGCCCGTTCGTGACAGCTCATGGGTCTCCCCCGGAAAGATAAGCATTTCCGCCTCGATGCCGTGACGCTTCAGCGCCGTGTAGTAGCGCTGGGCCTGCTCGAGCGGGCATCGCAGGTCCTGTTCCGAGTGGATGACGAAGGTCGGCGTACGGACCTTGTCCACGTGCGCGTACGGGCTCTGTGCGCGCATCTTTTCGGGCTCTGCACCGGTATACGCCTCCGAGAAGAACCAGCCGATATCCGAGGACCCGATGAAGGATTCGGGATCCAGGAATCCCCTCTCCACGATTGCTCCCTGGAAACGGTGGTCGTGCGCAATCAACCATGCAGTGAGATACCCTCCGTAGGACCCGCCCATCACCCCCAGACGCTGGCCGTCGAGCTGAGGATAGGCGGCGACGGCGCCCTCCAGGAAGGCGAGGACATCATGCATGTCCACGGTTCCCATGGCTTCCTTGATAACGCGGCCGTGCTCTTGCCCGTAGCCGGCGGCCCCGCGAGGGTTGCACATCACTACCGCATATCCAGCCTCAACGTAGACCTGCGCCTCGTCGAAGTAGCCCCATCCGTACTGGGCGTACGGCCCACCGTGAATGTTCAGAAGAACGGGATGGGGTCCGTCACCTTCGGGAACCAGGACCCATCCGTGGACCGGATATCCGTCCGGAGCCTCGAATACTTCCTCCCGCATGTCCGCAATAATCATGTTGGTTCGCAGGTTTGCGGAGAAATCGGTCAGCGTGGCAAGCTCGCCACCCTCGACGCGGGCTACGTCGCCCGGAGTTTGCGGATCGGTGAACGCCACTACGAGCGTTCTGCCTGCGCAGGCAGCGCCGGTCACGATGTACTTCCCACCGGCAAGAACGCTTGCGCTTCCGCTGGAAGCGATGTGGAGGATCTCCCCCGCGCCCCGGCTACGGTTGAAAACGACGACGCTGTCCCCATCCGCCGGGACAATGTCACCGATCTCCCCCAGGTCCGTGGTCTCGGGGTCGGTCAGGACACGCACCTCTTCAGGGCGGCCCACGGGCGCAGCATAGAGTGCGGTGTTGCGCGCAACGAAGTCGAGGCCGGAGGGTGACAGGTCGCTGCCCAGGTAGAACAGCCACTGGCCGTCAGCGCTCTCGACAGCCTTACTGCAGCTGACAATCTCATTGGAGAAGTTGCTGAGGCGCTGACGGTCGACTCCGTCGAGCGATACGGAGTAGATGTCGCTGCGAAGTGTTGTCTCGGAATCAGCTTCCAGTGCGGCGGTGAACAGCAGACGTGCGCCGTCCGCGGAGAACGACGGCGAGGTGTGGTCCGCGTCGTCTTCGGTCAACTGGCTTGCCTCAGGGAAGGGTGAGGGTCCCTCCTCACCCAAGGATTTCTGGGCCCGGCCTACCGGCTTGACGAACGGCTCCTCGTCGAGCGGTGGAACCTCAAGGAGGAACAGTTGAATTCGCTTGTCGCGAATGTAGCCCACGCCGTTCATCTGGTATTTGAAACCGCGGACGAGGCGGGGGTCTTCTTGTCCCGGAGAAATGCCGTCCACGGTTCCGTAGCGGCCCTCCTCCGGTACGCGTGCGCAGAAGGCTAGGCGCCGGGAGTCCGGCGACCAGGCGAACTCCGAGACGCCGAGGGGTTGGTCGGTGATCTGCCGGGGTTCTCCTCCCCTGCTGTCCATAATGAACAGTTGGGGCTTGCCTCCCTGTTCGGCGCGCAGGAAGGCGGCGCTTCGACCGTCCGGAGCGAATTGAGGGGCAGTGTCACGGAAGCCCCGGGTCAGGCGTCTTGGTGGTCCGTCGTCGAGCGGTACTTCCCACAACTGGCCTACGTACGCGTCGGCGTCGAAATCCGGTCGGGTGACGGAAACGATGCAGCGCTGACCATCCGGATGGAGCGAGGGTGTGCTCACTGAATTGAGGAGATTGAGTGTGTCTGGTTTCACATGCCGAGCCTATGCGCCCGGGGTGCTCCCGCTCAAAGCGGGAGCACCCCGCCTACGATGGTCACGTGCCGCCATTCTCAGGACCCGCCATTGTCTGCCCAGTCTGCACCGGGGATCTCACCCTTGAGCGGGCAGCGCGGCCGGACTCAACTGACGACGGCGCCCCCCGGCTTCTGCGCTGTGAGCAGGGGCATCGGTTCGACGCCGCCAGGCAGGGATACTTCAACCTGTTGACCGGGCGCGGAACCGTGTTCGAAGCGGACACCGCTGCCATGGTGCAGGCGCGCATCGATTTCCTGGGGCGCGGACACTACCGGCCCCTAGCCGATGCGGTTTGTGCCGCAGTGGAGGACCATGCCGCTTCACACCCCCGCATCCTGGACGCAGGAGCCGGCACAGGCTACTACCTCAAATCGGTAATGGAACATACGTCTTCCCCTGGCGCCGTTGCCATCGACATCTCTAAGTTCGCATTGCGGCGTGCCGCCCGGGAGTTGGCAGGAACCGTCTGCCTTGTCTGGGATGTATGGCGGCCCCTGCCCCTGGCGGATGCCAGCGTGGATGTGCTGCTGAATATTTTTGCCCCGCGAAATCCTGACGAATTTGCGCGGACGGTTGCGCCGGGCGGCCTTGTAGTAGTGGTCACTCCCCTGCCGAACCATCTTGAGCAGGTTGCTGAATCGGCGGGTCTGCTTGGCATCCCGCCCGACAAAAGCCGCGACGTCGCCCAGAGTCTGGCGGAAAACTTCACCGAGGTCGCGTCTACTCAAGTTGAATACACAATGCTGCTTTCAGCGCTGGACATCACCAACGTTGCGGCGATGGGGCCGGCGGGACACCACGGGCTTCGGCCCGAAACCGTTGACGGACCGGCCGAGACGACCGTTACTGCCGCCTTCACGGTGCAGGGCTTTCGCAGACGGACCTGATATTCCCAAAGAGCTATATTTGCGGCGTCGGCTTTGGCATGATGGTAAGAGGCAACTACTTCGGCAAGCCCTTGCCGCCCGCCCGCTTGAGGGAGAGCACATGTTCGATTGGCTCGTACAGAACACCTGGGTCCTATGGCTGGCTGTCATGCTCGGATTGGCCGCAGTCGAAACCCTCACCCTCGACCTTTTCTTCATCATGCTCTCAATGGGCGCCCTTGCCGGATTGGTTGCAGCGCTCGCCGGCGCCGCCTTCTTTATTCAGGTCATCGCATTCTGCGTTGTCTCACTGATGATGGTTCTGCTTGTCAGGCCGGTCGCACTCCGGCATCTGAAGCGGGGACCAGCTGACCAGAGAAGCAACATCGATCGCCTCGTCGGCGAATCGGCGCTGACCCTGGAACCCGTCACCGGGCTGGCCGGGACGGTTAAGATCGGCGGGGACACCTGGACGGCCCGCACGATCGACGGCTCAGCGCTTCCGGCAGGTGAGAGGGTGACGGTCTCGAAGATCGAGGGAGCCACCGCCGTCGTCGCCCGTGTCCAGCCGTCGGAGTCAGGACCAAAGAACGCTTCCTGATTGCCAAGTTACAGCCGCCACTTGAAGGGGGAACCATGTTCACAGACTCAGGGACAATCGGGCTGACAATCGTTCTGGTTGTTCTGATCGTTTTCGTCCTGATCGTCCTGGTGAAATCCGTGCGGATCATTCCACAGGCGCGGGCAGGTGTGGTGGAGCGGCTCGGCAAGTACCAGCGCACCCTGCAGCCCGGCCTCACCATCCTTATCCCCTTCGTCGACCGGTTGCTGCCCTTGATGGACCTACGTGAGCAGGTTGTTTCCTTCCCGCCGCAACCGGTTATCACCGAGGACAACCTGGTGGTCTCCATCGACACGGTGGTGTACTTCCAGGTGACGGACGCCCGTGCTGCCACCTACGAGATTGCCAACTACATCCAGGCTGTGGAGCAGCTCACCACTACTACGCTGCGAAACGTCGTGGGTGGTCTGAACCTTGAGGAAGCCCTGACTTCGCGCGACCAGATCAACGGACAGCTGCGCGGCGTGCTCGACGACGCCACCGGAAGGTGGGGAATCCGCGTGTCCCGTGTAGAGCTCAAGGCCATCGATCCACCGCTGTCCATACAGGATTCGATGGAGAAGCAGATGAGGGCTGAACGGGACCGACGCGCCGCAATCCTCACGGCGGAGGGTACCAAGCAGTCGCAGATTCTGACCGCGGAGGGCCAGCGGCAGGCAGCAATCCTGGCAGCCGAGGGCGACGCGAAGGCCGCAATCCTCCGTGCCGATGGTGAGGCGCAGGCCATCCAGAAGGTCTTCGATGCAATCCATAAGGGAAACCCGAGCCAGAAACTGCTCGCCTACCAATACCTGCAAACCCTTCCGAAGCTGGCAGAGGGCAATTCCAACAAGCTTTGGATAATCCCTAGCGAGGTGGGCGAGGCACTCAAGGGCATTGGTAATGTGCTGGGAACGGCCGACGGCGATAATCCCCTTGCGCGGGCAACAGCTCCAACACCCCGGTCCGGGGAGAACTCACAACCCTGATTGGGCGACCAGACGGCATATCGACTATAGTTGGGTGTTTGCCGTAGTACCTCACGCCTTGGGAACACACGGCGTTGATTCCGCGTTATACCTAGGTAGCACGGCATGGACGTCGCCGTGGGGTGCGCACCGGCCGTGTGCATCAAGGCATCTGGGAGTCCAGGATGCCATGCGTAATTAGGGAGAGAAGATGAGCGACCGTAGCCTCCGGGGCATGCGCCTTGGCGCCCAGAGCATGGAGACCGAATCCGGCGTCGAGCCGGCACCCCGGCAACGTATTGAGTACCGCTGTGAAGACGGTGAGCGTGTGTTTGTGACGTTCGCGGCAGAGGCGGAGATCCCACCTGTATGGGTATCGAAGACCGGCAAGGAAGCACTCCTCGTTGACGGCGAGCGTCCGGACACTTCGGGTGACAAGCCCGTACGCACCCACTGGGACATGCTCCTCGAGCGTCGTTCCATGGAAGAACTGGAACAGATTCTTGAGGATCGGCTGAACATCCTCCGCGAGCGTCGCGGTGAGCGTCGCTCCGCCTAGGCAAGACCGCATGTCTTGAGACAGGGAGCCCGGGTACTGGTTGCAGTACCCGGGCTCCCTGCGTTAACTGCTGGCCAGCAGGGTGTTCAGGAAGATGCGTGGTTCGGCTTGCGCCATCTTCCGACCAGCGTGGCCCATCGCGCAGCCATGCCCCAGCGGGTGACATTGGCGATGGCTTCGAGAACGATATTTCCGCTCATCTTCGAGTCACCGTATTCACGTTCGACGAAAGTGATGGGTACCTCCACGATCTTCAGGCCCTCCTGGGCTACGCGGAAGGTCATATCCACCTGGAAGCCGTAACCCACCGAGTCAACGCTGTCGAGATCGATGCGTTCCAGGGTTTCCCGCCGGAATGCGCGGTAACCGGCTGTGATGTCACGGACTCCCAGGCCAAGCATCATTCGGGAGTAGAAGCTGCCTGCGCGTGAAAGTAGCTTGCGGTGGAACGGCCAGTTCACCACGGATCCGCCCGGCACCCACCGGGATCCGATGACAAGGTGCGCCGCCGAAACTGCATCGAGCATTGCGGGCAGCTGCTCCGGCTGATGTGACCCGTCCGCATCCATCTCCACCAGAACGTCGTATCCGCGTTCCAGGGCCCAGCGGAAACCGGCCTTGTACGCCGCGCCAAGGCCCTCCTTGCCTTTACGGTGGAGCACGTGCACACTCTCATCCGTCCCTGCAATCTCGTCCGCTAGAACGCCTGTACCGTCGGGGCTGTTGTCATCCACCACCAGGACGTCCGAACTCGGGACGGCTGCCCTGAGCCTGCCTAGGGTCAGCGGCAGCGATTCACGCTCGTTGTAAGTAGGAATGATCGTGACAACGCGCACGCAGGAACCTTTCGACAGTGAGGGTGCGCATGGCGCAGCAGCTCGCGATCAGGACGGAATTCCCAGTATAGGCAGACCGGCGCGAGGACTTTTACGCTTGCCTATCCGCGGCGCGGTCGCGCGCGAAGGCAGAATCCTGCGGCAGGGACACGCGTTAGCGGACAGCGTTCGGTAACGAGGAAGGGAGCGCAGATTACGGGTAGGCTTGCACGCCTTCGGGCCAGCAGTGATCACCGATCGGCGCTGTTTTCTACTGGCGTGCAAACCTACCCGTTTTGAGTACCAAGCCTTCCACCGCCGCGAGGAAGAGTTACCAGCACGTCTGGTCCCCCTTGGCGTAGTCTGCGTGGCTTGGCCAGGTCTGTCCGTTGTCGGATTCCGACCCGTAGATCTAACAGCTTACGTGGTGTGGAGGACGTGTCAACAGCGCCCTGACCTGCGGTTATGGATGTTCCCGCAGGTCAGAGTCCGCCTGTCCTACATCAGAGTTCATCCGTCGTTAACCAGTCCCGTTCCTACCGTCCCGGCAGGTCACCGCTGGCGTAGAGCCGCTCCCCGAGGTGAACGGTTTCCAGGCATCGCGGCTCCTCTCCGCCATCCAGGGCGGGCAGCAGGGGCGTTCCCGCCCGAGGGTCCGTGCTCCACGACTGGACCCGGGTATCCGGTGTCTGAATCATCAACTCGGCCACTTCCCAAACCGCGAATGAGGCCGGAGCACCCGGCACAAGTTGTCCCAGCATCGGGTGCCCTACTCCGGCCGCGCGCCAGCCGGCACGGGTGTGCGCAAGGAAGGCTGCACGCGCAGAGATTCTTTCCTCCGGACTTGCGTGGGTGAGGCATGCGCGCACCGACTGCCAGGGCGACATTCGAGTCACCGGAGAGTCCGAGCCGAGACAGACCGGGACGCCCTGGCTTAGCAGGCTACCGACCCGGTTCATGGGACGATAGCGGGATTCTCCCAGCCGCTGCTCGTAGAGCCCACCCGGCGCACCCCACAACGCGTCGAATCCAGGCTGAGCGCTAACCGTGATGCCGAAGCCGGCCAGTGCGGAGATAGCTGCGTCGTCAGCCAGCTCCACGTGTTCCAGCCGATGCCGGGCCGCACGCACCCTGTCGATCCCGTGACTGGTGGCAGCCTTTTCGAGGCCGGCGATTACGGTGTCCAGGCCTGCATCACCGATAACGTGGAACCCGGCCTGAGTGCCCAGCGCGGTTGCCGCGCCAAGGTGGGCGGCGACGTCGTCGGCATGCATGAAAGCGGTTCCGCAGGAGGGTTTATCTGCATAGGGCACGCGCATCCTGGCGGTATGCGAACCAATGGAACCGTCCACGTTCAGGTCTCCCCCAAGGCCCAGCACCCGCCCTTCGAAGCCTGCCAGCAGCGAACGCATCTCCTCCTCGGAACTCGCTGCCTGGCCCCAGTACGCCAACACTTCGGGTAGCGGGCCTGAAAGGGCGGTAAGCGAGAGGAGGTCCTCACGGGGGGCGATATGAGGAGCCGCCATCTCCACAACTGCCACAATGCCCTGTGAAGCGGCATGCGTGAGTGCTGTCCGCTGCAGGTGCTCCCGGGCTCCCGCTTCGAGGGTTCGCACTGCCGTCCGTGCCGCGAGATGTGCTTCCCGAACCACAAAGCCCTCATCCCAGCCGTCGAGGGTGTGCAGATCCAGTCGCTGCCCAAGTGAGGCGGAAACCACCGCTGAGTGCACATCTGCGCGGACCAGATAGACGTCTCGGCCACCGCCCGAGGCATTCTCCAGCTCATCGGCAGTGGGCGCCCGGCGCTCCGGCCACCTGGACTCGTCCCAACCGTTTCCCATGATGGTGCCGGCGTCCTCCTTCGCCGCCCGGGCGACCATGTCCAGCAGCTCACCCATGCTGTTCACTCCATTGAGGTCGAGGGAGGTAAGCGCGAGTCCGGTCTCAGTCGTGTGCACGTGTGAGTCCACGAAGCCGGGAGTGATCAGGGCCCCCTGCAGGTCGGCGACGTCCATGCTGCTGTCAGCAAGCGCCTCGGCAGCGTGCTCTGATCCCACCCACGCAACCGTGTCACCGGTTACGAGCATTGCGGTGGCGAAGGGGTCCGCTGCACTGTAGACGGAGCCGTTGCGGTAGAGGACAGGCTTGGACTCGTTTGGCGACACGTATACAACTTTCGGGGTTGGAGCGGGATTATTCGGAGACGGCGGAGTATGCAACGACGCCGCGGCGTACCAGGTCGATGGAGTTGATGCACAGCTTGCGGAAACCGGGCGGCAGGTCAGGTACCTTGGCGAGCTGATCCACCAGGTCGATGATCTGCTTCGCCCAGCGGACGAAGTCGCCGGCCGCGAGGTCGGTTCCCTGCAGCGCGCTCTGGAGGCCCTTCCCCCGCGCCCACTTATAGACCGGCCAGACGAGCCCGAAGTCCGGTTCGCTCGTGACGGACAGGCGGTGCTGTTCCTCAAGGTCGGTGAGCTTGGACCACTGCCGGATTACGACGTCGACGGCGGACTCCAGCGACACGCTCGGCATGCGCGGGCGCAGGCCCCGCTCCTCCCGCTTAGCTTGGTACACCAGTGCCGAAGCCAGGGCAGCCAGTTCTGCGGCGTCGAGGTCGTTGAAGGCGCCATGCTCCAGCGACAGGGCGATCAGGAGATCCTTCTCCCCGTAGATGCGGCGGAGCTTCTGCCCGGCAGGTGTGATGGCGAGGCCCTGCTGCTCATGTTCCTGCAGGTAGCCGTAGGTCACAAGTACTTCCGATACCCGGTCGAACGTCTTGGCGATCGTGTTGGTGCGTCCCTGGATCTGCTGCGCGAGGCGGTCCGTCTCCCTGCGCAGCTTCCACCAGCGCTCGGCCCACCGGGCGTGCTGCTCGCGATCGCTGCAGCCATGGCAGGGATGTGCTCGCAACCGCCGGCGAAGGTCGGCTATAGCCTTCTCCTGGCGGTCGGTGCCGACTATGCGGAACTCGGGGGTGGAGTGCGTTGTAGGGGGACGCCTCTCGTTCAAGGAGTTTCGGAGCGAGGCAGCAAGGTCCCGACGGTCCTTCGGCTTTCGGGCGTCGAACTGCTTCGGAATCCTGATCCGCGAAAGTACCTCAAGGGGACCGTCGAGGTCCTGAACTGATACCCGGCGCACGTGCTTTTCCATGGTGAGCACTGTGGGCCTGGGCTCCCGCGCCGCCTCATTGGTTAGAACTACCGCGTATCCCGCGATCCGGCCGGCAGGGATATCGACGACGTCCCCTGGGCGGAGTGCCTCCAGGGAGGAGGCTGCCGCGCTGCGGCGATTCCGCGCGCCCGCCTTGGACGCAGCTGCCTCCAGATCCGACAACTCACGCCGCAACGCCGAGTATTCCGAAAAGTCCCCGAGGTGGCAGGTCATCGCCTCGGCGTAACCCTTGAGCGATTCTTCCCGCGTACGCACTTGGCGAGCGAGGCCGACAACGGAGCGGTCCGCCTGGAATTGCGCGAACGAGGTCTCGAGGATCTCACGCGTCCGGTACTGACCGAACTGGGACACGAGATTGATGCTCATGTTATAGGTCGGCCGGAAGCTGGAATTGAGGGGGTAGGTGCGGCGTGATGCAAGTCCCGCCACAGCGCCGGGATCGGTTCCCGGCTGCCACAGAACCACCGCGTGGCCTTCGACGTCGATTCCACGTCGCCCCGCGCGTCCGGTGAGCTGCGTGTACTCCCCCGCGGTGATGTTCACGTGTGCTTCACCGTTGAACTTGTCCAGCTTTTCCAGCACGACGGACCGCGCCGGCATATTGACGCCGAGTGCCAGGGTCTCAGTAGCGAAAACGGCCTTGACCAGGCCCTCTTCGAACAACTTCTCCACCACCTCTTTGAAGGTGGGAAGCATGCCGGCATGATGCGCTGCGAAGCCGCGGATAAGGCCCTCCCGCCAGGACCAGTATCCGAGGACTTCGAGGTCTTCCTCCGGGATATCGAGAGTGGCTTCCTCGATTCGGTCGCTGATGATGCCCCGCTCGTACTCCGTGGTTAGCCAGAGGCCGGCCTCCAGGCATTGCCCCACCGCGGCCTCGCATCCGTTGCGGGAGAAGATGAAGGTGATCGCGGGCAGCAGGCCCTCCCGGTCGAGGGCGGTTATCACCTGGGGACGGCTGGCACGTCGGATCGCAGTTGGCGCCGGCCGCTGGTACCGGTTCGGGGCACCGCGGCCCCGCTTGGCTCCCGCGCCCCATCGGGCCCGCTGGTTCAGGCGCGTTTCGCTGGTTGCCAGGTCGAGCAGTTCGGGGTTCACCGCAAACTTTTCCTCCGCTCCGCTGGAGCCCTCCGGAGCCGCCTCATCGAAGGCAACCTCTCCAGCGAAGAGGTCCAGCAGGTCCGAGCCCACCATCACGTGTTGCCACAGTGGAACGGGTCGGTGTTCAGAAACGACCACGTCGGTGTCACCGCGAACGGTGTGGAGCCAGGCTCCAAACTCCTCGGCATTGGATACCGTGGCGCTGAGGGAGACCACCTTGACCTCGGTGGGCAGGTGGATGATCACTTCTTCCCACACTGCACCCCGGAAACGGTCCGCGAGATAGTGGACCTCATCCATCACTACGTAGCCGAGACCGGCGAGAGTGTCGGAGTCGGCGTACAGCATGTTGCGGAGCACTTCCGTTGTCATGACGACGACGGGGGCTTCTGAATTGATGCTTGTGTCACCGGTGAGCAGCCCCACCTGGTCGGCGCCGTGCAGCGCCGCGAGTTCGGCGTATTTCTGGTTGCTGAGCGCCTTGATCGGGGTGGTGTAGAAGGCCTTCAAATGATTGGTGAGCGCCATGAACACGGCGAACTCCCCGACTACTGTCTTGCCTGCTCCGGTCGGCGCGGCAACCAGCACTCCCCTGCCGGCTTCCAGCGAGGTGCATGCATCCCGCTGGAACTCATCCAGCTCGAAGTCGAGGGTCTGCTCAAACTGGTGGAGCCGGGTTTTCGCGTACCGGTTGCGTGCCTGCGCTGCCTGATACCGCTCGGCTGGGGAGGTCATGGTCCAAGCCTAGACTCTCCTGACCTGCATGAACGCACCCGTTGGGTTCAGAGGGCGTTCAGAGATCGTCTATTTTGGACGCCGTGTCCGCGTTGGCCTCGATGTAGGCGTCGCGTTCGGCGTTACGCTTCTCGCGGCGCTTGTCATTGAGCATGCACAAACCGATCGCGACGAAGAACAGCAGCAGCAGCGGGACCGCGAGGTAAAACATGCTCATGGCATCTCCGCCCGGCGCAGCCATAGCCGCGAACAGGCAGATTAGGAAGACGGTGATCCGCCAGGCCTTCAGCACCTGCTTGCCCTTGATGATGCCCACCATGTTGAGGCCGAACAGCACAACTGGCAGCAGAAACGCAATACCGAACGCAAGCATCAGCCGCAGCATGAAGGTGATGTACACCGGAACGGTGATGAAGTTGGCGAAGCCTTCCGGTGTGAAGTCAGTCAGCACCCGCACGGCGCTGGGCAGGATGAGCCAAGCCAGATACAGACCGGCCAGGAACAACGGCACGGCTACAGCGATGAAAGCGAGGGCAACCCTGCGCTCCTTCGTCTTCAGGCCGGGAGTTATGAACGCCCAGAGTTGATACAGCCAGACCGGACTGGCGATCACCAAACCGAGGAAGACCGAGATCTGGATCATCAGGTCAAAGGGTGATCCGACGCCGTCGAAATTCAGCGCAGCGTTCCGTCCGTCCACCTGATTGATCTGGCGGACTGGTTCCGACAGTGCCGTAAGCACCGGGTTGTAGATGAAGAACCCGATTACGGTACCAACGACAACCGCGATTGCGGACTTGAACAGCCGGTTGCGCGCCTCAATGAGATGTTCCTTGAGCGCCATCCGCCCTTCAGGGTTTGCCTTGCGCCCTTTCACCCGCGGCATACTACTGCTCAGGTGGTGGAAGACGTGCTACCCGGCTCCGAGGAGCGGGTGGAACCGGTGTTCCGGTGGGTGTCCTGGCGCGGGGAATCGACGACGCGGCCTTCTACCGGTGAGGAAGCGTCGGCGTCGTTAGGGCCGTTCTCTTCCTTCATCTGCCGGACTTCCGACTTGAAGATGCGCAGCGACTGCCCCACGCTGCGTGCGAGACCCGGAAGCTTGGGCGCACCAAACAGCAGGATCGCAATGACGATGATGATGAGAATGTGCCAACCCTGAATCTGCATGACGAAAAGTCCTCTCGGTGCGTTCGTGTTAAGTCTAGGTCATAGGTGCGGCATGTCACGCAGCAGCTGCGGCTGGCCGCGCAGTGACCGGCGTCGCACTCTGCGTTCCAGTCGCCGCCACCTGCGTTCCCGGGCGGCAACCGCGATGTGCGCCCGCACTTCCGCCGGGTCGCGGAATGCCGCGGGCAGTTGTTGCACCGGGTCGCTTTCCTCGTTGACAGGATTCGACGGCGTCAGCAGCTCGCCTGCCCGGCCCAGTTCGTCCATCAGGGCAGTGAACCCCTTGAAGAGCCGCCAGGCGAGGAACCCCAGGAAGAGAAGGGACAGCGCAACGAGGGCAAGCCACAGCAGTATCCAAGTCCACCATTCCATAGGGACAGTCTAGGTGCCGCGAACCGGTGCGTAATTCTCAAGCGCCGCCCGCGCAAAAGTGAGGGCCTTTTCCCTCAGAAGGGAAGGCGCGGCAACCGTGCATTCGCCGCCCTGTCCCGCAATGAGACCGGGAATCCACGACGTTGTTGTGACCTTGATCTCGGCAGCCAGGCGCCCGTCGTCCGTAACAGCGGAGCGCTCGGCCGTGTAGGACTGCGCAATCCATCGAGCGCTTGAGGCCAGGACCAGGATGACGGACTCGGAAGCAACGGAGCGGTCGAATACGTCCGGAGCCGGGTTGAGAGAGCTTTCATCCATGACTGCCGGCGCATCCGTGAGTTCGATTGCCCGGATCCGATCCAGGCGGAAATTCCTTCGTCCGCCTGCCCGATGGCACCAGGCGTCGAGGTACCAGGCGTCTTCGTGGAGGAAGGCACGCAGCGGCTCAACGAAACGCTCAGTCATCTCGTCGCGCGCGGGAACGACGTACCGAAGGTGCACCTGCCTACGCTGCTCGATAGCTGTCCGTAGCGTGGACAGGACCGGAGTCAGCTCATCTTCGGTAAGCACGGCGGCCAACGAGTCGTTCAGCCTGGAGGTGCTGCCGGCCGCAGCGCGAAGTTTCTCGCGGGCAGACCGGACCGCGGAATCGTCGGGCAGCCCCGGCAGGTTGGCCAGGGTATCCAATCCAACCAGTAGCGCGCACACCTCATCGAGCCCGAATCGGATGGGCTCCCCCAATGCCTGTGGATCACTGAGCTGGATGCGTCCCTCCTCCAACTGAATGTCGATCAACCCGTCCGGATAGAATCGCGGACCGCTTACGAACAGGAGCTCCACGTCCTTGATGAGCTGCGCAGGCGAGATACCGAAGTCCCGCGCGGCGGCGGCCACCTCTACCCCGGGATGGTTGAGCAGGTACGGCACCAGGTCGAGCAGCCGCAGCAACCGGTTTTCAGCGGAGCTGCTTTCTCTTCGGCCCGTGGCTCCAGCCGTCTGCGGCTCCGGCTTTTCAGGCAGAGTGAACGACGGCGGCGCGGCCTCCAGCCCCGCAACGGCACCTTCCAGCCTGCGTACAACCTCAAACGCAAGCGACGGGGGCGATATAACGACGGCGTTGGCGCCGAGCGAGGCAATCTCGGCGGCGGCGGTGGCCTCGTCGGTGAACCCATAGTCCACGACGTCCCACTCATCGCTGCGCACCCCTACGACTGCCCCGGGACGGGTTCGCAGCAGCTGACAGGTTCCCTTGCGCACCTCCACAGTTGCGCGGCTGCTTCCATGTACAGCGGGCAAGGAGGCAAGGGAAGCCGACATCAAGAAATCGGCAGGCACGCTGTAGGTGCCCTCGACCGTCAGCGGAGCTGAAGTCATGCGGCTGAGCCGGAACCAACGCTCGGCGCGGCGGTCGACGTCGTAACCTACGAGGTACCAGTGGCCGAAACGGGTCCCGAGGCCCCAAGGCTGAACCGTGCGCTGCCGTTCATCCCCGGTACTTGCCGCCCGGTAGCCGAATCGAACCGTCCGCCGTTTCGCCGTTGCCTCCCACAGCGCATCCCAGAACGGTTCATTGGTGTGAATGCGCACGTCGATCGGACTTGTGGGGCCTGTCCCAGCGCCCACTCCGAGGCCCTCAAGCTTCCGGAGGGCCCGGGCGGCAGAGGATCCGAGTGCGGCTTCGGCCCACATGCCTGCGGCAACCGTAAGTGCGGCTGACTCCGCCGCCGTGAAGCTCATGCCCGGCAGGCGGTAATCCTCGGCGTTGATCCGGTAGCGGATGGATGTATTGTCCTGTTCGAACAACGGATCCTCGCTGAAGGACTCCACGGGAATCCCCTGTTCCCGGAGGGTCGCCTTGTCCCGGTCGAACAGCTTCTCCCTCGCCGCGGGAGTGGGTGCCTCCGCGTACAGTTCGATCTCGCGAAACAGCTCCTCCTTGGTCCAGCCCCTCCGGCTGGACAGGAGCAGCATCACCAGAGTGAGCAGACGCTCGGTTCGTTTCGCTGACACGGTGGAAAGGATACCCTTTTCCCTCTTCGACACATGACGAGGGGCGGGCAACACCGCTTGGTGTTGCCCGCCCCTCGCTCGTCGACGGATCCGGTTTCAGAAGCTGCCGGACTAGCGGACGCCCATCAGGTCCACCACGAAGATCAGGGACTCGCCGGGCGCGATTGCAGAACCGGCGCCCCGGTCTCCGTATGCCAGATGCGGCGGAATCTCCAGGCGGCGACGGCCACCGACCTTCATGCCGGGGATTCCCTGGTCCCAGCCCTGAATGACCTGTCCCACTCCGATTCGGAAGTCGAGCGGCGTACCCCGGTTCCAGGAGGAGTCGAATTCCTCACCCGTGGAGAAAGCCACACCGACGTAGTGCGCGGAGACGGTGTCGCCAGGCTGGGCTTCCCTGCCCGTACCCTCGATGAGGTCCTTGATCACGAGATCCTGAGGAAGATCGTCGCCGGGGAAATCCACTTCCGGCTTTGTGCGGTCGTAATCACGCTGTCCAAATGACATGGGTGTTCCTTACTGTGCGGGTACTTTTTCAACGATCTCGACATAGAACGCCAGCGGCCCTCCGGGCTGGCCTCCTGCCGGTGCGTCACCATAGGCCATGACGGACGGGATGACCAGCAGGACCTTGGAGCCGACCTTCAGCCCAGAGAGTCCCTGCGTCCATCCGGGAATCACGCCACTGAGCGGGAACTCCGAAGGCTCTCCCCGGTCAAAGCTGGAGTCGAACTTGTCGCCCTGCCAGCTCCATCCGGTGTAGTTGGCAGCAATGGTGTCTGCCTCGGTGACTTCCTCACCGGAGCCCTCTTCAATGACCTTTACCACCAGGTCAGCGGGAGCCTCATTCTCGGGGAACTCAATCGACGGAACCCCTTCTCCGTCCACGGTGACGGTCGGCAGCTGTCCTGCTTCCTCCAGCCCCGCAACTTCCTCCGAAGAGAGCTTCTTCGGCGGGTTCTCGGCGCTGATGACCTGCAGGACGAGGAGCACGTCCTGGCTCTGGGGCTGCGCCGCGTCGGCGGGAATTGCGAACGCGATCTGCGAGCCGACCTTCGCGCCCACCAGCACCTCGTAAAGCGGCGGGTAGATTTCCTTGAGCTGCTCGTCCATGGCCAGCATCTGCGGTGCGCCCGACTGGTATGAGTCCTGGATCGACGAGCCGTCCTCGGTGTTCAGGGAAACTACGTGCAGGTCAACGTTCTGGCCGGCTTCCACGACTGCTCCATCACCTTCCGTAACGGAGCGCGCGCCCTGTTCGGTGATGTCGAGCGGAGTGTCAAAGGTGACCTCCGGAGCGGTATCGGGTCCGGCGTCTTCAACCTCGACAGATTCGAGGCTTTCGGCGGCTCCGGCGGTCCTGCCGCCGTCGTTGCCGAAATCAGCGGGAGTGCTGGCGCCGCCGCACGCTGTCACGAACAGCAAAAGGGGCAGCAGGAATGCTAATACTTTTCGCACGGTATTTCTTTCGAGTGGGATGGAGAACGCGGTTTCGCGATCCTGCCGGCCGCCCTCTCGGCACCGGACTTTCCTACCCTAACGGGTCTGATCGGCCAGTTTCTCCCGAACAGTCCCGAAAGGGTGCATCAGAGGTGTTCCAGGAGGGCGCTCACGCGCTCGTCCTCGGAGGCAAACGGATCCTTGCACAGAATTGTTTGCTGCGCCCGATCATTCAGCTTCAGGTGCACCCAGTCAACCGTGAAGTCCCGGTTGGCCTCCTTCGCCCGGCGCACGAAGTCTCCGCGCAGCCGCGCCCTGGTGGTCTGCGGAGGTACGTCAACTGCTGCCTTGATATCGACGTCGTCCACCACGCGTTCGACCTCTCCCCGCCCCTGCAGCATGAAGAACAGGCCGCGCGAGCGCGAAATGTCATGGTAGGTGAGGTCGATCTGTGCGACGCGCGCCGAATCGAGGTCAAGATCATGCTTGGACATGTATCGCTCAATCAGCTTCTTCTTGACCGCCCAGTCGATCTCACGTTCCACCAGTGAGTGATTGTCAGTCTCGATTGCGCGCAAAGTACGTTCCCAAAGCTCGAGAACCCGGCCCAGGTGCGGCGTATGGGCGCCCTCCGACTCAACAAAGCTGCGGGCGCGGGCCAGATACTCGCGCTGGATGTCCAGGGCTGAAACGCGCCTGCCGTTGGCGAGCTTCAGCGGCTGGCGACCGGTGAGGTCATGGGAGATCTCGCGGATGCTGCGGATCGGGTTCTCAAGACGGAAGTCGCGCATGATGACTCCGGCCTCGATCATGCGCAGGATCAGGTCCACGGATGCGACTTTGAGGAGGGTGGTGGGCTCAGCCATGTTCGAGTCGCCGGCAATCACGTGCAGCCGGCGGTAGAACTCGGCATCGGCGTGCGGCTCATCGCGGGTATTGATGATGGGCCGGGACCTGGTCGTCGCCGAGGAGACGCCCTCCCAGATGTGGTCGGCCCGTTGCGAAAACGCGTAGATGGACCCTGACTGCGTCTTCAGCACCTTCCCGGCACCAACCAGCAGTTGGCGCGTAACCAGGAACGGGATCAGGATGTCCGAGAGACGTGAGAACTCAAGTTTGCGCGGAATCAGGTAATTCTCGTGCGAGCCGTAGGAATTGCCCGCCGAGTCCGTATTGTTCTTGAACAGGTAGACCCGGCCGTCGTAACCCTCCTGACCCAGCTTCCGCTGGGCTTCGGTGATGAGGTCCTCGAGGATGAGCTCGCCGGCCCGGTCGTGTGCGATCAGTTGGGCAACGTCGTCGCACTCAGCCGTGGCGTACTCGGGATGGGATCCGACGTCGAGATACAGTCGTGAGCCGTTGGTCAGGAAAACATTCGATGACCTGCCCCAGCTCACCACCTTCCGGAAAAGGTAGCGGGCTACCTCCTCCGGGGAGAGCGGACGGGAATTCGGTCCGGAATACGCAATTCCGAACTCCGTCTCAATTCCGTAGATCCGCCGGTCCATTACAGTGTCGCCCGTTCACTGTTCAGCATGGAGTCCAGCTCACCGGCTGAGATTCGCCGGAAGGCGCGGGCGCTCCCGCGGGCAGTATGGGGATCGCGGTCTAGAACGGCCACTTCGAGCGTCTTCGAGCCCAGCTCGGCACGCGGCTCAGAGGAGGTGCCGCCGTCATACCGGAGAGAATCGACCGCGGCACGAATTGCCTCGCTAAAGTCCAGTTCCGGGCTCCACCGGCCCCGTAGGGCCTCGACAACCGCGTCTGCCTGACCGCCCATAACGATGAATCCGGTTTCATCCGCGATCGAACCGTCGAAGGTGAGCCTGTAGATGTGGTCCTGTTGCACAACGGCGCCCACCTCGGCGACGGCGAGCTCAACCTCGAACGGCTTGCTTTCGGCAGTGAAAACCGCACCCAGGCTCTGGGCATAGACGCTCGCCAGCCCCCGCGCAGTGACATCCTCGCGGTCGTAGGAGTACCCGCGCACGTCGGCGTAGCGAACACCGGCCTGACGGAGGCTCTCAAACTCGTTGTACTTGCCGACAGCCGCGAAAGCGATGCGGTCGTAGATCTCACCGAGCTTATGAAGGGATGGAGAGGGATTCTCTGCCACCAGGGCAATGCCCTCCCGGCAGCTGAGAACGACGACGGATCGCCCGCGTGCAATGCCCTTCCGCGCGAAATCGGCGCGGTCCTTCATCAGCTGTTCCGGAGACACATAAAACTGCTGTGTCATGGTCACGCCTCCCTTCCGGACACGGAGCGGGACGCGATGACCTGCTCGGCGGCTTCAGCCAGGCTGCGCTCCGGAATCCGACGTGCGCCGGCTCCGTTCACCGTGTAAACCACCGGCCACAGCTGGCGCACGACGTCGGGACCTCCGGTAGCGGAATCGTCGTCCGCGGCGTCGTACAGCGACTCAACGGCCACCCTCACGGCATCATCTTCCGAGAGGTTCGGCTTCCAGAGCTTCTTGAGAGCACCACGGGCGAAGACCGATCCTGATCCGACCGTGTGGTGCTCCTGCTCCTCGTACCGTCCACCAGTGACGTCATAGGAGAACAGGCGCCCGATCCTTCGTGTGGTGTCGAACCCGGCGAACAGGGGAACCACCGCAAGGCCCTGGAGCGCAAGCGGAAGGTTGGCCCGGATCATTGCCGCAAGGCGGTTGGCCTTCCCGTCGAGGCTCATGCGCGTACCCTCGATCTTCTCGTAATGCTCAAGCTCCACCTGGAACAGGCGGGTGATGTCCAGGGCGATGCCTGCACTTCCGGCGATACCCAGGACGGAGAACATGTCCGCCGGAAACACCTTCTCAATGTGGCGGCTGGCGATCACGTTGCCCATGGTGGCCCTCCGGTCGCCTGCCATCAGCACGCCTCCGGCATAGGTCAGGGACACGATGGTGGTAGCGTGCGGCACCAGATCCGACGTAGCGCCCTGACCCGCGACGGCGCGGGCTGACGGCAGGGCGGCTGGGTTTTGATCAGCTATGTATTCAGAGAAGGAGGTGGATGCGGCCCGGCCGATCGCTGCGGCCGCGTCTTCCGGCAGCATGCGTTACTGTCCGCCCTTCTGTACGAACCCGCGGACAAACTCTTCGGCGTTGGACTCCAGCACGCCGTCGATCTCGTCAAGCAGGTCGTCCACGCCCTCCGTCTGGTTGGTGTCCTGGGCCTGGCCGCCGGTGGCGGCGGGTGCGGGGTCAGGCGCGACCTCATCCTGTTCCTCGGGGCGCGATCCGGTGTTTCGCTGATCCTGTGTTGCCATGATGAGAGCCTTTCTCTTCGGCCTGTTATCCGCTACTTCTATGGTGCCATGCTGGGTTCTGGACCGCCTTGAAGGCGGGAAACAAATTCCTCAGCCGTGCGCGAACCCGCGAACAAGCCTTCCGTGAGAGCTGCGGTCCCGCGCAACGGCTCCCGCGTCTGAATACGCTGCAGCCGCCGCTGAGATGGAAGCTCGAAAATGATCGAATCCCAGCTGGCACCGACCACTTCCTTCGGGAAGGACGAGATGCACCTGCCCCGGAAGTAGGCGCGCGTGTCGCGGGGCGGCTCGCTTACCGCACGAACGACGTCGTCATCAGTAATCAGCCGCTCCATCGCGCCCCGCGCGGCAAGGCGGTAGTAGATTCCCTTGTCGGGCCGTAGGTCCGAGTATTGAAGATCGATGAGCGCGAGGCGGGGGTCGTGCCATTCGAGGCCGTCCCTGTCCCGGTAGGCCTGGAGCACCTTGAGCTTTGCGATCCAGTCCACCTGCCGGGCTGCCTCAAGCGGGTCACGCCTCAGCGTTGCAATCAGGGACTCCCAGCGGGACAAGACGTCAGAGGTCTGGGAGTCGGCGCCGCCCTGCCCATCGATCGCCCGCTGTGCCGACTGCAGGTACATCTCCTGAATATCCAGCGCCGTGACTTTGCGCCCGTCGGCCAACCTCACCAGATGGCGAAGGGAGGGGTCGTGGCTCACGGCCTGGAGTTCGCGCACTGGCTCCGCAATTTCGGGGACCGGTGCCAGTTCGTGCTCGATAAGCGCCAGGATCAGGGATGTTGTTCCGAGTTTGAGGTAGTTCGACACCTCGCTGAGGTTGGCATCGCCGATGATGACATGCAGCCTCCGGTACTTCTCCGCCACAGCGTGCGGCTCATCACGGGTGTTGATGATAGGCCGGCGGACGGTGGTCTCGAGTCCCACCTCGTTCTCGAAGAAGTCGGCGCGCTGGCTCACCTGGTAGCCGGGTTGCTGGTTTAGGGCGCCTATTCCGATCCGGCCGGCGCCGCAGATCACCTGCCGTGTCACGAAGAACGGAATGAGCGCCGTCGCGATCCGGCCGAACGGAACGCTGCGCGGCACCAGATAGTTCTCGTGGGAGCCGTAGGAGACGCTCTTGCCGTCAGTGTTGTTCTTGTACAGATGCACCGGCGCGAAGCCCGGGGTGGCGGCAATGCGCCGCATCGCGCGCTGCACGACGACGTCGCCGGCCCGGTCCCAGCGGACCGCATCGAGCGGACTGGTCACCTCCGGGCTGGAGTACTCGGGGTGCGCGTGGTCGACGTAGAGACGGGCGCCGTTGCCCAGCACCAGGTTCATCAGCACCGCGGGATCTTCCGCCGGGTCGTTTATGCCCTGGTCCACCAGCGCAATTTGCTCTGCGGACAGGACGGGCGGTTCGTCAGTGAGCTGCGAGGGATCCGCGGAGTTCCTGCCGATCTGCCAACCCCTGGCATCCGAGAGCGGCGCCTCATCCGTGTAATCCCACCGTGTGCCGGCCAGGTTGCCCAATCCCTCCCGGAGCGTGGCCGCGTAGGCGTTGATTACCTGGGTGGAGAGCACAGTAGCGTTCGCATCGGCGATTCCGGGCGCGATGATTCCGTACTCGGTCTCGGTGCCCATCACTCGATGGACGGTGAGGGTGGAAGGACCATTTCCGGAGGGAACAGGAGCGGTGGGGACTTCTGTCACAGATACTGTCCGGTGTTGGGTGTGGTTTCGATAGTCTTGCCGGGCTCCTGCCCCGCCTTGCCCTGCACGATGGTGCGGATATACGTGATTCGCTCGCCCTTCTTTCCCGAAATCCGTGCCCAGTCATCGGGGTTCGTGGTGTTGGGCATGTCCTCATGCTCGCGGAACTCATCAACCACGGCGTGCAGGAGATGCTCGATGCGGAGACCTTTCTGGCCATTGAGGAGCAGGTCCTTGATGGCGTTTTTCTTGGCCCTGTCCACTACGTTCTGGATAACGGCTCCCGAGTTGAAGTCCTTGAAGTAGAGCATCTCGGTGTCGCCGTTTGCGTAGGTGACCTCGAGGTACTCGTTGGACTTCTCAGTCGAATACATCTTCTCGACGGTTCGCCCGATCATCGCCTGGATGGTCGCGGGCACGCTCCCGCCGTATTCTGCCAAGTCATCGCGGTGCAGCGGGAGGTCCTCGGTGATGTACTTGCCGAAGATCTCGGCCGCACCCTCTGCGTCCGGCCGGTGGATCTTGATTTTCACATCCAGCCGTCCGGGGCGAAGAATCGCCGGATCGATCATGTCCTCGCGGTTGGAGGCACCGATGACGATTACGTTCTCAAGCTTCTCGACGCCGTCGATCTCGCTGAGGAGCTGCGGCACGATCGTGGTTTCGACGTCCGAGGATACGCCTGTTCCCCGGGTTCTGAAGAGTGAGTCCATCTCGTCGAAGAAGACAACAACGGGCGAACCGTCCGAAGCCTTCTCCCGTGCACGGGCGAAGATCAAACGGATATGGCGCTCAGTCTCGCCGACATACTTGTCCAGCAGCTCAGGACCTTTGATATTCAGGAAGTAGCTGCGCGTCTCCTCCGAGCCTGTCCGCTCGATGGCGCGCGCGGCGAGCGAATTGGCCACTGCCTTGGCAATAAGGGTTTTGCCGCAACCCGGAGGGCCATAGAGCAGGATGCCTTTCGGAGCCTTCAGTCCATGCTCCCGGTAGAGATCAGGGTGAAGGAAAGGAAGCTCAACGGCATCGCGGATCTGTTCAATCTGCGGGCCGAGACCGCCGATGTCTTCATAGGCAATATCCGGAACCTCCTCGAGCACAAGGTTCTCCACCTCGCTGCGCGCGATCTTTTCCAGCGCATACCCGGTTCGGCTGTCCACGGACAGGGCATCCCCAACCCGAATCTTCTCCTTCTGCAGCGGCCCGCTGAGCCGGACGACGCGTTCCTCATCGGCGCGGCCGATCACAAGTACCCGGTCTCGGCCGAGCAGCTCCTTGATCGTGACCAGTTCACCTGTTCGTTCAAACGACAGGGCTGCAACGATGGTGAGCGATTCGTTAAGCAGAACTTCCTGCCCGGGCATCATTTGATCGACGTTGACCAGCGGACTGACAGACACACGCAGCTTCCTGCCGGACTGGAAAATGTCCGCGCTGTCCTGGAGGGCCGCCTGCGCTCCCTGGGCATCACCGGTGGAACGCGCGTTGACCTGAACAACTGTCGCGAAGCTGAAGGGTGCGGCGCCTTCCTTTTCAAGCGCGGCCTTCAGACGGACAATCTCAGCCCGGGCCGCCTCGAGCGCGGTGACCAGCTTTGAATTGTTCTGCGTAGCCGCGGCCAACTGCCGGTCAATATGCCGGATCTTGTCACGCAGGACATTGATCTGGCGCTGGGCAACCGCAAGTTGGCCGTCGGTCTGTGTCCTGGCAGATTCGGGCACTGACGTGGGCGTTTGGGACCTGTCATCCGGAGTATCCATCACACTCGCCGCCTTCACCGTTGTCTGATGCGTCCACTTTCGACGATAGCGCAGTAGGGCTGGAATTAGGCTGAAAGAGATGACTTCGTCACCTTGAGCCCCTGCGACTTCAGTCCGTGATGCCCTGCGACTTGCGCCGCGCCTCGGCTTCCTCAGGCGGCAGGGCTCCGCGCTGAATTGTCGAGCTCGCATCCCGTGCCACCCTGCGCAGCCGCTTGTCGGAGACTTCACGCTCCCCGACCGCCTGCGGCGTCCAGGCGTTGAGGTCCTCTTCGCTGAAGCCCGTCTTCGACGGCCGTCGTTTGGTGCTGATCCCCGTTACCCCGTGAGCAAGCCGCCGGGTGGTCAGCAGGAACCCGGTGTGCGCCACCATCCGGTGGTCGGGCCGGACTGCGAGGCCCTCAAGATGCCAGCCGCGCACCATCGATTCCCAGGCATCGGGCTCGGTGAAACGGCCGTCGGCGCGGATCGCTTCGGCCGTACGCGACAGCTGGGTGACCGTGGCAACGTAGTTGATCCATACCCCGCCGGGCGCCAGTACCGTAGCGACGGCGTCCAGGCACTCCCAGGGGGCCAGCATGTCCAGAACAACCCGGTCAATGCTTCCCGGGGCTTCCGTCTCGATTACCTGCTCCTGGAAGTCACCGAGCGTAATCTGCCAGGCGGGGTGCTCACCGCCGAAGATGGTTTCCACGTTGCCCTTGGCGATATCCGCGAACTCCTCGCGCCGCTCGAACGAGTGCAGGTATCCCTGGTCGCCGACAGCCCGCAGGAGCGAGATGGACAGTGCGCCCGAGCCGACGCCTGCCTCGACAACCCGCGCTCCGGGGAAGATGTCCGCCATCGTCACGATCTGGCCGGCGTCCTTCGGATACACAACTGCGGCACCCCGCGGCATCGAAAGCACGAAATCCGACAGGAGCGGTCGCAGCGCCTGATACTGGGCGCCCGTGGTGTTGGTGACGATCGTGCCCTCGGAGGCGCCGATCAGCTGATCGTGGCTGAGAAAACCTTTGTGGGTATGAAAGGCCCCGCCTGGTGTCAGGGTGATCGTGTTCATCCGGCCCTTCTCGTCCGTCAGCTGTACGCGTTCACCTGCGCGTAGCGCCCCTCGTCGGGCGGCAGCACCGTGCGGTTGCACAGCTGTCTCGGGCTCAAGGCGGCTGGTATTCATGGGGTCCTCCGGAAGATGTGCCGGGCGGCCATCGGCGCCCGCGTGCTGTCTGAACTTGCTGAATGGATGCTGTCTGAACTAGTTGCTGCTGGGGTGGGAGCGGCCGGTGATGGCCGCGATGACGACGGACTGGTGCAGCAGGCCCGTGACGGTACCGTGCCGATCGGTTACGGCGTACTCGCTCCCGGCCAGGCGCGCCAGGTATTGAATTAGCTCCTGCCCTTCAGCAAACTCGGGAACGTAGGCTCCCGGCGCTAGTGCCCTTGCGACGGCGTTCGCCGGTGTGCTTTCAGCCTGCGGTTCGGGTACGGCTGACAGCGCATCGTGGTCCACTACCGCCTCCGGCAAACCTTCGGGGCTGGTCAGCACCACGCTGATGCCGGGCCGGTCGGCGAGTAGTCTCCGGACCTGGGCAACCGAGGTTCCGGCACGCATCCCGACTGCCGGCTGCTTGAGCCTGCCTGCGCTGACGGCCGGCAGGCGCAGTCGCATCTGAGCGTTGGCGATCGCGGAGCTGGCTCCCAGCCACAGGAACCCCGCCATCAAAACGGCGACGATCACCATGCTGGTGCTTGGCTGGCCACCCGCGAGGAGTGGGAAAATGACGACGGCGGCGACCAGCCCGACGGCGATGATGCGTCCGCTCCAGCCTGCTGCCACCGTGCCTTTCTCCTGGCTGCCGGTTACACGCCAGACGGCGGACTCGACGATCCGTCCGCCATCGAGTGGCAGCCCGGGCAGCACGTTGAAAGCGGCAACCAGGAAATTCGCCCAGACCAGGATGTTGGACAGGAGATTGACTACGCCGGCGGGCTCCAGAATTATGATCGCTACCCATCCTCCGAGGGCAAGCACCAGGTTGGCCGCCGGTCCGGCGAGTGCCACAACTAGGGAACGGCCCGGGCTGGCAGCGAAATTCTCGAACTGGGTATGGCCGCCCCACAGATTCAGCACGATCCGTGTGGTCGGCCACCCGAACACGCGGGCAGTAAGCGCATGCGCCAATTCATGCACCAGGACTGACGCTGCGAGAAGTACTGCGTAGGCGAGGGCTACGACGTAGGCGCCGATGCCGATGCCTCGGTAAAGGCCCGCCACCTGTGGACCGAAAACCACCACCACGAAGGCTGCAATGATGAACCAGGACCAGGCGAGCACCACCGGGATACCGGCAATGCGCCCGAGGGGTATGCCGTCCCGCCGTGCAGTGCGGCCTGGCCGGGCGTCGCTCACGGCTGCCCTCCGGCGGAGGGAATCAGCTCAGCCAGATCCTCGGCGCTCCTGCCCGCCAGCGTGCCCCACTCATGGTTTGCGGAATCAGGAGGAAGGGGAACGAAGTGCGGCACTCCCAGCGTGACCAGTCCGGCTGCGCGGGCTGCCGTAACACCTGGAATGGAGTCCTCAATGGCAATTACGCGGTCCTTCTCGAGCCGGCTGACTTCCGACATCTTCTCGAAGGCCAACAGGTACGCCTCAGGATTCGGCTTACCGTGCTCCACCATGTCACCGGTGACCATGAGGGTGAAGGTTCCCTCGGGCAGCTGGCGCTCCACCTCCCTGGCAAGCATCTGCTCCGACATGGTGACCAGGGCACAAGGGATACCCCTCTCGCGGAGGTCCTGCAGAAGTTCACGCGCTCCGGGTCGCCAGGGCACGGACTGGCGGACCTTTGCGGTTACCTCTTCTGTGAGCGTGTCGATGATGTCCCGGACGCTCAGCTGAACGCCGGCGCTCTGGAGAACACGCGCTGAGAAGGTCAGTGCCTGTCCTACCAGGCCTTCCGCCTGCTCCTGAGTCCAAGTTCCACCGTGGGCTGCGACCAACTCCGACTCGGCCTGGATCCAGTACGGCTCCGTGTCCACGATTGTCCCGTCCATGTCCCACAGCACCGCCTGCAGCCCTGCACCCGAAGCTGTTCCGTCCACCGGTTTTCGGGCATGATCGGCGGGCACGACTGTAGCGCGGGAGGGGGTGGCCATGCCCCAAGTCTACGTTGCCGCCGTCGGGCTTTCGGTGGGTGCGCTCTGCGCGAAGCGGGCAGGTAGCGCCTGACAGCGCAGCTACGGAGGTTTAGGGTGAAACGGTGAGTACGTTCGAAGAAGGCCAGGCTCAGGGCATCCCCGGGATGTTCTCCGCCGATGGCGCCTCCGACAGGGTGACAGTCATGCTTGCCGCTTTCGAGGGCTGGAACGACGCCGGCGAAGCCGCCAGCGATGCGTTGAAGTTCCTTGGGAAGCAGTGGGACGGGCAGAAGATCTCAACCATCGACGCCGACGAGTTCTATGACTTCCAATTCACCCGACCCGTCATCAAGAGGAACAGCGCCGGCCAGCGCCGCATCAAGTGGCCCACCACCCGAATCAGTAAGGCGTCGGTACCTGATTCGAACCTGGACGTCATCCTGGTTCATGGGGTGGAGCCGTCCTACAAGTGGCGTGCGTACACGGCGGAGCTGGTCGGGATGGCCAAGGAACTCGACGTGGACTGCCTGGTGCTGGTCGGGGCCCTGCTCGCGGACGTCCCGCATACCCGACCCATACCGGTCACGGTCTCATCGGACGACGACCTTATCCGGACCAGCCTGAACGTCGAGCCCTCGACCTATGAGGGCCCGATAGGGATTGTCGGTGTGCTTGCCGAGGTGGGCCAACTGGCGGATATACCGACCCTGTCCATGTGGGCCGCTGTGCCTCACTATGTCGGCCAATCACCCTCGCCCAAAGCGCAGCTGGCACTGGTGAACCGGCTGGAGGAACTGCTGCACGTAGGCCTCGATACGCACGCTCTCGCTGAGGAGGCAGAGGCTTGGGAACGCGGCGTCGACGAGCTTTCGACGGAAGACCCCGAGGTGGCGGCCTACGTTCGACAGCTCGAGGAGGCGAAGGACACAGTGGACCTGCCAGAGGCGAGCGGCGAGTCCATCGCCCGGGAGTTTGAGCGGTACCTGAAGAAGCGCCGTAAGGACTAATCCTTCAGCCGCACTCCCAGCAGCGCGTCGAAAACATCAGCTGCCAGGGCGGCGCCTTCGTCGCTACCCGTGTGATGTGCTGTATCAACAGTCCAGCGGTCCACGGCGGCAAGGGCGGACGGCGCGTCCAGGTCGTCGGCCAGAGCTGTACGTATCGACCCCATGAGCTCCGTGACGGATTGGACGGTCGCGGTGGACAGGGCGCTCCGCCAGGCGTCCAGGCGTACGCGGGCGTCAGCAAGGCCTGCCGAGGTCCAGGACCAGTCCGAGCGGTAGTGGTTGGCAAGGATCGCCAGCCGGATAGCTGCAGGATCCGTGCCTGCTTCCCGAAGCGCGGAGACGAGGACCAGATTTCCGCGGGACTTGCTCATCTTCTCGCCGTCCAGCCCGACCATGCCCGCGTGCGCGTAGTGCCGGGCAAGCGGCGCACCGGAGATTACCTGCGCATGCCCGGAACTCATTTCGTGGTGCGGAAACATGAGATCGGATCCGCCGCCCTGCACGGTGAACGGGGCCGGCAGATGCTCGAGTGCGATGACCGAACACTCAATGTGCCAGCCCGGACGTCCGGCACCGAGGCTGCGGCCTTCCCAGGAGGGTTCTCCGTCGCGGGCTACCCTCCACAGCAGAGGATCCAGTGGATTCCGCTTTCCGGGCCGGTCGGGGTCCCCTCCGCGTTCGGCGAAGATCGGGGCGAGCTCATCTGCTTGCAAATGGGAGATGAAGCCGGGCTTCCAGGCGTCTTCGCCTGCCTCTGCCGTAAGCTCCGAGGCGCTTTCGACCGAGAAGTAGACGTCGCCGTCGGGTTCGGAACCCGAGCCCTCCACCCGGTATGCCAGGTTGCGTTCCAGAAGGGATTCCACGACCGGCACGATGAGCTCGATCGATTCGACCGCTCCCACGTAGTGTTCGGGCGCCAAGACGTTCAGGGCTTCCATGTCCGTGCGGAACAGATCGGTTTGTGATTCGGCCAGCTCCATCCAGTCGACGTTTGTTGCGTCGGCACGTTCCAGGAGCGGGTCGTCGACATCGGTGACGTTTTGCACGTAGTTGACTGTCGAACCCGCGTCACGCCAGAGACGGTTGAGCAGGTCGAACGCCACGTAGGTTGCCGCATGACCCATGTGAGTAGCGTCATAGGGAGTGATTCCGCAGACGTACAGGCCCTGCTCAGTTTCGTGGGGGATGTTCCTGAGCGCGTCAGACGCGCTGTCCCATAAGCGAATTGCAGGAGGGCCTCCGGGCAGGCTGGAGACAGGGCGGGAGTTCCAGGAAATCACGTTTCTACCTTACGGGGTTGTAGGCGATGGACTGCTGCGGAGGATCAGCCGGTTAAGCGCTGATGACCCCGAATCCGAGCAGGAGGTAAATGACCAGTCCGAGACCGATGCGGTACCAGACAAAGAGGCCGTAGCTACGGGTGGAAACGAATTTCAGGAACCAGCCGATGATCACGTACCCGATCGCGAAGGCGATTGCGGTGGCCAGCAAAGTTTCAAGCGGCCCGTAAGGTCCGGGAGTGCCGGCGCTTTTGTACAGCTGATAGAAGCCGCTTCCGAAAACAGCCGGGATTGCGAGCAGGAAGGAGTAGCGAGCCGCTGCTTCGCGCGTGTAACCCATCAGGAGCCCCGCGGTAATGGTTCCTCCGGAGCGGGAAACTCCTGGGATCAGCGCCAGAGCCTGGGCAAAGCCGTACAGCACGCCGTGCCGGTAACTGAGGCGGTCGAGCGTGAGACGTTGCCGGCCCACGCTGTCCGCAACAGCCAGAATTACACCGAAGACAACAAGCATGGTGGCAACGAGCCACATACTGCGGAAAGTACTTTCGATCTGCTCCTGAAACAGCAGGCCGAGGGTCACGATCGGAAGGCTGCCGATGATCACCAGCCAGCCCATCCGGGCGTCAGGATCGCTGCGGGGCACCGATCCCTTCAAGGACCCGAACCATGCCCGGATGATCCTGACAATGTCCCTCCAGAAAAAGACCAGCACGGCAGTTTCGGTGCCGAGCTGGGTGATAGCGGTGAATGCGGCTCCCGGGTCCTCCGCCCTCGGCAGCAACTCCCCTATGATGCGAAGGTGTGCGCTCGATGAGATTGGCAGGAATTCGGTAAGACCCTGAACAAGGCCCAAGATGGCCGCTTCGATCCAATTCACAGATATGACCCTACGTCACGGTTTAAACGCCAGGCTTTAGGCTTGGCCTATGCAGTGGCGAAATGTGGGCAAGAGCGGTCAGCTGGTTTCCGTGCTGGGACTAGGCACTATGACCTGGGGCACAGATGTGGACGAGGAAGCTGCACGCGAGCAGTTGCGCATATTTCTGGAGGCCGGCGGTACGCTCGTCAGCACTGCCCCGCGGTTCTCCGACGGACAATCCGAGGCGATTCTTGGCTCGCTGCTGGGTGATGTCGTCGCCCGCACGGAGGTTGTTCTCGCGGTTTTGGGCGGTGTCCCCAGGCAGTGGGCGGAGGGTGGACTGGATGCGTCGCGGAAAGGCCTGCTGGATAGCCTGGACGCCTCGCTGTCGCGGCTGGGGACTGACAGCGTTGACTTCTGGATGGCACCGGTCGACAGCGCCGCCCCGGCTGAAGAGACCCTCGCGGCACTGGAGTGGGCATATAGATCCGGCCGGGCAAGGTACGTAGGTGTGACCAATGTCGCAGGCTGGGAGCTTGCAAGGCTTTGCGCCACAGCCGCATTCCCCCTCACCGTTCACGAGACCGAATACTCCCTCATCAACCGTCGGGTGGAGGATGAGGTAGTTCCGGCCTCTGAGGCGTTCGGTGTAGGAACCCTCGCGTGGGGCGCGCTGGGACGCGGGGTTCTGACCGGCAAGTATCGCGGCCAGCTACCTTCGGACTCCCGCGGCGCATCCGATCTCTGGGCCCAGTACGTAGAGCCGTACCTTACGGGCCGTGCGCCCCGCATCACGGAAGCCGTCTGCACGGCTGCACGCGGCCTGGAACTCTCTCCGGCCGACGTTGCACTTCGTTGGCTCCTGCAGCGTCCAACCGTCGCCTCCGCAGTGGTTGGCGCACGCACAGGGGCACAACTTAAGGAACTTCTTGGATGCGGGCTAGCTCCGCTTCCGCCGCAAATTTCCGAAGTATTGGACGAGGTGTCGCGCTGAGGCCGGGCTCTCAGGAGCCCGTGACGATCTCTTCTTCTTCCTCTTCGTCATCGTCCTCATAGATGACGAGTGGAGTAACCTCGCCGTACGCCTCATAGAGGGATTCCTCGTAAGCCTCAAATGAGTCCGCTATGGAGAGGTACGCGGCTTCCACAGCAGGGTCATCATCTCCCCTGCGTGATGCGGCGGCGGCAAGGTGTTCCTCCAGCGAGGAAACCAGCGATTGCAATGCGACACGCGGATCGATGCTCATGACCTAGACGTTATCGGTAAAGTGAAGCAAATTGGAGGGAAATGCGCGAACAATTTCTGAACCCCGCCGTTGTCCGCAAGCGCGATTACGGGCGCCAATATGAGTACCTGGTGGTAACCGTGAACGCCGGAGAACCGCTGTCCGCTGCGCGCCAGCTTCTGACTGAGCACGCCGAGTACGGCAAGTGGGAATTGGAGCGAAGCTGCATCTACATGGGAGGCAGCCGGCGCTTCTGGCTCAGGCGAAAAGTTCTCCGCGTGCAGCGCACTGCGTGAAGCTGTCTACTCGTTTCCGAGCCAGGCGTTAGCCACCGTCCGGCGGGCAGAGTCCGGGCTGGACGGGTGGAAAGAACCTGCTGCCACATCCCGCATCAGGCGCGCTATCTCCGAATCGCTGTAGTAACTCCTTCCGCCGGCTACCGAAGAAGCCGTGGCTACAACCTCTCGGGCAAAATTCGTTGCGTGCGTCTTCAGCGCGACAAGCTTGGCGAACCACTTATCCCCGTGGTCCTTGCCTTCATCGATATCTCCAGCGACCATACGAAGGTGGCAATCGAGAGCCTCCCACTTCATGGCGGCGTCCGCCACGGCGGCCCTCACTCCGGGACGCGACACGTAGGGAGTGCCGTCCATCCCTGGGCCGTGTCCCTGCGCGGCTTCAACGGCAAGCTGAAGCGCTCGGTCCGCGATGCCTGTGTACACGGCGCTGATCAGAGTTTCGAACGAGGCAAAGATCGCAAAGACAAGCGGGTCGCGGTTGGGGCCGACGGGAAGCAGCCGGAAGATGCGCTCCGGCGGAACCACGACGCCGTCGAGCCGGGTGGTATGGGACTGCGTGGCGCGCATACCGACCGTGTTCCAGTCCTGGAGGATTTCGACGCCGTCACTCCCCCGCGTGACGAATCCGTGGACCAGGCGGCCCTCGCCACCGTCCGCATTCTTGCCGAATACGCCCAACCGGGTCCACACCGGGGAGAGACTGGTGAAGATCTTTACTCCAGTGAAGGCAAACCCACCGTCTTCCCGTTTTTCAGCCCGTGTCCGCGAATCGAACAGGACGGACTCGTTACCCGGTTCCGACAACCCGAAAGCGAAGACCTCGCCTTCAGCCGCCTCGCGCAGGACGAAGGTCAGTGAGTCGTCGCCGCCGGCCTGCATTAGCTTCGCTACCGCTGTCCAGACGAGGTGCATGTTGACGGCAAGGGCAGTGGCAGGCGCGGCGGCCGCCAGCCTGCGCTGGCATGCGGCCGCCGTTGAGATGTCGGCGCTGGCACCGCCGTCGTTCTGGGAGCACAGAAGCTTCAGGTAGCCGTGCTCGGACAGCTCGTCGAAATCTTCCTGGCAGAAGGCGTTACGGGCGTCGTAGTCGGCGGCACGACTGCGGAAGCGCTCCAGCAAGTCGTCCGGCAGCAGGGTCTCGGGAGGGAGCGTCATCAGCTGTTTCGCAGCAGCCGGTCAAGCACACGCGCGCCGAACCTAAGCGAATCCGTCGGTACCCGTTCGTCGACGCCGTGGAACATGCCGGTGAAATCCAGCTCCTCGGGCAGTCGCAGCGGAGCAAAGCCGTATCCGGTGATGCCCAGACGGCTCAGTGATTTGTTGTCGGTGCCTCCGGACAAGGTGTACGGCAGCACCTTCGCGCCGGGGTCTTCGGCCAGGAGAGAATCCACCATGCGGTCAACGAGGTTGCCCGCAAAGGGAACCTCCAGAGAGACGTCCTTGTGCTCGTAGGACACCTCGACGGACTCGCCGGCGAGCGACTTGATGGTGGCGAGGACTTCCTCCTCCTGACCGGGCAGTGTTCGCACATCGATGAGGGCTTCGGCGCTACCGGGTATGACGTTGTGCTTGTAGCCGCCCTTCAGAACGGTGGGGTTGGATGTGTTCTGGAGGGTCGCTCCGACAAATCGCGCTACCGTCCCCAGCTCTCGCAGGAGCGCCTCGGGGTTTTCGGCGTCGAACTCGACGCCCGTGAGTTCGGTGACTCCGTCCAGGAACCTGCGCGTTGTCGGAGTCAGTTGAATTGGCCATCGATATTCCCCGATCCTGGCAACAGCCTTGGCGAGCTGGGTGACCGCATTGTCAGTGTTGATCTGCGAGCCGTGCCCTGCGCGCCCATGAGCGGCCAGCCGCAGCCAGGAGATCCCTTTCTCCGCGGTCTGCAGGAGATAGGTCCGCTGGCCCCCGATCATCGCCGAAAATCCCCCGACTTCGGAGATTGCCTCTGACGCGCCGTCGAACAGCTCCGGGCGATTGTCCACCAGCCAGGATGCGCCGTATTTGCCTCCCGCTTCCTCGTCGGCGAAGAACGCGAAGATGAGGTCGCGCTTTGGCTTGACCCCGTCCCGCTGCATGGACCGCAGGACCGACAGGATCATGGCGTCCATGTCTTTCATGTCCACGGCTCCCCTGCCCCAGATGAGCCCGTCGCGTTCCTCCCCGCTGAACGGGTCGACGCTCCAGTCCTCCTTCTGTGCCGGTACAACATCCAGGTGTCCGTGCACCACCAGGGCAGCCTGCGTTGGGTCGCTTCCGGCCATGCGGGCAACGACTGACGCCCGCCCCGGGGCGGACTCAATCAGCTCGGCATTTAGGCCCACCTCGTCCATCAGCGCGGCCGTGTATTCTGCGGCCTTGCGCTCGCCCGGCCCTGCGTTGTCCCCAAAGTTCGAGGTGTCAATCCGAATGAGCTCCTGACAGATCCGAACTACTTCGTCCTCGGGTGCAATGCTCACGGCGAACCTCCATTGATAGTGGTTTTGACCCAGCCTACCGGCGCAGTTGCCGGAAGGTCGGGTGTGATCTGCGGCACGTCGGGGTGCCATTCCTGTCTTGTTGCCTCAGGCTACCGCTATTCTGTTGGGCGGTGCGCCGGAGTGGCGCAGGACCCATAACCTTCCACGGGGAGATCATGAAGCCCATCAAGATTGCGGCTACCGCCGCCGTCGCCCTTGCCGTCCTTACCGGATGCGGTGAATCCACCCAGTCTTCGGCATCACAGCCCGACGCCGGACCAACACCCGCAAGCTCGACGGCGCCCGCCGCGAACATCGCCGAGCCCGCCGTCAACGACCTGATGAGCGAGGCCACCGCGGAGGGCGCAAAGGCCTTCCTGCACCATGTCTTCGAGCTGAAGTCCTACGCGCAGCAGACCGGAGACGTGGAACCGCTGCTCGCCGCCCTGGACGGTGCCGACGCAGCAGTTGCAGAAGCCGAGAAGATCAAGGCGATCTACGCCGAGGGCGGCTGGATCCTTGGAGGACAGCCGAAGGTGAAGCAGCTCCTGATCACCACACCTGCCGAGGAGGTCAAGGAGGGCGTGGAGGTCGACGCCGTCATTCCGGTCAATCCCAACGCGTACACCCAGTTCACCGAGAGCGGCGACGTCGAGGAGACCCGCCCGTTCGACCCGGCGGGATCCATCTATTCCGCTACGGTGGTCTACTCCGAAGATGCCTGGAAGGTGACCTACCTCGAGGAAACCCCCGACGCAGAACTCCCGGCCGAGTAGTCCATCAGCTCTGCCTCAGACAGTGCCCGGTCCTGACCCAGTCAGGACCGGGCACTGCATTTTTCGGCTTCAGAGCGTGATGGCGACCTTGCCTCGGACCTCGCCGGCTTCGAGGGAGCGCAGGGCCAGCTGGGCTTGGTCGAGCGGAAAGGTGCGGTCCAGCGCCGGCACCAGCTGCCCGTCGTCGATCATTCGAGCGAGCTCCTCCAAATCCGCGGCTCGCACCAGCCCCAGGAACATGGCGAGGCGCTGGCGAATGAAAGGCGAAAGCATGACGGCGCCCAGCTGGCGGCCAATTCCCCCTGTGAGAGTGCCGCCTTCCTCCCCGCCGCCAATGACCGCAGTGCCGTTTTGAGTGAGTGCCGAACGCAAGCTTCGAAGAGACGGGTTGCCGGCGATGTCCAGTATGACGTCGTATCCGCGGGACGCGCGGGGAAAGCCGGTCTTCCGGTAGTCGATCAGGTGATCTGCGCCGAGGGACCGGACAAAGTCGAACTTCCCCGCGCTGCTCAGGCCCGTCACTTCCGCACCCAAGGCTTTCGCCATTTGGATGGCATAGCTTCCCACCCCGCCCGAAGCGCCCGTGATCAGGACCTGCTGGCCGGGTTCGATTCGACCTGCCTTGCGCAGCCCCTGCAGCGCGGTTACCGCTGAGACGGGGATAGCTGCTGCCTGGGCGAAGGAGAGCGCGGCGGGCTTCAGTGACACCATGTCCGATGACGCGGCGGCATATTCAGCGTAGGTACCCCTGCCGCTTCCGAACACCTCGTCACCTGGCTTGAGACGAGTCACCTCTGAGCCGGCGGCCACAACAGTGCCTGCCAGGTCCATGCCCGGGACGGGATTCCGGGGACGCCGTACGCCGAAGGCCAGGCGTCCAAGGTATGGAGTACCGTCATCATGTGCCAGACTCCCCGGTCGACACCGGCCGCCTGCACCCGGACCAGCACGTCCTTCGTACGGAAAGTTGGGAGCGCGCGATCCTCGAGGTGCAGGACGTCGGCCGAACCATAGCGATACTGCACCATCGCCTTCATGGTGCGCGGGAGCGTTTGCCCATCGGAAACCTGATCATCGAGCTTTATCGCGGAGGCGCCTTTCGTGGGTGACGGCAGTTTTCGTACACTGTACGGTGAAACGTTATCGTACGATGTACGAGAAGTCGATAGGCAGGAGGCCGCCGATGCCGACGAAGAAGGCGGCGAACACGGCAGTACGGCTGACGCGTGAGAAGGTGCTGGGAGCTGCATGCGATCTGGCCGACCGCGAAGGAATCAGCGCGCTCTCCATCCGGGCTCTCGCGGTTGAACTCGGAGCCAAACCGATGTCCCTCTATTACTACGTCGCCAACAAGGAGGAGATCCTTGACGGGCTGGTGGATATCGTCTTCGCGGAGATCAGGACGCCGGGGCCCAGCAAGGGATGGAAGGCCGAGATGCGGCGTCGTGCCCTGTCGGCGCGTGAGGCACTTCACCGGCATCCGTGGGCCGTCGGGCTTCTGGAATCGCGAAAGTCACCCGGGCCCGCAACCCTCACGCATCATGAGGCCACCCTTGCCACTCTTCGGGGCGCCGGCTTCACCGTTCAGCAGACAGCGCATGCCTACTCTTTGATCGACAGCTATATCTATGGCTTCGCCCTCCAGGAAGCCGCTCTCCCCCTGGCAGGTGACGACATTGGATCCCGAGCGCGGTCCATCACGGAGCACTTCGAGAGCGGGCAATACCCGCATATGGTCGAGATCGCCACGGAAGTAGTCCTGCAGCCCGGGTACGACTACGGAAATGAGTTCGTGTATGGACTGGACCTGATTCTCGACGGTCTCGAACGCTCGCTGAATGCAGACTGATCGGATTGCAGGCAATTGTGCCTCGCCGACACGAAGCTGATCAACGAAGATAAGAACGACGTCGGTGGGCGGGGCGGGGCGGCCCTGCGGAAGGGCGGCCCCGCCCGGCAGAAGGAGCCAAAACCGGTGGCGGCTGGCTCCACCAGCAATCATGCGCAAGTGACCCTAGCGATACCTTGGAACTGCTGATGCCCTGTTCGGCGGGTGCAGACTCAACATAGGTAGGGTCGAGCTACTCCATCAAGTCAACCCCGAGGAAGCGCTTGGACGCTTCACCCGCACCAGGACTGTCCTTGCCCCGTTCAGGTACCCAGGTCATGACACCGTACTGCCCGGCTGCTAGGTCGTCGGAAATGTGTATGTCGAATGTGTAGGACCCGTCAGGTCCCGCGTAGGCGATCACAGGCTGCTGCGGCCAGCCCGAGCCGGGGCTCAGAAGGTTGTAGTCGGTGTGCGGCTCTGCGAACAGAACGTGAATGGCCTCGCCCGGGATGTAGCCGTGGCCGCCTATGGTCAGCACGCCCGGCATGATTGCGATAGTTGGGCCAGGATAACCGGGCTGAGGGTGTGCAACGCTGCGCGCTCCCTCATCATCCGGGTCGCTCGTGTGTGGTGAGCCAGGTGGAACATTTGGGTAGGGGTTCCCGGGCATCGGGTTCGGTTCGCCGTGTGGCGGCGGCACGAACGGATCGTTCGGTCCGACCGGAAGCGGCTCGATAGTCGGCACTGGCTGCTTGGGCCCGTCGGTCGCCGACTCGTCAGGCTCCTGTTCGGAGGTCGGCTCCGGTTCGGAGGTTGGCTCCGGCTTGAATGTGGGTACTGCGCTTGCGGGCGATTCCGATGTGGGCGTCTCATTCTCTTCGGTGGACCCCGCTGACGGAGTGGCAGACGACGGCGCGGATTCAGACGGTGCAGCGCCGATGTTGGGCTCCTCAGCTGGACTGCTATTGCAGCCTGCGAGGAAGACGGCGGCTACGGCGAAGGCGGTGAGCGATGACAGCTTGGACAAGGGCGTACTTTCGCGAAGAATCGGATGGGTGTGGCGGAGAATCGCCTTTGGCAAGAACCCTGCTGCAGTGCTGCATCCCCCACAGCGGACGTTACCGGCTGGAACTGGCTGTCAACAGCACGATTTGGTCTCGTGAGGAAACCGTTATGTGGCTTGTCCGCGTCTTGGTTCCCCGCTGCTCAGAGGACACAAAAAAACCCCGGTTTCCCGGGGTTTTCCTTGTGCGCGGAGGGGGACTTGAACCCCCACCCTCAATAAGAGGACTAGCACCTCAAGCTAGCGCGTCTGCCATTCCGCCACCCGCGCAGGTGGTGTTTTCGAAGTTTCATCTCCTCGAAAGCAGCGAGAAAAACTCTAACACGACGATGGCCAAAGTCTTTAATCGAGGGTCGCAACCCCCAGTTTTCGGGCGATCTCCCGGATGCCGGTGAGGGTTTCCTCGAAGGAGGTCGAGAGCGGGGACAGGCCCAGGCGCAGGCCGTGCGGGTTGCGGAAGTCGGGAATCACGCCCTCCTCCCACAGTTCCGGCAGCATGTTCTCGAAGGCAGGATGATCGATGGTGATGTGGCTGCCCCGCTGGTCTGCATCCCTTGGCGAGGCGATAACCACCCCTGCCCTACCCATCAATTCATCGACAGCGTCGATGGCGAACGACGTCAGCTGGACCGACTTGCGGCGAACCTCATCCATGCCTACCTGCTCCAGCAGATTGAGCATGTCCTGCATCGCCACCATTCCCAGGATCGGCGGGGTACCCGAGACCAGGCGGCGGACACCTACCGCGGGCTCGTAGGCGGTTCCCATTCCGAAAGGGGCGGAACTGCCAAGCCAGCCCTGGATAGGCTGATCGAGGCCCTGAAGGTGGCGCTCCGCCACATAGGCCCAGGCAGGAGCGCCCGGTCCGCCGTTGAGGTACTTGTAGCTGCAGCCAACGGCGAAGTCCGCCCCGCAAGCATCCAGGTGGACGGGAACGGAACCCACGGTGTGGCTAAGGTCCCACACAATGAGCGCGCCGGCGTCGTGCGTCAGTTTCGTGATGGTCTCCATGTCCGCAACATGGGCGGAGCGGTAGGCAACATGGCTGAGTACGACGACGGCCGTAGCCGGCCCGACCTGGCTCCCCACCGTCTCGGGCGTGGGACCGCCGTCGTGCGGGGTCTCCACCCAGCGCACCGTGAGGCCACGGTCCCGCGCAATCCCCTCGACGATGAACCGGTCGGTGGGAAAGTTGGCGCGCTCGATCACAATCTCGGAGCGCCCCGGCCGCGCATTTAGCGCAGCCCGGATGACCTTGTAGAGCAGCACGCTGGTGGAGTCGGCCACCACGCATTGCCCCGTGGCCGCGCCCAATGCCACGCGACCGATCTGATCCCCAACAGCCTCAGGGAGCCGCAGCCACTCCTCGTCCCATGCGCGGATCAGCCGTCCCCCCCACTTGGCGCGCACAAATTCATTGAGGTGCTCTGCTGTTGCCTTCAGCGGCCGTCCAAGCGAGTTTCCGTCGAGATAGGCGGGAAGCGAGGGGTCGTCGTGGCCCTCAAACAGCTCCCGGCACCACCCCAGGGGATCCTCGGCATCCAGGGAACGGGCAAGATCAGTACGGGCGTCAAAACTCATTGCATCAGTGTAGGTGCGGCCCCTGCGGGCGTACGCCGAGGTGCCGTCTCGCGGATTTCCGGCAAGGACGGCACCTCGGCGTCGCTGACGATCCCCTAGCGGCTGGCGGCCGTGGCGTACGCGCTCTGGATGGAGCTGCCGAAGTACGGCCCGTACATCACGTTCTTCTGAATGTTGTAGCCGAAGCTGTTGACCGAGTTCTGTGTTCCGCCCGAACCGGATCCGATAAACCATGGACCGCCGGAGGAACCACCAGTCATATCGCAGGGAATGCCCTGTGACTGTGTCCCGCCGATACGGTCGGCGGATGCCGTTCCGTAGCAGCTCTTGAGCGTCTCGCCGTTGAACGGCCTGGCAGCCGGGTAGCCGTACGCGGTGTAGGTGAGGTTGCGCGCAAGGTTGAAGCCGATGTTCGAGGCCCCGACGGTGGCCGCCAATGTGCGCCCGTTCAGGGGCTCGACGACGGCGAACGCGCCGTCGTAGCTGATGTCGTTGCGGGACACCCACTCCGTGGTCGAGTGGAGGGAGGCCGCGGCCCACATTCCGTAGGGGGAGGCACCATTGTTGTAGGCCGGTACGAAGACGAATTTGGTGGCCCAGCCGGCATCGATGTCGTACGTGCAGTGGCCGGCAGTGGCCACGGTGCTCTGGTTTCCGCTCTGCACGGAGTTGGCCGAGCAGACGTAGTTCTGGCCGCCCATGGTGAAGAAAACCTTGCCGATGTGGGACACGGGCGTCGGGCTTCCGGCACGAGTAGCGGGGCTTGCATTTTTCTCCGGCGTAGCCAGGGTCGCGTTGCCCGCTTTAGGCATGATCGAGCGGCCCTGCTCGCCCCAGCCCTGCGAGTTGATGGTGTTTCCCGGCTTGGCGTTCTTCATGCGCTCCGGCGTCCAGTAGGCCTTGAGTGCTTCCTGCGAGTCGGTCTGAACGTGTGATGCTGCGGCTCCGGCTGCGTTGCCGGGCGCATGCGGAGCGGCCTGCGCAGCCCCGCCGGTCAGGAGAGCCGAAGCCATCAGCGTCGATGCTGCGAGAACGGCTGCCTTGAAACCTCGTGAGTTCACGAAATCCTCATTTCGATCAAGTGCTTGCTGCCAGCGGTAGCTGACCCACAGGAGTCTGCACCGGCAGCAAGCCCCATTCACAGGCCTGCAGGACATCTCGAGGAAAATGGCGGCCGATCCCCAGAGGACCCTCGACTTTGGCGAACCAGCGTGCCATCATTCCGCGGCCGCGCGGCCTACAGCGGCTGAATCCGGCCGGAGAAATACGTACGACGCCGACGCGGATCCCAGGCGACGACCTCGCCTCCCTGCCTCCCCCGCCGTCGTTGTCACCTCCGGTGAGCGGAGCGAGGGCGACCTGTGCGGGCAACGAGACGGGCGAGTGGAAGTCGGCGCTCCAGATGAAGGCGCTCTCCTCCCCCGGCCCGAAGTCGGCAACCATGCGGGAGGCGAGGTACATTCCGTGTGCAATCGGCCTCTTCATGCCCATGGCGCGCGCGGTCAAGCGGCTGAGATGGATGGGGTTGTAGTCCCCTGAGACTTCGGCGTACCGGCGTCCTACATCTTCGGGCAGGGCCCAGACCGACGTCGGGTAGTCCGGTGGCGGAACCGCTTCCTGGCGGGGTTCAGACGTCGGGTCCGAAACCGGATCGGTTTCGGGCAGAGCGAGCTGGATGCCCTTCGCGAGGTAGGTTGACGTGCCATGCCAGACAGGCACGCCTGAAGCCTCCACTTCCACGACCACGTCAACCTGGGTTCCGGTCCGGTGCCCTCGCAGATTCTCCACCCAGGCCGTAGCAGTCAACCGCTCGTCCAGACCGATGGGACGCAGGTGCCGGATCTCGTTGCGCAGGTGGATCATGCCGGGCAGCGGGAGGGGGAAGTCCGGCCGGGCGAGCACGCTCACGCCGAGGGGAAACACAAGCGTGTGGACGTACCCGGACGGCATCACATCGACGTCAGGCCGGCGCATCAGGCCCTGGAACCCGCGTACCTGGTCAGGAGCACCCGCGATGCCCTCTACCCGATGTCGCTCCGCAGGCAACCCGGAAACAGCCCCTGATCGCCGCACCCTGTCCTGCAGCGGCCGGACAAGCGCCTTCCCGTAGAGCGAGGACAGACTCGGCATGGAAGTCAGGACACGGTCCATCAGGCACCCACCAGATTCTGACCGCAGACCCTCAGCGTCTGCCCGTTGATGCCGGCGGCGTCCGGTGAGGACAGGAAGGAGACGGTTTCGGCGACATCGAGCGGCAGGCCGCTCTGCTGCAGACTGCTCAAACGGCGGGCAATCTCGCGGGTGGCGAAGGGGATCTTCGCCGTCATCTCAGTCTCGATAAATCCCGGGGCAACGGCATTGATGCGCCGTTGGGAGCCGCCGAACGACGCCCCAGTCGCGCGCACCATGCCGATTACGCCAGCCTTTGACGCTGCATAGTTGGTCTGGCCCCGGTTGCCGGCTATTCCGCTGGTCGACGCCAGGCATACGATGCTGCCGTCCTCGCTGAAGTGCTCGGACTCCAGCAGTTGCTTGTTTATCCTCAGTTGCGATTCCAGATTCACGGCCAACACGGAGTTCCACCGTCCGGGATCCATGTTCGCCAGGAGTTTGTCCCGGGTGATCCCCGCGTTATGCACCACTATGTCGAGCCGACCGTAACGGCCTGCGGCATGCTCGAGAATTCGTTCACCCGCATTCGGGGACGTGACATCAACCTGGAGGGCGGTACCGCCGGCGTTATTGGCTACCTGTGCCAACTGCTCCCCTGCTGCCGGCACGTCCACGGCAATGATATGCGCGCCGTCCCGGCGCAGAATTTTGACGATCTCGGCACCGATGCCGCGCGCGGCGCCGGTGACGACGGCGGTGCGTCCCGAAAGCGGCGCGCCCTGCTGCTGGCGCTCGTGGGCAGGTTCGATCCCGGTGGACGCTCCGACCGTGAGGAATTGCCCGTCAACGTATGCGCTCTTGCCGGAGAGCAGGAACCGGAGGGTGCCGGACACACCGCCGGCGCTCATCCCGGCCGACTCGGCGACCAGGATTCCGTTAGCGGTGGCGCCGCCCCGCAGTTCCTTCGCCAGGCTGCGAAGCGACCCGTCGACGGCCTGCCGAGCGGCCGCGGTTTCCGGTTCATCGGCGGACGAAGCAGGCCGCGAGATCGTCACGACCCGTCCGCCGGGGAGAATGTTTCGCACCACCCCGGCCAGCTCCAGGAAAACCGAGGAAAGCTCGGACAGCCCGGTCATGGTATCGAGGACCAGAACGGCCGCTCCAAGCTTTTCCTTCGGCCTCACATGCCGCCGTACGTCCAGTCCCCAGTTCAGCAGAGTCGAGGCAACGTGCTGCGCACCGTCGGAGGTTCCGAGTACAAGGACCGGTCCCGGGATGAGAGGCTCACCGGGAACATGACGGCGAAGCGGAACGGGCCTGGGCAGACCGAGTGTCTTGGCGACCCGGGCAAAGGGCTGCGCGTTGACGAGCCTGGTGTAGTTGTCCGTCATGGTCAGCGTGCCTCCAGAATGGCGACGACGCCCTGGCCGCCGGCGGCGCATACAGAGATTAATCCACGTCCGGAGCCTTTCTCGGCAAGCGATTTGGCCAGCGACGCCACGATGCGGGCGCCGGTTGCCGCGAACGGGTGACCTGCGGCGAGCGAGGATCCGTTGACGTTGAGCTTGGCGCGGTCGACCGTGCCGAGTGCTCCGACCAGGCCCAACCTTGTCCTGCAGAAATCCTCGTCCTCCCAGGCCGCCAGGGTAGTCAGCACGGTGCTTGCAAAAGCCTCATGGATCTCGAAGAAGTCGAAGTCCGCAAACGTCATGTTATTGCGCTGGAGCAGCCGCGGCATGGCATAGACAGGGGCCATCAACAAGCCCTCCTTGCCCTGGACGAAGTCCACAGCGGCTGCTTCCGCATCCACCACGTTGGCAAGCATCGGCAGGTTGTGTGTCCGTGCGTAGTCCTCGGAACCAAGCAGTACGACGGCCGCGCCGTCGGTCAGGGGCGTCGAGTTGCCTGCCGTCATGGTTGCCTCGGTTGTGAGGTTCCGGCCGAAAACAGGCTTGAGGGACCCGAGCTTCTCAAGGGAGGTATCTGCACGAAGGTTTCCATCCCGCGATACGCCGCGGAAGGGCGTGATGAGGTCGTCGAAGAACCCGCGGTCGTAGGCGGCAGCCATCCGGGTGTGGCTTGCCAAAGCCAGCTCATCCTGGGCACTCCGGCTGATACTCCACTGGGCGGTGGTGATCGCCTGGTGCTCACCCATGGACAGCCCCGTCCGGGGCTCGGCCGTGGTTGGTGCATTAGGCAGCAGGTGGGCCGGCCTCAGCCCGCGAAGGGCTGCCAGCTTCTGCGGTGTGGTGCGCGCACGGGAGAAATCGAGCAACACTCGCCGCAGTCCCTCGCTCACCGCAACTGGAGCGTCCGACGCCGAGTCGACACCCCCCGCAATGCCTGACTCGATCTGGCCCAGCTTGATCTTGTTGGACAGGCCTATGACGGTTTCGAGGCCGGTGGCGCAGGCCTGCTGTACGTCGTAGGCAGGCGTATCTGAGGCGAGCGCTGAACCCAGCACCGCCTCGCGGGTGAGGTTGAAGTCACGCGAGTGCTTGAGTACCGCGCCCGCGGCAACTTCACCGATCCGCTCGCCCTGGAGCCCGAAGCGGGCCACCAGACCGTCAAGTGCAGCTGTCAGCATGTCCTGGTTGGACGAGTAGGCATACGCACCACCGGCGCGGGCGAAGGGAATCCTGTTCCCCCCGATGACGACGGCCCTACGCGAAGTCGGGCCGGCGGCCGACCCTTGCGGTGAGTCGGGCTGCTGCTCAGTGGCAGATGTGTTCACGGCTGCTCCTCTTGCCTGGACTTTGTTCGGACGGCTGCTGCTAGGACGGGGCCTGTGACGGCTCCCTGTGGGACAGATCCCTGCGAACCGCGGGCATGGCGGAAGCACAGTTAGCGATACCAAGCGTACCTGATACGCTGGGTATCGTGAATCGCCTTGCACCGCCAGATGCCGTGGCCGGTATGTCACCCCCCGATGGCCGCTCAAGCCGCTGGTCCCAACATCGCCAGGACCGCCGTGCCGCGTTGCTCAAGACCGCACGCCGGGCGGTACACAGACTCGGCCCCGGCGCTTCGATGGAAGACATCGCCACAGCAGCGGAAACCTCGAAGTCCGTGTTCTACCGCTACTTCGGGGATAAGGCCGGCTTGCAGCAGGCTATGGGCGAGGAAGTGGTTGCCCGGATGCAGGAGCAGCTGCTCGCTGCCGCCCGCCAGGCGCGTTCGCCGCGCGACGGACTTCGCGCGATGGTGGCTGCCTACCTGCATATGGCGGCATCCTCTCCGAACGTCTACATGTTCGTTACTCAGGCCGCTGCGGACACCGGCACACCGGCCCTCGATACCTCGGGCACACTCAGTTCCTTCTTTGATGCGATCTCCGCGATGCTCGCGAGCCCCATGAAGGCCTTCCTCGCCGAGGATTCCGGAGCCGGAATGCCGCCGTCGTTGGCTCTTTGGCCGCGGTCCGCAATCGGGATGGTCCGCGCGGCAGGCGAGCAGTGGCTGGCCCTTCCGGAAGGGCCGCAGCGACCCACCGAGGAGGACCTTGCCGAAGCCATTACGGGGTGGCTCTTCGACGGCATCGCCCTTTCTGTGCCCCAGCACCTAGGTACTCGAGATGCTTCCCCTACCCGACCCCCGAAGGATGAATCATGACGCAGACCGCTGCGCGCCCCGAACTCGCCGTTCCTGCCACCGTCACCATTCACGACGACGACACGGCCGTCGTCGACGTCGCCGCACTGGGAGAGCAACTGCTTGGCCGCTGGGCGGAAACCCGCCGGAAGGCACGCGCGCTGGCAGCCGACCCCGAGCTGCACAAGCGGGAGGGCCTTACGCTGGCTGAGCACCGCGCGCGGTGCCTCGGGCAGCTTCACATGCTGGTCGAGAGTAAGGCGGTCCACCGGGCCTTTCCGGCCGCTCTCGGTGGATCGGATGACCACGGAGGCAACATCGCGGGTTTCGAGGAGCTTGTGGTCGCTGATCCCTCCCTTCAGATCAAGGCAGGAGTCCAGTGGGGCCTGTTCGGTGCAGCGGTCCTGCACCTTGGCACCGAGGAGCATCACAAGCGGTGGCTTCCGGGCATCATGAACATGGACATCCCTGGGTGCTTCGCAATGACGGAAACGGGACATGGATCGGACGTGGCAAGTATCGCCACCACTGCCACGTTCCAACCTGACAGCGACGGGTTCCTCCTTAACACGCCGTTCCGCGCTGCCTGGAAGGATTACATCGGAAACGCGGCTCAGGACGGCAGGGCGGCCGTCGTGTTTGCCCAACTGATCACCCGCGGGGTCAATCATGGCGTCCACGCCTTTTATGTGCCGCTGCGGAACGACAAGGGCGAATTCCTTGAGGGCATCGGTGGCGAAGATGACGGCCTGAAGGGCGGCCTGAACGGGATCGATAATGGGCGCCTGCACTTCACGCAGGTCCATGTCCCGAGGGAGAACCTTCTCAACAGATACGGCTCAGTAACGGAGGAAGGGGAATACTCTTCCCCGATTGCCTCCCCCGGCCGCCGTTTCTTCACCATGCTGGGAACGCTGGTGCAGGGCCGCGTGTCGCTGGATGGTGCAGCTGTTGCAGCAAGCAAGATCGCGCTGAAGACCGCTATCCAGTATTCGGTCGAAAGGCGCCAGTTCACCACGTCGTCGGAGTTCTCCGAGGAGGTGCTGCTGGACTACCAACTGCACCAGCGCCGGCTCTTCCCACGCCTGGCACGAACCTATGCCGCCTCCTTTGCCCACGAGGAGCTCCTGGAAAAGTTCGACGGCGTCTTCTCGGGCAGGCACGACACGGACGAAGACCGCCAGGATCTGGAGACGCTCGCTGCAGCGCTGAAACCCCTCTCCACCTGGCATGCCCTCGATACGCTTCAGGAGTGCCGGGAGGCCTGCGGAGGTGCGGGCTTCCTCACGGAGAACCGATTCACCTCACTGCGTGCCGATCTGGATATCTACACGACGTTCGAGGGTGACAACAACGTGCTGCTCCAGCTTGTCGCCAAACGGCTTCTGGCGGACTATGCCAAGGAATTCCAGGGCGTCGATTTCGGAGTCCTTGCCCGATTCGTGGCAACCCAGGCAGCGGACAGGACGCTGCACCGGACTGGGCTGCGCCAAGTGCTGCAGACAGTGGTCGATACCGGCTCCGAGCGAAAGTCGGCCATCGCGCTGCGGGATGAAAGGACGCAGCACGAACTCCTGTGCGGTCGTGTGGACACCATGGTCGGAGAGCTCGCTGCTGCCCTCCGCGGAGCCAAGCGCCTGCCCCCCGCCGATGCCGCCGCCGTCTTCAATCAGCACCAAAACGAGCTCATTGAAGCAGCCCGCGCCCACGCCGAGCTCCTGCAGTGGGAGGCGTTCACCTCAGCACTTGGAAAGGTACAGGACGCCGGGACCCGCCAGGTGCTCACCTGGCTGCGCGACCTGTTCGGGCTGGGCCTGATTGAAGACAACCTCGGCTGGTACCTCATGAACGGGCGGCTGTCAGCACAGCGCGCCCGCACACTCGGTCCCTACATCAACCGGCTTCTCCTGAAGCTGCGTCCGCACGCCGTAGACCTGGTAGACGCTTTCGGGTACGGTCCGGAACACCTTCGGGCTGCGATCGCCTCCGGCGCCGAGCGTAGGCGTCAGGACGAATCCCGGGCGTATGCACGCACCCAGCGCGCCAGTGGGGACGCACCCGTTGACGAGAAGACAATGATCGCCCGCAGGGCGGAGGATGCGGCGACAACCGCAACCTCCTGACAGCCTTCGCCGGTCAGTGCTTTCAGAGCACTGACCGGTAGACCTCCAGCGTGGTTTCGGCAATCGAGTGCCAGGAGAAGTGCTGCTCGGCGCGTACCCGTCCCCGCTTTCCCATCTCGCGGGCGCGCTCGGGGTCGGCAACCAGCTCGTTCAGCGCGGCTGCGAAATCGTTTACGAAACGCTCTGGGTCGAGCGGCGTTCCCGTGCCGTCCTGAACCTGCTCAAGGGGGACGAGAGTTCCGGTGACGCCGTTGTCGACAACCTCCGGAATACCGCCGGTTGCGCTGGCGACCACGGCGGCTCCGCAAGCCATCGCCTCCAGGTTCACAATGCCGAGCGGCTCGTAGATGGAAGGGCAGGCGAAGACCGTAGCGGAGCTCAGGACCTGGATCAGCTCATTTCGCGGCAGCATCCGCTCGATCAGGATCACAGATCCGCGCTGGGCAGTCAGCTCCTCGATAAGCCTGGAGGTTTCGGCTGCGAGCTCGGGAGTGTCGGCAGCCCCGAGGCACAGTACGAGCTGCACGTTCGGGGGTAGCTGCACTGCAGCTCGCAGGAGGTACGGAACGCCTTTCTGGCGGGTGTTGCGGCCCACGAAGACCACGCTGGGCCTTTCCGGATCGATTCCCAGGGCCCGCACGGCGTCGTCGTTGTAATCCGGCGACCACTCCTCGGTGTCGATTCCGTTGTGGACCACCCGCACGCGTGCGGGATCCACATTCGGGTAGCACCGCAGAATGTCCTGCCGCATGCCCTCGGAAACGGCGATTACCGCCGCCGCAGCTTCATAGGCGGTCTTCTCAACCCAGGACGAGAGTGCATAGCCTCCGCCGAGCTGCTCCGCCTTCCACGGGCGAAGCGGTTCGAGGCTGTGCGCGCTCAGTACATGGGGGATTCCGTGGAGCAGCGAGGCCAGGTGCCCTGCCATGTTCGCGTACCAGGTGTGCGAATGGACCAGGTCCGCCCCGTTGGTGGACTGCAGGATTGCCAGGTCGGTTCCAAGGGTCTGCACGGCTGCGTTGGCTCCGGCCAGCTCCCCCGGCACGCCGTAGCTGTGAACCCGCGCACCGTGATAGTCAGCGGGGCGCTCGCCGCCGAAGCAATGCACGGTCAGGTTGTCGACACGCCCGGCCAGCACCTTGCTCAGTTCAGCAACGTGGACGCCCGCTCCGCCGTAGATTTCCGGGGGAAATTCTTTCGTCACAATGTCTATTCGCACGATTCCAAACGTAGTGCAGGCGGGGCCGGTCCTCTAGTGTGAGTCGCAAGAGGTCATACTCAAGGACGAGCGGAAGGGGAGAAACCGTGGCAGTGAAGAAAGTGCTCGCGGTAGTACTTGCTGGCGGCGAAGGCAAGCGGCTGATGCCGCTCACTGCGGATCGTGCCAAACCGGCGGTACCCTTCGCGGGAAGCTACCGGCTGATCGACTTCGCGTTGTCGAACGTTGTGAACTCGGGGTACCTGCAGATTGTGGTGCTTACCCAGTACAAGTCCCACAGTCTGGACCGGCACATTTCTGAGACCTGGCGCATGTCCACCCAACTCCAGCAGTACATAGCATCGGTGCCGGCCCAGCAGCGCCGAGGCAAGAGCTGGTTCCTCGGAAGCGCAAATGCCATCTACCAGTCGCTCAACCTGATCCACGACGCCCGGCCCGACATCGTCGTCGTCATCGGTGCCGACCACGTGTACCGGATGGATTTCGAGCAGATGGTGCAGGCGCACATAGCGAGCGGAGCATCAGTCAGCGTGGCTGCAGTCCGTCAGCCCCTCCACCTCGCCAACCAGTTCGGTGTCATCGAAGTCGACTCCGCGGATCCAGGAAGGATTGCGGCGTTCGTGGAGAAGCCGGCTTCAACGCCGGGCCTGCCCGATGACCCGAACAGTTTCCTGGCCTCCATGGGCAACTACGTATTCAACACCGACGCGCTCATCGAATCCCTCGAGGCCGACGCCGCCCGCCTGAACACCAAGCACGACATGGGCGGGGACATCATCCCCTACTTCGTGGACCGTGGGGATGCCGCCGTATACGACTTCACCACCAACGAGATTCCGGGATCAACGGAGCGGGACAGCCAGTACTGGCGCGACGTCGGCACGCTGGATTCGTACTACGAGGCGAACATGGACCTGATCAGTCCGCTCCCGCTGTTCAACCTGTACAACCTCCAGTGGCCCATCTACACGCGGCAGAGCATCTCTCCCCCAGCCAAATTCGTACGTGGAGCCTCCGGCGAGTCAGGCGTGGCACACGACTCCATCGTGTCCAACGGCGTCGTCGTTTCCGGTGGCAGCGTGCAGGGTTCGATCCTGGCCAGTGACGTCTTCATCGACCAGGACGCCGATGTCTCCGGTTCCGTTCTGCTCGACAATGTAACGGTCGGCACCGGCGCAGTGGTACGCAAGGCGATCATCGACAAGAACGTCTACGTTCCGCCCGGCGCAAAGATCGGCGTGGACCGCGAGCTGGACCTCAGCCGCGGTTTCACGGTCACCGATTCCGGCCTGACGATCCTGAGCAAGGGCCAAATCATCGAATGATGTGAAAAAGGATGCCCGGTCCGCAACAGGACCGGGCATCCTTTTTCATTGCTGACAAACTGCTCAGGCGACCCGCGTGATCTCCACAGACACGTCGAGGGTAGAACCTCCGCCGCCGGACAGTATGCCCTTCAGCGGCGAGACATCGCGGTAATCTCGGCCGCGCGCAACCGAAACGTGGAAGTCGCTCACTGGCCCGCTGTTCGTGGGATCCCATCCCCGCCACTCACCGTCCCACCACTCGACCCAGGCGTGGGATTGTCCGACGACGGCCTCCCCGACGGCGGCGCTCCGCCTCGGGTGCAGGTATCCGGAGATATACCGCGCCGGGATGCCGAGGCTTCGCAAAGCGCCGATCGCGACGTGGGCGAGATCCTGGCACACTCCCTGCCGCTCGGCCCAGGCTTCCCGTGCATCCGATTGGACGCCGGTGACGCCCTGCACGTACTGCATCTCGCCCTTGAGCCAATCGAAGACGGCATGCGCGGCACCGTGCGGGTCCTTGCCCTCGGTTACGTCCCTGACCAGCGACAGCACTTCCTCAGCGGGCTCGGTCAGGTGCGTGTGCGGCAGCCAGTCTGCGAAGTCATCCATCACGCTGTCGGACCGGAGCTCCTCCCAACTCACGATCTCCTCCGGAGTGGGAATGCGCTCCACCCGGCTGACTTCAACGAGCGTCCTGGCGAAGACTTCGAGCCGCTCGTGCGGAATCTGGACGTCGAAGGCGGTCACCCGGGTTCCCCAGTAATCGCGGTACGTGGCCATCGCCGCGCTTCCGGGTTTGATGTCGATGGTCGACTCGAGCACCACCTGCTGGGCGTCCGTGAGCGGCGTCATGCGCGCTTCGTTGTAGGAAAGCGAAACCCGGCGGACGTAGTTGTATCCGGTCCGGTGTTCGATGGATAGCCGGGTCATGAGACCTCCCCAACCCAGGACAGCTCCGCTGCCTGCGAGAAATAGGTGCGTGAAACGGCGTCGGAAGCCCGCGCGCAGGCCTTCTGGACCCGTTCCATATGCTCGGGCAGTTCCGACATCAAATCGTCCGTCTGGTGGAATTCGAGGAACGTGCGTGCCTGACCGACGATCCGGCTCGCGTCATTGATGAACCCCACCCGCTGGTAGGCCGGATTAAGGTTGGAGAGGCACTTCTCGGCGTCACTGAGGGCATACACGATCGACCGCGGGAACAACCGGTCGAGCAGCAGGAATTCTGCGGCATGCTGCTCACCGAAGGACGCTCGGCGCGTCCGCAGGAAGGATTCATAGGCACCGGCGCATCGAAGCATATTCACCCAGGACAGACCGGATTCGTGGACGTCACGAGTGGACAGCATGCGTGCGGTCATGTCGGCGCGTTCGAGGCTCCTGCCGAGTACCAGGAACTGCCAGCTCTCATCGTGGCTCATGGTGGTGTCGGACAGGCCGCGGACCATCGCTGTCCGCTCGATCACCCAGTGGCAGAAGCGGTACGTCCCGACAACGTCCTTCCGGTGCTGGGTCAGTCCGTACCAGGTGGTGTTCAGGCCTTCCCATACGCTGCCGGACACGGTCTCACGGGCACGCCGGGCGTTTTCACGCGCAGCACCCAGCGCACCGGCTATCGAGGTGGCGCTGCTTCGGTTGAAGGCGAGTGCATCCAGCAATTCCGGAAGCCCGAAATCATCGGAGGTGGGCCGGCTTCCCATGACTCCCAACAACTGCCGGGACACGTCGCGCTGGACGGGCCGCGGCATCTGGTTGAGCCGTTCAAGGTGCACATCAAGAATGCGTGCGGTGCCGTCGGCCCGCTCCACGTACCGACCGATCCAGAAAAGCGACTCGGCGATTCGGCTAAGCATTGTTCCCGTCCTCTCCCCCGGCTGCTGCCTGCTGTTGCTGCTGCTGCTCAGGCTGCCGGTCCTGCCAGCTGGTCTCGACTGGCCAGACGCTGACGCGTTCGGCCAGGGGCTGGACCGGCGGCGCGATGGGCGCGCTCTCGGACTGGCCGTCGACCACCCAGGTGTCCTTTGATCCTCCGCCCTGGCTGGAGTTCACGATCAGTGAGCCCTCCTTCATGGCCACGCGGGTCAGGCCGCCGGGTAGCACCCACACGTTGTCGCCGTCGTTCACGGCGAAGGGACGCAAGTCCACGTGCCGCGGACTGAACTGCCCACCCGACATGGTGGGAACCGTCGAAAGTTGGAGGACGGGCTGGGCGATCCAGCCGCGCGGGTCCGCCAAGATGCGCCCGCGCAGCGCGTCCAACTCCTCGGCCGATGCGTCGGGCCCGATCACCAGGCCCTTACCGCCGGAACCATCGACCGGCTTGACGACGAGCTCGTCCAACCGGTCCAGCACCTCTTCGCGGGCTGCGGGCTCTTCTAGCCGGTACGTATCCACGTTGGCGATGACCGGCTCTTCGTTGAGGTAGTAACGGATCAGGTCCGGCACATACGTGTAGACCAGCTTGTCGTCCGCCACGCCGTTGCCGACGGCGTTGGCGATCGTCACCATGCCGGCCCGCGCGGCATTGACGATGCCGGGACAGCCGAGCACCGAATCGGAGCGGAACTGCAGCGGATCAAGGAACTCGTCATCAATACGTTTATAGATAACGTCAACGCGCTGCTCGCCCGCCGTGGTCCGCATGTACACGCGGTTCCCCCGGCAGATGAGGTCCCTGCCCTCGACCAGTTCCACGCCCATCAGGCCCGCCAGCAGCGTGTGCTCGAAGTAGGCCGAGTTGAATACGCCCGGTGTGAGTACGACGACGGTAGGATCCTCCACCCCGGGCGGCGCCGTCCGGCGCAGGGCGGCAAGCAGACGGCGGGGGTACTCCTCCACCGGACGGATGTGCTGCTGTCCGAAGGCCTCCGGCAGGCCCTTGGCCATTGCCCTTCGATTCTCCAGCACATAGCTCACGCCGCTGGGAACACGTACGTTGTCCTCGAGCACGCGGAAGGTCCCCTCGTCGTCACGGACCACGTCGATGCCCGACACGTGCACCCGCACGCCGCCTGCGGGAACGAAACCGGCCACCTCACGGTGGAAGTGCGCGGATGACGTCACGAGCCGGCGGGGAATCACCCCGTCCCCGACGACGGTCATCTTGTCGTAGACGTCGTTCAGGAAAGCTTCGAGGGCGCGCACCCGCTGGGCCACACCCCGCTCGAGTACCTGCCAATCCTCACCGGCGATGACGCGCGGGACGATGTCCAGCGGGAACGGCCGTTCCTCGCCGGCGAAGTCGAACGTCACGCCGCGGTCCAGGAATGTCCGGGCCATTGAATCCGCCCGCGCCGTGACGTCGGCCAGGTTCAGTTCATCCAGTGCTGCGGCAACCGGGTTGTACTCGGCACGCGGGCGGTTGTCGCCGTCGAACATCTCGTCATAGGCAGGTGAGCGGCGTGCGGCGTTCGCATAGTCTTGAAAGAGCTCGGACATGGGTCCCACATTGCCATGGTGCGAGGGCTAATTCCTACTGGCGGCGCAATGCGGAGCGTCGCGGCCCTTACCAGCGTCATCTTCGCGGGGTTCCGGCCGCGCAGGCCGTCCCGGGGAGCGTCGGTGCTCCGTGATTGAATGGCCCGGTGCACAACGAGAATCTGAGCCGAAACGAAGCGGCGGACCGCTCCGCCATCATCACGGTGCGCAGTTACGACGTCAGCCTCGACCTGCGCACTGCGGAGGACCCGCAGAACGCAGGTTTCCCGTCGCGGACCGTGCTGACCTTTGACTGTTCGACTCCCGGCGCGACGACCTTCCTCGATTTCATCCATGGCGGCGTGGAGGCGGTCACGGTCAACGGCGCAAACCTTGACCCTGCTGCCGTGGTTGAAGGAGCACGCATCACCCTTCCGGACTTGGCGGCGAGCAATACCGTCGTCATCCAGGCAACTGCGCTCTACAGCCGCAGCGGTGAGGGAATGCACCGTTTCGAAGACCCGGCGGACGGCGCAACCTATCTTTACACCCAGTACGAGCCCGCTGACGCCCGCCGGGTCTTCGCCTGCTTTGAGCAGCCCGACCTGAAGGCGTCCTTCACCTTCCACGTGCGGGCGCCCGAGCCCTGGACCGTGGCGTCGAACGGCGCCGAGACGGAGCGGGACGTTCACGACGACGGGTCCGCCACCTGGCATTTCGCTCCCACCCAACGGATCTCCACCTACATCACCACTGTCCTGGCCGGGCCCTACGCCACCGTGACGGATCAGTGGACGGGCATCACCGGTGACGGCGAAATGCTCACCATACCGCTGGAGCTGTACTGCCGCCGTTCATTGGCTGAGCATCTCGACGCCGCGCGTATCTTTGACACCACCCGGCGCGGGCTCACCTACTTCCACGATCTGTTCGCCTACCCCTACCCGTTCGGGAAGTACGGGCAGGCGTTCGTCCCGGAATACAACCTCGGGGCCATGGAGAATCCCGGACTGGTGACCTTCAGCGAGTCCTACGTTTTCCGGTCCCGCGCAACCCATGCGCAGTATGAAGCGCGCGACAACACGATCATGCACGAGATGGCGCACATGTGGTTTGGCGATCTCGTGACCATGACCTGGTGGGACGACCTGTGGCTGAAGGAGTCCTTCGCCGATTTCATGGGCGCCCTCGCCGTCGCCGAAGCATTGGATTCAGCGACGTCCTGGGTGACCTTCGCTACCCGGCGGAAAGCCTGGGCCTACCTGCAGGACCAGTTGCCCTCCACACACCCCATCGTGGCTGACATCGTGGACCTGGAAGCAGCGAAGCTCAACTTCGACGGCATCACCTATGCCAAGGGTGCCTCGGTCCTCAAGCAGTTGGTGGCGTATGCCGGCTTCGAGGCCTTCGCTTCGGCTGCACGTGCCTACTTCCGGGAACACGCCTTCTCAAACACAACTTTGGAGGACCTTCTGCGCGCCCTTAGCGCAGCGTCGGGAAGGGACATGTCGGAATGGGCGGGGCGCTGGCTCCTGACCTCCGGCGTGCCGCAGTTGGCGGCAGAGGTGGCAACCGACGACGACGGCGCCTACACCTCCATAGCGATCCATCAGAGCGCTGTGGATCCGGTGACCGGGACACCAGCACTTCGTCCCCATCAGGTCCAGCTGGGACTTTACTCGCTGGACGTGAACGGTCGGCTGCTGCGGACCGGCTCGGAGTCTGTCCTGCTCGACGGGGAGCGGACTGAGGTTCCGGCCCTGCAGGGACACTCCCAGCCCGACCTCCTCCTGATCAACGACGACGACCTGACCTACGCAAAGCTGGTTTTCGACGAGCGTTCGCTCGCCACGCTGCTCTCCTTTCCAGATCGGCTGGAGGAGCCGCTGGCGCGCGCGGTCTGCCTCGCTGCCCTATGGTCCTCCACCCGGGATGCCCTGCTGAGCGCGGAAGACTACCTTGCGGCGGTCGAGAGGTCAGCGCCATCGGAAGACGGCGTGGCTACCCTGCAACAACTGCTGCAGAACGCCCACCACGCCACGGAGCATTACACACCGGCCGGGTCCCGCGAGGTGGTCCGGGAACGCTTCACCGACTTCCTGGTGCGGGGGCTGGAGGATGCCCAGCCGGGATCTGACCAACAGCTCGTCTGGGCACGGGCGCTGGCAGCTTCCGCACGTAAAACACCAAGGCACGCGCCCCTGCTGCGGGCGCTCCTTGAGGATGAGCGCAGGCTGGACGGTCTCGAGGTCGACGACGAACTCGGCTGGCAGTTCCGGCAGGCACTGGCCGCCCAGAATCTGGCAACAGTGGATGAACTCGAAGCTGCCCTGCAGCGGGATCACACCGCAGCCGGCCGCACCGGCTTCACGACGGCTTGCACCGCCGTTCCCGACGCCGGCGTGAAGGAGAAGGCCTGGCATGAAGTGGTCTTCGGCAACCGTCTCTCAAACGAATTGCTCAGCGCCACGATCGCGGGCTTCCGGGAAGGACCGCGGGCCCTCCGCGAGCCCTACGTTTCAACCTACTTTGAGCAGATTGACCGTATCTGGCGGGAACAGCCCATCGAGATGTCCTCGCGGATAATTCGCGGACTGTATCCGGGTGACCGGGACCATGAGCCGGGACTCGCGCCCGAAGACCATCCCGTGCTGGCGGCCACGGACCGGTGGCTGCATGAACAGGCCGATGCGCCGCAGTCCCTGCGTCGCATAGTCCTCGAGGAACGCGACCACCTTCTGCGGGCGCTGCGTGCCCAGGCCGCGGCGCAGCGCTGAGACCCTGCCGTCAGTGCTCCGCCCTGACCCGTTACGGAACCCTGTGCAGCCATTCCTCCGTGCCGAACTTCCGGTCCACCAGGTCCCGTGCAGCGGCTAGTTCCAAGCTGCTCAGTTCGCCGTCGACAGCTCCATAGCGTTCGCGGAAGGTGTCGCTGAGCACGCGGATAATCTCCTCCCGCGCCAACCCCGTCTGTCGCCGGAGCGGGTCCACACGCTTCTTCGCGCTCTTAATTCCCTTGTCCGACAATTTCTCCCGGCCGATCCGGAGCACTTCGAGCATCTTGTCCGCGTCGATGTCGTAGGACATGGTGACGTGATGCAGCATGCCGCCGTTGCTGAGGCGCTTCTGGGCCGCTCCACCGATCTTGCCGAGATCCGTCGCAATGTCGTTGAGCGGCTGGTACCAGGCCGAGATTCCCAACTTGCGCAGCCCCTCCATCACCCAGTCGTCCAGGAACGGGTAGGAATCGGCGAAACTCATCCCGTCAACGAGCGACTGTGGGAAGTAGAGCGAGTAGGTGATGGCATTGCCGTGCTCCATGAACATGGCACCGCCGCCGCTTATTCGGCGTACCACGGTGATGCCGTGGCGGCGGACGGCCTCGTCATCAACCTCATTCCGTACCGACTGGAAACTGCCGATTACGACCGATGGGCTCTCCCACTCCCAGAACCGCAGGGTGGGTTTGCGAAGGCCCTCCCCGACGCGGCGTGTCAGGACCTCGTCCATGGCGACGTGCATGCCGGTGGACAGCGGCGTCGGTCCGATGATTTCCCAACTGTGGTCAGCCCAGGTGGATGCCCGGCCCAGAGCACGGCGCACCGCAGTTGCAACAGCGTCGGCAGAGAAGCCGAACAGCTCCGCTCCAGGTCGCAACCGGCGTCGGACCGCCTCGGCTATCTCACCGTGGGTGCTTCCGGCCGGCAGTCCCTCGAGGGCAGCGTTGATGTCATCCAGCGCCTCGTCCGGTTCAAGGAAGAAATCGCCGTTGATGGACACGCCGTGAATCAGTCCGTCCGCGACGCCGAAATCTGCCACCACCAGTTTCCCGCCGGGCACCTTGAACTCGCCATGGTGCTCGCCTGCCGGCCCCTGCGCCAATGAAATCTCCTCCTGCTGCCGATGATGTTCCTACCCGCTTAAAGAGCTGGACCCGAACCGGCATTCCGGTTCGGGTCCAGCGATAAAATCCGTGGGACAATCCGCGCGGACTACTTCTTTCCGAAGCCCTTGAAGCGCTGGTTGAAGCGCTCGACGCGGCCGGCGGAGTCCATGATGCGCTGCTTACCGGTGTAGAACGGGTGTGACTCCGAAGAGATTTCCACCTCTACCAGCGGGTAGGTGTTGCCGTCTTCCCATTCGACCGTCTTGTCAGAGGTGACAGTGGAGCGAGTCAGGAAAGACTTGTCCGAGGCGAGGTCGCGGAAGACGACCGTCGAGTACTTGGGGTGGATATCAGACTTCACAGTAATACCTTCTGTAGTTGCCTGGATTTTGCCAGGCACCGGGAGTTTGAAAGTTCTTGGCCCGAGAGCAGGCCAGCAACCCACTCTACCGCACCCGCCCCTGATCTGCTAAGCGAAAGCCGGTGGACGGGGCTCACACGTACCGGTTCAGTCCACGCTTGGACGGCACTCCCAAAAGGCGACAGCCCCCGCAGCCGCAACGTTGAGGGAGTCGACAACGGGATTCATGGGAATCCGGACGGTCACGTCGGCTCGCTCCAGCGTCTCCTTGGCCAAACCGTCTCCCTCCGTTCCGAGCACAAGCGCCAGCCGCTCGACCGAGCGGCTGGACAGCTCCTGCAGTTCGATGGAGTCGGCTGACAGGGCAAGTGCCGCAACGACGAAACCCGCACCCTGCAAAATCTCGATCGACTCCGGCCACGACTCGAGCCGTACCCAGGGAACTTGGAATACCGTCCCCATGCTCACGCGGATAGCCCTGCGGTAGAGCGGGTCTGCACACCGGGGAGTAATGAGCACCGCGTCCACGCCGAGCGCTGCGGCGGAGCGGAACACCGCGCCGAGGTTGGTGTGATCGACCATGTCCTCGAGGACTGCGATCCTGCGCGCGTCGGCCAGCACGTCCGCGAGGGCAAGCGGGGCCGGCCGGTTCATGGCGGCCAGCGCTCCCCTGTGAAGGTGGAAGCCGGTTATCTCCTCCAGCACCTGTTCCGATCCCAGGAAGGCCGGCACGTCGGGGAACCGGTCGAGTATGTCCTGGAGGTCAGGCAGCCACTTGTCGGCAAGGAAGAAGGACCGGGGAGTGTGTCCGGCGTCGATTGCCCGGCGCAGCACCTTGGTGCTCTCGGCGATGTACAGGCCCTCAGCCGGTTCGCGCCGTCGTCGGAGCTGGGTGTCGGTGAGGTTCGTGTAATCGCCCACCCTGCTGTCTGACGCGTCCGAGAGGCGCACCAGCGGCATCTCAGTTCACCAGCCTGGAAATCATCACGTAGAGGGCAACCAGGCCGAGCACCACGATCACGCTGCGCAGAGCGACAGGCGGAAGCCGCCGCCCCACGAGTGAACCGACAAATCCGCCCGCCAGGGAGCCGACGGCAATCAGCAGGACCACCCACCAGTCGATCCGGTCGAAGGCGAAGATCATGTAGGAGACCGCCGCGATCAGGTTCACGCCCAGCACCAGGACGTTCTTCATGGCGTTTGCGGCCTGCATTGTGCCGTGCAGGAAGACGCCGAGGATGCCGACGAGAAGAATCCCCTGGGCTGCAACGAAGTAGCCTCCGTAAACTCCGGCGAGGAAAACCAGGATGGTCAGCGCGAGGGGATGTGACGGCGCAGCCGGGCGCGCCTCAGCCCGCCGTCGTACCCACCGCTGCAGCTTCGGCTGGAAGATGACAAAGCCAAGTGCGACAACGATGAGGAAGGGCGCGACCAGCCCGAATACCGTCTCCGGCAGGTTGAGCAGCAGCGCCGCCCCGGTGACCCCGCCCAGCAGCGAGGCCGGAAGCAGCTTCAGCAGCGTGCGGCCGCTGCCCTTGAGTTCGGAACGGTAGCCCCACGCACCGGACATGTTTCCGGCTACAAGCCCCATCGCATTGCTGATGGACGCCGTGACCGGGGCATACCCCAGAGCGATGAGAATGGGAAAGGTAACCAGCGTTCCCGATCCGACAATCGTGTTGATGGTTCCCGCCCACAGCCCACCTACAAGGATCAGCGCATCGCGCAGTAAGTCCACGAAGGAGTGCCGGAATATCTAGGAGCGTGCGACGGCGCTGTACCTGCCGTCGCGACGGGTCACCTCAAGCGGGAGGTCGAAGGCAGTGCTCAGGTGTTCGGCCGTCAGCACATCCTCGATCGGCCCTGCCGCCACCACACCGCCGTCGCGCATTAGCATGGCATGGGTGAATCCCGGCGGAACCTCCTCCAGGTGGTGGGTCACCAGGACCATAGCGGGCGACTCCTCGTCAGCTGCCAGCTCGCTAAGACGAGCCACCAGGTCCTCGCGGCCGGCAAGGTCCAGCCCTGCGGCGGGCTCGTCGAGCAGCAGCAGTTCAGGGTCGGTCATCAAGGCACGGGCGATCTGGACGCGCTTCCGCTCGCCCTCGCTGAGGGTTGCGAAGGTGCGGTTCATCAGCATGGAGACGCCCCACTTGTCGAGAAGGCGGAAGGCCCGGCGCTCATCGACCTTCTCATACTGCTCACGCCACCGTCCGGTCACGCCGTAAGAGGCGGTTACGACTACGTTGAGTACGGTTTCGTGTGCCGGGATCTGGGACGCCAGGGCCGCTGACGCAAGACCGATCCGCGGCCGCAGCTCAAAGACGTCAACCGCGCCCAGAACCTCGTCGAGGATTCCCGCCACGCCCCGGGTCGGATGGATCCGCGCGCCGGCAATCTGAAGGAGGGTCGTTTTACCCGCACCGTTGGGGCCCATGACCACCCAGCGTTCGCCCTCTTTGACCTGCCAGTCGACCCCGTCCAGCAGAGCTTTTCCACCGCGGACAAGGCTCACCCCGGACAGTTCCAGAACATCACTCATGACACTAGACACTAGGGCACGACGGGCATCCAGTGCTAAATGGACGACCGGCAGGCGGACAGCGCGGCAGAGCGTTAACACGGCCGGCCTGCAGGGCCGCATAATGGCAGATGAGACTTGGATCGACGAAAGGCCTTCGGCACGTGACGGAGACGTTCAGGGTAGTCAGCTTCGGCACCCGGTTGGAAGGATCGCACCGCTCCAAGGTGCGCCGGGCAGTGCAGGCGACCGGCGCCGTCGTCGTCGGGGAAAGCACGGACGACGCCGGCGCCTACCAGGTGGCCACGCTCACCGTGAGCTCGGATGAGGGGATAGAAACTTTACGGACCGCTCTTGCGCCGCTGGTGACTGAGGAAACCGGCGTCGCGGTGGTACCTCCGGCCCTGCTGGGCGAGGGAACGAAGCTGCTGATCATGGATGTGGATTCAACCCTTATCAAGCAGGAGGTCATCGAACTCCTCGCCGCCCATGCCGGCCGTGAAGCCGAAGTGGCTGCCGTGACCGAGTCGGCCATGCGGGGCGAACTGGACTTCGCGCAGAGCCTCCACGCCCGCGTGGCGGTCCTGGCCGGGCTGGGCGAGGGAGTGATTGAGGACGTCGGAACCCGGATTGAGCTCAGCGAGGGAGCAGAACACCTGATCGAGGCGTTCCTCGAAGCCGGGCATCTGGTTGCGGTTGTCTCGGGAGGGTTCAGCCAGATCCTGGAACCGCTGGCCGCACGGCTGAGGCTATCCCACGCCAAGGCGAACCTCCTCGGTGTCGACGCCGGCTCGCTGACCGGCACAGTCATCGGGCCCGTCGTTGACCGGGCCGAGAAGGAACGCTGCCTCCGTGCGTGGGCCGAGGCGGCGGGTATCCCCCTCGAACGGACCGTCGCGGTGGGCGACGGCGCCAACGACCTCGACATGCTCGCTGCAGCCGGCCTTGGTGTGGCTTTTAATTCGAAGCCTGCAGTCCGCGCCGCCGCGGACGTCGCAGTGGATTTCCCCTACCTGGACGTCGTACGCCACTTCGTGCGGCTCTGACCGGCTGGAGACACGTAAGGATCAGGACGCGAACAGACGAATGGCACCGGGCGGGTAAGCCCGGTGCCATTCGTCTATTGGTCGCGCAAACGCGTGGCAGAACCTGGTCGCAAAACCTGTTGCGGAAACGGATCAGCGGGTGAAGTGCTCCGCGCCGCCCACGTACTCGGTGTGGCCGGTGGGTACATCGGAGGTGACCATCTTCACGATCTCCGCTGCAAACTCCTCCACGGTGTAGAGGCGTCCGGCTTCCTGCCTGCGCGCTTCAATCGCACCGGGTGCAGCCCGGTCCAGCAGGGTGGCGGTGACAGTGCCCTCGATCATGTCGCCGGACACCACGACCAGGGAGATGCCGCGGTCGGTCAGGTTCGGAATCATCTCACGCAGGGCGTCCTCGCCTGCGCGCTTGCTGCGTGCTACGGGCTCGTATGCATCCATCGTTTCGACGGAGTTGATGAAGTGGGCCTGGTGGCTCGTGACGAATACCACGCGCGATCCGGCAGGCATGACCTCGAGTGCGGCTGAGAGCATCCCTACCTGCGCATCCCGGTTCAGCTTCAGCGCGTAATCGTCGCCAAGGCCGGTCTCCATGCCGCCGGATGCGTTGAGCACGAGGAGGTTCAGTCCGCCGAAGTTCTGCACAGCCGCGTCGACGAGCGCCTTCGCCCCCTCAGGCGCGGTGAGATCTGCACCCACGGCTACCGCGCGGCCGCCGGCGGCCTCAATTCCCGCGACGACCTTGTTCGCGCGGGGCGCCTTCTGCCGGTAGTTGACGACGACGGCGGCCCCCTGCTCGGCGAGCAGGCGCGCCACCTCTGCCCCGATTCCGCGGGACGAACCCGTGACGATCGCGGTCGTGTTCTGCAGTGCACCCATGTGTGGACGTCTCCTTGACTTGTATCTGTGTATCGTCAGTTGCTGTGGTCAGTGGCCCATGCCGAGACCGCCGTCGACCGGGATCACGGCGCCGGAGATGTAGGCCGCCTCGTCGCTGGCGACCCAGCGGACCACGTCTGCCACTTCGGATGCCTCGGCGAAGCGGCCGGCCGGGATGGAGGTCAGGTAGTTCTGCTGCGTCTCCTCGGGAAGCGCCGCCGTCATGTCCGTGTTGATGAAGCCTGGGGCAACAACATTGCAGGTGATGCCGCGGGAACCGAGTTCCCGGGTGAAGGAACGCGCGATGCCGACCAGGCCTGCTTTGGAAGCGGAGTAATTGATTTGGCCGGGAGCGCCGTAGAGGCCGGACACCGAGGAGATCAGCACGATCCTTCCCCGGCGCAGGCGCAGCATTCCCCGCGAAGCCCGTTTGATCACGCGGAACGAACCGGTGAGGTTTGTGTCGATCACGTCGGTGAAGTCATCTTCGCTCATCCTTAGGAGCAGGGTGTCCCGGGTGATGCCGGCATTGGCAACCAGTACCTCAACGGCGCCGTGGGCTTCCTCAACCTCCTTGAACGCCGCATCGATCTGGTCAGCGTCGGTGACATCGGCACGGACGCCAAGCATTCCCTCCGGTACCTCACCGCTGCGGTAGGTGATCGCAACCCGGTCTCCGTTCGCAAGGAAGGACTGGGCAATCGCAAGGCCGATCCCGCGGTTGCCGCCGGTTACCAGGACGCTGCGGCCCTCCTTCTGGGTGGGTGTTGCAGCGGTCTTCTGTTCCTGCACGGATGGTCCTCCGGTGTTCGCGGTCGTGTATCCGTTCGATCCTAGTCGCGCAGGCCCGAACTTTAACAACAAGGAACCAAGTGAGACAATGGATAGGTCCTTTGGAGAGTGATGATCAAGCTGCGCCATCAGTTCGAACGCAACCCGGATGTGCACAACATCAGTGATGCCCGGGAGGCGCACAGCGATGAGATGCGCCGCCGGATGATCAAGTACTCGCTGTCCATGGGCATCCGCCTGGTGTGCCTGATCCTGGTGTTCGTGGTCGAGGGCTGGCTGCAGTGGGTGATGATTGCAGGCGCCGTCTTCCTTCCCTACTTCGCGGTGATCATCGCGAACGGCGGCAGCGACACGAGCAACCTCGGGCACAGCGAGACATTGCTCGATCGGGCGCCGGCCCCGGAACTCGAGGCGGCGGCACCAGTGGCCGAGGAGGAAGGGCCGATGACCCTTCAGGGGGAGATCGTGCCGGATGAGCCGGACCAAAGCAGAGAGGACGGAAAGCGGGAAGCATGAGCATTTTTGACCAACTGCCGGGCGCCACTGCACCGGCAGCGCTCTCCGTCCCCACCTGCTCGCGTAAGGCCTGCAGGCAGCCCGCGACCTGGCAGCTGCTGTGGAACAACCCGCGGATCCATACCCCGGAACGCCGCAAAGTATGGCTGGCTTGTGATGCGCATCGGGAATGGCTGCAGGATTATCTGACCACCCGCGGACTCTGGAAAGAGACGCTGCCGTTGGAAGACGCGCCCGCAGCACCGTGAAGTTTCTGACGTATCTCGCATCCCCACGCTGGTTCGGTTGGTTCGCCCTGGTTATGGTCCTGGCCGCAGCCTGCACTGCCCTCGGTCTATGGCAGCTCGACCGTCGGGACCAGGCCGCAGCAACAGTGAGCACCGTGCAGGCCAACTACGATCGTGAGCCGATCGCCTATGATCCGAGCCTGTTCGACACCTACGAAGAGTCCCGCGAGTGGATGCCGGTGGAAATGACCGGCACCTATGATTCGGCGAACCAGCGCATCGTCCGGAACCGGCCACTGAACGGACGGCCCGGGTACGAGGTCCTGGTGCCCCTGCGGCTGCAGGACGGCACCGCCGTCGTTATCAACCGCGGCTGGCTGCCCATCGGGAACCGCGAGGCAGGCCATCCAGACGAGGTGCCGCAGGCACCGGAAGGCGAGGTCACGGTTACCGCGCGCATCCGGCCCGGAGAACCTGTCCTGAACCGTTCGGCGCCGGAAGGACAGCTTGCCTCCATCGATCTGGCCGGATACGGCGCACAGCTGGACTATCCGATGCACGCAGCTGCGTATGGACTCCTTGCCTCAGAATCCCCTGCCCCGGCAACCACACCCGTGGCGCCCGCAAAGCCCGCGATCGACCTCGGGCCGCATCTGTCCTACTCCATGCAGTGGTTCGCCTTCGGCGTCCTGCTCTTCGTGGGGTTCGGCTACGCCGTGCGTCAGCAGTACCGCCTCGACCACGAGGATGAGCTGGACGCGCCGGCACCCGTACGGACACGACGCCGGCCCTCCTCCGAAGAGGAAGAAGACGCCATCCTCGACGCCCGTGGGCTGTAGGAGTTCAGGCGTCAGCGCCAGGCGTGGAACGGTGCAGGCCGCCTAGGCCAGCGTCACCAGTTCCAGGTAGTCCTCGTTCCACAGGTCCTCGACCCCGTCGGGCAGCAGCACCACCCGCTCGGGATTCAATGCGTCCACCGCACCCTCGTCATGGCTCACCAGAACGACGGCGCCGGTGTAGTTCCGCAGCGCGCCCAAGATCTCCTCGCGGCTGGCCGGGTCGAGGTTGTTGGTGGGCTCGTCGAGCAGCAGGACATTGGCTGAGGACGCCACAATCGTGGCAAGCGCCAGACGGGTCTTCTCTCCACCCGAGAGCACTCCGGCAGGTTTGTCGACGTCGTCACCCGAGAACAGGAATGAACCGAGGATGCCGCGCACCTCGGCGTCCCGCATATCGGGGGCAGCAGTTCGCATGTTCTCCAGCACGGTGCGCTGGGTGTCCAACGTTTCGTGCTCCTGCGCGTAGTAGCCGACCTTCAGTCCGTGACCGGGAACGATCTTCCCCGTATCTGGCTGATCCACCCCAGCGAGCATGCGCAGGAGCGTCGTCTTGCCGGCACCGTTCAGGCCGAGGATCACCACCTTGGAGCCGCGGTCGATGGCCAGGTCGACGTCGGTGAAGATTTCCAGCGAACCGTAGGACTTGCTGAGGCCCTCGGCCATCATCGGCGTACGACCGCAGGGCGCGGGCTCCGGGAAGCGCAGCGCCGCCACCCGATCCTGCGCGCGGACCGCGTCAAGGCCGGACAGCATGCGCTCGGCGCGCTTGGCCATGTTCTGGGCAGCCACGGCCTTGGTGGCCTTGGCCCGCATCTTGTTGGCCTGATCCATCAGCACCTGGGCCTTCTTCTCCGCATTTGCCCGCTCACGCTTGCGGGCCCGCTCGTCTGTCTCGCGCTGCTGGAGGTAACGCTTCCAGCCCATGTTGTAGAGGTCGATCGTGGAGCGGTTGGCGTCGAGGTGGAAGACCTTGTTGACGGTCGCCTCAAGCAGGTCAACATCGTGGCTGATCACGATCAGGCCACCCTGGTGGTTCTTCAGGAAGTCGCGCAGCCAAGTGATCGAGTCCGCGTCCAGGTGGTTGGTCGGCTCGTCCAGCAGCATCGTTTCGGCGCCCGAGTAGAGGATCCGGGCCAGTTCGACGCGGCGGCGCTGCCCGCCGGACAGCGTCTTCAGCGGTTGGTTGAGGATCCGCTCCGGCAGCGCGAGGTTCGAGGAGATGGCTGCGGCTTCAGCTTCCGCGGCGTAGCCGCCATGGGCGAGGAATTCAGCCTCGAGCCGGTCGTAGCGCGCCATGGCCTTGTCGCGTACAGCGGCGTCGTCGCTGGCCATCCGCTCCTGGGTCTCCCGCAGCTTGCCGACAACTACGTCGAGGTTCCGAGCGGAAAGAATGCGGTCTCGGGCAAGCTGCTCCATGTTCGGCGTGCGGGGATCCTGCGGGAGGTAGCCGATGTCGCCGGTGCGTGTAACTGTTCCCGCGGCGGGTAGGCCTTCGCCGGCCAGGACGCGCGTGAGCGTGGTCTTGCCGGCACCGTTGCGTCCCACAAGGCCGATCTTGTCGCCGCGGTCTACCCGGAAGGACACCTGGTCCATGAGCAGGCGTGCGCCCGCGCGCAACTCCAGATTCGACACGGTGATCACAGTGGTTGAGCCTTTCCCTGGTTGCCGACGTCACGGGCCGGACCTGAATCTTGTAGGAACCCTACAAAAGCGTCTGGTTCTTTCCGCACTAATCTCGGTAAGTGAAGAGCCCACCGTTGTATAGATCTCACAGAAAGCTTCACGATGCACAAGACAAATCCGGTCCAGCACTCTCCGCTCGCCGAAGCTCCTGCGCGGCCCCGCCGCTCCTGGAGTGCGACCGATCTTTCCCTGATCGCGGTCTTTGCGGCCGTAGTGGCCACCAGCGCTATTCTACCCGCTATACCGGTGGGCCAGGTTGGCGTGCCCATCACCCTCCAGACCCTCGCGATCATGGTGACCGGCATCGTCCTGGGCCCGTGGCGCGCAGGGGCCGCCCTTACTCTCTATGTCGCCGTCGGGCTTGCCGGCCTGCCCATCTTCAGCCAGTTCCGCGGCGGCCTCGGTGTACTGTTCGGCCCTTCGGCCGGCTACATCATCGCGTTCCCGGTTGCCGCCGTCGTCGTCGGCTTCCTTGCCCGCCTGGTGTTCCGCAAAGTCTCCCGCCTGCGCCTGCTCGCCCTCTTCGCCGCCTGCACCGTCACCAGCCTCACCATCACCCATCCGTTCGGCATCGTGGGCATGATGATCAACGCCAAGCTGGACCTGGGAGCGGCCATCGCTGCGGACGTCGTGTTCCTGCCCGGTGACATCCTGAAGAACCTCGCCGCGGCGGCCATCGGACTCAGCGTGGTCAAGGCCTTCCCGCGCCTGCAGGGCCGGTCGGCGTCTCGCCGCTGAGCGCGGCGGACTCCGAAGGTCTGAGCTCCGATGATTGAGTTCGACGGCGCCGCAGTAGCGGCCGAGCATCCCTCACCTCGCCAGATCCTCCAGCCTGTCCGGCTGACGCTGTCCGAGCAGCGCATCAGTGTCATCGGCGCAAATGGTTCGGGCAAATCGACACTGTTGAAGCTGATCAACTCGCTGGTGCTTCCGAGCGCTGGAAGCGTGCGGGTCAACGGCCTCGACACCTCCCGCAACGGTTCCGCGGTTCGTCGGACTGTCGGCTTCATGTTCACGGACCCGCTGTCGCAGCTGGTCATGCCCACAGGACGCGAAGATGTGGAACTCTCACTGCGCCGTCATTACCGGCGCCGCGAAGATCGGCGTGAAACTGCGGCAGCAGTCCTCGACCGGTTTGGACTCACCAATCTGGCGGACCAGAGCGTCTACGACCTGTCCGGGGGCGAGCGTCAACTGCTTGCCCTCGCCACAGTGTTGGCCTGCGAACCCAGTGTGCTTGTCGCCGACGAGCCGACGACGCTCCTGGATCTCCGGAACGAACACAAGGTACGCACGCTCTTCGGAGGACTCGACCAGCAGGTGGTGTTCACAACCCACTCCCTCGACTTCGCCCAGGAAGCGGACCGAACACTTGTGATCGACAACGGTCGGGTGGTTTTCGACGGCGCACCGTCCGAAGCAGTTCGTGCCTACCGTGAGCTGACCTTGTCCGGGCTGTCATTGGAGGATCGACAGTGAGGGGCCATGTGAGCCTGCTAGGCGCCTATATCCCGCGCCTGTCGCTCCTGCACAGCGCTCCCCTCTGGGCGAAGGTGCTGTCCGTCAGCGTTCTTTCGATACTTGTCCTCGGATTCAACTCGCTCGCGGTAACGGGCGGCGGGCTGATTCTGGTGGCCCTTGCCTATCTGGCCGGGGCACGCCTGAGCTTTCGGGAACTGGTCCAGCCTCTCCTGAGAATGTGGCCGCTGATCCTTGTGCTCGGGATCTTCCAGGTCTTTACCGCCGGTCCCCTCAAGGCATTCCTGGTGGTGGGCAATATCGTGGTGTGCGTCCTGGCCGCCCTCCTGATTCCGCTCACCACCGAGAGCCAGCGGCTCCTGGACGGGCTGGTGTCCCTCGCCAAACCGCTCCGTCCGTTGGGAGCCGATCCGGAGCGCTTCGGGCTGACCGTGGCGCTGATGCTTCGGAGCATTCCCTATCTGGTCGGATCAGCAGCCGACGCACGCGATGCGGCCCGCGCGCGCGGCCTCGAACGAAATCCACGGGCCCTGATACTCCCCCTCTTCATCGGCGCCGTGGCGTACGCGCAACAGACCGGGGAGGCCCTCGCCGCCCGCGGGCTGGCTGAGCCTGACGATGACGGTGTTGCCGGAGGAAATGCCAGCTAGAAACTAGAGGCTCTCCGCGCGGAAGGCCGCCGCCGTTCCCACTCCCCCCGCCGCGCTGATCGCGGCAACCGACCAGCCGCCGTCGTCGTCGCCTTCCATCTGGCGGAGCAGGTTCGCCACCAGCATCGCCCCCGATGCTCCATAGGGATGCCCGTAAGCCAGGGCTCCGCCCTGGAGGTTGAGGCGTTCAGGCGGTACGTCCATCAGGCGTGCAGAGGCCAGAACCTGCGCGGCGAACGCTTCATTGAATTCCCAGCGGGAAATATCGTCCGGGCCCAGGTTCATCCGGCCGAGCAGTATTCTCACCGCGAGGGCGCCCGCCGTTCCGAACCGGGCTGGCTCGCCGCCGGTGCTTGCCGAACCACCGAAGACCAGCCCGCGTTCGACGCCGGCCGCCCTCGCCGAATCCACGCTGGTCACCAGGGCGACGACCGCGCCGTCGGCATCCGCGCAGGAGTTACCGGCCGTCACACTGCCCTCTGGATCGAAGGCAGGCGGAAACCGGTAAAGCAGGTGCGCGGTCATCCCTTTGCGCGCCGTTTGATCCCTGCCGAAGCCTTCGAGCGGCACAATTTCAGGAGTCATCAGATGCAACGAGGCTGCAGTCCGCGCATGGCTCCGCAGTGCGTAGGCGTCCTGTTGGGCCCGGTTGATCCCATGATGCGCGGCAACGTTCTCGGCCGCTTGACCCGCATCCGGGTCGCCGAGGTTCTCCGGCGCGAATTGTGCCCGTGAATAGAAGTCGGGCGCCCCTGGTGCAGAGGTGAGCCGATGGGCCCGAAGGGGTGCGGTGCTGCAGCTTTCCACTCCTCCGGCGAGGAACCAGCTGCCGGCTCCGGCCTCCACGAGCCGACAGGCCAGGACGATGGCGTCCAGCCCGGAGGCGCACTGCCGGTCTACGGTGAGTCCCGGGACGCCTGTGGGAAGCCCTGCAGTCAGTGCCGCCAAACGCGCAACGTTGCCGCCTCCGCCAACGGCGTTGCCCATGATGACGTCGTTAACCTCCCTGGGTGCGAGGCCGGAGTCCTGGATGACAGCGGTAAGTACGGGAGCCAGCAGGTTGTGAGCCGGAACCTGCGAGTACATGCCGCGGAGGCGCCCGAACGGCGTCCGCCGGCAGAGCACAAAAACTGCGCGGGAGCCGGAGGCGGAACGCTCAGGAGATGTGTGCACGCGTTGCCTCCGAATCCTGCATCAGGACAGCCAATGCTGCTCGATCAGGTTTCCCGGCTGCCGTCAGCGGGATCGAATCAACTGCCTTCACCCGGCTCGGGATTTTCACGGCAGGCAGAGTCTCCCGCAGCGCTTGGCGGATACGGTGGGAATCCACCTCTTCGTGACTCTCCGCTTCGATCGCCGCTGCCAGCAGCGTTCCCCGCCGTCCGTCCGGAATCCCGAAGGCAACGGCAGATCGAAAGCCGATGCGCGCCAGCGCATCCTCCACCTCCGACGGGTAGACGTTGGTTCCGGCAACCACCAGCATGTCGCCGGCGCGCCCGGCAAGGTGGAGGCCGCCGTCGTCGTCAATCCAGCCCTGGTCGTGAACTGTGACCCACTCGCCGTCCCGCGTGAACCCATGCCCGTCGTCGCCCAGCAGATAACCGTCGATGGCGGTGTCCGTGCTCACCCAGATTGTCCCGGGGGACATCGGCTGGTCAGCCTCGATTCGCAGGCGAACTCCCGGGAACGGCTTCCCTACATCGCCCCCGACCGCGCCCCCGACTGCGCCGTGAACGCGGCGTGCGGTTACGAGGCTGAGCTCCGAGGCGCCGTAGTACTCGAAAATCCATGCGTTCGGAGCAACGCGGAGGACCTTTGACACCTGCAAGTCCGTCAGCCGAGCTCCACCTGCGACGACGGTGCGCAGCGCGGGCAGGCTGTCGACGCGCTGAAGCGCAAGCCCCACGGCGGCCGGAACGGCTACAAGATGTTGAATACGCCAGGAAGCGAGGGCCTCCGCCATCCGTACTCCCCTCGGGCCCTGGGTCGACGCGCCGAGAGTGAAAAAAGCAGCTCCAGCGTAAAGCGCCTCCGCGAGTGCGTACAGGTTCAGGCTCGACGACAGGGGCCCGGGCGCGAACGTGCGGAGCCCGGGCGTGACACCGAAATAGGCGGCACTGCGGCGCAAGGAACGGGCCCACGAACCGGAGCTCCGGACGAATGCCTTCGGCACGCCGGAGGTCCCGGACGTGAAGCCGCAGTAGAAGCGGGTCTCCGCCGCAGCATCAGCCAGGGCGCCGGGGCGTCCATCCGCCTCCGCGGCTTCTGGGACGGCACCGGAGAACAATAATTCGTCAAGCACGCCAACGGGCCTCAGCCCATCCAGCACACGGGTACGAAGCTCTTCGGGCCACGCAGGATCAAGCACGGCAGCACACTTGCCGCGGCCGACGACGGCCGTGAAGGCCACGGTGAAGGCGAGCGGGTCGGCGAGCTCAAGCGCAACCAGGTTCCCGTCTGGAAGCGGTAGAGCGGAAGCCCTGGCGACCAGCTCGGCGCAGGTCAGTTTGCCCTCCTCGGTGACGACCGCGTCGCTGTCCGGAGTTACGCGTGCCCGTTCGAGCAGGCGGTTGATGAAGGGCATGGTGCCGACACCCTCTCTTCTGGCGGTAGGCCCAATGTACTAACGTGTGCCCATGACGAGCTATTCTGCAGTCTTCCGTTGCAGCGCCCAAGCGTCCGGGAGCAAAGGTTTCGGGAGCAACCGGTGACGCCGGCACCGGACATCGTGATCGTCCAGGGCGACATCACGCGGCAGGAGGTCGACGCCGTCGTCAATGCAGCCAACTCCTCCCTGCTGGGCGGCGGCGGCGTTGACGGTGCTATTCACGCTGCCGCGGGTCCGGAGCTTCTGGAAGCCTGCCGGGCGGTGCGGGAGGAGGAGTATCCGGGCGGGCTCCCGGTTGGACAAGCGGTGGCCACACCCGGTTTTCGGCTACCGGCAGCGTGGGTCATTCACACGGTCGGACCCAACAGGCATGCGGGCCAAACCGATCCAGCCCTGCTGGAGTCGTGTTTCCGTCGCAGCCTGGAGATTGCCGATGATATTGGCGCGCAGTCGGTCGCTTTTCCCGCTATCAGCGCGGGCATCTACGGCTGGGATCCGGAGGCAGTGGCCGGAGTCGCCCACCGGGCGGTGGCAGAGTACGACGGCGGTGTCCGCGAGGTGCGGTTCGTCCTGTTCTCAGACCGGCTGGCCAACACCTTCCGGCAGGTGTTCCAGCATCGGCGGGACTGACTCGAGTTGATTCCGCCTCTAACAACGAAGGGGGACGGCAACGCTGCAGCGTTGCCGTCCCCCTTCATGCAGAACCGGGAAACCGGAGGCTAGATGTTGAAGCCGAGGGCCCTCATCTGGTCACGTCCGTCCTCGGTGATCCGCTCGGGACCCCATGGTGGCATCCACACCCAGTTCAGGCGCCAGTCGTCAACCACACCGTCGAGAGCCTGTCCCACCTGCTCCTCGATGACGTCGGTGAGCGGGCAGGCGGCGGTGGTGAGCGTCATATCGATCAGCAGCGCGCCGTCGTCGGCGTACTTGAGCCCATAGAGCAGCCCCAGGTCCACGACGTTCACGCCAAGCTCCGGGTCGATCACGTCCTTCAGCGACTCTTCGATGTCCTCCAGGGACGTCTGCGCCGCATTCACATCACTCATGATGAGGAGCCTTTCTTCGGAGGAAGGGGTGTCAGGCGCCGGCCGGTGCTGCGCCGGGGACGAGGAAGCGGTCGTAGCCCTCTTCCTCAAGGCGGTCGGCAAGCTCGGGGCCGCCCTCTTCCGCGATTCGGCCGTCGACGAATACGTGCACGAAGTCCGGCTTGATGTAGCGGAGGATGCGGGTGTAGTGGGTGATGAGCAGGGTGCCCATGTTGCCCTTGCCGTGCTCACGGTTCACGCCTTCGGAAACCACCTTGAGGGCGTCGACGTCGAGACCGGAGTCGGTCTCGTCGAGGATGGCGAACTTGGGCTTGAACAGCTCGAGCTGCAGGATCTCGACCCGCTTCTTCTCTCCGCCGGAGAACCCTTCGTTCACGTTGCGCTGTGCGAAGTCGGCATCGATGCGCAGCTGCGACATGGCTTCCTTCACGTCCTTGGTCCAGTGGCGCAGGCTCGGGGCTTCGCCGTCGAGCGCGGTCTTGGCGGTCCGGAGGAAGTTGGTCATGGTGACGCCGGGGACCTCGACCGGATACTGCATGGCGAGGAAGAGGCCGGCGCGCGCACGCTCGTCCACGCTCATCTCCAGTACGTCCTCACCGTCCAGGGTGATCGAGCCGCTGTCCACGGTGTAGCGCGGGTGGCCGGCGATGGTGGAGGCCAGCGTGGACTTGCCGGAGCCGTTAGGGCCCATGATTGCGTGGGTCTCACCGGTGTTGATGGTCAGGCTGACGCCCTTGAGGATGGGCTTGCTGCCCTGTTCCGTTTCGATGCTGACGTGCAGGTCCTTGATTTCAAGGGTGGACATCTTGGTTCTCCTTTGCATCCTGCTTAGCAGGCTTGCTCAATTGTGTGAAAGTTCTAGTCGCGGTCGGGTACAGGCGCCGAGTTGACCACCGTGGTGACATCCACGTAGACACCGTCGCCGTGGATCTCGAGCGCGAACACCGGAACCGGCTCGTAGGCCGGAAGCTGAAGCGGCATCCCGGTGCGCAGATCGAACTGGGAACCGTGGCCCCAGCATTCGATCGCGCAGCCCTCAACGTCGCCCTCGGACAGGGAGATATCCGCGTGGGAGCAGGTGTCACCGATGGCGTGGATAGCGCCCTCGGAGTCCTTCACGATCGCGACGGGAAGGTCGCCGATGAGGATCCGCAGGGCCTGCTTTACGCCGATCTCGTCCACCTTGCAGACGAGTTCACCCCTGGGTGTCTCCGGAGATGCCTCGGTCATCAGTTGTTCCCTGCGGCCAACTCGCGCTCTACCGCTTCAGTTAGGCGCTCCTCAAGCACGGGTACCTTGATCTGCTGGATGACCTCGTTGAGGAAGCCGCGCACGACCAGTCGGCGCGCGGTCTTCTCATCGATACCGCGGGCCATCAGGTAGAACAGGTGCTCGTCGTCGAACCGGCCGGTGGCGCTGGCGTGGCCGGCGCCCTCGATCTGCCCGGTTTCGATCTCAAGGTTCGGAACCGAGTCGGAACGCGCGCCGTCAGTGAGGACCAGGTTGCGGTTCACCTCGTAGGTGTCGGTGCCCTCGGCCTCCTTGCGGATCAGGACGTCGCCAACCCACACGGTATGCGCGTCCTTGCCCTGGAGCGCACCCTTGTAGGTGACACGCGACTTGCAGTTGGGAACTGCGTGGTCCACAAGCAGCCGCTGCTCCAGGTGCTGCCCTGCGTCGGCGAAGTACAGGCCGTACATTTCGACCTCTGCACCGGGCGCGGTGAAGAACGACGACGGCGTGAGGCGCACCAGGTCGCCACCAAGGCTGACGACGACGTGCTTGAACCGTGCGTCACGGCCCACCTTCGCCTGCTGCGAGGAGACGTGGACGGCGTCGTCGTTCCATTCCTGGACGCTTACGACGGTGAGCTCCGCACCATCTCCCACGAGGATCTCGACGTTCTGGGCGAGCGTGGTGCTGCCCTGGTGATCCAGGACCACGACGGCCCGGGAAAACTTCTTCGCATCGATGATGAGGTGCTGGGCGGCTGCTGCGTTGTCGGTTCCGCGGACGGTAACCGTCACTTCGCAGTCAGCAACCGTCTCCTCGGGAATGGTGACAACAGTCGCGGCGGTCACAGCTTCCCAGGCCGCGGCGGAGATCCTGTCTTCCGGAATGGCGGCAGCACCAAAACGTGCATCATCGCGGGCGACGGTCTCGACCTGGATGTTGGACGCACCGGTGACAGTGACGGCGGGACCCTGCCCGGTCAGGGCATCGGTGTGCAGACCGCGCAGGCGCTTGAGCGGAGTGAACCGCCAGTCCTCTTCGCGCCCGGTGAGCGGAGCGAAGTCGGCGAGCTTGTAGGACTTCAGCCGCTCACCACGGGAGGCCTCCGGGACAACCGGCTCATCGCCATGGCTGTGCCGGCGGGCCCCGTGCTGCTCAGAGCCGGTGTTCAGCGGAGAGAGATTCTCGCCCTCTTCGGTGAAGCCGGCAATGGCCACCTTGTCCTCGCCCGAGGGGGCACCAATGCGTGCCTTTTCATCTGAAAGCTCAGGGCTCAACTGTGAGGTTTCGGCCATTAGCCTACGGCTCCTTCCATCTGGAGTTCGATCAAGCGGTTCAGTTCAAGGGCGTACTCCATCGGAAGTTCGCGGGCGATCGGCTCGATGAATCCGCGCACGATCATCGCCATCGCTTCATCTTCCGGAAGTCCGCGGGACATCAGGTAGAACAGCTGCTCCTCGCTGACCCGCGACACGGTTGCCTCGTGTCCCATGGTGACGTCATCCTCGCGGATGTCGACATAGGGGTAGGTGTCAGAACGGGAGATGGTATCGACCAGCAGCGCGTCGCACCGGACGGTGTTGGCCGAGTGCGACGCACCCTCCCGAACCTGCACGAGGCCGCGGTAGGCGGCACGACCGCCACTGCGCGCAACGGACTTCGAGATAATCGAGGACTTGGTGTTCGGTGCGATGTGCACCATCTTGGAACCGGTGTCCTGGTGCTGGCCCTCGCCGGCGAAGGCAATGGACAGCGTCTCACCCTTGGCATGCTCGCCCACGAGGTAGACGGCCGGGTACTTCATGGTCACCTTGGAACCGATGTTGCCGTCGATCCACTCCATGGTGGCGCCCTCGTGCGCGATCGCACGCTTGGTGACCAGGTTGTACACGTTGTTGGACCAGTTCTGGATGGTCGTGTAACGAACCCGGGCGTTCTTCTTCGCGATGATCTCCACGACTGCCGAGTGCAGCGAGTCCGAGGTGTAGATCGGCGCGGTGCAGCCCTCGATGTAATGGACGTAGGAACCCTCGTCCGCGATGATCAGCGTGCGCTCGAACTGACCCATGTTCTCGGTGTTGATCCGGAAGTAGGCCTGGAGCGGAATCTCCACGTGGACGCCCGGGGGGACGTAGACGAAGGAGCCGCCGGACCAGACCGCGGTGTTCAGCGAGGCGAACTTGTTGTCACCGACGGGGATGACTGAGCCGAAATACTCCTCGAAGAACTCAGGGTGCTCCCGCAGCGCGGTGTCGGTGTCCATGAAGATGACACCCTGGCGCTCGAGCTCTTCGTTGATCTGGTGGTAAACAACTTCGGACTCGTACTGCGCGGCCACGCCTGCCACGAGGCGGTTGCGCTCAGCCTCCGGGATACCAAGCTTCTCGTAGGTGTTCTTGATGTCCTCAGGCAGGTCTTCCCAGCTGGCAGCCTGCTTCTCTGTGGAGCGCACGAAGTACTTGATGTTGTCGAAGTCGATGCCGGAAAGGTCGGCACCCCACGACGGCATCGGCTTGCGGTCGAAGTACTTCAGGCCCTTGAGCCGCATGTCGAGCATCCACTCGGGCTCGTTCTTCTTGGCGGAGATGTCGCGGACGACTTCCTCATCGAGACCACGCCGCGCGTTAGCGCCGACGTCGTTCTTGTCAGCCCAGCCGTACTCGTAGTTACCGATGCCATGCAGCTCCGGATTCCTCTCGAGGATGTCGCTGATCACTCCTGCCGGCACGGCGTCGGGTACCAATGCCTTCTGATCTGTCTGATCCGTCATCACGGCCTTCCTTGCTGATCGTTGGAGACGTTTAAAGTTTGTGGGTGTGGTCCTGCGGGTGCGACGCCGGCCGGGCGGACTGCGCCGGGCGGGCTGCCTGTGCCGGGCGGGCTGCCGAGTCTGCCGAGGCGGCCGACAGGAATGTGGGTTGTGCACACGTGCCCACCGCTTGCCAGAGTGGAAAGCCGGCGCACATCAACACCGAGCAGCCTGGCGAAGACCTCGGTTTCCTGCTCGCAGAACTCGGGGAATTGAGCGGCCAGTTCCTGGATGGGGCAATGCCCCTGACAGAGCTGCACGCTCATCATTGCGGCACGGGGAGCATTGCGCCCGATCTCGCGGGTGGAGCCGACGAAGCCATCGACGCTCAGCGCCCCAGCCAGGGCAGCTGCCTTGTCCTCCAGGCGCTCACCTGCGGATTCGACGGCGGGACGATACCGTTCCTCCATGTCGGCGAAGCGGGTAGCGGCGAAGCGACGTACGGCGTCGGGCCCTGCCGCGTCCTTGAGTTGCCCCAGCGCCGCCTGCGCGATGTGAAGGTAGTCGTTGCCGAGGCGCGTCTGTCCCCGCTGGCTCAGGACATAGCGGCGGGCGGGACGCCCGGCTCCCGTCGACGGATTGCTTACGAGCTTGACCTCGATCAAGCCGTCCCTGGAGAGTGCATCGAGATGGCGCCGTACCGCTGCCGGCGTGTATCCGAGAAGGTCACCCAACTCGGCTGCACTCACCGGACCGTGCTCCAGCACGGCCGACAGGACCTTGTCACGCGTCCGCTCGTCGGCCGACCTGCGGGAATCAGCATCGTCGCCAACGCTGGCGCCTTGGGCGGGTACGAGCCCACGGACGACCGGATGGGACATCGCTGGAGCCTCCTCAGATGCGCTGGCAAACAAGTATGGGAACCGGCTGCTCGAACGATGGGCTATCCCACCCAGTGAGCATGCCGGAAAAAAATGTGCTGCTCGGTACGCCGGCGTTCAATTAAGCCAACACAACCGTGCCCTAATGTATTCCACTTATCCAGCCCCTTCCAGTAAGGCTAGGCTGACCGATCCCCTGCGGCTTCTTCAGCAGGCAACAAAGGATCAAGCGGGTTACTACCTGGCGTAGAATTGTCCGGTGCCCTCCTCCCCTGCCCTCGAAGTAAGCGGGCTCGTTAAGGACTTCGGACCGGTATCGGCGCTCGACGGGAAGATGGTCCGCGTGCTGGACGGCGTCACCCTGCAAGCTCACCGGGGACGGGTCACTACGCTGCTGGGGGCGAACGGTGCGGGCAAAACCACAACTTTGGAGTGCGCCCAGGGCCTGCAGAAGCCTACGGGTGGGCGGGTACGGCTACTCGGCGAAGACCCCTGGCATGCCGGAGCGGGCCTGCGAAGCCGCGTCGGGATCATGCTGCAGGAAGGCGGACTGCCTCCTGCTGTTCGACCTCTGGCCCTGCTCCGCCACGTGGCGGGAATGTATGAAGCGCCCCGCAGCGTTGACGCGCTCGCCGAGAGGCTGGGCATCGATTCCTTCGCCGGCACCACCGTGCGTCGCCTCTCAGGCGGACAGAAGCAGCGGCTGGCCCTTGCCTGTGCGCTGGTGGGCAATCCCGAGGTGATCTTCCTCGATGAACCCAGCGCCGGGCTCGACCCGCAGTCCCGCAGCATCGTCTTCGACCTCATCAACGAGCTGCGGTCAGAGGGCCTGGCCATCATCCTCACCACCCATCTGCTCGACGACGCGCAAAAACTGGCTGACTACGTCTACATCGTTGACAAGGGCAGGACAGTCCGGCACGGCACTGTCGCGGAGCTCACCGCGCATGCGGCAGATGCGGCGCGGGAGCTGCGCTTCGAAGCCTCTCCGGGCCTCGCGCTGCCCGCCTCGCGCCTGCCCGGTGTGCAGGTGAGTGAAGCAACGCCCGGTTCCTATCGCCTGAGCGGTGCCCTCACTCCCCGAGAGCTTGCAGTCCTGGCGTCATGGTGGGCCGAAGAGGGAATCATGCCCGCCTCGATCACGCTCACATCCCGTTCACTCGAGGACGTCTTCCTTGATATTTCTGGCAGGAGCGCCCGATGACCGCCGCACCCCTTCCGGTCCGCATAGTGAAACACGGCGGCTACGAGACCCTGGCGATGCTGCGCAACGGCGAGCAATTGGTGCTGGCGATCGTGCTCCCGCTGTTGGCTTTGGCCGCGATCTCGTTCACCCCGTTCCTTGGGACGTCTGACGAACGGCTTGCAGCCGGGACGCCTGGCGTCCTGGCGCTCTGCGTGCTGTCCACGGCATTCACCGGGCAGGGCATCGCCACAGGCTTCGACCGCCGGTACGGCGTGTTGCGGTTCCTTTCGACCACGCCGCTCGGACGCTCAGGTCTCATCCTCGGCAAGATCCTCGCCGTGGGTGCTGTGCTCCTCATCCAGGCCGTGATCATCGGTGCAGCCGCCCTGCTGCTGGGCTGGGACCCGAATCCCGCGGGAGTGCTGCCTGCCTTGGCCCTGCTGCTACCAGGCATCGCAGCCTTCACCGCCCTCGGCCTGCTCATCGCCGGAACGCTTCGTCCGGAGGCCACCCTGGCGGTCACGAACCTTGCGTGGGTCCTGCTCGCGGCCGTGGGCGGCACGGTGATTCCGCGCTCGAGCCTCCCGGAGGCCATCCAGCCCCTTGTCTCTGTGCTGCCCTCCTCCGCTTTGGGTGACGGTCTTCGGGCGGCCCTTCAGTCAGGAGTCTTTGACCCTGCATCCTTCGCGCTCTTGTGCGGCTGGGCGCTGGTCACCGGCCTCGCAGCCATCCGATGGTTCAAATGGAGTTAGGAACATGACGCAACTCTTCCCCGCGAGTGCGGTTGCCCGCCTTCCCCGTACGGTTTCGACGCCGGTACGTGGGCTGGCGGTTGCCTCACTGATATCCCAGATCCTTATCGTGGTGACCGGTGGCGCAGTCCGGCTGACGGCATCGGGGCTGGGCTGTCCGGAATGGCCCAGGTGCACAGCCGATTCGGTGGTTGCAACGCCCGAGATGGGCATTCACGGCGCCATCGAGTTCGGCAACCGGACCCTTACCTTCCTGTTGACCGCGATCGCGGTGGCCATGCTGATCTCGCTCTGGAACCTGCGGAAATCCCGCCGGGACCTCTTCGTACCGGCAGTAGTGCTTCTCGCGGGGATTCCTGCGCAGGCGGTCGTGGGTGGAATTACGGTACTCACCCAGCTCAATCCATGGGTGGTCGGCTGGCACTTCATCATCTCCATGGTCCTGATCGCGGTCGCAACCGTCCTGGTCAACCGGACCCGCCTGTCCCCGGAGGAAGCAGCGGCCGACCGGAATCCCCGGGCCACTCCGCTCCTCCGGCAACTACTTGCCGCCGCCGCCGTGCTAGCTACCGCAGCCATACTCCTCGGAGTAGTAGTGACAGGGTCCGGCCCGCACGCCGGTGATGCGGGAGCGGCGCGCAACAACCTGGATCCCGATCTCATGACGCGGATTCATGCCGCCCCGGTCTACCTGCTGGTCCCTACGGTGCTGATTCTGGTCTTCCTCGCCTACCGGTACCGCCTCGCGGACCGGCTCCGCATCGCGCTGGTTCTGCTCGCCGTCACCGTTCTGGCCCAGGGTGCAATCGGATATGCGCAGCACTTCCTTCATCTGCCGATCGCGCTGGTGGCGCTGCACATGCTGGGCGCTTCCGTGCTTACTGCAGCCACGGCCCACGCCGTCTTCACCGGTTTCACCCGGCGGACGCTGGACACCCGGCTGACGCTGGACTAGAGCGTCAGGCTGACAGACCGTCCTCGACGTCGTCGAGAGCGTTAACCAACCTCGCAAGATCGCGCTGTTCGCTGCCGGCGACGGGCAGGACCGGGCGGCGCGGATCGCCGGCGTCAATTCCGCACGCCCGGGCCAGCGCATGCAGCCCGCTAAGCGTGCGCAGCCGTTGTACGCCCTGCACCACCGGAAGCAGCCTCGAGCGATGCCTGCTGATGCGGTCCTCGTCGCCGGAGAGCACGGCTCTCCGGAAAGCAACGTAACTGGCCGGCAAGAGCGCGGCGAGTCCGGAATGCCAGGCATCGGCGGCAACCTCGCCGGTTGCAAGAAGTGGATCCGAACTCGCGCCGTGGCTGACAGGCCTGGGCAGCTGGGATTGGAGGTTGGCGGCACGGACGGCGAAGTCTTCCGGGCTGGCCGCCGTGTCCTTGAAGGCAGCGAGGGTAGGAACAGCAGCCAGACGGCCAACCAGCTCGACGTCTATCGACATCTGGGTGGTGCCCGGATTGTTGTATAGGCAAATCGGAAGTCCGGCTGCGCTCGCCACCTCCTCCACGAGGCAAACCAGTTCGTCGTCGGTCAGCGGAAGGTATGAAACCGGTGAGAGGACCAAGCCGGCAGCGCCTAGCCGTTCAGCAGAGCGGGCGGCAGTCAGTACGTCACGCGTGGCTATCGAGCTGATTCCGACGCTCACCGGCAAACGGCCGTCAGCAGCCGCCAGAGCACACTGGAGCACCCGGCTGCGTTCGCAGGCATCGAGGTAGGCAAAGCTCCCGGACGATCCCAACACAGTAATGGAGTCAACCTCCGATTCGGCCAACCGGCTGACAAGCAGGCCCAGCTCTTTCAGGTTGACCTCGCCGTCCGGGGTGAACGGGGTGATGGGATAGGCAACGACTCCGGTGAAGACCACCCTCCCATCCTAGGCAGGAGAAAGGGTCAGCCGGGGAAGATTGCCGATCCGACGAACGGGTCGACTGCAAGTGCGAGGAAGAGCACGGTCAGGTAGCTGATCGAGCCGTGGAATACCTTCATTGCACCCTTGCCGGTCACCGAGCCTGCACGCGCGGCGGCATGCAGCCGGTGCGATTCAAGAATGAACCACCCACCGCTCACGACGGCCGCGATGGTGTAGACCCATCCCGCGCCGCCGGCCGGCACAAGGAGGAGCGAGCAGATGACGGTGGCCCAGGCATAGAGGACAACCTGCACGGACACGACGCCGGCACCGGCAATTGCTCCCAGCATGGGTACGTTGGCGGCATTGTAGTCGTCGCTGTACTTCATGGAGAGGGGCCAGTAATGGGGCGGCGTCCACAGGAAGATCACCAGGAAAAGAATGACGGCGGGCCATTGGACAGTCTCCGTGACCGCAGCCCAGGCAATAAGTACCGGCATGCAACCTGCTGCGCCACCCCATACGATGTTCTGCGCGGTCCGGCGCTTCAGTACGAGCGTGTAGATCACTACGTAGAAGAAGATCGCCGCTACACCGAGCCAGGCGGCAAGGGGGTTGGTCCCCAGCCACAGGATGGCAACAGCCGCGACTCCAAGGGCCCACGCGAAGATCAGGGCCTCACGCGGCGATACCTCGCCGGTCACCAGTGGCCGATTGACCGTCCGGTTCATCACGCGGTCGATGTCGCGGTCCAGATAACAGTTGAAAGCGCCCGCGCTGCCGGCTGCAAATGCACCGCCGACCATGGTCGCCAGTACCAGCCCAAGCGACGGGAACCCGCCCTGGGCAAAGATCATGGTGGGCAGTGTGGTTACCAGGAGTAGTTCGATGACCCGCGGCTTGGTGAGTGCCACATACGCCCGGAGCTTCCGGCTGACGCCGTTGCTTGCCTGATGCACGCTGGGCGCAACTGCCGCCTGGTCAAAATTCACTGAGGATGCTCTGCTTCTGAAGTGAGGATAAGTCCTTGGCCATCATACCCGCTCCCTCTCCTTCTTTTACAGCACGTAGAAAAACCAGGCCCGAAATTCCAGGGAGCGGTCCACCCTTTTCGTTTCGTTGTGTGACTGTTCACAAAGACCCTCCCCACGCGCTTTGGGGTCCGAAAGCGCTAAGGTGACATATATCGCCTGGATCACGTTTGTAACCTCGCCGGTGTAACAATCGCCTTTGGTTTAGTGAGCAAAGTCACGCACGTCGATCGGGCCTGGACGAACGCAGCAGTATTCGAAGTTTTCAACGGTGAACGGCCGGCTGGCCTCGGAGACCTTGGCCTCCGCAGCGCAGCCTCATGCGGCGCCGCGGCGCCGGCCGTGACGTACAGAGAGGGGCCCGGTAACGTGCCACAGCAGGAACTGGACTGGAACGAACTGGACGATCGCGCGGTAGATGCCATCCGCGTACTCGCAGCTGACGCCGTGGAGAAGGTGGGCAATGGACACCCCGGCACGGCAATGAGCCTGGCACCGGCGGCGTACCTCCTGTTCCAGAAATTCATGCGGCATGACCCCACGGACCCGGAGTGGACCGGCCGTGACCGCTTCGTTCTCTCCCCCGGGCACACTTCCCTCACCCTTTACATCCAGCTTTTCCTGTCCGGCTACGGGCTCGAGCTCGATGATCTGAAGGCCCTGCGCACGTGGGGCTCGAAGACCCCGGGGCACCCCGAATACCGCCATACGCCGGGCGTTGAAATCACCACGGGCCCCCTCGGCCAGGGACTGGCTTCGTCCGTCGGCTTCGCCTACGCACAGCGGCGCATGCGCGGCCTTCTGGATCCCGAGGCTCCCCAGGGTGAGAGCCCCTTCGATCACACCATCTGGGTGATCGCCTCTGATGGAGACCTCCAGGAAGGCGTAACTTCCGAGGCCTCCTCCCTCGCCGGCCACCAGGAACTCGGAAACCTCGTTGTCATTTACGACGAGAACCACATCTCCATCGAGGACGACACCGATATCGCCTTCACCGAAGACGTTCTGGCCCGCTACGAGGCCTACGGGTGGCACACCCAGCGTGTGGACTGGACCAAGACCGGCGAGTACGTCGAGGATGTTGCGGAACTGCACTCCGCCCTAACGGCTGCAAAGGCCGAAACCTCCCGTCCGTCCATCATCTCGCTGCGCACGATCATCGGCTGGCCGGCGCCCAACAAGCAGAACACTGGCAAGATCCACGGCTCTGCGCTCGGCAAGGACGAAGTAGCCGCCCTGAAGACTGCGCTGGGGATGGACCCGCAGCAGCACTTCCAGGTTGACGACGAAGTCCTGGCCCATGCACGGAAGGTTGTCGACCGCGGCCAGGAAGCACGGCGCTCGTGGGAAGACTCTTTCAGCGCCTGGAAGCAGTCCTACCCCGACGGCGCTGCCCTCCTCGAGCGCATCTCCGCCCGCAAGCTGCCGGAAGGCTGGGATTCGAGCCTTCCCCAGTTCGAGGCAGGCAAGGATGTCTCCACCCGGGCCGCCTCGGGCAAGGTGCTCAACGCCATCGGTCCGGTCCTGCCCGAACTCTGGGGCGGTTCCGCTGACCTCGCCGAATCAAACAACACAACCATCGAAGGTTCGCCCTCCTTCGTGCCGACAAGCCGCCAGACAGAAGCCTGGTCCGGCAATCCCTACGGAAGGGTGCTGCACTTTGGCATCCGCGAGCACGCCGCGGCAGCCATCGTCAACGGCATCGTGATGCACAGCAGCACGCGCGCCTTCTCCGGAACCTTCCTGATCTTCAGCGACTACCAGCGCCCTGCCATCCGCCTTGGCGCCCTGATGGGAGTCCCGGCGATTTACGTATGGACACACGACTCCATCGGCCTCGGCGAGGACGGCCCCACCCACCAGCCCGTCGAGCAGTTGGCGTCGCTCCGCGCGATTCCGGGCCTCGACGTCGTGCGTCCGGGCGATGCGAACGAGGTCGCCGTGGCGTGGCGCACAATCCTGGAGAACACCGCGAATCCTGCGGGCATCGTGCTGACCCGCCAGAACATTCCCACCTGGGAACGTGGCGAGGGCGTTGCAAGCGGCGACACCTTCGGATCCGCGGAGGGCGTTGCACGCGGCGGATATGTACTCGCGGAAGCACCGTACGGCGGAGAGCCGGACGTAATCCTCATTGCCACCGGTTCCGAAGTACAGCTTGCCGTCGAAGCCCGGGAGACCCTCAAGAAGGAAGGGGTTGCTGCACGCGTTGTGTCCCTTCCCTGCCTGGAGTGGTTCAACCAGCAGGACGAGTCCTACCGCGAAGCGGTACTGCCGTCCAACATCCGCGCGCGCGTCTCGGTTGAGGCCGGCGTCGCGCAGGGCTGGCGTGAACTGGTCGGCGATGCCGGCCGCTCCATCTCGCTTGAGCACTTCGGGGCATCCGCCGACTACAAGACGCTGTTCCGGGAATTTGGGATCACCGCGGAGGCTGTCGTTGAGGCTGCACGCGACTCGATCGCCGCAGCGGACACCCGCAATGCTCCCGACGGAACCTCTGCAGCAGCCGGCGCAGCAGCAGCAACCACGGGCGACCGCCGGTAGCCGGCCCCTTCACCGATCAGACCAATCCACCTGGTTCAAGGAGAAAAAATGACTCCCACCCCCACCGCCGCTCTCTCCGAAGCAGGCGTGTCCATCTGGCTGGATGACCTCTCGCGTGAGCGGATCACCACCGGAACCCTGAAGGCCCTCATCACTGAGCGCAACGTCGTTGGCGTTACCACCAACCCGAGCATCTTCGCTGCCGCACTCAAGAACGGCGAGTCCTACTCGGCGCAGGTGAAGCAGCTTGCAGCTTCCGGCGCCGACGTCGACACCGCCGTCTTCGAGATCACCACCAGCGACGTCGCGCAGGCGTGCGACATCTTCGCGCCGGTAGCGGATCAGACCGCCGGCGTAGATGGACGTGTATCGATTGAGGTTGATCCGCGCCTGGCGCGCGACACGGCGGGCACGATCGCCGAGGCGCGCCGCCTCTCGGACGCCGTTGGACGCAACAACGTGCACATCAAAATCCCTGCCACCGTGGAAGGTCTTGAGGCGATCACGGAGACTCTGGCCTCCGGCATCAGTGTGAACGTGACCCTCATCTTCTCGCTTGAGCGGTACCGCGCAGTGATCAACGCGTTCATGCTCGGACTCGAGAAGGCGAAGGAGAACGGCCACGACCTCGCCACGCTCCATTCGGTGGCCTCCTTCTTCGTATCCCGCGTTGACGCCGAAATCGACAAGCGGCTGGACGCGATCGGCAGCGAGGAAGCCGCGAGCCTGCGTGGAAAGGCCGGCCTGGCAAACGCCCGCCTCGCCTACCAGGTGTACGAGGAAGCCTTCAGCTCCGAGCGCTGGAAGGTACTCGCCGCGGCCGGTGCCCACCCGCAGCGCCCGCTGTGGGCTTCTACCGGCGTCAAGGACCCGGCGTACCCGGACACCCTGTACGTCACCGGGCTCGTGGCCGACGGCGTGGTCAACACCATGCCCGAGAAGACCCTCGAAGCGACCGCTGACCATGGCGAGATCACAGGCGACACCATTACAGGCACCTACGCGGAGTCGAACGAAATCCTCGATCGACTCGAAAACATCGGGATTTCCTACAAGGAGGTCGTCGAGCAGCTCGAGGACGAGGGCCTGGACAAGTTCGTCGTCAGCTGGAATGAGCTCCTCGAGACCGTCACCACGGCACTCAAGTCCGCGAAGGGCTGACCCGGATGGCAACCCTATTCGTGAACGCTTCCGGCGCGGCCGCTGAAGCGATCGAGCGGGCGATCCCGGAACTGGTCGAAGAGCGTGTCGCTTCCCGGATCATGGCTAAGGACGCCACCCTTTGGGGACCGGAGTCGGAGCCCGAAGCTTCAATCCGGCTGGGCTGGGTGGACCTGATTGACGCATCGCGTGAGCTGCTCCCGGCTATCGAGGAACTGCGCGGATCCCTTCAGGCCGAGGGCGTCAACCACATCGTCCTGTGCGGCATGGGCGGATCCTCCCTCGCACCCGAGGTGATCACCCGAACCGGCGGCGTCGAACTTACAGTGCTGGATTCCACAGACCCGTCACAGGTGGGCGCTGCCCTCGCTGACCGGCTGGAGAACACCGCTATCGTCGTCTCATCGAAGTCCGGTTCCACGGTAGAGACGGATTCCCAGCGGCGGATCTTCGAGAAGGCTTTCACCGACGCCGGAATCGACGCCAAGAGCCGGATCATCATCGTCACGGATCCGGGCTCTCCGCTGGACGAATCTGCGCGGGCGGCCGGATACCGCTCCGTCTTCAATGCAGATCCGACTGTGGGTGGGCGATACTCAGCCCTCATGGCATTCGGGTTGGTACCGTCCGGCCTTGCCGGTGCGGATATCGCGGGCCTCCTGGACGATGCAGAGTCCATCTCGGAGTTCCTGTCCGAGGACGACGGCGGGAACGTAGGGCTGCGTCTCGGCGCTGTACTCGGAGGAACCCTCCCCCTGCGTGACAAGATCGTCTTTGTGGACGAAGGGTCCGGGATCGTCGGACTGGGTGACTGGGTCGAACAGCTCATTGCCGAGTCGACCGGAAAGCTCGGAACAGGTGTACTTCCCGTTGTGGTCGAGCAGGGCGCTCCGGAGCTTTCCTCCGGCGCTGAGGATGTGCTTGCCGTACATCTGGTCTCACCCGACGAGAGCGCTGAACCAACCGGTGACGGCATTACGGTCGGCGGCAGCCTTGGCAGCCAACTACTCGTGTGGGAGTTCGCCACAGCGGTTGCCGGAAGGCTCCTGGGAATCAACCCGTTCGATCAGCCGGACGTCGAAGCTGCGAAGAAGGCAGCCCGGGGCCTGCTTGATGCGCAGCCGGAGGCCATCGCACCCGACTTCGTGGACGGTGCAGTGGAAGTCCGCGCTGGCAAGGCACTCCTGGGCAGCGCGAGCACTCTCGGCGAGGCGCTGGAGGCACTGTTCGGGACTCTCGAATCGAACGGTTACCTTTCGGTCCACGCTTACCTTGACCGGATCGCTGAGGCTCCCCTGGCACAGATCCGTCCGGCGCTGGCCCGCGCTACCGGTCGCCCGGTGACGTTTGGATGGGGCCCGCGGTTCCTGCACTCGACCGGACAGTTCCACAAGGGGGGTACACCGGTAGGCGTCTATCTACAGATCACCGGCGCAACGCCGCAGGACCTCTCGATTCCCGAGCGCCCGTTCAGCTTCGGGGAGCTGATCGCTGCCCAGGCTGCAGGTGATGCCCAGGTACTCGAAAACGCCGGCCGACCCGTCCTGCGCCTGCATCTCGCCGACCGTGAGGCCGGGACCAGGCAGCTCCTGAACGTAATCGAGCATCTGTCCGGCCGTTCGGTTGAAATCGGAAACGGGTAGATGCCAGACAACAGCGCCAAAAGCAGGAATCCGCTTCGCGACCCGCGGGATCGCCGACTCAACCGAATCGCAGGCCCGGCATCGCTGGTCCTGTTCGGTGTCACCGGCGATCTCGCGCGCAAGAAGCTCATGCCCGCGATCTACGACCTGGCGAACCGTGGGCTGCTCCCCCCGAGCTTTGCCCTGGTGGGCTTCGGCAGGAGGGACTGGAGCGACGCTGATTTCGCCGAGCAGGTGCTCTCTTCGGTCAAGCAGTACGCGCGTACTCCGTTCGACGAGAGCGTCTGGGAACAGCTGTCCGCTGGAGTCCGGTTCGTGAAGGGCAACTTCGACGATGACGATGCGTTCGTCGAGCTGAAAAAGACCGTCGAGGAGCTCGACTCGACACGCGGAACGCGCGGGAATCACGCGTTCTACCTGTCAATCCCTCCCAAGGCCTTCGAGCTGGTCTGTCAAAAACTCTCCGAGCACGGACTCGCGCAGGCTGAGGAGGGCAAGTGGCGACGCGTGGTGATCGAGAAGCCGTTCGGTCACGACCTCGAATCAGCGCGTGAGCTCAACGCAATCGTCGAGCAGGTCTTCCCTCCGGATGCCGTGTTCAGGATTGACCACTACCTCGGCAAGGAAACGGTCCAGAACATCCTGGCGTTGCGCTTTGCGAACCAGCTCTTTGAGCCGCTTTGGAACGCCAACTACGTGGACCACGTCCAGATCACCATGGCGGAAGACATCGGCATCGGCGGTCGGGCCGGCTATTACGACGGCGTGGGTGCTGCCCGCGACGTCATCCAGAACCACCTCCTCCAGCTGCTGGCACTCACTGCGATGGAGGAGCCGATCTCCTTCAATGCCGCAGACCTGCGTGCGGAGAAGGAGAAGGTGCTGGCGGCGGTCAAGCTTCCCGAGGACCTCTCCATGCATTCGGCGCGGGGACAGTACGACGGCGGTTGGCAGGGCGGGGAGCTGGTGAACGCCTTCCTCGATGAGGACGGAATACCAGCTGACTCCACCACGGAGACCTACGCGGCCATCCGACTGGATATCAACACGCGGCGCTGGAGCGGAGTTCCGTTCTACCTGCGGGCAGGGAAGCGGTTGGGACGGCGCGTGACAGAAATTGCCGTCGTCTTCAAGCGCGCGCCGAACCTCCTCTTCCGCGACCACAGCGAAGACGACTTCGGGCAGAACGCGGTCGTGATCCGGGTTCAGCCCGACGAAGGTGCCACCATCCGGTTCGGATCGAAGGTCCCGGGAACCCAGATGGAAGTGCGGGACGTGACCATGGACTTCGGTTACGGTCACTCCTTCACTGAATCGAGTCCCGAAGCCTACGAGAGGTTGATCCTCGACGTGCTGCTGGGTGAGCCGCCGCTGTTCCCGCGCCACCAGGAGGTGGAGCTGTCCTGGAAGATTCTCGACCCGTTCGAGGAGTACTGGGCAACCCTTCCGTCCGCACCTGAGAAGTATGTGCCGGGAAGCTGGGGGCCCGCGTCCGCAGATGAACTCCTCGCCCGTGATGGAAGGACCTGGAGGCGACCATGATTGTTGATCTTCCCGATACAACCACCTCCAAGGTCTCCAAGGAGATCATGACCATGCGTGACAAGGGTGGCGTCGTCGCCCTTGGCCGAGTGCTGACGCTGGTTGTCATCACCCGATCCGGATTCGAGGAGGAAGCGATCCTTGCGGCCAACGAGGCCAGCCGGGAGCATCCCTGCCGGATCATCGTGCTCGCCGAAGGCGCGGGCGAACAGGAGACCCGGCTCGATGCGCAGATTCGGGTTGGCGGTGACGCAGGCGCTTCCGAAGTAATCGTGCTGCGCGGTTACGGCGAGCTCGCCGGCGAGAGTGAATCGCTGGTCTCGGCCCTTCTGCTGCCCGATGCTCCGATTGTTGCCTGGTGGCCGCGCGGGGTTCCCGAAGCAGCCGCCCGTACTTCAATTGGAAGCATCGCGCACCGTCGAATCACCGATTCCGCGAACGAGCCCGATCCTACAGCTGCTTTGTTCAACATCCGACGTACGTATGAGGCCGGCGACACCGACCTCGCGTGGACTCGGTTGACGAACTGGCGCATTCAGCTGGCGGCGGTGCTCGAGCAGCTCGACGGCTCGCCGATCACCGCAGTCACGGTCGAGGGTGCTTCCGACTCCCCCAGCACGGTACTGCTTGCCGCGTGGCTCACCCTTGCGCTGGAAGTACCCGTTTCGATCGAAGCGGGAGAACCGGGGACCGGACTGCACAGCGTGCGTCTGTCCCGGGCGGGCGGCGATGTGGAACTCAACCGCCCGCGACGGTCGGTGGCGGAACTTCACCAGCCGGACCAGCCTGTCCAGAAGATTTCCCTACCCCGGCGCAGCCTGCAAGACTGTCTCGCGGAAGAACTGCGGCGCCTGGACCCTGACGACGTGTTCGGTGAGGTCATCACTGAGGGGCTCGCACGAACCAACCTGAGGAGCGTACGGAGCAATGAACGCTGAACCGAAAGTCAGTATCCATCCAGATTCAGGGCTCCTGGCTGCTTCCGTCGCAGCTCGTCTGGTCACGCGCCTCGTGGATATCCAGAACGAGCGCGGGACTGCCACGGTTGTCTTGACCGGCGGAACCCTTGGCATCGGTGCACTGAAAGCCGTTGCGGAGTCGCCCGCCAGGTCCGCTGTCGACTGGAAATCCGTTGACTTCTGGTGGGGTGATGAGCGGTTCCTTCCTGCAGCCCACGAGGACAGGAACGCAGTGCAGGCACGCGCAGCGCTCCTGGATCATCTTGACGTTCCTGCGGAGCGGATCCACGAGTTCGGCAGCGCCGACCAGTTTTCGAACCAGGACGAGGCGGCCGCCGATTACGCCTCGCGGCTGTCCCAGGCGGCGGAGAAGGAGGCGGCCGAAGGCCTCGAGCTTCGGGACCCACGCCTGCCTCGCTTCGATGTCCTCCTCCTAGGAGTGGGCCCGGACGCGCATATTGCCTCCCTGTTCCCCGAGATGGCCGGAATCCGCACCAAGGGCGCAACGGTCATCGGAGTCACCGGATCGCCGAAGCCCCCGCCGGAGCGGGTAAGCCTGACCCTGGAAGCCATTAACTCGGCTGAGGAGATCTGGCTCGGTGTGGCAGGTCAGGACAAGGCCGGGGCCGTAGGTCTTGCTCTGGCCGGAGCGGGACCGGTTCAGGTGCCGGCCGCCGGAGCACGCGGCAAACGCAAGACACTCTGGCTGATCGACCAGGACGCAGCCAGCCAGCTTCCGGGGCGTTTGATCGAGAACGGCGAGACCGACTCGCCGGGCTGATGAGGAGCTAGAGCGATCGCCGCTGGCGCAACTGCGCCAGCGCGCGCTCAAGCACCTGGACGGCTTCTTCTTCGGTGCGCCGTTCCTTCACGTACTGCAGGTGGCTCTTGAAGGGCTCGTCGCCGTCGATGTTGAGCTCGACGCCGGGAGATCGCCCGGCGGGGCGCCCGCACCGCCCGCATTCCCAAATCTCGGGAATCTCCTCGTCCGTCAGCTTGGCGAAAGTAGGACGGGTCTCGTGCCCGTCGACACACCAATAACTGACGACGGTACGGTCAACAGCGCCCCGCACCCGTTCGTCGTCGAGATGACGACCGGCTGCGGCTGCGCTGTAGCCCGAACCGATGCGTGTCCCCTTAAATGCGTGTCCCGCGTTCACCATGGATTTCTCCCATCAGTACCGCACACGACCTGCGTTTGAGGTTCAGTGTACGCCCCGATGCGGTGGACGCGGGATAAGAGCAGACACCCGAAGCCTAGCAGGCTGCCTCTCACAGGATCTGAGAGGCAGCCTTTGCCCTTAGGAGTCTCCGGAAAAGCGCTGAATAAGTCCGAGTGCAACGATTACGACGCCCCAGGCCAGGCCCAGCGCCACCGTGAAGCGGTTTAGGTTACGCTCCGCAACGCCGGATGATCCCATGCTGGTGGTCATACCGCCGCCGAACATGTCCGACATGCCCCCGCCCCGTCCCTTGTGCAGGAGGATGAGGAGCGTCAGGAGCAGGCTGGTGATGCCCAGCAGTACCAGCAGGATGATACGGAGAATTTCCACGGTGACCTTTCAGCGTGACCTTAGTCGGTCACCAGATGGTGCTCGAACCTGACAATGTTAGCAAATTCGTCGACGTCGAGGCTGGCGCCGCCCACCAGGACGCCGTCGACATCCCTCTCCTTCAGGATGGCGGCGGCGTTTGCTGCCTTGACCGATCCCCCGTAGAGGAGCCGGACCCGTGCGGCCACCGACTCGTCGAAGAGAGCCGCTAGTTCACTGCGGATTGCTGCACACATCTCCTGGGCGTCATCGGGGCCGGCCACTTCCCCCGTTCCGATGGCCCAGACCGGCTCATAGGCGACGACGAGTTCCGACGCCTGCTCCGCACTCAGCCCTGCTACGTCTTTGCGGAGCTGTGCAAGAGTGTGTTCCACGTGTCGGCCTGCCTGACGAACTTCAAGCCCCTCACCGACACACAGCACCGGCACCAGGTTGTGGCGGTAGGCGGCCTGCACCTTGAGGTTCAGGACCTCATCGGTCTCGCCGTGGATGGTGCGGCGCTCGGAGTGACCAACCAATACGTAGGTACACCCCAGCTTCTCCAGGAACTGGCCCGAGATGTCGCCAGTGTAGGCACCGGAGTCGTACGGAGACAGATCCTGCCCGCCATACACCACATCGAGATCGTCCCCCTTGACCAGCGTCTGCACTCCGCGCAGGTCGGTGAATGGCGGGAATACCGCAACCTCCACACGGGCGAAATCGTGCTTCGCGTCGTCCAGTGTCCAGGCAAGCTTCTGGAGAACCGTAATGCCCTGGACATGGTCCAGGTTCATCTTCCAGTTGCCTGCGATCAGGGGCCGGCGGTCGTACGTGCCGTTAGTCGAGGACGTCATGGTCCCTCCCGTTCTGGGTTTCGATGGTGGGTGGGCGGTCAGCGGTCAAGCGCGGTCAACCCGGGGAGCTCCTTGCCCTCCAGGTATTCGAGGCTCGCGCCGCCGCCGGTGGAAATATGGCCGAAGCTGGACTCGTCAAAGCCCAGGCCACGGACCGCCGCAGCGGAGTCGCCGCCGCCCACGACCGTCAGGGCCCCGGCAGCCGTTGCGTCTGCAAGAGCCTGTGCCACTGCCCTGGTTCCGTCCGCGAAAGCGTCGAACTCGAAGACGCCCATGGGGCCGTTCCAGAAGACCGTGCGCGCCTGGGAAATCTGCTCGGCGAAGGCCGCTCCCGATTCCGGTCCAATGTCCAGGCCCAGGCCGGAGGAGCCGAAGGCACCTGACTCCATCGCGTCAGCTGCTAGTACCTCGTGCCCCGCGTCCGCTGCGAACTTCTCCGCCACCACGATGTCCGTCGGCAGAACGAACTCTGTGCCGGATTCAGCCGCGCGGGAAAGGTAGCCCCGAACAGTTTCCAACTGATCTTCCTCAAGCAGGCTTGATCCAACGGAGTGGCCCTGGGCCGCCAGGAACGTGAAGACCATGCCCCCGCCCACGAGCAGCCGGTCGGCGGTGCCGATCAGATTCTCGATCACTGCCAACTTGTCGGACACCTTTGAACCGCCCAGTACGACGACGAAAGGCCGCTCCGGGTTGGTTGTCAGGCGCTGCAGCACATCCACTTCGGCCTTCACGAGGTCGCCCTGGTAGGCGGGCAGGCGGGAAGCGACGTCGTACACGCTCGCGTGCTTGCGGTGGACGGCGCCGAAGGCATCGTCCACGTACGCGCCGTTGTCGCCGGTGAGCTTGACGAGCTCGTCAGCGAAGGCGCCGCGCTCGGCGTCGTCCTTGCTGGTCTCGCGCGGATCGAAGCGGACGTTCTGGAGAACCAGGACGCTGCCGGGTTGAAGTTCGGACGACAGGCTCCGGGCGCTCTCGCCCGTCACGTCGTCGGCAAAAGCGACGTCGAAGTCCGCCAGCTCCGCGAGGCGGTCAACAGCGGGCTTCAGTGAATACTTCTCTTCGGGCGCGCCCTTCGGACGGCCAAGGTGGGCCATGACGACGACGGCGGCACCTGCTTCAGTGAGCTTGCGCAGTACCGGCAGGGAAGCACGGATGCGACCGTCGTCGGTGACGCGGAGATTGGGAAGCTCGCCGTCGAGCGGCACGTTGAGGTCCGACCGGACCAGAACGCGCCGCCCACGAACGCCTTCATTCAGCAGGTCTTCAAGCGATGAGTAAGCCACGGTTCAGGCAAGCTTCGACGCGACGAGTTCGGTCAGGTCAACGAGGCGGTTCGAGTAGCCCCACTCGTTGTCGTACCAGGCAACAACCTTGACCTGGTTGCCGATCACCTTGGTCAATCCCGAGTCGAAGATCGACGAGGCAGGATCGGTGACGATGTCCGAAGACACGATCGGCTCTTCGGTGTAGGTGAGGTAACCCTTCAGCTGACCCTCAGCAGCCGCCTTGTAGGCAGCGTTGACTTCCTCGGCCGTTACCTCGCGGTTGACGGTGACGGTCAGGTCGGTGGCAGATCCGGTGGGAACTGGAACGCGGATCGCGTAGCCGTCGAGCTTGCCCTTCAGTTCCGGAAGCACCAGCCCGATCGCCTTGGCGGCACCGGTGGACGTGGGAACCATGTTGATCGCTGCCGCGCGCGCCCGGCGAAGGTCGCGGTGGGGGCCGTCCTGCAGGTTCTGGTCTGCGGTGTAGGCGTGCACGGTGGTCATCAGGCCGCGCTCGATGCCGAAGTTGTCATTGAGCACCTTGGCCAGCGGGCCGAGGCAGTTCGTGGTGCACGATGCGTTGGAGATGATGTGGTGGTTTTCGGGGTCGTACTTGTCCTCGTTGACTCCGAGGACCACGGTGATGTCCTCATCCGTGGCAGGAGCGGAAATCAGCACCTTCTTGGCGCCGGCGTCGATGTGCTTCCGGGCCTCGGAGGCCTTGGTGAAGAAGCCGGTGGATTCGACGACGATATCGACGCCGAGATCAGCCCACGGAAGATTTGCGGGATCGCGCTCTGCCAGGACCTTGATGGTCTTGCCGTTGACGACCAGGGCTCCGTCAGCCACTTCGATGCTGGCTCCTAGCCGGCCGGTGACGGAGTCGTACTTCAAGAGGTGCGCCAGTGTTTCGGGGCTGGTGAGGTCATTGACCGCGACGATTTCAAGGTCAGCGCCCTGTTCCAGAGCCGCCCGGAAGTAGTTGCGCCCAATGCGGCCGAAACCGTTGATTCCAATACGGGTAGTCACTGTTTCTATCTCCTTGATAGGGGTTGATGCCGACGGCGGTTGCCCTCCAAGGCGTACCGTCCGGCGTCTGACAATTCCTGCACCGCACTGTGCGCGTCTACTGAAGTTTGCTGCCAACTGCCGCGTCCGGAGAGGTGTGGAACGACTGTGACGAATACAACATTGACTATCTTATGCACCGACGAGCCTTTCCCGCCGTGCGGCGGGAAAGGTTACGCCGAATGCAGTGGGTTACGACAGGGTGATGAGCCCCGAAGCGTGGGTGCGGGCGGCCTCGAAACGGCGGGAGACATCAGCCCAGTTGACGATATTCCAGAACGCCTTGACGTAGTCTGCCTTCACGTTCACGTAGTCCAGGTAGAAGGCGTGCTCCCACATGTCGAGCATGAGCAGCGGCGTGGTTCCGACCGCGACGTTGCCCTGCTGGTCGTAAAGCTGCTCGATGACCAGGTTTCCGCCGACCGGCTCCCAGGCCAGGAATGCCCAGCCCGAACCCTGGAGGCTGATCGCTGCGGCGCTGAAGTGGTTGCGGAAGGCGTCAAAGGAGCCGAAAGCGTCGTCGATCGCTGCAGCGAGCTCACCCTCGGGCTTGTCACCGCCTTCCGGAGAGAGGTTGTTCCAGAAGACCGAGTGGTTGACGTGGCCGCCGGTGTGGAAGGCAAGGTCCTTGGACAGCTTGGGGATGTTGGTGAAGTCCCCCTTCTCACGAGCTTCGGCGAGCTGCGCCAGGGCATCGTTGGCGCCCTTGACGTAGGTCGCGTGGTGCTTGCTGTGGTGCAGCTCCATGATTCGGGCCGAAATGTGCGGCTCAAGCGCTGCGTAGTCGTAATTGAGGTCAGGCAGTACGTATTCGCTCACGAAATCCTCCAGATCCTGTGTTTCGGTTCCGGGCGGACGCCCGGCTGTTCCGGTTTTCCAAGCGCGGCCCCGCCACCCTGAAAGGGCAGCAGGCCATGAGCTTCCATCCTATGCACGGAATCAGTCATCAAGCATGTCGGCCGTAACGCTGTCCTCGGTTCCGGGGATTCCCAGTTCCACCGCCCGTTTGTCCGCCATCGCCAGCAGACGCCGGATGCGCCCCGCTATGGCGTCCTTGGTCATCGGCGGGTCGGCGATGCGGCCCAGTTCGTCGAGGCTGGCCTGCTTGTGGGCGACACGGAGCTCCCCCGCGTACTTCAGGTGGTCGGGCACCTCATCGCCCAGAATCTCCAGCGCCCGCTCAACCCGCGCACCGGCGGCCACAGCAGCCTGCGCCGAGCGCCGGAGGTTGGCATCGTCGAAGTTGGCCAGCCTGTTGGCGGTGGCGCGGACCTCCTTGCGCATCCGCCGCTCTTCCCAGACCATCAGTGCATCATGCGCGCCCATGCGGGTCAGGAGGGCCGCGATCGTGTCGCCGTCACGAATGACGACGCGGTCGACTCCGCGCACTTCCCTGGCCTTGGCGGTGATCCCCAGCCGGCGGGCCGCGCCCACCAGCGCAAGCGCGGACTCCGGACCCGGGCAGGTCACCTCCAGGGCGGAGGACCGGCCCGGTTCAGTCAGGGAGCCGTGGGCGAGGAATGCGCCGCGCCAGACGGCCTCGGCGTCGGCTGCGGACCCGTTGACGACGACGGAGGGCAACCCTCGCACTGGCCTCCCCCGATTGTCCAGGAGTCCGGTCTGCCGTGCGAGCGACTCTCCATCGCGGACTACGCGCACCACGTAGCGGTTGCCCCGCCGGAGGCCGTTGCCTGACACTACGATGATCTCGCTGTTGTGCCCGTAAACATCGGCGATGGCGCTGCGGAGGCGCCGTGCTGTTGAGGCAAGATCCACTTCCGCCTCGATCACGATCCGTCCCGAAATGATGTGCAGCCCTCCGGCGAACCGCAGAAGTGCGGAAACCTCAGCCTTGCGAACCGACGATTTCTTGACGTCGAGGTGTGAGAGTTCCTCTTTAACATCCGCGGTCAGCGCCACAGACACCCTCCTAGAATTCTCCGAACATGTCGTGGTAGGCCGTTGCCAGGCGCAGCGCGTCGTGCACAGCTCCGCCGGTTGAAGAGCCTACTTTACCGAAGATCGCCCTGCCGCCCATCTCGCCTACAGCTGCCTGGAACTCGCCTTCATCCGCGACGACGGAGGGATCCGCGATGACGGCATCAACCCGGAAGTCCGGTGCGTAGCGGCGGATGACGGACAGGTGGTCCACCGCGCTCATGCCCTGCGTTTCCTTGGTGTCATTGCTCAGGTTCATGGTCAGGCAGCGCCGGGCGGTGGTGTTGCACAGGGCGTTGCGAAGCTCCGGCAGCAACAGGTGCGGCAGGACGGAGGTGTACCAGGACCCGGGACCGAGAATGACCCAGTCTGCAAGCTCGATCGCGTTGAGCGCGTCAACGCAGGCGGGGGCATCCTCGGGTAGCAGCCGCACGGAGCTAACGTTTCCCGAGCTGCCGACCACCGCCAGCTGCGCCTGGCCCGATACCCTGCGCAGGCGCAGGCTGCCGTCCACCTCGGTGAGTACGTCCCCCTCGATCGTGAGTGGAACGCTCGCCATGGGCAGCACCCGGCCCCGCGCGCCGAGCAGGGCTCCTGCCCACTGAAGGCCTGCCACGGGGTCGCCAAGCAGTTCCCACAGGGTCACGATCAGGAGGTTGCCGAGAGCATGGTTGTCAAGGGATCCCTCGACACCCTCGCGTGAGGTGAAGCGGTGCTGCATGACATCGCGCCAGGTCCTGCCCCAGTCGGTGTCATCGCATAGGGCAGCCAGCGCCATCCGCAGGTCTCCGGGCGGAAGTACGCCCAGCTCATGCCGCAGGCGGCCGGAAGAACCGCCGTCGTCGGCTACGGTCACAACAGCGGTGAGCTCCGAGGTCAGCAGCCGCAGGGCAGAGAGTGAGGCTGAAAGGCCATGCCCGCCTCCCAGGGCGACCACGGAGGGAGCATTGTCCTGGGTTCCAAACTTGCTTCGCGCGGCGGAGCTCGCGGGAATCAGGGGCAGCGATCCCGTGAGTACGGCCACTATTCCCGCCCGAGGTCTCTGTGATGGGCGGTGACCTGCAGTCGCGGCAGTTGGGCGAGCCGCTGGGCGATTTCCTCGGTAACCGCGACCGAGCGGTGCTTGCCGCCGGTGCATCCGACGGCGATGGTCGCGTAGTGCTTGTTCTCGCGCCGGTAGCCCTCAAGCACCGGTTCGAGGGCCAGAACGAATCGGTCCACGAATTCACCGGCGCCGTTTGCCTGCAGCACGTAGTCCCGCACGGGTTCGTCCAGGCCGGTCTGCGGACGAAGCACCGGAACCCAGTGGGGATTGGGGATGAAGCGCACGTCGGCCACGAAGTTCGCATCCACAGGGAGCCCGTACTTGAACCCGAAGCTCATCACATTGAGCCGCAGGACGATCGGACCGGACTCGGAGAACAGTTCGGTGATGGTGGTGGCCAGAGCGTGCACGTTGAGCTGGGTGGTGTCGACCACCAGGTCGGAGGCGTGCTTGAGCTCCTTGAGGACCTCGCGTTCCGCGGCGATACCGTCGAGGATGCGGCCGTCAGCCTGAAGCGGGTGGGGACGCCGTCCCTGCTCGAAGCGCCGTACCAGCGTGTCGTCGGCGGCGTCGAGGAACAGCACCCGGTAGTTGATTCCGGCTGCCCTCAACGCATCAAGGGATCCCTGGATATCGCGGAAGAGCTCCTTGCTGCGGACGTCGACGACGACGGCGAGTTTGGGGATCGACTCCGGCGTGCGGGACACGATCTCCGTCAGGGTGCTCAGCATCTGCGGGGGCAGATTCTCGACCACGTACCAACCGTGGTCCTCAAGGGCGTTGGCAGCTGTACTGCGGCCGGCGCCCGACATCCCGGTCACCACGAGCAGTTCAGATTCGGCAGGTTTGACCGGCGTCAGACCGTCAGTCTCGTTCATGTGATTCGTTTCCATCCCACCGTTGCGCGCGAGCAAGGTCTGCACCGCCCCCGGCCGTGCATCCACGCTCTACCCTAACTAAGAATCGAGTATTTCGCCGGTTGCCATGTTGACCGCCGGAGCAGCCGCACGTTCGGCCTCATTCCCCTGCCCCTCCGCCAGTTGGCGGCGGATTGTGGCTGCGAGTGCCGGACCCACGCCCTGCACTTCCTGAAGCTGCTCGACGCTAGCCGCACGCAGCTTACGCACCGATCCGAAGTGTTTGAGCAGGGACCGCCGCTTCGCTGGACCGAGGCCGGGCACGTCGTCAAGCACCGAAACGGTCATGGACTTGCCACGCTTTTGCCGGTGGTAGGCAAGCGCAAACCGGTGCGCTTCGTCCCGGATCCGCTGAAGCAGGAACAGCCCCTCGGAGGCACGGGGCAGGATGACGGGGAAGTCGCCCTCCGGCAGCCAGACCTCCTCAAGCCGTTTGGCCAGCCCGATGACGAACACGTCGTCGATGCCGAGGTCACTGAGCGCCCGGGCGGCCGCACGCACCTGGGGCTGGCCGCCGTCGACCACGACAAGGTTCGGCGGGTAGGCGAACTTGGCGCGCGGTTTCTTCTCCTGCGCAGGTGCAGGTGAGGTACCGGCATCCGGTGACGGTTCGCCGTCGTCGCCGGGCAGGGAATCCAGGGGATTCTGCTCCGCGAGGTAGTTGCGGAACCGGCGGGAGATCACGTCGTACATCGAGGCGGTGTCGTCGCGCGCGGCCTCACCCGTGATTGAGAACCTGCGGTAGTCGGACTTCCGCGGCAAGCCGTCCTCCACCACCACCATCGAAGCCACGACGTTGGTGCCCTGCACATGGGAGATGTCGAAGCATTCAATCCGCATCAGCGGAACCGGCAGGTCGAGCGCCTCCTGCAGTTCCTGAAGCGCGGCCGACCGCGTGGTGATGTCTCCGGCCCTGCGACTCTTGTGCAGCCTCAACGAGTCGGCGGCGTTCTGGGCGACGGTGCCCAGCAGGGCCGCCTTGTCACCGCGCTGCGGCACCCGGATATCGACCTTAGCCCCGCGCAAGCCGCGCAGCCACTCCCGCATCTGTTCCTCGTTGCTCGGAATAGTAGGGACCAGTACTTCACGGGGTATCCGGTTGTTGCTGCTGCTTCCCTCGCCGTAGACCTGCTGGAGCAGGTGCTCCACCAGGTCGGCGGTGCTCATGTCCTCAACCTTCTCCACGACCCAGCCACGCTGGCCACGAATCCTGCCTCCGCGCACATGGAACACTTGGGCCGCCGCTTCGAGCTCATCCTCTGCCAGAGCGAACACATCAGCATCGGTGTCCTCGCTCAGGACCACCGCGTTCCGCTCGAACACCCGCCGGAGCGCGGCGATGTCGTCGCGGATTCGGGCCGCCGACTCATAGTCAAGCTCCGCCACGGCTGCGGACATCTTCTGCTCCAGCTCACGGATGAAGCGGTCCGCCTGACCGGACATGAAGTCGCAGAACTGGACCGCCAACTCCCGGTGGCCCTCGGGCGTGATCCGGCCCACGCACGGCGCGGAGCATTTGTCGATGTACCCCAGCAGGCAGGGCCGACCCGAACGCTCAGCGCGCTTGAACACGCCCGAGCTGCAGGTTCGCACCGGAAACACGCGCAGCAGCGTATCCACCGTTTCGCGGATGGCCTTCGCTGGATAGAAGGGCCCGAAGTACCGGGTGTCCTTGCGCCGGTCGCCGCGCATGACCTGGACCCGCGGATACTTCTCGCCAAGGGTCACGGCGAGGTAGGGATAAGACTTGTCATCCCGGAACATCACGTTGAACCGTGGATTGAACTCCTTGATCCAGGTGTACTCGAGCTGGAGCGCCTCGAGTTCGCTTCCGACGACGGTCCACTCCACGCTCGCGGCGGTGTGCACCATGGCACGGGTGCGCGGCATCAGTCCGCGTGGATTCGCGAAGTAGGAATTCAGGCGGGACCTAAGATTCTTCGCCTTGCCGACGTAGATGACGCGCCGGTGCTGGTCCCGGAAGCGGTAGACCCCTGGTTCCTGGGGGATCTCCCCTGTCTTCGGGCGGTATGTTGCTGGATCTGCCACCTATATATCCTACCGGCGGCTCGCCAGGCCCACTCGCCCGCATGGATTCGCCCGACGGCAAGGGGCCCGCCCTCGGGCTATTCCGTGGGGCCCTTGTTATAACCGGCTGCCCGTTTCTGTCCGGTCAGGGAAGCTATGGCGTCCATGATGGTGTCAGTCACCTGCCTCCGGGCTGGCAGCGAGTGGTCCGGTCCGGTGCGGTCGAAGTAGAGCGGCTCGCCGATTTTCATGGTGAAGTGCTGCGGTCTGATCCATCGGCTGCCGGCCGGCTGGAGGCGTTCTGTCCCGAGCAGCCCGACGGGAACTACCGGAGCCCCGGTGGTGAGCGCGAGCCAGCCGACGCCGGTTCGACCGCGATACAGCAGTCCGTCGCGGGAACGTGTCCCCTCCGGATAGATTCCGACGCCTTCTCCGGCCTCCAGCATGGCGAGCAGGGTCTTGAGCGCCTGCACACTGGCCGCCTGTTGGCCCCGCTGAACCGGAATGGAGCCGACTCCCTCGAAGAACGAGCGCATGAGACTGCCCCTCACACCTGATCCCGTGAAGTACTCGGCTTTGGCGAAGAAAGCCACCCGGCGCGGCATGAGCGCCTGCACAAGCACGCTGTCCAGGAAGGAGAGATGGTTGGGGGCGACGATGAACCCCCCTGTCTCGGGAACATTCTCCAGCCCGACGACAGTGGGCCGGCACAGCGTTGCAATCAGACCGCGCGTGCTGCTTCGGGTCAGGTCATAGACGCCCATGGGCAACCTCTCCCGCGCGGTGCTGCGCGTACTCGAGCACCCTCTCCACCAGTTCCTCGGCAGAATGTACGACGGCGGAGGGCCCGGCGGTGGAGAATTCCTCTTCGCTGCCGAAACCCCAGGAGACCGCGATGCAGTCCAGTCCGTTGGCCGCGGCTCCGTGCACGTCGTGGGATCGGTCCCCCACCATAACGGCGGCGTCGTAGGTGCCCGCGTGCTCTGCAAGGGCGGCCGCGATGATCGTTCGCTTCCCATCCAGCAGGGCCGCCGCCCGCTCATCCCGTGGTGCGCCGTGAACCGAGGCGAACAGTGGGGCCATCTGCTGCACGTCGAGAAGCTCACGGGCGAGCCACTCAGGCTTCTGGGTGGCGACGGCAACGATGTGGCCGTCCGCTTTGAGCCTTTGAACGGCGTCGACAATTCCCGGATAAGCGGTACTGTTCGCCATGCCGTGTTGCCTGTAGCCGGCGCGGTAGATGTCCACGACCTCGTCCACCCGCTCCAGCGGCACGCGCGCAATATCCACAAGTGAGCGCACCAGGGCGGGACCCACCATGCGTTGCAGATTTCCGGAGCTCGGAACGGGCAGCCTGAGTTCCTGTAGCGCCGAAGCAATGCCTCCGGTGATTGCGCCTTCCGGGTCGACCAGCGTTCCGTCCAGGTCGAACAGTATGAGCAGGCGCGTATTCTTCACCGAGCAAGTTTCCCACAGTCGCGGGAGCGACCGGAAACTCTATTCCCGTCAAGGAATATGCGCTAGCTCCCCAGGATCTCCGCGAGGAAGCGCCCGGTATGGCTGCCTTCGGTTGCGGCGATCTGCTCAGGGGTGCCGGTTGCGATAATCTCGCCGCCACCCGATCCCCCGTCCGGACCCAGGTCTATCACCCAGTCTGCACTCTTGATGACGTCGAGGTTGTGCTCGATGGTGATCACGGTATTGCCCTTGTCCACCAACCCCTGCAGCACCTGCAAAAGCTTGCGGATGTCTTCGAAGTGCAGTCCTGTGGTGGGCTCGTCCAGCACATAGATGCTTCGGCCGTTTGACCGCTTCTGAAGCTCACTGGCCAACTTCACCCGCTGCGCCTCACCGCCTGACAGTGTGGTAGCCGGCTGCCCCAGGCGTACATAGCCCAACCCGACATCCACCAGGGTGTTCAGGTGGCGGGCGATCGGCGTGAATGCCGCAAAGAACTCTGCTGCTTCCTCGATCGGCATGTCCAGCACATCCGCGATGGTCTTCCCCTTGTAATGGACCTCGAGCGTCTCCCTGTTGTAGCGCGCGCCGTGGCACACCTCGCACGGGACATAGACGTCTGGTAGGAAGTTCATCTCGATCTTGAGGGTGCCGTCCCCGGAGCATGCCTCGCAGCGGCCGCCCTTCACGTTGAAGGAGAACCTACCGGGCAGGTAGCCGCGAACCTTGGCCTCTGTTGTTTCTGCGAAGAGCTTCCGGATGTTGTCGAATACGCCGGTGTAGGTCGCGGGATTTGAACGCGGTGTGCGCCCGATCGGCCCCTGATCCACATGGATGACCTTGTCCAGGTGCTCGAGTCCGTCAATGCGGCGGTGCCGGCCCGCAACCTGCTTGGCACCATTGAGCTTGTTGGCCAGTACCTTGTACAAAATCTCATTAACCAGCGTGGACTTGCCCGAACCGCTCACGCCGGTCACCGCTGTGAGGACTCCGAGCGGGAAGGTAGCATCGACGCCCTTCAGATTGTGCTCGCGGGCGCCCACAACCTTCAGCTGACGGGAACGGTCAATCTTACGGCGCGTCTCAGGCGGGTCAATCCTGCGCCTGCCGGCGAGGTAGTCACCGGTGACCGACTGCTCGTTCTGCAGCAGGTCCTCGAGTGAGCCGGAGTGCACCACCTGCCCGCCGTGCTCGCCGGCGCCGGGTCCGATGTCGACGATCCAGTCGGCCTCATTGATGGTGTCCTCGTCGTGTTCGACAACGATCAGCGTGTTGCCCAGGTTGCGCAGACGGGTCAGCGTTTCGATGAGCCGGCGGTTGTCCCGCTGGTGCAGTCCGATCGACGGCTCATCGAGGACGTAGAGCACGCCGACCAGGCCCGAACCGATCTGCGTGGCCAGGCGGATGCGCTGGGCCTCGCCTCCGGACAACGTTCCCGCGGCACGCTCCAGGTTCAGGTATTCGAGCCCTACATCGAGAAGGAAGCGAAGCCGCGCCTGGATTTCCTTGAGAACCTGCGCAGCGATCTGCGCCTCCCGCCCCGTGAGCACGAGGTTGTCGAGAAACTCAGCGCACTCCCTCATCGGCATGGCCGACACTTCGGCAATGGAGCGCCCGTTGATCAAAACGGACAGGGACGCAGGATTCAGGCGCGCACCGCCGCACTCCGGGCAGGGCACCTGCCGCATGTATTCCTCGTACCGGTCACGCGCGTAGTCGGACTCCGTCTCAAGGTGCTTCCGGTGGATGTACTGGACCGCGCCCTCGAATCCAGTGCTGTACTTGCGCTCCCGGCCGAACCGGTTGCGGTACTGCACAACGACCTTGTGGTCCTTGCCGTACAGAGCGGCGTCCCGGGCATGGGCAGGAAGTTTGTTCCACGGCGTATCGATGGAAAAATCAAGTTCCTTCGAAAGCCCCTCGAGCAGCCGGGTCCAGTATTCGAGGGTGGCTGCGCCCAGCGCCCACGGAGCAATTGCGCCTTCACGAAGTGAGAGATCCGGGTTGGGCACCACCAGTTCCTCGTCCACCTCCAGCTTGGTGCCGATGCCGGTACAGGCCGGACAGGCACCGAACGGATTATTGAACGAGAAGGATCGCGGTTCGATTTCATCGATCGCCAGCGGGTGCTCGTTGGGGCACGCGAGGTTCTCGGAGAAAGCACGGATGCGGTGCGGGTCATCGGACTCGAGGTCCACAAAGTCCGCGAGGACGCGACCCTCCGCGAGCTTGAGCGCGGTTTCGATCGAATCCGTGAGCCGCTGGCGAACGCCTTCCTTGACGACGAGGCGATCCACCACGACCTCAATGGTGTGCTTGAACTGCTTGCCCAGCTTGGGCGGATCGGTGAGCTGGATCAGGTCGCCGTCAACGCGGGCGCGGGAGTATCCCTTCGCCGCAAGATCCTGGAACAGATCCGCAAACTCACCCTTGCGCCCGCGCACCACTGGGGCGAGCACCTGGAAGCGCGTTCCCGCGTCCAGTTCCATCAACTGGTCGACGATCTGCTGCGGAGTCTGCTTGGTGACTGCTTCACCACACACCGGACAGTGAGGGCGGCCTACGCGCGCCCACAGCAGGCGCATGTAGTCGTAGATCTCCGTGATTGTGCCGACCGTGGAGCGCGGATTCTTGCTGGTCGACTTCTGGTCGATCGACACCGCCGGAGACAAACCCTCGATGAAGTCGACATCCGGCTTGTCCACCTGACCGAGGAACTGGCGGGCATACGCCGACAGCGACTCCACGTAACGCCGCTGGCCCTCCGCGAAAATGGTGTCGAACGCCAGGGACGACTTGCCGGACCCGGAGAGTCCGGTGAAGACGATCATGGCGTCCCGGGGCAGGTCCAGGTCCACGTTGCGCAGGTTGTGCTCGCGTGCGCCCTTGACGATCAGACGGGACAGGTCGTGAGGCAGCTTGTCGGGATGGGAAACTGCGGAATCCACGGAAGTTGCTATAGACACCATTTCACTTTAGTGGAAGCGATGTTCGAAGACATATTCGAATGCCCCAAATCCCGGCGTGTCGGCGGTGATGTTCACCGACGGCGCAGAGCGGCGCGCAGATAGGAGACTGCCTCGTCCTCGGTCAGCCCGTTAGCTTTAATGAGCCGGGCGTATTCGGCTGCGCCTTCCGCAGCCTTGCGCCGTGCCTCATCGCCTGCTGCGGCGACCACCGTTCCGGCGCGTGAACGGGTCACAACGATGTGTGCCTGTTCGAGTTCCCGGTAGGCACGGGCGACGGTATTGACGGCAACGCCCAGATGGCCGGCAAGGGTGCGGACTGGCGGAAGCCGGGTACCGACCGGCAGCGACCCGTCATTTGCGGCGTCAAGGATCTGCACGCGCAACTGCTCATAGGGCGGTACTGAACTGTTCGGATCGATGCGCAGCCACGCCGTCACTTCAGAATTCACGGTGCGCGCTCCTGGACGTTGGTGGGGTGCTCACATTCTGCCACGCAGCTAGAGTGGCCACCATGCACGATCTGAAGGACCTGACCATCCGCAGCATCTCGGTCAGCGAGATGGACAACAACGTCTATCTGCTCACTGCAAAGTCCAGTGGAGCCCAGGTGCTCATTGACGCTGCCGATGACGCGGCGGCGATCCTTCGGCTTCTCGAGGACGGTGCCCAGGACGCGGCGTCCGAGGCGAAACTGGCCCTCATTATCACCACGCACGCGCACTGGGACCATGTGCGCGCGCTCGCCGAAGTCGTGCGGAAGACGGGAGCGCGCACAGCGGCCGGCAGAGACGATATCCCCGAGATCGCCGTACCGACGGATGTTCCCCTGGACCACGGAGACGTCGGTGAATTCGACGGATTCTCCCTGGAGGCCATAGCCCTGCGCGGGCATACGCCCGGGTCGGTAGCCCTTGCCTACCGGGACCCGCACGGTCCGGCTCACCTTTTCACCGGGGATTCCCTGTTCCCGGGTGGAGTGGGAAACACGGGGAAGGACCCCCAGCGCTTCGACTCGCTGTACCGGGACGTGGTGGAGCGCCTGTTCGACCGGTTCGACGATGACACCGTCGTGCACCCCGGACACGGCAAGCCGACAACGCTCGGCGCGGAGCGTCCCTTCCTCAGCGAGTGGCGTTCACGGGGTTGGTGACTTGACTCCGACCGCAAAGATGCGGCGGAAGGGAAAGTGCGTGGCGCCGTCGGCCTCTGCTGGATAAGCCAACCGCAGGTCGCGCGCATAAGCCTGCTCAAACTCCGCCGCGTCCTGCTCGGGCAAGGCGGCAAGCACGGGCCGCAGGCCGGTCCCGCGCACCCATTCCAGGACTGGATCCGCTCCGTGCAGCAGATGCAGGTAGGTGGTTTCCCACGCATCGGTTTCCAGCCCGGCCCCGCGCAGGAGCCGCAGGTATTCGTCCGGGCTCCCGACGGCGTCGTCATGGCGCAGCACTCCGCCAAGCCGGCCCCGCCACCTCTCCGAGTCAGCAAGCCCGCGCATCAGGGTGTGCGAGGGGGCCGAAAAGTTGCCGGGCACCTGTACGGCAAGCCAGGCTCCCTCTTCGAGCAGCGACGCCCACTGCACCAACAGCTCCTGGTGCCCCTGCACCCACTGCAGTACAGCGTTGGAAACAACGACGTCGGTGCCAGCCGCCGGGCGGAAGTCGCGGACATCGCCCACGGCGAAAGCAAGGTTGGGCGGCTGGTGCGGCCGCCTCCGGGCCGCATTGACCATTTCGGGCGAGGAGTCGATGCCGAGGACCTCGGCATCCGGCCACCGCTGCGCGAGGACAGCAGTGAGCTCTCCCGAACCGCAGCCGAGGTCCACCACCCTGCGTGGTGCGTGATGACCGATTCTCCCCACCAGGTCAAAGAAGGGGCGCGACCGGTGATCGGCGAATAGCTCGTATTGTGCGGGGTCCCAGCGCATGCTGCCCACCCTACCGGCCTGCACTGACGCTGAGCGGATAGGGTGGGAGGACATGAGCATCCAGGACCACCTCCCCCAGACCGAACGGCCAGGCGCGCCCGACGCCGACGCCGTCTACACCGCATTCATCGCCTGGTCGGAGAGCAACGGCATCAGCCTGTATCCCGCGCAGGACGAGGCCGTCCTTGAACTGGTATCCGGCAGCAATGTCATCCTGGCTACCCCTACCGGCTCGGGGAAATCGCTGGTGGCCGTGGCGGCTCACTTCCACGCGGTGGCCGAGGGCCGACGCAGCTACTACACGGCCCCCATCAAAGCGCTGGTGTCCGAGAAGTTCTTCGCGTTGTGCGCCATTTTCGGGGCTGAGAACGTGGGCATGGTTACCGGCGATTCGGCAGTCAACCAGGACGCCCCGATTATCTGCTGCACCGCCGAAATCCTGGCCAACATTGCGCTGCGTGAGGGAAACGGGGCCGACGTCGGCACCGTCATCATGGATGAATTCCACTTCTACGCTGACCCGCAGCGCGGCTGGGCCTGGCAGGTTCCGCTCCTGGAGCTGCCGCAGGCCCAGTTCCTGCTCATGTCGGCGACGCTCGGCGACGTCGAACGCTTCGAAACCGACCTGACCGCCCGCACCGGGCGGCCCACCGTACTGGTCTCCTCCGCAGACCGCCCCATCCCGCTCAACTTCTACTACTCGGAGGATCCACTCCAGGAAGCGCTTGAGGAGCTGCTGTCCACGCACCAGGCCCCTGTCTATGTGGTGCACTTCAGCCAGCTCGAGGCGATCGAGCGCGCCCAGAACCTCATGAGCATCAACGTGTGCACCCGCGAAGAGAAGGACCGCATCGCCGCGCTCATCGCTTCCTTCAGGTTCTCCGCCGGGTTCGGGAAGACACTGAACCGTCTGGTCCGGCACGGGATCGGCGTGCACCACGCCGGCATGCTGCCCAAGTACCGGCGGCTGGTGGAACAGCTTGCGCAGGCCGGCCTGCTGAAGGTCATCTGCGGCACCGACACCCTCGGCGTCGGAATCAATGTGCCGATCCGCACCGTCCTGCTCACCGCCCTCAGCAAGTACGACGGCGTGCGGACCCGCCTGCTCAACGTGCGCGAATTCCACCAGATTGCCGGCCGCGCCGGCCGCGCGGGTTACGACACCGCGGGAACCGTCGTCGTGCAGGCGCCGGACCACGTCGTCGAGAACACCAGGGCGATGGCCAAGGCCGTCGCGAAGTTCGGAGACGACCAGAAGAAGCTGCGCCAGGTCGTGCGCAAGAAGCCGCCGCAGGGCTTCGTCTCCTGGGGAAAGCCGACGTACGACCGACTGGTGGAGGGCACTCCCGAGCCCCTGGCGTCCAGTTTCGCGGTCAGCCACTCCATGCTGCTCAACCTCCTGGAGCGCCCCGGAGATCCCCTCGCCACGGTCCAGAACCTCCTGCGCGGCAACCACGAGCCGCCCGCGCGGCAGTTCGCCCACCTCCGCCGGGCCATCAGCATCTACCGTGAACTGGTCACCGCCGGGATCGTGGAGCGGCTGGATGAGCCGGACGAGGATGGCCGGACCGTGCGGCTGAAAGTTCACCTGCAGGCCAACTTCGCGCTGAACCAGCCGCTCTCCCCCTTCGCGCTAGCCAGCCTGGAGCTTCTGGACCCGGAAAGCCCGTCCTATGCGCTCGACGTCGTCTCGGTCATCGAGGCCACGCTTGAGAAGCCGCGCCAGGTGCTCAGCGCGCAGGAGAAGAAGGCACGTGGGGAGGCCGTGGCGGCCATGAAGGCCGACGGCCTCGACTACGACCAGCGGATGGCGCGCCTCGAGGAGGTCACGTATCCGCAGCCGCTCGCGGAGCTGCTGACGCAGGCGTTCGACACCTACCGTTCGGGCTCCCCGTGGCTCGGAGACTTCGAGCTCAGCCCCAAATCGGTGGTACGGGACATGTACGAGCGGGCCATGAACTTCGGTGAGTACATCTCGTTCTACAGTCTCGCCCGCTCCGAGGGCATCCTGCTCCGCTACCTGGCCGACTGCTTCAAGGCCCTTCGGCAAACCGTCCCGAGGGATGCCCTGCGTGAGGATCTTTCGGACATCGTCGAGTGGCTCGGGGAGATGATCCGCCAGGTCGATTCGAGCCTGCTCGACGAGTGGGAGCAACTCGCCGCCGGCGTCCACAGCCGCGACCCGGAGAAGGTGGACCTACCGCCGGAACCGGATTCCGTAACCTCCAACGAGCGGGCCTTCCGGGTGATGGTGCGGAACGAGATGTTCCAACGGGTGCAACTCTTCGCCGACGAGAATGAGGAAGCACTCGGCCGCCTCGATGAGGGCTCCGGCTGGGACGCCGCACGCTGGGCGGACGCCCTGGACGGCTACTTCGATGCCCATGACGACATCGACGACGGCCCGGACGCGCGGGGACCAGCGCTGCTGATCATTCGGAAGTTCCCGGACCGGTGGGAGGTGCGGCAGATCCTGAAGGATCCTTCCGGAGACCAGGATTGGGGCATCAACGCCGTCATCGACCTGGCTGCTTCCGACGAGGCCGGCGCTCCGGCCGTCAGGATCGTCTCCGTAGGGGCGCCGTAGGGCCCTGCCCAAACGCAGGCTGACAGTACGCTGGCTTTATGACTGCTATCCGCGAGGCACGTCGCGACGACGTGCCCATCATCCTGCAATTGATCCATGATCTCGCAGAGTACGAGAAAGAACCCGATGCTGTCCGCAACACCGTCGAAGGGCTGGAAGATGCGCTCTTCGGCGAAAACTCCCGCATCTTTGCCCACGTGGCCGAGGACGACGGCGGTGTCCAGGGCTTTGCCCTCTGGTTCCTGAACTACTCCACCTGGGAAGGCGTCCACGGGATCTACCTGGAAGACCTGTACGTGCGCCCTGAAGCGCGTGGCTCCGGATATGGCAAAGCGCTGCTGCAGACCTTGGCGCGGATAGCTTCCGAGCGCGGGTACGCACGGGTGGAATGGTCCGTGCTGGACTGGAATGAGCCGTCCATCGGCTTCTACCGCAGCCTCGGCGCAGCGCCGCAGGACGAGTGGACAACGTTCCGCCTGACCGGCCCTTCCCTCGCCGCCTTTGCCGACGCCGACTCGTGAGCCAGGCGCACCACTCAAGCGGCCGGACGCTCACCATGCGTGGTCTGCGCTGCACAGCGCATTACTTTTCGGTACCGCTGGACCACACCGATCCCGACGGCGAGCGGATCGAACTCTTCGCGCGTGAGTACAGTTCACTTGAGCACGACGACGGTGCTGCCGCGCGGCTTCCGTGGCTGCTGTTCCTTCAGGGCGGGCCCGGGATCCGCGGCAACCGCGTCACCCAGCTTTCCGGTTGGATGAAAGCTGCGGCGCGGCGGTTCCGCATCCTGATGCTCGACCAGCGCGGCACCGGGCTTTCCACACCGGCGGATGCGCTTTCCCTCGCGAGTCGCGGTACGCCGCAGGATCAGGCCCGGTACCTCCGGCATTTCCGCGCGGACTCGATCGTTGCGGACGCGGAGGCGGTGCGCGAAGCGCTCGGTTCCGGACCCTGGACGGTGTTCGGACAAAGCTTCGGGGGCTTCTGCACGTTGACGTATTTGTCCTTCGCTCCCGAGGGTATCGAGCGGGCACTGATCACCGGCGGGCTCGCCCCGATCTCCGGGTCACCGGAGCGGGTTTACCGGAAGACCTTCGAGAGGGTGGCGGCCCGCAATCGGGAGTACTTCGCCCGCTACCCGGAGGATCGTGCCGCGGTGACCCGCATTGCCCGGCATCTGGAGAAGGTAGCAGAAATCCTGCCGACAGGGGAACGGCTGACCCCGCAACGCTTCCAGATGGTGGGCTCCTACCTCGGAGGCAACACCCGCATCGACTCACTCCACTACCTTTTGGAGGACGCGTTCGCGCCGTCAGGGGACCGGCTCTCCCCCGTCTTCCTCGACCAGCTCCAGCCAGTCATCAGCCGGCGCTCGAATCCCCTCTACGCACTGCTGCACGAGTCGATCTACTGCCAGGGCGAGGCATCGCGGTGGTCGGCGTGGCGTGTCCTGCCGGAGTTCCCGAAGTTCCTGCCCGACGCCCCGGAGCCGCTCCTCACCGGGGAAATGGTCTACCCCTGGTACTTCGACGAGGACCCGGCGCTGGTTCCGCTCCGGGAAACAGCTGACATTCTCGCGGATGTCGATGACTGGGGCCCGCTGTACAGTCGGGCCCAGCTGGCCCGCAACGCGGTCCCTGTCGCCGCAGCCGTGTACCGCGACGACATCTATGTGGACCGGGACCTGTCGCTGGAAACGGCAGCGCAGGTGCAGGGGCTGCAGGTCTGGGAAACCCCGGAATTTCACCATGACGGAATATCCGACGACGGCGACGCCATCTTCTCGCGGCTTCTTGCCATGACGGAGGCCTAACCGCTCGGCCTTCCGTCCGATGGTGATTCCTGGCTCAGCCCTTTCGATGCGAACGCAGAAGCGCCGGCCCTGCCAAGGCAGGACCGGCGCTTTTCGAGGTAGCGAAGCTGTACCCGTTACGGATCAGTGATCCGGGCCACCGGTGCGGGCGCGCTCGGCGTCCGCGGCAAGTTCCGCGTCGATCTTTGCCTGCTTGGCGGCCGGGCTGAGCAGGCTGGCAACAACGGCGATCACGATGGTTCCCAGAATGATGCCGAGCGAGAGGAAGGTCGGGATGACCGGGGCCCACTCGATGTGCTGTCCGCCGTTGATGAACGGCAGCTCGTTCTCGTGCATCGCGTGCAGGATCAGCTTCACGCCGATGAAGGCGAGAATGAAGGACAGGGCGTGCTTGAGGTAGACCAGTCGCGTCATCAGTCCGCCGAGCAGGAAGTAAAGCTGTCGAAGGCCCATCAGCGCGAACAGGTTCGCGGTGAACACGATGAACGGGCTCTCGGTCAGCCCGAAGATCGCCGGGATCGAGTCGACCGCAAACATGAGGTCGGTCAAACCGATGGTGATGAACACGATGATCATCGGGGTGAAGAGCTTCTTGCCGTTCACTACGGTGCGGATCTTGTTGCCGTCGTAGTGCTCGCTCATCGGCAACACGTTGCGCAGCTTGGCAATGAGCTTGTTTTCCTTGTCCTCTTCCTCCTCACCGGAGTCCTTCGCCTGGTGGTACGCGGTCCACAGGAGGAAGGCGCCGAAGACGTAGAAGACCCAGGAGAAGTTGCTGATGAGCGCTGCACCGAGCAGGATGAAGATTCCGCGCAGGACCAGCGCGATGATGATGCCCACCATCAGCACTTCCTGCTGGTACTTACGGGGCACCGAGAACCTGGCCATGATGATGATGAAGACGAACAAGTTATCGATGCTGAGGCTGTATTCGGTCACCCAGCCGGCGACGAATTGACCGCCGAATTCCGGACCCGTGAAGACGAACATCAGCGCTGCGAAGATCAGCGCGAGCCCCACGTAGAACGCGACCCAGAGGCCGGCTTCCTTCATGGACGGTTCGTGCGGTCGCTTGACGACCAGCAGAAGGTCCAGAAGGAGAATAATTCCCAGGACCACGAAGGTGCCTATTTCAAAGGCAAGGGGCAGTTCAAGCACTAGGTACCCTTTCGGAGTTATGACAGAACCCGCAAGTCTCTCCGCCGCGCTTGCTCAATGAAACGACTTGCTCATTGGAACGATCAACGCGGCCGCTACGCCCGGCAGATCCTCATTGGCCTGCGTGTTGACGTTCGTAGCGCGAAAGGATACTCCCCTACGTCTGGACCATGGTACCCGCGCCGAACCGCGATCCTGAAATACCACCAACATGTTGGACGCCGTCAGGCCTGCTTGCCCGCCAGCCCTGCCACATGCTCGATGATGGCAGGCTCGGTCCAGTAGTCGCTGTGGCCACGTACCACTCCATCGGACCTGCGGTCGGGCAGCAGTCGGTTCTCCGCTCCCGGCACCGGGGAACCTACCGGGTCGGTCTCCCTCCAGAAGTTCGTCCAGGATCGGGTGCAGCCTGCCACGGTGTCCAGCACTTCGGGACTGAAGTAGGCGGGGAAGTACTGCGCGTAGATGGAGTAGAGCGGTGCACCGGCGGTTACGAGATGGGGCAGACGAGCGGATCCCGTTCGCCCATGCCGGTGGGCCACCATCCAGGCGCACAGAGCCGACCCCTGGCTGTGGGCTACCAGCACCACCTCACCGTCGGAGTGTCTGCTGACGAGCTGGACTATCCCTGCGACAGCCGCGTCACGGTAGGAGGACCCGGCGAGCGGGTGGTCCCGGACCGGCCAGAAGCCCGCGACGTCCGCTACCTTGCCGAGCACCTCTCGCAGCGGACGGAACTGCCCGAGCAGGATGACCAGCACCACGAAGGCGCCCGCGATCTGCAGCACGAGGATTGCCAGCGCGAGCCACGGACCGCCCAGCCTGCCCTCCCCGAGCGCAGCCGCCGTCGTCGTCGCCGTCAGCGCAAGAACCACAGCGAGCGGCACGATCCCGGGCAGCAGGCTGGGTGCCGAGCCGGCGACGCTGTGCCACCAGCGGCCGCGCGCGGCTTTGCCGCCCCTCAGCGGCGGCAGGCCGGGCCCCGGCGCAAACACGAAGACGACGGCGATCGCCACGATAGCCGCCACCACTGCGATGAGCACCAAAAAAGGGAAGAGATCGAGCCTGCTGTCCCCGGGGTCGGCTGGGTTGTCGTAGGCCAGCAGGATCCCCGTTCCATTCCGGGGGGTCGGCACCAACGCGAAGAGACCCGCCACATAAGTCACGGCATTGTCGATCACGAGCCTGAGCAGTGCGGTCACCGCATGCATGAGGGGAACGGCAACCGCCAGCAGGGCCGCTGCCGCCGCCAGGGGTGCCCGGGCACTGCCCACCTGACCGGAGGCAGCGGCACTTCGGACCGAGAGCAGCAGCGCTGCGAGGAAGGCGCCCCCGGTGCTCACCGCTATCCAGAGTGCCATTGCGTCCAGCCTTGCGCCGTCAGCTGGAACATCCGTTGAGGGCCAGCCGGCGTGCGGAAGCTGAGCCGGCGGGAACAGGGTCACCAGTACACCGGCAACAAAGAGGACAATCCCGTGAACGAGGGTTGCACCCAGCTGCCCGCGCCGGCCCGACTGGTTCCGAATGACTGTGCGGTACCGAAAGATCAGCCAGGCCAGCATCAGGCCCACCGCCGTAAGCGGCAAGGCGCTGACCCAGAAATCGGGAACCGGCAGGGAACGCAGAACCGTCTCCCCCAGCACAACAATCCAGGCGAGCTGGGAGAGCGTCAGCAGCAGGCCGACAACCGCAACCACGCCTGCAAGGAGCCGCTGGCTGCCGGGGTCGGCCAAGGCGGCACCCGGTTCCATTCGGCCTGCAACATTGGCGAGAGTAAATGGAAATGCGAGGTACCAGAGGAAGCTGGTCCTGCGGCGGCTGGATCGGGACCAGTTGAGGATCCTGAGCCGATGGCCGGGGAGCGGCGGCGGTTCGGCGACCTGCACCCACGCGTTCAGGGACTTCTCGCGCGGAAGGCCAAGACTGGTGTAGTACTCGTGGTCACCGATGCCGTGAACCCTTATCTCGGTGAGCTGTGCACCATAGGACCCCGGCTCCGCAGTCATGGCTTAGGCATGTCCCGCGGACTGCATCTGCCGCAGCTCCTTCTTCAGATCGCTCACCTCGTCGCGCAACCGCGCGGCCAGCTCGAACTGCAGTTCTTCAGCGGCGGCATGCATCTGTTGGGTCAACTGGCTGATCAGGTCGGTCAGGTCTTCGGCCGGCACGGCTGCCAGGCCGTCGGAACGGACGGCCGCGCCCTTGCCCTTCCCCTTGCCCTTCGAGCTCTTCGCGGTCTTCTCCAGCAGCGCGCGGGTGTCGGCGTCTTCGCGTGCCAGGGTGTCGGTGATGTCAGCGATGCGCTTGCGCAAGGGCTGCGGGTCCACGCCGTTCTTCTTGTTGTACGCAACCTGGATGTCCCGGCGGCGGTTGGTCTCCTCAATGGCGCTGGCCATCGAGTCAGTGATCCTGTCCGCATACATATGGACCTGGCCGGAGACGTTTCGCGCCGCGCGGCCGATGGTCTGGATGAGCGAAGTGGAGCTGCGGAGGAAGCCCTCCTTGTCGGCGTCGAGGATGCTGACCAGCGACACCTCGGGCAGGTCCAGGCCCTCGCGCAACAGGTTGATGCCCACCAGCACGTCGAAAGTTCCCAGCCGGAGCTCCCGCAGGAGTTCGACGCGGCGGAGGGTGTCGACGTCGGAATGGAGGTATTCGACCTTGACCCCGTGTTCCAGCAGGTAACCGGTGAGGTCTTCGGCCATGCGCTTGGTCAACGTGGTCACCAGGACCCGTTCGTCCCGTTCAACGCGCAACTGGATCTCGCCCAGGAGATCATCGATCTGGCCCTTGCTCGGCTTGACGATGACCTCCGGATCCACCAGGCCGGTGGGACGGATGATCTGCTGGACGTAACCGTCGGACTTGCTCAGCTCGTACTTGCCCGGCGTTGCCGAAAGGTACACGGTCTGCCCGATCCGCTCGAGGAACTCATCCCATTTGAGGGGACGGTTGTCCATCGCCGAGGGCAGGCGGAACCCGTGGTCCACCAGCGTGCGCTTCCGCGACATGTCGCCCTCATACATGGCACCGATCTGCGGGATGGTGACGTGGGATTCATCCACTACCAGCAGGAAGTCGTCCGGGAAGTAGTCCAGGAGGCAGTGCGGGGCACTCCCCTGAGTCCGTCCGTCAATGTGGCGTGAGTAGTTCTCGATTCCGTTGCAGAAGCCCATCTGCTGCATCATCTCGAGATCGTAGGTGGTGCGCATCCTCAGCCGCTGCGCCTCGACCAGCTTGTTCTGGGACTCCAATTCCTCCAGCCGCTCCCGCAGCTCGTCCTCGATGCGGGTGATCGCCCGGCTCATGCGCTCCGGTCCGGCGACGTAGTGGGAGGCCGGGAAGATGTACATCTCGGTTTCCTCGCGGATCACCTCGCCCGTCAGCGGGTGCAGCGTGTAGATGCGCTCCACCTCATCGCCGAAGAACTCGATCCGGACGGCATGCTCCTCATACATCGGGATGATTTCCACCGTGTCACCGCGCACGCGGAAAGTCCCCCGGTGGAAGTCCATGTCGTTGCGGACGTACTGCATTGCCACGAACTGCCGCAGGAGCGCATCCCGGTTCAGTTCCTGCCCCTGCTGCAGGGTGACCATGGCGGAGATGTACTCCTCCGGTGTACCCAGGCCGTAGATGCAGGAAACGGTGGCAACAACGACGACGTCGCGCCGGGTCAGCAACGCGTTGGTCGCCGAGTGGCGCAGCCGCTCCACTTCCTCGTTGATGGAAGAGTCCTTCTCGATGAAGGTGTCCGTCTGCGGGACGTAGGCCTCGGGCTGGTAGTAGTCGTAGTAGGAGACGAAGTACTCCACCGCATTGTTGGGCAGGAGCTCGCGGAACTCGTTGGCCAGCTGCGCGGCCAGCGTCTTGTTCTGAACCATCACCAGGGTGGGGCGCTGCACCTGTTCGATCAGCCAGGCCGTGGTCGCGCTCTTTCCGGTACCGGTGGCGCCCAGCAGCACCACGTCCTTCTCACCGGCGTTGATCCGCTCGGCGAGCTCCTTGATGGCGGTTGGCTGGTCTCCGGCGGGCTGGTATTCGCTGACCACCTCGAAGGGCGCGACGACGCGGTTGATCTCCTGCGCAAGACTCATGCTTAAACGTTAGTCCTTACCCCGGACAAGTTCAGTCCGCAGCCCCCGGTCTCAGCTGCCGGTGAACGCGCTTCTTACTGTTCCGCCGCCTGCTCAGGCGACCAGCCGACGTCGTTCTTCCAGGCGGACAGGCGCGGCGCGGCAAACTGCGTAAACCAGGCCTCCTTGGCAGCCGCGTATCCCGCGATAGTGAAGTCGCCCTGATGCTCCTGCGCGCACCGAACCTTCTCCGTGAGGTACGCCTGAACCATGTCCGGGTTGGCGCGCAGCCAGTCCCGGAAGGCGAGGGCATACACCCAGCCGGGCGAGCCGGCAGCCCTTACGTGGAGGTTCACGGCCCGGCCGGGATCGGCGTTGCAGTGGAGCCGCTTCTGCCAGAGCTCCGGGTCCGGTGCCTCCGGCGTCGGAGTGTCCTGCCAGGTGCCCGGCAGCCGAGGGAATCCGGCAGCGGTGAGGAGGTCGCAGAGAGCGTCAGCGTCGTCGAGGGAACGTACCGTGAGCTGAAGGTCCAGGACGTCCTTCGCCGGCAGCCCCCCAACGGCAGTGGAGCCGACGTGCTGCACCGAGACCACGCGGGGGTCCAGGCGCTTCAAGCGCCGTCCGAGCAGGTCGGCTTCCCGCGGCCAGTCAGGGTTCTCGACGAGCACGGGCCCGCCACTGCGTTCCGCCACACGGCCCAGCTCGATGTTCCGGGCGAAGGGAACAAGCCTGTCCTTCCACAAGCGCCGTACCGCATCCACCAGGTCCCCCGGGGCTCCCGAATTGTCCAGCACGACGTCGGCCGCAGCCCTCCGCGCGGCCGGATCAGCCTGCGCCCGGATGCGGCTGAGCGCATCCTGCTCGGACATGCCGCGGTGGACAACCATCCGCTGAACCCGCTGGTCCTCCGGCGCGTCCACCACAAGCACCAGATGGAAGGTTTCCTCCTGTCCGGTCTCGACCAGGAGGGGGATGTCGTGCACGACGACGGCGCCTGCTGAACCTGAAGCGGCCGCTGCCTCGGCCTCCGCAGCCAGCCGCCGGACGCGCGGGTGGATGATGGCGTTCAGGGTTTCCCTGCTCCCGGGGTCGGAGAAGATGCGCGCTCCGAGCGCCGGCCGGTTCAGCGACCCGTCCTCCTGAAGCACACCGGGTCCAAATGCCGCAGCGACCTCCCGTAATCCTTCCGACCCGGGCTCAACCACCACACGCGCCAGACGGTCCGCATCGATCAGCACCGCACCTGCTTCCTGCAGTGCCCTTGCCGCCAAAGACTTGCCCGCGGCGATCCCACCCGTCAATCCGACCCTCAGCATGTCTGCAAGGCTACCTGCCGTCCTTGGCCTGTTTGGGCGGACGGGGCTGCCTGGGCGGACAGGGCTGCCTGTTTCGCCCAGGTGCCTAAACTGGACTGATGACTGCAACCGGGACGGCGCTGAGCTACACCACGATCGCCGCACCCCACAGGCAGGAGCTTGAGATACGGCGCTCCCGCTTCATCACAGTTCTTGAGCGGGTGGAGAGCGACGAGCAGGCGCGTGCCCTGGTTGCACGGCTTCGCAGAGAATTCCCGGATGCCCGGCATCATTGCAGCGCCTATCTGATCGGTCCGGCCCGTGAGATCCAGCGGGCCAACGACGACGGCGAGCCGTCCGGCACTGCCGGCGCCCCGATGCTCGAGGCTCTGATGCGACGGGAAACGGCTCCCGGCCGCGCCGACGCGAGCGACATTGTTGCCGTGGTGGTCCGCTACTTCGGCGGAGTCCTCCTTGGAGCGGGCGGCCTGGTCCGCGCGTACTCCGAGTCCGTCTCCAGCGCCCTCGATTCAGCCTCTTTCCTGAAGCGCGAACGACGGCGCCTGTTCACGATTGCTGTGCCGCCTGCAATTGCCGGGAAACTCGAGAACGACCTGCGTACCACCGGCATCGCCGTCCTCGGCTCGGCCTACGACGTACAGCTCGCCTCCATCACCGCCGCCGTTGCGGGCGGGCAGGAAGCAGTGGATTCCTTCCACGGACGCATTGCAGGACTCACGGCGGGGCAGGCACTGCTCTCCCAGGCCGGCGAGGAATGGGTCGACTGTGCCTGAGTTCAACCTCGACGCCCTTCGACGATGGCCTGATGTCGAGGCAAACAATCTTTTCGCGGCCGACGCCACCGACCGCCTGCTCCTCGACTCGGCAGCGGAGCTGCTGCAAGCCTCGGCTCCAGGTGAGGTGGCCGTCGTCGGCGACACCCACGGGGCACTAACTTGCGGCGCGCTGCACGGCGGAGCCGAGGGGGTGCGCGTCCACCAGGACTCGTTGACGAGTGAGTTGGCGCTCGCCGCCAACGCACGCAATTTCGGCTTCGAGGGCCGGTTCCGTTCCTCCTCCCTCGACGGCGAGGTGTTCGACGGCGTCCGGCTGGTCCTGCTGCAGCTTCCACGGTCACTGGACGCGCTGGAGGAAATTGCCTGGCACATCGCCGCCGCAGCCGATCCGACAGTCACGGTTCTTGCCGGGGGCCGCGTCAAGCACATGACTCCCGCGATGACCTCAGTTCTGACCCGCTACTTCAGGACCGTAAGCGCCGGCCTGGCGCGCCAGAAGTCCCGTATCCTCACCGCTACAGGTCCCCTGCCGACCGGACCGTGCCCGTTCCCCACGGAAGCGGAGTACGACGTCGGCCTCCCCCGTCCGCTGAAGCTGCGCGCCTTCGGAGCCACCTTCGGCGGCCCGCGCCTGGACCCGGGTACACGGTTCCTGCTCCCCCACCTTGGAAACGCCCGGCAGGCGGAGCACGCAATAGACCTGGGCTGCGGGAACGGATCGATCGCCTCCTACCTGGCCATCCGGCCGGGACTGTCCATCACCGCGACGGACACGTCGGCCGCCGCTGTGGCGGCGACGCGCGCAACAGTCGAGGCGAACGGTGTCGGCGGGCAGGTCGTCGTCGTACGGGATGACGGCCTGTCCGGCCAGCCGGACGGAAGCGCACAGCTGATCGTGCTCAATCCGCCCTTCCACTCGGGCCACACTGTGCATGCCGGTATTGCGCTCAAGCTGTTCGAGCACGCGTCCCGGGTCCTGGGGACCGGCAGCGAGCTGTGGACGGTGTGGAACAGCCACCTCCAGTACCGGCCAGCCCTCGAAAGGCTCGTAGGTCCAACGCGGCAGGTTGCACGCAACCCCAAGTTCACTGTCACGGTAAGCACCCGCCCCGCAGCGACCGGGCGGAAATAACCACCAAGGGGTGCCAGCTAGGCTATCTCCGCCCGCTCGATGCGGTTGATACGCGAAAAAGGCCCCCCACCCGAAGGTGGAGGGCCTTTTCAAGCGACCTTAGTTGCCGGTCAGCTTCTCGCGAAGTGCTGCAAGAGCCTCGTCCGAAGCCAGGGTTCCGGAGCCAACGTTGGACTCGGCAGCCGGCTCGGAGGAGTAGCTGGTGGCGCCGGAGTCGACGGACTCGTTGGCGGCAGCAGCGTCGTCGGAAGCGTGCTGTGCAACCTGCTTCTTGTGAGCCTCCCAGCGAGCCTGAGCCTCGGCGTACTGTGCCTCCCAAGCGGCACGCTGTGCCTCGTAGCCCTCAAGCCACTCGTTGGACTCGGGGTCGAAGCCCTCGGGGTACTTGTAGTTGCCCTCTTCGTCGTACTCAGCGGCCATACCGTACAGAGCCGGGTCGAACTCGGTGCTGTCGGCGTCCACGCCCTCGTTGGCCTGCTTGAGGCTGAGGGAGATACGACGACGCTCGAGGTCGATGTCGATGACCTTGACGAAGAGCTCGTCGCCAACGGAGACAACCTGCTCGGCCAGCTCAACGTGGCGGACTGCCAGCTCGGAGATGTGCACGAGGCCCTCGATGCCGTCCTCAACGCGGACGAACGCACCGAACGGAACAAGCTTGGTGACCTTACCCGGAACAACCTGGCCGAGGGCGTGGGTGCGGGCGAAGGTCTGCCACGGATCTTCCTGGGTGGCCTTCAGCGACAGGGAGACGCGCTCGCGGTCCAGGTCAACCTCGAGAACCTCAACGGTGACTTCCTGGCCGACCTCGACAACCTCGGAGGGGTGATCGATGTGCTTCCAGGACAGCTCGGAAACGTGAACCAGGCCGTCTACGCCGCCCAGGTCCACGAATGCGCCGAAGTTGACGATGGAGGACACAACGCCCGGACGGACCTGGCCCTTCTCCAGCTTGTTGAGGAAGGTGGAGCGAACCTCGGACTGGGTCTGCTCGAGCCACGCACGGCGGGACAGAACAACGTTGTTGCGGTTCTTGTCCAGCTCGATGATCTTTGCCTCGATCTGCTGGCCGATGTACGGAGCCAGGTCGCGGACACGGCGCATCTCGACGAGCGATGCGGGAAGGAAGCCGCGCAGGCCGATGTCGAGGATAAGACCACCCTTGACAACCTCGATGACCGTACCGGTGACAACACCGTCTTCTTCCTTGACCTTCTCGATGTCGCCCCAGGCACGCTCGTACTGTGCGCGCTTCTTCGAGAGGATCAGGCGGCCTTCCTTGTCTTCCTTGGTGAGGACAAGCGCTTCAACCTCGTCACCAACGGAGACCACGTCCCCCGGATCGACATCGTGCTTGATGGAAAGCTCGCGGGAAGGAATGACACCTTCGGTCTTGTAACCGATGTCGAGCAGAACTTCGTCGCGGTCAACCTTGACTACCGTTCCTTCGACGAGGTCTCCGTCGTTGAAGTACTTGATGGTGGCGTCAATGGCTGCGAGGAAGTCCTCAGAGGTGCCGATGTCGTTGATAGCGACCTGCGGGGCACCTGGCTTCTCGGTGGTGGTGATGGTCATGTAGTTGGGGCTCCGTTGTGGATGATTTATGAGTTCCGGACCGTCCTTAGCTCCGCATGGCGGGCGCACGTCAATGCGCTCTCCGCGAGAAGCCTGTCCGGAAGTGGACAATTGGAAATGTGTAAGCACTGCTGCCTCCGCACCATTGATCGGACTGAGCCGGAAATCCGGACAGATCAGTGCCAGAAATCTGGTCAAAAACTGATCAGGGAACTGGCAGCCGGTCACTGTGCGCGGGACACGCCTATCCAGTCTAGCGCCAGCCCACAATCCGGGTCAAAGCGAGACAGGTATTCAGAAGTGCGTGACGCAGTAGGGCTGACGGGCGACACCGAACAACCGGTCGGCGAGGCCCAGAGCGTCCGGGGACGATGCCGAGATCCTTCCGGCGCTGGCGAGGATGGTTGCGTCCACACCCCCGAGATACAGCGAACCCAGAGCCGAAACATCGAGGTCGATGTCCGCCTGTGTCCCCTCCTCGAGCCTCGAGACAACGGCAGAACCGGCCTCAGCCACAATCTTGAAGGTTCCGGCAGCGTGGCGGAGCGCGTCGGCCACCCGCACTGTCAGCGTGCCGTCGGACTCATAGAAGCGTGTTTCCAGGGCCACCAGCGGGTCCAGGATCCGCAGCCACAGTGCGTCCTCGTCGGACTTCAGCGTCCGGCAGCGGCGGTCGGACAGCGCCCACGGCAGAGGGTCCTGGACCGGGGCGGCATGGAAGGTCACCCGGTCAATCAGGTCCAGCGAGCCGAGGTAGCGCCAGATCTCAAGGTAGGCTGCGTCCGAAACCGCCACAAGGTCCTTCACCCGCACGGTAGTCGGGGTTGAATCCCAACCGTTGAATTTGTAGGACACATAGGCGTCCGGGCGGCCGTCGTCGTCGTAATGGACTGCGGTTCGAAGCCCGTTGTCCGGGCGCGGCCGTTCCTCGCCCCACAATCCCGAGGCCATGCGGGCGTAACTGTACTGGCGGCCCACAGAGCCGCGGGCACGGGCGTGAAAGCCTGCGAAGATGGCATCCGCGAGTTCCACCGCGCTTCGCGGTTCCACGACCTCCATCCGCCCATACGAGGGAGCGGTCAGTTCGAACCGCTCCCGGACGTCAACCTCCACGCTCGTGGTGAGAGCGGCGGCACCGAAACCGAACCGGCCATAGATGGTGGCCTCTGAGGCGGTAAGGGCCGCGATCGCCAGTCCCCTGTCGGCTGCTCCCTGAAGATCCTGGGTGATCATCCGGCGCAGCAGCCCCTTGCGCCGGTGGGTGGGGCGCACGGTCACCGAGGTCACCAAATGTGCGTCCAGGAGCCTGCCGCCGCCCACGTTCAACGAATTGACCATGGTGGCGTAGGTGGCGACCGGGATGCGCGGATCCCAGGCATGTGTTCCGCCGTTGTCGTCGTAAGCGCCCCAGAGTATGCGGCCATCCGCGTCGTACGCCTCGGCAAGCGCCGGAACGTCGTCCGGCTCCACCCGCGCCTGATGGAACCCGAAGCGCACGCCTTCAAGCCAGGCCGCGAACGCGCCCTCTCCGGACAGGTCGCTGCCCTGCGCGGCCGTGAACGACTCGACACGTAGGGTGGGCGCGATTTGCGGTTCGGCAGTCACGAAAGCACAGCCTAGCCGTCCGCGCCCCTCCAGACCATTGGTCACTTGGCGAGGAGTCAGTGTGCTGCTTCGTGCCAGCTGGTGCCGGTACCCACTGACACATCGAGCGGGACCGATAGGTCGGCCGCGCCAGCCATCTCCGCACGGACCACCTGCTCGACCTCCTCCGCCTCACCGGGAGCGACCTCGAGGACTAGTTCGTCATGCACCTGCAGGAGCATCCGTGAGGACAGGCCACGGGCCCGAAGCTCATCGTCGACGCCGAGCATCGCCTTCTTGATGATGTCGGCAGCCGAACCCTGGATCGGTGCGTTGAGCGCGGCCCGCTCGGCCATCTCACGGAGCTGCCTGTTGTCGCTCGAGAGGTCCGGCAGGTAACGACGGCGGCCCTCGATGGTCGACGTGAAACCGTCCTTGCGTGCCTGCTCCACAATGCCCCGAAGGTAATCGCGAACGGCGCCGAAACGGTCGAAGTAGTCGCGCATCAGCGTCCGTGCCTCATCAACGGAGATCGCGAGCTGCTTGGACAGTCCGAATGAGCTCAGGCCATAGACAAGGCCGTAGGACATGGCCTTCACCTTTGAACGCATTGCGCTCGTGACGTCCTCGGGCGCCACGCCGAATATGTGGGAGCCCACGAACCGGTGCAGGTCCTCCCCCTCGTTGAATGCCTGGATCAACCCTTCATCGCCCGAGAGGTGCGCCATGATGCGCATCTCGATCTGCGAGTAGTCCGCCGTCATCAGGCTCTCGTAGCCGGGACCAACCACGAAAGCTTCCCGGATTCGGCGGCCCTCATCCGACCGGATGGGAATGTTCTGCAGATTCGGGTTCATCGAAGACAGGCGTCCGGTTGCCGCGATGGTCTGGACGTATGTGGTGTGGATCCTGCCGTCGTCGGCCACCGATTTGCGGAGCCCCTCGACGGTTTGGCGCAGCTTGGATGCATCCCGGTGCGCCAGGAGCTGCTCCAGGAAGGGATGCCCAGTCTTGACGATCAGATCGGTAAGCGCATCGGCGTCGGTGGAGTACCCCGTCTTGATCTTCTTGGTCTTCGGCAGCCCCAGTTCATCGAACAGCACAGCCTGCAGCTGTTTGGGTGAGCCGAGGTTGATTTCCTTGCCGATGATCCGGAAGGCCTCGGAACTCGTGTTGGCCATTGTGGCCGAGAAATCGTCGTACAGCCGGTCAAGGCCGTCGACGGCAACACTGATGCCGGTAAGCTCCATCCGAGCCAGCACCTCGGCAAGGGGCAGCTCCAGCCCGGCGAGCAACTGGTTTGCCCCCCGTTGCACAAGCTGTCCCGCGAAATGCCGGCTGAGCTCCAGCGCCGCATGGGCGGCAGCGATGGCGGGAGTGGCGACGTCTTCCTCCTCCAGTGCCAAGGCCTGCTGGCCGCCGGTAGGAGTTGCGGCTCCCGGTACCGTCAGCTTGAGGTGGAACTGGCTCAGGTCAGCGAGCTCATAGCTGCGCCGGTCGGGCTGGATCAGGTACCCGGAGATCGCGGTGTCGTCCACTTCCCCGGCAAGGTGGAAACCGCGTGCGTGCAGCAGCTTGTATGCGGCCTTGAAATCGTGAACCACCTTCGGTGCGTCCAGGTCTGCAAACCAGCCCGCCAGCACTGCTTCGGCGTCCCCATCGAGGTCCTCGAAAGGAACGTATGCGCCGCTGGAGTCTGTAACCAGTGCAGCGCCGACCGCTTCCTCTCCCCCGCTTGTGGACCGTGTGACAACCTGTACGGCCGCCGGAGACTGGTTGGTCGATCTGATCCATCGGGTCAATGCGTCGGCATCGGCGAGGATCTGGTGCTGCGGCGGAGCCATCTCGGCCCCCGGCACTTCCGGCTCGTCCTCGCCGAAGAGATCGAACAGCCGCTTCCTGAGCACATTGAACTGCAGTGAATCGAACAGATCCTCGACCGCATCCCGATCGGGGCGCTGGGCGGCCATGGTGTCCAGGTCCACGGTCAGTTCGAGATCGGTCAGCAGGCGGTTCAGACGGCGGTTCCGCTTGACGTTCTCAATGTTCTCGCGCAGTGCGATGCCGACCTTGCCGCCGATTGCGTCCAGGTTCTCCAGAATGCCATCGAGACCGCCGTACTTCAGGAGCCATTTGGCTGCGGTCTTGGGCCCAACGCCCGGCACGCCCGCGAGGTTGTCCGCGGTTTCCCCGACCAGCGCGGCAAGGTCCGAGTAGAGGCTTGGAGGGACGAAGTACTTCTCCTCAACCGCCTTCGCATCCATCTGCGGGATGTTGGTGACTCCCTGCTTCGGGTAGAGCACCGTAACGCGGTCGTTTACGAGCTGGAAAACGTCCCGGTCACCGCTTACCACCTGCACGTCCCAGCCACGGGCCGCGGCGGTGGTAGCGAGGGTGGCCAGGACGTCGTCGGCCTCATAGCCTTCCATGGACAGGGTGGGAATGCGCATGGCCTCCAGCACCTTGATGATCAAATCCACCTGGCCGTGGAACTCCTGCGGCGTCTTGGAGCGGCCGCCCTTGTACTCGGTGTACTCGGCATCCCGAAAAGTAGGGGTATCAAGGTCGAAGGCAACGGCAACATGGGTTGGCTCCTGGTCCCGCAGGAGATTGATCAGCATTGCGGTGAACCCGTAGACGGCGTTGGTGTGCTGGCCCGTGTCGGTGGAGAAGTTTTCGGCAGGCAGCGCGTAGAACGCCCGGAATGCCATCGAGTGCCCGTCAACCACCAGGAGGCGCGACCGCTCCAGAGTGTTCACAGCTGCGGGCGCAGGACTGGTCTGGACGCCTGTCGGGGCGCTGACTTGCACGGTTTGGTTTGTTTGGTTCACAGGTGCCAGCCTAGTTCCCATGAATGACAAATTCACTCCGGAGCCCGGCGTCCAGGATGATCATCCCTACCTTGAGGAGCTGCGGGCTGCGGGTGTGCCGTCGCACATGCACGAGTGGCTGCGCGGACACGGCATTGGCCGGCTCGCGGCCAAGATGGGCATCGTGTTCCTGGAGATGAGCGCGGAGCGGATGGTGGCCACCATGCCCGTCGAGGGGAACCAGCAGGTTGCGGGGATCCTTCACGGCGGCGCCCACCTGGTGCTCGCTGAGACCCTGGGCTCCTTCGCCGCCGGTATCCACGCCGGTCCCTTCCGTCAGGCGGTGGGCATCGAGATCAATGCCACACATCACCGCTCGGCGTCAGCCGGCCTGGTGACCGGCACAGCGACAGCTATTCACCTCGGCAGGACGCTCGCCACCCACGAAGTGGTCATGACCGACCAAGAGGGACGGCGCCTATCAACTGCACGCATAACCAATCTCATCCGGGAAGCGCGCTGAGGTTCAGCTGCTAAGCCTGCGCGGCTGAAGCTGCTGTTCCGATCCCCAGTACACCGAGTATTCCGCCGGATGAGATCTCGAGGTTGCGGGTCACACGCGGACGGTTCAGCCAGGCGTTCGCCTTGGCTGCCACCAGGCATAGACCGGCCAGATACACCAGCACGATGGTCCCCAGCGTCGCCCCAAGGAACATCGTCACTCCGACGACGGAGCCGTCCTTGGGCAGGAACTGCGGAACCACCGCCAGAAAGAAGAGACCCACCTTCGGGTTCAGCATCGTCGAGGTGAGCCCTGCGCCGAATGAACTCCACGGGCGCGCGCGGTCGATAACCGGCACCTCCGGTGCCGATGCCCGCTTCTTGCCGTTCTTTCTGTCCCCGCGGATGGCCTTGATGCCCAGGTAGACAAGGTAGATCCCGCCCAGGACCTTCAACCCGCGGTAGGCCATGGCGGACTGCTCAATCAGTGCGGCCAGGCCCACGGCTACCAGAGCCGCCCAGACCATATAGCCGAGAGCGGACCCGACGGACGCGGCCATCCCGGAAGAAACCTTGCGCAGGCTGAACCTGAGGATCAGGAAACTGTCGGGACCGGGCGTGACTGCGAGAACAACACACAGTCCGCAAAAGGCGAGATAGGAGGACATCGACATGGGTTCCATTAGAACGCATCCGAAAGGTCCTCGAGGAAGCGGTGCCCGAAGTGGGACTCGAACCCACACACCTTTCGATACTGCATTTTGAGTGCAGCGCGTCTGCCAATTCCGCCATTCGGGCCTGCGCCGCCTGACTTGGGATGACGTGAGATATGGAACTATCCCCATGCCAGTGCGCGAATCTACTCTACATGCCGATAGGCTGTTCCAGTGAACCGGCGGATGCCCTCGTGTGAGGTCGCCTGCTGCCGGGCCAAAGCAAAACACACTGAACGTACATCAAGGAGCCACCAGTGCCTCAAACCCGCGACTCAGCCGCCGCGAGCCCGGCACGACGCGTAGTCGTCGCCGAGGATGAGACCCTCATCCGCCTCGATATCGTCGAGATCCTGCGCGGCGAAGGCTTCGAAGTGGTCGCTGAGGCCGACAACGGCGAGAAGGCCGTTGCCCTTGCCCAGGAACACAAGCCGGACCTCGTGCTCATGGACGTCAAGATGCCCGTTATGGACGGCATCACGGCGGCAGAGCAGATTGTGAAGGCGCGGATTGCGCCCGTAGTCCTGCTCACCGCCTTCAGCCAGAAGGAACTGGTGGAGCGTGCGCGCGACGCCGGTGCGATGGCTTACGTGGTGAAGCCCTTCACCCCCGCTGACCTGATTCCGGCCATTGAGATCGCCCTGTCACGGCACGAGGAGATCAAGGCGCTCGAGAACGAGGTGTCCGACCTCCAGGAGCAGTTCGCCACGCGCAAGCTCGTGGAACGCGCCAAGAGCCTGCTGACCACGAAGATGGGCCTCACCGAACCCGAAGCCTTCCGCTGGATCCAGAAGACCTCAATGGACCGCCGCCTCAGCATGCGCGAGGTCGCTGAGACCATCATTAACCAGGTCAACTAAACGATCCCGCGCAGCAACCGCCGCATCAGGCAACACCCGCCATATCCAGAAAGGGAACCCCGCTTCCGCGGGGTTCCCTTTCTGGATGCGCGTGAGACGTGTGTGCCTGGACGGCACGTCCGGCAGGTTACTTGAGCTTGTTCCGGACCGGCCAGGGACCGACCTTCTCCTTGCTCGGCGTGTAGCCCTCGGGCAGCTGGCCGGCGTCGGCGATGTCGCCCACCTTGTGGACCTTGATCGAGTTGGTGGAGCCTGCCTGTCCGGGAGGGGAACCGGCAGCGATGACCACGAGGTCATTGAGATCCACGAGTTTCTGCTCGAAGAGCACCCGGTCCACCTGCGCGGTCATCTGGTCGGTGTGCTCCGCGTACTCCACCAGCATCGGCTGAACGCCCCAGATCAACGACATCGTGTTGAGCGTGGACTGAACGGGTGTGAAGGCGAAGACCGGCTTGCCCGGCCGCAGGCGCGAGAGGCGGCGCGCGGAGTCACCGGACTGAGTGAACGTACAGATGTACTTTGCGCCCAGCTGGTCAGCAATCTCCACTGCTGCGCGGGTGATTGCCCCACCGCGGGTCTTGGGCTTGCTGCCCAGCGGCGGTACGCGATCGAGTCCGTGCTTCTCGGTGGACTCGATGATGTTCGCCATGGTGCGCACGGTTTCGATTGGGTATTTGCCCACGCTGGTCTCACCCGAGAGCATGACCGCATCGGCGCCGTCGAGCACGGCGTTCGCGCAGTCGGAGGCTTCCGCCCGGGTGGGACGGGGGTTCTCGATCATCGACTCGAGAACCTGGGTTGCAACGATCACAGGCTTGGCCCACCGGCGGGCCAGTTCAATGGCGCGCTTCTGAACAATGGGCACGTCCTCGAGCGGGAGTTCGACGCCGAGATCGCCGCGGGCAACCATGATTGCGTCGAACGCGTCGATGATTTCCTCGATGGCGTCAACGGCCTGCGGCTTCTCGATCTTGGCGATGACCGGGACCCTGCGGCCCTCCTCGTCCATGATCTCGTGCACGCGTTCGACGTCGGCTGCGTTCCTCACGAAGGACAGCGCCACCATGTCGACTCCGCGCTGGATTGCCCAGCGGAGGTCTTCCTCGTCCTTGTCGCTCAGCGCGGGGACATTCACGGCTACACCCGGCAGGTTGATGCCCTTGTTGTTGGACACCGCGCCACCGACGGTCACCTCCGCCTTCACCTTGACGTCGTCGACCTCGATGGCACGCAGCGCCACCTTGCCGTCGTCGATCAGGAGGGTATCCCCTACCTTCACGTCCTGCGGCAGACCCTTGTGGGTGGTGGAGCAAATCTCTGCGGTTCCCTCGACATCCTCAGTGGTGATCGTGAAGATGTCTCCCGGCAGCAGCACGTGCGGTCCGTCGGTGAATCGGCCGAGGCGGATCTTGGGACCCTGCAGGTCGGCGAAGATGCCCACGGGACGGCCGAGCTCCTCGGCCGCCTTCCGCACGAACTCGTAGGTCTGGTTGTGCACGGAATGGTCGCCGTGGCTCATGTTCATCCGGGCGACGTCCACGCCGGCCTCGAGGACTGCGAGGGTGTTCTCATAGCTCGCGATTGCGGGGCCGAACGTGGCCACTATCTTTGCGCGTCTCATAACCTTGCCTGTCATGTCGTGATCGAAGATTGGTATGCGCTGCGTCGCCGTCGAACTAGAGGACGTAGGCCGTCGGATCTAGAGGACGTTGATAGCGCGGTCGGTCGGTGCCACCGGTGCAGGCAGCTTTGTTTGCCCCATAAGCCACTGGTCAACAGCAGCAGCGCAGGCGCGTCCCTCCGCGATTGCCCACACGATGAGCGATTGTCCACGCCCCGCGTCGCCTGCCACGAAGATTCCGGGCGTACTCGTCATGTAATACCCGTCACGTTCAACATTACCCCGCTGATCGAAGCCCGCGTCCAACTGCTCCGCGATTCCGGCGGGTTCGGGGCCGGTGAATCCGAGGGCGAGGAACACCAGGTCGGCGGGAATTTCGCGCTCCGTGCCGGCCTTCGGCAGGCGCTTGCCGTTCACGAACTCGGTCTCGGCGACCTTGACTGCGGTGACCTGGCCGTTCTCGCCGACGAATTCGACGGTTGACGCCAGGTACGTACGCTCGCCGCCTTCCTCGTGGGCACTGGAAACCTCGAAGAGGGTGGGGAACGTGGGCCACGGCTGGTTCGGCATGCGCTCCAAAGGAGGCTGCTGACCGATGGCCAGCGTGGTCACCGAGGCGGCCTTGTGGCGGTGGGCCGTGCCGATGCAGTCCGCACCGGTGTCGCCGCCGCCAAGAATGACGACGTGCTTGCCTTCGGCGTGGATCTGGTCCTCAATCTCCTCGCCGGCCACTACACGGTTGGCCTGCACCAGGTACTCCATGGCGAAGTGGACCCCATCGAGCTCGCGGCCGGGGATGGGGAGGTCGCGGGGCACGGTGGCACCGGTGGCGACAACGACGGCGTCGTACCGGCGACGGAGCTGGTCCCAGCTGATGTCGCGGCCAACTTCGACACCGGCGCGGAAGCGGGTGCCCTCGGCCTTCATCTGCTCAAGCCGGCGGTCGAGCTGGACCTTCTCCATCTTGAAGTCCGGAATTCCGTAGCGCAGGAGCCCGCCGATGCGGTCATCCCGCTCATACACGGCTACGGTGTGTCCGGCGCGCGTCAGCTGCTGTGCAGCGGCCAGTCCCGCTGGGCCGGAGCCGACGACGGCGACGGTCTTCCCGGTCAGTCGCTCCGGCGGGTGCGGGTGCACCCAGTCGTTGTCGAAGGCCTCATCGATAATGGAGACCTCAACCTGCTTGATAGTTACCGCGGGCTGGTTGATGCCCAGCACGCAGGACGCCTCGCACGGAGCAGGGCAGAGCCGGCCGGTGAACTCGGGGAAGTTGTTGGTGGCGTGAAGGCGGTCAATCGCCTCGCGGCCCTTGTCGCGCCACATCAGGTCATTCCACTCGGGAATGAGGTTGCCCAACGGGCACCCCTGGTGGCAGAACGGAATACCGCAGTCCATGCAGCGTCCGGCCTGGCTCTTCAGGACACCTTTCTCCTGCGCCTCATACACTTCCTTCCAGTCCATGATGCGGACCGGAACCGGGCGGCGCGGCTGCGTCTGCCGCTCGCGCACCTTCATGAATCCCCGGGGATCAGCCACCGGTAACCTCCAAAATCCTGTTCCAAACCTCTTCACCGTCGGGATCAAGTCCCTCTTCGATGGCAGCGGCCCGGGCATCGAGAACACGTGCGTAGTCACGCGGCAGCACCTTGGTGAGCCGCGGCACGGTGGCCTCGAAATTGTCGAGTAGTTGGGCAGCGAGCGGCGACTCGGTCTCCTCATGGTGGCGCACCAGCAGCTGCCGCACGATATCAGCGTCTTCGGCGTCGAGTTGCTCGAGCTTCAACTCACCGCTGTCCAGCGCCTGGATGTTGACGCGGCTTTCGTCCAGATCCAGGACGTAGGCCGTACCACCGGACATACCGGCACCGAAGTTCCTGCCGGTCCTGCCGAGAATGAGTGTCTGTCCGCCGGTCATGTATTCGCATCCGTGGTCGCCGATTCCTTCGACCACAGCGGTTGCACCGGAGTTGCGCACGAGGAAGCGCTCACCGACCTGGCCGCGAAGGAAGATCTCGCCGCTGGTGGCACCGTAGCCGATGACGTTGCCCGCGATCACGTTACGGTCGGCCGCGAATACGTTAGCGCGGTCCGGCCGGACGATGATGCGTCCGCCCGAGAGCCCCTTGCCCACGTAGTCGTTCGAGTCTCCGAACAGCCGGAGCGTGATTCCAGCAGGCAGGAAGGCGCCCAGCGATTGGCCCGCCTGGCCGGTTAGGGTCACATCGATAGTGTCCGTGGCCAGGGTTTCCGTGCCGAACCGCCGCGTGACCTCGTAGCCCAGCATGGTGCCCACCGAACGATCGGTGTTGACCACGTCGAGCGTGATCCGCACGGGGGCACGATGCTTTAGCGCGTCACTGCTCATCTCGATCAGCTTGTTGTCGAAGTGCTGGTCGAGCTCGTGGTTCTGCGGCAACATGTTGCGCAGCGGTGCGTCTTCGCCGAACTCGTACCCGCGCAGGATCGGATCGAGGTCGAGGCCGTCGGCCTTCCAGTGGTCGATCGCACGCTGGACATCGAGTACCTCGCTGTGGCCGATGGCCTCATCCAGTGAACGGAATCCAAGCTCGGCCAGGAGCTCACGTACTTCCTCGGCAATGAACTCGAAGAAGTTCACAACGAATTCCGGCTTCCCGGTGAAGCGGCTGCGCAGTTCGGGGTTCTGCGTTGCCACGCCGACAGGGCAGGTGTCCAGGTGGCACACGCGCATCATGATGCAACCCGATACAACGAGCGGAGCAGTGGCGAAGCCGAACTCCTCACCGCCGAGCAGAGCTGCAATAAGTACGTCGCGTCCCGTCTTGAGCTGGCCATCAACCTGGACGACCACGCGGTCCCGCAGGCCGTTCAGCATCAGCGTCTGCTGTGTCTCGGCGACGCCGAGCTCCCATGGAACACCTGCGTGCTTGAGCGAGTTGAGCGGGCTGGCACCGGTTCCGCCGTCGTGACCGGAGATGAGTACGACGTCGGCCTTCGCCTTGGTCACGCCCGCCGCGACAGTGCCGATCCCAACCTCGGACACGAGCTTCACATGAACCCGTGCGGACGTGTTGGCCCGCTTCAGGTCGTAGATCAGCTGGGCGAGATCCTCAATCGAGTAGATGTCGTGGTGCGGCGGCGGCGAGATGAGCGCCACGCCCGGCGTCGAGTGCCGGGTCCGGGCTACCCACGGGTAGACCTTCTGACTCATGAGCTGACCGCCCTCGCCGGGCTTGGCCCCCTGGGCCATCTTGATCTGGATGTCGTCAGCGTTGGTCAGGTAGAGGCTGGTGACACCGAACCGTCCGGAGGCGACCTGCTTGATCGCAGACCGGCGCTCAGGGTCGAGCAGACGGTCTACGTCCTCGCCGCCCTCACCCGTGTTCGACTTCGCTCCGAGGCGGTTCATGGCGATGGCGAGCGTCTCGTGGGCTTCCTGCGAAATTGAGCCGTAGCTCATGGCGCCGGTGGAGAACCGCTTCACGATGCTAGAGACCGGCTCCACTTCCTCAAGGGGCACAGGCGGACGCAGGCCCTCCTTGAAGCCGAGCAGGCCGCGCAGGGTCATGAGCTCGCGGGACTGGTCGTCCACGCCCTTCGTGTAGGCCTTGAAGATGTCGTAACGCCGCTCCCGCGTAGCGTGCTGGAGACGGAAGACGGTTTCAGGGTTGAACAGGTGTGGCGGTCCTTCGCGGCGCCACTGGTACTCCCCGCCGTTGTCCAGGCTGCGGTAGGGGTCCTCGATCCCGTCCTGCGGATACGCGAACTCGTGGCGCGCAGCCGCCTCGGCGGCAATGACGTCAAGGCCGACGCCGCCGAGCTGGGTCTGCGTACCGTGGAAGTACTCGTCGACAAGCTCCTGGGACAGGCCGAGGGCCTCGAAGGTCTGTGCACCGCAGTAGGAGCTGACGGTGGAGATGCCCATCTTGGACATGATCTTCAGAACGCCCTTGCCCAGCCCCTTGATGAGGTTGGCCACGGCCTGCTCGGCGGTAACCCCCGTGATGTCACCATTGCGGACCAGTTCCTCGCAGCTTTCCATGGCGAGGTACGGGTTGATCGCCGAGGCGCCGTATCCAATCAGCACCGCTACGTGGTGGACCTCGCGCACATCGCCCGCCTCCACTACCAGGGAAGTCTTGGTGCGGTTGGCGCTCTTGAGCAGGTGATGGTGCACCGCGCTGGTCAGCAGCAGGGAAGGAATCGGCGCCCACTGCGCATTCGAGTCTCGGTCCGACAGCACCACGTACTGGATGCCGCGATTGATCGCACTGGAAACCTGCTCACAGATCTCGGCAAGCCGAGCGCGGAGGGATGCTTCGCCGCCGTCGACCCGGTAAAGCCCGCGCACGCGGACGGTAAGGCGGTCGCCCTCATCGGATTCCAGGTTGGCGATCTTCGCGAGTTCGTCATTGTTGATGACCGGGAAGTTCAGTGCGATCTGCTTCGAGCGCACCTGGCTGGAGGACAGCAGGTTCCCGTCCGGTCCGATGGTGACGCCCATGGACGTCACAAGCTCTTCACGGATCGAGTCCAGCGGCGGGTTGGTCACCTGGGCGAAGGACTGCACGAAGTAATCGAACAGTAGCCGCGGACGCTTGGACAGGACGGCGATGGGCGTATCCGAACCCATGGCGCCCAGCGGCTCAGCGCCGGACTTCGCCATGGGGCCAAGTAGGATGCGCAGTTCTTCCTGCGTGTAGCCGAAGGTGCGCTGGCGCCGGTTGATCGAGGCCTTAGTGTGCACAACGTGCTCACGCTCGGGCAGGTCCTTGAGGTCGATCAGGTTCTCCTTGACCCATTCGCCCCAGGGGTTCGCTGCGGCGACCTCGGCCTTGACTTCCTGATCCTCGATGATGCGGCCGTCCTCGGTGTCCACCAGGAACATCTTGCCCGGCGACACGCGACCCTTGCGCACGATTTTGGAAGCTTCGACGTCGATCACGCCGACCTCGGAGGCCAGCACAACCAACCCGTCCTCCATGACCCAGTAACGGGCAGGCCTGAGGCCGTTGCGGTCCAGCACTGCTCCCACAAGCCGTCCGTCGGTGAAGGAAACGGCTGCGGGTCCGTCCCAGGGCTCCATCAGCATGGAGTGGTACTGGTAGAAAGCCCGACGGGCGGGATCCATCGAGGTGTGGTTCTCCCAGGCCTCGGGAATCATCATCATGATGGCGTGCGTGATGGGGCGGCCGGCCAGCATAAGCAGCTCGGCGACCTCGTCAAAAGAGGCCGAATCGGAAGCGCCAGGCGTACAGATCGGGAAGAGTTCCTCCGGCGAATCCCCGAGCAGCGGGTTGGCCAGCTGGGACTGCCGGGCACGCATCCAGTTCCGGTTGCCCTTAACCGTGTTGATCTCGCCGTTGTGCGCGATGGTGCGGAAGGGCTGGGCCAGCGGCCAGGACGGGAAGGTGTTGGTGGAGAAGCGCGAGTGGACAATTCCGAGCTTGGTCTTGAACCGGGGATCGGAGAGATCCGGGTAGAACGGCTCCAACTGCGCAGTAGTGAGCATGCCCTTGTAGACCATGGTCTTCGAGGACAGCGAAGGGAAGTAGACGCCGTACTTGTTCTGGGCTCGCTTGCGCAGGCGGAAGGCCTTGGCGTCAAGGTCGCCGAAGCTGTTTCCGGCGTTGTTGTCGGCCGGAGCAATGAACAGCTGAACGAAGTGCGGCATGCAGGCACGCGCCATTGACCCAATGAGGTCAGCTGTCACGGGCACTTCACGCCAGCCCAGGACGGAGAGCCCCTCGGACTCGGCGATGCTCTCGATACCGGCACGGGCGGTCGCCTCCTCCCCCGGCTCGGCCGGAAGGAACGCGGTTCCGACCGCATAGGTGCCGGGGGCCGGCAACTCGAAGTCAACGACAGCCCGGAAAAACTCATCAGGGACCTGCGTGAGGAGACCCGCGCCGTCGCCCGTTCCTTCATCCGCGCCAACGGCACCGCGGTGCTCGAGGTTGCGCAGGGCGGTCAGCGCGGCGTCGACGATGTCGTGGCCGGGCTCGCCGCGAAGGGTAGCGATCACAGCCAGGCCGCAGGCGTCCTTCTCGTTCTCCGGGTTGTAGAGCCCGGATGCCTCCGGATAGGAGGCAAAACGCGAAAAGGGCGATTCGGCAGGATTGCTCTGCGGAAGCGGAGCATTGGTGGGTGCAGTCATAGTAGAGTCCTTCCCCCATGATGGAGCGTCGGGAGGGGACGGCTTCGGCCCCGGGCGCGCTTATCCCAAGGCGGGAGGCGCTGCAATTCCTAGTGCACATTGTAGGACCGACATGTTCCGCGCCGGCATGGGTTGCCGGCGATGTTTCGGGAACAATTCGGCCTGAGCGATTGCCCGTACTAACTGAGCCGATGAGCCAGCCAACGTACCGAGCAGAGTCACAACGCTGTGACGGTGTCCGTGGAAGGGGCGGTGGCCCCGCTGGACGCTACTTCCGGGAGTCTGATTCCCGGGGTTCCTCGGTGGCCGGCTCCGCGGACGCGGGCGTGCCTGAGGCATCTTTTATTTCTGGAAGATTACCACGATCCGGACGGTCCCCCGCTGAATCGTCCGAAGTATGGACATCCGTATCCGATCCGTTACGCGCTTCGGAGGCCTGTTCCTTGTCCTCCTCAGCACCGACCTCACGCTCCTCCGCTGCCGCCGGTTCGCGACCTGGGAGGTAGATCGAGGGGGTGCCGCTGCCCCGCTGCCTGACTGACAGGTAGATGAAAATTGCCAGGGCAATCACGAGGACAAGCACGCTCGTCCAGACATTCAGCCGTTGTGTTACGCCGAAGAGCGTAATCATTTCGGCGTCGTCGATGCGCAGCGCTTCGATCCAGACGCGTCCTGCCGTGTAGTACGCCGCGTACAGCCAGAACATACGCCCGCCCCGCAAGCCGAACCGCCGGTCAAGCAGGAGCAGAAGGGCGACACCCGCGAGATTCCAGAGCGATTCGTACAGGAAGGTCGGATGGAAAAGGGTTCCGGGCGCCTCGCCCGCCGGAAAATTGGGGTTGTCTGCGTCGATCTCCAGGCCCCAGGGCAAGTCGGTCGGCGCGCCGAAGAGTTCCTGGTTGAACCAGTTGCCCCACCGGCCGATTGCCTGGGCAAGCAGGACGCCGGGTGCCGCGGCATCCGCGAAGGCGGACAGTCGGACGCCGGCGCGGCGGCATCCGATCCAGGCCCCAACAGCTCCCAGCGCGACCGCGCCCCAGATACCGAGCCCGCCCTCCCAAATCCGGGGAATGCGGGACAGATCGCCGTCGGGACCAAAGTACGCGTCCGGAGAAGAGAAGACGTGGTAAAGCCGCCCACCGACCAGCCCGAAGGGAACAGCCCAGATGGCAACGTCCCACACGACGTCGGAGTTGCCGCCGTAGCGCTTGAAACGCGCAGCGGTAAGCAGCAGTGCAGCAACTATGCCGGCAAGGATGCAAAGGGCGTAGGCGTGAATTGCCACAGGCCCCAGCGAGAAGGAAGCCCATTCCGCCGGAGGGCTCGGGATGCTTGCGGGGATCATGCGGTGCCCTTCGCGGTTCCGGTGCTCAGTTCCTTCGCCAACGCTGCCACGGCAGGCACACCGCCGTCGCGGAGGGCGGCGACCAGCGCGGTGCCTACGATCACGCCGTCGGCATAGGCGCCGATCTCGCGGACGTGTTCAGCCGTGGAGACCCCGAGACCCACGCAGGCACGCTCGGCGCCGGCCTTGTGTGCCGCGGCGACCACGTCCCGGGCGGCGGAACTTACCGAAGACCGCGCACCGGTGATTCCCATGATGGAGACCGCGTAGACGAAACCGCGGGAGGCCGCCACTGTGGATTGCATCCGTTCAGGGGTGCTTGAGGGAGCAACGAGGAATACCCGGTCCAGCCCGAACTCGTCCGACGCCTCGAACCACTCAGCTGCTTCGTCCGGAATCAGGTCCGGCGTGATGAGCCCGGCTCCGCCGGCTTCAGCTAGGCGCCGCGAGAACTCGCGGACGCCCATCCGCATGACGGGGTTCCAGTAGGTCATCACCAGAACCGCCGCATCGGTCCGGCTGGTGATTCCTGAGACGACGTCGAATACCTGCGACACGGTGAACCCGCTGTTCAGCGCTTCGACGGTGGCCTGCTGGATGACGGTTCCGTCCATGACCGGATCGGAGTACGGGATTCCGATCTCGATAAGGTCGACACCGTTCTCGGCCATGGCCACTGCGGCATCGATGGTGGTCTGAACGTCAGGGAAGCCGGCCGGCAGGTAACCCACTAGCGCGGTGCGTCCGGCAGCGCGCGCACGCTCGATCGCTGCCGCGGATTTGCTCAGTGTCTCAGTGTTCACAGCTGTTCTCCTTCTGCGCCGATCTCGGCTTCTGCGCTGTCCTCCGGCAGAAGGTTGAACCATTCAGCGGCGGTGGCCACGTCCTTGTCACCGCGACCGGAGAGGTTCACTAGTACGATCTTCTCCGCGGGGTCGCCCGCCTCCGCAGCCAACCGCTGCCCAACCTTGAGGGCACCGGCAAGGGCGTGTGCCGACTCTATGGCGGGGATGATCCCCTCGGTGCGGCAAAGCAGGCGGAATGCTCCCATGGCTTCAGCGTCGGTGATGGGCTCGTAGCTGGCCCTCCCGATGTCGGCCAGGAAGGCGTGCTCGGGGCCAACCCCGGGGTAGTCAAGCCCTGCGGAAATGGAGTGTGATTCGATGGTCTGCCCGTCGTCGTCCTGCATGAGATAGGAGCGGGCGCCGTGCAGGACGCCCGGCCGGCCGAGCGTGATCGTTGCGGCGTGGCGGCCGGTTTCGACGCCGTCGCCGCCGGCCTCGAAACCGTAAAGCGCAACGTTCCGGTCATCGAGGAAACCGTGGAAAATGCCGATCGCGTTGGACCCGCCGCCGATGCAGGCGCACACGGCGTCGGGCAGGCGGCCCGTAGCGGTAAGCATCTGCTCCCGGGCTTCCTCACCAATTACTTCATGGAAGTAGCGGACCATCGCGGGGAACGGGTGGGCCCCCGCAGCTGTTCCGAGGAGGTAGTGCGTGGTGTGGACGTTGGCCACCCAGTCGCGCAGCGCGTCGTTGATTGCGTCCTTGAGGGTTTGCGACCCGTTGGTCACGGGAACAACCTCGGCGCCGAGCAACTGCATGCGCGCAACGTTAAGGGCCTGCCGGCGGCAGTCCTCCGCTCCCATGTAGACGACGCACTCCAGCCCAAGGAGCGCGGCGGCGGTAGCGCTGGCCACGCCGTGCTGTCCGGCACCGGTTTCGGCGATGACGCGGGTTTTGCCCATCCGCTTGGCCAGCAGGGCCTGGCCCAGCACGTTGTTGATCTTGTGGGAACCGGTGTGGTTCAGGTCCTCACGCTTGAGGAAGACCCGCACACCTCCCGCATGCTCAGCGAAGCGGCGGGCCTCGGTCAGAAGCGACGGACGGCCCGAGTAAGTGCGGTTCAGCTCGGCAACCTGGGCCAGGAAGTCGGGGTCCGACTTCGCCTTGTCGAAGGTCTCCTCCAGCTCATCAAGTGCCGCGATCAGCGATTCCGGCATCCACCTCCCGCCGTAGGCGCCGAAATAGGGACCCTGGGCGTGGCGGAGGGATCCGCCTGCCAGAAACGCTTCAGTTGCGCCCTCAGTAACAGACTGCTGCTGTGGGGTGTCGGTCATGAACTCGCTGTCCTGTCGTGATGAGTGAAGCTGGGCGGACGGGGACCGACCGCGTCAGGAGGTCAAACCCGATGCGACAGTGCGCACACGGGAAAATTCGCGCACAGTCACTTCAGGGTTGTCGTGGCGCACCAGCGCCTCGCCGACAAGCACCGCCCGGGCGCCGTCGGCGGCAAAGAGCTCGACGTCGGCGAGGTCGCGAACGCCGGACTCGGCGACCGCCACCGCACCGGCGGGAATGAGCTCTGCCAGGTCTGCAAACACCGACCTGTCGATATCCAGTGTCTTGAGGTTTCGTACGTTCACGCCGATGATCCTGGCGCCGGCCGCGACAGCCCGTTGCACTTCCTCGGCGGTGTGTGTCTCCACGAGCGCGTGCATGCCGAGTTCCTCCGTGAGCCGAAGGAATGATGCGAGGGTGGCGTCGTCGAGCGCGGCCACGATCAGGAGGATCAGGTCGGCGCCGTGGGCGCGCGCTTCCCAGATCTGGTACTCGTCGACCGTGAAGTCCTTGCGGAGGATCGGCAGTTCGACGGCGGCGCGGACAGCATCGAGATCGGCGAGCGACCCGCCGAACCGGCGTTCTTCAGTCAGGACGCTGACGACTGCTGCGCCCCCGCGCTCGTAGGCGGAGGCGAGCTCGGCCGGGTCTGCGATTGCGGACAGGTCCCCCTTCGAGGGGCTTTTCCGCTTCACCTCCGCGATGACGCGGAGGCCCGAAGCGCCGTCACACAGTGCAGCGTGGGCATCGCGGGGGGCGGGTGCCTGCGCAGCAAGGGTCCGCACCTCCTCAAGCGGAAGGCGCGCCTTGCGCGTGTCCAGGTCCTCCCGGACTCCGGCAATGATGTCGTCGAGAACGGTCACTTAGTGCCCGGAGTTCTTGAGGCGATGACCGCCGACGCCGAACCCGGCCTTCTTGAGTACGAAGCCGAGCACGAGCCCAATAACAATGATCAGGGCGCCGATCCAGAACAGCAGCGTGCCGAAATCCTTGTTGCCTTCGGTGCTGGCGAGGATGTACGCAAAAGAGGAGAGCGCGGCGCCGGCCAGCATCACGAAAACGCAGGTCCAGGCAGCGGGGCTGTTGCCGTGCCCGATGGTCTCATCGTGGGCAGCGGCATGCTCAACCATCGGTGTGTCGTTCTCATGGGTTTCAGGCGCGGTTTTAGCCATGGCGTTTCTCCTTGTGCTGTCGTCGGGATCCATTCTGCCATTGATTGGACAGCGGATTGGTTTGGTGAAGGCTCAATTGGTCGGGTCTTCTCCGCGGGTCAGGCTGTCCCAGCTGTCGATCTCGTCCGAAGCCGTGGCGGGACGTGATGTTGATCCACGGGAACCGGACTTTTCGTAGCGCTTCGCCGCACCCCAGGTCCGTCCCGCGACCAGCAGCCACGCAGCGCAGGCAACGAGCAGTACTCCCGCCGCGGCTGCCACCCACGGCATCGCTGTGCCGGAAACTACTACCCCGGCCTGTCCGGTTACTCCCAGTGCTTCGCCAATGGCGGGCGCAGCGGCGGCTGCAGGATCGGCTGCAACCGAAAGGGTGCTCCAGGTGATGCCCGCGCCGGCGACCGTAAGGATGACGGCGATTATCCAACGCGCGATCGGACCGGCGATGGAGGCGGCCAGTCCAGCCGCCAATCCGACCAGCGCGAACGCCGTTACGGCAGTGGCTGCTTCGGAACCTGGAACCGAGAGGTCCGGCGTCTGTACCGCTGTCTGAGGCAGGGCGACCGAAAGCCAGGTCTGGGTGGTGCTGCCGAAGGCAGCAAGCGCTGCTGCCGCTGTGGCAAGAACCACAGTCCCCCGGCGCTGGCCCCGCTTCCGGCGGAGCGAGCCGGCTCCGGTGTTGTCCGCCGACGTCGTCATAGTGGTGCGCCGGCCTCCGTTACGGGACGCAGGCTCGCTGCGATGCGGGCGGCGCGCAGGGGTGCGGCAGCCTTGTTGACCGTCTCGAGCGCCTCGGCCTCCAGTTCCGAGTCGGCGACGATTCCGCCACCGGCCTGGACATAGGCACGGTTGTCCCGCAGGAGGGCCGAGCGGATGGCGATGGCCATGTCCATATCTCCCGCAAAGTCCAGGTAGCCCACCACTCCGCCGTAGATTCCGCGCCTGTGCGGTTCCAATTCGTCGAGCAGCCGCAGCGCACGCGGCTTCGGGGCGCCCGAAAGGGTGCCGGCAGGAAAAGTCGCAGCAAGTACGTCATAGGCAGAACGTGCAGGATCAAGCTGTCCGACCACGGTGGACACCAGGTGCATGATGTGGCTGAACCGCTCCACCTCCATGAACTGGGTGACGTCGACCGTTCCCGGCAGGCACACCTTCGAGATGTCGTTCCGCGCCAGATCCACCAGCATCAGGTGTTCGGCGCGTTCCTTCTCGTCAGCGAGCAGCTCCTCGGCGAGCTCGCGATCACGCTCCCCCGTCTTGCCGCGTGGACGGGAGCCGGCGATCGGGTGGGTGATCACCTCGGAGCCGTTGACAGTGACCAGTGCTTCCGGTGAAGACCCGACGATCGAGTAGGCCCGTCCTGCGGCGTCCTCAAGGCTGAACAGGTACATGTAGGGGCTGGGGTTCGTGGCGCGCAGCACCCGATAGACGTCCAGGGCGGGGGCGTCGCAGTCGAGCTCGAACCTGCGGGAAATGACCACCTGGAAGACTTCGCCATCCACGATCGCTTCCTTGCCACGGTCAATGGCCGCCAGATACTGATCGCGGTCCCACCGCTCGCGGATCCCCGCAGTGAGGGATGCACCGTCGAGCGCACCGTCGGCGAGGACGGACACGGGTTGGACCGAAGCGGCGGCCAGGCGCTGCAGCATTGCGTGAACGCGCGCGACGGCGTCGTGCCAGGCCTCGTCCACCCGCTCCGAGGAATTGTCGTAGTTGATTGCATTCGCGACCAGGGTCACCTTGCCGCCCGCATTGTCGTGGATCGCCATATCCGTGACGAGGTTCATTGCCAGTTCGGGCAGTTCCAGGTCATCTTCGGGAGGCGACGTGAGCCGTTCCCAGTGCCGGACCGATTCCCAGCCGATGAAGCCGACCATCCCGGAGGTGAAGGGCGGCAGCCCCTCGAAGCGGGCCGTCTGGAGCGCCTCGACAGTCTGACGCAGCGCCTCAACCGGGTTCCCCTCGGTGGGCACACCCGCTGGCGGTTCCCCCAGCCAGCAGGCCTCGCCGTTCTTCGTGGTCAGCGTGGCACGCGAATTGACACCGATGAAGGAGTACCGTGACCAGACCCCGCCCTCGGCGGCGGACTCCATCAGGAAAGTGCCGGGATGCCCGTCGGTGAGCTTGCGGTAGATGCCGATCGGCGTGTGCGCGTCGTCGAGCACCGTCAGGCGCACGGGGATCACCCGCCGGTCGCGTGCGAGGGCGCGGAACTCCTCCAGGCCGGGGGTGATTACTCCAAGCTCATCCATGTGACTATGTCTTCCCTGTCCCGCCCACCCGCTCGGTGGGCCAACTCCTGTTGCTTACTGCGTACCTGCCCGGGCCCGGCCGGGCTAAACGGATCCGACGACGGCGGGAAGTTCCCTGCCGTCGAAGCAGGTCCGGCTTCCGGTATGGCACGCCGCGCCTACCTGCTCCACCCGCACCAGCAGTGCATCGCCGTCGCAATCCAGGGCCACGGATCTCACGTACTGCACATGCCCGGAGGTGTCGCCCTTGCGCCAGTATTCCTGGCGGGAACGCGAGTAGAACGTCACGCGGCCGGTGGTGAGGGTGCGGCGCAGCGCCTCATCGTCCATCCAGCCGAGCATCAGGACCTCCCCGGTGTCGTGGGCCTGGATGATTGCGGCAACAAGTCCCGCCTCATCGCGCTTGAGGGCGTCGGCGATGGCGGGATCGAGTGCAGGGGCGTCCACGGAGAGAGAAGAGCCGTGGGTCTCGGGGTGAAGTGACATCGACATCGATTCTAGTCTCGTCTGCAGATCATCGGTTCACCCGAGCCAGGAGGAAGGCTCCCGTGCTATTTTCAGCAGTGATGCATTTCGTTGATCCCTCCCGTGAAGTCCTCGCCGAGACGCTGCTTGCGGCAGGGCCGCACGCGCCTACCCTCTGCGACGGCTGGCAAACCAAGGAGCTCGCGGCGCACCTTTACCTGCGTGAGCACCGGCCAAGCGTCGGAATCGGAGCGATCATCAAGCCGCTCGCCGTGGTCTCGGAAAAAGCCACCCGTAAGAGGGCTGCAACTGCCTCCACCGCAGCCGAGTACGAAAAGTTGGTCAACGAATTCCGCAAGGGACCACCCTTCCTCTCGCCGATGCGCCTGCCGTCGATCGACACCAGCACCAACCTCATCGAGTACTTCGTCCATACGGAGGACGTTCGGCGCGCCACGAGCCGCTGGGCGCCGCGCGCACTGGACGAGACGTACTCAAACGCTCTGTGGGATGAGCTGATCAAGCGGGCTGCCATCCTCTACCGCGGCGTAGACCTCGGCATCGTCCTCGTGCGGCCTGACGGGCCGCGGCACGTGGCAAGACGGGCGCCCGTATCGGTGGCCATTGTCGGCGAGCCCGGCGAGCTCCTCATGCACGCGCACGGCAGGACACGCCACGCACTCGTCACCTTCGAGGGTGAGCCCGACGCCGTGGCGCTGCTTGAAAGCGCCGAAGTAGGGCTCTAGCTCCAACGGCCGGAATTGCCGGCTAGCGGACGGGGAAGCCCGCGTCCGCAATCGCCTTCTTGACCTCGGCGATGGCGTCCACCGGGCCGAAGTGGAAGACAGACGCAGCCAGCACAGCATCGGCGCCGGCCTCGACGGCAGGCGGGAAATGGGCGGGCTCACCCGCTCCGCCGGAAGCGATGATGGGCACCCGAACGGCTGCGCGGACGGCCCGGATCATCTCCAGGTCAAAGCCCTCACGTGTGCCGTCGGCGTCAATGGAGTTCAGCAGGATTTCACCCACGCCCCGGTCAGCCGCTTCCCGGGCCCAGGCAACCGCGTCGATCCCGGTGCCCTTCCGTCCGCCGTGGGTAGTGACCTCGAAACCGGAGGGGGTGGAGGAGTCATGCGTGCGGCGAGCATCGAGGCTGAGGACCAGCACCTGCGAGCCGAAGTGGGACGTGATCTCGTCGATGACCTGGGGCCGTGCCACCGCAGCTGTGTTGATGGAGGCCTTGTCCGCGCCGGCGCGCAGGAGGGTGTCGACGTCGGAAATTTGGCGGACCCCGCCTCCCACCGTAAGAGGGATGAAGACTTCCTCGGCCGTCCGGGCAACGACGTCGAACGTTGTTGCCCGGTTGCCGGACGACGCTGTGACGTCGAGGAAGGTCAGTTCGTCTGCTCCGGCGCGATCGTAGCGGTGAGCCAGTTCCACCGGATCTCCCGCGTCGCGGAGATCCTCGAAATTGATGCCCTTCACCACGCGTCCGGCGTCCACATCAAGGCAGGGAATTACACGGATTGCCACACTCATTGCAGTTCCGTCCGTCCTAGATCCGGCAGGCGTGGATGGTGCTCACGAGGATGGCGCGCGCGCCGAGGTCGTAGAGCTCATCCATGATCCTGTTGGTGCTGTTGCGCTTGACCATGGACCGCACGGCAACCCACTCCGAATCGCGCAGCGGCGAGACAGTCGGTGATTCCAGCCCCGGGGTCAGCGCGGCGGCCTGGTCCACCAGTTCCTTGCGGATGTCGTAGTCAAGCAGCACGTACTGGCGGGCAACGAGGACACCCTGCAGGCGTCGGATGAGAATGTCCAACCCGTCCGGCGAAGCTCCCTTGCGGCCGATCAGGATCGCTTCGCTCCGCAGGATCGGATCGCCGAAGATCTCCATCCCGGCCGCCTTCAGCGTGTTGCCGGTTTCGACGACGTCGGCGATAGCGTCGGCCACGCCAAGCCGTACCGAAGACTCCACCGCACCGTCCAGGCGGACGACTGTGGCCTCGACTCCCTGCTCTGCCAGGAAATCGCGCAGCAAGCCGTCGTAGCTGGTGGCGAGCCGGCGGCCGTGCAGTTCAGTAACTGAGGAGAAGTGGCCGATCGGCCCGGCGAAGCGGAAGGTCGACGCACCGAAGCCCAGGGGCAGGAGCTCTTCGGCCTCCACCTGCGCGTCGAGGAAGAGGTCCCGGCCGGTAATTCCGACGTCAAGCGTTCCGGAGCCGACGTAGACGGCGATGTCGCGGGGGCGGAGGAAAAAGAATTCAACGTCGTTGTCCGGATCCACCATCACCAGTTCACGGGAATCGCGGCGCTGGCGGTATCCGGCCTCGCTCAGCATGGCGGAGGCGGACTCGGACAGGGACCCCTTGTTGGGGACTGCTACTCGAAGCATGGGTTTCCTTTATCAGGAGGGGGTTCCTCGGATGGGAAGTTTCCTTGAAGCGGGCGCTGGGCCGCGCGCGGGTACAGCCGAGGCATGGCGCGCGGCTACAGATGCTTGTAGACGTCCTCGAGAGTGAGTCCCTTGGCGATCATCATGACCTGAAGGTGGTAGAGCAGCTGTGAGATTTCCTCCGAGGCTGCTTCCTTCGACTCGTACTCCGCCGCCATCCATACTTCGGCGGCTTCTTCCACAACCTTCTTGCCGATCCCATGCACGCCGGAGTCCAGCTCGGCTACGGTGCGGGACCCGGATGGACGGGCAGCAGCTTTCTCGCTCAGCTCGGCGAAGAGGCTATCGAAGGATTTCACTCTGCCTAGGTTACTGCGTTCCGCCCGATCCGCCGTATCGCCCCTGTTGTATGTGACGAAGGTCTATGCGTTCACGGCCTGCCACGGCGCGAGCGACGCCGCGGTCGAGAGCGCAGCCACAGTTGCCTCGTATCCCTTGTCCTCGCTGGACCCTTCCAGCCCGGCACGGTCCAGGCCCTGCTCCTCGGTGTCGCAGGTCAGGACGCCGAAGCCCACCGGCACGCCGGTCTGCACGCTGACGTCCGTGAGTCCCGACGTCGCGGCGTGGCACACGTAGTCGAAGTGCGGCGTTCCGCCGCGGATTACGACGCCGAGGGCGACGACGGCGTCATAGTGCGGTGCGAGGCGGGCCGCAGCAACAGGCAGCTCGAAGCTGCCCGGAACCCGAAGTACGTCCGGTTCAATTCCAGCATCCGCCGCGGCGCGCCGGGCGCCGTCGAGCAGTCCGTCCATGATGGCCGTGTGCCAGCTTGCGGCGATGATGGCCAGCCGCAGCGGCTGCTTCTGATTGATGTCGGTGATGTCGATCGTGGGCGCGCCGTGGCCGGCCATGGTTCTCCTTCGGAGACTAGTTTCGGTGTTGGTCTGGACTTGCTTGGTAGGAACGGGGTCCGTCAGATGTTCCGACGGATCCGTTCAGCTTTGCTGGACGATTTTTTCGTGCGGGTGCTGGTAGAAGCGTTCCTCGAGGTGCGACAGCTGGTGGTTCAGGCGGTCGCGCTTCGTCTCAAGGTAGTGCTGGTTCTCCAGGCGCGAGGGAATCTGGGACGGCACCATCGAGGCAACAGTGATCCCGTACCGTTCCAGGTGCTCACGCTTGACCGGATTGTTGCTCAGCAGGCGGATCCGGGTGATACCCAGCTCGGTGAGGATCCCGGCCGCCGCCTGGTAGTCGCGCGCATCAACCGGAAGTCCGAGCTGCTCGTTCGCTTCAACCGTGTCCGCACCGTTTTCCTGCAGGGCATAGGCGCGCAGCTTGTTGGCAAGGCCGATTCCGCGGCCCTCCTGCCCCCTCAGGTAGACCACCGTCCCGCCCTGCTCCTGGACAAGCCCAAGCGCCTGCTCAAGCTGTTCGCCGCAGTCGCAACGGAAGGAGGCGAAAACGTCCCCGGTAAGGCACTCGGAATGCAGGCGCACCAACGGGTCGGTACCGTCGTCGGCGCCGGGGCCGGGTGCTGACATCGTAAGGTGCTCCACTCCAGTCACCGGGTCCACCCATGCCTGCGCCGAGAAGGTGCCGAACGCCGTCGGAATGGTTACTACCGGCCCCCCGGACACTGTGCTCATTCGATGCCTCCGAATTCTCCGGAGTCGTCGGTGCCCAGATAGGCAACAAGGTCCTCGATCGACACCAGCGGCGCGGAATGCAGCGTAGCGAATTCCCGCAGGGCAGGCAGGCGCATCATCTCGCCGTCGTCATGGGTCAGCTCCGCGATGACAGCGGCGGGCTGCACGCCGGCCAGCCGGCACAGGTCGATCGACGCCTCGGTGTGTCCGCGCCGTGCGCGCACGCCGCCCTCGACAGCCCGCAGCGGGAACATGTGTCCCGGGCGTGTGAGGTCCGACGCCGCTGTGGAGTGCGCGGCCAGCAGGCGCGCCGTCAGCGCCCGGTCCGCTGCGCTGATGCCCGTACTGACGCCGACGGCCGCGTCGCACGAGACCGTGTAGGCGGTCTGCTTTGAGTCCTGGTTATCAACGACCATCGGCGGCAGTTCCAACCGGTCTGCGATCTCGCCGGTGACCGGAACGCACAGCACGCCCGAGGTGTAGCGGATGGTCCACGCCATGAGCTCGGTGGTGGAGAACTGCGCGGCGAAGATGATGTCGCCCTCATTCTCCCGGTCGGCATCATCGACGACGACGACGGGCCGGCCGGCGGCGATGGCCGCCACCGCGTCCTCGATAGGGTCCAAAGCGATCTCGAAGACCCGCCCGGGGTTCGCCTCACTCACGCTTCCAGGAGCGTTCGCATTGGCCTGTGCCGGGATCATGCGCGCTCTCCGTTCCCGGAAAAGGAAAGCAGCCGCTCGGCGTACTTGGCCAGGACATCCATCTCGAGGTTCACGGGGTCACCGATCTTCTTCTCCCCCAGGCCGGTCTCGCTCAGGGTCGTGGGGATGAGGCCGACTTCGAACCAGGGCTCGGCAGCACCGGGTTCGCTCACGGCGGTGACCGTCAGTGACACCCCGTCGACCGCAATGGAACCCTTCTCGGCGGCGTACCTGTCCAGGGGAACCGGAACGCTGAAGCGCAGGCGCTCCCAGGCGCCCTGGTCCTCGCGCTCAAGGAGGGTGCCGACGCCGTCGACATGCCCTTGCACGACGTGCCCGTCGAGGCGGCCGGTTGCAGGAACGCAGCGCTCCAGGTTCACGCGGTCCCCCTCGCCCAGGCTGCCGATCGTGGTGCGCGCGAGGGTCTCCCCCATCACATCGACGCTGACGTGTCCCTGCCGGATCTGGGTTGCGGTGAGGCAGACACCGTTGACTGCGATCGATCCACCAAGCTCGAGGTCGGCGGCGGAATCACCGGCATCGAACTCGAGCACGGCGCTTTCGCCGTCCGGGGTGGGCTTGAGGGAAGTAACCCTGCCCTGTCCGGAGACAATTCCTGTGAACACTCATCGGCCTTTCACTGTGGCCGCCGGCGGCGGCGTGATGGGTTTGAAGTGGAGCCGGACATCGTCGCCCAGCTGTGCAACGGCGTCGGCGCCGTCAGGATCGAGACGCCACACGTGCGCGTCCGTCAGGGTTGCGACGCCCAGCCGCTGGAAGGCCGGGATACCAGAGCCAAGCAGCATCGGAGCGATATAGCTGAAGAGCTCGTCGGCGAGGTCCGCCATGAGGAACACGCCGATGAGCTGCGGTCCACCCTCCACGAGGACGTGGCGGACCCCCCGCCCGTACAGCTCGCCGAGAGCGGCCACGGGGTCCTGGGTGCGTAGATGCACAAAGCCGTCACCCCGGATCGCGGCTTCCTCGGGCACGTCCCGCAGGCCCATGACGGCGCGCAGCGGCTGGCGCTCCGCGTCGGAGCCGTCGAGTACCCGGGCGGTAAGACGGGGATCGTCCGCGAGTACCGTTCCTGTACCGACGAGCACTGCGTCAACACGTGAACGGATGGTGTGCCCGTCAGCGCGGGCATGCGGGCCGGTGATCCATTGGCTTGAGCCGTCTGCCGCAGCGGACTGCGCGTCGAGGCTGTGCGCGACTTTCACGGTGACAAAGGGGCGGCGTTCCTGCATGGCCTGGATCCAGCGCCGGTTCAGCTCCTCCGCGGGACCGGCCAGCAGACCGCCGGCGACGTCGACACCCCGCTCGGCGAGCCAGGCGGCGCCGCCCGCGGCTTCAGGATTCGGGTCCGAGGCGGCGTGCACAACGCGACGAATTCCTGCTGCCGCGACCGCCGCGGCGCACGGTCCCGTCCGCCCGGTGTGATTGCACGGTTCGAGTGTCACCACCATGGTGCATCCGGCAGGATCTGCTCCCTGCCGAGCCGCATTCTTGAGAGCCGCTACCTCTGCGTGGTCGGTTCCTGCGCCGTGATGCGCTCCGGAGGCGACCATAGCGCCGTCGCTGTTCAGAATGACCGCACCCACCAGCGGATTCGCACCGCGCACGCCCGTGCCGGCCAGCTGAAGCGCATGCTCCATGGCGGCCATCTCCGCTGCCGTGAAGTGCGGCTGGGGCGCGGTCATGCCTGGCTCCGATCGAGCCTGCCGTCGAGATTCATGTCGTTCCCTACATATAGCGCGGTGGCTCCAGGGTTAACGACGGTAGCCGGCATCAGCCGGCCACGAGCGGCGCGCCACCTGAAGGGCAGCGCCGGCCGCACGTGCTTCTCCCATCCAGACTGTAACTGTCGGTGCCGGAATTTCACCGGCTCAACCACCCTCCTGGAAACCAGTCGGGCGGGTCGCGGACTATAACCGCCGGTTCGGACTTTCACCGACCCCGGAGCACGTTGTACGTGGACATTCTTTCACAACTTTTGAATTCGGATGTCCGTGCTGGGGAACGGCTGACGGGGCACCGGCTGACGGACTGGCCGGGCTGGCCTGGGAGGCCGGCCAGCCCGGGCACGCCGGTCAGCCCGCGCCGGCTGCTTCCTTGGGCTTGGCGTCCACGCCGGCTTCCTTGCGCTGCTGGGCAGTAATGGGTGCCGGCGCCGCGGTGAGAGGGTCGTAACCGCCGCCCGACTTCGGGAATGCGATGACGTCGCGGATCGATTCGGTTCCGGCGAGCAGTGCAACCACGCGGTCCCATCCGAAGGCGATTCCACCGTGCGGGGGCGCGCCGTACTTGAAGCCCTCAAGGAGGAAGCCGAACTTCTCCTGCGCGTCCTCGGCGCTCAGGCCCATGACCGCGAAGACGCGTTCCTGCACGTCGCGCCGGTGGATACGGATGGATCCGCCGCCGATCTCGTTTCCGTTGCAGACGATGTCGTAGGCGTAGGCCAGCGCGCTGCCCGGGTCGGTGTCGAAGGAGTCCATGAACTCGGGTTTGGGCGACGTGAACGCGTGGTGCACAGCCGTCCACGCGCCGGAACCCACGGCCACGTCGCCCGCTGCGACAGCGTCGGACGCCGGTTCGAACATTGGTGCGTCAACAACCCAGACGAACGCCCAGGCGTTGGGATCGATCAGTCCGGTACGGTGTCCGATCTCGACGCGTGCAGCGCCCAGGAGCGCGCGCGACGGCGACTTCTCGCCTGCCGCGAAGAAGATGCAGTCGCCGGGGTTGGCGCCGACGGCCGCGGCGAGGCCTTCCCGCTCGGCGTCGGTCAGGTTCTTGGCAACGGGCCCGCGGTGGCTGCCGTCGTCGTCAATCAGGACGTACGCAAGGCCCTTCGCGCCACGCTGCTTGGCCCACTCCTGCCAGGCGTCAAGCTGGCGGCGCGGCTGGGCGGCACCGCCGGGCATGACGACGGCGCCGACATAGCCGGCGGCAATGCCGGCCTTGAACACGCCGAACTCGGTGTCCTTGAAGTACTCGGTCAGGTCGGTGAGCTCCAGGCCGAACCGCAGGTCCGGCTTGTCCGAGCCGTAGCGGTGCATCGCGTCCGCGTAGGTCATCCGCTGGATCGGTGTGGGGATCTCAACGTCGATGAGCTTCCAGAGCGCCTTCACGATGGCCTCGCCGAGAGCAATGATGTCGTCCTGCTCCACGAAGCTTGCCTCGATGTCCAGTTGGGTGAACTCGGGCTGGCGGTCGGCGCGGAAGTCCTCATCCCGGTAGCAGCGCGCGATCTGGTAGTACTTCTCGAAACCGCCCACCTGGAGAAGCTGCTTGAACAGCTGGGGCGACTGCGGCAGCGCGTACCAGGAGCCGGGAGCGAGGCGCGCGGGCACCAGGAAGTCACGGGCTCCTTCCGGGGTGGAGCGCGTGAGAGTGGGAGTCTCAATCTCGACGAAGCCGTCCTTGTGGAGGAGCTCCCGGGCCACACGGTTCGCTTCGGAGCGAAGGCGAAGGTTGGCGTTCGGTGCAGGACGCCGCAGGTCGAGGTAACGGTGCTTCAGGCGTGCTTCCTCGCCCACCTCAACGTGCTCATCGACCTGGAACGGAAGCGGATCAGCGGTGTTGAGGATGGTGACCTTCTCGGCCATGACTTCCACTTCACCGGTGGCCAGCGCCGGGTTCTCGTTCCCCTCAGGTCGCTTCTCGACGGTGCCGACGATCTGCAGTACGTACTCGTTGCGGAGGCCTGCGAAAACCTCCTCCTCGCGCACAACCACCTGCGCCACACCGGATGCGTCGCGAAGATCGAGGAATGCGACGCCACCGTGATCCCGACGGCGGGCCACCCATCCGGCGAGAGTAACGGTCTGTCCAATGTGCCCGGTCCGCAGGGAACCAAGGTCATGTGTGCGCAGCACAGCATTCCTTCCGGTGTGGTTAGATTTCGAAGAGTAGGAACTCAATGATCGAGTTTACCGCCGGATACGGGGCAGTTCCGGCCACTGGTCCGCCGCACAATTCCAGGATGGGAACCCGCGAATGCCGCAGGCGCTGAAACGACAACTTGGCGGGTTCGACGCCACCACCGTCGGCATCGGTTCCATGATCGGCGCCGGTGTCTTCGTCGTCTTCGCACCGGCCGCAGCTGCCGCCGGTCCCCTGCTGCCGATCGCCGTCGTCCTGGCAGCCATCGTCGCGTATGCCAATGCCGCAGCCTCGGCGCAGCTTGCCGCCATCCATCCGGTCAGCGGCGGCACCTATATCTACGGACGCAGGCAGCTGGGCGAGTGGCCCGGCTTCCTGGCCGGATGGTGCTTCCTCACGGGCAAGCTCGCCTCCTGCGCCGCGATGGCCCTGACCTTCGGCCTGTATGCCGCGCCTGAAGTGGCCAAGCCGGCGGGAGTCGCCGCCGTCGTCGCACTGACCGTCGTGAACCTGCTCGGAGTGACGCGGACCGCGCTGATGACCCGGATCATCGTCTCGCTGGTGGTTCCCGTGCTGGGCTTCGTAGTGGTCGCCGCCTTCGCCCAACCGGGCGAAGGCGGCACGACGCCGGACTCCCCCGGCACGGGTGTGTTCCAGGCGGCGGCCCTGATGTTCTTCGCCTTCGCCGGATACGCACGCATCGCCACAATGGGTGAGGAGGTGCGTGAACCGGCGCGGAACATCCCCCGCGCCATCTTCGGCGCCCTGGGCTTCACGCTCGCCCTGTACCTGTTTCTGGCCTTTGGGCTGCTGCACGCGGTGGGAGCTGAACGGCTCGCCGCTTCAACAGCGCCCCTGGCGGAGGTCTTCGCAAACGGGAACTTCGCTGCGGGAGAAGCCGTCCCCCTGCTCGCAGTCGCCATCGCGGCGGCGCTGGCAAGCCTCGGCGCGCTGCTTGCCCTGATCAGCGGCATCGCCCGTACTTCCCTGGCGATGGCCCGGGAAGGTGACCTGCCACGGATCTTCAGCTTGGTCTCACGCCGGCGCGCCACTCCGTTCGTCTCAGAACTGGCGATCGCCGCCGTCGTCATCACACTGCTGCTGACAACTGACGTACTCACCGTCGTGGGATTCTCCAGCTTCGGCGTTCTGCTGTACTACGCGGTGACCAACCTCTCGGCACTGACGCTTTCGTCCCGGCCGTGGTACGCGCCCCGCGCGCTCAACATGCTCGGGCTGGCAGGGTGCCTGCTGCTCGCCTTCACCCTGCCCGTTCAGTCTGTGGTGACCATGCTGGTAATTCTCGCCGTCGGCCTGCTGGGCCGCGCCGCCGTGGTGCTGGCACGACGACGGCGCGGTTGAAGTCATTCGCGGAGGCTGCTTCAGCCCTTCGGCAGGACTGCAGGCCACAGGTCCTCGGCCGGGGGGTCCACGACAGCGGATCGGCCGCAACCTGCTCGCCCGATCGGATGTCCTTTACCTCGTGCGTGCCGTCCTCGGCGGTGAACCACACGAAAGGAATGCCGCGGCGGTCAGCGAACTTGATCTGCTTGCCGAACTTCTCTGCGGAAGCCGCAACCTCCACCGGAATTCCCCGCTCCCGCAGGCTTGCCGCCACATCCTGGGCGGCTGACCACGAGTCGTCATTCGCCAGGGTGACGAGTACCGCCGTCGGCACCTGCCGGGAAGCGGACGCGAACTCCTGGCTGAGGATCCTGGTCACCAGTCGGGTGACGCCGATGGAAAGTCCGACGCCGGGGAACGTCCGGTTGCCCTTGCTCGCCAGGGCGTCGTAGCGGCCGCCGGAGCAGATGGAGCCGAGTGACTCATGACCGACCAGCACGGTCTCGTAGACGGTGCCGGTGTAATAGTCGAGGCCACGGGCGATGCTGAGATCCGCGATCACCCGACCAGGCGCGCGCTTGGATGCCTCCCCGATCACCTGTTCCAGTTCGGCGAGGCCCTCATCCAGCAGCTCGTCCTGAACTCCGAAGGCGCGGACCTGCTCAACGAAGGAGGTGTCCTCGGTACGGATGGCCGCGAGGTTGAGCGCCGCTTCCGCTTGCTCGTCGGTCGCGCCCAGCTCACTCTTCAGCAGCGCGGCAACCTTTTCCCGCCCGATCTTCTCCAGCTTGTCGATGCTGCGCAGGACTCCCGGGGTGTCGGTCAGTCCGATTCCCCTGTAGAAGCCTTCGGCGAGCTTGCGGTTGTTGATACGCAGCTGGAAGTCGGGAATGGGCAGGGCACCCAGGGCCTCTGCGATTACCAGGGCAAGCTCGACGTCGTAGCGGAAGGGCAGGGCGCCGTCGCCCACCACATCGATGTCGGCCTGGGTGAACTCGCGCGCCCTTCCCTCCTGCGGGCGCTCGCCCCGCCACACCTTCTGAATCTGGTAGCGCCGGAAGGGGAAGGCAAGATGCCCGGCGTTCTCCACCACGTAGCGGGCAAAGGGAACAGTCAGGTCGAAGTGCAGCGCCAGGGCATCCTCACCGGCCGCGGCCGAGGGCTCGTCCTCCTGTAGTCGTGATACCGCGTAGACCTCTTTGTCGATCTCGCCCTTCCGAAGAAGCTGTGCCACCGTCTCGACTGCCCTGGTCTCGACGCTGGAGAACCCGTGCAGCTCGAAGGTCCGCCTCAGGGTATCCAGGATGTGCAGCTCCACGAGGCGCTCTGACGGGAGCCATTCGGGAAATCCGGACAATGAGGACTTACGTGCCATGCGGCAACTCTCCTTGGGGACGAGGATGCGGGTTCCCCAACCGAGCGGTCCGGGATCAGCGGTGAAGCACGGCAGCTGTCGGTGACTGTGCCTACACTGTCTGCGGCATTCATTTTAGGGGTTCGCTCCGGGGCAGGCTAACCGGCCCGGAGCGTTCCCGCCGAACCCGGGAGGATACGTGGCCGCCGACCGACGCGGACGCGAGATGCGCCGTCAGCTGAGCCAGATCGAAGCGAAACGGGCGCTGGGCCGGTCGCAGCAACAGCGCCGGCGGAGGGACAACCGTCTGGCTGCGCTGGCCGCGGCGGTGGTTTTGGTGCTGGCAGTCGCCCTGCAGGTTTTCTGGTTCAGCTCCAACCCGACGCCTGCGGAGATGGCCGCGCTCGAGGAAGCAGCCGGCGACGCCGAAGCAGCAAGCGCTGAGCCAACGGGAAACGGTCCGAACATCCCCGATCCGTCAACCGCTGAGGGCCGTGTCTTCACCGGAACCCTCGCAACGAGCGCCGGCGAGATTGGGGTGAAGCTCGACGGGAACGTTGCGCCACAGGCTGTTGCGGTCTTCTCCTCGCTTGCGGAGGACGGCTTCTTCGCCGGGAAGAACTGCCACCGGTTGACCACGGCCCCCACCATGGGCGTCCTGCAGTGCGGCTCGGTCAATGGCGACGGTGCCGGCGATCCCAGCTATCTTTGGGGGCCCGTCGAAAACAGTCCGCAGGATGGCTCCTACCCTGCAGGAAGTATCGCTGTTGCCCGTGGATCGGAAACGGACACCAACGGCACGCAGTTCTTCATCGTCTACAAAGACTCGCAAATTCCGCAGAACACCGGTGGATACACCATCATGGGATCGGTGACGTCGGGCCTGGACGTTGTCCAGGAGATCGCCGAGGGCGGTGTCGAGGGCGGCGGGCAGGACGGGCCCCCGGCAACGCCTGTGACGATAGACTCGTTAACCCTGCAGTAATCAGCCAAGCGATAAGTAAGACGGCAGCCCGGCCATCCAACCAGCGAAAGAGTTTTAGCGGTGACAAACAGTCAGAAATCCGACGAAACCCCCGTAACAGAATCCACCGAAGGACAGCCAGAGCCCGCAGAAAGCGCTGCAGCCTCTACGCCGGAGGAGACGCCGGAACAGACAGCCGATTCAGCGGCCGAACCTGCGCAGCAGCCTTCGCCGATCCCAGGCCCGAAGGGTGCAAGCCCCCGGCCAACCCCGGCAGCCCTGGGGCCCCGGCCCAACGGTGCAGCCGCCCCGAGCGTCGTCGCCACTCCCCCGATCCACACCACGCCGCTGTCCGAGGCTGAGAAGTTTGCCCGCGTGGAGGACGACGGCCATGTCTTCCTGATCGTGGACGGCGAGGAATTCGCCGTCGGACAGTACCCCGACGCATCCCGGGAGGAAGCGCTCGCCTACTTCGTGCGCAAGTACGACGAGGTCGCCGGGCAGGTAACGCTCCTGGAGCAGCGCGTGCATGCGAAAGCCCCCACCACCGATATGCGCAAGACCGCTTCCCACCTTCGTGAGCAGATTGCGGAGCGGAAGATGGTTGGTGACGTCCGGGCGCTTGAGGCCCGGCTGGATGCACTGACCTCGCTCGTCACCGAACTCGAAGCCGCTGAGAAGGCAGAGCAGGACGCCGCACGTGCGCGCGAACTGCAGGCGCGGGAGGCGATCGTTGCTGAAGCTGAGGAAATCGCCGGGCGTGATCCCTCCACCGTGCAGTGGAAGGCCAGCAGCAACCGCATGAACGAATTGTTCGAACAGTGGAAGGCTGCGCAGAAGTCCGGGCTGAGGCTCGGTCGCGGTACCGAGGACGCACTCTGGAAGCGGTTCCGTTCCGCCCGCACCGTGTTCGACCGGCACCGCCGCGCATACTTTTCCCAGCTGGACAATGACAACGCTGAAGCGAAGCGCGCAAAGGAAGAGCTGATCCGTCGTGCTGAGGAGCTTTCATCCTCCACGAACTGGGGGCCTACAGCAGCGGAGTACCGCCGCCTGATGGACGAGTGGAAAGCGTCCAAGCGTGCAAGCCGCAAGGACGACGACGCCCTGTGGTCGAGGTTTCGGGCCGCACAGGACACCTTCTTCGCCGCCCGCAAGGCTGCCAACGAAGCCATTGACGAGGAGTACGGCGCCAATCTCGCTGTGAAGGAAGCGCTGCTGGCCGAGGCTCGGCAGTTGTTGCCGGTCAAGGATGCCGGGGCGGCCCGCAAGGCGCTTCAGTCGATCCGTGACCGCTGGGAAGACGCAGGCAAGGTGCCGCGGGCCGACATGGGGCGGATCGAAGCCCGCCTGCGCGAGGTCGAGGATGCTGTGAAGGCCGCTGAAGACGAGCACTGGCAGCGCACCAACCCTGAAACCAAAGCGCGGACGAATAGCGCGCTGAGCCAGCTTGAGAGCACCATCGCCTCGCTCGAAGAGGACCTCGCAGCCGCTGAGAAGGACGGTGACGCCCGTCGCATCACGGCAGCGCGCGAGGCGCTGGACGCCCGCCGCCAGTGGCTGGACATGTTGCAGCGGTCGGCGCAGGACTTCTCCTAGAGTTCTGCAAGAGAGAGTCTGCAAGAGAGAGTCTGCAGGAGAGAAAGTCCCGGCCGAACCGTTATCCACAACGGTCCGGCCGGGACTTTCTCTTTGGTCCCAGGACGGGAAAGCTTGATTCATGCCACTACCGCCAGGAACCGCAACAGGGCTGAGGCCGGGTCAACGAAACCTTTCCATCAACTCCACCGGCGGCGTGCTTTTTCACGGCGGAAACCTATTCACCCATGCCGAACTACAGGCGATGCGTATGGACGGACTGATGACGCATGTGTGTGGCAAGTCCTACGTGCGTACTGACCAACCGGCGACACCGGCCATCCGGGCGCAGTCGGCCATCAACTCGGTACCCCGCTCGCTGCACCGACGCGTCGCGCTGGCTCGCCAGAGCGCGGCCTGGGTCTACGGGTGCGCCCCGGCTCCGGCACTCGTCAGTCTGGTCACCGATCACCGCCGCCGAACCACGGCTCTTCCGGCTTTCAGCGACGCGGTAATGCATCAGGTCACCCTTGGCCCCTGCGATTTGCGGTCAATCGGCGGGGTGGAGGTAACGTCGCCGCTGCGGACAGCACTGGACATCGCAATTCACGGCCAGGACCCATGGGCGGTGGTCGCCCTGCAGAACATCGCAGCTTCGCCGGAGCTGCGATGTCCGCTGCACCTCGTGGTCCTCTCGCTTGAGAGCTCCTCGCGTATCCCCGGAAAGTCGCGAGCTCTTGGCCGGCTGCGGGAAGCGCTACGGGGCGTTAGCTAGATTCGGCGGTTTGCGCCCGTGGTGCGGTAGACGTCGAAGACACCGTCGATGCGGCGCACCGCGTTGAGGATGTGGTTCAGGTACTTGGGATCGCCCATCTCGAAGGCGAACCGGGACATCGCCACCCGGTCAGTGGAAGTGTTCACGCTGGCCGCCAGGATATTGACGTGGTTTTCCGACAAAACCCTGGTGACGTCGGAGAGCAGGCTCTTGCGGTCCAGTGCTTCCACCTGGATCTCGACCAGGAACACGCTGGACTGCGTGGGCGCCCATTCCACATCCACCATCCGGTCGGGCTGGTCCCGCAATTCCACGACGTTGCGGCAATCGTGCCGGTGCACCGAGACACCTGAGCCTCGAGTTACAAAGCCGACGATGGGATCCGGCGGCACAGGGGTACAGCACCGTGCAAGCTTCACCCAAACGTCGCCCACCCCTCGCACCGTCACGCCCGAGTCCGAGAACTTGGGGCGGCGGGGCTGGGTGGAGACCGTGGCCTCGGCGATGTCATCCTCGGCCCCTGCATGGCCCCCCATCAGGGTGATCAGGTGCTCGATGACATTCTGTGCTGAGGTGTGTCCATCGCCCACGGCAGCGTACAGCGCGGAGATGTCGGCGTGCCGAAGTTCCTGGGCAACCGCGGTCAGTGCCTCGTGGGTCATCAGGCGCTGCAGGGGCAGATTCTGCTTGCGCATGGTGCGCGTCAGCTGGTCCTTGCCCTTTTCAATGGCCTCTTCGCGGCGTTCCTTGGTGAACCATTGCCGGATCTTGTTGCGCGCACGCGGGCTCTTGACGAACCCCTGCCAGTCCTGGCTGGGACCGGCGCCCTCCGCCTTGGAGGTGAATATCTCAACCCGGTCGCCATGGTTCAGTTCACTGTTGAGTGGAACCAGTTTCCCGTTGACGCGCGCGCCGATGGTGCGGTGGCCCACCTCGGTATGGACGGCATAGGCAAAATCGACGGGCGTGGACCCCGCGGGCAGGGCCATGACCTCGCCCTTGGGGGTGAAGACGAACACTTCCTGGGCGTTGATCTCGAAGCGAAGGGAATCGAGGAACTCGTCCGGGTCGGATGTCTCCTGCTGCCAGTCCACCAGGCTCCGGAGCCAGCCCATGTCACTGTTGTCGGGCGCGCCTCCTGACCGGACACCGGCGGAATTCTTGTACTTCCAGTGGGCTGCCACACCGTATTCAGCCCGCCGATGCATGTCGTGGGTACGGATCTGGATCTCCACCGGCCGGCCGCCCGGTCCGATCACCGTGGTGTGCAGCGACTGGTACATGTTGAACTTCGGCATGGCGATGTAGTCCTTGAACCTGCCGGGAAGCGGGTTCCACCGCGCATGCAACTGGCCGAGGGTTGCGTAGCAGTCACGCACGCTGTCCACCAGGACCCGCACGCCCATGAGGTCGTGGATGTCGTCGAAGTCCTTCCCACGAACGATCATCTTCTGATAGATCGAGTAGTAGTGCTTCGGCCGGCCGGTGATCGTGGCCTTGATTTTCACCGACCGCAGGTCTTCGTCGATCTGCCCGCGCACCAGGTTGAGGTGCTTCTCCCTTTCGGGCGTGCGGTCCCCGACCATCCGCACGATCTCCTCGTAGACCTTGGGATGCAGGGCGGCGAAGGACAGATCCTCAAGCTCCCACTTGATCGTGTTCATACCCAGGCGATGGGCAAGCGGGGCGAAGATCTCGAGGGTTTCGCGCGCCTTGCGGGCTGAGGATTCCGGGGAGACAAAGCGCCAGGTACGGGCATTGTGCAGCCGGTCCGCAAGCTTGATCACGAGCACCCGGATGTCCTTGGCCATTGCCACGACCATCTTCCGCACAGTCTCTGCCTGTGCGGCGTCACCGAAGGAAACCTTGTCCAGCTTGGTGACGCCGTCCACGAGCATGGCCACTTCCTGGCCGAAGTCCCGGCGGATGTCCTCCAACGTGCAAGTGGTGTCTTCAACGGTGTCGTGCAGGAGCGCGGCCGCAAGCGTAGTGCCGGTCATTCCGAGTTCGGCGAGAATGGTGGCGACCGCTACAGGGTGGGTGATGTACGGGTCGCCGCTCTTGCGCTTCTGCCCGGCATGACTGCGCTCGGCCACCTCATAGGCCCGCTTGATGAACTCCAGGTCTTCTTTGGGGTTGTTGGCCCGCACGGTGCGCAACAGTGGTTCGAGGATGGGCGAATAGCCCGAGGTTGTACCGCGTCCTGCCAGTCGGGCCAGACGCGCCCGGGTGCGCTCGCGCCGGCCGGGCGCGCTGCTGGGCTGGTCGGGTCCGGACAACGACGGCGACGAGCCCGGCCTCACAGTGGCAGGCGCGGCTGCCCTGGCCGTTTGCACGCGCGACTCCATGCCGGCTCCGGTTTGACCGGTGCCGGACGGGCGTCCTGAACCATTGGCTTCAGCCACCCATAACCCCTCTTCTGTTGCAGCTACTACCTACCCCACCGGGTTTGGTTAAGGGCTACAACATCCCACACTCCAGGTTGACTCTCCAAGTTTATCTGCCGCGGGCCCGCGCTGCGGCCCTTTCCCCCGACCGCGTAACGGACGGCACCTATTGAACAACCGATGAAATGTCAGCGGCCCGGCACCAAGGGTGCCGGGCCGCTGATGTGCTGAATTCAGGTACCGGTCGGACTTCGTGTGGCGACCGCTTACGCCCGAACCGTACCTTCGGCTTCCTTGGCCTCGAGCGACCGCCGCTGCAGCACGCGCTTTTCCTGCTTCCGGATCTCGGGTTCCTTCATGCGAAGCATCGCGTACATCGGAGCCGCAATGAAGACCGTAGTTACGGTGCCGATGATGATGCCCACGAAGAGCGCCAGGGAGAGGTCGCGCAGTGTGCCGGCACCGAGCAGCATCGCACCGATGAACAGAATCGCCGCGACGGGCAGGACAGCGACCACGGAGGTGTTGATCGAACGGACCAGCGTCTGGTTCACGGCAAGGTTCACCTGTTCAGCGAACGTGCGCTTCGTGGACACGTCCTGGTCCGCGGTGTTCTCCCGGATCTTGTCGAAGACCACCACAGTGTCGTAAAGGGAGTAGCTGAGGATAGTCAGGAAACCGATGATGGCCGACGGCGTCACCTCGAAGTCCACCAGGGAGTAGATTCCAGCGGAGGTGATCATGACAACCACGAGCGCGGTCATTGCCGCGACGGACATCTTCCAGGTCCTGAAGTAGATCGCCATCAGGAGCGCTGCAAGAACTACGAACACAATCAGGCCGATGACGGCCTGCCGGCTCACGTCCTCGCCCCAGGTGGGTCCGACGAAGTTGGAGGTGACTTCCTCCTCGGTGACCCCGTAGGCGCCGATCAGGGCATCGCGAACGGCCAGCGTCTCATCGTCACTGAGCCGTTCGGTCTGCACGCGCACGGTTTCCGGCGCTATGTTCGTCACGCGGGGAACGGCCTCGGGCACTATCCCGGTCACAGCCTGCTCGCCGGCCGAGATACTCGTGTCCTGCACGTTGGAGACCGTGAACTCGGATCCGCCCCGGAAGTCGATACCAAGGTTGAACCCACCCTTGATGACGGGGATCAGCAGGGACAGCAATACTGCGGCCCCGGCGATGATGAACCACAGGTTGCGCTTTCCCACGAAGGGGTAGGACCGCTTGCCGGAGTAGAGCTCATTGCCGAATTCGGCGAAACTGAAGCGGCTCATCGCTTGTCCCCTTCCTCGGGTCCGTGTCCGCGTGCGGAGACGGTTTCCTGCTGTCCGTCACCCGCAGGTGCCCCATTGCTTTTCTGCTCGACCTTCTGCTGGGCCGCCTTCTCCTGGGCAGCCTTCTGCTCAGCCAGGCGCCGTTCGGCGATCGTCATCCGCCGTTCAGCCTCTCCCGCTGCAGCCTTGTTGCGCCCGCGCAGTTCTACTGCCGGTCGTTCAACCGGCTTGTGCCGCACACGACCGGCGCCGCGGTACAGGGGCAGCGCACCGAGCCTGGTCGGGTCCAGGCCGGACCAGCGGTGGCCCTCGCCGAAGAAACGCGTCATCGCGAGCAGGCGCATGGTCGGGTGGGTGAACAGGAACACCACAATGAGGTCGGCGATGGCTGTCAGACCGAGCGTGAAGGCGAATCCACGCACGTTTCCGACCGCCACGAAGTAGAGCACGACGGCGGCCAGGAGGTTCATTGCCTTGGACGCCAGAACCGTACGCTTGGCCCTGCGCCAGCCGTTCTCGACGGCGGATACCAGGCCGCGTCCGTCTCGGAGCTCATCACGGATGCGTTCGAAGTAGACGATGAACGAGTCGGCTGTCTGGCCGATGGCCACGATGAGACCGGCCACACCTGCCAGCGACAGGCGGTAGTTTTCCGTCCACCCCAGGATGCAGATGGCCAGGTAGGTCAAGCCGCCTGCCACGACGAGTGATGCAATGGTCACAAGCCCAAGCATCCGGTACTGGAACAGGGAATAGACGGCAACAAGCACAAGTCCGATGACGCCGGCGATCAGGCCCAATCGAAGCTGGTCGGCGCCGAGCGTTGCCGAGATCTGCTGTTCACTCTGGATCTCGAAGCTGATCGGCAGCGCACCGTACTTCAGCTGCTCGGAGAGCGCGGCTGCGGACTCTTCAGTAAAGCTGCCGCTGATCTGCGGGCGCCCGTCTGGGATCACCGCGTTGGTGGTCGGGGCAGACACGATGACGCCGTCGAGCACAATGGCGAACTGGTTCCGGGGATCTCCGGCTCCGATGGCGAACAGACGCTCGGTTACGGCGCGGAACGTCTCGGTTGCCTCATCGTTGAAGTCGATGTTGACAACCCACTCATTCAGCGACTGGCCCTGGGCGCTGCGTGCCATGCCATAGTCGGCCGACTCGATCTCGGTCCCACGCACCTCGACGGGGCCCAGGATGTACTTCCCCTGGGTATCGGGCTCGCACGCAATCGTCGGTTGGTCGCCCGCCGCGGGCTCGACCGCGGGCTCCAGCGCTTCCGGGCTGGTGCAGTCGGTTGCCTCAAACTCCTGCAGGAGCTCGGCGGTGATCCAGTTGGGGTCGCTCGCGTCGGTGGGCTCAGCGCTCGGGGTGGGCAACTGGTCTTCCGGGGTGGGAGTCTGCGCTGCCGGAGCCTGTCCCGGTCCGCCGAAAAGGACCGGACGGAACTCCATCTGCGCGGAGGCCTGGATGAGCTCCCGGGTTTCCGGTTCGGGGATGCCGGGAAGAGCGACGATGACATTCTGTCCCGATTGGGTACTGATCTCCGCTTCGGCGACGCCGCTGCCGTCGACGCGCTGGCGGATAATCTCAACCGCCTGGTCCAGCTGTTCGGGGGTGATCTCGCCTGTGCTGCTGCCCTGCACCTCAGGGGCAAGGATCATCTGGGTGCCGCCCTCGAGGTCGAGGGCGAGCTTTGGGGTCCAGCTGGCGTTGCTCCAGAGCGAGCCGCCGCCAAGCAGCAGCGCGAGGAGTGCAAAGACTACGCCAAGCCAAACGAGAGTCCGTTTGGCCGCCGAGCCCGGGCCGGTTCGTGCCATGGTAGGTGAATCCTTCAGGTGTTGGATCGTCGGAACGAAGCCGCCGACAGGCAGCGGCTGTCGGTTTACTGGTCCTTGTCGTTACGCTCGCGGTCGTTGCGGTCGCGTTCCCGAGCGTTCTCGCGGTTGAGCCGCTCCACGGTTTCCTCGGGGGTCTCCTGGTGTACGGGTCGCTCAGTGTCAGCATCCGCGGGATGGGTCAGTGAGGATGCGTCATCGGGAACAATTCCAGGCTCCTCCGCGGCCGGCTCGGGAGTGACCACCTTGCTGAGCGTCTGCGAGTGCACCGTGGCGGTCACGCCCGGTGAGATCTCGATGAGGGCCTTGTTGTTGTCCTCATCGAGGGAGACGATCGTGCCGAAAAGGCCGAAGTTGGTCATCACCTCGGTGCCGGGAACCATCTGCGTCCGCTGCTCAGCAACTTCCTGCTTCATCTTCCGCTGCTTCCGGAACATCGTGAAGATGAGGAAGATGAGGGCGAGCGGGAGAAGCAGGCTGAAAATATCGAAACCCCCGCCTGCCGGCTGGGTGGACTGGGCAACTACGTTTGCGAGCACAGAGAAGATCCGTTCCTAAGTTGGTCAGCGCGGCCGGAATACATGTATGTACATCCGACGCCGGGTCCGCGGCCAAGGCGCGATTCGCCGGGTAACTCCCTCTACCGTATTGGTTGGGGGCCGAATCCACGACAACAATCGCGCGGTGTGCCGCGCGTCATATCAGTTTACGGGCATTCCGGCCCGAACAAGCACTAGCGCTTGTTCCTGCTCCACTCCGTCTCGTCACCGAGTTCCCCGTCGTGCTCTTCCTGGTACACCGAAAACAGGTCCTCGGGCATCGCGGCCGCGACGGTCGGCGGCATCATCAGTCCCAGATGCTCCCACGCAGCAGCTGTCGCAATCCGTCCGCGCGGGGTACGGCCGAGCATGCCTTCGCGGACCAGGTAGGGTTCGGCAACAGTCTCGACGGTTTCAGGTTCCTCGCCGACAGCTATAGCGAGGGTAGACAAACCGACAGGTCCTCCATTGAACTTGGTCACCAGCGCGGTCAGCACGGCGCGGTCCAGCCGGTCAAGGCCCTTTGCGTCAACCTCGTACATGTCCAGCGCCGCACCGGCACTGCCGGCATCGATGACGTCGACGGCGTGAACCAGTGCCCAGTCGCGAACCCGCCGCAGAAGACGGTTGGCGATACGGGGTGTTCCCCTGGATCGGCCGGCAATCTCCGCAAATGCCGCCGAGTTGACCCGCATGTCCATCATCATGGCCGAACGGCGCAGCACCAGTTCGAGCTCCTCGGTGGAGTAGAACTCCAGATGCCCGGTGAAGCCGAACCGGTCGCGCAGCGGTCCCGGCAGGAGCCCGGCCCGTGTTGTTGCCCCGACAAGGGTGAACGGCGGGAGGTCCAACGGAATGGCGGTGGCTCCGGGCCCTTTGCCCACCACGATGTCTACCCGGAAGTCCTCCATGGCCATGTAGAGCATCTCTTCGGCCGGCCGGGACATTCGGTGGATTTCATCGAGGAACAGCACCTCGCCGTCCGTCAGTGAGGACAGGATCGCGGCAAGGTCCCCCGCGTGCTGGATCGCCGGGCCGGAGCTGATACGCAGCGGCGCGTTCATCTCGGCGGCAATGATCATTGCAAGAGTGGTCTTGCCCAGTCCGGGCGGACCGGACAGCAGGACGTGGTCCGCGCTGCGCCCCCTCAGGCGCGATGCTTCCAGCACCAGGGACAGCTGCCGTCGCACACGAGCCTGTCCCACAAAATCGTCAAGGTTCTTCGGCCTGAGCGCCGCTTCGACTGCGCGATCCTCAGGATCCACCGCGGGAGAGACCAGCGGCTGTTCGTTGTCCGCCGCCATCAGCCCACCGACGTCCGGGCAGAGCTGCGGGCGCCGTCCTGGCCGAGCCTGCGCAGGGTGAGCTTGAGGATTGATCCGACGTCACCGGAGGCTGCGGTCTCCGGTGATTCCTTGATCGCCGCGTCGATGGCCGCACCCGCGTCCTTCTCCGACCAGCCCAGGCCCATCATCGCGGCAAGAACTTGACCCTGCCACGCATTCCCGGGCGTAGCCGGAGAGCCGGATTCCAGCGGAACCAGCTTGTCGGCGAGCTCAAGAACAATGCGTCGGGCTCCCTTCGGGCCGATACCAGGCACCTTGCTGAAGGCCTTGTCGTCACCCGATGACGCCGCTATCCGGATGGCTTCCGGGGTGTGTACCGCAAGAACAGCAAGCGCTAGCCGCGGCCCCACTCCGCTCACGCCCAGCAGGGTCTCGAAAACCTCGCGCTCCTCGGGCCCCGCGAAGCCGAACAGCGTCATTGAATCCTCACGGACGATCAGCGCGGTGGATACAGTGGCCTGCGCGCCAACATGCAGGCCGGAAAGTGTCTGCGGCGTGGCCTGGACCTGCATGCCGAACCCGTTGACATCGATGACGGCGGAATGAAGGCCCACGTGGCTGACGGTTCCGGTCAGAGAGCTGATCATGCGCTGGTGCTCCAAGGTAAGGCTTGACGATGCAAGAAGTGGGTGCGGGAAGTCGTGTGAATATCACCGAACATATCTACGAATGAGCCTACGGCACCGTCCCACAAAAGATGAGCGCCACACCGGCCGCCGGTGAATCCGGAGATTTAGCGCCGCCGTCGTGCTTTTGCTTCCGCTTCCGCCCACAACCGCTGCGCGGGGGTCTGCCCCGAACCGCCCTGCGCGCGGGCCGTGGCGGAAGCTCCGGTCCGCCAGGCATGCGTGATCGCCAGGGCAAGCGCGTCTGCAGCGTCCGCAGGAGTGGGCGCGGTTGTCAGCCGAAGGATCTTGGTGACCATCTTGGTGACTGCGGCCTTGTCCGACTGCCCGTTTCCGGTGACCGCAGCCTTGACCTCAGTGGGCGTGTGCAGCGCGACCGGTATGCCGCGTCGCGCGGCTGCAGCGATGACGACGCCGGACGCCTGTGCGGTGCCCATCACGGTGCTCACGTTCAGCTGGCTGAAAACGCGTTCGACGGCGAGGACCGCCGGTGAGTGGGAATCCAGCCAGGATTCAACGGACTCCGCGATCATGAGCAGCCTGCGGTCCAGGCTGACGTCGGCGGGTGTACCTACTACGCCGACGGAAACGAGGGTAGCGCGCCGGTTCGGCTCCACGTCGACCACCGCGAGGCCGCAGCGCGTCAGTCCCGGATCCACGCCCATGACCCTGAGAGTCACGGCGCGGATCCGGGGAAGGCCGAACTAATCGTCGCTCTCCAGCTGGGCGAGTACGTCATCGCTGAGATCAGCGTTCGAGTACACGTTCTGGACGTCGTCAAGGTCCTCGAGAGCATCGACGAGCTTGAGGAACTTCCGTGCAGCGTCGGCATCCAACTCCACCTGCATGGAGGGAACGAACTCGACCTCGTCGGTCTCGTACTCGATCCCGGCATCCTCGAGACCGGCGACGACGGCGCGCAGGTCGGTGGGCTCGGAGTGAACGTCGAAGCTGTCACCGGATTCCTTGACCTCCTCGGCCCCCGCGTCGAGGACCGCCATGAGGACATCGTCCTCGCTCAGGTCCTTCTTCGGCAGCGACACGACGCCCTTGCGCGAGAAAAGGTAGGCAACGGACCCGGGATCGGCCACGGTACCGCCGTTGCGGGTGATGGCAACGCGCACCTCTGATGCGGCGCGGTTCTTGTTGTCGGTCAGGCACTCGATGAGCAAAGCCGAACCCTGGGGACCGCGTGCTTCGTAGATGATCTCGGAGTAGTCAATGACCTCACCGGTGAGGCCGGCGCCGCGCTTGATCGCACGGTCGATGTTGTCATTCGGGACCGAGGTTTTCTTGGCCTTCTGGACGGCAAGTTCCAGCGCGGGGTTACCTGAGAGATCTGCCCCTCCTGCGCGGGCAGCAACTTCGATGTTCTTGATCAGCTTGGCGAAGGACTTGGCGCGCTTGGCATCAATGACCGCCTTCTTGTGTTTGGTGGTAGCCCATTTAGAGTGCCCCGACATGCTCTGCCCTTCTCTTTGCGATCATGGATAGGAAAAGCTCGTGAACGCGGTGCTCGCCTGTGACTTCCGGATGGAAGCTCGTGGCCAGCAGGTTTCCTGAGCGAACTGCAACAATTCTAGCGACCGGCCGTGCATCGGCCTGCCCGACGCCGTGCTCGGCGGGGGGTGTCTCCGGCGCATCCACCTGCGCGAGGACCTGCACGGACTCTCCGACCTTCTCCACCCAGGGAGCGCGGATGAAGACCGCATGAACAGGATCCGGGCTGCCGGGAAGCTCTGCGAACGCGAGATCGGTCTCGAAGGATTCACGCTGCCGGCCGAAAGCGTTCCTGCGCACCACGATGTCCAGCCCGCCGATCGTCTGTTGAGGGCTGCCCGACAGGTCGAGGGAAGGATCGGCGATGGTGTCGGCGAGCATGATCATTCCCGCACAGGAACCGTAGACAGGAAAGCCGTCCCGGACTCGTTCACGCAGCGGTTCGGCAAGGTCGAAAGCGCGGGTCAGCTTGTCCATCGTGGTGGACTCGCCCCCGGGAATGATCAGTCCTTCGATGTCTGCCAACTCTGAAGGGCGGCGGACTGCCGTTGCTGATCCGCCCAGGGATTCAATCACCCTCATGTGTTCGCGGACGTCACCCTGCACTGCCAGGACGCCTACGCGCAGCGGGTTGTCCGCAGATGTATTTGTGGAAGTCACCGAACTATTCTAGTTTGGCCGTGCGCAGCGCCCGAATTCGAAGACCGGCCGGCTGAGCGGCACTCCCGGCCCGGCCCGGAAGGCAAGCGCGTATGCCGGTTGAGGAACCAAATCGCGATAAGTTAGACGTCATGTCTGGTCTGTCTAGCTTGAGCGTGCCCCTGGGCAAAGCAGTCCGAGCCCTGTCACGCCTGCGCGGCGGCGGCTCTGCCTTCCCCGGCCTGGTGGTGGAACGGATCGACCCCGGTTTCATGGCGAGGGCACTACGGGACCTGCCCCGCGGCGTCGTCGTTGTCAGTGGCACCAACGGCAAGACAACCACCACCAAGATGGTGGTGGAACTGCTTGAGGGTCAGGGCCTGAAGGTGTTCACCAACCGGACGGGAAGCAATTTCACCCGCGGAGTGGCTGCCGCCCTGTTGGGTGACGTGGACTGGCGCGGCCGCTTGAAGGCCGACGTTGCCGTACTTGAACTCGACGAGGCCCACGCCGTCCACTTCGTGAACCTGGTTCCACCGACCCACTGCCTGCTCCTGAATGTGCTGCGCGACCAGTTGGACCGGTTCGGCGAAATCGACAAGACCACCAGACTGCTTGAGCAGATTGCGGTCAAGACCACGGGCACGGTAGTGCTGAACCGGGAGGATCCGCGCGTCGCTTCAATCGCATCTTCGGTGAAGAACGCAACGGTTGCCTACTTCGGCCTCAACGAGGGTCTCCGGGACACGTTCCCCAGCGACGACGAGCTTCGGGGTGCAACCGGCACGGCACCGGCCTCGCGCCTGCCGGCAGACGTGGTTCTTGAGACCGTCGACTCGAACACGGCGTCCTTCTCGATGGACGGAGAGTCGAGCACCGTCGAACTGAGCCTCCGTGGTGTCTACAACATCTTCAACGCTGCCGCCGCCCTTGCCATGGCTCGGGTGGTCCTGGGCAAGGACGCCCGCCGGGAAGCGTTGCTCAATTCCCTGGCCGCGGTTGAGCCGGCCTTCGGCCGCGGTGAGTCGCTGGTGGTTGACGGGCAGCCGCTGGAGCTTGTGCTGGTGAAGAACCCCAGCGGGTTCCGGCTTGGCCTCAAGTCCTTCGATGCCACCGGTTACGCAACCATGATCGCCATCAACGACAACTACGCCGACGGCAGGGACATGTCCTGGCTCTGGGACGTCGATTTCGACACCCTTCGTGAAGCCGGTGTTGACATGGTCAGCGGCGTGCGCGCATATGACATGGCCCTGCGCCTGAAGTACGACGACGTTTCGGTCGCCGACATCGACACCGACACCGGTTCCGCGCTGCGCACCTTCATCCACAGCGCGAAGGGCCGGCCCAAGCGGATCTTCTGCACGTACACCGCCATGTTGGCAATACGCAGGGATCTGTCCCGAATTACCGAAGTGAAGGTGGTGTCATGACCCACGACGCTCCAACGAGCAAGGGCACAATCCGCATCCTGCAGCTCTATCCCCGGGACATGAATATCTACGGAGACTGGGGTAACGTCCTGGTTCTCAAGCAGAGACTGGCGTGGCACGGCTACGAAGCCGAGGTGCTTGAACACAACGCCGGCGACGCCTTCCAGGAGGATGTCGACATCCTTATCGGCGGCGGCGGACAGGACAGCGGGCAGGTGGTCATCCAGGAGGACCTCCAAGCCAACGCCGCGCGCCTGCGTCGACTGGCGGAAGACGGCGCTCCGATGCTGGTGATCTGCGGCCTCTACCAGCTGTTCGGAAAGTTTTTCAAGACCCATGACGGGATGCTGATTCCCGGGATCGGCATCCTCGACATCGAGACCCACGGCGGCAGCGAACGGCTGATCGGCAACGTGGTCGCCAACAGCGAGGAGTTCGGGGAAATCCACGGCTACGAGAACCACAGCGGCCAGACCTACTTGGGCCCCGGCGTCCGGCCGCTCGCCACGGTCACGAAGGGCGAGGGCAACAACTCGAGTGAAGACCATGAGGGTGCCCGGTACCGGAACATCGTGGCCAGCTACCTGCACGGCTCCCTGCTGCCGAAGAACCCTGCCATCGCAGACTTCCTCATCCGCGAAGCCGCGATCCGCAAGTACGGCTCGTTCGAGCCCGGCAACCTGGACGACAGTCTGGCCGAACTCGCCCGCAAGCACGCCGGCGCACGTCCCCGCTGAGGGAGCAGAAATCTACTTCTCCTCGGACACCGTCCACTGGCGCGCACCGTGGTCGGCTGCTCCATAGGTCTCCACCGTCGCGAGAGTGCGCGCTTTCACGGCTGCTTCATGCTCCGGCGTCGAGCAGGAGCCGGGCTCCTGGTCCGGGGCCAGCGAACACCACCGGTACGGGTCGCGGACGATCACCGAGGGAACCCATGCCAGGTCGCTCACGGTCCATTCGCCTGACTCATCGGCCGCAAACTGGGCCCGGATGGTGAGTCCCTCATTGTTCACGTCGTAGACCGGCGATAGCTCGGTCACGCCATTGCCCAGCCCGTAGACGATCCAGGTGTCGTTGTAGTACTCGATCGGCAGCACCGAGTGCGTGTGGTGGCCATAGATGAAATCGACAGCGCCGCTGTCAGCGAGCGTATGCGCAAGATCGACTTGCTGCTGATTGGGCAGCGAGGCGTATTCGTCGCCTGCGTGAATAGCGGCAATTACGACGTCGGCGCCCTCCTCGCGTGCGCGCTCTGCCTTTTCGATCATGGTCGCGGCGTCCAGCATGTCCACCTGCCAGGGGAACTCCGGCACCAGTCCGTTCAGCCCGTAGGTGGCCTCGATGACTGCCACACGGGCAGCGGGAGTCTCGAGGATCATCAGTTCCTGAGCCTCCTCCTCGGTGCGGTAGGACCCTGTATGCTCCAGGCCAAGCCTGTCGAGTGTGTCCAGCGTGCGCACCAGGCCCTCTGTCCCGGCATCGATCGTGTGGTTGCTAGCCGTAGTGCAGGCCTGGTAGCCCACCGCCTTCGCGGCGTCCAGGATCTGCGGCGGGACGTTGAACATCGGGTAGCCGCTGTACGGGCCTTCCGGCGTCGCGACGGGTGTCTCCATGTGGCACATGGCGATGTCGCTGGCTTCGATGTAGGGCCGCTGGGCGGCAAGCAACGGTTCGAAGTTGAGGGTTCCTTTGCCGGTCTCCTGCGCGTCCACGGCCGCCTGGTCCCACAGTTGCGGGTGGACCAGCAGGTCTCCGGAAGCCATGAAGGAAAAGCACCGGTCGGTGGGGCAGTCGGGACCCTTGCCGGGCGTCGGCTCGGGCGAGGGTTCAGGAGTAGGCGAGGCGGACGTCGTCGTCGCCTCCGGGCTGGTTGAGCCCTCAGGGGTACCGGATGAGCTTCCCTCGACGGTGCGGCCCTCCCCGGCCCCCATGCAGCCTGAGCAGGCCAGCGCGAGCGCGAGCCCCAGCGCCGCCCATTTCCCGGTGGTCTTCCCCCGAACAGCCATCGTTCTCCTCCCTCGTACGGTGCCCCTTCATGATAGGTGCGGGATCGGTTATTTCCGGTGATGTTGTGGAAGAGGTGCCGCCCGCTGTGCCAAGGTTGGTTTCCATGAGCAACCCTTTTGCAAGTCCCAGCACGCTCCCCTACCAGTTGCCTCCGTTCGCCGAGATCCGGGAAGAGGATTTTTTGCCCGCCTTCGAAGCCGGGATGAGCGAACACCTTGCCGAGATCGACGCCATCCTGGCTGGTAGTGAGCCGGCAACATTCGACAACACGATCGTTGCCCTCGAGCTGGCCGGACAGACCCTGCGCCGGGTTGCGCTGGTGTTCCATAACAACTCGTCGGCCCACGCCACCGAAGGAATTCAGGCGGTGGAGCAGGAGATCGCCCCGCGGCTGGCGGCGCACCAGGACGCCATCAACCTCAACGCTGCATTGTTCGCGCGGGTTTGCGAGGTTGATACCGCCGGGTTGGATGCCGAATCTGCACGGCTCGCCGATGAGTACCGGAAGCGCTTCATCCGTGCCGGAGCCCAGCTCGACGAGGTAGCCCAGCAGCGCCTTCGCGAACTCAACAGCGAACTGTCACGCCTGAGCACGGAGTTCGGGCAGCGGCTCCTTCGGGACACCAACGACTCCGCGCTGCTGGTGGAGGATCCTGCCCAGCTCGACGGGCTCTCGGGCGACGACCTGGCCGCGGCGGCAACTGCTGCTGAGAACGCCGGCCATCCGGGAGGCTACCTCCTGACCCTGATTCTGCCCACCTCCCAACCCGCAATGGAGGTTCTCACCAATCGCGAGACACGGCGGCGGCTCCACGAGGCATCGATCAGCCGCGGCTCGCGCGGAAATGAGAACAACACCGTGTCGGTGGCAGCACAGATGGCTGCCCTCCGTGCTGAGCGGGCCGCCCTCCTCGGTTTCGGGAACCACGCCGAGCTGGCCACCGACGACCAGACGGCACCGTCGCTCGAGGCGATTCACGACATGCTCGACAGGCTCGCCAAGCCTGCGGTGAGGAACGCCCGGGCGGAGGCCGAGCTCCTTGAGAAGGCCGCCGGGCACCCGATCGAGGCATGGGACTGGGCCTTCTATTCGGAGAAGGTCCGCGCGGAAAAGTTCGACGTCGACCTTGCAGCGTTGCGCCCCTACTTCGAATTGGATCGCGTGCTGACCGACGGCGTCTTCTTTGCGGCTAACCGCCTCTACGGGCTGACGTTCCACGAGCGGGAGGACCTGCAGGGCTACCACCCCGAAGTTCGGATCTGGGAGGTCCGTGAGGAGGACGGCACCGGTCTTGGCCTTTTCCTCGGCGACTACTACACGCGCGACACCAAGAACGGCGGCGCGTGGATGAACTCCTTCGTGGAGCAGTCCCGGCTGGAAGGCACCCGCGCCGTCGTCGTCAATAATCTGAATGTCCCTCGCCCGCCGGCGGGCGAGCCCACCCTCCTGACCTATGACCAGGTTCGGACCGCCTTCCATGAGTTCGGGCACGCGCTGCACGGGCTCTTCTCCGATGTGACCTATCCGCTCTTCTCCGGGACCAGCGTTCCGCGCGACTTCGTGGAGTACCCGTCCCAGGTGAACGAGATGTGGATGCTCTGGCCCGAGGTGGTCCGGAACTACGCGCGCCACCACCAGACGGGCGAGCCCCTGCCCCAGGAGACGATTGACAAGCTCGTCGCTGCCCAGCAGTGGGGCGAAGGTTTTGCCACCACCGAGTACCTCGGGGCCGCGCTGCTTGACCTCGCCTGGCATGAACTGCCGCCCGGGACGCACATCGAGGACCCGCTGGCCTTCGAGAAGCAGGCGCTGCACGACGCGGGCGTGGACTTTGCGCCCGTCCCTCCCCGATACCGCACCGGCTACTTCAAGCACATCTTCGCGGGCGGCTATTCCGCTGCCTATTACGCCTACATCTGGAGCGAAGTGCTCGACGCCGACAGCGTCGAATGGTTCAAGGAGTCCGGCGGCCTCACCCGCGAGAACGGCGAACACTTCCGCAGGACCCTCCTCTCGCGGGGTTACAGCATGGACCCGCTGGAAGCCTTCGCGTCCTTCCGGGGGCGCGCTGCCAGCATCGACCCGCTCCTTGAGCGGCGCGGGCTGACTGACCAGTCATGACGACGATCGCCGGTTGCCAGCGGCTGCAGCGGGCTTGGTTTGCCGCTCTCGCACAGGCGACCGGCGGCCGCACCTTCTCGACGCACGGATGTGACTGGATCTGGCTGCCGGCGCGTTCGGAGCTCATGTTGATGTTTCCTACGGTCCTGTCCGGCGCAGGTCTGCGGCCAGGGCTGGCGGAGGGTGTTCGGCTGGGTGCGCGGACGGTCGGCGTGTGGCTCAATGCAGCGGTACGCGCACCGGAGCTTGCATCGTTCGGCTTCGAACCCGGGTGGCAGCCCTGGTGGATGAGCGCACCAATAGACGCAGACGCCGTGACCGGATGGGCGGCGGTGCCGGGATCGGCGACGGCCGAGGTGTCGGTCCTTCCGAAGGTGTCCGAATTCGAGGGCCACGTGCTGCCGAACTCGCGATAGCCCGAAGCGAACCGGCGCGCGCCTGGCACGCACTCGCCCGGGTTGGTCAAAAACCGGTGGGCGCTGCCTACTCCTTCTTCGACAGTGCCGCAGATAGCGGCACCCTCGGTGGGATCTTCAATATGGAGGTTGCTGCCGTGCATCGGAGGCGGGGTATCGGTACAGCCCTGCTGGCCGCGGCGACACAGTGTGCCGCTGACGCAGGTGCCACCGAGCTTGCACTCAACGCCACTCCCGAGGGCTACGAACTGTACTCCCGTCGCGGGTTTGAGCTCATCGGCCGGGGCTCGACCTGGTGGCTCCACCTGAGCTAGGGCGGGGGCCACTCCACAGCCCCGGCTTCGGCTGCCCCCATTGACTCGACCGTGGCTTTGGTGCGGGCGCGGCTGGCTGCGTCCTCCTCCGGCGAGACGCACGACTCGCCCGAGGCTGCCATCTCGTCGAGCCGGTACTGCGCCACCGGGCACCAGCGGTGTCCGGGGCCGTTCCAGGTGGCAGGCAGCCAGCGAAGCTCACGCACCTGCCACGCGCCGTCGTCGTCCTGCTGGAAATCCACCCCGACCATCAGGCCTTCGGTGTCAGGATTGTGGGCGTCAGGTGGGCCGCGATCGTGTTGCCCAGACCGTAGACGATCCAGACGCCGTTGTACTTCTCGATCGGCAGTACCGAGTGGCTGTGGTGTCCGTAGATGAGGTCGAATTCGCCGCTGTCCACGAGCGCATGCGCAACCTCCTGCTGCTGCGCGTTGGCGTAGTTCACATACTCATCACCCGCGTGGACGGCCGCCAGTACGACGTCGGCGCCCGCCTCACGGGCCTGCCTTGCCTTCGCGATCATCGCCGCCGGGTCCAGCGGGTCGACCTGCCAGGGATGCTCCGGAGCGATTCCGTTGAGTGAGAAGGTCCCGGTGACTACGGCGACGTGCGCCTCGCCGGTGTCCAGCACGAGCGGCTGTGCAGCTTCCTCCGCGGTGCGGTAGGAACCGGTGTGCGCCAGGCCGGCACTGTCCAGGGTGTCGAGAGTGCGGGTGACACCGATTGTTCCGGCATCCAGCGTGTGGTTGCTCGCCGTGGTGCAGGCGTCATAGCCAAGAGCCGCAACTGCTTCGGCTACCTGGGGCGGAGCGTTGAAGACCGGGAACCCGGCAAAGGGACCGGCAGGATCGGCAAGGGGCGTCTCCTGGTGGCAGATCGCCAGATCCGCCGGGTCCACAAACTTTTCCTGAGCCGCGAGCATAGGGACGAAGTCGAGGCTCCCGCCGCCGTCGTACGCTGCCTGCTCCCAGAGACCCTCGTGAAGCAGGAGATCACCTGTGAGCACCACGGTAGTGCAACCGTCGCCCGGGCAGGCAGGCTGCGTCGGTTCGGTCTCGGGAGCGGCAGTGGCTGCCGTAGTCGGGGATGCAGTAGGTGAGGGCGACGCAGTACCCCCCGGGGTGCCGGGCGAGGCAGTCTCGCCCGGTGTGCCGGGCGACGGGTCGGCGCCGGAGTCCGGCGCCGGCGTCGAGCAGGCCGAGGCGCCCAGCACCGCTGCCAGCACCACTGCGTTCCGGCGTCTGCCGCCCAATGTAGCCACAGTGCCAGCGTAGACGCATCCGTAAACGGCGGAAGGGCCGGACTTTCGTCCGACCCTTCCGACTAAACCCTTACGACCGGGCGGTGCTCAATAAGCAGGGAGCTCTACCAGCCGCGCTCGGCGAGGCGGTGAGGCTGCGGAATTTCGTCGACGTTGATGCCGACCATCGCTTCACCCAGACCGCGGGAGACCTTGGCGATCATGTCGGGATCGTCGTGGAAGGTGGTGGCCTTCACGATGGCCGCGGCACGCTCGGCCGGGTTGCCGGACTTGAAGATGCCGGATCCGACGAACACACCGTCGGCGCCCAGTTGCATCATCATGGCGGCATCAGCCGGAGTTGCGATACCACCGGCCGTGAAGAGCACTACCGGCAGCTTGCCGGCGGCGGCAACTTCCTTGACCAGTTCGTAGGGAGCCTGCAGTTCTTTGGCGGCAACATACAGCTCGTCCTCGGGCATGGAGGTCAGGTGGGCGATCTCGGCGCGGATCTTGCGCATGTGCATTGTCGCGTTGGAGACGTCACCGGTGCCGGCCTCGCCCTTGGAGCGGATCATCGCCGCGCCCTCGTTAATGCGCCGCAGCGCCTCACCGAGGTTGGTGGCACCGCAGACGAAGGGGACAGTGAATTTCCACTTGTCGATGTGGTTGGTGAAGTCGGCCGGAGTCAGAACCTCGGATTCGTCGATGTAGTCGACGCCGAGGGACTGCAGCACCTGCGCCTCAACAAAGTGGCCGATGCGGGCCTTCGCCATCACTGGGATGGAGACGGCGTCGATGATTCCGTCGATCATGTCCGGATCGGACATACGGGATACGCCGCCCTGCGCGCGGATGTCGGCGGGCACGCGCTCGAGGGCCATCACGGCGACGGCGCCGGCGTCCTCGGCGATGCGAGCCTGCTCCGGGGTGACAACATCCATGATGACGCCGCCCTTGAGCATTTCGGCCATGCCGCGCTTGACCCGGCTGCTGCCGGTCACGGGCGCGGTGGTCGAAGTTTCTTCAACAGTGGACACAGTTTGGCCCCTTGGGTAGAGAAAAGATGACAATCCATGATACGCCCGCGGATGCCCCGAAAGCGCCGGTCGGAAACTGCACGTAACACCGCCGGTGCTGTGCAGGTGGACAGTGTCCCTTTTCGATGGAGCCTGCCTGATCAGGCAGCGGCCGCCTGCACCCTCACAGCCATGATCCGCTGGATGATCGTCACGACGCTTGCCAAGGCCAGCAGGACGAGGACAGCCAGCAGCACACCTTCCGGCAGCCCCAGCCCGGTCAGGCCGGTGACGACGAGCACCGAGACCAGCCGCTCGGCGCGTTCGGCGATCCCCACGTTGGCGGAATACCCGAGGGACTCGGCCTTGGCACGCGCATAGGAAACAATCATGCCGAGCACCAGGCAGGCCAGCGCGGAAACGGCGATTGCGCTGTTGTCCCCGCCCTGGAAGAACCAGATGGCGACGCCGGCGAACACCGCGCCGTCGGCCATCCTGTCCAGGGTCGAATCAAGGAAGCTGCCCCAGGAGCCGCTGCGTCCCTGAATACGCGCCATGATGCCGTCGAGGACGTCCGAGAACACAAAAAGGGTGATGAACAGCGTGCCCCAGAACAGTTCGCCGAGCGGGTAGAACAGAAGGGCCCCGCCGGCCACGCCTACGGTCCCGACGACGGTCACCGCGTCGGGCGAAACACCCCACTTGAGCAGGATGTTGGCAAGGGGGGTGAACAGGGAGGTGAAGAATGTCCGGGCATACCTATTCAGCATGGCTGTCCGCCGATCCGGCTACGGCCGCCGCAGCCTCATCCCAGGCCGCCGCAAGCTGCGTCCGTACCTCGTCGAGGGTCTGCGTGATGGCCTTGGTCTGCGCAATGATGGGGAAGAAATTGCCGTCGCCGCTCCAACGCGGAACCACGTGCTGGTGAAGGTGGGCCGCAATGCCCGCTCCCCCTGTGACGCCCTGGTTCATGCCCAGGTTGAAGCCGGTGGGCCGGGCGACGCTTCGCAGGGCGTGCATGGCCGCCTGCGTGAGCTGCCCGATCTCAACCGTCTCCTGGTGGGTGATGTCGGTGTAGTCCGGCACGTGACGGTATGGGCACACCAGCAGGTGACCGGGGTTGTACGGGAACAGATTCAGGACGACGTAGGCGCTTTCCCCCCGGTGCACAATCAGGGACTCCTCATCGGAACGCTGGGGAGCGGCGCAGAACGGGCAGTCCTCCTGCTTGTTGAACTGCCCCTGCCCGCCCTTTATGTAGGCCAACCGGTGCGGCGTCCACAGGCGCTGGAACGCGTCGGGAACTCCGGGCAGCTCAAAGCCGTCCGTTATCTCCCCGTCTTCGCGATGAAGTTCTCCAGCGCCCACGTCGTTGTGCATCCGGCGTTACTGCTCCCTGTTGCGAACTGCTTCCACAATTCGCTTCACGGCTTCCTCAACCGGCACCTGGTTGTCCTGGCTGCCGTCGCGGAAGCGGAAGGACACGGCACCGGCGTCGACGTCGTCACCTCCGGCGATCAGGACGAAGGGAACCTTCTCCTTGCTCGCCGTACGGATCTTCTTGGGGAACCGGTCAGAGCTGATGTCCACCTCGGCACGGACACCCTGCGCACGAAGCTTGTCGACGACGTCGTACAGGTAGTCGTTGAAAGCGTCGGCTACCGGAATGGCAAGCACCTGGACGGGGGCCAGCCAAGCAGGGAAGGCTCCGGCGTAGTGCTCGGTGAGAACGCCGAGGAACCGCTCGATGGAACCGAACAGTGCGCGGTGGATCATCACCGGCCGCTGCCTGGACCCGTCTGCCGCCTGATACTCAAGCTGGAAGCGCTCCGGCAGGTTGAAGTCCAACTGGATGGTGGACATCTGCCAGGTCCTGCCGATCGCGTCGCGCGCCTGCACCGAGATCTTCGGCCCATAGAAGGCGGCGCCGCCCGGATCAGGCACCAGGTCCAGCCCGGAGGCTTCCGCTACCTCGGCCAGGGTGCGGGTTGCCTCCTCCCAGGTCTGGTCATCTCCGACGTACTTCTCCGGGTCCTTGGTGGACAGTTCCAGGTAGAAGTCATCGAGCCCGTAGTCCTTCAGCAGCCCGAGGACGAAGTTGAGCGTCGTGGTGAGCTCATCCTTCATCTGTTCGCGGGTGCAGTAGATGTGGGCGTCGTCCTGGGTCATGCCGCGCACACGCGTCAGGCCGTGCACCACACCCGACTTCTCATACCGGTACACCGAGCCGAACTCGAAAAGCCGCAGGGGCAGTTCCCGGTAGGACCGTCCCCGCGACCGGTAGATCAGGTTGTGCATGGGACAGTTCATCGGCTTCAGGTAGTAATCCTGGCCGGGCTTGCGGACCTTGCCCTCGTCGTCGAGCTCGGCATCCACGTGCATCGGCGGGAACATGCCGTCGCGGTACCAGTCCAGGTGGCCTGAGACCTCGTACAGGTGTCCCTTGGTGATGTGCGGCGTGTAGACGAACTCGTAGCCGGCCTCGACGTGCCGCTGGCGTGAGTAGTCCTCCATCGCCTTGCGGATGATGCCGCCCTTCGGATGGAACACGGGAAGGCCTGAGCCCAGTTCGTCCGGGAAGGAGAACAGGTCCAGTTCGCTGCCAAGCTTGCGGTGGTCCCGGCGCTCGGCCTCCGCCAGCCGCTCCTGGTATGCCTTCAGGTCATCCTTGGTGGGCCACGCGGTTCCGTAGATACGCTGCAGCTGCTTGTTCTTCTCGCTGCCGCGCCAGTAGGCAGCGGCCGACCGCGTGAGCGCGTAGGCGTTGGAGATGAGCTTGGTGTTGGGCAGGTGCGGACCGCGGCACAGGTCCTTCCACACAATGTCTCCGGACTTGCGGTCAACGTTGTCGTAGATGGTCAGCTCACCCGCGCCGACCTCCACGGAGGCGCCGTCGTCGTCGGTGATGTCTCCGCTACCGCCCTTGAGGCCAATGAGTTCCAGCTTGTAGGGCTCGTCCTTCATCGCCTCACGGGCCTCGTCTTCCGTCACTACCCTGCGCTGGAACAGCTGGTTGGCGTTGACGATCTTCAGCATCATCTTCTCGAGCTGCTTCAGATCTTCGGGGGTGAACGGGTCGTTGACGTCGAAGTCGAAGTAGAAACCGTCCGTGATGTACGGGCCGATGCCAAGGGTGGCGTCCGGACGCAGCTGCTGCACTGCCTGCGCCATGACGTGGGCGGCGGAGTGCCGCAGGACGTTCAACCCATCCGGGGAGCTGATGGTCACCGACTCCACGGCGGCGCCGTCCTCGAGCTCACGGCTGAGGTCCCACAGCTCGCCGTTGACCCGGACTACGACGACGTCGCGCTGCTCGGCGAAGAGGTCGGCACCCGTGGTCCCGGTGGTCACCCGCTGCTCTTCGCCGTTGACGATGAGGGTGATGGAAGGGGGCGCTGACACTGGGGTCTCCTCTGGATATGGGCACTGCTTGGGTTCGGCACCGCTGTTTCGCACCGATCGGTCAACCGTACCGGCGAATGGAAGTCAGGGACGGCCCGACACTCCCCGCCGCGGTCTCCTCGATGGTATCCGCTGCGCGATCTGCCAACCAACCAGCACAGGCCGGGAATGTAGCGTGCGGCGCCGACGTTACATACGGCGATACATCCCAACCCAATAAGGAGCGCTGTGGACTACACACCAGCCGCCGGCACCATCACCATGTTCTCCACCACCTGGTGCGGATACTGCCGCAGGCTTAAGTCCCAGCTCGATGCCCAGGGCATCGGCTACCAGGAAATTAACATCGAAGAGGTCGAAGGAACGGCTGAACTGGTCGCGTCCCTGAACGGGGGCAACCAGACGGTGCCGACCGTCATCTTCCCCGACGGCAGCTCGGCGACCAACCCCTCGGCCGCTGAAGTGAAGGCTCGCGTAGGGGCTTGATGTTCCCGCCCGGACGCCGGGTGTCCGTCAAATACGACAACGTCAGACGCGGTGCATAAGCTGGAGTCGTCTCAGAACCCAGCGATAGGACAAGTAGTTTTATGGCACACAGCGTCAAGGCCGTCGTCGTTATGGAGAAGGACGCACCGGCGTCCGTAGTCACAATCAACGTTCCGGATCCGGGTCCGGGAGAGGCGCTGGTCGACATCCTGACCTGCGGCGTCTGCCACACGGATCTGCACTACAAGCAGGGCGGCATCAGCAATGACTACCCCTTCCTGCTGGGGCACGAGGCAACGGGCGTGGTCAGCGCTGTCGGCCCGGACGTCACCAACGTTGTACCCGGCGACCGGGTAATCCTCAACTGGCGCGCAGTCTGCGGCCAGTGCCGGGCCTGTGAACGCGGCGAAGCCCAGTACTGCTTCAATACGGCGAACGCCACCCAGAAGATGACCCTGGAAGATGGCACCGAGCTCTCACCCGCGCTCGGGATCGGCGCCTTCGCAGAGAAGACCCTGGTCGCGGCGGGACAGTGCACCAAGGTTGATCCTTCGGCCGATCCGGCCGCGGTGGGTCTCCTCGGCTGCGGGATCATGGCCGGCATCGGGGCGGCCATCAACACCGGAAACGTCCGCCGCGGTGACTCCGTGGCAGTCATCGGGTGCGGCGGTGTGGGCATCGCCGCCATCGCAGGAGCCAAGCTCGCGGGTGCAACCCGCATCATCGCCGTGGACATCGACAGCCGAAAGCTGGACCTAGCGCTGGGTCTCGGCGCCACTCACGCAGTGAACTCGAAGGAGACCGATCCGGTCGAGGAGATCCGGAAGCTTACCGACGGATTCGGCGCCAACGTGGTGATCGACGCCGTCGGGCGCCCGGAGACCTACAAGCAGGCGTTCTACGCACGGGACCTCGCCGGCACAGTGGTACTGGTGGGCGTGCCCACACCGGAGATGACGCTGGAACTGCCCCTCCTTGATGTGTTCGGCCGCGGCGGCTCGCTGAAGTCCTCCTGGTACGGCGACTGCCTGCCGTCAAGGGACTTTCCAATGCTGGTGAGCCACTACCAGCAGGGCAACCTGGACCTCGACGCCTTCGTGACGGAGCGCATCAAACTGGACCAGGTGGAAGAGGCATTTACGAAGATGCACGACGGCGTCGTGCTGCGTTCAGTGGTGGAGCTCTGATGGGCGCGCGGATCGACCACCTCGTCACTTCGGGAACGTTCTCGCTCGACGGCGGAACCTGGGACGTGGACAACAACGTCTGGATCATCGGCGACGAGACGGAGTGCATCGTCATCGACGCTCCCCACGATGCGAACGCCATCGTCGAGGAGATCAACGGCCGCCAGGTGCGGGCCATCCTCCTGACCCACGGGCATGATGACCACATCAGGGCCGTGGGTGACCTTTTCGACGCCGTCCGCGCGCCGATCTACCTTCACCCGGATGATCAGATGCTGTGGAACGCGGTCTACGCGGACGCCGCGCCCACGCGACCCATCGCGGACGGCGATACGTTCACGGTGGGCGGGGTAACGCTGGAAGCTATCCACACCCCGGGCCACTCCCCCGGTTCCGTGTGCTTCTACCTGCCCGACGCCGGCGTCCTTTTCAGTGGCGACACGTTGTTCCGCGGTGGTCCGGGAGCTACAGGCCGTTCCTACAGCGACTTCCCCACCATCATCGAGTCCATCCGGACCAGGCTGCTCACTCTGCCTCCGGACACGGTGGTGCGGACCGGCCACGGTGATTCAACCAGCATCGCGGAAGAAGCGCCGCACCTTGAGGAATGGATCGCCAGGGGTCACTGAGCGCGCCCCGCGGGGGCTATAGTCCCTCGAGAACATCGGTGAGAAGCGTGGCCCTCGGCTTCGTCGGGGGCCACGCGATCATCATGCTCTCCCGGCTCACCGTCCGCTCCCACTGCTGGTCCGAGCGGTCCAGCTCATAGATCACATGACGCTGGCTGCGGTGCTCCTTCAGTCCGGCAACAATGCGGTGCGCCACGGAGAAGTATCTACCTCCACTCCGATCGTCTCGTCCGGCACTCCTCATGTGATAGACGCGCGTCGGATCCCACGGACCCAATCCGATAGCAATGTGGTTCGGATGTCCGGTGATGCCGCCCGGCCCGAAGGTGGCGACGACGTCGGGAACCTCCTCGCGCATGATCGCAGCCAGCCTCGCGACCAGCTCGTCGAAGGCAACGTCCGCAACCGCGCCGTCGTCGTAATCAAGCCAGTCATGCCTGCGGGGATCAGCCGCGTGCAAGGCAACGGTGCCGGCGAGACCATAGGCGTCGTCGTCGGGATGGGCAACTACCAGCATGAGGGTTCTGGCGGCGCTGGAAGCCATGGCTCACATAGCTCCGCGCCTGGAAGCAATCCAGAGCAAGCGACGGATCGTGCCGATGCTACTGGACGTCCAGCACGGTCTTGATCCAGCCTTCTTCCCGCCGGTCAAAGGTACGGTAGGCGTCGATTGCAGCGGTCACCTGCTCGTGCTGGGTGATGAACTTGGTGGGATCGAACGCGCCGGTAGCAACGAGGTCCACCAGCGGCGGCGTCACTGACTTGTGGTTGCAGTTCCCCATCCGGATGGTGAGGTTCTTGTTCATGGCCTGGCCAATTGGAAAGCTCGTCATTGTGGGTGGGTAAACGCCGATGATGCCCATCCGACCATGCTTCGCTACCGATTGGATGGCCCACTGGACAGCCTGGCTGGGCGCGTCTCCCGGCACCCAGTTACCGCCCTGGACGTTGGTTTGCGGAGCGACCTGGCTGAGCTCCTGCTCGAATTGCTCCCTTTCATCAGTGGACGGGGCTGCCGGACCGGACGACGGCGCCTGCGCGTCGACACCCACAGCGTCGATGACTGCGTCCACGCCGCCGCCTAGCGTTGCCTCCTGCAGCACTTCCACCGGATCCTCCCGATTGAAGTCAATGACTTCGGCGTTCTGTTCCAAAGCGGCGACCAACCTTGTTTCCACGCCATCGATGGCCCAAACGCGTGCTGCGCCCTGACGGAAAGCGGAGGCGACGGCCAGTTGACCAACGATTCCGGCACCGAATACGGCAACTGTGTCTCCCCTCCGAACGCCGGCAAGTTCCGCTCCAAACCACGCCGTGGGGAAGATGTCGGACAGCAGGATCGCTTGGTCGTCAGATACCTGTTCCGGCAGGGGCACCAGTGTGTTGTTCGCGAAGGGCACGCGGGCATACTCGGCCTGCAGTCCATGAACGGGGCCCGTAGCCTGAGGCCCGCCGAAGAAGCTCGTTCCCGCCTGCGGACCGTTTGGGTTCGAGACATCGCACTGCGCGGTGTGGCCCTGGCGACACTGCGGGCATACTCCGCAGGACATGGTCGAGCAAACGATTACTCGGTCGCCTGCGCTGAAGCCGCGCACGCCGGGGCCGGTCTCCTCAACCACCCCGACTGCTTCATGTCCCAGGATGGTCCCTTCCCGCATTCCCGTCATTGTTCCCCGGACAAAATGCAGGTCGGTACCGCAGATTGCACTGCGAGTGATCCGGACAATCGCATCATTGGGATCCTTGACGGTAGGTTCCGCTACGTCGTCGAGGCGAACATCGCCCTCGCCATGCCACACAACAGCCTTCATGGTCCTGCTCCTTCGAGGTGCTGGAGATGAAAAGCGGCAGGCGCCGCTGTTGTGCCACGCTACGGATTGCCAGTCCGGACCACAAGGTCAGGAGGCTTAGGATCTGAAAGGCATCTCCTGAGCCTAGCGCGCCGCCTCGTCGTACACGGCGACTACCGCGTCGGACACTTCGTCCACCGTGAGCCCGGGAAGGAGATCGTCGGCGGCGCCGGCCGTGGCAGGATCCCACGACAGCCCGAGCGCGGCGTACGTGTCTTCGAGTACCGCGCGGATGGGTTCCGAATTCTCGACAACGACGACGGACGAGAACAACCAGGCCCCCGAGATGACCCGTTGGGCCGTGCCCACCAGTTTGATCTGCACAGCGCCGTTTCCGTGCACGCTGAACTCGCCGGGACAGTACTCGCCCGGGATTTCGCCGACCGCCGCGTCCACGCCCACCTTCCGCAGCGCGGCCGCAAGGATTTCCCCCAGCAGGCCGAAACGCACGCGGGATCCGGCAATCGCGTCCTCGTGGGATTCGATGTGGTCCACGATGAGGCATCCCGGGTGGTAGGCGGCCGCCCTTCCACCGGCCTTGCGGATGAGCGGTTCGAAGCCGTGCCGGCGGGCAGCTTCACTGGCCGCATGGAATCCGGGCAACCGGGCGTCCCGCTGCCCGAAAGCCACTGTGGGGCTTGGCCGATAGAGCCGAAGGGTCGGTGGAAGCTCTCCGGCGGCGGCGGCACGGAGGAGCTCCAGCCCGCGCTCAAGGTCGGCAGCGGCGCCCCTAGACGGATCCCGCACCAGCGCCAGCGGACCGTTCGACCAGGCCTGCGTGCTCATCCCGACCGGGCTCCTGTCCATGCGTTCAGCAGTTCTTTCCCTCAGTTATAGCGCTGGGCCACCGACTGTTCATACTTCGATAAGGGCCTCGACCCGAACGGCGTCGCGCTGGTCACAGTTCCCTGATTCAGGCTGTAATGTCCGCCGCTGCGTCAGCCCTCGATGGGAGAATGCCTCAGTGACACTCCATGCTCCCCAATTGCCAGGGCTCTCAGCCGCGCCCCCGACACGGACGCTCATCGATATTCTCACGGCTACGGCTGAGGTCCACCCGGACGCTTACGCACTGGACGACGGCGACAACCGACTGACGTACACCGAACTGCTCGATGCCGTGCGGGCGGTTGGACGGAAACTGCATGCCAAGGGGCTGGGCGCGGGCGACCGGATCGGCATCCGCATTCCTTCGGGGACCGCTGATCTGTATATCTCGATTCTCGCCACCCTGATGATCGGCGCAGCGTACGTGCCTGTGGACGCCGACGACCCGGACGAGCGGGCCAGGCTGGTGTTCAGCGAAGCGGGCGTGGCCGGCGTAATCCTGGCCGACGGCCGGATCAAGGTGCACAAGGACCGCAAGGGCCCGTTTGCCGCGCCGCGTCAGCCCCTTCCCGACGACGACGCGTGGATCATCTTTACGTCCGGCTCCACCGGAACCCCCAAGGGCGTGGCCGTCACCCACCGTTCTGCCGCAGCCTTCGTGGATGCTGAAGCCCGGATTTTCCTGCAGAAGGAGCCCGCCGGACCCACTGACAGGGTTCTCGCCGGACTGTCGGTCGCGTTCGATGCCTCCTGCGAGGAGATGTGGCTGGCATGGCGGCATGGCGCATGCCTGGTACCGGCTCCCCGGGCACTGGTACGCACTGGCATGGACCTCGGGCCGTGGCTTGTCACCCGCGGCGTTACGATCGTGTCCACTGTGCCCACGCTCGCCGCGCTGTGGCCGGTTGAAGCTCTTGAATCGGTGAGGCTCCTCATCTTCGGTGGTGAGGCCTGCCCGCCCGAGCTCGCCGCTCGGCTGGCCGATGGCGAGCGGGAGGTCTGGAACACGTACGGACCCACCGAAGCAACGGTCGTCGCCTGCGCTGCGCCGCTGACCGGCACCGGCCCAGTCCGGATCGGGCTGCCGCTTGACGGCTGGGACCTGGCCGTGGTCGATACCAACGGCATCCCGGTTGCCGAGGGTGGAATTGGCGAGCTGATCATCGGGGGCGTTGGGCTTGCGCGCTACCTGGACGCCGGCAAGGACCGCGAGAAGTACGCTCCCTTCCCGACGCTCGGCTGGGAACGCGCCTACCGTAGCGGTGACCTTGTCCAGTTCGAGCTCGAGGGGCTCATTTTCAAGGGCCGGGCTGATGAGCAGGTGAAGCTCGGGGGGCGCCGAATCGAGCTCGGCGAAGTGGATGCGGCCCTCCAGGCCCTGCCCGGTGTTTCCGGTGCGGCGGCTGCGGTCAAGGACACTGCTGCCGGCACGCAGGTGCTGGTGGGGTACCTTGTTCCGGCCGCCGGTGCACTGGATCTCATGGCCCTGCGTGAGCAGCTGACCGCGTCGCTTCCAGCTCCGCTCATCCCGCTGCTGACCGAAACCCATTCCCTGCCCACCAAGACCAGCGGCAAGGTGGATCGCGCAGCCCTCCCCTGGCCGCTGCCGGGCGCCCAGAACGACGACGACGCCGCGAGCCTGGATCTCGACGAGACCGGCAAGTGGGTGGCAGACCAGTTCGCGGCGGTCCTGGGCACCTCCGTGACCTCGCTGGACGCAGACTTCTTTGCCCACGGAGGCGGAAGCCTGTCCGCCGCGCAACTGGTGTCCGCGCTCCGCCGACGCAACCCGACAATCACCGTGGCTGACATCTACGCCCACCCCCGCGTCGGCGCCCTTATCGACCTCGTGCGGCAGTCCGACACGGGAGACGGCGACGCTCCCCCTCGGCCCGTCGCCCGCACGCGGCGCAAGGCCCAGATCTTCCAGACCGTTATGGGTGTGCCGCTGCACATCCTGGTGGCCATGCGCTGGCTCACCTACCTCATGGTGGCCAACAACCTGCTAGCCGCGTTCGGAGTCTTCACCGGCCCGCTTTCGGTTTCCTGGTGGTGGATCGCAGTGAGCTGGGCAATCTTTGTCAGTCCCTGTGGCCGGATGGTGATCGCTGTCTGTGCCGCCAAGCTGCTGCTTCGCGGAGTGGGACCGGGGAGCTATCCCCGCGGCGGCCGGGTTCACCTGCGGCTCTGGCTCGCAGAGCAGATCGCCGATATGGCCTCAGCAGTCAGCCTCGCCAGCGCCCCATGGATCACCTACTACGCACGTGCGCTGGGGGCGAACGTGGGGCGGGACGTGGACCTGCACTCGGTTCCGCCCGTGACGGGCATGCTCAACCTGGGCAGCGGAAGTTCGGTGGAACCCGAGGTGGACCTTTCCGGGTGGTGGGTGGACGGAGACCTGGTCCATATCGGACGAATCAGCATCGGAACAGGGGCGACGGTCGGAGCCCGGAGCACCCTCATGCCGGGCGCGAAAGTCGGGTCCGGAGCAGTCGTGGCGCCCGGCTCCGCAGTTTCGGGCAAGGTGAAGCCGGGCCAGCACTTCTCCGGCTCGCCAGCGGCGCGTGTGGGGAAGGCGCGGCAGGAATGGCCTGCCCTGCCCTCTCGACGACGTCCCCTGGGCTTCGTAGCCTACGCGGCGGGATCCATCGCCCTGGCCGGCATACCATTTGTCGCGGCCGCAGTAGCGGTCCTGCCGCTGGTTCCGGCTCTGGAGGGCCTGACCACCTTCTCCGAAGTATCCCCGCAGATCCTTCTGCAGCTCCCACTGGCCGCTGCCCTCTGGTTCCTGACTCTGATGCTGTTGGTCCTGGTGACCGTACGCCTGCTGGGTCTCGGATTGCGCGAGGGCTGGCACCCTGTACGCAGCCGCATCGGTTGGCAGGTCTGGGCTACGGAACGGGTGCTCGATCTGGCCCGGGACCTGCTCTTCCCGCTCTATGCCAGCCTCTTCACCCCCGTGTGGCTCCGCCTGCTGGGCGCAACGGTGGGCCGTCACGTCGAAATCTCGACCGTGCTCCTGGTGCCGAAAATGACGACGATCGGTGACGGCGCCTTCCTGGCTGACGACACGATGGTGGCCTCGTACGAGCTCGGCGGCGGGTGGATGAAGATCGCGCCGGCCAAGATCGGCAAGCGGGCCTTCCTGGGGAATTCAGGCATGACGGGCGCAGGCCGCCGGGTGCCGAAGAACTCGCTGGTCGCAGTCCTGTCCGCCACCCCGGCCAAGGCCAAAGCCGGCACGTCCTGGCTCGGCTCCCCACCTGTCCGCCTACGCCGGACGCAAATGCTCGCCGACGAGGAGCTGACTTATGCTCCATCGACCCGCCTCCGCGTAGCCCGTGGTGCCTGGGAAGTCACGCGCTTCGCCGCAACCGTGCTCACGGTCGCTATCGCGGGGCTGGTCCTGTTCCTGCTCGACCTGATTGCCCACCAGTGGGGCTACGGCGTGGCGGTTCTGGCCGGTGGCGCTGTGATGATGCTGGCCGGCGCAGTGGCGGCGGGCAGCGCCGTCGTCGTCAAGTGGCTGCTGATCGGCAGAATCCGTTCAGGTGAGCATCCACTGTGGAGCTCGTTCATCTGGCGGAATGAGGTGGTGGACGCGTTTGTGGAAACTGTGGCGGCACCGTGGTTCGCCCGGGCGGCCAGCGGCACGCCGGCGCTGGTGTGGTGGCTGCGGGCACTGGGCGCGAAGATCGGCCGCGGGGTCTGGTGCGAAAGCTACTGGCTGCCCGAGGCTGATCTGGTGCACCTGGGCGACAGCTCCACCGTGAATCGGGGGTGCGTCGTCCAGACTCACTTGTTCCATGACCGCGTCATGGCTACGGACACCGTAACGTTGGAGGACGGCGCGACCATGGGGCCGCACGGAGTGATCCTTCCCGCTGCCCGGCTCGGCGCAGGTTCCACGGTAGGGCCCGCATCGCTTGTCATGCGGGGCGAGACTGTTCCGGCCGGCAGCTACTGGATGGGCAATCCGGTGAGCCCCTGGAAGCGCGTCCAGTCCCAGCCTCCGGAAGCAGATCCGGCAGCAGATAAGGTCTTGGTTTCCTGATGGCACAACCCACCGACAGTCTTCCCCAAGATGCAGGGAACGCCCTCGTCGACCCGTATGCTCCCCGGCACGGCAGCTGGGACTACTCGGTCAGCTCGTACGACATCGAGCTCGAGTACAGGGTGGCCAGTAACCGGCTGGAGGGTCGGGCAGTTCTCACCGGCGAGGTGAGCGGGGCACCGTCGGACAAGCTGCGCACGCTGGTGCTCAACCTTGACGGACTGCGCGTTGCCCGCGCCGTACTGAACGGCGAGCGGGTGCGCAAGGTGGGAACAGCCAACGGGCGCCTCACCGTGACCCCCGCCGAACCGCTGGCCGGCGGTAGCCACTTCACGCTAGAGGTCAGGTACGGGGGCAACCCGGCGCCCATCTCCGGCACCTGGGGCGATGTTGGCTGGGAGGAACTGACGGACGGCGTTCTGGTTGCAGGACAGCCGACGGGTGCACCGTCCTGGTTCCCCTGCAATGACCACCCCCGCAGGAAAGCAGCCTTCAGGATCAGCGTGACGACGGACGCCGGGTACCGGGCCGTGTGCAACGGCGAACTGACCTCCCACACCGTCAAGTCCAGCCGCGAAACCTGGGTCTATGAGACCGACGCTCCCATGGCCACCTACCTCGCCACCGTGCAGATCGGGCGCTACGGGCTGGCACAGCTCGACGACGGCGGCACCGTGCCTCAGTACGTCGCCGCGCCTTCCGCCCTTCTCCCCGCGGCACGCAAGGCGCTGGCGCGGCAGGGGGACATGATCGACGCCTTCTCGCGCCGATTCGGGCACTACCCCTTCTCGACCTACACCGTCGTGGTTGCGGACGACGTACTCGAGATTCCGCTCGAAGCCCAAACCCTATCGGTGTTCGGCCGCAACCACCTCAGTGCTGAGTGGGAAGCGCAACGCCTTGTTGCCCATGAACTGGCGCATCAGTGGTTCGGCAACTCCGTGACTGCCTCCTCCTGGCAGGACATCTGGCTGCATGAGGGATTCGCCTGCTACGCCGAGTGGATCTGGTCGGAAGAGTCCGGATCCCTTACTGCCGCAGCCCGCGCCGAGCAGGCCTGGCAGCGGCTCGCCTCAGCAAAGCAGGACCTCGCGATCGGTGCACCCGGCGCCGCTGACATGTTCGACGACCGGGTTTACAAGCGCGGCGCCTGCACGCTCCACGCTCTTCGCATGGTGGTGGGCGACGAGCTTTTCTTCCGGACGTTGCAGTACTGGACCTCGCAATTCCGGCACGCGAACGTGAGTACGGTGGACTTCGTCAGTCTTGCCGACGAAGTGTGCGCAGGCCTGGACGGGTTCGATGCGGCCGCCCTGCTCCAGCCGTGGCTGTACCAGGCACGGCTTCCGGCCTTGCCTTGATGGAGCACCTCCCTGATGGAGCATCGCCTTGATCGAACACTCCTGATCGAGCCCGCTACCGACCTCGGGCGAGCGCGACGACGAAACCCTGCGGCAGCCCCAGTTCTTCGGGGTCCAGATTGGAAACCGAGTAGCTGCAGGATTCCACCGTCACCGTATCGGCGAGTACATCGACCTCTCCGGGTTCAATGAGGAGTCCGGTGCCGGCCGCCTTGAGGACGGCCTCCTTCCGGGACCAAAGGACTGCGCGCACGTCCGGCCGCCGGTCCTCATCCGCGGCGCGGACGGCAGCGCGTTCGGCCGGCGTGAAGATGTCCAGGTCCAGCCCGTTGCCCTCAAAGCGGTCAATCTGTTCAAGATCAATCCCCAGGGATTGCTGGGCGCCGGACCTGTCAAGTACGGCGACAGCCCATCCGCCGCTGCGGCTAAGGCTCACGGAGACCGGAACCTCCTTACTGCCGACGAAGAATCCGGGCCTTCCATGGTTATCCTCGGCGCATGCAGGGCAGACTGAGCGCGAGACCAGCCTCCCGGCGGGTTCCCCCGACGCGCGGCTCACAAGCCCGCGCAACCAGGAGCGGCCTGCCAAGAACCGATGCCGTACTGCAGGGTCCACCAGCATCCCGCCGCGAACGCGTTCGCCGTCGTCCAGCTCTTCGACAGGATGTCCGTCAAGCCGGACGGCATGAATCTCCATAGGGTCAGCGGCCGCCGTCGATCCGCCGGCTGCGCTGCTCAATGCCCGGCCCGCCGTAGGGGTAGTCCGCGAAATCGGGAGCGCTTACTTCGGACAGACGCTGGACGTCCTCGGGCGACAGCTGCAGAGTTGCCGCCGCAAGGTTGTCGGCCAGCTGTTCCGTGGTGCGCGCGCCGAGGATGACGGAGGTAACCGCAGGCTGCTGTTCTACCCAGGCGAGCGCCACCTGTGAGGCGCTGACGTCCCGGGCGTTGGCGATCTCAAGCACGACGTCGATAATCGCCCACGTGCGCTCCTGCGCATTGCGCTTCTTCCACGCCTCCATGCCGCGTTCAGGGTTCTCGCCCAGCCTGGTGGCCCCCTGCGGGGCGGTATCCCGAAGGTACTTGCCGGTAAGCCAGCCGCCGCCCAGCGGTGACCAGGGCAGGAGCCCCATCCCGGCGTCGAGCGCAGCGGGCACGATCTCCGCTTCGATCCCCCGGACCAGGAGGCTGTACTGGGGCTGCAGGGTGACCGGCAGGTCCCATCCGCGCGCACGGGCAATCCCCACAGCCTTCGTCAGTTGCCATCCGGTGTAGTTCGAAAAGCCGTAGTAGCTGATCTTGCCGGCGGCCACAGCGTCGTGCAGGAAACCCAGCGTCTCCTCCAATGGAGTGAGCGGATCCCAGGAATGCATCTGGTAGAGGTCGATGTGGTCCACGCCCAGCCGCTTGAGCGAAGCGTCCAGGGCCAGCCGCAGGTGCCTGCGGGAGAGCCCGAGGTCGTTGACGTCCTTGCCCATCGGGAAGCGACCCTTGGTGGCGAGAATCATCTCCCCCGCCGCGGCGCTTTTGGTCAGCCACCGTCCGATGATCTCCTCGGACGCCCCGGCCGTATAGACATCGGCGGTGTCGATGAAGTTGCCGCCGGCGTCCGCGTAATCGTCGAGGATGCCGTGGGACGTTGCCTCATCGGCTTCCGCGCCGAAGGTCATGGTGCCCAGCGCGTAGGTGGACACGGAGGTTCCGCTGCTGCCGAGTTTCCTGTACTGCATGCCGCTCCTGACTTGTGCTTGGTTGTTCCTGCTTGGCCTGTTCCTCGTCGGTATGCCTACTCGCTTACCGTCACTCCACGCCAGAACGCTACGTGGTCCTTGATGTTGGCTGCTGCATCCTTGGGCGCCGGGTAGTACCAGGCGGCGTCCGGGTTGGTCTCGCCGTTCACCTCCAGGGTGTAGTAGCTTGCCTCGCCTTTCCAAGGGCAGGTGCTGTGGGTGTCGCTGGGACGGAGGAACTGCTCCTTCACGCTTTCCTTCGGGAAGTAGTGATTCCCCTCGACCATCTCGGTCGAATCGGACTCCGCGATCACCTGATTGTTCCAGACTGCCTTGGGCATGATCTTCCTCGATTCTGTGCACGGCTTCGCGCTGGTTGCGCTGGAAGCGCGATACAGGGACAACGACGGCGCCGCCTGCCCGATTCCCTCAGGGAAGCTTCCGGAGGGTCAGGATCTGTTCGCTGCGGCCGAAGGGCCCGTCGAGGTCGTGGAGTACGGCGGAAGTAAGGCCTACCCCGTCGGTCCCGAACGTGACCCGGGTGTCCAGGCCAAGCCACCTGCCGGAAGGTTGGCGGTGAATGTGGACCTGCAGGTCCACATTCGGGAAGGCCCAACTCCCCTTCCCCGGACGGACGCGCGTTGCAACTCCGTTGGCCGTGTCGATCAGCCCGGTGAGGCGCGCCATGTCCGACGACGGCTCCCCCTCCACCAGCGCGTGTCCGGTACGCAGCCAGACGCGCGCCCTGCCGGGGCGGCGCTCCGGAAGATTGCGTACCTCAATGGACTGGATGTACCCGCCAGGCCACTCCGCGGCGGCATCGTATGCTTCTGCATCGTCCGGTCCGGGCATCGTTTCCTCTTCCACTGCCGCGACCGAGGCAGTGTCGCTGGTTGCCAACCTCCATGCGCGGGCACGAATCGCAGTCCTGCCGCCGTGGTTCATCTCCGCCTCGAGCAGCTCGATGGTGCGACCGGGACGGACCATTTGCGCCGTGACCTCGATCGTGTCGAGCGGGATGAGTCCGAGGATCTCGTACGAGATTCGGGCGATCCGGAGGTCCTTCCGAGGCTGGAACAGTTCGAGGCAGTGGGCTATCAGGCCGGACGCCGGCGCCATGTGCTGTTCGTGCGTGTTCCAGGCTCCCTGGGCGTGAATCGTGGCCTCGAAACGGCCGCCGCCAAGGTTGCGGTAGTAGGAATCTGCCATGCACGTATTGTGCATCGTCCAGCGGTGTGAAATTACCAAGCAGGCTTAGTAGGTCTAGAGTGCTGACATGAGCTTCAATGACAACGCACAGTTTGACCCGTCCCGTGTGAGCGACCGTCGGGGCCGCGGTCGGGGTGTAGCCATCGGTGGCGGCCTCGGCGGCGGGCTCATTCTCCTGCTGTCACTGTTCTTCGGGCCGGGCGTCGTTGACCAGTTGGGGCTGGACGGCAGTGGTGGCAGCGCTCCCGGAATCGGCGCGAACGAAGACCCTGCCATCGAATCCTGCAGGACAGGCGAGGACGCCAATGAGCGGCTCGACTGCCGCATCCTGGGGACGGCGGAAAGCCTGGACAGCTTTTGGGGGCCGTACCTTGAGCCCTACGGCGTGCAGTACACACAGCCGGGCGTTGTCCTGTTCAGCGGTCAGACGAACACCGGTTGCGGGGCGGCGACCAGCGCAGTCGGGCCGTTCTACTGCCCGGCGGATGAGCAAACCTACTACGACACCGCGTTCTTCGACGATCTGGTGGCACGATTCGGGGCTTCCGGAGGTCCGCTCGCCCAGGAGTACGTGATCGCCCACGAGTTCGGGCATCACGTCCAGAACCTGACGGGCACGCTGGGTGCTTCACAGCAGGACCCGCGGGGCGAGGAATCCGGCGCTGTCCGTGTCGAACTGCAGGCAGACTGCTACGCAGGCATGTGGGCGGCGCACGCGACGAGCGTCCCCGATCCTGAATCGGGTGTGCCCTTCCTGCGCGAGTTCACCCGGACGGACCTACAGGACGCTCTGTCGGCGGCGTCGGCCGTAGGAGATGACCGCATCCAGGAATCAACCACGGGGCAGGTCAACCCCGAGGTCTGGACCCACGGCTCCAGCGAACAGCGTCAAACCTGGTTCCTCCGGGGTCTCGAAACCGGCGACATTGAAGCGTGCGATACTTTCGCAGCACGGGACCTCGACAACCCCTAGGTCCCGCGCTTCCCGGCCTGTACTAGCTTAGGTGCCGCAGAACGTGCGGTAGCATCCGAAGGTTGGCGGCGCAGCTACGGCATAGCGTTCCAAACCGGGACGCTCGGTAAAGGGATCGCTGACCGCCGCCAGCAGCCTCTCCATCGGGCCGACGTCGCCCTCCACCGCACTGGCGAGAGCCTCCTCGACGAGGTGGTTGCGCGGAATGTAGACAGGGTTCACGCCGTCCATGGCGTCTGCATCCGGGCTATGGGCGAGCCACTTCGCGAGCCAGGCATCAAAGCGGTCCGGCTCGCCGAAGAACGCACGAGCTGTCTCGGCGTCCCCACGGGCAGCTGCGCCGAGACTCCGGAAGAGGGACGTGTAGTCGACCTGCTGCTCCTGAAGCAGGGTGAGCAGGGTGTCGGCGAGCGCTGTGACCGCGTCGTCGTCGACGTCGTCCGTGAGACCGAGCTTGGCGCGCATTCCCGCCAGCCATGCGCCGCTGTAGAGGGCAGGGAACCTGCCCAGCGAGTTCTCGGCGAGCGCAACCGCCTCATCCAGGTCTTCGGCGAGTAGCGGCAGAAGCGTCTCGGCGAAGCGGGCAAGGTTCCATTGCGCGATGACGGGCTGGTTGCCGTAGGAGTAGCGGCCCATGGCATCAATCGAGCTGTAGACAGTGGCCGGATCGAACGTATCCATGAAGGCGCAGGGGCCGTAGTCGATCGTTTCCCCTGAGATGGTCATGTTGTCGGTGTTCATCACACCGTGGACGAAGCCCACCAGCATCCAGCCGGCAACCAGTGATGCCTGTGCTGCGATAACGCGGTCCAGCAGATCCAGGTACCGGTTGGGGCTCCGAGTAGCCTCCGGGTAGTGCCGGTTGATGGCGTGGTCGGCGAGCCGCCGTAGGAGATCGGCGTCTCCGGTGGCGCGCGCGTACTGGAAACTCCCCACGCGCAGGTGGCTCGAGGCTACCCGCGCAAGCACGGCGCCGGGCAGCATCTCCTCACGGCGCACCATCCCGCCGGTGCCGACGACGGCGAGCGAGCGCGTGGTGGGAATGCCGAGAGCGTGCATGGCCTCGCTGACTATGTATTCGCGCAGCATGGGTCCGACTGCTGCGAGGCCGTCGCCGCCGCGGGCAAACGGAGTACGGCCTGATCCCTTGAGGTGGAGGTCGCGACGTTGGCCGGAGGGATCAACGATCTCACCGAGCAGCAGAGCGCGGCCGTCACCCAGGCGGGTGAAATTACCGAACTGGTGACCGGCGTACGCCTGTGCAACCGGGTTGGCGTTTTCCGGCAGGCCGTTACCCGTCAGAAGTCCTATGCCCCCGGACGTGCGCAGGAACGCGGGGTCCAGTCCGAGGTCAACGGCCAGCTTCTCGTTGAGGATGATGAGAGTCGGATCGGACACCTTCCCCGCATGCCAGGCGACGGCCATATCCGGCAGATTGGCAGCGAAGGTGGATTCCAGGGTGATCGGCAGTGTGAGTACAGCAGTCATTGCTGGATACAACGGAAGTGTCGCCGTCGTTATTCCTCAATCTGCTGCTTTGTCCCGGCGGAAAAAATATCGCTTTCCGAAAGTGGCGGGCGTATTTTTGAAGTATCGCGGCGACCGGCTCCGCGGCCGGTTGTCGCCTTGGCCAGGAGTGGAAAAAGGAGCCGGACATGTCCATCTTCCGACGCAAGGGCGCCACCTTCGAACGCAAGCAGGCAGCTGCGGCGTCTGCCAGCCAGAAGGACTTCCGAGAGGGCTACGTGCACGTCCAGGGCGACGAAAAGAAAGCCAATGAACTGGCAATGCGGGCCTACGGGGACAAGGACGGGGACGGCAAGCCCGACGTACCGTTCATGCCGTTCCCGGGATAGTGCCCCTAGCCGCCCGGATTAGCGGTTAGACCCTCAGCGGTTAGCAACGAGGCCCTTGCGGGAGTCCTTGCCGGTTCCCGCATGTGCTGCGGCTTCTTCCCGGCGTTCCGACCAGACCGTTGCTACGCGGTGGCCGGGATTGAGATAGGCGTGATTATCCGAAATGACTGCTTCCGCACTCTTTGTTGAAACCGACCACGTGCCCCCGCACGTCCTGCACCGCATCTGCCCCATGATTCGCCCCTTGTTCTGCCCCGCTCCCATCAGCAGGTAACTTCAGGATCCGCCGACCATCAGGCGCGGTCAATGGCTTTCATCCACTCTTGAGATAAACCAGAAGTGCCCTTGATTTTGGTGTAATCCAGCAGGGAGAAGGCTCGTTTCCGACACATCGGCCAGATGAAGTCTGTACTTCACCTGACTGCCGTAGCATGAGCGCGTCCATCCGCTCCTACCCAACCTCGGGGGAATCATGACTCATCCGCAGTACCAGGCGCCCGGCGTACCCGGCGCCGCGTCCGAACCGCCGCTCTGGGCACCCTACTACGGCGCACCGTTCAAGGTCGCTATACAGCGTTTCTTCAAGAAGTACGCAACCTTCCACGGCCGCGCCAGCCGCAGCGAGTACTGGTGGTGGGCGCTTGTCTCCGTACTGGTGAGCTTCGTCATCAACATCATCTCGGGCGCAGGCGCCGCAGCAACCACTGACCTTACAACCGGAACCGGCGGTGCCGGCAGCATGTTCGGGATCATCCTCGGATTCCTCTGGTTCGCTGCAACGATCGTCCCGTCCCTGGCACTTGTGGTCCGTCGGCTTCACGACGTCAACCTCAGTGGCTGGTTCCTCCTGGTGGTGTTGGTACCGTTCCTGGGCGCCATTGCACTGATCGTGATGATGATCCTGCCGTCCAACCCGGCCGGACAGCGCTACGACCGCCCTGAGGGCCAGCCGGTCGGATACTGATCTTCTTCGCGGCTGATCTCAATCATGAAAGAACCCCGGAAGGAACTTCCTTCCGGGGTTCTTTTGCGTCCGCCGGCACAGCCGATGCCATGCAGGACTTGAACGACCTCTACGGGAACACCGCCGTTGAGACCCTTAGGCGGCTTGAGCTTCCCAGACCGTGATGGTCCGATGACCGGGATTGAGGTAGGCGTGGTTCTCCGCGATGACCGTCTCGGTCTTTTCGGACGAGACCGACCACGTCTGCCTGCAGGTCTTGCACCGGATGTTTCCCATATCCGTTCCCTCCATCGGCTGTGCTGCTGTCATCCCAGCATTGGGCAGGCGAATTCGGGGTCAAGGCGGTTCGCCCATTCATGAGACATACTTGTCGGGACCTTGAAGTTACCTTGCAGTAAGGCCTCATTTCCGACGAGAACAGGTACATGCGATGCCCGAAGGTGATACCGTGTTTCGGCTCGCCGTGCGGCTGCGGAAGGCACTCGACGGGCAGATGCTCAGCCGCGGGGACCTCCGCGTTCCCGCACACGCCACCGAAACCCTCGACGGCATGCGGATCCTCGAGCATCAGACGCACGGCAAGCACCTTCTCACCCGGTTGGACGCCGGCCTCACTCTGCACACGCACCTGAAGATGCAGGGCTCCTGGACGATTACTGCCGCTGGGCGCCGACTACCCCGCACACTATTGCCGGAGGTCCGGGTACTCCTTGAGGTTGGAGGTGGACCCACCGTGTACGGCTTGAACCTGCCGGTCGTCGACCTCCTTCCCACCAGGGCCGAGGCCGACGTCGTCGGTCACCTTGGCCCCGATCCGTTGAGGGAGGACTGGTCAGCGGACGAAGCCGTCCGGCGGCTGCTGAGCGACCCGCTTCAGCGCGTCCCGGCTGCGCTCCTTGAGCAGCGCAATATCGCGGGCCTCGGCAATCTCTGGGCCAACGAGCTGTGCTTCCTGCGTGGAATCCACCCTGACACTCTCATCGGCGATGTGGACGTTCAGGCACTGGTGAGCCTCGGAGCACGCTGCCTTCGCTTTTCGGCCACCCAGCCCGGGGCGCTTCAGGTCACCACCGGCAACAGGCGTAAAGGTGAGCAGCACTGGGTAGCCGGCCGGGCAGGAAAGCCATGCCTGCGGTGCCGCACCACCATCGTCGTCCGCGCCGAGGTGCCGGGCGATCCGGGCCGTCGTCGTACGTGGTGGTGTCCGCACTGCCAGCCGGAACGGAATTGAATGCGCCGGTAGACCGGTGGTTACGCTGGGCAGATGGCAACCGTTCTTCTCGTGCGACATGGGCGCACCACTGCGAATGCGTCCGGGCTGCTGGCAGGTCGTGCCGACGGCATCGAGCTCGACCAGATTGGGCGTGACCAGTCTGCCGTAACCGCTGAGCGGCTAGCGGCCGTGCCCGTTGTCGGCGTGGTGTCCAGTCCGCTTGAGCGCTGCCGGCAGACCGCCCACTTCATCGTTGAGAGGCAGACGGGCGCCCCGCAGGGTCAGGACGGGATTGAATTTGATCCGGATCTGACGGAATGCGATTACGGCCAGTGGCAGGGCCGGACGCTTGAGGACCTCGCAACCGAGAAGCTGTGGCCGATTGTCCAGTGTCAGCCCTCTGCCGTCACCTTTCCCGGCGGTGAATCGATGGCTGCCATGCAAGCCCGGTCCGTGGCGGCGATACGACGCCGTGATGCCGGCTTCGAGGCTCAGCATGGCCCGGAAGCGGTGTGGGTGGCGGTGAGTCATGGCGACATCATCAAGTCGGTACTCGCCGACGCGCTCGGGATGCACCTTGACCTGTTCCAGCGCATCAATGTGGGCCCCGCGTCCGTGTCGATTGTGAGGTATGGCGCCAGCCGTCCGACGGTTTTCGCGACCAACACCGAGGCCGGGGACCTGTCCTGGCTCTCCAACAGCGCCGGCTCCGAGGATGCGCCCGTGGGTGGTGGCGCGGGACACGCGCCACCACCCAGCCGGTGAGCCTAAGATAGTCGCATGCCTCCTACCGTTCACGACTTCGCGTGGCCTGACCGTGTGGTCATCGGCACCATCGGCGTCCCGGGAGCCCGCACGTTCTACCTGCAGGTGCGCACGGGTAAGCAGATCGTGAGCATCGCCCTTGAGAAGCTGCAGTCTGCGCAGCTCGCCGACAAGATCGACGAGGTGCTCGACCAGCTTCTCACCGTTGACGGGAACCCGTTCAGCGTCCCCACGAGCACTCCCCCCGAACTCATCGACGATGACCAGCTTGAGCCGGTTCAGGAACAGTTCCGGGCAGGGATCATGAGTTTGGGGTGGGATCCAACGACGGCGCAGATTGTCCTCGAGGCCTATCCGCTCACCGATTTGGAGGAGGACGCCGAAGGTGAGGTGGTTCTCGACGAGGCCGATGTGTCCGAGGTACTGCGGGTGCGCATGCCGGTCGGCACCGCCCGTGCCTTCGCCAAGCGCACCCGGGAAGTGGTAGCTGCCGGGCGCCCCATCTGCCCGCTCTGCGGTGAGCCTATCGACGCCGACGGACACATCTGCGCAATCTCCGAGTCCTGATGTCGGCACCCGACCTCGTGGCTGCCGAGCTGACTCTCATCGGCCGCATTACGACGGCGTCGAACGCCACGTTCGTAGGCAGCATCGACGGCGCGATGGTGGTGTACAAACCGATCGCAGGCGAACGACCGCTGTGGGACTTTCCCGACGGTGCGCTCGCCTACCGCGAGGCGGCCGCCTACCTGGTCTCCGAGGCCTTCGGTTGGAACATCGCACCCCGCACCTGGCTGCGGGATGGCCCGCTGGGGGAAGGAATGGTGCAGCTGTGGCAGGAGGCAGATGCCGCCCAGAATGCCCTGGACCTGGTTCCAACCGACAACGTACCGAAGACCGGCTGGAAGCAGGTTCTCGAAGGTCAGGATGAATCAGGCCGAATGGTTGCCCTCATTCACGAGGACTCCCCCGCACTTCGCCGCATGGCGGTGTTCGATGTGATTGCCAACAACGCCGACCGGAAAGGTGATCACATCCTTCCGATGCCCGACGGACACCGGTACGGCGTGGATCATGGGCTCACCTTCCACAGCGAGCACAAGCTGCGCACGGTGCTGTGGGGCTGGCTTGGGGAACGGCTCAGCGACGAGGAACTCGACGGCGTCGACCGGGTGAGCGAGGCTCTGCGCGGTGAGCTGGGCCGAGACCTAGCGGACCTGCTTACCGCTGAAGAAATAGCTGCGCTCGCCGCTCGTTGTGACCGGTTGCGCGCGAAGGGGCGCTTCCCGGGTCCCAGCGGCGATATGCCGGCGGTTCCATGGCCTCTGTTCTAATACGAAATAATCAGCAGGCTTCCTATCTGAGTGGACGCTTGTTACGGTTAGGTCACGGAAGGCCGGAAACCCGGCGGATCGTTGACGAAGGAGAACAGCATGATTTCCGAAAACAACATTTCCCAGATCCTTGAAGCTGGCGGAAAGGTAATCGACAGCGACGGCGACAAGATCGGTTCTGTCGGACAGATCTACCTGGACGACCACACCAACAACCCGAGCTGGGTCACAGTCAACACCGGACTGTTTGGCTCGAACGAGTCTTTCGCACCGCTCGAGGGAGCCACCCTTGAAGGCAACGACATCCGGGTGGCCCACCAGAAGGCAAAGGTCAAGGACGCGCCGAACGTGGCACCTGACGGACACCTGAGCGAGCAGGAAGAGGCTGAGCTTTACCGCTATTACGGCCTGGCTAACGGCTTCGGCAATGTTGAATACAGCAACGGCGAGCACACCAGCGGTGAAACCTTCACCGGAACCGCTGGGACCACCGGGAACTTCGAATCGGATCGCGCCACCGTCGGTCACGACACCTCCGGCCCGACCACCGATGACGCCATGACCCGCTCCGAGGAGCAGCTCCGCGTCGGTACCCAGAGCGTCGAGACCGGCCGGGCACGCCTGCGCAAGTACGTTGTCACCGAGAATGTCACGCAGACCGTTCCGGTGCAGCGTGAAGAGGTCCGGATCGAACGCGAGCCGATCACGGATGCCAACGTGGACGCAGCCTACGACGGCCCTGCCATTAGCGAGGAGGAGCACGAGGTCATCCTCCACGAGGAGCGTCCCGTCGTCGCCAAGGAGGCCGTGCCGGTCGAGCGCGTTCGCCTCGATAAGGAGACCGTTACGGAGCAGCAGACGGTGAGCGAGGAAGTTCGTAAGGAACAGATCGACACCGACGACGTCGAAACCACTCGCGACGGACGTATCTAGCCTTCGCGCTCCAACCCATCGTCTGAAGACGTAGTCAGGCCCGCAGCTCCAACTGGAGCGGCGGGCCTGACGCTTACCCGGATGGGAACCGGGGGGACCGAATGAGTCGCGGCGCGACGACCGGCAGCCGCTAGGATGGCGCCGTGAAGCTTCTTCTCACCTCGGCAGGCGTCACCAACACAACAATCCTCGCTGCGCTGGAAGAACTTATCGGCAAGCCGATCAGCGCGTCCACGGCACTGTGCATTCCCACCGCCCAGTATGGTCACCCGTGGGTGGGTCCCGGCGTCAGGGCATGGGAATTCATCAGCGGAAAGTCCGAGAACCCCATGGTCGACCTGGGGTGGAAGTCAGTCGGCGTGCTGGAATTGACCGCGCTGCCGAGCATCGATGAAGAGCGGTGGAAGCCACTCGTACTCGAGACCGACGTATTGCTCGCGGCGGGCGGTGACGCCCTATACCTGAATCACTGGGTGCAGCAGTCGGGGCTGGCCGAGATGTTTCCGTCGCTGACAGGTACCGTGTGGGTTGGAATGAGCGCCGGCAGCATGGTGATGACTCCTCAAATCGGCCGAGAATTCATCGGCTGGAAGCCGACGACGGGCGGCGATAGCGCACTGGGAATGGTTCACTTCTCGATTTGCCCGCATCTCGCGCCTGATGGTGCACCCGGGAACTCCCTCGCAGCAGCAGAGAAATGGGCTGCCGGTATACGCCACCCGTCCTACGCCATCGATGATCAGACGGCCATCAGCGTGACCGATGATGCCGTGGACATCATTACAGAGGGCACCTGGCGGTACTTCCCGAAGGGAGCGGCCCACGGCTGCTGACTCGACTCAGGAATCAGCGTACGTACTACAGTTGATGCATGGCTCCCAGCCGCCATCCGCTTGACGAACTGCGCGAAACCATCGGGCATCTGGCCGATCAGCTCAAGCTGCCCGGCTCCGAGCGCGTCGACGACCTGGTCGGCGATCTCATCGGTCCGAGGTCCGGGCCGGCCCGACCACTCTCCGACGTGCAGGCCGAGCTCGACTCGCTGGTCGGGCTGGAGAGCGTAAAGGAACAGGTCCGGGCGCTCGTGGCGCTGCTCCAGGTCCAGGCCCGCCGTAAAGCGCACGGTTTGCCGGAGGTCGCAACCTCACAGCATCTGGTGTTCCTAGGAAACCCTGGCACAGGCAAGACCACCGTCGCACGGCTCCTTGCCGAGATGTACCGGGCGGTTGGCCTGCTACAAAAAGGCCATCTGGTTGAGGTCGACCGTTCAGGCCTGGTCGGGCAGTACGTTGGTGCCACCGCCATCAAAACAGATCGGGTGATCCGGCGTGCGCTAGACGGCGTCCTGTTCATCGACGAGGCCTACGCGCTGGCGCCCGAGGACGGCCGCACGGACTTCGGACCGGAAGCTATCGAGGTCCTGCTCAAGCGGATGGAGGACCACCGCCACCGCCTGGTGGTGATCGTTGCCGGGTACCCGCGGTTGATGGAGTCTTTCCTGCTCTCGAACCCCGGACTACGCTCGCGGTTCGCTCGAGAGATCACGTTCCCCGACTACTCAGTCGACGCACTCCAGACCATCTTCCACCAGATGCTGGCCCAGCACGAGTACACGCTGGAACCGGGTGCGGACCAGGTGCTGCGCCGTATCTTCACCGGGCTTCACGCGGGCGAGGACTCCGGCAACGCACGCTTTGCCCGCACCCTATTTGAGCAGGCGCTCAACCGCCAGGCGTTGCGGCTGTCCCTCAATGAGAATCAAAGCCTCGACGCACTCGACCGTGAGGCCGTCATGACGCTGACGGCGGACGACCTTGTTGAGGCCGCACAGGCTCTGGGTGAGGAACCGGAACCGACGCCAGAGCCGAAGCGGGACCAGCCGCGCTGGTGGCGCTGGCTGATGGAGTGAGCGCGTGGAGTGAGCGCGGAGGACGCCTCGAGCTCACGCGAAGTCAGACGGGAGGATCGCCTCAAGGCAGTCGATGGTGCCCTCGCGCAGCCCTTCATCGTCATTTGCCGGGTAACCGGTAGCGGCGAACACCTCAGCGACGTCGCTGCTGGCATCCCGGTCGGGCTTGTCCTCGTCGTCCAGGCGAAGGACGGTGAAGTTCAGCGGCCTCCCCTGCTTCATCCGGTGTTCAGCCAGGCGGACCAGACCTTCAGCTGCCTTGCGGCGCGAGGTGAAGAACTGGCCGGCGGCGCTGCCGATCTTTACTTCCCACAGCGGCTCAGCTTGGGCCGTGCCTGCGGTGTCGAACGCTTGTGCTGTCATGCCCACTATGTGTGCGGCGCATCGCTGTTGGTTACCCAACTGGGCGGCAAAACAGATCACATTTTAGACAAAACCCGTCGCACTCCGCATCCACCGGGAGCGGGGTGATTGACGAGGCCCGTCAGGGGTCAGTTCTTGCGCCTCCGCGCTGCCGTTACGGGCACACACCCCCATGCCATTGCGAGCACACCGGCGACGACGAAAACCACGCCGATCAGCCACACCGCGTCCTTCCAGAGGAAAGCGCCGGCTGAGAGCGCGCCCATGAAGCGCCCGAAGTCTTCGGGGAACTCGGTGATGCTTCCACCGTCACCGAAGTTCCAGAGCACGATCCCCAGCATCGTGGCTCCGAGGCCGCAGAAGACGAACGCGGTTGTCGGTGCTCGTTGTTCGGCGGCTACCGATTCGATGTGCGAACCGCTCGACACAACGCTGGGTGCCCGCAGGGACAAGATCGGCAGAGTCAGGATCATGCAAGCGAAGAGCGCCACACCCATGCCTGCTGCCCAGCCTGCGAACGGGATGAGGAGCAGCTGGATGCCAAGACCCTCGGACCAGTAGTGGTGGTTTCCGCCGTTGTTTTCGGCTGCGTTCTCGATCATTTGTCGCATGCCAGGGAAGATCAGGGCGATTCCCTGGACGGCTGCGATCGGAACAACTACGAGCCCTGGTGCAATCAGGAAGGCCGATGCCAGTCGCATCATCACCGACCCCGTGCTCGTGTTGCGGCGCAGCGCCGGCTCTAACATGCACCAGCCGGCATAGACCATCGGGGCGGCAAAGATGAGGCTTCCTCCGAAACGATCGCCTCTAGCGTCCGCCATGCCGTCAAAGACTCCCCACACACCGGCAGCAACGGCAATGACCAGTACCGCCGAATTGACCCCGGTGATGAGTGATCGAAGTTCCGCGCGCCACAGACCGGTGTCATTCCCTGATACTTCTTGCTGCTCCTGCTGCGTCATTTCGTCCCCCATGACCGCCACGCTACCGCACGCCGCGATGAGCTAAACGCAGAAGAGCCAGTAGGCAACTCGCCAACTAGTGGTGGAGTTGCCTACTGGCTCCTGGTGGAGGATCTAGAAGTCCCAGTCCTCGTCTTCGGTGTTCACGGCCTTGCCGATGACGTACGACGATCCCGAACCCGAGAAGAAGTCGTGGTTCTCGTCCGCATTCGGTGACAGCGCAGACAGGATGGCCGGGTTCACATCGGTCACGGAGGACGGGAACATCGCCTCGTAGCCCAGGTTCATCAGGGCCTTGTTGGCGTTGTAGTGCAGGAACTTCTTGACGTCCTCGGACAGGCCGACGCCGTCGTACAGATCGTGCGTGTACTGCACCTCGTTCTCGTAGAGCTCGAACAGAAGCTCGAAGGTGTAGTCCTTGATCTCCTGGCGGCGCTCCTCGGACACAGTCTCCAGTCCGCGCTGGAACTTGTAGCCGATGTAGTAGCCGTGCACGGCTTCATCCCGGATGATGAGGCGGATCAGGTCGGCCGTGTTTGTCAGCTTGGCCCGCGAAGACCAGTACATGGGCAGGTAAAAGCCCGAGTAGAACAGGAAGCTTTCCAGCAGTGTCGAGGCGACCTTGCGCTTCAGCGGGTCGTCACCCTGGTAGTAGTCCATTACGATCTGAGCCTTCTTCTGAAGGTTCTCGTTTTCTGTGGACCAGCGGAACGCGTCGTCGATCTCCTTGGTGGAGCATAGCGTCGAGAAGATCGAGGAGTAGCTCTTCGCGTGGACGGCCTCCATGAACGCGATGTTCGTGTAGACCGCTTCCTCGTGCGGAGTGAGCGCATCCGGAATCAGCGAGACCGCGCCCACGGTTCCCTGGATGGTGTCCAGCAGGGTCAGGCCCGTGAAGACGCGCATGGTGAGCTGCTGCTCCTGGGGCGTCAGGGTGTTCCAGGACTGGACGTCGTTGGACAGGGGCACCTTCTCGGGCAGCCAGAAGTTGTTGACCAGACGGTTCCAGACCTCTACGTCCTTGTCGTCCTGAATACGGTTCCAGTTGATCGCCTCAACGTGCGACAGCAACTTGACCTTCTCGGTCATGGTGACCCCTTGTCCTGATTTGGCTGGAACTGCCTGTGGGCAGTGTCTTCATCTATAAATGTACGACGACGGCGAGCCGGCTTTCGTACGCCGGCCCGCCGACGTCGTCGTTGGCTTTTTTGGTGCCTAGAGCATGCAGCTGACGCAGCCCTCAACCTCCGTGCCCTCCAGCGCGAGCTGGCGGAGCCGGATGTAGTAGAGCGTCTTGATGCCCTTGCGCCATGCGTAGATCTGCGCCTTATTGATGTCGCGCGTGGTGGCGGTGTCCTTGAAGAACAGCGTCAGCGACAGGCCCTGGTCTACGTGCTGCGTGGCCGCGGCGTACGTGTCGATGATCTTTTCGTATCCGATCTCGTACGCGTCCTGGTAGTAGTCCAGGTTGTCGTTGGTCAGGTACGGCGCCGGGTAGTAGACGCGGCCGATCTTGCCTTCCTTGCGGATCTCGATCTTCGCCGCTACCGGGTGGATGGACGAGGTCGAGTTGTTGATGTAGCTGATCGATCCTGTGGGCGGCACGGCCTGGAGGTTCTGGTTGTAGATACCGTGCTTCATGACGGATGCCTTGAGTTCACGCCAGTCATCCTGCGTGGGAATGTGCACGTCCTTGAACAGCTCGCGTACCTTCTCGGTCTGCGGTACCCACTGCTGCTCCGTGTACTTGTCGAAGTACTCCCCCGACGCGTACTTGGACTTCTCGAAACCACCGAAGGTACGGCCGGTCTCGATTGCAAGCAGGTTCGATGCCCGGACAGCGTGGTAGGCGACGGTGTAGAAGTAGATGTTCGTGAAGTCCAGGCCCTCTTCGGAGCCGTAGTGGACCCGCTCCCGCGCCAGGTAACCGTGCAGGTTCATCTGCCCCAGGCCGATGGCGTGCGACGCGTCATTGCCCTTCGCGATGGAAGGCACCGAGGTGATGTTGGACATGTCGGAGACCGCGGAGAGCGCGCGGATGGCGGTCTCCACCGTGGAACCGAAGTCAGGAGAGTCCATGGTCTTCGCGATGTTCAGCGAACCCAGGTTGCAGGAGATGTCCTTGCCCGTGTCGGCGTACGACAGGTCGTCGTTGTAGGTGGTGGGCTGCGAGACCTGCAGGATCTCCGAGCACAGGTTGGACATGATGATCTTGCCGTCGATCGGGTTGGCCCGGTTCACCGTGTCCTCGAACATGATGTACGGGTAGCCCGACTCGAACTGGATCTCGGCAAGCGTCTGGAAGAACTCGCGGGCCTTGATCTTGGTCTTCTTGATACGCGAATCATCGACCATCTCGTAGTACTTCTCCGTGACGGAGACGTCCGAGAACGGCATGCCGTAGACGCGCTCGACGTCGTAGGGCGAGAACAGGTACATGTCCTCGTCCTTCTTCGCCAGTTCGAAGGTGATGTCCGGGATCACGACACCCAGTGACAGGGTCTTGATGCGGATCTTCTCGTCGGCGTTCTCACGCTTGGTGTCCAGGAAGCGGTTGATGTCCGGGTGGTGCGCGTGCAGGTACACCGCACCCGCACCCTGGCGTGCGCCCAGCTGGTTGGCGTAGGAGAAGCTGTCTTCGAGGAGCTTCATCACGGGGATGACGCCGGAAGACTGGTTCTCGATCTGCTTGATCGGCGCCCCTACCTCGCGGATGTTGGTCAGCGCAAACGCGACGCCGCCGCCGCGCTTGGACAGCTGGAGCGCAGAGTTGATGGACCGTCCGATGGACTCCATGTTGTCTTCGATGCGCAGCAGGAAGCAGGACACCAGTTCTCCACGCTGCTTCTTGCCGGCGTTGAGGAAGGTAGGAGTGGCGGGCTGGAACCGGCCATCGATGATCTCGTCCACCATGCGGGTGGCCAGTTCCTCGTTGCCCCGGGCAAGATGCATGGCAACCATGCATACACGGTCCTCGTAGCGCTCAAGATAACGCTTGCCGTCGAAGGTCTTCAGCGTGTACGAGGTGTAGAACTTGAACGCGCCGAGGAAGGTCTCGAACCGGAACTTCTTCTGGTACGCCCGCTTGAACAGGTCGCGGATGAAGTTCATGGTGTACTGATCGAGCGTCTCGCGCTCGTAGTACTGGTTCTTCACCAGGTAGTCGAGCTTCTCCTCGAGGTCGTGGAAGAAGACGGTGTTGTTGTTGACGTGCTGAAGGAAGTACTGGTGCGCTGCTTCGCGGTCTGCCTCGAACTGGATCTCGCCCTGCGGACCGTAGAGGTTCAGCATGGCGTTGAGCTCGTGGTAGCCGAGTCCCTTGTAGCGCTCGGGAAGTGCGGGTGCTTCTGGTTCAGCGACTGTCATGTCCAAAACTCTTCCAATCCGTGGGTGACCCGGTCGACGTCCTCGGACGTCCCCATAAGTTCGAAACGATAAAGCACGGGAACACCGCACTTCGCCGCGACAATGTCGGCGGCAAGGCAGTAGGTATCCCCGAAGTTGGTGTTGCCGGCGCCAATGACGCCTCGAAGCAGCAGGCGGTTCTCTTCGATGTTGAGGAACTTGATCACCTGCCGGGGCACAGCCCCCTTCCCACCAGTCCCCCCGTAGGTGGGCAGGACCAGTACGAAGGGCTTCAGCGCCCGCAGTGTGTCATCCCCGGTAAGGAGCGGAAGACGCGCAGAACGGACGGGCAACTTGCTGACGAACCGGTGCGTGTTGTCCGACGCCGACGAGAAGTAAATCAACGACGCGTCGGTTTCCACCGGCTCCCCAATTGCCCGCCCGTAGGCGCTTCTGCTGATGGTTGGTGTTGTCATTCTGACCACATCCGCCCTCTCACGGAGGGAAAGCGAGCTTGCGGGCCCCTAGGCTACGGAAGTAACCGAACCCTGGGCGATCTCGTTGATCTTGTCGGGACGGAATCCGGACCAGTGGTCCTTGTCGGTGATCACGACCGGTGCCTGCATGTAACCGAGGGAACGCACGCGCTCAAGGGCGGCCGGATCCTGTGAGATGTCAACGCTCTGGTAGGCGATGCCCTTCTTGTCGAGGGCCCGGTAAGTGGCGTTGCACTGTACGCATGCTGGCTTGGTGTAAACCGTGACGGTCATGTCCCTAACTCCCCTTGTGAAGTGCTGCTAATCCGGCCAATGTTGGTGGGCTACATGCCGCTGCTCAGACCATTCATGGTCGGGCGCGGGAACTGCCTCGCCAGCAAGTAATTCGATATCTAGATACTACATCTAGTGCAGCGCAGTGGCGCCGACCCCAAGATGATGTATTACAAGTATGTCATTTGTGCCCCGATTAGTCCACACGAAATCCACACTCCAGGCCCTCCGCGAAGGGCGGGATTGCGCGGATTCAACGTCTCCCGTCCACAGCCTGTGGAGCAGTTCCGCACAGAAAAACTTCTCCCCGTGTCGCGTTGTCGTCGGCGTGTCGCGGCCTGCCGACGACTGCGTGAGAGGATGACGACGTGGTCAACCCCGTTCACCTGCGGACCCTGCTCGAGGTCATCCGGCACGGCTCATTCGCCTCGGCCGCCACCCGGCTGGGCTACACCGCTTCGGCCGTCTCCCAGCAGATGTCGGCCCTCGAGCGGGACACCGGCGTCACGCTATTCACCCGCTCCGCGCGGAGCGTAGTACCAACCGAGGCCGCCATCGTCATGTCCCGGCACGCGGGCAAGGTGCTGACCGATATAGACACACTCCTAGCCTCCACGGCGAAGGCGGGCGCAGCCGTTTCCCAGGAGTTGCGCCTGGGCATCTTCCCTAGCCTGGCCACCTTCGCACTCCCCCGGCTGGTCGGCACGCCGCAGTGGAAACGTCTGGGAATTAACCTGAAGGTCTTTGTCGGAGAGCCGGCCCAGACCATCCACGGCCTGCGGACCGGCGGCGAGCTCGACCTCGCGCTGGTATTCCAGGTTGGGCAGGGAGGACTTGCCTGGCCCTCGTCAGTCAGCCGCCAGTGGATCGGAGACGATAACTTCCGGGTGGTGTTACCCGCGGCCTGGGGAATCGCCGAGGGGTCAACGGTCTCCGCCGGCCAGCTCGCCGACATGCCCTGGATTATGCACCACCCAGGAACCTCGGACGCCACCGTCATCGAGCGCCTGTTCGCCAGCTGCAACCTGCACCCCCACGTTGCCGCCTACTGCGACGACTTCAACGCGAGCCTGGCAATGGCCGCCGCGGGAATGGGGGCGGCGCTGGTTCCTGAGCTGGCCATGCTGAGCGCGCCGGAGGGAGTCGTTGCCTTGGACGTGCCTGAGATTCGCCTGGCACGCAGCATCTTCGCCCTGCAGATCGCGGGCAAGCAGACAACCCAGGTCCGCCTGTTCATGGATCAGCTTGCCGATGTCCTCAAGGACCGGCAGATTGCCCCTCGCACCAGCCGTCGGCCGGCCTAGTACAGCAGGAAAGCAAAGCGCGGACCGGAAAATCCGGCCCGCGCTTCAGCGGTTATGAGGGCTGCTACGAAACCGATGCCCCAAGCTGTGCCCGTACGGCAACGGCAGCGTTCACGAGGTTCCGGAGGGACTCCTCGGTCTCCGCATAGCCGCGGGTCTTCAGGCCGCAGTCCGGGTTGACCCAAAGCTGGCGTGCCGGAACGTGCTGCACTGCCTTCTCCAGAAGTTCCACTACTTCCTGCTCAGCCGGTACACGCGGAGAGTGAATGTCGTAGACACCGGGACCAACGCCGCGCTTGAAGCCGTGCGCCTCAAGGTCGTGCACAACCTCCATGCGCGAACGTGCGGCTTCGATCGACGTGACGTCGGCGTCAAGGCCGTCGATCGCGTCGATGATCGCACCGAACTCGGAGTAGCACAGGTGGGTGTGGATCTGCGTGGACGGAGCAGCCGACGCCGTTGACAGCCGGAAGGAGTTGACGGACCACTCAAGGTACTCGGCCTGGTCCTCCTTGCGAAGCGGCAGCAGTTCACGCAGTGCCGGCTCATCCACCTGGATGACCTTGATGCCTGCTGCTTCGAGGTCGCTCACCTCGTCACGGAGGGTCAGGGCCACCTGATTGGCGGTGTCGCCAAGCGGAAGATCGTCCCGGACAAATGACCAAGCCAGGATGGTCACCGGGCCGGTGAGCATTCCCTTGACCGGCTTCCCGGTCAAGGACTGTGCATACTCCGCCCAGGGAACGGTGATCGGCGCGGGCCGGCTGACGTCGCCCCAAAGAATGGACGGCCGCGTGCAGCGCGAGCCGTAGGACTGTACCCAGCCGTGCACGGTCACGTCGAAGCCGTCCAGGTTCTCCGCGAAGTACTGAACCATGTCATTGCGTTCGGGCTCACCGTGCACAAGCACGTCGAAGCCGAGTTCCTCCTGCAGGTCGATCACACGCTTGATCTCGTCCTTCATCAGCTGCTCGTACTGCTCGGCGGTGAGGTCGCCCCGGTTGGCGCGGGCGCGGGCGGAGCGCACCTCGGCGGTCTGCGGAAAGGACCCGATGGTGGTGGTGGGCAGGGCGGGGAGGTTCAGGGCACCTTCCTGCGCTGCCTGCCGGTCTGCGTAGTCGCCTCGGGCAAAGTCCGACGGCGTCAGGGCAGCAGCGCGCTCCCGCACTTCGGTGCGGTTCACACCGGGCGCGCCGGCGCGGGAGGCGAGGACCTCGTCTGCCGCGGCAATGTCCGCGTCGATGGCGCCCGGGTGACCGATTGCCCGGGACAGGGTTACCACTTCGGCCACCTTCTGGTCGGCAAAAGCCAGCCAGCTGCGCAGTTGCGCATCCAATTGCTGCTCGTCTTCGACGTCGTGCGGTACATGCTGCAGGGAAGTAGAGGTGGCGACCGCCAGCGTCTGCACACCCGCTTCGAGTTCGGCGACCTTGTACGCCGCAGCTCCAAGATCGGCCTTCCAGATATTGTGGCCGTCGACCACACCGGCTACCAGCACGGTCGCTCCCAGGTTCGCAAGCTCCGCCGGAACGGGCACTGCGCCCTTGAAGACATCGATGTGCAGGGCGTCGATTCCGGTTCCTGCCAGCACCGGCAGCAGCGACCCGAGGGAGCCGTACTGGGTGGTGACCAGGATGGAGGGGCGGTCAGCACCGGCGGTGAGGGCGGCATAGGCGCGCTCGACGGCGGCAGCCAGCTCCGTTTCGGCGATTGCCTGGTCGGCGACCAGGGCAGGCTCCTCGAGCTGCACCCAGTCGACGCCGGCTTCGGCCAGCCTTCCCAAAAGCTCAACGTACAGGGGAAGCAGGTCATCGAGGCGGCTGAGCGGATCGAAACCGGCGGGCGCCTCATCGGCAGCCTTGCTGAGCAGGAGGAAGGTCACGGGACCGATCAGGGTGGGACGGACAGCGAAGCCGGCTTCGGCCGCTTCGGCCACGTCGCGCAGGATCCAGTCGTTGGCGAGCGAGAAGGCTGTGTCCGGTCCGATTTCCGGAACCAGGTAGTGATAGTTGGTGTCGAACCACTTCGTCATTTCCAGCGGCTGGCGTTCCTTGTCGCCGCGGGCGAGCGTGAAGTAGGCGTCGAGGCCGAGCGAGCCGTCGGCGTCGTACAGGTCCTTGAAACGCTCCGAGACGGCACCGAAGGTCACGGCGGTGTCGAGCACCTGGTCGTAGAGGGAGAACGACGCCGGGATGGAGTAATTGCCGGCTTCGAGGCCCAGCGTGGCCAGCCGCGCATAGGTGTCGGTGCGCAGCTGTGCTGCTGTCGCCTCAAGTTCGGCAGCGGAAGTACGTCCCGCCCAGTAGGCCTCGACAGCCTTCTTGAGTTCGCGGCGTCGGCCGATCCGGGGGTATCCGACAATGGTGGCTTTCGGGAATGCAGTGGTCATGAGGAATCCTTTGTCTGGCTCTTGGTTACGTATGTTCAGGCGGTGCGTCCGAGCCCACCGGGGATGGGAGGACGTCGAAGCTGGAGGTTGTCGAGCACGTCGAGGGCAGCTGCGTGCTCGTTGAAGGTGTAGAGGTGGATGCCGGGCGCGCCGGCGTCGAGGGCTGCGTTGGCAAGATCGACCGTCGCCTGCACGCCGATGCGGCGGCGGGCGCCGTCGTCGTCCGCGGCAGCCAAACGGTCGCGCAGCCGGTGGTCCATCTCTATCCCGGCCAGCTCGCTCAGTCGGTCGAGCCGGCGAACGCTGGTGAGGGGCATGACGCCGGGGATGATGGGCATCTCCACCCCTGCCCGGCGCGCTGCTGAAACCAGGCGCTCGAAGTGATCCGGAAAGAAGAAGACCTGCGTGATCGCGAAGTCGGCACCGGCGGCCTGCTTGGCCAGCAGCGCTTCGACATCGTGGTCGAAGCTGGGTGACTCCGGGTGCTTCGTTGCGTAGGCCGCCACGCCGACGGCCAGGCGGCCGGCGCACAGGTGCGCCGTTCTCCGGCGCTCGGCGGTCCGGATCAGTTGCACCAGGTCACTGGCGTAAACCAACTCGCTGTGTCCGGAGGAGTCCTGCGGCTGATCACCACGCAGTGCGAGGATGCCCCGGACACCGAGGGTGATCAGTTCATCCACAAGGTTGAACAGGTACTCCCGTGTGTTTCCCACACAGGTGAGGTGGGCCAGCGGCTTCAGGGAAGTTTCGGCCAGAAGCCGGCCGAGGAGTTCGACGGCGGTGTCCCGGTTGGATCCGGAGGCTCCGTACGTGACCGAGACGTAGTCCGGGCTGGTTTGCTCCAACTCGCGGATGGTCTGCCACAGGGTCTCCGCGGCGCTGCTGCTCCGCGGGGGAAATAGTTCGTAGGAAAGGGCTGGGTACGGCTCGGAAGCCGGGGGCCCTACGGTATGCGCTGACTTTGCGGGTGGGGACATTCGTATCCTCGATCGTTAGGACATCCGGCTCCGCCATGGAGGCACGACCGCCGTACCTGCATGCTGCTGGTTGGGCGGAAAAGCCGGTATGAAATAAGGAAAGGCGCAGGAAGGATTCACGCACCGCGCGGCCGCGCGGCAGGCACTCCTGCGAAACAAATGTCAGGCCCACATGGGGGCACCCACACTCCCTGACTGGGAGTCGCTGACCCGTTACGGAAGTAACTTGTGGTGAACGTTACGGCACGTCCCAACAAGCGTTCAAGAAATGTTGCACGCCAGCGAAACATTTCGCCAAGGGCCGGAAAGGCCGCGTTCACCGGGCTCTCATATTCGGTTGCAATACTGAAGAAATGCCAAGCCTGCTGACTGGATCACAACTGCAGACGCGTGCCAGGCACCTCATCACCCACGGACGCCTGCTACTCGCCGTGAAAGCGGCCCTCGCAGCAGGAATCGCGTGGTGGCTGGCCCTGAAGGTTCCAGGGGTGGCTGCACAATATCCCTATTACGCTCCGCTGGGCGCTGTGGCCTGTATGTACCCGACAGTGGCGGGGTCGGCCCGCCAGGGCTTCGAAACCCTCCTCGGCCTGGCCGTAGGGTTTGTGATCGCCGTCCCGGTCATCCTCATTGGAGATGTCTCCGTGGTGGCGGTTGCCGCCGTCGTCGCTTTGGGTGTCCTGGCCGCCGGGATGCCCAAGCTGGGCGCAGGGCAGGACTGGATTCCGATCGCCGCCCTGTTTGTGCTCCTGCTCGGCGGCGACAATCCTCAGGAGTACTCCTTCGGCTACCTCATCCAGATGCTGGTGGGCGTGGTGGTGGGCATCACCGTCAACATGCTGCTCTTTCCGCCGCTGCATCTGGACGGAGCGATCGCCGGGCTGAAGAATTTCCGCGACACGCTGGCACTCCAGCTGTCCGACATGGCGGCCGCCATCGGCGAATCCTGGCCGCCTGAGCACGAAGAATGGTCCCAGCGCGAGAGCCGCCTCGGCGAGCTTGGCCAGGAAGTGCGTTCTGCCGTGCAGCTCGCCGACCGCAGCCGTCACGGAAACATACGACGACGGCGGCACCAGCGCGATCTGACCGCCGACTACCATTCGCTTCAGGCGATGGAACGCATAGCATTCCATGTCCAGAACATGACGGAAGTGCTCGCCGGAGCGATCTGGCGTACCCCGGAGGCCACTCCCCTGCCCCCTGCCCTCGTCGAACCGCTGGGAGAGGCACTAGGCCGCACCGCTGAAGCGGTCGCGGACTGGGATTCCGAGGGATCGAAGATGACTGCCGCCGAGGAAGCCGTGGAAAACCTAATGCAGCAGATCACCGCCAGCGCCGCCGCCGAAGATCGGGTCCAGGCCACTGCCAGCCTCGGCATGGACCTGCGCCGCATTCTCCTGATCGTGCGCGCCGAGTCAGGCCCCGGGTCGGAGACCGTCGATCAGAACGCAGCGGCATAGATCGCCGGATGGTCGATGGCGGTTCAGGCCTCGTCTTCGGGATCGATCCGCATGGTGCCCTCCACGATCCCCAGCTTGCTCAGCTGCTCGGACATGCCGGCGCCGTCGCGAGCGTAGATCCACGGGATCCCCGGCGTGGAACCGGCCGGGTTGGCCTTAGAACGCCCACCCGCCAGCACCGCCTCACTGGTGGATAGTTGCCGGATGGCGATCGCCCGCACATTGGCCGGGTGGTTACGGGCGAATTCCGCGTAAATGGCCTCGTCATGCTGGCCGTCGTCGCCGATGAGCAGCCACTTCACGGACGGAAATTCCTTCGCGAGCCTCTCAAGCGAGGACCGTTTGTGTTCCTGCCCGCTTCGGAACCAGCGGTCCCGGGTTGGACCCCAATCCGTGAGGAGCTTCGGTCCGGCCGGGTACAGGTTCCTGGACAGGAAGCGTGTGAGCGCCGGCGCAACGTTCCACGCACCGGTGGACAGGTAGAGCACGGGGGCGTTGGGGTGCTTGCGGACAATCCGCTCCATCAGGACCGACATGCCGGGAGTCGGCGTCCGGGCATGCTCGTCGAGGACGAAGGTGTTCCAGGCCGCCAGGAACGGCCGCGGGAGCGCTGTGACCATGACGGTGTCGTCGATGTCGGACACGACGCCGAAAGCCACGCCGTCCTCAACCACTCGCACAGGCGCCTCAGCCACCACTGAGTCGCCCGACTTCAGCCGCACGGTGTGCCAGCCCGGCTCCAGCTTCGCTTCGATGTGCACGTCGATCACGCCGCCTCGGTCGGCTTGCACGACGGCGCTGGTACCGTCGACCTCCAAGGTCACCGTGGCATAGCGCACCGGTGCGCTGATGAAGTTACGCCACCCTCTCAGGCCCTCCTTGATGGGCTTCATGGTTTCCTTGCCTGTGAGCGGCTTCAGGTCGCTCGGATTGGACAGCACCACGCGCCCGAGCACCCGGATCCAGCTTGTGGTTCCATAGCCGGTATAGGGAATGATCGTCTCCACCCGCCCGCGATGCTCCGCGATCCGCGTCTGCATCGCATGCCAGGTGTCGCCAATCATCAGCCCCAGGTGCGTGCGCTCGTGAACCCCGGCCTCATGCGGCGGCAAGGGGGTGGAAGATGCCTCGTCGGTTGCCATGCGACCAGTCTTGCATGAGCGTGCGGGTGACCGCAGGTCCCCGCGGCGTTCGTTGCGTGCTTCGAGGTCAGCTTCCTGGCGCCATGATTCAGGCCGGAGCCCACGCCCGCTTCTCGGCACGCTCCCAAACGGTCACCGTCTGGTGACCGGGGTTCAGGAAAGCATGATTCCGTGAGGTGACCGCTTCCGCGGTTTTGGATTCGACCACCCATGTACGTTGGCATTGACGGCACCGCATTGACCCACTCATGATTCCCCACTCGCTTCATGCTGCACCGGCCCACGTCTCTGTGACGCTCAGCGCTGTTTCAGTGATTGCTTCGTGCTTGATGTTGAGTTGCCTGCCGTCAATTCTGTACCCGACCCGCCGCAGTATCAAGGCTTTCATCAACCGAATAGATAAACCTTTCCTGCCTTCAAACTGTCCGGCGACCGCGGTCAATGCACCTTCCAGCGCTTCCATGGGAGGATCGTCGGGTGGCCGATCGACTCATGCTTCTCGACACTCCTTCCCTCTATTTCCGCGCCTTCTACGGCTTGCCGGACAGCCTGAAGGCACCGGACGGCACTCCGGTGAATGCAGTTCGCGGCCTGCTCGACATGATTGCCCGACTCGTCACCGACTATGAACCCACGCATTTGGTTGCCTGCTGGGATGATGACTGGCGCCCCCAGTGGCGAGTGGAACTCATTCCCAGCTACAAGGAACACCGAGTGGCGCGGAAAGTGGCAACTGGTCCGGACGTGGAAGAAACACCGGCCGGTTTGGTGGCCCAGCTTCCGCTCATCCGAGAGGTGCTTGCGGCCCTCAATCTGCCGATCGTCGGTGCTGCCGACCATGAAGCGGACGACGTGATCGGCAGCCTCGCAAGCCAGGCTGCCATGCCCGTGGACATCGTCACCGGCGACCGGGACCTGTTCCAGCTCGTTGACGACGAGCGCGGCATCCGCGTGCTCTACACCGCGCGCGGGATGAGCAAGCTTGAGCTCGTGACTGACGTGACCGTCGTCGGCAAGTACAAGGTCCTCCCCAGTCAGTACGCGGACTTCGCCGCGCTCCGTGGCGATACCTCTGACGGTCTACCTGGCGTTGCCGGCATCGGCGAGAAGACGGCCGCAAGCCTGCTCAGGGAGTTCGCCGATCTGGAGGGCATCCTCGAAGCGAGCCGGGAGCCGTCGGGGGCGATGTCCGCGTCAGTACGACAGAAGCTGGCGGCGGCAGCGGATTATCTGGCCGTCGCGCCGCAGGTGGTGAACGTGGTGCGCACCCTGGACCTTGGTTCCTTCGAGCAACGGGTCCAGCCGCTCGACGACGAGCAGGAAGAAACGCTGAAGAAGCTGGCCGATACGTGGAACCTGGGCGGCGCCGCTGACCGTGTGCTCAAGGCCTACGCAGCCCGGGGCTGAGGGAAGGGCCGGCACTTCGCCACCAACAGCAAAACCCCCGGGTTTCCCCGGGGGTTTTCTTGGTGGAGCTGAGGGGACTCGAACCCCTGACCCCCTGCATGCCATGCAGGTGCGCTACCAGCTGCGCCACAGCCCCAAACTCGCCTCTCCAGCCGTTCAGAATCCTTCTCGAATTCCTCTCCGGATCTCCCCGACCGGCCGAAGCAACTTGTCCAGTGTAGACAATTTTCGCGCCGCCGCAAAATCGGCTCCTGCGGGGCTTCTCAGCCCTCCAATGGAGCGGACGGCATCGAAGCCAAACCGACATTGTGCTCAGTCAACTGCCAGCGAACCGGCCCCGACGACGACGGACTCAACTCCTCCAGGACAGACCAGTGGCAGTTCGCCACGCCAGCAAGTGAACCCCAGAGTTCGGGAGGGATGCCCATCAGCGCGGCGAGTCCGGCGCGGATAGCACCTCCGTGGCTCACCACAATAACGGTCTGTCCGGGTTCCAGCCGGGTAACGGCGTCGAGCACGCCGGCCTTCATCCGCTCGCCGACGGCGAGCCTGCTCTCTCCCCCACCCGCCGTCACGTTCGGACTGCCCTCGTGCCAGGCTTTCTGGTCCCCGGGATAGCGGCGGCTGATCTCGGCGAACTCGAGGCCCTGCCAACGCCCGGCGTAAGTTTCCCGGAATCGAGCGTCAGGTTCCGCCGGTACTCCCGTCGCAACACACAGGGCTGCGGCAGTGTCACGGGCCCGCTCAAGGTCCGAGGAGACTATGAGCGTTGGCGCAAGATGCCTCAGCTCATAGGCTGCCTGTGAAGCCTGCTGGCGGCCGAGATCGTCAAGCGGGATATCCTCCTGGCCCTGGAACAGGCCGCGCGCGTTCCATTCGGTGCGGCCGTGGCGCCAGAAGACCACGCGGCGCCCTTCGGGTACTGAGTTCCCGGCTGCGCTGTCGACAGCGTGCGGATTCACTCGCCGTCGTTCGAAGCAGCTTCGGCTGACGCGCCCTCGCCGTCGCCGTCGCCCAACTGCAGATCCACCGTCGGGCAGTCTCCCCAGAGCCGCTCGAGGGCGTAGAAGACGCGGTCCTCCTGGTGTTGCACGTGGATTACTACCTCTGCGTAGTCCAGGAGCACCCAGCGGCCCTCGCTTCGCCCCTCACGGCGCACCGGCTTGAGGTCCTGCTTGGCCAGTTCCTCCTCGATGCCGTCGACAATCGCGTTGACCTGCCGCTCGCTGGGTGCGGATGCGACCAGAAACACGTCTGTGATCGCCAGGCGTTCGCTGACGTCCATGGCAATGATGTCCTGGGCAATCTTGTCCGATGCTGCACGCGCTGCGGTGCGTGCAATCGCTATGGACGATTCGGATGCGCTCACTAATCTCCTTGGGTGGAGCCGGCAGCTAGAGGCCGCCGACAATCATCATGATTCCGGTGATCAGGGCGAGTGCGCCCAGACCAACAACTGAATATTGGACAATCCGCATGCGCTGCACACGGGCCAGGCCCGCGGTCATCGCGTCCAGCGGATCGAGTCCGTAGGCACTGCGTGCACGGATCGGCGTAACGCCGTCGGAGCCGGGACGACGCTGTTCCCGCACCATCGCCTCTGCCTGTGCCAGGACTCGCGACCTGCCTGGCGACTCGGGCACGGGCGACGACGACGGCGGCACACTGGGGACAGCAGGCGCCGACACCACAGGGATGTGGGATGTGGACGGCGCGGGCGATGAAGGATCTTCCGCGGGCGCTCGTACAAACTCAACCGGCGACACGATAGACAGGTTGTGTGCCGTGGTCGGGTCATTCACCAGCGGCTTGCGCAGTTGGTTTTCCTGAGTGAGCTGCTGGATCTTTTGGGCCCGCGTATTCAGGATGGCCGCACGTTCGGCCAGGGCCTTTTGCTGGGCCAGAATCTCCAGGTCCACCGAGAACGGGTCGTCCTTGGCTGCCGCTTCCATCATCGCGACCTGGTTCTGGGCCTGTCCGATAATGGCTTCCCGGGCTGCCAACGCCTGTTCGACCGTCATCTCCGGGCCGTCGGTCGCTGCCGGGCCGCCCTGGGAGGCCTGTCCGGAATTGACTGCGCCCTCGGGCTGTCCTCCCGGTGGGACCTGGGCTGCCGCCTGCTGCTGCAGGCGAAGCTGCCGGCGGGTGGGAACCTCTGCCGGTCTCTCCTGCTGCTTGTCCGCCAGTGCCCGGTAATTTCGCAGCATTTCGCGATCGCGCGCGCGCACCTGCGAAAGCCGTTCAGTTGAAGGATGAACCGACGACGGCGCATCGACCGGCGCGTTCGCTGCCCTCCGGCTGCGCCGCTCCCGAACGGGAGTTGCCGTTGCAGCAGGAGCCGGAGCTGGGGACGATACTTCCCCGGGCGACTGCGGCTGGTCCCCGGCAGAAGTCTCGCGCGCGTTCCGGAGCGACCTCCGGCTCTGTGCGGACTCGTGACCGTTACTCATTGCTTTCTCACCCGGTGATTGTCATGTAGTGGTGGATACTTCAGTGTGGACCGTCTGGCCCGCCCCCAATTTGTTCCTGTGGTACAGCCCATGTTTGGCGATGTACTGCACAACACCGTCCGGCACCAGGTACCAGACCGGTTCCCCGTCAGACACCCGCCGGCGGCAATCCGTTGACGAGATGGCCATGGCCGGAACCTCCATGAGACTCACATCGGTACGCCTGGTACTCAGTTCATGGCCCGGACGGGTCACACCTACGAAATGGGCCAGCGACCACAGCTCGTCAACGTCCTTCCACGACAGGATCTGCGCCATCGCGTCAGCTCCGGTGATGAAGAAGAGCTCCGCTTCCGGCCTGGATGCATGCAGATCCCGCAGGGTGTCGATGGTGTACGTGGGCCCTGGCCGCTCGATGTCTACCCTGCTCACGGTAAAGCGCGGATTCGATGCCGTCGCGATCACCGTCATCAGGTAGCGGTGCTCCGCCGGGCTTACTTCCTTCGTGTTCTTCTGCCAGGGCTGCCCTGTGGGCACAAAAACAACTTCGTCCAGGTCGAACGCGGCAGCGACCTCACTCGCGGCAACAAGGTGCCCGTGGTGGATCGGGTCGAACGTCCCGCCCATGACCCCCAGACGCCAACGGGATGATCCGCGGCTGGGAGCATTGGGATTGATCCCATGCTGGGCAGTTGATGAGGGAGGAACGGTCAAGGAAATCAGTGCTGCTGGGAGGCTTCGCCGTGATCGTGCTTGTTGGGGTGCTGCCGGTGCGGATCCGCGTGCTCCCGCACAGCTTCGTGACGGTGCCCCAGGCTGGTGAACGAGATGGTCACGAACATCAGCAGCAACAGCGCACCCATGATGATGGCGCCGTATGCGATGGCCGGCATCGGAAGCTCGGTGTGGTGCTCAGCGGTCTCGGCTGCCACTACTGCAACGTTGAGGATCTGGTTCAGCATTCTTCTCCCCTTGGGAATGAGGTGCGCACGGACTGCACTATTTTACGAGGGCGCGCGTCAGCGCATGATTCCCCTCTATCCTACGCGGTAAACGGAAGGTACTTTCTTCCTACTTCCGGATCTGCCCGTCACCCTGGATGATCCACTTGGTGGTGGTCAGTTCCTTCAGCCCCATCGGTCCGCGCGCGTGCATCTTCTGGGTGGAAATACCCACCTCCGCTCCCAGGCCGAGCTCGCCGCCGTCGGTGAACCGGGTGGAAGCGTTGACGATGACAGCGGCCGAGTCCACGCCGGCAATGAACTGCTCGGAGCGAGAGAGGTTATTGGTGATAATCGCTTCGGTGTGGCCGGTACTCCAGGTTCGGATATGGTCCAAGGCCTCATCCACTGAGTCCACCATCGCCACGGCAATGTCCAGGTCCATGTACTCCCGCGCCCAGTCGTCGTCGTCCGCGGTGTCTGCGGTGACGCCCTGCGGGAGAATGGCCTGGATTCGGCTGTCGGCATGGATCCGCACACCGGCACCCGCCAGTGCAGCCAGCACGGCAGGCGCTGCCTGGGCATCACGGTGGACCAGCAGCGTTTCAACGGTATTGCATACGCTGGGACGCTGCGTCTTGGCGTTGAGCAGGATCTCCACGGCCATTTCCTCGTCAGCGCTCTCATCGAGGAAGATGTGCACGTTACCCTCGCCGGTTTCAATCACCGGAACGGAGGCGTTGGTCACCACGGTCTGAATAAGGTCATGACCGCCGCGCGGGATCAGTACGTCCACCCGTCCGCGCGCCTTCATCAGGACGTTGGCCCCTTCGCGTCCGAACTCATCCACGCTCTGCACCGCATCGGCAGGCAGCCCCGTCCGGTCCAGTACGTCACGGATGATTCCCAGCAGTGCGGCGTTGGTGTTCGCCGCCGCGCTGCCTCCGCGGAGGATAACGGCGTTGCCGCTCTTCAGGGCGAGGCCTGCGATATCAACGGTCACGTTGGGCCGGGCCTCATAAATGGCGGCGACAACACCCAGTGGAACGTGCACCTGCCGGAGGCGGACGCCGTTGGGCAGTGTCTGTCCCCGGGCAATGGTTCCCACCGGGTCAGGAAGGCCGGCCAGATTGTCCAGCGCCGCGGCAAGGCCAGCAATGCGCTCCTCCGTCAGGCTGAGGCGGTCGAGCAGTGCCTTGGAAGTCCCATTGGCCCGCCCTGCTTCCAGGTCCAGTGAATTGGCGCGCAGGATGGCGTCGCGGTTTGCGACCAGCGCCTCACCGATAGCCTGCAGCGCCTTGTCCTTGTGCGCCCGGTTGGCGCGGGCGATGACCCGCGACGCCGTCCTGGCGCGGTCGGCGATGGCGTGCACAGCCTGCTCCACGTTCCCATCAACAGCCAGCGGCTGCGCGGCAGCGGTGCTGTCGGGGATGGCGGGGGCAGTCTGCTGTGTTGTCACGTCAGTCATCCATCCAGTCTAACGAGGACCGGCAGCGAACCCCAGCCGGCTTTACGCGGGCGCAACCGGCTTCAGAACCACCAGGTCGTTCACGTGCACCACGGACCGTTCGTACTCCGGGCCAAGTTCCTTCGAGAGCTCGCTCGTAGACCGGCCGAGCATCCGCGGCAGTTCGAAGGAACTGTAGTTGACCAGCCCGCGGGCAATGACGACGCCGCTGCGGTCCACCATCTCGACCGGATCGCCGGGCTCGAAGTCCCCGCTCACTGAAACAATGCCGGCCGGCAGCAGGGAGCGCCTGCGCTCCCCCACTGCCTTGGCTGCGCCGTCGTCGATCGTCAACGTGCCCTGAATGCGGGCGAGGTGAGCCAACCACAGCAGCCGGATCGGCTGCCGACGACCGCTGGTGCTGAACCAGGTACCCACATCCTCTCCTGCCAGGGCGGCCGCTGCGTTGGCCGTCGAGGTCACGAGGGCGGGGATCCCGGACGCCGCGGCAATGGTTGCGGCCTCCACCTTGGTGACCATGCCGCCCGTGCCCACTCCTGCCTTGCCGGTCCTGCCGATGCTGACGCCCTCGAGATCTTCCGGTCCCCGCACCTCAGGGATACGCTGGGCGCCGTCCTGCGGCGGGCCGTCGTAAAGGGCATCAACGTCCGAGAGCAGGACCAGCGCGTCGGCCTTGACCAGGTGTGCCACCAGGGCGGCAAGACGGTCGTTGTCACCGAAACGGATTTCCGAGCTTGCCACGGTGTCGTTCTCATTGACGATGGGAACAACGCGGAAGTTCAACAACCGCTCCATCGCCCGATGGGCATTGGCGTAGTGGCTGCGGCGCATGAGGTCGTCGAGGGTGAGCAGCACCTGGCTGACGGTGACTCCGTGCGCCCCGAAGGCGTGGGTATAACGGGCCATCAGGAGGCCCTGCCCGACGCTTGCAGCGGCCTGCTGCGAGGACAGCTGGTTCGGCCGGCGCGCGAGTCCGAGAGGCGCGAGCCCTGCCGCAATGGCACCGGATGAGACGAGGATGACCTCCGTGCCCTCATTGTGTCGTGCGGCGAGCACGTCGGAGAGGGCATACAGCGCTTCGTCGGAAATTCCGCCGGAGAGTGACGTGAGAGAGGACGAACCTACCTTGACAACGATTCTCTTGGCCGTGGCCAGTCCGGAACGGGTCTTGAGCGGGCGCTTTTCGGTCATCTATTCCTTCTGTCGGTGTCTACCTTGCGATCTTTACCGGACGAATCGGCTGGCGGCAGTCAGCCCTCGTCGCCGTCGTCGTCGGCTGCCTTGGGCTGGGAGTGCTTGTAGTTGACCGACTCCGTCCAGATGCCGGCCTTCCGCTCCGCCTCCAGCTCGGCACGCGCGGCTGCCCGCGCATCCTTACGGTTCTGGTAGTCCTCGCGCTTCTGTTCCCGGGTGGGCCGTACAAGCTCTTCGAGGCGGACGTCCGTCCCACGCGGCGAAGCGAGCAGCTCGGCTCCGCCGACCATCGTGGGCTCCCAGTCGAAGACGACGCCGTCGCCCTCGCCGATGACGACGGTGTCCCCCGGCCTGGCGCCGGACTTGAAGAGTTCGTCCTCCACGCCCAACTTAGCGAGCCGATCGGCAAGATAGCCAACGGCTTCATCGTTTGTGAAGTCAGTCTGCTTGACCCAACGCTCCGGCTTGTCACCGAGCACCCTGAACAGCGGCTCGAGGTTCTTCTCCTCGCGCCTGATGGTGAAGCCTTTTTCGTTGACGGCACGAGGGCGCAGGACGGTGGGCGTAACTACCGGCGGCGCTGCTTCCAGCTTCGCCCGCGCATCGCGCACGATCTCGGCCATGGCGAACCCCAGCTGCCGCAGCCCCTCGCGGGTGGTTGCGGACACCTCGAATACGCGGTATCCGCGCTTCTCCAGTTCGGGCCGCACGAACTCGGCCATGTCGCGCCCGTCAGGCATGTCCACCTTGTTCAGGGCCACCAGGCGCGGACGCTCATTGAGTGGAACGACCTCTCCGCCGGGACCGGCGTAGCTCATGTCGACGTCGTAGCGCTCCAGCTCGCGTTCAATGATCTCGAGGTCGTTCAGCGGATCGCGGTCGGATTCCAGCGTCGCGCAGTCCAGCACGTGCACCAGCGCGGCGCAGCGCTCCACGTGCCGCAGGAAGTCGTGGCCAAGGCCGCGGCCTTCGCTGGCTCCCTCAATCAGCCCGGGCACATCTGCGATCGTGAAGCGGACATCTCCGGCTTCCACCACGCCAAGATTGGGACGGAGAGTGGTGAACGGGTAATCGGCGATCTTCGGCCGCGCCGCTGACATGGCAGCAATCAGGCTGGACTTCCCGGCGGACGGGAACCCGACCAGTGCGATGTCCGCGATGGACTTCAGTTCGAGCACAATGTCGCGGGCATCTCCAGGGATGCCGAGCAGGGCAAAACCCGGCGCCTTGCGCTTTTGCGAGGACAGGGCGGAATTACCGAGTCCGCCCTGGCCTCCGGCGGCCGCGACGTACTCGGCCCCTGTGCCCACCAGGTCAGCGAGAACCTCACCGTCGCGGGTCTTGACCACGGTGCCGTCCGGGACCGGAAGGATGAGCGTCTCGCCCTTGCGGCCTTCACGCCAGTCCCCCATACCGTTGCCGCCGTTGGTTGCGTGACGATGCGGAGCGTGGTGGTAGTCAAGCAGCGTGGTGGTCTGCGGGTCGACGCGCAGAATGACTGCGCCGCCGTCTCCCCCGTTGCCGCCGTCGGGCCCGCCGAGCGGCTTGAACTTCTCGCGCTTCACCGAGACACAGCCGTGCCCGCCGGTGCCGCCCGATACATGCAGGACAACCCGGTCAACGAAGCTTGCCACGGTCTACTCCTCTTGGAAATGTTCAATCAGTGCCGAGTCTATGCGGCTTAAAAGAAGGTGGGGCGAGCCGTCCGGCTCACCCCACCCGAAAATCTTGTCGCGTTGAAGCGCGGTGCGGTTGCGAGTATTTACTCGGCTGCCGCACCCACAACGTTGACAACGCGGCGTCCGCGGCGGGTACCGAATTCAACGGCGCCGGCCTCGAGAGCGAACAGCGTGTCATCGCCGCCACGGCCAACGTTTGCGCCGGGGTGGAAGTGGGTTCCGCGCTGACGAACGATGATTTCACCGGCCTTGACGACCTGTCCGCCGAAGCGCTTCACGCCGAGGTACTGGGCGTTGGAGTCGCGACCGTTGCGAGTGGAGCTCGCACCCTTCTTATGTGCCATCTGTTATGCCTGCCTTCTTCTCAAAGAATCCTGGAATCAGTAACCGTGTGTGGTTACTTGATGCCCGTGATCTTCACCTTGGTGAGCTCGGAACGGTGACCCTGGCGCTTCTTGTAGCCGGTCTTGTTCTTGAACTTCTGGATTACAATCTTCGGGCCGCGAAGATTCTCGACGATCTCGGCAGTGACAGTAACCTTTGCCAGGTCCTGTGCTGCTGACGTCACCTTGTCGCCGTCTACCAGAAGGAGAGCAGGCAGCTGGAAGCTGGTGCCGGCCTCACCGGGGACGCGGTCAAGGGTAACGAGGTCTCCCACTGAAACCTTTTCTTGGCGGCCGCCTGCGCGGACAATCGCGTACACCACTTGGGAACTCACTTCTCTCGACGATCAAATTTGCATACATTTTCCGGGGAAGTACACCGTTCTCGGCGTATCCCTAAGGGGTGCCTGTGAACTTCCGTCACATCCGCCCACCGAAAAAAGTCATACGAGGGCGCTCGCACCGAAGATCTAGATTACGGCAATTTCGCGGATTCCCGCAAATTGAGCCGCGTCGGCGCGTCGAAAAACTCGTGCTCGTACCAGGCGGAGGCTTCGAAGGCTTCAAGCATAGCCGACCGGTCCTCTTCCGAAGCAGCCGCGAACGCCGCATCCGCGAAGGCGATTGCGCGCTCGGTGGCCGCGGCAAAGGCCGGGTCGGCGTAGGTCGCCATCCACGCTGCGTACGCGTGCTCCTCCGCACCCTCGGACCCCACCCACCGGGAATGAAGCGCGATTCCCACGTGCGCGTACAGCCAGTAGCAGGGCAGCACGGCCGCAACGAGGACGGGGTAGCTCGCATTCCCTGCGGCCGCCAGCAGATGGTCAACATACGCCTTGGTAACCGGGCCCTGACCGGCGTCAAGGGTGCGGCCCGAGAGCCAGGTGCGGTGCAGTTCCGACTCAACCTCCAGGCAGTTCTGCGCGGACGCAGCCCAGAAGAGCTGCTCGGCTTCGCTTGGAGCGAGGGAGCTTGCCCTGGCCAGAACGCGCGAGTAGCCCCGGAGGTACAGAGCGTCCTGCTCAAGGTAGTAGGCAAACTGGTCGGCGGGTAGCGTACCGTTGCCCAGCGCCGTTACGAAGCTCAGGGACTCAACCGCCGTGCGGGTTCGGGTGGTTCGCTCCCAGGCCTGCTCGCTGAACGGCCTGGTATCGCCCGGCTGCTTGCCGGCGGAGGAACCGGCCGAGGAACCGGCGGAGGAACCGGCGGAGGAACCGGCGGAGGAACCGGCGGAGGGTACGAAGGAATGGAAGTGGTGGATCGGTCCGTTGCCGTGACCCACCTCCAGTTCGCCGGCCCGCTCAAGGGCACCCTGCAGCCAGTTCTTGACCGATCGCAGGGACTGTTCCCAGTTGCCGGTCTGTGCATGGACTGTGGCCAGGGCAGCAGACAGGGAGCAGCCGGTTCCGTGAGTGTGCCGGGTCTGCACGCGGGGTCCGCCCACAACCGTAACGACGGCCGTACCCGCGGAGGGATCAACCAGTGCGTCCGGGCAATCGGTTCCGGCCAGATGGCCGCCCTTGACGAGCACCGCTGTGCCGGTGGACAAAGCAAGCCGTTCGCCCTGCTTCAGGGCAGCCTCCCAGTTCGCAGCGACGGGTTCGTTGACCAGCACAGCGAGTTCGGGAAGGTTCGGCGTCACCAGATCGGCCAGCGGAACCAGCCCGCGCAGGGCTTCCTCGGCGTCGGCTGCCAGAAGGCGGTCTCCGCTGGTGGCCACCATGACCGGATCAAGCACGACGACGGCACCCGCCACGAGCGGGAGCCACTCCTTCACCGTGTGGATGGTCTGCGCATCCCCCAGCATGCCGATCTTCACCGCATCGATTACCACGTCGTCGCTGACGGCGCGAAGCTGCTCCTCAAGGAATGCGGGCGGCGGGGTATGCACGCTTCGCACACCAAGGGTGTTCTGGGCAACGAGCGAGGTAACAACCGCCATGCCGTACCCGCCCTGGGCACCGATGCTCTTCAGGTCCGCCTGAATCCCTGCTCCGCCCGTCGGATCAGTCCCCGCAATACTCAGCACGCGCGGAATGGTGGTCACCCGCACGGGCTGTGCAGGGTTTTCCCGGTTCCCGTGGTTCTCAGGGCTTTCAATGTCTTCTGGGTGCTGCACGAGCGTGCGAATACTCATTCGCGACATCCCTCCGCTAGGCCAAAGGCCGCCGGGCGGCGGCCATCTCTAGATCAGGTTCAACGCGTCTCATCTCAGCCGGAAAGGACCGGCACCGCGTGTCACTTCGCCCCACCCTACCCCGCCCCGATGGTGGCGACCGACATTTCCGCCCACATATGACAGCGGCCGCTCCCATACCGGGAGCGGCCGCTGGCGTAGCTGGGTAGAGCTGGTACTAGAGCTCCGAAGCAGGAACCCCTACCCCGAGGATCGTAGGTTCCTCGGTAGTCTGCGGCTTCGGCGCGGGCGTGTGCGCGCGGGCTACATGCTGTGTTCCCGCCGCATGCTGAACCTCCGCCTCGGCAGCCCGCTCGATAGTCGATGTGGCGGCCGAGCCCTGCGCGCTGCTGGCAGCCCGGTGGCGCCGCTTCCGCCGGCTCGACGACGGAGCTTCAGGCTCCCCCTGCACCGGCTGCTGGGTGGGGCGTGCCTGTTCCTTCTCAACCTCGGCGGCCGGCTCTACCGGCTCCCCGGGCTCCACCGACGCAGTTGCGGATGCGTCATCCTGTGCTGCCGAAGGGAAGCGGTTGAAGGCTTCCGTGAGGCTCTCCAGCGTCAGGCGGGGCTCCTCGCGAACGGGAGCAGGAACACTCTCACCGCGCGGAAGGCTCACCTTCTCCCCATTTATCGTCAGGACAGCCGCAGAGGACGCTGCCGGCTCAACCGGATGATCTTCGTGTTCATGTGCTGCATGGGTGGCAGCAGCGATGTTGGCCAGGGCGGCACGGGCAGCCTCGGCACGCGCCTGCCGTTCGGCGTCGTCGGACTTCTGCTCCGGTGCCGGTGCCTGCTCCTCCTGCTGCTGGTTCCGCGCCCGGCGCTTGCGCTCGCTGCGGGATATCTTCTCCTGGCGCAGGTGCTGCTGGTGGTTATCAGGCGAGACTGCGTGGCGACGGTGCTCGACCGGCTCGTCATGGGTGACGACGCCGCGTCCGCCACAGTGCTCACAGTTCTCACCGAAGACCTCAAGCAGGCCGGTGCCCATGCGCTTCCGTGTCATCTGGACCAGGCCGAGCGAGGTCACCTCGGCAACCTGGTGCTTGGTGCGGTCGCGTCCGAGGCACTCGACCAGTCGGCGCAGAACCAGGTCACGGTTGGCTTCAAGCACCATGTCGATGAAGTCGATGACAATGATGCCGCCGATGTCACGCAGCCTCAGCTGGCGCACAACTTCCTCGGCGGCCTCGAGGTTGTTCTTGGTCACCGTCTCTTCGAGGTTGCCGCCGCTGCCGGTGAACTTTCCGGTGTTGACGTCGACGACGGTCATCGCCTCAGTCCGGTCGATCACCAGCGAACCGCCGGACGGGAGGAACACCTTCCGCTCCAGCGCCTTGTGGATCTGCTCATCGATACGCCGCGCAGCGAAGATGTCTTCATCCACGGTCCATTTCTCGAGCCTGCCCACCAGGTCGGGGGCAACGTACATGACGTAGGCCTCGATGGTGTCCCAAGCCTCCTCGCCGGAGACGATCAGCTTGGAGAAGTCCTCGTTGAAGACGTCGCGGACCACCTTGATGGTGAGGTCGGGCTCCCCGTACAGCAGTTCGGGAGCGAGCGTCTTGGTTGATGCCGCCTTACCCTCGATCGCTTCCCACTGGGAACGCAGGCGGTTGATGTCGTGCGTGAGCTCCTCTTCGCTGGCACCCTCTGCGGCGGTGCGCACAATGACGCCTGCATTCTCGGGCAGGCGGTCCTTGAGGATGCGCTTGAGCCGGTTGCGTTCGACGTCGGGTAGCTTCCGCGAGATGCCGGTCATCGATCCACCCGGTACGTACACGAGGTAGCGGCCGGGCAGGGAGATCTGGCTGGTAAGGCGGGCGCCCTTGTGGCCCACCGGGTCCTTGGTGACCTGGACCAGTACCGAATCACCCGACTTCAGCGCCAGCTCGATGCGGCGCGGCTGGCCGTCCAGCCCGGCGGCGTCCCAGTTCACCTCACCGGCGTACAGCACCGCGTTGCGCCCGCGCCCGATATCGATGAAGGCTGCCTCCATGCTGGGCAGGACGTTCTGGACCTTGCCGAGGTACACGTTCCCGATCAGGGAGTCCTGCTGAGTCTTGGAGACGAAGTGCTCTGCCAGCACGCCGTCCTCCATGACGGCGATCTGGATCCTGTCGTCGCGCTGGCGGACGACCATCTGGCGGTCGACGGACTCGCGCCGCGCCAGGAACTCGGCCTCGGTGATGACGTGGCGGCGACGGCCGGAGTCGCGTGATTCACGGCGGCGCTGCTTCTTCGCCTCCAACCGCGTTGAGCCCTTCACGCTGGTGACGCGGTCGGACACGGCTTCCTGGCTCTGGCGCGGTGCACGAACACGCGTCACGGTGTTCGGCGGATCGTCATCCTGCCCGCCGGTCAGTTCCAGGTCCTCATCACCGCGGCGACGACGACGACGGCGGCGCGACGTCACCGATTCACCCTCGTCCGGCGATTCGCTGCTCTGCGGCTTGGACTCCGATTCCGTGCCTTCGCCCTCGCCTGAGCGGTTCCGGTTCCTGTTGCGCCGGCTTCGGCGGCGGCCGCGGGACTCCTCGTCCCCGTCAGAGTCTTCGGTGTCGTCCTCGACCGGAGCAGCCTTGGTAGCGGCGCGCGGGACGACGGCAGTCAGGTCCGGTGCGTGGAAGAGCAGCGAGACGGGCGAGTCCGGGACCGTGAAGGGTTCGGGCACCTGAGCGGAGGCAGCAGCGGTCTTGCCTGCCTCGTCCGCCGCATCTGTTTCCGGCACCTCGTCAGTTCCGGACATCTCCGCCGCTGTCGCTTCCGCCTCGACACCGCCGGATCCAGTCGTGCGCACGGCTTCTTCGTTTTCCTGCGCGGGTTCCGCAGTTCCGACCGGTTCTACGGACAACGGTTCTGCGGGTGCTGCATCGGCAGGGACTGCAGCCTTGTTCGAGCGGGATCGCGATGAGCGGGTGCGTCGCGTCCGCGCCGGAGTGTCCTCGTCGGCGGATCCTTCAGCTGCCTCCGGCTGCGCTGCTTCGGGGATTTGCGCTGCTTCGGTTGCTTCGGTTGTCTCTGCTGCCTCTGGTGCTTCCGGTGCGGCATCTGCCTTCCGTGCCCGACGGCGACGGGTCGGCGCTGCTGCGACTGCATCAGTACCAGCACCAGTACCTGCATCAGCAGTAGCGGACGCATCAGCAGCGGCTTCAGCAGCCGTACCGGCATTCTCATCAGTGCGTGCAACTGCCGCGCCGGCTGCGTCGCCGTCAACAGCCGCTGGCTCCGCCGCGGTCACGGCTTCGGTGCCCTCGACGTTTGTCTTGCGGGTTCGCCTGGCGCGCACCGGCTTTTGAACTAGCGTCCCGCTTTCCTCCTGGGCTTCCGCCTCGCCGGTTGCGGCAGGCGCCGCCGCTTCGGAGATCACAGGCGAGGGAACCAAGTCCGAGGCTGCGGCGTCGTCGGCCTTCCTGCGACGGGTGCGCACTGGCTTGCGGGCCGGCGCTTCCTGCCCTGAGTCCTGTGCCGGGGCTTCCTGCGGGGCCCCGCTTGTCAGAACCTCTGCGGAATCTGATGCGTTGATATCCATATTCGGCTGTGCTCCATCCTCGCAGAACGCCGTCCACATTCCGGCGCCCCGAGGCACTTGGTCGGATGTCCGCGGCCGTTGTGCTCGCGCCACCCGGAAGTCGTTATCTTGTCGTTCGAGGTCGCACCATCAATGGGGCGCGGCATCACTCGAAGACCAGTGGCGCTTTTCCTGCCCGGCCGCTGAAGCCAGCGCGGGTTCTGCCCGGCGGATCCTGCGGTGGTCAGCTGTAGTGCCACAATCCGCAGGAGCATCGCCGGCAGTACGGGAAGCCTGTCACTGGACCAGTGCAGAAATGTGGTTCCTGCACCAGCCACGTTCATTGTCTCACATGCCTGTCTCTGACCGCGGTGCAGGGCGCTAGACTCGCTGGTGGCGACAGCGAGGAGGACCAATGGCAGGCAGCGCCCGCGGCGGGACAGCCCCTGGGGCAGCAGACGGAAACCCGGCACGTGAGGGCTCGGTCCCCGCTTTCGCTATGGACCGGGGAATCGCCTGGGTCCTTGCGGTGTGCGGGCTCGTCGGATTTCTCGCCTCGGGTCAGCTTGTCCTCGAACGCTTGGCCCTCTACGCAGACCCCAATTACGTAACCTCGTGCGACATCAGCCCGTTCGTCTCATGCGGTGAGGTGTTCCGCACGTCGCAGGCTGCCCTGTTCGGCTTTCCCAATCCGCTCATCGGAATTGTTGCCTTCCCAGTGGTGATCACCACGGCCATGGCGCTGTTCTCCGGTGCGCGCTTCGGCCGGTGGTACTGGCGCGGGCTGCAGGCCGGCGTGACGCTGGGCTTCATCTTTGTGATCTGGCTCTGGAGTCAGGCCCTCTTCGCGATCCACATCCTGTGCATCTACTGCATGGTGGTGTGGGCAGCCATGATCGTGCTGATCGTCCTGCTCACCACGCGCAACGTGATCCGCGGCGACCTGCCGGCACCGGCTGCCCTTCGCCGCTTCCTGGCTGAATGGGCCTGGCCGCTCACGGTCCTGCTCCTGGTGGCAACTGCTGCCTCGGTGTTCTTCAGCTTCTCCGCCGCGTTCCTCGGCTGAAAAGGGCAACACGGTCAACACGGTGAACAGCGGGACGGAGCTGTCCCGGATCGGGCATCAGAGCTTGGGAAGCTGACCGGTCGCCGTCGGTACCTCGCCCGGCAGCGGACGGGCAACGGGAACCTTGGTGCCGAGCACCTGTTCCACGATGTCCTGTGCCACCTTGCGAGGAGTCAGACCGACGCGTTCCATCACCTCGCTGCGTGAGCCGTGATCGAGGAACTCAACCGGCAGTCCTACCTCGTTGAGCGCGGTGTCCACTCCAGCCGAGCGCATCTCCTGGCGGATGCGGGAACCGACGCCGCCTGCTCGAACTCCGTCCTCGATAACGACGACGATGCGGTGCTCGGCAGCCATCCGGATGACCGACCGCGCAACGGGCAGCACCCAGCGCGGATCGATGACGGTGGAGCTGATCCCCTGCGCACCGAGCCGGTCGGACACGTCAAGGGCAAGTTCGCTCATGGCGCCCACACTGACAATAAGGACATCGTTCTGACTCGACCCGGCCGGCCTGCGACGCAGGACGTCCACACCGTCATCTAGCCGCTCAATGGCTTCCACCTCGTGTCCGACGCTACCCTTCGAGTAGCGGACTACGGACGGCGCGTCGTCGATCGCCACGGCCTCGCGCAGTTCCTCCCGCAGCCGGGTGGCGTCGCGGGGGGCGGCCAGGTGCAGGCCCGGCACGATCTGCAGCATCGACAGGTCCCACATCCCGTGGTGGCTTGCCCCGTCCGGACCGGTGACGCCTGAGCGGTCGAGCACGATTGTGACCCCCGCCTTATGCAGGGCGACGTCCATGAGGAGCTGGTCGAAGGCTCGGTTCAGGAAGGTGGCATACAGCGCAACCACGGGGTGCAGGCCGCCGAAAGCCATCCCGGCTGCGCTGGTGAGGGCATGCTGCTCGGCGATCCCGACGTCGAACACGCGGTCCGGGTGCCGGGCAGCAAACTTGTGCAGCCCGACCGGGATCAGCATGGCGCCGGTGATGCCGACAATGTCCTTGCGCTCATCGGCGATGGCCGCAATCTCATCTGCGAAGACCGAGGTCCAGGACTGCACTCCCCCGCTCTCGACCGGTTCCCCGGTCTCCGGGTCGATGATCCCCACAGCGTGGAACTGGTCAGCCTCGTCGGCCCGCGCCGGGGCGTAGCCGTGGCCTTTCTCGGTGATTGCGTGCACGATCACCGGACCGCCGTACTTTTTCGCCTGGCTGAGGGCATGTTCCACGGCCGCGAGGTCATGGCCGTTGATAGGGCCGATGTATTTCATCCCGAGGTCCTCGAACAGACCCTGCGGCGCCCACCAGTCCTTGACGCCCTTCTTGGTGGCGTGCAGGCTCTTGTAGGCGAAACGGCCGAGGGAGCCGCCGTTCTGCAGCTTCCGCTTCCACCAGTCGAGCGTTCCCTCATATACGCGGTGGGTGCGCACGGTATCGAGCGTCGGGCGCAGCGACGCAAGGTAGTCGGCAACTCCGCCGATAGTGGGAGCGTAGGAACGGCCGTTGTCATTGACCACGATGACAACGCGCCGGCGCTTGTCCGCCGCAATGTTGTTGATCGCTTCCCACGCCATGCCGCCGGTGAGCGCGCCGTCACCGATGACGACGACGGCGGTGCGGTCGTTCTCTCCGTTGAGGACGCGCGCCCGGGAGATACCGTCGGCCCAGGAAAGGGAGGATGACGCGTGCGAACTCTCCACGATGTCGTGCACTGACTCGGAACGGGACGGATAACCTGACAGCCCGCCCTGCTGCCTCAACGAACCGAAGTCCTGGCGGCCGGTGAGGAGCTTGTGCACATACGACTGGTGCCCGGTGTCGAACACGATGCTGTCGCGCGGCGAGTCGAAGACGCGGTGGATCCCGATGGTCAGCTCGACAACGCCGAGATTCGGCCCGAGGTGTCCGCCGGTGCGGGAAACCTTGCTGATGAGGAAGGTGCGGATTTCTGCTGCCAGACGTGAAAGCTGTTGTCCTGACAACCTGGTGAGGTCCTGTGGGCTATGGATGGTCTCCAGGAGTCCCATCGTGCCTCCTTCTGCGTCTCGGGCACCGATGCGGGGTGTAACTGGCTGTTAACTCTAACGTGGCACACCGGCATCAGGTGCCGGTGTGCCACGTTTACGCCGCAACACGCCGCACCCGGGTGACCGGGTACGGCCTGTTCGTGGGAATCCGGGTGACGAGGAGCCGGCTACCTGACCGCCGTCAATTGCCGCAGAACATACTGCAGGATGCCGCCGTTGCGGTAGTAATCCGCTTCTCCCGGTGTGTCGATACGAAGGACCGCATCGAAGGACACCGGCTCGCCGTCTTCCTCCGGAACCGCAGTCACCCGAACCGTTGCCGGCGTGGTGCCGTTGTTGAGTTCAGTGACGCCCTCGATCGAGAACGTCTCGGTACCCGTCAATCCGAGGGACTGGGCGTTTGCGCCCGACGGAAACTGAAGCGGGAGCACGCCCATCCCGATCAGGTTGGAGCGGTGGATACGCTCATAGCTTTCGGCGATGACGGCCTTCACGCCAAGCAGCGCAGTGCCCTTCGCAGCCCAGTCGCGCGAAGACCCGGACCCGTACTCTTTGCCCGCAAGGATCACCAGCGGAGTGTCGGCCGCCTGATAATTCATCGCAGCATCGTAGACATAGGTCTGCGGGCCACCGGTCTGGGTAAAGTCGCGGGTAAATCCGCCCTCGACGCCGTCCAGAAGCATGTTCCGCAGGCGGATATTCGCGAATGTTCCGCGGATCATTACCTCGTGGTTGCCGCGGCGGGACCCATAGGAGTTGAAGTCTTTTCGTGCCACCCCGTGCTCAAGAAGGTAACGGCCCGCCGGGCTGTCCGATTTGAAGGATCCTGCGGGACTGATGTGGTCGGTGGTCACGGAATCGCCCAGCCGGGCGAGCACGCGTGCTCCCTCGATGTCCGATACCGGCTCAGGCTGCGCCTGGATGCCGTCGAAATATGGGGGCTTGCGCACGTAGGTGGAGTCTTCATCCCACTCGAAGGTGCTGCCCTCCGGAGTGTCGAGCGCCTTCCAGCGTTCGTCCCCGTCGAAGACGCCCTCGTAACCCTTCGCGAACATCGACTCGTCGATCGAGGAGTCGATGACCTGCTGGACCTCGGCGGGGCTCGGCCAGATGTCGCGGAGGAAAACATCCGCACCCGACTCGTCCTGTCCGAGCGGATCCTTCTCAAAATCGAAGTCCATGGAACCGGCCAGGGCATAGGCGATCACAAGCGGAGGCGAGGCCAGGTAGTTCAGCTTCACGTCGGGGTTGATACGCCCCTCGAAGTTGCGGTTGCCCGACAGCACCGCCGCGACCGAGAGGTCGTTGGAGTGGATGGCATTGGATATCTCCTCCTCGAGCGGACCGGAATTCCCAATGCAGGTGGCGCACCCGTATCCGACGATGAAAAAACCGAGCTTCTCGAGATACGGCGTGAGACCCGACTTGTCGTAGTAGTCGGTGACGACCTTCGATCCGGGAGCCACTGAAGTCTTTACCCAGGGCTTCGAGGACAGTCCCCTCGCCACGGCGTTGCGTGCAAGGATCGCGGCAGCCAGCATCACCGACGGGTTCGAGGTGTTGGTGCACGAGGTGATCGAGGCAATAGTGACCGCTCCATGATCCAGGACGAATTCGCGCCCGTCGGCCATGGTTACCTCAACCGGCCTTGAGGGGCGGCCGTTCGCGGAGGAGGCGGCAGAGTGCTTGACCGTGGACGTCATTGCGGGGACATCGGAGGCAGGGAAAGACTCCTCCAGGGCCTCATCCAGTGCGGCCTCGTTGGAGTTGGTGACGTAGTTTTGGATGTCCTTCCGGAACTGCTCCTTGGAAGCCGTCAGCTCGATGCGGTCCTGCGGGCGCTTCGGTCCCGCGATGGAAGGCACAACCGTGGACAGGTTCAGTTCCAGGTATTCAGAAAACCGGATCTCGCGCGACGGATCGTGCCAGAGGCCCTGCTCCTTGGCGTAGGCCTCGACGAGGGCGACCTGTTCCTCGCTGCGTCCGGTGAGGCGCAGATACTCAACGGTGACGTCATCAATAGGGAACATCGCTGCGGTGGAGCCGAACTCGGGGCTCATGTTGCCGATGGTGGCGCGGTTGGCCAGCGGTACCTCGGCCACGCCCTCGCCGTAGAACTCGACGAACTTGCCGACGACGCCGTGCTTGCGCAGCATCTCGGTGATGGTCAGTACGACGTCGGTCGCGGTGGCGCCGGCGGGAATCTCACCGGTGAGCTTGAAGCCGACAACGCGGGGGATGAGCATGGATACGGGCTGTCCGAGCATGGCTGCCTCGGCCTCGATGCCGCCGACACCCCAGCCGAGCACGCCCAGGCCGTTCACCATGGTGGTGTGCGAGTCCGTGCCCACACAGGTGTCCGGGTAGGCCCGGAGCACCTGGCCGTCCTCGGTTTCCACTTGCCGGGTCATCACGGTGCGGGCCAGGTATTCGATGTTTACCTGGTGGACAATACCGGTTCCAGGTGGGACCACCTTGAAGTCGTCGAAAGCGGTCTGTCCCCAGCGCAGGAACTGGTAACGCTCGCCATTGCGCTCATACTCGATCTCCATGTTCCGCTCAATGGAGTCCGCGTTGCCGAAGACGTCGATCTGCACAGAGTGGTCAATCACCAGCTCGGCCGGCGCCAGGGGATTGACACGTGCAGGGTCTCCGCCGAGTTCCTTGACAGCCTCACGCATCGTCGCGAGGTCGACCACGCAGGGAACCCCGGTGAAGTCCTGCATGATGACGCGCGCCGGCGTGAACTGAATTTCGGTGTCAGGCTGGGCCTCAGGGTTCCAGCCGGCCAGGGCACGGATTTGTTCGGCGGTGATGTTTGCGCCGTCTTCGGTGCGCAGCAGATTTTCAAGCAGGACTTTGAGGCTGTAGGGCAGGCTCCGGGCGCCCTCGACCGCATCCAGACGGAAGATCTCGTACCTGGTTCCAGCGACATCCAGTACGCCCCTGGAACCGAAGCTGTCCACACTACTCATGTCGGGACTCCTCTCGCGGTCTGCAACCTTTGTAACCCTTAGTCGGCCGTTGTCATCCTAGTGTCGAGCCGCCGTTCTATGCCGGGCGAAGAACCGCGACTGACTCCATGTGGTGGGTGTGGGGGTAGAGGTCGAGGACGCGAAGGGACACCAGGTCCCATCCTGCATCGGTGAAATAGCCCGCGTCCCGTGCGAACGACGCCGGATCGCACGACACATAGACGGCAACCTTCGCGCCGGTGCCGGTGATCGCCCGGACCACTTCCCTGCCCGCTCCCGCGCGGGGCGGATCGAGCACGACAGCGTCAAGATGGGGACGCCGTTCGCGTAGCACCCGCTCAACCTTGCCCTGCACAATATCGACCTGTGTCCTGCCGTACAGGTTCCTTCGGGCGTCCCGGCTTGCCGCCGGTGATCCCTCGACAGACAGGACATGGCCGGTCTCGCCGACCTGCGCGGCCAGTGCCGCGGTGAAAAGGCCGGCACCGGCATACAGGTCGGCGACGCGCATGCCTGCAGCCGGCTCCAGCCCCTCTAGGACGGCATCCGTGAGCACCCCGGGTGCGCTGCGGTGAATCTGCCAGAATCCCTCCCCCGTCACGCGGAAGCTGTGCGCGCCAACGACCTCACGCACCCAGGTGCGTCCGCGCAGACGTTGAAGAAGTCCCTTCTCGGGGTTCCAGGTTGCCACGGACGCACCAGGGATACGTTCGGCCAGTGCCCGGAAGTGCCGGTCCGCGGGATCACCGGTGGTTCGAAGCAGCACCAGCGGCTCATCGTCGCCCGACGCGGCCGCCACCTCCACACCTTCCACGCCCTGGAAGCTGGTTTCCCACAGCGCCAGCTTGTTGATCGACGGCACGGCCAGCGGCATGTCAGCCACCGGAACCAGGGCAGTCGACCGGTGCTCGTGCATAGCGAGATGACCGCCGGGATCGACGGCGAAACCGACCCGTGTGCGCCAGCCCAGTCCGTCGGGAGCTTCATCCGGAACCGGTTCCACCGTGACAGACCGCTCGATCGTGCCCAGCCGCGCCAACTGCTCGGAGAAGATACCCGCCTTCAGACGGCGCTGCGCGGACAGTTCGATATGCCCGAACTCCGCGCCGCCCACGGGGCGGGTGCCCCGCAGACCTGCGAGCACAGCATCCGCGAGCGGCCACGGGTGATTGACCCGGTCGGGCGAGGCGCTGATGATGTCGGTGGCGTCAGCGCGCCAGAAGCGGGCGTCGTCGTCGTACTCGGTGAGACGGGCCTTCACCACCTCGCCCGGCAGGGCATGGCGGACAAAGACAACCCGGCCTTCATGGCGGGCAACACAGTGCCCGCCATGGGCAGCCGGGCCGATGGACAGTTCGATTTCTGGAGTCTGGGTCACCTTAGATCCTGGAATTTGCGCGCCGCATCCGAGGACGCGAGCTGCCATGGGACGCTCGCGACCATCACGCCCGGCTCGAAATGGAGCCGGGTCTTGATGCGCAGCGCGGTCTGGTTGTGGACAAGCTGCTCCCACCACTTCCCCACCACGTACTCGGGAATGTAGACCACGATCAGGTCACGGGGAGAATCGCGCCGTATGGACTTGATGTAGTCCATGATCGGCTGGATGGTGTCACGGTAGGGCGAGGCGAGGACTGTGATCGGCACCGGAACCTCGAGCCGGTCCCAGTCGGCGAGGGTGCGCCGGGTTTCCTCCGGGTCCACGTCCACCACGATCGCGTCCAGCTTGGAGGGACGCGATGCGCGAGCGAAAGCAAGTGCACGCAGTACGGGCTTCCGTACATGGGACACGAGGATCACTGCGTGCACGCGCGACGGCAGGGCGCGTACGGCGGAGGCGTCGTCAATCGCCAGTTCGCGCGCCACCTGGTCGTAGTGGGCCTTGATGCTCAGCATGACGGCGATGAGGAGGGCGATTGCGAGGACGGCGATCCAGGCGCCGAATTCGAACTTGGTCACCAGCACCACCACAAGAACCGCAGCTGTCAGGACGAAGCCGATCGAGTTGATCGCGCGGGACTTGTTGATTCGCCAGCGCAGCTTTCGGTCGACGGTGCTGCGGAGTTCGCGGGTCCAGTGCTTGATCAGGGCCAGCTGGGTAGCGGTGAAGGAAACGAAGACACCGATGATGTAAAGCTGGACAAGCTGCGTGACGTCCGCGCGAAAAACCAGAATGAGCAGGATGGCGCCGGCACCGAGGGCCATGATGCCGTTGCTGAACGTTAGGCGGTCGCCGCGGGTGCTCAGCTGCCGGGGCAGGTATCCGTCCTTGGCGAGGATGGACGCCAGCGACGGGAACCCGTTGAAGGCCGAGTGCGCCGCAAGCAGCAGGATCAGGCAGGTAGCGGCCACCAGCACGAGGAAGGGCAGGGTGCCGCCGCCGAAGATGGTCGTTGCCAGCTGGCTGAGGACGGGATTCTGGACGTAGGAGTCGGCTACCGGCTCACCTTCCAGCAGCAACTGCTCCTGCGGGTTCTGCACCACATGAACGCGGGTGGCATTGGCCAGGTAGATGACGCCGGCCGTCATGAGCGAGGCCACGACCCCGAGGATGAGCAGGGTGCTCGCCGCGTTCCGCCCCCGCGGCGGCCTGAAGCCGGGCACGTTGGCACTGGGCGCTTCCACACCGGTCAGGGCGGCAGCGCCGGAGGAGAAGGCACGGAGAATGAGCAGGGCACCGGCAAGACCCACCAGGCCCGTCTCGAACGCCGGGTCCGGGATGATTTCGAACCGTGCGCTCGGGGCCTCCTGCAGGGTGCCGGTAAGCCGCTGAACGATGCCAGTGACGCAAAGCACCAGGATCCCGGCCATGAAGACGTAGGTGGGCACTGCCAGCACTCTTGCGTCGCGGGTGAACCCGCGCAGGTTAACAATGACCAGGACGACGACGCCGGCAATTGCCAGTGCGCGCTGGCTCCCCGCCAGCGCCGGTGCCAGCGAAATGAGGTAATACGCGGCGGCAGAAACCGACACCGCAACCGTAAGGACGTAATCCACCATGAGTGCAGCGGCCACCGTGACCCCCGCGCGGTCACCCAGGTTCCGCCGTGCAATCTCATAGTCGCCGCCGCCCGACGGGTACGCGTGGACGGACTGCCGGTAGGAGGCGATGACCACCAGCAGCACGACGATGACGGCAAGACCCACCCAGGGGGAAACGGCAACGGCGGAGACTCCCGCAAGCGCCAGCGTGAGCAGGATCTCGTCCGGAGAGTAGGCCGTGGACGAGAGAGCATTGGTCGAGAAGAGAGGCATCGCAATCTTCTTCGGCAGGGCTTCCTGCCGGCGCCGGTCGTTCCGGTACGGCTTGCCCACCAGCATGCGCTTGGCGGCCTCGAAGAAAGTCAGCACAGCCCACAGACTAGCGCGTTTGTACCGCCCCTCCTCCACTAGGCTTGAGGGACAATCAGCATGGTGAAGGAAGCAGGAGCGGCGCTGTGGCGCATTTCGTAATCATGGGCTGCGGCCGGGTGGGCGTGAGTCTGGCGCACACCCTGGACGATTCCGGCCACAGTGTGGCGATCATCGACCAGGACGACCGCGCCTTCCGCCGGCTGAGGGGATCGTTCGGCGGCCGCAAGGTGACGGGTGTGGGCTTCGACCGGGACACCCTGAAAAGCGCGGACATCGAGAACGCCTATGCTTTCGCTGCCGTCTCCAGCGGCGACAATTCAAACATCCTCGCAACCCGGGTTGCCCGGGAGATTTTCCATGTACCGCATGTGGTTGCCCGGATCTACGACCCTGGACGCGCCGAGATCTACCAGAGGCTGGGCATACCGACGGTTGCTGCGGTGCGTTGGAGCGCCGACCAGGTTCTTCGGCGGATCCTTCCGGAGCAGACCATCAGCGGCGACTTCCGTGAGCCCTCGGGACGGCTGATCCTCGGTGAGCTCGCATTGCACGAGGGCTGGCTGGGCAGGTCCATGAGGGAGATTGAGGCAGCAGCCGGAGTCCGGGTTGCGTTCATCACCCGCTTTGGAGAGGGAATGCTGCCCGCACCGGGCACCAGTTACCAGGAGGGCGATATTGTGCACGCCATGATGGAAACCGCGGCGACTGATGAAGTGGCCCGGGTGCTCTCGAAGAAGCCGCAGGAGGAATCGGCGTGAAGGTAGTCATCGCCGGCGCGGGAAGCGTCGGGTCTTCGATCGCACGGGAACTGCTGTCCAACAATCACGACATCCTGCTGATCGACGAGAAGCCGGAGGTTGTCGGGCGCAGCGGACTGAAGGGTGCACGCTGGCTGATCGGCGACGCGTGTGAGCTCACAACCCTCAAGGACGCGAAACTGGAGGAAGCCGACGTCGTGGTCTCGGCCACCGGCGACGACAAGGTCAACCTTGTCGTCTCCCTGCTCGCCAAGAGCGAGTTCGGAGTCGGGCGCACGGTCGGCCGCGTGAACAACCCGAAGAATGACTGGATGTTCGACGACTCCTGGGGTGTCGATGTCGCCGTCAATACACCGAGGCTCATGACCGCCCTGGTCGAGGAAGCCGTGGAGATCGGCGACCTGGTGCGTCTGCTCACCCTGCAGACAGGAGTGTCTGCGATCGTTGAGTTCACGGTCCCCCACGAATCCGCCCTGATCGGACGGACGCTGGGTTCCATCGACCTTCCCCAGGATTGCACCGCTGTAGCCATCCTGCGGGACGATGCCCCCATCACCCCGAGCCCGGATGATGTGGTGGAGGCCGGGGACGAACTGTTCTTCGTGGCGGCCATCGCAGCCGAGGACGCGCTCCGCGCAGCGCTCTCGCCGGAGAGCTAGCTCAGGCGGGAGGATCCTGCTGCTTCTGCGCATCCGGTCGGGAGACCAGCCAGGCAAACCATAGGCCGAGCGCATAGAGCGGTACACCCATCGCGACGCGGGTTGCTCCGAGGGCGGCAATGTTGTCAGCCAAATAGAGCGGGACCTGGACAATCAGCCTCAGGGCCAGCACCGCAATGATGAGCCAAGTGGCCAGCGAATACGCACGGACGCGGGAAGCGTGCTTCCGCCAGTCCACCCCTTCGCCTCGGATGAATCCGAACAGCAGCCCGGCCAGCGGCCAGCGCACCGCGATGGAGATAACCATGCCGAGGATGTAGGCCGCGTTGGTGATGAAGCCGGGCAGGAAGAAATCTTCCGCGTTCCCTGTGCGGTTCGCGACGAAGGCACAGATCGCAACACCGACCAGCCCTGAGATCGCCTGTGTGAGCGGAGTCCTGGAGACCAGGCGCACCACCGTGAAGATCGCCGAGACGGCAAGCGCAGCCACCAGGGAAACCTGGAGGTCCCGCGTCACCGTGAACACTACGGTGAAAAGCAGGCCCGGCAGAATGCTCTCGGCGAGCCCGCGAACGCCGCCGATCGACTGCAGAACGTCTATGCGGCCGCTTTCGTCCTGGCGCACACCGGCTTTTGCCGCGTACTGGCCGGCAAGTGCGCCCATCCCCTGGCCCCCGTCGGAACGAGCCGGCTCGTCGGGTGCGGTCGGGCGTTCGTTGTCGGCATGATCCTCAATGGGCTGGCTCACAATGACTCCTCACGACGGCCGATGATCTCGTACCGCGGGTTATGGACGGTAGGTATGCCGTCAACCGTGCTGACTGTTCCCTCGAACGCCAGGGTTATGCCCGGATCCACCCCGGAGATTTTCCGCTGTCCGGTCCACACCAACCGGACATGCGTCCCGATCTGTCCCGAACTGCCACTCGCCGACGCATCTTCGTTTAGGGCGACCATTGCTGCGAAGCGTGCCGCCTCGCTGCGCGGGAAGATGGTGATCCGCTCCACAAAACCCCGTCCGGCTATGCGGCCGCGGCGAGGAAGGGGTCTTGCCGAAGGTTCCGGGGCTGCGTCAGCCAATATGCGTTATCTCTGGACCTCGCCGGAGCGGATCATCACCGAGCCTCTTGGGTTCCTCCGGCTGCTGCTTCTTGCCTGCAGCGTCCTTGGGCAGTCGGAGCTGTAGCAGCTCCCGCGGCGGCAGCGGATGGTCACCGCGCACCACAACAACGTTGCGGAAGAGGCGCTCTACCGGTTCAGCAGCCTGGGGATCCATGGCAGCCGGCCCACCGAAGACGCCGCGCAGGAACCATCTCGGCCCGTCCACGCCCACGAAACGGGCAACCCGGAAACCCGGCCGGCCGTCCGGCGTCTGGGCGGGCAACTTCGCAATGAGTTCGGTTCCGAACTCGCCGGCTCGTTCCTCCACGGTTCCACCCTGCGATCCGACCGAGGCGGCGATCTGGCCCCTGATCTCGTCCCAGAGGCCCTCTGACCGGGGAGCTGCGAACGCTTGAAGCTGGAGGTTCGAGCCGTTGATATCCAACGTCACCGCAATGACCCGCTTGGTCCGCTCCTCCACTTCGAGGCGCAGCTGCAGGTTCTCGGTGGCGGCAATGCGCAGTGCACCGAGGTCGACGTAGCCTTCGGGCGTTTCCTTCTCGGACACGTCGAACGGACCGGTGGCGGCGCGGCCGCTTACGGCCGGAGTTTCCTCGACGGCTTCAACCTGCCCGTCCTGGTCCTGCCCGTCCTGGTCCTGCCCGGTGACGGGAGCCTCAGCGGCGCTGCTCGTTTCCTGGTTCTTCTTTCGGCGCCCGAAGATCATGATCGGGTTCCTCCTTAATGTTCGTCGGCAGCGTACCGCTGCCAGTGGGATGCGTCAGTTCGCTTAGATGCCCGGAACCGGCGCAAATCCTCCAGTTGATCCGAACCCTCCGGATCCCCGCACTGAGTCCGGAAGTTCCTCCACCTGCACGAAGGTGGCATGTTCCACCTTCTGAATGACCAGCTGCGCGATCCGGTCGCCACGGCGGAAAGACAGCGCTTCTGAGGAGTCGGTGTTGAGAAGGGTGACGGCAATTTCACCGCGGTAGCCGGAGTCGACCGTACCCGGAGCGTTCACCACGGTGACCCCGTGCTTGGCCGCCAGACCCGATCGCGGGTGGACGAATGCCGCGTACCCGGCAGGGAGCGCCAGTGACACCCCGGTGGGGATCAGGGCGCGCTGGCCGGGCAGGAGTTCGAAGTCGATGCGTGTACGAAGGTCCGCGCCCGCATCGCCGGGGTGGGCGTAGGCAGGGGGCTCAAGTCCGTCGTCGAGCATCTTTATCTGCACGGACAAGGCTTCCGCGGTATCCAGCACGTTTTCTCCTGCACAGTTCCTGGTCGTAGCGGGCACAGCAGATGCACGTCCGTACGTACAGCGCTGAAACTGCGGAACACCGCAGCCCGTTTGCTCCATTCACTCTATCGCTTTCACGGGCCGCGGAGCTTCCGTGCGCCAGGATGAAAAGCACCCTGAAAGGTGCTTAGCTAGCTGTCATGCCTACAGGATCTGCCACTGACCCGGTTCTCTACGAAGAGAAGCTGTGGCCCGCACCGTGGATCTGGATTGTCGTGGCCGGGGCGGCGGTTGCTTCCGTCTTCACCTTCATTCCGATCAGCATCGGCGCGGGCATCGCCGCCGCCGTCGTCGTTGCAGCCATTCTGACCACCCTGCTGGTGCTGTCGACTCCGAGCATCCGCGTAACGGCCACTGAACTGCAGGTTGGCCGCGCGCAGATTGAGCGAAAGTATCTGGGACCCGTAGAGGCATACTCCGGTGCGGAGGCGACGGAGCAGCGCGGTCCGAAGCTGCACGGCAAGGCCTACCTATGCATCCGGGGCTGGATTTCGCCGGTCGTGAGGATCAGGATCGATGATCCCGAAGACCCGGTTCCTTACTGGTTAACCTCAACGAGGCGGCCCGAACAGCTGAAAGCCGTCCTGACCGCCCCGGTAGAGGGAGCGTAGTGCGGACACGTCCGCAGCCGGGTTCCTAGCCTTCGCAATCCTTGCAGTAGGCCAGCCCGTCCTTCTCCTTCGCGATCTGGGACCGGTGGCGCACCAGGAAGCAGGAGGCGCAGGTGAACTCGTCTGCCTGTGCGGGAAGAACCCGGACCAGCAGCTCCTCGCCCGAGAGGTCGGCGCCCGGAAGTTCGAACCCTTCCGCAGCATCGGCCTCGTCTTCATCGACAACCGCGGACTGCTTGTCCGTGCGCCGAGACTTCAGCTCCTCAATAGAGTCTTCGCTGAGCTCGTCGTCGGTCTTCCGCGGCGCATCGTAGTCTGTCGCCATAGTTAGTTGTTCACGCTCCGGTGGATATCTAGGGATGAAAGTCTTGCCGGTTGAACAGGTGCCCGAAGATTACCGGCTCCTGTTTCGTGTACACAACGCCGAGATGACCCGATTTGTGCCCGTACCGCAGAGATTGTTGCCGATCATGCCGGGAAAAGCGAATCGGAACCCGCGCACCCGAACCGGCCCGCTCCGGCCTTCATACACAACTTCCGCGCCACACCAAGGATGAAGTAGGAACCTGCCCTTCTGGATGGCAGAGTTTCACCGAAAGCAAAGTATGTCGGCTGGAGGGTTTTTCATGCAGGAGCTACGGCTGGTGGGCGTGGATGAGAACGGAGGTCATCTGCTGTTGGGCGGTGAGGGTGGAGCCTCGTTCCGCCTGCCAATCAACGAGGCGCTGCGGATGGCGAGCACTCGGCCGTCCCCGCGTCCAGTACGTCAGGAAACCCCGGGGGGAAAACCCACAGGCAGTGACGGGCAGCAAAAGCGTTCGTCGTTAAGTCCCCGCGACATTCAGGCCCGGATCCGCGGCGGAGCCACTGCCCAGGAAATCGTCGACGAAACGGGCGTCGAACTGCAGCATGTCCTGCGCTACGAGGGTCCGGTACGGGCCGAGCGGGACTACATGGCGCAGTTGGCCCAGCGGGTTGAGGTTTCCTCTCCCCTACCCTCCCACGACGGCTACCGCTCGGCCTTCGGTGACAATCCGGCGCAACTCGACGACATGGTCCGCTACCGTCTCCAGGCGTTCGGCGTTGATCCCGACACCGCGGAGTGGGATGCCTGGCGCAAGCCTGATGGACTCTGGACCGTCGTCGTACGCTTTGAGCTCCCCAGCGGCGCTGCCGCCTCGGTGGGTGAGGAACCGCCCGCCCAGTGGACGTTCAACCCTTCCCGGCGAACCATCCTGAACGCCAACCGCTGGGCGCAGGTGCTCAGCGAACTCGAACCTCTCGATGGCCCTCTGCCCTCCCGCCGGCTCAGCGCCGTTGCCGACCGCGTCTTCGATTTCGAAGCGGACGCGGTCGGAGAAGAGGCCCCAGACGCAGACCCGGACGAACTGCTGGATGTCCTTCGCTCGCGCCGGGGACAGCGGCTGGGTGCCGATGAGGATGCCGACGATGCGCTCGCCCTCATGCTAGCTAAGGGCCACATTCCGGCTGCCCATCCCCGCCCCGGCCACGGTGAGACCGATCCAGCGGAGCACGCCGAGGAGCGGCGGCCGTTCCCGGGACTGAGCCTCGCACCGTCGATCCTCGAAGACCATCACCACCACGATGACCAGTACGACGACGGCACCCCCCGCCTGTTCGAAGGTGTCAGCACGGACACGCGTGAGATCAGCGTGATCGCCCGGCCCGCCACGCTGAGCGAGCCGAGCGAAGCCGTGGAAAAGGAAGCCGCTAAGCAGGAAGCCCAAAACCAGGAAGCCCTGGAACGTGAGGACCGGGAGGACCGGGAGGACGAGCCAAATGCAAGCCGGACGGCCTCCGACCCTGTTCAGCCTGCGGGCGATGCAGCCCGGCGCGCGGAGTCTCCCGCGGACAGGAAGATCCGCCCGCGGCGCTCGAGCGTGCCGAGCTGGGACGAGATCGTCTTCGGGACCAAGGGCGACTAAGCAGCCGTCCGGCGTCGTCGTTGCCTGACGGCCCAGGCAGGTTTACAGCAATGCGGCGGCGGGATCAAAGGGAAGCGGATTATCGCTTCCAGCATGCCGTCGCGCGGTCAATGCGGTAACCCTGCGCATGTGATGACGGCGGCACAGGGTCTCGTAGCCGATCACCGGACCCGCGGGTGCATCCAATGCCTCCAGGCCGCCGCCCGTCAGGCGCTCCTGCCCGGGATCGGTGTCCGGAACGGGCTGTTCGACGTCGCCCACCACCATTTGCTCGCCTTCCACGACCATGACGCCGTCAACGGTCCGGGCATTATGGGTAGCGCGCCGCCCGCACCAGCACAGCGCTTCGACCTGCAGCACCTGCGTTCGGTCGGCGAGTTCGATCAGCCGTCGGGAACCGGGAAACAGTTGCGTGCGGAAGTCCGAAGTGATCCCGAACGCGAAGACGTCGATGTCCATGTCGTCGACAATGCGCGCCAGCTGTTCGATCTGCTCGGGCGTATAGAACTGGGCCTCATCGCAGATGAGATAGTCCACCCGGGTTCCATGCGTCCTCCGCCGGACGATCTCCTCCCAGAAATCTGTCTCAGGGCGCACTTCGACTGCACGCGTCATCAGCCCCAGCCGGCTCGAAATGACCGACTCCCCCGCACGGTCATGCGAACTGAACAGGAGCCCGCCCCTGCCGCGGGCGCTGTGGTTGTGGTCCATCTGCAGGGCGAGGGTTGATTTCCCGCAGTCCATGGTGCCTGAGAAGAAGACCAGTTCCGCCATTCCTCAGCGCCCCACGATGCGGGAGGGACCGGGGCCGGGCTTGCGAAGCGTCAGCAGCGGCACCTCTCGCTCGGCCCGGGTGATGGAGCCGTGCTGGCCGACCACCTCCAGCGCAGAGGCAGGAACCCTCCGTGTGTCGTAAAACGCCACCGGTTCCCTTGCGGCGATCAGGACATCGCCGATACGGCGGGCGACGTCGGGCGCCACCTCTCCGAAGAGCCCGGCGGTGACTGCCTCCGCACGGGTGAGGACCCATGCCCGCCCGCCGTGGGCGTCGCGCCATGCGCTGACCAGGCGGGAGGCGGCGGCCTCGGACAGGTCGTCCTCGAGATAGAGGTGGACCATACGCGGTTCACCTCCGGTCAGGGCCACGCCGTCCAACAAAGCAGTATCGCCGGCGAAGTCGATGTGCTGGGCGGGGGTTACGTCGACCATGCCGTGGTCGGCGGTCAGCAGCAGCAGGGTGTCCGCGGGAACCTTCGCTGCCAGAGAACGCATGGTCCGGTCCAGGTCTTCCAGGCGGTCACCCCATTCGGCGGAACTGCAGCCGGAGCGGTGCCCGGTCTTGTCCAGTTCGTTCAGATACAGGTACACCAGCGACCGGTCAGGGCCGGACAGCGCCTCGCATACCGCCTGCACCCGGGCCTCGGGCGTACTGCCGGCGACGTACTTTCCTCCACGGAGCGCCGCGCGGGTCAGTCCGGAACCATCGAAGCGGGCAAGGCCCACACTGGTTACCGGAAGTTCGGCCGAGACACGTTCGAACAGGGTGGGATGGGGCTGCCAGCGTTGCGGCTCCACCCCGGGGTCCCAGCCGCCCAGCATGTTGACGATCCGGCCCTGGCCCGGGTCCAGCACGTCATAGCCGACCAGGCCGTGCTGACCGGGCGGCAGGCCGGTACCGAGCGAGGCGAGAGCTGCCGCCGTCGTACTGGGAAACACCGATCCAAGCTTTCGCGACGAATCCAGGAACTGGCGCAGGAAGGGTGCGTGGCCGGAGCGCTGGCGCAACAGCGATGCGCCGAGCCCGTCCACAAGTACCACGCACACCTTGCGTGCGGCAGGAAGCTCAAGGGCGTTCGTGAAGCCGGGAAGCCCGAGAGCGGCGGCTGAACTGGTGAACACCTCGGCAATGGTGGAGCGTCCGTAGGCGGGTGCGGCAGGGAGCGGTTCCCGGTGAAGCGATGGCGCGGTCACGTGCTGGGTTACCGCCCGTGGTGCGCGCGGCTGAAGCGGGTGGCCAGGCCCGGCTGTCGGCGGTTCCCGGCGGGCGGATTGACGACGACGCCGGCAACTGCCGGGTTGGCGGTGCTCACCGTGCGAAGGGCGCGGGCGAAGGCTTTGGCGTTCTGGACAGCCTGAAGGCCGTCAGCTTCCGCGCTGACGCGCAGCACGATGTCTTCCTGAGCGATGGTTCCGGTGTAACCGTGGTCTGCCTCGCACTGCGGATCTCCGCAGCTCGCCGGCCCCATATCCAGCCGCTGCCCGCCTGACCAGGCGATACCGAGGGTCAGCTCCCGAGCCGGGTCGGAAGGCTTGTAGTTCTGCGGCTGGGAGTAAAGGTAGCTGAGCACCACCGAGCGGATCTGGCTCACCGGCACCGATTCAGTCGAGACCTGCGCCGTAACCTGCTCCCCGGCGTCGTCATGCTGCTGGTCATCGACGTGGGTGACCACCAGCATGTCGTCGGTCAGTACCAGTACGGTGATGTGCCGGCGCACCTCCGTGCGCTCGAAGTGGGTTTCCAGGTGAACCACGTGGGACAGGGGTTCGCGTCCGTCGAGTGCGTCGTGGACAACATCGGCGACGAGGCGCGGGTAGAAGCCGGCTCGTTCGAGGGAGGCATCCAGGTCGCGGCGTTCCGCCGACAGCGATGGAGTCATGGTTCCAGTGTGACTTATGGCGGCGTCGCTCACCTAACCAGCAATGCTTTATCCGGGCCCTTCAGTCCCTTAGTGCGCGGCGGGCACTGTCGGTGCGCTGCTGCGGGTTGCCCACGCTGACTTCTGCGTTCAGCACAGCGAGCCCGTCGGGAGAGACCAGCACGGGGTTGAACTGCAGCAGCGCGATTTCAGGGTGCCGGTCCTTCAGCAGGGCTACACGCAGGAGCAGGTCCTCCAGCGCCGCAACGTTTACGGGCGGCAGGCCCTGATATCCGAAGAGGCGTCGGCTGGCGCGCGGAGTCCTCACCAGCTCCGCGGCGTCCACGGTGGTCAGAGGCGGGATTCCATGGGCCCAGTCATCCAGCAGGTTCACGGCGTCGCCGGCCATCCCGAACGACACCACCGGACCCAGGAGTGGGTCCTCGATGGCCCGTAGGACGCAGGCCTGTCCGGCCGGCGCCATGGTCTGCACCTCAAGGCCCGGGGCGCCGAAGATCCGCAGTTCGTTGCGCATCGCCTCGACGCCGGCGCGGAGCGAGGCCGCGTCGGGGACATTGAGCCGTACTCCACCGAAATCGAGTCGGTGCCGCAGGTTCTCGTCAACGGTCTTCAGCGCAACGGGCCATCCGACGGCGTCGGCAGCCAGCACCGCCTCTTCCGTTGTCTCGAACGGGATCGAGCGCAGTACGTTGATCCCGTAACTTCCCAGGAGCCGCCCGGTCTGCTCGCCGTCGAGGCGGCGCAGCCCGACGTCACGGATCCCGGACAGGACGCTCGTAAGGAGGGTCGCGGCGTCGTCCTCGTTGACGCCTGCCGGCTCTGCGAACACACCGTGTTCGGCTTGCCGCCACCTGCTGTAGCGTACGACGGCGGCCAGGGCCGACACTGCCCCGCCGGGACTGGAGAAACACGGCACGCCGGTTCCTGCTTCGTCGCCAGACACCAGGCCCTCCAGCTGTTCGGCTGAATCCAGCACCCCGGTGAAGCAGGCGACCACCGGCTTGCCTGCAGCGCTTCCGCACTCGGCGAGCACCGGGAGAATCTGCTCGGAAGTCAGTCCCACGGCCGGGATGAGCGTCAGGATCAGCGAATGAACCGTGGCATCCTCAAGCGCTTCGGTGAGCGCCGCTTTCAGCTCAGGCAGGGCGACGGACTGCCCGGCGTCCAGGTCCAGATGTGCGTTCAGCCGGACGACGTCGAGGTCCTGGGCCTGGGCGGCATCGGCGACGACCTTGCCCAGCGCAAGCGAGTTGCTGAAGACGGCAACCCCCGATCCGCCGGGGATCGGTTGGCCCACCACGATCTGCGCTACGTCCATGAGCTGCTCGGTGGTCTCGACGCGGATTACGCCGGACTGGCGGAGCATTGCGTCCAGCGCGCCTCCCGGCGCCTGGGTTGTCCGCACCGCGTGACCGGGCGGAAGCTGGAGTCCCATCACGTCGGACTTGGCAACGATCACCGGCTTCATCCGTGAGAGCCTGCGCGCAATGCGCGAGAACTTCCGGGGATTACCCACTGACTCCAGGTAAAGGGCCACTGCCCGGGTGCGCGGGTCGTCCTCCCAGTACTGCATGGCGTCATTGCCGGAAACATCGGCACGGTTACCTGCCGACAGCCCGGAGGACAGCCCCAGCGCACGGCGCGCGGCCGCGGCGTGCAGCATGACTCCGATGGCCGCCGACTGACTGAACAGGCCCAGACCTCCCGGCCGCGGAAGCGCCGGAGCCATCGAAGCGTTCAGGCGAACGGCGGGATCGGTGTTGATGATGCCCAGGGAGGCGGGACCAACCACCCGCATGCCGTAGGAGCGGGCGCTGTGCACCAGCTCCCGCTGGCGGGCCAGCCCCTCGCCGTCGTTCTCGGCGAAGCCGGCGGTTGCCACCAGCAGGCTCTTCACTCCTGCACGTCCGCACTCCTCCACCACCGCAAGCACGCTTTCATACGGCACAGCGATGACAGCGAGGTCAACCGGGCCGGGCACCTCGCCGATCGAGCCGTAGGCAACCATGCCGTTCAGTTCGAACGCCTCGGGATTGACTCCGGCCACCGGCCCGGTGAAGCCGCCCTCGACGATGTGCTCAAGCAGCGAGTACCCGACACTTCCCCAGCTGCGGCTGGCACCGATGACGGCAACAGACGACGGCGTCAGAAGGGTCTGCATGCTGCGCGCCTCGGCGCGGTGTTCCCTGGATTCCATGACTGCGCGGGACCGGTCGGTGGGGTCGATGTCGAAGCTCAGTTCAACCACTCCGTCGTCGAAGCGGCGGTCCACCTCGTAGCCCGCCTCGGCGAAGACCGTGATCATCTTCCGGTTCTCGGGCAGCACCTCGGCGGTGAAGCGCTGGATCCCGTTTTCCCGCGCGGCCGCCGCGAGATGCTCCAGCAGGATGGAGCCCAGGCCCCGGCCCTGGTATGCGTCGGCGATGTTGAAGGCCACCTCGGCCTCTTCCGGGTCGTCGAGGCGGTCATAGCGGCCGATACCGATGATCCTGCCGCCTCGGGTCACCACGAAGGCCACCCGGCTGACATAGTCCACCTCGGTGAAGCGCTTGAGTTCGCGCTCGCTCAGGGAGGACTTGTAGGTGAAGAACCGGAGGTAGATGGAGTCCTGCGACTGGCTCATGTGAAAGGCCTGAACAGCGTCCGCGTCGGCCGGTGAGATGGGCCTCAGGTGCCCGGTCGACCCGTCCCGCAACACGACGTCGGCCTCCCAATATTCAGGGTAAAGTTCTTCAGCCGCCATAGACTCACACTAACGGGCGGGTCCGGCTCACGTCAGCCTGCCCCGCCCTGTCCGCCCCAACGACTGAGTCACACTCCGCACGCCGTGCGACGCGGTCGCCCTTTCAAGACCACCCGCTGAAGGACCACAGGAACCATGGCCAGGCGCCAAGCCACACCCCCGGACGAGAACTACACCGAGAACATCATCGATATTGATGTGACCTCCGAGATGGAAGATTCCTTCCTGGAGTACGCCTACTCGGTGATCTACTCGCGTGCGCTGCCTGATGCCCGCGACGGGCTTAAGCCCGTCCAGCGGCGAATCCTGTACATGATGACCGACATGGGCCTGAGGCCCGACCGGGGGCACGTCAAGTCCGCCCGCGTGGTGGGCGAGGTCATGGGCAAGCTCCATCCGCACGGTGATGCCGCGATCTACGACGCCATGGTCCGCATGGCGCAGAACTTCTCGCTCCGCCTGCCGCTCATCGACGGCCACGGCAACTTCGGCTCCCTCGACGACGGTCCCGCCGCCGCCCGCTACACGGAGGCGCGGCTCGCGGCCGCGGCCCTCACCATGACGGACCACCTCGGTGAGGACGTCGTCGACTTCGTCCCGAACTACGACAACCAGCTGACCCAGCCCGAGGTGCTGCCGGCGGCGTTCCCGAATCTCCTGGTCAACGGGGCCACCGGCATTGCCGTCGGCATGGCAACCAACATGGCGCCGCACAACCTGGGCGAGGTGATCGCCGCCGCGCGTCACCTCATCGACAACCCGGAAGCCACGCTCGACGACGTGATGCGCTTCGTTCCCGGGCCTGATCTTCCCAGCGGTGGAAAGATCGTGGGACTGGACGGGATCCGCGATGCCTATGCAACCGGACGCGGGTCCTTCAAGACACGGGCGACGGTTGAGGTCGAGCAGCTCTCGGCGCGGCGCACCGGGCTGGTGGTGACCGAGTTGCCGTACATGGTCGGGCCGGAGAAGGTCATCGAGAAGATCAAGGACGCCGTGACAGCGAAGAAGCTGCAGGGTATCTCCGACATCGTCGACCTCACTGACCGCACGCACGGCCTGCGCCTGGTCATCGAGCTGAAGAACGGTTTCAATCCGAACGCCGTGCTTGCGCAGCTCTACCGGTTCACGCCGATGGAGGACTCGTTCGGCATCAACAATGTCACCCTGGTGGACGGCCAGCCGCGCACGCTCGGCCTGATCGAGCTGCTGCAGGTGTACATCAGCCACCGCATCTCCGTGGTGCGGCGGCGCACCTCCTACCGGTTGGGCAAGAAGAAGGACCGTCTCCATCTGGTCGAAGGCCTGCTGATCGCGATCGTCGACATCGACGAAGTGATCCAGATCATCCGTTCCTCGGACGAGGCGGCCGCTGCCCGCGAACGGCTGATGGCTATCTACGACCTCACCGAGATCCAGGCGAACTACATTCTGGAGCTGCGGCTGCGCCAGCTCACCAAGTACTCCCGGATTGAGCTGGAGAAGGAGCAGGAAGAACTCCAGCGGGAGATCGCGGAGCTGGAGGAAATCCTCGGGTCGGAGCAGAAGCTGCGGCAACTGGTTTCGGATGAACTCGGCGACGTAGCCGAACAGTTCGCCACGCCGCGGCGCACAGTGCTGCTCGAGTCCGAAGCGACAGGGCCCCTGAACGGCACGGCGCTGCCCGCTGCGACGGGGAACGGCGCCAAGGCGCCGCTTGCTCTGGAGATACCCGACGACCCGTGCTGGGTCATTCTGTCCACCTCCGGCCAGCTGGCCCGCACAACCGGCCGGGAGCCGATGACCGACGGCGGCCAGCGCGTCAAGCACGACGCATTCGCCTCGGTGGTCGCCACCACCGCCCGCGCGGAAATCGGTGCTCTCACCTCGGCCGGCAGGATGCTCAGGCTGCAGGTCGTGGACATGCCGGCCCTGCCGCCCACGAGCGGGATCCCCAACCTCTCCGGCGGCGTCGCGGTCAAGGAGTTCATCACGCTTGAGCGCGGGGAGGTCCTGGTGGGCCTGGTGCCGCTGGACAAGTCATTCGCGCTGGGCACCGCGCAGGGCGTCGTGAAGCGGGTGGTTCCCGAGTACCCGCTGAACCGGGACGACTGGGAAGCGATCACCCTCAAGGCCGGCGACAGCGTGGTGGGACTGGCTCAGGCGGAGGACGACGACGACCTCGTGTTCATCACGCGCGGCGCCCAGCTGCTGCACTTCCCCGCCTCGACGGTCCGCCCGCAGGGCCGCCTGGCAGGCGGCGTGGCCGGTATCAAACTCGGAGAGAACGACGTCGTTATCTCCTTCGGCGCGGTGCGCGCCGAAGACGCCGCCGCCGTCGTCGTTACCATCGCGGCGGGAAGCGAGTCGCTGCCGGGGACGGTACCCGGCTCGGTCAAGGTGACGGAGTTCGCCGAGTACCCGGCCAAGGGACGCGCCACCGGGGGTGTGCGCGCGCACCGGTTCCTGAAGGGCGAGGATCACCTGGTGCTCGCGTGGGCAGGCCATGGTCCGGCGCGAGCAGTATCCAGCACCGGCGTGGCACGTGCGCTGCCCACGGAACACGGCAGGCGGGACGGTTCGGGAGTTGCGCTGTCGCAGCCCGTTGATGCGGTCGGACCGAACCCGGCCTAACGCAACTCTCCCGGCGTACGCGGCTTACCCCGGCCTAGCTGAGGACCTTCTCGAAAGCCATGGAGCGGCGGGTGGGCGTGTAGCCCATCCGCTCGTAGAGGCCAAGGGCGCCGGACGGGTTCTCAGTGTCAACGCCGAGGCCGGCGTGCTCCATGCCGTCGGCCTTGAACCGGCGCATCGCCTCGGCGAGCAGCGCGGGGGCAAGCCGTCGACCGCGCCACGCGCGGCGCACCCCGAGCAGCTCGGTGTAGCCCTCGATGAAACCGACCAGTTCCTTTGACTCGGGGTCGTAGCTCGAAATCTCGTAGGCAGCCACCTCGCCCGAGGACTTGTCGATCACGGCGAGGCTCCAGTCGGGGCGGAACTCCGGGTGGGTGACCGTGAACCGCCAGCTCTCCTCGTCCCGCGGCTCACTCCCCCAGTGGTCCTGGAAAGCTTCATTGTGCGCCAGCCGCATGGACTCCGAGATGTCGTCGCTGAACGCGACGATTTCGAACTCCGGATCGAGATCAACCTCTGGTATGTCCTCGGCGAGGTCCCTGGTCATCTCGGTGAACCAGCGCACCACAGTGGCGCCCGAGGATTCGAGCAGCGCGCGATGCCCGGGGTTGCTCTCCTCCACGTAGGCCCGGATGAAGCCGTCCGGAATACCGGCGTCGGCCTGGCGTTTCCGCGCTCGTGCCACCTGCCATTCGTGGATTGCCGTGCCGATTCCGCGCCGCCGCCATGCAGGGTCAACGCCGCCGAAGACGTGGACCATGTTCGAGCCGGCGTTCGCGCTGATCCGGCCGAAGGAACGCGGAGTGCCTTCGCCGTCAACCCCGAGGATGGTGTCCAGGACGGGATTGTTCTTCTTGGCAGCCAGAACCTCTTCCAGGTCGGCACGCTGTTCGATCCAGTCCGGTTTGTCCTCCACCGCCATGCGGCGGAGCAGGGCCTCCCAGCCGTCGAGATCGGCATCGGTAATCGCGCGCCAGCTCAGCTGCTGGTCGGCCGGTATCAGCTCAGGCGTAGGCATGCTCCCAGCGTAGGTGATCGCCGGCCGGGCCGGCGCCCAGCTCCACGCCGGTGTCGCAACGCCGTGCCTCGGTCCGGTCGTGGGTGACCAGGAGAACCGGCCGGTCGCCCAAACCGCGCCGCAGGTCCCCCATCAGCCGGGCGGCGCCGTCGGCGTCGAGATGCGCGGTGGGTTCATCGAGGATCAGCACCGGGGCGCGCGTCAGCAGTGCCCTGGCTACCGCAAGGCGCTGGCGCTCGCCGCCCGACAGGCGAATGCCGCCTGGTCCTATCCGAGAGTCGAGTCCGCCGGTTCGCCCGCGGACGGTGCGCTCCAGACCCACCGACTCCAGGACCCGCCAGAGTTCGTCGTCGGTCACTGCTGCTCCGGCATCGCGTGCCAGCAGGAGGTTCGCACGAACGGTGGAGTCGAACAGATACCCTTCCTGCGGGCACCATGCCGCGGCACGTCCGTTGGCACCGGCGAGCGCAGGGTTGATCAGGTAACGGCCGCGACTTAGTGGAAGGAACCCCAGCAGTGCGCCGATGAGGGTCGATTTGCCGCTGCCGGAGGGCCCCGTGAGCGCTGTCCAGGTCCCCTCCCGCAGCTCGAGGGTGACACCGCTGACCACGTCCTTTCCCGGTTCGTAGCCGACGGACGCCTCCCTGAGTGCAAGCACTGGTGCTTGCGTACCTGTCGAAGCTTCCGGGGTGCGCCCCGCCGGGCGGCCCTGACCCGCTGCCAGCCGCAGTTCAGCATCAATACGGCGCGCAACGGTCCCGAGCGGTCCCCACTGCTGCACCGCCGCAACGCCAAGCGCGAAGGGTTCCATCAGTGCCAGCTGCATGAGTACGACGACGGCCACCAGCTCTGCCGGCAGGCCACCGGACTGCGCCAGTATCCCCAACGCGGCTGTTCCACACGCCAGGATCACCAGCGCCTGCCCGGCGCCGCCTGCCCAGAGGCTGCGGCGGAGGGCGCGGGCCGCCCGGTCGTCAAGCCGGGCAAGCCGGTCGAGGGCCCGCCGCGCCCTGCCGTTCGCCGAGACGTCCGGGGCCGCGCGCAGGAGCCTGCTCGTCTCGTTCAGAATCGCTGCCCGCACTTCGATTCCGGCTGCACCGGCTGATCGTTCGGCGACGATGGCAGCGGCAGGAGCGGCGAGGAGCCCTGCGGCAACCGCCAAGGCCTGCCAGCCGAGGGCTGACGGAAGGATGAGCGCTGTCGTGAGAAGGGCTGCCAGTCCGGTCAGGATTGCGGTAAGTGGTGGGAAGACGGCCCGCGCCGCGCTGTCACGAAGCTCGTCGACGTCCCCTACCAGCCGCTCCAGCCCGCCCGAGCCGCGGGACAGGGAGCGCCAGGACTGTGCTCGCTGCAACAGGGTCCGCCACAGGCGCAGTCGTAGGGCCTCCGCGGTGTGCAGGATGCTTTCGTGCAGCCACAACCGTTCGCAGTACCTCAACAGGGACCGCCCGATCCCGAAGAACCGGACACCGACAATCGCGGTCAACAGATAGAGAATGGGCGGTTGTTCCCAGGCACGCACGATCAGCCAGCCGGACAGGGCGGTCAGGGCAACGGCAAACGCGGATGAACCCGTACCGAAAGCCAACGCGGCGAGGAACCGCGGGGACCAGGGCCTCACCAGTGCCAGGGCGGTCAGGGCGGCACGTAGGGGCGTCAGGCCCCGCGCTTCATCCTCGTCCCCCTTACTCTGCCGCACGTCCCGGTCGTTGCCGGCCGTGAGTATTTCAACTCCTTCAGAAGTATCCCGGGCATCGGTCCGGTCCATGCCCTCAGCATCTCGCGGCGAAACAATGCCGAGCGGAGCAGCGCCGAGCGGTACAACAGGTACAACACAATCGGCGAGCCGCGCGGTTGCGTCATCGTGAGCGATGAGGATGACGGTGACCTTTCCGCTAAGGCCGGTGATCGTGCGCCGGATGATGTCCGACGTACGGTCGTCGACGTGCGCGGTCGGTTCATCCAGCATCAGCGTGCCGCCATCCTGCACCCGCAGCAGAGCGCGCGCGACCGCCAGTCGGCGGAGCTCGCCCGGACTCAGCTCGCCCGTCGACTTGTCGAACAGGTGCGCCCCACCCACGACGGCGAGCGCATCCAGTTGTTCGGCACTGCTGAGCGGGTGCCCTGCATAGAAGTCCAACTCTTCGCGGACCGTGTTGAACAGCGGCTCGGGGTGCTGCGGCACCCAGGCAACCGGTGCCTCCGGCGCAACAAGCTCACCAGACACCGCCACACCGGGTTGCGGCAGTCCGGCGAGGAGCCCCATCAGGGTGGACTTGCCGCTTCCGCTGGGGCCGGTGATGGCCGTGATCCTGCCCGGCGCAAGTGTGAACGTTACGTCCTGCAGCACCGGTTCCGATGCGCCGGCATGGCGCACGGTGAGGTTGACCGCCCCCGCGTGGCGAGCGCCGTCGTCGGCTGCTGTTGTTACTGGCACTGACGTGCGCGGCGCATTGAGGATCGAACGGACCTCGCGCCCGACCGCCAATCCGTCGTCGCTGGCGTGGTGCGCGGCACCGACGTCGCGCAGCGGCAGGTAGCACTCGGGGGCAAGGATCAGCGCGAGCAGCCCCACCTCCAGTCCGACATCTCCATGAATCAGCCGCACCCCTACAAACACAGCCACCACGGCAACCGAGATGGTGCTGATCAGTTCGAGGGCAAGGGAGGAGAGGAAAGCAACCCGCAGCGTCTCCATAGTGCGCTTGGAGTATCCGGCGCCGATGTCCTGCAGCGCGCGGGTCTGGGCTGAGGCGCGGCCGAGGCCCACCAGCGCGGGCAGCCCCCTGGCGAGCTCGAGCAGGTGGTCCGACAACCGGTCGAGGGCGGCCCGGGCCTCGCTGGTGCGTTCCTGGGTGTGCCAGCCGATCAGCACCATGAACACAGGTACCAGGGGGATGGTCAGGACGATGACGACGGCGCTGACCCAGTCGGCGCTGAGGATCCGTGCCCCTATCAGCAGCGGGACTATGGCGCAGGTTATCAACGCCGGCATGTACTGCGTGTAGTACTTGTCCAGGCCGTCGAGGCCGCGGGTCAGCAGGACGCTCAGCGCTCCCGCGCCCTGCGTACGGTCCCCGGGCGCGCCGTCGATAAGTACCCGTTCGAGGGTTTCCCTCCGCAACCGCTCCTTGACGCCGTTCGCCAGGCGCAACGCGGTGGCCTGCTGGCCCCACGCCGTCCCCGCGCGGAGCGCTACCCCTGCGGCTCCCAGCACCAGCAAGGCTGCGTCGGGCACGCGTCCCTCGGCAACTGCCGTGATCCCGCGGGCGATCGCCTCGGCAACCAGGAGCAGTCCGGCAGCCTTGAGCGCGGCAAGGACTCCCAGCACGTAGATGGGTCCGGCGGGTGCGGAAGCCCCGGCCGGTCCGCGCGCGAGCAGGCGGTTGATCACAGCGGGCTCACTGCGTGCGCCTCGGGGATGCTCTGCTCGGTGACGCGGTTGCGGAAGACCCAGTAGGTCCATCCCTGGTACGCGAGGACCAGCGGGACGCCGACGGCGGCAATGATGCTCATCAGGCCCAGGGTGTAGGGCGAACTCGAGGCATTTTGCACCGTCAGGCTGAATCCGTCACTGACGGTCGAGGGCAGCACGAGGGGGTAGAGCGAGCCGAAGATGCAGGCCAGCGAAGCGGCCAACGACACTCCCAGCCACACGAAGCCCCAACCGTCGCGGGCTGACCGTTCGGCGAACCAGGAGGCCGTCGCGGCAACCACCGCAATCGCGAGGGCAAGAGCCGTCCAGAGCGTACCGCCGTCGACAAACACGCGCGCAGCCCAGGCCAGCAGCGGCAGGATGCCCACCGGCAGCAGGCGGATCAGCAGCCTGCGGGCCCGCTCGCGGATGGGACCATGCGTCTTCAGGACAAGGAATGCCAGTGCGTGGACAACGCAGAACAGCACGACGGCGGCCGTACCGAGGAGCGCGTCGAAGCTCACCCAGACGAACGGTCCTCCCACCCGGTCACCGTTCGCGTTCAGCGGCAGTCCTGTGGTGGTCAGCGCCAGGGCGGTTCCGATGCCTGCGGCGGAGGTGAAGGAACCGAGGAAGATCGCCAGGTCCCAGCGGCGACGCCACTGCTCATTGTCCATCTTCCCCCGGTATTCGAAGGCGACGGCCCGGAAGATCAGCGCCAGCAGCACCAGGACAAAGGGGATGTAGAGGGTCGAGAGGAGGGACGCGTACCAGAGCGGGAAGGCTGCGAGGGTTGCGCCGATCGCCGTGATGAGCCAGACCTCGTTGCCGTCCCAGACGGGCCCGATTGTGTTGAGCAGGACCCTCCGTTCCCGGTCCGTGCGCGCGAAGGTCTTCATGAGCATGCCCACGCCGAGATCGAAGCCCTCAAGGAAGAGGTATCCGGTCCAGAGCACGGCGATGAGGATGAACCAGATGGTAGGGAGGAGCTCGGTCATGCGGACACGTCCCTTTCTAGGGCTGGAATGCGGTTCGTCGGGTCAGTAGGCGAAGGCGAGGACATCGTCGTCGTCCTTTCCGTTCGGTTCCTCGTCCTTGGCATGGACCAGTTCAGGCATGGCGGAGGCCACGCCGCCGCGCACATAGGTGAAGAGCAGCTTCACCTCCACGACCAGCAGGACCGCGTAGACGAGGGTCAGGGCAACCAGCGAGAAAACCAGTTCCGCCAGGGACACGCCAGGAGAAACGGCTGCGGCGGTGAACATGAACACGCCGTCGATGCCGCTCGGATCGGGGTTCGGCGCCACAACGAACGGTTGGCGCCCCATCTCGGTGAAAATCCAGCCCGCGGAGTTCGCACCGAACGGAGCAAGGATTCCGAAGACGGCGAGGCGCATCAGCCAACGCGATTCGGGGACAGTGCCCTTGCGCAGGATCCAGAACGCCACGAGGGCAGCGAACGCCGCAACGGCACCGAAACCGATCATGATGCGGAAGCCCCAGTACGTCACCTCCATCACCGGGAGGTAGTCGATCGCCATCCCGGCGCGCTCGCCGTACGCGGGGTCGTTCGGCAGGGTTTCGCCGTACTGCTCCTGGTATTCAGGCAGCAGCGTGTTGACGCCCTTGACCTCTGTGGTGAAGTCTCCGTTGGCCAGGAAGGACAGGAGCCCGGGCACTTCGAAGACGGCAACGATGTCGTCGCAACTCTGCGAGCCGATGTTCCCGATCGACAGCACCGAAAAACCGGTACCGTCGTGGCACGCAGCTTCGGCCGCCGCCATCTTCATGGGTTGCTGCTCGAACATCAGCTTGGCCTGCAGGTCGCCGGACACAGCGGTGCCGGCGAAGGAGATCAAAGCGACGACGGCGCCGATGCGCGCTGAGCGCAGCCAGACCTGGTGGTCCACTGCGCCGCGCGAGCGGGCGTCATCCGACCCGACGATGACCATGCCGTCGTCGTCGACCGTGTCCAGACCGTCATGGCGGCGCTTCCACAGGTGGTACCAGGCGATCCCCAGCAGGAAGCCGCCGGCGACCGCCAGGGCACCGAACACCGTGTGCACGAAGGCCACTACAGCGGTGTTGTTGGTGAAGACTGCCCAGGCGTCGACCATACGAGCGCGCCCGTCGACCAGTTCCACGCCGACCGGATGCTGCATCCAGGAGTTGGCAACGATTATGAAGTAGGCGGAGAACACGGAAGCCAGCACCGCCGCCCAGAGAGAGCCGAGGTGCAGGATCCCGGGCAGCCGCCGCCACCCGAAGATCCACAGGCCCAGGAATGTGGACTCCACGAAGAACGCCAGCAGGGCCTCCATCGCCAGCGGCGCCCCGAAGACATCGCCGACAAAGCGGCTGTACTCGCTCCAGGCTAGGCCGAACTGGAATTCCTGCACCAGCCCGGTGGCCACGCCCATAATGAAGTTGATCAGGAAGAGCTTGCCCCAGAACTTCGTCATCCTCAGGTAGTGCTCCTGGCCGGTGCGGTACCAGAGGGTCTGCATGACCGCGACCACGAGACCGAGCCCGATGGTGAGCGGCACCATCAGGAAGTGGTAAACCGTTGTGATTCCGAATTGCCAGCGGGCTATCTCTAGTGCTTCCACGGGTCCTCAATTCCTCCGAGCACAGTATTCCGAACTACTTCTACGTCCTGTAGAACTTGTTCTTCTACACATCGTAGAACAATTTCGGAGAGGTGTTCTACGTGGCGTAGAACCTCACGTAAAAAAGTTGTAGATTAGAAGGAGCCGGAACCGGATCTGCTCCCGCAGGTGCCCGGTGAACCGGCAGGAAGATCAACAAAGGAATAGGAATGGCCACGCTAGGTGAACTCGAACGCGCAGTGATGGACCTGCTGTGGGGCACCCAGGAGGCCATGACCGCCAACTCGCTCCGGGATGCACTGGCTCTCGCACCGGAAGGCACTGCCGAGGGCAAGGAACTGGCGGTCACCACTGTGCTGACCGTACTGTCCCGACTGGAGAAGAAGGGGCTCGTGGAGCGGGAGCGTGACACCCGTCCGCACCGCTACCGCGCCGTGACCTCCCGCGAGGACCACACAGCCGAGCTCATGCACGAAGTGCTCGTCACTGCACCCGACCGTGAGGCGGTACTCGCGCGCTTCATCGGCAGCGTCTCCGAGAGCGAGGCACGCACGCTCCGGCGGCTTCTGGGCAGCAGCTAGCTCCCATGTTCTGGGCCTCCCACTTCTTGGCCGCGCTCGCCGTCGTACTGGCCTGGCCTGCTCCGATAGCTCTCTCGCGCGCACAGTGGCCGGCCCGGTCCCCCTTCACCGCCATGATCCTCTGGCAGGCAATCGCTCTTGCCGGCGGCCTCTCCATGATCGGAGCCATGCTGGTGTGGGGCCTCGAGCCGCTCGGAGACAACCTGATCGAGGCGCTGCGCGGCCTGTGGGACGTGATGGTGCACAACCGCCCGGCCGACACACTGGGCCTGGTTCACGTCTTCGCCCTCAGCGCGGCCAGCCTGCTGACCGCACACCTCGTGTTCACACTGCTGATCACCTACGCGCGGATTACCGGACAACGACGGCGGCACCGGAATCTGCTGAACCTGCTCAGCTCCCCCTCACTGGATAACCCGTCCACCCTGGTGATCAAGCACCCGACGCCGGTCGCCTACTGCCTGCCCGGCGGCGCACGATCCGTCACCGTACTCTCTGACGGACTTATGGGGCTGCTCTCGGAAGAGGAACTTCGAGCCGTCCTGGTACACGAACGCGCCCACCTGAGCCAGCGGCACCATCTGCTCCTGTGGGCGTTCGCCGCCTGGCGCGCTGCACTGCCCTGGCTGCCGACGTCGAAGCTTGCCCAACAGGCAGTTAACGGGCTCATCGAGATGCTCGCGGACGATGAAGCCGTGAAGCAGGTGGATCAGGCGGTCCTGGTTCAGGCAATCGCCGTCGTCGCAACCGGCTCCCACGGCCCCGCTGCGGACAGCCCGAAGCGGATGGTGGAGGGCAACGACATCGGGCCGGATCCGGAGCAGGATGAGAACCTCCAGTCCACCGTCCAGCGGCTGCGGCGCCTGGTGGAACCCCAGCCCCCGCTGACCGCGGCCCAGACTTTCGGGGCACTGGCCAGTTCGGCGCTGTTGCTCACGGTTCCGACCGTACTGCTGATTGCCCCCGGCCTTTTCGGGTAGGCGGATACCAGCCCTCAGGCGTCGATGCGCTCCCGGTCCAGCGACGCTGCGCCGGCCACGATGAAGTCCTTGCGGGGCGCAACGTCGCTTCCCATGAGCAGGTCGAAGACCCGCTCGGCGGCTTCGGCCTCCTGAATACGGACGCGCCGGAGAGTGCGGTGGCGCGGATCCATGGTGGTTTCCGCGAGCTGTCCCGCATCCATTTCGCCGAGTCCCTTATAGCGCTGGATCGGCTCCTTGTAGCGTCGGCCCTCCTGCTCCAGCCTGGAAAGCAGCCGATGCAGTTCCTGGTCCGAGTAGGTATAGACGGTTTCGTTCGCCTTGCTTCCGGCGCTGACGATCTCCACCCGGTGCAGGGGCGGCACGGCTGCGAAGACGCGGCCGGCGTCGACGAGCGGGCGCATGTACCGGAAGAACAGGGTGAGCAGGAGCGTGCGGATGTGCGCGCCGTCGACGTCGGCGTCCGTCATCAGGATGACCTTGCCGTAGCGCGCAGCGTCCAGCTGGAAGCTGCGGCCTGATCCCGCGCCGACCACCTGGATGAGGGCGGCGCACTCCGCGTTGGAGAGCATGTCGCCGACGGACGCCTTCTGGACGTTCAGGATCTTGCCCCGGATGGGAAGCAGCGCCTGGTAATCGGATGATCGCGCAAGCTTCGCCGTTCCCAGCGCGCTGTCGCCCTCGACGATGAAGAGTTCCGAGCGCTCGGCGTCGTCAATCCGGCAATCAGCCAGCTTGGTGGGCATGGACGATGTCTCCAGCGCGTTCTTCCGCCGCTGGGTTTCCTTGTGGACGCGCGCCGAAACGCGGGACTTCATCTCCGCTACGACCTTCTCCAGGAGGAGTGAGGACTGCGCCTTGTCCGCCCTCGCGGAGGAGTTCAGCTTCGCCGTGATCTGGTTCTCGACGACCTTCGCGACGATGGCCCGCACCGCGGAGGTGCCCAGGATTTCCTTCGTCTGGCCTTCGAACTGCGGTTCGGCCAACCGGACAGTCAGGACGGCGGTGAGGCCGGCGAAGACATCGTCCTTCTCGAGCTTGTCGTTGCCCGCCTTCAGCTTTCGCGCGTTAGCTTCGACAACCTTGCGGAAGGTCTTCAGCAGCGCCTGTTCAAACCCTGCCTGGTGGGTTCCGCCCTTCGGGGTGGCAATGATGTTGACGAAGCTCTTCACCGTGGTGTCGTAGCCGATGCCCCAGCGGAGGGCGATATCAACCTCGCAGTCCCGTTCAACTTCGGCGATGCGGCTGTGTCCGTTCTCATCGAGCACCGGCACGGACTCCTTGAACCTGCCGGACCCGTGCAGCCGCCATACATCCGTCACCGCATGGTCTATAGCGAGGAATTCCACGAACTCTGAAATTCCGCCGTCATGGTGGAAGACTTCCTCCACCACCCCGTCAGTGCCGGGCAGCCCGCGCTCGTCGCGAAGGGTGATCCGAAGGCCCGGCACCAGGAAGGACGTCTGCCGCGCTCGCGCCTGCAGTTCCTCGTAGGAGAACTTCGCATCCGGGGTGAAAATCTGGCGGTCGGCCCAATAGCGGATCCGGGTGCCTGTGACGCCACGTTTGGCGCTGCCCACGACTTCCAGGCGTGAGCTGTCGACGAAGGGGGCGAACTTTGCGGATGGCGAGGGTTTGCGTTCATCGCTGAACCGTCCGGGCTCACCCCTGCGGAAGGACATCTGGTAGGTCTTCCCGCCGCGGTCCACCTGCACGTCAAGGCGGGCGGACAGCGCGTTCACCACGCTTGCTCCTACGCCGTGGAGACCGCCGGAAGCGGTGTAGGACCCGCCACCGAATTTTCCGCCTGCATGAAGCTTGGTGAAGACAACCTCGACGCCGCTCAGGCCGGTCTTGGGTTCGGCATCCACGGGGATTCCCCGGCCGTCGTCGTGCACCTCAACCGATCCGTCAGCGTGAAGGATGACGGTGATGTTCTGTCCGTGTCCGGCAAGCGCTTCGTCGACGGAGTTGTCGATGATTTCCCAGAGGCAGTGCATAAGGCCCCGGGAGTCGGTGGATCCGATGTACATTCCGGGGCGCTTGCGCACAGCCTCCAGTCCCTCAAGCACGGAGAGATGGCGGGCTGTGTATTCAGAGCTGGGGGCCACGTTTCTTGGAAACTCCTTGGCAATACCGGTTGAAGCTGCGACCGGGAACGGTGCACCCGACCAAGCATATTCCGTTGCTCCGACAAGCCAGGACAGGCGTGCCGCGCACCCGTCAAGCTCTTCACGAGGTTCATGCCGGTGGTACGCGCTCAGCGAAAGCAGACCAAGCCTGCGAAGAAACGGCTCCGAATAGTGGTTATATGAACTACAGGAACCACTAAGGAGGCATCCATGACAACAGCTACAGCAAGCCGCGAGCTGACCGCACTGCATCGGTGTGACCGCTGCGGAGCCCAGGCCTACGTACGCGCGGTTCTCTCCTCCTCCGGTGGTGAGCTTCTCTTCTGCGGCCATCATGCCCGCGCGGTGGAAAGCACTCTTCGTCCTCAGACCTCAGAGTGGCAGGATGAGACCGCACGCCTGAACGAGAAGGCCAAGAGCACGGTAGAGCCGTAGGCGCCTGCCTCCCATCAGGTATCCGGGTAAAGCCGGACCACCGATGGGCAGTGGCAATAGGCTAGCCAGTAACGAGTAAGGGACCCCCTCCGCGGAGGGGGTCCCTTACTCGTTAAGTTATTCGCTGAGCCGAGCCGGTCCAGGGCGGACTAACCTGGACCGGCTCGATCCTAGTCGAGGTAGTCGCGCAGAACCTGCGACCTGGATGGGTGACGCAGTTTCGACATGGTCTTCGACTCGATCTGACGGATCCGCTCACGGGTTACCCCGTAAACCTTGCCGATCTCATCCAGCGTCTTCGGCTGGCCGTCCGTCAGACCGAAGCGCATGGCGACCACACCGGCTTCGCGCTCGGACAGGGTGTCCAGGACGGAGTGCAGCTGTTCCTGCAGCAGGGTGAAGCTCACGGCATCAGCCGGAACCACTGCCTCGGAGTCCTCGATGAGGTCACCGAATTCGGAATCTCCGTCCTCGCCAAGCGGCGTGTGCAGGGAGATAGGCTCCCGGCCGTACTTCTGGACCTCGACCACCTTTTCGGGAGTCATGTCGAGCTCCAGCGCAAGCTCTTCCGGAGTGGGTTCGCGGCCGAGGTCCTGCAGCATCTGGCGCTGCACACGGGCGAGCTTGTTGATGACTTCAACCATGTGCACCGGAATACGAATGGTGCGTGCCTGGTCTGCCATTGCGCGGGTGATGGCCTGTCGGATCCACCAGGTTGCATAAGTGGAGAACTTGAAGCCCTTGGTGTAGTCGAACTTCTCGACAGCACGGATGAGACCGAGGTTGCCTTCCTGAATCAGGTCCAGGAACAGCATGCCTCGGCCGGTGTAGCGCTTGGCGAGCGAGACCACCAGGCGGAGGTTGGCCTCCAGCAGGTGGTTTTTCGCGCGCTTCCCGTCGTGGATGACCCATTCAAGTTCGCGCCGCAGCTTCGGATCGATATTCTCGTTGGCCGCCAGCTTCTCCTCGGCGAACAGGCCGGCCTCGATACGAAGGGCCAGATCGACTTCCTGTTCGGCGTTGAGCAGCGCCACCTTACCGATTTGCTTCAGGTAGTCCTTGACGGGGTCGGCAGTAGCACCGGCCGAGACAACCTGCTGGGCGGGGGCGTCGTCGTCATCAGCGTCCGAGTAGACGAAACCCGTGCCGGTGGTCGGTTCGGTGACCTCAGGTTCAGCGGTCTCCGCCTCGACGGTGTCGACGTCGGCAGCCGTCGGCTCGAGCTCCGGCTCCTCCTGCAGTTCCTCGTCGGGAACAACCTCGACAGCCTTCGTGTCCGCACTGCCCTCTTTGGCCGTGCGCTTGGAACCACGTGCGGTACCCGCCTTCGACGCCGGTTTTGCGGCGGAGGCTTTGCGCTTGGTTGCGGTTGCACCGGATTCGGTCAACACCGGTGCTGTTGTCTTCTTGGCCGACACAGAGAACCTTTCATACGGCGGTGTGTGGCGCCACCAAGGGGGTAACACCACTATGACCCTGTCAAGTCCGTGTTGAATTCAGACCCGATGGCGGAAACTGTCAGCATGTACAACAGCTCCGCCAAGTGCGCTATTCCCTCATGCTCATGCAAGCCGAATGGCTTCACACGCGCAGACATCCTGGCGCTTTGATCTGAAACACGAACCCAACCGGGTCTCGGTTCCATTGTCGCACGCTTTGGCGGGCGGGCGTAATCCCGGCCGGCAGAGATGAGCAGTTGAACCTGACCCTCGGAAACCGGGTGTGTTCGGCGCGGACAGGCAACTCGGACCCTCAGGCGGCACTGCGCGAATCGGACGTCCACGCCGTTTCCCTGCTGCGCGCCCACGGAGAGAGTGAACCAGTGCCAACGAGAGCCAGAAGCAACTCCCCCAGTGTGTATCCGGGCGTCTCCGCCAGGGCTTCCTGAAGGTAACGGTGTGCGCGGGACCCTCGACCCCGTGCCCATTCAATCCAGCCGAGAATACTGAGCAGCGCGGATCGCGGCTCGCCGCACGTTATCCCTGCCAGCCGAAGAAACAGTGTGTGGGCACAATCCATGCGGGTCCAGTTCGGAGCAGCGAGCGTTGCCAGAAATACCTCCCTGAACAATGCTGCCGGCTCGGGTCGGGACGGACAGGTCGGAACTGACGAACCGCCGTCCGCTTCGTCCTGGTCAGCGGCTGCCTGTCTCGAGAGCAGCAGCGCGCATTCGGGCGGCACAATCTGCTCTTCGGGAGCGACAGGCAGCACGCCGCTATGCTCGGTTGCGTCCAGCGCTTCAGCCAGCCCGGTTGCCGACAGGACGATCACGCTGTCCCGGATGGCGGCGCACTGCAACCCGGCCAGCAGGAAAGCAATCGGTTCCGGACCGCGCCCGAACTGCGTGTCATCGGGGTTGGTAATCAGGGCGTTCCAGAGGATCAGCGAGTCGCGCCCCAGACTGGTGCGGTCCCACTTGCCCTTCCACTGTTCGCTGTAGACAGAGGTCAGGCGCTGGATGTTTTCGCTGGGGACGCTCGCAAGCGTCCCCACGGCCGCCTCAAGCGTCTGCTCGTAGGCGCTTCCCTGATACACCAGTTCTGCGTTGAGCACGCTCTCGGTGATGCTCGCGAGTGGGTGCCCGGGCCAGGGACAACATGCAGCATCAAGGCAGAAATAGTCCCTCCAGTGGCTCGAGCTGACCAGCCACCCGTCCAGGAGGCCTAGGCCTCCAGTCTCAAGCACGAGGTCGAGACAGTGCACCAGATCCGCATATGGCGGGCTGCACGGCTCACGCCATGCGCGGTCTGTGTATAGGACCATCAGCACGCCGTCGGCGGACGTGTCCGCCTCAAGGTAGCTCCGGACGCTCTGCGCATAGTCCAGCGGATCTGCCTCGGCCATCGGAAGGTCGAGCCGGAGGGTGGCTCCGATGCGCTTGCCGGACATGCTGAGGAACACAAGGCTCTCCTGCGGCTGGAAGCCGAGGACGTGGGGGATGTAACTCAGGATGTCCGCGGGGTTGGACACGGAGATGGGTGCGTTGGAAGTCATGCATAGAACTGTGGTGCTTCCGCAAAGGGTTGCAACGCGGGACGTCCCGTATGTGGAAAGGTGACGGGCAACCTGCATGGTGTGGAGGACCGGTCCCTACGGAAGGGAAACCCTCCCTACTTCCGTGCTTCCCGCCGTCGTCGGATCTCACGGGCAATCGCCTGCCTGAGGGGTGGCACAACCACCGACTGCCGGGCCAGCTGAGCCCTTACGCGACGCCGCAGCACAAGAATTGCGACTGTTCCGACGGCGAGGAAGAGGAACTGCACTGCGAAGGCAATCCGGAAGGATGCGAGGTCGTAAAGGTTCCCGTTCGAGAATCCGCTCGCAAGGAGCACGTCCAGGATCAGGCCCACTGCGAACATGGTCAGCAGCGCAGCGGTGAAACCACCGATGTTCACGATTCCGGTGGCGGTTCCCAGGCGCGATGCGGGATTGAAGGTTCTGGCGAAGTCGAAGCCGATCATTGAACCCGGGCCACCGATCGCGACCGTGACCACCAGCAGCGCGAGCAGCCACAGCGGAGCCGGGCCGGGGTATGTGAGAACCACGAGCCAGCCCAGGGCGGTAGCTGCAGTGATGGCCAGAACCATGGTGGAGCGGCGCAGAGGGTGCCGGGCGACATAGATTCCGAGGAGGGGTCCACACACAATCCCGACAACCACGAAAAGGGTCATGAGCGCCGAGGCAACGGCGGCCGGCTGTTGCTCGGCGCTGACCAGGTAGGGATAGCCCCAGATCAGGACAAAGACCGTGCCGGAGAACTGGGTAGTGAAATGGCACCAGAGGCCGAGCCGCGTGCCGGGTTGTTTCCAGGCCTGGTTCAGGGACACGCCGGTCTGCCGTAGGGACACGCGCTGACGTTGTCCTTCACCCTCCCGATGATCACGGATCAGGGTGATGCCCAGCACCGCGGCGAGCACACCGAGCCCTGCTGCCGACAGGAAAGCCGGGGTCCATCCGGCGTGCTGCAGAACGGCGAGGAACGGGACCACGCTCAGAATCTGCCCGAGCTGCCCGAGAATGCCGGTCAGCTGGGTCAGAATGGGGATCCTCCTGGCTTCGAACCAGGCGGGGAGCAACCGCAGCACCGCCACGAAAGTCATCGCATCACCGCCGCCCACCAGAAGACGACCGGCGATACCGCCCGAAAGGGAGTCCGCGAATGCCAGCTGGGTCTGGCCCAGCGCCATCAGTGCGGCACCCGAAACAATGAGAACCCGTGGACCGAACCGGTCCACGAGCACTCCTACGGGGATCTGCAGGCCGGCATACACAATCAGCTGCGCGACGGTGAACACGGCAAGGGCGGAAGCAGCGGCGTCGAAACGCTCAGTGGCTGCGATGCCGGCTACACCGAACGATGTCCGTTGGGTGACCGCGATCAGGTACGCCAGGACACCGGCACCCCAGATGATCCAGGGACGCCGGTCACCCGTGCGCGTCGCCTCAGTCCCCAGGTTTCCGGTTCCCGTCTGTGGCGCTGTCATCAGCGGAACTGTCACCGGCGTCCTCGTGGAATGCGTCGTCGATGTTCTCATACAGGCGCTCGGGATCGGTCGGGGCGTTCAGCGCCTGTTCCAATTCTTCGGCGGCCCGGGGCCCAGCGAGGTAGGCCTCGACTGCAGCACCGATTTCGTCCGCACCGGCCAGTTCCATGTTCTGCTTCACCAGCAGGGACCTGCGGGACCCGTCGGCGTGCTCGTCGTAGCGCTTCTCGAGGGACGAGACCACGCCCCGGACCTCGGCCGAATTGTCCACCTGGCGCGCGATCTGGCGCTCGACGTCCCTCCCCGCTTCCCGGAGCCTGTCGGTGGGAAGAACCCTGCCGATGGAGGCGCCGAGGTATTCGAGCGCAGCGACGGCGGCGGGCGGGTACTCAGCCTCCGCAAGGTAGTGAGGCACGTGCACGACGTAACCGACGACGTCGTGCCCCTCCTGGGTGAGGCGCAGTTCCAGCAGGTGCCCCATTGAGGCCTGCAGTTCGGCAGTGGGCTTCCAGGAAGATCCCATCCCCTCGATGAGGTCACTTCGGTTTCCGTGAACGGTCACCCCGATCGGCCGGGTGTGCGGAACCGGCATGGGAATCGAGTGGATCCACGAGACCAGCGGAGTATCCAGCCGGGTGACAAGCTGCCGGACGGCGGCGGCGAACCGCTCCCACTGCAGGTCCGGTTCCATACCACTCAGCAGGAGGAACCGCTCCCCCAGCCGGTCCTGGAGTACCCGCAGTTCGAGGGCAGGGGGCTGATAGTCGGTCAGGTGATCCTGGTCAAAGGTGATCCGGGGGCGGCGGCTGCGGTAGTCGATCAACTGGTCCGTGTCGAAAACCGCGAGTACCTCGTTCTCCAGGGAATCCAGAAGCTCCTCGCGGACCTGGGACACGACCTGGCCGGCGTCAACAAAGCCCGTGAAGCCGGCAACGAGCGGCAGACCCTGCAGGGCAGGATCGTCAATGATCGAGTTGTTGAGGTTGTACAGGGTTCGCGGCTCCAACATTGCTTCCTCCTCAGCTGGAATCCCGGCGCAGACGGCCGACCGGACAGTGTGCATCTCACCCTAGATGATGCCTGTGGACTTCCAGAGATACGCAACGTCGGGGCTCCCGGCGGACATTCCCCGTTCGGCTGCCGTAGGACGCATGTCACAGGGTGCCGCTACGATCGGTAGGAACGGATGGGGCCGCACAACCTGCGCTCCAGACAGTCACCTCCAGACACTCGGAAGCGAGGATAAGCCTTCGTGAGCAACACCAGCGAAATTGACCTGACCGCGGTCTCGAAAGACATTCGGAAGTCAGGGTGCGAGGTCCTAGTGATCGGCACCGGCCAGAGCCCTGACGGTCCGGTGCTACTGGACAACCCGCTGACGGGCAAATCAGCGCGCGCGCTCGCCGACACCCTTTCATCCCTGGCAGTCACGGGTGCCGCGGATGAGGTCCGGCGTTTCCCCGGCCTGCCGGAAACAGGTGCGGACGTGCTCGTGCTCGCTGGAACAGGCCGTTCAGGCTCGGGACAACCCCTGACGGAGGAGACGCTGAGGCGTACGGCCGGAGCCGTCGCCCGCCAGCTGTCCAATGTGGAAAGCGTTGCCTTCGCACTTCCCGCGCCCACCGTCGATCAGGCCGCAGCGGTGGCCGAGGGCATCCTGCTGGGCAGCTACACCTACACCGAGCATTACTCAACGGTGGGCGGCAAGGCACCTCGTCCCTCCACCCGTTCCCTGCGTCGGGCCACCATCCTGACGCCGGCCGCCCAGGACCGCCGCCTCAAGCCGGCCCTCGAGCGGGCCAGGACAATTGCTCACGGCGTCAACGCCACCCGGACGCTCGTCAATCAGCCGCCCAGCCACCTGTACCCCGAATCCTTCGCACAGTTCGCTCGGGAACATGTGAAAGGCCTTCCGGTGAAGGTGACTGTGCTCGATGAGAAGAAGCTGGAAAAGGACGGCTACGGGGGCATCCTCGGCGTCGGCAAGGGATCGTCCCGGCCTCCGCGCCTGGTGAAGCTGGAGTATTCGCCGGCCAAGGCAAAGATCAACCTCGCCTTCGTCGGCAAGGGAATCACCTTCGATTCGGGCGGCCTGTCGCTCAAGCCCGGTGCAGGCATGCAGACCATGAAGCTTGACATGGCGGGTGCCGCCGTCGTCCTCGCCGCCGTGGCGGCCGTCGCAAAGCTGGGGCTTCCCGTCAGCGTCAGCGGCTGGCTCTGCCTCGCCGAGAACATGCCCTCGGGCACCGCCCAGCGCCCCTCCGACGTCCTCACCACCTTCGGCGGCCGCACCGTAGAAGTCCTGAATACCGATGCCGAGGGGCGGCTTGTCATGGCCGACGCCCTGGCCGCGGCCAGTGCGGAGGGCCCGGATGCGATCATCGACATCGCCACTCTCACCGGCGCACAGATGGTCGCCCTCGGCAAGCGCATGTCGGGCGTGATGGGCGACGACGGCGTTCGGGACGCGGTGAAGGCCGCAGCCGACCGCGTGGGTGAGCAGTTCTGGCCCATGCCCCTGCCCGAAGAGCTGCGTCCTAGCCTCGACTCCACCGTCGCCGACATCGCGAACGTGGGCGAGAAGTTCGGAGGCATGATGACCGCTGCCGTCTTCCTGCGGGAATTCGTGGGAGATGCCGACGGCGCCAAGATCCCCTGGGCCCACCTGGACATCGCCGGTCCGGCCTTCAACGAGGGCGGTGCGTACGGTTACACCCCGAAGGGTGCCACCGGCGTCGGAGTCCGCACCCTGCTCGCCTACGTCGAGGACGTCGCCGAGCGGGTGGACCGGCACTCGAACTGAGCCCCGCCCGGCAGGGTGAGACTCGACACATAGGGGCGTGCTCTGCCCTTCATCAAGTGGCTGATGGTGTGATCTGGCGATAGGGTGAACCCTGATCACACAGCATTCCGCCAGACATCAACCGACGCGCGCGATCCAGGCGCGTCACCGATCACGCGAGGGAGCGTCCACGTGGCCGATACGGCAACTGCGCAAGAATTCGACATCCTGGTACTGGGCGGAGGCAGCGGGGGTTACGCCGCCGCCCTTCGGGCCGTCCAGCTCGGCTTCACCGTTGGGCTCATTGAAAAGAGCAAGCTCGGAGGAACCTGCCTCCACAACGGGTGTATCCCCACGAAGGCACTGCTGCACTCCGCCGAGGTTGCAGACAGCGCGCGCGATGCCGGGAAGTACGGAATCAAGGCAACCTTCGAGTCGATCGACATGGCCGCGGTGAACGCGTACAAGGACGGCATCATTGCCGGCAAGTACAAGGGGCTGCAGGGCCTGATCAAGGCCAAGGGAATCACCGTCATCGAGGGCGCCGGCAAGCTGACCGGGCAGAACACCATCGAGGTCAACGGCACCACCTACACCGGCAAGAACATCATCCTTGCCACCGGTTCGTATTCCCGTTCGCTGCCCGGCCTCGAAATCGGCGGCAAGGTCATCACCTCCGACCAGGCGCTCACCATGGAGTCCATTCCCAGCAGCGCAATCGTCCTCGGCGGCGGCGTCATCGGCTGTGAGTTCGCCTCCGTCTGGAAGTCTTTCGGCGTGGACGTCACCATTATCGAGGGTCTGCCGTCGCTGGTCCCCAATGAGGACGCCTCCATCGTCAAGAACCTTGAGCGCGCCTTCAAGAAGCGCGGCATCAAGTTCAACACCGGCACCTTCTTCGAGAAGGTCGAGCAGAGCGATGCCGGTGTCAAGGTGACGCTGGCAGACGGCAAGACCTTCGAGGCGGACCTCCTCCTGGTTGCCGTCGGTCGTGGACCGGTGACAGACGGACTCGGCTACGAAGAGGCCGGCATCACCCTCGACCGCGGATTTGTCATCACCGATGAGCGCCTGCACACCGGCGTCGGAAACATCTACGCTGTCGGCGACATCGTTCCCGGCCTCCAGCTTGCACACCGCGGCTACCAGCAGGGCATTTTCGTCGCCGAGGAGATCGCCGGCCTGAAGCCGGTCATCGTCGAAGACGTGAACATCCCCAAGGTCACCTATTGCGAGCCGGAAATCGCTTCGGTCGGCCTGACCGAGAAGGCGGCCAAGGAGAAGCTCGGCGATGACCGGGTGGAAACCCAGGAGTACAACCTCGCCGGAAACGGAAAGAGCTCCATTCTCGGAACCGGCGGAATCGTCAAGCTCGTGCGGGAGAAAGACGGACCGGTCGTCGGCGTACACATGATCGGAACCCGCATGGGCGAGCAGATCGGTGAAGCCCAGCTCATCGTGAACTGGGAAGCGTACCCGGAGGATGTGGCCCAGCTGGTCCACGCACATCCCACCCAGAACGAGGCACTCGGAGAGGCTCACCTCGCTCTCGCCGGCAAGCCGCTTCACGGCTGACCGCAGCTTCCGCTGCAACACGGGGCAGCCTTTCCGGCTGCCCCACCCTCCAACCAAAGCATCACTGGCAACCTCACACCGACCGGCTGTTACCGGGACCGGCGGTCGGGGTAGAACAAACAAGGAGAAACGGACACCATGTCTGAATCCGTGAACTTGCCGGCCCTGGGCGAGAGCGTCACCGAGGGTACCGTCACCCGATGGCTCAAGCAGGTCGGCGACCGCGTTGAAGTCGACGAGCCCCTGCTCGAAGTATCAACAGACAAGGTCGACACCGAGATTCCCTCCCCCGTAGCCGGGGTGATCGAGGAAATCCTCGTTGCCGAGGATGAGACCGCCGAGGTTGGCGCTCCCCTGGTGAGGATCGGTGACGGGTCCGGAGGCTCCGGCAGTTCGGACAACTCCGCTTCCGCTGCTGCTCCTGAGGCTCCGGCCGAAGAGCCCGTAGAGGCGCCTGCCCCCGCTCCGGAACCTGCAGAGGAAGCTCCCTCCGCCCCCGCAGGCAGTGGTGAGGGCAGCGGTCAGGGCACGGAGGTGACCCTTCCCGCCCTCGGCGAAAGCGTCACAGAAGGAACCGTGACGCGCTGGCTCAAGGCAGTAGGCGATGAGGTCGCCGTTGATGAGCCGCTCCTTGAGGTGTCCACTGACAAGGTGGATACCGAAATCCCCTCGCCGGTTGCCGGTACCCTACAGGAGATCAGGGTCAATGAGGACGAGACCGCGGAAGTGGGCTCCGTCCTCGCCGTTATCGGTTCCGGAAGCGCCGCTCCCGCCCAGGCAGAGCCCGCCAAGGCCGAGCCTGTTGCCGCGGCACCTTCCACTGAGCGTGAGGAACCGGTAGCCGAGCCTGCGCCGAAGGCTGAAGCCCAGCCGGAACCGGCTGCACCCGCACCGGCCGCAGCACCGCAGCCGGCTGCACCGGCACCTGCCCCTGCAGCGGAGAAGCCCCGCGAAGAGTCAACCGGCTCCGACTCCACCTATGTCACTCCGCTGGTGCGCAAGCTCGCGAACCAGCAGGGAGTGGACCTCTCCTCCGTCAAGGGCACCGGAGTCGGTGGACGCATCCGCAAGCAGGACGTCCTCGAAGCCGCTGAAGCAGCCAAGGCAGCACAGCAGGCACCGACTGCTCCTGCAGCGTCCTCCGCACCCGCTGCGGCGCCCGCCGCAGCCTCGAAGCTGCGCGGGACGGTTGAGAAGGCACCGCGGATCCGCCAGACCATCGCCCGGCGCATGCGCGAGTCCCTCGAGGTATCTGCCCAGCTGACTCAGGTCATCGAGGTGGATATGACCCGCGTCGCCCGTCTCCGTTCCAAGGCGAAGGACACCTTCCAGGCACAGAACGGCGCAAAGCTCACCTTCCTGCCGTTCATCGCCAAGGCGGTCACCGAGGCTCTCAAGCAGCACCCGAAGCTGAACGCCTCCTTCGATGAGGAAGCGAAGGAAGTGACCTACCACGACGCCGAGCACCTCGCGATCGCGGTGGATACCGAGAAGGGTCTTCTGGTTCCGGTGATCAACGATGCCGGCAACCTCAACCTGGCCGGCCTCGCAAAGAAGATCTCCGACGTCGGTGCGCGCACCCGCAACGGTCAGATCGGACCTGATGAGCTGTCCGGCGGCACCTTCACCATCACCAACATCGGATCGGTCGGAGCGCTCTTCGACACGCCGATCATCAACCAGCCCCAGGTTGGCATCCTGGGCACCGGTGCGATCGTCAAGCGCCCCGTCGTCGTGACCGATGCGGATGGGGAAGACACCATCGCCATCCGTTCGATGATGTACCTCTGCCTCACCTACGACCACAGGCTGGTGGACGGCGCAGATGCAGGCAGGTTCCTGCAGTCGCTGAAGTCGCGTCTGGAAGATGGCGCCTTCGAGGCCGACCTCGGTCTGTAGATGCACTGTGCACAAGGCAGCGTCCGGGATTCCTGGGCGCTGCCTTTGCCTTGCTGCCGGTTACACAATCTTCCCGTCAATGACGGGGAAACCGGACACTTCCGTCCGGATGCATGATTCAACCACTGAAGAGGAGAACTCATGGCTACCGTACGCTCAGCACACACCGTGTGGACAGGTGACCTTCCGTCCGGCTCGGGACAGGTGTCGCTGGACACCTCCGGCCTCGGCACCTACGACGTGACTTGGAAGGCACGAGCGGAGCAGGCAGAGGGCAAGACCAGCCCGGAGGAATTGATCGCTGCCGCGCATTCGGCGTGCTTCTCCATGGCGTTCAGCCATGCACTCGGCGGCGAGGGAAAGACTCCCGACCGTATCGAAACCAAGGCTGAGGTGGACTTCCAGCCCGGTGAGGGCATCACGGCCATTCGTCTCACACTGAGGGCATCCGTGCCCGGTCTGAGCGAGGAGGACTTCCAGCGCCTCGCCAACGACGCAAAGACGGGTTGCCCGGTCTCCCAGGCTCTCGCAGGCGTCAAGAACATTTCATTGGATGCCACCCTGGAGTCCTGATTCACGGATCAACAAAGGAAGAGCGCCCGTCCACCATCAGGTGGAAGGGCGCTCTTTCTTTGTGAGGCTCTGCGGTGTGACTAGCGGTGTGGCTAGCGACGCGGAGGCAGCGGAGGCGGAGCCAACCGTGGATGGTTCTCCCGCACCGGCGGAACATCCGTGGGCAACTCGGCGATCATCTCGCGAAGGATGCCCACGGCATGCTCCAGCTGCGGGTCCTCCTGGTTCGCGTATGCATGTGGCGGGAACGGCACCTCGATGTCGGGATCCACGCCGTAGTTCTCGACACCCCACTCCACGCCGCCGGTCATCCAGAAGGCATACCGCGGTTGGGTGACGCCGGTTCCGTCGGCAAGGTTGAAGCGGCCGTCAATACCGACGACGCCGCCCCAGGTGCGGGTGCCGATCACCGGACCGATCCCCCTTAGTTTGGCTACCTGCGTGATGATGTCCCCGTCTGAACCGGCGAATTCGTCCGTCAGCACCACTACGGGGCCGCGCGGGGCGTGGGCCGGGTAGGTGCCGGGCTGCTCACCGCGCGGCAGGGACCAAGCGGTGACCTTCCGCCCAATCAACTCAGCTACAAGCTGGGACGTGTGACCGCCGCGGTTCCGTCGAACGTCGATGATCAGGCCGTCGCGCGCGGTCTCCCGGTCCAGGTCCCTGTGCAGCTGCGCCCATCCACGCGCAACCATGTCCGGAATGTGCAGGTAGCCGAAGCGCTTATCCGACGCTTCATGCACGATCGCACGATTGGCATTCACCCAGTTCTGGTAGCGCAGCCGCTCTTCGCTGCGCAGCGGCACCACCGCCACGCGGCGCACGGCGGGCTGGCCGCCGTCGTCGTCAACCCTTGCAACCGTAAGTTCAACGGGGCGGCCACCAGCTGCGGTGAGCAGCACGGAAGGACCGAGCTCCGCAGGCACAGGGACACCGTCAATCGCCTGGATGATGTCCCCAGGCTCTACAGCGACGCCGGGAGCGGCGAGCGGCGAAGTGGCCTGTGGGTCTGACGACTCACCGGCGAAGATGCGGTCAACACGCCAGCCGTAGGCGGACCGGCTCAGTTCCGCGCCCAGGAAGCCGTGGGAACCGGCGCCGGGCTCGCTGACCAGGGCCGGTGTGACGTAGGCGTGGGAGGTCCCGAGCTCACCGTGCAGTTCCCACAGCACGTCCACGAGGTCGTCGTGTGAGCCAAGGCGATCGAGCAACGGCCGGTACCGGTCGCGGACCGCATTCCAGTCCAACCCGCCCATGTCTTCCGCCCAGAAGAAGTCACGCTGGAGCCGCCAGGCATCCTCGAAGGCCTGACGCCATACGCTCGGCGGGTCGAGCAGCACACGGATCCGGTTCAGGTCCACCGTGATCCGGTCGGGAGAGTCGGCGTCTGCCGGTCCCGAGGTCGGCACCGCCGTCACAGTGCCGCCCTTTATGATGACGGCACGCTTACCGTCGCTGCTCACCTCGAATGAATCGACTTCCTGCACGAGGGTTGCAGTTTCCCGCTTGACCATGTCGAACCGTTCCAGCCGCTTGGCGGGTTCTTTTTCGTCTGTCGTGGCGCGGCCGTCGCCCGTGGTGCCCATCAGGTCTCCCGCAACCCAGAGAAGCGCGTTCTCGACTGCCCGAAGGCCCTCGTAGGTGCCCTGCGGTACCGGAACCGGGATGATGCGTTCGGCCAGGCGTTCCGGCGCTACCTCCACCGCCGGAGCTTCCCCATCGGACTTCTCCGCGCCGTTGCCTGCCACGGCGGCAGGCCGGTCATGTACGGCCGGGCCGAAGGGCGAGGCGGTGTCCGCCGCAAGCGCGACCAGGAACGGCTTTGTTGAGGCAGGGAAGCTCAGGTCGAACCTGTGTGTGTCGTAGACCGGATCGAAACTGCGGTCCGACAGGAAGGCAAGAAACCTGCCGTCGGGTGTGAACGACGGCGCGTGGTCGCGGAAGCGGCCGTCGGTGACATCAAGGACCTCGGAATCCCGGGTGATGCGCGCCAACCGGATCCGGGTGCGCGCACCTTCGCCCGTGACCGGCTCGGCCCACACCAGCCATTTTGAGTCGGGTGAGAACGCGAGGTCGTCGATTGCGCCATGCGGCGTCGACGAGAGCGCGAAGAAGTCGTTGGAACCGACCTCGTGGATCAGGATTTCGCCCATTTCCCCGGCAACCGCCACGGCCTGCCCATCCGGGCTGACCGCCAGATTGCTCGCCCTGAAAGGTTGGGGGAACGCGATCCGTTGTCCTGCCGGTGAGCCGGCGCTGTCCTGAGCATCGACGACGACGGTCTGGGGCGACTCACCGTCGCCCGGGCTACCTGCGCTGCTGTCTTCCGTTCGGCCCACGGCTTCGTCGGGCTGCGACGCCGGAACAGGTGCGGGCAGATCGTGATCTGCGGGCTTTACATCCGGATCGGCGGGAGCAGGCGAGACCGGTAGGTCGACGTCGAACATGTTGCGGATGAACAGCGCTTCCTCACCGTCGTGGTCCGCCACGTAGGCAACGCTGTCGGGGCCGAGCGGGCGGCCGAGCCGGGAGCGCACGCCGGCAGTGGCATCGACCACGCGCGACGGTCCGTCGCGGTGGGTAAGGAGGTGAAGCGTCCCGTGTGACTCAACTATGCTGGCGCGACCGTCGGGGACCGGCACGGCGGCCGAAAGATGCCGGGCGACGTTGAGCGGTTGCGGGCGCCGCAGCGTGGATGCGGAACCGAGGGAAATATTTAGCGGCGCCGGCTCGGCGTCCAGCCCGTCCAGGAGCCATAGGGCACCTGCCGACTCATAGATCACCCTGGTGCCGTCGGTGGTTGCGTGACGGGCGTAGAAGTCCTCGTGGTCGGTGTGGCGGCGCAGGTCATCTCCGCCGGGCGTAACTGAGTAGAGGTTGCCGTAGCCCTCATGGTCGGACAGGAACGCCAGGCGCCCACCGACCCACATCGGGTCCGTGAGGTTGCCGTCAAGGTCAGAGAGGAAGCGTCGAAAGTCACCCGATCCATCGCCGTCGATCCAGAGCTTGCCCGCCGTACCGCCGCGGTAACGCTTCCACCATGCCTGCTCGCGGGTCATGACGCTGCCGATGACCGCAGGGCGTTCATCTCCCAGCGCTTCGCCATGGACGATCGCGTCAACCGGGCCATAGGGAATGGTCCCGTAGGAAGAGCCGTCAACCGGGAGGGTGTAGGCCCAGGTGTGCCGGGGATCTTCGTGGCGGAATGCGCTGGTGGCGATGATCCGGCCGTCGGCTGTGAACCCTTTCACCCGCGTGCTCTGGTGACCCCAGTAGGTGAGGCGCCTGAAATTGCCGCCGTCGGCGTCCGCAACGACGACCTCCGGCGCTGCTCCCTGCACGACCGTCCAGGCGATGATCGAGCCGTCCGGCGAAAAGCGCGGATTGCGGACCGGTAGCTGCAGTGCCGAGATCCGCCATGCCCTCCCTCCGGACACTGGGGCGACCCAGACGTCATTCTCAGCCGCGAAAGTGATGAGATCTCCGGACAGATGCGGATAGCGCAGGTAATGAGAGGAGGCCATTGTCCGATCATAACCACACATATGAAAGGGGCCTCAGACCCCGTCCGGCGTGTGCACCTGTCCTATTTTCCATGTGCCGTTGACCCTTTCCAGCAGGAAGAGCAGTTCCTGCGGCGCCGGCTCGGGGACGTTTTGCACCACCTGTCCCGATGTGTCCGCCTCGGTATATCCCGACATCTGGGCGGTCGCCCTTACCGCTGCTTTGTCATCCGCCGCACCCTCCGCCATGGTGTTCTCTTCCAGCAAGCTCATGCTCTCCAGCCGGACGCTCAGGCCTTGATAGACATGCCCCTGCTCTGCCAGGGTGCCGAGGATCTCCCTGTCCGCGGCCATCGCATCAGAGCCGTCAACGTTCACATGGGAAAGAAGGCCGGGGTCTCCCGTGGCAAACGCACGGGCACGAACTGTCGCCAGGGCGGGCAGCGCTTTCAGCGGGTCTCCGTTGTCAAGGCGATCCAGCACCGCCTCGGAAAGCTGCGTGTTCGTCCTTGCCGTGTGGATTTGCGTCGTGTCGGTGCTGTCGGCGTTTTCACTGGCACTTCGGTCATTCAGGTCGGCCGGCCCAGGAGATGTTTCAGCTGCTCCGGGAAGCTGAGGAAGGACCAGAAAGGTCCCGGAAACGACGAGACCCGCTGCGACGGCAGGCCTGACCATGCGTTGCAGACGCTGCCCGCCTGCGCCACCGGTACCGTGAGCGACGTGGGCACGGCGGCCCTGCGCCTTCCTCCGGCGGGCCAGCACCTTGATCCCGCCCAGTGTCGCCGACAGCTTCCGGTGCCCGTCCGTCTGCTGGTCCCGCGTCGCGCGGCGCGTCAGCAAGTGCGGCAGGACCGTCGGATGCACCGCGTTAACGAGATCGAGGGGCTGTGCCTCTGCCGCGGAAAGTACTGCCTGCGCAAGGTCAGACGCAGTTGGGCGCCGGCGCGGGTCCTCGTCCAACCCTGCCTCCAGAATGTCGCGCAGTTCCGGCGAGACCTCGGGCACCAGGACTGTCAAGGGCGCCCGATGGCGGGCTTGCCCGGGAGCCTGCCCCGTCAGTACGTACCAACCGAGCGCTGCCACGGAATACACATCAGAACGCGGGTCAGGCGGATGCCCCTGAATCACTTCTCCTGCCGCAAAACCGTCGGTGAACCTCTCGACGGATTCTGCCTCCGCGATGAGGCGCCCCGTGCCCAGGTCTGACAGCAGCGGCATTCCCTCTGGGGTTAGAAGCACATTTCCCGGTGCGACATCGCCATGCACCACTGACCGGCTATGCAGGAAAGCCAGCGCCCGTGCTAAAGGCACCAATACCGTGACACATTCGCCAACGCTCAACCGGCGCCGCACCGTCACGAGGTTGAGCACTGAACCGCCGGCAGCGTAGTCCATCAGAAGCGCGGGCCCGAGGTCCGTCGCTACGACGTCGTGGATTGCCAACAGGTGAGGATGCGTGAGGCCGGCCAGGACGGTCACTTCCCGCCGGAGCTGCCTCAGGTCCGCGACGCCGTTCGGCGAAGCCTTCGGGACCTTCAGGGCTCGCGCTTCACCCGTTCGCGCATCCGTTACGAGCCACACGGCGGCGCTCCCGCCCACACCAAGCAGTCTTCCGGTGTGATACCCGTCCGCGTGCGGCGGCACCGCAGAATCGGAATCGGTCACCGTGTCCGCAGGCCCTGCTGCCGTCTGGCGAAGGAAGTTGTCCATGGCGACCAGTCTTGGGCATTTCCGCCGAGCCCGCAGAAGTTATCCACAACACATCCCGGTCCCCGAATGTGAGTTCACTGTCGGCCGGGTCTACCCTTGAGGAATGACTCTGGAGTTCTCCCGAATCGGGTTCGACCCGCACTTCGTCGACTACCTCGACGGCTGGGAACGGCAGCGTGTGCTGCATGAGGCGGTTGTCGAAGGTACGCACCCAAGCACGGTCCTGCTTTTGGAGCACTCTCCCGTGTACACCGCCGGCAAGCGGACCGAGGAGCACGAAAAGCCGTTCGATGGAACCCCGGTTGTTCCCGTGGACCGCGGAGGAAAGCTGACCTGGCACGGTCCGGGCCAGCTGGTGGGCTACCCCATCCTTGCGCTTCCGGAGCCCACCCGTGTTGCCGACTACGTGGGAATTCTTGAGGACGTCATCATTGCTGTCCTGCAGGACTACAACATCCGCGGTGTCAGGATCGAGGGCAGGTCCGGAGTGTGGTTGGCGGCGGACGATCAGAAGCCGGCGCGCAAGATCGCAGCGATCGGCATCCGCATCAACCGTCGGGTTACCATGCACGGCTTCGCCATCAACTGCAGCAACGACCTCTCCCCCTTCGCCCAGATCATCCCGTGTGGCATCACCGACGCCGGAGTCACCAGTATCTCGGCGGAGCTCGGGCGTACGGTCACGCCTGCCGACATCGTGTCGCGGATCGAGGAAGAGCTGCGCAAAAATAAGGAATCGCTGGTTCTCGACGCCGAAACCGTAGTGCCGGCGTCCGGCACAGCCCAAGCGGTCGGAAACGACCAGCCGGAAGGAGCATTACTGTGAGCCTGGCCCCCGAGGGACGCCGTCTGCTGCGCGTCGAGGCGCGAAACGCCGCGGTTCCCGTCGAACGCAAGCCTGACTGGATCAAAGCCAAGGTGAACATCGGCCCCGAATTCGTCAGCCTGAAAAACCAGGTTAAGAAGGAAGGGCTTCACACCGTCTGCGAGGAAGCAGGCTGTCCCAACATCTTCGAATGCTGGGAGGACCGTGAGGCCACCTTCCTCATCGGTGGGTCCGAATGCACCCGCCGCTGCGACTTCTGCCAGATCGACACGGGGCGTCCCGCACCGCTGGACCGCAGTGAACCGTTCAAGGTTGCGCAGTCCGTGCAGTCGATGAACCTGCGCTACGCAACTGTCACCGGCGTGGCACGTGATGATCTCCCGGACGAGGGTGTCTGGCTGTATGCCGAGACCATCCGGCAGATCCACGCTCTGAACCCTGGCACCGGCGTCGAAATACTCATTCCGGATTTTTCCGGCAAGCCCGAGCACATCGCTGCCATCTGCGAAGCCCAGCCTGAGGTCTTCGCCCACAACGTCGAGACCGTTCCCCGGATTTTCAAGCGCATCCGTCCCGCCTTCCGTTACGAGCGCTCACTCGACGTCATCACGCAGGGCCGCGACCGCGGCATGGTCACCAAGTCGAACCTGATCCTCGGAATGGGAGAGACCCGTGAGGAGATTTCCGAGGCACTGCGCGATCTGCACGCCGCGGGCTGTGATCTGATCACGATCACCCAATACCTTCGCCCAAGCGAGCGGCACCTGCCCGTGGACCGCTGGGTGAAGCCGCAGGAGTTCGTTGAGTTGCAGGAGGAAGCGGACGAGATCGGCTTCCTTGGCGTCATGAGCGGGCCCCTGGTTCGTTCCTCCTACCGCGCCGGCCGCCTGTGGGCTCGCGCCATGCGGAAAAAGGGTCTGGAGCTGCCCCCCGAACTGGCACACATCGAGGATTCGGGAAGCACCCTTCAGGAGGCCTCCAGCCTGATCGCTGGCTGATCCCCTTTCCAGTACGACGGCGGACGTCCCCTTGGTGCGGCGTCCGCCGTACGCCCGGCATCCCGTAGAATTAACCCACTATGGCCAACAGCACTGATACCGACGGATCACGTCCACAGCGTCGTCTCTTCTCTCGCAAGCCCAAGGCGGACAAGCCGCCCAAGAAGCCGGGAACCTGGAAGCGCATCGCTGAAGTTTTCGCGATGACGCGGCGCAACGATCCGAACGTCGTCTGGATCATGGTCCTGACTTTCCTGGCTGTTATCGCCGTCGGACTGCTGATCGGCTTCCTTATCCGCAACGTGATCACCATGGTCATTATCGCGGTGCCGCTGGCATTCCTCGCTGCGCTGTTCATCCTCTCGAGGCGTGCTGAACGGGCCGCCTTCGCGCAGATCGAAGGAAAGCCGGGCGCGGCCGGGGCTGCGCTGAGCGTCCTCCGCCGTGGCTGGATCCTCAAGGACGAACCGGTGGCGGTCAACCCGCGTACTCAAGACGCCGTCTTCCGCGCAATCGGCCGTCCCGGGATCGTCCTGGTCGCCGAAGGGCCCGTTGTCCGCGTCAAGCAACTGGTCAATGGGGAGCGGGTAAAGATGAACCGGATCGTCCCCGGTGTCCCGGTGCACGTGGTGCACGCCGGCAGCGGAGAGGGACAGGTGCCGCTCCAGCGCATCGCCAAGAAGCTGCAGAAAATGAAGAAGACCCTTACCCGTCAGGAAGTCACCGCCGTCGACAAGCGGTTGAGCGCCCTCGGAACCCGTATGCCTATTCCCAAGGGTGTGGATCCGTTCAAGGCCCGCCCGGACCGGAAGGCCATGCGGGGCCGCTAGCCCTGAGGGACAGAATCAAGCAGAAGGCCGCCGGCGCCCTTGGGTGCCGGCGGCCTTCTGCTACTTCTCGTCGGTGCTGTGCGGCGCCGCCCTCAGGCCGGGACGGTGTCACAACTTCCCCAGGTCATATCCTCACGAGGACGGTTCGGGCCGCGCGGTCATGCAGGCCGCGTTGATCCTCGTCGAAAACCACCGCTGGGATCACGAGGCAGATCAGCAGGGTACGGATGATCCCTGAGCCGAAGCCCGCCGCCTGCCCGGTCAGCTTTTGGACCTGCATGCCGAAAACCCTGTGACCCACGCTGTAACCGAGCGTTCCGACGAGAACCATCTGCTCGATCGCGAAGATTCCCAGCGTTGCCATCCCGTCGTAGCGAAAGAATGCGGCGGAAATCAGGGTGCACAACGCCCAGTCAATCGCAAGGGCACCCAATCGGCGTCCGGGACGGGCAATGGAGCCCTTGCCGTCCCTCGGACGGCCGAGGCGCTGCCCCGGCCAGTGGCCCTCTCCGCGCGACGGCGGACCCTCCAGCCATGAACTGATATCTCTACGCTCAACCACTTCACCACTCTATCGCTCGGCGGTGAGGCGCCGTTGGAAGCAGGCGCCCGCCGTCGGGCCGCCGGCCCCGGGGCCTGAGTAGCCGCAAGACGTTAGGGTGGAGAAGCAACGGGTGCGCTGCATCCCGGTTAAGTTACACGCCGGAAACATTTGCGACACCAACGGGTAACTGCGCATTCATAGTGTTGGGGCTGTTGCGGCCGCGGCTCGTATGCCAGGCGGCGGTTCCCCCGCGCTACCGACTCCCGGTCGCTCTCCCCCGAATATGCGTTAGGAGCATAATCCGATGTTCAAGAATGCGGACGAAGTCCTCAAGTACATCGCTGACGAAGATGTGAAGTTCGTAGACGTCCGTTTCACCGACCTTCCGGGCGTTCAGCAGCACTTCAACGTGCCGGCGAAGTCAGTAGACGCCGACTTCTTCGTACATGGTCAGCTGTTCGACGGATCCTCGATCCGGGGCTTCCAGGGCATTGCGGAATCCGATATGCAGCTGATCCCCGATGTCACCACCGCGTTCATCGACCCCTTCCGCATCGAGAAGACCCTCGCGCTGAACTTCTCGATCGTGAACCCCCGTACCGGTGACCCCTACCACCGCGACCCGCGCGGCGTGGCTGAGCGCGCCGAGGCCTACCTGGCATCAAGCGGCATTGCAGACACCGCCTTCTTCGCCCCCGAGGCCGAGTTCTACATCTTCGAGAACATCCAGTACGAGTCCAGCCCGCAGGGCGCTTTCTACAAGCTGGACTCGATCGAAGCACCCTGGAACACCGGCCGCGAGGAAGTCGGCGGAAACCTGGGCAACAAAACCCCCTTCAAGGGCGGCTACTTCCCCGTCTCGCCCGTTGACAAGCAGGCCGACCTGCGCGACGCAATGTGTGTTGAGCTGGATGCCGTAGGCCTTGAGGTCGAGCGTTCGCACCACGAAGTCGGCGGCGCCGGACAGGCGGAGATCAACTACAAGTTCACCACCATGGTGCACGCGGCTGACGACCTGCAGAAGTTCAAGTACATCATCAAGAACGTTGCCAACGCCTGGGGCAAGTCGGCAACCTTCATGCCGAAGCCGATCTTCGGTGACAACGGTTCCGGCATGCACTGCCACCAGTCGCTTTGGAGCAACGGCGAACCGCTGTTCTACGACGAGCGCGGCTACGCCGGCCTGTCGGACCTTGCTCGCTGGTACATCGGTGGCCTGTTGAAGCACGCTTCTGCAGTCCTCGCCTTCACCAACCCGACGGTCAACTCCTACCGCCGCCTGGTCAAGGGCTTCGAGGCTCCCGTCAACATGGTCTACTCGCAGGGTAACCGTTCGGCTGGCATCCGCATCCCGATCACCGGTTCCAATCCCAAGGCCAAGCGCATCGAGTTCCGCGCTCCGGACCCCTCCTCCAACCCGTACCTGGCGTTCGCCGCACAGCTGATGGCGGGCTTGGACGGGATCAAGAACAGGATCGAACCGGCTGACCCGATCGACAAGGACCTGTACGAGCTTCCTGCCGAAGAAGCCAAGGACATCCAGAAGGCACCGGGTTCGCTCGAAGAAGCTCTCATCGCCCTTGAGAACGACAATGAGTTCCTGCAGGCGGGCGGCGTGTTCACCCAGGATCTCATCGATACCTGGATCGCCTACAAGCGCGAGGTGGAGATTACTCCGCTCGCGGCACGCCCGAACCCCTACGAGTTCGAGCTGTACTACGGCGTCTAGGACGTGACTACGGAAATAGGGCCGCACCTCGGTGCGGCCCTATTTCCGTTAAGCAACCCGTGTCCGTTCAACCCCCGTTTCGGCTTCCGGTCAAAGTCCCAAGTAGTCAGCCGTCGTAGCCGTAGAAGTGGCGCTCGAAGATGGCACGGCTGCGTCGGGTCAGCCGCAGGTAGTCCTCTTCAAGCTGGGTTCCCTTGCCCGACCCGTACCCGCACCAACGCGCTACTGCCTCGAGGTCGCGTCGCGAGGACGGCAGGAGGTCGGACTGCTTCCCGCCCCAGATGGTGTTCGCCGACCGGATGCGGGAGGCGAGTCGCCAGCTGGCACGCAGGGTGGCGACGTCGTCGGACGGCAGAAGCCCATGTTCCTGCACAGCGTCCATTGCTTCCAGCGTTGAAGTGGTCCGAAGGGCGCGGATGTCGCGGGCGTGTTGAAGCTGCAGGAGCTGTATCAGCCACTCGACGTCACTGAGTCCGCCCCTGCCCAGCTTCAGGTGGCGTGAAGGGTCCGCTCCACGCGGAAGCCGCTCGGATTCGACCCGGGCCTTGATCCTGCGAATCTCCCGGAGGTCCGCATCGGTGACCGTCCGTTCATACCTGAGCGGATCGATCAGTTCCTGGAATGCCGAACTGAGCCCGTCATCGCCGGCCATCGGAAGGGCCCGCAACAGCGCCTGCGACTCCCACACCAGCGACCAGCGGCGGTAGTACTCGCGGAAGGATTCGAGCGACCGGACCATCGGCCCCTGCTTGCCCTCAGGTCGGAGGTCCGCGTCGACTTCGAGGACGCGCTCAGCGAGGATCGGCGGCGTGCACGGCTGCTGGAGGCGCTGGCGCAGCAGCGTGACGATCCGTTCAGCCTCCCGCTGCGCGGCCTCGGCCTCCGCACCGGGGCGCGGCCGGTGCACGTACATTACGTCGGCATCCGAGCCGTAGGTGATCTCCCGCCCGCCCTGGCGCCCCATCGCCACCACCACGACGTCGGTCAGCGGCTCATCGCCGCCCCGTACCTCTGCTTCTGCAACGTTGAGAGCACCGAGGACCGCGGCCCGGTCGGCGTCGGCAAGGGCCCTTCCCACTTCCTCCTGGCTGAGCAGACCGGAGCTGTCAGCGATGGCGATCCTCAGGATCTCGCGGCGTCGGATCAGGCGGATGAGCCGGATCGCCTCCTGCGGCTGCGGATGACGGGACATCTTCGACTGGATCTCCTGCCACTGCGCTTCAAACGGCAGCGGCTCCAGTTCCTTGTCCGTTCCCAACCACTTGGTGGACTCGGGCGAGACTTCCAGCAGGTCGGTGATGAACCGGCTCGATGAAAGGATGTGGCAGAGCCGCTCGGCGGCGGCCTTGGCATCCCTCAGCATGCCCAGGTACCAGTGGGTCTCCCCAAGCGACTCACTCAGGCGGCGGAAGCCGAGGAGGCCTGCGTCGGGATCCACGCCGTTGGCCAGCCAGTCGAGCAGCACCGGCAGGAGTTGGCGCTGCAGGGCGGACCTCCGGCTGATGCCGCTTGTGAGCGCCTCAATATGCCGCAGGGCGCCACGCGGGTCGAGATAGCCGAGTGCTGCAAGCCGCGCGCGCGCCGCTTCCGGCGTCAGACGAACCTCGTCGGCACTCAAATTTGCTGCCGCGTTCAACAGCGGACGGTAGAAGATCGACTCGTGCAGCCGCCGTACCAGCCGTTTGGTCTGCTGCCACTCATCGGTCAGGGCTGCTGCCGTCGGCCGGGTGTCGACCAGCGGACTCGCCGAGGACTTCGCCAGTGCCTTAAGGCTCGCCTCGTCCTCCGGCATCAGGTGCGTGCGGCGCATCTGGACCAGTTGAATCCGGTGCTCAAGGACACGCAGGTACCGGTACGCCCGGTCGAACTCCTCAGCGTCCCGCCGCCCGATGTAACCGGCGGCGCTGAGCGCAGCAATGGCGGCGGTGGTTGCCGGCGTACGCACGGACTCGTCCACCTTGCCGTGCACCAGTTGGAGCAGCTGCACAGTGAACTCGACGTCGCGAAGGCCGCCCGTGCCGAGTTTGATCTGCCGGTGGACCTCGTGGGATGGGATGTTGTCGGTCACGCGGCGGCGCATTGCCTGCACTGATGCCACGAAGCCCTCGCGTTCCGATGATGTCCACACGAGTTCGGAGACGGCTTTGGCGTACCGGGCGCCGAGGTCGGCGTCGCCCGCGACCGGCCGGGCTTTCAGCAGCGCCTGGAATTCCCACGTCTGCGCCCATCGGGCGTAGTAGGTCAGGTGCGAATCCAGCGTCCGTACAAGGGGTCCGTCCTTGCCTTCGGGCCGCAGATTCGCATCGACTTCCCACAGTCCGGGTTCCCGGCCCGCCGAGATGATCGCACGGGAAATCCCGGAAGCAAGTGCGGTCCCAATGCGGGTTGCACGCTCCTCCTCCAGCCCGTCTGCTTCAATCACGTAGATGACGTCGACGTCGGAAATGTAGTTCAGTTCGCCGGCACCGCACTTGCCCATGCCGATCACCGACAGCCGGACCGCCGCGATGTCGGCTTCGGGGAATGTGCCGGCCAGGTCCGCGCGGGCGACGGCGAGGGCCGCTTCCAGCGCGGCAGCAGCGAGATCGGCCAACTCCCGTCCCACCGCAGGCAGGAAATCGGTGGGAGAGGCGGCACTCAGATCGCGGATGGCAAGCTCTGCGAGATGCCTGCGGTAGCGCGTCCTCAGGGCACGGTAAGCGTCCGCTCCCGCTACACCGGCAACCGGCTGTGATGACCGGTGATCCGCTTCAACCGAGGACAGCAGTGATGTCCGCAGCTCCTCGGCATCTACGCGACCCGGCTCAGCGCTCGTCCGGGCCCGCACAACATCAACATGTTCCGGATGCCGCATCAGGAACTCGGCCAGTGCCTCTGATGCGCCGAGGAGCCGGAAAAGCGCCTCTGCATCACCGTCCCCGGACCGGACAAGGTCTGCCAGATCCGGCTGGACTGCGAGCAGGCGCACCAGGGACTGCAGGGCCAGATCCGGGTTCGCGGCGCTCACGAGGCCCGCGAAGAGCCGGTCTTCAGGTATGTTCCGCAGCTCCGGCGCGGCGAGGAACCGGCTGCTCTTGTCGAGGTCGGTGAATCCCCTGCTGATCAGTTCCCTGTTCAGGCTCATCTGGTGCCTTCCCGCCTACAGGATGCCGAGGTTCCGCCTCAGTTCGTAGGGCGTGACCTGGATGCGGTAATCATGCCATTCGGCGCGCTTGTTCCGCAGGAAGTTCTCGTAAACCTGCTCGCCCAGAATCTCGGCTACGAGTTCCGAATCCTCCATTGCCCGGACCGCGTCATGCAGGCTCGCGGGGAGGGGATCGTGTCCCATCGCCCGGCGCTCTGCGGCGGTCAGGCTCCAGACATCGTCCTCGGCGCCGGGAGGAAGATCGTATCCTTCCTCGATACCCTTCAAACCGGCGCCAAGAAGAACCGAGTAGGCAAGGTATGGATTGGTTGCCGAGTCGATGCCGCGGTATTCGATCCGCGCCGACTGCCCCTTGTTGGGCTTGTACAGCGGAACCCGCACCAGGGCGGAGCGGTTGTTGTGGCCCCAGGAAAGGTAGCTCGGCGCTTCGCCTCCACCCCACAGCCGCTTGTATGAGTTCACGAACTGGTTGGTGACGGCTGTGAATTCCGGAGCGTGGCGCAGGATTCCTGCAATGAACTGCCGCGCCGTCTTCGAGAGCTGGAACTCCGCTCCTGCCTCGAAGAAGGCGTTGGTGTCTCCCTCGAACAGGGAGAAATGAGTGTGCATGCCGGAACCGGGATGGTCGGAGAAAGGCTTCGGCATGAAAGTGGCGTAGCTGTTCTGCATGAGTGCCACTTCTTTGATGACGGTACGGAACGTCATGATGTTGTCAGCGGTCTGCAGGGCATCGGCGTACCGCAGGTCGATCTCGTTCTGGCCGGGCCCGCCCTCGTGGTGGCTGAACTCTACGGAGATACCAACCGATTCGAGCATTGCGACGGCGGTGCGGCGGAAATCCTGCGCAACCCCACCGGGCACATGGTCGAAGTAGCCGGCCTGGTCCACCGGGACCGGCTGCCCGTCCGGACCCAGCTCAGCCGACTTGAGCAGGTAGAACTCGATCTCGGGGTGCGTGTAGCAGGTGAATCCCATGTCGGCGGCCTTGGCGAGGGTCCGCTTCAGCACTCCGCGAGGGTCAGCCGACGACGGCTGACCATCCGGCGTGAGAATGTCGCAGAACATGCGTGAGGTTTGTTCCCGCTCGCCCCGCCAGGGAAGGATCTGGAATGTCGAAGGGTCCGGCTGCGCAAGCATGTCCGATTCGAAGACGCGGGCCAGTCCCTCGATCGAGGACCCGTCGAAGCCAAGGCCCTCTTCGAAGGCGCCCTCCACTTCCGCCGGGGCCAGCGCCACGGACTTCAGGGATCCGACGACGTCGGTGAACCACAGCCGCACGAACCGGACGTCCCGTTCCTCGATAGTGCGTAGGACGAACTCCTGCTGCCGATCCATTCCAACCTCTTTCCCACTCGATGCCGATGCCGGTGCCGTGCCCGCACGCGGCAGGGCGCTCCGAAGTCCGTGTTCACTCTACTGACAATTGGGCAGCGCACGCGGATCCACCGGGCGTCCAAGACCTCGGGGAACAGTATGTCGAGGCTGTGTTACGGCGGCGTTACCCGTGAAGTAGGCTCAGAAGCATGAATTCCGCGGAGATTCCTGCCCCCTACGGAACCGGATCGCAGCAGGGCGGTACGCCGTCGTCCGCTTTGCCGGCACGGATTCGCGTTCATCACCTGCAGGCCGCGAAGGACGAAGGCCGCCGCTTCGCCATGCTTACCGCATACGACCAGTACGCCGCACAGATTTTCGACGAGGCCGGCATCGAGGTCCTCCTGGTCGGCGACTCCGCTGCCAATAACGTGCTTGGACACGCCACCACCCTGCCCATCACCCTGGACGAGATGATTCTGTTCTCCAGGGCGGTTGCCGGCGCTTCAAAGCGTTCGCTCGTCGTCGCCGACCTGCCGTTTGGGAGCTACGAGGTCTCCCCCGCGCAGGGTGTGGAGTCGTCCGTCCGGCTCATGAAGGAAGGGCTGGTGCACGCTGTGAAGATGGAGGGCGGGAAGCACCATGCTGAGACGGTTCGCGCCATTGTCCAGGCAGGGATTCCGGTCATGGCCCACGTCGGCTTCACTCCGCAGAGCGAGCACTCGTTGGGCGGCTACCGGGTTCAGGGGCGGGGCGAAGCCGCACGAACGGTGATTGACGACGCCGTTGCGCTGGCTGAGGCAGGAGCGTTCTGTGTGCTGATGGAAATGGTGCCGGCTGATGTGGCAGCCGAGGTGGACCGGTTGGTGGCCGTTCCCACGATCGGCATCGGAGCAGGCTCAGCAACAACCGGCCAGGTTCTGGTTTGGCAGGACATGGCGGGCCTTCGCTTGGGGAAGCAGGCGCGGTTCGTGAAGAAGTTCGCGGACGTCCGCACGGTCCTATCAGACGCAGCCCGCGCCTACGCGGACGAGGTGCGCGAGGGCACGTTCCCCGGCCCGGAGCACAGCTTCTAGCGGTCAGTCCTCGTCGTCCTGGGCTTCCCAGGCGCGGTTCCGCTCGCGGACCTTCTCCAGCGCCCGTTCCGCTTCAGCCCGGGTTTCATAGGGACCGATGAGCTGGCTCCAGTCCGATTGAGCATCTTCTTCAACCTCATGGGTCCGCACGTTGTACCAGTACTGCACCATCCCGGCCTCCCCGTTCCATGAACTGTTGCTCCAGTCCCGTTATTTTTCGGCACCGGCGGTTCTCCACCGCTAGGATCTAGCGTATGCCCCAGCACTCTTCTACGGCACCCGTCGGCACCCTCAGCCAGGGAACGGTCAGCCCCCAGCGCAGCGTTCCGTCGTCGATCAAGCGGCCGGAATACGTTGGACGTCCCGGCCCGGCGCCATTCGAGGGGTCGGAGGTCAAATCGGAAGAGACCATCGAACGCATCCGGCGGGCATCGAAGATCGCCGCGCAGGCCATTCAGGAAGTCGGTCGCCACATTGCTCCTGGTATCACTACTGATGAACTAGACGCCATCGGCCACCAGTTCCTGATCGACAACGACGCCTACCCCTCGACCCTCGGCTACCGTGGCTTCCCGAAGTCAATCTGTTCGTCGCTGAACGAGGTCATCTGCCACGGCATCCCCGATTCGACTGCGCTGGCCGACGGCGACATCATCAACATCGACATCACGGCGTATATCGACGGCGTGCATGGTGACACGAACTACACCTTCCTAGTTGGCGACGTTGACGAGGAATCCCGCCTGCTGGTTGAACGTACGCAGGAAGCGCTCAACCGGGCCATCAGGGCGGTGGCGCCCGGACGAGAAATAAACGTCATCGGCCGTGCCATTGAGTCCTACGCCAAGAGATTCGGTTACGGTGTGGTGCGGGACTTCACCGGCCACGGCGTAGGAGAGGCCTTCCACACCGGGCTGATCATCCCCCATTACGACGCTGCTCCTGCGTACAACAGGATCATCGAACCGGGGATGGTCTTCACCATCGAGCCCATGCTGACGCTCGGAACCATTGAATGGGACATGTGGCCGGATGACTGGACCGTGGTCACGAAGGACCGTCGGAGAACCGCCCAGTTTGAGCACACGCTGGTTGTCACCCAGAACGGCGCCGAAGTACTGACGCTTCCCTGATTAGAGACTTCCCCGGCACCACCTTGCGCGCGGACACCGTTCCCGTGCGCTTCGACCTGAACCATCCCAACGATCCCCTGGAGAATCATGGGCAAGAAGAGCGAGAAGAAGCTGGGAAGCACCAAGCTCCCCAAGACCGTCATCGGCATCGATATCGGCGGGACCGGCATCAAGGGAGGCATCGTTGACCTCGCGGCCGGTGAAATCGTAGGCGAGCGGTACCGGGTGGAAACACCCCAACCTGCAACTCCCGAGGCAGTCGCCGTCGTCGTTGCCGACATCGTCGCCGAGCTTTCCAGCCGTGAGGGCGCCCCAACAGAGAAGCTGCCCATCGGCGTCACCTTCCCCGCCATCATTCAGCACGGTGTCGCGCGCTCAGCTGCGAATGTTGATGAGAGCTGGATAGACACGGATGTCGATGCGCTGTTCACGAAGGTTCTCGGCCGGGACGTGCATGTCATCAACGACGCCGACGCCGCCGGCCTTGCCGAGGTTCAGTACGGCGCGGGCAAGGGCGTCGACGGCACCGTGCTGGTGATCACGCTCGGCACGGGCATCGGGTCAGCCTTCATCTTCGACGGCAAGCTGGTCCCCAACGCTGAGCTTGGCCACCTTGAGATTGACGGACACGACGCCGAGACGCAGGCTTCAGCCGTGGCGCGCGAGCGTCTGGGCCTGGACTGGGATCAGTACGCGGTCAAGCTGCAGCGGTACTTCTCGCATGTCGAGTTCCTCTTCTCGCCGGAGCTGTTCATCGTCGGCGGAGGAATCTCCAAGCGAAGCAAGGACTTCCTTCCCCAGCTGAATCTTCGCACCCGAATCATCCCCGCGGAACTGCGTAATCACGCGGGCATCGTTGGAGCAGCTTTGCAGGCGGCCCTGCACTTCAAGAGCGAGCCGGTCGAAGTTCACTGAGACTGTTGCTTGGTGCCGGTGGTGGCGGCGGCTTCCCCTCCGCTGCCACCACCGGAGATCAGGTAGCGGTGAGCGGACGCTGGGTACCGGCCGGCACGCTGCGCGCAGAGCTTGATGCCTCGCGGCGCAGCTTCTCGATCGCCTTTTCGAAGTCCTCCAGCGAGTCGAACCCCTGGTAGACGCTGGCGAAGCGGAGGTAGGCAACCTGGTCGAGGTTCTGCAGTGGCCCAAGGATGGCCAGCCCCACCTCATGCGCGTCGATTTCCGCCGCGCCGCTGGCACGGATCGATTCCTCGACTTCCTGCGCAAGCAGGGCCAGGTCATCCTCGGTGACGGGCCTTCCCTGACAGGCTTTGCGAACCCCGCTCACAACCTTGCTGCGGCTGAAGGGTTCGGCGACGCCCGAGCGCTTGATGACCGAGAGACTGGTGGTTTCCAGCGTTGTGAAGCGCTTGCCGCACTGGGGGCACTGCCGACGGCGACGGATGGCAGAGCCGTCTTCGGTGAGGCGGCTGTCCACCACGCGGGAATCGGAACTGCGGCAGAACGGACAGTACATTCCACCCCTCGTTTCGGCACTTTGGCTTCTGAACAGCTGCTGGACGGCTACTAGGCCCCATTGAACAGCTACGACACGAACGCACCAAAAGGGCTCGTCGCGCAACACCATTTTAGAACTAGATGTTGTGAAACTACAACATTGTTATTACTACATGTGGGGTTCCAATGACCCGCCGCGGGTGCCGGCGCGGCGGATCAGCTCAGGAGAATCGGACCCGCACAGCGTCACCGTGACCCGGAAGATCCTCAGCCTTGGCGAGCTCGACAACATGGGCGCTTACTTCCCGAAGGGCATCAGCGGAATAGTCGATGACCTGCATTGAACGCAGGAAGGTGTGTACTCCCAGCCCTGATGCGAAGGCGGCGGTTCCTGCGGTGGGCAGCACGTGGTTGGATCCAGCGCAGTAGTCGCCCAGGCTGACCGGACTGTAGTCCCCCACGAAGATGGCACCGGCATTCCGGATTCGCCCGGCGACCGCTGCTGCGTCAGCAGTATGAATCTCCAGGTGCTCGGCAGCATAGGCGTCACATACAGCGATGCCGTGCTCGACGTCGTCAACCAGGATAGTGCCGGACTGCGGCCCCGACAGGGCCGTCTCCACCCGCTCCCGATGCCGGGTTGCAGGCACCTGCGCCGCGAGTTCGGACCGGACGGCAGCGGCCAGTTCTTCGGACGGGGTGATCAGCACGGATGCCGCGTTCGGATCATGCTCAGCCTGGCTGATCAGGTCGGCGGCAACCAGACGGGCCTGAGCGGTCCCATCGGCCAGCACGGCGATCTCGGTGGTACCTGCTTCGGCATCGATCCCCACCACACCCTTGACCAGGCGCTTGGCGGTAGCCACGTAGATGTTACCGGGGCCGGTTACGACGTCGACCGGCGCGATCGCTTCCCGGTCCCCTTCCGCGCGAACGCCGTAAGCGAAGGCAGCGATAGCCTGGGCACCGCCGATGCCATACACCTCATCGATGCCCAGCAGCGCGGCTGCGGCCAGGATTACCGGATGGGGCATGCCTCCAAAATCCTTGTGCGGCGGTGAGGCAAGCGCGATGGACTCGACCCCTGCAGCCTGCGCGGGCACCACGTTCATCACCACGGAAGACGCCAGAACTGCCAGCCCTCCGGGAACGTAGAGTCCCACCCGGTTTACCGGCACCCAGCGTTGGGTCAGCGCGGCCCCGGGCCGGATGTTGACGGAAACGTCCTGCGGCTTCTGCGCCAGAGCGAAGACCCGGGCGCGGTCGATCGACTCTTCAAGGGCGGCCCGCACATCCGGGTCCAGCGATTCGAGTGCCTCCTTGAGCGCCTTGGCGGGGACGCGCGGATGGGGCTGCGTTACGCCGTCGAAACGCTGGGCGAGATCACTGAGCGCATCAAAGCCCCGGGAGCGCACATCGTCAATGATGTCCTCAACGCGCGACGCGACCGAATCGAAGGAAGCGGTTTCGCTGCGGGGCATCGCCCCCTTCAGATCAGCGGCGGACAGCTGGGCTCCGCGCAGGTCGATCGTGCGGAAGGCATCAAAGGAAACGGGGGAAGTCTGTGCGGTCACACCCGCAATTCTACCGGCGTGAAAGCCGGTCCCCTCCTACTCCGTCTGGTGGGGAGACCGAACCAGCAGCAGCCCGAGCAGGGAGGCGAGGAACACCACCAACGCGGTGGCCGCCGGCCAGATCACCGCAGCACCGAGCGACCGAAGGACGAACGGGAACTCGGTGTCGCCTCCGGAGAACAGCGCCCCCAGCCCCTGGCCGACCACAACTGCGAGCAGCGAACCCAACAGAGCACCCGTTACGGCCGCGCACACCCGCTCCCAGGCGCCGGGACGCTCCAGCCGGTTGGTCAGCAGCCAGCCGACAACGACGCCGGCAAGCAGTTGCAGACCGGCGAACACCAGGTCCCGCAGCAACCAGGTCTCGGCCTCGGAGCGGTCACCGTACAGCGCTCCTCCTGGTGCGGCGAGCCACCAGACCACACCGAGGATCGGCCCGAGAAGCGTCATCGCTGCCGCCCACCACGCGAGGGACGATGGCGGCGCCGTCGTCGTCGTGGCCGGACCGGTGTAGACCGGAGGTGGGTACGTGCCCGGCTCCGCCGGTGATTCCTGCATCCGTCTACCCTAACTGCCGCTGCAACCTGCGCCCGTCACGCATCGAGGCAGGTGGGCCCGAGCAGCACTTTCAGGTCCCCGAACAGGGCCGGCGTGGGATTGACCCGCAAGTCTACCGGCAGCGAGAGGACGGATAGCTGTCGCTCCTTCCGGACATGCAGGCGCACCTCGGAGTTGCCCCGATGCTGGCGGAGTACGGAACCCAGCTCGTGGATAACCGGTTCGGTGGCTCGGTGGTGCAGCAGCGAGATGACCACTGGGCCGGAGTGGCCCTCCGTCAGGTCCGGGACGGAGAGTTCCTGGGCGTTGAGGGTGACCGTGCCGTCGTCGCGCTTCTGGAGCCGTCCGCGCACCACCACGATCAGGTCCTCGGCCAGCACTGAGGCAATAGGGCCGTATACCTGGCCGAAGAACATCGCTTCGATGGACCCTCCGAGATCCTCGATCTCAGCACGGGCGTAGGCATTGCCGCTGTTCTTCGCGATCCTCCGCTGCAACGAGGTGATCATGCCCGCGATGGTGACCATGGCGCCGTCGGGCGGGCCGTCTTCCCCGATTATGGAGGTGATGGCAGAATCTGCGTGCTGGCTGAGCAGTCCCTCCAGTCCCTGGAGCGGGTGGTCCGAAACGTACAGCCCCAGCATGTCGCGCTCGAAGGCCAACTTGTCCTTCTTTGCCCACTCCGGCAGGTCCGGAACGTCGACTGACAGTCCGGTCCCGGCGCTGGGATCGTCGAAGGCGCTGAACAGGTCGAACTGGTTGGCCGCCTCATTCCGCTTGAGCACGACGACGGAGTCCACCGCTTCCTCGTGGATCATCGCCAGCGCACGGCGCGGGTGGCCGAGCGAATCGAATGCGCCCGCCTTGATCAAGGATTCGATGGTGCGCTTGTTGCACACCACGGCAGGCACCTTCTGCAGGAAGTCGGAGAACGACTCGAACGCGCCCTTCTCCTCCCTCGCTGAAACCATGGCGCCGACCACGTTAGCTCCGACGTTGCGGATTGCACCCATGCCGAAGCGGATATCCGTGCCCACTGGCGTGAAGTTGACGCTCGATTCGTTCACGTCCGGCGGCAGAACCGTGATGCCCATGCGGCGGCACTCGTTCAGGTACAGGGCGAGTTTGTCCTTGTCGTCGCCCACGCTGGTCAGCAATGCCGCCATGTACTCCGACGGGAAGTGGGCCTTCAGGTAGGCGGTCCAGTACGCGACGACACCGTATGCGGCGGAGTGCGCCTTGTTGAACGCGTAGTCGGAGAACGGAAGGAGGATGTCCCACAGGGTCTTGACGGCGGCGTCAGAATAGCCGTTGTCCTTCATGCCCTGCGAGAAGCCGGCGAACTGCTTGTCCAGTTCCTCTTTCTTCTTCTTGCCCATCGCACGGCGGAGGATATCCGCCTGTCCGAGCGAGTAGCCCGCGACCTTCTGGGCGATCGCCATGACCTGCTCCTGATAGACGATCAGGCCGTAGGTTGTGTCCAGGATCTCGGCGAGGGGTTCCGCCAGCTCCGGGTGGATGGGAGTGATCTCCTGGACGCCCGTCTTGCGCAGCGCGTAGTTGGTGTGCGAGTTGGCACCCATGGGCCCGGGACGGTACAGCGCGATGACAGCGGAAATGTCTTCGAAGTTGTCCGGGCGCATCAGCTTCAGAAGCGACCGCATGGGACCGCCGTCGAGCTGGAACACGCCCAGCGTGTCACCGCGTGCCAGGAGGTCGTAGGACTCCTTGTCCTCCAGCGGGAGGGTCTCGAGGTCCAGGTCGAAGTCGCGGTTGAGCTTGATGTTCTCAATTGCGTCGGTCATGATCGTCAGGTTCCGCAGACCGAGGAAGTCCATCTTGATCAGGCCGAGGCCCTCACAGGTGGGATAGTCGAACTGCGTGATGATCTGGCCGTCCTGGTCGCGGCGCATGATCGGAATGATGTCGATCAGCGGCTCGGAGGACATGATCACACCGGCCGCGTGAACGCCCCACTGCCGCTTCAGTCCCTCGAGGCCCAGGGCCGTTTCGAACACCTTCTGCGCGTCCGGGTCGCTCTTGAGCAGCTCCCGCAGTTCCTCGGCCTCGGAGTAGCGCTTGGCGTCCTTGTTGTGGACGTCAGCAAGCGCGATGCCCTTGCCCATGACGTCCGGGGGCATAGCCTTGGTCAGCCGCTCGCCCATGGAGAACGGGTAGCCCATCACTCGGGACGAGTCCTTCAGCGCCTGCTTGGCCTTGATGGTGCCGTAGGTGACGATCATGGCCACCCGCTCGTCACCGTACTTCTCGGTGACGTATCGGATCACCTCGGGGCGGCGGCGATCGTCGAAGTCGACGTCGAAGTCGGGCATCGACACACGGTCCGGGTTGAGGAACCGTTCGAAGATCAGTCCGTGCCGCAGCGGGTCCAGGTCGGTGATGCGCATGGCGTAGGCGGCCATGGAGCCGGCGCCGGAGCCACGGCCTGGTCCCACGCGGATGCCGTTGTTCTTGGCCCAGTTGATGAAGTCGGCAACCACCAGGAAGTAGCCCGGGAAGCCCATCTGCGAGATGACGCCCACCTCGTAGTCCGCCTGCTTGCGGACGTCGTCCGGGATGCCGTCCGGGTAGCGGTAGTGCAGTCCCTTCTCGACTTCCTTGACGAACCAGGACTGCTCGTTCTCGCCCTCCGGGACGGGAAAGCGCGGCATGTAGTTGGCGCTCGTGTTGAACTCCACGTTGCAGCGCTCCGCGATGAGCAGCGTGTTGTCGCAGGCCTCGGGATAGTCGCGGAAAATGGCCCGCATCTCCGCCGGGGACTTCAGGTAGAACTCGTCGGCGTCGAACTTGAACCGCTTTGGGTCTGCCATCGTGGAGCCGGACTGCACGCACAGCAGCGCCGCATGCGCCTTCGCGTCCTCGGCATGGGTGTAGTGGAGGTCGTTGGTGGCAACCAGCGGAAGTCCGAGCTCGCGGGCCAGTTTCAGGAGGTCCGCCTGGACGTTCCTTTCGATGTCCAGGCCGTGGTCCATCAACTCGCAGAAGAAGTTGTCGGCGCCGAAGATGTCCCGGAAATCCGAGGCGGCCTGCATGGCCTCCCGGTAGAGACCAAGCCGGAGCTTTGTCTGCACCTCACCGGAGGGACAGCCGGTGGTGGCAATGAGTCCCTTCCCGTAGGTCTGCAGCAGGTCCCGGTCCATGCGGGGCTTGTAGAGGTAGCCCTCCAGCGATGCCAGGGAGGACATCCGGAACAGGTTGTGCATTCCCTCGGTGGTTTCGGACCACAGGGTCATGTGCGTGTATGCGCCCGCACCGGAAACGTCGTCACGTCCGCCGCCGCCCCACTGGACACGGGTCTTGTCGGCGCGCGCTGTGCCTGGGGTGAGATAAGCCTCGACGCCGACAATCGGCTTCACGCCCGCGTTGCGGGCCTTGTTCCAGAAGTCGAAGGCGCCGAAGACGAACCCGTGGTCCGTGGTGGCCAGCGCGTTCATCCCGAGCTCAGCCGTGTGGCTGAAGAGGTCGTTCAGCCGAGCGGCGCCGTCGAGCATTGAATACTCGGTGTGGTTATGCAGATGGACGAAGGAGTCCTGGGACAACTGGGAGGGGGAAGCTGAGGAAACCACCAATCCATTCTACCGAGCAGCTCCCCCGGCATCCGGACCGGACACCCGGGTGTCGCCCTCTAGACCGTCCCGCTGCCGAGGGCGTCGAGTGCGTACTGCAGGTCCATGGGGAACCTGCTCTCCACCGTCACCCGCTCACCGCTGCGGGGATGGTCAAACGACAGGAGGCTCGCATGCAGCCACTGCCGGGTCAGTCCGAGCTCTGCGGCGAGCCGCGGATCTGCCCCATAGGTCAGGTCGCCCGCGCACGGGTGGCGCAGCGCGGAAAAATGCACGCGGATCTGGTGCGTCCGCCCGGTTTCCAACCGGACCTTGACCAGACTCGCTTTTCCGAAGGCCTCGACCACCGAGTAGTGCGTGACGGATGGACGTCCATCCTCCAGAACGGCGAATTTCCAGTCATGAGCCGGATGACGGCCGATCGGTGCGTCGATGGTGCCCTCGAGCGGATCCGGCAGACCCTGCACAAGGGCGTGATACTGCTTTTCCACAGTACGTTCACGGAAAGCCTGCTTGAGGACCGTGTAGGCGTGCTCCGACTTGGCGACCACCATGGCCCCGGAGGTTCCGACGTCGAGCCGGTGCACAATGCCAACCCGCTCGGGCGCCCCGGACGTGGAGATCCGGTAGCCCGCGGCCGCCAAAGCGCCCACGACGGTTGGGCCTACCCAGCCCGGTGAGGGATGCGCCGCCACACCTACGGGCTTGTCGATCACTACAAAATCTTCGTCGTCGAGCAGGATTTCCATCCCGTCGACCGGCTCGGCCACGATCGCCAGCGGGTCGGCTTCTTCCGGTACGACGACGGTAAGCCGGCTCCCAGCCACGGCCTTCACCGACTTCTGCACGGCAGCACCGTCCATGGTCACGTAGCCGGCGCTGCACCAAGCGGCCGCGGCAGAACGTGACGCACCGGTCAACTGGGCAAGGACGGCATCCATCCGCTGGCCGGCAGCGGACTCGGGGACATCGAAGGTGCTAGGGGCGTTCGTCATTGTCCACTCCGGCGCCGTCGGTGGCCGCTTCATCCTCGTTGCTGCGCCTGCCGTCCAGGCCCACACCGCGCAGGGTGAGCAGGCAGATCAGAACCACACCGCTGACCACCGCGCTGTCCGCGATGTTGAAGATGGCGAAGTTTGGAAGCGCGATGAAATCGACAACATGGCCCTGGCCGAACGCAGGCTCACGGAACAGCCTGTCCGTCAGATTTCCAAGCGCACCGCCCAGCACCAGTCCGAGCGCAACGGCCCAGCCCCAGGAAGCTACCTTCCGGATCTGCGTGATGATCGCCGCCGAGACCAGGACCATGATGATTGTGAAGACCCAGGTGATCTCCGTACCGATCGAGAAAGCAGCACCCGAGTTTCGAATGAAGTGCCAGCTCAGCAGCGGAGGAAACACCTCCGTGATCTGACCCTCTTCCATGGTCGAGACAACCCAGATCTTGGTGAGCTGGTCGAAGATGTAGGCGACCACGGTACATGTGAGAAGAACCAGGGCATAACGGGCCCCGATGCGCTTCCCGTGCCGCGCATGTGCGCGGCCGGAGTCCGGACTGGATGCGGGCGGTTGCTCGGTCATGGTGCTTTCGGTTGTGTTGCGCCGGATCGGCGTCGAGGATGGCTCACTTCCAGAGTACGTCAGAGGCCAGCCACCGGAAGAAACCGGTGGCTGGCCTCATGAACGTGGCTGGTGACTAGGCGTCAGCCGTCTCGGCTGCCAGCGAACCGCGGGAGTCGAGGTCACGCAACTGGCCTTCGATGTAGGCCTTGAGCCGCGAGCGGTAGTCACGCTCAAAGCTGCGGAGCTGCTCAACCTTGCGTTCGAGGACGGCCTTCTGCTGCTCCAGTGCGCCCAGAATCTTGCGGCTCTTCTCCTGGGCGTCATTGACGAGGCCGCTTGCCTCGATCTGCGCCTCGGCGATGATCTTGTCGCGCTGCTCGACGCCTGCATTCACGTACTCATCGTGCAGCTTCTGTGCCATGGCGAGGACTCCGGCGGCCGATTCCGCGGTTCCGGCATGCTGGTTGGCAACCGGGGCAGGTGCGGGAGCAGGAGCAGGAGCCGGGCGCTCCTCAACCTTCGGAGCCTCAACCTTGGGCTCTTCCGGCTTCTTCTCCTCGCGCACCTCTTCAGTCTGGGTGCTGGCAGCAACCGGAGCCGGAACGGCAGTGTTCTGCACGGTGCCGGACGACGCCTCGGAAAGCTGGCGGCGAAGGTCGTCGTTCTCCTGGTTCAGGCGGCGAAGTTCGACGACGATTTCGTCGAGGAAGTCGTCCACCTCGTCCTGGTCGTAACCCTCACGGAACTTGGTGGGCTGAAACCGCTTGTTGACAACATCTTCTGGCGTCAGGGCCATCTGGTCACCTCATGTGGATTAGTCGAAGCGGCCTGTCGAGCAGACCTGACAACGGTACCGATTTGTGGACGTGTTCGGGGAGGTCCCCTCCTGCATCACACCAATATGTGATTCAGCGTATATCTTTTAGGTCTCGAAAACTAACCGGCTCAACCGACGGCGAGACCGCCGACGATCGACTTCAAAATGGCAACCGCGAGGAAGACCACAATGAAGGCGAGGTCGAGCGCAACACCACCGAGCCGAAGCGGGGGAACCAGTCGCCGGAAAAGCTTGATGGGCGGATCCGTAACCGCGTACACCAGCGAAGCAAGCACGAGGGCCAGCCTCCGTGGCCGCCAGCTTCGGGCGAACATCTGGACCGCGTCGTAGACGATGCGAATGATCAGCGCCAGCTGGAAAAGCATCAGCACCAGGTAGATCAGGGCGAAGACCAAGCTCACGTGCGGGTTCCAGTCCTCTGGCAGCTAAGGGAAACAGTTAGCAATAACAGTAACTGCGTCAGCTCTGATTGAAGAAACTGCTCTGCCCGTCGCTCGCCTTCTGGTCTTCCCCGAGGACCTCAATGTAGGACGGTGAGAGCAGGAACACCTTGTTGGTGACGCGCTCGATCGACCCGTGCAGGCCGAAGACCAGGCCTGCGGAGAAATCAACCAGCCGCTTGGCGTCGGATTCCCCCATGTCGGTGACGTTCATGATGACCGGGATACCGTCACGGAAGCTCTCACCGATCACTTTCGCATCGTTGTACGAACGCGGGTGCACCGTGGTGATCTGCCGGAGGGACGCGGAATCCTCCCGAGCCGACTGTGCTCGCTTGATGGGGGTGACCGGAGCGCGGTATTCCTCGGGAGCAGCCTTTGTTACAGGCGCGGCCTCGACATGGCGTTCGTCACGGTCGTAGTCCACGGAGTAATCCTCATTCCTGCTGTTTGCTGTCTTGGGCTCGGGCTCGTAGTGCTCGTCACCGTCGGCGAGCCCAAGGTAGATCATTGTCTTGCGCAGTGCGCCAGCCATGGTTGCTCCTGTCATTCCTTCGTCATGCGAGGTGTCGTGCAGCGTCTTGTGCAAGTAATTCCATCAGCGCCTTTCAGCGCCCGCAGTTACAGCTCAGACGCTACCCCACGGGAGGGCGGGCACCGAGGACATCTGAACCGATACGCAGGTGTGTCGCACCGGCAGCCACTGCTTCCTCAAGGTCACCGCTCATGCCGGCCGAAATCGCCGCGGCATCGGGAAATCGAGCCTTCACCTCAGCCGAGATGTCCGCGAGGCGGCCGAACGCCTCACGGGCAACACCTCCAAGCGGGGCCACGGCCATCACCCCCGCTATGCGAAGGTGAGGAGCTGCGTCGATAGCGGCCGCCAGGTCCTGTACTTCTTCCGGCCGCGCACCGCCCCGACCTGGGGCAGCATTCGGATCCAGGTTCACCTGAACGAAGCAGTCAAGGAGCTCCCGGGGCCGCAGTTCCTCCGACGCCTCCCCGGCTCCCCCGCGTTCAGCCTCGCGCTGTGCAGCCTTCTGGAGGGCATCAACCAGACCCATCCGGTCAACGGAATGAACAGAATGCGCGTATGAAACCACGGACCGTGCCTTGTTGGACTGGAGTTGTCCGATGAAATGCCACCGCAGACTGCGATCACCAACGCTGGATGCTTTTTCCGAAGCCTCCTGATCGCGGTTCTCACCGACGTCCCTGACACCGAGTTCGGCGAGCAGCCGCACGTCGCTGGCCGGAAAGAACTTGGTCACAACGATGAGGGATGGACGGCCGGTACGTCCGCAAGCCGCCATAGCCGCGTCGATCCGTTCGTTGACACGCCGAAGATTCGCCTCGAGCTCCCCGCGCCGCTGCGATCCCTCAGCCACTGAACCACACGAGTCCGGCCATCCTGCCTTCCGGACGACCCTGGGGCACAGCACGGTGCGAGAACAGGCGCTCGTTCTCGAGGCTGCAGAGGTCGTTGCCCTCAGCGATGGAGCCCACTTCCACGCCTGCGTCCTCCAGCTGGCTTCGGACGCCGGCCGGCAAATCGAGCGAAGGCGCCCCCCAGCTGGTGGTGCCGTAAGCGGCAGGAACTTCGCGCACCACCTGTTCCCGCATGTCGGCGGGAACCTCGTAGCAACGCCCGCAAATTGATGGACCCACCCAGGCCGACAGGGAGACTGCTCCGGCTTCGCGCATGCGGGTAACCGTCCTGGCGACAATATTGCCCTGGACACCGAGCCTTCCGGCATGCACGGCGGCGGTCACCGGTTCCCCGTTCCCTTTCTGCCCGACAAGGATCACAGGTACGCAGTCCGCTACCATCACCGCGAGTGGGAGCGATCCGTCGGAGCTGACCAGCGCATCTGCTTCCGGCGTCCCATCTCCGGCGTCGGCCACGGTGGTTGAATGAATCTGCTTCATGAACCGCAGGGATCCGGGCGCAACGCCAAGCGCAGTTTCCAGCGTCCTCCGGTGGAGAGCGACGGCCTCCGGGTGGTCACCGACGCGGGTCGCGAGGTTTCCCGCGGTCCGATCGGTGAAGGCCACCCGGACACCCGGCGCCACCGTCGACGTCCAGAAGAACACCGGTTACTTCAGGAAGTCGGGAACGTCCAGGTCGTCGGAGCGGCCGGCAGCATAGTCCGGCTCGACAACCGCAGGCAGATCGACGTCGAACCCGGCGTCGCCTGGCACGTCGTTGCGGCTACCCCCGGAGGAGTGCTGGGACCAGCCGCCGTAGCCGGCGCCTACTGCCGCAGTCTGCGGCGCGGGAACCTGCTGCTCCCGGCCGATTGCCGGTGCAGCTGCCGGCTTGGCTGCGGGGGCGGCCGGCTGTGAGGTGGCGTCAACCTGGTCGAACCCGGCGGCGATCACGGTGACACGGGCCTCGTCCCCGAGAGCGTCGTCGATCACTGCACCGAAGATGATGTTGGCCTCGGGGTGGGCAACTTCCTGCACCAATCGCGCGGCTTCGTTTATCTCGAAGAGACCCAGATCGGAACCGCCCTGAATGGACAGCAGGACTCCGTGGGCACCGTCAATTGAGGCTTCGAGGAGCGGGGAGGCAATTGCAAGCTCGGCGGCCTTGACCGCCCGGTCCTCGCCCCGCGCCGAACCGATGCCCATAAGCGCGGATCCAGCTCCCTGCATCACGGACTTCACGTCGGCGAAGTCCAGGTTGATCAGACCCGGCGTAGTGATGAGGTCGGTAATACCCTGGACACCCGAGAGCAGCACCTGGTCGGCCGAGCGGAACGCGTCCAGCATGGAGACGTTGCGGTCGCTGATCGACAGGAGGCGATCATTAGGGATCACGATGAGGGTGTCGACTTCATCCCGCAGCGTGTCGATGCCGCTCTCTGCCTGGTTGGAGCGACGGCGGCCCTCGAAGGTGAACGGGCGGGTGACCACACCGATGGTCAGTGCTCCGAGGGACCGCGCGATCCGCGCGACAACCGGCGCACCGCCGGTTCCGGTACCGCCGCCCTCGCCGGCCGTCACGAATACCATGTCAGCGCCGCGGAGGACCTCTTCAATTTCTTCCGCGTGGTCTTCTGCGGCCTTGCGGCCAACCTCCGGATCAGCGCCGGCTCCGAGTCCGCGGGTAAGCTCACGACCGACATCAAGCTTGACGTCAGCATCGCTCATGAGAAGGGCCTGCGCGTCGGTGTTGATCGCGATGAACTCCACGCCTCGCAGGCCAACTTCGATCATCCGGTTGACGGCGTTCACGCCACCGCCGCCGATGCCGACGACCTTGATGACGGCCAAGTAATTCTGCGGTGCTGCCACGTCCTGTGTCCCTTGTTCGATCTGTGCGCTGGTTGGTTTTGTCTGATTGGTCTGTAGGGCTGGGGTTCCAACCTTCAACCTGACGAACATTTACCTTCAGGTTGAGGGTTAACGTTATGTCAAGTAGTTTCTTACTGAGACGCTAGGTGTCACGCCACGCGCATGCAATGACCGTCGCCGCGTGTCGGGAAAGTTCATCGCGTCACCGGTCTGGATGGCGTACTGACGTCATAAACCTTGACCGGTAAGTCCTTCTCGGTGAGCATGGCGGCGATTACCTTCGCCTTGGCCTGGTTCTGCTCCGCGCTCCCCCAGAAGATCGTCTTGCCGTCCGTCAGCTTCAGCTCCACGGAATCGATAGAGCTTGCCGAAGCGTGAACAAGCCGCTCGCGAATCTCAGCCGGCAGAGAGGCGAGCACGTCGGTGATCGACGAAAAGACTGCGCTGTTGACCGCGTTGGTGCCGCCGTCGATCAACGGCAGCGACGCGGATTCGCGTTTCGCGACGGTGGAGAGCTGCCGGCCTTCGGGGTCAATGAGGATGAACTTGCCGCCGCTCTCAAGGACAGCAACCGGCGTGCGCTCGTGCACCGTTACGATTAGCGTGGACGGCGGTGAGGCCGCAACGGACACGTCTTCAACGGGTGGGAAATCGGCAAGCAGCGCGCGGACCCCATCCTCCCCCACCTGGGTCAGTGACTGGCCGACCAGGGGGGCGAGCGCGGCCGAAACCTGATCCTCGGGTACCAGCCGGTTTCCCTGCACTTCGATGTTCCGCACTGCCAGGGCCGGCGACAGGACGAGGAACGCAAGCAGCCCCGCAACCGCAAGCACGGTCGTAACGACGCCGATCAGCCACCAGCGACGCCGACGTCGTCCCGGAGGTTCCGGAAAGGCAAGCACCGTGCCGGATTGTTCACGGTCCAGCAACGCAACGGGTGTCTCCCGATGTGCTGTGATGGTTTCAGGCGCGGGATCCTCATGGGTGCGCCGAGCCGGCACCAGCTTTGTTGCGCTGATCGTTTCGGGTGCGTCGGGCGTTGGCCTACTGCCGTTCCCCGGCCGGCGCGGCGGCCGCCGCGTCACCGGGAGTCCCCGTCCCCGGCCAGCAAGTCGACCAGCAAGGGGCCGAATCGCGTAACGTCGCCCGCCCCGACAGTGAGGATGATGTCTCCGCGCTCGGCGGTCCCAGCTATTGATCGCAGCGCTTCCTCGGCATCCGGGGCATGGCCGCCGGGAACCGTCAGCCGGTCGCTGATCAGCCTGCTGGTAACGCCTTCCACCGGATCTTCCCGCGCAGCGTAGATATCCAGGACGTGGACTGAATCAGCAAGCGAAAGAGCCGCGGCGAATTCTTCCGCGAACTCCATCGTGCGCGAGAAAAGGTGCGGCTGGAAGAGGACATGCACCCGGTGCTCGCCCGCAACAGTCCGTGCGGCCGCCAGAGCCGCTGCCACCTCGGTGGGGTGGTGGGCGTAATCGTCGAAGACGCGGATGCCCCGGGATTCGCCCTTGGCCTCGAAACGGCGGGCGGCACCGGAAAAGGTTGCCAGTCCGGCGGCGGCAGCAGCCGGATCGATGCCGAGCTCGAGGCCTACGGCGAAAGCGGCCGCAGCGTTGAGGACATTGTGCCGTCCGGGCACTCCGAGCTGGAGCTCCTGCTGGCTGTCCAGTCCGTCCAGGGTGAAGGACAGAAGGCTGTTCGACGTGCTCCCAAGCGCCCGTGTGTTGCTGATGCGTATATCGGCGCCGTCCCCATAGCCGTAGGTTCGGACGCGCCGGGTCGCTGCCGTCCGCTCCGCCAGAGCTGCGGCGCCGGCGTCGTCGTGACAGGTGACCAGCACGCCGTCGTCAGCGGGCAGGAGCGCAGCAAAGCTGTCGAAGGACTGGAAAACCGCCTCAGCGGAGCCGTAGTGATCAAGGTGATCGGCCTCGACGTTGGTGACGACCCCGATTCGGGGCCGGTAGTTGAGGAATGATCCATCGGACTCATCTGCCTCTGCCACGAAAACATCGCCCTCGGCCCACTCGGCGTTGACGCCCAGCGCAGCAACGTCACCCCCGATAGCGAAGGAGGGCTTCGCCCCGGCACTTTGCAACATCACGGTGATCATCGCCGTCGTGGTGGTTTTGCCATGGGTGCCCGCGACCGCGATCACTTCCCGTCCGCTCATCGCCGCGGCCAGGGCCTCCGAGCGGTGCAGGATGCGCAGTCCGCGGGACCTCGCTTCCTGAAGCTCGGGGTTGGTCTCGCGGATGGCGCTGGAGACGACGACTGTGTCAGCGTCGCCAAGGTTGGCGGCGTCGTGTCCTACATGCACGCGCGCACCGAGGGACGAAAGCGCCTGGAGACCCCGCGAGTCCGCGGCATCCGATCCGGACACTGACACAGAGCGGCCGAGGAGTACTCGAGCAACGGCCGACATGCCCGCTCCGCCCAGACCGATGAAATGCACCCGTCCGAGGGGTTCAAGTTCCGGCTGTCCTGCGTGCTCCGGGTGTCCTGCGTGATTCATGCTGTTGCTCATGCGCGTCCTCCGGCGGCTTCGAGAATCAGGTTGGCCATCTGGACATCGGCGTCTCGCACGCCAAGGGACGCTGCCGCAGCCGACATCGCGGCGAGGCGGTCCGGATCACCCAGTAGGGGAAGCGCTTCGGAGAGCAGCCATTCGCGTGTGAGGCGGGCGTCCTCGACCAGCACCGCGGCTCCGGCCTCAACAAGGCCCGCGGCATTGAGCCGCTGCTCACCGTTGCCATGCGGCAACGGGACCAGTACGGAGGGAAGTCCGACGGCGGCGACCTCGCAGACGGTCGCTGCACCGGCTCGTGCGAGCAGGAGGTCCGCCGCGGCGTAAACCTTTTCCATGCCGTCCACGTACTCAATCTGCCGGTAGCCCGGCGCTTCAAGGAGTCGACCGTCGGGCGTGGTCACCTGCTTCCCACGGCCCGTGATGTGGAGGACCTGGACATCACGGCCGTCCTCGGCGATCCTCGGCGCCGCCGACGCAACAGCGCGGTTGATGCTGGCGGCGCCGGACGACCCACCCGTAACAATGAGCGTGGGAAGGTTCGGGTCAAGTCCCAGCTCCGCCCGCGCTTCTTCCCGCTGCTGCACCCGATTGAGGCCTGATATCTCGGTGCGCATGGGCATACCCACCCACTTCTCCTCCGGCAGGCCGGTGCCGGGGAACGCGACGGCAACCGAGCGGGCGATTCGGGCACCGATCCGGTTGGCGAGGCCGGCCCTGGCATTCGCTTCGTGGATGACCACCGGGATCTTCCGGATCCAGGCGGCCAGGTACAGCGGGGTGGAAACATACCCGCCAACACCCACGACGACGTCGGCCGATTCCGCGTCGATGATCGCCAACGCCTGCCGCACCGCCCGTACTAGGCGGACCGGCAGCTTGATGAGGTCGATCGACGGCCGGCGGGGCATCGGGACCCTTTCGATTGTCTCCAGGCGGAAACCCGCAGCAGGAACCAGCCGGGTCTCCATTCCGGCCGCCGTTCCTACGGCGGTGATGCGTGCGTCGGGCCGGGCTGCTGCAACTGCGCGCGCAATCGCAAGCAGTGGGCTGATGTGGCCTGCAGTCCCTCCGCCGGCAAGGACAACGGACAGGGCAGCGGATTCAGTCACTGGGTTCTCTTGGTCTTTCACTTGGTTGGAACTGCCTCTGGATCGTTCCGGAGGGCGTCAGGAACGGCTGGCGGCATTCGCCGCGCGAAGGCCAGCAGGACCCCGACGGCGGCGAGGGTGAACGTGAGAGCCGAGCCGCCGTAGGAGATGAACGGCAGCGGCACTCCGATCACCGGAAGGATGCCGGTGACCATGCCGATGTTCACGAATGCCTGGCCGATGAGCCAGACAAGGATTGAACCCAGGAGGATCCGGACGAAAGGGTCTGTGTACCGGCGGGCGACACGCAAGGTGGCAACGGCCAGGATGCCGAACAGCGTGATGACAACCAGCGTGCCGATCAGCCCGAACTCCTCGCCGATGATGGCGAAGATGAAGTCGTTATGGGCTTCGGGAATCCAGTTCCACTTTTGGCGGCTTTGCCCGATTCCCACCCCCCACCAGCCTCCGGACGCCAGGGCGAACAGGCCCTGGTTCGTCTGGAAACAAGGGTCGGAAGCGCTATCGCAGTTCAGCCGGAGCCAGGCCTGGATACGCGTGCTGCGGGTGCTGTTCAGCAGGATCGCACTGAAAGCTGCTGCGGTGAGGAATGCGCCTGTCACCAGAAACATCTTGATCGGTGCACCGGCGAAGAAGAGTGCTGCGGTCAGGACCATCGTGAGGATGATGGCCGTACCGAGGTCGCCTCCGATCACCACGAGACCGATAACCAGTCCGCCGAACGGAAACAGTACGGGCACAAGGACATGCTTCCAGTTGCGGATCAGGCCCCGCTTGCGTTCGAGAACCGTGGCGCTCCAGAGGGCAAGCGCAAGCTTCGCCGGTTCCGAGGGCTGCATGGTGAAGCCGCCGATCTCGATCCAGTTCTGGTTACCGTTGATTTCCTTGCCGATGATCAGCACCAGAACCAGAAGGACCACGGCGATTCCCAGGCCGAGCCACGCAAGGCTCTTGAACACGCGGGGACCGAACCGGGACAGGATGAACATCAGCAGCAGGCCGCCGACAGCCCACATGCCCTGCTTGAGGAAAAGGTCAAAGGCGGTGACGCCGCTTTCAACCGCATCGCCTTCAGCCGCGGCCGCGGCGATAGATTCCACCGACGATGCCGAGAGCACCATCATCAGGCCGATTGCCGTGAGCGCGAGGGTGGCTCCGAGAATCATGTAGTAGCTTGAACCGCTGCTGTGTCTCTCCGACCCTTCCAGGAAGTGCCACACCCGGACAAACAGTCCGAGGAAGCCCTTCCGCTGCGGTCGGACGGCGGTGGCTGCTGTGGCGCCCTGCGGCGCCGAATCGGCCGGGACCGTACCGTCGGTCCGCGAGGAGTACTGGCGCATCGCCGGTTTCCGGCGCGGGTGCCGGGTTGGCGTGCTGGCCATTTACAACTCCTTAGCGGTGAATCCCTGCCCCTCCACGATTCCGCGTACCGCCTCAATGAAGGCGGCACCCCGGTGGGCGTAGGAAGGAAACTGGTCCATCGAGGCGGCTGCCGGCGCCATGAGCACGGCGTCGCCGTCCGCCGCCAGGCGCAGCGCTTCGGTAACCGCAGCGCGCATGGCCTGGACGCCGTCCAACTCCGTGTCCTGGGACAGCTGCTCGTCCTTACCAGTGTGACCTGTGGCCAGGTCGATCACCGGAACATCCGGCGCGTGTCGGCGCAGGGCGGATCCAAGGTCGGTACTGTCCCTGCCGATAAGGACTACCGCCCGGAAGCGGCTTGCGTTGTCGCGGACAAGATCCGTGTAGTCCACTCCCTTGGACAGTCCGCCCGCGATCCAGACCACTGAGTGGAACGAGGACAGCGATGCATGGGCGGCATGAGGATTGGTGGCCTTGGAATCGTTGATCCAGAGCACTCCGTCCCGCGCTGCCACCAGCTCGATACGGTGTCCGGACGGTCGATAGTTGCGGATTCCCTCACGAACGGCGGCAGCCGGTACTCCAGCCGCCCGAACCAGTGCTGCAGCCGCCAGCGCGTTGGCCACGAGATGGCGGGGAACCACGTCGCCCAGGTCTGAGACCGACGCCAGTTCGGCTGCGGAATCCCTGCGCTGCTCGATGTATGCGCGGTCCACGAGCAGGTCGTCCACGACGCCAAGCATGCTGATCGACGGTGTGTTGGTGGTGAAGCCGATGGCGCGGCAGCCCTCCTGGACATCGGCTTCCTCGACCATCCGCTCGGTTGCCGGCGCCTCGACGTTGTACACGCAGGCCACCTTGGTGTTCTCATACACCTTCGCCTTGTCAGCGCGGTAGCCTTCGAACCCACCGTGCCAGTCCATGTGGTCCTCGGCGAGGTTCAGGCAAACACTCGCCAGCGGAGCAATGCTGGAACTCCAGTGCAGTTGGAAGCTTGAAAGCTCGACGGCGATGACGTCGTAGCCCTGCGGGTCCCGGATCGCATCCAATAACGGGGTGCCGACGTTTCCGGCGGCTATAGCGCGCAGACCGGCAGCGCGGAGCATCGACTCGGCGAGGGTCACCGTCGTCGTCTTTCCGTTCGTTCCGGTGATGGTGAGCCATTCAGCTGTCGGGCGGCCTTCGCGAATCCGTACCCGCCATGCCAGTTCCACGTCGCCCCAGATGGGGATACCGGCAGACGCAGCAGCTGCAAGCAGGGGCTGGTTAGGGCGCCATCCCGGCGAAGTGACCACCAACTCGGGAGTCTGGCCATCGATCTCCGGGAGCTGCTCGGCGGCGCCGCCCCCGAGCAGCACGTCAACCGCTCCGACAATTCGAAGGGTGTCCGCCTTCGCCCGCGTCTCCTCGGAATCCGTGGAGTCGCACACCACCACGCGGGCACCGAGCTCGATCAGCGTGTCAGCCGCCGAGAAACCCGAGAGACCGATCCCGGCGACGACGACGCGGAGTCCCTTCCAGTCGGCGTCCCAGGAGGTCAGATTCTCCAGGCGCCCGGAAGCGTCGGAACCAGTCACAGCAGCACAACCCATTCAGCGTAGAAAATTCCCAGGGCAACGGCGACGAACAGGCCGGCCAGCACCCAGAAGCGGACAACCACCGTTACCTCTTGCCACCCCTTCAGCTCGAAGTGGTGCTGGAGGGGCGCCATCTTGAACACCCGTTTGCCGCCTGAGAGCTTGAAGAAGCCCACCTGAATGATGACGGACAGGGTGATCATGACGAACAGGCCCGCCATGATGACCAGGAGAAGCTGGGTGCGGGACAGGATGGCGAACCCGGCGATAGCGCCGCCGATTGCCAGGGAACCGGTGTCGCCCATGAAGATTTTGGCGGGAGAGGTATTCCACCAGAGGAATCCAACCAGGGCACCGCACATGGCTCCCGCAATGAGCGCAAGATCCAGTGGGTCGCGGACTTCGTAGCAGATGTTCGCAGGCACGTCGGGTGAAGCGCAGCGCTGGTTGAACTGCCAGATACCCATCAGCATGTAGGCGCCGAAAACGAAGACCGAAGCACCGGTGGCAAGCCCGTCGAGCCCATCCGTGAGGTTCACGCCGTTGGTTGCCGCCGTGATGATCAGGTTTGACCAGAGAACAAACAGGATGGCTCCGATGACGGAACCTGCGAAGGCCAGGTCGAAGGCGGTATCGCGAACGAATGAGATTGCCGTTGATGCGGGCGTCCGGCCGTTCTCATCGGGGAAGTTCAGCGCCAGGATGGCGAAAGTGACGCCGACCGCTGTCTGGCCGACGATCTTCGCGGGCGCGCTGAGCCCGAGGCTGCGCTGCTTGGAGATCTTGATGTAATCGTCGAAGAACCCAACGAGGCCCATGCCCACTGTCACCATGAGGAGCAGCAGCCCTGAAACGGTGGGGCCGTCGGAGACACCCGCGGCGGTCATGATCAGGTGCGTCGCGAAGTAGGCAAGGACAACCGAACCGATGATGACGGCCCCGCCCATAGTGGGCGTGCCGCGCTTGGTGTGGTGCGCGGTAGGCCCATCGTCGCGGATGAACTGGCCATAACCCTGGCGCACCAGGATACGGATGAACAGCGGGGTACCGACGAGTGCAAGAACCAGGGCGGAGGCTGAGGCAATCAGCAGCGTGATCACAGCGAAAGTCCCCCTGGGTGATTGTTCGACGAGGTTGCTAAACGATCACCCAGGTGGCGCAGACCCGCGCCGTTGGATGACTTCACCAGAACGAGGTCGCCCGGCTCCAGCTCGCGGTCGAGAATTCCCTCAGCCTCGCTGACATCGCTGACAAAGACAGCCTCGTCTCCCCAGGACCCTTCGAGGACTGCTCCGGTATGCATTGCGCGCGCGCCTTCACCGACCACGATCAGCTTGGAGATATTCAGGCGAACCACAACCCGGCCGAGCGCGTCATGGGCAGACACTGAGTCCTCGCCGAGTTCAAGCATTTCTCCGAGAACCGCCCAGGTGCGGCGTCCGCGGCCCAGTTCGGCCAGCGTTGCGAGGGCTGCCCGCATCGATTCGGGGTTTGCGTTGTAGGCGTCGTTGATGACCGTGACGCCGTCGGGCCTGTCGGTGCGCTCCATGCGCCAACGGCTTACCGCGCGCGCGCCGGAGAGCGCGGACGCAATCCGCTCTCCCGGCACGCCGAGGACGTGCGCTGCTGTCGCCGCCGCAAGCAGGTTGGCAACGTGGTGCCGGCCGATCAGGAGCGATCGCACCTGATGCCGTCCGCCGTCGGGAAGCACCAGCGTGAAGCATGGGTTGCCCTCGACCGACAGGCTCACGTCTTCCGCTCGCACGGCAGTGCCTGCGGTTCCGAAGGTCGGGTCCTCTGTGAACCAGACTGTGGGAGCCTGGGTCATCTCCGACATGGCCGCAACGCGGGCATCGTCGCCGTTGAGGATGGCCACCCCGTCCCGGCTCAGTGACCGGGGCAGTTCCGACTTGGCTTCCGCAATCCGCTCCACTCCCCCGAATTCGCCCGCGTGGGCCGAGCCGACGCAGAGAACGATTCCGAGGTCAGGACGCACCATGGAGGTCAGATACTCAATGTGTCCGACGCCGGTCGCCCCCATCTCGATAACGAGGTAACGGGTTCCGTACTCGGCTGAGAAGACAGTCAGCGGAACACCGATCTCGCCGTTGTAGGAGCCGATCGGGGCTACGGTGGGACCCTCCTCCTGGAGGATCTGCGCCAGCACGTCCTTGGTTGTGGTCTTGCCTGCGGACCCGGTGATGCCGATGACAGTCAGGGGCGAGTGCTCCCTCAGGCGACGCACAACTTCCGCTGCAAGCTTGCCCATTGCTTCCACTGCATCCGGTACGACGACGGCGGGATACTCGTTGCCCGCATCATCCGTCACCGGGCGCTCCACGAGGGCGAGGACCGCGCCGTTGGCGAAGGCACCCGCTACGAAGTGATGGCCGTCGGTTGCCTCTCCCGGCTTCGCGATGAATAGGCCTCCCGGCAGGCTCTCCCGGGAGTCGGTGGTCGCGGAACTGACTACCCGGGACGGCTCCTGCTGAGCCGGGCCCGAAAGTACTCCGCCGGTGATCGCCGCGATGTCGGCTGCACTGAGTTCAATCATGACGATCTAGGACTCTATCCTGTTGCCGGGAAGCGCAGAGAATCCATGCCGTGTCAATGCCGCGGCCAGTTCCACGCGGTCGTCGAGGGGCAGGTTCACGCCCTTGACCTCCTGCCAGACCTCGTGCCCGCGGCCTGCTACCAGGACGACGTCGCCCTCCCGCGCAAGTGCCACAGCCCGGTCGATCGCAGCTGCCCGGGGAAAGATTTCCAGGATCTCGCAGTGCAGGTTTTCGTCCTTCTGCGCTTTCAGCGCACCCTCCAGTACCCCCGCGCGAATGACGGCGTCATCCTCGTCGTGGGGGTCGTCGTCGGTGACAATGACCACGTCGGCGCGCCGGGCGGCGGTGGCTCCCATGATCGGGCGCTTCGAGATATCCCGCTGTCCGGTCGCGCCGAAAACCACCAGCACCCTCGAGTCGCTACCCTGCACCCGGACCGACTCAAGGGTCAGCGCCAGTGCGTCGGGGTTATGGGCGAAATCGACGATGGCAGCGGGCCTTTCACCGACCAACTGCATCCTGCCCGGCACCTGCGTGGTGAAGGGATCGTGGCCATCCGCTGCCTGCTGCAGCTCGTCTGCGTCTACTCCCGATGCGAGGACCATGACGGCCGCCAACGCCGCGTTGGCCACATTGAACGTACCCGGCAGGCCGCAACGAAGGCGTAGGCGAACGCCGTCGGGCCCGCAGAGCGTGAAGGCGTGGCCCAGGCCGTCCCGCACGAGGTCCACGACCTTCCAGTCCGCCGGGCCGGTCCCGGCCACGGACAGTGTCAGAACCTCAACGTCCGTTTCAGCGGCGAGTCGTCGCCCCCACGGATCGTCCACGGTCACGACGGCGCGGACGGCCCGGTCCGAGCGGAAGAGCGCCGCCTTGGCCGCGTAGTACTCTTCCATGCTTCCATGCAGATCCAGGTGGTCCTGCGTGAGGTTTGTGAAACCGACGACATCGAAACGCACCCCGTCGACCCGCCGGTACTCGATCGCATGGGAGGACACCTCCATTGCAGCTGCGTCAATGCCCCGCTCCCGCATGAGTCCGAGAATGCCATGCACCTGCGGCGACTCCGGTGTGGTGAGGATCGACGGGATCGCCATGTCACCGGCGCGGATTTCTATGGTTCCGATCAGACCGGTGCTGCGCCCCAGCGCCGAGCTCAGCGCGTTGAGGAAGTAGGTGGTTGTGGTCTTGCCGTTGGTGCCGGTGACACCGTAGAGAACGGGCTTGCCCGTTGCGGGCTGGCTCTCGAAGACGACGCCGGCAAGTGGGCCCACGTAATCGCGCACCGGTGATGCGCGGTACAGGGGAACGCTCGACCCACCGAGCGCAGCGGAAGCGGCGGGCACGCCGTCGTCGTCGGTGAGGACTGCCGCAGCCCCGGCTGCCACAGCCTGTGCGGTGAAATCGGCACCGTGGCGCCCCGTTCCGGGAACGGCGATGTAGAGGTCTCCCGGCACTACCTGCCGGGAATCAATGGTGACCCCGGAGACGAGGGTGGAAGCGCCGTCGTTCTCGGCCGAAGCCACCGAAACAGGGGCTGGAAGCGAGGACGGCAACGAAGCCAGGACGTCATCGAGACGGCGCGGTACGACTGTTGCCGGCCGCATGCGCGCGGCGACAGCTGACTGTTCATTTGTGGACACGGTGAGAGCCTGCTCTGCGGATCAGTAGACGACCGGGTAAACCTCAGGCTTACCGGTCGAGGGCGGGACGTTGTTCGAGTTCAGAACGTGCTTCATGACCTTCTGGAAGGATTCCCCCGGAACCAGATAGTACAGGTCCCCCTGGGGTCGCTGCAGGGTCACCACGACCACGTACTGCGGGTCTTCGATCGGCGCGATGCCCGCGTAGGACAGGGTATAACCGTCGTAGCCGCCTGATGCTCCGGGCGCCTCCGCGGTACCCGTCTTGGCTCCCACGCGGTACTCCTCGAGGGCACCCGAAGCACCCGATCCCTCCACGGTGACCGTCTCAAGCATTTTCTGGAGCTTGCCCGCCGTGTCCTCGGAAACCACCCGGGTACCCTCCGCCTGGGGCACCTTGTGCTCGGTGCCGTCCGGATCGATATACGCGTCAATGAGGCGGGGCTGCAGGCGTACGCCGTCGTTGGCGACAGTCTGATAAACCATGGCGGTATGCAGTGCGGTCTGGGCAAGGCCCTGCCCGAAGAGCACGGTGTACTGCTGCCTCTCGTCCCAGGAATCGGGAGTGGGCAGGATACCGGCGGTCTCACCGTTCAGGCCCACGTTGAGGGGTTCGCCGATTCCGAACTTCCGCAGCCAGTCATAGCGTTCCTGCTTGGTGAGCTGCTCGCCGATCATGACCGTGCCGGTGTTCATGGACTTGGCGAACACACCCGCGGCTGTGCGCTTCTCGGTGCCGTGCTCGAAGGCGTCCTTGAACGTCTGGCCGTCCACGGTGTAGGTGGGAGGGGTCTCGAAGCGGCTGGTCGGCTCGATGATGCCCTGCTCAAGCCCGGCTGCCATGGTTATCAGCTTGGTGGTGGAACCGGGCTCGAACGCAGCGGTGACCGAAAGCGGCTCACGGAACTTCGGATCGGTTGCGGCGTAGTCGTTCGGATCGGGCGTCGTGGATTCGGCCATCGCCTTGATGGCGCCGGTCTTGGCTTCGACCACCACGATGTTTCCCCACTCGGCGTTGTAATCCTGGACCTGGGCCGCGATTGTCTGCTGCGCGAAGTACTGAAGGTCCTGATCAATGGTGGTACGGACCGACTGCCCGTCCTCGGCCGGGACATCCTCGTTGGTGGCATACGGGATACGGATACCGTCGCCGCCGATCTCGAAGGTCCGGCTTCCGGCGGTTCCCGTGAGCTGCTCGTCCTGGGTCAGCTCAAGCCCGCTGAGCGGGCGTCCGTCACCGCTCATGAACCCGAGGATGGAACCGGCAACAGCACCGGATGGGTAGGTGCGCACCGTGGTGGGGTCGGCGTACACCCCCGGCATTCCTACGGCAAGGACCCGATTCCGCACTTCAGGGGTAACGGAGCGCGCCACGAAGGCAAACTTCGCGTCGCCAAGGATCGCTTCCTTCAGGGCGGCAACATCCTGACCGAGAATCGCCGAGAGTTCCTGGAAGCCCTGCTCCATCGGGATGCCCTCGACACGCTCGTCGGTCTCCGCGTCATACCTGTCGAAGGTTTCACCTCCGCTGAGCGTCTGGTCCACCACGATGTCATAGCGCTGGACGGTGTGTGCCAGTTCGTTGCCCTCGTCGTCCAGAATGCTGCCGCGCAGCGCGGGCACTTCCTGCGTGACCAACCGCTTGTTGAGCCCGGCCTGGGCCATACCGTCGAAATCCAGGGCCTGCACCTGGAACAGCCGCACGCCGAGCACCAGGAGCAGGATCAGCACGAAGGCCAACCCCACACGGAGCCTCGTGGCTCCGAGCGCGACCCGAAGTGATTCGTGGTTGGGGTTCTCGGCAGGTGCCACCGTGGTTTCCTCGTTGCGTTCGGTTGACTGCTGTCTCTTACTGTCCGGGCGTTGCCTGCTGCGGCGCGGGGATGGATCCGCCGCCTTCCGCCGGCTTCTCCGCCGGTGCGGATTCTGAAGCAGCGGACACCGCCGGCACCTCCTCGACCGCGGGTGCGCTCACGGCGGGCTCTGGCGAATCAGCCACCGGCTCCGAAACGGGAGGCAGCGGGCTGGGCAGGCTCACCGCGGGTGCGGGCACAAAAGCTTGCGGAGCATCTGACTCCTTGGCGGGCTCCGGACTTCCGGTAACTGTTTTCGAATCTACATCAATGGTTCCGAATGTCGGGGAGGTAACCATGTCGAGTTCATGAGCTGCCGCGGCCAGATTCTGCGGCGCGCGGAGGTCCTCGAGCTGCTGGGCAAGCGCCTCGTTTTCCTCACTGAGCGCAGCTTCCTCACCACGCATCGAAACAAGCTCGTACTGCCTGCTCGAAACCGAAATGTTGAGCATAAGGACCACGACAAGCGCGGCTACCAGCGCAGCCATTGAGAACACTGCGAAGGGAACCCGGCCGCGCGTCGGAGGGGCCGGTACAAGCGACAGTGGGGTTCGCCGTCGTTCCCGCTCCGGGTGCTGCACCGCAGGCTGACGCAGGGCACGGGCGGTGTTGCCTGCCACGGCGAGTGCGGCGGCGTGTACGCTCTGCTGCATCTGGCTCATCGTGCTTTCCTGTCTGTAGTGCGTGTTCCGGTTCGTTCAACTGCCCTGAGCTTGGCTGAAGCCGCTCGCGGGTTCTCGGCTATTTCCTCGTCGGTGGGGGCTTCGGTTCCCCTGGTCAACGTCCTCAGGTACGGACGGTGCTCCTCCAGCTCAACGGGGAAACCGACCGGCGCCGAGGACTTTGTTCCCGCGGTGAAGGCCGCCTTGACGATCTTGTCCTCAAGAGAGTGGTAGGACATGACCACAACGCGTCCCTGCACTGCGATGGCATCAATGGCTGCCGGGATTGCCCGGGTGAGCACGGAGAGTTCTTCATTGACCTCGATGCGCAGGGCCTGGAAGGTCCGCTTGGCGGGGTGGCCGCCTGAACGGGCTGCTCCAGCGGGAACCACGGAGCGAATCACATCAACCAGTTCTCCGGTGGTCGTGAAGGGTTTGCTTCGCCGTGCAGCCGCAATTGCTGAGGCGATCCGTCCAGCGAACTTCTCTTCTCCCCACATGCGGATGATCCGGAGCAGCTCATCCTCGGCATAGGTGTTCACAACGTCGGCTGCGGTTTGACCCCTACTGGTGTCCATACGCATGTCGAGGGGAGCGTCGTAAGAATAGGCAAATCCGCGCTCACGCTCATCAAGCTGTAGTGACGAGACACCTAGGTCGAACAGAACGCCGGATACCCGGCTGATGCCGAGGTCTTCGAGCACGGAGGAAATTTCGTCGTACACCGCGTGCACCAGATCGATGCGGTTCTGGAACGGCGAAAGCCTCTCACCGGCCAGCCGGAGTGCCTGCTGGTCCCGGTCGATTCCAACCAGGTGCAGATTGCTGAACCGCTTCAGTAGGGCTTCGGAATGCCCGCCCATGCCGAGGGTGGCGTCGACGACGACTGCGTCATCTCCCGCTGCCTCGATTGCGGGTGCTAGCAGGTTGATGCACCGATTCAGGAGAACGGGGATATGCCGTTCCTCGGTTGGGCGCTCCTCCCCCATGTACCCGCTCCTTCTGCCGTTTCCTGCAGACTGCATGCCTGCTGAGGACGATGCGCCGGTTCTTGGATCAGATCCCCATCCGCTCCTGACTGCCGGCCTGCCTGACTCCGGGGAAGGTGAGTCAGGTAGCGGCCGCCGGGCGGCTGGAGGTCTCATCCGAGAACGAAGCGCTGTGCTGTTGTATCGATGAGGGTGACCGCAGGAATCAGATGATCCCCGGCAGCGCATCCTCGTCAGTTTCGGAGAAGGCAGTTTCCTTCTCTTCGAGGTAGGCATTCCATGCGTTGGCATCCCAGATCTCGGCCCGGTTTCCCGCGCCGATAACTGCCAGTTCCCGGTCCAGCCCCGCGTAGGTCCGCAGCGCCGGCGGGATAGTTACCCTGCCCTGCTTGTCCGGAACCTCGTCAGAGGCACCGGACAGGAATACCCGAATGTAGTCACGAGCCTGGCGCGAGGAGATTGGCGCCTCCCGCATCTGTTCGTGAATCTTCTCGAACTCCCGCTGACTAAAAACGTAGATGCAGCGCTCCTGCCCCCTGGTCAGTACCAGCCCGTCACTCAGTTCGTCTCGGAACTTCGCCGGGAGGATCAACCGCCCCTTTTCGTCCAACCGGGGCGAGTGTGTTCCGAGGAACATCTGCCACCGCCTGTCGGTCCGGGAGAGCCAAGCGCCACCACGCTCTTATGTCCTCCACTTTACTCCACATCGCTCCCCCGTCAACGTGAACAGGGGTGTTTCGAGGCATGGTTTCCCTCAGGATTTCCCTAATTTCCGCGGGAGAACGGACGTGGTGGAAAGTGGAGGAATTTCGGCGTCGGAAGGAGCGCTCACACCTCCGGCGGGCCTTAAAACACCCAGGGCCCGCCATCCGGCGGGCCCTGGGGTGGAAAGTGGAGGGCAGTGATTGGTACGGCGCTAGGGCTGATCCCTCTTACGTTCGTCCCATTTCTCTTCGAGACTGCTGAAGAAACTGCCCCGCGGCGAACTCGAAGCCTTGGGTGTTTTGCCCGACCTAGGGACAGCGCCGTCCAGCTTGGCCTTCGTGGTGGCGTAATAAACGCCGGCGCCCATGAGCAGGAAACCTGCTACCCCAACGGGGATGAACTGGTTCCAGATTCCCAGTAGCAGAACCGCGAGACCCGCAACGGTCACGAGCGATCCCAGAACAATACGACGGGTTGACATCGATCGCGTTGTACTCGATGCCATGGAGTTGGCGAACTTGGGATCATCGGCATGAAGCTGTTGTTCCAACTGGTCAAGCAGCCGCTGCTCGTGCTCCGAGAGTGCCATCACTGCCTCCTTGCTACTAATACCGAATCCCTCAAACCCAACAACGAGTTCAGCCGGGAACAAGTTCCCGGCTGCTGCCGCTGCGGGTTACCGCTGCAGCCCTTCGAAAGTGGGCGGGTCAAACTGCTTGATCCCTACCAATAAGGATAGATTGCAATGACGCCAAGCGAAAGCTGCACGGGTTGCTCCGACCGGCTGTCTGGCCCGGAATTTCAGCGATCTGGGGACGGTATGGACGAGCCGCTGCCACCGGCCTCGGGCGGGCGCCGGAGCAGCCTCGCGGGCCGCAGCATGGAGGCCCCGAACTTTCCGTTCACCCTGTCGAGTGCCGCCTCCGCGAGCCGCCAGTTGTCGTCCTGACGATCGATGGTGAGCTGTTGAACGCCATCAGCGGACTCGAGTCGCTCAGCGCGGATGCCGATGAGCCGGACGCTCATCGGCCGGTCGCCGAGCGCCTCGAGCAGTTGGCGGACAGCGCCGTACAGGGCGTGGGCACTATCCACAGGTTCAGCCAGCCGGCGCGATCGCGTGATGGTCGAAAAGTCCGCGTAGCGCAATTTCAGGGACACTCCCCCTGCTCGCAGAGCCGCAGACCGTAGCCGGGCAGCCGTCCGGTGGGAGAGCCGGAGGAGCTCGGCGAAGAGAACGTCGTCGTCGGCCACGTCAGCGGCAAAGGTCTCCTCTGCTCCGATGCTCTTTTCCTGGCGCGTCACTGTGACCGGCCTTGGATCCTCGCCCCAGGCAAGCCGATGCACATGGGTGCCCGTCGCACCCAGCACCCGCTGAAGAACGGACACCGGCGTCCGCGCCACATCCTCGACCGTCCGTATCCCAAGCCTGGCGAGAATATCCTGTGTTTTCGATCCCACTCCCCATAGCGCGGACACCGGCAGGGTGTGCAGGTACTCGACTGTGCGGTCCGCCGGGATGAGCAGCAGTCCGTCCGGTTTTGCCCGGGTGGAGGCGATTTTGGCGACAAACTTGGTCGAGGCGATTCCCACACTCGCCGTGATGCCGAGTTCGCGGTGGATGGTGGAGCGGATCTGCTCGCCGATCGCCCTTGGGGAGCCCAACCGGCGAAGAGAGCCGCGAACATCAAGAAAAGCCTCGTCTACGCTCAACGGCTCCACCACAGGTGTGACCCTGCCGAAGATTTCCATCACCGCCCTGGACACCTCGGCGTACTTGCTGTGATGCGGTTCGACAATGACCGCCTGCGGACAGAGGCGCAGCGCGGTGGACATCGGCATCGCTGAGCGGACTCCGAAGCGCCGGGCCTCATAAGACGCAGACAGTACAACGGAGCGGCCCGAAGGCGAACCTGCAATAACAGGCCTGCCGCGAAGTTCGGGCCGGGTCAGCAACTCCACGGACACGTAAAAAGCGTCCATATCCACGTGCAGGATAGTGCACTCCGCGTCCTCTACTCCCGCGGTGCTGGAACGGGCGGGCATGGATTCATCCTAGCCCCCGGCCCATCAGGAATCGGCAGAGCCCCGCATCAAGGCGGGGGCGGACCATCCGCAAGCAGCATCGGCCAACGACCTAGACTGGGGCTATGACTGACGGAATTGCTGCGCCTTCGACACCGGTACATGCCGAACAGGAAGCCTTCCGCCAGTCGCTTGCGGCAGCAGTCACGACCTTCCTGGCCCGTCAGCGCAGCATCCTCTCGTCTGTGTCACCCGACAGTGCCGTCCTGGTGGATTCCATCGAGCGGCTCACGGCCGGTGGCAAGAAACTGCGGCCCCTCCTCTGTTACTGGGGTTGGCGTGGGGCGGGTGGAACCGCGGGCGACGACGGGATCGTCACGGCCGGTCTGTCACTTGAGCTGTTCCAGGCGGCAGCGCTGATGCATGACGACATCATTGACCGCTCGGACTTCCGCCGCGGCGCGCCCAGCGTGCATAAACAGTTCGAGAAACTCCATGCCGACGGCGGCTGGCATCTGGACGGCCAGCGCTTCGGTTCTGCGGCGGCGATCCTTGCCGGTGATCTCTGCCTGTCAATCAGTGAAGAAGCTTTCGCCGCCATCGCCGCACCGATCCCCGCGCTCCAAAGCGCTCGGAGCATTTTCAACCGCATGCGCACCGAGGTTATGGCCGGTCAATACCTGGACCTTCTGGAAGAGGCGGTCGGTCCTGACAGGCGCCCGGCCGACGCGGTCGAGCGGGCCCTCGGAATAGTTCGGTTCAAGTCCGCGAAGTACTCGGTGGAGCATCCCCTCTGCATCGGCGGCGCGCTTGCGGGGGCAGACCCGGCCCTCCTCGCCTCATACTCGGCCTTTGCGTTGCCCCTAGGCGAGGCATTCCAGTTGCGCGATGATCTTCTTGGCGTTTACGGCGATCCGGCTGTCACCGGCAAACCGGCCGGCGACGACCTGCGGGAGGGAAAGCGGACCGTCCTGATCGCGAAGGCTCTGCAGGCTAGCCACCGCGACGAATCACGCGCACTCAACGCCGGCCTGGGCAAGGCCGGACTCACCGACGACGAAGTGAACCATCTGCGGGACATCATCGACCGTTCGGGCGCCCGGGAGGAGGTCGAAGCGCTGATCGCTGAGCTTGCGCGCTCTAGCCACACTGCCTTGGAAACGCTTAGCGTCGATCCGCTGAGCCGGGAAGCCCTGACGGCACTCGCGGAAGCAACGGTAAGCCGGGTTTCCTGAACTACCAGGCGAGCGCCTGCGCGCGGCGACGGATCTCGGTCTTGCGTCCACCCTTGAGTGCATCAATGGGACGTCCGGGAAGGGATTCGTCCTCTGTGAACAGCCAGCGGATGATCTCCTCGTCGGAGAATCCAGAGTCACCGAGGACTGCGATGGTGCCTTTGAGGCTGTCCAGAACGGCATCGTTCACGAGAAATTCTGCAGGTATCGAGCGGATTCCCCGTTCCCCGATCCGAACCGCTACAAGCGCCCTCTCATTCAGGAGTCCATGCACCTTGGTGATGGACAGATCAAGCGCTTCAGCGACGTCGGGAAGGGCGAGCCACTCGCCTACGAGATTCTCCAGAGTTTCCATTCTCTAAGCGTGCCATGGCGAAACCAGTACACTCCACCCCTGCGCCCGACACGCCTAAGAGCCCAAATACAGGTCGTTACACAACTGTTGTGCTATCGCCTGAATGGTGTACATTCACATGAGTCACACAAGTAACAGTAACAACTTGTGTCGCAACTGCACCAAGGGGACGGGGAGCACGGCGCTTTGCCGGTAGTGGCCCTGCCCTGCCATGGGGGCAACCCCGCCGACATAGATGAGGACCAGACCATGACCGCCCAGCGCCCGTCATCGCCGCTGAACGCACCGGCCGCCTGCACTCCAGCCCTCGGTAAGCGCGGACTCGGCATCGCCGTATCCTCCGCCGCGATTCCCGCGGTTGTACTGTCGTCGGTTGCTCTTGCAGCACCCGCCGTTGCCGCTCCGACTCCTGGCCTTACCGCTTACCAGCCGCTGAAGACCATTCCCGCTACGAGTGGTTCCGCAGCATCCGTGATTCCGGCCGCCCTCGTCCCGGCGCAGGTTCCGAGCATGCTTTCCATGCAGAGCACGCCCAGCACCTACGTGGTGCGTGCGGGGGACACGATCAGCGGTATCGCTGCCCGACATGGGCTGGATATGCACGCCGTACTCAAACTGAACGGCCTCAAGATCAACTCGATCATCCACCCGGGCAAGAAGATCAAGCTTTCGGGTGCTTCTGTGAATACTGCGCCCGCGGCGAGGACTGCACCTGCCGGCCAGCGGCCCGCGAGCACATACACCGTCAAGTCCGGGGACACCTTGGGGGCCATCGCCGCGCGCCACGGCGTCAGCCTCGCCTCGGTGCTCAAGGCGAATGGCCTCTCAATGACATCGATCATCCATCCGGGCCAGAAGATCAAACTGTCCGGCTCGTCAGCCGCACCGGCTCCGAAGCCTGCGGCTCCCAAGCCGGCCGCTCCCGCCTCGGCCAGTACTTACGTCGTCAAGCCCGGGGACACCCTCGGCGCCATCGCCGCCCGCCACAAGATCAGCCTCGGCTCCATTCTCTCCGCCAACGGATTTTCCATGAACTCCGTCATCTTCCCGGGCCAGAAAATCAGACTGGCAGGTGTGAAGAGCGCGCCCGCTCCCAAGCCCGCCGCCCCGGCCCCTGCGCCGTCGTCATCCGGCGGGCAATACACCATCAAGCCGGGTGACACGCTGGGCGCAATCGCCGCCCGGCATGGTGTCAGCCTCAGCGCGCTGCTTTCCGCCAACAAGCTGACGGCTTCCACCATCATCTACCCGGGCAAGAAACTCACGATCCCGGGAGGCTCGAAGCCCGCACCAGTGCAGGCGCCCAAGGACCTCGTACCGTCGACCTTCCTTCACTACACCTACCCGGACGCGGTTGTCGCGGAGGCTAACCGGAACAAGCACACGCTCAACAACCTGCCGGCTCCCACGCAGGCGCAGATGAAGGCCATCGTCGCCGATACCGCCCGTAGGATGGGCGTGGATCCCAGCCTCGCTCTCGCCTTTTCCTACCAGGAGTCCGGGTTCAACCAGAGGGCTGTGTCCCCCGCCAACGCGATCGGCGCCATGCAGGTAATTCCGATGTCGGGCCAGTGGGCTTCCGAGCTGGTCGGGCGGAAGCTGAACCTTCTTGACCCCCACGACAACGCAACAGCCGGTGTTGCCATCATCCGTGCTCTGATCCGCAGCAGCCCCAACCTGGACATAGCGATCGCGTCCTACTACCAGGGCCAGTATTCGGTGAAGACCCACGGCATGTTCCCGGACACCAAGAACTACGTGGCGGCGATCAAGGCTCACCAGAAGAATTTCCGGTAAGCCCTCGCGACATCCGGACGGCGGCTGAGCCCTGAACCGACTCGTGTTGGTACGGGCTCAGCCGCCGTTTCACTTAGTATCGAAGGGTGCGGGAGCGACCGAAGGATCCATTGGAAGGTAGCGTCGTCGAAGGACGTTATCTCGTTCACTCTCGGCTCGCGCGCGGCGGCATGTCGACGGTCTACCTGGCTACTGACCAGCGGTTGGAACGGAATGTAGCGCTCAAGGTCCTTCACCCGCACCTCGCGGAGGACGAACACGCCGTCGAGCGCTTCGAGCAGGAAGCCAAGTCGGCCGCGAGGCTTTCGCACCCTCATGTGGTGGGTGTTCTTGACCAGGGCGTCGAGGACGGGCCGGAAGGCAGCCTTGCATACCTCGTGATGGAGTACGTGCCCGGACGCACCCTCAGGGACCTGCTCAGGGAGAAGGGGCGGCTCACGCCGCGGCAGGCGCTTGCGCTGCTTGACCCGGTTCTGGAGGGTCTGGGCGCAGCGCACGACGCCGGCATCATCCATCGCGATGTGAAACCCGAAAACGTGCTTCTTGCGGAGCGCGGAGGCATAAAGATCGCGGATTTCGGGCTCGCCCGTGCAGTTTCAGCGAATACCCATACCGGCACTCTTATCGGCACCGCAGCCTATCTTGCCCCTGAACTGGTTACGGATGGCACGGCCGACGCCCGCAGCGACATCTATTCGACGGGCATCATGCTTTTCGAACTGCTGACCGGGCAACAGCCCTACCATGGGGATTCCCCCATACGGATTGCCTTCCAGCACGCCAACTCCCGCGTTCCTCCTCCATCCCAGTTGGTTCCCGGCCTGGCTGCCGACCTTGATGAACTGGTGCAGTGGTGCACCGCCGTCGACCCTGAAGAGCGCCCTATAGACGGAAACGCCCTCCTCGGGGAACTCCGTCATGTGAGGACCACGCTCAGTGACTTCGAACTGGATGCGGGCACTGAGGAGCAGGTAGGGCCCCAACCCCAGGAGGCGCACCACACCGAAGTCATCGGGGCCGGTGACTCACTCACCGAGGTGGTGGGAATCCCTTCCTCCCCCACCACAGTCATAGGAGCGGGCAATCATCCCGCAACCGTCCTCAGTGGAGATTTAAGTCCCACCTCCGTGATCGGCGCAGCTCCACGTGCACGCCCTGATCGCACCATGGATGGACCCGCAGCGCAGAAGCTTGCGGCACGGGACTTCAAGGCCTATCAGAAAGAACAGGCTCGGGCGGCCCAACGTCCGGCGAAGAGCCTCCGGCGAGGCAACAGCCGACGCAGGAACGCCGTGCTGGTGATCCTGCTGGCACTTCTGGCGATTCTTGCTGCCGCGGCCGGGTGGTTCTTCGGAATGGGACCCGGCGCCTTTGTCGCTGTCCCCGATGTCACGAGTCGGCCGGTGAGCGCCGCCCAGGCCCTGCTCACAGAGGTAGGCCTGTCCTCAAGCACCGACGAAGTCCACTCCGATTCGATCGCAGAGGGCCTCGTCGTTGCGAGCGAACCCGAGGCCCGCACGCAGGTGAGGCCCTGGCAGGATATCCGGTTACTTGTGTCGATCGGACCTGAACTGTTCATGGTGCCCAACACAGTCGGGCTCGCAGAAGCCACCGCAGCTGCGTCCCTGGTTGCGGCCGGTTTCGACCTGGGTGAGGTGACTCGCGAGTTCAGCGAACAGGTGCCTAGCGGCGAGGTGATCGGCTCAACGCCGGCAGGCGGCGAGCAGGTGGCAGCAGGCACCCCCGTTGCTCTCGTGGTGTCCCAGGGTCCCGAACCGATCGATGTCCCCTCATTGGTAGGCCTCACCGAAGCGGAAGCGGTTGCTGCCGTTGAGGCCGCGGGCCTGACCGCGGGCATCGCCGATGAAACGATCAACGACGCCGACGTTCCGGCGGGTTCGGTGGCAACACAGAATCCGCAAGGAGGGCAGCTGACGCGGGGTGAGACGGTCACGCTGACGATCTCAGCCGGACCAAGGCTCGTTCAGGTGCCGGACGTCTTCTCCGAGCCCGAGGCCGACGCTGTCGCGGCGCTCGAAGAAGCCGGCTTCGAGGTGCTGGTCGACTACGCCTTCGGTGTACCGGTGCTCGGGCTGGTAGCCGGGCAGGACCTGACGGGAGAACAGCCCGAAGGCTCCACGGTCACCATCACAGTGACCTGACCTGATGTTTCTGCCCCGTCAGTCCTGACAGCCGCCGGCGGGCAGCTACCGCCGTGACGTTTACCGGCGGGAGAGCGCTCCGGCAACCAGGAACGCCATCTCGAGTGACTGCATGTGGTTCAGGCGAGGATCGCACACCGACTCGTACCGGTCCAGGAAAGCTTCCTGATCGATCGGGTCAGCTCCGCCAAGGCACTCGGCGACGTCGTCGCCCGTCATTTCGACATGCAGGCCGCCGGGGAAGGTTCCAAGCTCGTTGTGCACCTCGAAAAATCCACGGACCTCGTCCATGACGTCGTCGAAGTTGCGGGTCTTGTAGCCGTTCGGCGAGGTGACAGTGTTGCCGTGCATCGGGTCGGTGACCCAGAGCACCTGTGCGCCCGAGTCCGTGACCCGCGATACGAGGTTGGGCAGCTTCTCCCGGATGTTCTTCGCGCCCATGCGGGTGATGAAGGTCAGGCGTCCCGGCTCGCGGTTGGGGTCCAGCTTGTCGATGAGCGCAAGGGCGTCGTCGGGTGAGGTGCCGGGTCCGAGCTTGACTCCAATGGGATTGCGTACGCGCGAGAGGAAATCGACGTGGGCTCCGTCGATGTCCCGGGTCCGCTCTCCGATCCACAGGAAATGTGCGGACGTGTCGTAAGGCAGGCCGGTACGGGAGTCGGTCCGGGTAAGGGCGCGCTCGTAGTCCAGCAGGAGTGCCTCATGGCTCGCGAAGAATTCCACACGCTTCAGCGCGTCGAAGTCGGCACCGCATGCTTCCATGAACCGCACTGCGCGGTCGATCTCCCGGGCCAAAGACTCATACCGGGAGTGCGCAGGGTTCGCTGTGAAGCCCTTGTTCCAGTGATGGACCAGGCGAAGGTCGGCGAAGCCTCCCTGGGTGAACGCACGGATGAGGTTCAAAGTCGATGCCGAGGTGTGGTAAGCCCGGACCATTCGGGACGCGTCATGTCCACGGCTCTCAGGAGTGAATTCGTAGCCGTTCACCATGTCACCGCGGTACGCCGGCAGGGTTACACCTTCCCGCGTCTCATCGTTCGAGGAGCGCGGCTTCGCGAACTGGCCCGCCATCCTGCCCATCTTGATGACAGGCAGTGACGCACCGTAGGTGAGTACAACCGCCATCTGGAGGATGGTCTTCACACGGGCGCTGATCTTGTCGGCGGTGGCGCCGTCGAAAGTTTCAGCACAGTCACCGCCCTGCAGGAGGAACGCCTTCCCCTGGGCGGCGGCCGCAAGCCGCTCCCGAAGCACGTCGACCTCTCCGGCGAAGACGAGAGGTGGAAGCGCAGACAGCTCGGCAAGCGAGGACCTGTGAACTGCCGGGTCCTGCCACGTGGGCTGCTGGGAGATGCTCAACTCCCTCCATCTATCCAGCCCCTGGTCGGAGGCTGTTGAATCGGGAGCGGAGGCCAGGGTTGTTTCGGTCACCGGTTAAGCCTAATGGGTTTGGCGGACGACGGCGGACTCAACCGTCATGAGGGACAGTACCGTCCGTCACACGGCCTTGCTGTCGGGGTTCTCATCGGCCGCCGAACCGTCCGAGATAGGCTCTACGCCGCCTGACGGGCCGGCAGCACGACCGATGGTGCGCACTTCTCCAGGCAGGGGACTTTCCGCACTGGGAGGGAGGGACGAATCCGTTGCCGGTTCCGTACTGCGATCGGGCACTGCTCCCTCGAGCCGCACCGCGGCCTGGCGAACCGGGTCGACGGGTCGCTGAGGCTTTTTCCCGGCCGTCTTTGCCCCGGCGAGGCGCTCCTTCACGCTGCTCGCGTACACGTCCACGTACTCCTGGCCGGAGAGCCGCATGAGCTCGTACATGATTTCGTCGGTGACTGAACGCTGCACGAACCGGTCATCGGCCATGCCTGCGTAACGGCGGAAATCCATGGGTTCTCCCACAATGATCCCGATGCGGCGGATGTTGGGGATCTTACGTCCGATCGGCTGGACCTTGTCGGTACCGATCATGGCGATCGGAATGACCGGCACGCCGGTTGCCAGGATGAGCTTAGCGACACCGGTCTTTCCGCGGTAGAGCCGTCCATCGGGACTACGTGTTCCCTCGGGGTAGATGCCGAGAAGTCCGCCGCCCTTCAGTACCTCCTCACCTGCTGAAAGCGAGGTGGCGGATGCAGCACCTCCCGACCTGTCCATCGGCAACTGGTTGGAAAGCCTGAAGAAGGCAGCCGTGAGCTTGCCCTTGATCCCCTTGCCGGAGAAGTACTCGGACTTCGCGAGAAAAACGACGGGACGCGGCACCGCCAACGGCAGGAAGATGGAATCGGAAAAGGAAAGGTGATTACTCACGAGCACCGCCGGACCGTTTGCCGGGATGTTGTCCAGTCCCTTCACCCACGGCCTGAACAGGAGATTCACAAGCGGACCAAGGATGATCCGCTTCATGATCCAGTAGAACACTCTGCCAGCCTTCCTGCGAGGATGTTCCCGGTACCTGGAGACGCACCTACCGTGCGTCCGGAATCTACCATGCGTCCGGAACGGGCTTCTTGAACACTACTCTACGGGCGGACACCGCTCGCGGTGTCACTGGCCGCCTGAATTACGCAATGACACCATTGCACTCATGACGGCAGATCCCGCAATTGCAGCGTTCTCTTCCGAGGGCAACGGCGACCATGGTCGGATCGGCGTGCTTCTTAGCCACGGCTTCACCGGATCGCCCGCCAGCCTCATCGACTGGGCCCGCTACCTCGCCGATCAGGGTTTCGCTGTCCGGCTCCCCCTTCTTGCCGGACATGGCACTACCTGGCAGGAACTCGCCCGCACGCCCTGGCTGCGCTGGTACGACGGCGTGGAAGCCGCCTACCGTGAGCTCGCGCAGAATACCGACGCCGTGGTCGTGGCTGGACTGTCCATGGGTGGGGCTCTCGCGCTGCGGCTGGCCGCGCTGGAACCGGTGGCCGGCGTCGTCGTCGTGAATCCCGGCCTGACTTTCACCGACCCGCGAGCCCGGTACGCAGGCTTGCTGAAGTATCTGCTGAGGTCAGTGCCCGCCATCGGCAACGACATCCGGCTGGAAGGCGCAGACGAGCGCGCCTACGCCCGCACTCCGGTGGCTGCGGTCCACCAACTATCCCAACTTTTCCGCGATACGACCGCACGACTGCCGCAGGTCACAGCACCGACCCTGGTATTTCGGTCGAGCGTGGACAGAATTGTTCCGGAAAGCAGCATTGAGGTGCTGAGACAGCACATCGGAAGCGCAGATTTTGAGATAATACGACTGGAGAACAGTTACCACGTGGCCACCATGGACCATGACCGGGAGCTCATCTTCGAGCGCTCCGCAGCATTCATCAAGAACGTGACGGCAGGTACCACCGCATGAGTCCCCGACCACAAGAACCGAACGAGTCGACGGACGACGCCATTTGGCAGGACCTTGTGGCCCGTCTGGAGAACACCCCGAGCAGCAGCATCGATCCCGAGGCCGGCTCCCCCAGCGGCACCACAGCGGAGGAACGGGTTCGGGCAATCTTCGAAGCCCAGCCCGCCCTCGACGCCGGCGGTCCACGCGACTATACGGCTGCAGACGATGACGAGAGCTATCAGCCGCCCGAACCTCCCGCGCTGGGCGTAGGCGACCCGCTGGTGGTCCTGGCCTGGCTTGGCGCGGTTTGCGGCCCGATTTCCCTGGTGCTCATCACCATGTTCTGGCGGTCCGCGCCCAGCAGCGTGATGCTCGGCATCGTGGCCGTTGTGATCGCCAGCGTAAGCTTCCTGATCTTCCGGCTGCCGAAGACCCGCGATTACGACGACGACGGCGCGGCGGTCTAGCGCACCGCTCACCCACCGTGCGGGGTTAGCTTGGCGTGGAGTTACTACGGGCGTCGGTCGCTCCAGCGTCCGGAACCCGCCGTGCCATAAGGCCGGCCCAACAGCGGACGGTGGCGGATTCTTGAGAGGTCTGCCGCACCCACAAGACCCGCGTCCGGTCCGAGGGCTGCCGCAATGATGCGTGCGGCCGGCCGGAAGCCCCGCCCGGTGAGGTTGCGTTCGAACGTCCTGCGCGCCGGGTCGATCAGTAGTTCTCCGGCCGCTCCCAATCCGCCCCCGATCACGAACGTCCCCGGGTCCAGGGCAGCAGCCAGATTCGCCAGGCCAACCCCGAGCCACTGTCCGACGTCCTCGATCAGCTCCCGGCACGTCGGGTCGCCCTTGAGCGCCAGGCGGGTGACGACGGCGCCGGTGATGGCGTCCACATCACCCCGAACTTCGTGCAGCAGGGTCTGTGCGACCGGAGAGTTGGCCGCGGCAAGCTCACGGGCTTCCCTGCCGAGGGCGTTGCCGGATGCGTACTGCTCCCAGCAGCCGCGGTTGCCGCATTCGCAGCGGTGACCGTTGGGGACGATAATCTGGTGGCCGAACTCCCCTGCCACCCCGTGCCGTCCCCGTTCGAGCACACCGTCCATGATCATGGCTCCGCCGATTCCAGTGCCGAGCGTGATGAGCACAAGTCTGGGCTCGCCGCGGCCGGAACCGAAGCGCCATTCAGCCCAGGCCGCGGCATCTGCGTCGTTCAGGACGGTGACGCGCCGGCGTAGTGCCTTCTCAAGGTTCGCCCTCAGCGGCTCGTTGCGCCAGGCAAGGTGCGGGCTGAAGAGAACAGTCCCGTTGTCCAGGTCCATCCACCCCGCCGCGCCGATCCCGACAGAGCGAATCCGCCGCCCCCGGCCAAGCTCGTCCACCAGGTCAACGATGACCGATTCCACTGCCCGCGGATCAGAACCGGGCGTCTCCCAGCGAGCGGACGCCACAATTTCACCCGCTGGATCGACGACGCCGGCTGCAACCTTGGTGCCTCCGATATCGATGCCTATCGCAAGGCCCCGGGTTCGCAACGGGCGCGGGGCATACCGGGCGCTTGCGGCGTCGGGCGCGCGCCCGGTCCGGCGGTATGCATCGAAGACACGTCGTGACCCCTGGTACCCCGGCCCGCCGCCCTCTGGTCCTTCGTGCATGAAGCGCCGGCCTCCCGCCGTCGTTCTGGGCTCGCCGCAAGATGGGCGGCCGATCACCGTTACCGTTTCGTAGATTACTGGGAAGGAAGTGGCTGCGGGAAAAGCTATAGGCTAGAAACGTCCCTCAATTTGTGACGTAGATCAAAGGAGATATCCGTGCGCGAATTCAGCGTTCCGGCCAGGGTCCAGGTGCCTCGGGACAGCAACACCACCGAACTGGTGATGAAGCAGGCCCGCAAGGCAAGCAACCCAGCCCTGTTCGCCACCAAGGACGCTTCAGGGCAATGGTCCGACGTGCGCGCTGTCGACTTTCTCTCGGATGTCCAGGTACTCGCCAAGGGCCTGATCGCTTCAGGCGTCGGTGCCGGGGACAGGGTGGCCATCATGGCGCGCACCCGATATGAGTGGGCGTTGGTGGACTTCGCAATCTGGTTCGCCGGCGGCGTCTCCGTGCCGGTCTATGAGACCTCCTCGCCGTCACAGGTTGCCTGGATCCTCGGAGACTCCGGCGCGATAGCTGCGTTCGTCGAGTCCGGCCGGCATGAGAACGTGGTGCGGCAAGCCGTCGCCGCCGAGAAGCTCGAGGGTTTCACTGATGTATGGCAGTTCGACGGTGGAGGCCTGGACAGGCTGCGAGCCGCTGGAACCGACGTTGACGATGCAACGCTGGAGGAGCGCCGCACAGCCGCCGGCCTCGATGACCTCGCGACGATCATCTACACCTCGGGCACAACGGGAAAGCCCAAGGGCTGCGAATTGACGCACGGCAACTTCGTGGAGCTGGCAGAGAACGCTGCAGCGTCGCTGCCCGAGGTTGCACACGAGGGTGCGCAGACCATCATGTTCCTTCCGCTGGCGCACGTTTTTGCTCGATTCATCTCTGTGCTGTGCGTTGCGGCCGGAGCAACCGTGGCGCACACCCCTGACGTCAAGAACCTGCTACCTGATCTGCAGAGCTACAAGCCCACCTTCATCCTGGCCGTGCCGCGCGTCTTCGAGAAGGTGTACAACAACTCGATGCTCAAGGCCGAGGACGGCGGCAAGGGCAAGATCTTCCATGCCGGCGCCGACGTCGCCATCGCCTGGTCCAAGGCTGAGCAGGCAGGCAAGGTGGGCCTCGGGTTGAAGGTCAAGCACGCGATTTTCGACAAGCTGCTGTACAGCAAGATCCGCACGGCCATGGGTGGCAGGGTGCAACACGCCGTGTCTGGAGGGGCTCCGCTGGGCGACAGGCTCGGCCACTTCTTCCACGGCATCGGACTGATGGTGCTTGAGGGGTATGGGCTCACGGAGACCACGGCACCGATCTCCGTGAACACGCCCCAGAAGATCAAGATCGGTACCGTCGGGGCGCCACTCCCCGGGAACGCGGTGAAGATTGCCGACGACGGCGAGATCCTCGCCAAGGGCGTCTGCGTGCTGAGGGGCTACTTCAAGCGGCCCGACCTCACCGAGGAAGCCTTCACCGACGGCTGGTTCCACACCGGTGATATCGGCCAGCTCGACGACGACGGCTTCCTGAGCATCACCGGACGGAAGAAGGAAATCATCGTCACCGCCGGCGGGAAGAACGTCATCCCGGCCCATCTCGAGGACACTATCCGCGCCAATGCACTCGTCTCGCAGTGCGTGGTGCTGGGAGACCAGAAGCCTTTCATCTCCGCGCTGATCACCCTCGACGAGGAGGCTCTGCCGGGCTGGCTTGAGCGGCACAACCTGCCCGCGGAAACCACTATGGCGGAAGCGGCAAGGCATTCCGCGGTGCAGGCCGAGATTCAGTCCCTGGTGGACGCGGCAAACGAATCGGTCTCGCAGGCAGAGGCAATCAAGGTCTTCCGCATTGTGGACCGCGATTTCACTGAAGCCAGCGGGCACCTCACGCCCTCGATGAAGATCAAACGAGCACAGGTGCTGGCGGACTACTCCACTCTGGTGGATGAGATCTACGCACAGCCGCGCACGCAGCAGAACGTCTGACAGCCGCCCCGGACTAGGTGGAGGGTGCCTTCAGCGAGAGCAGGGCATTCTCCACCACTTCGGACAGCGCCGGATGGATCCAGTACTGGCCGCGCGCCATAGTGAAGGCGTCGAGCCCGAAGTGCATGGCCTGGATGACCGGCTGGATAAGGTTGGATGCTTCATGGCCGAGGATGTGTGCCCCCAGGAGTGTCCCGGTGTCTTCCTCGGCGATCAGTTTCACGAACCCGATCTGGTCCTCCATCGCCCATCCATAGGCAGTTGATCCGTATTGTTGAACCGCCACGAGCACCCGGGAGCCGGTCTTTTCCGCCCGTTCCAGGGCTTGCTCCTCAGTGAGGCCGACCGTGGCAATCTGCGGCCGGGTGAACACTGCGGCAGGGACATACCGATGGTCGCTCGTGCGCAGCGCATCGGGATGCAGCAGATTGTGGGACACAACTCGCGCCTCATGGTTGGCCACGTGCTTCAGCTGGAACGGACTGGAGATATCTCCCAGTGCCCACATGCCCGGGACGGGCTGACCGTCGCGAAGTACCCGCTGGAAAGCATCAACTGCCACACGGCCGTCGTCGGTCAGATCGAAACCGACATCCGCAGCTCCCACCCGGTCGCTGTTGGGCGTACGGCCCGTCGCGACCAGCACGACGTCGGACTCGACGTCGATCTCTGTCCCGTCCGGTCCTGCGATTGTTGCCATCACCGATCCGTCAGCGTTTGCCGCTACTGACCGGACATGGTGCTCCCGCAGTACGGTCCACTGTGTCTGGGCAACCCGGGTGAACTCCTCCGAGAGCGTTCCGTCGAGAGCGCGGAGGAGCTGGGCTGACCGGGCGACCATTGTCACGTCCGTGCCGAGGGCGGAAAAGATGTGGGCGAATTCAGCTGCGATGTATCCCCCGCCGATGATCAGCATGCGTCGGGGCTGCTGATCCAGCCGCATCACTGTGTCGGAGGTGTGCACCTGCGGCAGGTCCAGTCCGGGGATATCTGGCACCACTGGTCGCGAGCCCGCCGCTATCACCACCTGGTCAGCGGTGATTTCCCCACCGGAGGCCGTGACAATCGTCCTGTCAGCGGTTAGGCGCACCTCCTCCTCGTAGAGGTCCACGTGTTCGAGCTCATCCGCACGGTAGACCCGACCGGCATCAGAAATGCTGTCAATGCGCATGAAAATGCGGTCCCGCAACTCACTCCACCGTGTGCCGGTGAACTGCAAGTCGACTCCCAGGCGGCGGGCATCTTCGCTGGCACGGGCAAGGTCAGCCGGATAGACGAACATCTTCGTGGGGATGCATCCCACGTTCAGGCAGGTGCCGCCGAAGGTGCCGCCCTCGACAATGGCAATCTTCTTGTTGTCCCACTCGGGCGTGACGAGTGTGTTTCCGGAGCCGGAACCGATGATCGCCAGGTCGTAGTGAACCACGGGTCAGTGCAGCTGGTCCACGACGAGGGCAGCAAGCTCGATTACCGCATCCTGGGTCTTCGGCTGGAGCTTGGCCAGCTCGATCCGGGATCCCTCGGCCAGGTGGCGGTCGTATGGAATCCGCACCACGGTGTTGACGCGTGAGCGGAAGTGCTCCTCGATCTCGTCGACGTTCACCTCGGTCCGGTTGCCGGAAGACATGTTGACCACAACGATTGCCTTCTCCACCAGATCGTGGCGGCCGTGGGCCTCGAGCCAGGAGAGCGTCTCGGAAGCCAACCGCGCCTCGTCGACGCTGCCGCCCGAAACCAGCACCACGGCGTCGGCCTTCTCCAGGGTGCCCTTCATCACGGAATGGACCATTCCGGTACCTGAGTCCGTCAGGACGATGGAGTAGTACCTGCCCAAAATGTCCGTCACGGCGCGGTAGTCGGCGTCGTCGAATGCCTGTGCAATTGCTGGATCGGTATCCGACGCCAGAACGTGAAGCCGGGAACCATCCCGCGCCACGTAACTGGACAGCTGCGCGAATGAGTCCACCATAAACCGGTTCTGGACCAACTGGCGTGCGGTGAAGTCTGCCCTGCCCGGAGAACGGTCGGAGAGGGTGCCGCGGTCGGGATTCGCGTCCATGGCGATGATGCGGTCCTCGCGGAGGTCAGCAAGCGCCATGCCGAGAAGGGTGGTCACAGTTGTCTTGCCCACGCCACCCTTGCGGGACAGTACGGGAACATAGCGGGTCCTCTCCCCCAGCCGCACCGATACGCGGTGTTCGAGGGCACGGCGGATCCGGATGGCGTCGGAGTCGCCCAGGTTCACGTAACCGAAAGTCGCCTTATAGAGCCACAGCCGCCACCCGCCCACGGGCGGACGCTGCTGGGAGGTGAGCAGTCGCTCAGGGGTCAATGACGACGCCGGCTCAGGCCCTTCCTCCTTGTCCCGACGGGCGCTGCGGTCTGCCGCCGGGGCAACTGCCGGCGCTGTTGTCGGGTCCTGGGCCTGCTCGGTCCGCCCGGTCGACGGCGTCCATCCGGTCGCGTCGTCGTCCGCCAGTCGGACATCTGTGTCTGCCAGCGTCAGGTCGCCGGGCTCCGCGGGATGCTGCCCGGAAAACTGATCCGCGGGGAACTGTGCGGCCGGGAACTGCGCGGCCGGGGACTGGTCAGCGGAGAACTGTGAGACACCGATGTTTGGAAGCCTGTCGGGCATAGGCACCTGAACCACGGACGGGCCGGTGACGGGCTCAACTCCAAACGCCGACCCCGGATCTGTAGCTTGCTCCGCACCTGGTTCGGCTGCCTCTGAACTCAGCGTAAATTCCTGCTCTGCCTGGACAGCTTCCGGTTGGACAGCTTCCGGTTGAACGCCGGCCGAGGTAGCAGGCGGCTTACCTTCGCCTGCTACCTGGCCTTCATTGTGATTGCCATCGGTTGCTTCGGCCGGGTTGCCCGAAGCTTCCTGCGAACCTGCCGGTTCCTGCACGTCCTGGTGCGCCCCGGGTGACTGATGTGCCGGCTTCTTGTCGTTCGCCATGGTTCCTCACGCTCGCTCAACGCCCGCAGCGGAAGCTGCAGGTAATTCTGCCTCACCTTAGCGCAGGCTACCCCCGTCAGGTGGGGTCGATGACCAGGAGGAGGTCACCTCCGTGGACCTGTTCGACGGCGTTGATCGCTACCCGGCGGACGGTGCCTCCGACGGTGGTGGTGATGCCGGCTTCCATTTTCATTGCTTCGATGGTTGCCACGGTGTCTCCGGCCTTGACGGTGTCGCCCTCGGTGACGCCGACGGTGACGGCGCCGGCGAACGGGGCTGCGATCTGTCCGGGCTGGGTGGGGTCGGCTTTCTCGGCTGCCTTGACGTCGGTGTGCACGCTGCGGTCGCGCACGCTTACGGGACGCATCTGCCCGTTGAGCGTGCACAGTACGGTGCGCATGCCCTTCTCATCCGGGTCGGACACCGCTTCAAGAGTGGCGATGAGGCGCACGCCCTTTTCCAGCTGAATGACATGCTCGCTGCCGTGCTGCAGGCCGTAGAGGTAGTCCCGGGTATCCAGGACGGACACGTCGCCGTAGGTGCGGCGGGTGTTCTCGAATTCCTTGGTGGGACCGGCGAACAGCAACCGGTTCAGCGCCTTCCGCCGGGTGGCAGAATCGCCCGCCAGTGCCTGCTGGTCCTCGGGGTTGAGTTGGACATCGCGAACCTTGACGGTGCGCCCCTGCAGGGCTTTGGTGCGGAACGGTTCCGGCCACCCACCGGGCGGGTCGCCGAGTTCACCGCTGAGGAACCCGATCACCGAGTCGGGGATGTCGAAGTTCTGCGGGTTCTCCTCGAAGGCTGCCGGGTCCACGTTCGAGCCGACCAGCTGCAGGGCTAGGTCTCCCACGACCTTGGAGGAGGGGGTGACCTTGACCAGGCGACCGAGCATCCGGTCCGCGGCCGTGTACATGTCCTCCACGGCTTCGAACCGCTCCCCCAGCCCGAGGGCGATGGCCTGCTGGCGCAGGTTCGACAGCTGCCCGCCCGGGATCTCATGGCGGTAAACCCGGCCCGTGGGCCCGGGGAGTCCGGACTCGAACGGGGCGTAGACCCGGCGCACCGCTTCCCAGTACGGCTCCATCGAGCTCACGTCCTCCAGCGACATGCCGGTGTCACGTTCGGTGTGCGCAAGAGCTGCGACCAGGGCCGACGCGGCCGGCTGGCTGGTGGTACCCGCCAGCGACGCGCTGGCCACGTCCACAGCATCTACACCAACGTTCGAAGCTGCCAGCAGCGTGGCCAGCTGGCCTCCCGCGGTGTCATGGGTGTGCAGGTGAACCGGCAGGTCAAACCGCTCCCGCAAAGCGGTGACCAGCTTCGCCGCAGCGGCCGGGCGCAGCAGCCCGGCCATGTCCTTGATCGCCAGGATGTGCGCGCCGGCGTCGACAATCCGCTGCGCCAGGTCCAGGTAGTAATCCAGGGTGTAGAGCTTCTCGGCCGGATCAAGCATGTCTGAGGTGTAGCAGAGGGCGACCTCGGCCACCGCCGTCCCGGTTTCCCGGACCGCACGGATAGCAGGTTCCATCTGCGAGACATCGTTGAGGGCATCGAAAATGCGGAAAATATCTATGCCGGTCGCCGCGGCCTCCTGCACGAACGCCCGGGTCACCTCTTCCGGGTACGGGGTGTAACCGACAGTATTGCGTCCGCGCAGCAGCATCTGCAGGCAGATGTTCGGCAGCTCGGCGCGCAGCGCGGCCAACCGCTCCCACGGATCCTCGCCCAAGAAGCGCAGCGCGACGTCGTAGGTGGCACCGCCCCAAGCCTCCACCGAGAGCAGCTGCGGCATCTTCGCCGACACCGCCCGCCCCGCCGCGACCAGGTCACGGGTGCGCACCCGGGTAGCCAGCAGCGACTGATGCGCATCCCGGAAGGTGGTGTCCGTGACCGCCAGTGCGGTCTGCGCCCGCAATTCCGCGGCGAAGCCCTCCGGCCCCAGTTCCAGCAGACGCTGCCGCGAGCCAGGCACCATAGCCGCGTTATCCGCGATCTTGGGAAGCTTCTCCGCCGGGTCCAGCTCCACCGTCAACTCACCATTGGGCTTGTTCACCGTGACATCAGCCAGCCAGCTCAGCAGCTTCGTACCCCGGTCCGCCGGCACGCGCGCGGTCAACAACTCCGGCCGCTCATCAATGAACGACGTTGCAACGTTACCGGCGATGAAGTCCGGATCATCGAGCACTGCCTGCAGGAAGGAAATGTTCGTGGACACACCACGCACCCGGAACTCCGCCAGAGCGCGCCGGGCCCGGCGCACCGCCGACTCATAGTCCCGGCCCCGACAGGTCAGCTTCACCAGCATCGAGTCAAAATGCGGGCTGATCTCCGCACCGGCATACACGGTGCCGCCATCCAACCGCACCCCCGCGCCGCCAGCCGAACGGTACGCGGCGATCCGGCCGACATCCGGCCGGAACCCGTTCGCCGGGTCCTCCGTGGTGATGCGGGACTGCAACGCCGCACCCCGCAACCGAACCGTCTCCTGCGACAAGCCCAAATCGGCCAGGGTCTCCCCTGCCGCGATGCGCAGCTGCGACTGCACCAGGTCCACGTCGGTGACCTCCTCAGTCACCGTGTGCTCCACCTGGATGCGCGGGTTCATCTCAATGAACACGTGCTGACCGGCACGCTCACCGGCAGTGTCCACCAGGAACTCCACGGTGCCCGCGTTGACGTAGTTCAGTTCCTTCGCGAAAGCCACAGCGTCCCGGTATAGCGCCTGGCGGATGCTCTCATCCAGGTTCGGGGCAGGGGCGATCTCAATGACTTTCTGGTGCCGGCGCTGCAGTGAACAGTCCCGCTCGAAGAGGTGCATGACGTTACCCTCCGCGTCGGCGAGGATCTGAACCTCGATATGACGCGGGCGCAGCACCGCCTGCTCCAGGAACATCGTCGGATCACCGAACGCTGAATCCGCTTCGCGCATCGCCGACTCCAGTGCCTCACGCAGGCTCTCCCGGGACTCCACCCGACGCATCCCGCGCCCACCACCACCGGCCACCGCCTTCGCGAAGATCGGGAACCCGATCTCATCCGCAGCAGCAAGCAGCTCATCAATATCAGCACTGGGCTTCGACGACTTCAGGACCGGGATGCCGGCCTTACGCGCCGCCTCAAGCGCGCGGACCTTATTACCGGCCAGTTCCAGCACCTCCGCCGGCGGGCCCACAAAAGTAATACCGGCGTCGGCCGCTGCCCGTGCAAGATTAGGGTTCTCTGACAGGAAGCCATACCCCGGATAAATCGCATCACAGCCCGCGTCCTTGGCAACCCGCACAATCTCGTCAACATCCAGGTACGCCCGGACCGGGTGGCCCTTCTCACCGATCAGATACGCCTCGTCCGCCTTCTGCCGGTGAATCGAGTTACGGTCCTCATGCGGGAACACAGCGACCGTCTTGGCGCCGATTTCAAAACCCGCCCGAAAAGCGCGGATGGCGATTTCGCCACGGTTGGCTACCAGAATCTTCGAGAACATTGCACTCCTGCGCTTTCGCGGGTCAATGACTGACAACTTAGCGTCCCCAGCCTACATTTTGTCGCTCAGGTCACAGTAATCGAGGTCACATTCGCGGTCATGTGGGAAAGGGGTGGTGTTCGCCCGGCTCTTCACGACTATCGAAGCTTCTTTCCGACTGCCGCCGAGCCGTGTTCGTACGATGTTCGGGTCCACCTATGATGAGTAGGTGTGCGGGCACAGAGATCCTGCGGTATGGCACTCAAACGTTAGGTATTGGTTCATCAAGTGCAAGTTGTGAGCATCAGCAGCCTCAAAGGTGGGGTCGGCAAGACCTCGGTCACCCTGGGACTGGCATCCGCGGCGTTGTCTGCGGGGATTCCCACTCTTGTTGTAGACCTTGATCCTCATGCTGACGCCACTACCGGCCTCGGGGTGCAGGCCGACCACCAAATGGACATCGGCAGGCTATTGAAGAACGCCCGGCGCGGAGACCTTGCCGGGAATGTGGTGCCAAGCGGTTGGGTCAAGACGGCTGTCAAACGAAACTCGAAGACGTCCGCTCCCGTCCTCGACGTGGCAATGGGCTCCGCCTACTCCGGAATCTACGACCGCCCGGATCTCGGAAAGCGCGACCTCCGCCGTCTCTCCATGCTGTTGGACCGAGTGGAGGGCTACCGTCTGGTCCTGGTGGACTGCCCGCCCTCGTTGAACGGGCTGACCCGCATGGCCTGGACGGCGAGCAATCGTGTGTTGCTCGTGGCGGAACCGGGCCTCTTCTCCGTTGCCGGCACAGAGCGCACCATGCGTGCGATCGAACTATTCAAGAACGAGTTTGCTCCCAATCTCACCCCGGCGGGCATCGTGGCCAACCGGGTCCGCACCGGATCCAACGAACACACGTTCCGCCTGAACGAGATGAAGCAGATGTTCGGTGACCTGCTTCTCAGCCCCACGATTTCCGAGCAAGCAAACTGGCAGCAGATCCAGGGTGCGGCGCACGCTGTACACCACTGGCCGGGCGAGTCAGCAAAGCAGGCAGCCGGATACTTCGATGACCTGCTGCGCACCCTCCTGGACACAGGGCGGATGCGCAACCGGGTGGCCCGCCGCTAGGCATTAAACCGGTCTCCAGAACCACACCCCCGGGCAACAATGTCCCCCTGAAACACGAAAGCCCCGCACATGGCGGGGCATTTCTGTTTCGGCGACAGTGTGTCAGCTGATCTTGCGCGCTGCTCGGCGCTTGCTCAGTTCGTCGTCGGGGAATTCCTGATTTGCCGCATGCTCGCTGGGCAGTGCGGCAAGGCTACCTTCGACCTCACGCCAGACACGGCCGACGGCGATTCCGAAGACGCCCTGTCCACCCTGGACGAGGTCAATCACCTCGTCAGCGGAGGTGCACTCGTAAACGCTGGCGCCATCGCTCATGAGGGTGATCTGTGCAAGATCCTCGACACCGCGTTCGCGGAGGTGCTCGACCGCGCTCCGAATCTGCTGCAGTGAAACGCCGGTGTCCAAGAGACGCTTGACGACCTTCAATACCAGGATGTCCCGGAAGCCGTACAGCCGCTGCGATCCTGATCCTGAAGCACCGCGCACCGCAGGTTCCACCAGACCCGTACGCGCCCAGTAGTCGAGCTGGCGGTAGGTAATGCCTGCGGCCTTGCAGGCGGTAGGCCCGCGGTAACCTGCGTCCTCGTCAAGCACTGGAAGGTCTTCGGTGAAGAGCAGGCCCTGTGCGCTGGCAGGTATGGCTCCACCCGTTGTGGCTGCGTTGGAACCCGTGCCGGCGTCGCCTTTCGGACTCACGTGTTGCCTCCTCGTTCTGGTTCCCGGGGGAAGTGGCACATGCCGAGGTCCACAGGGTAATAAAAGTCTTTCCTGAGTTTACAGCGGGTGCGGTGGGAACTGTATGCTTCGACGTTAGATCCCCGGATACCCGAGGTCAAAGACGCAGGGCATAACAATCCGGGCGTGTCGCCTCTTCCCTAACGCTCGAAATCCTCGGGCTCGACGTCGGCCAGGAACTCTCGGAACTGCTTCAGCTCGCGTTCGGCGTTCTCCTGCCCCTCTGCAGAGGAAGCCTCGCCGGCATCCTCGTCTGCCTCGCTGATCTCCACTCCGGTGTCCTCAACTACCTGGGGCGCGCAGTAGATAGGGCACGGAACCCGAAGAGCAATCGCGATCGCATCGGACGCGCGGGAGCTGACGGTCGTGCCGTCCTCGAAGACCACTTCGGCGTGAAAAACGGTGTCTTCAACGCGAACAATCCGTACTTCCGTCACGCTGTGGTTCAGGGCAGCGACGATGCTCACGAGAAGATCGTGGGTCATGGGACGAGGGGGAATGATGCCTTGTTGGACGAACGCGATCGCGCTGGCTTCCGGTGCGCCGATCCAGATGGGGATGTGGCGCGTTCCCCCAGATTCTTTCAGCAGGACGAGGGGCTGGTTGGAGGGCAACTCGATACGTACCCCGACCACATCCATCTCGATCATGTCTGCCTCCTAGTTTTCCATCCGTGCGATCTGTCCCTGAACCAGGGCGCTGTGGAGGTTGAGGCAAAGCTCGCTTATTTCGCGAGCTGTCTCAGCGGCGCGGGCCTTCGAAGCGACGTCGCGACGGGAGGCGACCGGGGCTACCACGCGTTCAACCAGGCCAAGCTCGCGGTCTGCCGCGGCGCGGAAAGGCCGGAGATGCCGGGGCTCAATACCGTGTGATTCGAGCTGTACGCAGGCGCGGGTGATCTTCAGGGCGTGCTCATCGAACCGGCCGTCAACTTCGGAGATGAGCCCGAAGGACATGAGGTCCTGGATAAGCTCCGGACGCGCACCGGCCTCTGCAGCCAGTGTTTCCCGAGTGAGCCGGCGGGAATGCGAGCCAAGTTCGCGGGCGAGCTGATCCGAGACCATTCGCGGAGCGAGCGTAATTCCGCCCGGCAGGTTATCGGGACGCTCACCGCGATCGATAGCGTCAAGGTAGTCCTTGATGACTTTCAAAGGCAGGTACTGGTCGCGCTGCAGGGCCAGCACAAAGCGCAGGCGGTCGACGTCGACCGCTGTGTACTTGCGGTACCCGGCACGCGTCCGCTGCGGGCTGATGAGGCCCTTTTCCTCAAGGAAGCGAATCTTGGACGCGCTGATCTGGGGGAAGTCCCCTGCCAGCTCGGTGAGGACCTCCCCGATATTCAGGACGTTCCCGGTAACGCGCTCCGGGGCGATGCCCACGGAACGCCGGGACGGCTGGGAGGAGGGCATGAACGTCCTAGTCCTGCGAGGGTGAGACGCTGCCGGCGGCGTAGAAGGTGAGGCGGAACTTACCGATCTGTACCTCATGCCCATTGCGCAGGACCACGCTGTCAACGCGGTCGTTGTTGACGTAGGTCCCGTTGAGGCTGCGGGCATCGACCACTCGGAACCCTTCCGGGCCACGGCGGAACTCCGCGTGCTTACGGGACACGGTCACATCGTCGAGGAAGATGTCGGCGTTCGGGTGGCGCCCCGCAGTGGTGATGTCCTCATCCAGGAGGAAACGTGCACCGGCGTTGGGGCCGGAGTGGGCGATCAGGAGCGCTGACCCTGCAGGCAGGGCTGCTACAGCCGCGCGCTCCTCCCTGGTGAGGCGGGGCTCGACCGAGGGGCCGGCTGGCTGCGGGGGAAGGCCGATAGTGGTGGTCTCAGGTGAGGGCACGCGCGATCCCGAAGCGTCCTGTGCGGCTGCGTTGTTCTCGCCTACCATTGTGAAAATTCCTCCCCAAAACGCGTGGCCAACCGGTCCCCCGGCTGGCCACTAACCTTAAGCCTAAGCCTGTGACTCTAGCCTACCTGCTGTGCGTATTCCGAAGAACTGAGAAGTTCCTCAACCACGGAGCTGTCCTCGACGCGAATCTCAAGAAGCCAGCCATCACCGTAGGGGTCGGAGTTGATGAGGGCGGGATCGCCGTCGAGCGCTTCATTACGGCTGACCACTTCACCGCTCACCGGCGCATAGATATCGCTGACGCTCTTGGTTGACTCCACTTCGCCCACGACGTCGGACGAGGCGACGGTGGAGCCGGCCTCCGGCATCTGGACGTACACGACGTCGCCGAGGGCGTCCTGCGCGAAGTCAGTGATGCCCACGCGCACAACGCCGTTGTTGTCGGGCGCGGTCACCCACTCGTGTTCGGAGGTGTAGTAGAGGTCTTCCGGAACGTTGCTCATTGTCGGCCTTTCGTGGGCACCGGACGGATACTGCTGTGAATCGGCGGCCGCTTTCTCCGGGGTCGCATTCCCCCGGGCCGGGCCACAGGTTCGAGTATAGGCACAGGGCGCGTGCCGCGCGTCACCCCGCATGCGCTCCTGCCAACTACTGGGGATCCTCCGGCGGATACCCCTCTCCGCAACAGTTCCTCTGCTGTCTTTTCCCGTGCATTAGGGCAGGATCGAATCATGACTGAGCTGCCCTTCCCCCTTCAGCCGATGCTCGCAAAAGCCGTCGATGCCGTTCCGGACGCGGACAGCGTTCCCGGCGGTCTAATCTACGAACCCAAGTGGGACGGCTTCCGCGCGATCGTGCGAATCGAGAACGGCACGGGCGAGATAGGCAGCCGCGGCTCCAAGACCCTTACCCGCTACTTCCCGGAACTGGTTGAGGCGCTGCTCGAGAACCTTCCCGAACGGTGTGTCGTGGACGGAGAGATAGTCGTACGGCGCGGCGAGCCCGGAGCTGAACGTCTCGACTGGGAGGCACTCTCACAACGTATTCACCCGGCCGACAGCAGGGTGAAGTTGCTTGCGAAGGAGACACCGGCGTCGTTCATCGCCTTCGATCTCGTAGGGCTCGACGAGCACAACCTGCTCGAGGTGCCCTTCGCCGAGCGCCGGAAGGCGCTGGAAGGCATCGCGGAGACCTTCTCCGAGCCGGTGCATCTGTCGCAGGTGACAGACGACGTCGAACTCGCCCGCCGCTGGCTCGTTGAGTTCGAAGGTGCAGGACTGGACGGCGTGGTGGCAAAGCCGCTTACCGCGGCCTACGAGCCGAACAAGCGGCGGATGCTGAAAGTGAAACACAAGCGCACGGCCGATGCGGTCGTGGTGGGCTACCGGGTTCACAAGAGCGGTCAGGGCGTAGGTTCCCTGCTTCTTGGCCTGTACGACGACGGCGGTGAGCTTCGGAATGTGGGCGGCGCGTCTGCTTTTTCCGACAAGCGGCGGCTCGAGCTCGTGGAGGAACTTGCACCTGACGTAGTGCGGGACGAAGACGGGGAGGCTGTGCTGGGCGAGACCGATCGCAGCCGGTTCGCGTCCGCGAAGGACGTGTCCTACGTCCGCCTGCATCCGCGCCGGGTTGTGGAGGTGCGGTACGACCAGATGGAGGGCGACCGCTTCCGGCACACCGCCCAGTTTGAGCGGTGGCGGCCGGACCGCGAGGCGAAATCCTGCACCTTCCAGCAGTTGGAAATTCCTACCGCGTACGACCTGAACGAGGTTCTTGCGTAAAGCTTCTCGGGCGCTGTGGATAAGCTCTGGGCGATTCACCGCGCATGGTTAGGATGGGTTTCGGCTCACAGACAACCATATGGTCGGGGAATTCATGGCTCAGTCTCGCAGGGCGCACATCCTTCTCGGTGCGTCCATCTCAGTTCTTCTGCTCACCGGGTGCCAGGGCGGTGATCCCAGCGCTGTCCAGACTCCTGTGGAATCGGCGAGCGCTTCTTCGTCGGCTTCCGCATCGGCTTCTCCGACGGCGGATCCTACTCCCACTCCGTCTCCGGCTTCCGCCGAAGGACCGGCCGTCAACCTGCCCGTCCCCGAGAAGCCCGCGCTGGCCGACGAGAACTCCGTGGAGGGCCTGGAGGCGTTCACGAAGTGGTGGTTCGAACTGCTGAACTACGCCTACGCCACGAATGACCTTGGGCCTCTGAAGGCCGTGACAGACGAAGGTTGCACCACCTGCCAAAACATCGAAGAGTCGATTGCGCAGGTTTATGCGGACGGCGGATGGATGTCCGGCGGGGATGTATCGCTCGATTCATTCAATACTGACTTCAGGCCAATCGAGGGTGGGGCTATTGACGCGTTCGTCGGCAACACCCAAGCAGCGACAACTGTCTACGATTCGGCTGGATCTACTATTGGCCAATTCCCAGAACAACGGTACGAGGCTGCTTCACTCTTCCGGGCGATCTATGTGGAGAACGCGTGGCTTGTAGTCGACTACGGATTTAGTTCATCCGGCGAATGACATGCGATCCCTAACTTCCACAACTGCAATTCAGCTGACACTCGTTCTTGCCCTAGCGAGCCTTTTCCCATCGACCCCTGCAACGGCGGATAGCGGAAGTCTCAATCCAACCCTTGGTGAGGATTTTGCAGCCGTCGACCAGAAGGTCCCAGGAAGAGTCGACGGTTCGGAAGGTCTTCCGGAATCTTCGGGACAGCCGCCAGCCGCCGTAGTGAATGAGTCCGAGGCTACTAGCAACATCTCCTACAGGTACGAGAGGGTGTGTCTTCAGGGGGTCGGAGACTTTCTGGACCCGGCTGAATGTGTGAGGGTAAATGCACAGTGTGACGCGGAGCCGGACGGTGCACTTGTCGCGTGGATCGCGGTGGACAGTTCCACTACTCCCCCGACCGAAACCCCGACGGGCGAGCGCTCCTGCCTCTACCCCAACTCTCCCGCTCCCGAACCTCCAAACGGCGGCGAAGCGGCCGAACCCGCCGTCGTAATCACCCTTGAGGACTTCCAAAGCCAGCCCATCGTCGCGGCCACTGTGGTCTCGGAGCCGGGTAACTTCGGACTCCTCGGCGGCCACAACAACGTGTGGGCCGATGCCGAAGAGCAGGAGTTCACCTTCGAAACGCTGGGCGACCAGGTGACTATCCGCGCCTGGCCCGTGGCCTACGACTGGAATTACGGTGACGGCGGCACGCGAACCACGCAGACCGGAGGACATTCAGTGCCAGAGTCGGACTGGCTTCTGGTCGAAACACCCACGAGCCACGTTTATCCCGCCACCGGGGACTACAACCTCGTGCTCACCACCCGGTTCAACGGTGACTACTCCGTGAACGGCGGCCCATGGACTCCCATCGTGGGCCAGGCTGCCGTCGAATCCGAGCCGCATCTAATCAGCATCTGGCGCTCCGACAACCGGCTCGTTGACGGCTCGTGCACTCAGGACCCAACAGCGTGGGGCTGCTCCTAGGAGTTACTTGTCCTTCTTGGCACGGCTCGGCTGAACGCGGGGCGGCTCCCCCGGCATCTTCGGGTAATCCGGAGGGAAGGGCAGCTCGCCCAGACCAGAGTCAAGGTCCCGCTGCCACCAGTCCAACAGGGTGTCGATACTTCCCGGGCTCGCATGGAAATCAGCCCAGGGATCGCCAACGGTCCGCAGCCGTTCGGGAACGGTAAGGATCGTGAACTCCTTCGGGTGCACATTCTCCAGCTCATCCCAGGTGATGGGACAGGAAACCGGGGCATGCGGAAGAGCCCGAGGACTGTACGCGCCGGCAATCGTCCGATCGCGGTTGGCCTGGTTGAAGTCCACGAAGACCCTCTGCCCGCGCTCCTCCTTCCACCAAGACGTTGTCACCTTGTCCGGCATGCGGCGCTCCAATTCCCGGGCCGCCGCGATGACAGCATGCCGGACATCCAGGAACTCCCGCACAGGCTCGATCGGGGCATAGACGTGGATGCCGCGGTTGCCGGACGTCTTCAAAGAGGCTTCCAACCCGGCCTCCTTGAGCACATTGCGCAACTCGAGCGCTGCCGGCACTGCGTCGTCGAAATCAGTACCCGGCTGAGGATCCAGGTCGATCCGCAGCTGGTCCGGGTTGTCCGAATTCTCAGCGCGGGACGGCCACGGATGGAAAACCACAGTGTTCATCTGTGCCGCCCACACTGCAGCGGCAGGTTCGTCGATCACCAACTGAGGGTGGGAACGCGCGCTTGGATACTCGACCTTGACCGACCGGATATAGTCAGGCGCGCCCTTAGGTGGATTCTTCGAGAAGAATTGTTCGCCGTCGACATTGTCCTTGAATCGCTGAAGCGCAAGGGGCCGGTCGCCGTTAGCGGCGATGAAGGCCTCGCCCACGTCGACCAGGTACTGGGCCAGATCCAGCTTGGTCAGGCCAAGCGCCGGCCACATGACCCTGCTCGGACTGGAGATGCGGACCTCGCGTGGGCCGTTGGGCCCATCAACGGACAGGACTGTCGCCTCGGATGCCATGCGTCCAACATACTCCGGCGCCCCCGCCTCGTGCCCGCTGCGGCTCGCCGCCGTCAGGCGGGGAGAACGATCCCGATCGGCTCCCGTTTCTCCGCCTGGAAGCGGTCCTCAGTTCGTCCTGCTGCCCAGTAACCGGACAAGGAGAGCTGGGACTTCTCGAGACCGCGTTCCTTCAGGAAAACGTCCCGGAGGGTCTTCATCGACTCACGCTCACCATGCGCAAACACATGTACCCGGCCCTCGGGCCACGAGTAGGCCGATACAGCGCCGGCCAGCAACGATGGGGTCGAATCGTCACGCCCCTCCCTGCGCACCCAGACAACTTCGACGCCGGCGGGCTTGGCAAGGTCGACGACGTCGTCAGGTGCACCGTGCTCAAGGAAAGCCACCCCTGAAGCATCGGGAGGAAGGGACTCCAAGGCGGCAGAGATAGCTGGAAGGGCCGATTCGTCCCCGGCGAAAAGATGCCAGTCAGCGGTGAGGTCGGGCGAATAGGCGCCGCCGGGTCCCATGAGCGCAATCCTCTCCCCCGCTTGCACGCGAGCAGCCCACGGCCCGGCGAGCCCCTCATCACCGTGCACCACAAAGTCCACGTCGATCGTGCGTTCCTCGGAGTTCACGCGGCGCACAGTGTAGGTCCGGGTGACAGGTACGTCCTCTGCAGGCAAAGTGTCGCGCAGGGCGACAAGGTCGTAGGGCGGCTCCAGTCCCAGCTCAGGATTGGCGAACAACAGCTTCACATAGCTGTCGGTGACCGCCTTCTGCTGGAACTGGTCGAAAGCGGGACCTCCAAGGGTCACCCGAACCACATGAGGCGTCACCCATGCTGTACGGACCACCTCGAAGACAAGCTGAGGGCGGGGCGGTCTAGCGGGCGTTGCGTTCTGCATTATTCCAATTTCTCACGCTTACCACCGAAGCTCAGAACCGGCGTGAACTTGCGTGCCCGCATATATGCATGGTCCTATATAGGACATGTCCCTCAAGCACTCTATCCTCGGCCTCCTCGCATTGCGCGCGATGACGGGCTACGACCTGAAGAAAGCGTTCGACGGGTCCGTCGCGCACTTCTGGAACGCCGATCAGGCCCAGATTTATCGAACGCTTGCAAAGCTCACCGAGGAGAAGCTTGTCACTGTGCACGTGCTGCCGCAGGACGGCAAGCCTGACAGGCGGGAGCACCGCATAACCGACGCCGGTCAAGCGGAACTTTCAACCTGGCTGCGCTCCCCGCTACCGGCGGAAGCAACACGAGAACCATTCTTGGCGCGTATCTTCTTCGCCGGTGAGGAGGAAGACCCGGAACTGGTGAGGGAAATGATCGCAAACCGCCGCGCTGCTGCGCGGGAGCGTCTTAACGCCCTCGAATCGATTTCGGCCAGCGGCGATTCTCTTGCAGCCCGGCTGCGACGGGCCACCCTACGCAACGGTATTGACCACCTACGGACCGAACTCAGCTGGCTCAGAGACTTGGAGAAAGAACTTTGATGCATGTCACCGAATACCACTCCGGTTCAACGGAATCCGTCCTGTTCCTGCACGGAGGGAATGTGGCTGGCTGGATGTGGCACGCTCAGGCCGAAGCCCTGCCCGGCTTCCACGCACTGGTCCCCGATTTGCCCGGCTTCGGCGCATCCTCGCATATCCGTTGGACAAGCCTCGAGGAAGTAGTGGATGCCCTTGCGGAAGTCATCGCCGAGCAGGCCCATGGAGGGCGGGCCCACGTCGTCGGGCTCTCACTTGGCGGAGTGCTTGGTGTGCTGCTCACGGCTCGGCACCCGGACCTGGTCCGGAGCACATTCGTTTCCGGCGCCGCGATCGACGGTGTTCAGGGGTTCACCCGCGCGGCCGGACTTTGGCAGCTCAAGCTGTGGGGACTGGCGTCCTACTGGCGCGGCCTTGCGGGGGCGTTCCGCCTTCCGGCGGACTCGGTAGAGCAATTCGTGGTCACCGGGTTGTCGATTCACCGTCCGTCGGCACAGCGCATGATGACACAGGTCTACGACGGTATACAGGATCCGCAACTTGCAGGGCTTCAGAGTGCAAACTTCGCTGTGCTCGCGCTCGCCGGTGAATTGGAGCCCCGCATGGTCCGTTCGTCGTTGGAACGAATTACTAGTCTGGTCCCACAGTCGGTGGCGCGCCTGGCTCCCCGTATGCATCACGTCTGGAGCGGGGAGGATCCGGAACTGTTCCATCGAGTGCTGACCCACTGGCTGGAGCATGCGGAGCCGTCGCCGGAGTTGCTGCCGGTGAATCCGGAGCAGTCCGGCCAGGGGTTCGCACCTGAAGAGACGGCTTAAACGACAATCGCCCGGTGAAACCGAAGTTCCACCGGGCGAATTTGTCGGGATGACAGGATTTGAACCTGCGACCCCTTGACCCCCAGTCAAGTGCGCTACCAAGCTGCGCCACATCCCGATCGGCTCAGACATTCCGTCCGAACCACCTGAAGAATCCTATCCTATCGCCGGCCGTATCGACGAACCGGCACGGGGACAGGAACAGGACCTACTTCTTGCGCCCCCGCTTCTCGCGCACACGCATGCTGACCTCAATCGGCGTTCCTTCGAAACCGAAGGTCTCGCGGAGACGGCGGGTGATGAACCGCCGGTAACCGGGGTCGAGGAATCCGGTGGTGAACAGCACGAACCTGGGTGGACGCGACGAGGCCTGCGTCCCGAACAGGATGCGGGGCTGCTTTCCACTCCGCAGCGGGTGCGGATGCGCCGCAACCAGCTCACCCAGGAACGCGTTCAGCTTGCCCGTCGGGATGCGCTTGTCCCAGGACTCCAGCGCGCGGTCGAGCGCCGGCACCAGCCTGTCCTTGTGCCAACCGGTCTTGGCGGAGATGTTCACCCGCGGCGCCCAGTCGACGTGCGCAAGATCCTGCTCGATCTCGCGTTCGAGGTAGCGGCGGCGTTCGTCGTCGAGCAGGTCCCACTTATTGAAGGCGAGAACGAGCGCGCGACCGGACTCGATGGCGAGGTTCAGGATGCGCACATCCTGCTCGCTCAGCACCTCGTCGACCGCCAGAAGAACGACGGCGACCTCCGCCTTCTCGAGCGCGGACTGGGTACGGAGCGAAGCATAGAAATCAGCGCCCTGCTGCATGTGCACCCGACGGCGGATGCCCGCGGTGTCCACGAACCGCCAGGTCCGTCCGCCCAGCTCGATCATCTCGTCCACAGGGTCACGGGTGGTCCCGGCCAACGGATCCACCACGACTCGCTCGGAACCGGCCAGCTTGTTCAGCAGGGACGACTTCCCGACGTTCGGGCGGCCGATCAGTGCCACTCGGCGAGGACCGCCGGAGCGCTCCAGCCCGCCGTAGGCAGAAAATTCCGGCAGGACCTCGACGGCGCGATCCAGCATGTCGGCCGTTCCGCGCCCGTGCAGTGCGGAGACCGGCATGGGCTCACCGAGTCCGAGAGCCCACAGCGCTGCGGCGTCGGCCTCGTTCTGCACATCGTCAACCTTGTTTGCCACGAGGATGACGGGCTTCTTCTTGCGGCGCAGCATCCGAACCACGGCCTCGTCCGTGGCCGTGGCGCCAACAGTCGCATCGACAACCATGAGCACGGCGTCAGCGAGGTCGACGGCGGCCTCCGCCTGGTCGGCAACACGGGCGTGGATGCCGCGCGCGTCATGTTCCCATCCGCCGGTGTCCACCAGGGTGAAGTTGGTGCCGCTCCAGGTTGCCGAGTACATCACGCGGTCGCGGGTGACGCCCGGGGTGTCTTCGACAACGGCCTCACGACGGCCGAGGATGCGGTTCACCAACGTGGACTTGCCGACGTTGGGCCGGCCCACGATGGCAAGGACCGGGTCCAGCCGGACCGGCGCGTCGTCGTCGTACTCGCCCAGTTCCTGGGCAAGGAGTGCTGCGTCCTCCTCGTCGAGTTCGTACTCGGCCAGGCCGGCACGCAGGGACTCTGCCCGGCGCTCCGCCTCCGCCTCATCGAGGGCATGGACGTGCTCGGCCACGGAGTCCTCGCTCGCGGGCTCGTACTCGTCCTCAAGTTCGGTCTGGTTCTCGCTCATGTGCGCGATCCTTCGTGTTAGTGGTGGGCGACGGTGCGCACAACATCCAGCACGGCCGTCACGGTCTGCTCAAAATCCAGGTCCGACGAGTCAACGGTAACTACACCGTTGGCGGCCTGGTGGAAATTCACCACGGAGGAGTCCCTGGCATCTCGGGCCAGGACCTGCTGCTTCAGCTGCTCCGCGGTTTGGGTGCCACCCAGCTGATCCCCGCGGCGGCGCAACCGCGCCTCCTCGCTTGCGGTCAGGAGGATCCGCACCTCGGCATCGGGCGCGACAACGGTGGTGATGTCCCTGCCCTCGGCAACGATTCGGTGGTGTGAGTCGGCGATAATCTGCCGCTGCCGCCGGATCAGCTCACTGCGTGCACCAAGCGTGGTGGCGACGGCGCTGACGGCGCGCGTCACGCGCGGTTCACGAATGGCGTCCGTGACGTCGATGCCGCTGACAAGGACCGCCTCCGTATCCGGACGCGTGCTGATGGAAAGGTCCAGCTCCCGGGTGGCACGCTCCACGGAGCCGGCGTCGGTCAGGTCGACACCCTTCTCCAGGCAATGCAGCGTGACGGCACGGTACATGGCTCCCGTATCGAGGTAGGCCGCGTGCAACCGCCGGGCGGTCTCCCGGCTGACGCTCGATTTTCCGGATCCCGATGGCCCGTCGATGGCCACCACCAGGGACTTGCCGAACCGGAAACGGGTCATTGTTGACGTATCTGTGTCCATTACTGGACCACCTTCCATCCGCGGCTGGTGAGGAAATCGGTGAGTTCGTGGCGCTTCCCCGGCAGCACCGACAGCTCGGCCAGGCCTACCTGCCGCTCCGGCGAGTGTTCCAACCGGAGGTCCTCGAGGTTGATGCCGGTGTCGCCGATCTCGGTCAGCAACCGGGCGATCTGGCCAGGTACGTCGTCGACCAGCACCGTCAGCTTCGCGAACGCCTCGGGAGGCGTGCCGTGCTTACCCGGGATTCGAGCCTGGCCGATATTTCCCTCGGCAATCAGCTGGGCCATATCCAGCCGCGCTCCCTCACCCAAGGGATTCTCGAGAGTGCCGATCAGCCGGTTCAGGTCTTCGCGTACACCGTAGAGGATCTCGACCAGGCGGCCAGCGTTCGCGGACAGGATCTGGACCCAGAGGCGCGGGTCGCTGGCGGCGATACGGGTGACGTCACGCAGTCCGTTGCCGGCGAGCGAGAGCGCGTGAGCGGGTGTGTCCTGCAGTCGGCTGGCCAGCAATGAGGACAGCACTTGCGGCAGGTGGGAGATAACGGCTACTGACTGGTCGTGTTCCTCCGCCGACATCCGGGAAACAACGCCTCCGAGGTCGATTGCCAGCGCCTCTGCCGTGCGCACCGCATCGGGAGCGCTCTTCTCCGACGCACAGATGACCCACGGCATGGAGGTGAACAGCTCGGCACGCGCGGCCACCGGGCCGGATTTCTCCCTGCCGGCCATCGGGTGGGTGCCAACGTAACGGGAGAGGGCGCCGTCGTCGGCCTTTTTCGCCACGGCCTGCAGGACCGCGTCCTTGACGCTGGCAATATCGACGACGACGGCGCGCGGGTACGAGGCCAGAGCCTCCAGCACCAGCGACCCGGTGACGTCGGGCGGCGCAGCGACAACGACCAGTTCCGGCGAGAAATCCTCGCCGGCACCGTCGAGGGGACGGCCCGCACCGATGTCCTGGGCCACCGCCTGCGTGGACGGTGAGAGGTCTGACAGCACGACGTCCAGACCGCGCCCGCGCAGTCCAAGTCCAATGCTGGTTCCCAGCAAACCCGTTCCGATGATCAGCACCGGACCGGACAGGTGGGTACCACTGTTCGTGACGGTCATGAGCTACATCTCCACGGCGGCCAGGAGATGCCCAACTTCCTGACGGCCCAGGACGCGGATGCTGCCCTGCCGCTGGTCTCCCACTCGGATGGGGCCGAACTGCGTGCGCACAAGTCGCTCGACGGGATGACCGACCGCGTCGAAAAGGCGGCGGACAATGCGGTTGCGTCCCGAATGCAGGACAACCTCGACAAGCACATGTCCGGGGGTGGAATCGACCAGCTTGAACGAATCGACCTTCGCGAGGCCGTCCTCGAGTTCGATGCCTTCCTTCATCTGCGCACCGATGCCGTGCGGCATGGGACCGCGAACCTGGACAAGGTAGGTCTTCGGTACCTCGTACGAGGGGTGGGTAAGGCGGTTGGCCAACTCGCCGTCATTGGTGAGCAGCAGCAGCCCCTCGGTGGCAACGTCCAGACGCCCGACGTGGAACAGGCGTTCGCCCTTCCGGTTCTTCAGGAAGTCGCTGATGCAGGGGCGGCCCTCGGGATCATCCATGGTGGAGACAACGCCCTTGGGCTTGTTGAAGGCGTAGTACTTCATGGTGTCGTTCAGCTGCAGCCGGATGCCGTCAACGTGGATAACGGCAGTGGCAGGGTCAACACGTACACCGAGGTCGGTCACGATACTGCCGTCCACCTCTACCCGACCATCCCTGATCATGTCCTCACAGACACGCCGGGAAGCGACGCCGGCAGAGGCCATCACCTTCTGAAGGCGGACGCCGTCGGGATCGTGCACATCGAGACGGTCCACCGGGGGCGCCTTCGGACGCCGCGGGCGGTGAACGGGGCCAAGGTTGCGCCCAAAGCGCTCCTTCGCGAACGGGGCCGACCCGGCCGAAGCGCCCTTCTGCGCCTTGCCCGAGCCCTGCGGCTTCCCGGTTGCCTGCGACTTGCCCGCGCCTTTTGCCCCGGATGCGCCCTTCGACGAGCGGGCGGTCTTGCCGACCTTTCCAGTGTTGCCGGCGGGGTCGGAGGCATGGCTGCGTCCGGCGCGGTTCCTTCCGGATCCGGAGCGGGGCGCGTGTGTCATTGGGAATCCTTAGCTGTTGTGCGTCAGTACGCTGTGTCGTCGAAGTCCTGCAGGTTTTCCAGGCCCGGCAGGTGCGGAGAGAGCTTGGGCAGCTCGGCTACGGTGCTGATACCCAATCTTTCCAGAAAAAGCGGCGTGGTTCCGTAGAGCACCGCGCCGGTCTCCGGATCCGTGGCCACATCAGCGATGAGTCCGCGCTGAATGAGTGTGCGGACAACCGAGTCGACGTTCACCCCGCGGATCGCCGACACCCGGGACCTGGCTACAGGTTGCCGGTAGGCAATGACCGCCAAGGTTTCCAGCGCCGCCTGCGACAATCGCGCGCTCTGGCCTTCAAGGACAAAACGACCGACGACGGCGGCGAACTCGCTCCTGGTGTAGAAACGCCACCCGCCTGCAACATTGCGAAGCTCGATGCCTCGTCGCCTCAGCGGCTGGGCATCCGTGCCCGGACCAGTATAACCGTCGTACTCGGCCCGAAGGTCCTGCAGGGCTTCGCGCACCTGGTCCACCGGTACGTCCAACGCAGTCGCAAGCTGCACATCGGTGACCGGCTCCTCTACGACAAGGAGAACCGCTTCGACGGCGGCGAGCACTCCCCCGGGCAACGACGCCACATCGGGACCCGTTCCCGGTGTCTCCTCAGCCCGCTCTGTCATCGGTTGCTCCCTCACCTGCTCCTTTGTTGCCCGCCGCTGACCCGGACGGGTCCAGGTCGTACTCCTCGCTGATGCTCTCAGCGGTCCATTCCCGTTCCCCGGCCGACCAGCGCACTGTCAGTTCACCGAGCGGCGCGGTCTGGTCCATGGTGATCACGGCATCCCGGAACATCTCCAGCAATGCAAGGAACCGGACAACCACCACCAGCAGCGACTCCGCGTCTGCGGCGAGCTGCCGGAATGACAGGACGCCGTGCTCCTGAAGCCGGTGTCCGATGATATCCGCCTGTTCCCGGACGCTCACAGCCGGTGCATGGAGGTGTCCGATTCCCACCTCGGTGGGAGCCGGTTCGCGCGGTTCAAGCGCCTTGGCAGCGACAGCGGCGAAGTCCGACGCCGACATCCGCCACGTCAGTTCCGGCATCATGGCTGCGAATTGGGGTTCGAGTGCGACGCTGCGCGGGTACCGTGCGCTTTCCTCGGCGAGGCGGTCACCCATCCGGCGGGCGATCTCCTTGAAGGCCTTGTATTGAAGTAGGCGCGCGAACAGGAGGTCGCGGGCTTCAAGAAGCGCAATGTCCTCGTCATCCTCGACCTCGCCCGCCGGCAGCAACCTGGCCGCCTTCAGGTCCAGCAGCGTCGCGGCGATCACCAGGAATTCACTTGCCTCGTCCAGTGAGAAGCCATCCCCCGCAGCGGTGGCCGCGCGAATGTAGCCGATGAACTCGTCCGTGACTTTTGCCAGTGCGATCTCGGTGATGTCCAGCTCGTGCTTTGAAATCAGGCTCAGCAGGAGGTCGAAGGGACCGTTGAAGTTCTCGAGGCGAACTTCAAAACGCCCGCCGCTTGTGGGCTCCTCCGCCGCGAAGGGCGCGCCGTCGTCGTCAGCTTTCGCCGCCATCGGAAGATGGCTGCTTACGGTGCACCGCCGCGCCAGATCAGTTCACGGGCAAGGTTGCGGTACGCATCTGCGCCTGAGTGGTTCCCCGCGTAGGTGGTGATCGGCTCGGCCGCCACCGTGGCGTCCGCGAACTTGATGGTGCGCTTGATGACGGTCTCGAACACCTTGTCACCGAATGCCTCAACGAGCCGGGCAATGACCTCGCGGCTGTGCAGTGTCCGTGCGTCATACATGGTTGCCAGGACGCCGTCGACCTGCAGTCGCGGGTTCAGGCGGTCCTGGACCTTTTCGATGGTCTCGACCAGGAGGGCAACGGCGCGCAACGCGAAGAACTCGCAGATCAGCGGGATGATGACGCCGTGCGCAGCCGTGAGGGCATTGACCGTCAACAGTCCGAGCGAGGGCTGGCAGTCGATCAGGATGACGTCGTAATTGTCTTCAACCTTCCGCAGTGCGCGCTCCAGCACCTGCTCACGTGCAACTTCGTTGACGAGCTGGACCTCAGCTGCGGAGAGGTCGATGTTTGCGGGCAGCAGGTCGATGTTCTCGACGCCGGTCTGCTGGATGGCGTCCTCAATGTTGACCTTGCGGTCCATAAGGACGTTGTAGACGGTGACGTCAAGCTCGTGAGGATTGGTGCCCAGGCCTGCGGACAGCGCACCTTGCGGGTCGAAGTCGACAAGCAGCACGCGCCGGCCGGCTTCTGCGAGCGCGGCACCCAGGTTGATGGTGGAGGTGGTCTTGCCCACCCCACCCTTCTGGTTGACCATCGCGATCACGCGTGCCGGGCCGTGCGAAGACAGCACGGGCGGCTCGGGGAATTCCGTGACCGGGCGTCCGGTGGGGCCGATCTCGGAGTCGGTTGCGTCCTTCAGAGTTATTGAACCCTGTTCGCTACTCACGTATCTGTCCACGCTTCCGTCTAGTGCTTCTTCAGTAACGGGTTACTGTTCGCTTGCTTTCCAACGTTACAGCCGACGCCGGTCGCACCCGCGGAAATGCGCCGGCAGCCCTCCGCGAGCCTTGAGTCTCAAGTTGAGGTTCAAAGTTGACCCGGAATTAAAGTCACCCCCCTCCGTGAAACCGCAGGAGACACCCCTTATGCCGCGCATAAGGGGTGTCTCCTGCTGGATGAATGGGGGTTAGCGGCGTGCAGCTACCCGGTCGTCATCGCGGCCCTCGAGGTGGGCCTCGGCCACGTCGGCCTTGGTCTCGGCTCCATCCTCGGCGGTGTCGGCCTTCGCGTCCTCGAAGTGTCCGGCACTCATGGTGGTCTCATCGAACGGCAGGCGTCCGGAGAGCACCTCGTCCACCTGGTCGCGCTGGATCTCCTTGGTCCAGGTACCGATCAACACGGTGGCCACGGCATTTCCGGTGAAGTTGGTCAGTGCGCGCGCCTCGGACATGAAGCGGTCGATTCCTACGATGAGGCCGACGCCGTCCACCAGGTCGGGGCGGTGCGACTGCAAGCCGCCTGCAAGAGTTGCGAGGCCCGCGCCGGTTACGCCGGCTGCACCCTTGGACGCGATGATCATGAAGATCAGCAGCGAGATCTGCTCGCCCAGGGCAAGGGGGGTGCCCAGCGCCGATGCCACGAACAGCGCCGCCATAGTCAGGTAGATGGCCGTGCCGTCGAGGTTGAAGGAGTAACCGGTGGGGACCGTTACGCCGACAACCGGCTTGGACACACCGAGGTGCTCCATCTTGGCGATCAGGCGCGGGAGGGCCGCTTCGGAAGAGGAGGTCGAGAAGATCAGCAGGTACTCACGTCCGAGGTACTTCATCAGCTTGAAGATGTTGACACCTGTGACGATCTTGAGCAGGCCGCCGAGGATAACCACGATGAAGACGATGCAGGTGATGTAGAAGGCAGCCATCAGGGTGAACATGCTCACGATCGCCTGGACGCCTGTCTGCCCCACGACTGCTGCGATTGCGCCGAACGCACCCAGCGGTGCAAGCCACATGACCATGATGAGGATGCGGAAGACGAGGGCCTGGATGTGACCGATGCCGCGCAGGACCGGCTTGCCCGCCGGGCCCATCTTCTGCAGCGCGAAGCCGACCAGCAGGGCAACGAACAGTGTCTGCAGGATGCTTTCACCGGTCAGCGAGGAGAGCAGGGTGGTCGGAATGATTCCGAGGAGGAAATCGACCGTACCCTCGCCTTCCTTGGCCTCGGTCTCATAGGTGGCTCCCGAGATGTCCAGACCTTCACCGGGCTGGACGATGTTGCCGACCACAAGGCCGATGGCGAGCGCAAAGGTGGACATAAGCATGAAGTAGCCGAGGGCGAGGCCGCCGACCTTGCCGACAGTGGCCGCCTTCGCGATGGATCCGATGCCCAGAACGATGGTGCAGAAGATGATCGGCGCGATCATCATCTTGATCAGGCCGATGAACGCGGTGCCGATGGGCTTGAGGGCGACCCCAACCTCCGGCGCGACGAGACCCAGGATGGCGCCGAGAATAACCGCGGCGATGACCGCGATGTACAGGAAGTGGGTCTTGTCCACTCCCTTGCGTGGCTTGCCTGTCGCTGCGACAGACTGTGCAGGCGTCTTCGCCATGCTTTTACTCCTTATGCTGGTAGGCGGCCCATCGGCCGGATCCCTACCATCCTGCGGCGGTACAGTGATGTGGGTCACCATTGCGTTCATACTGTTCGCCGTGCGTTTACCCAACTGCGCGCAACAAGGGACGGACTTGAGCAGAGGAGCGTGTTGGACGTGAGGAACTGGAGCCTTGCCCGCCAGTTTTTCGTCGGTCAGCTCGTCTTTGTCCTCGCCCTGACCAGCGTGATCTCCTGGGTGCTCTACCTCGATGCCGAGGACAATACGTTCGACTCCGAATCTCAGCGGATGCTGGCCGTGGCCACCACGTTCGCCAATGATCCGTTCGTGGGCGAGTCTGTGCAGGCGCCGGACCCGAGCCGCCTGCTGCAGCCCTATGCCGCCGAAGTGATGGACGAGCTTGGCGTTGACTTCATCACCATCATGGACACCGACCGCACCCGCTACACCCACCGCAATGAGAGCGAGATCGGCGGCCGGTACATCGGGTCCATCGAACAGGCGCTGTCCGGAAGTCCTCACGTCGAGGTTTTCACCGGCACCCTGGGCCCCTCGGTCCGCGCCATCGTTCCAGTGTTCGGCGCGGGCGACAATTCTGCGGAAGAAGTCATCGCCCTGGTCTCCGCCGGAGTCACCGTGGACACCGTGTCCATCGCGCGCAATGCCCAGCTGCCCCTGGTCTGGCTGCTTGCCTCCGGCGCACTCATCGCCGGAACGGCAGTCTCCCTACTGCTCAGCCGCCACCTGCGCCGGGCCACGCTGAACCTCGGCACGCAGGAACTTTCACGCATGTTCGTCTTCTACGACTCGGTGCTCCACTCAGTTCGGGACGGCCTCGTGCTGACCAACCTGCAGGGAGAGCTGGTTCTGTACAACGACCAGGCAGCTTCCCTGCTGAACCTCCCGCCCTCGGTGCCAGGGCAGCCGGTGCCGGTGTCCGACGTCGGGCTCTCCCCTTCCATCCGCGAGCTGCTGGCGAGCGGCCGGCGCGCCGTCGACGAACTGCACGTCACCGACGACCGCGTCCTTGTGGTGAACCAGGAACCTGCGGTTCCCGCTTCGGGCACCAAGCCGCTGGGCACGGTGACCACCATCCGGGACCACACCGAGCTCGAGGCGCTGACCGATGAGGTGCAGACGATGCGGACGCTCACCGGCGCCCTGCGAGCGCAGACGCACGAGCATGCGAACCGGCTGCACACGATTGTCTCCCTGATCGAGCTCGATCGCAGTACCGAGGCGCTCGAATTCGCCACACGGGATCTGGAGCAATCACAGCAGCTGACCGACGAGGTAGTGGCGGCGATCGACGAGCCGTTCATCACCGCACTGTTGGTAGGCAAGGCCGCGCAGGCCAACGAGCGCGGGCTGCACCTGTCCATCGATGTGCCCGGCGTTCTGCAGACCGGCGGCATGGACCCGCGGGACCTCGTCACCATCATCGGGAACCTGCTGGACAACGCGTTCGACGCCGCGGCCGCCTCGGATGACCGCTCGGTGGACCTGTCTATCCGGCCCGATGAGGAACACACCGACGTCGTCATCATTGAAGTGTGGGACAGCGGGCCCGGCCTGGACAGCGACCAGCTGGGCAATATCTTCACCCTCGGGTTCACCTCCAAGGGTGCCGCAGGCACGCGCGGGCTGGGGCTGGCTCTGGTGCGGCAGGCTGTGCACCGCCTCGGCGGCACAATTCACGCAACCAACGACGGCGGCGCCCGCTTCACGGTCCGTCTCCCCCTTGGAGGGCCTTCAGGAAGGAAGGAGCAGCATGACTGAAACCCCCGGCAGCGAGCCGATCCGGGTGCTCGTCGTGGAGGACGATCCCATCTCGGCCGAGGCCCACGCGCTGTACGTCCAGCGCCTGGACGGTTTCGAACTGGCCGGCACAGCCGCTACCGGATCCGACGCACTCGCCGCGCTGCGCCGGGATTCGCCGGGTCGGGCGGTTGATTTGGTGTTGCTGGACATGAACCTTCCCGATCTGCACGGACTGGACATCATCCGCCGGATCCGCGGCTCCGGCAGTGCGGTGGACATCATTGCGATCACTGCGGTGCGAGACCTCTCCGTGGTCCGGTCGGCCATCTCCTCCGGGATTGTGCAGTACCTGATCAAGCCGTTCACCTATTCGGCGTTCAGCGACAAGCTGGGAAACTACCGGCAGTTCCGCCAGAACCTGCAGGCCCAGGCTTCATCGACGACGCAGTCGGAGGTGGACAACGCCCTGGCGGCCCTGCGTCCGTCGGCGCAGGCAGTTCTGCCCAAGGGGCTCTCGGAGGAGACGCTTCGGGCGGTTATCTCCTTCATGTCATCGGCGTCTGCGCCGGTATCAGCCGTCGAGGTCGCATCGTCGCTGGCGCTGTCTCGTGTGACTGCTCGGCGTTACCTCGAGTACCTCGCCGACAACGGATCCGCCGGTCGCACGCCTCGGTACGGAACCCGCGGCCGCCCGGAGCTTGAGTACACCTGGAACCGGTGATCAGCGCTCGTCGACTCTGTCGGGCAGGCCGAAGGCCGGGAAAAGCTCCGGATAGAGGAAGTTGTGGTGGCCCACGATGCGGCCGTTCGCGGTTTCGATGACCTGGATTGCAAATGGCTCCCACAGGCCGGGCTCCACAAAGTGGTAGGCGCCGAAACCCGCTGTCCCATTGACCATTACAGGCAGCAGGCGGCTGTCCTTGCACACGATCCCCTGCCCTAGGAACCAGGCTGCGCAGTCTTCCGGTCCGCGCAGCCATAGCCTGAATGGCGGCATCGACAGCACCGCGTCATCGCGCAGCAGCGAGACAAGGCGGTCGATGTTGTAGCTTTCGAACGCTTCAACGTACTGCTCGAGCAGTTCCGCATGTTTGCGGTCCATCGTCGACATCAGCTCGGGACCGCGGTGCGCTGCAAGTGTCTTCCGGGCGCGCTGCAGCGCGCTGTTCACGGACGCGACTGTCTGCTCCAGTAGCGCCGCTGCCTCGCTCGCCTTCCACGCGAGGACCTCACACAGAATGAGCACCGACCGTTGCAGCGGCGGCAGGTGCTGCAGTGCAGCGATGAACGCCAGGCGAATCGATTCCTTTGCGAGCGCCACTTCCGCCGGGTCCGCCGTCAGGTCAATGACCTTGCTGTCCGCGATGGGCTGCACGAAGACGGTCTCCGGAAGAGGCTCCCCAAGCACCGCAGCGGAGGTGGGGGTGGCTCCACCCAGGTCCATGGGTCGCGCACGGCGTTGGGGACTACGGAGCATGTCGATGCACACGTTATGGGCGATCCTGTACAGCCAGGTCCTCAGGGAAGACCGTCCGTTGAAATCCGCACGCCGGTCCCAGGCCTTGAGCAGGGTTTCCTGGACAGCGTCCTCCGCTTCGGCTCCTGATCCCAGCATCCGGTAGCAGTATCCGGTCAGCTCGCGGCGATACGCCTCTGGATCCTGCTCGGAGGATTTGGTCGACTGTTCGGGCTCCATCGTGGAGTGCATGGAACCAGCCTAGGGCGGCTTTCCAGCCGAGAAAGGCCGCGTCGCAAAAGTTTTCCGGAATTTCCTCCTGCGACCGACCGATGATTTTCGGTACGCCCCGCCGTCTATTGGTTGAGCGAGCAATCTCGCCGCCGTTCATCCAACCGAAGGAGAGCATCATGGCCACCAGCGTCTTCATCAACCTTCCTGTCAGGGATTTGCAGAAGTCCAAGGACTTCTACACGAGTTTCGGCTGGACCCTGAATCCGGCTTTCAGCGATGAGAACGCCGGGTGCATCGTAGTCAGCGACACCATCTACGTGATGATCCTGACGCACGATCACTACCAGCAGTTCACCGAAAAGCAGATCGCCGATACGTCCACCACATCCGCAGTACTCAATGCCATCAGCGTCGAAACCCCTGAGGAGATCGACGACCTTGTAGACAAGGCCATCGCGGCTGGCGGGACTGAGGGCAAACCCCAGGACTACGGCTTCATGCGCTCGCGCACCTTCGCAGACCCGGACGGCCATTCCTGGGAATTGCTGTGGATGGACCCCATTGCACAGACCGGAAACTGGGAAGCGGTTCAGGAGAAGTACCCCCAGCAGGCCTGAATTCGGCACACTGACAACCGACGACGGCGGCACTCAGGTCTGGGAGCCGCCGTCGTCTTGTCAGCGGGTTTTGTATACAGCCGCAAGGCCTGACCCTAGATAATGTGCGTCCACCCTTGCCTCCCGCACCTTTGCTGTATACATTGGAGCCGTGAATCGGGCGGAGTGGATGGCTGATGCGGGCAAGTGACCGCGCCTACGCAGCTCTTCGCGATGACATCATCGATTGGCGCCTGCGCCCCGGCGCCGTGCTGGCCGAGGTTGAACAGTCCGCACGGCTGGGAGTCTCCCGCACCCCGCTGCGCGAAGCGCTATCCCGGCTGACCGCAGACGGGCTGGTTACGCCGCAAGCCGGACGCGGCGTCGTCGTAACCGACATTTCCCTTGATGAGGTGGCCAGCCTCTTCGAGGTGCGCATTCCCCTTGACTGCGCCGCCGCGGCGCTGGCGGCGGCGCAACCCAATCGGCGGGCCTTCGCCGACCTCGCCCTTCGGTTCGAAGACGCCCCCTCGCTTATCTCGGGCCGCGGTTCCGGCGCGGGGCGCCAGGATTACTACCGGCTCGCTGCGGAACTGGACACCGCAATCGATACCGCCGTGGGAAACCCCTACCTGCTGCAGGCGCAGCGGCCACTGCGAACCCACCTCGCCCGGGTGCGCCGACTCGCGCACGACGACGCCGCGCGCCTTCTTGCTTCGGCCTCGGAACACGCCCAGATTGCCCGTTCGATCGCTGCCGGCAATTCCGACCTTGCTGCCGCTTCAACCAAGGTCCACCTGCACAACAGTCTCTCCTACCTGTTGGCCCTCCGGGCCAACACAGAAGCGCCCACCCGAAAGGAAGCCGCCCATGGTTGAGCTCCATCCCGTCCGTGTCTATCGCAGCGAGGAGAACCTTCCGCGCGCCGGCCAGCTCGCCTGGAAAATCGCGGAAGTTGCCGCGGACCCGGTCCCCGTCGACGACGACGTCACCGACATGGTGATCAACCGGATCATCGACAACGCGTCGGTAGCCGTTGCCTCGCTGAATCGGGCACCGATCGTCGCCGCCCGAGCGCAGTCGCTCAGCCATCCGGTGTCGGCCAACGGTTCCGGAGCGGGAATTTTCGGAATCCGGGAAAAGACATCGCCGGAATGGGCGGCCTGGGCCAACGGCGTGGCCGTCCGGGAACTGGACTACCACGACACGTTTCTTGCCGCGGACTATTCCCACCCGGGCGACAACATTCCCCCGATCCTTGCCGTGGCCCAGCACACCGGAGCATCAGGAGCGGACCTCCTGCGTGGGATAGCCACCGGTTACGAGATTCAGGTCGACCTGGTCAAGGCGATCTGCCTGCACAAGCACAAAATCGACCACGTTGCCCACCTTGGGCCGTCGGCCGCTGCAGGCATCGGCACCCTCCTGGGACTGGCTACAGAGACGATCTTCCAGGCGGTCGGCCAGGCGCTTCACACCACCACCGCAACCCGGCAGTCACGCAAGGGCGAAATCTCCACCTGGAAGGCACACGCGCCGGCCTTCGCGGGAAAGATGGCTGTCGAGGCAGTGGACCGGGCCATGCGCGGACAGACCTCCCCCACTCCCATTTATGAGGGCGAGGACGGCGTCATCGCCTGGCTGCTGGACGGCCCGGACGCCCGCTATGAAGTACCGCTGCCGGCGAAAGGTGAAACCAAACGGGCCATCCTGGACACCTACACAAAGGAACACTCCGCCGAATATCAGGCCCAGGCCTGGATCGATCTCGCACGCCGCCTGCATGCGGCCCACCCGGAGGTCACCGATCCGGCGAATGTGGCGGCGGTGAAGATCCACACCTCGCACCACACGCACTACGTCATCGGATCAGGCGCCAACGATCCGCAGAAGTATGACCCCGCCGCATCCCGCGAAACCCTCGACCACTCTATTCCCTACATTTTCACGGTCGCGCTGCAGGACGGCGCGTGGCACCACGTCGACTCCTACACCCCGGAACGTGCCTCGCGCCCGGACACCGTTGCGCTGTGGCAGAAAGTATCAACGGTCGAGGATGCCGAGTGGACCCGCCGCTACCACTCCCTGGACATCAGCGAGAAGGCCTTCGGCGGACGCGTCGAGATCACGCTAACGAACGGGTCGACCGTCACCGACGAGATCGCTGTGGCCGACGCACATCCCCTGGGCGCGCGTCCGTTCGCTCGCGAGCAGTACATCGGCAAGCTTCGCACTCTGGCCGACGGCATCGTCGACGCCTCTGAGGTGGACCGCTTCCTTGAAGCAGTCCAGCGTCTCCCCCACCTGGCACCCGGCGAGCTTGACCAGCTGAACCTGACGGCTGCCGCCGGGGTGCTTTCCACCTCCGCACCGAAGGGACTGTTCTGATGCTGTTCTCCACGCGCACACCTGAACAGAAACGCAGGGACCTCCGGGACGGGCTGGACTCGGGGCGGATCCAGCAGTTCCCCGGCGCCTTCAATCCGCTCTCGGCCCGCCTGATCGAGGACAAGGGGTTCGACGGCGTCTACATCTCCGGGGCGGTGCTGGCCAACGACCTGGGCCTTCCGGACATCGGACTCACCACGTTGACTGAGGTGGCCACCCGGGCAGGGCAGATAGCCCGCATGACCGACCTGCCCGCCATGGTGGACGCGGACACGGGATTCGGCGAGCCCATGAACGTGGCCCGGTCCATCCAGGAACTGGAGAACGCGGGACTTGCCGGTTGCCATATCGAGGACCAGGTCAACCCCAAGCGGTGCGGACACCTCGACGGGAAAAACGTGGTCGACGTCGACACCGCCGCCAAGCGGATCCGTGCCGCTGCCGACGCGCGACGGGATCCCAATTTCCTCATCATGGCGCGCACCGACATCCGCGGAACCGACACGCTGGCCGCAGCCCAGGACCGCGCGCGTGCCCTGGTCGACGCCGGTGCTGACGCGATCTTCCCGGAGGCCATGCGGAATCTCGCCGAGTTCGACGCAATCCGGCGCGCGGTCGAGGTGCCGATCCTCGCGAACATGACCGAGTTCGGGAAGAGCGAGCTCTTCACGGCCTCGCAGCTGGAGTCAGCCGGCGTCAACATGGTGATCTACCCGGTGACCCTGCTCCGTAGTGCGATGGGTGCGGCGGAGCGTACGCTGGACACCATCAGGGCCCACGGCTCCCAGCAGGCTGCCGTCGACTCGATGCAAACCCGTGCTCGGCTCTATGAGCTGGTCGATTATGAGGCCTACAACCGATTCGACACCTCAGTGTTCAACTTCCAGGTGCCCGGCGGACACTAGACTCGCCGCGTGGGCCTGGAACTACCCAGACAAAGGAGTTCTGGCATGACCGAACAGCCGATTTCCAAGGGCCTCGCCGGAGTTGTTGCGGACACCACCGCAATCTCCAAGGTGAATCCGGAATCAAACTCACTGCTCTACCGGGGTTACCCGGTGCAGGAGCTGGCCGCCGCCGTCGGATTCGAAGACGTCGCGTGGCTGCTGTGGCACGGAGAGCTTCCCAACGAAGCCGAGGCCCAACAGTTCCGTTCAATCGAGCGCTCATCGCGGGGGCTGGCGGACAACGTGAAAGCCGCCATCGACCTGCTGCCGCTCAGCTGCCACCCCATGGACGTAGGCCGCACGGCCGTGTCGGTGATCGGCGCAAGCCACCCGCGGGCGGAAGACTCATCGCCGGAGGCTGAGCTGGAAAAGGCGGTGGAGCTGTTCGCAGCGTTTCCCGCCGTCGTTGCCTATGACCAGCGACGTCGGCGCGGGCTGCCGGCCGTCGAGCCGAGGGACGACCTCGATTACTCCGCAAACTTCCTCTGGATGACGTTCGGAGAGGAAGCGGCACCGGAGGTTGTCCATGCGTTCAACACGTCGATGATCCTGTACGCCGAGCACTCCTTCAATGCGTCAACGTTCACCGCGCGCGTCATCACATCCACCCTGGCCGACCTGCATTCCGCCGTCACCGGCGCGATCGGCGCGCTCAAGGGGCCTCTCCACGGCGGTGCCAACGAAGCAGTGATGCACACCTTCGAAGAGATCGGCATCCGGCAGGACGAAGCACCGCAGGACGCGGCCGAACGGGCAAGGGCCTGGATGGATGAGGCACTTGCCCAGAAGAAGAAGGTGATGGGGTTCGGGCATCGCGTGTACAAGAACGGCGACTCGCGTGTGCCAACCATGAAGGCCGCACTTGACGGCATGATCAAGCACTACGGGCGCCCGGAAATCCTCGGGCTCTACGAGGGGCTCGAAACGGCAATGCAGGAAGCCAAGGGCATCAAGCCCAACCTCGACTACCCCGCGGGCCCTACCTACCACCTGATGGGCTTCGACACCGAGATGTTCACGCCATTGTTCATCGCCGCACGCATCACCGGCTGGACGGCGCACGTCATGGAACAGCGGGCATCCAACTCGTTGATCCGTCCGCTCAGCGCCTACAGCGGACCCGAGGAGCGGCACCTGTCCTGAACACGGACCGAATCTGTCCTCAATGAGGCAATTCTCCTCCCGGATCGGTTCGACGGGCCGATAGTCTCGGCGCATGGACATCATTCTGGTACCCGGATTCTGGCTCGACGCTTCCTCCTGGTCGGGCGTTACACCGATCCTCACTGCCGCGGGGCATCAGGTTCACCCGCTCACACTCCCCGGGCTCGAATCAAGGGACGCTTGCCGCTCGGGCATCGGCCTCCGCACGCACGTTGAGGCGGTCACCGCCGCCGTCGACGCCCTGAACGGGGATGTTGCGCTGGTTGGACACTCCGGTGGCGGCGCTATTATCCACGCTGTGGTTGATGCGCGCCCGGAGCGGGTTGCCCGGGCCATCTACGTGGACAGCGGGCCGCTCGGCCATGGGGGCGTCATCAATGACGAGCTGCCCGAGCAGGGAGACGAGATCCCCCTGCCTGACTGGACCGTGTTCGACGACGCGGACCTGCTGGACCTGGACGAGGAACTGCGTGCCGAGTTTCGGAGCCGGGCCATCCCACAGCCCCGCGGGGTGGCCTGCGACCCGCAGCAACTCTCCGACGACGAGCGGCGCTACAGCGTTCCGGCCACGATAATCGCCTGCGAGTTTCCCTCCGCGCAGCTACAGGAGTGGGTCGCACAGGGCCATCCCTTCGTCGCCGAACTGGCCAGGATGAAAAACGTTGAGTACGTGGACCTGCCCACCGGGCATTGGCCGCAGTTCACGCGGCCAGCCGAGCTTGGTGCGGCAATCCTGGCAGCGGTGGACGGCGCACAGTAACCTTCTTCGCGCGGACCTGCTAGACGAAGTCCGCCGTGGCCACCGTCTTGTTGTCCGGATTCAGCGTGACTGTCACGTTGAGCCGCTGGTTCCGGAGTACGTGTCCCAGCCAGTGCTTTGCGTCGTCCCACATGCCGTCCCATGGAACGCCGTTCACCGGGTACCAGCAGGGATCGATTTCGTCGCTGATGGCCGGCTCCCCGGTGAACCGGTCGGTGGTGAAGACAACTGCGTCCATGTCGAGCACCGGCTTCACCGGGAATCGCCAGCGCACTTCCCCCAGTTTTGTGAGGTCGGCGACGTCGATGGCGACACCGGCTTCTTCGCGCGCCTCGCGCGCCGCTGCCTCCACCGCGGTTTCGCCAGGCTCGATGCCGCCGCCCAGGGCGACGATGCGGCCGGTACCGAAGCCTGAACGCTTCAGGCCCAGCAGCACTTCGCGTCCTGACGGCGTGTTCCGGAACAGGAAGCAGAGGGCGACGTGGCGGGGAGTCATGGGCTTCAAGTTTAGTCGTGGCCTTGTACGGGCGGCTCCTCGACGCTCGGAGCCCCTTGGTTCTTGCGATCCTCCCGGAGGAAGAAGGCACCGAGCGATCCTGCGAGGGTTGCGAAAACAGCTATCGAGTACACCGCAAGGACCACCTGGACAATACGGGCGAAGCCGGTCCGCGGAGTGATTCCGCTTCCGGTTATTGTGGCCATCGCACTTTCAAAGAGCGCTTGGCCGTAGCTGCTGTGGGTCTCTGTGGCATAAAGCAGCTGACTGGCGGCGAGGATGACGACGGCGGTTACGGCAGCCATCCACCCGATACGGCTGGACAGGAGCTTCCCGGCTGAGCGGGACCCGCGCACTCCCGCGGACAGGATGCCGCCTACGCGTGCAACTCTTGCCAGTCTGAGCAGACGAACCGTCTGTAGCGCGCGGAAGAACCTGAGGAAGGGGACGAGGAGGAAGATTACCTGCCACCAGTTCTTCTTCCAGAAGGCGGCGCTGAAGCCCGCGATATACGCACGCAGGAGGAACTCGCCCACGAACACCGCCCAGAAGACCCAACCGGCTATGGAAAACGCGAGGCTCAGCGCCGGATCGGTCGCGACCAGTTGACCGAGAACGACGAACAGGAAGATCACGCCGAGAACGCCCATCGGCCGGTCAAGCCGGCGGGCCAGGAGTTCAGCTGTGCTGAGCCTACGGACTGTTTCCGGCGGCTCCGGGTCTCCGGCGCGAGGATCGGCGTCGTTCATCTCCCCCATCTTTCCACGGACGAGCAATGAACTCGCTAGACTGCACCGGTCCGGCAATCCGTCGAAGAGTTTGGAGATACGCGTGCTGTGGCTCCTGTCAGTGCTTGGCGTCGTCGTGATTCTGCTAGGGCTCGTCGAGGTGTTTCATACACTGCTTCATCCCAGTGGTCGGGGACGCTTGAGCCGTCTCTGCGTGGTGGCGGTATGGCGTAGCGTCCGCCGTCTGGGCGACGGGCCGGCAGCGATTGCCGGTCCCTTGTCGCTTGTAGCAGTCATCCTCTTCTGGGCGGTCCTTCAGGCGGCGGGGTGGGCTCTCCTGCTCTATCCGCACATTCCGGGGGGCTACAGCTACTCGCCGGGAATCGATCCGTCACAGTACGGCAACGTTGCTGAAGCCCTCTACATCTCCACCGTCACACTGACGACGCTCGGCTACGGTGATGTCATTGCGATTGATCCCGTCATCCGGTTCCTTTCGCCGTTTGAAGCGCTCACCGGGTTCGCGCTGCTCACGGCGGCGGTGTCCTGGTTCATGCAGATCTATCCTGCGCTTGGTCGGCGAAGGGCATTGGCGCTGCGATTATCCCTGCTCCAGGAAGCCGGCTATGCAAACCGCATCGACGTGGCGGAGGCCAGCGCCGTTGCGAACACCATCGAAGCCCTCACGGCTGACCTCGTCCAGATACGCGTAGATCTGACCCAAACCTCGGAAACCTACTACTTCTGGGAGTCGAACAAGTCGTTGTCCCTTCCCGCGTCCCTGTCCTACGCATGTGACCTCGCTGCAAGCGCGTGCCGGTCCGGCCGGCCCTCGGTGAGCACCGCCGGTACTATGCTGAACGGTTCGCTCGATGCTCTCGCAGCGTTCCTCAAGGACGAGTTTCACATTCACGGCAGCTCGACCGAAGATGTTTTCCGCTCCTATGCTGCCGACCATCGATACTCATACCGGGAACCTTGAAACGACAGGACCCCCATCCTGCTGTTAGTCGCCGACCAGCAGGATGGGAGAGTGCCCTCAGTTTCGCTGGCCCTGTCAGTTAGTAACTACCAGGGACTCTGCAATTTCGGCCAGAACGGCGAACTCTTCGGAGTCGGCGTAAGCTTCGGCTTCTGCCCGGGAGGCAAATTCCAGCGCGTTGCCCGCCTCGTGGGGTGAGAGGGTGAACGAGGTAGCCAAGGCAAGCAGCCCGGTGGCCGGCTCGCTGATGACGTTGTAGAGCATGCAACTCTCCCCTGAGGTCGGCTCATGCGCTGCCACCAGGGCCGGCGTGGCCAACCGCGGGTTGCCGTCGAAGATGCGAAGAGTGAAGCGCGCGGCAATTTCAACGCCTCCCGTTCCGGTAACGGAGACGGGCACCGCACCAATCTCCTCCCACGCCACCGCATCCTGCACACACGCGCCACCCAGCCCGCTGGCATTCGAGTGCTGCACATTGGCTACTTTGGTGCCTTCGGCGTTGACCAGATCGACGCCCTGTGAAGCAGGGAGCACCTCCCAATCACCCGGGGTCTCAAATACCAGTCCCAGATCGGTGAGCTGATGAAGATTACGTAGGTCGGACATTTCGGGCCCTTCCCCAACCAACTCTTCACGAAGCTCCACCGGGATCCCGGCTGCAGCGAACCGCTGGTCCATCAACTCCTGCGGCGTGAAACCCTCCGGATGCACATACGTGTCCCACTTCAAAATGGTGCCGTAGGAGTTGGTATCGAGAAGCCACTGACCGTCGACCCTGCGTGCGATGTAAAACCATGCGTTGCCACCGTCCAGCTGACTTGCCTCGTTGGCTTCGTCTGTCATCTCCAGAGCCATCCACTCGTCCGTGCAGCCCACCACCACGTAATCGCTCGGGTTGGTAGTAAGCGGAGTCAGGCTCATGAAATCGCTGCCCTGCTCCATAACGCGGTCGACATCCTCAACGCGGCAGCCCTCGTCGGCCGGCGGCCCGGTGGGGACACCGGTCGGTTCCGCTGTGGGGTCCGCGGTGGGCTCCGGTGTCGGCGATGGGGCCCCGGTTGCTTCCTCTGAGGGTGCAGCCGACGGCGTCGGGTCGGTGCTCGCGGCCGGCAACGGGTTAGGTGCCTCCAGCGTCCCGCCGACGACGACGGCGCCCGCCACCGCCGCGGCCGCTGCTGCCCCCGCGATGATTGCGGCGACCCGGCGTCGGCGCTGGAGCGGGACGACCGTCCCGCGGTCATCGCTGAATGCCTGCTGCTCATTCTCATCCGGGTCCAGTCCGGAGACGGGTCCGCTGTGGATGGATTCGGTGTTCATGGTAGCTCCGTGTTCCCGGCTCCCAGCGTCTGTTGCAGACTCGGCTGGGAAGGCCGATGGGAAGGAAAGAATCTCGGTGGGGGAATCGGAGGATTTCCGTTCCGCGCGCACGGGGTCCAGGCCCCGGATCAGGTTCTCTATGCGGTCCATCTCAGGCACCTTCCTCTGCCATCAGAGCGGCAGGCATCATCTGTGCAAACGCGGCGCGGGCCCGGTGCAGTCGTACTTTGGCGGCGGAGGCGCTGCAGCCCAGCACCTCGCCGATCTCGGTAATAGACAGGTCGTCCCAGTAGGCGAGCAGCAAAACCTCGCGGTCCTTTTCCCGCAGGCGCATCAGCGAGTCGGCGACGGCCTGCTGCTGTGCACCGTGACCGGCGCGCGCAGCAATGACCACGGAGTCCCGCACGCGCTGCATCAGGTGCTCGGCACGCTCACGGCGGCGGTACTCGTTGCCAATCACGTTGCGGGCGACGGTCAGCAGCCATGCCGAGGTCATGTCGGAAGCGCTCGGATTGCGCTGCCAGGCGATTCGGAATACATCGTTGGTGAGTTCTTCGGCTGACTCCCGGCTGCTCACGCGCCGGTATATGTAGGAGAAGACCCGTGTGCGGTGTTCCCTGTGGAGCGCCGCGAATACGTCATCGGATCGCTGCAGCACTGTCCCCCCTGGTGTAGTTAACCTGTCCATACCCCTTGTGTTTCCGGATGGACGGATGAGGTTACAAGGTTTCTCTAATTAAAGGACTTAAAGAGCGCGGGGGTGTGCGGCGGCGTAGATTTCGCGCAGTGTGTCAGCGGTGACCAGGGTGTAGACCTGCGTGGTGGTGACTGAAGCGTGCCCCAGGAGTTCCTGCACCACGCGCACGTCGGCCCCGCCCTGTAGCAGGTGGGTCGCGAACGAGTGCCGTAGCGTGTGGGGCGAGACATCCCCACCGACCTGGGCCCGCTCGGCTGCCGCCTTCAGAATGGTCCAGGCGCTCTGGCGGCTCAAGCGACCGCCGCGGATGTTCAGGAACAGCGCGGGTGCACTTCCCCGGGCGGAGGCGTTGGCGGCCAGGGCGGGACGGGCCCGGACCAGGTAGGCCTCGATCGCCCGCGCCGCGTAGGAGCCGAGAGGCACCAGGCGCTCTTTGGAACCCTTCCCGAAAAGCCGGACGACGCCGGGACCGTCCAGGGCGGCATCGACCGACACGTCGTCAACGTCGAGACCCACTGCCTCGCTGATGCGGGCACCGGTCGAATAGAGGAACTCGAGAAGCGCACGGTCCCGCAGACCGGCGGGAGTGGAGGTGTCCACGGCCTCGAGGATGCGGGTCACGTCGTCCACCGAGATAGCCTTCGGCAGACGCTGCCCGATTGTCGGCGGGTGCACGTCTTCAGCGGGATCCGCCGTCGTCGTTCCCTCCAGCGCGAGGAAGCGGTGCAGGCCGCGCACTGCCACGATGGTGCGCGCCGCCGAGCGGGCGCTGAGCGGGGCCTGACCGTCCTCGCCGGTGGCAAGTCCCTGGGCGAAGGTGGAGATGAGCGGTCGGGTGACAGCGTCCATCGACTCGATGCCATGGGCGATGAGGAAGCGGTGGTAGCGCAGCAGGTCCCGCCGGTAGGCAGCGAGCGTATTGGCGGATAGGCCACGCTCCACGAGCATGTGCTGCAGGTACTCGCTGATCACCCGGCCGGGAGCAGTGGTCAGCAGCTCGTCCTGCGCGGTGGCCTGCCCGCCCTCGGCCATGTCAGCCCTGAAGGACGGGTCCGGCGGGCCAGGTGCCGTGCTGGCTGTGGTGCTCCGGCCAGGGTGCGTCGGCAGGGCGAAGCGACCGGTAGTTGATGAGCTTGGCGGCAGCAGCGGCGAGGATCGCAGCGGTAGCCGACGGACTGTGGATCCGACCGGCCAGCACCGCCTCGACTGCTTCCTCAAGCGGCACCCACGCCAGCTCAATCTCCGCTTCCTCGTGGGTCCGGGTGTGCCGGTCCTCGTGCGGGACCTCCGCGATGCCCTGTGCCAGGTAGATCCGCAGGGCCTCACTGGAGGAGCCGGGGGAAAGGAAGAGGTCCGTCAGGACGTGCCAATCCGTGGCAGTGAGGTCCGCTTCCTCAGCCAGCTCCCGCGCTGCCGCCGCGACGAAGTCCTCGCCGTCGACGTCGAGCAGGCCGGCAGGGATTTCCCACAGGTCCATACGCACGGGATGACGGTACTGGCGCAGCAGCAGGACGCGCTCCTGGTCATCCAGAGCGAGAATGGCCACTGCTCCGGGATGCTGGATGTACTCGCGGGTGAGCGGCTCACCGTCCTCCTGCAGGAGGAACTTCTCGCTGACCACGTCCCAGATCTTGCCTGCGAAGACAGTCTCGGAAGCCAGCAGCCGGCGGGGGCTCTGGCGGTCGGCGATCAGCTCGGGCCGGGACTCTTCCCCCACCGGCTAGGCCTTCACGCCGCGACGACCGAGCGCAGCCTTGACCAGCCCCGCGAACAGCGGATGGGGACGGGTAGGGCGCGAGCTCAGTTCAGGGTGGGCCTGGGTGGAAACGTAGTACGGGTGGGTCTGCGCGGGCAGTTCAACGAACTCCACGAGCTTGCCGTCCGTGGTGGTTCCCGACACGACCAGCCCGGCAGCCTCGATCTTCTCGCGGTACTCGTTGTTCACTTCGTAGCGGTGACGGTGACGCTCGCTGACCTCGGTGCGGCCATAGGTCTTCGCAATGACCGAGCCTTCCTTCAGCTTTGCGTCCCAAAGGCCGAGGCGCATGGTGCCGCCCATGTCGCCTTCGCCCGCGACGATCTCGAGCTGCTCGGCCATGGTTGCGATCACCGGGAATTCGGTATCCGGGTCGAACTCGGTGGAGGATGCGCCCTTCAGGCCCACGACGTTGCGGGCATACTCAATCACCATGCACTGCAGGCCCAGGCACAGCCCAAGAGTAGGGACGCCGCTCTCGCGGGCGTACCGCAGCGCACCCAGTTTCCCTTCGAGGCCGCGGATGCCGAAGCCGCCCGGGACGCAGATGGCGTCCGCGCCTTCCAGCGCCTTGGCGGCACCTTCTTCCGTGGCGCATTCGTCGGAGGGAACCCAGCGGATCTGGACCTTGGCTTTATTCGCGAACCCGCCGGCCCGCAGAGCCTCGGTGACGGAGAGGTAGGCGTCGGGCAGGTCGATGTACTTGCCGACCAGCGCGATCTCGACATGATGGCGCGGGTGGTGGACAGCGTCAAGCAGCTTGTTCCACTTGGTCCAGTTGACGTCCTTGAACTTCAGGTCCAGCGCCTGCACGATGTAGGCGTCCAGGCCCTGGGCGTGAAGGGTCTTGGGAATGTCGTAGATGCTCGGGGCGTCCGCGGCGTTGATGACGGCGTCTATATCCACATCGCACATCCGACCGATCTTCTCGCGCATCGCGTCCGGGACCTCGCGGTCGGAGCGGATGACGATGGCGTCAGGTTGGATACCGATGGAGCGCAGCATGGCAACGGAGTGCTGGGTGGGCTTGGTCTTCAGTTCCTGGGAGGGACCGATGTAGGGCACCAGCGAGACGTGGAGGAAGAACACGTTATTGCGGCCGATGTCCTGCCGAACCTGCCGGGCGGACTCAAGGAACGGCTGGGACTCGATGTCACCGACCGTGCCGCCGATCTCGGTGATGATTACGTCCGGCGCCCGGCGTGAGCCCGTAGGTTCCGCGGGGAGGCGCATCCGGCGCTTGATCTCATCAGTGATGTGCGGGATGACCTGAACGGTGTCACCGAGGTATTCGCCGCGCCGTTCCTTCGCGATGACCGTCGAGTACACCTGGCCGGTGGTGACGTTCGCGGAGCCATCCAGGCTCTCATCGAGGAAGCGCTCATAGTGGCCGATGTCGAGGTCCGTCTCAGCGCCGTCGTCGGTCACAAAGACCTCACCGTGCTGGAACGGGTTCATGGTGCCGGGATCGACGTTCAGATACGGATCCAGCTTCTGCATGGTTACGGACAGACCACGCGCCCGCAGCAGGTGCCCGAGGCTTGAAGCCGTCAGTCCCTTGCCGAGAGAAGACGCCACACCACCGGTGACGAAGATGTGCTTGGTAGTCTTGGCGGACTTTGTGAACCGGGAGATTGTTTGCTGCACCACGGAGTTCGAGCCTATCACCTGGCGGCGGTCCGCGCTGCATCAAGCAGCAGTTCTTCGGCGTGTGCCTGCGCACTTGCCGACTCCTCCTGACCGGCGAGCATGCGCGCCAGTTCGCGGACCCTTTCGGCCTCGGGCAGGACTTCCACGTCGCTGGCGGTGAACCCTCCGTCGGCAGCGCGGCTCTTGGTCACACGGATATGGTGCGACGCGAATGCCGCCACCTGCGGCAGGTGGGTCACGACAACCACCTGGACGTGGCGTGCCAGCATTGCCAGGCGGCGTCCGATTTCGACGGCGGCCTTGCCTCCCACACCGGCGTCCACCTCGTCGAACACGAAGGTGGGCACGGGGTCGACGGCGGCGAGTACCACCTCGATCGCCAGCATTACCCGTGAGAGCTCACCACCGGAGGCCCCCTTCCCGAGTGGGCGCGGCGCGGAGCCGGCGTGCGGCTGCAGGGAGAACGCGACGTCGTCCGCTCCCAGGGCGCCCGGCGTGCCGTTAGGGGTGACCTCGATGATCAGCTGGGCATCCGGCATGGCCAACGCGGTGAGTTCCTCGCTGACCCGCGCCGCCAGGTCATCCGCGGCGGCGGAGCGCAGTCCGCTGAGCGTTGCAGCTTCCTCGGTAACCCTCGCCTCGAGCGCTGCCGCTTCCTGCTGGAGCTCGTCGATGCGGTCGGAGTCGCCGCTGATCTCCTCCAGCCGTTTCCGGCTTGCCGCGGCCCAATCGAGTACCTCATTGATGGACGGCGCGTATTTGCGGATGAGGGCATTCAGGTCAGCCCGTCGGGCCTCGACTTCGGCCAGGCGGCCGGGCCCCTCGGAATCGAGGGACGCCGCGTAACCGGCAAGATCGGTGGAGATATCGGCAAGGATGTACCCGACTTCCGCCAGCCGTTCCGCCAGCGCCCCGAGCGCGGCGTCGTGTGCTCCGACGGCTTCGAGCTGGCGCTTTGCCGCGTCCACCAGCGTGGTCGCATCCCCCGACTCGGGGAACTCTCCAGACACAAGGGCCTGGTGGGCTGCAGCAGCCGCGGCTCGGAGTTCTTCGACGTTGCCGAGCTTGAGGGCCTCAGCCTTCAGCAGCTCATCTTCATCCGGCTGGGGGTCGACGGCGTCGATTTCCTCCAGTGCCACCTGCAGCGATTCGGCTTCCCGCAGCCTGTCGCGCTCGGCGTTGCGGAGCGTGTCCAGGTCCGTTGCAACCTCCCGCCACCGTCGGTACGTGGCCTGGTAGGCGGCGAGGGCGGCAGCCAGCTCCGGGCCGCCGAACTTGTCCAGCGCCTCCCTCTGGGCGGCAGCGCTGCGCAGCCGCAACTGGTCCGACTGGCCGTGTACGACGACCAGCTTCTCCCCCACCTCGGCGAGGACGCCGGCCGGCGCGGACCTGCCTCCCACATAGGCCCGGCTGCGGCCGTCGCTATTCACGGTGCGGGCGAGGATGAGGCCGGCATCGCCGTCGTCCGTTTCCAGCTCACCGCCCGCCTCCACCGCGCGCTGCGCCGCGGCGCCATTTGGATCGACCCGTAGCACCGCCTCGGCAGAGGCGTTCTTCGCTCCCAGGCGCACCGCACCGGCGTCGGAACGGGCTCCCATCAGCAGATTCAGCGCGGAGAGCACCATCGTCTTTCCCGCGCCGGTCTCACCGGTAACCACGGAGAATCCCGGCCCAAGCGCAAGGGTTGCGTCGGCAATGACGCCGAGATCTCGAATCCTGATCTCCTCGATCATTTGGCGACCTCCGCGTCGTGGGTCACCGGACCACGCCAGCCCTGGGTGGGCAGCTGAAATTTGCGGACCAGCCGCTCGGAGAAGGGGGTCTGATGCGTGCGGGCAAGGCGAACGGGGATCCGTGAGCGCGTGGCTTCCACGCGTGCGCCGGGCGGCAGGTCCACGGTGCGGCGGCCGTCGCACCACAGCACGCCCGAAGCGTCGGTGCGGGTCAGGATCTCAACCGCAAGCAGCGACGTCGGCGCGACCACGAGCGGTTTGGCGAAGAGGGCGTGCGCGCTGATCGGTGCGACCAGGAGCGCTTCGACCTCCGGCCAGACGACGGGCCCGCCCGATGAGAACGCGTAGGCAGTGGATCCTGTCGGCGTGGCGAGCACGACGCCGTCACAACCGAAGGAACTGACCGGTCGGCCGTCCACCTCGAGAACGACTTCGATCATCCGCTCGCGGTTGGCCTTCTCGATTGCTGCCTCGTTGAGCGCCCACGTCTGGGCAGTGAGCTGGTCTCCGCGCCACACCTGCACGTCGATGGCCATCCGCTCCTCGACCGAGTAGTCCCGATCCACCACCCAACGGACCGCCTCGGCGAGATCCGCCCGCTCGCTCTCGGCTAAGAAACCGACGTGGCCAAGGTTCACGCCGAGGAGGGGAACGTCGGTTCCCCGGACTAGTTCGGCGGCGCGCAGGATTGTGCCATCGCCGCCGAGCACCATGCCCAGCTCAATGTCGTTCAGCGCGACATCCGTGCCCAGGGTTTCGGTGGGAGCGGCGAGCATTCCGTACTCGGCCTGGATGTCACGGAGCTCCTCCGCCCGCATGACCGGCGACAGGCCGGCGGCGTGCAGGCGGGTACAGGCCTCTTGCGCGGCGGCCATGGCATCGTGGCGGCCGGTGTGGGCGAGTACCAGTATGCGTCTTCTCATCACGCTCCGTTGTATCAGGTGAAGATGGCCTCAGGCACCGCGGTTGGCCGCGAAGGCAGGGCTGCCGGTCACGGCGTCATGCGCAAGCCGCGCTGCCTCCCCCACGATCCTAGGCACCGGAGCGCCGTCAGGCACTCTTATCCACACGAAGAACTCGACATTGCCATTCTGTCCAGGCAGTGGACTGCGCGCGATGCCCTGGATCTCAAGGCCCGCTTTCAGCGCGGAGGCAACCACCCCGACGACGGCGTCGCGCCGCTGCGTCTCGTCAGTCACCACACCGGTGCGGCTGAGTGCGCTCTTGCCCACCTCGAACTGGGGCTTGACCATCAGGACCAGGTCGCCGCCGCTTCGCGTTGCCCGCGCCAACGGTTCCATGACGAGGGTCAGTGAAATGAAGGAGAGGTCCGCGACGGTCAGGTCGACCTGCCCGCCGATGGTTTCGGGATCGAGAAAGCGCACGTTCAGTCCTTCATGGACAAGTACCCGGGGATCGTTGCGGAGCTGGTCCACAAGCTGTCCGTGACCCACATCCACCGCCACCACCTCAGCCGCGCCGCGGCGGAGCAATACGTCGGTGAAGCCTCCGGTTGAGGCCCCGGCGTCGAGGCATCGCTTGCCGAGGACGGCCACCTCGGGGAACGCGGTGAGGGCACCGTCAAGCTTGTGCCCGGCACGACTGAGATAGTCGGGACGCTCGCTCTCCTGGAGCACCAGGTGGTCGGAGTCCGCGATCGTGGCCGAGGCTTTGTTCAGGACGTGTCCGTTCCTGAGCACGCGCCCTTCAGCAATCAGCTGCGCTGCGTGGGAGCGGGAACGGGCGAGTCCGCGGGACACCATGGCCTGGTCAAGGCGCGCCACCGTCAGTCCTGCTCCGCATTGAGCTCCGCGAAAAGCTCATCGTGCAAGCGTTCATAGACGCCGACCTGTTCGGGCTCAGCCATCCCTGGAATGGAGGAAAGTGCATCGAGCACATGGTCCACTGACTGATCAGAAGTTGGCTCAATGGCCGGAAAGTTTACCGGCTCCGTGACCGGAAGCGACGCCCGCTCAGCTGGAGAGGATTCTGTACCTTCCATGCGATTCACCCCTTCTGGTTCTGTTCCTCGTTGGTGAACCTGATGGTCGGCATCGCGGCCGCTTCCTGCTGGGGCGTTGCCGTCCACCACGCGGCGCAGCCTGCGCGCCAGGTGTCCAGGTTGTCCTGCCCGCCGCTCATGACCAGGACACCGTCCAGGACGGTAGCCTGGGACGAACCGCAGGTGAAGGTTCCGCCCTGTTCGGTGATGTCCGGATATGGAAGATGGAGCTGCTCGAGGTTCTCGAGCAGGTAGGTGGGACGCTCATCCGTGACGGCGGCCAGTGCCGTCTGGACCGTATCGACGCCCGTCAGGACCAGGGCCGTCGCCATGCCCGCCCGATTCCCACCAAGGATGTCGGTGTCCAACCTGTCGCCCACGACGAGGGCGGTGTCGACGCCGAGGTGGTTCGCCGCCGTCGTAAATAGCTGTGCCTCCGGTTTGCCGGCTACGAGCGGACGCTTGCCGGTGGCAGCGCTCACTGCTGCCACAAGGGAGCCGTTACCGGGGGCGATACCGCGCGCCTGCGGAATGGACATGTCGGTGTTGGTGGCTACCCAGACTGCCCCGCCAGCAACGGCGTACGCCGCTTCAGCCAGGTCCTTCCAACCCAGCGATGGGTCGAAGCCCTGAATGACCGCATCCGGAACCGGACCTGCAGTGGTCACCGGTACCAGTCCCTGCTCGGCGACGTGCTGGGCCAGGACGGCACTGCCCGTCACCAGCACGGTGGAACCCGGTGGCACCTGTGCTGCGAGCAGCTCGGCCCCGGCCAGCGCGGAGCCGAAGACCTGTCCGGCGGTAGCGGGAGCACCTAGTTCCCTCAGGTGAGCTGCGACCTCCGCTGAGGACCGGGAGGCGTTGTTGGTGATGTAGGCGAGAGCCACTCCCTCGCTGGCGAGCCGCTCGAGTGCCTCGGTAGCTCCCGGGATAGCGGATGGGCCGGCGTACACCACGCCGTCGAGGTCCGCCAGAACCGCCCCGTACTGGGCGACCAGCGCGGTCATCACGTCACTTCCCGTCGTCACGCGTCTCCTTTGCATCGGCGGTGTCCGACTCTTCCCGGGCCGGTTCCGTCGCAGCGGAGACGCTCTCTATGGTTCCGCGCGCCGCATTCCGGTCCTGTCCGACGGCCTCGTCCTCATCGCCGACCAGATCAATGATGTCCGGCTCGGCGAAGGCTCCCGTTCCGAGGGCGTTCTCGGCTACGTCTGCCTGCCGACGCCACGATTCGGCTTCCTCTGACCGTCCGACGGCTTCGAGGGCGTCTGCGTAGGCACGGAACAGGCGCGGGCTGTAGCTGAACGCACGGTTCTTGTTGAGCTGCGGGATTTCGAGGGCGGCGACGGCGGCATCGAGCTGTCCGAGGTCAGTGCGTGCGCCGGACTCGACCATCGCCAGTTCAACCTTGCCGGCGGTGTCCAGGCTCGAAGCATCTTCCGACCGGACGAGGTCCAGGGCACGGTCGGGCCGCCCCAGGCCACGCTCGCAGTCAGCCATGACCGGCAGGTGCGCGTTGGACCCGCTGATACGCCGGTAGGTGCGGAACTCGCGGAGCGCTTCACCGTAGTGGCCGGCCGCGTACGCTGTGAGGCCAACTGCTTCACGGACGACGGCCAGACGGCCGCCTCGACGGCTGGCCGCCAGGGCGTGCTGGAAAGCGAGCTCAGGCTCGTCATCGATGAGGCGTCCGGCCATTACGAGGTGCTTGGCTACCCAGAGGGAGCTACGCTCCTCGAGATTGCGCACCTCCGCACGGGCTGCCTTGTCCAACTCGTTTCCGGTGACGTCCTCATCGATCTCGGGAGAACGCTCACGGTCGGGCCGGTTGGCACTGCGCAGGTCGCGGGCGTTGTGCGGGCGAGCGAACTGGCCCTCACCCCGGCCAGCGTCATTGCCGGAACGCTCCGGCCGGTCGAATGAGCGGCGGTCATCGCGGCGAGAACCGCCCTCACGCGAGAAACCGCCCTCACGACGCTGACCGCCCTCACGCGTAAAGCCACCCTCACGGCGCTCACCACTATCCCGCGAGAAACCGCCCTCACGACGGGGACCACGATCCCGAGAGAAGCCGCCCTCACGGGAGAAACCGCCCTCACGACGGGGACCACCCTCACGGCGCTCACCACGATCGCGGGAATAGCCCTCACGGCGCTCACCACGGTCGCCGGAATAACCACCCTCACGACGCTGACCGCCCTCACGGGAGAAACCACCCTCACGACGCTGACCGCCCTCACGGGAGAAACCACCCTCACGACGCTGACCGCCCTCACGGGAAAAACCACCCTCACGACGGGGACCACCCTCACGGCGCTCACCACGATCACGCGAGAAACCACCCTCACGACGCCCACCACGATTACGCGAGAAACCACCCTCACGACGCTGACCGCCCTCACGCGAGAAACCACCCTCACGGCGCTCATCTCGATCACGTGAGAACCCGCCTTCGCGGCGCTGGCTACCATTGCGCGGCGTACCGGAAGTCCGCTCGGACCGGTCGCCGTCGTAGCGACGACCTCCACCAGCCGAGTTCCGCGCTTCAGTGCCTGACGAGTTGCGGCGCCAGCCGTCCTGGCGATCCTCGCGCTTACCGCGATTGGGTTCCTTGTCAGCCATGGCAGCAATATTCCTCTCGTCATGAGCTGACCTGACGGTGGCAGGGCGCTCTTCGCTGTTCATCTATCGGGAGTCTCGATGGACTCCATGACCTTCCATTGTAGGTAGGCCGGGCCTTGGAGGCAGTTTCCGTTAAATGACTGAGGCTCCGACCATGCTGTCGGAGCCTCAGTGCTAAATGTTGTCCGGCGGTGTCCTACTCTCCCACACTCTCTCGGGTGCAGTACCATCGGCGCTGTGGGTCTTAGCTTCCGGGTTCGGAATGGGACCGGGCGTTTCCCCCACGCTATGACCGCCGTAACCCTGTTACCCGCCCCCGAACACGTGTTGGTGTGTGGGGTGGGAAGTCTTGTGGTTACAACTTCGTGGTTATGACTAACCTGTATTCAGTTGTGTGTGGTTCCCCAACTACCTGGGGGTTGTTGGTTGGGAACCGCATAGTGGACGCGTAGCACCCCGTGTTCCCACCAGTGGTGGGGGGGTTTGTGTGGTGTCAAGTTATCGGCGTATTAGTACCGGTCAGCTTCACGAGTCGTTAGTCCTCGCTTCCACATCCGGCCTATCAACCCAGTGGTCTAGCTGGGGGCCTCTCACACCAAATGGTGTATGGAAATCTCATCTTGAAGCAGGCTTCCCGCTTAGATGCTTTCAGCGGTTATCCCATCCGAACGTAGCTAATCAGCGGTGCACTTGGCAGTACAACTGACACACCAGAGGTTCGTCCGTCCCGGTCCTCTCGTACTAAGGACAGCCCTTCTCAAATTTCCTACGCGCGCAGCGGATAGGGACCGAACTGTCTCACGACGTTCTAAACCCAGCTCGCGTACCGCTTTAATGGGCGAACAGCCCAACCCTTGGGACCTACTCCAGCCCCAGGATGCGACGAGCCGACATCGAGGTGCCAAACCATGCCGTCGATATGGACTCTTGGGCAAGATCAGCCTGTTATCCCCGAGGTACCTTTTATCCGTTGAGCGACGGCCATTCCACAATGTGCCGCCGGATCACTAGTCCCGACTTTCGTCCCTGCTTGAGATGTCTCTCTCACAGTCAAGCTCCCTTGTGCACTTACACTCGACACCTGATTGCCAACCAGGCTGAGGGAACCTTTGGGCGCCTCCGTTACTTTTTGGGAGGCAACCGCCCCAGTTAAACTACCCATCAGGCACTGTCCCTGACCCGGATTACGGGCCGAAGTTAGATATCCAGAGTGACCAGAGTGGTATTTCAACGATGACTCCACCCGAACTGGCGTCCGGGCTTCACAGTCTCCCACCTATCCTACACAAGCCACACCGAACACCAATACCAAACTATAGTGAAGGTCTCGGGGTCTTTCCGTCCTGCTGCGCGTAACGAGCATCTTTACTCGTAGTGCAATTTCGCCGAGTTTATGGTTGAGACAGCGGGGAAGTCGTTACTCCATTCGTGCAGGTCGGAACTTACCCGACAAGGAATTTCGCTACCTTAGGATGGTTATAGTTACCACCGCCGTTTACTGGGGCTTAAATTCCCAGCTTCGCCCACAAGGGGCTAACCGGTCCTCTTAACCTTCCAGCACCGGGCAGGAGTCAGTCCGTATACATCGTCTTGCGACTTCGCACGGACCTGTGTTTTTAGTAAACAGTCGCTTCCCCCTGGTCTCTGCGGCCCCGATCCGCCTCCGGACAGCAAGTGTCCATCACGGTTGGGGCCCCCCTTCTCCCGAAGTTACGGGGGCATTTTGCCGAGTTCCTTAACCATAATTCTCTCGATCGCCTTAGTATTCTCTACCTGATCACCTGTGTCGGTTTGGGGTACGGGCAGTTGGAACCTCACGCCGATGCTTTTCTAGGCAGCATAGGATCACCGGATCCCCACCCATGGTGGGGCCCATCGGATCTCAGAGTCGGTATCAAAACCAGGACCACGGATTTGCCTATGATCCCTCCTACATCCTTAGACCGGGACAACCATCGCCCGGCCCGGCTACCTTCCTGCGTCACACCTGTTAATACGTTTACCTCCCAAGATCAGGTCCCACGCTCCCCACCAACACTGGGTCCGAAGACCACTCGATGGTGGTTTGGGTGGTTAGTATCCCTTGTTCAGTAGGGGCGGTTCTTCACCGGTACGGGAATATCAACCCGTTGTCCATCGACTACGCCTGTCGGCCTCGCCTTAGGTCCCGACTTACCCAGGGCAGATTAGCTTGACCCTGGAACCCTTGATCATTCGGCGGACGGGTTTCCCACCCGTCTTTCGCTACTCATGCCTGCATTCTCACTCGTGTAGGCTCCACCACTGGTTTACACCGCAGCTTCACCGCCCACACGACGCTCCCCTACCCATCCACACTCCTGAACCACGAAGGCTAGGAACAAATGTGAATGCCACAACTTCGGCGGTGTACTTGAGCCCCGCTACATTGTCGGCGCGGAATCACTTGACCAGTGAGCTATTACGCACTCTTTCAAGGGTGGCTGCTTCTAAGCCAACCTCCTGGTTGTCTGAGCAACTCCACATCCTTTCCCACTTAGCACACGCTTAGGGGCCTTAGTTGGTGGTCTGGGCTGTTTCCCTCTCGACTATGAAGCTTATCCCCCACAGTCTCACTGCTGCGCTCTGACTTACCGGCATTCGGAGTTTGGCTGACGTCAGTAACCTTGTAGGGCCCATCGGCCATCCAGTAGCTCTACCTCCGGCAAGAAACACGCAACGCTGCACCTAAATGCATTTCGGGGAGAACCAGCTATCACGAAGTTTGATTGGCCTTTCACCCCTACCCACAGCTCATCCCCTCCATTTTCAACTGAAGTGGGTTCGGTCCTCCACGACGTCTTACCGTCGCTTCAACCTGGCCATGGGTAGATCACTTCGCTTCGGGTCTAGATCACGCCACTCACTCGCCCTATTCAGACTCGCTTTCGCTACGGCTACCCCACACGGGTTAACCTCGCGACGTAACACTAACTCGCAGGCTCATTCTTCAAAAGGCACGCCATCACCGGAACAAAGCCGGCTCTGACGGATTGTAGGCACACGGTTTCAGGTACTATTTCACTCCCCTCCCGGGGTACTTTTCACCTTTCCCTCACGGTACTGGTCCGCTATCGGTCATCAGGGAGTATTTAGGCTTACCAGGTGGTCCTGGCAGATTCGCACGGGATTCCTCGGGCCCCGTACTACTTGGGATACATTCCAAGCGGCAGCACGCATTCCGGCTACGGGACTCTCACCCACTCCGGTCGGGCCTTCAAACCCATTCACCTATACGCCTGCACTCACTTCACCAGCCCGGCAGAACTGGCACGGAACGTCCCGCAACCCCAGTGATGCAACGCCCGCCGGCTATCACACACCACTGGTTTAGCCTCATCCGCGTTCGCTCGCCACTACTAACGGAATCACTATTGTTTTCTCTTCCTGTGGGTACTGAGATGTTTCACTTCCCCACGTTCCCTCCACGCACCCTATGTGTTCAGGTACGGGTCACTCAGTCACTCGCACGCTGAGCGGGGTTTCCCCATTCGGACATCCTGGGATCACCGTTCGGTTATCAACTCCCCCAGGCTTATCGCAGATTCCCACGTCCTTCTTCGGCTCCTGATGCCAAGGCATCCACCGTGTGCCCTTAAAAACTTGACGATCACACACAACCAACACACCAACCCCAAAAGGCCGGCACATCAATCGCGTGCACACAAAAATTTAAGATGCTCGCGTCCACTATGCAGTTCTCAAACAACAACCCCAACACACACCCCCACCACCCCAACCAGGGCAACAGGAAGTCATGCGCAGGAAACCAGAAACACCAGAAAAACCACACCCAACCCCACCACAAAAAAGCAGGACCAAAGCATGGGCTCCTGTTGCCTCAGGACCCAACAGTGTGCCAAAAGGAACCCAACCAACACCACCAACACTTTCCACGCACCCACCCCACAAAAAGGGACAGGAACCGTACTCACGCCAACAGCACCAACCAGGCACCAAATCCGTTGATATTCCACCCATGAGCACCCACCGCAGAACAAACGCCTGCGCAATGGGCTTACTCCTGACAACCCCCACCCAACACATAGGAAGGACAGAAAGCTGTAGGCGCTCCTTAGAAAGGAGGTGATCCAGCCGCACCTTCCGGTACGGCTACCTTGTTACGACTTAGTCCCAATCGCCGGTCCCACCTTCGACGGCTCCCTCCCACAAGGGGTTAGGCCACCGGCTTCGGGTGTTACCAACTTTCGTGACTTGACGGGCGGTGTGTACAAGGCCCGGGAACGTATTCACCGCAGCGTTGCTGATCTGCGATTACTAGCGACTCCGACTTCATGAGGTCGAGTTGCAGACCTCAATCCGAACTGAGACCGGCTTTTTGGGATTAGCTCCACCTCACAGCATCGCAACCCTTTGTACCGGCCATTGTAGCATGCGTGAAGCCCAAGACATAAGGGGCATGATGATTTGACGTCGTCCCCACCTTCCTCCGAGTTGACCCCGGCAGTCTCCCATGAGTCCCCGGCATAACCCGCTGGCAACATGGAACGAGGGTTGCGCTCGTTGCGGGACTTAACCCAACATCTCACGACACGAGCTGACGACAACCATGCACCACCTGTAAACCGGCCACAAGTGGCCGACACATCTCTGCGCCGTTCCGGTTCATGTCAAGCCTTGGTAAGGTTCTTCGCGTTGCATCGAATTAATCCGCATGCTCCGCCGCTTGTGCGGGCCCCCGTCAATTCCTTTGAGTTTTAGCCTTGCGGCCGTACTCCCCAGGCGGGGCACTTAATGCGTTAGCTACGGCGCGGAAAACGTGGAATGTCCCCCACACCTAGTGCCCAACGTTTACGGCATGGACTACCAGGGTATCTAATCCTGTTCGCTCCCCATGCTTTCGCTCCTCAGCGTCAGTTAATGCCCAGAGACCTGCCTTCGCCATCGGTGTTCCTCCTGATATCTGCGCATTTCACCGCTACACCAGGAATTCCAGTCTCCCCTACATCACTCAAGTCTGCCCGTACCCACCGCAGATCCGGAGTTAAGCCCCGGACTTTCACGGCAGACGCGACAAACCGCCTACGAGCTCTTTACGCCCAATAATTCCGGATAACGCTTGCGCCCTACGTATTACCGCGGCTGCTGGCACGTAGTTAGCCGGCGCTTCTTCTGCAGGTACCGTCACTTTCGCTTCTTCCCTACTGAAAGAGGTTTACAACCCGAAGGCCTTCATCCCTCACGCGGCGTCGCTGCATCAGGCTTGCGCCCATTGTGCAATATTCCCCACTGCTGCCTCCCGTAGGAGTCTGGGCCGTGTCTCAGTCCCAGTGTGGCCGTCCACCCTCTCAGGCCGGCTACCCGTCGTCGCCTTGGTAGGCCATTACCCCACCAACAAGCTGATAGGCCGCGAGTCCATCCAAAACCACAAAAGCTTTCCACCAACATGGCATGCGCCAGAAGGTCGTATCCAGTATTAGACCCAGTTTCCCAGGCTTATCCCAGAGTCAAGGGCAGGTTACTCACGTGTTACTCACCCGTTCGCCACTAATCCCCCCAGCAAGCTGGGGATCATCGTTCGACTTGCATGTGTTAAGCACGCCGCCAGCGTTCATCCTGAGCCAGGATCAAACTCTCCGTAAAAAAATACAGACACAACACAAACCCCCGGAAAAAGAAGGCCCATGCTGCACAAAATTCGAAACCAGCTAAAAACCAGCCACCCCACAGGGGCAGGATGACCAGCAATCAACCAATCAAAAAATCGGTATCAACAAACATGGCACACTATTGAGTTCTCAAACAACAGAAGCAATTCACGTAATTTGTATTTGTATTTACATTTCCGTGCTGCGACATTTCAAATCTATTTGATCCGATTTCTTCTTGTCAAATCCGCTTTTTCGGCGGAAATTCGACCAAAGAATCCGAATCCGCCCACCACAAACCGCCTGGCTTGAACTTGCACATTCAGTGCGCGTCCGTACCACTCAGATTTTTGGAGGGAGTGTGTCGCTCTTGCCAGGCTTTTCGAACTTTCAGTTCGTTGTCCCGGCCGCGGCGACTCAGAAAACATTACACCGGCTCGATGGCCAACGCAAATCGACTTCGAACCAGCTTTGGAAACTATCCCACTTCGACGGTCGCGAGGGTCCGTTTTCCGCGCCGGAGCAGCAGGAACCGGCCATGGAGGAGCTGCTCGGCGGCAACAACGGTATCGGGATCCGACACCTTCTCGTTGTTCACGTAGGCTCCGCCTTCCGCGATGGTTCGGCGGGCAGCCGAGTTGCTAGGCGCAAGCCCGCTGGCAACCATCAAGTCGACGATCCCCAGTCCGCCGCCGTCGACCTTTGCGGAGGGCAGCTCCGCGGTTGCGGCGCGAAGGGTGCCTTCGTCGAGCGCGGCCAGGTCGCCCTGGCCGAACAGGGCAGCCGATGCAGCGATGACCTTCTCCGTGGCGTCAACGCTGTGCACCAGGGAGGTGACGTCGAAAGCCAGCGCGCGCTGGGCCTCGCGAAGGTGCGGCCGGCCTGCCACTGCTTCAGCAAGTTCGTCGATCTCGGCCCGCGTGCGGAACGTGAAAACCTTCAGCCGGTCAATTACATCGGCATCGGAAGTGTTCAGCCAGAACTGGTACATGGCGTACGGAGTGGTCATAGCCGGGTCGAGCCAGACGGCGTTGCCTTCGCTCTTGCCGAACTTGGTGCCGTCCGAATTGGTGATCAGTGGTGTACCGATCGCGTGGACGCCCTTGCCCTCCACTTTACGGATGAGCTCTGTCCCGCTGGTCAGGTTGCCCCACTGGTCGGACCCACCGGTCTGCAGGACGCAGCCATGATCGCGGAAGAGATGCAGGTAATCCATTCCCTGCAGAACCTGGTAGCTGAATTCCGCGTAGCTGATGCCCTCGTCGGAGTTCAGGCGCTTGGCGACCGTCTCCTTCTTGACCATGGTGCCCACGCGGAAGTGCTTGCCGACGTCGCGCAGGAAATCGATTGCGCTCATCGGCGCGGTCCAGTCAAGGTTGTTGACCATCCGGGCAGCGTTCTCACCCTCGAAGCTGAGGAAGCGCTGCACCTGTCCCTGCAGGTAGCCGACCCATTCGGCGACCGTCTCCTTGGTGTTCATGGTTCGCTCGGCCGAAGGACGGGGGTCACCGACGAGACCGGTGGAACCGCCCACCAGTGCAATCGGCTTGTGCCCGGCCAGCTGCAGGCGCCGAAGAGTCAGCAGCTGCACGAGGTTTCCGAGGTGCAGGCTGGGTGCAGTGGGATCGAACCCGCAGTAGTAGGTAATTGGGTCCCCGGCGAGGAGCTTCTCCAGCTCCGCTTCATCCGTCGAGACGTGGATCAGGCCGCGCCACTTGAGTTCCTGCCAGAGGTTCTCGAATGAACTGTCATTCTGCTGTTCGGTCACGGCTGTATCCGGGGATTGGGTAGCTTGTTGCACTGCATCAAATTATCAGCCCTCAATCCCTTCAGGAATTTCACCGGTGGAGATGAGACGCAGGCGCTGGGTGGGACGGGTCATCGCGACATACAGGTCCCCCACGCGAACCGCTTCGGTCCGAAGCATCTCAGCAGGTTCGAGGATTACGACGCCGTCGAACTCAAGACCCTTGGATTCCCGGGGGGTAGTAACCACAATGTCCTGTCCCAGGCCTCCGGCGCCCTGGCCAACCCGCGCGCTGTACACCGCGCTTACGGCCCTACGCACGCTATCCACGATGCGCTCCGGTGCGATCACGGCGAGCAAACCGCCGGCCACCGCCTCGAGCTCCTCCGGAAGCACCGCGAGCAGCGACGGCTCCAACTGCTCAACCCGGTCGATGACGGGATCCCACCGGCCCTCGCGGACCGCCTTGGGCGCAGAAACCACTAGCCCGGCCGCGTTGGCCATGCGCACCGCCGCCTCGGCAATCTGCGCCGGGGTGCGGTAGTTGACCGTCAGTTCCTCCAACTGCCAGCGATCACCGACAAAAGGTTCGAGCGCCTGCTGCCAGGAGTGCGTGCCTGCCGCGGAACTGGTCTGCGCAATATCGCCGACGATGGTGAACGACTTGAGCGGACATTTGCGCATCAAGAGGCGCCACTGCATTGGAGAAAGTTCCTGCGCCTCATCGACGACAACGTGCCCGTAGGCCCAGGTGCGGTCAGCGGAAGCACGCTCTGCAGCGGACAGGCGCACGTCCGCGATCGCGTTGTGCTCCGCGAGCGCCTCGGCACTCAACACGCCGTCGACGCCGGCATCAGCAAGCGTGGCGTGCATGTTCTCCAGTGCGCGCTCGGCGTTGGCGAGGTCGCGGCGTCGTTCCTGTTCCTTCTCGGCCGCACTGCGGCCTGCTGATGCATCCAGCTCGCCGAGCAGTTCCGCCGCCTCGTCAAGGAGCGGGACGTCGGCCTCCGTCCACGGAGCGTCTTCGGGCCGGAACAGCAGTTCGCGCTGGGCAGCGGAAAGGTGGTCGGCTGCCGCTTCGAGCTGGGCGGGTTTGGCAAAGAGGTCGCGCAGCAGTTTCTCGGGCGTCATGGGCATCCACGCCAGGTTCAGCGCAATCCGCACGTCCCGCGACGTGCGCACATCCTCCGCCAGGTAGGACCGGTCAGCGTTGTTCCCGGCACCCGAGGACGCTTCGAGCTTCTCAGTGAGCTGCTCGGTCAACTCACGGAGCATGATCTTCACGAAGGTGGCCCGTGCCTCGTTGTGCGGCTTGCCGGTTGCCCGTGCGCGGTCACGGGCGCGCCGCACCTGCCGGGGAGTGAGCGTGAGGATGGTGCCCTCGACATTCAGCTTGCGGTTCTCCGCCGGAATCCGCTGGCGATTGGCAACCGCCCGCTTCACGACGTCGGCCATGTCCAGCCTGCCCTTTAGCTCCGCCACCGCTTCGTCCGGCTCCGGGATGGTCTGGATTCCGGGCATCAGGCTGCCGATGCTTGCCATGACCACGCCGGTCTCACCCAGTGAGGGAAGCACCCGTTCGATGTACTTCATAAAGGCGTTGGTGGGTCCGACAAGCAGCACACCCGCCGACTTCAGGCGGTCGCGGTGAGTGTAGAGGAGGTACGCGGCGCGGTGGAGGGCAACAGCTGTCTTACCCGTACCCGGCCCACCCTGCACGACGACGACGCCGGGAAGCGGTGAGCGGATGATGCGGTCCTGCTCGGATTGAATGGTGCCGACGATGTCGGACATCTGCCCTGTGCGGCGGGAATTAAGTGCGGCGAGCAGCGCCCCCTCCCCCTGCAGGGAGTCGGACTCGCTGAGCATGGAGGCGTCCAGGACATCGTCCTCGATAGCCACGACGTCGCGCTTGGAGAGGATCAGGTGCCTGCGTCGCCGCACGCCCATTCGTTCGAAGGCGGTGGCCTGGTAGAAGGTGCCGGCTTCGGGAGCGCGCCAGTCCACCATCAGCTGCTGGAGGTCCTCGGTGGAGAGGCCGATGCGGCCGATGTACCGCTCCTCGCCGGAGTCCAGGTCGAGGCGACCGAATACCAGGCGGTCATCGACCGCGTTCAGCTGCGCGAGCCGGTCCTCGTACATGGTGGCGAAGGCGTCCCGCTCGGACCGGTTCTGGTGCGATCCGGCCGCGATGGTCCGGCGCACCTGATCCAGCTGGCGCTGTTTCTCGGCGCGCAACTCATCAAGGCGCTGGTACAGACCGGCGACATATGAGCGCTCATGGTCCAGCTCGTTGCGGGCTACTGACATATCAGGCATTGCGCGTTCCCTCTCGCAAAGGCGGACCGTCAATTCTATCCCGTGTAGCGCGATTTTCCATGAACGTCCCCCCGGATCGATGCTGAATGGTTAGCTAGATGGTGACTAGGGAATGAACGGGGGTCGGCACCACTGCGGCTCCCCCGAGGCCTGCGAGCTCCAGTACGACGGCGATGCCCACCACTTCCGCGCCGGCCCGCTCCAGCAGGCGCACGGCTGCCGAGAGCGTTCCGCCGGTGGCGAGGACATCATCAAGCAGAAGTACCCGGGTGCCGGGAACGAACTCGTCCTGGTGGATCTCGACCGCCGCGCTGCCGTACTCGAGCGCGTACTCCTCCCGAAGCACTTCCCGCGGGAGCTTGCCTGGCTTGCGCACTGCAGTCACCCCCGTTCCGGACGCGAAGGCTGTCGCGGCGGCGAGTATAAAGCCGCGGGCCTCGACGCCTGCCACCCGGTCGAACGTGCCGGCGAACGGTTCGATCAGCGCGTGCACTGTCGCCGAGAAGGCGGCCGAATCGGCAAAGACCGGGGTCAGGTCGCGGAAGGTGACGCCGGGCTTCGGGAAGTCCGGAACGCTTTGGCACCGGGACAGAATGAGATCCTGAACCGATTCTTTGCTCATTGATTCGCCGTTCTCGAAGTTTGGGACTGGGGAGTCTGGGACTGGGAAGTGTGGGATTGGGGCTTGGTTACGCTTCGGGGCTTTGCAGCCGGGCGGTAAGTGGAGACACTGGGCTCCCCGGCGAGCCAGTAGCGCCACGGATAGGCGGTGGATCCGCCCGGTCCACTCACTCCTACCCTGGGCCCGGTAAGCACGTGGGAGGGGTCGGCTGGGTGATCCGGCAGTTCCAGCCGGAGGGGCTCCGCAAACACGTCAGCGCCGTCGAGTGCCCGGTCGATACCGAGCGCCTGCGCAAGGCGCGCCGGACCCCGTGCAAGGTCGCGGTCGGACCGCGGGTTCCCGCGGCGCCGTCGGGCGGTTTCCACTCCACCGGTGATTTCACCGGCGCGAAGCAGCAGCCCGGTGGCTTTGCCCGGAACACCGCACACGACGTTGGCGCAGTAGTGCATCCCGTAGGTGAAGTACACGTACAGGTGGCCGGCTTCCCCGAACATGGTGGCGTTCCTGGCTGTTTGTCCGCGGAAAGCGTGCGACCCCGGATCCACCTCCCCCATGTAGGCCTCAACCTCGGTGATACGGACCGTTACCGGGTCACCGCCGTCGGAGTGAGTGAGGTGCGCGCCGAGCAGAAGCGGAGCGACCTCAACGGCCGGATGAGCGATCCGACTGCGCTGAAGGGCTGAATCCACCAAAAGACCGTATCAAGACGGCGGGTACCTCTCGGCACAGCTATGTCCGATTTCCGCTAGAAGCAGACCCCTCGTCCTGTCAGGATGGATGCATGGATTTTTGGCAGCGGTACCGGGCGATCGAGTCGCGGGACGCCAGGTTCGACGGCCAGTTCGTGACCGCGGTGGCGTCCACGAGGATTTACTGCCGCCCATCCTGCCCGGCCCGGACTCCCAAGCCGTCGAACGTCACGTTCTATCCCACCTCGGCGGCGGCGCACGAAGCCGGCTACCGGGCGTGCAAGCGCTGTCTCCCCGAAGCAGTCCCGGGGACGCCCGAGTGGAACCTCCGCTCTGACACAGCAGCGCGGGCTATGCGGCTGATTGCCGACGGCGAGATCGACCGCAGCGGCGTTCCCGGCCTTGCCCTGCGGCTTGGATACTCAACCCGGCAACTCGGCCGGATCCTGACGTCTGAACTGGGTGCCGGCCCCCTCGCCCTGGCCAGAGCCTGCCGTGCCCAGACCGCACGGGCGCTGCTCACCGCCACCGACATGCCGTTCGTCGACGTCGCGTTCGCCTCCGGGTTCAACAGCATCCGGCAGTTCAACGACACTGTGCAGGAGGTTTATGACCTGTCGCCCACCCATCTTCGGGAGCGGAGCCGGAAGAGGTCCCATGCCTCGACCGCCGGTTCGGCCACCTCCCTGAATCTGACGCTGCCGGCACGCCAACCCTACGACGACGGCATCTTCACCTTCTTGCAGGCACGCGTCGTGGACGGTGTGGAGCAGGGCAGCGAGGAAACCTACGCGCGACTCGTGCGCCTTCCGGGTGGTGAAGGCTGGTTCCGGGCCCGGCTCGCGCCCGCCGGCCTGGATGTATCGGTGGTCGTCCAGCACCTCAAGGACCTTCCCGCGCTGCTCTCACGCATCCGTCGGCTGTTCGACCTCGACGCTGACCCCCTTGCCGTCGACGGCGTTCTGTCCGCGGAACCACTGATGGCAACACGGGTTCGGCGTTACCCGGGCATTCGGCTCCCGGGAGCGGTGGACCCCAAGGAGATCCTCATCCGGGCCATGATCGGCCAGCAGGTTACCGTCGCCGCTGCCACCAAAACCCTCAATTCCCTCAGCGTGCTGGGAGAACAGTCCACTCTCGGCGTGCCGGGCTTTTCTCGGCTCTTTCCCACCGCTGCCGCACTCGCGGAGGCCGGACCGCTGCTGAAAGGACCGGAGCGACGCCGTTCCAGCTTCCTCGGCGCCGCAGCCGCCCTCGCTGAAGGAGATCTCTCGCTGGGTGTAGGTGACACTCCCGCCGAACTGGCGGCTAAACTGCTGCCGCTGCCCGGTATCGGGCCGTGGACCGTCCGGTATGCAGCGATGCGGATCCTCGGTGCCACCGACATCCACTTCGACAACGACGCCGCTGTCCGGACCGGTCTGGCGCGTCTGCTCAGTGGCGCGGCGAATTCCGGCACGGAAGAAATCGCCGCGGCAGGAACCGCCGCCGCACCGCGATGGCTGGACCGTTTCAGTCCCTGGCGCTCGTACGCAACCATGCATTTGTGGCGAATTGCCGCCGAAGAGCGCGCAGACAAGCGTCTCCAAGCGCGGGCACCGCACGCAGCATCCCCGGGTGCACCACGAAAGGCTCTTGCATCATGACAAACCTCACTGCCACCCAAGCTACGCCGGACGGTCCCTTCACCGTAATAGCGCGCGACGGCGTCGTCCTTGCCTCGGGCTGGACCGCAGAAACCACCGAACTCACCGGTCAGATCCACCCCACACTGCGGGCGGAAGCGCTCGAGGAGGTAGCTTCGCTGGGTTCCATCACGGACGCGGTATCTGCGTACTACGACGGCGACCTGAGCGCCGTCGACACCGTTCCCGTGCACCAACTGTCCGGCCCCTTCCGGAATCATGCCTGGGAGGTGCTTCGGCAGGTGGCGCCGGGCCGGCCCGTGACCTATTCGGAGTACGCGAGGCTGACCGGGCGGCCCGCCGCAATCCGGGCAGCGGCCGGAGCATGCGCCTTCAACGCCGCAGCCCTCTTTGTGCCCTGCCACCGCGTGATCAGGACGGACGGAAGCCTGGGCGGCTTCCGCTGGGGCCTGACCGTGAAGACAAGCCTGCTGGAGCGGGAAAGGACAGCGGTTCAGGCGGGATTGCCCACACCCGTCCTGTAGAGATCCTCCAGCGCGTGCAGCTTACGGGTGCTGGCATGCGGCTGGCCCCCTTCGAGGGACACCGCCACGGCATCCAGGTGGGCGTGCCACCGCGCCATGAGGGCAGGAGCGTCCGCGAGGTCCTCAAGCACGTGCCGTACCGTCAGCCGCGTCCTTGCACCGTCGGTCCTCAGGTCCACCTCCGCCTGCTCGACCATAGGCTGCTGCTCGGGATCCGCGGTCAGCGCGTCGTTCACCAATGGAAGCGGAGCCGGCAGGCAACGATCGAAGTGGACCATGGTCACGCCGTCGGCCGTTTCCAGCATGCCCATGGTGTTGGAGAGATCGAACTCGGCGGCATAGGCGTCCCTTAGCGCGGCCCAGTCGCCGGAGGGCTGAGGATCCCGACCGGCGGCGACGTCATCCAGTGCGGCAAGGATCTGCTGCCAGCCGGCAGCGCCTTCCGTCAGGAAGTCCGGAGTTTCCGACCGTGCCTGGAACTGGAGGAGGGTGCCGCCGTCGCACTCCAGGACACGCCACTCAAGAATTGATTCGAGACCGAGCGCGTCCTCCCAGCTGATCTGCAGGCTGGTGGGCGGATTGAGCTGAAGCACGGTGCCGGTGCTGGCTCCCGCACCCAGATCGAGCGAGTACTCCTTCCCCAGCTCCCACTCGGAGGCCAGTTCACCCAGCCAGAGGCGCACCTTGGCCGGCTCGGTGAGGAGGTTCCAGATGTAGGAGCGCGGGTAATCGAATTGCCGGTCGAAGGCCAGCGCGTACCCATCGCTCAGCCGCTCGATCCGGCCGAGCGGCACCCTGGAGTGGGCCGCCTGTCGATCAACGTCCGCCGTCATTGTGCTCCTCGCTTGTGCCGGGCACTTCAGCTAAGTTCCCAACTTAGTACGGTCAGGCGCGCGGAGCCACCGCTGCCGGCCAGGGCAGCAATTCTGGCAGATCGACGGCGTCACCCGCCGCAGTGGCGTCCAGGCTCCCTACCGGCGTCCGTCCTGCCATCCATGCGGCCATGTCCTGCAGCCGGCCGGCGACGACGACGGTGCGTACGGTGTCGTTTTGCCCGGGGTCGCTTTGCCCGGCGTCGGCTGCTCCGGGGTCGCCTGCGCCGGCGTCGCCTGTTCCGGTAGTCAGCGTTCGCGGCTGCTCGCCCAGCGGCTGCAGCTCGAGCGCCGTGCCGTCAGGAACCCGGGCTGTGAGGAACCCGATGAGGTGATCACAGAAATCGGGATCCCAATCCAGTGGTGTGTGGCCGGCGTCCAGGTCCGTTGCATGGATGGTCAGTTCCCGCCAGAGCGCCAGCCCACCGTCCCGGACGGTTCCGTCGCGGTAGGAGATACGGCCTTCCCATCCATCCGGCGCCAGGCCGGCGAAGCTTTCCACGACTTGATCGACGGCCTGGACGAGGTTGGAGAGCTGCTCTTCCGCGGGACGCTGGGCGCGGAGTTCTATGTCCCGGACCCGCCCCTCGTATCCCCCGTCGTAGAACTCGATCCGCTCGCCGCGGGCGGCATACTCGATCTGCCGCTGCAAAGCGCGGGCGACTCCCTCAACGTGTGCAACCACGTGGGCACGGCTCCAGTCGGGCAATGCGGAAGGGGCCGCCAGCGAGTCTCTGTCCAGATCGGCGGCGGTGCTGAGCAGGCTGCGGCCGGCGGAGGAAAGCCTTTCGGCGAGATCTTGCGGAGCGGAAGAGATCGGGAGGTTCACGGGCATCCTCGGTCAGGCACTATGGGTTTCCTCACCGACGATACCCGTGAACCCCGCAGAACTATCCAGCTATACGGCCGGTACCAGCGCCGAGCGCACCTCGGCGAGTTGGGCACGAAGGGCGTCGAGCTGCCGGCGGACAGCAGCCGGGGCCGTTCCACCCTGGGAGTGCCGGCTATTCAGGGAACCCTCCACCGTCAGCACCTCGCGTACACCCGATGTGAGGTGTTCGGAGATTCCCGCGTAGTCCTCGTCGCTCAAATCCCAGAGCTCGACGCCGCGGCTCTCGGCCAGCTTGACCGCCGCGCCCGAGAGCTCGTGCGCTTCCCGGAAGGGCACTCCCTGCCGAACCAGCCATTCGGCGACGTCCGTTGCCAGCGCGAAACCGAGCGGGGCGAGCGCCGCCATACGTTCGGTGTTGAACGTCAAGGTGGCGATCATGCCCGACACCGCAGGCAGGAGCACCTCAAGGGTGTCGACGGCGTCGAACACAGGCTCCTTGTCCTCCTGCAGATCGCGGTTGTACGCAAGCGGCAGGCCCTTCAGGGTTGCCAGCAGGCCGGTCAGGTTGCCGATGAGCCTTCCGGCCTTTCCACGGGCCAGCTCTGCGACATCCGGGTTCTTCTTCTGCGGCATGATCGAGGAACCGGTCGAGAAGGAGTCGTGCAGGGTCACGAAGGAGAACTCCTTGGTGGCCCAGATGATGACCTCCTCGCTGATCCGGGACAGGTCCACGCCGATCATTGAGCAGACCCACGCGAACTCCGCGTACACATCCCGGCCGGCGGTCCCGTCGATCGAGTTGTGCGTGGCGGAGTCGAAGCCAAGCTCGGCAGCGACCGCTTCGGGATCGAGTCCCAGCGAGGACCCGGCGAGCGCTCCCGAGCCGTACGGCGATACGGCCGCCCGACGGTCCCAGTCCTGGAGCCGCTGCAGGTCGCGCAGCAGTGCCCACGCGTGGGCGAGCAGGTGGTGGCTCAGCAGGACCGGCTGCGCGTGCTGCAGGTGGGTGCGTCCGGGCATCGGCACCTCGGGGTGCGCTTTCGCCTGCTCAATCAGCGCATCGATGGTGGCCAGCACGCCAACAGCGATGATGCGGGCGTGCTCGCGCAGGTACATCCGGCCAAGCGTTGCCACCTGGTCATTCCGGGAGCGTCCGGCACGGAGCTTGCCGCCCAGCGCTGGGCCCGCGCGCTCGATGAGGCCGCGTTCGAGTGAACCGTGCACGTCCTCGTCCGACTCTGCCGGCACGTAAGCGCCGGTGCGGACGTCGTCGTCGAGCTGGTCCAGCGCAGCAAGCATCCCGCTGAGCTCACCGTCGTCGAGCAGGCCGGCGCGGTGCAGGACGCGGGCGTGCGCCCGCGAACCCGCGATGTCGTGCCGTGCCAGCCGCCAGTCGAAATGCGTGGACTTGCTCAGGGCCGCGAGGGCGTCCGCGGGGCCGCCGGAGAACCGGCCGCCCCACAGCGACCCCTCATTGGTGCCGTGTGCCTCTGCCATCAGCTACTGCCCGGCGCGTTGGTCGCGGCCGGAGGCCACCTTGGACGACAGACCGAAGATCTCGATGAACCCGCGCGCCATGGACTGGTCGAAGGTATCGCCGGTGTCGTAGGTTGCCAGGTTGAAGTCGTACAGGCCGACGTCGGACCGGCGACCGGTGACCGTGGCGCGGCCGCCGTGCAGTTCCATGCGGACGTCACCGGTGACATAGCGCTGGGTGTCGTCGATGAAGGTTTCCAGTGAACGCTTCAGCGGCGAGAACCACTGGCCGTCGTACACCAGTTCGGTCCAGCGCTGGTCGACGGTCTTCTTGAACCGTGCCTGCTCGCGCTCGATAGTGACGTTCTCGAGTTCACGGTGTGCTGTGATCAGGGCCATGGCGCCAGGAGCCTCGTAAATCTCGCGGCTCTTGATGCCCACAAGACGGTCCTCGACGATGTCAATCCGGCCGACGCCCTGGGCGCCCGCACGGCGGTTCAGCTCCTCGATAGCCTGCAGCGGCGTGACGGCGTGCCCGTCGATTGCCACCGGGATGCCCTCCTTGAAGGTGATGACTACCTCATCGGGTGCCGGCGAGAATTCCGGCGAGTCGGTGTAGTCGTACACGTCCTTGGTGGGGCCGTTCCAGATGTCCTCCAGGAAGCCCGTCTCGACGGCGCGTCCCCAGACGTTCTGGTCGATGGAGAACGGGTTCTTCTTGGTGGTCTCGATGGGCAGGCCCTTCTCCTCGGCGAAGGCGATGGCCTTGTCGCGGGTCAGTGCCAGGTCGCGGACCGGTGCGATGCATTTCAGGTCCGGGCCGAGGGTCTGGATGCCCACTTCGAAGCGGACCTGGTCGTTGCCCTTGCCGGTGCAGCCGTGTGCCACGGTGGAAGCGCCGAATTCACGTGCTGCGGCGACGAGGTGCTTCACGATGACCGGGCGGGAGATGGCCGAGACCAACGGGTAGGCGTCCATGTAGAGCGCGTTGGCCCGGAGGGTCGGCATGCAGTACTCGTTGGCGAACTCGTCCCGTGCGTCAGCGACGTAGGCTTCGACGGCGCCGCAGCCCAGGGCACGCTGGCGGATTGTCTCCAGCGACTCGCCGCCCTGTCCGACGTCGACGGCCACCGCCACAACTTCCGCTCCGGTTGCCTCGGCGATCCAGCCGATTGCCACCGACGTATCGAGTCCGCCCGAGTAGGCAAGGACAATGCGTTCAGTCACTTCAATAGCTCCTCTTGATTGGTATGTGTTCGATGTTCGACCCGCTGGTCGAGGTCTTGTGGTTCAGGCTGTGCTGCTTCAGGACGCGGCTTCGTGCGCGAACTGCAGGAACCGGGCAGCGACCTCTGCCCCGCCCGAGGGGTCCCGGGTGACCAGGAGGATGGTGTCGTCTCCGGCGATCGTACCGAGCACGGAGGGCATCACCGAATGGTCGATGGCCAGGGCTAGGAAATTGGCTGCACCCGGCGGCGTCCGGAGCACCACCAGGTTTCCCGACGCTTCTGCCGTGACCAGCAGTTCGCCGCACAGGCGGGAGAGCCTGCTGTCCAGGATCTCCTGCGTGACTCCGCTCTGGGGAGCGCGTCCTCCGCCCTCCCCCGGCACCGCGTACACCAGCGCCCCGTCCTTGCCGCGCATGCGGACTGCGCCCAGCTCCACCAGGTCGCGAGAGAGCGTGGCCTGGGTGACCTGGTGCCCGTCCGCGGCGAGCAGCTCGGCCAGCTCCGACTGGGAACGGACCGACTGTCCCGTCAACAAAGCACGAATCCGCGCCTGCCTGGCGGTCTTCGTTGTCGGCTGGCCAGTGGGCTGACCTGTCGGCTGGCCAGTGGGTTGCAGGGCCGTCACGCGCGCTCCATCAGCCACACCATCAACGCCTTCTGCGCGTGCAGCCGGTTCTCCGCCTCATCCCAGACAACGGACTGCGGACCGTCGATAACCTCGGCGGAGATCTCGTAGCCCCGGTACGCGGGCAGGCAGTGAAGAACGACGGCGTCGGCAGCCGCCTGCGCAAGCAGCGCCTCATCGACGGTGTACGGACGGAAAAGCTCGAACCGCGCGGCCTTAGCGGCGTCGTCGTCGATCTCCTGCCCCATAGACACCCAGGTGTCCGTGGCAATGACGTCCGCCCCGGCGGCCGCTTCTGCGGGGTCGGTGGTGACAAGGACGGATCCGCCGGTTTCAGCGGCGCGGGCGTTGGCGGCGTCGATGATCCGCTGCTCCGGCAGGTAGCCATTCGGCCCGGCAATTCGAACGTGCATTCCCGCGGTCACCCCGGCCAGCAGGTAGGAGTTGGCCATGTTGTTGGCCGCGTCACCGAAGTAGGCCAGCGTGAGTCCGGCCAGCTGTCCCTTGTGTTCGCGGATGGTGAGGAGGTCGGCGAGCAACTGGCAGGGGTGGTAGTCATCCGACAGTGCGTTGATGACCGGAACCGATGACTCGGCGGCCATCTCCTCGAGACCTGCCTGCGCGAACGTGCGCCAGACGATAGTGGACACCATCCGTTCAAGGACCTTCGCGGTGTCGCTGATGGACTCCTTGTGTCCGAGCTGGGATTCTCCGGAGCCGATGATCAGCGGCACCCCGCCGAGGTCGGCGATACCGGTCGCGAAGGACACCCGGGTGCGGGTGGAGGTCTTGTCGAAGATCACCGCAACAGTCTTGCGGCCGGATCCATCTCCGGCGTAGGGAGCCTGCGAGTACGGCTTTTTCTTCAGCTCGAGCGCGAGGTCCAGAACCTCGGTCTGCTCCGCCTGCGTGAGGTCTGTGTCAATCAGGAAGTGGCGGGTCATGTGGAAGTCTCCAGTACAGGTCTGTGGTGGTCAGGCGCCGCTGGTCCGGGCGGCAGAAAGGATGCCCGGAAGCGCGTCGAGGAAGCCCTGCGCCTCGGTGCGGGTCAGGATCAGCGGAGGGGCCAGCCGGAGGGTGGACGGAGTAGGCGCATTGATGATGAAGCCCTGGGCGAGAGCCTCCTGGACCGCCGCTACCGCGAAGTCACCGTCAAGGTCGAATCCGATCAGGAGTCCCTCCCCGCGGACCTCCACGACACCGGGCACAGCGGCGAGACTGCTGCGCAGGAAGGCGCCGACGTCGTTCGCGTTCTGCAGTACCGAACCGGCTTCCAGGGCGTGCAGGGTTGCAAGCGCCGCGGCGGTCGCCACCGGATTTCCGCCGAAGGTGGTTCCGTGCTGGCCAGGCGTCAGCAAGGCTGACACCTCGCTGCCAAAGGTGATGAGCGCACCGATCGGGAACCCGCCGCCAAGGCCCTTGGCCAGCGTCATGGCATCCGGGGTGATGCCGCTGGCCTGGTGGGCAAACCAGCGCCCGGTGCGTCCGACTCCGGTCTGCACCTCGTCGAGGATCAGCAGCGCTCCGGTTGCCCGGGTCAGCTCACGCGCCCTGCGCAGGTACTCGTGGCTGAGCGGGCGCACTCCCGCTTCCCCCTGGATGGGTTCCAGTACGACGGCGGCAACCGTCTCATCGAGCGCGCTCTCCAGCGCGTCGATGTCGTTGAAGGGCAGGTGCTCGACTCCGCCGGGAAGCGGCTCGAACGGCTCGCGGTAGGCGTGCTTGGCGGTCAGTGCGAGCGCACCCATCGTGCGGCCGTGGAATCCGCCCTCGAGGGCGAGGATGCGGGTTCGCGGCTTGCCGTCCTGGAATGTTGCGCTGTTGCGGCGGGCCAGCTTGAAGGCGGCTTCCACCGCTTCCGTACCGGAGTTTGCGAAGAAGACCTTCGAGCCTGCGCCGGCTCCGGCGAGTGAGAGGAGCTTTTCCGCCAGAGCCACCTGCGTGGGGCTGGTGAAGAAGTTAGAGACGTGCCCCAGCGTTGCCAGCTGCGATGAGATGACGGAGGTGACGAACGGGTGGGCGTGGCCCAGCGCGTTCACCGCGATGCCCCCGAGGAGGTCCAGGTACTGCTTGCCGTCGGCGTCCCAGACCAGGCAGCCGGAGCCGCGCACCAGGACACGCTGCGGGGTGCCGAAGACCCCGAGCAGGGAGTTGGAGTAGCGCTGCAGCCACTCTTCGCCCCTGGCCTGGTCAACGAGCGCCGACGCGGCGACGGGGGTCAGATCGGAAGCGGTCACCGGGAGACCTCCTCGTCGGGCACAACCTGGGTGCCGATTCCTGCAGTGGTGAAGATTTCGAGCAGCATGGAGTGGGGTTGGCGCCCGTCCACAATGTGCGCACGCTCCACTCCTCCGTCGATGGCCTTGAGACACGCGGTCATCTTCGGGATCATTCCCGACTCGAGGCCGGGCAGGAGATCCCGGAGCTCGGCTGCGGTGAGTGAGGAAATCAGGCTGGAGCGGTCGGGCCAGTTGGAGTACAGGCCCTCCACGTCGGTCAGGATCACGAGCTTGGAGGCATTCAGCGCCTCGGCGAGGGCGGCGGCAGCGGTGTCGGCATTCACGTTGAGCACCTGCTGGGTGGGGTTTCCTTCGCCGTCGAATTCCGGCGCCACGGTGGAGATCACGGGGATGCGTCCGGCTTCAAGGATGTCCAGGATTGCCGCAGGGTTGACTCCTACCACTTCCCCGACCAGGCCAAGGTCCACCTCCTCGCCGTCCACCACGGTGCCCGTGCGGACGGCGTGCAGCAGGCCGCCGTCTTCGCCGGACAGGCCCACGGCGTATGGTCCGTGCGAGTTGATCAGGCCGACGAGTTCCCTGCCCACCTGGCCGGTGAGGACCATCCGGACAACGTCCATGGCCTCGGGCGTGGTGACGCGCAGCCCGCCCTTGAATTCCGAGGTGATGCCCAGGCGGTCCAGCATCCCGTTGATCTGCGGTCCGCCGCCGTGCACGACGACGGGACGGATGCCCGCGTGATGGAGGAAGACGATGTCCTCGGCGAACGCACGGCGGAGCTCGTCATTGACCATGGCGTTTCCGCCGTATTTGACCACCACGGTGGTGCCTGCAAACCGCTGGATCCAGGGCAGCGCCTCGATCAGGGTGGCCGCCTTGTCCTGCGCGGCGTTCAGGGTGTTCACATTCATCTCCAGCCCGGAGTCCTTGGGACTCCGTGGGTTCCGGGCGAATCAGCTCGAGTAGGCCGAGTTCTCATGGACGTAGTCGTGGGTGAGGTCGTTGGTCCAGATTGTCGCGGACTCCGAACCGGCGTTCAGGTTGATCTCCACCGTGACAAGGCGCTGGCTCAGATCCACCAGGTCGCGGGAATCCCCGATCCCTCCGCTCCGGCAGATCTGCACGCCGTTCATCGCCACGTCGAGCTGGTCGGGCTCGAAAGCTGCGTCCGTGGTGCCGACCGCCGCAAGTACCCGGCCCCAGTTGGGGTCGTTGCCGAAGATGGCCGTCTTGAAGAGGTTTGAGCGGGCGACGGCGCGTCCCACTGTCTCTGCGTCCTGCTCCGTGGCTGCGTTGTAGGTGCGGATGGCGATGGTGTGGCTTGCGCCCTCGGCATCCTCGATGAGCTGATGGGCCAGGGAGGAACAGACCGTGGTCAGCGCCTCGGCGAACTGCGCGGGGTCTGGCCGTACACCGGTGGCTCCGGAAGCCAGCAGCACAACGGTGTCGTTGGTGGACATGCAGCCGTCAGAGTCGGCGCGGTCGAAGGTGACGCGGGTGGCAGCCCGGAGCGCGGTGTCCAGCAGTTCCGGATCGACGAGGGCGTCGGTGGTCAGGACCACCAGCATGGTGGCCAGTCCCGGGGCGAGCATTCCCGCCCCCTTGGCCATCCCGCCGATCGAGTAGCCCTCACTGGGCTGGTCCGGGGACGCCGGGTAGGAGGCCGTCTTCGACACGGAGTCCGTGGTCATAATGGCTTCCGCCGCTGACTGCCCGCCGCCGTCGCTCAGCCTCTCCGCCGCTTCCTGGACCCCCGCGAGCAGCTTGTCCATGGGCAACTGCTCACCGATGAGGCCGGTTGAACAGACAAAGACGTCCGTAGCCGACAGTCCCAGCACCTCGGCGGCGTGCTCAGCGGTGCGGTGCGTGTTCTGGAAGCCCTCCGGGCCGGTGCAGGCGTTGGCTCCGCCGGAATTGAGGACGACGGCGTCCACCCGGCCGTCGGATACGACCTGCCGGGACCAGTGCACGGGAGCGGCGGCCACCCGGTTGGAAGTGAACACCGCGGCGGCGTAGTGGTGCGGACCGTCATTGACGACGACGGCGACATCACGTGCGCCGGTGCTCTTCAAACCGGCCGCCACGCCTGCGGCGCGGAATCCCTTGGGTTCGGTAACGCTCACGGAGCTACTCCTGATCCGGTCAGGCCCGCAGTCTCAGTCAGGCCGAGGGCGATGTTCATGGACTGCACGGCCCCGCCGGCGGTTCCTTTGGTGAGGTTGTCGATTGCGCAGCTGATGATGACCCGCCCTGCGTGCTCGTCAAAGGCGAGCTGGAGGTGAACGGCGTTCGAGCCGAGGACGGACTGGGTGGCAGGCCACTGCCCCTCGGGCAGGAGCGTGACGAAGGGCTCGCCGTCGTACGCTTTCTCCCAAGCCTCCCGCAACTGGGCCGCGCTGGATCCAGTACGGACCTTCGCCGTCGCGGTGGTGAGGATGCCGCGTGACATGGGGGCCAGCGTCGGAGTGAAGGACACAGTGACCGGCGCTCCTGCGGCCCAGCCCAGGCCCTGCTCGATCTCCGGAGTATGGCGGTGGCCGCCGCCGACGCCGTAGGGACTCATGCCGCCCATGACTTCCGATCCCAACAGGTGCGGTTTGAGTGCCTTGCCGGCTCCGGAGGCACCCGAGGCAGAGACGATGACGACGTCGTCGTGCTCGAGCAGCCCTGCGGAAAATCCCGGGGTGAGCGCCAGCAGCGCGCTGGTCGGGTAGCAGCCGGGCACGGCGATACGGCGCGCACCGCGCAGGGCATTCCGGGCGCCAGGCAGCTCTGGCAGGCCGTAGGGGAAGGTGCCCGCGTGTGCCGAGCCGTAGAACTTCTCCCAGGCCTCGGAATCCTCCAGCCGGTGGTCGGCTCCGGCGTCAATCACGAGCACATCGTCGGGCAGCTGCGCGGCGATGTCGGCGCTGGCACCGTGCGGCAGGGCCAGGAAGACCACGTCGTGTCCCTGGAGGTTCTCAACGGTGGTTTCCTGCAGCTCGCGCACGGCCAGCGAGTGCAGGTGCGGCTGCACCTCACCCAGGCGGCTTCCCGCACTGCTGTGGGCTGTGATGGTGCCGATGGACACGTCCGGGTGGTTCGCAAGCAGGCGTAGCACTTCTCCGCCGGCGTAGCCGCTTGCTCCCGATACCGCTACCGAAATACTCATGCTGCCCATCGTACAGTAAATGCTCAGTAAATATTCAGTTCAACACATAGTTATTCATCGGCTGTGCCTGGCGCTGTCGAGGAATGCGTTCCGGCTGCGCCGAGTTGTCGCGATTCGCAGGCACAATTCAAATGAACCCATTGATCCAAGGAGAGGAAGACACCCATGCCCACTGCCATTGCGGCCAGCCAGGCCGGCGAACCGGAGGTCCTTGCCCCGATCCCGATCGATCGGCCCACCCCGACGGGCTCACAACTACTGGTCAAGGTCGCCGCAGTGGGAGTGAACTTCATCGAAACCTACCAGCGCGCGGGCATCTACAAGGTGGAGTACCCCTTCATTCCCGGCGGAGAGGCCTCCGGCGAGGTCGTCGATGTGGGGCCGCAGGCGGATGGGTTCTCGGTGGGCGACCGCGTCGCCTTCGCTGAGGGCGCGGCCTCCTATGCCGAGTTCACGCTTATCGACGCAGCCAAGGCGCTCCCGGTGCCCGACGGCGTCGACCTGGAGACCGCGGCCGCCCTACCCCTCCAGGGGATGACTGCGCACTACCTGATCAACTCCACCTTCCCGGTGCAGGAAGGGCAGACGGTACTCACTCACGCCGGCGCAGGCGGCACGGGTCTGCTGCTGACCCAGATGCTCAAGGCCAAGGGGGCGCGGGTGATCACTACCGTGTCCACCGATGAGAAGGAAGAACTCGCGCGGGAGGCAGGAGCCGACGTCGTGCTCCGCTATGAGGGATTTCCGGAGCAGGTCCGGGACCTGACCGGCGGAACAGGCGTGGACGTGGTGTTCGACGGCGTCGGGAAGGCTACTTTCGACGGATCCCTTGCTTCCATCCGCGAACGGGGCATGCTGGTTCTGTTCGGGGCGGCATCCGGTCCCGTGCCCGCGTTCGACCTGCAGCGCCTCAACAGCTCGGGCTCGCTGTATGTGACGCGTCCGAGCCTGGGTTTCTATCTCCGTTCGGCCGAGGAGCGGCGGTGGCGGTCCGGAGACGTTTTCGGCGCCGTCGTTAACGGATCCCTCTCAGTCCGCATCGGTGCCCGCTACCCGCTCGCCGAAGCGGCACAGGCACACACCGACCTGCAGGCGCGCAGAACCACGGGAAAGATCCTCCTGATCCCCTAGCCCTGTGTTAAACAGCGTTGAGTTGGCAGGACACTCCCCGTTTGGTTGCCCATTCGGGGTGTGTCCTGCCAACTCAACGCACGGGTTGGTGGAAGAGGAATCAGGACTTAGCGCTGCACGGCCCCGTGGCGCTCGGCGGCGAGATGAACGGCGGCGTCTCGTGCAGCGCTCGCCTCGTCGGCGGTCAGCGTGCGGTCAGGAGCGCGGAAGCGCAGGGCGAAAGCCAGCGACTTCTTCCCCTCGCCGATGCCCTGGCCCGAGTAGACGTCGAACAGGTGCACCTCCTCGAGCAGTTCCCCTGCGCCTTCGCGCAGAGTCTCCAGCACGGCCTCGGACGGCAGACCGGCGTCCACCACCAGCGCAACGTCCTGCGTGGTGGCCGGGTACGTGGACAGGTTCCGGGCAACGATGACATCCGGTGCGGCATCGAACAGCAGGTCGACATTGATTTCCAGCGCCACAGTCCGGGGCGGGAGGTCCTGGGCTGCGACCAGCTTGGGGTGAAGCTCGCCTGCGTATCCGAGTATCTCTCCGCTGCGAAGGCTGATTCGGGCGGTCCGTCCGGGGTGGAAGGCCTGGTGCTCGCCCTGCTCCACTACCAGTTCAACCCCGACGACGTCGGCCATCAGCCGCACGGTGTCAAGCGCATCAGCCCAGTCCCAGGGACGCGGGGCGTGCCCGGGAGCTGCGGGTGAATCCTTGCCGAGGAAGACAGCAGCGATGGTCAGCGGCTGCAGCGGCAGTCCGCCGTACAGTGCGTCCAGGGTTTCTTCGCTGGGCAGGGCGCCCAGTGGCGGGATGCTCTCCGTACCGAGGGTGTCCTGCGGAAGGAAGACCAGTCCCGCTTCGAACAGCGCCAGATCCCGGAACCCACGCGACGAGTTCCGCTTCGCAACCTCGAGCAGTCCCGGCAGGATGGAACGGCGAAGGTAGCCGAACTCCGCGCTGAGCGGGTTGGCCAGCTTCACCGCGGAACCCGTGCCCTCCGGCGCACCGAACAAGGAGTTCGATTCCTCGGAGACGAACGGGTACGACAGCACCTCGGTCAGACCGGAGTCGGCCAGTGCAGCCAGCACCCGGCGCCGCTGCTGCTGCGCGCGGGTCAGGCCGCGACCGGGCGGGGCGACGGGAAGGCGTGACGGAATCTGGTCGTAGCCCACGAGCCGGGCAATTTCCTCGGCGAGGTCGTCCTTGATGGCAAGATCCTGGCGCCAGCTCGGGGACGTTACGCGCCAGCCGCCGTCGTACTCCTCCACCTCGGCGCCCAGATCCGTGAGGGCACCCAGAACCTGCTCGGGCGCGAAATCGATCCCGATGCGCTCGGATGCGTAGCCGGTCGGCAGGTCGATGACCACGGGCTCCGGTGCGGCACCAATGTCGGTGATGCCGGCGTCGGCGGTTCCTCCGGCCAGCTTCACCAGCAGGTCCACCACGCGCTGGGCAGCGACGTCTGCAATATGCCAGTCCACTCCGCGCTCGAACCGCTTGGAGGCTTCGGACGGCAGCTTGTGGCGGCGGCGGGCACGGGCGATCGATACCGGGTCGAAGTGCGCGGACTCGACCAGGACGTCGGTGGTGGTGTCGGAGACCTCGGTGGCCGCACCGCCCATGACGCCGGCAATGCCGATGGCGCCGGATCCGTCGGTGATCAGCAGGTCCTCGACGTGCAGTTCACGCTTGCGGTCGTCCAGTGTGACCAGGGTTTCCCCCGGGTTGGCACGCCGTACAACGATGTCTCCGGTGAGCTTGGCGACGTCGTAGCAGTGCGTCGGCTGGCCCAGCTCAAGCATCACGTAGTTGGAGATGTCTACCGGCAGGGAGATGGAGCGGATGCCGGCCAGGCGCAGGCGTGAAACCATCCATTGCGGAGTGGGTCGGGTGGCATCGACGCCGCGCACCACGCGCGCGACGAACCGGTCACAGCCCTCATTGCCGTAAATGGGCGCCGAATCCTCGATGCGGACCGGGTAGCCGGGGCCGACAGCCGGGTCGACGGCGACGGCGGCGGCCGGGTCGGTGAAGCTGCCGCCGGTGGCGTGGGCGTACTCCCGCGCGACACCGCGGATCGAGAAGCAGTAGCTGCGGTCCGGCGTGACGTTGATTTCGGCGGCCTGGTCATAGAGGCTGAGCAGTTCCATCGCGTCGGATCCCACCTCGGGGTCCAGCCCGAGGGTTGAGAGGACGAGGATGCCGTCGTGGTCATCACCGATGCCGAGCTCGCGCACGGAGGCGATCATGCCGGCCGAGACGTGGCCGTAGGTTTTGCGAGCGGCAATACGGAAGTCGCCGGGCAGCACCGCACCGGGCAGGGTGACAACCACCTTGTCGCCCTCGACGAAGTTGTGCGCGCCGCAGACGATGCCCTGTACACCCGACGGGTCGATCCCCTTTTCGGTGAGGGTCTGCTCAGCCCCCTCCGGAACCACGCGGACCTGGCACCAGTTGATGGTCTTGCCGTTGCTCTGCGGTTCCTTCTCGATGGAGAGCACCTGGCCGACGACGATCGGTCCGGACAGGGTGTCGGTGGGCCGGTGCACGGCCTCCTCTTCAAGTCCGACCTTGACGAGTTCGGCCATCACATCTTCGGCCGTTGCTTCGGCCGGAACCTGGGCGTACTCACGCAACCAGGAAAGTGGAATACGCACGGTTAGATCTCCATCCCGAAATGCTCGCTGAAACGTACGTCGCCCTCGATCATGTCCCGCATGTCCAGGACCTCATTGCGGAACATGAGAGTGCGCTCGATGCCCATGCCGAACGCGAAGCCGGAGTAGACCTCGGGGTCGATACCGGCCGCACGGAGCACATTGGGGTGCACCATGCCGCAGCCTCCCCACTCGATCCACTGCGGGCCGCCCTTCGCGCCGGGGTGCCAGATGTCCAGCTCCGCGGACGGTTCGGTGAAGGGGAAGTAGTTCGGACGGAGGCGGATGCCGGCGTCCTCGCCGAACATCAGGCGGGCGAAATGCTCAAGCGTGCCGCGCAGGTCGGCCATGCTGAGGCCCTTGTCGATTGCGAGGCCCTCGAACTGGTGGAACACGGGAGTGTGGGTAGCGTCCAGTTCGTCGGTGCGGAAGACCTTTCCGGGGCAAAGCACGTAGATCGGTACCTCCCGTTCCAGCATTGCCCGCACCTGTACCGGCGAAGTGTGCGTCCGCATCAGGAGGTGGGCGTTCGGCGGCTCGACGAAGAAGGTGTCCTGCATCTCACGCGCAGGGTGGTCGGGCTTGAAGTTCAGCGCGTCGAAGTTGAACCACTCCGACTCGACTTCCGGTCCTTCCGCGATTTCCCAGCCCATGCCCACGAAGATGTCGCTCACCCGCTCCTGCAGGATGGACAGCGGGTGCCGGGCACCGGCACGACGGCGGCGCGGAGCCGCGGTCACGTCGACGGCCTCCTCGATAAGGATCCGCGCGTCGCGCTCGGCCTCGAGCTCTGCTGTCCGGGCGGCGAGCGCCTGGTTGATGCGTCCGCGTGCCGGCCCGATGTTCTTGCCTGCCGCAGCCTTCTGGTCCTTGGCGAGGGAGCCGATGCTTCGGTTGGCGAGGCTCAGCGGCGACTTCTCGCCCGTGTGGGCCAAACGGACCGACTTCAGTTGGTCGAGGTCGCCGGCACCGGCGATGTCGGCCAGGGCGCGGTCCACAGCGGCAGCAATGGCCTCGGTGTCCAGTGGGTCGGGAGCGACGACGGCGTCCGGCGCCGCCTGGTCCGCGGGCGATATTGGTTCAGACATGAGTGTGCTTTTTACCTTGGTGTCGTGAGCGCATGGGTGCCGGCGGCAGCGTCCAATCAGCATTTCGGCGGCCCTGCCAGTCTAGAGGACTGCGTGCCGGTCGCCCGAATGGCATGTGGACCTGCTCAAGCGGCTTCGCCCTAGACTTACGGCCATGAAGGGCGGCGAGAAACTTCGGTGGACGCTCAACTGGCTGAACGGTTCCACCCTGCTGGGCCTGCTGGCTGCGAGGATCGGTGGCTGCGAGATCAGGCCCGCCGCGAACGGGCTGATCTTCGCTCACTTCTATTCGCCGCGGCTGCCTCACGCCGCTGCCTTCACCGTGGGGTGTGTTGTGCTCTTCCGCGCCGGTCCGGAAGAGGTCGCCGGACGACCGAAACTCGTTGCGCACGAAGCCCGCCACAGCACCCAGTACGCACTGTGCCTTGGCCTGCCGTTCCTCCTGGCCTATTTCCTTGCCGCTGGGATCTCGTGGCTGCTGTCGGGTGACCCTGCCTCACGGAATCCGTTCGAGAGGGCAGCCGGTCTGCACGACGGCGGCTATGCGGAGCGTCCCGTTCGCCGGATTTTCCGCAGTCGCAAAGACTCGGGTTCCTAGTGTTCGGGTTCCTAGTGTTCCGCGCCCGCCGGAACCGGAAGATCCGTCTGATGCTGCAGGCTTGCCCGCGCAATGATCACGAGGCCCGCGGCCATCTCCTCGATCAGCATCCCTGGCGCCCGGTGGGCCATCGCCTGTTCGGAGGAGAACGGGACATGGACAAAACCGCCCCGGGTGGCGGAACGATCCTGCAGGAGGTCCATCAACCCGTAGAAGACATGGTTGCAGACATAGGTTCCAGCCGTCTGCGACACCGCTGCCGGCAGACCCGCTTCGGTCAATTGCACCAGGCTGCGCTTGAGGGCAAGCGAACTGAAGTAGGCGGCGGGTCCGTCCTGACGTACAGGCACGTCCACCGGTTGGTTTCCCGCGTTGTCCGGGATCCGAGCGTCATCGAAGTTGATTGCCACCCGTTCGAGGGACAGTTCGGCGCGGCCGCCCGCCTGCCCGACGCAGACCACAAGATCAGGCTGATGGGCCTCAAGGGCGCCGGCAAGGACTCCGATACTGGTACCGAAGACACACGGAAGCTGAACCGCTGCAGCAGGTTCCCCGGCGTCATTGAGCAGGGCAGCCGCCCGCTGTGCCGCACCCCAGGACGGGTTGGTGCTTTCACCGCCGAACGGCTCGAATCCGGTAAGAAGGATCATTGATCCAGCCTAGCGTGTCTCGCCGGACTTCCTTGGAACATATGTTCTAATGAAAACATGCGGTGGGATGCGCAGAAGACAGAAGCAACAACCTCCGACGGCGGGGCCCTCCTGCCGCTGGCGGGTCTGGTAAGAAGCGTGCGCACTCCGGAGTTCGCAGGCATCACCTTCCACGAGGTCCTCGCCAAGTCCGCACTGAACCGGGTTCCGCCAACTTCCGGCATGCCATTCTCCTGGACGATCAACCCTTATCGGGGATGCTCGCACGCCTGCGTCTACTGCTTCGCCCGGAAGACCCACAGCTACCTCAACCTGGACACAGGGCTGGATTTCGATTCCCAACTCGTAGTGAAGACCAACATCGGTGAAGTTCTGCGCCGCGAGGTCGCCAAGCCCTCCTGGCAGCGTGAACACGTCGCCATGGGAACCAACACCGATCCCTATCAACGGGCGGAAGGCCGGTACAGGCTCATGCCGGACATCATCCGCGCACTGGCGGAGAGCGGCACGTCCTTCTCGATCCTCACCAAAGGGACACTGCTCAGCCGTGACATTCCGCTGCTGCGCGAAGCCGGCCGTCAGGTGACCATCGGGATGGGCATCTCACTGTCTGTGATCGACGCGGACCTGTCCTCAGTGGTGGAACCCGGCACGCCCACTCCACGCGCCCGTCTTGACCTCATCTCCCGGCTACGTGAAGCAGGACTTGCCTGCGGAGTTATGGCCATGCCGATCCTGCCCTGGCTGACGGACAGCGATGAGGCCCTTGACCGGTTATTTGCAGCGTTGGCCGGTGCCGGTGCAACAGGTGTGTCGGTCGGGGCGCTGCATCTGCGTCCCGGTGCCCGGGAATGGTATATGGCCTGGCTCTCCAAGCATCACCCCGGACTTGTGGGCCGTTATCGCAGGCTCTACGGGAGCGGCACTTATGCCTCGGCGGAGTACCGCACGTGGCTGGCCGAGCGTGTTCGGGTGTACCGTCGACGTCATGGCCTGGCCGCCGGGGCCAGGTTCTTCCGGGACAATGAGCGGGCTGACCCGGCACTGGCGCGCGCCGGGTCCAAGCCGGAAAGCAAGCCGGGGAGCAAGCCGGAAAGGCAGCCGGAGCCGACGCTGTTCTAGTCGGTGCTGCAAGCAGGGCAAGTAGTGCGGTTGCAGGTAGTGCGGTTACAAGCAGCGAGCTAGGCCAGCTCGCTGACGGGCACCAGCCTGCCCAGCAGCGCATCAACGATGGGGCGGTCCGCGGGAATCCAGGGCAATCCGGTCAACTCGGCTGTGTCCCGAAGATCCACCCACCGGAGCTCATCGTGATCCTGCAGTGCCGCCGGCACTCCTGCAGTGATCACCGCGACCCAGACGCGCATCGAAGCGGTCTCGTTCAGGGGCCACCCCTGCCGGTCCGGGCCCTCAAGTTCCGCCCCCAACTGAACTTCGACACCGAGTTCCTCGCGCACTTCCCGCTGGAGCGCCTCCATATCGTCCTCGTCCGGCTCCACCTTGCCGCCAGGGAACTCCCACTGCCCGGCGAACTGCTCGGGCGCCGTTCGGCGTGCTGCCAGAAGCTTCGTGGGCGAAGTCAGCGAATCAACAATTGCCGCGCCGACGATCTGCTTGCGCTGGGTCTGGGTCATCCTGCCAGTGTAATGAGCCGTGTCGGGCAGGAACGCTTTCTCAGAAGATCGCGTTGAGACCGTTCCATCCGGTGCCCAGGGCCGTGCGTGGCCGGAAGGTCGATCCGCCGGTACCGGGGTAGAGCCAGAGTTGACCGCTGGCGTCCCGGGCCACCAGGTCGGCGATTCGGTCGCCGCTGAGGTCGCCGGCGCCGACAATCGCCGTCATCGCATTCCAGCCGGCGCCGACGCGCACGCGCGGCAGCCAGCCACCGGTCCCGTTACCCGGGTAGAGCCAAAGGACACCCGTGGCACGGTCGCGAGCAACGACGTCGTTCGCCCGGTCTCCGTTGAGGTCGCCCGTGGCCACAATCGCGCTGAATCCATTCCAACCGGAGCCGACCCTGGCCCTCGGCAGCCACCCGCCGGCGCCGTTCCCCGGATAGAGCCACATGGCACCGGTTGCCGCTTCCCGCGCCAGGAGGTCCATCCGCTGGTCGCCGTTGAAGTCCCCCGGCGCAACGATGCTGTTGAAGCCGTTCCAGCCGCTGCCCACCCGCAGCCGGGGCAGGAAGCCTCCGGTCCCGTTGCCCCGGTACAGCCAGAGCGCTCCCGTTGCTGCTTCCCGGGCAATAACATCCGAAGGACCGTCACCGTTGAAGTCGCCGACGGTCTCCAGCGCATTGAAAATGTTCCAGCCATTGCCGATCTGCACGCCGGGATTCAGCCTCGAAGCACCGGTTCCGGCATAGAGCCGCAGCACACCGGTTGATCCAACACGGGCAAGCAGGTCGTTCCGCCAGTCGCCGTTGAATTCTGCGGTGGAACCGGTCAACGAAGAGGCCGGAATGGGCAACGGTGTGAAGGCGTAGGGCTCGCAGGTGCGGTCATAGTCCCGCGTATCGTCGTACCACTGTGAGATGTACACCCGGCCGGCGGAGAAGCTCGGCGGGAAGCACCGATCGAGCGCCTCATTGGGATAGTCCAGTCGCCCGGCAGTGGCCCAGACGGGCACGCCCGACAGGCGCCAGCCTCCGGTGATCTCCTGCCAGCCGGACGCAAAGGAGTAGAGCCCATAGGCGAAGCCGGCGTCGCGCAGGCCACGCATGAGCCCCTCGATGACGTAGCGGTTGTCGCGCTGCTGCGCCACGGTAGCCACCGGCCAGGGCTGGGCAGGGCGGGGTTCGACGTCGATCCAGACCACCGGCGGACGGAAGCCGATCCGGGCCATGCTCTGCACGGCAAACCGTGCTTCGGCGTACCCGACGTTGGACAACCGTCCCGCGGGGGTGGTTGAGGACCAGGGTCCGGCGGCCTGATTCGCGGCCAGCTGCGTCGGCGTGGGATACGCGGCCATGGCATAGCCGTGCGCGGGCTTCCCGTTGGTCCGCGCCCACGCCACCTGGTCAGCCAGGCACGGGTTTTCGGTGAAGGGCAGCCCACGCGTCAGCCCAACAATCACGAACTGCGATTGCGGAGGCGGCAGCGGAAGACCAAAGCCGCCCTGCGCCGTCGAACACTGCGGCCACGACACATCATGGCCGAAGAGTGGAGCGGCATGCGCGGCCGGCAGTGTGGTGCCCAGCATGCCGAGAACCAGGCTCACCGTAAGCAGTAGCGTCGTAAGGACCCGGCGTACAAGCGACGGCGGCGCCGTCACCCCCGGACCGCACGCATCGCAGGAAATGGAATTTTGGGGATTGACGTCCATGGCTCCGCACTCCTCGCGCCGTTCCAATTTTAGGACCGGATGCAAGTGTGCGTTCCGTCAAAGAAGGAATCTATTTGGCGTCGAAACGGTCTCGGAACCGTAAAGTGGATGCAGGGGTACCCGCAGCAAAGGAACGCGAATAATGAGCGGTTCCGGCGCGTTGTACCCGAAGGACATCCGTCCGCCCCTCCTGCTCAACGATGCGCGGCACTCTCCGCACGCCGGATCGGCGTCCATCCATCGAAATGAGTTCGCGTGACACCAGCAACCTCACCACTGCCCGTCCGTAACCTGGTCCTGGCGATCCTGGCGCTCGCTGTTGGCGGGTTCGGCATCGGCACCACGGAATTCGCCATCATGGGCCTCCTCCCGGACATGGTGGCGGATATGGGGGTCGACATTCCGGCCGGCGGCCATGTGATCTCGGCCTACGCCCTCGGAGTCGTGGTGGGCGCACCGCTCCTGGCTACCCTGGGGGCCCGGCTACCGCACAAACGGCTGGCGCTCGCGCTCATGACTCTGTTCACGGCCGGAAACCTTTCGTCGTACTTCGCCGACGAGTATGGCTGGCTGCTGGTATCACGGTTTGTCTCCGGCCTGCCGCACGGAGCGTTCTTCGGTGTGGCCGCAGTGATTGCCGCGTCGCTGTCCTCCCCCACCCGTCGCGCACAAGCAGTGGCAATGGTCATGATGGGTCTGAGCGTCGCGAACGTGGTCGGAGTTCCCTTCGCCACCTGGCTGGGCCAGCAGTTTGGGTGGCGCAGCATGTTCATTCTGGTCGTAGCAATCGGCCTGCTAACCCTCCTGCTCATCCTGCGCTTCGTTCCCCACCAGAAGGTCCGTGAAGGAGCGAGCATCACACGCGAACTCGGTGCCCTCAAGCGAGGTCAGGTCTGGATGACCCTGCTGATCGGAACCGTCGGATTCGGCGGCTTCTTCGCCGTCTACACCTACATCTCGCCCACCATGACCGAAGTGGCCGGGATGTCGGAGGCGCTGCTCCCGCTGGTTGTTGCGCTGTACGGGCTGGGCATGGTGGCAGGCAATATGGTGGGCGGCCGGCTGGCCGATATCTCGGTGATGGGCACGATCTACTGGGTCATGGGTGCAATTTCGGCCTGCCTTCTGGTCTTTGCCATTGCGGTGCAGTGGGCTCCCACCGCGCTGCTGTTCGTCTTCCTGGTCGGGGCCATCGGCTCGTCGCTGATTCCCTCGCTGCAGGTTCGGCTCATGGATGTGTCACCCGACGCGCCGTCCCTGGCCTCATCGATGAACCACGCAGCGCTCAATACAGCGAATGCCCTGGGTGCCTTCCTTGGCGGCGCTGTCATCGCCTTCGGTTGGGGATACACCGCGCCTGCGCTGGTGGGCGCGGTACTCGCCGCTTTCGGGCTCGGCGTCGCGCTCCTCAGCGGCCGGATGGACCGCCGGGGGGCGAAGGCGACTCCTGTCCCGGTGCCGGTCTCGGGTTAACGGATCCGGCCTCTCCAGCTGTACCGTCAGGCCCGCTGGGCGCGCGCGGAAGCGTACAGGCAGACCGTTGCGGCCGTGCCCACATTCAGGCTTTCGGCGCTGCCATAGATAGGCACCGATACGCGGTAGTCAGCAGCGTCCAGTACGGCCGGTGCAAGGCCCTGGGCCTCATTCCCGAAAAGCCATGCTGTGGGCGCCTCCAAGTGCGGTCCGTCCGCGTCCTCGTGGGGTGCCGCTGACGACGACGGCGCCAGCCGCCTCTGTGCGCTGGCGTCCTGGAGCGCGTCCAAATTTTGGTCCCCGTAGCCGTCTGCGGCGAGGACCGCAATGCCGCGCTGCTTCAACTGCTCGAGGACGTCTTCGGTTCCGGCGCCGACGACGACCGGCAGGTGGAAGAGCGATCCCACGGTGGACCGGACAGTCTTGGGGTTGTAGACGTCCACGCTGCTGTCGGTGAGGATTACGGCGTCTGCTCCGGCGGAGTCAGCGGCACGCAGGATGGTTCCTGCGTTGCCCGGGTCGCGGACCTCCACCAGCACCGCAACCAACCGTGGCTCCGCGGCAAGCACCGAGTCCAGCGAGACGTCGATGAATCTGCAGACCGCAAGGGCGCCCTGTGGCGTCACCGTGGAACTCATCGCCGCGAGAACCTCGGACGTAACCATCCTTGGGGGCACTACCGCACCGAAGTCAGGGTAACGATCCAGCGTTTCGGCCGTCAGGAAAACATCCTCGACCACCCCTGGTTCACCCGCCGACTGCCGCTCCTGGTGCAGGCGGAGCGCTTCCCTTACGGCCTGCGGTCCTTCCGCAAGGAAGCGCCCCTGCCGGAAACGCGCCGAACGCCCCGCAAGCTTGGCTACATCACGCACCCGATCTGCTCGGGTGTTGGTAAGTAGCGGTGCCTGGGGGCGTTCGAATGCGCTCATGAAATTGTCGATCGGCCCAAGCCGATCTGATGTCTTGACTAGGCCTGCGCCGGAGCGGAGGTGTCAGACGGCAGGGAGTCCTTGGCAACCTTCACCAGTGCGGCGAATGCGTTGGCGTCGGTAACGGCGAGATCTGCCAGCATGCGGCGGTCAACCTCTACACCGGCGGCCTTCAGGCCCTGGATGAGGCGGTTGTAGGTCAGGCCGTTGGCGCGGGATGCAGCGTTGATGCGCTGGATCCAGAGGCGGCGGAAGTCGCCCTTGCGCTTGCGGCGGTCGCCGTAGCTGTAGACGAACGAGTGGAGCAGCTGCTCCTTCGCCTTGCGGTACAGGCGCGAACGCTGACCGCGGTAACCCTTGGCGCGCTCAAGAATAACCCGGCGCTTCTTGTGGGCGTTGACCGCCCGCTTCACACGTGCCACGTGCGTACTCCTTAGTTAGATCGTCCGGACAAGTGAGACCCCCGCGGCCTGCAGCCGCGCCGAGGGGCATCCGGAAGTTGTAGTTGGGTGGGTGTTAGACGCCGAGCATCTTCTTGATGGTCTTGGTGTCGGCCGGCGAGACGATCTGGTCACTGGCCAGACGGCGGGTCAGGGTGGAGGACTTGTGCTCCAGGTAGTGGCGGCGGTTGGCCTGCTGGCGCTTGAGCTTGCCGCTGCCGGTCAGCTTGAAGCGCTTCTTGGCGCCACTGTGTGTCTTCATCTTCGGCATGGAAACCGATCTCCTTTGGTCTCCGCCAGCACTCTGCCGGCGGTCTTGCGGTATCCGCAGCGAACTGCGGTGCTTACGTAGCGCGTCGCTGCCTTGCGGCAGCCGGTCCCCTAGTTGGAACCCGACGGCTTCGGTCGGTTAGGTGAGCCCTTGGCGGGGGCCGCCTTACCGGAAGGCTTTGGTGCAGCGGGCCTCGGCTTCGGCGCGGCTCCCGGCTTGGGTGCTGCGCCCGGCTTCGGTGCCGCTGACTGCGGCGTTGCTGCCGGCTTGGGTGCCGGTGCAGGCTTCGGCGCCGGTGCTGCGGCCGGCTTCGGTGCCGGGGCTGCCGGCGCTTCGGCAACCGGAGCTTCAGCAACCGGCGCTTCAGCAGCCGGAGCCGTTTCCACGGGTTCAGCGGCCGGTGCTGCCTGCGCTGCAACCGGCGCTTCAGCCACGGGAACCTCAGCAGCCGGAGCTTCAGCCACGGGAACCTCAGCAGCGGGAGCCTCGTCAGCAGCCGGAGCAGACGTACCTGCGGAACGCAGCTCTTCAGGCAGCAGGTCGCCGATGCTCTGCGTCATTGGGCCCTGGCCAGAAGTGTCAATCTTCGCCTTGGCAGCCTCGTTGGCGGCCTTGGACTCGGCACGCTGAGCAGCGCGCCGTGCTTCGGCCTTGGCCTCAGCCTTGTTCTTCACCGGACCGATGACCATCACCATGTTGCGCCCGTCGATGCGGGGTGCAGACTCGACGACGCCGACCTCGGCTACGTCCTCAGCGAAGCGCTGCAGAAGCCGGATGCCCATCTCCGGACGCTGCTGTTCGCGGCCGCGGAACTGGATCATTGCCTTGACCTTGTCCCCTGCACCGAGGAACCGGAGGGCGTGTCCACGCTTGGTCTCGTAGTCGTGCGTGTCGATCTTGAGCCGGAAACGAATTTCCTTGAGCACGGTGTTGGTCTGGTTCTTGCGCGCTTCACGCGCCTTCACCGCTGCCTCGTACTTGTACTTACCAAAATCCATGAGCTTGGCCACCGGCGGCTTGGCCTGCGGCGCAACCTCAACAAGATCAAGGTCGGACTCAGCGGCGAGGCGGAGGGCGTCTTCAATGCGGACAATCCCAACCTGTTCGCCCGCAGGTCCTACCAACCGCACCTCTGGGACGCGGATACGATCGTTGATTCTTGGCTCGCTAATGTGCTGCTCCTGATGTCAGTTGTAAACCTGGACCGCCTGCAAAAAGAGAAGGCCCCCAATTGCATGCGCAATCGAAGGCCTCGGGCATCAGTGCATAGCGCATTCCTGGGCGGAATGCTGCACCGACCTGAACCCGGCTGCCTGGATCTGCCTCGAGGGCAGTGGCGGCAATCGCGGGTGGGAGAGGACTCCGCTTGCATACTGGTGATCTTTTTCATGCCGTTGCCGGCCACAAAAAATAACGACCGCCAGTCGGTCTGTGACAAGCTTACCAGCATGAGCACAGCAGACAGTAATCCCGAGGCTACCCGCCACACCTTCCCCTCTGCCGGCGAGGAGGCCACATCGGGTTCAAGCGGGCCCACCGGAAGACACGACCATGTGCGGGACATCGCGGAAGTTGCCGCCGTCGAAGTCATCACGACGTCGGCGGTCCACCTCATGAGCGCGGCTGCGGTCAAGTGCGGCCTGGCGGAAGGAACCGACGCCGAGACCTACAAGGATCTCGACGAGGCACGGAAACTCATTACGGCGCTGGCCGGATTCATCACCGCAGCAGCCCCCGAGATCGGGAGCCAGCATGCAGGTCCCTTGCGCGACGGCCTGCGGTCGCTGCAGCTGGCCTTCCGGGAGGCCTCAATTATCCCCGATGCGCCGGGCCAGGGTCCGGGCGAGAAATTCACGGGTCCGGTCAACTGACCTTCGAAACAGCACCAGCACTATCTGACGGCGGGCAGCTCAGGCGGCCCGCCGTCGTCGTACCTGCTGCGCCGCAAGGCAAAGCAGGGTGAGGACTGCCGCAGCCGAACCAACTGCCACAAACCCTCCCCAGGGCCCAACGGAGTCGATCAGGAGCCCGGCAAGCGGAGCTCCGAGTGCCACACCCGAGGTGAGGGCGGAGCCATACCAGCCCATCGCCTCTCCCCTGCGTTCTTCGGGGACCAGGTGGGCAATCCGCTCGGACGCCGCCGAGAGCACCGGGGCGCACAGCATTCCCGGCGCGATGGACAGCAGGGCGAGCACCAGGGTGTTCTGCGCGAACCCCATCGGGATGGTGAGGATGCTCATCGCAAGAAGCAGGATCATCGGTGAGAGCGGGCGGTGCATCGCGCCATAGATCAGGCCGCCAACTACGGACGCTCCGCACCAGGCAAGAAAGACCCAGCCCAGTTCGGAAGCGCGATTACCGTCTTCGAGGACCGCGATGATTCCGACGTCGGATCCGGCCAGCACCAGGCCCGCTCCGGCGGCAACCACCATCACCACGGCCACCGGGATGGTGAGCCAGGCGAAACTGGACGCCACGCGGGCACGGACGGCCGTCCTTCGAGCAGGCCGGGCGCCCGGAAGCAGTTCGGCGGAGGCTTCGCTGACGTGCGCCGGCGCTGCGGCGACCATCGCCTCAACGGCAGCCTCGTCATCTTGCGCCGCGGACGGAACCGCGCTCACCGTGCCCGGCTGCGTGCTGCGGGTGGGCGGATTGAACCAGATCAGGAACAGACCGGCTACTGCAGTGGAAAGCCCGACGGCGGTCAGCCCGGTCACGGTGGAGACCTGGGTCGCCAGGACCGCGCCGAGCGCAGGTCCGCCCATGAAGATCATCTCGGTGGCCACGGCGTCCAGCGTGAACGCGGTCCTTCGCGAGTCGCCGCTGACCAGCACGCCGAGTGACTGCCGGACCACGGAGAACACCGGCAGCGTGAACAGGCCTCCCACCAGTGCAGCGACGAGCAGCCACTCGTACGGCAGGTGGGGCGCCACCGACCAGATAACCGCCTCGGCGATCACGGACGGGATGAGCGCTATCCGCAGGCCCGCGGTGTCAACGCGCCGTCCCCGCCAGGGCGCGCCGACGGCCACGCCGATGGTCATGATGGCTGCGACCGCGCCGGCTTCGGCGTAGCCCCTGTCCAGCGTCTGGACAACATGGAGGGTGAGCAGCACTCCTGCGGCTGAGTGCGGGAAGCGTGCGATCATGCCGACAATAAGCAGTCGGCGCACCGGGACGATCCTCAGCAGATCCCGGTAGACGGAGAAATTCAACGTTGTTCACTTTCACGCGGGCCCTTACCGCGTGAAAGATCACCGCGAGAGCCGGATTTCGAGCGAGTCCACCCGCTCGACGAAGTCCTGCAGGTTCTGAAGGCGGCTCTGAAAGGCCTGGACTGTGGACCGGACCGCTTCCTGCGTAAGACCCTCGCGCAGGACGAGCGTGAGAAGGAGCTCGGGCCCGGCTCCGCCGCCTCCAATAACTGTACCGTTAGCCGTTCGGCTGGAAACCCCCGCGCCCGGGGCCGCTTCGACCCTGCGGATGCTTTCATTCGGAGCAGCAGCGTCCCCGAGCAGCCTCGCCAGCGCGGGATCAGAGTACGACGGCGCCCACTCCTTCTGCTGGGCAAGTGCCCAGAGAGCGGGGCGGCGTACGACGAACGTCACGTCGGCACCCGGGTCAACGACCATGAGTTCGGCCTTCTCCGCGACGGCGGCCAGGGCCGCCCTCGCCGCGTAGACGGCCACCGGCCGTGCGTCGGGATGCCACCGCTCAAGCTGCGCGGTCGATGTGAAGACCGGCAGGGCCCTTCGTCCGTCGGGAGCCTTGATGGTCACGAGGGCCATGTCGGCTTCCTTGTCGCCGTGGGAGTGCGTGTCCGGGACCGGGTCCTCGGCGGAATCCGCGCCGCCGAGTTCAGCTATAACCGGAACGAACACGCGAATGCGCGCTAGCGCGCGCACTACCGCCGCCTCGTCGGAGCGTCCGGCCACCAGGTCCCGGACTGCTTTTTCGTACGCGGGCGGGATCCCGCCGTCGTCCTTGTCGAAAGCGTGGAGCGGGTTGCCCTCGCCGGACAGGTCGCGACCCTCCCAGGGCCGGCCGGCAGAATCGGCAACGTTCCCTGCCAGCGCGGCCTCAATGTGTGCCGGGAGCTTCCGCTGTGTCATGACTAACCGACCGGGCGGCCCGCGATGTCCAGCGCCTGCGGCAGGGTGAAGGCTCCGGCGTATAGGGCCTTGCCGACAATCGCGCCTTCAAGGCCTTCGGGGACCAGCTGACGCAGCGCGGCGAGGTCATCGAGGTTGGAGATACCGCCCGAAGCCACGACGGGCCGCTCGGTCTTCTCAAGCACCTCACGGAGCAGTTCCAGGTTGGGACCGCGCAGGGTTCCGTCCTTGGTCACGTCCGTGACGACGTAGCGCGCGCAACCGGCATCATCGAGGCGGGCCAGGACTTCCCAGAGGTCGCCGCCCTCCTTGGTCCACCCGCGGGCCGCGAGGGTGGTACCGCGCACATCGAGGCCGACGGCGACCGCGTCACCGTAACGGGCGATCGCGCTCGCGGTCCACTCGGGGTTCTCCAGTGCCGCCGTGCCCAGGTTGACGCGCTCCGCGCCGAGTTCGAGGGCCTCTTCGAGGGAGGCGTCGTCCCGGATCCCGCCGGAAAGCTCCACCTTGATCTTCAGTTCCTGAACCACGCGCCGCAGGATCTCGCGGTTGGAGCCGCGCCCGAATGCTGCGTCCAGGTCCACGAGATGGACCCACTCGGCGCCGTCGTTCTGCCACTGCATCGCAGCATCCAGGGGGTCACCGTAGCTCGTTTCGCTTCCGGCTTCACCCTGGACCAGGCGCACCGCCTGGCCGTCGGCAACGTCGACCGCGGGAAGCAGTTCAAGGATGGGCGATTCGGTGAAGGGACTCATGCAGTTCCTTTGTTCGAGTGGGTTGCTGCCGGATGCGACAGGTTATGGAGTAAGGGTGAGCAGGTAGGCGGCGACCAGGGCCATGACAGCGAGCACGCCGAAACTTACGATGAGCGCCCGCGGCATTCCCTGCTTGTGGAACGAGACGACGCCGCCGATCAGCAGCCCCGCAAGTCCCATGAGGAGTACGCTCCACATGGGTCAGCGCAGACTGCCGGTCCAGTTGCGGAGCAACTGTGCGCCGGCGTCCCCGGACTTTTCCGGGTGGAACTGGGTTGCCGAAAGCGGACCGTTCTCCACCGCCGCGATGAAGGGGCCGCCGTGCGTGGACCAGGTCACCAGCGGCGGGTGCATTGCCGGCTGGTTGACGTCGAAGTTCCACTCCTGCACACCGTAGGAGTGGACGAAGTAGAACCGTTCGTCGCCGATGCCGTCAAAAAGCACTGAGCCTGCCGGCGCGTCGACCGTGTTCCATCCCATGTGCGGGACCACGTCCGCCTTGAGACGCTCGACGGTGCCGGGCCACTCCCCCATTCCTGCGGTGCGCACGCCGTGCTCCACGCCCTCTTCGAAGAGGATCTGGAGTCCGACGCATATACCGAGCACCGGCCTGCCTCCGGCTACCCGGCGGCCAATCATCCGCAGCGCGTCTACCTCCTTGAGGCCCTGCATGACCGCGGCGAAAGCTCCAACACCGGGAACCACCAGACCGTCTGCGTTCAGCACATCGTCAGGGGTTGCGCTGAGCGTGACGTCAGCTCCCACGTGCTCGAGGGCGCGGACAGCGGAGCGGATATTTCCCGAACCGTAGTCGAGGACGGTTACTTTCGGCGCGCTCACAGGGCCCCCTTGGTGGAAGGAATTCCGGTGACGCGCGGATCCGGCTCCACGGCAGCCCGGAGCGCACGCGCAAAGGCCTTGAACTGCGCCTCGACGATATGGTGCGGATCCCTGCCGCCCAGGACGGTCATGTGCAGGCAGATTTGGGCATGGAGGGTGATCGCCTCAAAGACATGTCGCGTCAGGGAGCCCGTGAAGTGTCCGCCGATGAGGTGGTATTCCTGGCCGGCAGGCTCCCCGGAGTGCACCAGGTACGGCCTGCCGGAAATGTCCACGACGGCGTTGGCAAGAGCCTCGTCAAGCGGAACCGTGGCTTCCCCGAACCGGCGGATGCCCGCCTTGTTTCCAAGCGCTTCGCGAAGCACCTCTCCGAGGGTGATGGCGACGTCCTCGACAGTGTGGTGGACGTCGATGTGTGTATCACCGCTGGCCCGCACCGTGAGGTCGATCGATGAGTGCTTGGCCAGTGCCGTGAGCATGTGGTCGTAGAAGGGCACCGAGGTACTGATCTCGGAGCGCCCGGTCCCGTCGAGGTCAAGCTCGACGAACACCGACGATTCGCTGGTGGTCCGCTCACGTCGGGCAGTGCGAAGGGCGGTAGCTTCCGCGGTCATTGGGAGTCCTTAGGGGTTGTAACGGCAATTCGCGGGCGTCAGAACCCGCGTATGCATCCGCGTCCAGTCTAGGAGACGCTTGGACGGATAAGGGATTCGAGAGTCTCGAGGAAGATGCTGGTCTCTTTCTCGGTTCCCGCAGTCACCCTCAGGTGGTTGGGGATGCCGACGTCACGGATTAAGACCCCTGCATCGAGCAAGCCCTGCCAGACCGCCCGCGGGTCCTCGAGCCCACCGAACAGCACGAAGTTCGCGTCCGAAGGAGCCACAGTCAGTCCCATGCCTGTCAGCTCGGTGACGATCCGGTCCCGCTGGCGTTTGATCTCGTTCACGTTGGCGAGCAACCTGTGGGAGTGCGTGAGGGCAGCAACTGCGGTGGCCTGGGTAACTGCCGAAAGGTGGTAAGGAAGCCGGACCAGCCTCAGCGCGTCGGCGATCTCCGGCGCTGCCGCCAGGTAACCGAGCCGTGCTCCGGCAAGCGCGAAGGCCTTGCTCATGGTCCTTGACACAATGAGGCGCTCCCGTCCGGGAAGCAGTTCCAGGGCGCTGGGCGTTCCCTCGTGGGAGAACTCTGCGTAGGCTTCATCGACGATGATGATGGCCTGGGCGGCCTCTCCGGCGTCGTAGACCTCGGCGACGACCTCTTGGGTCAGCGCCGTCCCGGTGGGGTTGTTCGGGCTACATAGGAACACCACGTTTGCGCCGGTAGCTGCCACCTCTTCGGCGGCCGAGCGAGCGTCCAGGTTGAAGTTCTCCTGCCTGCTGCCCGTTACGTAAGCGGTGCCGGTGGAGCCCGCGAGCAGCGGGTACATGGAGTAGGTAGGCGGAAAACCGAGGGCGCTCCGGCCAGGGCCGCCGAATGCCAGCAGGATGTGCTGCAGGACCTCATTGGAGCCGTTCGCGGCCCAGATATTGTCAGCCGTGAGCCCGTGACCCAGGTAGTGCGCGAGGTGCTCCCGAAGGACGGTGAACTCCCGGTCCGGGTAGCGGTTGAGGCCGGAAACGGCCTCCTGCACGGCTTCGACAATGGCCGACCGGACGTCCTCCGGCACACCGTACGTATTCTCGTTGACGTTCAGCAGTATGGGCACATCGAGCTGTGGTGCCCCATACGGACGAAGTCCGCGCAGGTTCTCCCGGAGTGGTAGTCGGCCAAGGCGTTCAAGCTGATCGGTCACCACCAGAGTTTAATGCCCCGCAACCGGCAACCAACAATCGGCGGTAGCGGACTGCGATGTTACGGCAGCGAAAGTTCTGCTGTCCCGGCGAAAGAGAAGGTGATCAGGGCTGCGCTACGGGAATGTGAAGGGACTGGCCCGCCTGGACAGTCGATGAGTTCAGCGCGTTGAGCTCAACGATCTCCTCAACCACGGCACGGGGATCGCGTTGCGGCGCATACTCTGCTGCCAGGGACCACAGGGTTTCACCGGCGGCAACGTTGACGTGAACGGTGGACGTGAAATTCCCCGGGGAGGACGACGCCTGCGCCTGTGAAGTGAAGAATGCACCGACAACAAGCGAAGCAGCCGCAAGGAGTGAAAGGGGCAGGGCCACCAGGACCAACCAGCCGCGCCTGGTTAGGCGCAGAGGCGATACAACAGGCCTAGGTTCCTCGCGGGGTGTACGCGCCGGGCCTGCCTGTGCGACTGCGGTGAGGCGTGCCCCTGAGAAGGGAGAGTGTCCGGCGATATCTAGCGTCGACATGGTGTCTTGCCTTTCTGGTGGACCGTCCAGAGCTTTTTTCGAAGCTATGTTCTATTCCTGCGTTTATTTCTAGCACCTATGAACTAATAATGTCGAGACTCGCTCGAACAAATGTTTGAAAAGGCCCACCCGCTGACCTAGCGTTACTGGCAAGGGTGAAGGTCCGGCCGCTTCGGGAACCAGCTCATCACCCACCACCGACAAAACAGGTTGGGGAGCCGGCACCACCGGCAACGCCGGTTCACTGGTAACAGGGAAGGCACCGGCAACAACGTCTCCCAGCCGTAGGAAAGGGATGGCAATTCGTGGCAGATCTCAGTGCGGCAGAGGGTGTGGCCGAGGTTCCCGGCGCGGCCATCAAGCGCGGGCGGGGACGCCCGCGGGGTCGTGCCACGCCAAAAGGACTGACTCCTCGGCAGAAGAAGATTCTCGAGACCATCCAGCGCAGCGTGGCCGCCCACGGCTACCCGCCGTCAATGCGTGAAATCGGCGACACGGTTGGGCTTGCCAGCTTGTCCAGCGTCACGCACCAGCTCGCTCAGCTTGAGCGGATGGGATACATCCGCCGGGACCCCAAGCGTCCCCGCGCAATGGAGATCCTGCTGCCTCTGACCCTCGCGGAGGACGCCCCCCGCGAGGCGCCCGACTTGACTGTGGCCGATCCCGAGCTGTCGCCGTCGTCAGCTGTTGATGCAGCGATGGTTCCCCTGGTTGGCCGAATCGCGGCCGGCGGTCCCATCCTCGCCGATCAACTCGTTGAGGACGTCATGCCGCTGCCGCGCCAACTGGTTGGGCACGGTGAGCTTTTCATGCTCCGGGTTTCGGGAGATTCAATGATCGACGCCGCAATCTGTGACGGCGACTGGGTGGTTGTACGCCGTCAGAACAATGCTGAGAACGGCGATGTCGTCGCTGCGCTGCTTGATGACGAAGCTACGGTGAAAACCTTCCGGCAGCGCGACGGCCACACCTGGCTTTTGCCGCAGAACACCAGCTATGAACCGATCCTCGGCGACCATGCAACGATCATGGGCAAGGTCGTATCAGTGATGCGGGCTCTCTGACGCTTCCGTGAACAGCGCTAGGCCGGCTGCGCTGACGCGGCCAGTCTCGACAGGATCGCCAGTGCGGTGGACCTGTCAGTCGTGGGCCAAAAGGGCGGCAGCGCGGCCCGAAGGAACCCACCATAGGCCGCGGTTGCAAGGCGGGAGTCAAGAACGGCCACCATCCCGCGGTCGCCGCTTGCCCGGATCAGTCGCCCCGCCCCCTGGGCGAGGCGGACTGCTGCATGGGTCGCCGCGACGCTCATGAAGCCGTTCCCTCCATTCTTCGCGACGTTACGGGTACGTGCGGTCATCAGCGGGTCGTCCGGACGAGGGAACGGGATTCGGTCGATGACCACCAACCGGCACGAATGACCCGGCACATCCACGCCCTGCCACAGTGACATTGTCCCGAACAGGCAGGTATCAGGCTCCTCAGCGAACTGCTTCACGAGTGCAGACATGGAGGACTCGCCCTGGCAGAGGATGTCGACGTCGACTCGTGCACGCAGTGCCTCTGCGGCCTCCTCCGCGGCCCGCCGGGAGGAAAATAGTCCCAGCGCTCCCCCGTGCGAGGCCTTGAGGAGCGCGGTGAGTTCGTCCAGTTGTTCTTCCGATGTGGACCGGCCAGGCTTCGGGAGGTCTTTCGCCACATAGAGAACGCCCTGCTTCGGATAATCGAACGGGCTTCCCACGTCCACGCCGGTCCAGGACGGCGCTCCCTCACCTGCGAGCCCAAGTGCACCGGCGACCGGTCCGAATTCGGATCCGATAGCAAGGGTTGCTGAGGTGAGCACGACCGTGTGGTCCTCGAACAGGCCCTGTCGCAGGCGTCCGGCCACCGACAACGGCGCAATGCTGATGGTGGCCGGCGCGGAATCATCCGCCGGCGAATACCCGGATCCGGGAGTGAAGCTGCTTGGTCGGCTTGCCCAGAGCACCTCATTGGCGCTGCCGGCAGCGACCATCCGTTCGCAGAGTTCGAGAATCATCAGAAGGCGTGACCGTGCCATCTGCCTCCCGCCGTCGGCCGCCTGTCCAGAGCCGTCCGACGCGGACTCCGACAGCGCCAACCGGCAGGCTTCACGCAACTGCACCAGTGAGAATTCCTGCGCCTCGTTCAGGCCTGCCGCCATCAGGCCGCTCGGCTGTGCGTCGAAGGCGTCCTCGAACGCCCGCTGCGCCGCATTCAGGACGTCTGTATCCACACCGAGGTGACGGCGCGCTGCTGTTGTTGCGGCGGCCACGAGGGAGCCCGAGAGCTGGCCGGACACCGCCGATGTAACGCGGTCATGGAGCTCATGCGCCTCATCGATGACCACCACGTCGTGCTCAGGGAGGACGGCAAGGCCCTCGAACGCATTGATGGCAAGCAGGGCGTGATTGGTGATCACGATGTCTGCCTGGCCGGCCTTCTCCCGGGCGAGCTCGCTGAAGCATTCTTCCGCTACCGGACACTTCTGGGCGCCGAGGCATTCCATGCTCGATACCGATACCTGCCGCCAGGCGCGATCGCTGACACCGGGCAGCAGTTCGTCCCGGTCCCCCGTCTCCGTCTCCTCAGCCCATTCGCGTAGCCGCACAATCTCCCGTCCCAGGGGCGTGGACGGCCCGGCCGCCGGGTGCGGTGCTGCGGATTCACCGTCCAAGGCGAACAGCGTGCCTGATTCGTCGTCGTCGGGAAAGCCGCCCGCGGTCTTGTGCCGGCAGACGTAGTTGCTCCGTCCCTTGAGCAAGGCGACGTTGACGGGGCGCGGCAGGGAATCACGCAGGGTCTCCAGGAGCCGTGGGAGGTCACGGTTGACGATCTGCGCCTGCAGGGCGAGCGTAGCCGTCGACACGATGGAGGTTGTGTCGGACCGGACGGCATGAGCGATGAGCGGCAGGAGGTACGCCAGTGACTTTCCGGTGCCGGTACCGGCCTGCACCAGCAAATGTCTGCCTGACTGAATGGCCTCCTCAACCTGGCGCACCATCTCGTGCTGCCCGCTCCGCCGCTGGCCGCCCATCGCTTCCACGACGTCATCGAGCAGTTCGAGGGGATCGACCTGCCCGTCAGCCATGTCGGACGAATTGCTCCAGTTCCGAGGCGAGGCCTTCCCTAACCATCACGTCTACCTCGGTCCCGTCCTCGACGTGCTCCAGTCGCAGGATCTCGGCGTCCGGCTGGTGCAGCCGGCTCACAACGTCTCCGCGCTGGTAGGGCACCAGGAGGTTCAGCTTGACGGTGGGGCGCGGAATCGACTTTCCGATGAGGTCCATCAGGTCCTCAATCCCCTGCCCGGTGCGGGCGGAGACAATGACGTGGCGCGGTTCGCGCTGCCGCAGCCGTTCCAGCACAAACGGATCGGCGGCGTCGGCTTTGTTGAGGACAACGATCTCGGGGACCTTCCGGGCGTCCACCTCGGTGAACACCTCCCGGACAGCGGCGATCTGGCCTTCGGGATCCGGATGGGAGGCATCCACCACGTGCAGGATCAGGTCCGCGTCAGCAACCTCCTCCAACGTGGAGCGGAAGGCCTCAACCAGCTGGGTGGGCAGCGAGCGAACGAATCCGACGGTGTCGGCGAGCGTGAACTCCAGTCCGTCCGGTGTCTGCGCGCGGCGGATTGTCGGATCGAGGGTGGCGAACAGGGCGTTCTCGACGAGCACCCCCGCGTCCGTCAGACGGTTGAGCAGCGAGGACTTGCCGGCGTTGGTGTACCCGGCGATGGCGACGGATGGCACCTCATGACGACGGCGGTTGGCCCGCTTGGTCTCGCGCGCCGGCTTCATCCCCGAGATTTCGCGGCGAAGCTTGGCCATGCGGGTACGGATCTTGCGGCGGTCCAGCTCGATCTTGGTTTCACCGGGACCGCGTGAACCCATGCCGGCACCGGCACCACCGACCTGGCCACCGGCCTGCCGGGACATCGACTCACCCCAGCCGCGAAGGCGCGGTAGCAGGTACTCAAGCTGCGCAAGTTCAACCTGCGCCTTGCCCTCGCGGGACTTGGCATGCTGCGCGAAGATATCGAGGATCAGCGCGGTCCGGTCAATGACCTTGACCTTCACGATGTCCTCGAGTCCGCGCCGCTGCGAGGGGGCAAGCTCGCTGTCGACGATCACGGTGTCAGCACCTGTTGCCATGACGATGCTCTTGAGTTCCTCTGCCTTGCCCGCTCCGAGAAAGGTTCCGGGGTCGGGCTTGAGACGGCGTTGGATGATGCCATCGAGGACTTCGGACCCGGCGGTCTCGGCGAGGGCAGCCAATTCCCGCAGGGAGTTCTCCGCTTCCTCGACTGTGCCTTCGCTCCAAATTCCCGCCAGGACTACGCGCTCAAGGCGCAACTGCCGGTACTCGACCTCGGTGACGTCCTCGAGTTCCGTGGACAGACCCGCGACGCGCCGCAACGCACGCCGTTCCTCCAAGTCCTGCTGCTCGCCGTCGAACGCGCTGTGTTCTTCTTCCAAATCCGACAGCGCCTGTGCGCGCGCGGAGGCTGCGCCGCCGAAACGGCTGACGGCTCCGCTGGGGGATGCGGGATCCTTGGCAAGTATCCGGTCTATGACAGCCTGGATTTCCTCCGGGCCCATTTCCGGCTCGGGCGTTGCCGACGCTCCGTGATGTGTGGTCATACTCTCCCTAGTTATCTGTCTTTCCATGGTAGTCCGCGGACCCGGCATCGTGGGCGTAATTCTCTGAGCGCGAATCCCTGGCACATTAGGCTGGAGCATTATGGATTCGCAGCACTATTTCAGCGCCGCGCCCTCCGGGCCGGACAACCGCCGCCCACTGCGGGTGGTTCTCGACGGATGGGAACGGGACCTTCTGACCTCCGGGGGCATCTTCAGCCCGGACGGGATCGACAAGGGCACCGCTGTGCTGTTGTCGGAGGTGCCGAAGCCTGAGGGCGCTCAACTGCTGGACATCGGCTGCGGATGGGGCCCGATTGCGCTGACCATGGCGCTGCAGGCGCCGGGCGCCCAGGTGACCGCGATTGACGTCAATGAGCGGTCACTGGCGCTGACACGGGAAAACGCCGCGCGTTTGGAGCTGGGTAACGTAACCGCGGTCCTGCCCGACGACGTCGACCCGGGCCTCACCTTCGACACCATCTGGTCAAATCCGCCGATCCGCATCGGGAAGGAAGCCCTTCATGAGCTCCTCCTGCGCTGGCTCCCCCGCCTCTCCGTGGGAGGCACGGCCTGGCTGGTTGTCCAGAAGAACCTGGGCTCGGACTCCCTGCAGCGGTGGTTGGCTACCGAACTTGCAGGCGGCTACGACGTCGGACGAGCTGCCTCGGTGAAGTCCTTCCGTATCCTGAAAGTCACGCGCCGCGCCTGATGAGGCTCAGTTGAATGTCTCAGTTGAAGGTTCCGCTGGCGACCAGGACGGCCGGACCACTCAGGTGGACATGCTCTACGCCGTCCTGTCCGGGATGGAAGCGGACACCGACGGTGCCGCCTGGAACAGTGACGTTCCAGACGGCGGGCGCGTCCTTCCCGGCCCAGAACCGGGTGGCCGCCGCCGCCGCGCATGCACCCGTTCCGCAGGACAGCGTTTCACCGACGCCGCGCTCATGCACGCGCATGCTGACCTCACCGATGCCGTCGCGCATCAACGGGTCGTGCGGCACGACAAATTCCACGTTGGTGCCGTGCGGTGGCACCGGCTCCACACGGGGTGCATCGATCAGGCGGGTGGCGCGCAGCTCAGAGAATTCGGCGAGGGCAACAACAGTATGCGGGTTACCCATGCTGACCGAGAGAGCCGGACGTGCAACCTCCAGACCGTCGGCTTCCACCAGTGAATCGGTCCCTCGGCCCTGCGCCGCTTCGGGGTAAATGAACGCCCAGGGACCCATGTCCACCGAGTAGCCGTCCGCCGACCGCTCTACGATCTTTACTCCCCCGCGTGTTCCAACGGCGACTGCGGCCCCCGGTTCAAGAGCAATAAGTCCCCGACTGATCAGGAAATGCACGAAGACGCGCACCCCGTTGCCGCACATTTCCGAGACGGATCCGTCAGCGTTCCGGTAGTCCATGAACCACTGTGCTTCCGGGCTGCCCTGCAGCAGGGCCCGCCCCTCCGGAAGCATCGACGACGGTACGGCCCTGATGAAGCCGTCAGCTCCGATCCCTCGGTGCCGGTCGCAGGCAACCGCAACATCAGCGGCCGACAGTTCGATGGAACCGTCCGGGTCGGCGACGAGGATGAAATCGTTCCCCGTGCCGTGGCCCTTGCTGAAGGCGATGCCGGACAGCGCGGTGCGGGCGGTTGATGCGGTCTGGGATGCTGTGGTCACCGTTCTAGGATAGGGGCCCGGAGCGTCGAAGGGCGCTCAGCACGTGATCGAGCAGCCCTGGATCGAGCCAGTCGAACCACTGCACGCGCTCGTCAGCACGGAACCAGGTGAGCTGGCGCCTGGCGAACCGACGCGTGGCGTTGATGGTGTCCTCTGCCGCCTCCGCAACAGACCATTCGCCGTCGAGCACGCGCAGGAACTGGCCATAGCCCAGAGCGCGCGCCGCAGTACGTCCTTCGCGGAGGCCGTTGGCCTCCAGTTCACGCACCTCGTCCAGTAGGCCGCGTTCCACCATCGCGTGAACACGCTTCGCCAGTCGTTCCCGCAGTACATCCCGGTCGACCTGGAGCCCGAACTGGACAGCGGGTTGGTGATAGACGCGCTGCGGCATGTAGGAGCTGAAAGGCCGCCCGGTGATCTCGAAGACCTCCAGGGCGCGGACGATGCGTCGGTCGTCGCCCAGCCGGGCACCGGACACCGGATCCACCTCCGCGAGACGGGCGCGCAACGCGGCCGTTCCCACCATTTCGATCTCATCCTCGAGCCTTGCGCGCACTTCTGCGTCGGTGGGCGGGAACTCAAGCTCGTCGAGCGCGGCCCGCACGTACAGCCCGGATCCGCCGACCAGTATGGGGACGGCGCCTCGGGAGCGGACGTCGGCGATTATCGCCCTGCTGCGCTGCTGAAACCATGCGACGCTCACCTCCTCACGGACATCAAGGACGTCCAGGAGGTGGTGCGGTATGCCGGCCCGCTCCTCCGCTGTGACCTTCGCAGTCCCGATGTCCATTCCCCGGTAGAACTGCAGCGCGTCGGCGTTGATGACCTCACCACCGACCGCCTCTGCCAGCGCTATGCCCAGTTGGGACTTCCCTGACCCGGTGGGACCGACGACGGCTATCAGCGGCACTGCCTCCGGCACCTGTTGTTTGGGCACCCTAGCTGCGGCGGACGGGCAGCGAGGGCATCCCGAGGGAAACGCCCTTGCCGGTGCCGGATGCAGGAGTAGGCACTGCACAGGACTCGGCCTGGGAGCGATCCCAGGCGTCGCCCGCCCGCGAACGCCGGAGTGAGTAGTCCTGGATGGACGGGTCGGCAATCAGGTGGAAGGGAGCTGCCTGGGTCACCGTCACAGTGACGAGGTCTCCAGGGCGCGGGGTTTCAGCGCCGTCGGGCACTGAGAAGTGCACCAGGCGCTGGTCGCGGGCACGACCGCTCAGCCGGTGGGTTTCGTGGGCCTTGCGGCCCTGCTGTGCGGTGACGAGCACCTCCACCTGCCGACCCACCTGCGCGGCGTTCTCTTCTCCCGAGATACGGTCCTGGAGTTCGATCAGACGCTCGTAACGCTCCTGCACGACAGCCTTGGGAAGCTGGTCCGGAAGCTCAGCAGCAGGCGTTCCGGGCCGCTTCGAGTACTGGAAGGTGAAGGCCGTGGCGAAGCGCGACTGCTCCACTACCCGGAGGGTCTCCCTGAAGTCCTCCTCCGTCTCCCCCGGGAAACCGACAATGATGTCCGTGGAGATTGAGGCATGCGGCATTTTCGCCCGGACCCTGTCCAGAATCCCGAGGAACTTTTCGGACCGGTAGGAGCGACGCATGGCCTTCAGGATGCGGTCAGAGCCTGACTGCAGGGGCATATGCAACTGGGGAGCCACGTTCGGCGTTTCGGCCATGGCGTCGATCACGTCGTCCGTGAAAGCTGCCGGATGGGGGCTTGTGAAGCGGACGCGTTCGAGGCCTTCAATATCGCCGCATGCGCGGAGCAGCTTCGCGAATGCGCCGCGGTCCCCGAACTCCACTCCGTAGGAGTTCACGTTCTGGCCCAGGAGCGTCACTTCGATGGCACCATCTGCGACCAGCGCTTCGATCTCCGCGAGAATGTCACCCGGACGCCGGTCCTTCTCCTTGCCGCGGAGCGACGGCACGATACAGAAGGTGCAGGTGTTGTTGCAGCCCACGGAGATGGAAACCCACCCCGAGTACACAGAATCTCGCTTGGTGGGGAGGGTTGACGGGAACACGTCCAGAGATTCGAGGATCTCCAACTGGGCTTCCTCGTTATGGCGTGCCCGTTCGAGGAGCGCGGGGAGCGCACCGATGTTGTGCGTTCCGAAAACGGCGTCAACCCACGGGGCCTTGCTCAGGATCGTGTCACGATCCTTCTGTGCGAGGCATCCGCCCACGGCGATCTGCATTCCCGGCCGGGCCTGCTTGATGGGGGCGAGCTGGCCGAGGTTCCCGTAGAGCTTGTTGTCTGCGTTTTCCCGCACGGCGCACGTATTGAACACAACGACGTCGGCCTGCGCGCCCTGTGCTGCCTCGCTATAGCCGGCGCCCTCCAGCAGGCCCGCAATGCGTTCGGAGTCGTGCACGTTCATCTGGCAGCCGAAAGTACGCACTTCATACGTGCGAGCAACGGTTGAAGCGGGGGCCAGCGGCACGGTCAAGGAGGAGGAAGCAATGGTGGAACTCACCCATTAAGGGTACGGCCCACCGCCTGCTGCCCCAATCCAATGCCGGCACCGGCAGGCGGGGGCTTCAGTCGGAGTCGAGGATGTCCTTGACGATGGCGAAGGAGACAGACGGTCCGTAGCCCTTGCGCGCAAGCATGGACACCAGGCGGCGTACCTGCTTGTCGCGTTCAACCGGGTCGGACGGGTCGGCGAGCGGCCGCAGCTTCCGCCGCACCAGTTGTTCTGCTGCATCCCGTTCATCCTCGTCGGTGCGCTGGGAGAGGGCGTCCTCGGCGAGGTCTCCGGTAATCCCCTTCTCAGCCAATTCCCGTTTGATCGCCGACCTCGCCAAGGAACGGGTCTGGGCGCGGCTCCGAACCCACATCCGAGCAAATTCAGCGTCGTCCACCAGCTGGACCTCTTCATAACGGTCCAGTACCTGAACGGCCACCTCCTCCGGAACACCGCGTTCGAGGAGCTTCACGTGGAGTTGATGGCGGCTGCGAGGGGCCATGGAGAGTTGCCGCAGCACAATCGAGCGCGCGACCTCGTGCGGGTCCGCCTCTGGGGTCTGGTCTGCGGCGGAGCCAGGCGTGGGCCCGGCAGATCCCCGTCGTCTGGAAGTACGCCCCTCCCGGGCACCTCGGCTGGATGCACCGGGGAGCGGCGTTTCAAAGCTTTCCTGCATGGAAAACTAGCGACCCTCGGTGCCGACAGCTTTCAACTTGGGCCCGTCCTGTGGCTGCGCAGCCTCTTCTCCGGCTCCACCGACACCCAGTTTCTCTCGAATCCGCTGCTCCAGCTCATCGGCGAGGTCAGGGTTGTCTATCAGGAACTTGCGGGCGTTCTCCTTGCCCTGACCCAACTGGTCGCCGTCGTAGGTGAACCATGCACCCGACTTCTTGACAAGCCCGTTCTCCACCCCGACGTCGATCAAACCACCCTCACGGGAGATTCCATAGCCGTAGAGGATGTCGAATTCCGCCTGCTTGAACGGCGGCGCCATCTTGTTCTTGACGATCTTCGCGCGTGTCCGGTTTCCTACCGGGTTGGTGCCTTCCTTGAGCGTCTCGATTCGGCGCACATCAATGCGCACCGATGCGTAGAACTTCAGTGCCTTACCACCGGTTGTTGTCTCAGGGCTTCCGAAGAAGACACCGATCTTCTCACGCAGCTGGTTGATGAAGATGGCCGTGGTTTTGGTTTGGTTCAGCCGGCCGGTGATCTTGCGCAGAGCCTGGCTCATGAGGCGAGCCTGCAGGCCAACGTGGCTGTCCCCCATCTCGCCCTCGATTTCAGCGCGCGGAACCAGGGCGGCCACGGAGTCGATGACGATGATGTCGATGGAGCCGGAGCCGACCAACATGTCCATGATCTCCAGCGCCTGCTCACCGGTATCAGGCTGAGAGACCAGCAGCGCGTCTGTATCCACGCCCAGCTTCTTGGCGTACTCAGGGTCCAAAGCGTGCTCGGCGTCGATGAACGCGGCGATACCGCCGTTGCGCTGTGCGTTGGCTACCGCATGCAGCGCCACCGTGGTTTTACCTGAGGACTCAGGCCCGTAGATTTCCACGACGCGGCCGCGCGGCAATCCACCAATCCCTAGAGCTGCGTCCAGGGAGATCGAACTGGTGGAAATGGTCTCGATGGGAGCGCGAACCTCGTCACCGAGGCGCATCACGGATCCCTTGCCGTACTGCTTGTCGATCTGGGCCAACGCGGCTTCAAGGGCTTTTTCGCGATCGGCTGGTGCAGGCATTGTTCACCTCGATTATTCAGTGGCCGCCAGGGCCCGTTTAGTGTTCCTCTTGACCGTAGCGTTCGGGTCCGACAGTTTGTCCGCGAGAGAATGTATGTGGACATCCCGAAGAAAAATGCCGGGCTGTGGAGAACGTGTGGCGGCGAAGATTATCTAGCTTCAGCTTAGTCCCGAACCGAACACATATTCGATTGAATGCCCGGCGTGTTCCGGGATTCTTCCGGGGGGGCGCGCAGCTAGCGCGGCTTCACGTCCCGGCCAAGCCTTCGGTGCTCAGGTACGTCCTGCATTTCGCACACCGACAACCACACAACCTTCGGATCTATCCCCGCACGCAGCGCCTCGGCGGGCGTGCGGTCGCCGAGGCCGGACAGGTGCAGGGTCTCGGCGAGGGTGCGTGAATAGGCAGGACCAAACTCATCGTCCATCAACCGCCAGAAGTCGCTCGTACGCATGCCGCGCCTGCCCTTTCCCTGATAAACCCTAGAATGAATCGCATGACTGTGGACCGCCATGAACCCGATGCCTCCGTCGATGCTGCCGTTCAGGCGTTGGAGCAGCAGCTCAGTATGCTGTGGCGGCGCGCCCGGTCCAACTCCTACAAGGTTGCGCGTCGGGTTCATCCTGATATGGAGCCTGCTGCCTACGGGCTGCTGGTCATCCTACAGCGGGAAGGATCAATGCGCCTGACCGACCTCGCAGCCAGCATCGGCGTGGGCAAGCCTTCGGTGAGCCGGCAGATCGCGATGCTCGAACAACTCGGCCTCGTGCAGAAGACAGCCGATCCGCTGGACGGACGCGCCCAGTCGATCAGTCTCACGGAAGACGGCCTGCGTCAGCTTTCGGCGGCCCAGGAGGCACGGAAGGAAGCCTTCCATCATCTGATGGAGGATTGGAGCGTCGATGACGTCACCACACTCGGAAACCTCATTGCCCAGCTCAACGACACCTACACCCGGGACAACTGGTAGGCCCCGCCGGAACTTGCCTGTCCTAACCGGCTACAGCAATGGAACAGGAGGCCCGCCAGACGGCGGGCCTCCTGTTTATGTAAGTTCGGGGATCAGTTCTTGGTTGCGGCCAGTCCCCTGCTGAAGCCGTCGGTGAAGTCCTCCGGGATTTCTCCACCGAACTGCTGGGAGAACTCCTGGGGAACCGTGTCAGGGACAGCTACACCTTCCGCCTCGGCGAGGCGGTCACTGACCTCGCGAAGCATCATTGACAGAGGGACGTCGAGAGCGGCGCAGATGGAGGACAGCAATTCCGAGGATGCTTCCTTCTGACCCCGCTCCACCTCGCTAAGGTAGCCGAGGGAAACTCGGGCGCTATGCGACACTTCCCTGAGCGTACGGCCCTGGCGCTGGCGGACGTCACGAAGGACATCTCCAATTTCGTGGCGTAATACGACCATCTTGCGCTCCTTCGGCTTACGTTGCGGATCTTCTGCCAACCCCACATCCCGCCAACGGATCACGCCGTTTACGGATACGGGTTGCTTTACCATGTGTATCGCCTAACTCCCTTTCGCGGGCTGTTGTACAGCCGTCTGATTTAAGCCTAGCCCGTGCGCGCATTCTGTGCTTGGCACTTATTGATAACTATTCTGGGCGCCCCTTTGTTCCCGGAGCGTCTCTTCGAGGACTTCCACCAGCAACTTCAGGGCTGCTTCACAGGCTTTTTTACGGATTCCCGCCCGATCGCCGCCAAACCTGTGCTCCTGCGAGATTCTGCGGTTCTCCGTGACCACTGCAACAACCACCACGCCGACTTCCTTCCCTTCGTGCGGCTCCGGTCCTGCCACTCCGGTGGTCGCGACGCCGACATCGGCCCCGCAGGATCGACGCGCACCCGCCGCCATCTGCTCGGCAACAGACGGATCAACAGCACCGACTCGTGCAAGGAGTCCTGCCTCCACACCCAGCAGGGATGCCTTCAGATCCCGGTGATAGGAGACGACGCCACCCCGGAGCACGGCGGACGCTCCCGGGACCGTGGCGAGAGCAGCAGCGACCATACCCGCCGTCAACGATTCCGCAGTTGCCACCGACAGCCCCAACCGGCGAGCCTTGTCGATTGCCTCTTCCGCAGCCGGTCCCTTGGAGTATGGCGTCACGGGAGCGGGTTGCGCGCTGAACGGCGCAGGCGGATCGCCTGGAGCACGTAGTCGACGCCGGTCACTACCGTGATCACGACGGCTGCCATCATCGCCACGATGGCCGGCCACTGAGCCCAACCCCCGAGTGCCGCCTGCACCAGGTAAAGGAAGATGGCGAGAGTCTGGACCACGGTCTTCAACTTGCCGCCCCGCGAAGCCGGCATCACGCCGTAACGGATGACCGCGAACCGCAGCAGGGTGATTCCGAGCTCCCGCACCAGGATGACAAGAGTCACCCACCACCACAGTTCACCCAGCACCGAAAGCAGGATCAGGGCCGAACCGATCAGGAGTTTGTCCGCGATCGGGTCGGCGATCTTGCCGAAGTTGGTGATGAGGCCCCGGCTACGGGCGAGGTCCCCGTCCAGCTTGTCCGTGTAGATGGCCACCGCGAACGTGGCCACTGCCAGCCAACGGAACATCCCGCCGTCGCCCGCGTCAGCGAGGAGGAACCAGATGAAGAACGGAACCAGGATGATGCGCACGACCGTCAGGACGTTCGCCACATTGAGAACGGGCACTGCCCCGGAGTCAGCGTTACTCACGGATCAAGGCTACCTGCCCGTCAGTTCCCAGGCGTCTTCGGAGCCGTCGTCGTCTCCGTCGTGGTAGTCCACGGCCTGCGGGCGGGAGTCGAGATCCTCGGCCACCAGGTCGGCGCCTGCCGACGGGTAGGACGCCGTTTCGGAATCGGAAGCCGCCGCAACCGGAGGCGGATCATCACCACGCATTGCTGCCAGCACCGGCGCAAGGTCATCAGGCTTCACGAGGACGTCGCGAGCCTTCGAGCCTTCGGACGGTCCGACTACGCCACGGGATTCCAGGAGGTCCATCAGGCGGCCGGCCTTGGCGAATCCGACCCGCAGCTTCCGCTGAAGCATGGAGGTGGACCCGAACTGCGTGGTCACCACCAACTCGGTGGCCTGCAGCAGAACCTCGAGGTCGTCGCCGATGTCGTCATCGATCTGCTTCTTCGGTGCTTCGACGGCGACGTCGTCCCGGTAGACAGCCTTGAGCTGCTCCTTGACGTGCTCCACGACGCGATGAATTTCCGACTCGGTCACCCAGGCGCCCTGCACACGCATGGGCTTGGACGCTCCCATCGGCAGGAACAGAGCGTCACCCTGGCCGATGAGTTTCTCTGCGCCGGGCTGGTCCAGGACAACACGTGAGTCTGTGACCGACGACGTGGCGAATGCCATGCGCGACGGAACGTTTGCCTTGATCAGGCCGGTGACGACGTCGACCGAGGGACGCTGCGTCGCAAGGACCAGGTGGATACCGGCTGCACGCGCCAGCTGGGTGATACGCACGATCGAGTCTTCGACATCGCGCGGAGCGACCATCATCAGGTCGGCCAACTCGTCCACGATCACCAGCAGGTACGGGTATGGTCGCACCACCCGCTTGGAGTCCGGCGGCGGCACAACCTTGCCGTTGCGGACTGCCTTGTTGAAGTCGTCGATGTGCTTGTAGCCGAAGTTCGCGAGGTCGTCATACCGGGTATCCATCTCCCGCACCACCCATTGCAGCGCCTCGGCCGCCTTCTTGGGGTTGGTGATGATCGGGGTGATGAGATGCGGCACGCCCTCATAGGCAGTGAGTTCAACGCGCTTCGGATCCACCATGATCATGCGCACCTCGTCCGGGGTGGCCCGCATGAGCAGCGAGGTGATCATCGAATTCACGAAGGACGACTTGCCCGCGCCGGTAGCGCCGGCAACCAGCAGGTGGGGCATCTTCGCGAGGTTTGCAACCACGAATCCGCCCTCAACGTCCTTGCCCACACCCATCACCATCGGGTGGTCCGTCTTGCGGGCATTCCCGGAGCGCAGCACATCGCCAAGGGAGACGGTTTCGCGGTCGGTGTTGGGAATCTCGATACCGATTGCGGACTTCCCCGGAATGGGGGACAGGATGCGTACGTCCGAGCTCGCCACCGCATATGCGATGTTCTTCGAGAGGGCCGTGACCCGCTCCACCTTGGTACCCGATGCCAGCTCGATCTCGTAGCGCGTCACGGTTGGTCCGCGGGAGAAGCCGGTCACCTTCGCGTCAACATTGAATTGCTCGAGGGTGTGCGTCAGGGCGGCAACGACGGCGTCGTTGGCTTCGGAGCGCTCCTTTGGCGGGGTACCTGCAGGCAGGTAATCGGAGGGCGGCAGCGTATAGGTGACGTCTCCCGCGAGGGAGAGCTGTTCGGTACGCTGCGGAATCGGGGTGGCCGGTGCCTGTGGCTGGACCGGGTTGGAGGGAACCTGCGCCGGTTTCACAGCGGGAGCGCCGGCGGCCGGCAGCACGGATATGGCCTCGGTGGCAGGCTCTGGGTTCCCCAGACCCTGGTTACGGCGGATCTTTTCGGTGGCCAATTCCTGCTGTGTAGGCCGGCGCACGCCCGGCGGAACTGCGGGAGGCGCTTGCGCCGCCTCCCCGTCGTCGTCGAGCACGGCACGTTCGAAGGCTTCGTCGCCAGCGTAGCCGTCCGGTTCCTCGTCCTGTTCCGCCGACTTCTTCCCGCCGAACAGGCGGGCCTTCTTCTTGGGCTTCCGCGGTGCCCGGTCGCGGTCGGACAGGTAACTCTGATCGTGCTCGTCCGCGTCCCTGTCATCGCCCTGGTGCGGGCTCTGGCCCATCAGGTGTTCGTACAGGTTCCGCAGCCGGGAGGGAATGTGGCGGAACGGCGTGGCCGTCACGATGAGGATGCTAACGAAGAGCAGGAAGGCCAGCACTACCGCTACCGGCCAGGCGGAGATGACGGCCGACGCCGGACCCGCGACCAGGTAGCCGACCACTCCACCGGCACGCCACAGCGGATCAAGGCCCTCGTGCAATGCCGGCTGACCGCCGACCAGATGCGCGATGCCCGCTCCCGCCACGGCCATGACCGTGAGCCCAATGCCGATGCGGTTGTTGGCACGGGGCGCTTCCGGGTACCTGAACAGGCGAACCGCGCCGATCAGGAGCATGAGGGGCAGCAGCAGCGCCATCCAGCCCACCGAGCCGCCTGCGACCGCGTGAATGCCGTCAGCAACCGGGCCCGTTAGCGCCCACCATTCGACGCTTGCAACTGCTACTGCACACAGAAAGAGGAAGAAGCCGGTGCCGTCGCGACGAAGATCTTTCGGCGGCTGGACGTCATGCCCGAACTTCCGGATGGCAGCCGCCACGAGATGCGCGAGCCCCATCCAGAAGCCGCGCACGGCACGCAGGGGCAGTGGCAATTTCTCCTCTGGAGTGGGCAGCGGCTGGGTCTTGCTGTTGACGCGGCTGGAACCACGGCCGGATGCAGCCGTGCTGCGTGTTCGCGACTGTTGCGGACTTCGCGGCTGCTGACCCCGCGAAGAAGGAGGGGAAGTACGAGTCGCCATACCCGCTACGCTACCGGACCCCACCCCTGATTCCCGGGATTAGCACGCCAGCTAGGCCTCCAGCACTACCGGGATGATCATGGGCCGGCGCCGATAGCGGCGGTTGACCCAGGTACCAACAACACGGCGCACCACCTGTTGAAGCTGATGGGTGGTGTGGTCCTTGTTGCTCATCACAGCATCGGCGAGGGCGGTGCTGATCTTCGGAATGATGTCGTCGAATACCGAGTCGTCTTCGGCGAACCCGCGGGCGTGGATATCCGGGCCGGACACGATGGTGCCGGTGCTGCGGTTGACGACGGTGATGATCGAGATGAAGCCTTCCTCACCAAGGATGCGCCGGTCCTTCAGGTCCGCATCCGTGATCTCGCCGATGCTGGAACCGTCCACGTAGACATAGCCGCACTCCACCGCTCCCACGATCCGTGCTACGCCGTTCTTCAGGTCGACGACGGAACCGTCGTCTGTCTGCAGGACGTTCTCGCTCGGGATACCGGTCTGTATTGCAAGATTGCCGTTGGCGATCAGGTGCCGGGTCTCGCCGTGAACGGGCATCACGTTCTTCGGCTTGAGGATGTTGTAGCAGTAAAGCAGCTCGCCGGCTGCGGCATGGCCTGAGACGTGCACCCTGGCGTTGCCCTTGTGGATGACGTCTGCACCGAGCTTGAGAAGCCCGTTGATGACGCGGAAGACGGCGTTTTCGTTGCCCGGAATCAGGGATGAGGCGAGGATGACCGTGTCACCCTTGCCGACCGTGATGGGGTGGTCGCCATTGGCCATACGGGACAGCGCCGCCATCGGTTCCCCCTGGGAGCCGGTGGACATCAGCACGAGGCGGTCATCAGGAATGTTGTCGACGTTCTTCACGTCCACCAAAATTCCCTCGGGTACCCGGAGATAACCGAGCTTCGCGGCGATTGACATGTTTCGGACCATCGACCGTCCCGCAAAGCACACGAAGCGTCCATGTGCCTCGGCTGCATCAAGCACCTGCTGTACCCGATGGACGTGGGAAGAAAACGAAGCGACGATGACACGCTTGTGCACCTGGCCGAACAGCCGGTCCAGTTCCGGGCCGATCTCCCGTTCTGCCGTGGTGAAACCGGGAACGTCCGCGTTGGTCGAGTCGACCATGAACAGGTCGACTCCCTCCTCCCCCAGGCGGGAGAAGGCCCGCAGGTCAGTGATGCGGCCGTCGAGCGGCAGCTGGTCCATCTTGAAGTCGCCGGTGTGCAGGACAGTCCCGGCTTCCGTCCGGATGAACACAGCGAGAGCGTCAGGTATTGAGTGGTTCACGGCAACGAACTCACACTCGAAGGGCCCAAACTGCTCGATTTGCCCTTCGGACACCGTGAGCGTGAAAGGACGGATCCGGTGCTCCTGCAGCTTGGCCTCGATCAGCGCGAGCGTCAGCTGCGAGCCGATCAGCGGAATGTCCTCCTTCAGCCGCAGGAGGTAGGGCACTGCTCCGATGTGATCTTCGTGCCCATGAGTCAGGACAACACCGACAACGTCGTCGAGGCGGTCCTCGATGTAGGAGAAGTCAGGAAGGATCAGGTCAACGCCCGGCTGCGTTTCTTCGGGAAACAGAACTCCGCAGTCCACGATCAGCAATTTCCCGCCGATCTCGAAGACAGCCATATTCCGGCCTATCTCCCCAAGACCGCCGAGTGGGACGATCCTGAGCGTTCCCTCTTCAAGCGCGGGCGGCGGAACGAGTGCTGTACCTGCGAGTTCTGTCATACTGTGGCCTTTCGGAGACTAGCGGTTGGAGCCCTCGGCGAAGTCCCAGCCGGCCTCAGCGAGGTCGGCGAGGACCGGTTCCATTTCGACGGCGGTGGGCTCGACAAGCGGCAGCCGCACTACTGAGTTGGACAGTACGCCCTGCATCCGCAGGATCTGCTTGGCCGAAATTGCGCCGGGAATGTGCGTCATGACCGCGCGCACCACGGGATCGAGTTCGAAATGGATCTTGCGTGCGGTTGTGTAGTCGCCCGCGGACGCCGCGTCCACCAGGGCGCGGAACTGAGCGGTCGCTACGTGCGCACTGACGCTGACAACTCCGACGGCGCCGGCGGTCATCCAGGGCAGGGTAAGTCCGTCGTCGCCGGCGTAGACATCCAGGTCGGTGTTGGCGAGGACCCGGGTTATATCTGCGAAGTCGGCCTTGGCGTCCTTCAGGGCAAGGATCTTCGGATGGTCCGCGAGACGGATCATGGTCTCCGTCGTGATGGGGATACCCGCCCGTCCAGGGATGTCGTAGATCATGATGGGCAGGTCCGATGCCTCTGCCACGGCGTCGAAATGGGCCAGCACACCCGCCTGTGTGGGCTTGTTGTAGTACGGGGTAACCACCAGCTGGGCATCGGCGCCGGCGCGCTGGGCGCGTCGGGCCATCTCCACGGAGTGGGAGGTGTGATTGGTTCCGGTGCCAGCGATGACCTTTGCGCGCCCGTTCACCGCTTCCGCAACCACGCGGAACAGGTCTTCCTTCTCCTGGTCCTCCAGCGTGGAGGTCTCTCCGGTGGTGCCGGAGATGACCAGGCCGTCACATCCGTCTGCGACGAGCCGGTCCGCGAGGGCCGCCGTCGAATCGAAGTCGACAGCGCCGTCGGCTGTAAAGGGAGTCACCATTGCGGTGACGAGGGAGCCGAACGGAAGAGAGCGAATGTCGGAGGGAGCCATAGGTCAAACTTACCCGCTGGAGCGGGCGTGAGAACATTCCATCATGGCCACCAGACAATCCCCGGGACGCCTCAGCGGAATCGATGCGGCAAGGGGCATCGCCCTCTTCGGCATGATGTCCACGCACGTTTTTCCGCTGTACGTGGACTCAACAGCGGACCCGTCCTGGATCGGCCTGACCTTCTCCGGACGTTCGTCGGCGCTCTTCGCGCTCGTTGCCGGAATCGGCCTCGCACTGCTCACCGGCGGCTACCGCCAGCACAACAGCGCGGGCATCTCGCGGGACCGGCGGGGAATAGCAGCCCGCGCCGTCGTAATCGCGATGGTGGGGCTGATGCTCGGCGGGCTGGAGACCAACATCGCCGTCATCCTGTTCCACTACGGGGTGCTGTTCCTTCTGGCGTTGCCGTTTGTGGGACTTCCGCTGCGAAAGCTGGCGTGGTGGGCGGCAGGCTGGACGCTGCTCTCCCCCGTCGCTGCGTTCCTCCTGCGGCCGTGGGCACAAGCGTCCATCAGCCCTGCGGACCTTGGTGCCAACCCCGCACTCGAACACTTCGGTGAGCCCGCCACGCTGCTGGCCGACATCCTGCTGACCGGCTACTACCCGGCGATCCAGTGGTTGAGCTACCTCCTCATCGGCATGGCGATCGGGCGGCTGAATCTCGCTGCCGCCCCCGTCCAGGTTGGGCTGCTCGCCGGCGGAATCGGGCTGGCCGGTGTGGCGAAGTTCACCAGCGCGCTCCTGCTCGGGCCTCTCGGGGGACTGGAAGCCCTGCTGCAGACTCCCCAGGGGCGCGAGTACAACATCGAGGCGATGATGTCGGTGAGCCTGACCGGGATCGAGCAGAGCGGAACCTGGTTGTGGCTCGCCGTAAGCGCGCCTCACTCCGGTACCCCGCTCGACCTTGCGCACACCGCCGGAACGGCAGCCGCCGTCGTCGGGCTTTGTCTTCTGGTGGCGCGGAAGCTGGAGTGGCTGCTTCTTCCACTTTCAGCGCCGGGCGCCATGACGCTGACCCTTTACTCGCTGCACATCTGGACGATGAGCGTGGTTGACCAGCAGGAACCTGCGCTTGATCCTGCGCCCGTGTATTGGGCGCAGGTGGCCGTATTCGTCGCCCTGGGGCTGCTACTGCGCAGGCTGAACGCGCGCGGCCCGCTCGAGTTCGTTGCGGCGGGCGCCAGCGATGTGGCCAGATCGCCCAGCACCCGGACGAAGAACTCCTAGCCAAGCGGGAGAAGTCCTAGGCAGGTCCCGACGCCGGGCGTCCCCGGTGCAGCTTGGCGGCATGCCGCATGGCGCGGCGGGCGCGCGAACGGTCCCCCGCGGCGTCGTAGGCGCAGGAGAGTCTGAACCAGGCCCGCCAGTCTTCCGGTCGTGCCTCAACTTCCGCCTGGTATGCGGGGAACTGGGCATCGGCTGCTTCCCGAACGATTCGTCCAGCCGGTGTCCGGGGCAGGTCATCCACGGGCAGCCCACCTTCGGAGTGCAGTTGCGAAGCCATGCGCTCCGTCTGTGCTCCGAACAGCAGTTCGCGCACCAAGGCCCAGGCACCGATGAGCGGCAACAGGAGGTACGCGGCCCCCAGTGCTTTGGCGACCGGGTCGGGGTCCGTCAGTAGCAGGATGCTGCGCTGGAATGCCACGACCAGCCAGAACGCAAGAAGCAGCGTGACGAAAACCACGCCGATTTTGACGCGATGTTTCTTCAAGATGTCCACTGCCGGCCTCACGCCTGTAGGTCTAGATAGCCGTCGAGGCCGACGGTCAGACCGGGGTGCGCGGCCACTTCGCGGACACCGAGCAGCACTCCGGGCATGAACGACTCACGATGGAAGGAGTCGTGGCGGATGGTCAACTGCTCGCCGACACCGCCGAAGAGCACCTCCTGATGCGCTACCAGGCCGCGCAGCCGGACTGAGTGCACCCGCACCCCGTCCACATCGCAACCACGGGCGCCGTCGAGCGCGGTCTGGGTGGCGTCCGGACTCGCGGGGACGCCTGCCTCACGCCGGGCACCGGCGATGAGCGCGGCCGTCCGCTCAGCCGTGCCAGAGGGAGCGTCCACCTTGTCCGGGTGGTGGAGTTCGATCACCTCGACGGATTCGAAGTACTTTGCGGCGCGGGCAGCGAAGGCGGTTGCCAGGACGGAGCCCAGCGCAAAATTGGGAGCGATCAGCACACCGACCTCCGGGGCGCCGGATAGCTGCTGCCGCAGCCGGCCAAGCCGCTCGCTGTCCCAGCCCGTTGTCCCAACCACTGCGTGGATTCCGTGCTCGACGGCGAACGCGACGTTCTGCTCGGTGCTGTCCGGCACGGTGAGGTCGACAACCACCCGTGCGCCGGCGGAGACGAGGCCTTCCAGCGAATCCTGCCGGCCGAGGGCCGCCACCAGTTGCAGGTCCTGGGCGTCGTTGATTGCCCTAACGGCCTCGGAGCCCATGCGTCCGGAAGCTCCGAGAACGGCGACGGGAATCTGTGAAGTCATGGGTCTAAGCGTACTGGCCGAGGGCGCCGCTTCCCGGAGCGCAGGCTGTGTTTGACCTAGCCGTCCGCCCCGACCCACTCCACGGTGCCATCTGCGAAGAACTGCTCTTTCCAGATCGGCGCGCGCGCCTTCACCGTGTCAACGAGTTCACTGCAGGCAGCAAAAGCTTCACCCCGGTGTGCGGATGCAACGGCCGCAACAAGGGCAGGGTCCCCGATGGAGAGCGGACCTGTGCGGTGCGATACCCAGATGCGGATGCCATCGTACTTCTCGGCGATTTCGGCGGCGATCTCAGCGATCACCCGCCCCGCCGAGGGGTGTGCGCTGTAACCCAGACGGTCGACCTGGCGCCCGTCGTCGTGGTTGCGGACCACGCCGCCAAACCCGACCACCGCACCGCAGTCGGCCGAGCCCACGAAAGACAGCGCCTGGTTGAGATCAAGGGGCTCATCGGACAGACCCGCGTGCAGAACAGTGCTAGTGCTCATGGTTTCCCTCCAGCTGTGCACAGATATGGTCAAGGATCGGGTCCAGCACGGCGATCCCATCCCTGACCGCCCCTGGCGAACCGGGGAGGTTGATGATGAATGTCTCACCAGCCACTCCCGCATAACCCCGGCTCAGGGCTGCCATAGGTGTCTTTGCGGCACCGGCGCCGCGTACCGCTTCCATGACCCCGGGCAGGGAACGGTTCAGGAATTGTTCGGTGATCTCGGGCGTAACGTCATCGGCGCTGAGGCCGGTGCCGCCGCTCGTGATCAGCACTGAAGGACTTTCATCCAGGCTTTGGGCAATAGCGTCCCGCACAGCTTCACCGTCGGGCACGACGGCGCTGCGCTGCACCCGGTAACCCTTGACGGTCAGCCACTGTTCGAGCAGCGGAGCGCACTCATCCCTATACACGCCGGCGGCTGCGCGGGTGGACGCAATGATGATCGCCGCAGTGCGCTCCCGGCTCATACCGTCCAGTCTCCGCTCTTCCCGCCGGATTTCGCGAGTACGCGGATGTCGGTGACCACGGCGTGCTTGTCCACCGCCTTGATCATGTCGTAGAGCGTCAACGCCGCCACCGACGCCGCGGTCAGGGCCTCCATCTCCACGCCCGTCACCGCTGTGGTCTTGACCGTGGCGCTGACCACGACGGCGGAGCCTCCGGGTTGGAAATCGACAGTGACTTTGCTGAGCGGCAGGGGGTGGCACAGCGGGATCAGCGTGGACGTCTGCTTGGCCGCCATGATTCCGGCAACCCGCGCAACGGCGAGTGCGTCGCCCTTGGGCAGTGCGCCGTCGGAAATAAGGGCGATGACTTCCTGGGTGGTCTGCAGCACGCTCTGGGCTGTAGCTTCCCGCGCAGTGACAGCCTTTGCTGAAACGTCCACCATATGGGCCGAGCCGTCGTCGCGGACGTGGGTGAGCCTGGCGTCGGGCTGAGTCATGTGAGCGCCTCTCGATTGGGGTTGCTGGGATGGAACGGCTGGACCCCGGCGCGCGGTTCGCCCAGGAGCCAGACGGCGACCAGGTCTCCCGCCTCCAGTGCGCCGGTACCAACGGGGAAATGGACGAGCGCATTGGAGCCGGCCAGGGCATGCATTAGGTGGGACCCGGGACCTCCGAGGAGTGCGACGTCGCCGATCCCCTCCCCCTGGCCGGACCGGTCAGTGTAGATACCGCGTCGGACCTGGTGCTTGCTTTCCGGGCTCTGGACATCCTCCGTGAGGCGTGCGGGCAGGCTGATGCGGGTACCCGGTATTCCCGTAACCGTGCCGAGTGCCGGACGCAGGAACATCTCGAAGGACACCAGGGCGCTGACGGGATTGCCCGGGAACCCGAGGAAAGGAATGCCGTTGATCGTGCCGATAGCCTGGGGGCCGCCGGGCTGCATTGCCACCGAGAGGAACTCGACGCTGCTGTCAGTCAGCGCCTGCCTGACCACCTCATAGGCGCCCTGGCTGATACCGCCTGTACTCAGGATGAGGTTCACGGGCCTGCTGATCGACTGCAGTGCGCGCCGGAGCTCTTCGGGCCGGTCCGCAAAGACACTGTGGCGCTGCACCAGCACGCCTGCTTCCTCCAGCGCCGCCTGCAGCAGGGTTGAATTCGCATCGTAAATCTTTCCCGGCTCGGGGTCCGTACCAGGGTCCTGCACCTCATCGCCGGTAGTGAGCAGCAGGACCTGAAAGCGCGGCCGGACTGCCACTGTTGCAAGCCCGCAGGCTGCAATAAGTCCGAGCTGGGCTGGACCGAGCACCGTTCCAGCACGAAGCGCGACATCACCCGCAGACAGGTCGCTGCCAGCCCTTCGGACAAAGAGTCCGTCCTCGACCGATGGCAGATCGACGCGGAACGAAGAGTTGCGGTACTGCTCCGCAGAGGGGAACTGCGGCGGGTTCGCGCGTTCTATGGGTACGACGGCGGCCGCCCCCTCAGGGAGCATTGCTCCCGTCATGATGGGCGCCGCCTGTCCCGGCTGGAGCGGAGCGGGAACGGCTCCCGCCGGAACGGGCTGAGTAACGGTGAGGCGGAGGGGTTCGCCGCTTTGGACGAGGTTTTCCCGGTGCACGGCGTAGCCGTCCATCTGCGAATTGTCGAACGGCGGCAGGCTGACCGGAGCAACCAGGTCTTTGGCAAGGACCCGGCCCCGGGCGGCCGTGAGCGGCAACTGCTCCGCCTGACCGTCGCCGAAGGCGCTGCTGTAACGCAGCAGTCCAAGCACCGCCTGCTGGTGTTCCTCAACTGTTCGTGTCATCACGCCTCGTTGTATCAGCCCGCACGGACATTCCTGCGGTTCAGCTACCAGACTAGTCGTGCGGAGCAGACGCGCCGGGTGTGTACAGCGGATAGAGGCCCGGGTTCAAAGGGCGTAACCTCGACGTATGGGAATCCGACTTGGCACTCCGGGGATTGGCGCGCCGGCCCCCGGCAGCGGCCTCATCGACTCCTACGGTCGCCGGGCCACTGACATGCGCCTTTCGCTGACGGACAAGTGCAACCTGCGCTGCACCTACTGCATGCCTGCCGAGGGACTGGACTGGCTGCCGAAAGACCAGGTTCTCAGCCGGGAGGAAATCGTCCGTCTGGTGGGCGTCGGCGTCGACCTGCTCGGGATCCGCGAACTGAGGCTCACCGGCGGCGAGCCGCTCGTACGGGCGGACCTGGTCGAGATCATCGCGGACATTCGCCGCCGACACCCGAACCTGCCGGTGTCTCTGACCACCAATGGGCTCGGTCTGGACAAGAAAGCCCAGCGGCTCAAGGACGCGGGACTGACCAGAATCAACGTCTCGATGGACTCCCTCCATCCGGATACGTTCGCGCAACTGACCCGCCGGCCCTTCCTCGACAGGGTGCTGCGCGGAATCGAGGCGGCTGCCGCCGTCGGGCTTGACCTGGTGAAGATCAACGCCGTCCTGATGCGGGAAATCAACGACCACGAGGCTCCGGACCTTCTCGAATGGGCGGTGTCACGGGGATTCGAACTGCGCTTCATTGAGCAGATGCCACTCGATGCCGATCACGGCTGGACCCGGGAGGGCATGGTAACCGCGGCGGAGATTCGGGACCGCCTCTCCGTCCGTTTCCTCCTGACCCCCGACCCGCGCAACCGCGACGGCGCTCCCGCTGAACGCTGGGAGGTCCGCAGGCCCGACGCGCCGGAGGTCGTAGTCGGCGTTGTCGGCATCATTGCCTCCGTCACTGAACCTTTCTGCTCCGACTGCCGGCGCACGCGCGTCACCGCCGAAGGAAAAATCATGAGCTGCCTCTTCTCACGTGAGGAGACGGACCTGCGGGACCTGCTCCGCTCCGGGGCCGACGACGCCGCCATCGCCCGCCGCTGGCAGGAGGCGATGTGGGCCAAGCCGAAGGCGCATGGGATGGGCCACACCGGCCTGGGCGCTGATGACTTTGTTCAGCCGGACCGCTCGATGAGTGCGATCGGCGGCTGACAGTGCTCATTCGCTACTTCGGCGCGGCCCAGGCCGCAGCCGGCGTCCCTGAAGAACGCCTCGATCTGGACGGCGTGCCCCTGGCGGTCGTGCTCGACGAAATCCGCGGGCGCTACCCTGACAGCGAGCCCTCCATGTCCCGGGTACTGGACCGGAGCAGCTTCCTGCTCAACGAAGTTGCGCTGAGAGACCGCTCGGAGCGGATCAGCCGCAATGACGTGGTCGATGTCCTGCCGCCCTTCGCCGGAGGCTAGTTCGCAGGAGGCTAGGTTCCGGCGAAAGGCGGCACCCCCCGCCTACAGGCCGAGGTCAGCTTCGCTGTCGAACGGGCCGACAACCGTCACGGTTCGTGGCGCATCAGCGAGTTCCCGCGCGAGCTGCTGCACCTGATCCGCGGTGACGGCGTGAACCCGTTCGAGCGTCAGATCCAGACCGAGGAACTCACCGCTGACCAGTTCCGCCCGGCCAAGCCGGGTCATCCGCGATCCGCTGTCCTCGAGTGAGAGGACCATGCCTCCCGACAGCTGCCCGACGGCGCGGCGCAGTTCGTCAGCGCTGACACCGTCCGTGGCGAGCCGCTCCAGTTCAGCACTGAGCAGCCGGATTACCTGGCCGGTCTTGGCCGGGCTGCAGCCGGCGTACATGGCGAAGTAGCCTGCATCTGCGTAGGACGCCGAGAAAGAGTAGGTGGAGTACGCCAGTCCGCGCTTCTCCCGGATCTCCTGGAAGAGGCGGGACGACATGCCTCCCCCGAGCACGGCGTTCAGGACACTCATCACGAAGCGTCGGTCGTCGGTCGCGGTCATCGCCGGGCATCCCACAAGAACGTTGGCCTGTTCAACAGCGCGGCGGATCACCTGCACCCCGCCGGTTCCGTCGAGCACAGCGGCGTCAGTCGCGCGCCGAGGCACCGGCACGGCGTCATCAGCCAGATGCCAGCCGGCCTTTTCCAGGGCCTGCCCCACCAGTGAACAGACGACGTCGTGGTCCAGGCCACCGGCCGCCGTCACGACGAGTTCCTCGGGCCGGTAATAGCGGCGGTAATGTTCCACCACCGAGTCTCGTGAAATGGAGCGGATGGCGTCGGGAGTCCCGCCGATCGGGCGTCCGAGGGGGTGCGAGCCGAGCACCGTCTCGACGAACTTTTCGTGCGCCACATCCGAGGGGTCGTCGCTGTCCATGGCAATCTCTTCGAGGATGACGTGGCGTTCCTGCTCCAGTTCCTCCGGGTCGATGACCGCGGAGGTGACCATATCCACGATCACATCGATTGCCATGGGAAGGTCGGAGTCGAGCACCCGGGCGTAGTAGCAGGTGTTCTCCTTCGCGGTGGCCGCGTTGGATTCCCCTCCTACCTCGTCGAAGGCCGCGGCAATGTCCAGGGCACTGCGGCGCTGGGTGCCTTTGAACAGCAGATGCTCGAGGAAGTGCGTAGATCCGTGCTGCCCCTCAGCCTCGTCGCGTGAGCCCACGCCGACCCAGAAGCCGATGCTTGCCGAACGCTGCCCGGGCATTGCTTCGGTGAGTACCCGCACGCCTCCGGGCAGAACCGAGCGCCTCACCATCGCTCCGCCGGGCGTACCGGCAACCAGCATTGATGAGCTCTCCGAGCTCCCGGGCGTCAGCGGCAGTACAACGGGCGTGCCCTGGCCTGTTTCAGTCATGTATTCCTTTCAACGCCAGCGGCTCCGCAGCGAAGATCAATTCGCCGCGGAGCCGCTGGTTGGTTCAATGCGTGTCAGCTGAACGCGTGTCCGCTAGTTGTCGGCACCTTCAGCGGGCTCTTCGGTGTGAGCGCGTTCGCCGTCCTCCGAATTGTCCGCTGCGGCTTCCTCAGCCACGACGGGTGCGAGGGACAACTTTCCGCGGTCGTCGATCTTGGTGATCTCGACCTGGACCTTCTGGCCCACGGAGACGACGTCGTCGACGTTGTCCACGCGCTTGCCGCCGGCAAGCTTGCGCAGTTCCGAGATGTGCAGCAGGCCGTCCTTGCCGGGGGTGAGCGAGACGAAGGCACCGAAGGTGGTGGTCTTCACGACCGTGCCCAGGTAGCGCTCGCCGATCTCAGGGACCTGCGGGTTGGCGATGGCGTTGACAGCCGCCCGGGCTGCTTCGGCCGAAGTGCCGTCGGTTGCGCCGATGAGCACCGTGCCGTCGTCCTCGATGGAGATCTCGGCGCCGGTGTCTTCCTGGATCTGGTTGATCATCTTGCCCTTGGGACCGATGACCTCGCCGATCTTGTCAACGGGAATCTTGACCGAGATGATGCGCGGCGCGAACTCGGAGAGCTCATCCGGAGTGTCGATAGCGGCCTCAAGCACGCCCAGGATGTGCAGTCGAGCTTCCCGGGCCTGCTTCAGGGCTGCAGCCAGGACCGAGGCGGGAATGCCGTCCAGCTTGGTGTCGAGCTGGATTGCGGTCACGAACTCGGAGGTTCCGGCCACCTTGAAGTCCATGTCACCGAAAGCATCTTCGGCGCCAAGGATGTCGGTCAGTGCGGCATAGCGGGTCTGGCCGTCGACCTCATCGGAGACCAGTCCCATGGCGATGCCGGCAACGGGCGCCTTGAGCGGTACACCGGCGTTCAGCAGCGACAGCGTCGAGGCACACACCGAACCCATGGAAGTGGAGCCGTTGGATCCGAGGGCCTCGGACACCTGACGGATGGCGTAGGGGAATTCCTCGCGGCTGGGCAGTACGGGCACGAGGGCACGCTCCGCCAGGGCACCGTGACCGATTTCGCGGCGCTTCGGGGAGCCGACGCGGCCGGTTTCTCCGGTGGAATACGGCGGGAAGTTGTAGTTGTGCATGTAGCGCTTGCGGGTAACAGGCGACAGCGAGTCGATCTGCTGCTCCATCTTCAGCATGTTCAGCGTGGTGACACCCATGATCTGGGTCTCGCCGCGCTCGAAGATAGCCGATCCGTGTACGCGAGGCAGGACCTCGACCTCAGCGGTGAGCTTGCGGATGTCGCTCAGGCCACGGCCGTCGATGCGCACCTGGTCGCGGAGGATGCGCTGGCGCACAACCTTCTTGGTGACCGAGTTGAATGCACCGGCGATTTCCTTCTCACGGCCCTCGAACTGGGCTGCGAGGGATTCGATGGTCTCGGCACGGTAGGCGTTTGCTGCTTCCTCGCGCTCCTGCTTGTCGGCGATCGTGAAGATCTCGGCAAGCCGGGCACCGGCTGCGCTCTCCACGGCGGAGAAGACGTCGTCCTCGTAGTCCTTGAAGACGGGGAATTCGACGGTGGGCTTCGCCGCACGGGAAGCGAGGTCGGACTGCGCCTCGCAGAGTGCGCGGATGAACGGCTTTGCTGCCTCGAGGCCCTCGGCGACAACCTCTTCGGTAGGTGCGGTGGCGCCGTCGTCCTTGATCAGGGACCAGGAATTGTCGGTGGCCTCGGCCTCGACCATCATGATGGCGACGTCGTCACCCACCACCCGGCCCGCAACCACCATGTCGAACACGGAGTTCTCAAGCTCGGAGTGCTTGGGGAATGCGATCCACTGGTCCTCGCCGCTGCCGTCGGAAACGAGCGCAACGCGCACGCCGCCGATCGGGCCGGAGAACGGCAGGCCGGACAGCTGGGTGGACATGGACGCGGCATTGATGGCAACCACGTCGTAGCGTACGTCCGGGTTGATGGCCAGAACGGTCACGACGATCTGGACCTCATTGCGCAGGCCCTTGACGAACGCCGGGCGGAGCGGGCGGTCCATAAGCCGGCAGGCGAGGATCGCCTCGGTCGACGGACGGCCTTCACGGCGGAAGAACGAGCCGGGGATGCGACCCGCAGCATACATGCGCTCTTCGACGTCAACCGTCAGCGGGAAGAAGTCAAAGCCCTCGCGGGGAGACTTGCCGGCGGTGGTTGCGGAGAGGAGCGCGGTGTCCTCATCGATGTAGACCATGGCCGAGCCTGCGGCCTGCTGGGCAAGGCGTCCGGTTTCGAAGCGAACCGTGCGCCGTCCGAACCGTCCGTTGTCAATGACGGCTTCGGCGAACTGGATTTCGGGACCCTCCAAGAGAGTCACCTCCGTTTCTTCAGTGATGGAGGCAGGCGGCGTCTTGCTGGTCAACGCCGTTAGGACGGGTTGTGGCACCCGGTCTTCGATCGAGGTCCACGGGAATGCATCAAAGGATGCTTCCCGGAGACCACTACCGAGGACCGCGAATGCCTGCAGCTGCCCGCCTGGCTCCTGATGAATTTGTACCTCTGACGGTCACCATATTGCCCGCCAAAGAATGAAGGCGGCTCCTTCCCTTGGGAAGGTGCCGCCTCTCAGTCTAACTAACGACGCAGGCCGAGGCGCTCAATGAGCGAACGGTAGCGCGTGATGTCGGTGTCGTGCAGGTAGTCCAGCAGACGACGACGGCGACCGACCAGCAGGAGCAGGCCACGACGGGTGTGGTGGTCGTGCTTGTGCTGCTTGAGGTGTTCGGTCAGGTCCAGGATGCGGCGGGAAAGCATCGCGATCTGCACCTCGGGCGAACCGGTGTCACCCTCAGAGGTTGCGTACTCCTTGATGATTTCCTGCTTCTGAGCGGCGTCTAGTGCCACAAATAACTCCTATGAGTTGTACCGTGAACAAAATAGATGCCGGTTCCCCCTCAAGGCCGATATGTCGGTTTGAGTAGAGCTCCGGCGGCGGCCCCAGCAACCACGGACTGCAGCTAGGGCGCACTCAACTCTACCCGTAGGTGCGCTGTTCTGTCGAAAGCACGGAGCGGGTCTCATCGACGTCGAGCCGCATCTGCTCGACCAGCGCTTCCGGCCCACGATAAGCAACCATTCCCCGCAACCGACGGACGAACTCGACGATAACCGTCTGCCCGTACAGGTCGAAGACGTCCACTTCCTCCTTGGGCCGGTCGATGACATGGGCTTCGACCTGCCTGCTCACGCCTTCGAAGGTGGGGTTGGAGCCTACTGAGATGGCCGCCGGCCAACGCACCTGGCTGCTGTCGATGAGCCATCCGGCGTAAACTCCGTCCGCTGGGATGAATCCGGTTGCCTCCGGTGACAGGTTCGCAGTAGGAAAGCCAAGCTCGCGTCCGCGAGCCGCACCATGGATTACCTCGCCACGCATGCGGTGGGGGCGACCGAGAATGCGCGCCGCTGTGGTTACATCTCCGGCTTCCAGCGCTTCACGCACCCAGGTGGAAGAACAGCGCCGCTCCCCCTGCGCCGTCGTGCTGGTCCGCAAACTGGAGCCGAAGTCGTCAATGGCAATCACGTCGAAGCCCAACCGCTCACCGAGCGATTCCATGGTTGAGAGGTCACCAGAGTTTCCGCGCCCAAAGCGCACGTCGTGACCGATGACCACTGCTTTCGCGCGTAGTCCATCGACAAAGACGGAGCGTACGAACTCTTCCGGCGTCTGGGAGGCGAGTTCAAGCGTGTAGTGCATCATCAGCAGTCCATCGATACCGGTGTCGGCAAGCGTTTCCACCCGGTCCTGGAGCCCCATGATCAGCTCGGGCGCGTCCTCCGGTCGATGTACCTGCAAAGGATGCGGCTCGAAGGATACAACGACGGCGGCCGCTCCCCGCTCCGAGGCCGCTGCAACTAGCTGCTGCAAAACGCTCTGATGGCCGCGGTGCACACCGTCGAAGTTGCCGATCGTGACAACCGTGGGACCGAAACCCTCGGGCACGTCGGCCAGGTCTCTCCAGTAGAACACGCATCTCCCTTGGCGGTTGGTGGCGGCACCGATCCTCAATCGACTATTCATTATGGCCGATGGTTGCCCCACGGTACGACGCCGGCCGGGACGGCAGCTCCGTGCTGCCCTCATCGGTCCTGCACAGGCAGCTGTCCTGGAGCGTCTTCTGCACATAACGCTCTTTCGACGCTCAACCGCGCGACAGGCAGGACAAGGTTGTTTCCGGCATCAGTCCCCTCCCCAGGGACTGATGCCTCCCTATCCACTCACTGGAGGACTACGTGCCTTTGAAACCTGCTGTCCGGCCGCTTCGCCCGAGGAGCAATCCCCGAACCACCCCCCTGCCCACAGCGATCTGCATCCTGCTGCTGGCAGTCCTGCTGCTGGCACACCAACCGCTGCCGGGCTACGCCGCCCCCACCGGGCGGGAGTGGCGTCCTGCATCCGGAGTGCACGGTGCCGAACACTTCGTGGGGCAGTACCGGAACAACGAGGGCGAAACCGCCTACTGTACTGACTTCGAGCGGCTGTCGCCGGCCCACGCGGGAGCGTACGACGGCGGCCACCACGGCGGCTTCATACGAAGCGACGGCACGCGTCTCACCGAGCGGGAGAATGCCGGACTTTCCTATCTGCTGCATCGCTGGGGAGGCACGTCGGACAACGCAACAGCAGCGTCAGTCCAGTTGGCAGTCTGGGCACTGACTTCCCCGGGGATGGCCTGGGGTTCTTCCGGCATGGACAGGATCCTGCAGGCAGAAAAACTACCGGCCGCCGTCATCCAGCAGGCACAGGTGATGACCAGTGCCGCTCTCACCAACGCCGGGCCGTACGAGGTTCACATCGACCTTGCCGAGACCGGCGATGGACTGTACACAGCCGGCGTAAGCGTGCGGGGCACCGATGGTAATCCCGTGGACGGCCTCACCGCCGAGGCCCGAGTCACAGGTCCATTCGGGCTCGCCGGAAACTCCCCGGACTCCTGGACCACCGGTGAGGCTGTGGAACAGCTCACCCTGGAGAGGACGGGGCTGGGGGCAGGAACCCTGGAAGTAGCAATACCCAGAACTCCCGCAGCCGAAGTGGAATGGCTCATACCGTCACGCACAGACGCGCAGCGGCTCCTGGTCGCGGCGGTGCTGGACCGGCGCGATGCTTCTGCGGCGCTAGCGGACCTTCCCGCATTCCAGCCGGTTGTTGCGACGCGCACTTCAGCAGCACGCACCGAAGCCGGCTCAGAAGTTCACGACGTTCTCACAGTTAGCAGCGCAGAGCCCACGGACGGCTCGGAACCGATCCCGTGGCTGGTCATTCCAGGTTCGCAGGAACCCGTCTCGGTTGAGGTTGTCTCAACCCTCTGGGGTCCGCTCGCCGCTCCGCCGACCCTGCGGGACGCTGTTCCCCACGGAACGCCACAGGTGGGTACTGTTACCACCCGTGTAAATGGACCGGGCACATACAACACCGACGCCCTAGAGGTGCCTACCCCCGGCTGGTACGTCTGGACGGAAACCATTCCGTCTGAGAGCGCCCTTCCGGCCGAAGCCGCGAAGTACGTCCGGACCTGGCAAAGCCGTTTCGGCATCACCGAGGAAACCACCTTCGTGCCGTGGCGCCCCAGCATCACAACCCGGCTCTCGGCCCACGAGGCATTCGTTGGCGAAAGCGTCACTGACTCCGTGACAGTGGACGGGCTGGGACCCGAGGAGACGTTCGACGGAAAAGAGGCAGCGCGGCAGATCCGACTGTCGATGTACGGGCCGCTCCCCGAGCGGCCCGTGCTGCAATCAGCTATTCCCCCCGGTGCCCGTCTTCATTCAGAAACCATGGTGCCTGCCAGCAACGGCCACCACGTCAGCAAACACTTCGCACCGTTCACTGAACCCGGGTGCTATACGGTGGTCGCCAGCTTTGCCGGCGACAGCCACACCGACCCGCTGACCACGCCGTTCGGTGAACAGTCCGAGACCATCTGTGTTGACTCCGCCCCCGCTCCCGCAGCCTCATCCCCTGCTGCCGAACCCAGCGAACCCCAAAAGGTTGGGAACCAGGGCCCGGCTGCGGGCCGTGAACAGCTCGCACAGACAGGTGTACGGACGGAGGTTGCCGCGGGGGCGGGCCTCCTACTGCTCGGCACAGGGTTGGCCTGCCTGCAGCGCCGGATCAGATCTTCCGGAAGGAGCCCGTCCTAGGAGGGGGCGCCGTACTGCCTGCGCAACTCGCTCGTCTTGGCAATGTAGCGGTGCCACACGAGCAGGGCCGCGGGAAACGCAAGTTCAACGACCATCAGGATGATAAGGAGGAAGTGCGGTTGTCCCGAGAACGCCCAGGAGAGCACCCGGCCGATGCCGCCCATGAAGACCATCAGGCACACCAGCCACAACATGTTCGCCCATTGGAATTTCACCGCAATGGTCACGAATGCGGCCCCTACGCCAACCATCATGGCCGCAAAGAACCGGAACTGGTTCTCAAGCGTGGGGTTCACCGCACCGTCCCCGGTGTCGGGAAGCCCTGCCGACCCCGTGATGAGGTAGTACCCGCCAAAACCGGCTATCACCAAACCCACCAGCACCACAACGGTCCGGAAGACACTCCAGTCGCTACCGGGTTTGGCCGGTTTCCCGGATCCCTTCGACGTTCCCTTGCCGGAAGCTTTGCCCCGGTCGGTCGTGGACGGCGTACCGGTGGACGTCTGCCCGCTCCCGGCGACGCTGTCAGCGGAAGAAGTTCGCTCCCTCGACGATTCGCCCTGGGCGGACCCGGCCGCCCGGCGCGGGTTCGTTTGCGGGCTGTCAGGCGTGCTGCTGGTCATGATGCTCCCTCGTCCTCGATATCCGGTCCGGGTGGAATCAGGCTTCCATCCTCTCACCTGAGGCCGCTGCCCGCTGGCGATAAAGCCACCACAATCCAAGCACCGGAAGCACGAGGGGCACAAAGCCATACCCGCGCCCATAGACCGACCACACGGTATCGGCCGGGAACAGGATCGGGTCCACAACGCTCAGAGTCCCAACGGCCAGTACGCCAAGCAACTCAAGGCCTACAGCCGCCACGGACAGTGCGTACCATCTCCGCCCGGAACGACTCAACGACACCGTGGCGAACACATAGACGAGGGCCGCCACGGCCGTCAACGAATAGGCGACCGGCGCCTCAGAGAACTTCGTTGCGATCTGGAAGGCCGCACGGGCCGTAGCGGCCAGCGCGAAAACCCCGTACACGGCAATCAGAAGGCGTCCGGGCCCTTCGCTGAGCGGACCGCCCACGTTCGCTTTTGCAGGTGCGTCCGTTGAGCTTCCTGGGCTGCGCCTGATCACGCTGGTACCACTCCGTCCCAAATCTGCTCCATCCGGAAAAGCATGACAAAAATGGTGATACCCACCGCGCCGAGGACGAGATTGCTCCAGCGGGACCGCTCGAGAATCGCCCACCAAAAGGCGCCGACGGGAATCATCAGGGCGGTTACGAGATAGCCCCAGAACTCCCAAGGCTCCCCCGCGACCGACTCGCCCCCCGCCTGCCGAAGAACCCCGGCAACCAGGTAAACGAGCAGGAACAGTTCGACGGCCGCAACGGCCAGGATGGTGATGTCATTCGGCGGCTGCCTGATGGCCGCCGCGCCCACGCACACAAGCGTCGATAACAAGCAAACCGCCGCCCCTGCGATGAAGAATCCGTCAACCACCATCAGCCGGCACCGCCGCCGGGAGTAAACACCAGTACCGGCTTCGCTTCATTTCCCCGGTCCTCAAGAAGCGCCACGAGGGACCCTCCCGGAGCAAACGCTGCAACAGGCCGATTGTCCGCTGACCCGTTCCCCGAAGCGGAAATTCGACGACCATGGGACAGATCCAAAGCTTCCCTGTCGTCCAGCTCCCGGCTGGGGAACAGTGCCCGTGCCGCCGAGTCCATGTCCAGCATGCGGAAGTCCGAGGCCAGTTCATCCAACGATGAAGCCTGATCCAACGCATACGGACCAACCTCGGTGCGGCGCAGGACGGTCAGATGCCCTCCTACACCCAGCGCGGCGCCGAGATCCCTGGCAAGTGCGCGGATGTAGGTTCCCGAACTGCACCTTACGGTCACGTCAACGTCCTGGACGGCTCCGTCGCCGATTCTGCGAACATCATGAATTTCAAAGCTGTGGACCGTCACGGGCCGTGCCGCCAGCGCTACTTCCTCACCCGAACGCACGCGGGCGTATGCCCGTTCGCCGTTTACCTTGATGGCGCTGACGCTGCTGGGCACCTGTTCGATAGGCCCGATGAACCGACCCACCGCGGCACCGATGGCCTCTGCCGTCACATCAGCAGCGGAGGTTTGCGACGTGACCTCGCCCTCGGCGTCGTCGGTCACGGTCGATTGCCCCAACCGAATGGTGGCCGTATAGGTCTTGGAGGTTCCCACGATGTAGGTCAGGAGCCGGGTAGCGCGGTTGACGCCCACCACGAGGACCCCCGTGGCCATCGGATCGAGGGTTCCGGCGTGCCCCACCTTCCGGGTCCCGGCAATCCGACGCAGCTTCCCGACTACGTCATGGCTGGTCCAGCCCTGCGGCTTGTCCACAATTACGAGTCCTGAGTGGACCTGCCCGGAAATCACGCCTTCCAGTATAGGTTGCGCCGATACGATGCCCGTATGCCATCCATCGCACAGCACATCGAGCGTCTTCCCTCGAACCAGATACGGGAGATAACGCAGGCAGCCTGGGCAACACCGGGCGCGATCGTATTGAGCATCGGGGAACCGGCCTTTCCTGTTCCCCGGCACATCCTTCAGGCAGGTATCGCCGCTCTGGACCGGGATGAGACCAACTACACCCCAAACGAAGGGATCACTCCCCTGCGCAGCAGCTTTGCGGCACGCTTCGCGAAGCTGAACGGTATGGATGTGGATCCTTCTCGCGTCTACGTCACCGCAGGGGCCCAGCAGGGACTCCATCTGGCAATGAGCATGCTTCTCGACGCCGGAGACGAGGTTCTCATACCAAATCCCGGCTACCCGACGTTCACCATGACCGCGCAGCTTGTTCACGCACGCCCCGTGGACTACCCGCTACGCCCCGAGCACGGCTTCCAGCCGCAGATCAGCGACTTGGAAGAGCTGGTCACCGACAAGACCCGCGTTCTGGTTCTGAACTCTCCCTCGAATCCGCTGGGGGCTGTATTCAGCGAGGACCTCACCCGTGATCTGGTGCGGTTCGCCCGGCGGCACGACCTCTGGATCCTGTCGGACGAATGCTACGAGGCCTTCACCTTCGGGGTTCCCCATGTGAGCCCCGCAAGATTCGACACCACGAACGAGCACGTGGTTACTTCGCTGACGCTCTCGAAGACATTCGGGCTCACCGGCCTTCGAATCGGTGCTCTCATCCTGCCGGACGGCATGGGCAGACAATTCAATGCGGTCATGGAGTCGATCGTCTCCTGCGTCGGAGCCTCGCCCCAGTACGCCGCGGTGGCCGCGCTTACCGGACCAGAGCACTACATCGCAACGGCCGCTCATCACTACCGGACCAACCGGGACACGGCGACGTCGGCACTGAAGGACCTGAACGTGCCCTTCCTGGACGCGCAGGGTGCCTTCTATCTGTGGGCCGACATGTCGCACGCAACTGGCGGGGACGTACGCTCGTGGGCCCGGAGATTCCTGGCCGAGCAGAAAGTCGCGGTCGCTCCGGGTACGGCCTTCGGCACGAATGGCGAAGGCTGGATCAGGATCGCGCTCTGCGGAGATCGCGACGAACTGATTTCGGGACTAAGCCGGCTCCCTCGCAGATCTTCCATCTGATCGGACGATGAGTATTTACGGATTCCCCCGGCAGGTCTATCGTGTGAACTGCTTTGGAGTCTGCGCCCGGTCGGTGGATTGATCCGCTGAAATCCGCTGAGGGGAACGGGCAGCTCGCGTAGGTCCAATGTGGTCTCGCTTGAACTGGTTACACCAAGTTGAGGAGATCACAGTGAACAAGTCCTTTGTGGCTGCTGCTGCGTCGGCGGCCCTGACTCTGGGAATGGGAATAGCACCTGCCCAGGCCCACGACCGTCATGAGTCGTCGGTGCCGACCGTCGAGGAAACAAGGGTAATAGCCGAGGGGCTGGTTTCCCCGCTGCGCCTGGCCGTGGGCGACGGAAGGTCCATCGATGTCGCCCAAAGCTTCGCGGGAACGGTTTCCCGCATCGCCCGAGACGGAAACATCGAGACTCTCGATGCGATGGAAGGGTACTTCGCCGGATCGGTATCCCGCTCCGGCAGGACCACCTACTACACCATGACCAAGGGAGCCGGGGCGGGGATTCCCGCCGAGAATGAGTCGCTCCTGAAGTCCCGAGACCGACACGGCAATATCAGAACCATCGCCAACATCGCCGCTTATGAGCAGGAGGCCAATCCCGACCAGGAGACCCGGTACGGCTTCCGCGATCTGGATCAGGCGTGTCTTGCGCTGCAGACCAACCTGGGTCCCCGCGCAAGCTATACCGGCCAGCAGGACTCAAATCCCATCGCGACCGTCCCGTTCAGGGATCACGTGCTCGTGGCCGACGCAGGCGCCAACGCGATCTTCAGGGTTGATCGGTGGGGCAACGTATCAACGGTTGCCGTGCTTCCAGCAATCCCCGTGACCGTGACCGAAGAGATCGCGGCTGCAGCGGGAATGGATAACTGTGCCGTCGGCGCAACCTATTACCTGGAGCCGGTACCGACGGACCTCGAACTCGGTCACAGGAAGATGCTGCATGTGTCGTCCCTGCCCGGCGGCCCGGAAGATCCGAGCCTCGGAGCCCTGGGGTCGGTGTTCACCGTGAATCCCTGGTCGGGCGAGACCCGGCAGACGGTGACTGGACTGGTGTCGCCTACCGGGCTGGCGATCGATCAGAGGGGAAATCTCTACGTCGCTGAACTCTTCGCCAACCGCATCTCTGTTGTTCCGCGGGGTGCGTCCGGGGCCAGCGTCCTGTACGAGGCCAATCAGCCCGCAGAGGTTGAGCTGAAGGATGGCTCCACGCTCTACGCCACCACAGATGTCCTTGGTCCTGAGAACCTGCCCCCCGCCGGCAAGATCATCAAGATTGAGATCCACAAACGGGGGCACTAATCCCCGCTACAGACACCCGTTGAAGAAGGGCTGACTGGATACACGAAAGGGCGGCCGCCGAACTCCGGCGACCGCCCTTTTCTGTTGTACGACTACTGCGCTTCGTCCTCGTCATCTGCAGGCTTGCGGTACGGGTCGGCATCGCCGGCGAAGGCCGCCTTGCGTGCCAGCTCGGCCACTTCGGCGTCGCGTTCCTTCGCGGTGCGAAGGAGCTCCTCCAAGTGGCTCGCGTTGACCGGTACCTCGTCCGGTACGAATTCGAGGGTCGGCGTCAGCCGCGCGGTGATGTTCCTGCCCACTTCAGCGCGCAGTACGCCCCTGGCGGACTCGAGCGCCTTGTGCACTGCTGCCTGAGCCTCCGAATCACCGAACACGGTGTAGTAGACGGTTGCGTGCTGCAGGTCATTGGTTACGCGCGCGTCGGTGACGGTGACCGCTTCCAAGCGCGGATCCTTGACCCGGCGGCGAAGGGCTTCGGCGACGATCACCTTGATGCGCTGGGCCAGCCGTGCGGCCCGTGCTGCGTCTGCCATGGCTTCTCCTTACTAGTCCCAGGTCGGGGACTGCAACGACGACGGCGGCCTCCCGCCGTCGTCGGTATGGATAGGAGGCGGGGCCGCTGCAAGCAGCGGCCCCGCCCGGAAGGAATCTAGACCCGAGGCTTTTCGCGCATCTCGTAGGTCTCGATCATGTCGCCTTCCTTGATGTCGTTGAACGACCCGAGGCCGATACCACACTCGAAGTCCGTGCGGACCTCGGTGGCGTCGTCCTTGAAGCGGCGGAGCGACTCGACGGTCAGGTTGTCGCCGATCACGACGCCGTCGCGTACCAGGCGAGCCTTGGTGTTGCGGCGGATGATGCCGGACCGGACGATCGAACCTGCGATGTTGCCGAACTTGGAAGAACGGAACACCTCGCGGACCTCGGCCGTACCGAGCTGTGCTTCCTCGTACTCCGGCTTGAGCATGCCCTTGAGTGCGAGCTCAATGTCATCGATCGCTGCGTAGATGACGGAGTAGAAGCGCAGGTCCACGCCCTCGCGGTCGGCCAGTTCCGCCACGCGCTCGGCGGGACGGACGTTGAAGCCGATGATGATCGCGTTGTCGACCGTAGCCAGGTTGACGTCGTTCTGGGTGATGGCACCCACGCCGCGGTGGATGACGCGCAGTGCAACGCCCTCGCCAACGTCGATCTTGAGGAGCGAGTCCTCGAGCGCTTCGACGGCTCCGGACACGTCGCCCTTGAGGATGAGGTTGAGCGTATCGACCTTGCCCTCCGCGACCGCCTGGTCGAAGTCTTCCAGGCTGACGCGCTTGCGGCGCTTGGCCAGGGCGGCGTTGCGGTCGGCTGCCTCACGCTTCTCAGCGATCTGCCGTGCGGTGCGCTCGTCCGGGGTAACCAGGAAGGTGTCGCCTGCCCGCGGAACCGTGGACAGACCCAGTACCTGAACCGGACGGGACGGACCGGCTTCGGTAACGTTCTCGCCATCCTCGTTGAACATCGCGCGGACGCGGCCGTGGGCGATGCCCGCAACGATCGTGTCGCCGACGCTCAGCGTTCCGGACTGCACCAGGACGGTGGCAACCGCTCCGCGGCCCTTGTCCAGGTTCGCTTCGATCGCGATACCGCGCGCGTCCTTGTTCGGGTTGGCACGCATGTCCAGTGCGGCATCCGCGGTGAGCAGAACGGCTTCCAGCAGTTCGTCGATGCCGTTGCCCTTGAGCGCAGAGACGTGAACGAACATGGTGTCGCCGCCGTACTCTTCCGGCACCAGACCGTACTCGGTGAGCTGACCCTTGACCTTGTCGGGGTTCGCGCCCTCCTTGTCGATCTTGTTCACCGCGACCACGATCGGCACACCGGCCGCCTGTGCATGGTTCAGCGCCTCAACGGTCTGCGGCATCACGCCGTCGTCCGCGGCCACGACCAGCACGGCGATGTCGGTGACCTTCGCACCCCGGGCACGCATGGCGGTGAACGCCTCGTGACCCGGGGTGTCGATGAAGGTGATGGGACGGTTGTCGCCCTCGTGCTCGTGATCGATCTGGTAGGCACCGATGTGCTGGGTGATGCCGCCGTGCTCGCCGGCAACGACGTTGGACTTGCGGATGGCATCCAGCAGGCGGGTCTTACCGTGGTCGACGTGACCCATGACGGTGACTACAGGAGGACGGGCCTCAAGCTGCTCGTCGCCCTCAGCATCCAGCTCCGCGTCAAGGTCAATGTCGAAGTTCTCGAGCAGCTCGCGCTCCTCGTCCTCCGGCGAGACAACCTGGATGCGGTAGCCGAGTTCCTCGCCGAGGACCTCGAAGGTGCCCTCGTCCAGCGACTGGGTGGCCGTTGCCATCTCACCAAGGTGGAACAGCACGGTAACCAGTGCGGCGGGGTTCGCATCGATCTTCTCCGCGAAATCCGTGATGGAGGAGCCGCGGCGCAGACGGATGACTGTGTCACCGTTCCCGCGGGGAACACTGACGCCACCCAGCGACGGGGCTGACATCTGCTCGAGCTCTTGCCGCTTCGCCCGCTTCGACTTGCGCTGCTTACCGCGACCTGCTCCGCCCTTGCCGAAAGCACCGGCAGTGCCGCCGCGACCGCGACCGCCCTTACCGAAACCGCCGCCGACCGGACCAGTTCCGCCGCCGCCGCCGGTACCGGGCGCGCCGCCTGGACCACGACGGGGACCGCCACCACCGGGAGCACCACGACCGGGTGCAGCGGGGCGTTCAGTCCTGTTGGGCATCATGCCCGGCGTAGGCCGGGGTCCGCCCGGACGAGGGGCGCCGGGGCGCGGAGCACCCGGACGGGGAGCTCCGGGACGGGGACCGCCTGCACCTGCGGCAGGACGGGGACCGCCTGCACCAGCCGCGGGCCGCGGACCGCCGGGACCTGCAGCGGGACGGGGACCGCGCTCATCGTCCCGGCGTCCGCCCGGACGCGGCATGCCCTGCGAGGTTGCAAAGGGATTGTTGCCGGGGCGCGGACCACCGGAGCGGTCACCGTCGCCGCGGCCCGACCGCGGCATGCCCTGGGAGGTTGCAAAGGGGTTGTTACCCGGACGCGGCGCAGCCGAGCGATCACCCGGACGTGCAGCACCGGGACGGGGAGCCGGAGCGGGACGGGCAGCTGCCGGCTTGGGGCCGGGCTTGCTCTCGGTGGCCCTGCTCTCGGTACCCGAGTCGGTGCCGGCTTCAGGCTTCTGCACCTCGGGTGCCTTGAACGCAGGCGCAGCCGGCGTCTGAGCTACGGGTGCCTCGGGAGCCGGAGCAGCCGGCTTCTCCTGGGCGGGGGCCGGCGTCGGGGTGGCCGGGGCAGCAGGTGCTGCCGGAGCGGCGGGCGCCGGCTTGGGTGCCTGAGTCCGCTGTGCGGGCTGGGCGGAACGCGAGGCTGCCGGGGCTTTAGCCGCACCTGCGTCGGGGAAAGCGCCGCGAAGTTTCTTCACGACGGGCGCTTCAATGGTGGAGGATGCCGAACGGACGAATTCGCCCAATTCCTGCAGTTTTGCTACTGCATCCTTCGAGGTAATCCCGAGCTCCTTGGCGAGCTCGTGTACGCGGACCTTGGCCACATTTCTCCTGTCTCGGTCCGCACCGAGTCAGGAGCGAACCGTCTAATTCCTACTGCAGACCCCAACCGCCGAAGCAGTTGACGCGCCGATAGCAGAGCTCAACAGATTGTTCATCGTTGGGCACTCATGGCTGGGTACTCATCGGGTTTCCATCAGTTTTCTGACCCGCTTTCAGGGAGGACGTGTTCTAGCAGGAAGCCTCCGTCAGGAGACGTCCTGGAGTGTGTGCAGCCATTGCTCGACGCCTTGCGTATCAGTTGCGCCGCGGAAGGCGCGATTGAAAGCTTTGCGTTTGAGCGCTTGCTCCACACAGGACGGCCGGGGGTGCAGCCAGGCACCCCTGCCCACCAGTCGACGGCGGTGGTCCACCTCAGCGACACGATCGTCGCCACGGTTGACCGCTGTCCATCGAACCAGATTGGCTTGGTCGTCACGGTCGCGACAACCAATACAGGTTCGTACCGGTTGTTGACGTAACGACATAAGCCCTGTCCATTCTAGCGCCATAAGCGTCGATATTGCGCATCGGGTGCTTCCGGTGCGAGGGACCTGCGACTCAGGCGCCCGCCGCGTCGGAGGCGATGTCAATGCGCCAGCCTGTCAGCTTGGCTGCAAGTCTCGCGTTCTGGCCTTCCTTGCCGATAGCGAGGGACAGCTGGTAGTCGGGCACCACCACCCGGGCGCTGCGGGTCTTCTCGTCGGTGATTGTGACCGATGACACGCGCGACGGCGACAGTGAGCTGGCGATGAAGGTTGCCGGGTCATCGCTGTAATCAACGATGTCGATCTTCTCGTCGTTCAGTTCATTCATCACGGCGCGAACGCGGGAACCCATCTCGCCGATGCATGCACCCTTGGCGTTGACTCCCGGAACATTGGCCTTGACCGCGATCTTGGTGCGGTGCCCCGCTTCTCGGGCCAGCGCAACAATCTCCACGGTCTTGTCCGCAATTTCAGGAACTTCCAGTTCGAAGAGCTTCCGCACCAGATTGGGGTGCGAACGGGACAACGTGATGGAAGGCCCTTTCATTCCCCGGTGTACGTCCACCACGTAGGCACGGAGCCTGGTTCCGTGAAGGTATTTCTCTCCAGGTACCTGTTCGGGCGGCGGGAGCAGCGCTTCCACTGATCCGAGGTTCACCTGGATCATGTGCGGATTGTTCCCCTGCTGGATCATTCCCGCGACCAGTTCGCCTTCCTTGCCGCGGAACTCGCCCAGGATGTTGTCGTCCTCTGCGTCGCGCAGCCGCTGCAGGATGATCTGCCGCGCGGTGCTGGCCGCGATCCGGCCGAAGCCGGAAGGGGTGTCGTCGTACTCACCGACTGCAACGCCGTCGTCGTCGGTTTCCGTTGCCCAGATGGTGACGTGGCCTGTTCGCCGGTCGAGCTCGGCCCGGGCCATCTCCTGCGCCCCGGTGGTCTTGTGGTAGGCGACCAGCAGAGCCTGCTCGATGGTGGGGATCAGCAGGTCCAGCGGAATCTCCCGCTCGCGTTCCAACAGCCGCAGAGCGCTCATATCTATATCCATTGGGGCCTCCTCAGCAGCCAGCGGTGGTGTCAGTCATTGTCGCCGCCGGGTTCATCGGCATCTGTGTGTGCGAATTCGACCTGGACCGTACCCTTGCGGATCGTGTCGTAAGCAATTTCCCGGTCCTCGCCGAACTTCGGCTTGGTGCCCTTTTGCGCCGGCAGGAGGGGTCGGATCAGCACCGAAGCGTCCTGCGCATCAAGAAGGCGGCCCTCAAGGGTATCGCCGTCGGTCAGTTTGACCACCACCAGCCGGCCGATGTTGCGTCGCCAGTGTCGCGGCTGGGTCAGCGGCCGCGAGACCCCGGGCGAGGAAACCTCGAGATTGTAGGGCTGTCCGTCGTCTTCCGGATCCTTGTCCAAAGCGTCCGAGATGCTTTGGGAGACCTCCGAGACGGTATCGAGGCTCACGCCGTCCACACCGTCGTCGGATACATCCACTACAACGTTCAATGTGCGGGTGCCCCCGGTGACGCGCACCTCGACATCCTCCAGCAGGAGGTTGTGCTGTTCAACGGTGGGGCGCAGGAATTCACGGAGCCGCTGCGCCTCGGCAGCGACGTCAACGTTGGACAGGTTCTGGCCCTGGCGACGTGCCGGAGCGCCTTGCCTTCCGGCGGAACTCTGCTTCCCGGACCCAACCGGCTTCCCGGAACGAACCGTCACTTCCGCCTCCCGCTCAATAATCTTGTGACTACTACCCTAACGACTTTATGACAGGTCGGTGAACGGGACACCGCAGCCAGGTATGACATGGCAAGATGATCGGTTGTGACGCACTCCCGCAACCGTACCGCTCGAGGTGGCAGCGGCTTCGGTAGGGGTGTGCGCCGCTTCTTCCGTTTCATCGTGCTGCTCCTTGTCCTGGTGATGGTCGCATGTATCGGCCTGGTGATCGGCACCGAGCCGCGCGAGGAACCCACCCCCACCGAGCTTGCGCTGGCGGACAGCGCCGGTGCAGCCCGGAGCCTGGCGTCAACTGCGCGGGCTCTGGCGGGCGAGGCGACCGCCGCTGATTCGCCGCCCTATGAGTCCATGGCGACGATCTTCGATCTTCACGCAGCGGCGCTTCAACTGCCCGACGACGCCACGGAGCCTCCGCCTTCCGCCTTCAGCGATACCGGGAACGACGCCCGGGAATCGCCGTCAACTTCTCCCTCGGCCGCGCCCGCCGTGCAGCCTCGGGATCTGCTCATCGACCTCGCCCTGTCCTACACGAAGGCATTCAACGCTGCCGCGACTGCCGAGCCCGGTCCGGCCCGGGTGCTGGCCTCCGTAGCGACGGCGCAATGGCTGCAGGCAAGGTCGCTTGCGGGAAGCATGGGCGTCAGTCTTCCGTCCATCCCGGTGCCTGATGCCCAGTACGACGGCGCGCCCGCCTGCCCGGTCGATGTGCCCCTGCAGCGAGATACCGGCCTGGAGGGGGCACGGCTCGCGGTGCTGGCCGAGCACCGGGCTGCCTATGCGTACGAGCTGGCTGCGGCCCGCGCACCGGAGCCGCAGGAGTACCTGCCGCGCATGGCCGAGCACGACGACGCCGCCTCCTCCGGTTCGGCGGTGCTGGCCCAGCAGTGCGTGGCTGAGCCGCTGCCCGCCGTCGCCTACTCACTGACCGGGGACTTCCTGGCTGACACCGGTAGGTCGCTGCAACTGCTCGAGGGCGCAATGGTGGAAACGTACGCGGACCTGGTGGGAGTCAGCCGCACGGGGATTGTCCGAACCTGGGCGATTCGGCGGCTCGCTGATACTGCACAGCACGCGATCGAAACGGGTGCCGGGCAATCCCCCGCGACAGGACTGCCGGCGTTTCCCGGCATTGCCGCTGACGAATACCCGAGGCTGGAGGAGCCTGGGCGCTAGGCTTAGGAGGTGGATGCACGCGACATCGAACTTCCGCGCTCGCTGGTGCACAAGGTCCTCACACTGCCCGGGGGAGGCAGTGGCTCGATCGGTGGGCCGGTATCGCGAACCGCTATCTGGACGACTGGGACCTGGTCCTGGATCTCGATCCGGACACTCTGCCCTGGAGCGGACATGTCGCCGTCGTTCTTCCGGTGATCTGCGGAGACGGAGCGCCGGGGGTCCTGAAGATCACGGCCCCGCATGACGAGGCACTTCCCGAACCCGACGCCCTCTCGCTCTGGGACGGGAATGGAGCGGTGGAGCTCCTGATGAGTTCCCGGGACGATCTCGTCCTCCTCCTTGAACGCCTTGACGGGGATTCGTCGCTGAACATGCTTCCCCTGGCCGACACCACGGAGGTGTGGGGAGGGCTGATGCATGAGCTGTCCATAGCTCCCCCCACCGAGACCGGATTCGCCGATCCGCGCTGGCTGGCCATACCGTCCGTCGCGGAGCAGGCCGAGCAGTGGACGGATACGCTTCCGCTGGAGTGGGAGGCCCTGGGACGCCCCTTCGACCGCTGGCTGCTTGAGTACGCTCTTGAGGTGTGCCAGGTCCACGGCGCAGTGGGGCGCCGGCGTGACAACGACGTGCTGGTCCACTCCGACCTGCACTACCTGAATATGCTTCCGGTGCTGGAGCGTCCGCGCCAGTTCCTTGCGATTGATCCGAAGCCGGTGCTGGGCGACGCGGAGTTCGCCGTCGCGCCGATGCTCTGGAACCGGATCAGCGACCTTTCGCCGATTGACCCGGCTGCGCACCTGAGGGACCGCTGCACCGATCTGGCGCTTGCCGCCGGCCTGGACCCCATGCTCGCCCGGGACTGGTCGGTGGCCCGGGAGGTGGACAACGCGCTGGGATACCTTCGCGACGGCCACACCAACGACGCCGACCGCTCGCTCTGGGTGGCGAGCAACCTCCTCCGCAGGCCACTGGAGAATCTTCCTCCTGCGGCGAAGCTCGCAGCGCCCTGATCGGCCTGATCGGTCTGGTCGGGCTCAGCCGAAGTTTTCGGCCCAGACGTCGTAGCCAAGCTTGACGATCAGCGCCCCCACCACGATCAGGAACACCACGCGGATGAAAGTGCTCCCCTTCGTGATCGCCATCCGGGAACCAACGTAGCCGCCGACCATGTTCGCCCCTCCCAGGATGAGTCCCAGCCCCCACAAAAGCGATCCGTTGGGCAGGAAGAAGACGAGGGCACCAAGATTGGTGGCCATGTTCACGATCTTCGCCTTCGCACTGGCGCCCAGGAAGCTGTAGCCAAGCAGCGTCACCATGGCGATGATCAGGAACGAGCCGGTGCCGGGGCCGATGAGTCCGTCATAGAACCCGATCACCAGGCCGATCGCTCCTGCGGTTCCGTAGTGGCGGCGGCCGCTGTGGCGAAGCTTCGTCAGCGTCCCGACCGTTGGCCTAAAGGCCGTAAAGATCGCCACCGCGATCAGGGCCACAATGATGATCGGCTTGAAGACCGCAGCGGGCAGGGAGGCTGCCAGGATTGCCCCGCCGAAACTGCCCACCAAGGCAATCAGCGCCATCGGCACGGCCGTGCGAAGGTCCGGCCGTGCCCGTCGGAAATAGGTGATGGCGCTGGTTGTGGTGCCGAAGATCGAGCCCATCTTGTTGGTCGCAAGGGCCTGGACGGGAGTGATGCCGGGAACCATCAGCAGCGCAGGCAGCTGTACCAGTCCCCCGCCGCCGACCACCGCGTCCACCCAGCCGGCGGCGAAACCGGCAGCAATCACGAGCAGCACCGTGGCGAGCTGGATCTCTTCCAGCCCGGAGACCACCCGCGCCGCCTAGGCGCTGATCAGCGCGCGGAGGTGCGTTGCTGCCTCGGCGACGGCGACGTTCTCGCTGGTGCCGGAGGCCCGGTCCTTCACCTCGACGAGACCGTCGGCCAGGCCGCGCCCGACGACGACGATCGTGGGTACCCCGATCAGCTCGGCATCGCCGAACTTCACTCCGGGCGAGACCTTTTGGCGGTCGTCGTAGATCACGCTCAGGCCCTGCTTCTCGAGCTCACCGGCGAGCTGCTCCGCGGCTGCGAAGACCTCGTCGCCCTTGCCCGTGGCCACCAGGTGGATATCGGCGGGAGCAACGTTGCGCGGCCAGATGATGCCCTTCTCGTCCCGGTTGGATTCGACAAGTGCGGCCACTGCGCGGGTCACGCCGACGCCGTAGGAACCCATGGTGACGGTGGTCAGCTTGCCGTTCTGGTCCAGGACCTTCAGGTGCAGCGCCTCGGCATACTTTCGTCCCAGCTGGAAGATGTGGCCCATCTCGATGCCGCGCTGCGTGCGCAGCGGCCCTGACCCGTCCGGCGCTTCATCACCTTCGCGTACTTCGACGGATTCGATGACGCCGTCCCAGCCGAAGTCCCGCCCGGCGACAAGGCCGAAGACGTGCTTCCCGCTGACGTTCGCTCCCGTGACCCACGTGGTGCCGGAGACAATCCGGGGGTCGACGAGGTAAGGAATTCCCGTGGAGCCTTCGGTTCCCAGGACAGCAGAATCCAGGCTCAGCCCCGGACCGATGTACCCCTTGACCAGGCCGGGGTGCTTCTTCAGGTCCTCGTCGGTGGCCGCTTCGACGGCGACCTCTCCGCCGACTGACAGGTGGCCGGCGATGTTGGCCTCGATGCGCTTGAGGTCCACGTTGCGGTCACCGGGAACGCCGATTACCACGAGCACGCGCTCTCCGGACGGAAGCACAGCGGCAAGGACCACGTTCTTCAGCGTGTCCGCCGCGGTCCACGGGCGGTCCTGGCGGGGCAGTTCGGCGTTGGCATGGTCAACGAGGGTCTCGATCGTCGGGGTGTTGGGAGTGTCCCGGACGTCGGCAGCCGGCGCGTCGGTGAAGTCGATCTCGGCAGGCACCACGGTTGTGACGGCTTCTACGTTGGCCGCGTAACCGCCGTCGGACACCACAAAGGTGTCCTCACCGATTTCGGTGGGGTGCAGGAATTCCTCGCTCTTGGAGCCGCCCATCGCACCTGCGGTGGCGGCGACCGGGATGACCTCCAGCCCCAGCCGTCCGAAGATCCGAAGATAGGCATCCCGGTGCTTCTGGTAGCTGGTCTCCAGGCCCTCGTCATCGATGTCGAAGGAGTAGGAATCCTTCATGATGAACTCGCGGCCACGCAGCAGGCCGGCACGCGGACGGGCCTCGTCACGGTACTTGGTCTGGATCTGGTAGAGGCTCAGCGGTAGATCCTTGTACGAGTTGTACAGGTCCTTGACCAGGAGGGTGAACATCTCCTCGTGTGTGGGCGCCAGCAGGTAGTCGGCGTCCTTGCGGTCCTTCAGGCGGAAGAGCCCCTCGCCGTATTCGGTCCATCGATTGGTGGCTTCGTACGGTTCCTTGGGCAGAAGGGCCGGGAAGTGGACCTCCTGGGCGCCGATCGCGTCCATTTCCTCGCGCACGATGTTCTCGACCTTGGCCAGCACCTTCAAGCCCAGCGGCAGCCAGCTGTAGATGCCGGGTGCGGCCCTCCGGATGTAACCGGCACGCAGCAGCAACCGGTGGCTGGCGACCTCAGCTTCGGCAGGATCTTCGCGCAGTGTGCGCAGGAAGAGGGTGGAGAGTCGAAGGACCACGCTTGGAATCCGTTTCGTAGGCACTAGGTGCTGCGGGCCTCAGACGTGCGGCGGCAGCAAACAACACCTACCAATCTAACCGCTCCGGCAGGTATCCGGTGACATGCGAGGTTCAGAGCCTCTCAAGCCCTGCTACCACCAGATTCAGCAGTTCGACGGCGCGTGCATTGTCCGCTTCCGGGTCGGTTGAGCTTCCCACCAGAACGTTGATCACGGTGCTGCTTACCACCCCGGTGACGGTGACTGATTCCTGGATGCTGCCCGGTATTCGAACGGTTGTGCGCAGGGCGAGGTGGTCCTCGGCCGATGTCTCCACGTCAAGCTCCTCGACCGCTGCTTCGACATCCTGGCCGCCCGCCTGGAACGTGAACTCTGCGCACGCCGCCAACTGCCCGCGGGCTTCTCCCAGTTGACGGCGGGCTGAATCTTCAGTCGGGAGACTGGACAGGGTAATCGAGTCCGGCTGCAGCGAGGACTCCCCCGCGAACGTCATGACGGCGAGCGTGGCCTCGTCAGCAAGGGCTTCCGGGCTTGTTTCCGCGTAGAGGTTGCATTCCTTGGGCGTAACAACCAGTCCCGAGTCCGGTCCGGGCTCTTCCTCAAGCTGATTCCGAATGTCCTCGTCCGGGATCACCGTGGCCTTCAGGGACTCAGCCTCGTTGATTTTTGCCAGTACCGCTTCGAGTTGAGCAGCGCTGAACTGGGGGCCTGAAGGTGTGACCCCGGACGGCGCGGCCGTGCCTTCGCCCGTCGGCTCCGGGGTTCCGGACACAACGGACTCGGACGACGACGGCGGGGCCTTGCTTCCGTCCGAATCCGTCCCGCTGCAGCCAGTGAGCACGAGCATCACCCCGATTGCGGCGATGCGCCTCGCTGCGCTCATGGTCTGGCCTTCCGGGATGCTGGTCAAGAGGAGCGGGATCAGAACAGGACGGTGGCGAACTCTCCAGCTCTCTGAAAACCGACGCTCTTGTAGAGCGCAAGCGCGCGCTCGTTGTAGGAGTTCACATACAAGCTCACCACGGGAGCGAGCTTGAGGCCCTCCCTCACAACTGCTGCCATATAACCGGCGCTCAAACCCTGCCCACGGTAGGCAGGATTGACCCAGACGCCCTGAACCTGCGCCGTGCTTGCCGACACCGTCCCCAGTTCCGCCTTGAACACCACCTGGCCTTCGTCGTCGAAATCGACCAACGAGTGCCGGCGCCGGATCAGGCCGGCAACCCGCCGCCGGTAATGTTCCTGTCCGCCGGCGTAGGGCGAGTAGCCGACTTCCTCCTCGAACATCGCCGCGCACGCGGGAAGGATCTGCTCCAGTTCATGCGGCTCAGTGAAACGCAGCGACTGGTTGGCGGGAACGGTTGAGGTCTCCCGCATCTCCAGGAGGGGTTGTTCTTCCCGCACGTCGAACGGATTGGGACTGTAGGTACTAAAGGTTGACCAGATGCCGAGAACGCTGGACGCCGGACCGAAGATCGAGGAGAAGCGGCGCCCGCTTTCGCCGAGCAGCCTGCCCAGGGCCGCGGCGTCGTCGTCGTCCATTCCCACCGGCACGAGGTTGACCCCGGCCCAGCAGGCGGAGACCAGGCGGGAATCCCGGAATGTCCCGATGACTTCCCCGCCAGACGTCGACGGGGCGGCAGTGCCGGATGCCTCCAGGTGCGCGGCCATGAACACATTGGCCGTGCTGTCCGAGTTCACCAGATCCCAGAGTTGGGCTGTGTCCTTGCCGGTCAGAGTCCGGAACTGCACAGCCCCGTCGGGCTCCCTAGCTGACGGTAACCACGGGGCCACCCGAGCCAGCAGTTTCGCCATCGGTTTCGCCCATCTCTTCGGCAATCCTCATTGCTTCTTCAATGAGTGTCTCAACAATCTGGTCCTCAGGGACAGTCTTGATGACCTCTCCCTTGACGAAAATCTGGCCCTTGCCGTTACCGGAAGCGACACCGAGGTCGGCTTCACGGGCTTCGCCCGGTCCGTTAACCACACAGCCCATGACGGCCACCCGCAAAGGCACTTCCATGCCCTCGAGGCCGGCGGTTACCTGGTCGGCCAGGGTATAAACGTCAACCTGGGCGCGACCGCAGGACGGGCATGAGACGATCTCAAGCTTCCGCGGGCGCAGGTTCAGCGACTGCAGGATCTGGTTGCCGACCTTGATTTCCTCAACGGGAGGCGCGGACAGCGAGACGCGAATGGTGTCGCCGATCCCCTTGGAGAGAAGCGCACCGAAGGCGGTTGCCGACTTGATGGTGCCCTGGAACGCCGGACCGGCCTCGGTAACGCCGAGGTGCAGCGGCCAGTCCCCGCGCTCGGCCAGAAGTTCGTAGGCGCGAACCATAACCACGGGGTCGTTGTGCTTGACGGAGATCTTGAAGTCGTGGAAATCGTGTTCTTCGAACAGTGACGCTTCCCAAACCGCTGACTCCACAAGGGCCTCAGGGGTTGCCTTGCCGTACTTCTGCAGGAGTCGCGGGTCCAGGGAACCGGCGTTGACGCCGATCCGGATGGAAGTTCCGGCATCCTTGGCGGCGACGGCGATTTCCTTCACCTGGTCGTCGAACTTGCGGATGTTGCCGGGATTGACGCGGACGGCCGCGCAGCCGGCGTCGATCGCGGCGAAGACGTACTTGGGCTGGAAGTGGATGTCGGCGATCACTGGGATCTGGGACTTCTTCGCGATGATCGGCAGCGCCTCTGCATCATCCGCGGAAGGACACGCCACGCGCACAATGTCGCAGCCGGACGCCGTCAGCTCGGCGATCTGCTGCAGGGTGGCGTTGATGTCAGTGGTGGGCGTGGTGGTCATGGACTGCACGCTGATCGGGTAATCCGATCCGACGCCCACAGATCCCACCTTGATCTGGCGGGTCTTCCGCCGCGGCGCGAGGGTGGGCGGCGGGGCGGAAGGCATTCCGAGGGAGACCGAGGTCAAAGCATCCTCCAGTTATAGGGTCTAGCTAGGTGTTGCGCGCTTTGTGGGCGCGGTTACTTCTGGACGTAGTCCGAGAAGGCGCCGATGACGGGGTTCCACTGGGTTGTCTTGACTGCGGAGATCACCCCGGCGGTGGCGAAGGGGTCCTGCTTCAGGAGATCGCTGAGCTCGGACTCGCTGCCGGCGACAAAAAGCAGCAGCGCTCCCGCGTTGTCAACGAAGGGGCCGGAAGCCAGAACCTTGCCCTGGCCTACGAGGCTGTTCAGCCATTCCCGGTGCGCCGGACGATGCACGTCCCGCTCAGCTGCAGACTCTGCCCCATACACGTATTCGACTGCGAAAACACTCATGCACTTACCCTACGTGATCAGACGAGGTAGACGGCTGTCAGGCCGGCAACGGCACAGGCCCACAGCAGCGAGGTAAGGGTTCCGATGATGAACCGTTCAGCGGCAGCCGGAGTCTCCTTCAGCTCTGCGTAACGGCCAAGGCCTTTGATGGCAATTACGTACGCGATGGCCACGGGTTCATTCAGCAGGATGGCGAGCGCCACAGCGACACGTTCGAGGATACCGATCACGAGCCCCCCGCGAAGGACCCCCGGTTTGTCAGGGGTCGGGACCTCTTCTGGAGCTGGTGTTTCCACCGCGTGGGCAGGAAGGGGCTGATCACTTTCCGGCTGGCTTATCTCCTGCTGGCCTATTCCCTGCTGGGCGCTCTCCTGCCGGTCAACGGTGCGTGCCAGGCGAAGTACCGCAAGGGTGATGGGCGATCCGACTGCCCCGGCAATCAGCACGGCGAGCGCACCCCAAAGCAACTCCATCAGCTCTTCCCCCCATTAACGTTCCGGTCCGCCAGCTGTAACAATACTGCCGCCGCCGGACGGGCCGACCACTCCTCGACCCAGGCCGACCGGAACACCGCCTTGCTTACAGCCTGGGGGCTGATGTCCAGTGCACGGGCGACAGCCGACTGGCTGCCCCGGCGCTGCGGTTCAAGCAGGTCGAGGATCCGCCACTCGGCGTCGGACCGGTGCATGACAAAGCGCGCGATCAGCGCGAGCACTCCCTCCGCTTCCGCCGCGCCCTTGGGGCCCTCTACCGCCAGAGGGGCTCGATCAGCTGACTTCTTGGCTCGTTCAACGGCCGCGCGGGCAGCGACGAAGGCGCTGCCGCGTCCTTCGCGGGGAGTAACGGGGAGGGGCTCCTCGACGGTGCCGATGCCGATTCCCACGTACCATCCGCCGTCACGGATACAGCGAAGGGTGGCCTCCACGACGTCGTCGGCTGATTGCAGGATCCCCTGGGCCTCATCCCCCACCGAGCGCTCGAAGGGGACCGCCGCGGCAAGGTCGCTGAGGGACCGCAGAAGGTGGGGAATGCGGTCGGCTCCATGTTGGCTGTCCCGTTGGTCGATCGTGAGAACGAACATTCGTCAACCATATGTGGTTGAAAGAGTCAATTCAACCGAAATAGGGTGAATCGGCGAATTCAACCTAACCAAAGAGGTCTACCGGCTTCACAATATCTGCGTAGATAAGCAGCGCTCCCATGCCCATCAGGAGCACGGCTACAACGTAGGTCACCGGGAGAAGCTTGGCCATATCGAACGGCCCAGGGTCAGGCTTCCGGAAAACCTTTGCCACCCCGCGGCGCAGCCCCTCCCACAGCGCACCGGCAACGTGGCCGCCGTCGAGCGGGAGAAGCGGAATGAGGTTGAACACGAACAGGGCAAGGTTCACGCTACCCAGCAGTCCTACGAGGGTGGCCACCCGTGCGTCAAGGGGGATTTCCTCCATCGCAGAGACCTCGCCGGCGATCCGGCCTACACCTACCACGCTGATCGGGCCTTCAGGGTCGCGCGGCGCGTCGGAGAAAGCGGCTTCTGCCACCTGCGCAACCCGTTGGGGAAGATTGAGCACGACGCCGGCGACCCGGACAATGCTCTCCCCCACCGCGGGCAAAACTTCCGTGGCCGGCTCCGGTACGAGTTCCTGCGTGGCGCCCACCCCGATGAAGCCGACCTCCTGCATGACGGCAGTGCCGTCGTCGTTCAGGGTGGCCTGCCCGTCCGCGTCCGGTACCGGACGCTCGGTCAGGAGCGGTTCGATGGTGGCTTCGATCGTCTGGCCGTCGCGCACGTAGCTGATTGGGACTTCCCGGCCGGCTGCGTCCCGGATCCAGGAGGACAGCTCAGCCCAATCGGTCACCTCACGGCCGTCGAAGGCAACGATCCGATCTCCGGGTTCCAGCCCGGCTTCGAACGCGGGTGCGGCAGGGTCACCCGGAGCGCAATCAGTCTGCCCGGTTGCCTGCTGCTGGTCGGCCGGGACCACGCAGCGGTAGACCTCGGACACGGTGGTGGTGGGCTGGGCAGAACCGAAGCCCATGATGAGGATGGCGAACATGATCACGCCGATGAGCAGGTTCATCAGCGGCCCGCCGAGCATGATGACGATGCGCTTCCAGATGGGGAGCCGGTAGAACACGCGGTTCTCGTCCCCCGGCTGGAGCTGCTCGGCTGCGGCGCGGCGGGCGTCGGCAGCCAACTGCTGGAACATGCCGGTGCTGGACTGCCTGACCGTGCTGTCGCCGTCGACGCTTTTGGCCGGCGGGAACATCCCGACCATGGAGACGTAACCGCCCAGCGGAAGGGCCTTCACCCCGTACTCGGTCTCGCCCTTCCTGCGGGAGAAGAGGGTGGGACCGAAGCCGATCATGTATTGGGTGACCCGGACCCTGAAGAGCTTTGCAGGGACCAGGTGACCCACCTCGTGCAGTGCGATTGAGGCGGCTATACCGACCGCGACGAAAATCACGCCGGCAATGAACAGCAGAATGGACAACGTCAGTTCCTTCTCATGGTGTCAGTCACCTGGTCTATCAGTCCCTGAAGCCACAACGAGCCCGGGCAGTGCGGCGTGCCCACCCCTCGGCGTCGAGCACTGTCTCAAGCGTCAGGACGGTCTCGGGAGAGTGTTCGTCGAGTACAGCGCGCACTGTGTCGACAATGTCTGTGAACCCGATCCGGCCCGCATGGAAGGCTGCCACCGCTTCTTCGTTCGCTGCGTTGTAGACGGCCATGGCGGTACCACGCTGGGCTGCAGCTTCCTTGGCGAGGGCGACGGCGGGAAACGCGTCCTCGTCGAGCGGTTCGAAGGTCCAGGAGGTGGCCTTGGTCCAGTCGCATCCCGTTGCGGCACCGGCGATGCGGTGCGGCCATCCGATGCCGAGCGCGATCGGCAGGCGCATGTCCGGTGGGGAGGCTTGGGCAATGGTGGAGCCGTCGATGAACTCCACCATTGAGTGCACCACCGACTGTGGATGGACGACGACGTCGATGCGGTCCAGCGGGACATCGAACAGCAGGTGCGCCTCGACTACCTCCAGCGCCTTGTTCACCATGGTGGCCGAATTGGTGGTCACCATCAGGCCCATGTCCCACGTCGGGTGGGCGAGCGCCTCCTTGGGGGTTACCGAGGCCATCTGGGCGCGGGTGCGGCCCCGGAACGGCCCGCCCGACGCGGTGAGGACCAACCGCTGCACTTCCTCGGGCGTTCCGGAGCGGAGCGCCTGGGCCAGGGCGGAGTGTTCTGAGTCCACGGGCACGATCTGACCGGGGCGGGCGGCGTCGTGCACCAACTGCCCGCCGACCACCAGAGATTCCTTGTTGGCCAGAGCCAACAGATGGCCCTGCTTCAGCGCGGCGAGGGTGGGTGCCAGTCCAATGGAACCGGTGATGGCATTGAGGACGACGTCGGCGTTCGGCGACGCTGCCAGCTCGCTTGACGCGTCCGGTCCAACGAGAAGTTCGGGGCGGTAGCCCTGCTTGCCGGCCTGCCGCGCGGCGTCGTCAATGGCGTCTTTCAACTCCTGCCCGGAGCCGGAAGCAGCCGCGACGAGTGGGGCTTCGGTTGTCACGGCCTGCGATGCGAGCAGTGCGATGTTTGATCCGCCGGCTGAGAGGCCGGCAACCGTGAAGAGGTGCGGATTCGCTGCAATCACATCGAGGGCCTGGGTACCGATGGATCCGGTGGACCCGAGGATGATGACGCGGCGCGGTGTGCCCTGGTTTTCGACGGTTGCCATGTCTTCCAGTATTCCGCACCGCTCCCCCATTTCCCCCTGCATCTGCTGGCCGACCGGGCAGCGTCAGTTTTGTCAGAGCCGGATGATGAACTCGGTTGTATGGAAAGCGGAACCGAAAGGATCCTGGAGGACGCCTATGCCGAGGCGGCACTGCAGTGGCCCGACGTTCCGCTTGAGCACCTCATATCGGACGAGGATGAGCTTGAGGACCCGGCAGAGCAACGGATGCGTTCCGCTGTGGAGCACGCATCCGTCTACAGCCTCGTGAGCAGGTTGCAGGGTGCGCGTAGCCAAGAGTCGCGGTCTAGTCGGCGCTTGCCCGACACCCTGAACCTGCTTCGTGCAGCGGAACGGCTGGCCGCATGGGCAGCGGCTCAGCGTACGCGGCTGGTGGCGGAGGTCTACGGTCTCGGCAACGCGGCCAACCACTCCTGGTCCGGAGAAGGTGACTCCCTCCGGTTCACTGAAGCAGCAACGGAGACCGCGGCGCTGCTGAAGCTGTCGGAGGGGGCCGCCACCCGGTTGGTCAGCGAGTCCTTGAGCCTGACCGGACATCTGCAAAAGACGCTAACAGCGCTAGAGGACGGGCGTATCTGCGCCGGCCGAACGTCCGTCATCGTTGAGCAAGCCCGCACGCTTCCGGAGGAGGCGCTTCCCGCCTTCGAAAGGGAAATTCTGGAGTCGGCGCCCCAGCTGAATCGCCCCAAACTCGCTGCACGCTGTCGCCGGCTGAGGGAAAAACTCCACCCGGACACTCTCAGCGCCCGGCGCGCTCAGGCCTTTTCCGACCGGCGCGTGGTGTTGGAACCTGCTCAGGACGGCATGGCGTGGCTGAGCGGGTACTTGCCTGCCGAGCAGGCGGTGGCGATTTTCACTTCGGTTGATGCTGCTGCCCGAAACCTACGAGGCGGTGACGAATCGCGCACACTCGCGCAGCTTCGTGCAGACGTCTTCGCTGATACTCTCCTTGGCAGTCCCTCCGGTGGCGCTTCCGGTTCTACTGCCAAGGTGCTGGTGACCGTTCCTGTGTTCTCTTTGATGGGACTTACGGACGAACCCGCCGAGCTGGAGGGGTACGGCCCGATTCCTGCGGACGTTGCGCGGGAACTCGCTGCGAACGCTCCATCGTTCATGCGTCTATTGACGCATCCCTACTCAGGGGCGGTGCTGAGACTGGATCGGACGCGGTACCGGCCAAGCGAAGACCTCCGTACCTGGGTAAAGGTCAGGGACAAGACCTGCAGCTTCTACGGCTGCAACCGACCGGCCAGCCGGTGCGAGATCGATCATGTGATTGCTTGGTCCGAGGATGGTCGCACTTGCGAGGACAATCTTTACCCCCTGTGCAAACGACACCACATGCTGAAGCACCAGTCGGGGTGGACGCCCGATCCCAACCCATCCGGCGGGCTGAGCTGGACGTCACCGGGTGGGCAAACCTACAGTTCACCTCCGGAGCCAACACCGTCCGACATTTCCCTCACCGCTGCGGTCCTGCAGAAAATCAACCGACCATCGGGTATCGAATCCACGACGCATCCCCAGCAACCCGAGCCGCCGCCTTTCTAGCGATGGGCTAAAAGCGCGCTCATTCATAAGTGCTGCATGAGGAGCTGGGGAACTCCAAGTCCCGCGACGGTCACTACTGGACAGACTATTCGCCCTTGCCGTCAACTTCTCGACCGAGACGGCGGCTCGTCGCGACCCTACTGCTCGTCGATGTCGGCGTCCTTCGGTGTCTCCTGCACGATGCCCTGCGCGTGGAGCTTCGGAGCGTAGACGGTGTACAGACGGAGTGGTTCGTCGCCGCGGTTCTCGACGCTATGCCACGTTCCCGCGGGTACCAGAATGCTCCAACCACCCTCAACGTCCTGCTGGAATGAGAGGTCCTCCTTCGCGGGCCCCATCTTCACGCAAGCCTTCCCTGCCTCGATACCCAGGAACCGGTCAGTGCCGCGATGCACCTCAAGATCAATCGAACCGCCGGGCTCGATCGACATGAGCGTCACCTGCAAATGTTTGCCCGTCCAGACAACCCGGCGGTAGTCGGCGTTCTCCTCCGTAGCCCTCTGCAAGTTGAACGCCTTCGGCGTCGGTCCGTGATCGGTGATAGCCATATAGGCGTCGATCCTGCGGTTCCGTGCACGGATGAAATCGTTGCTGTTCTGTAGGTACCGGAGGTATTCGTCCTTGTTCTTCGGTACTGCTGGCGTTTTGAAGTCTGCGAACGGGTGGAAAAACCGAATGGTCTGGCCGTCATCCTCCACGAGATCCTGCAGCAGGAAAAATTCGACGTACCCCCGGAAGTCCCCAAACAGTTCGAAGAAATTCGCATACCTCGACAAGACGTCAGCCAGCGGGTTTGGCTGCTCACCGAGGTAGTGGCGGCGGATGCACTCCAAGGTCAGGTCGGGGCGATCGGCGACATTGGCGCGGAATCCGCGTGCACCATTGATCGTCTGCTTTCCGCCGATCGTGTTGCCGGGGAACACGATGGTGCTGCCAACTGTGTAGCCGGGCCACTCCGGCAGCTCATCATCGGGGATCTCACGTATGACACGCCGCGCTTGCTTGTGCAGCCTGGTGGTGAAGGCATCACTGGCGAGGACGAAGACACCCCGGGAGGATCGGTGCACGAGGTACCTGCGGGGCTCCGGCGCAAGGTCAAAGCGTCCTCCGGTGGGTAACTCCTTGCTTCACAGCACCTGGTGGTACCGGCGAAGCGTCGGACTGTATCTGTCAGGGTCCTTGCATTTGTCAGGGTCCTTGCTAGGCGGACTGTCTGAGCGGAAGTTGAAGGATGTGTCAATGAATGCGGTCATTCCGGCGTCTTTGCTCTTATCCTTGACTTCCGCGACCCACGACGTCGGCTCGTCGCTGCCCTGGTCCTCAGCCTCAGCCTCAGGTGTCCCCTGCGCAGTTTCCTGCGCGGGGTTCACGGGCGCGCAGACGGTGTACAGGCGGAGTGGTTCTTCTCCGATATTCTCGACTTCGCGCCACATGCCGGCAGGCACCTGAATGCTCCAGCCGCCCTCGGCGTCCCGCTGGAGCGAGAGGTCGTCTTTCGCAGGCCCCATCTTCACACGGGCCTTCCCTGCACCTATTCGCAGGTACTGGTCGATGCCGTGATGTACCTCAAGGCCGATCACATCACCAGGCTCAAGCGACATGAGCGCTACCTGCAGGTGCTCGCCTGTCCAAATGACGCGGCGGTAGTCGGCGTTTCCCCTCGTCGCCGTGTCGATGGAGAACGCGTTGGGCTTCAATCCGTTATCGGTGATGTCCATGACCGCATTCTGTAGTATTCCCCAACGGTCACCAAAGCCTTTAACTCGGTCAGGGTGTGGTGGATATCGCGGCTACCGCGAAACGAAGCCTGCGCGAGAAAGCTGCCCTGCTATCTCCTCGTGCCACATTGTGGTCATGGCTGGTGCGAATCAGTTCGGACTGTTCGCGATCTCGCCATTCGATGCTGCAAGCGTGTCCAAATGCTACGCGATGCGGCGTAGACGAAGTAGCGCACCCTCTCAGCACAACGTCCTCAGCGCTGGTGCGCCGCCCGGCGCAGGGTCTGCTCGGCGTGCCTCAGGATCGGGCCATCCACCATCTTGCCCCGGAACGTGAACACGCCCCCGTGGTGCTGGGCTTCGGCAAGCAGATCGCGGGCAAACTGCTCCTCCTCAGCCGAGGGCCGGTACGCCGCACGAATCGCCTCCACCTGGCTGGGATGGATACAGGCCTTCATGCTGAAACCGGATGCAACGGCGTCACGGGCCTCGTCCGCCAGCCCGTCAAGGTCCGGGATATTGACGTAGACGGCATCAACGGCCTGCTTGCCGGCGGCAGCCGCAGCCAGCAGCACCGTTGAGCGGGCATGCCGCGCGATGTCGCGGTAGCCGCCGTCGTCCTTCCTGCTGGCCGTCCCCCCAAGCGAGGCCACCAGGTCCTCAGCACCCCACATGAGCGCGACGACGTTGGGCTCCCCCGCAAGCTCACTCGCCTTCAGCACACCGCGCGCCGTCTCACACAGCGCAATCACCCGGAATCCGCTGATCGCCCACAGGTCCTCGCCGCCCTCAGCCTTCGCCAGCATGATGGTGCGGTAGTTCGTCTCGTGCAGCGCCTGGAGGTCTTGAGCGAAATCATGCGTCTGCGCCGGGTTGACGCGAACGATCGTCCTCGCCGGATCAAGCGGGTTGGCGATCAACGCCTCCCTTGCCGCTGCCTTGTTCTCGGGCGCCACTGCGTCCTCAAGGTCCAGGATGACGGCGTCGGACCGGTCTGCGGCTTTCGCGTAGCGTTCAGGCCGGTCCGCGGGGCAGAAGAGCAGAGCCGGCCCCATGGCGAAGTCAGTCATGGACGCCCTTGCCCTCTCCGTGTGCCTGTTTGGTCCACATCAGCACGGTCCGGCTGACCAGTGCCACGACGTCACCGTCCTGGTTGCGCCCGGTGTGCTTCATGGTGACCAGGCCCTGCCCGGGACGGGACTCGGACAGCCGCTTGCCGGTGATCTCGGTGTCCGTGTAGAGCGTGTCACCGTGGAACACCGGTTTGGGGAAGGACACATCGGTCAGCCCAAGCTGCGCAACAATCGTTCCCTGCGTGAGCTGGCTAACGGACTGCCCGACGACGGTGGCAAGGGTGAGCATGGAGTTCACCAGCCGCTGCCCGAAGGGCTGCGCGCCGCTCCAGGCCGCATCCAGGTGCAGCGCCTGGGTGTTCATGGTCATCGTGGTGAACAGCACGTTGTCCGCTTCGGTGATCGTCCGCCCGGGACGGTGCGAGTACACCACTCCGACATCCAGTTCGTCGTAGTACAGCCCGCGCTGCACCACGGTCCGCGGCACCTGCCCGTCAGCTTTCATCGAGCTCCACCTCAAGCGGTGCTCCAGTCGCTGCGATGACCTCTTCCACGGTCACGCCCGGCGCGGTCTCGCGCAGAACCAGGGTGCCGCCGTTGCGTTCGTGGTCCACATCGATGACAGCGAGGTCGGTGATGATGCGGTCGACACAGCCCTTGCCGGTGAGCGGGAGCGAACACTCCTTAACGATCTTCGGGTTTGAATTACGGTCCATGTGCTCCATCATGACGATCAGCCGCTTGGCGCCGAATACAAGGTCCATCGCACCGCCCATGCCCTTGACCATCTTGCCGGGAATCATCCAGTTGGCCAGATCCCCGTTCGCCGCGACCTCCATTGCACCCAGCACGGCCAGGTCGACGTGGCCGCCACGGACCATGCCGAAGGAGGACGCGGAGTCGAAAAACGCCGCTCCCTTGTTGACGGTGACGGTCTCCTTGCCTGCGTTGATCAGGTCGGGGTCCAGCCGTTCCTCGGTGGGATAGGGCCCGACGCCGAGAATCCCGTTCTCCGAGTGCAGCACCACTTCGACGCCGTCGGGGATGTAGTTGGGAATGAGCGTGGGCATCCCGATTCCGAGATTGACGTACTGCCCGTTCTCCAGTTCCTGGGCCACCCGCGCGGCCAGTTCGTTACGTGTCAGCGCCATGACTAGAGCTCCTTCCCCTGGCTGGACGGTTCGGCGGTAAGAGAGACCGTGCGTTTCTCAATCCGCTTCTCTGTGTTCGGTGTATGCACCACCCGCTGCACGAAGATGCCCGGCGTGTGGATGTGCTCCGGGTCCAGCTCGCCCGGTTCGACCAGTTCCTCCACCTCGGCGATGGTGATCCTGCCTGCCTGCGCACACAGGGGGTTGAAGTTCATGGCAGTGGCGTGGAAGACGAGATTCCCGTGGCGGTCGCCCTTCCACGCGTGCACCAGCGCGAAGTCCGGGGAAACGGACTCCTCAAGGACGTAGTCCTGGCCATTGAACTCCCGTACTTCCTTGGCGGCGGACGCGATGGCGACGTTGCCGGCGTCGTCGTACTTCTGCGGCAGCCCGCCCTCGCTCACCTGCGTCCCGACGCCGGCAGTCGTGTAGAAGGCGGGAATGCCCGCCCCGCCGGCACGCAGCTTCTCGGCCAGCGTTCCCTGCGGTGTGAGCACAACCTCGAGCTCGCCGGCCAGGTACTGGCGGGCGAACTCCTTGTTCTCGCCCACATAGGAACTGATCGTGCGCCGGATCCGGTGGTCGTCCAGGAGCCTTCCGAGCCCCCAGCCGTCCACCCCGCAGTTGTTGCTGATGGTCTCGAGATCCGTGGTGCCCTGCTCGTGAAGCGCATCGATCAGCGCAACCGGGATGCCGCACAGTCCAAAACCGCCGACGGCGAGCGAAGCGCCGTCCGGAATGTCCGCCACGGCCTCGGCTGCAGAGGCGACGACCTTGTCTATCACTGCTTCTCCTTTACTTGTTCCAAACGATGCGCTGCACCGACTCGATGCTCAGAGCCCCAGTTCACGGGCGATGAGCATCAACTGCACTTCTGTGGTTCCCTCCCCGATCTCAAGGATCTTGGAGTCACGATAATGGCGGGATACCGTGAATTCATTGATGAAGCCATACCCGCCGAACACCTGGGTGGCATCGCGGGCGTTGTCCATGGCGGCCTCGCCTGCGACCAGCTTAGCGATGGAGGCCTGCGTCTTGAACGGCTTGCCCGCGAGCATCCGCGCCGCGGCGTCGTAGTAGGCCAGGCGCGCGGTGTGGGCCCTCGCCTGCATGCGGGCGATCTTGAACTGGATGGATTGGTAGGCGCCAATGTTGCTGCCGAAGGCCTGCCGCTCCTTCGCATAGCGGATGGACTGTTCAACGCAGCCCTGCGCCGCACCGACTGCGAGCGCTGCGATCGCGATCCGGCCCTCGTCGAGAATCTGCAGGAAGTTCGCGTAGCCCCGGCCGCGGGCGCCGAGCAGGTTTGCTTCCGGAACACGGACGTCCTTCAGGGTGAGCGGATGCGTGTCGGACGCGTTCCAGCCCACCTTGTTGTACGGCCTCTCAGCGGTGAACCCCACCGTGTCCGTGGGAACGAGGATGGTGGAGATTTCCTTCTTCACCGTCCCGTCCGGAGCCGTTGTGGTGTCCGTGACCGCGGTGACCGTAACCAGCCGGGAAATGTCCGTGCCGGAGTTGGTGATGAATTCCTTGGTCCCGTTGATCACCCACTGACCGTCCACCAGCCGCGCCGTGGTCTTGGTGCCGGAGGCGTCCGAGCCCGCCTCGGATTCGGTCAGCCCGAACCCGGCGAGCGCCTCACCGCTGGTGAGCATGGGCAGCCACTCGCGTTTCTGCTCCTCGGTCCCAAACCGGTAGATCGGCATGGCGCCGAGCGACACCCCTGCCTCGAGCGTGATCGCAACTGACTGGTCCACCCGCGCGAGCTGCTCCAGCGCCAGGCACAGGGCGAAATAGTCTCCGCCCATGCCCCCGTACTCCTCCGGGAAGGGCAGCCCGAAGAGTCCCATCTGGCCCATCTGCTTGATGACCTCGTACGGGAAGCTGTGTTCGGCGTCGTGCTTGGCGGAGACGGGAGCGACGACCTCGTCGGCGAATTCCCGCACGGTGTCCACGAGGTCCTGGTATTCCTCGCTTAGTTCGAAATTCATGGTGTGGGAGCTTTCTCTTCTGCTGGGATGGATTCGGCGTCAGGATCTTCTGTGCCGGACGGTGGATCGGGGTGGATGCGGGCGACAACCTGGTTGGCGGAGACCAGATCGCCGGGGCTGAGACTGATGTTGACTGTGCCGTCGACGGCGGCCCGAAGCTGGTGTTCCATCTTCATCGCCTCGACACTGAGCAGGACCTGCCCCTCGGACACCCGGTCACCGTCTGCCACACTGACGGTGATCACGGTGCCGGGCATGGGCGAGCGCAACTCGGGATCCGCGGATCCTTCCGCACGGGCGATCTGCGCAAGCTGCCGTTGCAGCACCTCGTCCCGCGGCAGCATGCGCACCGGCGCGGCCCATCCATCGTCGGCGAGCCAGACGGTAGGCCCGCCTGCCGCCGCTTCCGCGCGGATGAACCGGGTTGTCAGGCTCACCCCGTCGACGACGGCGGTGCCCGCGCCTCCCGCGGCCCCGTCGCCGGGAGCGGCGGGGATCCACTGAACCCGGTACTGCGTGCCGCCGACCTGGACAGTGCTTCCCGCGCCGTCGTGCACGATAACGAGCTCCCTCACTGAGGAGCCGTCGTCCAACTGCACAGGAATGCCGGCAGGAGCACCGCCCATCCGCCAGCCGTCGCGCCGCAACCAGGGCGAGCCGCTGCCCTGGTGCGGCTCGGAAACCAGGTCCACCAGCACGACGGCGGCGGCCGCCAACTCAGCCTCCGTCGCCGTGCGGAAGGACAGGGCCGGCAGTTTGCGTTCGATCAGGGTGGTGTCGAGCCTGCCGGTGCGGACGTCGTCGTCGTTGATGAGCAGGCGCAGGTATTCGACATTGGTGCGAAGCCCGGCGATCCGGGTGTCCGCAAGCGCACGGTCCAGGCGGTCCAGCGCCTCCGCGCGGGTGGGAGCCCAGGCAATCACTTTCGACAACATCGGGTCGTAGGTCAGTGAGATGGTCAGCCCGGGCAGCAGCGAGCTGTCCACCCGGATCCCCTCCCCCTCCGGTTCGGCAAGGCTCTCAACGGTCCCTGCGGACGGAAGGAACCCCGCCGCGGCGTCCTCCGCGTAGACCCGCGCCTCCACCGCGTGGCCGGTGAGCACGACGTCGTCCTGCGCCAGGGAAAGCTTCTCGCCAGAGGCGATGCGCACCTGCTCCTCGACAAGGTCGACGCCGGTCACTAGCTCCGTGACCGGGTGCTCCACCTGCAGGCGGGTATTCATCTCCATGAAGAAGAACTCATCCGGTGCCTCATCGGACACTAGGAACTCGACCGTTCCCGCGCCGACATAGTCCACGCTGCGGGCTGCATTGCAGGCTGCCGCCCCGATCCGCCCACGGGTTGCAGCGTCCAGCAGGGGCGAGGGCGCCTCCTCGATGACCTTCTGATGCCGCCGCTGCAGCGAGCACTCCCGCTCGCCGAGGTGGATTACGTTCCCGTAAGAGTCGGCCAGCACCTGGACCTCGATGTGCCGCGGGGTGCGAACCAGCCGTTCGAGGAACAGGGTGTCATCACCGAAGGCGGACGCCGCGACCCGTCGCGCGGTCTGCAGCGCACCAGGAAGGTCCTCGGGCCGCTCGACTGCGTGCATGCCCTTTCCGCCACCGCCCGCGGAGGGTTTGATCAATAGCGGATAGCCAACCTGGGGCGCCGCGGCGATCAGGTCCTCGTCGGTGAGTCCGGGCTCGGCGATCCCCGGCACCACCGGAACGCCGAAGCCGGCAACGTGGTTCTTCGAGCGGATCTTGTCGCCCATGACGGTCAGCGCTTTGACGCCCGGACCGATGAACGCGATGCCGGCGCCCTCCAAAGCCCTGGCGAAGGCCTGGTTTTCGCTCAGGAAGCCGTAGCCCGGGTGCACAGCCTGGGCACCGCTTCTCCGGCAGGCGTCGATGATGGCATCGATGTCCAGGTAGCTCCGCGTGGGTGTGGCCGGTCCAATCCGGACCGCGGTGTCCGCCTCGCGCACGTGGCGGGCACCGGTGTCGGCGTCGCTGTAGACGGCGACGGAGCGGATGCCCATGGCGCGGAGGGTCCGGATCACGCGGCACGCGATTTCGCCGCGATTGGCGACGAGCACGGTGCTGAAGGCCGTTGGTTGTGTGGGCATTCCATTCACATCCTGAAGAGTCCGAAGGAGGTGTCGGGCAACGGTGCGTTCGCGCACACGTCGAGGGCGAGCCCAAGCACCCGGCGGGTATCGGCGGGGTCGATGATCCCGTCGTCCCACAGGCGCGCCGTCGAGTAGTAGGGGCTTCCCTGCGCATCGTACTGTTCCCGGATGGGGGCTTTGAAGGCCTCCTCGTCGGACGCGCTCCACTCCTCGCCGCGGGCCTCGAGCTGATCGCGCTTGACCGTGCTCAGTACGGAAGCGGCCTGGTTCCCGCCCATGACCGAGATCCGGCTGGCCGGCCACATCCACAGGAAGCGCGGCGAGTAGGCCCGGCCGCACATTGAATAGTTCCCTGCGCCGAAGGAACCGCCGACGACGACGGTCAGCTTGGGCACGCGGCAGGTCGCCACCGCGGTCACCATCTTTGCCCCGTGCTTGGCGATTCCGCCCGCCTCGTAGTCCCGTCCCACCATGAAGCCGGAAATGTTCTGCAGGAAAATCAGGGGGATGCCGCGCTGGTCGCAGAGCTCGATGAAGTGCGCGCCCTTCATCGCCGACTCAGCGAAGAGCACTCCGTTGTTCGCGACTATGCCCACCCGGTGTCCGTGCAGGGTGGCGAATCCTGTGACGAGGGTGGTGCCGTACTCCTTCTTGAACTCGTGGAAGCGGCTGCCATCGACGATGCGGGCGATGATTTCCCGGACGTCGTAGGGCGCGTTCACGTCCAGCGGTACGGCGCCGTAGAGCGTGGCCGGGTCCACGGCGGGCTCTTCGAAGGGGCTCGGGGTCCAGGCCCACTCTGGAACGGGCAGGGTCGAGACGATATCGCGCACAATCTCGAGCGCATGCTGGTCGTTCTCGGCAAGGTGGTCGACGACGCCGGACGTGCGGGCGTGGACGTCACCGCCGCCAAGCTCCTCCGCCGTGACGATCTCACCGATGGCTGCCTTCACGAGTGGCGGGCCTCCGAGGAAGATGGTGCCCTGGTTCCGGACGATGACGGTCTCGTCGCTCATGGCCGGCACATATGCCCCTCCAGCGGTGCACGAGCCCATCACGGCCGCGATCTGTGGGATCTTCCGGGCAGACATGGTCGCCTGGTTGTAAAAAATGCGGCCGAAGTGCTCCCGGTCCGGAAACACTTCGTCCTGCTTGGGCAGGAACGCCCCGCCGGAGTCCACGAGGTAGATGCACGGGAGGTTGTTCTCGAGCGCGATCTCCTGGGCGCGCAAGTGTTTCTTCACGGTCATCGGGTAGTAGGTGCCGCCCTTGACCGTGGCGTCATTGCAGATAACCAGGACCTGCCGGGAGTGAACCAGACCGATGCCGGCGATGACTCCGGCACCCGGGCTCTCGTCGTCGTACATACCGTTCGCCGCAAGGGGCGCGATCTCCAGGAAGGGGCTGCCGGGATCCAGCAGGTGATCGATCCGGTCGCGCGGCAGGAGCTTCCCGCGGGCCACGTGGCGTTCGCGGGATGATTCCGGGCCCCCGAGCGCCGTCTTCGCGAGGCGGTCGCGAAGCTCCTCGGCGAGCGCGCGCTGCCCGGCCTCGTTCTGCCGGAACGCGTCGCTGCCCGGATCGACCTGCGAAGCGAGGGTCTCCATTGACGTCCCTTCCAAAGAAGCGCGAAGCGCCACTCAGTTAGCGCCTATTAACTCAAATTAGGTTATTAGCTATTAACCGAGCTGTCCACCAGAATGGAGGCAGCCCTGTCCTTTCATTCGTGACTCCCTTCATGACTTCCCTGATTCCTTCCCCGAAAGGCGGCATGGACGCTCCCGCACCCTCCCGGATGACCGGACGCAGTCTGGCGAAGGCCTCCCGCCGCGCAGCGCTGCTGGACGCTGCGGCGCAGCTGTTCGCCGAGCGCGGCTATAACGGAGTGTCAATCGAGGACCTCGGGGCAGCAGCGGGAGTGAGTGGGCCGGCGGTCTACCGGCACTTCAGCGGCAAGCCTGCGGTACTGGCGGCGCTGTTGGCCGGCGTCAGCTCGGATCTGCTGGACGGCGGACGCGCCGTTGTGGCCGAATCCCCCACCCCGGACCATGCCCTGCGAGGGCTGATCGAATTTCAGGTGGACTTCGCCCTGCGCAACGCCAACGTCATCCGCGTCCAGGACCGGGACCTCAGTTCACTGGCGGAGGAGGACCAGGAGACTGTGCGTTCGCTGCAGCGCAGCTACGTGGAGGTCTGGGTGGACGTGCTGGCCGACCGAACACCTGACTCATCAAGGACACAGCTGCGCCGAAAGGCGCATGCGGCGTTCGGGCTGATCAACTCAACTCCCCACACGACGCACCGTCGCCGCAGCAGCCGGGACACCGCCGAGCTGCGCCAACTACTCGAGGACATGGCGTGGGCCGCCCTGAATGTCGAAGCATGAAGTAATCCGCGTCACGCCCCTAGTAGGCTGAAGGCAAGCCAGCTATTCCGCCGAAAACCTGTACCACCTACCTGAAAGCTTCCAGTGATCACGCTACGCGCCGTTGAACCCGCCGACCTGAACGAGTTCTTTTCCCACCAACTCGATCCCAGCGCCAACCACATGGCAGCCTTCAGCGCCAAGAACCCGTCCGACCGCGGCGTTTTTGACCACCACTGGCAGAACATCCTGAATGACCCGACCATCACGGTGCGCACCATCGTGGCCGACGGCGACGTCGTCGGAAGCATCCTGGCCTACCGCGATGGCGGCATCCCGGAGATCAGCTACTGGATCGACAAGGCACGGTGGGGACAGGGAATTACGACGGCGGCGGTGGGCCTCTTCCTTGAAGAGTTCACCGAGCGGCCGCTGCGGGCGCGCGCCGTGGCGGACAATACGAATTCGATCCGCATTCTTGAGCGCTACGGGTTCAAGCAGATTGGTGAGACACAGGGCTTCGCGAACGCCCGCGGCGCGGTGGTTCGCGAACTCATCCTCGAACTGAGCTGATTTCCGGGCACTACACCATTGTCAGCACCATGCCGGGGTCCGACAGGATGGTGCCGACATCGGCAAGGAAGCGTGAGCCCTGCTCGCCGTCAACCAGGCGGTGGTCAAAGGAGAGGCTGAGGGTCATCACCTGGCGCAGGGCAATCTGGTCCTGATGCTCCCACGGCATCTTGCGCACCGCTCCCATGGCAAGTATTGCCGCCTCTCCCGGATTGAGGATCGGGGTTCCGGCGTCTATGCCGAATACGCCAACGTTGGTGATCGAAATGGTCCCGCCGGTCAGGTCTGCAGGGCTCGTCTTGCCCGCACGTGCGGTATCTGTGAGATTCTTCAGCGCGTCCGCAAGCTCGGCAAGACTGAGCTCCTGGGCGTCCTTGATGTTCGGCACCATCAGCCCGCGTGGAGTAGCGGCCGCGATACCCAGATTCACGTAGGTGTACTGGACGATCTCCTGGGCGGCGTCATCCCAGTGCGAGTTCAGTGTCGGGTTGCGGTCGAGGGCGATGCACAGGGCCTTGGCCACCAGTGCCAACGGTGTCAGGCGCACTTCCGCGAATGGCCGGGTGGACCTGATGCGGGCGAGCAGTTCCATCGACTCGGTCACGTCCACGGTCAGGAACTCGGTGACGTGCGGGGCTGTGAAAGCACTGGCGACCATGGCAGCGGCAGTGTGCTTGCGGACGCCCTTGATAGGCGTGCGGATCTTCCGCTCCGCTTGTGGACGGGACGCGGACGACGCCGGCCCGGCGCCAACGACCTCGTCGCCGGCTTTGGTCTGTGCAGCCAGCACATCCTCACGGGTGATGAGCCCGCCCGGGCCGGTGCCCGTCAGCTGGGCGAGGTCCACTCCGGAGTCGCGGGCAAGCTTGCGCACCGGCGGCGTCGAGCGGGGGCGTTCGGCAGGCTGCGCGGGCTCGGCCGCGGCCGGCTGCGCGGAAGCGGCAGCGACGACCGGCTTCGCCGGCTCGGCTACGCGTGGCGAAGCCTCCGCCGGCACGGGCCTGCGGCGGCGGGTGGGTCTGCCGGTCTTCTCTACCGCCGCCCCGTAGCCCACCAGGTTCGGCTCGCGTTTGGCCGGCGCCGCGCCGTCGTCGTCGGTTGCCTCTACTGCTGTCGGCTCGGACGGCGGAATCTGGCCGGCTGCAGTGTCCTGGCTGTCGGGGCTCGGAACATCGAAGGAGACGATGGGCGAACCCACCTCAACCACGGTGCCGGGCTGTTCGTGCAGCGCGGCGATCCTGCCGGCGTAGGGCGAGGGCAGCTCGACAACCGCCTTGGCGGTTTCGACATCGGCAATCACCTGGTTCAGTTCCACGGTGTCCCCGACGGCGACGTGCCAGGCGACGATTTCCGATTCGGTCAGCCCTTCGCCGAGGTCGGGCAGCCGGAATTCCTTGATCACCGGTGACACTATCCTTCCAGTCCGCCGTGCGGGTTCAGTGAGTTGGGCCGTCCCAGTGCCCGGTCGACGCCGTCGAGGATCCGGTCCAGGTCGGGCAGGTGGTGGAACTCCAGCTTCGAGTACGGGTACGGGATGTCGAAACCGGTGACCCGCACGGGTGCATGTTCCAGGTGGTAGAAGCATCGCTCGGTGATGCTAGCGGCGATTTCAGCCCCCAGACCGCCCGACTGTGCGGCCTCGTGGGTGATGACCAGGCGCCCGGTCTTACGGACGGACCGCTCCACGGTGGCGTAGTCGATGGGTGCCAGCGAGCGCAGGTCGATAACCTCCACCGACACGCCTTCGTCGGAAGCGGCGATCGCGGCATCGCGCGCGGTCGGCACCAGCGGGCCGTACGTCACGAGCGTGACATCGCTGCCCTCGGTGACGACGCGGGCGTCCCCCATGCTCGAGGCGGTGATATCGACACCCTCATCCACCTCGCCCTTGACGTGGTAGCGGCGCTTCGGTTCGAAGAACAGGACCGGGTCGTCGCTGGCAATCGCCTGCTGGATTACTACATAGGCATCCTGCGGGTTGGAGACACTGACTACCCTCAGTCCGGAGGTGTGGGTGAAGTAGGCCTCGGGCGATTCGGAGTGGTGCTCGGGGAGCCGATACCGCCTCCAAACGGAACGCGGATGGTCAGCGGCACCTTTACCTTGCCCTGTGTCCGGTAGTGGAGTTTGGCGACCTGGCACACGATCTGGTCGAACGCCGGGTAGATGAAACCGTCGAACTGGATCTCGACGACGGGACGGTAGCCGCGGTAAGCCAAGCCGACGGCGGTGCCCATGATGCCGGACTCGGCCAATGGCGTATCCATCACCCGGTGGCGCCCGAAGTCCTTTTGCAGGCCGTCGGTGATGCGGAAGACGCCTCCCAGCTTGCCGATGTCCTCCCCCATCAGCACAACTTTCGGGTCGTTTTCCATGGCCTTGCGCAGGCCCGCGTTGATGGCGCGGCCAAACGTCATGGTGGACATCAGCGGCTCCCTTCGCTTGAGGATTCCGATGCGTTCAGGAACGCGAGGTACCGCTCGTAGTGGTCCTGCTGGCGTTCCAGCCAGGAGTTCGGCTCGCTGTACACGTGCTTGAAGACGTCCAGTGCGGCCGGCTCCGGCATGGAGACGCACCCCTCGCGCAGGCGGGCGGCAACGTCGTCGGCCTTTGCCTTGACCGCGTCACTCACCTCTGCGGGCAGCAAGCCGCCGGCATCAAGCAAGGCTGCGAGCCGTGCGATGGGATCCCGCGCAGCCCAGTCCTCGAGCTCATTCGGGTCGCGGTAGCGGGTGGGATCATCTGCCGTGGTGTGCGGGCCCATCCGGTAGGTTACGGCCTCGATGAAGGTAGGGCCGCCGCCGGTACGGGCACGGTCCAGCGCCTCCCGTGTTACCGCAAGGCACGCGAGGACATCGTTCCCGTCGACGCGGACGGAAGGGATCCCGAAACCGGGCGGGCGGTTGGCGATGGGCACGTGGGCCTGCAGTCCCACCGGCTCGGAGATAGCCCAGTGGTTGTTCTGGCAGAAGAAGATCACTGGAGCCTGGAAGCTGGCGGCGAAGACCATGGCCTCGTTGACGTCGCCCTGGCTGGTGGCACCGTCGCCGAAGTAGGTGACCGCGGCGGAGTCCGCGCCGTCATTCAGGATTCCCATCGCGTAGCCCGTGGCGTGAAGGGTCTGGGCACCGATGATGACCTGCGGAGTAGCCATGTTGATGGAATAGGGGTCCCAGCCGGAGGACGCGTTGCCACGCCAGACGCGAAGCACCTCGGTCAAATCCACGCCGCGGCAGTAGGCCACACCGTTCTCGCGATAACTGGAGAACACGAAATCGTCCTCGCGCAGTGCGCGCCCTGAGCCCACCTGCGCGGCTTCCTGACCGAGCAGCGGCGGCCAGAGCGCCAGTTCACCCTGGCGCTGCAGGGCAGTGGCCTCGGCGTCGATGCGGCGGACAACCACCATGTCCTCGTAGAGGGCCTGCAGACCGGCGCCGTCGATGTCCGAGACCCAGCGATCGTAGGGGCTTTCCCGGCGTTCGCCGCCCGGCCCGATGAGCTGCACAAGCCCTTCGGTTCCTCCAGCCGTACTGTCGTTCAGATGCACGTTCACCCGTCCTTCTCCAGCCAGCTTCGGCGTTCTCCGCAGGTGTCCGCGGTCCGCGCCGTCAGCTGGCACCACGTGCCGGGGCACCCTTGCCCGAGGCCTAATGTGACCATACTCACGTCTGCCACACGGTACAACTGAGCTTCGATTTTCTGAGCAAAGTGCTTCATTCCTGCGATCCGCACCGTGCTAACGTTGCGCATTATGCAGCCCCTCGATGCCACCGATACCCGGCTCCTGCTGGCGCTGGCCCGCGATTCCCGACGCACCGTCGTCGCCCTCGCCCAGAAGCTTGGGCTGTCCCGCAATACAGTCCAGGCACGCATGGCCCGGCTCGAAAAGAACTCCGTCTTCCTCTCCTTTGAGCGGCGCATCAGTCCGACGGCATTGGGCTACCCCCTGACTGCGTTCATCCACGTCCATGTGGACCAGCGCAAGCTCGCTTCCATCACCCGCAAGCTCGCCGACATCCCGGAAGTCCTCGAAGCGCATGGTCTCACCGGTCAGGCGGACATCCTGGTCCGGGTCGTGTCCGTCGACGCCGAGGATCTGTTCCGTATCAACGGCAAGATCCTCGCGTGCGACGGAGTGGAACGCTGCGACACCTCCCTCGCGATGCACGAGCTGATTCCCTACCGGGTCGAGCCCCTACTCGAACGCGGATCCGAGGAGTAATCAGCGCTGCGGGCAATCCGGAAGCGGCGCAACGCCGAATTGAGGGCAAGGCTCCACGTTGGAGCACTCCCGGACGCGTTGCAGCCGGGAGTCAGACAAGGCCCGGTCAACACAAGGCCCGATTGAAAGGCATCATCATGCGCACTTCTCCCAACCGACTGCTGGCAACCGTGTTCGGCGCCGTCTACCTGCTGGTCGGTATCCTCGGCTTTTTCGTTACCTCCGGCGTCGGCTTTTTCGACACCGAGGGCAGCACGCTCATCATTTTCGAGGTCAACCCGCTCCACAACATCATCCACCTGGCCATCGGCGCCGCCCTGCTGCTGGCAGGCCTGAACTCGGTGAGCGCCGCCAAGGGCGTCAACATCACCGTGGGCGCCGTCTACCTGCTGGTGGGTGTGCTCGGGCTGTTCCTGGTGGGAACGTCGCTGAATATCATCGCCCTCAACGGCGCCGATAACGTACTGCACCTCGCCAGCGCAGTCCTCCTGCTCGGTGTCGGCCTGTCTCAGGACAAGGCCGTCTCCACCTCCGGCGCCGCCCGCACCTACACCGCCTAAGGTGCTGAACGGGCAGGAGGCGGGAACGCTGAGGCTGTTCGCTGCCTTCACAGCACTCGGTGCCGGGCTGACGTTCTTCGCGCTCTCAGCCAACGCCCTGCTGGCGGGCTACGCCCTCCTGCTGCCCGTCGGCATTGCGGCGTCGACCTGGGCGGCGGCCCACACCCTCTGGGGTCTGCTGGTACTGAGGGGCCGCGCCCGGCCGGGACGGGTGGAGAGCCGATTCGTGCGGCTGGTGTCGCGCGCGCTGCCGGTGGTCGCCGCCGTCGTTCTTGGGGCAGTGGTGTGGACTGCATTACTGGCACCCGCAGACACCCGCCGTGTGGATCTAACGCTGGTGTCCGCACTTGTGCTCCTCCTGCTGCAGCTGGGCTGCCAGGGTGCGCTTCGCCGCAGGCCTGTGCAGCCCGCGCCCCCTCCGGGCAGACTGCTGGCCGGCCTCTTCCTGTCGGCTTTGCTGGTTGCGGGGGTGACGACGCCGGGGCTGGCCGCCTCCACAGCGGGTGACAGTGCGGTGCCGCACGGCGAGCACACGCTGCTTCCGGTCCCCTCGAAGCACGGCCACTAAACCGTTGTGCCGGCAGCTCCCTGAGGCATAAGGCACGTGAAAGGGACCGGAATCGTGATGATTCCGGTCCCTTTCTTCGCTGCGGTGTTCCCTTACGGGACTGCAGGCAGGCAGCCTAGTGGTTCACTGCCTTTTCCGCGCCGACGCCGGTGAGGGAGCGGACCTCCATTTCGGCCTGCTTCTGCGCGTCCTCGGTGCGCTTGGCCAGGACCGTGCCCAGCCAGCCGAGGAAGAAGGCCAGCGGGATGGAGACGATTCCCGGGTTGCTCAGCGGGAACCAGGCGAAGTCCGCCGTCTGGATCATGGACTTCTCCCCGCCGGAGACAACGGGCGAGAACGTGATCAGCACGATCGCCGCCGCCAGTCCGCCATACATGCTCCACAGGGCGCCCTGGGTGTTGAAGCGCTTCCAGAACAGCGAGTAGATGATGGTGGGAAGGTTGGCGCTCGCGGCCACCGCGAAAGCCAGTGCAACCAGGAACGCAACGTTCTGTCCCTGGGCACCGATGCCGCCGATGATGGACAGCACGCCGATTACGACGACGGTGCGCCGGGCCACCTTCACCTCGCCATCCGGGTCCACCTTGCCCCGACGGACAACGTTGGCGTAGATGTCGTGGGCGAAGGACGCGGCAGCGGTGATGGTCAGGCCCGCGACCACGGCGAGGATCGTGGCGAAAGCGACCGCCGAGATGATGCCCAGCAGCAGCGGACCGCCCAGTTCGAAGGCCAGAAGCGGCGCTGCGGAGTTCACCCCACCCGGCGCACTGTTGATGCGGTCGGCGCCGATGAGCGCCCCGGCACCGTAGCCGAGGACAAGCGTGAACAGATAGAACGCACCGATGAGCCAGATGGCCCACACCACCGAGCGGCGTGCTTCTTTGGCGGTGGGAACGGTGTAGAAGCGCATCAGGACGTGCGGAAGCGCGGCGGTTCCGAGCACCAGTGCGAGCGCAAGCGATACGAAGTCCAGTCGGGTGGTGCCGGTGGCTCCGTACTGCAGGCCCGGTCCGGTGATTGCAGGGTTGCCGGCGGTTTCCACCGCTGCTCCCAGCAGCGTGGAGAGGTTGAAGCCGTGGATAGCCAGTACCCAGACAGTCATGATGAAGGCGCCCACGATCAGGAGGAACGCCTTGATGATCTGTACCCAGGTGGTGCCCTTCATTCCGCCCACCAGCACGTAGAGGATCATCAGCGCACCCACCACCGAGATCACCAGCGACTGTCCGAGGCGGTCATCGATGCCGAGGAGCAGTGAGACCAGGCCGCCCGCGCCTGCCATCTGCGCAAGCAGGTAGAAGAAGCACACCGCGAGGGTGGTGATGGCTGCAGCGATGCGGACCGGCCGCTGCTGAAGACGGAAGGACAGCACGTCGGCCATGGTGAACTTGCCTGTGTTCCGTAACAGTTCGGCGACGAGGAGCAGTGCCACGAGCCAGGCGACAAGGAACCCGATCGAGTACAGGAAGCCGTCGTAGCCATTGATAGCGATTGCGCCGACGATGCCGAGGAAGGAAGCGGCCGACAGGTAGTCACCGGCGATTGCGGTGCCGTTCTGCGGGCCGGTGAACGAGCGGCCTGCTGCGTAGTAGTCGGCCGCGGTCTTGTTGTTCCGGCTGGCCCGAAGGACGATCACCAGGGTGATCGCGACGAAAAGCCCGAAAATGGTCATGTTCAGCCAGGGCTCGCCGACCGTCGTCGTTTCGACGGTCTGCATGGGCAGGTGCTGCATTATTTGGTGCCCTTCTCATCGTGGGCTTCGGAGTGGAAGACCTCCGGATTCTGTTCCTCAAGGTCATTGCGCAGGTCCTCAGCGAGGGGATCCAGCCGCTTGTTGGCGTAGCTGACGTACCACATGGTGATTCCGAAGGTGCTGACGAACTGCAGCAGTCCCAGGATCAGGCCGATGTTGATGTTTCCGAACACCGGTGTGCTCATGAACTCGTGGGCATAGTCGGCCAGCAGGACGTACAGGAAGTACCAGAGCAGGAAGGCTGCTGCCATCGGAAAGACGAAGCTGCGGTGGCGCTTCCTCAACTCTTGGAACTGCGGCCTTTCCTGGACTTCGGTGAAGTCCACCGGGACCGCGGGCGGGGCGCCGCTTGCGGACGGGTCGGAACCCATTGAAACCTCCTCGTTAGGGACCTCCGCGCCGGTTTCGGCCGCGTCCAGCGGCAGCAGGCGGGAGTGTGACTCCCATCACTCTCCGTGACTCCTGTATCCGCGGCCAAGGACTTCAAGGCACCTGTCGCCCAACGGACGCCGGAATGCGGTGAACGGCTACCCTTGAACCCATGCTCAGCCCCGCCGTCGACGTCGCCCTTATCGGCGCCGTCGTCGTCATCACTCTCGCGGTGGTGGCGGTACTGGGGTTCAGGATGTCGCGCTCGCACCGTGACCTTGGGTCCGACGCCGACCGGGCCACCTACGCCACGCTCCACACCGTAGCCCTCGCATCGGAACATCTCAGAAGCGGCCTGACGCCGGCGGGAGCCTCGCGCGCAAGCCGCCACCTGCGTGGGCTGCTGCGTTGCCAGGCCCTGCTCATCACGGACGCGAGCGGCATCCTCGCCTGGGACGGGACGCAAGGACCTCCCGCCAATATCCTGCAGCTTGCCCAGGAGGTGCTGGCTAGCGGACGCACGCAAATCTTCCGGCGGCCCCGGCTCGCCGCGATCGGCCTTGAAGACGACCGCATGGCGGAAGCGGTCATTGCTCCCATCACCGTCAACGGGCGGGTAGTGGGAACCGTGGGCGCGTTCGCCTCCTCAGTCAGCGCGGGGCTGGTCCGGGCCACCAATGAGGTCGGCGGATGGATAGCCACACAGGTGGAGCTGGCCGAACTGGACTCCTCACGCACCCAGCTCATGGAAGCCGAAGTACGCGCCCTGCGTGCACAAATCAGCCCGCACTTCATCTACAACTCACTGAATGCAATCGCTTCCTTCATCAACACCGACCCGGAGCGCGCCCGCGAGCTGGTTGTGGAATTCGCAGACTTCACCCGCTATTCGTTCCGCCGCCACGGAGACTTCACCACCGTCGCCGAAGAGCTGAAGGCAATAGACCGGTACCTCCTGCTCGAGCGCGCCCGATTCGGCGACCGTTTGAAGGTCAGCCTCCGGATCGGGCCTGAGGTACTCAGCACGGTCATCCCCTTCCTGAGCCTGCAGCCGCTCGTCGAGAATGCCGTCCGTCACGGCCTGGACTCCAGCACGGGCACGGGAAACATCACGATCACCGCGCACGACGCCGGTGCCTACGCCGAGGTCACGGTGGAGGACGACGGCGTGGGCATGGACCCCGAGCGGCTCCGCGCAGTTCTCGCCGGCCACGTCGACGGCGTCCATGTCGGCCTGCGCAATGTGGACTCCCGGCTCAGGCAGGTGTACGGCGACAAGCACGGGCTCATCATCGACACCGCGCCCGGCGCCGGCACCCTCATTACGCTGCGCATACCGAAATCCCAGCCCGATCACCAGGCCTGAACGAACGAGAGGACTGCGGCCACGGCGTAGGCTGGGAACATGGTCAACGTGGTCATCGTCGACGATGAACTTCCGGCGCTCGCCGAACTGGAATTCCTGCTCTCCCGGGATTCCCGCGTCTCCACCATCCACCGGGCCTCAAGCGGAGCGGAAGCGCTCAAGATCCTGCAGTCCCACCCCGTAGACGCCCTGTTCCTCGACATCCATATGCCCGCCGTGTCAGGGCTGGAGATCGCACGGGTCATCTCGCGCTTCAGCAGGCCTCCCGCCGTCGTCTTCGTCACCGCCGATGAGGACCGCGCCCTCGAGGCATTCGAACTCCGGGCCATTGATTACCTGCTCAAGCCGGTGCGCGCGGAGCGCTTGCGGGAGTCCGTGCGTCGCATCTGCGAACTGATGGAGGACGGCGCGGCAACGCCTGAAGTCATCACCGTGGACCAGGGCGGCATCAGCAGGATGATCCGTCGGGACGAAATCCGGTACGTACAGGCACAGGGTGACTACGCCCGCCTGCACACGGCAGAAGCAAGCTACCTTATCCGGATTCCCCTGAACGACCTGGAGCGCCAGTGGGCGGAAGCAGGCTTCCTGCGAACGCACCGCTCCTACCTGGTGGCGATGAACCAGGTCACCCAGGTCAAACTGGGAGCCGGGCGCGCGAGCGTCCTCGTCGGTGACGCCGAACTGCCCGTCAGTCGCCGCCACCTGTCCGAGATTCGCGGCAAGCTTGAGGCGACCCGCCTCCGGCCACGGCAGTAGCGCATGGCAGAGCCCGCCCAAAAACCGGCCCGCGTCCGGGTAACGGCACCTCAGTCATCCACCCGCCCCGCCGCTTCCTATCCGGTTACCCGTGAGCTGGCGGAGCACTCCGACGTCGGCGAACTGTTCCTGCGCTCGCTCATCCGTTCGCAGTTCAGGCTTGCAGCCGTGGTGGCGTCCGGCTTCCTGGTCATTCTCGTGGGGATTCCCGTGCTGTTCGCGGTGTTCCCCATCATCAACACGTGGACGATCGGGACTGTCCCTGTTCCGTGGCTGCTGCTCGGACTGGGAATCTATCCGCTGGTAATCGCCTGCGGCGTGCTGTACATCCGCAGCGCGAACCGGAACGAGCAGCGTTTCCGGGACCTGGTGAACGAGGAGTGAATTTCCCCGAGCTGAGCCCGGTGGTCGGGTATGTGTCCCTCGTACTCGTTGCGCTCTCAACCGTCCTGATCGGTATCTACGGACTGCGGATCTCCCGGACCACCGGAGATTTCTATGTCGCCAGCCGTACCGTCCGGCCCTGGTGGAACGCCTCGGCTATCGGGGGCGAATACCTATCCGCCGCCAGCTTCCTCGGCGTAGCCGGACTGATCCTGCTCTCCGGCGTGGACGCGTTATGGTTTCCGATCGGCTACACGGCGGGCTACCTGATGCTGCTCCTGTTCGTCGCCGCTCCCCTGCGCCGATCGGGTGCCTACACAATCCCCGACTTCGCCGAGGCCCGCCTCGACTCCCAGGCAGTCCGGCGGGTTACCAGCCTGCTGGTAATCGCGGTGGGTTGGCTCTACATCGTTCCCCAGCTGCACGGGGCAGCCCTCACCGTGCGGATCACCACAGGGCTGCCGTCGTGGGTGGGCTCGGTCGCCGTCGTCGTAGTAGTGTGCCTGAGCGTGATCACGGGCGGGATGCGGTCGATCACCTTCGTCCAGGCGTTCCAGTACTGGCTGAAGCTCACTGCGCTCGCGGTTCCGGTGGCCTTCGTCCTGATCAAGCTCGCCGGCAGCGGCGAGTCGCCCACCGACGGCGGTGCCGTCTTCAGTGCCGATCTCAACGCGACGGCCGGCGCCTCGCTCTACCAGAGCATCTCCCTGGTCATTGCTCTGCTGTTCGGGACCCTGGGCCTTCCGCACGTGCTCGTGCGGTTCTACACCAACCCGGACGGAAGTTCCGCCCGCAGGACCACGCTGATCGTGCTGGGGCTGCTGTCCGTGTTCTACCTCTTCCCCACCGTGTATGGGATCCTGGGACGCACCTACACGCCCGAACTGGCGGTAGAGGGCGCAGCGGATGCCACCGTGCTGCTCCTGCCGAGCAGGATTTTCGACGGCGTTACCGGGGATATCCTCTCGGCCTTCGTCACCGCCGGAGCGTTCGCGGCGTTCCTGTCCACCTCGAGCGGGTTGGTGGTCTCACTCGCCGGCGTGGTCAGCCAGGACTTCTTCCGAGCCAGCGTGCCGGGCTTCCGCTGGGCCGCCGTCGTCTCCGCCCTTATTCCCCTGGGGTTCGCGCTCCTGACCGATACCCTTGCCCTGGCGGGCAGCGTGAGCATGGTTTTCGCCTTCACGGCCTCCACCATCTGTCCGCTGCTGGTTCTGGGGATCTGGTGGCGCGGGCTCACCGACGCCGGGGCGATTGCCGGGATGCTCGCAGGGGCCTGCCTTTGCGGTGGTTCCATCCTTCTGGCCTCGGCACTTGGCACGGGGAGCGCGCCGCAGTGGCTGCAGTGGCCGGCGCTCTGGACGGTTCCGGCAGCGTTCGCGGTGACCATAGCGGTATCCCGGGCAACGGCGCGTCGCCTGCCCAAGAACGTCGCGCGGGTGCTGGCCCGGCTGCACACTCCGGAAGCCGCCTGAGTCTCTCTTTTGGCTCCCGATTAGCTCCCGATTGGCTCCCGAACGCACGCGTCCGCGAGGGGAAGGTCAGTCGATGGCGGCCATCAGCTCGACCACCCGGTCGAGGAAGGCGTCCACCTGGGTTTCCTCGTATCCGTCCTGCCCCTGGCCTCGCGGAATACGGCTCGACGGACCACGTCCACACTGAGCGGCCGGTCATTCTCGAAGTAGCCCAGCAGTTCGTTGCACAGTGCGTCGACGTCCTCAACGCTGTAGCTCGTCGCGTTCTTACGGGTCGGGCGCCGGAAACGCTCACCCGGCGGCCGGTGCAGCCGTCCGCGCAGGACCGCGGAGATTCGGCCGATCTGCATGAGCCACGCCTGCTCCCCCTTCGAGGCGATCAGTGCATCACGCTCCCGCTGGGCGAAGACGTCCTCCAGACGGTCCAGGGCGGCGTCCACTGCACGCGGTTCGTATCCGCCGCGTGCAGGGTCAAAGGCCATGGTGCGGACATCCGAACTGGTTACCGGCTCGCCGTCGCTGCCGTCGGAGTTGTAGAAGGTACGCGCCCTGGTCAGGAACTTGTCTACCTGACGTGCGTTGTAGCCGTATTCGCGCCGGCTCACGCGGGCAAACGGCGAACTGCCGTGGCGTACTCCATCCATTCTCGGGTGTTCTCTTTCTCCGTCGCGATGCATGATGCACCGGGTAGCAGGGGCGGCACCGTCGGCATCTTCGGCTTCGTCCGGCGAAGCGCTGCCTAAAAGGTTCCGGGTACCAATGTAACGGACAGCAGGAACGCGACCGGTGCAGCGAAAACAATGGAGTCCAGCCGGTCCATTACGCCGCCGTGCCCGGGCAGGATGCTGCTCATGTCCTTGACCCCGAGTTCGCGCTTGATCATCGACTCAGCCAGGTCACCGGCCGTGGACGCTGCCACCACTGCGACAGCAAAGCAGATACCTACCCACCATGGCGCCTCGAGAAGGAAAACCACGGCAAGCACGCCGATGATCATCGCTCCGCCCACTGAACCGGCGAATCCCTCCCAGGATTTCTTTGGGCTGATCCGCGGGGCCATCGCATGTTTGCCGAACGTTGCCCCTACCAGGTAGCCGAAGGTGTCGTTGGCCACGACCAGCAGGAGCATGGTTGCCAGCTTCAGCGAACCTGCCGGCTCCTGCAGCAGCAGCATCGCGAAGCTCAACAGGAACGGCACCCACAACAGGACAAACGTGCCCGCCATGATGCTCCGTGCGGCATCCGGAGCCGGGTCAAGGCTGCGCCAGAGCGCCAGTGCCGTCACGGAAACAACGACGGCGAACGCCAGCGCCTCCGGACCGCCCAGGTAGGCAGCGAACGGCATGGCGACGGCGGCGGCAACCGCTGGAACCACCGGCACGTGCAACCTGCGGACCTCCAGGGCGCGTGCCACTTCCCAGACGCCCACCACGCCGAAGATCGTCGCGAGGGCCACGAAGGCAATGGGCAGGAACAGCATGCCCACCAACAGCGAGATCAGCAGCGCCAGCCCCACACCGATCGCAGCCGGAAGATTGCGCCCGGCCCGCGAGGCCTCCCCCGATTTTGTTTGCGGTTCGCGGCGTTTGAAGAGGCTGCGGCGGCGCTCCTTCTCGGCGGTACGACGTGCACGCCTGCCCGGAAGCGCGCCGCTGGGCGACGGGCCGGCCGCCGCCCCGTGTGCAGTCTCAGCGGCAGGCGTGCGGCCAGCCTCGGTCGAAGGCTGGGAGTCGCTCATCAGACCTCGAGCAGCTCGGTTTCCTTGCGCTTCAGCATCTCGTCAATGGTGTCAGTGTGGGACTTGGTCCGGGCGTCCAGATCCTTCTCCGCCCTTGCTCCCTCGTCCTCGCCGGCGTCGCCGTCCTTGACCGCCTTGTCGATGCCGTCCTTGGCCTTGCGGCGGATGTTCCGGATCTGGATCTTGGCGTCCTCAGCCTTGCCGCGCACGAGCTTCACGTATTCCTTGCGGCGTTCCTGCGTAAGCTCCGGCAGTACAACCCGGATGACGTTCCCGTCGTTCGACGGGTTGGCGCCGAGGTCGGAGTCGCGCAGGGCCTTCTCGATCTCGTTGAGCGCGGACCGGTCGAACGGCGTGATCAGCAGGGTGCGTGCCTCAGGGTTCTGGAATGACGCGAGCTGCTGCAGCGGCGTCGGGGAACCGTAGTAATTGACTACAACCTTGGAGAACAGCGACGGGTTGGCGCGTCCGGTCCGTACGGTTGCGAAGTCTTCCTTCGCTGCCTCGACCGCGCGGTCCATCCGCTCACTGGCGTCTGACAAAGTCTCTTCAATCACGATTTCTCCTTTGGTACGAAATCCGCTGCTTCCAAGCGTCCGATTCAGTTGATAATCCTAGTTCACACGGTGCGGCTCCGCTGGGACCGCAACCTCCGCGCAAGGTTGAGCCGGGCTCTAGGCGCTGACGATGGTGCCGATCCGCTCACCCATGATGGCGCGAGTGACGTTGCCCTCGCCCTCCATGCCGAACACCACCATGGAAAGGTTGTTGTCCTTGCACATGGTCATCGCGGTCTGATCCATCACGCGGATGTCCTGGCGGAGCGCGTCGTCGTAAGAGAGGGTCTCCAGTTTCAGGGCGGTGGGGTCCTTGTGGGGATCGGCAGTGTAGACACCGTCAACACCACTCTTGGCCATGAGTACGACGTCGGCGCGTACTTCCAGCGCACGCTGGGCCGCGACGGTGTCGGTGGAGAAGTAGGGCAGGCCGGCTCCGGCACCGAAAATAACTACCCTGCCCTTTTCAAGGTGCCGGATGGCGCGCCTGGGGATGTAGGCCTCGGCGACCTGGCCCATGGTGATTGCGCTCTGGACACGCGTCTCAACGCCCGCCTGCTCAAGGAAGTCCTGAAGTGCGAGGCAGTTCATCACCGTGCCAAGCATGCCCATGTAGTCGGCCCGGGAGCGGTCCATTCCGCTCTGCGACAGCTCAGCTCCACGGAAGAAGTTTCCGCCGCCCACCACGATGGCGACCTCAACCTCGCCGATGGTCGCGGCTATTTGCTTGGCGATCCCACGCACCATTTCCGGGTCGACGCCCAGCTTGCCCCCACCGAAGACCTCGCCCGAAAGCTTCAACAGGACGCGCCGCTTGGGGGACCCGCTGTAGTCAGCCTTATCGTATTTCTCCATGATGCCTCCCGGGCTGATCGCGCCTGCGTATCGATTGAATGTGACTTTGGGTCCGTCACCGGACATGGCGGAGGGGCGGCCGCAGCAGCGGCCGCCCCTCCATCCTCTCAGACAAACTGGTGCCCGGGAGAGTTATGCTCCAACGCGGAAGCGGGCGAATGCCTTGGGCTCGACGCTTGCTTCCTTCAGAACCTGTGCCACCGACTTCTTGGCGTCCTTGGCGAATGCCTGGTCGAGGAGTACGCCCTCCTTGAAGAAGCCGGTCAGGCGGCCTTCCACGATCTTGGGAAGTGCTGCTTCAGGCTTGCCCTCGGCGCGAGCGGTCTCGTCAGCGATGCGGCGCTCAGTCTCAACCAGCTCAGCCGGAACGTCCTCACGGGTGAGGTAGGTCGGCGAGTAGGCAGCGATGTGGACAGCAACATCGTGAGCGGCCTCAACGGCAGCCTCACCATCGCCCTCCACTGCGAAGAGGACGCCGACCTGCGCGGGGAGGTCCTTGGAGGTCTTGTGCAGGTAGGCGTCAACGATCGCACCCTCAACGCGTGCAACGCGGCGAACGTCTACCTTCTCGCCGAGCAGTGCACCGGCCTCGATGACGTGCTCGGACAGCGGCTTGCCGTCGACGCTGTGTGCCAGCAGGGACTCGACGTCGGAGGCACCGGACTCGATGGCTGCTGCCAGGACCTTGTTGGCGAATTCGATGAAGGGGCCGGCCTTGGCAACGAAGTCGGTCTCGCAGTTGACCTCGACCATGACGCCGACGTTGCCTTCAACCTTGGCTGCTACCAGGCCCTCTGCGGTTGAACGGCCTTCACGCTTGGTGGCGCCCTTCAGTCCCTTGATGCGGATGAGCTCCATGGCCTTCTCGGCATCGCCGTTGGCCTCGTCGAGAGCCTTCTTCACGTCCATCATTCCGGCGCCGGTCCGCTCGCGGAGAGCCTTGATGTCAGCGGCAGTGTAGTTTGCCATTTGAACTCCTCAGATGTGATTTTCTCGTCAAGATATTCGCGGGAAAGTTCGCCGAACTCTCATCCGGCCCAAACGAAAGGGTGCGGGTCGTATCCCGCACCCTTTCGTTCGAAACTACTTGCTCTCGCCGTTAGCGGCTTCGTCAGCAGCGGGGGCTTCCTCTACTGCAGGCGCCTCGGCGGCCGGTGCCTCAGCAGGAGCGGCGCTGCCTTCGAGCAGTTCGCGCTCCCACTCTGCGAGCGGCTCTTCCGCTGCTGCGGCGTCGTTACCCGAGGCGCGGTTGTTGCGGGCGATGAGGCCCTCGGCAACGGCGTCGGCCACAACGCGGGTCAGCAGGTTCACTGCGCGGATGGCGTCGTCGTTGCCCGGGATCGGGAAGTCGACCTCATCGGGATCGCAGTTGGTGTCAAGGATGGCGACAACCGGGATGTTCAGCTTCTTGGCCTCGTCGATGGCCAGGTGTTCCTTCTTGGTGTCGACAACCCACACGATGGACGGAGCCTTGGTGAGGTTGCGGATGCCGCCGAGGTTGCTCTCAAGCTTGGTCAGCTCGCGCTGCAGCAGAAGGAGTTCCTTCTTGGTGCGGCCGGAACCTGCAACGTCGTCGAAGTTGATCTCTTCCAGTTCCTTCATGCGCTGGATGCGCTTGGAAACGGTCTGGAAGTTGGTGAGCATACCGCCGAGCCAGCGCTGGTTGACGTACGGCTGGCCAACGCGGGTGGCCTGCTCAGCGATGGCTTCCTGTGCCTGCTTCTTGGTACCGACGAAGAGGACGGTTCCACCGTGGGCGACGGTTGCCTTGATGAACTCGTACGCACGGTCGATGTAGGACAGCGACTGCTGCAGGTCGATGATGTAGATGCCGTTGCGCTCGGTGAAGATGAAGCGCTTCATCTTCGGGTTCCAGCGACGGGTCTGGTGTCCAAAGTGGACGCCGCTGTCGAGCAGCTGGCGCATGGTAACGACGGGCATGCCGTTCCTTTCGTAAGGCAGCAAGGGCATTGGGCCGGCTGCCGGTTTGACGGTTGAAATTTCCGCACGATGTGCGGAGGTCCTGGTGCCCGTCAGTCAGCGACTCACTGTTCCAACCGAATTACTCCGGACCGCTGGATCAATGTTCGTCCGCCTGCCACCCTGAGCAAGGCTCGAGGTTGCGGCGCGCGAATCGGGACACGCGTAGTCAGTTGCCTGCTCCTGCGCATACCGAAAATGAGATCCGTGAGGACACATCCGGGCGCGCTTGAACGCGGAGAACTGCTCCACCAAGTGTACTACAGCGGATCAGCGCCGGATGACCGGTCCGGGCTGCCCTGACCTCGCCTCCACAGCGCGCCGGCCGGCGCTGACACTGTCCACATATAAGTACGACGCCGCCCGCTGGGCCGGCTGCCCGTGGAACCGTGGGCATGTGACTCCACACACGCACTCCATCCTGCGACTGCTGGTGATCCTTGCCTGCCTTGCGCTGCTGATCGGTCCTGCCGTCGGTGCCAGCGGAGCCCCATCTGCACCTACTCACCAGAGTGTTCCGTGGGAATGGCCGCTGGCAAACATCCCTCCGGTGCTTCGGCACTTCGACCGCCCGCCGGAGAAATGGATGGCTGGGCACCGCGGCGTCGATCTCGGCGCCGCCCAGGATTTAGAAGTTGTGAGTCCGAGCGACGGCAAGGTGGCGTTCGTCGGCACAGTTGTTGACCGGCCTGTGCTCACGATCGATCACGGGGACGGCCTCCTGAGCAGTTTCGAGCCGGTCACGGCGTCCGTTACCGTCGGTGAGCGCGTTCGGGAGGGTCAGGTGATAGGCCGGCTCAGCTCGGAGGTTCACTGTCCCGGCCCCTGCCTGCATTGGGGTGTGCGCGAGGACGGCGAGTACGTGAACCCCCTCAACTTCGTTTCTGACCGGCGCCCTTCGGTGCTGCTACCGCTACACGGTCCGTCCTGAGCGTGAGCATCGTGCACGGAAGGCGGTCGCCGGAAGGCGGTCGGCGGAAGGCGGTCGGCCATAATGCCGGAAGGCTAGACGAACGCAGCGATACCCGTAATGGCCCGCCCGGTCACCAGGGTATTGATCTCGTACGTGCCCTCATAGGAGTAGACCGCCTCGGCGTCAGCGAAGATCTTCGCCATCTCGTAATCCGTGACAATTCCGTTCCCGCCAAGGATGCTTCGGCCAAGCGCCACGGTCTCCCGCATCCGGGCGGTCGTAAATGCCTTGGCGAGCGCAGACTGCTCGTCGCGGGCGCCGCCGTCGTCGGCCAATTGCGCCAGCCGGACCATCATGCCAAGTGAGCTTACGGTATTGCCGAGCATCTCAACCAGCTGCTGCTGGATGAGCTGGAAGGAGGCCAAAGGCCGCCCGAACTGCTGGCGCTCCACCGCATACCGCCGCGCCACGTCGAACGCTGCCAACTGCTGACCGACTGCCTGCCAGGCCACCGAAAGGCGCGTGATGCGCAGTACCTTGTTGGCATCCTTGAAGCTGTTGGCGCCAACAAGCTTGAAGTCGTCGCTGACCTCCACGCCTTCAAGCACGATGTCCGCGTTCTCAACGGTACGCAGCGCGGTCTTGTTTTCGATCTTCGTCGCCTTGTAGCCGGGCAGGGACGTGTCCACGAGGAAGGCCTTGACCTGGTTGTCTGCCACATCGCGGGCGTAGATGACCACCCAATCTGAGAATGTCGCGTTGCCGATCCAGCGCTTTGCCCCATTCAGGATCCAGCGATCACCCTGGCGTTCGGCGGTGGTGCGCGTGCCACCGGCCACGTCGGATCCTCCGAGCGGCTCGGTGAGCCCGAAAGCCCCGATCTTCTTCATGGAGTAGATGTCGGGAAGCCAAGCGGCCTGCTGGTCAGGAGAGGCGAGCGCCTCGATGGATCCGGTGAACAACCCATCGTGGACGCCCATGAAGGTAGCGATGGACGTATCCGCACGGGTGAACTCCGCGTGCAGCAGACCGGCGAAGAGGTTGGAGTACCCCAAGCGCCGGACCGGAGAAACAATATCCAGATCTGCTATTCGCGGGATCAGTTCGCTGGGAAAAACCGCGTCGTTCCACCAGCGCGAGGCATGCGGCCGAACTTCGACCGACAGCCACTCCCTCACCTCATGCAGTCGGTCGCGCTCCTTGGTGTCGAGCAGTTGCTCGAACGCATAAAAGTCGCCGTCCGCGTACGGGAGATTGCCGGCATCGAACGTAGGTGCACCCATTGCAGAATCCTCATCCTTCATCGGCCATCGCCGAGGTCAAACACTCCGCCATGTTACCCATCGGTAACTTGATTGCACCAGCCATTCGGAATCAACGTGTTCCCGCCTCCCGACGCGCAGCGAGGAGTAGCGAGGAAAAGCGAGAAAAAGTAAGGAAAAGGGGTAGGAAAGCAAGGAACCCCGGCCACCAAGTGACCAGGGTTCCGCTGTTGTAGGGCTGGTGGGGCTTGAACCCACGACAAACGGATTATGAGTCCGCTGCTCTAACCGGCTGAGCTACAGCCCCGCGGCGCTGCCCAATACGCTTACATTCGTACGGGCGCAGACCTATTCTAGCCATGCTCCTGAGCGCACTTGGCGGTTTAGACGGTCTCCGTTTCGTGCAGCCGGCCGCGATAGAGATCCTCGAACGTTGACAGCGTTGCATCAATGCTGTGCTTCTCCACCATTGACCGGCTCATCTTGCCCATCAGTTCCCGCTCCGCTTCGGGCAGCGAGATGATCTCGGTGAGCCGCCGGCTTAGCTCGGAACTGTCATGGGGTGTGAAGAGATAGCCGTTTGAACCGTTCTCCACTAGATGGGGCAACGCCATCGCGTTGGCGAGGAGCACTGGAGTGGACGCAGACATCGCTTCGAGCGTCACGAGCGACTGAAGCTCGGCTGTACCGGGCTGGCAAAAAACCGTGGCACGAAGGTACGCCAGCCTCAACTCCTCGTCATCAACGAGTCCGAGGAACCTGACCCGGTCCCCCAGTCCGAGGCGCTCCGCCTGTGCCTTCAATGCAGGCTTCACTTCTCCGCCACCGATGATCTCCAGGTGGAGGTTCAGATGGTCAGGGGTTTTTGCAACAGCATCGATCAGCACATCGACGTGCTTCTCTTCCGCCAATCGCCCAACAAAGAGAACAATCGGGTGGTCCGGGCGCTCAATCTGCTCTCCCGGCCTTGGCTCATAGGCTGCGGCATCGATTCCGTTGGACAGCGGCAACACCTTGCGAAGGAACGCGTGCTCGTGCATTGCCTTGGCTGCCAGAGGCGTGGGCGTGGTGACGACATCCGCCTTGCCCATCACCCTCCCCATGTCCCGCCACGAGTTCCTGGCAACGATGCTCTTGAACCACTGCGGGAAGGGCAGGAATGGGTTGAGGTTCTCCGGCATGAAGTGGTTGGTGGCGACCACCCGGATCCCCCGCTTCACGGCCTCATACAGGGTGTATTCGCCCACCATGTAGTGGCACTGCACGTGTACTACATCCGGCTGCACGCGATCGAAGAGCATGCTGATCTCACGCTTGATTTCCCAGGGGAAACAGATCCGCCAGTAGTCGTGGGTGGGTACCGAGTGCGACCGGAGCCGGTGCACTGTCCAGTCGCCGCCCGGCTCGGTGAAGCTCTTGCCCTTGGTGGTGTGCGGAGCGAGAACGTGTACGTTATGCCCGCGTGCGCTCATGCCCTTGGCAAGCCGGTAACCGAATTGCGCCGCGCCGTTGATGTGCGGCGGATAAGTGTCGGCGGCGATCAGGATGGTGAGCGGCGAACGTGCTGCCGAATCTGTCACGAAGTAGTCCTCGGGTTGGCAACGATGGTCAGTGCACCGGCGTTAGCGCCGTCGTGCTTCCTTCTGGCGCTTGACCACATCTGGATGGTGCCGCGACAGGGCTGTTACCCCCACAATAGCAACGATGGCTGCCACTCCCATGGCAATTGCGATCACCGATTCGACATTGGGTTGGAGCTCGCCGAGCACTGCGATACCGACGGCGATGCCCACGATCGGGTCGATGACAGTGAGGCCGGCGATGACCAGGTCGGGCGGTCCGGTGGCGTAGGCGCTCTGGACGAACCAGGACCCCAGCCCGGCTGCGGCAATGATTGCGACCACGCTGTAGATCGGCACGTTCAGAAGGAATCGTCCGTTCGGATCGAGCAGGTGCGTGGCGATGATCTTGGTGAGAACCGCAACGAAGCCGAACAGCACGCCGGCGCCGAGAATGTAGGCGAACGCGTTCAGGCGGCGTTTGAAGACAGCCGCTAGGGTCCCGAATACCGCAACGGCGATGCACAGCAGCAGCACTGCCGTGAGCTCCTGGTCGGGCAGCACAACGTGGTCCTTGCGGGTTACGTTGAGGGCCAGCAGTACGAACAGCGCGCTTCCCGCAACACACGCTGAGATGGCCATGACGGTGGGTCGGTTGATCCGCACCCCCTGGTCTCGGGAGTTCACCACCGTGGTGATCACCAGGGCGATCGCGCCGATGGGCTGCACCACAGTGAGGCTGGCGAGGCTTAGCGCGATCACGTTGCACACCATGCCGGCCCCGAGCAGGATCAGTCCGAGGATCCAGCGGGGATTGCGCAGCAACCGCATGAAGCCTGTCGAGTTGAGGGATAACCCGCCGGTGTTCGAGCGCACCGCACTGCCCTGGCGCTGCGCGCCTACGGCGAGGAAACACGCGCCGAGCAGCGCCAGCAGAACCGCTACCCAGGCCATGCGCCTGCTCTCATCATGCGGCGCGCTCCAGCCGGTACTTGCGGTGGGCAGCAATGAAATAGCCATAGAACGCGATGATGTGGCCTATGCAGCCGAGCAGGAGCAGGACGTTCGCTGTTATTTCGAGCCAGGTCTGGTCAAATCCCTCGACGCGCTGCAGGAGCAGGAGGGGGGAACCGACCAGCAGCAGCGCAGTCCGGATCTTGCCGATGTTTGTGACAGGCAGGCGCAGCCGGCCCCGGAACAAAATGAGCGCATTGACAATGAGGATTGCGTCCGGGATGACGATGGTCCAGACAAGCCAGGGCGGTGCAACGCCGTCCACCACGAATGTCACCGCAACCACGATCAGGGCGGTGCGGTCGGCAAGGGGATCAAGCCATTTTCCCACCGACGACACCTGGCCGAACCGGCGGGCAACGTAGCCGTCGATCCAGTCGGTGGAACCGAGCGCAACCAGTGTGATGACGGCTGCGGCGTAATCCTTTTGCACCACGAACGCCACGAAGAGCGGAACTCCGCAGAACCGGATGACGGTGATGATGTTGGGCAGGGTCCAGAAAGTGTTCAGTTCGGCAGGAATATGCCCAGGCTTTCCCCCTGCGCCAATAATTCTGATCACGGTCCCTCCGCTCCCCATTATGCAGGCTGTCGCGGGCTCAACCCTGCAGGCGGGGATACAGCGACTGTTCCGCGTCTGTTTCGCGCGCCTACTTTGTGACGAGGCGGCGGACCATTACGGCAATGGCAGCTGCCGAAGCTGCCACGACGCTCAGGGGCTTCCACCGGTCGGCAAGGGTCTGGTTGTGACGAACCGCGTGGGCGGCGGTTTCTGGACGGGTGCGCGAGCTCCGGGCCTCGCGGGCATGCAGCGCGGAGGACTTGGCATGGGCAGCGGAGGACTTGGCACGAGCCGCGGCATCCTTGGCCCGCGAGGTGGTCTTCCCGAACCGCGACTTGAAGTCCAGGCCACGGTCAAGCTGGTCGCGGGTCTCGGCGATGTGATCGCGGCGCCGTCCGGAGCGGCTGCGGAGCTCGGCGTACGACGGCGTGGCCGGCTTGGGCTCTCCGGTGTCCTTGTGCTTGGGCTTCTTCTGTTCCTTCGGCTTCGGCGCGTCGAGTGTGGCGGGATTGAACTTCCGCCCTTCCTTCAGCACTCCGATGTCGTACTTGACGCCGCGGATGGCGTCCTCAGGGAGCAGCGGCAGCGCCTTCTTGAACCGGGAGAACCCCATGAAGCCGGCAATGGCCGCGATGATCAGGAAAAGCGCGGCGAAGCAGAGAGCGGCCAGCCACGGAGGCATTACGGTGGCCAGGCCCATGATGGCGGCGACAATAAGCGCGACGACCAGGAACGCGACGAAAATGAGCGCAACCACGAAGAACGCGGCCGCCACCCCTGCCTTTACGCCCTTCTGCTTGAGCTGTTCGCGAGCTAGTGAGAACTCGTCCCCGAACTGACGGGGCGTCAGCCGCAGGAGCAGTCTGATCAGTCCGATCACCGACGGGGTGCCGCCGGAACGTTCTACCCGCGTGCTGGTCGAGCTCTCCATGTGCCCTGCCTCCATCCGATTGTCCTGCGCTTCGCTTCCCAAAATTACCACCGCCGCATATTTCTCGCCCATGGTTCGCCGGTCAACCGGCCGACGACGACCACGGTCAGCTGGTCACCAGTTCGTCCCGGTCTTCCAGCTCCCGTCCGGCGTACTCCTCAAGGCGCGTCCGGACGAACCAGAACGAGACGACCGCAAATACGGTGAAGACCGCGTACATGATCCATACTCCGAGGTTCTCGCTGACCCAGGGGAAGGCCAGCGTCACCAGGAAGTTGAAGATCCAGTTGACCATTGTGGCGACCCCCAGCGCGATGGAACGTATCTTGTTCGGGAACATCTCGCCGAGTGTCACCCACATCACCGGGCCCCATGTCGCCGCAAAGAAAATCACGAACAAATTCGCCCCGATCAGCGCTACGGGACCCCAGATGCCGGGGAGGCTCACGTCCTCGCCGCTCCCGGAGGCCTGCGCGAAGGAGAGGGTGGCTGCAAGCAGCCCTACGAACATGCCTGCGGAGCCAACGAGCAGCAGCTTGCGCCGGCCGATGCGGTCCACGAAGAAGATGGCGACGAAGGTCATGGCGACATTGATCACGGACGTGATTACCGACGTCGTGAACGAATCACTCTCACTGAAGCCCACGGACTGCCACAGCGTTGTGGAGTAGTAGAAGATGGCGTTGATTCCCACGAGTTGCTGGAGCGCGGCGATGGCCATTCCGACCCAGAGGATGGGCTGGATGCCCAGCGCCGGCCCCCGCAGGTCGCGGAGCGTGGTCCTGTCTTCGGTCCGCAGGGTTGCCCGGATCTCGCCCAGCTTGGCCGAGGTATCGCGCACACCGGTCACCCGGGAGAGAACGTGCGCGGCTTCTGCGTCGCGGCCTCCGCGGATCAGGTAATGGGGTGATTCCGGAATGGTCAGAGCCAGCACTCCGTAGACAAGGGCAGGCACGACGCCGACAAGCAGCATCCAGCGCCAGGCAGGCAAGCCCCACCACAGGTCGCCCGAAGCGCCGCCGGCGAGGTCCGCGAGCCAGGCGTCGGAGAGCAGGGCCGCGAAGATGCCGATCGTGATGGCCAACTGCTGAATCGAGGCAAGACCTCCACGCCACTTTGCGGGAGCGATCTCGGCGATGTACCCCGGGGCGATAACGGAGGCGACGCCGATCGCCACACCGCCGACAAGCCGCCAGAACATCAGGTCCCACTCGCTGAATGCGAACCCTGAACCGACGGAATTGACCAGGAACAGAATGGCTGCGCCGAACATCACCCGCTTGCGGCCCAGTCGGTCAGCCAGTTCACCTGCAAACCAGGCCCCGGCCGCACAGCCCAGGAGCGTGATTGCCACCGTGAACCCGAGCACCGCTTCGCCGAGGTTGAAGTCCTGCTGGATGGCATCCACCGCTCCGTTGACGACGGCGGTGTCGAACCCGAACAGCAGGCCGCCGACGGCTGCAGCGACGCTGACGCCGATGACCTTGCCGGTGTGCGGGCGAGGCGCGCTACCGGCTTCGTTGCTGCTCGGACGGCTGGCATGCACTGTATGTCTCCTCAAGGTTCGGCTGATCCACGCAGATCTGACCCTTCACCCTACGACAACACTAAGTCGACTGAGCAATCCCCCATCTGCTCCCAGCAGCGGGGGCTTGCGCAGGGGTTCTAAGATAGATGTTGATTCGTTACGGCAACCACCATGACGCTCTCGCATCCAGCCCTTCGGATGCGCACCTCCACCATCTGGCACCTGCAGCGTCGCAGCGCGTCTATCACCGCCCTCGCACACACGCCCCAGTTAGGTATCTGTTGAGCACCATCACTCACCCCGGCGACGCCCTCACACGGCGCCAGAAGCTGATCTATGTCTTCATCCTCGGAACGTTGACAGCGCTCGGCCCCTTCACGATCGATCTCTATCTCCCAGCCTTCCCCGCCCTCCAGGACGACCTTCGCGTCACTGAGGCGGCAATCCAGCTCACCCTCACAGGCACCATCGTGGGCTTCGCTGCCGGCCAGCTCCTGGTCGGCCCCTGGAGCGACAAGGTCGGCCGGCGGCTTCCGCTGATCGCCGCAACCAGCCTTCACGTTGTCGCCTCAGTCGGGGCCGCCATGTCGACGGACATCGGCATGCTCATGGTGTTTCGCGTCCTCCAGGGGATGGGTGCTGCAGGTGGCGGCGTCGTCGCAATGGCCATGATTCGCGACCTATTCAGCGGCTACCCGCTGGTTCGGATGCTGTCCTATATGGCGCTGGTCAACGGAATGGCCCCCATCTTCGCCCCGGTCATCGGCTCCCAACTCCTGGTAATCATGCCTTGGCCCGGGATCTTCTGGTTCCTCGCCGCCTACGCCTTCCTGGTGATCCTCGCGGTGTCCACGTTCATCATCGAGACGCTGCCCGCGGACCGGCGTAAGGCTTCCTCCTCGACCGCCCTGCAACGCTACCGCGCAGTCCTGACCGACAGGGTTTTCATCGGCGTCCTGCTGGTCGGCGGCATGAACTTCTCGGGCCTGTTCTCCTACCTGTCGTCGTCGCCGTTCCTGTTCCAGGACGTGTATGGCCTGGATCCGCAGGGCTACGGGGTCCTGTTCGCCATCAACTCACTTGGCATCGTCGCTGCGGTGCAGATCAGCTCACGGGTGCTTCGCAGGGTGGGCCCGCAGTGGGTGCTCGTGGGGTCAACGGCCCTCATGCTCACCATGGCCCTGCTTATCATCCTCTTCGACTACCTGGGCTTCGGCTTCTGGGGCACGGCTGTTCCGCTCTGGTTCTACATCATGGCCGCCGGCTTCACGTTCCCCTGCGTGCAGGTACTGGCCCTTGCCAACCACGGTGCCCAGGCGGGGACGGCAGCGTCCCTGCTAGGTGCAACGACCTTCGGCCTGGCAGGCGTCATCTCCCCCGTCGTGGGCCTGCTCGGCATCGACTCCGCCACCCCGATGGCCGGTGTCATGGCCGCCTGCATCAGCCTGGGCGTGGTGTTCCTCTGGACAATCGTCCGGCCTCGCACCGTGCCCGCGATCGGGTAGGGTTCGCAGCCCTCAGGCCGGCTGGGCTGCGCGCTCTGCCGCCCGGGTGATGTTCCGGGCCATCGACGCGAAGATGACGCCGTGGAACGGCAGGACGGCGAGCCAGTAGAGCCGGCCCGCGAGGCCTCTCGGGAAGAAGACGGCGCGTTGGCGGTATTCGCTCGCGCCGCCGTCGGGCACTACCGACAGCTCGAGCCAGGCCCGGCCCGGCAGCTTCATCTCCGCCCGCAGCCGCAGCTTCTCACCACGAACCAGTTCCTCCACCCGCCAGAAGTCCAGGGCCTCCCCTGCCATCAGCTCAGAAGAATGGCGCCGTCCGCGGCGCAGCCCCACCCCACCGGCGAGCTTGTCCAGCCAACCTCGGGCAGCCCAGGCTACTGGCCACGAGTACCAGCCGTTCTCGCCGCCGATGCCCTCGATGACGCTCCAGACAGCGGCGGGTGGGGCACTCGAGCGGTACCTCCGCTCATCCTTGTAGACAGTGTGCCCGGACCACTGCGGGTCGGACGGGAGCGGATCGGCGACCGTATCGAGCTGTGAAGCCCCGGCCCAGCTGGTTTCGACCTCGCCGTTGCTCATCTTGTTCAGAGCCAACTCCACCGCACGGCTATAACCCGTGAGGCCGCCCACGGGCTCGGGCAGGTAGCCGGAGATGTCGTTCTCAGCAGTGATTGCGTCGTGCTGGAGAGACTCGATCAGGGGCATGGCCATCGCGCGGGGAATGGGGGTTACGAGGTTGACCCAATGACCGGCGAGGCGCGGTGTGAGGACCGGAAGGGCAAGCACGGTCCGGCCCGGCAACCCCGCGGCAGCCGCGTAGCGCTTCATCATGTCCGCGTAGGTAAGCACGTCTCCGGAGCCGATGTCGAAGGTCCGGTTCAAACCCTCGGGGAGGTCGAGGGCACCGAGGAGGTAGTGCAGGACATCGCGTACCGCGATCGGCTCGATCCGGTTCAACACCCACTTCGGGGCCGGCATCACCGGAAGCACCTCGGACAGGTGGCGGATCATCTCGAACGACGCCGACCCTGACCCGATTACGACGCCGGCCTGGAAAGCGACCGTCGGCACGCCTGAGGCGAGCAGGGCCTCCCCTACGGCTACCCGTGAACGCATGTGGGTAGACAGCTTGACTCCCTGCGGGTGCAAGCCGCCCAGGTACACGATCCGGCGTACTCCAGCAGCTGCAGCGGCGTCCGCCACGATAGCCGCGATGCGCGCTTCACGCTTTTCGAATCCTCGCCCCGAGCCCATCGAATGCACCAGGTAGTACAGAGTGGTGACTCCCCTGCAGGCCTTCTCCATTGCAGACGCGTCCTGCAGATCACCTTCGAGGACTTCGACTTCGTCAGCCCACGGCACATCCCTCAGCTTGTCCGGGTTGCGCACCACCACGCGGACCCTGCGGCCCTCAGCCACCAGCCGGGAGACGAGACGCCCCCCGATATAGCCGGTGGCGCCGGTGACAAGGATCAGCTCAGGGTGCTCGGAGTGGACCATGGACAGAAGCGTACGCTTCGGCGCTGGGAGGTGTCTGGGGCCGCCTCGTCAGCGGCTCGAGTGCGAACCGAACAAGGGAAAAGAGAAAGGCTCCTGACCAACGTTTCCGCTGGTCAGGAGCCTATTTGCTCCCCCGACTGGACTTGAACCAGTAACCCTTCGATTAACAGTCGAATGCTCTGCCAATTGAGCTACGGGGGAAAGCAGCAGGTACTACTTTACATACGATCCGGGTCGAAGTGAAATTGAGCGGTTGCTAGTCGGAGCGCAGCGCGCGCCGCTCCATTTCCAGCTCCATCAGCTCCCGGTTCAACTGTTGGAACAGTGCCGGATCTCCGGCCGGATCAAGGCGTTGGAGAGCGCTGAGCTTCTCCGCCTTCAGGCGGGTGATACGTAGCTCCGCAAGCCTGTTCAGGATGTCCCGGCAGTAAAGGGTCAGCGCATCTGCATCCTTGGCCGGCAGCGGAGTCACTGCCAGTTCGCTCACAAAGCCGCGCAGCACCTCCGGCACCTCCTGCCGGACACGCTCAACCCAGTTGGATGCCGTTCCGGGATTCTGCCCGCCCGCTGCGCCCGCCGCCCTTACAGCGTCATGCAGGGCAGCATAGGCGGGCACGGAGAAGCGCGAGTCGACAAAGTTCTCCCACTGCCCCCCGTCCAGAAGCTGGGGATATTGCAGGACGACCTCGAGCGCCTCCCGCTCCATGCGGGCCACCGGGTCGCGCGGGTCCGGCCGCGTGAACTGCGTCCGCCCCGGGACCTGCTCCGGCACGCCGTCCGGTGCATTTGCCGGAGCACGCTCGGCGGAGCGCTCCGGAGCGCCCGAGCGCTCGGACCCCGGCTGGGCTGCCCGTTTGGCCGCGGCCGAGACTGCCCGGGCGACCTGGTCCTCGCCGACGAACTGCATGCCCAACCACCGGGACAGCTCCCGGGTATAGACGGACCGCAGCGACACGTCCCGAATGTTGGCGACGATGGGCGCAGCGTGCCGCAGCGCCTTCATCTGGCCTTCCCCGGTGGAGAGGTCGAACTGCTCGAAGGACGCCTTGATAGCGAACTCGAACAGTGGACGCCGGGTGGCGATCAGGTCCTGCACCGCCTGGTCGCCCGCGTTCTGCCGCAGGTCGCACGGGTCAGCGCCGGTGGGATCCACGGCTACGTAGGTCTGGGCGTTGAAGCGCTGGTCTTCCTCGAAGGCGCGCAGCGCCGCCTTCTGGCCTGCCGCATCGCCGTCGAAGGTGAAGATCACCTCTCCCCCGGTGCCGTCGTCGGAAAGCAACCGCCGTGCGATCTTGATGTGGTCGGCGCCGAAGGCGGTGCCGCAGGTCGCGACGGCGGTGCCGACGCCCGCCAGGTGGCAGGCCATCACGTCGGTATAGCCCTCGACCACAACCAGCTGGCGTGAACGGGCTATTTCCCGTTTGGCCAGGTCGATCCCGTACAGGACCTGCGACTTCTTGTAGAGCGAGGTTTCCGGTGTGTTCAGGTACTTCGGGCCGGGGTCGTCTTCGTAGAGCTTGCGCGCTCCGAAACCAACCGTGTCTCCGGTGATGTCGCGGATAGGCCAGATCAGGCGGCCGCGGAAGCGGTCGTAGAGACGTCCTGCATTGTTGGAGGAGACGCTGAACATCCCCGTATGCTTCAGCTCGTCGAGGGTGAATCCACGGCCGGTGAGATGGCTTAGAAGGCCATCCCAGCCCTGCGGAGCATAGCCGACGCCGAAATGCTCCGCGGCTGCACGGTCAAAACCCCGTTCCTGCAGGAACGCGCGTCCGGCAGCTGCGCCCGGGGTCAGGAGCTGCTCGCGGTAGAACTCGGCGGCGATCTTGTGGGCGTCGAGGAGCCGTTGACGCTTACCGGTGTCTTCTCGCCGTGGCCCGGTGCCGCCGTCCTCGTAGCGCAGCTCGTAGCCGATCCGCGCGGCAAGCTTTTCCACGGTTTCGGCGAAGGACGTGTGATCCATCTTCTGGACGAAGGAGATCACATCGCCACCCTCGCCGCAGCCGAAGCAGTGGTAGGAGCCCATTTGAGGACGGACATGGAAGGACGGCGAGCGCTCGTCGTGGAAGGGGCACAGTCCTTTCCACGAGCCGACGCCGGCGGATTTCAGTGTGACGTAGCCGTCCACCACTTCCTTGATGTCGGTACGCTGCCGGACCTCATCGATATCTTCACGCTTGATGAGTCCTGCCATGCGTTCCAGTCTATGTGTCTCGAAGGGCGCGGCCCCTCGTCGTTGGGAAGTTGTGGAACGGGCTACCAAAGGGCCGGGACGGGGCCCACCACCCGCTCGTGCAGGGCGAGTGCGGACGCGTCCGTCAGGGAAGCCACCTGGTCGATGACCACGCGGAGGCGGGCGTCGTCGTCGTCGGCTTCGCGCCAGTCGGCAGCGAACATCGGATCGAGGTAGCGGTCGCCGTCGGCTGCCATCTGCTGCACCAGGGAGGTCAGGACCTCGCGCTGGCGCTCGTAGATGGGCTGCCGGTGGACGCTCGTCATCACGTAAGTGGTGGCCAGGCCCTTCATGACGGCAATCTCCGTCACGGTGTCCTCGGGGACCACCATCTCAGCGGCGTAGCGGGTCAACGGCTGGGCTCCGTAGAGGCCGCGGGTGGTCTCGAGCGCGCTCAGGCAGAAGCGTCCGATGAGTTGGCTGGTCATGTTCTTCAGTGCCGCCATGGACCGACGGCTGCCATCGGCTTCGCGAACCCAGACATCCGTCGCCTCCAGGCGGGCCAGGGCTGCGTCGACGGCGGCGGGATCGGAGTGCGGCAGGTACCACTGCTGCGTGTAACCGACCACGCGGGCCCGGTGGTCCGGGTTGTCCATCCACTTGAGCTGGAAGTGGCCGGCGACAATGGCGTCCTCCACATCATGGACGGAGTAGGAGATGTCGTCGGCGAGGTCCATCACCTGCGCCTCAATGCAGGACCGGCCTGCCGGTGCGCCCTGCCGAAGCCAGTTGAAGACCGGGAGGTCGTCCTCGTAGGCGCCGAACTTCGACGTGCGATGCCCGTGGATCACGGGGGCATCCGTAGCTGTCCAGGGGTACTTGCAGGACGCGTCGAGGCTGGCGCGGGTGAGGTTCAGGCCGGCCGGTCCCCCGTCGGCACGGCTAATCTTCGGCTCAAGCCGGGTCAGCAACCGGAGCGTCTGGGCGTTCCCCTCGAAACCACCGATGGAGTGCGCCAGATCGTTGAGGGTGGCTTCGCCGTTGTGTCCGAAGGGTGGATGTCCGATGTCGTGGGACAGGCACGCGGCGTCGACAATATCCGGGTCGCAGCCGAGGGAACGGCCGAGCTCGCGGCCGACCTGGGCCACCTCGAGGCTGTGGGTGAGCCTGGTCCGCACGAAATCGTCAGTGTCCGGAGCAACCACCTGGGTCTTGGCGCCGAGGCGGCGCAGCGCGGACGAGTGCAGCACCCGCGCCCGGTCCCGCTCGAAGTGGGTACGGTGAGTGCTCTTCGGCGGCTCGGCGACCCAGCGCTCCATGTCGGCGTCTGTGTAGCGGTTATCCACCTGACACGTCCACTTCCGCAGCCGCGATGTCGGCCTGCTGCTCGGCGTTCAGGTTACGGGCCTCCAGCCAGCGGTCCGGCAGCGCGGGACGTTTCGGCGAGCCTGCGCGGCCCCGTGGGCCCTCGGCGTCGGCGCCGGGGTACGGCGAGTTCCGGTCGAGCTGGTCCAGCAGGCCGCGCAGCACCTCCAGGGTGGGCACCGTGGCGAGCGCCGCGCGTAGGTCGCCGCCGACCACATAGCCCTTGAAATACCAGGCCATGTGCTTGCGGATGTCCCGCAGCGCCATCATCTCGTTGCCGAACGTGTCCACAAGGAGTTCAGCGTGCCGGTAGACGGTGTCTGCCACCTGCCCGAGGCCGGGCTGGTGCCGCTCGGAGCTGCCTTCGAAGGCGTTCTGGAGGTCACCGAACAGCCACGGACGCCCCTGGCAGCCGCGGCCGATGACCACGCCGTCGACGCCGGTCTGCCGCACCATGGCGATGGCATCCTCGGCGCTCCAGATGTCACCGTTGCCGAGGACCGGGATGTCCGGCAGCGCTTCACGCAGTTCGGCGATAGCGTTCCAGTCAGCTTTGCCTGAGTAGAACTGGGAGGCAGTGCGGCCGTGCAGGGCGACGGCGGCCACACCGGCGTCGCGGGCGATCTTGCCTGCCTCGCGGAAGGTCAGGTGGTCCTCGTCGATGCCCTTGCGCATCTTGATCGTGAGCGGAATGTCGCCACGGGAGGCTTCACGGACCGCGGTCTGGACGATCGACGTGAACAGGTCGATCTTCCAGGGCAGCGCGGCCCCGCCCCCCTTGCGCGTGACCTTGGGGACCGGGCAGCCGAAATTCAGGTCAATGTGGTCGGCGCGGTCCTCATCCACAAGGATGCGCACGGCAGCGCCGACTGTCTTCGGATCCACGCCGTAGAGCTGGACGGAGCGCACCTTTTCGTCGTCGTCGTGGGAGATGATGCGCAGCGACTCCGGATTACGCTCCACGAGCGCACGCGAGGTGACCATCTCCGAGACATACAGGCCGCCGCCGTACTCGCGGCACAGGCGGCGGAAAGCGGTGTTGGTGATGCCTGCCATCGGAGCAAGGACCACCGGCGTGTTGACGGTGATACCGCCAAGGCGCAGGGGCGGGAGGTCCAGCGTCGCGGCAGGAGTTGTAGGTGCAATGCTCACCTATCCATTGTCGCAAGGCGGGGCAAATCGGCAGGCGCCTCCGTGCACAGGGCCGGGCCGGCGTCGGACTTCATCCCTGCGGATCCGTTGGTAATGCGCAAACGGAGCCGCGCCGAAGCACCTTCCTTTGACGACACGCAACGGATCCGCTGCCTCCGTGCCAGGCTGCCTCAGTGCCAGGTTCCGCCGTCGATGTCGTCAACGCGAGTTCTGCTCGCGCAACTCCCGGCGGCTAGGCAACGGGTTCTCGGGAACGTCCGCAGGCACAGGGGCGCCGGCGTCGGCCTCGTCCGCGACCAGCGCTGCGGGGGTGGTGTCCTGCTCAGGGCGGGACGGCCGGCGGATGCCGACGGCCTTCACCACCAGCACCGCGATCAGGGTGGTGACGGGAATGGCCAGGACCAGGCCGATGGAACCGACCAGCGTGCGCACCACCTCCTCGGCCAACTCGCCGCTGGTCAGGGTGGTCACCAGCGACGAGTCCTGCAGGGACACCAGTAACAGGAGCGGCAGCGCAGCGCCGGCATAGGCAAAGGCGATTGTGTAGACGGTGGAGGCGATATGGTCGCGCCCGATGCGCATGGCGCCGGTGAACAGGCGCCGCGTCGAAGTGTGCGGTGCCAGCTCATACAGTTCCCAGACGGCGGAGGACTGGGTGATGGTCACATCGTTGAGGACGCCCAGCCCGGAGATGATCAGCCCGCACAGGATGATGCCGGACAGCGAGATTTCCGGCGAGGCGTTGATGAGCGCACTTGAGCTGTCCGAGCCCACTCCGGTGAGGTTGGCCGTATCGGTTGACCACGCTGCCAGCAATGCAGTGATGCCAAGTCCGAAGATTGTTCCCAGCAGCGCCGTCGAGGTCCGCGCCGAGAAGCCGTGCGCAAAGTAGAGGACTCCCATCATTATGACCACGGAGCCCACCAGCCCCAGCAGCAACGGCGGCTTGCCCTCCACCAGCCCCGGCAGCATGAACTGGGCCAGCACAATGAGCGCGCCCACCAGGCCGATTATGGCCCGCAGCCCGCGCCAGCGCGCCACTGAAACAACGACGACGGCGTAAAGCACCGCGAGCGCGGCCACCGGCAGCGTGCGGACGAAGTCGACAAAAATGTAGGGCGCACCGGAGGCGGTCACCACGCCCTCCAGGTTGAGGTAGCGGATGGAATCGCCGGCGTTAACCTGTCCTGAGCGCGCCACTTCCGGGTTCAACTCCACCGGAACGGCTGAACCACCGGCATTCGGTTGGGTGTAGGCAACCAGGCACTGCTGCGCTTCTCCCCCGGCTTCGACGGTTGGAGCGGACGAGGGGCAGTCCTCCAGCACAACGCGTTGCACGATGCCCGTGTCCATGGAGGTGCCCTGCGCCGTCGCCAATGGATTGGCGACGGTCACTCCGGTCCGGTCTCCGCTCGGCCAGAGCAGGATCATACCGATCAGCGTGATGATGCCCAGCGGCACCAGGATGGCGGCGAGCAGAAGGTTGGCCCGGCGCCGTGTACCGGCCATGGCCGCATCCTGCTCCGGAGTGGAGGCGGATCCGGATGAACCTGCGGTATGGATGTGGCTGTGGCCCACTGCTCGTCCTTGCCTGTTGTGTTTGCCTGAATCACGGGCCTGGTCCGGTTCTTGGCGGATGGACAGCGCCATCCTTATCGTGATCCCCTGTGGATTCTACGCAGTCGTCCACCGCGTTCAGTCGCATAAGCATGGGGAGACCGGCACAAAGGAGAATGCATGGCGCAGGAACGTGCCAGCGGGGCGGATGAGGATCCGTCGTCCGCCCTCCCGCACGAGCCGACGGTGACCATCCGGCCGGCCTCAGCGCCCACACGAGGTGTCGCTCTGGTGCTACACGGCGGGCGGGCAAACAGCTTTGAGCGCGTCCGCTCCCGCCACCTCAGCCCTGCCCGCATGCTGCCATTCGCCCGGCTGCTTTCCTCATGGGGTGGTCCGGCAGGACTGGAGACCTGGACACTGCGCAACCGGGTCCGGGGCTGGAACGGCGCACTGATGTCGCCCCTGCAGGATGCCCGGTGGGCGTTGGAACGTATTTCGGAACAGCACCCCGGGATGCCCGTATATCTCCTCGGCCATTCGATGGGCGGCCGGACGGCGCTGGGTGCCGCCGGCGCGCCGCAGGTGCGTGCCGTCGTCGCGCTTGCTCCATGGCTGGACAGTTCTTCGTCCAGCCAGCCCCTGGCCGGCCGGAGGGTACTGATCCTGCACGGCGAAGCCGACCGGTGGACATCACCGGCAGCCTCGCTGCGCTTCGCGCAACGGCTTCAGGACACGGCCGACGACGTCCGGTACGTCAGGCTCTCCGGCGCCGGACACTTCATGTTCACGAAACTGCCGGTGTGGCACGAACTGAGCGTCTCCTACCTGCTCGACTGCTTCGCCCGGGACACGGGCGCACCCGTGCAGGACAAGTACCGGCGAAGGGCGGCCGCGCTTCTCGCGCAGCCGCCCCTCAGCGTGGTCCTTTAGCCTGGAGCGTCAGTCGCTGACTACCCTTGTCTCCGCCACGACCCGGGCCTTGTTTGCCGACAGCAGCGGCTCGAGCACCTCCACCAGGGCGGTCATGGAGTCATCCACCTCGACCTGGATGGGGTACTGATAAACCAGCATCGCCAGGAGCGAGGCGACCGCTGCGCTCTGTTCACTGCCGGGCAGTGATGTGTCATAGCCGATCAGCACGTCAGCGGGCGCGTCCGTGCGGCTCTGGGTGTAGCTGAGGGCGAAGGCGGCGATGGACCCGCCGCGGGACTTCGCCTTGTCCCGCAGCACAACGGCTCCGCCGGCACCGGCTGTGTCCGCGAGCAGGAACTGCTGCGCCTGCCCGAGGGTCATGTCCGCCGGGTCCCACTCGTGGACCGCGTTGTACCAGTCGGTGACCGCGCGGGTCAGCTCCACCGAACCGGTGGCAGCATCCTCGAGTTGCGGGCCGTCTTCGTCGGTCAGGTTGGGCGCAGGCAGGGCGCCCGGAGAAACCTCGATGATCCGCGAGCGCTGGATCTCGCGGAAGCCGGCAGCTTCCGCGAATCCGGCACCGCCGGAGCCGGGTACCACCTTGGCCCGCAGTGTGGACACGCCCGACGGCGACTGCGCAGCCTCTGCGCGCAGCATACCCAGCAGGGTGGCGGCGATACCGGCGCGGCGGTGGTCCTTCCCGACCTCGACGTAGGCCCAGAGCCGCTGGTTGTGCAGCCTGGGTTCGAAGACGTAACCGGCCGCCACGGGAACCGCTACGCCGTCGACGTTATCCTCGGCGACGATGCAGCGAAGCCACGGGGACTCCGACGACGGCCGGAACAGTCCGCGGGACTGCTCCGCCTGCGGGTTCTCCGGGCCGCCCCACACCTGAACGAGCTCAAGATCGTCGCCGTCGCGCCATGGCCGGTACTCGATTGCCACTTAGGCGCCCACCAGCCGCTGCGCGAGGTAGCCCTCAACCTTGTCCAGCGAGACGCGCTCCTGTGCCATGGTGTCGCGTTCCCGGATGGTCACTGCCTGGTCCTCAAGCGTGTCGAAGTCCACGGTGATGCAGAAGGGGGTGCCGATTTCGTCCTGACGGCGGTAACGACGGCCAATAGCGCCGGCGTCGTCGAAATCGATGTTCCAGTTCCTGCGCAGCTGAGCGCCGAGATCCTTGGCCTTGGGCGAGAGCTCCTCGTTACGGCTCAGCGGCAGCACAGCCGCCTTTACGGGAGCCAGCCTCGGGTCGAGCTTCAGCACGGTGCGCTTGTCGACGCCGCCCTTGGCGTTGGGTGCCTCGTCCTCAGCGTAGGAGTCCACCAGGAACGCCATGAAGGACCGGGTCAGGCCCGCAGCGGGCTCAATCACGTACGGTGTGTACCGCTCGTTGGTGGCCTGGTTGAAGTAGCTCAGGTCGGTGCCGGAGTGCTTGGAGTGGGTAGAGAGGTCGAAGTCGGTGCGGTTAGCGATGCCTTCCAGTTCGCCCCATTCGGAACCCTGGAATCCGAAGCGGTACTCGATGTCCGTTGTGCCCTTGGAGTAGTGGCTCAGCTTTTCCTGCGGGTGCACGAAGAGGCGCAGGTTGTCCGGGTTGATGCCAAGGTTCACGTACCAGTCGAAGCGCTCCTTGATCCAGTACTCGTGCCACTCATCGTCTGTGCCGGGCTCAACGAAGAACTCCATCTCCATCTGCTCGAACTCGCGGGTGCGGAAGATGAAGTTGCCCGGGGTGATCTCGTTCCGGAAGCTCTTGCCGATCTGTCCAATGCCGAACGGAGGCTTCTTGCGGGACGTGGTGAGCACGTTGTTGAAGTTCACGAAGATGCCCTGGGCCGTTTCGGGGCGCAGGTAGTGCAGGCCCTCTTCGTTTGCTACCGGGCCCAGGAAGGTCTTGAGGAGGCCGGAGAACTCCTGCGGTTCGGTCCACTGGCCGCGGGTTCCGCAGTTGGCGCAGGCGATGTCGGCGAGGCCGTTCTCGGGGGCACGGCCTTTCTTCTCCTCGTACTCTTCCTCGAGGTGGTCGGCGCGGTAACGCTTGTGGCATGAAAGGCATTCCACCAGCGGGTCTGAGAACACCTCGACGTGACCGGAAGCTTCCCACACCTGGCGGGGCAGGATCACGGACGAATCAAGGCCGACGACGTCCTCGCGGCCCCGCACCATGGACTGCCACCACTGGCGCTTGATGTTTTCCTTCAGCTCGGCGCCCAGGGGTCCGTAATCCCATGCTGAGCGGGAACCTCCGTAAATCTCACCAGCCTGGAAAACGAAGCCGCGCCGCTTGGCGAGGGAAATGATCGGGTCCAGGGCGGAAACCTGCTTGGCCACGGTGATGCCATCCTCTACGTGTATGGACTGGCCGCTGGGTGCGGTCGTCATTGTGCTGCCGGGCGCGAAAGAAGCCTTACAGGCTGAAGCGGGACCGGACAGGCGAAGCTACCACCCTAGCCTACCGAAATCGTGGCCAACCGAGTCGCTGCGCACCTGCCAACCACAGCGGAACGGATACCCACCTTCGTGAGCGGCTCCCTTGACGCCGCAGGAGAACTGTTCCTAGATTGAGCGCACCCCTGTGGCGTGATCCGCGTCACAGGGGTTCCGGTGTCTGCGACCGTAGATACCCCTTGCGACAGAAGGAACAACGGTGATCCCAAACGCACTACCTCAGCGCGCCCATTTTCGGCGTGCATCGCTCGCATTTATCGGTGGTCTTGCCCTGGTTGCCTCGGGCGGACTGCCCGCCGGCGCCGACCCGACCCATGAGAACAGCAACAACAACACCTCCCAAAAGCTTCGGACCGCCGTCTCGGTTGACCGAGTAGTTGCTCATCTTGACGCACTCGACGCGATCGCCACAGCCAACGGCGGCACCCGCGCGTCGGGAACCGCTGGATATGACCAATCCGTGGATTACGTGGTCGGGAAACTGCGTGAGGCCGGCTACTCCCCCGTAGTGCAGCCGTTCACCTTCCCGTACTTCGAGGAGCTGAGCCCGTCCATACTGACGCAGACCAGCCCCGACGCACGCAACTATTCCGCTGACTCCTTCTCCACGATGACCTACTCCGGAGCCGGAGACGTGACGGGAGCGATCACCACCGTTGATACCACGGGTGCTGCCAGCGCATCGGGAACCAGCGGGTGCGAGGCAGCCGACTTCGCAGGATTTGCGGCTGGGTCGATTGCGCTCGTGCAGCGTGGCAGCTGCTCCTTCGCACAGAAGGCGGGCAACGCCGAGGCAGCCGGTGCGGCCGCCGTCGTCATCTTCAATACGGGAGTACCGGGTGCCACCGGGCCGATCGCCGGCACCCTCGGCGCGCCGGGAATCTCGATTCCGGTGCTGGGAGCGAGCTACGAGGTCGGCCTCGACCTGATGGGCGACAGCGTCCAAGGCCGTGTTGCGGCGGACACCATCTCCGAGAACCGGGAGACCTACAACGTCCTTGCGGAGACCGCGCACGGAAACGCAGACAACGTGGTGATGGTCGGGGCACACCTCGACAGCGTCAATGCCGGGCCCGGAGTCAATGACAACGGCACGGGAAGCGCGGCTATCCTCGCGGTAGCCGAGTCCATGACCAAGGTGCAAACCGCCAATAAGGTACGTTTCGCCTGGTGGGGTGCAGAGGAACGCGGATTGCTGGGCGCGCACCATTACGTGGACGGCCTCAAGGCGTCCGGTGAGCTCTCCAGGGTTGCCCTGTACCTCAACTTCGACATGGTCGGCTCTCCGAACTTCGGCCGCTTTGTGTACGACGGCGACAACTCAGCTTTCCCAGTGGGTCCGGGCGCTGCTGCCGGTCCGGTCGGTTCAGGTCAGATCGAGCAGGACTTCCACGACTACTTCGCGGGCGAGGGCCTGCCTTCGGGCGAGACCGCCTTCAGCGGCCGCAGCGATTACGGGCCGTTCATTGCTGAGGGAATTCCTGCCGGCGGGCTCTTTACGGGCGCTGAGGGCATCAAGACCGAGGAGCAGCAGGCGCTGTTCGGTGGCGTTGCCGGTGCACCCTACGATTCCTGCTACCACGCTGCGTGCGACGACACCGGCAACGTCAGCATTGAGTCCCTGGACCAGATGAGCGATGCAATCGCCCACCTGGCACTGAACTACGCAATGAATACGACGGCGGTCAACGGCGCAGGTGACAGGGTCAAGGGCAACTTCAGGCAGAATCAGACATTCGAGGGGAATCCGCTGGGCGGCGGCACGGAAAGCGGCGGTGGGCTTCACCCGGAGCATGACCACGATCATGAACTGGCCGATCGATAGCGGCAGAGCATGATTTGCGGGTGGGCCGGGTAGCTCCACCGTGGGCACCGGCCCACCTGGCGTGGTTCCCGTCCATCAGTTCGAAGCGCAACAGGGCGTTTTCTTAGGAGGAAGCAGCATGGCAGGAAATGTAATCGTGGGAGTTGACGGCAGCGATACCGCTTTCAAGGCGGCTTCCCGCGCGGCAGAACTGGCTGAGAGCCTCGACACCGAACTTGTAGTTCTGAGCGCCCACATCACGGGCAATACCGAAGTCGTGACGATCGGCAGCGACACCTACGTGCTTGATGACGCAGAGCGCGCCCTCGCCATGGCCGAGCAGGTTGCAACCCGGCTGCGCGGAGTGCACCCTGCGGTGAAGATCCGGCCGGCCGCGGGCCGTGGGAAGCCCGGTGATGTGCTGATTGAGGAAGCCCAGCGCAACGGAGCACAGCTCCTGGTGGTAGGCAACGTCGGTATCAAGGGACTGGGCCGCGTGCTGGGCAGCGTGGCATGGAGTGTTGTACACAACGCGCCCTGTGACGTGCTTGTAGTGAAGACAGCGCGCTGACCGTCAGCTGCTTAAGTAAAAAAGAGAGGGCCACGTGGACGTGGCCCTCTCTTTTTGCGTCAGCGGCGGTTGAGGAAGCCGCGAAGGATTCTTTCGACGCCGCCAGAACCGGACCGCCCTCCGCTGCCTCTGCCATAGGTCGATCGACCCATGCCCCTACCGTAGGTAGATCGGCCCATACCTCTTCCGTAGGACGACCTGCCCGCGCCGCGTCCGGTGGTTCCGCCCGCACCGCCTGCGAGGCGACCTACTGCACTCCTGAGAATGTTGCTGAGTCCCATGGGATTCTCCTTCGATCGGTTGTAGTCCAGCTCGAGGTGTATTCGACGCTACGCCGATTGATGAGTCACCGCTAGGGGCACAGATCCCTAACCGGCAGTGACAGCCGTCTTTCCCTCCGGTCCGTCAACCACAAAGACAACCTCGGAGGGGTCCGGCCAGACGTCCTCGAGTTGCGCCACGCCGTCGGCCTCCTCAGAATCGGCGTATTCGATCACCAGGCAATCGAGCATCCCGTCCGTCACGTGCAGCACAACCTCCAGCGGGATTCCGTCCAGCGTTGAGAAACGCGCCCGCACCGGAAAAATTTGGTCGTGCGGGACTGCTTTAGGCAATTCCTCCCGCATACGGAAGTGCACGCTCGAGACGCGCCCTTCGCCCCAGTGCACTTCCTCCGCGGTGTCCAACTGCGCCAACAGTTCAGCCGCGCCCGCCGTCTCCTCCGCGCGCAGGATTCCCATAGTCAGATCCCGAATTTCAGGTGTCAGGGGCCTTACCTGCTCCTCGGCATCAACCAGCGGGAACGCGCCGATGGGTGCTGTTCGTGCTGCTGCGCGGTCCATCAGGAAACCGGCAAAGGTGGCTGCGGCGGCTCCGACAGCCATCCAAGCGCGCGGGTACTGTGCGCCGGCAGACCGAAGCTTTTCCTCGATACGGGAGTCGAATGCCTCCCCTACGTCGGCGAAACGCCAGGCCAGTGCGCCGGCCCCGAGGCCGGCAGCGATGCGCAGCGGGAGGCGCCATCCGTTGGCGCCCGTCGTCACCGCCACATAAGTGCCGGTCACAACGGCGGTAGCCCGGTGGAGTGCCTGCCGGTCAGCGTCGGTCAACTTCGATGGGTCGATCAGGGGCAGGGCCCCCATCACAGCGGTGGACAGGACACCAAAGAAGGGTGAGGCCGGATTCACAAGGAAGGGCTTGCTTGAGCGAGTCATTGGCCCATCCTCTCAACGTTGGGCCCGAGGGGAAATACCCCGGTCACGAGCTGAGTACGAAATTCAGAGGAAGGACGCCCTCCCTCGGGTACGCGCGGTACGGGGAGTGCCCGACGGATGATCCAAGCAGAGGTTGTCCGTGAGTCAGTCCAGGCAAGCGGCACCTACCGTGTGAGCCTGACTCCCGCCAGCGCTGCTCGTCACCCACGACGACCTCACCGTGCTTGACGACGAGCCCACCAGCATGCCCGGCCTCAGGGCGCCAGCAATGTCTTCTGCGAGCAAAGATCTGTCGGGTGAAGGCGTGCCCGTCCTTGGTTCCCGCAGCAATAACTGAGGTGCCGGCGTCGCCGAGCGTCAGGGCGACGCCGGCCGCCGCCAGGGCAGCGTGGTGAGCAGGATTGCGCCAAGTGCCAGGACCGGGCCGCCAACGGTCGCGAACGCGACTACCGTACCAGCGGCCGGAACCAGCAGATCCAGGGCCAGCGATCCCAGCAACTGGCCCCCAACCATTCCCAAACCTGTCAGCAATACCCCGAGGGTTCTGACCAGCAGGGCGCTTACACCAATGAAGATGCAGCCCATCGGGCCTCCCACGTAGTACCACCACTCCCCCGGCAGGCTCTCGCCGGCCCCGACGGCAATGATCTTCACAAGCCAGGCAGCCAGCAGCACCGTCGAGCCCGCGATGAAATTCACCAGGGTGGCAGTGATGGGAGTGCCGTAGTGCACCGCGGCGGTGCCGTTCATCGCCTGCTGGAAGCTCATCAGGATGCCGGCTGCCACCGGGAGCAGCAGCGGCAGGATCAGGGCCGCCGTCGTGCCTGTCCCTTCAAGCCGCGGCGAAACCGCCCAGGCCACTGCGGCGATGGTCAGGACGACGCCGATCACCCTGATTGGAGTGATCGCTTTCCGCCCTCCCGGCCCCATACCGCTGCGATCAACCGCCAGGCCGCTCAGCGTCTGCCCCATCACCGCGGCGATCGTGAATAGGGCAACTCCCAAGATCGAGATGGTGAGCGACTGGGAGAATACGAAGAACGCGCCGATGGCTCCTGCCGCCAGGTAAAGAGGCGGAAAGCGCCGCTCGCGCACGGCGGGGACCAACTGCGCGAGACCTGCGCGTCCGCGCGGGAACAGCAGCGATACGGCAATCATCACCACGAGCCCGGTGCCGAAACTGATCAGGGCCGCGGCCAGGCTGTCATCCAGCCGCTGCCCGAGAGCGCCGTTGATCCTGCTCTGAACCGGAATCGCGGTACCGGCGCCAACCGCTATGGGAAGACCGACGGCCGCGGGCAGGTGGTGAGGGGTGGAATGCACCCGTTAACCCTAAGGGCACTGCGGACTGCCGGCTTCGGTCTCCGGGCAGGCAGAATGGAGCCATGAGCAACAGCAGCGAAGTGCCCATCCGCGACTCAATGATCCGCCTCGGTCAGCTGGTCAAGCTGGCCAACCTCGCAGAGGACGGGGTGGAAGCGAAGGAACTGATCGAGAACGGTCTGGTCAAGGTCAACGGAGAGATCGAAGAGCGGCGCGGCCGGCAGATCCATCCGGGCGACTCGGTCACCGTCAACGGCGTCACAGTGACAGTGGTACCCGCCTGATTCTGCCTAGGCCAGTGCCTGAGGCCTGCACACTGCAACGAGGAAATCCGACGACGGCGCCCACGGCAGCAAATCCCAGGTAGCCAGCCGCAGCGAGACGGAAAATTTGGCCCGCTCCGCGTCATCGAAGAACCGGTCGAAGCTGTAGCCGCGCCCTGCGCCGAAGCCGACGACCAGGCGACCGTCCTGCGCCAGCAGCCCGTGGAAGCGCTCAAGCACCGTCGGTGCGGTTCCCGGAGCCAGGAAGGTCAGTACGTTACCGGCGCACACAATGACGTCGAACGGCTCCTCGAGGTGTGGGGTTGAGCGATCCACCTCGGACAGGTCCCCCACCAGCCAGGTAGCCCCTGGATGACCTGCGCGGGCAGCCTCGACAAGTTCGGCATCCGCATCCACTCCAACTACCGTGTGCCCGCGCCGCGCCAGTTCCCCGCCGATCCTGCCCTGGCCGCAACCGGCATCGAGTATGCGGGCGTTCCGCGGAGCCAAGGCGTCCACCAAGCGTGCTTCCCCGTGGAGGTCGGCACCTTCCCGCTGCAGCTTTTCCCAGCGCGCTATGTACGCGGCTGACTGCCCGGGGTTCTGCCGCTTGCCCGCTTCCCAGAGCGTTTCCTTACCCACCGAAGACGTCCGACTCACCGTGCCAGCGGTTTCCGGGTGACTCCGGGAACCACCATCTGGAGGAATTCGCGTACGTGTCCCAGCTCCTGCGCATTGATGCTGTGGTACATCCCGGCGTAGAGCACTTTGGTGAGCTTGGTGTGGCGGTTCAGCCAGCCGTGTGTGAACTCGATCCGGTCGGCCGGGATCACCGGATCCTCCTGGTCCCGTCCCCAGAAGAACGGCACCGGGCCGGCCTCCAGCTCGCTGTCGCGGAAGAAGTCGCTGCCGTCAGCCGGAACGGCAAAACCTGAAAGCCCGACGACGGCGGCATAGTCGCGTGGGCGCGCCCGCAGCATGGACGTGGCAACGGCCATCCCCATCGAGAATCCAAGAAGGCTGACGCTGGAGTGCGGGGCCTTGACGGAGTCGACCCAGTCGATGACGTTCTGGACGGCAGCAGTCACCTTGTCCACTGAATACTCGGCGTCCTGCATCAGCGGAAACCATGTGAACCCCGGCCCCATGGCAACGGGCGCACGAAGGGAGGCGACGGTGAATTCGTCCGGCAGGAACTCAAGGATTCCCATAAGGTCTTCCTCGTTGGCCATGTGTCCGTGCAACAGCACCAGCAGTGGCGTTCCTTCGCGCTCGTCCTCAGGCCTGGACCAGATAACGGTGGGCGTGTGCGTGCCGGGGCGTTCCGTGGGAGGCAGATTCGTCATTGATCCATAGTGGCATGCCTGATGGTTCCGGCCGCGCCTGCGCGCCTGGCCGGGCACCCTTTGGCAGGATGTCAGAGTGAAGGATCTCCACGCCGAGCTCAACGCCCACCCGCACCCCTGGAACCGGTACGTTGCCTTGGGCGACTCATTCACCGAAGGGATTGGCGACCCCGATCCGCAGAGTCCGGGCGGTAACCGCGGCTGGGCGGACCGCGTAGCCGAGGAACTGAGCAGGGACCACCCGAACTTCGCCTATGCGAACCTCGCCGTGCGCGGCCGCTTCCTTCAACAGATAATCGATGAGCAGGTGGGTGCCGCCATTGCGCTCAAACCTGATCTGGTGACCCTGTCTGCAGGCGGCAACGACCTCCTCCACCCTGGTGCCGACCCCGACAGGCTGGCGGCACGGCTCGACGGCGCCGTGCAGGTCCTCAGCGCGCATGGGCCGACCGTGGTCCTTTTCACCGGGCCGGATGTCCACGACACGGTACTGGGCGGCATCCGGGCGAAGACGGCAATCTACAACGAAAACCTGCGCACCATCGCCGCCCGGCACGATGCCGTCATTGCTGACATGTGGGCGCTGCGGCAACTGGTGAACCCGCAGATGTGGGCGCCGGACCGGCTGCATTTCTCGCCGCTGGGGCATCACACCATCGCGATCATGGTGCTCGACACGCTCGCGGTGAACCATCAGCTGAAGCCCCTCGAACCCAAGCCCCTTCCCGCAAAGACCTGGCGGGAAGCCCGCACCGAGGATCTGGTCTGGGCCCGGGAGTACTTTGTTCCGTGGGTGCTGCGCAGGCTGCGTCACCGATCTTCCGGCGAAGGCATCACCGCCAAGCGCCCGCTCCCCGAACCCATGTTCGGTCATGGCATGCCGCCCGGCTCAGCGGGCTGAGCTCGGCCGTGGTGCGGAAACGCCGGTCAACCGGCGCCATCGTTATAGAACGCCGCCTGCAGCGCGGGTTCAAGCTGCGCTATCTCGGTGAGGAAGGCGTCGTGTCCGCTCGGTGAGGTGATGGTGTGCACCGGGACCTCGCCGGGCAGCGCGGCGGCGAGCTCATGGGATTGCGCCGGCCAGTACAAACGGTCGGAGTCGACGGCGGCAATGAAGAACTGCGCGGTGGCGGCGCCGAGGGCGTCCCGGAGGCTGCCGCGGTCGCGTGCTACGTCGTGACTCATCAGTGCCTCGGTGAGCACTATGTAGCTGTTGGCATCAAACCGGCGGATCAGCTTGTCCGCCTGATGGTCGAGGTAGCTCTCAACCTGGTAGCGCCCCCGCAACGCCGGGTTCACCGCACCGAAAGGCTCCTCGATCCCCTGAGCGGCACGGCCGAAGCGCTCATTGAATTCCGTCTCGGAGCGGTAGGTGATCAGGGCGATCCTGCGAGCCAGGCCCAATCCGCCTTCCGGACCGGCACTGCCGTAATAGTCCCCGTCCGCGAACTGGGGGTCCAGCCGGATGGCCTGCACCTGGGCCTGCGCGAACGCTATCTGTTCAGCCGTGCTGGCTGCAGTACAGGCGATGACGCCGCAACGCTTCACCCGGTCCGGGTACGTCACCGCCCATTCAAGGGCGCGCGCGCCACCCATGGAGCCGCCGATCACCGAGTGCCAGGAGGAGATGCCCAGGAGGTCAGCCAGCAGGGCTTCGGCTCGTACGGAGTCCCGGATGGTGACGAACGGGAAGCGGGAGCCCCACGGCCGGCCTTCCGGATCCAGCGAGGCGGGACCGGTGGATCCGTAGCATCCGCCCAGCATGTTGATGGACACCACGAAGTAGCGGTCAGTGTCGATGGTGCGCCCCGGTCCCACCAGACCGTCCCACCATCCCTCTTCTTCCGAGGATCCCCGTGCAACGTGGGAACTTCCGGTCAGCGCGTGCTGGATCAGGACAGCGTTGGAAGCATCCGCGTTGAGGGTCCCCCAGGTTTCATAGGCCAGCACGACCTCAGGCAGGTGTCCTCTGGTTTCCAGCGTGAGCGGACCGATGGAGAGCCGCTGCACCACGACGCCGTCGGCCGTGATCGCGTCAGGATACGGTTCCGTTGTTGTGGTGCCTGTCAAGCCTGCCGCCTTACATGTTTCGCGCTTGCTCCTGCACGGTGGCGCAGGGCCAGGTCGTCACCCGGGGCACCCCACCGCGGAAGGAGGGTTGCCGGACAGCAGGCCGGGGCCGGTGGCGTTCGCAGGACGCCGTGCTGTCACTCGTGACCTCATACAAGGGAACCCGATGCAGGCGCAAAAGAGCAACTCATATGACTTGCGGTGAACCTGAGGTGAAATGATCCGCTGACGGCAGCAGGCGCGGATGCTTGGGTGGGGCGGCTTCGTGTATGGGACGAGCGGCCCCACCCAAGGTGGACCACCGAAACGGTGTTCCCTGCAGGTAGCCCCGGCGGTCTCGGAACCGGTTCCCCCTGACTCCTTCATCATGGACGCCCGACCTTGGGTTTAACTTGGGACCATGAAGCATTCAGATGTGACTTAGGCAACCCTAAGTCGAGGCCCCCATCACAAAGTGCCAAGATGGAGCCATGCGCCTGGATCATGTGTCATACGCCTGTGAACCCGACGGTCTGACTGCCACCGCGGAGCGGATCTCCAAAGCCCTGGGCATTGAATTCGTGAAGGGTGGAGTCCACCCCCGGTTCGGTACCAGGAACATGATTTTCCCCCTCCTGAACGGCCAGTACCTTGAGGTCGTTGAGGTTCTCGACCACCCTGCCTCGGACAAGGCACCGTTCGGCCAGGCCGTTCGGGCACGCTCGGAAGCCGGCGGCGGCTGGATGGGCTGGTGCGTGGCCGTAGACGACCTGGCCCCGTTCGAGGAGCGCCTCGGCCGCAGCGCCGTCCCGGGCAACCGCAAGTTCCCGGACGGTCAGGAATTGACCTGGCAGCAGATCGGAATCAAGGGGCTCATCGCCGATCCACAGGTTCCGTACATGATCCGCTGGGATGACGGCACGGAACCGTTGCACCCTTCCCAGGCGCGGCCGGCGTCGGTGCGCTTGAGTGCACTGACCATCGCCGGGTCGGCGGAACGGGTCACGGAGTGGCTGGGAACGCCGGTGAATCACCCGCTGGATGATGTCGACGTCGAGTGGATCGCACCCAACGGAACCCCTGGCATCATGGCCGTGACCTTCGATACGCCGCAGGGTGAAGTGCGGATCTAGTTCCCGATTCCGATCGCTGAGCCGAACAGCGCAAACCCCACGAAACCTGCTATATCCAGCAGGGCGTGGGCGATCACCAGCGGCATCACCCGGCGGGTGCGCGTGTACGCGTAGCCGAAGATCAGCCCCATGATCACGTTGCCGATGAAGGGCCCGATGCCCTGGTACAGGTGATAGCTTCCGCGCAGCAGCGCTGAGGTCACGATCACCGCGGGGACTGACCAGCGAAGTTCGCGGAGCCGCTCGAAGAGGTAGCCGACCACGATCACTTCTTCGAGGACCGCGTGGCGCAGTGCCGACAGCACCAGTACCGGGAGCGTCCACCAGTAGGTGTCCAGCGCCGTCGGAACTATCGCCGTCGTAATCCCCAGCGCCCGGCCTGCAGCATAAACGCCAAGGGTGCCGGCGCCGATGAAAGCCGCCAGGCCCACGCCCAGCCCAAAGTCGATCTTCGGGTTGCTGAAGGTGAAGCCGATCCTGCGGAACGCGGACCTGCCGGGTTCGGTGAGCAGGAAAAGCACCAGGACAACGGGCACCAGGGCGAAGAAGATTCCGAGCAGCTGGTACGTGAGGTCGAAGTATGGCCGCTCGTCCAGTACGGGATTGAGCCGCGTGGTCTGGGAGGCAAGCGGCGCGCGGGTCATCTTGTCGATCAGTTCGACGAGCGCATACACCCCGGCCTGCCCCAGCGAAAGCCCCAGGACGATCAGTATTTCCGCCCGGATCTTCCGCCGGCCGCTGAGCGGCGCTAACGACGACGACTGGCTGGTCTTGGCGGTTGGCATTCCTTCATGGTGCCGTATGGTTTGCCGGTTGCCCAAGCTCCCTCGGGCAGCGGTTCACCGGCCGCCTTACAGAACCCGGACGCCCTTCCGCCATACGGCGTGCGTGAGTTGCATGCCCGGCCGGTACGCGAGGTGGGTCGCCGAGGGTGCGTCCAGCACCTGCAGGTCAGCACGGTGTCCCACGGCCAGGGAACCTACGGCGGGGGCGCCGTCGTCGTCCGCCTGTTCCCGGTGCAGCGCCAGCGCGCCGCCAAAAGTTGCCGCCCTCACCGCCTCGTGGACGGTCAGTCCCATCTGCAGGACCGCCGTGGCAACGCAGAATGCCATCGAGGTGGTGTAGGAGGTGCCGGGATTGCAGTTGGAGGCGAGGGCGATTTCGACGCCGGCGTCGAGCAGCTGCCGGGCGGGCGCGAGCGGTTGCCGGGTGGACAGGTCGCAGGCCGGAAGGCAGGTGGCCACGGTGCCGCGCGGGCCCGAACCGCTGTCCCAGCCCGACCACGAATCCGCAAGCGATTCGATGTCTCCCGCGTCCAGGTAGTTGACGTGGTCCACGCTCGCGGCGGCCTCGGCCACTGCCAGGCGCACGCCCTCCCCCGGCCCGAGCTGGTTGCCGTGAACGCGCAGCTCCAGGCCCGCGTCACGGCAGGCCCGCAGCACTTCTCGGCTCTGGTCGGGCGTGAAGGCGCCTGTCTCGCAGAAGACGTCGGCCCACCGGACGTGGGGACGGACGGCCTCCAGCATCGGTCCGGTAACCAGCCGGACATAGTCGTCAGCAGTCGAACCGGCGGGGACCAGGTGGGCGCCCAGGAAGGTCACCTCGTCGGCGATCGAGGCCGCGATCCGGGCGCTGCGCGCTTCATGCTCCACGTCCAGGCCGTAGCCGGTCTTGGTCTCCAGGTACGTGGTTCCGCCGGCCGTGGCTTCGGCGGCGCGCTGCGCGACCAGGGCGGCCAGTTCATCATCCGGGGCCAGGCGGGTGGCGTCGACGGTCACTGAGATCCCGCCGGCGGCATATGGGAGTCCCGCCATGCGCGCCTCGAACTCTGCGGTCCGGTCACCGGCAAAGACCAGGTGTGTATGACTGTCCACCCAGCCGGGTAGGCAGGCCCTGCCGCCGGCGTCGTACCGGGAATCGGTGGCGGGAGCCTTCCGGGAGGGACCGATCCAGGTGATCCGCTCCCCCTCCAGAACGACGGCGGCGTCCGCCAGCACGCGCCGCTCGGCGTCCTGCGTCATCAGCTCCCCGATGTTGGTGATAACCGTTGCGCTCATTCGCTGCCCTCCTGCGTGCCCATGCTGTCCAGTTCTGCGATTGCGCCGGCGAGCAGGAGCGCCGGGTCGCCCAGGCGCTCATGCCTGCCGTTGCGGGCTACCACCTTCCCGCCGACGACGACGGCGGCGACGTCCTGCGCCGTCGCTGTCAGTGGGAGCTGGGCCGGCCGGGATCCTGCCGTTCGGGCCGTCGAGGGGCTGATCACCATTAGGTCGCAGGTCTGTCCGGGCTGCAGTCCCGGGGCCCGGCGCCCCTGCGAGCGCGCACCGCCCGCGGTGGCGGCACGAACAAGGTCGGCCGGGGAGAACCGGCCACGCCTGCCGGTGGCCAGTCGTTCGCCGTGTTCGAGTGCCCGCATCTCCAGCCAGGGATCGACGACGGCGTGCTGGTCGGTGCCCAGAGCCACCGTTGCACCGGCGTTGGAAAGTGCGCGGGCTGGGCCGATGCCGTCGGCGAGATCGGCCTCGGTGGTGGGGCACATCGCTACAGTGGCACCGGCACGGCCAAGGAGGGCGATGTCTTCGTCGCTCAGGTGGGTGGCGTGGACAGCCGTCAGCCTGTCACTGAGGAGGTTGTGCCGGGCCAGCAGGGCTGCGGGCGTTAGGCCCGTTGCCGCGAGGCAGTCGCGGTTCTCTGCCGGTTGCTCTGACAGATGGATGTGGAGGGGCAGGTCGGCCGGAAGCTTTTGAGCGATCTCGGACAGTGCCGCTTCATCGACGGCCCGCACCGAGTGGAGGGCGGCTCCGACCGTGACCTGCCCGGGATCGAACTGCCCGGCGATGGTGCTGCGGAGGGACTGCAGGCGAGCCAGCCACTGGCGGGCGCTGCCGTCAGTGAAGCGTTCCTGGCTTGACGTTACCGGGGTCCCGAACCCTGAGGAGAGATAGCAGGTGTCGAGCAGCGTCAGCCGGATACCTACGTCCGAGGCAGCGCGGGCGAGGGCCAGCTCCATGGCGTGGCTGCCGCCGTCGTCTTCGGTGTAGGGAGTGCCGCCGGGTCGATGGTGGACATAGTGGAACTCCGCGACGCTGGTGAACCCGGCCGTCACCATCTCGGCATAGACGGCGGTGGCAAGCCGCCGGTACAGGTCGGGCGTGAGCTGGTCTGCTGCCCGGTACATCGCATCCCGCCAGGTCCAGAATGTTCCCGTCCCGTCATGGGTCCGCCCGCGCAGGACCCGGTGGAACGCGTGGGAGTGTGCATTGGCTGCAGCGGGGAAGGCAACGCCGTCCAGCCGCTGGTCTGCCGGCTCCGGTTCGGAACCTGTGCTGACGGATGTCACGATGCCGTCGTCGTCCAATTCCACCCGGACCCCCGAAACAATGTCTCCGGGCTCCAGCCACGCCCGCTCGCACCACAGTGTCCTCACAGCAGCCGCTCCAGCGCGTCGGCGAGCGCGGTGGCGCCGAGGTTGGCGTCGTCGTCCTCCACGTGTTCCTCAGGCGAGTGGCTGATGCCGGTGGGATTGCGGACGTACAGCATGCCTGAGGGGACGTGGCCGGCCAGGATGCCGGCGTCGTGTCCGGCTCCGGTGGGAAGGGCGGGCGCTCCCGGAACCGCGGCGGAGAGCTGGCGTTGAAGCTCGGTGTCGAAGTTGACGGTGCCGCTCAGCGATTCCTGGGCCAGCGTTGCCGTACAGCCCTCGAAGGCCGCGGCCTTCTGTGCCTTTCCGTGGACGGCCTCCACGAGGGAGGCAGTGGTCGCATCGTCCGGGTGCCGCACGTCGATCCACATTTCCACCCGGGACGCGATGACGTTGGTTCCACCCGGAATCGGCTGGACACGGCCAACGGTGGCGCGGGCGTCGGGTGCGGCGGCCGCCGTCTTGCGGATTGCGAGGATCACCTGGGCCGCGGCCACCATGGGGTCGGCGCGGTCTTCCATGAGGGTGGTGCCCGCGTGGTTTCCCTGCCCGGTGATGGTCAGCTTCCAGCGCCCGTGGCCGATTATGGAGCTTCCGACTCCTATGGGTGCGTCCAGGTCGATCAGGCCGCGTCCCTGCTCGACGTGCAGTTCGATGAAGTCGCCGATCCGGGCCAGCGCGGCGCCATCCCGTCCGAGGTGCTCCGGGTCCAGTCCGTTGGCCCGTGCGGCTTCGGCGAACGTTGTGCCATTGGGGTCCTTGAGGTTCCGTGCGGTGTCGGCGTCAATGGCACCGGTCAGCAGTCGGGAACCGAGGCAGGCAACTCCGAACCTCGAGCCCTCCTCCTCGGGAAAAACCGCGACGGCGAGCGCCCGCTGCGGCTGGATTCCCCGTTCCTTCAGGATATCGACGGCGGCGAGCGCAGAGGCGACGCCGAGCGGTCCGTCGAAGGCTCCGCCGCCGGGCACCGAGTCGAGGTGGCTGCCGGTAACCAGGGCACCCCGGCGGCTGTCGTCGTCATGCCGGCCGTCGACGTCCCACCAGGCCCAAAGGATTCCGTTGCGGTCCGTCTCGACGTCGAGTCCGCGTCGTCCGGCCTGCTCCTGGAACCAATTGCGCAGGTCCAACTCCGGCGTCGAGAACACCGGCCGTGAGTACCCGCCGCGGACGCCGTCCCGTCCCACGTCCGAAATCGATCCGAGCAAGCTGCTTACCGTCTCCAAGGGTTTCCCTTCCAGTTCGTCGTTGTTCCTTTAGCCATCACGGCGAACCTCTGTGCAGCGGGGCTGATCAGTTCTAAACTCGCGATCACGAAGTGCCGCGAGGTTGCCGAAATCGGGTTCACACGGGCCGGGCGGCCGGCGGAAGCGGCGCATCGCGGAGGAGCTTGCGACGACGTGTCTAAGCCGCGTGCCGGCTGTCCGGCCCGAGACTTCCAGACGCTCCATTTCCGTGAACTAAGAACTGAATGTTTCAGTACCGAATCCAGAGAGGAACTGTCATGAGCGGACGCGTAGTGCATTTTGAGATCCCCTTCGACGACGGCGATCGGGCCCGCACCTTCTATAGCGATGCCTTCGGCTGGAAGGTTGAGGAGATGCCCGAGCTGGACTACACATCGGTCGTGTCGGGGCCCGTGAGTGAGGAGGGCATGCCCCTCGAGCCCGGCTTCATCAACGGCGGCATGTTCAAGCGCGACAACGGACCGCTGAGCGGACCGATCATCACGATCGACGTCGAGGACATCGACTCGGTCATGGCGAAGATTGAGTCGGCCGGCGGAACGGCGGTCGGTGAGAAGCTGACGGTCGGCGAGATGGGCTTCGCCGCCTACTTCCGTGACCCAGAGGGCAACGTGGTGGGGCTCTGGCAGAACGCCTGAACCTCTTCTAGCCTTCCTGTGCATGCCGGCCTGGTTCCTGCCGGTTCTCATGACGGTTGTCCTGGTTCTCCTCCATCGGCATGCGGACACCGCGTTCTCTCGCCACCTTGCGTGCCCGCTCGTAGCCGGCGTCAACGTGGCGGATGACACCGGTTCCGGGGTCATTGGTCAGCAGTCGCTCGAGCTTTTCAGCGGCGAGGGCCGTTCCGTCCGCAACGGATACCTGTCCCGCGTGGATGGAGCGGCCGATGCCGACGCCGCCGCCATGGTGGATCGACACCCAGGTGGCCCCTGACGAGGTGTTCAGGAGGGCGTTCAGGAGCGGCCAGTCGGCAATCGCGTCCGAACCGTCCGCCATCGCTTCAGTTTCCCGGTATGGAGAGGCAACGGAACCGGAATCAAGGTGGTCGCGGCCGATGACGATCGGTGCCGAAACCTTGCCCTCGGCCACCAAGCGGTTGAACAGCAGCCCGGCCTTAGCGCGGTCGCCGTAGCCCAGCCAGCAGATGCGTGCCGGCAGCCCCTCGAATTCGACCAGCTCACCGGCGGCGTCAAGCCACCGGTGCAGGTGCTCGTTGTCCGGAAACAGTTCCTTGAGCGCGGCGTCGGTGACGGCAATATCCGCCGGGTCACCCGAGAGTGCCACCCAACGGAAAGGCCCGAGTCCCTCACAGAAGAGCGGCCGGATGTAGGCCGGCACAAAACCCGGGAAAGCGAAGGCCCGCTCGTACCCTCCCTTGCGCGCCTCGTCACGGATCGAGTTTCCATAGTCGAAGACAGTGGCGCCGGCATCCTGGAACCCGACCATGGCCTCCACGTGGCGGGCCATGGAAGCCTGGGCCTTCTTGGTGAAACCGACAGGGTCGCCCTTCGCCTCGCGATCCCACTCTTCGACGCCTACCCCTTCGGGGAGGTAGCTGAGCGGGTCGTGGGCGGAGGTCTGGTCCGTCACGATGTCCACGGTGAACTCGCCCTTGCGCTGTCTCTCCAGCAGCGCGGGCACAATCTCGGCGGCATTGCCGACGACGCCCACGGACAGCGCGCGCTTTTCCTCCTTGGCGGCGAGTACCTGGGCTAGCCCGTCTTCGAGGTCGTCAGCGACGACGTCGAGATACCGCTTGGCTGCCCGTCGCCTGAGGCGCGTCTCGTCGACGTCGATAATCAGGACCGCACCTCCGTTGAGGGTGACAGCCAGCGGCTGGGCACCTCCCATCCCTCCACACCCGGCGGTGAGGGTCAACGTGCCGGCAAGGGTGCCGCTGAATTGGGCGCGGGCGACGGCGGCGAATGTCTCGTAGGTACCCTGCAGGATGCCCTGCGTGCCGATGTAGATCCAGGACCCGGCGGTCATCTGGCCGTACATGGTGAGTCCTTCGGCCTCGAGCCGCCGGAACTCCGGCCAGGTGGCCCAGTCCCCTACCAGGTTGGAGTTGGCCAGCAGCACGCGCGGCGCCCAGGGGTTGGTCCGGAAGACACCTACAGGCTTCCCGGACTGGACCAGGAGGGTTTCGTCGTCGGCCAGGTCCTTCAGGGTGGCGACGACCGCGTCGAAGGCCTCCCAACTGCGCACGGCGCGCCCGGTACCGCCATAGACCACAAGATCCTCGGGCCGTTCAGCCACCTCGGGGTCGAGGTTGTTCATGAGCATGCGCAGCGGCGCCTCGGTCTGCCAGCTCCTTGCGGTGAGCTCGGAGCCGCGGGATGCACGCACCGTGCGGGAGGGGTCGTGCTGGGTGAAACCGGTCATTCGGGGACTCCTGGGGTAGGGATGTCAATTGGAGAAGCGGGAGCAAGGATGCAGGCCGCCTCGGCGGCAACCTCACGGCCGATGCGCTGCGCGCCGTCGTCGTCGATCCGGTAACTGGGAACAACCACGCTCAGCGACGCGATCACCCGGCCGCCTGACAACACGGGCGCCGCAATTGCGGTGACGTCGGATTCGATGCCGTTACGGACCACCACGAAGCCCTCGTCGGGAGTGGACCCGGCCAGCACTGCACCGGCGGCCGACCCCTCCAACGGGATGCTGCGGCCCACCCAGCTGGTATGGCGTACCGAGTGGGTGCCCTCCCGGACGGCGAGGTAGATGCCGTGACCGTCATGCGAGGGAACGTTCAGGTAGGCCGATTCGCCGGTCGAGTCCACCAAACGTTCCAGCGCCCCCTCGGACAGCGACACCAGCGACTCGTGCGAGAGTGCCTGCGCGCCGAGCTGCACCACGCGCATTCCGGGCCGATACCCGTCGTCATCCCGGCGTACGAAGCCGGTCCCTTCGAGGGTCCTCAGGAGCCGCAGCGCTGTCGATGCCGAGAGACCGGCATCGCGTGCCGCGTCGGCGAGCGTCACCGACCCGCGGTCGCAGACGGTGCCGAGCAGGAGCAGGGCCCGTTCGACCGTTCGGGTGGAGGGTTCCGCCACAGGTTCTTCCTTGCATTGGGAGTGGATTTGTATTTCACTTATTGAAACGCTCATTTCATTCATTGGCAAGAGCAGCGAGCAACAGCATCGTGCAAGAGCAGCGCGGACAGGACGACGGAGGACAGGACATGCAAGGCAAAACCGTGCTGATCGGCCAGGGACCGCTGGCGCCGGAGGACGTCGTCGCCGTCGCCCGCTACGGTGCCCGGGTGGAACTGGGCGAGGACTCATTGGCAGCCATGGCGGCCAGCCGTTCGGTGATCGACGCCCTCATCGACGACCCCGTGCCGCATTACGGAGTCTCCACCGGCTTCGGTGCGCTGGCGACCAAGCACATTCCCGTCGAGGAGCGCACCCACCTGCAGCGCAGCCTCATCCGCAGCCATGCGGCGTCGTCGGGTGCGGAAGTTGACCGCGAAGTGGTCCGCGGGCTCATGCTCGGCCGGCTCTCGACGATGGCCACCGGCCGAACCGGCGTCCGACCGGTCGTGGCTCAGACCTACGCCGAGATGCTGAATGCCGGCATCACGCCCGTCGTCGGCGAGTACGGGTCGCTCGGCTGCTCAGGGGACCTGGCGCCGCTGTCCCACGTTGCCCTGGCGTTGATGGGCGAGGGCAGCGTGCGCAATAACGACGGCGCCTTGTTGCCTGCCGCTGAAGCCCTCGCCGCCGCGGGAATCGCCCCCGTTGAGCTCCGTGAGAAGGAGGGCCTTGCCCTGATCAACGGCACCGACGGAATGCTCGGGATGTTGGTCCTCGCCTCCGCGGACCTGCACCGCCTGCTGCGGACCGCCGATCTCGCGGCGGCGATGAGCGTCGAGGGCCTTTTGGGCACCGACAGCGTCTTCGCGGAGGATCTGCACGCGCTGCGCCCGCACCCGGGCCAGGTTGCCTCGGCGGCCAACATCCGGCGGGTTCTGGCCGGATCGCGCCTGATCGGCGAGCATGCCTCGGAGGAACGGACAGCGCATCGATTCACCCGGGTACAGGACGCCTACTCCCTGCGCTGCGCCCCGCAGGTGCACGGAGCTGCGCGGGCAACCCTGGCGCATGTCGAGTCCGTTGCCGCGATCGAACTGGGCTCCGCCGTCGACAATCCGGTGGTCACGGTGGACGGTCGGGTGGAGTCGAACGGGAACTTCCACGGTGCGCCGGTCGGATACGCGCTGGACTTCCTGGCGATCGCCGTAGCCGACGTGGCGTCCATGAGCGAACGGCGGACGGACCGGTTCCTCGACAAGAGCAGGAACCACGGGCTGAACCCGTTCCTTGCGCATGATCCCGGCGTGGACTCGGGCCACATGATCGCCCAGTACACTCAGGCGGGAATCGTCTCGGAACTGAAGCGGCTTGCCGTTCCGGCATCGGTGGACTCCATCCCGTCGTCGGCCATGCAGGAAGACCATGTGTCCATGGGCTGGGCGGCCGGGCTGAAGCTGCGGAAGGCGCTGGACGGTCTGGCGCGCGTGCTGGCGGTGGAGCTACTGACTGCGGCGCGGGCACTGGACGAGCGCGACGGCGGCCTGGACAGCTCGGAGAGCTCCGATGCTATCCGAGCCGCACGGGTTGTCATTCGGGTGGTAGTGGCCGGTCCCGGGACCGACCGCTACCTTGCGCCCGAAATTGAGGCCGTGCGGCTCCTGGTCGAAGCAGGGTCACTGCTGGAGGCCGTCGACGCTGCCTTGGGTGATCCGCTCCTGTAGTCCCCTGCTACCAGCGGTGGGCCACGTCGATGACGAGACGTGACGAAGTGCCCGGCCCGTTCAGGGTGAACACGCGGAACGGCAACCGTGCCCGGACGCCGAGGCCGAAATTGGTGTGTGCCTCGAAACTGTCGATGTAGGCAACCTGACGGAACGTGGTGAAGCCGGCCACGTTGACTGCTTCCCGACGATTCGCCGGGCGGTAGGTCGCCCTGCCGGACGTGTCGTAGGCGGGCGCGTTGACCGTCACCTGGAGGTCGGCCGCACCGCGGAGCGGCGTGGCGAGGCCGGAGGTCCCGACGACAGCCTTTACGTACCGGACGGTGTAGCCGGCACGGCTGCCGCGGACGTCGATGACCAGACGGTCGAAGCAGGCGTGGCGACCGGCGCGGGCGTTGACCACGGGACCGAAGGACTGGGTTGTGCTGGTCTTCGCCAGCGATCCCCACGTGATACCGCAGAACGGGGCTGCCGAAGCCGGAGCCGGCGCCACCAGGCCGAACCCGACAATGAGGAGCAGGCTCGCCAGCAGCGCACGAATAGTGTGCATGGTGCACCACCTTTCGAAGGAGTAGGTGCACTCATGGTAGGACCGCCTCAACCCGCGGGAGCCTGCGAAGAAAGCATCGGCGCACAACTGTTACTGCAGGCAGCTGATCCCGATTTTCCCCGTCACGATCCGGCCATCATTGCAATCATCCAGTGGCCTCAATGTCACCGACTGCTTCCTGTTCATACGGCGCGCACCCGACGGACAGGTTCAAGTTTTCCTCAAGGTTGCGGGATCACCATGGCGGTTCGAGCTTGTAATTCCGGGGGGAAGAAATGGACTTTTCACTCAAGCTGTTCCAGGAAAATTTGACCCGCCGACAGTTCGGCCTGTTACTCGGTGGAGGTGCGGTCCTCGTGGCCGCAGGTGGAACATACGGCGTCATCGCACACAGCGAAAGCAGCGGAAGCGCACCGCTGAGTTTCGCCACACCTTTCGGCATGGTGATCCTTCGCCGAGCGGGACGCTTCGCACGTCTCGACGCCCAGGGACGCAGGGCACCCAGCAACCTTGCGATGGCCGCTTCCCACTTCAGCGGTCACGGCGGAGCAACCGCCCATCTGCTTGACCAGACACCCGGGACGGTTCCGGTCCTTGAGGACCACAGCCACGGAGGGTCAGCTGTAACAGGCGGCCGGCGGCCGCTGAACCTTACCTGGGCGCACGTGGTGGTTCTGGAGGTGGAAGTGCGGAACGACGGCGCAGCGCCAGTTCTTTTCAGCCCCGGCCAATTGCGGCTCAAGCTCGCACCATCGGAGGTGACCGTCACCCCACAGGACTCGGACCATCCCCCGGGAACAGTCCAGCCACACGCGATCGAGCCCATCCTGATCAGTTACCTTGCCCCTGAGGACTGGACACAGCTTGAGCTCGAGTACACGGATGACGTCAATCTGACCCGCCAGCGGCTCGCCCTGCCGCCGCTTACCGGTACGGCGGTGCTCTCATGAGCCCGCTCACCATGCACATCAATGAAGGCTACCTTCCCATGGTGGACGGGTCGCTGGTGTACCACCGCGGTTTCGGTGACCGGGCCAGCGCTATCTCCGATCCGCAGCCGGCGCTGAAGCTCAGTCCACACGTGTTCACGGCCGACGGGGTGATCATTGCCAGCCGGGCCTATCCGTTGGAGGCAGCAACGCCGGCAAGCGGCCGGCCGGCGCCCCTGCAGGCGGACCCGGAGTATCCGCTGCACTATCTGGCCCGTCGTGCACACTGGGCCAGCTACTTCCCGGAGCGGACGCTCATAGCGGAAGCCGGGAGCACGATCAGCATTCAGCTGCACAACAACCTTGCGCAGCCGCATTCCCTCCGCTTTCATAGCGCCGGCCCGGCTGGGGAAGATGTCACCAGCCCGGCGGTTCCGCCCGGCGGGACAACCCTGCTGACCTTCGACGCCCCTGAGCCTGGTACGTACCTATTCTCGGATCCTGTGAACGCGCCCGTCGAGCGGACCCTGGGGCTCTATGGTGCATTGGTGGTTATCGACCCCGAGAACGCGTGGCGCCTCAGCGCCGACGGAGCGGAGTTCGAGCGCCAATGGTTGTGGATGTGCCACGATGTGGAACCGAATTGGGCACGGATAGCCGCGTCCGGACAGACCGTCGATCCAGTGACCACCCCGGCGGTGCCCCGTTATTTCACCTTGAACGGGTATGCCGGCTTCCAGTCCCTCGCTCTCACTACCGACAATGAGTTCAACACACGCCGGAAGGAAGACACGTTGCCGTCCGGGCTCCCTCGGGAAACCGACGTACGGAACTTCAGTGCCTCTCCAGGACCCGGCGCCATTCGCACCGGTCACCTCATGCGGATGGTGAATGCCGGGGTCGCGGACCACCAGTTGCACTATCACGGCAACCATGTCTGGACCGTGCGTGCCGACGGCGTGGACTTCCCACGCATCAACGGCGTCGTCAGCCCGGTGGGGGACGTCCTTTTGCAGCAGTGGGAGGACACCATTCAACTGCAGCCGCTGCAACGCAAGGAAGCCATACTTCCGATGCGCCGCCCGCCCGAAGTGACCGATGAGGTCTGGAACGCCAGGCAGGAGGAATGGGTCTATCCAATGCACTGCCACGCCGAGCCTTCACAGACTGCAGCCGGCGGACTGTACCCCGGCGGACTGCTCGCAGACTGGATACTCGCAGAGGACACAACACCCGAATCGGGACTGCCTGGAACCGCGGCTGATGATCCTCACCACGTGTTTCGCAGCCAGGTGGACTTTGCTTCAGACCAGCCGCATGAAGGCAGTCCCGAGACGGAGTTCCCGCTTCGACCGGACGTCTCCATGGAGCTCGATTTCTTCAGCCGGGATCTCGAGTTCCCGGACGGCGCCGAGTACGAGGTCTGGTCTTTCGAGAATGACAAGTCCGGACGCCAACTTCCCGGCCCTACGGTGAGGATCACGGAGGGGCAAATCTTCCACGGAACCATCAAGCCCAGCAAGAACGTCCACACCGTTCACTGGCACGGGATCGAACCGGACCCCCGGAACGATGGAGTGGGCCACACTTCCTACGAGGTGACGGGACATTACACCTACCAGTGGCGCCCCGATGCCGCTGAATTCGGCAACCCCAACCGGGGCTCCGCGGGAACCTATTTCTATCACTGCCACGTCAATACGCCGCTCCACGTGCAGATGGGCATGTTCGGTGCCATTGTGGTGGACCCACCCGTCGATCCAGCGAATCCGGCACCTGCCGGCGCCCGTCGGCACTCCTCGCAGGGCCCGTTCTACGACATCGCGACCGAGACCCTGATTGGGCCGTACTCAATCGATCCGCGGTGGCACGAACTCAACCACGCAGCGGGACTCTCCGGTGAGGATGTGGGACTCAATCACTTCGTGCCCAGGAACTTCTACCTGCTCGGCGGCGTCATACCCGCCCGCCCCAATGACGACCGGGTGTGGGCGATCTCGTCGATGCGCGCCAATGTGGTCGGGCCGGAGAGATATCCCACCCTGGTGCGATTTATGAACATCGATTATTTCCCGACCGTGACGAGATTCTTCGATGGGGCCGGAAACCCGGCACCGATCGCGCAACTGGTTGCACACGACGGACGCCCTTTTTGGAACACTCCTGATCCGGAAGGTCCTGCCACGCAACCCTCTGAAACCGGGGACCAGCTGTTGACCAGCATCATCAAATCGGGGGCAGCAGAGAAGTTTGATCTGCTGCTGCGGCCACCGACGCCGGGAACGTACACGATCGCCGTCGACTTCCTGCACTGGATCACCAGCGAAGTCCTCGCGACGCGCACCGTGACAGTCACAGCCAGTTAGCACCGCAAGCTGCCCCCGGCGCCCTGGCCAAGGGGGAAGCCTATGCGGGTTGCGGCGCTCTTCGGAGCAGGAGGTTCATGGCTGGCTCGGCAAGGCGCGCGGCAATGGGCCCGAGCACGGCCATGAACAGCACGTAGGCCGTGGCGAGCGCTGCGAGCTCACCGTCTACGGCACCTGAGCCCACGGCCAGGCCGGCGATGACGATGGAGAACTCACCGCGGGCGATCAACGCTGCCCCCGCGCGTGCCCGTCCCAGCCGCCCGACACCCTGCTGTTTTGCTGCCCACCACCCGGTGATTACCTTCGTTGCGGCGGTCAGTACGGCGAGCAGGAGGGCATAACCGAGGACAGGTGGGATGCTGGCCGGATCCGTGTTGAGACCGAATGCCACGAAGAAGACACCGGCGAAGAGGTCCCGCAACGGTTCCAGGAGACGGGCGGCGTTGGTGGCCGTTGCACCCGAGATGGCGATCCCCAGCAGGAAGGCGCCGACTGCCGCAGAGACCTGCATTGCGGACGCGATTCCGGCAACCAGGAGCGCTCCCCCGATCAGCGTCAACAGGAAGACCTCCCGGTCTTTCGAGTCCACGATTGCGGACACCGTAGGGCCGAACCGAAGGGCTATAACCAACACGGCGGTGACTACCAGCAGGGAGATTCCTACTGCCGTAAGTCCTCCAGCGAAGCTGACTCCCGCAAGCACGGTGGTGAGGATGGGCAGGTACACGGCCATTGCCAGGTCCTCGAAAACCAGCAGTGAGAGGATCACGGGGGTTTCTCGGTTTCCGAGCCGGCCCAGGTCGGTCAGCACTTTGGCGATGATGCCGGAGGATGAGATGTAGGTGACTCCACCGAGGACCAGGGCGCCGATCGCACCCCAGCCGAGCACCAGCGCGATCAGCACACCGGGAAGGAAGTTCAGCACGATATCCAGCAGGCCCGCCATCCAGGACTGCTTCAGGCCCGTCATAAGCTCGCCCGCAGTGTATTCGAGTCCCAGCAGCAGGAGCAGCAGGATGACCCCGATCTCACTTGCGATGGTGCTGAACTCGGCGAGTCCGTCGAGCTCGATCAGTCCGCCGTGCCCGAAGAACAGTCCGCCGACGAGGTAGAAGGGTATGGGAGACAGACCGATCCGCCCTGCAAGCCGTCCGAGAAGACCCAGCCCGAGAAACACTGCTCCAAGTTGGATGAGAACCAGCGCGCTGTGACTTCCCACGGGCGGTTCAGTCGGCGCGAAGGATCTCGGCGGCGGCGTCGAGTCCCTCCGACGTACCTACCGCAACCAGCAGGTCGCCTGCTGCAAGGGTGAAGTCGGGAGTGGGTGACGCCTGGACTTGTCCGCGTCGCAGGATGGCAACAATGGAGACGCTGGTTCGGGTGCGAAGCTTGGTGTCGCCAAGCTTCCGCCCGTCATAGGGAGAGTCGACGTCGATGAGGATCTGCCGGGTGTTGACTCCCGGCAGATCGCGGTGCTCCTCGGTCAGCTGGGCAACAAGAGTGTGTGCTCCCAGCAGGTTTCCAAGGGTGGATGCCTCTTCCGACGTCAGCGGGATCGAGGCAAGGCAGGCATCGGGGTCATCAACCCGCGAGATGATTAGCTCGGTGTCACCGTCGCGCTGGATCACAGTCCCGATCCGGCGGCCAGAAGCAGTCACAATATCCTTGCGAACGCCGATTCCAGGTAACGGCGTTTCTTCAACCTTCATGCTTCCACTCTAGTCCTGTGCTGCCCGCCCGGAGCGCCGGGATCCGTCCACCTATGGCGAAACATCGGCTCCCCTGGCACATGCCGCTCACCGCCTCCTCTGGTGCTCAACGGCGGGGTGCGAGGGCAGCCGCGATATCAGCACCGCAGGCGCGTCCGGGTCCGCTACCGGTGATCAGTCCCGCTGCCAACTCGGCAATGCCTGCTGAAGTCTGGAAGCCGTAGCCGCCCTGGCCCGCCAGCCAGAAGAACCCGTCGGCGTCCCGGTCGAATCCTACGACCGGCAGTCCGTCCGCCACCTGGGTGCGCAGACCGGTCCAGGCGCGCCGCACCCCGCTGATGCCGAGACTGGTCAACCGGTTCAGGCGCGAGATGAGCGCCTCGATGTCCCCGGGTCGCGGCTGTGCATCCTCGGGAACGCTGGGTACCGATTCCGAAGGCGAGATGAGCAGAGCGTCGCCGTCGGGGCGGAAATAGAAGCTGTCGTCTGCAGCCGCGACCATGGGGGCACCGGGCCCGGGAAGGCTGCCGGCGTCGACGATTGCCGCCGTGCGGCGGTACGGCCGCATGCCCTGGGTGGATACCCCGGAGAGCACCGCGAGTTCGTCCGCCCATGCGCCCGCTGCATTGACGACGACGGCGGCCTGCAGTGACTGTCCGCCCGCCCCGACCTCCCAGGCGGTCCGCAACCGCTGAACCGAGTGGACCGGCGCTCCCGTCAGGATTGCGATCCCGCCGGCATCGGCTGTGGAGCGGTGGTACTCGAGCAGTGCGTCTGTGTTGCACCCCACGGCGGTGGTGTCCAGGCCGGCCGCGTCGAAACCAGCGCCGGCATTTGAGGGCGCGATCTGCGGACACAGTTCCACCGCATCTCCCCACGGTATCCGCTCCATGGCACCGCTGGCGCGGGAGTCGACGTCGTTCTCTGATCCGATCAGCAGGAAGCTTCGCGGCGAGAGGATCGGGAGTTCCGGATCGCGGTCGATGTCCCGGACAAGGTGCAGGGTGCGCTCTGTCAGCCGCTGGATTTCCGGCGGTCCGTAGCTGGGGATGAGCTGTCGGGCGGACCGCGAGGACGTGTGGTAGGCGAGGGTTTGTTCGCCCTCCACCAACGTGACCCGTAGGCTCACCCGGTCATTGGAAGCCAGGGCAGAGGCAAGCGACAGTCCCGCGATGCCGCCGCCCACAATGACGATGTCAGCTGTTTCAGCCATAGCCTTCCAACTCCCCCTGGGTCTACTCCCGCAGTGTCACACACAGTACCGAGGCGTCGTCGGCCGATTCGCCGATCTCCTCCTGGGTGGTTCGCAGCATCAGCATAAGCTCGAGCGCCCCCATCGGCGTCTGCACCGCGTCGAGAAAGTCAGCCGGCCCGCTGACGACGCCGAGGTCCACAGCCCGCCAGGCCCCGTCGGAGGCGAGGGCAACGGTATGACCGGGACCCAGTTCGGTGAGGCGTGCGTGCTGGGCCGCCGCGGACTCCCGTCGGGCGACCCAGAGCCCGCCGGGCGTATTCCGTTTTAGTCGGTCCTGGCGCAACTGCTCGCGCGTCCAGGACGACGGCGCCTGCAGCGGATGCCCTACATGCGCCACTTCGCCGTCATTCAAGGCAGCCACGACGTGGCAATCAGCGAGGCTGAGGACGGAAAGGGCGCCGTCGTCGTCAGCTGTCACCAGTGAAACTGCGGCGCTTGGAAAGCGCTGGGACTCCGGTCCCACCAGCTGGCGGCCAAGTTCGTCCACGCCGGCTAGCGCGCCCGCCAGCACTGTCCGCGGATTCGCGGGGCCGGCGTTTTCGGCGAGGGCGAGATTGAGCACCTGCGCATACCAGGAAGGGTTGGAGGCGGCGGGAAGGTCGAGTTCGTCCAGAAGGGAGGTGGCGCCGTCGATCATCCAGGCTGCATTGCCGCGATAGCCGCAGGCGTCCTCCTGGATGTGTCCATCGCCCTCGGTCTGCACCCGGGAGACGTGGGAGAACCTCATGCGGTCCTCCCGTCGTCGGTCAGGACCTCGGAGAGTACAGCCAGTCCCATGCTGCGGAAGGCCGGGTGGTCATCCGACATGGCGGCCAGTGCGCTGCCCATGCAGAGTGCCCAGCCCCGCGCACGCTGCCACGTTTCGGCGTCAGTCCGGCGTTCCCGATTGATCCGGTCCATGAACTTGCCGCGACCGCCGCGGTCAAACACCATCCACGCTGCCGCCAGGTCCGTGGCCGGATCCCCTGAGGCCAGGTCGCCGAAGTCGAGGACAGCGGCAAGATGGCCATGTCCCGTAAGGAGCAGGTTCCCGGCATGCAGGTCCCCGTGAAGCCACATCGGCGGACCCTGCCACTCCGGGATGCTACAAAGCTCCCTCCACAGGGCAAGGAGGTCCGATGGCAGGGCCGCGGCCGCGAGCCTCTCCTCGACCGCACCGCTACGGGAGGACAGCTTTCCTCCTCGCACAGGGTTGCGCGGGGCATCGGCGGGCGCCGGCCGGTGAATCGAGAGGACAAATTCGGCCAGATCCTCCGCCGCCGCGGACCGTCCGGCGGGCGGCACCTCGATCGCCGGAATTCCCTTCAGCCAAGGGGTGATGCTCCAGTTCCAGGGGAAGTACGACGACGGCACGCCCGTGCGTACCGGCACCGGCGTCGCGATCGCCAAGCCGCGGGACAGCTCCGGCAGCCAGCGTTGTTCGTTACGAATCAGTTCGGCCGCCGCCTGCCGACGAGGCAGGCGGACGGCGAAGTCGGAACTGAGCCGAAAGATCGCGTTATCCCAGCCGTTGGCAACGAGCTCCAGCGGGAGCCCGACCAGATCGGGATGCTGTTCCGCGAGGAGGCGCAGCACCAGCGAGGGAGAGATTTCCACCTCGGCTGCCGGCATATTTGCCACTGATGCGCCTCCTGCGGTTCGCTCCTTAAGGCGTTCCTAGCCTTCGACGCCGAGGCGCTCCAGGATAAGCTGACGCACTCGTCCGGCGTCGGCCTGGCCGCGGGTTGCCTTCATGACGCCGCCGACGATGGCTCCGACCGCCTGCAGCTTTCCGCCACGGATCTTGTCGGCAACGTCCGGCTGCGCGGCGAGTGCGCCGTCGATCGCTTCCAGGAGGGCGCCGTCGTCGGACACGACCTCCAGGCCGCGCTGCGCCACCACTTCTGTGGGTGTGCCCTCACCTGCCAGGACGCCGTCCAGCACCTCGCGGGAAAGCTTGTCGTTGATCTTGCCCGAATCGATGAGACCCTGCAGCTCCACGATCAGCGCCGGGGTGACGCCCAATTCGGCGGGTTCGACGTCGGCCACCTTCGCGCGGCGCGAGATCTCTCCCATCCACCACTTGCGGGCGACGGCGGGCTTGACGCCCGCGGCGACGGTCTCCTCAATGGAGTCCATGACCCCGGCGTTCACGACGTCGCGGAACTCGGCGTCCGAGTAGCCCCAGTCGGTCTGCAGCCGCTTGCGGCGGGCGGCCGGCGGCTCGGGCAGTTCGCTGCGGAGCTTCTCGATCCACGCGTCGTCCGTGACGACTGGCACCAGGTCCGGCTCCGGGAAGTAGCGGTAGTCGTCGGCGTCGGACTTGGGACGTCCCGCCGTCGTCGACCGCGTGTCCTCGTGCCAGTGGCGGGTTTCCTGCGTGATGCTGCCGCCGGCGTCGAGCACTGCGGCGTGGCGCTGGATCTCGTAGCGGACAGCGTGCTCGACGGCGCGCAGCGAGTTCACGTTCTTGGTCTCGGTGCGGATGCCGAACTTCTCCTGGCCCTTGGGCTTGAGGGAGACGTTGGCGTCACAGCGGACGTTGCCCCGCTCCATGCGCGCATCCGAAACGCCGAGGTTCTTCACGATCTCGCGGATGGCCGCGACGTACGCCTTGGCGAGTTCGGGCGCACGCTCGCCGGCGCCGACGATGGGCTTGGTCACGATCTCCACCAGGGGAACGCCTGCGCGGTTGTAGTCCACAAGCGAGAACTCGGCACCCTGGATACGCCCGGTGGAACCACCCATGTGGGTGAGCTTTCCGGCGTCCTCTTCCATGTGCGCCCGCTCGATCTCGACGGTGAACACTGTGCCGTCAGCGAGTTCGATGTCGATGTGCCCGTCATAGGCGATCGGCTCGTCGTACTGCGAGGTTTGGAAGTTCTTCGGGGTATCCGGATAGAAGTAGTTCTTCCGGGCGAAGTGGCACTTCTCTGCGATCTTGCAGTTCAGCGCAAGGCCGATCTTGATGGAGGATTCCACCGCCACGCGGTTGATCACCGGAAGGACCCCCGGCAGGCCCAGGTCCACCGGCGTCACATTGGTATTCGGGTGGTCGCCGAAGGCATTGGGCGCCGAGGAGAACATCTTGGTGCGCGTGTTCAGCTCAACGTGCACCTCGAACCCCAGTACCGGGTCGAACTTCTCCATAGCCTCATCGAAGGACAGGATTTCGGCGGTTTCAGTAGTCATTACTTCACTCCAGCGATCTCTGGTGCCTGTGCCAGCAGCGGCGCACCCCAGGTGTTTTCGAGCAGCGTCTCGAGCGCGGCGCCGGCACGGTACAGGCGGGCATCCTGCCGTGCGGGGGCCAGGAACTGGATGCCCACGGGCAGTCCGTCAGCGAGTCCACCGGGCACGGAGATACCGGGAACACCGGCCATGTTGGCCGGGATGGTGGCTACGTCATTCAGGTACATCGCCAGCGGGTCGTCCAGCTTCTCCCCCAGCTTGAACGCAGTGGTGGGAGCGGTGGGCGAGATCAGCACGTCGGCCTTCTGGAAGGCGGCGTCGAAGTCGCGCTGGATCAGGGTTCGGACCTTCTGCGCGGAGCCGTAGTAGGCGTCGTAGTAGCCGGCGCTCAGCGCGTAGGTACCCAGGATGATGCGGCGCTTGACCTCGTCGCCGAAGCCGGCCGCCCGGGTGGCGCCCATGACGCGCTCAATGGTGGGTGCACCGTCCGGCACAACGCGCAGTCCGAACCGGACGCCGTCGTACTTGGCAAGGTTGCTCGACGCTTCCGAAGGCATGATGAGGTAGTACGCGCCCAGCGCGTACTTGAAGTTGGGGCAGGAAACCTCAACGACGTCGGCGCCCGCCTGGCGCAGCAGGTCCAGTGCTTCGTCGAAGCGCGCCTGCACGCCGTCCTGGTACCCCTCGCCCTGGAGCTCGGTGATGACGCCGATGCGCATGCCCTTGACGTCCGCGTTGCGGGCGGCTTCGACCAGGGCGCCGACAGGATCGGTCAGTGACGTGGAGTCGTGGGGGTCATGGCCGCCGATGACCTCGTGCAGCATTGCCGAGTCCAGCACCGTGCGCGTCACCGGGCCGATTTGGTCAAGCGAGGAAGCCATGGCGATGGCGCCGTAGCGGGACACCCCACCGTAGGTCGGCTTGACGCCGACGGTGCCGGTCACGGCGCCCGGCTGGCGGATCGACCCGCCGGTGTCGGTGCCGAGGGCCAGCGGAGCCTCGAAGGCTGCCACCGCAGCAGCTGAGCCACCGCCGGATCCGCCGGGGATGCGGTCAAGGTCCCACGGGTTGCGGGTGGGTCCGTAGGCCGAGTGCTCGGTGGAGGAGCCCATGGCGAACTCGTCCAGGTTGGTCTTGCCGAGGATCGGCATCTTGGCCTCGCGAAGCTTCCGGACTACGGTCGCGTCATACGGGCTGTGCCAACCCTCGAGGATCTTGGAACCGGCCGTGGTGGGCTGGCCCTTGGTGACTATGAGGTCCTTGACTGCGATGGGCACGCCGGCGAGCGGGTGCATGGCGTCTCCGAGGGACCTTTCCTTGTCGACCTCGGATGCGACCCGCAAAGCCTCCTCCGTGTTGACGTGGAGGAACGCGTTGATCGCCGGGTCAACCTCGCCGATACGGTCGAGGTGTGCCTCTACTGCTTCTACCGCTGATACCTCGCGGGAGGTGAGCTTCTCCGCCAGTTGGGCGGCGCTGAGCCTGGTGAGATCTGTCATCGGGTTACTCCTCATCCAGGATTGCCGGGACCTTGAAGCGTCCGTCAGCCTGGTCCGGAGCTCCACTGAGCGCCTCATCGTTGCTGAGGGTGTCACCGATGACGTCGTCGCGGTACACGTTGCTCAGCGGGATGGGGTGGCTGGTTGCCGGAACGTCGTCGCCGGCTGCCTCGCTGACTGCCTTCACGGAGTCGACAATGACGGCGAGTTCGCCGGCCATCCGGTCCAGCTCCTCCGTACTCATGTCGATGTGGGCGAGCCGCGCCAGGTGCGCGACCTCCTCACGGGTGATCTCGGGCATGTTTCTCCAGGATCTTGGGGTGGGCTGGGTTTCGGGTTCTAGTCTATGCGTGACCGGGAACAGTACTGGACTGGTGCAACGGCAGGCGGAACACCCACAGCTCGATGTCCTCTCCCGGTACCAGCCAGTCCCGGCTCGGCACGCGCTGGAAACCGAGCGACTCGTAGAGACGGTGGGCACGGACCATGTCCGTGCCGCTGGTGAGGCTGACCGCCTCGATGCCCTCGAGGCTGCGAGCATACTCGATGATCCACTCGACCATCCGGCGGCCGTAGCCGCCGCGCTGCGCTGCCGGATCCACGGCCAGCATACGGAACTCCAATTCACCCGCGATGGCGATATCGGTGTAGCGCTGCCCTTCGAAGGTCACGGCAAAGGAACCGACGACGACGCCGTCATCCTCCGCGACCCACACCTGGGCATGCTCGGCACGGTGCTCGACGTCAGCCAGCACCTGCACGTAGGGGTGATCGGCGGCGTCGAAGTAGCCCGCGTGCAGGTACGCATCGCGCGTGATCCGGCGGACGTCGTCGTAATCTGCCGGCGTGGCACGACGGATGGTGAAAGTCATGGGTAAGGCCTCTTGCAATGGAAAGGGCGCGGAAATGCGCCTAACCATTGTGCCCCGATCAGAGGCGCAGCAATGCCTAGAGTGCCAGCTTGTACACGTGGAGCGCGAAGGAATCCGTCAGCATGAAGTCCCGCGCCGGGATCCGGGTGAAGTTCATCTCCTCATACAGCTTGTGCTGTCCGTCCATTTGAGGCGCGATGGTCAACACCACTCCGGACACTTCGGGATCCTGCCGGGCGTGGTCGATGACCGCCTGCACCAGGTGATGCGCAATTCCCTGATGCTGGTAGTCGGGCGCCACAGCGAGCATCCGGAACTCGAGCTCGCCGTCGTGGGCCACGTCGCTGAAGTCACCCCCCGGCCGGGTGAGGAACACTGATCCCACAATCTTGCCGTCCGCCTCGGCCACCAGCAGCGATGACCCGGACGTGCCCTCCTCCAGTGCTGCGAGGATGTGGTTGTAGGCGTATTCGTCGTCGACGTACCCGGCATCCGAGTATGCATCGACCGTGATGCGCCTGATGTCTCCGAAGTCGCTTTTGCTGGCCTGCCGAACTGTAATGTCCACGAACGCCTCCTCCTGCGTTGGACGACCGATAGTTAGAGGGTGACAGACAAAAGCCGCGGCGGACCCGGAGCAATGCAACAATCAGATTAATCTTCGCTGCGTGCGGCCCGTCGGTAGCCCGTTCCATCGGCATTCCGCTCCAGGTATCCGTAGTCGACAAGCGCCCGCCTCAACGTCGGGATGTCCCTGGTGACGGTCGCGATGAGAAGGTTCACGGTCGGCTCATCCAGTTCCCGATCCGCTGGGAAGAGCCGGTCGGCGAGGTGCTCCAGAACCGACTGCCGGTCCACATGCCCGGCGGGTAGTCCGTCGAGCATGCCGTTTCGAAAGAAGCGGTCCACTCCCTCCGGCCGGGGACGGGCGGAGGCGGCAAGCAGCTCGGAGAACACACCGCCGTCCACTCTCCCCTCCGGTAAAAGGAGGCCCGCCTCGGTCAGCTTTCGGCGCGCCCGCGGGTCCGCATCGAGTTCCTGACCGAGGACCGCCCGGGCGTAGGCTTCCCGCAGCCCGGGCGAGGCAAGGGTTGAGAGGACTTTTTGCCAGCTCATGGATGTTTCGGCCTCCTCGACAGCGCAGGAGTTGGAGGAAAGCGGGAGCTTCAGGCTAGCCGATGCCGATGGCCCCAGTCAGCATTCCGACCCCGAGCATGACCAGGGAAACTACGGCGCTGCGCCACAGCACCTTCTTGTGGTGATCGCCCAGGTCGACCTTGGCCAGTGACACCAGGAGCAGGATCGCGGGCACCAACGGGCTCTGCATATGGAAGGGCTGTCCCGTGATGGAAGCGCGGGCCATTTCCGCTGCGCTGATGCCGTAGTGGCCGGCCGTCTCGCTCAGAATGGGCAGCACGCCGAAGTAGAACGCGTCGTTACTCATGAAGAACGTCATCGGGATGCTCAGGACACCGGTGATGACTGCCAGGAACGGTCCCATGCTGGTCGGGATGATCTGCACCAGCCAGGCCGACATGGCCTCCACCATTCCGGTACCGGTGAGCACGCCGGTGAGGACGGCAGCTGCCATGACCATGCTGACGACGGCAACGATCGACGGCGCGTGAGCCACCAACTGGGCACTCTGGTCCTTGACGTGTGGGAAGTTCACCAGCAGCGCGATGGCGGAACCGACCATGAAAACGTAAGGCAGGGGCACCAGGTCCGCGATGAGCATTCCCATTACGGCGACTGTGAGGGCGAGGTTGAACCACTGCAGCCGGGGACGGAGGGTCTTGCGGTTCGGGTCCAGGGCGGTGCCCTGCAGGGCGTTCCCGCCGTCTTCGGTCGGATCGCTCAGATCAGAGGAGAGACCACCGTTGCGTTCCAGCACTGCCACGGACGAGTCTCCGACGGCGGGGCCGCCCACCGGGGCGGTTCCGCCGGGATGGCCCTTGCGTCCCCTGCCAGCGGAAGAGCCACCGACGCCGGTACCGCCCGCGGGGGCGCCGTCGTCGTTCGCGGAACGGGTTCCCCAGATCTCCGGCTGGGTGGCACGGAGGCGATTGCGCTCCTGGATGCCAAGCAGCCACGCGAACCCGAGGACCACTGCGATACCTACCAGCAGTGCGGGAAGCATCGGAACAAACACGTCATTGACCTCGAGGCCCAGCGCGGTGGCGGCGCGGGCGGTAGGACCGCCCCACGGCAGGATATTCATGGTTCCGTTGGCCAGGCCGGCCACACAGGTGAGGACCACCGGGCTCATCTTCAGGCGAAGGTAGATCGGCAGCATCGCGGCTGTGGTGAGGATGAAGGTGGTGGAGCCGTCGCCGTCTAGCGATACCGCTGCCGCAAGCAGTGCGGTACCGAGAACCACCTTGGCAGGGTCGTTGCCGAGCTTGCGCAGGATGAACCGGACCAGCGGGTCGAAGAGACCCACATCGATCATCAGCCCGAAGTAGATGATGGCGAACATCAGCAGTGCTGCTGTCGAGGTCATGGAGGCCATCGACTCCATCACCATGTCTCCGATGCCAAGCCCGGCACCGGCGAAAAGTCCAAAGACTGTGGGGACGATGATCAACGCCAGCACAGGCGTCAACTTCTTCGTCATGATCAGCACCATGAATACCGCAATCATTGCGAATCCAAGCAATACCAGCACGGCCGGCTCCTTCTTTGTGAACGGCGGCACAGCGTTGTGACGCGTGCTACAGACTGTAGGGTGACCGCTGTCACGGTCCTGCCTTTGGCAGAATTGATTGGCATACTGCTTATTGCGAGCATTTTGCTCATTCTGCTCACCGCACTTCGGGACGATTCCACGCCCGTCCGCCGCCCATGAGATCAAGGAGGATCATGGCCCGGTCCGAACCACGGACGCCGCTGCGCTTCTCCACCCAGACGCTGCTGCTGCAGCTTGCGGTAGTACTGCTTGTGGTCCTGCTCAGCGCCGCAGTCCACGCCTGGCTGACCTACCAGCGCGTGGGAGATGAGGCCGAGGCGCGCGCGCTGACCCTGGCGCGGACGGTGGCCTCGGACCCGTCGGTGAGAACGGACGTCCTGGAGATCAGCCGGCAGGCCGGCACTCCCCCGGCCGCCGAACTCGCCGACGGACCGCTTATGGCCACGGCCGAAGCTGCCCGGACCCGTACCGGTGCACTGTTCGTAGTCATCACCGACGAAACAGGCCTGCGCCTGGCCCACCCGGATCCCCAGCGGCTCGGCGAGAAGGTCAGCACCGACCCCTCGGAAGCCCTTGCCGGCCGGGAGGTCACCACCCGGAATACCGGAACGCTCGGCCCCTCGGCAGGGGCCAAGGTGCCGGTCTACGCCCCCGGCAGCGAAGTGGTGGTGGGCGAGGTGAGCGTCGGCTACTCCATGGAAACCGTCGGCCAGACGGTGGCACGCGACATCGGTCCCGTTGCCCTGACCGCGGCCGGAGCGTTGGTGGCCGGCGTCCTGGGCTCCTTCCTGCTCCGCAGGCGCCTGCAACGGCTGACCCTGGGCCTCGAGCCGGAAGAGATCAGCACCCTGGTCCACGACCAGGTGGCGGTGCTGCAGGGCGTGGACGAGGGCGTCATCGGCATCTCCGCCGACGGCAGGATCAGCGTATTCAACGCCGCAGCCGGGCGGCTCCTGGGACAGAAGGACCTCACCGGATTCCGGTGGGAGGACGCTCCGGTTCCCGACCAGCTCAAGTCCCTGATCGCTCCGGGTTCGGGATCCGCTGACGCTGTGGAGCTGGTGGCAGGGGGACGCGTGCTGGTGGTGAGCGCTCGAAAGACCCTCCACCGGCGGGAGGACCTGGGGTGGGTCGTGATGCTGCGGGACCGCACGGAGCTGCAGCAGCTCACCCGGCAGCTCGACGCGGTCGGAACCATGGCCACGGCCCTGCGTGCCCAGCGCCACGAATTCGCGAACCAGTTGCACACCCTCGCCGGATTCCTGAGCATCGGCCAGCACGCACAGGCGCGGAATTACCTGGCCCAGCTGGCCGCGACCGGGCCGCTGAAGTTCCCCGTGGACCAGGCGGAGCTGCTGCAGGACCCGTACCTCCAGGCCTTCGTCGGCGCGAAGTCAGTAGAGGCTGACGAGCGCGGCGTCGCCCTGCGCATCGGCCCGGAAACGCTTGTCCGCGGACAGGTCACTGAACCCCAGGATGTCACTACCGTCCTGGGTAACCTCATCGACAACGCCGTCAATGCCGCCGTCGCCGGCTTGGCCGAAGAGCGCTGGGTCGAGCTGGAAATCCTGGATGAACCGGCCGACGACGGCGGGACCCTCTATGTGGTCGTTGCGGACTCCGGAGACGGGTTGGCCGCCGGAACGGACCCTGAGTCGGTCTTCGCCGAGGGTTACACCATGGCTTCCGGGCCGGTCCGCGCCGGCGGCGGCCAGGGTTTCGGGCTGGCGCTTGCACGGCAGCTGGCCCGGCGGCGCGGCGGGGACGTATCACTGCTGGATCCGGGCAAGCCTGGTGGGCCGGGTGCGGTCTTCATGGCCACCCTTCCGCAGACGACCGCTGCGACCAGGGCGTCCCGGGTTGCGAATGCTGGTGGAACAGGAGGAGAGGAAGAGCATGGCTGAGGACTTCCGGGTTCTGATTGTTGATGACGACTTTCACGTGGCCAAACTTCACGCGGCCTACGTGGACTCCGTTGCGGGATTCCTGGCACTGGCACCGGTGGGAACAGCTTCGCTGGCGCTGCAGTCCATCCATAGCCTGCGGCCGGACCTGGTTCTGCTCGACGTCTATCTGCCGGACGCGTCCGGGCTTGACCTGCTCCAGCAACTGGATGTCGACACCGTGATCCTGAGCGCGGCCTCCGACGCCGTTTCCGTCGGGACTGCATTCCGACGTGGAGCACTCGGGTACCTGCTCAAACCGTTCACCGCAGAGTCCCTGTCCCAGCAGTTGCGTTCCTACGCCCGGTACCGCCGGGTCCTGTCCCAGCCCGGCGCGCTGAACCAGGATGCCGTTGAGCGAGCCAAACGGTCCCTCATCCCAGGGGACGTGACGCCGTCGTTGAAACCACGGTCTGCCACTGAAGCGGCGGTCCTCGAGTCGCTCCTGCCCGGCGAACAGTACTCCGCCGCGGAAGTCGCAAACCGGGTGGGCGTGTCCCGCGCTACTGCACAGCGGTACCTGTCGTCGTTGGCCGACGACGGCGCTGTGGAGATCCAGCTGCGCTACGGGACGACCGGCCGCCCCGAGCACCGCTACGGCCTGCCGGCAATCTGAGCTGCGCCTGCAAGCTAGCCGCGCCTGGTCAGGCCCTCGATTCGAGGCGCTCGGCCAGCTCCACGATCTGCTGTGTGCCCGCGACGGTGAACGCGGAGAACCGCTCGTCGTCGTCCGGACCGCCCTCTAACGCCGGCGTCAGCGCCGGACGGCGGACGACGGCGCCGGCTTCCTCCGCAATCAGCGCACCGGCTGCCCAATCGTGTTCGTTCAGTCCGCGTTCGAGATAGGCGTCGAGGCTGCCGTCGGCGACCATGCACAGGTCCAGCGCGGCCGAGCCGATGCGCCGCAGGTCCCCGTGCCCAGCGAGCAGGTCGGCAAGCTCGCTCAGCTGTTGAGTGCGCTGAGCCGGGTTGTAGTTGAACCCGCTTCCCAGGATGGTGCCCGGTCGCCCTTCGACCGGACCGTGAAGCTGGCGGACCGTGCCCCGCTCGCGGACCCAGGCGCCCTGCCCGCGGGAGGCCCAGTAGGTGCGGTCCAGGGCTGGAGCGGAGACGACGCCGGCAACCCAGGTACCGTCTTCGTCCACTGCGGCCACTGAGGTGCAGTAGTAGACGATATTCCGGATGAAGTTGGTGGTGCCGTCAAGCGGGTCGATCGACCATCGCACGCCGGAAGTCTCGCCCTCCGGAACTGTGGTGCCGTACTCCTCGCCGGTGATGGAATCGTGCGGGCGGGCCCGCCCGATCACATCACGTACGGCCCGTTCCGCCGCCGTATCAAACGCCGTTACCCAGTCGCTGTCCGAGCTCTTGTTCTCAGCTTCAAGCTCACCCTCGCTGCGGGCGCGCAGGACGTCCGCCCCGGCTTCGGCCGCCTGAAGTGCAACATGGAGCAGTTCGGCCGGACTGGCGCTGGTTGTCATACGCTTCCTTCCTGAAGCAGCTTGCGGAAGCCATCCTCATCGAGGATGGGCAGGCCGAGCTGCTCGGCCTTGTCGAGCTTGGTGCCCGCGTTCTCGCCTGCGACCACGTAGCTGGTGTTCTTCGACACCGAACCGGCCGCCTTGCCGCCGCGGAGGATGATGGCCTCCTTGGCCTCGTCCCTGCTGAAGCCCTCCAGCGATCCGGTGACGACGATCGTGAGGCCCTCGAGCGTGCGGGGCATGGACTCGTCCACCTCGTCGGCCATGCGTACGCCGTCCTCGGCCCACCGGTCCACGATCTCGCGGTGCCAGTCCTCGGCGAACCACTCCTTGAGGGCAGCGGCAATAGTGGGACCAACGCCGTCGACGTTAGCCAGTTCCTCTTCGCCGGCACTGCGGATCCGGTCCATCGACCCGAAGGCGGTGGCGAGAGCACGGGACGCGGTGGGACCAACGTGCCGGATGGACAGTGCAACGAGAACCCGCCAGAGCGGCTGCGACTTGGCCTTCTCGAGCTCGGCGAAAAGCTTGCGCGTGTTCGCCGTGGGCTCGGAGGGCTTTTTCGCGGTCCCCCGGGTGAAGAAGTACGGGACGAGCTCCTGCCCGGTGACCACTCCCTTGACCTTCTTGTCCCGGAGGATCCGGACGTCGGCAAGCTTCTCGGGGGTGAGCCGGAACAGGTCCGCTTCCGTGGTCAACGGGGGAACTGCGGGTTCGGCCGGCTGGGTCAGGGCGATCGCTGCTTCCCAGCCCAGCGCCTCGATATCGAAAGCGCCGCGGCCCGCAACGTGGAAGACCCGCTCACGCAGCTGAGACGGGCAGGACTTTGCGTTGGGGCACCGGATGTCGACGTCGCCCTCCTTGGCGGGCGCCAGGGCCGTGCCGCAGGACGGGCAGTGCGTCGGCATCACGAACTCGTACGGCGGCGGGTCCTGCTGCGAGCGCAGCGCGACGACGGGGCCCACGATCTCCGGGATGACGTCGCCGGCCTTGCGCAACACCACGATGTCCCCGATCAGCACACCCTTCGCTTTGACTACTTCCTGGTTGTGCAGGGTGGCCATCTCCACGGTGGACCCCGCGACCTTGACGGGCACCATCATCCCGTAAGGGGTCACCCGGCCTGTGCGGCCGACGTTGACCCGGATATCCAGGAGCTTGGTGTTCACCTCTTCGGGCGGGTACTTGTAGGCCACAGCCCAGCGGGGCACCCGGGAGGTGTGTCCGAGGGCGCGCTGCAGGGCGAAACTGTCCACCTTGACCACGATGCCGTCGATCTCGTGGAGGAGGTCGTGGCGGTGCTCCCCGTAGTGCTCGATGAACTCCAGCACTTCCTGGTAGGTCGAAAGGACCTTGAAGTACGGCGAGACAGGAAGCCCCCACTCCTGCAGGAGGCCGTAGGTCTCGGACTGGCTTTCGGCTGCCAGGCCCTCGCGGGCACCGATGCCGTGCACGTACATGTCCAGGGGGCGCTGGGCTGTGAGGGCGGGGTCCTTCTGACGCAGCGAGCCCGCCGCGGCGTTGCGCGGGTTCGCGAAGGGCGCCTTGCCGGCCTCGACCATCGACTCGTTCAGCTGGGCGAACTCCTTGGACGGGAAGAACACCTCCCCGCGGATCTCCACCTCAGCGGGATGGCCGGTGCCCTTGAGCGTGCGTGGGATGCTCTTGATGGTGAGCACGTTGTGGGTGATGTCTTCGCCCGTGGTGCCGTCACCGCGGGTGGCTGCACGAACCAGCTCTCCATTTCGGTAGAGCAGGTTGACCGCCAGGCCGTCGATCTTCAGTTCCGTCAGCCAGGTGACGCTGCTTCCCGGGCGCTGTGCCTCGATGCTCGCCTCGGCACGACGCACCCAGGCATCGAGCTCGTCGGTGGAGAACACATCCTCCAGGCTGTACATGCGCTGCAGGTGGGCCACCGGAGCGAACGCAGCGGAGACATCTCCCCCGACTTCCTGGGTGGGCGAGTCGTTGGAAATGAGCTCCGGATGTTCGGCCTCGATCTGCTCCAGCCGCTGGAACAGTTCGTCGAACTCGGCGTCGGAGATGAGCGGCGCGTTCTCGTTGTAGTAGGCGAACCGGTGCCGGCGCACCTCGTCGACGAGGCGCGCGTACTCCTCCTTCAGCGGGTCTCCCGGCACCTCGTCTGCGGGCAGTTCTATCCCGTCGCCGGCTCCCGCTTGTTCATCAGCCTGCTGGTTCACTGTAGCCACCGTCCTATCTTGCCCCACCAAAAGCAGAACGGCCCGCAGCCGAAGCTGCGGGCCGTTGGTGCCGGAAGACCGACAACCTACGCGTTCGAGACTGATTCCTGGTCCTGGCGGTTGCGCTGTACGGTTGCGCTGACTTCCTGCAGCTGGCCGGCGATCTGGGCCAGCTGTGCGCGGTGGGTCTCCCACTCGCCGCGGAAGCGCTCCGAGTCGGGGCCGACCCAGGCCGTGTTGGCAAGCTGCTGAGTCAGCTGGGCTGCTGTCTGGTTCAGTTCCTCGGACTTCACGGTAAGCAGCTGCGCCAGCTGTCCCATCTGCTCCGGGTTGTTACCGTGCGTAACGTTGCTCATTGTCCCCACCTTTCGTTGTGGCGGTCCGGCGTGTCCGGCACCTGCCTGCCCTCTCCGGGATAGTTTCCCCGGGCGACTGATTACAACCTATCCAAGCCTGTTCAGCAGTGTCGATGGGGACCGCTCCCCAAGCAGGACTCCCCAAGGACCGCTCCCCAAGCAGGACTCCCCAAGGAGTACTACCCAAGCACGGATCCCCATCAATCGAGTGCGCCCATGGCGGTTGCCACCTGGAGCTTGTAGGCCTTGCCCCTCCCAATCACGTACCCGCGTCCGGGAATGAACCGGTTGCCCGCTGTCCTGCCCAGCGATGTGTTCAGGAGGGTGTCGCCGTCGAGCTCATTGGGATTCAGCAGCAGACCGCGCCGTCCCGACTTGAATGGACCGGACAGGTTCCAGGCACTGGACCAGGTTGAGGTCTCAGCCTCCCCTACTACCCATTGGCCGGCTTTGACTGCGGCCTTGACCAGCGTGGACAGTTCGAGTTCGGCCAGGGAGTCGGTGAACTCCGTAACCCCCTCGATGAAGAACGCCACGGAACCTTCCGGTCCCTCCACAAGGGAAGCCAACCGGGAGAGTTCCGGCTGGACCAGCGCCGGCGTCGCGTACGCCTCGTCCCACACGCCAAGCGATGCCACGGTCGACCTGCGGGCACCGAGGTAGATGCGCTTTACCGACGGCGACGACTTCTGCAGCGCCGCGGCAAGGGTCACCAGTGCCACAGTCCGGCCGGAGCCGGGCGGACCGGAGACCATGAAGGCGCCTGATGCCGGTACGGCGGCCGGCTCGAGGTTGAAGTCATCAACACCGATGACGGCCATTCCGCTGTTCCCGGGCGGCAGGACGTCGAGTTCGATCGACTCGGGGAGGCTGAGCACGCCGGGTGCCTGAGGTACACCCTGGCGCACCATTGCGTCGCGCATCCGTTCGAGCTCGCGTGCCTGGAGCTCGAGGTTGGCGTTACCTCCGAAGACCGCAAGCTGCACCTCGAGCCCGTCAAACAGACCGCGCCCCGGCGGGGAGGAGCTCGACAGGACATCGCGGGGCACCCCGAGCGTCGAGTAGTCGTCCTTGCCTGCCATCCGCAGGACAATCCGGCGGCTGATGGAGGACGCCAACGACGGCGGCAGTGAGTTGGTGCGCTCACCCGTCACCACTACGTGGACCCCCATTGGGCGGCCGTCGGTTGCGATCTGCTGGAACAGCTCGAAGTGCCGGTCACGGCCCTTGAATTCGTAGGTCTCGCGGAACGTGGTGATTCCGTCCACCAGGAGCAGGATCCTCGGCTCATCCGGGCGGCCGGCGAGGCGGCGGTACTCGGTGATCGTTCCGGCCCGCACCTCGGCGAACCGGTCGGCGCGCTCGTTGATGATCCCGCGCAGGTACCTCAGCAGGCGGCCGATGCGCTCGGAGTCTTCGCCGTCGAGAATTGCCCCGACGTGCGGCAGTTGAGCGAGCATCTGCAGGCCGTTGGACGCGCAGTCGATGCCGTAGACCTGGACCGGGCCGCCTCGCACCGTGACCGCCGAACCGATGGCAACCGTGCGCAGCGCAGTTGACTTGCCCGAGCCGCCGGAACCGAGGATCGCCAGGTTCCCGTCGGTATCGGGGTGGTAGAACACGGTGGGCTGCGCCTGGTGCTGCGGGTCGTCAACCACGCCGAGCAGCAGTGATTCATCCGTGCGAGGGTTCGGCAGCTTCGAGAAGTCGTAGGCCTCAGCCAGCTCAGCGAGCCAGGGTTTGCGGGGCGGCTTGATACCCAGTTCCAGCGCCGCCTGCGAAACGTTACGCACAATGCGTGCGATGTCATTCGGGCCACCCGGATCGGCAACCTCACCGTCGGCGGCTGATTCCCAGCGCACGCCGGAGCCGAAGTTCATTTCGACGACGTCGATGCGCGGCCGGGCAGGAGTCCGCGTAGTCCAACCGCCGGCATAGCCGGTCTGGAAGCTCTGGATGCGGCCCGGGCCGGTCTTCGCGGCGCCGCGGCCGGGAATGGAAGGGCTGAAGTAGGCAGCCATCGGGATACCGAGGATGTCCTGCGAATCGTCGGTGTCAGCCATGCGCAGGGCGATGCGGAGGTTCGTATTGGCACGCAAGTTGTCCTTGATGACACCCGACGGCCGCTGTGTCGCCAGGATCAGGTGCAGGCCGAGCGAACGGCCTCGCGCGGCGATGTCCACTACGCCGTCCACGAACTCCGGCACCTCGCGGGCAAGGGCCGCGAACTCATCCACCACAATCACGAGCGATGGAGGTGTCTCCGGATCGGCCTCCCGCTCCATTGCAAGCAGGTCCTTGGCCTTCTTCCGGTTGAACAGGTGCTCGCGGTAGTGCAGTTCCGCCCGCAGGGAAGTCAGCGCACGGCGCACAAGGTGGGGAGAAAGGTCAGTGACCAGGCCGACGGTATGGGGCAGGTTCACGCAGTCGGCGAAGGCAGCCCCGCCCTTGTAGTCGACGAACAGGAAGCTGAGCCGGTCAGGGCTGTAGGCAGCCGCCATTCCCAGGACCCAGGACTGCAGGAACTCGGACTTTCCGGCGCCCGTGGTTCCTCCGACGAGGGCGTGCGGCCCCTCCGTCTTGAGGTCCAGGTACATGGGCTCTACGCCCTTGGACCCCACCAGCGCCCGCAGTGACCCCTGGTGCTTCCGGTTGGGTACTGCCCGGGATGCCACCGAGTTGTTCTCGGTCCAGCGGTCGGCAACTGCCGCCGTCGTCTCAACCAGTTCGTGGCCCGCGAGGGTCACGTAGGACACGGCACGGGGAAGGTCGGAGTCGTCCTCGACGGGCTTTCCGATATCGACGACGGGAGTCAGCATCCGGGCAAGCTGACCCGCCAGCTCCAGATCCACGCTCTCGCAGCTCACCGGCGTCGAAAGTTCGCCGAGGCGCACCTGGCCGCTGACGTTGGCGCTGTCGGAGTCGACGAACAGGAAGTCGCGGCAGGCGGCCGGCAGGGCGGCTACCGTGCCCGCGATCCACAGCACGTGGACGCCGACGTCGGCCCCTGCCTCCGCGATGCGGGTCAGGCGCGCGCGGTCCACCGTCACATCGTCTTCAACGATGACCAGCACGGAGGGTGTGACGGGAGAGGGCAGCTGAATTTCGCGCTTCGCGTCGACGCGCCCCCGCAAGGCGGTACCGCTCCGCTCGCGGGCGCGGACCGACACCAGGTCCTCGAGCCGGGAGAGCAGCAGTCCGCCCGCTGCGGGACCTGCGGCGAGGTGGTCTCCGGTCAGCGGGCTGTGCACCGACCCTGTGTGCGGCAGCCACTGGAGCCAGGACCACCGCTCCTTGGACTGGACCGAGGTCAGGGCCACCACCGCCAGCTCAGCCGGCGAGTGCAGACCGATCGCCTGGATCACGAGGCCACGTGCGACGTCGTCGACAGTTCCCCGTGCCCCGGCCACGCCGAGTGCACCTGACAGGCGCAGGTTCGCGACGATCGGTACGTCGTCGATGTACGCGAACTCTTCGGCAGTGTCGCGGATCTCCTCGGAGAACTCCGGCAGCGTATCGGATCCGGCGGGCTCCGAAATTTCGATGCGGGACGGCGCCCGCCCGGTCCCGAAGCGCAGGGTCAGGAAGGAATCGTGCTCAGGCCGGTGTGTCCACAGCAGCGGCCCGAGTTTGTAGATGGCATCGACGGTATCGGCCACGGACGGCGCCTCGGCATGCCGGACCGCGCGCTCCACCTTGCGGGTCCGTTCGATGTCGCTGCGGAAGAACGCCATCGCGTCACGGAACTGTGCGACGGCTTCCTTGAAGGTGCGCTCGGCGTTGATCCTCTGGTCCAGGTAGCTGCCGACGAGGATCATCGGCATCATCAGGACGAAGATCAGGCTGAAGGGGCTGCGCGTAATCGAGAACATGATGCCGCCCAGCAGTATCGGCGCGATTAGCAGCAGGTAGGGAAAGCGCATCGGGTTGGGGCGGCGCGGCCCCGCCGGGAGTTGGCGCGGCTTCTCATCGAACGCCGGCACCACACGGGGTGAGCGGTTGAACTCGATGACGGGATTCGTGGGGTCTGCGGAATAGCCGCGGGTCAGGGGCACCACGGCAATGGTCGTGTCCCCCAGGGTCACTTCATCGGCGGAGGTCAGCGACGTCCGGGTGACCCTGGTGCCGCCCATGAGCAGCCCGTTGGCAGAGTTCGTGTCGATGATCTCGATGCCGTCGCCCACGTTGATCCGCGCATGGCGCTTGGACATCATCGGGTCCGAGAAACGGATGTCCGAGTTACGGTCGCGGCCCAGATAGCTGGCGCCGGCGGGCAGCGAGAACTCCTTGCCGGCGTCGGGACCGGACAGCACGCGCAGGGTGGCCACGGCCGGTCCACGGTCCTGTCCGGGCACGTTGAACTGGTCGCTGACCCGGCTGATGGTCACCGTGGAGCCCGGCCGCAGGCCGGATTCGAAGAGACTCACCGCCGGGTTGAGGGTGCGTCCGCGCATGCCGCCGGCCACATAGGACTCCTCGACCGTCAGCGACAGGTCTCCCGGCGGCTGCGCCCCGGCACGTCCCGGATCCGCGACATACAGCTCATGGGCTACATCGCGCACCGTCGCCAACCCATCCACTGTTACGGCGAGATCCTTCGCGGGGTCGGGGTCACGCCGCAGGGTGAGGCGCAGCTTCATACGGGAACACTCCGGTTTCGGTAAGGGGTGACGTGGGCAGGCGGTACAGAAGCGAGGACGACGGCGGCAGCGTCAGTCCTCGTCCGCCTTGCCTTTCATGGTTTCCAGCAGGTGCAGATCCTCAGGCGTGACGATGTGCGAGGTCACTGCGTGCTCCACCAAGCGGGCGCGGCGGTTGGTGGCGAGCTTGCCGCCTCCCCCGCGCAGGCCCACGACGCCCACGCGGTCCAGCTTGTCGCACACGTTGTCGAGCTTGCGGTTGAACTTGGTGAGCGCCCAGCCCAGCCGCTTCGCGGCAGCCGCCGAGGACGGAATGGAACTGAATCCGGTGCCTTCACGGCGCAGCATCGGTTCGGCGAGCGCAACGATCAGGGCGCGCTGGGAATCGGTGAAGCGGACCGGGCCGATCGTGGTGGTGCCGGATCCGTCGTCGTCGACCTGGCGTTCCTGGCGGAAGGGCGGGGTCTTGAGGTGGACGTCGAATTCGTAGGTGGTGGGGCCGGCCGTGAACACAACCCGCGTCTGCCCGAACACCAGCGGGATGCGCGCTCCCGGGGCCACCCAGGCCTGCATGCCGCCGGTGGTGTCCGCAACCGTGGCGGAAAGCATGGTGCCGACGTTGCTGAGCCACCAGATCCCGTTTTGGCGGGCGATCTGAAGGAACTTGCGGTGCAGGTACGGGTTGTCGTCTACCTCGAGGTCGCCCTCCCTGCCGATATTGAACGGACCGTCATCCTTCGGCTCATGCCACTCGCCGCAGAAATCGATCGCCAGTTCCCCCACGTGTATTCCCTTTCCATCACTCGGGCCAGCAAGCACGTTCAGGCTCCGATGCGGTCCCGTTGGCCCGCACTATCTGTATATCAGCGCACGTTTGGCCGTCCGGGTTGGCCACGACGGGCGCTTCTGTCTGCACTGTCCGCTTCCACTCGCCCTCGTCCTGCACGGTGACGGTACGGAACCGGTAGACATCGCCTTCCAGCGGGTCGGAGTTGGTCCACGTGAACACCACGTTGTTCCCCGATTGGGCTGCCTTGATGTCTGCGGGCGGCGGAACCACACCTTCCACTCCGGCGAGGGCGTCCGGCGGTGCCTGCGTGGGTGCGGTGACCACCGGGTCCTCCCCGGACTGGCCGTTGACGACGGCGGCAGCGCCGATCGCCGCGGCGGCTAGCACGCCCACTCCCACGAGGATTCCCACGAGCGGCCCGCGCTTCCGCCGCGGCTCTTCGTGGGCCTCGTCCTCCTCCGCGACGCTGGGGGCCGGACGGTTGATCGTGGTGTCCATCCGCACCGAGTCCGTGTGCGCCGCACTGCCGCGCAGCACGGTGCGGTCGCGCCAGGCGTGGTCCGCCGTTTCCTCATCCGCTGCCGGGTCGGGCCGGAAGGCGGGCGGTGCCGGCTGGGTGCCCTGGGTGGGAGATGACGACGACGGCGGGGCACCGAAAGTGGGCACGTCCCGTTGGAGCGCCCGCGAGGGCGCGGTACCCGTCGCCGTCGGGAAGGTCGGCGAGAAGGTGGGTGACTCGGGGTCGATGGAGACGACCTTGCGCACCCGGGTGGCCTCGACGTCGTCGTCCTCGTCCTGAATGTGCTCGGCGTCGTCAAGCACTTCGAACGGGGTGACCGCGATACCGAGTTCGGTCTGGATGCGCTGCAGGGTGAGCGCGAAGGAATGGGCGGAGCTGTAGCGCGAGGCGGGGTTCTTCGCCATGGCGGTGGACAGCGCCAGTTCCAGCGACTGCGGCACGTCGTCGCGGCCGATGGAGGCCAGCGGCATGGATCTGATGCGGTCCATCAGCTGGCGCTGGGAGTTGTCCATGCCGGGGAACACGAAGGGCGACCTGCCCGCAAGCAGCGTGTAGAGGGTGGCGCCCAGCGACCACACGTCCATGCGCACGCCGTCGATGCTGCCGCCCGCGAACGCCTCGGGCGGTGACCACGGGATGGACATTCCCATGTCTTCGTCGCCGCTGCCGTCGGTGGTTCCGGAGATACCGAAGTCGGTGAGCGCGGGGCGGCCGTAGTCGGTCACCAGGATGTTGGCCGGCTTGATGTCGCGGTGAACAATGCCCGCCCGGTGCGCCGACTCCACGGCTGAGGCTACCTGGATCCCGATCGTGAGCGTCTCGGCGAGGGACAGCCGTCCGCGGCGGTACCGGACATCGAGGCTTGGACGGGAGCAGTACTCCATCGCGAGGTACGAGTGTCCGTCATCGGTGATGTTGGCCTCGTAGATGGTCACGATGTAGGGGTGCGTGGAGAGCTGGGCCATCAGGTTGGCCTCGGACTCGAACGCCCGGCGGGCCCCCTCCGTAAGCAGGCCGGACACCAGCACCTTCACGGCTACGCGGCGGCGGGGCCGGTCCTGCTCGTAGAGGTAGACGTCGGAGAAGCCGCCCGAGCCGAGCAGGCTGATGTACCGGTATCCGGGGATGTGCGGGGGTGGGGCGGCGGCGCGCCGTGAACTCATCGCAGGCCCTCGAAGCGGAGGAAGACGTCGTCACCGAGCTGTGCAACATCGCCGTCGAGCAGGATTGCACTCTCACCCTCTCCGAGGCGCCGGGGCGCCTGGCCCGGGCGGATCAGCACGGTTCCGTTGGTGGCCCGGAGGTCGCACAGCAGCACGTGCCAACCGTCCAGCCGCACCTCGACATGCGAGCGGGAGATATCCCCGCCCGCGCTGGTGACCTGGATCAGCTTTGGCATGCCCTTGCCCTGCACACGTGAAACGGACGGCTGCCTCCCGATGACCAGCGGCTGGTCCAGCTCCACGACCTCTCCCGTGGAGATGCGCATGGTGCCCAAGCTCGGCCGGCGCACCTCCTGCGGCTCGTTGGTGAGAGGCGACGAACAGACGCCGCACGTTGATGCTTCCGGTGGGTTGGCGTGCCCCTGTCCGCAGAGGCGTGCCAGCACCATGGGGCCGGTTCCGGGACGGGAATCCGCGGGTGCCGGTATGGGGGCAGCAGCGGCCTGCTGCAGGTCGCTGCGCATGATCGTCTGGCCGTCGTGGTCGTCCAGGTTTGCGGAATCCATGGCCTGCGTCGCCGGCAGGGAGTTTACCGGCAGGGAGTTTGCCGGCATGGTCAGAGGCTGGATGGGGGCCGGGGCTGGGGCGGGCGGCACGGCCGAAACCGGCGCTGAGAGCGGAGGGACGACGTCGGCGGTCGCGGCCGGCGGAAGCGGCGTCGTGCTCTTGCGCGCCCATGGCACGGAGTCAATCAGCCCAGGCGCGGACGGCGGGACCGGTGTAGGCGCAGGGGCCGGCACTGCCGGCTGGGCCTCCACCCGGGGCGCGGAAGCTTCATGTGCCGCGGACGGCTCATCTTGCGACGGCGACTCAGTCGCCCGCGATGCAGGTCCGCCCGGTTCCGGCGCTGGTTCCTCGTCCTCGTTGTCCGCCGGCCGTACGGCAGCGTCCTCGACCCTCCGGACCACAGTGCGGTCCCACAAATGGTCGTACCCGGTTGTCTCCAGGTCGGGGTCGTCGCCCTGGCTCGGCTCTTCCTGTGCCAAGGCTGCGGACGGGTAGACGGTGGCCTCTGTGCCGTCCGTAAAGCCGACCGCAGTGTCTTCTGCGGCGTCATCAGCGGTGCCGTCAGCAGGGTCGTCGTGGGAACCGTCCGTGCCCAGGAAGAGCGCCGGATTGATCGTCGCGAGTTCCTCGGCCTCCGCTGCTCCAGTGGCCGCCTTCTCCGGATCCGTTTGGTGGAGATCGGTTTCAGCAACACCGGCAACCACCACCGGCTCATTCGCCAGGGGCGCGACCGCCACCCAGGGTGCGGGGGCAGGGCCCGCAGTGACCAGGGAGGTCTGCATCATGCCCGCTTCGAGCGTCAGCAGGTGCCCGGAGTCCGGCCCGCCATCCGATGAGCGGTAACCGTTTCCTGCCCGCAGCGTGAAGTTCGGTTCCCCGGCGTCGAAAATGCGTTCCGTCCAGGTGGTGACGTGCTCACCGGAGAGTTCGACGGCGTCGTCCCCCTCGCCCACCGTAAGCCGAACCGAACCACGCAGCACGGCATGTAGCCGGTCGGAGAAGAGAACGACGGCGAAGGGCGGCATGGAGGCCAGCCCCTGGCCGAACCCGCCGCTCACGAGCTGCAGCACCGACTGCAGGTCGACCGTGTCCGCCAGCCTGCTCCACAACCGGTCGAGCATGCCCTGATCCGTCGAGGACGGGAGAAGGACAACCGCACCGGCGCGCACAATTCCCAGCCAGTCGCCTCCCGGCTGGTAACGAACCGCATTCACGAACGCTCTGCCTCCGGGTCGAGCAGGCGCGGGGCCGTGGTCTGGAGATCGTCGCCGTCGACACCGTGGGCATCCACCACGATTACGGTGACATTGTCGCGGGCTCCGTGGCGCAGGGTCTCCTGGACCAGCTCATCGGCTGCCTGCTGGGGATTCGCCACCGAGCTGAGCACTGCGTAGATCTGTTCCTCCGACAGTTCGGTGCTGAGGCCGTCGGAACAGATGAGGATGCGGTCTCCCATCTCGACCGGCATGAGCCAGTAGTCGGCCTCGGAATCGTCGCCGGTGCCCAGGGCGCGCGTGATGACATGCCTGCGCGGATGGCCAGCCGCCTGTTCCTGGGTGATGTGGCCGCGGTCCACCAGTTCCTGAACCTCGGAGTGATCAACGGAAATCTGGCCGAACCGGCCCTGGCTGAGGCGGTACGTGCGCGAATCACCCACGTTGAAGAAAAGCCAGTACGGCATGCCGGACTCCTCAACGAAGACGACGCCGGACAGTGTTGTTCCGGCCCGGCCGCCGGTTTCGGCGCGGATATGCTCGTCTGCCGACTGGAGGAGTTCCTCGAGGTCGGCGGCAGAGAAGCGCGGGGCATGCGTGCCGATGATGCTGCTTTCACCAAGCGTGCGAACGCAGATGCCGCTGGCTATCTCTCCGGCTTCGTGTCCGCCCATGCCGTCGGCGACGGCGAAAATCGGTTCAACCGCGATCAGGGAATCTTCGTTCAGTTGACGCTTGAGGCCGCGATCCGACGCGTACCCGACGGTGAGTTTGATATCCCAATCCTTTGCTTCTACCGGTGCGTTCATGCCTGCTCCACCTGGAAGCTGCGGTCGCCGAAATGGACGGTCGAGCCGGGCTCTGCCCAGTACGGATGTCCGCCGGCAAGTGTAGTCCGGTCCCCGTTCACACCGGTGACGGCGCTCCCATTTGTCGAGTGCCGGTCGGTAACCCAGAGCCGTCCGTCCTCCACCCGGAGGTGCAGGTGGGTCTTGGAGACGGAGCGCCCCTCATCCTGCACCGGGATCAGCTCCGCGGTTTCCGTCTCTTTTGCTGCAGGGTTGCGGCCGATCAGGGCAGCGGACGTCAACACCAGGTCCCGCCCGTCATCAAGGCGTATGCGCACTCCCCTGGGCTTGGCCCGCCGGGTCACGACGGTCTGCCCAGCTTCCTCGTCCGGGTGTGTGGGTTCAAGGTCCGGTATCAGCGGTGCTGTCCGGCCGGTCGGCACCTTCTCGGGGGCCAAAGCGCTTGGCCCGCTCGGCGCCGGTGCGGGAGCCATCGGAGCACTCACGGCCTCGCGTTGAACCAGCGGTGATGAAACGGGCTGGAGGGCTGGCGGAGGAGGCTGCGGCGCGAACGACGACGGCCCGTTGATTCCCCCGGTGAGCAGCGGGTTGCGTCCGCGCCGGACATCGAAGACGAAGGTCCGGCCAGCCTTGTCGTACCAACCCTGGCGGCGGTCGGGGCCGTCGAACAGGTTTGAAATCATCACCAACACGAAGCCGATGACCGGAACGATCCCCGAAAGCCCGATGATGAGGTTCCGCAGGAAAACCGCGAGCCATCCGGGAGCGAATCCCTCGAGGTTTGTGGTCCGGATTCCGAACAGCAGGTTCCCGAGGGTCTTTCCGGTTTTCGCTTCCCAGCCCCACAGGAAGATCCAGTAGCCCAGGGCGAGGAGGTTACCCGCTCCGGCGACCACGAAGAACATGCTCAGGTCCAGCACCGCGGAACTCGCCGATACCTGCTCATAGCCGATCAGGGGCATCGCGACGGCGACCGCCAGCCCGGAGATCAGGGCAGCAGGAATCCCGTCCACGAGTTTGGCCCCAAACCGCTTTCCGGCCGATCCGTTCTCAAGGTTGAGCTGAGCCATGGCGCTCTGCGTTCCTCCCTCACCAAGCGTCCGGGAAACAGAGTATGAAGCACTACCCGGTGGGTCCACTGTACGGACATGGGCGGCGCGATTGGGAATGGAAGCGCCGCAACGCACGCAATAAGCAGTGCCGGAAGCAACCCGTGAGGAACAGCGCGGGCACCCCAGCTCCCCTGCTGTCACCGGCGCCGCCTTCGCACAACTCCTGCCAGGCCCGCTGCCCGCCCGTCTGTCGGTGCACCTGAGCGGCGACGCTCCATGGTGGGCCGTGCTTCGCGGATGAGCGAACGCGGGGAAAAACGCGCCCGCTGTCGGCCGAACCAGCCCACGGATCCCCGCATGTCGTTGAGCGAGGCATCGACAGCGCTCCAGTACTCCTCCACTTCCCGCTCGCTCGGCTCCCCCGCCGCGAAGATATTCGCGTCGGCGCGTTCGGCGAGCATGGTGGTGGAAACTGCACTGCCGGGGAAGGACTCTCCGAGTTCGCGAGCGCTCTCTCGACGGGTCGCCTTTGAGTTGGTCTCTGCGCCCAGATCAGTGGCCAGGCTCAGGATCTCGCTCCAACCACCGCCGACCCGCTGTGACGGCGCGCCGTCGTTCGCCCGCCGCTTCCGGCGTCGTAGTTTCAGCAGGGCGATCAGCAGCAGCGGTAGCAGCAGCACGCCCAACGGAATCAGCGCCAGCGCAATGGCGCGGATCAGCGGCCCCCAGTCATCCCAGAAGTCCTTGGTGCGCTCTTCGGCGTCCTGCGGTTCCGGCGCGGAGTCCGGCGGCAGTTCGGCCGGCTCCTGCGGAGGCGGCGGCGGCTGCAGAACCTGCGGTTTCGGCGAGGACCGGGGCTGCTGCTGGGGCGGTACGGGCTCGTTGTCCTCAGGCGGAGTGGGGTTAAAGGGAACCCAACCGGCATTGTTGAAGGCGATTTCAACCCAGGCGTGGACGTCCTCGCCGGTGAGCGCGATCGGAGCGGATGGATCCTCAACCTCATCCCAGTCCGGGTAGAAGCCCATGACCACGCGGGCGGGAATGTTGAGCTTGCGTGCCATCAGTGCCATGGAGACGGCGTATTGTTCGTCATCGCCGACCATCTGCTCCGAGTCGAGCAGGGTGAGCATGCGGGCGGCGCCGTGCCCGGGCAGTGAGGGAGCTTCGCCGTCCTTGCCGTTGCTGAAGAACCCCTGCGATGAGAGCACCTGCTCGATCCGGCGCGCCCGTTCGATGGGTTCGGGGACCTCACCGACGTACTCGCTGGCCTTCGAGGCGATGACCGGCGGGTCATTCTGGACCCGGGGCAGGCTGAGGTCGGCGAAATCGTACTGGGTCAGGACCTCGTCACTGGGGACATCCGGGAACACCACGTTCACGGAGTAGCTGTCCCCCTCCTGGACACCTGTGGTCGAAAGGGCGGTCAGCGCGTCGTCGTTGTAGTACAGGGAACGGTTCAGTTCCTGCGCGCGCGGCCCGTTCAGGTCCACTCCCAGCAGTTCACCGCCGGAGGGCAGCCACACTCCGCTGTAGCCCTCAATGGTGATGTCCAGCGTCGCGACCGTGCCGTCGTCGTCCGCGACGTCGGTGCTGCCCAGTTGCTGCGCGTCGCCGACCCGGGCGAAGTTGCCCGCTGCCTGCGGGTTCACGTTGTAGACCACGCCGTCGTAGGCGTCCATGGCGGCCAGGCGGATCCGCTGACCCTCCGGCAGCCCCTGGACTGTCAGGAGGGTCTCCTCCGATTGGTCCTTCACATACTTGCGGAAGCTGGTGAGGGGGCTGGGATAGTCGAAGAGGTCCACTGGGGGCTCGACGACGTCCCGCAGTACATCGCGGTCAGCGTCCGAGGCGAACACCGGACTGATGACGAGGGTGATCGCCGTTCCAGCTGCCAGCACCGCAGCACCCAGTCCCAGCCGCCGCGTCCGGCCGCTGCGGCTGACGACCTGTGCGGCAGGGTCGTCCTGGGAGGAGGCGGAAAGGGCCGAATTTTCGTCGGTGCGCGCGATGTCGCGCCGGTAGGCCAGCCACCCGGTTGCCGTCACGATCAGGAGGATTCCGCGCAGTTCCGGCAGGGAGGCGCGGTTGGTGCCGAAGGAAATGCTGACCACGAACAGCCCAAGCACGGGCAACAGCACCCAGTAGGGTGTGCGCAGGCGCCACGCGAGCAGGCCGGCTACCGCAGACAGGATCAGGGTGGCAAGGAAGGGCACCACCAGCATGCCGCGGCCGATGCCTACCGGGTCGGCTACGGTCAGCAGGTCCTTCCAGGAAAAGACGATTCCCACAATCAGGACGCGCAGCGATTCAAGGGTGGGCAGGAAGCCCAGGAACGATTCGACCGGTGCTGCCAGGGCATGGCCGAGCAGCAGGTAGGCACCCAGCAGCACCGCGGCCGTGGTCCAGAATCCCCAACGGAAGCGCGCGCTGCACCAGGCCGCGCCCAGACCAAGGGCGAGGCCGCCAAAACCCGACACCAGATAGCGCAGGTCTCCGCCGAAAGTGGGCCCGAACCCGAGCACGCCGATACCCAGCAGGACCGTCAGCGCGCCCACGTCGATGAGCGCCTGCAGTTTCCGGGGAAGGCGGCGGGGATTGCGCCCGGCCCTGCGGCTCATGCTGCTGCCTTTCGAAGGATCATGGGGAGGTCGGAGAGGTCGTTCAGGGTCAGGACCGTGAGATCACCGATCGTGGCGCGGCCCTGTTCCTGGTCTGCGACGCAGCGGATGGCGATGCATCGGATGCCCGGCGGGATTGAGGCAGCGGCAGACCGGAGCTGGGAGGGTGTCACGTGCGGCCCGACGACGAAGAACACTACCGACGCGTTGGGTACGGTGTCCGCCGTGCTGCGGGCGAGGTCCACAGCGGTGTGGCGTGTACTCCGTCCCTCGATGCGGGTCATGTCATCGAGGAGGTTCCGCCCGGTCTCCGAACGCAGCGGCCCGTCCTGGGTCAGCACGCTGAGGTTCCTTTGTTCGCGGATTGCCTGCAGCCCGATCGATCCGGCTACGGATACACCGAGCTCGAACTCATTCTCCGAGCTGTACTCCTGGGTGTTGGTCGAGAGCGCAACGGCAAGGTGGGACCGCCGTGTCTCCTCGAACTGGCGGACCATGAGCTGGCCCGTGCGCGCAGTCGTCTTCCAGTGGATGTGACGGCGGTCGTCACCTGGAACGTAGTCGCGCAGGGCGTGGAAGGAGACATCGGCGCTGGAAAGCTCCCTGGTGGGCAGGCCTTCCAGGTCCTTGATGAAGCCGGCTGCCGAACCGACCAGTGCCACTGTCCGCGGATGCACGAAAAGGTCGGTGGGTTCGGTCCAGAGGACCTGGCGGCGCAGCAGGCTCAGCGGATCTGCGCGCACTGACCGGACGGGACCCACCACGATGACGGCGCGGCGCTGGGTGGGAATCGTGAAGAGGTCCTCGTGCAACTGGCCGGGTTTCAGCCGGGGCAGGTGGAAGATCGCCGTCGCAGCGCCTACCGGCAGCTCCAGCGACGCCGGGAGCAGCGCCTTGCTGGAGGTGTTGGAGACGGAAACACTTCCGACGGCACGGTCCCCCACCGCCACGCGCGTGCGCGTCAGATCAAGCTCCACCGCGTAGGCGGAGCGGCCGAGGATGAACCCCACGGCCAGGAGAAAGAGCACCGTGCCGAGCAGTGCGGCTACAAGGGCTTCCCGCCAGCCGAAGACGACGCCGGCCAGCCAGAATGCTGCGACCGTTCCCGCGATGATCCAGCCCAGAGGGCTGACAACGCCGAGGACCGGGCCGCAGTAGCGCTTCAGTCCCGCCGCGGCTCTTCCCACGACCGGCGTAGCGGCCGAGCGCGCAAGCAGCCAGGCTTCCCGGCTCAGTGATCCCGGGTGCAGACGGGACTGCGGTCCAGGCCTGCGTGTGCGCTTCGGAGTCTTGGCAGGGGCAGCCGCACGACGGCGGGAAGAGTCGGCAGGACGCCGGCGCGAGGAGCGCTTCTGCTCGGTTTCGGTACTCGTGGACATGGATTCGTTGGAACTCAGGCGGTAGCGCGTTGCTGCGGTGCGGAAACGTCGGCAAGCACCCGACGGAGAACCGCTTCGGCGGTGGCGCCGGCGAACTCCGCCTCGGGATCCATGACGAAGCGGTGCGTCCAGACAAACGGCGCAAGCTCCTTGACGTCGTCGGGAAGCACATAGTGCCGCCCTTGGCCGGCCGCCCAGACCTTCGCCGCCCGAACCATGGCCAACGCGCCACGGACACTCACGCCGAGGCGGGTTTCCGAAGCCGTGCGGGTCTCCTCCGTCAGGCGGGAGATGTATTCAAGGACCGCCGGGTCAACGTGGGTCTCCGTGGCGAGGTCCGCCATGTCGGTCACTGCCTGCGTGGTGATGATCGGGTTCAGTGCTGCCGAGCGGTCACGCGTGGAGGATCCGCCGAGCAGCTGAACGGTTGAGGCGTGGTCGGGGTAACCGATCATCGTCTTGATCAGGAAGCGATCGAGCTGCGCTTCGGGGAGCCGGTAGGTGCCTGCCTGCTCGATCGGGTTCTGGGTTGCGATGACCATGAACGGCCGGTCATTCGTGTAGCTGGTGCCGTCGACGGTAACCCGGGACTCTTCCATGACCTCAAGCAGTGCCGACTGGGTCTTCGGAGATGCGCGGTTGATCTCGTCCGCGAGCACGATGTTGGCGAAGATGGGACCCTTGTGGAACTCGAATTCCTGGGTTTTCTGGTCATAGATGGTGATGCCGGTGACATCGGAGGGCAGCAGATCGGGGGTGAACTGGATGCGGGAATGGGTGCCCTGGACGGTCGCAGCGAGTGAACGCGCGAGCATGGTCTTCCCCGTACCCGGAGCATCCTCCAGCAGCACATGCCCCTCGGCGAGCATGGCAGTCAGAACAAGCCGCACCACCTGCGACTTGCCAAGAACGGCCTGTCCCACGTTGCCGACAAGCTTGTCGAAGGTACCGGCAAACCAGGTGGCCTGTTCGGCGGTCATAGTCATGATCGTTCTGTTCCTTTTTCTCGTGAGAGTTCTCGTGAAAGCTCTCGTGAAACTTGTTTGGATGATCCGGCGTTCAGGTTGTCTTCACGGTTCATGAGCACGTCCGGGCCCCTGGTTCGGCTGCCACGGCAACCTCCTTGTACCAGCCGCCGTTCATTGCCTTGACCCACTCGCTTGAGCTGCCTGTTTGGGTGAAACGGCCCGGCGACGGCATCTCGTAGATCGGGTAGACACCGCCGTTCGGGCGCATGCACTCGATCTGGAACCTGTAGCCGACGACCCGCCAGGTGCCGCCTGCATCCGAGCAGTTGGCCCTGTTCGCCGGCTTGTCGTTGGCGGACGCCGGGTACTCGCAGGTGCCCGTGGCGTCGGTGTCATTCACCGTCGCGTACTTCGTGGGCCAGGGTCCGGTACGGCCAGTGGCGGTCGCGGTTGATTGCTGTCCTTCGGAGTCCGTCACGGTGACCGTGATGGTCACGTCGCGTTCGTAGCCTGCCTTACCGGACGTAACCTGCCCACCACCGGCACCGACGTCACCCCCGGCAGCGGCAGCCTCCCACTTCACCGAGGTGACGGGCCTGCCGTTGGCCGGGGTTTGACCTATGTTGAAGACCACCTGCTCCCCGGAGGGAGAGGAACTGATCGATGGCGTATTCGGCCGGCCGAACGGCACCACCTCGTTGGACTGCGTCGGCTCCCCCGCGAGGGAGGCGCCGTTGGCTGTATTTACAGCCCGGACTCCTACCCGGTAGGTGGTTCCGTTGTTGAGGCCCCCGATGACGCCGTCCGCAGGCAGAGGAGAGAATCCTCCGCCGTTCAACTGGTACTCGTACCGGGTCTGGGCTGCGGTTGCGCCGTTTCCCGGGGCCTGGCCGTGCGTAACCGTCAGCCGCCGGTCCCCCGGTACGGCCTGGACGTTGGGCACCGCGCCCGGCGCCCCGACGGCCTGCCGCGGTTCCGACGGCGCACTGGCCGCAGACGTGCCGGCCTTATTGGTGGAGGTAAGGGTGAAGGTGTAGGGGCTCTGCGAGTTGGGCAGCGTGACTGTCGTGTTGAAGACGGACCCGGACAACTCCATGGACCGCAGCGCCTTGCCGTCCTGATGGGTGGTCAGGGTGTAGCTCTCGATCTCGGCGCCGTTCTTCTCGGCGGTGCTCGGCTGCGCCCAGGACACGGAGAGCACTGAGTTCTCTGATCCGCCCTGCGACGACACCTGCGCGGTGGGCGCGGCCGGGGCGGCCGGTACGCCCGCCGGAATCTCGGCGGCTGAGTAGGCGCTCCAGTCGGACGGGTCGGGTGCTTTGTTGAACGCTCGCACCCGGACCTTGTACGGAACCCCGTTCTCCAGCCCCGTCCATTCGGTGGAGGTGCCGCTGATGCCGCTCTTCGAGAATTCACCGGTAGGCGGCGCGGGCGAGATTTCGAGGTCGTAGCTCTCTACCGGGGAACCCTCGGTGGGCGGCACGTCCCAGTTCACGGTGAGGGAAGAGTCACCGAAGACGAGGCGGGGCGCGGACGGTGTGGACGGCTTTTCGTCCGGGCGGGCGGGAGCGGAGGCTCCCGACGCCGGCGACTCGCCGACGTCGTTCACTGCAACGACAGTGAAGGTGTATTCGGTGTTGTTGGTCAGTCCCGTGATGCTGCACGTGGTGGCAGGGCACTCCTGGCTGACGCCGCCGGTGCCGCTGACCCGGTAGCCGGTGATTCGGGAACCGTTGTCGGCGGGCGGATCCCAGGACAGGACTACCGTCTCGCTGCTTACTTCGCCTACAGCCGGTGTGGACGGCGCGTCCGGCGCACCCTTGACGGTCAGGCGGATACGTCCGTCGACTTCACGTTCAGGGTCATTTGTGCGGTCACCGATGCGGTACTGCACCACCATGGTCCCGACGAAATCCTCCGCGGGTGTGACCGCGACCGAGTCCCCCTGGGCGCTTGCAGACCCGAGGCCGGTCTCGGTGTTGACCGAGATGAGCTTCAACGGCGAATCCGGGAAGGGATTGGTGTCGTTGGCCAGAGCGTTGATCACCACGGTCCGCCCTGAACGGCGTCCTGCTCGACGTCGTCGTTCGCCACTGCCAGCGGGCGCGTGGAACTGACCACCGTTACGTTGATTGCCGCCTCCACGGGGTCACTCCGGCCGTCGGTGACGGAGAAGCTGATCGGGAGAACTTGATTCTTCGGCGCTGAGCCTGCCGCCACGGTCAGGACCGTTCCGTCCAGGCTGGCATCAAGTCCCGACGGTGTGTCGCCTGAGAGGGAGAACTCGAGAGTGTCTGCCTCGTCGATGTCCGAAGCGAGCTTGGCCAGGTCAATGGAGGCGCTCTCCTCCTGGGCTACCTGCAGTTCACCCGACCGCGCCTCCGGGGCGTGGTTTCGGTTGGGATCCGGAAGGACCATGATGCTGACCGTCAGCATGGACTTCAGTCCCTCGGGGTCGTCCACGGAGGTTCCGTCGGTGACCTCGAAGTTGACGGAGGCTGCTCCGGAATAGTCGTCAGCCGAGGTGAACACCAGCGTAGTGGCGTCCCGGACCAGCGGTTCATTATTCGACGCGACGGCAGTGACCTTTGCGTCGTCAGTCAGCTGCACGGACCGCCCTTCACGGACCACCACGAGCTCCTCGAGGTCGAGTACGAGCTCCTCACCGCTCATCACTTCCTGCGCCCCTGCATCCAGGAGTGCCGGCGGCTGGTTCGCCTGGCCCGGAACGTGGATGAATGCGGTGCCCCTGAGGCCGTCGATGTCGGTCACTGTGTAGGCAATGGTCTGGGCCTGCGGGAGCAACTGCACGTTGACGATGCTGGTGCCGCCCTCGCCTGCCCGAACAGACGCGGTTTCGGTTTTCTCGGGGAAGCTGATCTCCAGTTCCTCGGGGGAACCGTCACGGTCGGTGTCGTTGTCCAGAACCGGAACGTCGACGGCAGCCCTGCCGAGGGTCTCCGGGAAGGAGACCCGGTCGTCGTGCGCGATCGGAGCCAGACGAGGAGCGTCCGGGCTGGTCCGCACCCGGACGGTTCCCACTGCGGTACCGCCACGTGCGTCGTCGACCGTATAGCGGACTGCGGTTGTGCCCGTTTCCTGCGGCGATGTGAAGCGGACCTTGTGATCGCGCACCTCGGCCGACACAGCCTCGGCAGCCTCAAGTCCGTCCGGCGCAAGGGCGAGCGCATCGCCGTCCGGATCGGAGTCATTGGACAGGACGTCCACGGTGACGTTGCGTCCCGGCAGGACATCCACTAAGTCATCCACGGGCACCGGAACCTGGTTTGCGGTACTCGGCAGGGCGACGCCGACCAACACCGTTCCCGTGGAGCGTGCACCGAACCTGTCGGTCACCACGTAGCTGAACGAGTCCTGGCCGGAGGTATCGGTGGCCGCGGTGTACTCGATGAAGGTGGCGCCAACCCGCACGGTTCCCTTCGAGGGAGCCTGGTCGATTCCGACAAGCGACACCGAGTCACCGTCCGGGTCGATCCCCGTCAACGGGATGGGGATGCGGGTGGTGTTTCCGGCGATAGCCCGGGCCTTGACGGTTTCGGGTAGCGGCCGGGAATTGTTCTCCTCGTCAACGGCGGTGACGTGGAAACTGACCGAGGCCGAGTCTTCCTGCCCGTCCGGCCCGCGTACCGCGTAGACGGCGCGGTAGGTGCCCGGCGTAGTAACCGCTTTGAAACGGAGGGTGTTTCCGGACACCGCGAGCAAGCCCTGGGCGGGTGCGACCGTCTCGACAAGTTCCGGGTCGAGGGTCAGTTCGCCGCCGTTGGGATGGGTGTCATTGCGCAGCACTTCCACGGTGGCGACGTCGCCTGCGCGGACAGTTATTTCGTCGTCGGCAGCGCGTGGCGGCTGCAGCTTCACCGGCGCCGGAATCGGCACAACCGAAACCTGACCGGTGGCGCTTTCCCGACCATTGGACACGCTGTAGGTGAAGCTGATGCGCTCCTTGAGTCCGCGGGTGTCGCTGATGCGCAGGATGTTGTGGCTCAGGACGGCCACAGTGACCGGGGAGTCTGCGGGAAGCGACACGGACTGCACCACGAGGACTCCTCCCCCAGGGTCAGTGTCGTTGGCGAGTACGTCGACGAACGTCTGCCCGCCGGTTGGCAGCAGCGCACTGTCCCGAACCGCTACGGGCGCTCCCGCTTCACCGCCCTCGGGCAGCACGTCGATGCGGATGATGCCCGGCGCACTCGCGGGGCCGTTCGCAACCACGTAGTCGAGGTAGACGGGCCCGGGCTTTTCCGAGCGGTAGGTAAAGGTGCCAACCTCATAGTTGGGCGTGACCTCCGCACCTTCCCCGCCGACAATCCGGGTCAGGCGGAGGCCCCTGCCAGAGGGATCAAGGTCGTTCTCGAGCGGCGAGACCAGGAGTTCCTCGCCGGCGTTGACGGTGAGGTGGTCGGGGTTGGCCACAGGCGGCACCTCACCGGGCGGAACGACGTCGACGATCACCACACCTTCGGAGGTTTCCCTGCCGTCCGAGACGGTGATCGCCACTTCCTTCTCACCGATCTGCTCTCCGCCGTCGGCGAAAGTGAGCAGTCCGTCGTCGCGGTGCTTCGCACTGTCTGAGGGGGTGGTGGCGGTCGCCGACTGCAGATACAGGTCGTCACCGTCCGCGTCGGTCCAGTCCGAGAGAATGTGCTGGTTGGCGCTCTGGCCCTGCTCAAGCACAATGCGGGTCTTCCGCTTCTGCGCCGGCTGCTCATTGGCGTCGGCGGAGCGGACGTTCAGGGTGACGGTGGCGGTATCTCGGCCGCCGCGGCCGTCGTCGACGGTGTAGTCGAAGGTGTGCCGGCCCGGAGGAACGTCCGCCCCGAGCACCACCTGCAGGCCGGTCGCGTCGTAGACCGGCTGCACCGCACCAACGTCGGGAATTCCCTCGGGCACGGTCACGGTAAGCAGGTCGCCGTCGGGATCCGAGTCGTTGTCCAGCACCGGAAGCAGTGTGGTGGAACCGACGCGGGCACCCAGCTCGTCGTCCTGCGCTACCGGTTCCTGGTTTTCCTTGGTGCGGTCGGGCAGCGTGTTAACGGGACTTTCGCTGGCTGATTCCTCGTCTTCCCGGTCGTCTTCCTCAGGAGGCGGGATGATCTCGTCCCAGTTCTGCACCAGCTGCATATTCTGCTGCACCAGCCAGATGCTGCCGCCGCGGATGTCGTTGAGTACGACGACGTCGCGGTTGGTGCGGAAGACCAGTTCCGATTGGGCGCTGATGGAGGGGATTTTAGAGGTGGCGTCCCCTGAATCGTCGTCGCAATTTCGCACGTAGGTACCGGATCCCGCCCAGGCAGCGTGCACGCAGCCGTCCTGCTGGACAGGGGCGGAGGGAGCAGCCGGAGTCTCAATAGGCTGGGACTGCGGTTCGGAACCGTCCAGCGGAACGCTCACCAGTGCCCCCGTCGTCGCCACAGCGACGTTGTCGGAAGCGGGACCGCTCTGCTGGAGGCGGGCGCCGTCGGCGTCGGGCAGGACGATTGTCTTGCCATCCGGCAGGAACACTGATCCCGACTGCGGATCAAGCGCTACTGCTTCATCGCCCACCGTGGTGAGCTGGAGGTCTTCGACGTTACGGATGCCGTCCGTCTGCTGCCGCGACCGTTCCTTAAATCCGCCCTCGCCGTCGGGCTCCCACGCGGTGATGGCGCCGGTGGAGGGGTCGGCAGTGACAACGATGTCGAGTGCCGTGATGGCCGCTGCAACGCCGGGAGCACCCTCCAGCAACGGGGCGGAGTCCTCGCTCGCGAACCCGGCCAGGCCGGTGACCGGTGCTGCGCGAACGGTTCCCTCGGCGCTGCTGGTGGACAGCACGTAGTCGGTGCCGAGCTGCGGCAGTCCACTGCCCGGAAGTTCCTGCTCATCCCCGGTGGTGACCTGCGTGACGCTGACCTGGCTCAGTGTGCCCTGGTCCTGGTTGTGGTTCAGTACCGTGGCATCCCGCTGCAGAACGTCGAAGGCATTGCTGCCAGCGATGAAGCCTCCGTCGAGGGTGCGGGACGGGTAGTTGAGGTGGCCCACCTTGCCCTGCGAGAGGTTGGTCACCCAAACGCCGCCGTCGTTTAGATCCACTTCGGCAGTAGTGATGCCCGGGTTGAGGACGGCACCCACGACGGCGGCAGTTACGGCAAGGGCGGTACCGGACACAATCCTGCCCCTGCGGCTATCGAGACCACGTTTCATGAAAGAGTTGCTATCCCCCGAGAAGAAGGCGCCTGGACCGTTCGCTGCGCCTGGATAAGTGTATAGCTAAGGGTGCTGTCCTCCCATGGGCACGAGTACCCATGGGAGGGCGGAATTATTCGCTAATTCAGCATCGAGGCATCCCCGCAGGCGGGTTGGCTCCCTGAGTGGTCGTGTTTCCACGGACATGCAGTCCGTCGTTGTTCGCATAGGTATTGGGACCCGAGAATTGCTTGTACCAGGCACCGGACGACCGCTGGATGTAGCACTTGGAGACAATGGTTTCGCCGTAACCCAACCAGTGGTTTCCCCTGCAGTCACTGCCTGTCCAGTTGGTCCCATTGGCCGGATCCATGCAGGTGCGGTGTCCCGTCTGCAGACCCGGTCCTCCGGCGGTGATCTTCCACTCGGTCTGCCGGGGCGGTTCCGGCGGTGGCGGCGCGTCCCCGGCAGTGCCTGTGACGACCGTTGAGTTGGAGCACTGACCGGTTTCGTCACAGGCCTTGAACTCGACCGTCTCGGTATCGCCGTAGTTTCCTACCTTGTAGGAGACGTTGCCTGAGGTGCCCCGAGATACCCATACGGTTGTTGGATGCAGTCTTCTGTGCTGAACTTCGACGACTCGGCGGCCGTTATCCGCTTGTGCTGACCAGTTGAAGTGCACTTCCATGTCCCCTCGAGCGCTCTTCCCGGAGCTTGCCCTCGGAGCCAGCGGCTTCCCGTACGGAACCACGGTGTTGGATCTAGGGCTATCGCCACTGCTATAGCTTGAGCCGTCGGTAGTCCCAACGGCTTGCACGACAGCCCAGACCTGTGAACCGTTCCGGAACCCTCCGACCTCTTGGCCGTTGGTGACCGTAAGGGAACGGCCGTCGCTGAAGCGCGCGAGGTAGCTGATTTCCGAGGCGCGCGATCCATTGCGCTGCTCAGGCGTAAGCTCCGCGAATTCGATTCGAACGTGTTCGCCCACGCCGCCGGTTCGCGTCTCAGTCAGGCGTGGCGCAGCTGGAGCACTGGGTGCCCCGACCGCGCGGCGGGGAGCTGACTGTGCACCGTACTCGGTCCAGCCCGCTTTGTTGTAGGCGCGGACAGCGTAGGTGTAGTCGGCTTCGGCGTTCGGAACGTCGATGGTCTGCTCCGAGACTGTCACTTCAGCCAAGGTGCGGGTGAGAGTGCCGCCCTGGAACTCCTGGACCTGGTACTTTGTCACCTCCGCACCGTTCGGTGTGACGTCCGCCCAGTCCACCACGAGTTGGCTCTGCGTACCCACGGATTGCGCCCGCCTAGTGGTCGGGGCCGCCGGGGTGCCGGGCAGGCCGGCCGGGGTTTCCGCGGCCGAGTAATCGCTCCAGTCCGAGGGTTCCGGAGCAGCGTTCCGCGCCTGGACCCGCACCTTGTAGGCGGTGCCGTTCTCCAGGCCCTCCCAGGTCAGCGGGCTGGCGGTCGCCGAGCGCTGGGTGGCGCCGTTCGGCGGGGCCGGGGAAATCTGCAGGTCATACCCCTCAATCGGAGAGCCTTCGTTCGCCGGCGGAGTCCAGTTCACTGTCACGGCGCCGTCGCCGAATTTCAGCACCGGCGGGGCCGGCTGCTCCGGCTGCGTGTCGGGGCGGGCGACCGCCGATTCCGGCGACGGGTCCGACGTTCCGACGTCATTGGCCGCGGTCACCGTGAACACATACTCCACGTTGTTCGTCAGCCCAGTCAGGGTGCACGTGGTCGCCGCGCACTCCTGCGTGAACCCAACGGTGCCGGTCACCGTGTAGCCGGTGATCGGGGATCCGTTATCGGCAGGCGGGTCCCAGGACAACACCACAGTCTCACTTCGCGTGCTCTCCACCACCGGAGTTGACGGCGCACCCGGCTTACCCTTCACCGTGAGAAGGATCTGTCCTGTATCCACCCGCGATAGCTCGCCCGTTTTGTCCTGGACCGTGTATTGAACAGTCATGGTGCCAACGAAAGATGCGGCAGGTGTGACCAGAACTGAGTCACCCTGCTGCGACACACTCCCGTTGCCATCAGCGACAACATCGAGGATTTGCAGCGGCTCCTCGGGGAACGGATTCACGTCATTGCTCAGGACGTCCACCGATACGGGTTCGCCCTGCACCGCGTCCGGGACCTCATCATCGTTCGCCACCGGCAACGGACGGCTAGAAGCCAAGACGGTCAATGAGACCGTGCTGTTCGCGGTGTCTTCACCGTCAGTGACGGAAATGCCTACCGTTCCGGTCTGACCGACGGCAGCTCCGTCCTGTGCGGCAACGCTGAGCACCGAACCGTCGAAGGACACATCAAATCCTGCGGGCCTGTCGCCGGTCAGGGAAAACTCGAGGCTGTCTTCAGGGTTCGGGTCGGATGCCAGTCCGGTCAGGTCCAGGGTGACCGCCGGCTCGGCGATCGCAACATCCAGCGAGCCGGAGTCCAGCGTGGGCGGCATGTTGGGGCTCTCCTCAGCGGGGATCACGTTGGTCAGGACAGTCAGGGTCGATGCGAGCCCGGCCGGATCATCGGGTCCGGATCCGTCGGTGACCTCGAAGGTGATCGAGCCCCTGCCTGCGTAGTCAATGTCGGCCGCGTAGCGCAGGGTGCTCGGGTCGGCCACCCAGTCGTTGGCGTTGCTGGTACCGATCGCGGTGACCTTCTCGGCGACCGTCACACGCGGAGTACGTCCTTCCCGGACCTCCACCAGGTCGCCGAGGTTGAGGGTCAGTTCCTCGCCGGCCTTCACGTCGATCGGAGCGTCATTGATCAGGGTCGGGTACTGCTCGCTCAAGCCGGGCACCCAGATGACCGCTGTCGCGACACCGCCGTCGATGTCCTCGACCGTATACGGAATGGTTTGGGCCTGCTCGCTCAATTCGACCCGAACCACCCCTTCGTTCCCCACGGAGGCGGTGACGTCTGCCGCGTCCACGCTGACAACCAGGTCCTCGGCAACCCCATCGGGGTCTTCATCGTTCTTCAGTACGGGCACGTCCACCGCCGTTTGGCCGCGGGTTTCTTCCGGTTCCACCCGATCATCGCGGGCAATCGGCAGCAACAGCGGCGCGTTCTGATCCACGGTCACGTTGATGTTCCCGTTCGCCGCGCCACCGCGGTTGTCCTCAATGCCGTACCGGACGCTGAAGTCCCCCTCCGCCTCAGGCGCGCGGAACAAGACCCTGCCCTCGACAACCTCCGGCGCCATCTCTTCGGGAGTAGCCGCGACAGCTTCCGGGTTTAGTGCAATGGGGTCACCATCCGGGTCCGAATCGTTGCGGAGCGCGTCCACAGCGATTGCGCGTCCCGGCCGCAACACTGCGCCGTCGTTCACGGCGATGGGCTTCTGGTTCGCCTCAGCCGCCGGTGCTACGCCTACCTGCACGGTGCCGGTGTTCTCCGCACCGAGCCGATCCCGCACCGTATAGGTGAAGGTGTCCGTTCCCGCACCGGCCGAGGAGGCGGTGAAGTCGATGTAGTTCGGGCCCGGCACCGCGGCACCCATCTTCGGTGCGACATCGATACCGGCCAGGAAGGATGAGTCGCCGTCGGCGTCAATCCCGTCCAGCGGCACTGGAATCCGGACCGTGGACCCAGCAATCACCCGCGCGTCCAGATTTTTCGGCACCGGCGGCGTATTAGCAGCATCCAGCGGACGGATATTGATTCGCACCTCGGCCGAGTCCGTCTGTCCGGTGCTGTCGAGCACCTCGTAGATCGCATAGACCGTCTTCGCCGTCGGACCGGCGACGAACCGCAGCGAGTTCTCCGACGCGAACACCCGCCCGTCGGCCAGGTCGATGCCCTGAGCCAACACCGGACTCAGCGTCAGCTCATCCCCGTTCGGGTGCGTGTCATTTTCCAGCACCGGAATGTTCACTACGTCCCCGGCGCGCACCGTCACCTCATCCGGGTTGGCCTGCGGCGGCAACAGCGTCTCCGGACCTTCAACTGAGAGCACACTGACCTCACCCTTAGCGGAAGCTTTCCCGTTGGAGACGGTATAGGTGATTGTTGCCTGTTGGTTCAGACCGCGGACATCGTGAATCCGCAGCACGTTGTGGTCCAGGACTGCCACATCAATGGGCGAACCGGCCGGCACGTCCACTGACTGGACCACCAGCACACCGCCGGTCGGGTCGCTGTCGTTGCCCAGCACGTCCACCAGTACGTCCCCGTTGCGCGGCAGCAATGCCACGTCGCGCACCGCGATCGGCGCACCGTCTGCACCTTCGGCCTTCGCGTCCACCCGAATCAGACCGCTGGCACTCTGCGGCCCATTCGTCACCAGATACTCCACGTAGTAGGTACCGGCCGCCTGCGGTGTGAAAGAGACGGTCCCCGTGTCATAGTCAGGGGTCACGGCGGCCTCACCGCCGGCGAGTTCGGCTTTGGCCAGGCTCAGTTGACCGCCGGCCGGGTCCAGGTCGTTCTGCAGCGGGGTCAACTGCGATTCCTGCCCCACGACGGCGGTGAAGTGATCAAAATTCACCACCGGCGGCAGCGTCCCCGAGGCACGGACATCGAAGCTTACGACGCCGGAGGTCTCGTCCCTGCCATCCGAGACCACGATCTTGACCTCCTTCACGCCCTGGCCCTTGCCGACATCGCGGAACGTCAACAACCCATCAGAGCGTGTGCGCACCTGGTCGCCGTCCGGAGTGGGCTCCGCACTGACCAGGAACAGGTCATCACCGTCAGCATCCATCCAATTCGACAGGATGTTCTGGCTGACCGCCTTGCCCTCCTCCACCAGTATCTTCGTCGGCCGCAAAGGGTTCGGCGGCTTATTCGACTCCGCTCCGCGAATGTCCACGCTGACCTGCGCGGAGTCGCTGCCGCCCCGGCCGTCGTCGACCTCATAGGTGAAGGTGGCAGTTCCAACCGGCGCGTCGTCGGGAACGACAATCTGCAGACCGGCGCCGTTGTAGATGGGCTGAACGCTGCCCGCAGCCGGCTGGTCGCCGCTCAGTCGGGTGGTGAGTAGATCTCCGTCGGGGTCGGTGTCATTGGTGAGGACGTTCAGGATGGTGGTGCGCCCGGCGCGGGCACCGTACGAGTCGTCCTCAGCAACCGGCGGCCGGTTCTCCCCCGTCCGATCCGGCAACGTATTTACCGGATTCTCACTCGCCGACTCCTCATCCTCCTCATCGGACTCCTGCTTCGGCGGAATGATGTCACCCCAGTTGTTGACCAGCTCCATGTTCTGCTGCACCAGCCACACATTGCCGCCATTGACGTCATTGAGAACCACCACGTTCCGGTTCACCCGGAACACCAACTCCGACTCAGCACTCAGCTCAGGAATCTCCTGCCGCTGATCGCTGGCATCATCGGCACAATCGCGCACATACACCGCCGAACCAGCCCACGCTGCATGCACGCACCCGTCCAACTGCACCGGAGCAGCCTGAACACCCGTCGCCTCCAACGGCTGGATGGTCGGCTCACCACCGGCAAGGGGCTGCTTGATCAACGACGACGGCGTCGCCACCACCACGAAACTGCTTGCCGGACCGCTCTGCTGCAGCTTCCCACCAGCAGCATCCGGCAACTGGACAGTCTTACCGTCGGGAAGAACGATGCGGCCGGATTCCGGCTCAAACACCACCGCCTGGTCCCCCACCGCGGCCACCTGCGAATCACCGAATGAGTCGAGGCCCTCGACCTGAACCATCTCGGGGTCGGCGACAGAACCATCAGAACCGACCGCAAAGGTGGACACTGCCCCGGCCTTGATATCCGCGACGATCACCCGGTCGTTCGAGGACACCGCCGCGACCACACCTGCAGAACCAGTCACCACCGGCTCAACCGACTGATCACTGAACCCAGGCAAGTCCTGCACCGACGTAATCCACACCGAGCCCGCGGCACGATCCGTCACCGCCGCCGTCGAACCACCCATCGCAACCACCGCAGAACCCGGCAACTGCACCTCAGTGCCACGAACCACGTTCGCTACATCAACCGGGGAAACCTTCGACTGATCCGTATTCAGGTTGAATACAGTCCCGGCATCCTGCAGGACATCGAACCCGTCGCTGTTCGCGGCATACCCGCCATCAAGCAATCGGGACGAATAGTTCAGGTGACCCACCATTCCCGAACTCCGGTTCGTCACCCACACACCGCCGTCGTTCAAATCCACCTCTGCCGTAGCAAACCCCGGGTACAAGAGGGCTCCACCAACCACGGCCAAAGAAACCGCCGACGCGGTCGAAACCGAAAGTGCCCGCTTATTCCTGGTGCTGAATCGTCGAAGGCGGTTCAGAAGCTTCAAAGTTTTCCCCGGATGAGACAGATGGCTGGGTCCCTTCAGCGAAGGCGACCGGCCGGATACAGGACCGGTACTAGTCTAGGCACGTCGGAAGATCCCACTCCGCCCGACTGCATGGGAACTACTGCCCATGCCACTATGCGCCAGTCAGTCCAGAAGCCTGGATTGAGCCCAGCAGGAACTTAGTCCAAAACCAGGCCTGTGCCTGTCCCGCGGGCGAGGGTGACCGGGTACACCTCACCAAACCCGCGTACCGTGCGGGGCTTGTGCGGCATGAGGACAAACCGGTCGTTGTCCCGAAGGGTGGCTGCGGTGGTGGCGTCGATGAGTACGGTGCCCGGCTCGGCCAATGAGGTCAGACGTGCCGCCAGGTTCACGGTGGGGCCGTAGATGTCGCCAAGGCGGGACAGGATCCTTCCCCATACCATGGACACCCGGGCGGACGGCAGGACCTCGTCCTCGGTGAACGCCTTGGCGAGCGCCAAAGAAATTTCCGCTCCCGCTTCCGGTGTCTCGGCGATGTAGAGGACTTCATCGCCGATGGTCTTGACGAGACGCCCGCCGCCCACGGAGATAATTTCGGCGCACTTGTTCTCGAACCGCTGCACCAGCTGCGCCAGCGTCTTCTCGTTCATCTGACGCGACAGGCTGGTATAGGACACCAGATCGGCGAAGCCGACGGCGCGCGCCAGGGGCAGGGGTGCGTCGTCGGGCGTGTCCGGCTGGTTGGCCGCAGCGGTCTCTGCACGAACGGCGAGACGCTGGACTGCGGCATTGAGCTGTCTGCGCCAGGCATAAACAAGCGTTTTCTCGAGGGGCTCGATGAGCTGGGGCAGTTCAGCTACCAGGTGGCGACGGGCAGCGGCGTCCGAGATTCCGCGCTGGGCGACCATTTCTTCGACGAGTGCTTCGATCTGCCAGACCACCATGCGGTCGGTCATCTGCCCGATGGCCCGGGTGATCGAGATCGCCGCCGATTCGGTCAGCTGCTCCTTGCGCACCAACTCGATGATGGTGGTGAGCGCTTCCATGTCGTTGGGAGTGAAGGCTACGTCTTCATCGCCGATATTCGGAAAACCCATGGCCCGCCACAGCTTTCGGGCAGAAAGCAGCGACACTCCAGCCCCGGAGGCAACCTCACGACGGCGGAGTGTGCGCTCTGCGCCGAGGAGTTCCACCTCGAGCCGCCGGACGGACTCGCGGTCGAGCTTGTCGGGTGCGGGACGAGGGTCGGGGCGCCGGATGATCGGCATCGAGAGGGTCAGCGGATGATCGGGATCTTCGTCCTCGAAGCCGGGCTCGTCGATTTCGTCTGCGTCGTTGTTGGCGCTCGTCACCAGTCCTGCTCCTTTCCGTTGATCGATTCGTCCGTCACTGCCAGCGGCTCAGCTTCCATATCTACACCATCGAACATTGCGGTCAGGGGCAGATCCCGAATTGCCAGAACTATGAACTCCTTGAAGGTCCGCACCTGCGGAACATCGCCGAAGACCAGCATCCGGTCGCGGCCCAGGTCCAGAACCAGGCTTCCTCCGCCGGTTAACCGCTCAACCAGCGTCTGTTCGATGATGACCTGGAGGATGGCGGTCAGCCGGACCTCGCCTTCGCTGCGGCGGGTGAATCCGCTGCGCCGCAGAAGCCTTCGGCTGGTCAGCACGTAGCGCGTGCCGGACCATCGCAGCAGCGGACGGAGAAACACCCGGATCAGCAGGAGCGCGGCCAGGACCAGGATCGCCGGAGCGATGGCAGGCGACCACTGCTCCCAGCCAAGCGGCAATTGCGCACGGGTGGACCATCCCAGCCCGTAGCCGGCGCCCGCCAGGATCAGGAGTGCACCACAGAAGGGAAGGATGAGTCGGCGCGGGTGCGGACGCGTGCGCACCACAACGTGCTCCCCCGGTTCGAGCTTGATCCGCATGGACTAGCCGGCGGGCCGCAGATGCACGACGTCGCCGGCGGAGACCGTGTGCCGTTCTCCGTCGTCGTCGCGCACCACCAGTGCACCGTGCTGGTCAAGGTTCATGGCCCGGCCGGTGATCTCACTGCCGTTCGGGAGGTCAGCGCGCACCTGCTGCCCGATCGTGACCATCCGGTCACTGACGCGCTCCAGCAGCGACGGGCCGCCGATCCAGGGGCGGGAGGCATCGCCGTCGACCGCCGTAAATTCCTTGTAGTACTGCGCGAGCCGGCGCAGGTAGGCCTTGAGCAGGATGTTGCGGTCGGTGGTGGTTGCGTACTCGAGCAGTAGGCTCGTGGCCGTGGGGACCGGAAGCTCCTGGTCCGTGAGGCTCACGTTCACCCCGGTTCCGACGACGACGGCGGGCTGGCTTCCGCCCGTGCCCGGAACGAGTTGGGCGAGGACTCCGGCCAGCTTCCGCCCGTCGACGTGTACGTCGTTTGGCCACTTCAGTTGCGGGCAGACTTCGGTGTGCTCCTCGATGCTCTCGGACAGGGCGAGGGCCGCCAGGAGCGAGAACCAGGCGAAACTCTGCGTCGGGAGGGGCTTCCCCTCCCGGTTTGCCGGGCGCAGCAGGACGCTGACGATCAGGGACGAGCGCTCGGGCGCTGTCCAGATCCTGTCCATGCGTCCGCGCCCCGCGGTCTGCTCCTCCGCGGTGAGAACGCTCAGGTCGGGCCACTGGGCGGGGTCCTGCTCTGCGTATGCGGCGAGGTCCGTATTGGTCGATCCCGTTGCCTCAACCAGTTCCAGCCTGCTGAAGGGGCCGTGCGGGAGGCACAGCACCTCGCGGAGCCCGGTCCGATCCAGGCCGGGGCGTTCGAGGTTGGAGTAGCGGGAAGTCATCCTCCAAGACTACTGGCCGCCGAACCCCCGCCGGGTTGGGAACCTTCCTGCTGCTACAGGAAGATGTCCGGCACCAGGCGGTGCTCCTCTGCGCCGAGGCTGTAGCGGCGGAAGTCGGTCACTCCTTCCTGCCGCAGCACCTCCTCGTCGGTGAGAAAGTTTCCCGTGCATTCCCGCGCGGGCCGAACCAGGATTGCGTGCGCGGCGTCGGCGACAATCTGCGGGCTGCGCGAGGCTGTCACCAGTTCACTGCCTCCGGGCATGGTCCGGATAGCTGCAGTATCGATAAGTGTCCGCGGCCACAGGGAATTGACCGCGATGCCCGCTTCTTTCAGTTCCTCGGCGAGCCCGAGCGTCGTCAGGCTCATGCCGTACTTGGCCATGGTGTACGCCAGGTGTCTGCCCGCCCAGACCGGGTCGAGGTTCAGGGGCGGGGACAGGGTCAGGATGTGCGGATTGGATGCCCTGCGCAGCGCGGGCAGCGACAATTTGCTGAGCAGGAAGGTGCCACGCACGTTGATGTCGGTCATCAGGTCGTAGCGCTTCATCGAAATGTCGTCCGTCGAGGACAGATCGATGGCCGATGCGTTGTTGATTACGACGTCGATACTCCCGAATTCGGCGACCGTCGCCTTTACAGCCGAGGCGACGTCGTCGTCGTTCCGCACGTCGCCGACGACGGCGAGACCGCCTCCGCCGGCGGAGCGGATCTGCTCCACTGCGGTGTGAACCGTGCCTTCAAGGCTCGGATGGGGCTGGTCCGTTTTGGCGAGGACAGCGACGTTGGCGCCATCTTGGGCCGCACGAAGGGCGATGGCGAGGCCGATGCCCCTGCTGCCGCCGGACATGAGGATGGTGCGGCCGCGAAGGGACCTCTTGGGAAGTGCGCCGTTGCCTGTCATGAGGGCCACCATAGACCCGCATCGCGGGTGGAAACCTAATTGTTACTGGCGGGTAACTTCCGGTCGAGCGCTAGCTTTTCGTGGGACTTGTTGTAGGTGTCCTACAGCCATAGGCGCCAAAATCGTCACTAGACTGGGCAAAGAGTCCGGCTCTTTGTGGGAAACCTACTTAAACCCTCGAGGAACCGGCTGACCGCCAGCCCGCCAAGACACCAACCGGAAGAGACTCGATGCAACCCGAAACGCTTCCCGTCGATCAGGACTCCAGCGCCGGCGACGGCTCTGCTCCCGACCTCCAGACCACCGCAGGGAAGCTCGCTGATTTCCGGCAGCGGCAGGAAAAGTCCCTTGCCCCCTCCGGACCGGAAGCAATCGAGAAGCAGCACGCGCGCGGCAAGGGAACGGCCCGCGAGCGCATCGACATGCTGGTGGATCCCGGTTCATTCGTGGAGTTCGACGCCCTCGCAGTGCATCGCTCCACCGCCTTCGGCATGGAGAAAAAGAAGCCCCTAGGTGACGGCGTCGTGTCCGGATACGCCACCGTCGACGGCCGCCAGATTGCCATCTACAGCCAGGACTTCACCGTGTACGGCGGCTCTCTGAGTCAGGTGAACGGGGAAAAGATCGTCAAGGTGCAGGAATTCGCCCTGCGCAACGGCTGCCCCCTGGTGGGGATCAATGACGGTGGTGGCGCGCGCATCCAGGAGGGCGTTGCCTCGCTTGCGATGTTCGCCGACATCTTCCGCAACAACGTGCATGCCTCCGGAGTCATCCCGCAGATCTCCCTGATCATGGGACCTTGCGCCGGTGGTGCAGCCTACTCCCCCGCCCTGACCGACTACGTGGTCATGGTGGACAAGAGTTCCCACATGTTCATCACCGGCCCCGACGTCATCAAGACCGTGACGGGTGAGGACGTGGACATGGAGACCCTTGGTGGTGCCCGCCAGCACAACGCCACCACCGGAACCTCCACCTACCTGGCAAGCGACGAGCAGGACGCCATCGATTTTGTCCGGGAACTGCTGGACTTCCTGCCGTCCAACAACCTGGCCGAGGCGCCGCTCGCGGAGTTCTCCGAGGAGCTTGAGCTCGATGAAGCCGACTCGGAACTGGATCTGCTGATCCCGGACTCCGCCAACCAGCCGTATGACATGCACACCGTCATCTCAACCATCGTCGACGACGGCCACTTCCTGGAGATGCAGTCGCTCTACGCACCTAACGTGATCATCGGCTACGCCCGGGTCGAGGGACACACCGTCGGCATCGTGGCCAACCAGCCGATGCAGTTCGCCGGGACGCTGGACATCGCGGCATCGGAGAAGGCCGCGCGCTTTGTCCGCCACTGCGACGCCTTCAACATCCCGATCCTGACCCTGGTTGATGTTCCCGGCTTCCTGCCCGGCAAGGACCAGGAGTTCAACGGCATCATCCGCCGCGGCGCCAAGCTCCTCTACGCGTACGCGGAGGCAACCGTGCCGAAGCTGACGGTCATCACCCGCAAGGCCTACGGCGGCGCCTACATCGTCATGGGCTCCAAGAAGCTCGGCGCCGACATCAACCTGGCCTGGCCCACGGCCCAGATCGGTGTGATGGGTGCACAGGGCGCGGTGAACATCCTCTACCGCGGTCACCTGAAGGCAGTGGCCGACGCCGGCGGCGACGTCGATGCGGCGCGCACCGAGGTGATCAATCAGTACGAAGAGGAACTGCTCAACCCGTACCAGGCCGCTCAGCTTGGTTACGTGGATGCGGTCATCGCGCCGTCGGAAACCCGGGTCCAGGTTGTCCGCGGGCTGCGCGCGCTGCGCGACAAGCGCGCCTCCCTGCCCGCCAAGAAGCACGGGAACATCCCGCTGTGACCGCGGAGTTCACGGTGGAGACAGAGTCGCCCGAGCCTCCGCTGTTCCAGGTGGTTGCCGGGAATCCGACCCCCGAGGAAGTAGCGGCCCTCGCCGTCGTCGTGCTTGGCCTCCAAACAACCGACGACGGCGCGGCCAAGCCGGCACCGCACCGTTCCTGGATCCGGCGTAGCCAGCTCCGGTTGGGGCCGCTGCCCGGACCCGGCTCCTGGCGGCGAAGCGCGCTGCGCTGACCCCGAGCACATCGCGGTTCGCCGTCCACAGGTCCTTCCGCTGCGGGCAGGGCCCGCTTTAGGCTGGGTGTGATTTCGCCCGAATCACGAGTGACGGCACTGAGCCGTTCTGCCCGGAAGGACGCACATGGATCCCAGAGAAGCCGAATATCGGGGAATGCCCGGCACGCTCCACATGTCCGAGGATCTGACTGAGACAAAGTGCTGGTCGCTCCTGAGCACGCAGCAGACGGGTCGGCTTGGCTTCGTGAAGGACGGCGCCGTCCACATCTATCCGGTCAACTACCTGGTGCACGACGGCGCGTTGTACTTCCGTACCAGTGAGGACGGGGATATCGGGAGCCTGATGCCGCTGGCCGACTGCGCTTTCCAGGCGGACGAGGTCAAGGCAGCTGAAATGGCGGGATGGTCCGTGCTCGCCCACGGCAAGGCTGAGATAGTGCGCGATGACGCCCAGTTGACGGAACTGTGGGGTCGTGCAGCGGAGCCGCCGTGGGCCGGCGGATCACGCACCACCTTCATCGAGATCCGGCCCAGCAAGGTGACCGGGCGGAGCGTACGGACCGCCTGACGGTCCGGGCTTGCTGTACCTGCGCTTGGGGCGCCCGCGCTTTAGCGAATTGCGCTTTTCCTGCGCGTTTGGTGAGGCCTACTTCGGCGTGCCTTGAAGTTGAGCTGGAAAATTGAACCAGCAACGATAACGGCAAACCCGGTGCAAGCCGGGGACGCAAAGCCACGGGGCCCTCGGGGTCAGCCGGGTTACCGAACACAAAGGCACTTCATGTCAGCAATCAGTGGGCTCAATTCTCGTCCCCGTACCGCTTCAGCCCCGACGTACGCACCCGGCACGGCTGTGGGCCGGGCAGCAGGGCGCATCCTCCTCTTCCTCGCAACCGTCGCCCTGTTGGCAGTTGGTATTGTTCCAGCGGCTCAGGCGGCAGCCGTGGTTACGCTGAGCAGCACGTCCGGGGAAGCAGGCAGCACGGTAACCGTCACCGGAACAGGTTTCCCCAAGCGCACTTCCGGGACCGTCACTACGGAGGGCGCGTCGGTGAAGGTGAGGACCAACGGAGCCGGCGCGTTCGAAACGCGCATAGCCGTGGGCAGCGGCCCTACCGCCACCATCACGGCGACGGTAGGCGGTACCACCGCCTCGGCGACATTCACGGTCATCCAACCGGAACCTGTGACCGAGACGGAGACTTCGCTCACCGGAACCAGCAAGGCTATTCGTTTCGGTGTAGGCACCAACGGCGGTCCGGCGGCATCGACCGAACTGGACGAGGTCACGGCGATCGCCGGGGAAGCACCATCCATCGTTCTCTCCTACAAGGACTTCAACCAGGCTCCGCCCATCTGGGAGCTGGATCAGGTCCGGGCCCGCGGGGCCGAAACTCTGCTCACCTGGGAGCCCTGGACCTGGGGCGGCGGGGTGGAGCAGCCGGCCTACTCGCTCGACCGCATCACCGCCGGTGACTTCGACGACTACCTGCGACAGTGGGGCTACGCGCTGCGGGACTGGGGTCACCCCGTGTACCTCCGCTTCGGCCACGAGATGAACGGAAACTGGTACCCGTGGGCCGAGGGCGTCAACGGCAACGGACCCGGTGACTACGTCGCCGCCTACCGGCACGTGCACAACGTCGTGTCTTCCACGGGTGCCGCCAACATCCAGTGGGTCTGGAACCCCAATGTGCCCTACTGGGGCTCCACCGACCTGGCGCAGCTTTTCCCCGGCGCCGAGTACGTGGACCTGGTGGCGCTCGACGGCTACAACTGGGGAACCTCCCAACTTTGGAGCACGTGGCAGGAACCCGACGTGCTGTTCGGCAAGGGGCTGTCCCAGCTGCGGGCAATTGCGCCCGGGAAGCCGATCATGATTGCCGAAACAGCGTCCTCGGAAATCGGTGGGTCCAAGGCCGCTTGGAACAGGAACCTGTTCGCTTATCTCTCGGCCCAGCCCGACGTCGTCGCACTGGTCTGGTTCCATATCCACAAGGAGGCGGACTGGCGGATCGACAGTAGCGAGTCGTCCGCAATCGCCTTCCGTGAGGCGCTGGCCGGCCGGCGGTAGCGGCAGACAGGCGTCACGGTTCCAGGAGCACGATCCGATCACGATCCGTCCACACCCCACCCCCTTCTGTTCACGTCGGCAACAACGTGCCGCTAGGCTCTCGGGTGTGATCAACAAGACTCTTCCTGAACACCAGACCGCCGAGGCTCCAGTGCGCGCCCAGACGGCCATCGACGCCGTTGCCGAGGCCTACACCAAGACGCTGCTCGAACTCGACCCGGGTTTTGCCACCGAACTGGGGCTTCCAGGCCACGAAACCGAATACCGTGACTACTCCCCTGCCGGACTTGAGGCTTTTGCAGAAGCCACCCGGGAAGCCCTCAGCCGGCTTGATGACCTTGAACCAACTGACGACGTCGACGCCGTCACCCTCGATGCGATGCGCGAGCGACTCGGCCTGGAGTTGGAAATCCACGAGTCCGGGCTCAACCTCGCAGACCTGAACAACCTCGCCAGCCCGCCGCAGGGAATCCGCATGATCTTCGACCTCATGCCCACCGACACCGCGGAGCAGTGGAGCCATATCGCCGGTCGTCTGTGCAACGTTCCCGATGCGATCAGCGGGTACATCTCCTCCCTCCGCGAGGGCAGGAACCGCGGGATCGTGCCTGCCGCCCGGCAGATCCGGATCGTGACTGAGCAGGCGTCGTCGTACGCGGCTGACGGCGGATACTTTGATGAATTCGCCGCCGGTGCCCGCACCACCGACGGCGAGTTGCCTGACTCAGTGCGCACGCAGCTCACCGCTGGAACGGAAGCGGCCCGAAATGCGTACCGGAACCTTAGGACCTTCCTCACCGAAGAGCTTCTTTCGTCCGCCCCGGAGAAGGACGCGGTGGGCCGCGAGCGCTACTCGCTGATGTCCCGCCAGTTCCTGGGTGCAACCATCGACCTGGAGGAGACCTACCGCTGGGGTGTCGAGGAACTCGACCGGCTCATCGCCGAGCAGGAGGCGGTGGCCAACGAAATCCGGCCGGGCGCCACGATCGAGGAGGCCATGCGCATTCTCGACGAATCGCCGGAGCGGCAGCTACATGGAACGGACACGCTTCAGGCCTGGATGCAGGGCCTGTCCGACCGGGCGGTCAATGAGCTCGCCGGAGTGCACTTCGACATCCCGGACATCATGCGCACACTGGAGTGCCGCATTGCTCCCACCAAGGAAGGCGGCATCTACTACACGGGTCCCAGCGATGACTTCGCCCGTCCCGGCCGCATGTGGTGGTCCGTCCCCGAGGGCGAGGACACCTTCACCACCTGGAAGGAGACCACCACCGTCTACCACGAGGGCGTCCCGGGGCATCACCTGCAGATCGCCACTGCAACCTACCAGCGCGGATTGCTTAACTCCTGGCGTCGGAATGCCGTGTGGGTCTCCGGACATGGTGAAGGCTGGGCGCTCTATGCGGAACGGCTGATGGAAGACCTCGGCTACCTGAGCGATCCCGGCGACCGCCTGGGCATGCTGGACGCGCAGCGGATGCGTGTGGCCCGCGTGGTGTTCGACATCGGCGTCCACCTCGAACTGGAAATTCCCGAGCGCTGGGGCACCGGAACCTGGACACCTGAGAAGGGCTACGACTTCCTGAAGAAGAACATCGCCATCAGCGAAGGCCAGCTCAACTTTGAGTTCAACCGGTACCTCGGCTGGCCGGGGCAGGCGCCGGCGTACAAGATCGGACAGCGGCTTTGGGAGCAGATCCGCGACGAGGTGAAGCAGCGCGAGGGCGAGGACTTCAACCTCCGCGACTTCCATACCCGCGCACTCAACCTCGGTTCGGTCGGGTTGGATACCCTCCGCAGGGCTCTTCTGAGCTAGACCCCCCTCGCGTTGAGTTGGCAGGGCACACCCCGAAAGAGCGTCCGAAAGGGGTGTGTCCTGCCAAGTCACGGTTGTCGGCTTAGTCACACGGGTACTAGGAATAATTTCTGCGATCCGCGACGGTACTGGGAAGAAGGACGGCGAGCTCTGCTCAGCACTTCAGCAAGCGCCGTAACATTTCGCAATCTCTAATCTCTTTGCTATCGCGTGTGGCCCTACTGTTTCTGGGTGACTTCAGAAACCGCACCGGCGTCCCGCAGGCTGCCCCGCTGGGCAACTTCCTTTGGACCGCAAATCATCGCTGCCCTCCTGGTAGGGCTTGCCCTCGGCCTCGTGGCCAAGTACACCGGCCACACCGAGGAGACCCCGAACGCACTCGGGACCACCCTCGCAACCATCGGCTCCAGCTACGTGTCGCTGCTCCGCGCCGCCGTCGTACCGCTGATCTTCACCGCCGTGGTCAGCTCGATCACCAACCTACGGGCCGTGCACAACGCCGCCCGCCTCGCCGGCCAGACCCTGCTCTGGTTCGCGATCACCGCCCTTATCTCCGTTGTCATCGGAATCGGCCTCGGTGCGGTCTTCCAGCCGGGCGCCAACACTGACGCCGCCGCCCCCGGTGAGTACACCGGCGGAACCGGCGACTGGTGGGCCTTCCTGACCGGACTTGTTCCCGCCAACTTCCTCGGCCTTCAGGCGTCCTCGAGCGTGGACGACGCCGGTGCAGTCACCACCGGCCTCAGCTTCAACGTGCTGCAGGTGCTGGTTGTCGCCGTCGCCGTCGGCATCGCCGCACTCAAGGTGGGCAAGCCCGCCGAAGCCTTCATCGCGTTCAATGCTTCCGCCCTTGCCGTTATCCAGAAGGTCCTCTGGTGGATCATCCGGATCGCGCCGTTGGGCACCGTTGGCCTGATCGGCAAGGCAGTCGCGGTCTACGGCTGGGACACCATTGGCTCGCTCGGCAAGTTCACCCTGGCAATCTATGTAGGGCTGGCCCTGGTTCTGTTCGCGGTGTATCCGGTCCTGATCCGCGCCAACGGGCTCTCCGTCAAGCAGTACTTCTCAGGTGCGTGGCCGGCCATCCAGCTGGCATTCGTGTCCCGCTCCTCGGTGGGCACCCTGCCGCTGACCCAGCGTGTCACCGAACGGAACCTCGGCGTCCCCCGCAGCTACGCGTCATTCGCGGTGCCGCTGGGCGCCACCACTAAGATGGACGGCTGCGCCGCCATCTACCCGGCGATTGCCGCGATCTTTGTCGCCCAGTTCTTCGGCATCCAGCTGGACTTCGGCCAGTACCTGCTGATTGCCCTCGTATCGGTTCTCGGCTCGGCTGCTACTGCCGGCACCACCGGTGCGGTTGTCATGCTCACGCTGACCCTCTCCACGCTGGGACTGCCGCTGGCCGGCGTCGGACTGCTCCTGGCCGTCGACCCGATCCTGGACATGGGCCGCACTGCGGTCAACGTTGCCGGACAGGCCCTGGTGCCGACGATTGTTGCCAAGCGCGAGGGCATCCTGGACGCCAAGCTCTACAACGCGAAGCGCACCGGCGATCCGTTCACGGACGATGTCGACGCCGATACGGCAGCTGCCGCGAAGGAGACCGAGGAGCTCGCCGCTACCAAGGTGTAGCGCTCCCCTCCCTCCGTCACCTGCGCCCCGCGCGTTGAGTTGGCAGGACACACCCCGAATGGGGCGTGTCCTGCCAACTCATTTCGTTTGGGGGTAGCGGCAGAACAGTGACACTAGGCTGGACTTCATGACTGTCCGGCTCATCCTCGCCTCCGCTTCGCCCGCCCGCACCAAACTCCTGACCGAGGCGGGCATCGCCCACACGGTCACCGTTTCCGACGTCGACGAGGACCGCGTCACCGCCGAGCACGGCACACCCAGCCCCTACGACACCGCGCAGCTGCTCGCGCGGGCAAAGGCCGAGGCTGTCGCTGCACTGCCGGAGGCACAGGGCGCTCTCGTCATCGGTTGCGACTCGGTCTTCGAGTTCGAGGGCGAGGCCCACGGCAAACCCTACGAGGTTAACGTCGCCCGTGAGAGGATCCGGCGGATGTCCGGATCGCACGGCTCCCTGCACACCGGCCATTGGCTCGTGGACAACAGGAACGACGGCGGCCGGCAGTTCTCGGGCGGGGCGGTCGCCTCCGCGGAAGTCCATTTCATGCCGTTGGAGGACGCCGAGATCGAGGCTTACGTCGCCACGGGAGAGCCGCTGCATTGCGCCGGCTCCTTTACGATCGATGGCCGCGGCGGGGCCTTCATCCGCAAGGTTGATGGGGACCCGCACGCCGTCGTCGGACTCAGTATTTCCACCCTGCGCGAGCTCCTGCGCGAGGCGGGAATAAGCATCACAGAGTTGTGGCGCGCCTAGCGGGTGCCGGACCGTTTGTAGCTTCCCTACAAATATTTCTTCGGTAACACGGGGAATCGGCATGGTTTATGGGCGGTAGCAACAAAACCGCGCTAGGCTCCCAACAGATCAAAGGAGCCAAACACCCCATGAGCGAGTCGATGTCCGCGCCTGTCGCACACCCCGTCACCAAAGTCCTGATCGCCAACCGCGGCGAGATCGCAGTCCGGGTGATCCGGGCGGCTCGGGATGAAGGCATCGCTTCGGTTGCGGTGTACGCCGAGCCGGACCGCGACGCCCTCCACGTCAGGCTCGCCGATGAGGCGTTCGCACTGGGCGGCAATACCGCGGCCGAGTCCTACCTGGTCATGGACCGCATCCTCGAGGTGGCCGCCCGCAGCGGCGCCGATGCCATCCATCCCGGTTACGGCTTCCTCTCGGAGAACGCCGAATTCGCGCAGAAAGTGCTCGACGCCGGACTCACCTGGATTGGCCCCTCACCTGCCTCCATCGCCCAACTCGGCGACAAGGTACAGGCACGCCACATCGCCGAAAAAGTGGGCGCTCCGCTGGTCCCGGGAACCAAGGACCCCGTTGCTTCAGTGCAGGAAGTCCTCGACTTCGCTGACCAGTACGGCCTCCCCCTCGCTATCAAGGCTGCCTATGGCGGCGGCGGACGCGGTATCAAGGTGGTCCGCTCGCGCGAGGAAATTCCCGAGGCGTACGAGTCAGCCGTCCGTGAAGCCACCGCTGCCTTCGGTCGGGGTGAGTGCTTTGTCGAGCGCTTCCTGGACGCACCGCGCCACGTCGAGACCCAGTGCCTGGCGGACGCCTACGGCAACGTCGTCGTCGTCTCCACCCGCGACTGCTCCCTCCAGCGCCGCAACCAGAAGCTCGTGGAGGAAGCGCCCGCTCCCTTCCTGAGCGAGGAACAGAACGCCCGCCTGTACGAGGCGTCGAAGGCCATCCTCCGCGAAGCTTCCTATCAGGGCGCCGGAACCTGTGAATTCCTCGTCGGCCAGGACGGAACCATCTCGTTCCTCGAGGTGAACACCCGTCTGCAGGTGGAGCATCCCGTCTCCGAGGAAGTCACCGGCATCGACCTGGTGCGCGAACAGTTCCGCCTGGCCCGGGGCGAGGAGCTCGGTTACACGGACCCCGAGGTGCGCGGCCACTCCTTCGAGTTCCGCATCAACGGTGAGGACGCCGGCCGGGGCTTCATGCCCGCACCCGGAACCGTCCGTACCCTGAAGCTGCCCACCGGGCCCGGCGTCCGTGTGGACTCAGGCATCGAGGCCGGAGAGGTGGTCGGCGGCAACTTCGACTCCATGCTGGCCAAGCTGATCGTCTCGGGTGCTACCCGCGCTCAGGCACTCGACCGCGCCCGCCGGGCGCTGGCCGAGATGCAGATCGAAGGCATGCCGACGGTCCTGCCGTTCCACGCCGCCGTCGTCAGCGACCCCGCCTTCGCACCCGAGTCCGGCAGTTTCACTGTCCACACCCGCTGGATCGAAACGGAATTCAACAACACGATCGCGCCGTGGACACCTGAGGCAGGTGCCGAGGGCGCAGACGACGCCGACACCCGGCAGCGCGTCACCGTCGAGGTGGGCGGCAAACGGCTGGAAGTGGTGCTTCCCGGTTCGCTGGGCATCGCGAACGGAAAGGCGTCCGCGAAGCCGAAGAAGGTAGCGCGTGCACGCGGAGGCGCTGCGTCATCTGCCAGCGGCGACGACCTGACCTCGCCCATGCAGGGAACCATTGTGAAGGTCGCGGTGAAGGACGGCGACGAGGTTTCCGAGGGCGACCTCATCGTGGTGCTGGAGGCCATGAAGATGGAGCAGCCGCTCACGGCGCACAAGTCGGGAGTGCTCTCCGGCCTCACGGCGGCCCCGGGCGACACGGTGTCGGCAGGTGCAGTCATCGCGGCAATCAGCTAGCCGTTTTCCTCCGCAGTAGGGACCAACGACGCCGTTACAACGGGGTCGTTGGTCCGTAGCGCGTCATGCTGCCCGCCTGGATCAGTCGTCGTTGCTGCGGCCCCGCCCTCGGCCCTTGCCGCCGTCGTCATCGATGTCGTCGTCGGCACTGATCACGATCACCGGCGCGGGAATCTGACCCCCGCCTGGGCTGCCGCTGCCGGTGCTGCCGCTTCCGGAACCGGCGCCCGAACCGCTGTTTGAAGTGTCAATGGGTGCAGGGGCCGGGGCGGGTGGTGCCGGTTCGGCGGAAGGCGGCGGCGGGGGCGCCGCCAGCACGGGTGCGGGTGCGGGCTCCGGCTCCAGCGCAGGCGCGGGCTCGGATTCCGGGGTCGGTGCGGCCTTGGGGCTCGCCGGCGACGCTTTGACGGGCTCCGGCTTCGGCATTGCGACCGGCACCGGGGCATCCATGGGCGCCGGCGCTGCCCCTGAAGCGGCCAATCGATCGACTAACTGGTCCACGCGCTGCAGGATCAGCAAAGCCCGCTCGTCGGTGATGTGGCCTTGATCCTGCTCGGCTCGCACCCGGGCCGCCAGCCCGTGGGCCGCCTCGAGGGCCTCCGCTGTATCGCCGCGCGCAGTGTGGTCTGCAATGTGCTTCACCTCAGCCTGCAATTCGCACGCAACCTGGCTCTCAATCGGTGTCTGGGAACACCCGCCGAGCGTCAACACCGCAGCCATGACCAGGTACCGCAGGCCTTTCAAACCGGTCACGGCTGCACGCTCTCATACAGGTTGTCGAGCAGCGCGCCGGTTGTTCCCGGCACGGTGGGCAGCGGCGACGGGCTCGCGGCCGGATCCTGTCCCAGGAAAAACATCATGGCAACTGCCGCTATAGCCATCAGCAGTACGACGACGACGGCGGCCAGCCCGAGCGCGCGCCGCCCACCCTTGGAGCGTCGTGGTGCCTCAGCAGGGGCCGTATGCATGTCGCCACCCGGCTCGGTCACGTCCCGATCCGGCACCGCCAAGCCCGAAACCCCCTGAGCCGGGTCGGCAACCCGCTCGACCGCCGCGTCGGCTGCGAGAGGCCGCTCGGCAACCTCATCCGCCTCGTCCGATACGTGCCCGGTAACCTCTGCCGTGAGCTCAGGGTCCAAAGTCTCCAGCCTGCGCACCACCTCGGTGGCGGTCGGCCGGCTCTGCGGATCGTCCCGCGTCATGTCGGTGAGCAGGCTTTGCCAGCCCGGTCCGAAGGATTCGGGGATTGTCGGCGGGCGGCTGAGGCGTGCCAGCGCACTTTCGAGGCCCGTGCCGGGGAAAGCCGGTTGGCCGGTGAGGCATTCGATCAGCACCAGTCCCAGGGCGTAGATATCTGTGGGCGTTCCCACCCTGTCTCCACGCGCCTGTTCCGGGCTGAAGTAGGTGGCCGTGCCGATGAGGCTGCCGGTGGCGGTGACCCGACTGCTCTCGAAGAATCGAGCGATCCCGAAGTCGGTGAGCAGGAAATCGAACAGGCCGTTGCGGGTCTCCCCCTGTCGCATGAGGACATTCGAGGGTTTGATGTCGCGGTGCACAATCCCCCGGCCGTGGATGTATTCAAGCGTGCGCGCAATGTCCCTGCCCGCCGTCGTCGCACGTTCCAGGGAAAGCGGCCCGCCGCGCAGCATCGCGCTCAGGTCCGGGCCCTTTACGTACTCCATCACGAGGTAGGCCGGTTCGACGCTCACGCATTCGGCGTCCATGTCCAGCACCCGGACCAGGCCGGGATGATGCAGGGCTGCGAGCATTCGGGCTTCACCGGATCCGCGCGCCACCCCGTCAGCTGATCCGCGCCGGAACATCTTCACCGCAACGTCGCGGCCAAGACGGGTGTCCCGCGCGCGATACACATCGGCCATTCCGCCGGTACCGATGACCCGGTCGAGTATGTACCGTCCGCTCGCGAGCGTTTCCTGCTTCATCCCATCCGCTCCCGCCCAAACAAAGGTAAGCCAGGACATGATTCTGTCCTTTCCTCCCTGCGGAAAACTTGGGAAGAGAAGCCCTGCATACTGCGGGCAAAGCAGCATCCGAGGCAGCACGGAGACGCAAAACTCCCGCCCTTCCCAGGAGGGAAGAGCGGGAGTTAGCTAGCCGTTTGGGAGCCTAGGCGATGTTGTTGTCGTAGTCGTGGTCCCTGGTCTCACGCGAGATCCACAGGGCGATGAACGTCAGCACCGCCGCTGCGCTCAGGTAGAGCCCCACCAGCAGGGTGCTGCCGTCAGCCGCCTGCCAGAGGGCGATTGCCACGAACGACGCCGGAGCGGCACCGATCACGCTGGAGAGGTTGTAGGCAACAGCCGAACCGGTGTAGCGCACGTTGGCCGGGAACAATTCGGGCAGGATCGCCGCCATGGGCCCGAAGGTCAGGCCCATCAGGGTGAAGCCGACCATCAGCAGCACCATTGCACCGACGGTGCCTGCGCCGAAGAACGGCACCCAGGTCAGGCCGAAGAGCGCGATACCCGCGGTTACGGCTAGCAGCATGCGGCGGCGGCCGAACTTCTCCGCCAGCGGACCGGACACCACGGTGAAGATTCCGAAGAAGACGACGCCGAAAATCAGCATCCAGAGGAAGTCACCGCGGGCGATGCCGAGACCCGGAACGAATGTCTCCGCGTTGAACGGCTTTCCTGCGGCTTCGGCCGCTGCAGCAGCTGCTTCTGCTGAGGCTGGTGCCGTGCCGAAGGTCAGCGTGAAGGAGGTCATCAGGTAGAACAGCACGTACGTGGCGAACATGATGAAGGTGCCGAGCACGATCGCGCGCCACTGGCGCTTGAAAACCGAAGCCAGGGGCAACTTCACGACCTTGCCCTTGTCCAGCACCTGCTGGAAGGAGTGGCTTTCGATGAGCTTCAGGCGTACGTAGAGGCCGACGATAACCAGGACGGCGCTGGCGATGAAGGGAACACGCCAGCCCCAGGCCATGAAGGCCTCCGGGGCAAGGGTGGCGTTGAGCACCACGAACAGCAGGTTCGCGAGGATGAAGCCGATCGGCGCGCCGAGCTGCGGGAAGGTGCCGTAGACGGCCCGCTTGTTTTTCGGCGCGTTCTCGGTGGCGAGCAGGGCAGCGCCGCTCCACTCACCGCCGAGGGCAAGGCCCTGCAGAAAGCGCAGGAGCACGAGGATTGCGGGCGCGAGGAATGCCCAGCCGGGCACCTGCGCCGTGGGTAGCACGCCGATCAGGAAGGTGGCAATGCCCATCGTCAGCAGCGAGGCGACCAGCGTGCCCTTACGTCCGATGCGGTCGCCGAAGTGACCGAAGACGATCGAGCCCAGCGGGCGCGCGACGAAGGCGACACCGAAGACCGCGAATGACTGCAGGAGTGCGGTGGTCGGGTTCGAGTTCGGGAAGAACAGGGCCGGGAAGACCAGCACCGACGCGGTCGCGTAAATGTAGAAGTCATAGAACTCGATGGTGGTGCCGATGAGGCTCGCGAAGATGACGCGTCCCCGGGAGTTCAACGGCTTGGCCGAGGACTCCGTTGTCGATGAAGACGATGACATTGTTACTTGCTTTCTCTGTTCGACTGCTCAACACTCACACAGCCGTGGTATTTTCTGCGCCTTCAATCTCACCACCTGAACCAATTAGTGAGATAACTCGTCCACATAGTGGACACCTGCTTCCAGCTAACCACCCATTGCGTGCCTGGATAGGCCGATGTCACACCGCGTTTACAAACCTGGTCCGGACCCGAAACGCACCTTTCCTACTGTGGGCGTACTGCCCCTTGAACGAAAGGTTCGCCATGAGCGTTGACCGCGCAGTCACCCCGGATTCCCCAACTGCACCGGCAACCGGAACAGCAGCTGATGCCGCACTCGTGCACCGCCCCGGCCGCTGGATCGACAACTGGAACGCCGAGGACCGCGAGCAGTGGCAGTCGGGCGGCAAGGCCATCGCCCGCCGCAACCTGCAGTGGTCCATCGCGTGCGAGTTCCTCGGCTTCGTTGTGTGGCAGCTCTGGTCGATCGTGGTGGTCTACCTGCCCGCCGCGGGCTTCAACTTCTCGACGGCGGAAATCTTCTGGCTCATCTCGATGCCGAGCCTGGTCGGCGCGACGCTCCGCATCCCCTACACCTTCATGGTTCCGCGGTTCGGTGGCCGCAACTGGACCATCATCTCGGCCCTGCTGCTGCTCATCCCGTCCATCGGGCTGGGCATCGCGGTGAGCAACCCCGAGACCCCGTTCGCAGTAATGCTCACCATTGCCGCTCTGGCAGGCTTCGGCGGCGGCAACTTCGCCAGCTCGATGGCGAACATCACCTTCTTCTACCCCGTCCGTGAAAAGGGGTGGGCACTGGGACTGAATGCCGCCGGCGGAAACCTGGGTGCCGCCGTCGCGCAGTTGGTTGTTCCGCTTGCAATTGCGGCAGGCGCCGCCACCACCCTCAACCTGCCGCTGGCCGGCTGGATCTGGGTCCCGCTCATCCTCGTCGCTGCCTTCGGCGCCTGGAAGTACATGGACAACCTGTCCAGCGCCAAGTCCGACCTTGCCGGCTCCATCGCGGCTCTCCGCGAACCGCACCTGTGGGTTATGGCCTTCCTCTACATCGGTACGTTCGGCTCGTTCATCGGCTTCTCCGGCGTGTTCCCCAAGCTGATCCTCGACTCCTTCCCCGAATTCTCGACCTTCGCGCTTGGTCCGGCGGCCCTGTCCCTGGCCTTCCTCGGCCCCCTGGTCGGTTCCCTTGCCCGCCCGTACGGCGGCCGCCTGGCCGACCGCTGGGGCGGTGCCCGCATCACGGTCTGCGCATTCGCCGTCATGGCCCTGGTTGCCTTGACCGTGGTCTGGACCCTGCCGCTGGCCAACTTCTGGCTCTTCCTCGGACTGTTCCTGGTGCTCTTCGCGGCTGCCGGTGCCGGCAACGGCTCCACCTACCGCATGATCCCCGTGATCTTTGCCCTCCGCGGAAAGTCCGACGGCGCCATGAGCACCGGGCGCAAGGCCGCGGCCGCGCTGGGACTGATCTCGGCCATCGGCGCCTACGGTGGCTTCGTGATCCCGCAGGTGCTCAACGCCTCGAAGGGCGCCACCGGAGGTTACGACGCCGCGTTCTACGGCTTCGTTGCGGCCTACGCGCTCATGCTGACGGTCACGTGGTTCTTCTACCTGCGCCGCAGCCGCTCGTCGGTGGGACACGTCTAGGATGTGCGGCACTACCTCAGGTTCCAGCACAGGCCCCGGCGCAGCCGCCGCGACCGCCGGTACAGCCGCCGGGACCCCGACACACTGCCCCTACTGCGCCCTGCAGTGCGCCATGACACTGACGCCTTCGGTGCCGGGCCCCGCGCCCGGCAGCGTTGAGGTTTCAGGCCGCGACTTCCCCACCAACCGCGGCGGCCTGTGCCGCAAGGGGTGGACCTCCACGGAGCTGCTGAAGCACCCTGATCGGGTCCGCGAACCGCTGTTGAAGGACGACGACGGCGTGCACCGGCCCATCGGCTGGGACCGTGCACTGGAGCTCATCCGGGATCGGGTCCTCGAGACCCGCGCCCGGTACGGCGCGGACGCTGTGGGCGTCTTCGGCGGAGGCGGACTCACCAACGAGAAGGCGTACCTGCTGGGCAAGTTCGCCCGTCTCGCCCTACGAACCTCGCGGATCGACTACAACGGACGCTTCTGCATGTCGTCGGCGGCAGCAGCCGGGAACCGGGCCTTCGGCCTGGACCGGGGGCTGCCGTTCCCGCTGGCCGACCTGGACTCCGCGCGCACCATCCTCATGCTGGGGTCCAACACCGCCGACACCATGCCCCCGTTCGTCCAGCACCTGCAGGGTGCGCGGGATGCCGGCGGCCTGATTGTCGTGGACCCGCGACGGTCCGCGACGGCGGAGCTCACGTCAGAGGGACGCGGACGGCACCTGCAGCCGGCACCGAAGACCGACCTCGCCGTGCTGCTGGGCCTCACGCACGTGGTGATCACGGTGGGCCTGGTGGACCACGCCTACGTGGACCGGCGCACCAAGGGGTACGACGCGATCGTCCGCAGCGTGATGCCGTGGTGGCCGGAGCGGGTCCAGGCCGTGACGGGTGTGCCGGCGCAGCTCATCCGCGAGACCGCCCACCGGCTCGCCGAGCCCGGCGGGACCTACATCCTCACCGGTCGCGGCATCGAGCAGCACGCCAACGGCACCGACACCGCGACGGCGGCCATCAACCTCGCCCTGCTCCTCGGCCTTCCGGGCACTCCGGGCAACGGCTACGGCACCCTGACCGGCCAGGGCAATGGCCAGGGCGGGCGGGAACACGGCCAAAAGGCGGACCAGCTTCCCGGCTACCGCAAGATCACCGACCCCGCCGCACGGGCACACGTCGCCGGCGTCTGGGGAGTCCCCGAGGAAGCCATCCCGGGGCCTGGCCTTCCCGCCGTCGAACTGCTGGCCTCCCTCGGCCGGCCCGACGGCGTGCGCTGCCTCTTCGTGCACGGTGCCAATGTGGCGGTGTCCGCACCGAACGCATCCACAGTCCTGGCCGGCCTGCGCAGCCTCGACTTCCTGGTGGTGTGCGACTTCTTCCGCTCCGAGACCGCAGCTGAGGCGGACCTGATCCTGCCGGTCCTGCAGTGGGCCGAGGAGGAGGGCACCATGACCAACCTCGAGGGACGCATCCTGCGCCGCCGTGCCGCCGTCGCTCCCCCACCCGGCGCGCGGAGCGAGCTGTGGATCATGGCGAGGCTGGCCGAGCTGCTGGAGGCGCCGTCGTCGTTCCCGGAAGATCCGGAGACCGTCTTCACGGAGCTGTGCGCGGCATCGGCCGGTGGGCTGGCTGACTACTCCGGCATGGACTACGCCATGCTCGACGACGGCGTCCCCGCCTACTGGCCCTACCCCGCCGGTTCAACAGGCACCCCGCGCCTGTTCACTGATCGCTTTGCCCACCCCGACGGGCGGGCCGTGCTGCACCCGGTGGCGCCGCCATCGTCGGCTTTCAGCCGGGCTGCGGACGGCACCCTCGCGCTGGCGACCGGACGGCTGCTGGAGCACTACCAGTCCGGCACGCAGACCCGGCGCGTAGGTGACCTGCTGGCCACGAGCAGCGGCCAGAGGCTGGAGATCCACCCGGTGACGGCGGCCGGGCTCGGCATTGTTGACGGTGCCGACGTCGAAATCAGCAATGACCGCGGAACCGTGACGGCGCGGGCAAGGCTGTCGACGGCGGTGCGGCCTGACACTGTCTTCCTTTCCTTCCACTTCCCGGGAGCGGGTAACGCCAACGTGCTGACCTCCTCCGAGACCGATCCCATCTCCGGGATGCCCGAGTTCAAAACAACGCGGGTGTCGGTGCGCGTGCGCCGGCCCGCCCAGACCGAGGCGGTGGCCGTATGAGCGTTCCCGAGCGGATTGTGGTGGTGGGTTTCGGCCCCGTCGCGGCGAGGTTCATCGACGTCCTTGAACCGTCCGTTGCCTCCGGGGACGTGCAGCTGACGGTGATCGGTTCCGAGCCGGAGGCAGCGTACAACCGCGTGCTGGTTGCCGACGTCGGGGTGGGCCGGACCTCCGAGGATTCGATCACGTTGAGCGACCCCTCGCGGCTGGCCGGGCTCGGGGCCGAAGTGCTGCTCGGGTCCGGTGTCCGCCGGATCGACCGGGCGCGGCAGCAGATCCAGCTCGACGACGGCACCGTCCATCCCTATGACCGACTGGTTCTGGCGACCGGTGCACGCCCGGTCATCCCGTACCTCGCCGGGCTGAACCCCGATCCCCTTCGCCCGACCTTGCCGACCGGCGTCACGGCGCTGCGGGACCTGGCCGACGCGCGTGAGTTGCGCTCCGTCGTCGAACGCCGGGGCGACGTGGTGATTCTTGGCGGCGGCATTCTGGGCCTTGAGGCGGCGCTGGCCGCGGCGAAGGAAGGCGCTCGGGTCACCGTGGTGCATCACGGCGACTATCCGCTGGCCCGCAACATTGACGACGGCGGCGGCCGGGTGCTGTCCTCCGCTCTCCGTGCGCAGGGGGTGCGGCTGGTGTCGGGTGCCAAGGCTGTTGGCCTCGAGCACGACGACGACGGCGTGTTCACCGGATTGCGCCTGGACGATGGCCGGCTGGTGTCCGGGGACCTGCTGGTGCTGTCCTGCGGTGTACGGCCTCGGATTGAACTTGCCGAGGGTGCGGGGCTGCCCGTTGATTCGGGGATCCTCGTGGGGCACTCGCTGCAGGCGCACCACGACGAGCATGTGTACGCCATCGGTGACTGTGCCGAGGTGCGGTGCGCGTCGGCGTCGTGCGTTGAGTGTAGGCGGAACACGGCGCCGTCTGGCCTGATCGGGCCGGGATGGCGGCAGGCCGAGTGGCTGGCGGAGGCGTTCGTTGCCGAGTTGACCGGTTCTGCTGGTTCGCCGGCCGTCGCTTCCGAGTATGTGGAGGCGGTGTTGCCGCCGGTGGTGATGCTGAAGGCACGCGGACTGGACGCAGTGATGGCCGGCGATGTCTCGGCCGACCCCTGGGCAGCGCACGACGACGGAACCGCCGTCGCACTCTGGGCCGACCCGCAGCAGGGACGTTACGCGAAGATGATCACCCGGGATGGTGTGCTGCAGGGCCTCGTGTGCGTCGGAATGCCGCGCACGGGAGCCGAGCTGGTGCTCCTGTTCGAGAGCGGCGGGGTGCTGCCCGCCGACCGGTCGAGCCTGCTGCGGCTGGACGGGGCCGAGGAGGCGGCGGCGCCGTCGTCGTCATCGTCCGACCCTGCCGCGGTGGTGTGCCGGTGTGCGGGGGTGAGCCGGGGCAGTATCGAGCAGGCCGCCGTCGTCGGCTGTTCGACGGTGGCGGAAGTGTCGGCGTCCACGAGGGCCGGCACGGGCTGTGGGGGCTGCCACAGCGACATCAAGGCGATCATCGAGCAGCACTTCCAGCCTGCCGCCGTCTAGCCCTAACCCCTTCCCTGGTCCGGCCCCGCGGCCCAAATTGCCCACCTTCTGGGACCTTGCATGGCGTGTCGCGGGCGGCACGCCGCGAAACGATGGGTGACGGCGGGAGAAGACGGGCAATCCGGCACGCCAATTAGCGAACGACTCGCCCGGAGAGGACCGCGCGTACCTCAGCAAGGACGTCCTCCTGGTGGAACATGATGTCCTCGTAGCTGTAGCGCAGGACCAGATAGCCGCCCAGGATGGTCCTGTTGTTGCGGATCAGGTCGCGGCGGAGCGCTCGGCGGTCTGAGTGGAAGGCAGCGCCGTCGATCTCCACCACCAGAAATCCCTCGAGCAGGAAGTCGACCCGCCCCACGCCGTCGATCGGCACCTGTGTCTCCACGTGAAAGCCCGCGCCCCGGAAGAGCACACGGGCTACCACCTCAATGGCAGAATCGGCGCACCCGGTCACCAGGTCGAGTGCGGCCCGAGCCCGCCCATTCCGGTCACCCTGCAGCCGCTCCTGCAGAAAGTGCCGCACCGTGTCACCTCGTCGGAGCGAGCACTCCACCATCGCTGCTGCTTCGACCGGCGGAAGGCACTGCAGCGCGTGTACCAGCACATCCACCACACCAACCAGGGGAAGGTAGGGGTGAACTGGAACTGTTCGTTCGCGGTGATTGGCATAGCCGCTCCCCCGCCCGTGCAGGCAACTCAGGTGAAGCCGGGATGGAGGCGTCAGACACCACAGCTGGTAGTAGTGGGCAGCAGACGCACAGGTAAGAAGACCGTTGTTCACCAGTGCCGTCCGGATATCTGCCGGAGCATCGGGAAGCGCCAGCACTCCGGAGCGCAGCCGCACGATCTGCCCACGCGCAACGAAACCAGCAATCTGTCGTTTACTGACCCCGGAATCTCTAAGCGTTTGGGTTCGCGCCACACCGCCTGCACGTCGCAGCACTGCCATTGCGTCCACGCCTCAACTTCACTCGCGCGAACCACTACGCAGCAGCGCGGTCCCCAGGATGTGGATGGCCCGCACGGAATCGGCTGCACTGTGCAGGAGCGGTGGCCGCCATAGCGCCGGACCGGATTGCCCGCCTTCTAAGCCTGGAGCGGCGTGTCACTCCGCGACACGCCGCAACAACAACGACGACGGCGGCAGAACCTGGGCAATCCGGCCCGCCTTGCAGAAGGAATGGGAGGCGGGAGCGAGGGGCTAGAGGTGCACGTGGAGGCGGCGGGCGGCCTCGGAGATGGACCCGGTCAACGAGGGGTAGACGGTGAAGGTGTTTGCGACGTCGTCCACGTGAAGCTTCTTGGTGACGGCGAGCGCCAGCGGGAAGATCAGCTCGGACGCGCGCGGAGCAACCACCACGCCGCCGATTACGGTCCCCGACCCCTTGCGGGCAATGATCTTCACAAAGCCGTCCTTGACGTTCATCATCTTGGCGCGCGGGTTGGTGCTGAGCGAGAGCTTGAAGACGTCACCCTGGTACTGGCCGGATTCGACGTCGGCCTCGGACACGCCCACGGACGCGATCTCGGGAGCCGTGAAGATGTTGGACGCCACCTGCTTGAGCTTCAGCGGGGTGACGGTGTCTCCCATGAGGTGCGCCATGGCGATCCGGCCCTGCATTGCAGCTACCGAGGCGAGCGCCAGCACGCCGGTGCAGTCGCCTGCGGCGTACACGTTCGGCGCGGTGGTGCGGGAAACGCCGTCGACCTTGATGTGCCCGGTCTCGGTGACGGCCACTCCGGCCTCCTCGAGCCCGATCCCCTCCGTATTCGGGATGGCGCCCACTGCCACGAGGCAGTGGCTGCCGTCCACGGTGCGGCCGTCGGACAGCGTTACTCGCACGCCGTCGCCGCGCCGCTCCACGCCCTCGGCCCGGGACTTCGAGAGCACGGTCATGCCCCGTGCCCGGAAGACGTTCTCCAGCACCTCGGCGGCGTCCTGGTCCTCGCCGGGGAGCACACGGTCGCGGCTGGAGATCAGCGTCACGTCAGCGCCCAGGCCGTGGTACGCCGACGCGAACTCCGCACCGGTCACGCCCGACCCGATGACGATCAGGTGCTCCGGCACCTCCGTCAGGTTGTAGATCTGCTTCCAGTTGAAGATCCGCTCGCCGTCCGGAACGGCGGTCGGGAGCTCGCGCGGATGGGCGCCGACGGCGAGAAGGATCGCGTCCGCCTCTACGGTGGTGGTGCCGGCGTCGGTTTCCACCTCGAGCTTGTGGTTGTCGAGGAGCCGCCCGGATCCGATGATGATCTTCACGCCGACCCGCTCGAGGGCGGCCGTGATGTCGCCGGACTGGTTGGCGGCGAGGTTCAGCAGCCGCTCGTTCACCTGGGCGAAGTCGGCGTACGCGGCGGTTGCGTCGTCGAACTTCACGCCAAGGTTGTGGGCATTGGCCACCCGGGCCATGGTGTCGGCGGTGGCGATGAGCGTCTTGGAGGGCACGACGTCGGTAAGCACCGCGGACCCGCCGAGCCCGTTCCGCTCGACGATGGTGACCGTCGCTCCAAGTGAGGCGGCAACCATGGCCGCTTCATAACCGCCCGGACCTCCCCCGAGAATCGCGATACGGAGGGCGCTGAAATCCAGTTGACTCGTCACACGTGCCATTGTGTCCTATCCCATCGCAGCCCTCAAACGCTGCGATCACCAGTTCGAAGGGGCGAATCAGGTGGAACAACGCCGGGCCGAGCGATAGGTTGGACCGGTGATTGACGACTCCACTGCGGACCCGTTCGACCTCGCACGCGCTGCGGCAGACCATATCGCCCAGGCAACCGAAGTCCCGGCACACGACATCGCCCTCGTTCTCGGCTCGGGCTGGGGTGAGGCGGCCGAGCTGATCGGCGAGACCACCCACACGCTCAAGGCCGCGGACATTCCAGGCTTCACCGCCCCCGCCGTCGCGGGCCATGTGGGAACCGTCCGCTCGATCCTCACTCCCGCCGGCAAGCGCGCCCTTGTGCTCGGCGCGCGCACTCATTATTACGAGGGCCGCGGCGTCCGCGCCGTCGTCCACGGCGTACGTACGGCAGCTGCCGCCGGCGCCAAGACGCTGGTGCTCACCAACGGTTGCGGCGGTCTCCAGGAGCGCTGGGCGCCCGGCACGCCGGTCCTGATCAGCGACCACATCAACCTCACCGCCACGTCGCCGCTCGAGGGTGCCACCTTCGTTGATCTCACCGACCTCTACTCCTCCCGCCTGCGCCAACTGGCCCGCGAAGTGGACCCGAGCCTCGACGAGGGCGTCTACGCCCAGTTCACCGGCCCCCACTACGAGACGCCCGCGGAAGTCCAGTACGCCAAGCGGATCGGTGCGGACCTGGTCGGCATGTCCACCGCCCTGGAGGCGATCGCCGCACGCCACGCCGGAATGGAGGTCTTCGGCATGTCGCTCGTGACCAACCTCGCGGCAGGCATCAGCCCGGTGCCGCTGAGCCACGCGGAGGTGCTCGAAGCCGGCCAGGCAGCCGGCCCGCGCATCTCCCGCCTGCTCGCCGACATCATCGGCAGGCTGTGATGATGGACCTCTTCACGCAGGCCCGCGAGTGGGCTGCCCAGGACCCGGACCAGGAAACCCGCACGGAACTTGAGCAGCTGCTCGCCCGCGCCGGGAACGACGACGACGCCGGCCAGGCAGCTGCCCTGCAGCAGCTCGAGGACGCCTTCAGCGGGCCGCTGGTTTTCGGGACGGCCGGCCTGCGTGCCGCCCTCGGCCCCGGCCCCAACCGGATGAACCGGGTGGTGGTGCGGCGTGCCGCCGCCGGCGTTGCGGCCCACGCGCTCGACCTGGCCAAGGGCGCCTACGCGCCGCGCGCCGTCGTCGGCTTCGATGCGCGGCGCAACTCGCGCGTCTTCGCCGAGGAAACCGCGGCCATCTTCACTGCCGCAGGCCTGCAAACCTTCCTGATGCCCTCTGAGCTCCCGACGCCGGTGCTCGCCTACGCGGTTCGCGCCCTGGAGTGCGAGGTCGGCATCATGGTGACCGCGAGTCACAACCCGCCGGAGGACAACGGGTACAAGGTGTACCTCGGTGGGCGTGCCGTGGAGGAAACCGCGCGCGGCGTCCAGATCGTCGCGCCGCATGACGCCGACATCGCGAGGCACATCGCGGCCGTCGAGCGGATTGAGCTCGCGGACGAGGGCTGGAGCGTCCTCCCCGAGAGCATCGAGACCGACTACGTGGCGTCTGTGGTGGCCCTTGCGGATGCCCAGACTTTCCCGGCCCGGGATCTGAAGATCGTGCTGACGCCGATGCACGGAGTCGGGGGTCGCACGGCCCAGAATGTGCTGGCGTCCGCCGGATTCGAGAACGTGTTCGTGGTCCCCGAGCAGGCTGAGCCGGACCCGGCCTTCCCCACCGTCGAGTTCCCCAACCCTGAGGAAGCCGGAGCGCTGGACCTTGCCCTGGCGGCCGCCGCCGAGCAGGACGCAGACCTGGTCCTGGCCAATGATCCCGACGCCGACCGCATGGCCGCCGCCGCCAAGGATCCGGCAACGGGTGAATGGCGGATGCTCCGCGGAGACGAGACCGGCGCACTGCTGGGCCTGCACCTGGCGCACCGGCTTTCTGCAGCACGAGAAACAAGCGGACCCGGCAGCGCGGGCAACTCCAGCGCGGGCAACCCCGGCAACCCGGTCTTCGCCAACTCCATCGTGTCCTCCCGCCTGTTGTCCCGGATCGCCGAGGCTGCAGGAGTTGAGCACGCGCAAACGCTGACAGGCTTCAAATGGATCTCCCGTGTGCCGAACCTGGCCTATGGCTACGAGGAGGCACTCGGCTATTGCGTCGCGCCGGAGCTGGTGCGGGACAAGGACGGGCTATCGGCGGCGCTCCTGTTGGCCGAGTTCGCCGCGGCCTGCCGGGCTGAAGGCAGAACCCTGTTCGACGTCCTCGACGAGCTCGCCCTCGTCCACGGGCTGCACGTCAGCGACCAACTGTCTGTGCGTGTCGCCAGCCTGGGCTTGCTGGGAGCGATGATGAATCGCCTTCGGGAGGCACCGCCGTCGTCATTTGCGGGCTCCGACTTGGTGGTCGCCGAGGACCTGGCGGAGGGTGCCAACCTGCCGCCGACCGATGGGCTGCTGTACGTGACTCGCGACGAGACGCGCGTGATCATCCGGCCCAGCGGCACCGAGCCCAAGCTGAAGTGCTACCTCGAGGTGATCGAGCCCGTGGATTCCGCGGCGGAACTGACCGAGGCGAAAACAACATCGCGGACCAGGCTTGATGCCGTGATCCGCGATGTCGAGGAAGCGCTCGGGCTCTAGACGAGCACTTCCACCGTTCCGTCGATTACCCGCGTCGGGAAACTGCGTAGCGCCGTCCCTGTTCCCGCTACGGGTTCGCCGGAGTCCAGAAAGTAGACCTCCTTGTGCAGCGGCGAGGTGATGGTGAACCGTTGGCCCTTCGAGCCCACGATTCCGCGTGCCATCACCTGTGAACCGCTCACGGGGTCCCTGTGCGAAACCGCGAAGACCTCGGTTGAGCTCACCCGGAAGAGAGCCACCTGGCGCCCGTGAATAAGCGCCGCCTCGCCCCAGCAGAGCTCAAGGTCATCGAGCCGGCAGATGGGATACCAGCTGCCGTCAGTAGTCGTTACTGAATCAATTACCGGTGTGTGGTCGAGTTGCAAAGTCATGCATCGACGCTATGGAAAAGGCGTTACGCCTTCCCGCCTGCTGTGTTGCGGGCGCGTAAAACGCACCTCACCGAGCACCAATCCGCCGGTGAAGGTGAAGTTAATCTTCGTTTACATAAGTGAAATCAGGGGGCAATTGCGCGTCCGTACGCTCGATAGTCAGGTGCGGAGACCGACCCGGTCGGAATCTGCAAAACGGCGAAAGGTGCCCCACATGACATCCGAGACAACGCAACAGATCCTCGTCGTAGGCGGCGGGCCGGCTGCCCACCGATTCGTTGAAGCGATGGTTTCGCGCGGCCTGGACGGCTTCGCCATCACCGTCCTTACCGAGGAGTCCTGGCTCCCCTATGACCGGGTTGCGCTGAGCCAGGCCCTGCTCGCCGACGTGGAGCTCACCCTCGGCGACGCAACCATGTGGGAGCACCCGGCGGTCACCTTGGCTACCGGGTCCCGCGCGGTCTCCCTTGACCGCGAAGCACGTACGGTCACCACAGAGGCCGGCGATGTCTACCCCTACGACCAGCTGGTCCTCGCCACCGGCTCCAATGCGGCCCGCCTTCCGCTGCCGGGCATGGATGCCGCGCATGTCTACCGAACGGTCGACGACGTACGTGCCCTCCGCGGCGAGGTCACCCGCCTGACTGCCGAGTACGGCCGCACCATCGACGCCGTTGTCATCGGCGGCGGCCTGCTGGGCCTTGAGGCGGCCGGCGGCATGCAGACGCTTGGGGCGAAGGCCGCGGTCATCAATGGTGCGGACTGGCTCATGAACACTCAGCTGGATCAGGGCGGCGGGCAGGCGCTCGACCGCCTGATCACCGCCAAGGGCCTGACCGTCCACGGCGGCGTCTTCCCCTCCGGATTCGTGGTCGAGGACGGGCGCATGGTCGGCGTCGACATGGCCGACGGCCGGCGCATCCCCGCCGACCTCGTCGTGGTCGCCGTCGGCGTCCGCCCCCGTGACGAGCTCCCCCGCGAGGCGGGCATGGAGATGGGGCCGCGCGGCGGCGTCGTCGTGAATGAGGCCTGCGCCACCGAGGACCCGAACATCTGGGCCATCGGCGAGGTGGCCTGTTTCGGCGGCATGTGTCTGGGCCTCGTGGCGCCGGCGAACACCATGGCGGAGATCGTCGCCGACCGCATCAACGGCGGCTCCGCAACCTTTCCCGGCTTCGACACCGCCACCAAGCTCAAGCTCTCCGGTGTTGAGGTGGCCAGCTTCGGCGACGCCTTCGCCAAGGCCGAGCACAGCCTCGAGATCGTGTACGCGGACCCCGCCCGCGGCCTGTACCAGAAGCTCGTGGTCACCGACGACGCCAAGACCCTCCTGGGCGGCATCTTCGTCGGCGATGCGTCCCCCTACACGGCGCTGCGTCCGCTGCTCGGCCGTGAGCTGAGCGCCGAGCCGGGGGCTTACCTCTCCGCGTCAGGCGCAGGCGAAGCACCGGACACCGAACTTCCCGACGACGCAATCCTCTGCTCCTGCAACAACGTCTCCGCCGGCTCGATCCGCGACGCCGTCAACGGCTGCGGCACCTGCGAAGGCTCCGAGCCGGTCCGTGAACTGGCCCCGCTCAAGGGCTGCACCAAGGCCGGCACCGGCTGCGGCTCCTGCGTGCCGATGCTCAAGAAGCTCCTCGAAGGCGAACTGAAGAAGAGCGGCATCGAGGTCTCGAAGGCGCTCTGCGAGCACTTCACGATGTCCCGCCCCGAGCTCTTCGAGGCGGTCCGGGTCCTGGAACTCGACAGCTTCGAGGGCATCATCGAGCGGTTCGGCGTTCCGGAAGCCGGCGCGGTGGGCTGCGACATCTGCAAGCCGGTGGTCGCGTCCATCCTCGCCTCGCAGCGCGCCGAGTACGTGCTCGACGGCGGCCGCGGCATCCTGCAGGACACCAACGACCGCGCGTTGGCCAACATGCAAAAGAACGGCACCTACTCGGTGGTCCCCCGCATTCCCGGCGGCGAGATCACCCCGGAGAAGCTCGGCGTGATCGCGAAGGTGGCGCAGGACTTCAACCTGTACACCAAGATCACGGGCGGCCAGCGCATCGATATGTTCGGAGCCCGGCTGGAGGAGCTGCCCGAAATCTGGAAGATTCTGGTGGACGCCGGGTTCGAATCCGGCCAGGCCTACGGCAAGAGCCTGCGGACCGTGAAGTCCTGCGTCGGCTCCACCTGGTGCCGCTTCGGCGTGCAGGATTCGGTGGCCATGGCCATCCACCTGGAACTTCGCTACCGCGGCCTGCGCAGCCCGCACAAGCTCAAGTTCGGCGTCTCCGGCTGCGCCCGCGAATGCGCCGAAGCCCGCGGTAAGGACATCGGCGTCATCGCCACCTCCGACGGCTGGAACCTCTACGTCGGCGGCAACGGCGGCGCGACGCCGGCACACGCCCAGCTCCTGGCGAAGGACCTCGACGACGACACGCTGATCAAGTACATCGACCGCTACCTCATGTACTACATCCGCACCGCGGACCGGCTGCAGCGCACGGCGGCCTGGCAGGCGGAGCTCGACGGCGGCCTGAATCACGTTGAGGATGTCATCATCAACGACTCCCTCGGTATCGCCGAAGACCTCGAATCCGCGATGGCGCGCCACGTGGACAACTACGAGGACGAGTGGGCAGCCACCCTCAAGGATCCCGAGCGCCTGCGCCGGTTCCGCTCCTTCGTCAACGCACCACACGAGAAAGACGATTGGATCGCCAACGTCCCCGAACGCGGCCAGATCCGGCCCGCCACTGACGAAGAGCGCGCCGCGGCGCAGGCCGGCACCGGCCCCGTACTGCTCGGCGCGGGCATCCCCGTCCGCCCGGGAGCAGAGACTCCCGCTCCCGCCACCGCCACAGAAGCAGCGAAGTGAGGACCGCCATGAGCACCGAACTGACCCTCGACGTCACCGGCCTCACCGTCCTCATTGCAGGCACGACGACGACGGCCCGCCAGGCGGTACGACGCTACGGCGCCGGAGGCGCTATCGTCCGCCGTGTCGCTGACCCCGAGCAGTTCCACCCGCGCATGCTCGATGCAGTCAGCCTCGCCGTCGTCGTCTCCGGAACTGACCCGGTCCGCGAGCAGTGCTGGGAGGGCCTGCTTGAGGCCTGTCGTGAGCGCCGGATCCTCACCACCCGCGAAGAGGGCGCGGCGCCGGGAGGCCGGGTCACGCTGATCGGCGGCGGGCCGGGCGTGGAGGACCTGCTCACGGTGCGGGCAAAGCAGGCCCTGCGGGAGGCCGACGTCGTACTTCATGACCGGCTGGGCCCCTACCGGACGCTGCCGCAACTGGCGCCGGGAGCTGAACTGGTCGACGTCGGCAAGACGCCCGGGCACCATCCCGTGAGCCAGACCGACATCGAGAAGCTGATGGTCGCGAAGGCGCGTCAGGGCCACAACGTGGTCCGGCTCAAGGGCGGCGATCCGTTCGTGTTCGGGCGCGGCGGCGAAGAGGTCAACACCTGCCTGGCCGAGGGTATCCCGGTCACCACCGTGCCCGGCATCAGCAGTTCCATCGCCGTCCCGGCGGCAGCAGGGATCCCCGTCACGTACCGCGGAGTGGCGCACGCGTTCACCGTGGTTTCTGGCCACCAGCCGTTGACGGACCAGGAGCTCGATGCGTTGGCGAAGCTGGGCGGCACTATCGTTGTCCTGATGGGAATTGGAACGCTGCCGCAGCTGACGTCGGGCCTGCGGAAGGCCGGGCTGGCTTCGACCGTGCCCGTCGCGATCGTTGAGAAGGGGTACAGTCCCGAGCAGCGCACCACCATCTCGAACCTGGGCGAAGCGGTGACCGCGGCAGGACTGGCGCGCTGCACCTCGCCCGCCGTCGTCGTCATTGGCGAAGTGGTTCGGCAGCATCAGGACTTCCGCTCCACCCTTGAACAGGTCCTGACGCATCCGCTGGTGACGACATGACGGCTGCTGTTACCACTCCGGCAGTGACTCAGTCGGCCGCTGCCGAGGTTGCCGACGGCTCGCTGTCCGGCTTCCGGATCGGCGTGACGTCCGACCGGCGGGCCGGGGACCTAATCGACGCGCTGGAACGGCGCGGGGCAACCGTGCTGCACGCGCCCGCGCTGAAGATCGCACCCGTCGCAGCCGACCTGCCCCTGCTCGAGGACACGCGGCGCATCATCGCCGCGCAGCCCGACTACGCAGTGGTGACGACGGCGTACGGCCTGCGCCGGTGGTCTGAGGCGGCCGACGCCGCGGGCCTGGGTGATGCGCTGCTGTCCGTCCTGTCCGACGCGAAGATTTACGTGCGCGGCCCGAAGGCGCGCGGTGCGGTGCGAGCGGCGGGCCTGAACGACGTTGGCATCAGCCACGACGAGACAACGGCCTCGCTGGTGAACATGATGCTCGGGCTGGACCTGCGCGGGAAAAAGGTTGCAGTCCAGCTGCACGGCTACACCGACTACCGCCAGCTGGACCGGCTGCGGCAGGCGGGTGCCGAGGTGCTCACGGCAACTCCCTACCGGTGGGTGAAGCCTGCGGGCTCGGACCAGCTGCCGCGCCTGATCGAGGCCGTCTGCAACGGCGGGCTCGACGTCGTGACCTTCACGAGCGCCCCCGCCGTCGACGCCGTCCTCAGTACGGCCTCGGAGTTGGGATGCCGGGAGGCGTTTATCCAGGCGCTGCGCGGGCCCGTGGCGGCCGCCGTCGTCGGGCCGGTGACCGCCCAGCCGCTGGTGGAGGCGGGAGTGTCGCCGCTGATCCCGGAGCGGTACCGAATGGGGGCGCTGATCCGACTGGTGTGCGAGTTCCTCGGCCAGCACCGGGTGATGCGGTACCCGAGCGCCTTTGGGCTGATCGAGCTGCGCGGGAAAAACCTGCGCATCAACGGCACCGCCGTGGAGTTGGCCCCTGCGCCGATGAGCCTGTTCCGTGCGCTGCTCGAGGCCAACGGCGCCGTGATGTCGCGCGAGCAGCTGGCTCGGGTGCTGGCAGGTGACGCCGGCGAGCACGCACTCGACATGACCATCAGCCGGCTCCGGAAGTCATTGCCCGACGCCGGCCTGGTTGCCACCGTGATCAAGCGCGGCTACCGCCTCCAGCTCTGACGCGTTCACTTGGCAGGACACGCCGCTAATCGCGCGCGAAAAGGGGTGTGTCTTGCCAAATGAACGGGGGTGGATAGCGCAAGGAAGCTAGCGCCAGGGGTTTAACGCAGGGCGGCTTCACTCGCGGCTCGGATGGCGTCGGTGATGCGGGTGAGCCGCTCTGACCTGATGGTCCAGGTCTGCCAGTAGAGCGCGACGTCGTGATGCGCGTCTTTCTCGAGCAGCACCAGGGTGCCGCGTGACAAATCCCCATCCAGCTGCAGCTCGGGGATCATTCCCCAGCCCAGTCCCGCGCGGACCGCTTCGAGAAACGCTTCCGACGACGGAATCAGGTGCCGCGGTGGAGGTTGGCTGACGCCGTGGGCGCGCAGCATGTGGTTCTGCAGTTCGTCCTTGGCGTTGAACTGGAGGACCGGCATGTGCTGCCAGTCGACGTCGTTCTTGTGTGTGAACCGTGCCCGAAGCTCCGGGGTGGCCACCGGGAGGTAGCGCATGAAGCCCAGGCGCTGGGCGCGGCAGCCATTGACGGGAATGGGGTCGGCGGTCACCGCGCCCAGTACGTCGCCCTGCCGGAGGAGCTGGCTGCTGTAACCCTCGTCCTCCACGCGTAGGTCGAGGCTCGTATCGGTCCAGCCGGCCACCTCACGGAGCACGGGCCGGAACCAGGTGGCCAGGGAGTCGGCGTTCACGGCCACGGGAGTAACCGTGCGCTCGGAGGCACCGGAGCCGAGAGCGTCCCGAGCCTCGGCCTCGAGGACCTGAAGCTGTCGGGCGAACCGGAGCAGGACCGCGCCCGCCTCGGTGGTGTGGAGGGAACTCCCCTGCGCACCACGATCTGGCCCACGGAAGCCTCAAGGGTTTTGATGCGCTGGCTGACTGCGGAGGGCGTGATGCAAAGCAGGTCCGCGGCGGCTTCGAACGTGCCCTCGTCGATGATGGCCGCCAGAGCGCGTAAATGCTCGAGGTTCATGAAGCTTTCCTAATGAATCAGTAGAAATCTTTGTTTGTCTTCATTCTTTACGCTCCCTACCGTTGATGCCATGTTGAGTATTTGGGGCACGGGTCTGCTCTCCGGCCTGGCACTGATCGTGGCCATCGGGGCACAGAACGCCTTTGTGCTGCGCCAGGGCATCCGGCGCGAACATGTCGGCGCGGTGGTCGCGGTGTGTATGGCGAGTGACGCGATTCTGATCCTCGGCGGCACGCTAGGGATCGGAGCGCTGGTGTCCAACTTCCCGATAGTGCTGGAAATCCTGCGGTGGGGCGGTGTTGCCTACCTGACGTGGTGGGCGGTGAGGTCGTTCCGGTCGGCGGCGAGGCCGTCGTCGTTGGTTGCGGCGGAAGCGCCCCGCTCGCGGAGTTCTGTGGTCGCCACGACGCTTGCCCTGACGTACCTGAATCCCCACGTCTATCTCGACACGGTGGTGCTGCTGGGAAGCCTCGCGAACCAGCAGGGGCCGGACGCACGGTGGCTGTTCGCGGCAGGGGCCGTGGTCGGCAGCGTGATCTGGTTCGGCGCGCTGGGCTACGGCGCCCGGGCGCTTGCCTCAGTACTGAACAATCCGCAGACCTGGCGAATTGTCGACGTCGTAATTGGTGTGGTGATGCTGGCTCTCGCCATCAAACTGGTCCTGGGTTGAACTGACGCTAAAGTTAAGCGCAGCACATCCTGCACAGAATTCGAGGAGACTCATGGCTCACCCGGTAAGCACGTCTAGCACGTCCCGCGAGAAGACGCCCCGCGAGAAGCGGCCCACCCACTCCGGTGACGGACACCTGCTCGGAAGCATCCTGGCCTTCGCCGTCATGCTGGTTCTCTTCGCAGGAGCAATCTACTCCCTGACCTTCTTCGAGAGGACCAACGTCTGGCCGTTCGCCGTCTGCCTGACCCTCTTCTTCCTCGCGTTCTGGATTCCGCAGACCATCCTCGGCCGCTCCGACACGGGCTACAGGATGGCCAAGGGCGAACGCAAGGCCTAGGACTGAGCGACAGGGGCGTCGGATGGATATCCGGCGCCTTTTTCGTGCCCGGATTCCACTTCCGCGTTCGAGCCCGCGAAGTATTACGAAGTGTGACGGGAGGGGAATATGGGATGTCCCATTAACGCTGAAATGGACAGCCCGTACCCGGGCAAAACCCTCAAGCGTCAAAGGATATCCCCCATGATTTCTCGCCGTCTTCCACTGCTCGGCGCCGCGACCGCCCTCGTCCTTGCGGTAGCCGGATGCGGATCTTCCGCGTCCTCCGAGTCAGGCGATGCCGGTTCCGAGACCTCGTCCGCCGGCGGCACCACCCTCGCCGAGGTCCAGGAGTCCGGAGTGCTCACCGTCGGCACCGAGGGCACCTACAAGCCCTTTTCCTACCACGAGGGCGGTGCCGGCGAACTGACCGGCTACGACGTCGAGGTCATCACCGCCGTCGCCGAGAAGCTCGGCGTTGAGCCCGAGTTCGAAGAGACCCAGTGGGACGCGATGTTCGCCGGCCTGGACGCGGGACGCTTCGACGTCATCGCCAACCAGGTCTCGATTACCCCGGAGCGCGAGGCGTCCTACTCCTTCTCCACGCCGTACACCTACAGCAACGGCGTCCTGGTCACCACCGCCGACAACTCCGAGATCACCTCCTTCGAGGATCTCGAGGGCAAGACCACCGCACAGTCGCTCACGAGCAACTGGCGGGATCTCGCTGAGGAAAACGGAGCGAGCATCGAAGCAGTCGAGGGCTGGGCGCAGTCCATCACACTCCTTGAGCAGGGCCGCGTCGACGCCACGATCAACGACGAGTTGACCTACCTCGACTACCAGAACGCCACTCCGAACGAGAACATTAAGGTTGCCGCCGAGACTGAGGAGCAGTCCCAGAGCGCCCTGACCTTCCGCCAGGGCAGCGACGACCTGGTCGAGGCCGTCAACGAGGCGCTCGAAGAGCTCCGCACCGACGGCACCCTCGCCGAGATCTCCGAGAAGTACTTCGGCGAGAACGTCAGCGAAGAATAAGCCGATCACGACGGCGAGCGCCGGCTTGGGTTCTCTTGCCCGCCGGCCGCTCGCCGTCGTCGTTATTTTTTGTGTGAGCGCTGCAGTGCAGCAGGCGGCGATGCAGCAGACACCGACAGGGGCGGGAGTAGCGTAGGACTTCATGGACATTGACTGGGATTTGGCGCTGACGTCGCTCTGGCCGCTGGTGCAGGGCGGGCTGACCGGTACGATTCCGCTGTCGTTGGCGTCGATGGCCCTCGGTCTGGTCCTCGCGCTGCTGGTTGCGCTGATGCGGCTGAGCAGCAACCGGGTCGTGTCCGGGATTGCGAGGGCGTACGTTTCGGTGATCCGCGGAACCCCCCTGCTGGTGCAGCTGTTCGTGATTTTTTACGGGCTGCCGTCGATCGGTTTGACGATCGACCCGTGGCCGAGCGCGATCATCGCGTTCTCGCTCAACGTCGGCGGTTACGCGGCCGAGGTCATCCGCGCGGCGATCCTGTCCGTCCCCCGCGGCCAGTGGGAGGCCGGGCACACGATCGGTATGTCCCGCACCCTGACTCTGCGACGGATCATCCTGCCGCAGGCCGCACGCGTGTCGGTGCCTCCGCTGTCCAATACGTTCATCTCGCTGGTGAAGGACAGTTCGCTTGCGTCGCTGATCCTGGTGACGGAACTGTTCCGCCAGGCGCAGGAGATCGCGGCGTTCAGCCAGCAGTTCATGCTGCTCTACATCGAGGCCGCGGCCGTGTACTGGGTGTTCTGTCTGGTCCTTTCGGCCGGGCAGTCCCGACTGGAGAAGAGGCTGGACCGCTATGTCGCTCACTGATTCACGCACCGTCCTGACCGTCGAGGGGCTGCGGAAGTCCTTCGGGAACAACGAGGTGCTGCGCTCCATCGACCTGTCGGTGAACGCCGGCGGCGTGGTTGCGCTGGTGGGCCCGTCCGGGTCGGGCAAGACCACGGTGCTGCGATCCCTGAACGGGCTAGAAATTCCCGACGCCGGCCGTATAACCTTCGCGGATGGTCCCGCCGTGGACTTCGGTTCCCCTGTACCGAAGCGCCAGCTCATGGCCCTGCGGGACCAGAGCGCCATGGTCTTCCAGCACTACAACCTCTTTCCGCACATGACCGTGCTGGAGAACGTGATCGAAGGGCCGGTGCAGGTTCAGCGGCGGCCGCGGGCCGAGGCTGTGCGCGACGCCGAGTCGCTGTTGGCTCGTGTTGGCCTGGCGGACAAGAAGGACCAGTACCCGCACCAGCTTTCGGGCGGCCAACAGCAGCGCGTAGGAATCGTGCGCGCGTTGGCGCTGCGGCCTTCGCTGCTCCTCTTCGACGAGCCCACCTCCGCGCTGGACCCCGAGCTGGTCGGCGACGTGCTCAGCGTCATCAAGGAGCTCGCCGACGAGGGCTGGACCATGGTGCTGGTGACTCATGAGCTCGCCTTCGCCCGCGAGGTGGCAACCCAGGTTGTGTTCATGGACGGCGGCGTCGTGGTCGAGAGCGGTCCGCCGGACACGGTGCTGCGGAACCCCACCGAGGAGCGGACTCGCCGGTTTGTGCACCGGCTGTTGCATCCGTTCTAGGTCGCTTGCCGGCAGTTCCTACCGCGGCTGTAGGCGGGCCACAAGTTCGCCGCGGCTGGTCACACCCGTCTTGGCGAACACTGACTTCAGGTGATCCTGCACGGTGTTGGGAGTGACCGAGAGATGCCGAGCGATATGTCGGGTGGGCGATCCTGCCATGACCTCGAGGCAGATGGCCCGTTCCCGCGCAGAGAGCCCGTAGGCCGCAAGGAGCATGCCCGTGAGCTGGGCACCGGTGGCGGGCGTGATCACCACGGCGATCTGTCCGTCGTCCTCCCCCGTGAGCGGGCTTGCTTCCATGTGTGCCCACTGGCCGTGCCCGTCCCTGAGGGTTGCCCGAAAACCGTCCGCGGAGTTGCTTCTCAGGCCCTGCACCATGATGTGCATCATGGTGTCGAAGCGGTGGGGTGCAAACTCGTCGAGGTGTTCCTGCCAGTGCCGCGCCTCCGGGGTTGCCGAGCACACGTCCCCGGCAGAACTGAGCACCACGATCGCCGGCCGCGAACCCCAGGCATGGGCGGATAACTCACTGCGAACCGCCAGTCGCGTCGCCGCAGCGATCGACGGCGCGACGGCGGTCAGGTACTCCACTTCCCTTTCACTGAAATCCGTCCCTGCACGGACCATTCCCGCAGCACCCCAGCAGGAACCGTCGGCGCTGAAGAGGACGCGCAACTCCTGCCTTACCCCGAGCGGCTTCCACACGTTCCGGTACCTGGCGCTGCGCTCCTGGTCGTGCAGCGGCAGGTCGGACAGCCGGGCCAGCGGCTTTCTGCTCCGGGCCATCCCGGCGAAGGTGTCGAGCTCCTCGCCGGAGTATTCGGCGTCGGCGAGCAACGGTTCGTACTCGGCAGGCAGTCGCGTCTCCCCGCTGACCATGGCGCTGATAACCAGGGATTGGGGATCAATGGTGGCCCAACAGGTCAGGTCGGTGCCGACGTCGCGCGCTGTGAGTTCGATAGCGGCAGCGTGAAGGTCATTGACGCCCACTCCGCTGGCCGCCAGGGCTGCGATATCCCGTCGGGTGCGGCGGGCCCGTTCCTCCCACACGCCCTCAGTATGGCACCGGCGGGAGTGCCGGTCACTCCCAGAAATCTGGGATCGTGAGGCCCGACGACGGGACTTACCGTTGAGGCCATGAGTTACCTAACGCAACACCTTCAGCCGGGCGACGGCGTCGAGTTGCACGCCCCGGATGCAACGCTCACCGCCAAGGTGGACGCCGAGCACACCGACGGAACCTACGAGCTTTTCGAGGTCGATGCGGTGCGCGACGACCCCACTCCCCTGCACCGCACCGGGTGGGCGAAGACCTACTACGTCCTGCAGGGGCGGATTCTGGTGCAGGTAGACGATGAGGGCTTCGACCTGGGTCCGGGCTCCTCGATCGCCATTCCGCCGAATGCACCGCACACTTTTACTGTTCTGACGCCCTCGGCCAAGTTCCTGGTGTTCAGCATGGGTTCAGGCATGGGGCGGTTCCATGCTGATATGTCCTCCACGGTGCCGCAGGGCCATCCGATGGAGGAGGTTCTGGAGCAGATCCAGCAGGTGCTGAGCCGCCATGACGTGACGGTCGAAGGCATGGGGACACCGTCGGAGGCACCTTCGGGAGCATCGCGACTGGGGGCATCGCAATGACCTTGATCGTCTGGATCTTCGCGCTGATTGCGGCCGCCCTGCACATCCTCGTCTTCGTCTGGGAAGCGCTGGCCTTTCAGCGGCCGGCGGTGCACCAGGGAGTGTTCTCCACTCGGACCGTCGACGTCCCCGCCATCCGGCTGTGGGCCTTCGGCGTGGGGTTCTACAACTTGTTTCTGGGCCTCGGGGCCCTTACCGGGGTGCTGACCTGGATGGGCGGCAACGAAACGGTGGGCAGGACGCTGGTTATTTACACGTGCCTGTTCATGTTCCTCTCAGGCATTGTGCTGCTCATCGCCGATCGGCTCGAGATGGGCCGGGCGAAGGGCAAGGGCATCGGCGGGGCAATCGGCCAGGGCATTCCGCCGCTGATCGCGCTCGTCGCGGTCATGATCGCAGCCTGACATGGCGGGCTGCTCAGTGCAGCAGCCCGCCACCGCCTGACCGTGTCAGGAGAAGCGCTCGGGACGGAAAGTCTCGAACATTGGGTGTGGGCGTCCGCTCATGATCTCGTCGGCGAGTAACTCACCGGCGATCAGACCGACAGTTGCCCCTGAGTGGGTGAACGCGACATAGCACCCGGGGACTTTCTCAAGCTGTCCGAACACCGGCTCCCCGTCGCCGGGGATAGGTTTCCTACCCAACTTGTACTCAGCTGCCTTCAGCTTTGGTCCACCTTCGAGCAGCGCTGATGCCTCATCAAGAAGTTCCTGCACCGCTGACTCAGGGATAGTGCAGTTGCCGTTCGAATCCTCGGTGATCTGGCCGACATACCAGTCGTGATCAATAGCGAGCGTATTGCCGGGATTGGGCCGGGTTGCCGCACGCGGGGTGTTGAGCACCGCCTTGATGTCGTGTTGGAGTGGTTCGGTGGTGACAAGCATCGACAGCGGCGAACCGTCATCAATCCTCACGCCCAATTCAGCTACCACCTGCGGGGTTGAAGGGCCACACGCAACCACGACAGCTTCAGCTTCGTACTGCTCGCCGTTGGTGCACAACACGCCAGTTGCCCTTCCGCCCGTCACAACGACGGAGGCCTTGCCCGCGTGAGTGATGACTCGCCCGCCGCGCGAAACCAATTCGTCTGCAAGATATTCGATCAAATGCGGCAGGGATACCCATCCGTCTCCAGGGTTGAAGATTGCATTGCCTGGCACTGCGTCGGCGGCAACACCTGGAGCCACTCGGGGAATCTCGGTCGATGCTACGAGCTGAGAGTTGTAGGCATGGTCCTTCTCATAGCGATGGCGTTCAAAGGTGTCCGCTTCGCTGTCGACACCGTCCCAATAGACTCCGCCGTCGAAGCGCAACCACTCCCGCTGCGGGTCGGCAGCGAAGAGAGTACGGTAGCGATCGATGCCTGCCACGCGTAGTGCGTGATAGGCGTCCGATCGAATCCCTGCCGAATTGAGCCATGACAGGGACCGGCCGGAGGCTCCGCTGGCGAGCGAAGTTTCCGTGATGAGGACGACGGAAGCACCCTCGCGTTGCAGGTGGACCGCGGTCGATACACCGAGGATGCCGCCGCCGATGACAGCAACGTTCTTGTTCGAGGGGTTGTCGGTTGTGCTGGACATGGATCAGCTTCCTATGGTGGTGAGTTGATGGTGGGATGTCGTCATACCGGGCAGGCGATGTACCTGTTCGATGATGTGAAGAACCTGTACTGCGTCCTTCGGATCGACCGGAATGGGCGTGCCTTCGAAAAGGTGTCTGCTCAACAGCCTGTAGAACCGGGGATAGTCGCCTCGCTGCGCCGGAATCGGCTGTTGCGTCGCTCCTGAGCTGAGAGAACCCCAAGCGGTTTCTGGTTCAAACCCGAAGTCGTCGTCATTCGGGCTCTTGCCTGCATCCAGCGCCGGTTCCTGGCCGTCAAGTCCCCACTTCAGGTAGGTGCCGCGGGTGCCGAAAACGTGAAATCGCGGCCCGGGTTGTGCTGCCAAGCCGCTCATGGTCAATCGCGAGCGGGTGCCGCTCGCGTGACGCAGGACCACGAATGCGTCTTCGTCGGCATCTGTGGAGGCACCTGAATATCGGGTGGTTTGACCGTAGACGTCCTGAACCGGTCCGAACAGTTGCAGGGCTTGATCGATCAGGTGGCTTCCCAGGTCATACAAAATTCCGCCGGCTTCGTCCAGGCTTGCGGCACCCTTCCAGCTTCGGAAGCCGTCAGGCTGCCACCATTCGAATCGTGACTCGAAGGTTGCGATTGGCCCCATAGCATCCTGACGGACAAGGTCCTGCACGGTGAGGAAGTCCGCGTCCCAACGGCGGTTCTGGAAGACCGTGAGACTTACTCCTGCCCTCTCTGCCTTCCGAATGAGATCCTCGCCCTGCTCCGATGAAGCTACGAAGGGCTTGTCAACGACAACATGCATGCCATGCTCGATGGCGTTGCTCGCTAGTTGGTAGTGCGTGGACGGCGGTGTACCGATGACGACGAGGTCTATGTCATCTGCATGTTGGAAGACATCTTCGGGCTGGTTGAGCACGGTCGCCGTCGGATAGAGCCCGCGAGCCTGACGCGATCGCTCCTCGTTGCTTGTCGTGATGAACCGGAGACTGTAGTCAGGGTTGGCTGCGAGCAGCGGGGAATGAAAGACCCTGCCGGAAACTCCGAATCCCAATACGGCAGTCCGGATCGTACGCTCAGCTGTGTGGTTACTCATTTGCCCATACCTTCCGATAGCCCCCGGATGAAGTAGCGCTGCCCGATCGCGAAGGCCACGATCATGGGCAAGCTCGCAATGGCCAGGCCGGCAAAGAGCACCGACCAGTCGGTCTGGAGCGTGCTTTTGAAATCAAGCAGCCCGACGGGCAAGGTCTTCAGATCAGCGTCATTGAGGAAGACCAACGCAAAGGGAAATTCGTTCCATGCGAAGAGCACGTAGACAAGACCGGCGCTGGCAAGCACGGGTTTGCACAGCGGAAGGATGACCCGTAGGAAGATCTGGACCGAGTTCGCGCCGTCGATCCGCGCCGCTTCCACCACTTCGTCGGAGAGCGTCAGCATGTATGCACGGATGAGGAAAATGGTGAAGGGGAGCCGATAGGCAACGTAGACGATGATCAGTCCGGCGTGGGTGTTGTAGAGGCCCACAGTCTGTAGCAACTGGAACAGGGGAACGAGGATCATCGTCGGGGAGACCATCAGTCCGCCGAGGATGAGGAACGTGACTGTCCTCGAGAACGGTAGGTGGAGCTTGGTCAGCGCATACGCAGCAGCTGCACCCAGCAACAGCGTCGCCGCCAGCGAGATCGCGGTGATGAAAAGGCTGTTGGCGAAGTAGGAGACGACGCCCTGGTTCCAGGCTTTGACATAGTTCTCGAAGGAGAAGGCATTGGGTAGTGCCCAAGGATCCGCGAAGATCTCAGCGCTGGTCTTGAAGGCTGATGAGAACATCCAGAAGAGCGGGTAGAGGACGCCCATGCTCATGACGACAAGCAGGGTGCGGACTAGATACCGGGCGACCATCCCCAGGTAATCCGGACGGCGCTTCGGCTGTGCCGCTCTCCCCGCACGGGTGGTTGGCGTTGTCGGCTTGATTGTCATGGTGCTCATTAGAGGCTGACCCTCTTCCTGCTTGTGTAGAACAGTTGCACTGCGCCGATGATCAAAGTGATGAAGAGGACAATGGTTGCGATCGCGGAGGCGTAGCCCATGTCGTCGTTCACGAACGCGTTCTGGTAGATCAGGGTGCCCAGCACCTGGGTGGCGTTGTTGGGACCGCCATTGGTCATGGCGACGATTTCGTTGAAAACGAGGAAAGCGTTGCTGACGGTGACAATTGACATGACGGCAACCATCTCCCTGGTCAGCGGAATCGTCACGTTGAGGAACTGCCGTACCGGACCGGCCCCATCGAGCGCTGCGGCTTCATACAGCTCGCTCGGGATACGCTGGATGGCCACTAGCAGGAGGGCCGCGACATAGCCCGTCCATTGCCATTGGCTCATGGCGATGATCGCCCAGATTGCAGTTTCGGGTTCACCCAGCCACACCCTTGCGAGCCATTCCAGACCGAGCCCGCGTAGCGCCTCGTTGAGGAATCCGACTTCAGGGTGGTAGATGAACGAGAAGAGCACACCTGTCACCGTGATTGAAATGGTGGCCGGCAGGAAATACACACTGCGGAAAAAGGCCTGAAGTTTGCCCTTCACGAACCTGTCCAGCAGCGCCGCCAGCATCAGGCCGAGGCCTACCTGAATGACGAGGGAGGCTGCGGCGTAAGCCACGTTGTTGCGGATCGCGATCCAAAAAACCGCGTCGCTGAAGGCCGCGATGTAGTTTTTGAAGCCAACGAACTCCTGTTCCGGGGAGAAGACGCTCCACTGTAGGAAGCTCAACCGCAGGTTCTGGGCCAACGGGTAGTACAGGAGAGCGAGGATCACCAGAATCGCGGGTGCTGCCCAGAGGATTGCGCTGAGGCGGAGTCTTCTTGTCGTCATGCTGCACGAGTCCTTTCACTCGGGTGCCACCAAAGCGGCGCCGCCATTGGATCGCCGCTTTGGTGGTTGAGGCAATGCCTACTTCAAACTGTTCGACGCTGCTCGGATCGAATCCAGAATCTGTTCCGGAGTTTGTGATCCGTCTATGGCTGCCTGTCCGCCTGCCAGGAACGCCGCACCGACTTCGGGTTCGGTGGCTGTATCCAGCCAGATGTTGAAGGTCTCGACTCCCTCCAGGTGCGTCAGCGCTTCCTCCAGCTGAGGCAGTACATCTGCGACCCCTTCGGCAGAGCCAACGACAGCTGACGGACGGTCCCGCATTTCAAGCAAGCGGGCACCGTTCTCTTGGGTGGTGAAGAACTTGAGGAATTCGATCGCCAGGTCCTTGTTGTCGCTCTTCTCGTTGACGATGAAGCCGTCAGGTGCGCCAGTGAGCGATTCGGCGTCACCTTCAGCACCTTCGATGTCCGGGAAGGCGAAGAAGTTCCAGTTCGCCGCGACGTCCGGGGTGGCTCCGTTTGCTTCCCGGAAGATGGAGAAGATGTTGCTTTCGCCGTAGTACATGGGTGCTACACCGGTCTGGATCTCTGCCTTTGCGGAGTCGTTCGAGATTCCATTCGACCCGTCCGTGAAGCAGCGCTCAGCCAGTTCGTTAAGGTCCTCCAGTGCCCTAATGTACCCGGGGTGATCGAAAGTGGCGGTTGCCGGATCGAAGTCCGCCTGCATGACGTCATGCGGAACATGCTTGGCTATGAGCGTGGTCAAGTAATGCACTCCCGGCCACATGGCGTTGTTTCCCATGGTGATTGGTGTGAGCCCGGCTCCTTTGAACGTATCGCAGGCCCTCAGGAGCTCTTCGTAGGTGGTGGGTACCTGCACCCCGTGTTCGTCGAACATGGCCGAGTTATAAATCATGTACTTCCCGGACATGCTCACGGGCACTGCGTAGTTCTTGCCCTCGACCGTGTAGGCCTCGACGGCTGCCGGCATCAGGGACTCTTCCCATTCGCCGTCCATCTCCGAACTGAGGTCGGCGGCGAAGCCTGCGTCGAAGTACTGCTCGCCATAGCCGCCCGGCCAAGCGAAGTACACGTCCGGAAGGTCATTTGACGCTGTCAGCACCCGCAGGCGCTCCTTATAGGGGTCGTCCTGAATAGCCTGCATGTCCACGGTTACTCCGGGATTGGCCTTCTCGAACTCGTCAACTACCTTCTCGAAGAACGCCGCGTGATCGCCCTCGGGCCACTTGTGCATGACGGTCAGGGTCTGGTCTCCCCCGCTCGTGCCCTCGCTGGCGTCTCCGCTCCCGCCGCATGCGGAAAGGCTCAGGGCGACCAGGGTGGAGATGGCTAGGACGGACTTGCATGGGCTGCTGATTTTCTTGGGCATGGTAGGGGTTCTCCAAGGTAGATAGCGAAATCGGGACGAAAGAAGCGCCGCCACTGCGTTGTGAGCTGCGTCTCGTTGAGTCCGGTCTCAACGTATAGCATTGAGACCGGACTCACAAGTGTTTCAATTGAAGTGACTTCCTCTTCCCCCAGCAGACAAAGGATCTATATGAGCACCAGCTCCATCCGTCGGGAGACGACCGTCGCCGATGTCGCGGCTCTCGCGAAAGTGTCAAAGGCGCAAGCTGCGCGCGCGCTCGGGGGCTACGGAGCCGTCAGCAGTGAGGTCCGGTCCAGGGTTATGGACGCGGCGCAGCATCTGGGTTATCACCCGAACATGCTGGCCCGCAGTATGAATACCGGCAGATCCCATACCATCGGCGTCGTCGTCGGGGACATCCAGAATCCCTACTTCAGCTTGGCATTGAGGGCTATCTCCGATACGGCGCAGCCCGCCGGGTATGACGTGCTGCTGGTCAACACCGGTGAGGATATGAAGGCGGAGCAAGAGGCAGTCCGTGTTCTGCAGGACAAGCGGGTAGATGGCTTCATCGTTGCGCCGGTATTGTCCGATGACAGCGCCCATCTGCGCGCGGTGGTCGACTCCGGACGACCCCTCGTCCTTCTGGACCGGTCAGTGGAGGGTCTGGACGTGGATGTGATCGCAACAGCGTCCGAGCAGGCCTCCTTCGAGGCCGGCCAGCTTCTGATCAATCAGGGACACGAGCGCATCGCCTACATCTCAACGCTCAGGACACGGTCTGGTGATATCGACGAAACGGCGCTCGGGTCAACTCCGGTTGCTCAACGGCTCGCTGGAATGAAGCGCGCCTTCAACGAAGCAGGGAAGGACTTCCCCGTCGACCTGATTCGCATGAATGCCGGCACGGACGAGAATATCCGCCGCGTCGTGAGGGAACTGCTGTCCTCGCCGTTCGATGCGACTGCGATTATGGCTTCCGACAGCGTGATCGCACTCAGCGCACTGGAAGAAATTGCGAACCTCGGTCTAGCCATCCCCCGGGACCTTTCCTTCGTGATGTTCGACGATCTCCCGTGGACGAGGCTAGTTACACCGCCCCTCACCGTTGTCTCCCAGCCGGTGTATGAGCTCGGCGTCGCGGTGGCGACCACGCTCATCCACCGAATGCGCGGCGAGGAGTTCAGCCCTGAGTATGACTTCCGCGCTGAACTAATCTGCCGTGACTCCGTTGCCGCTCCTCCGCCGGAACGCGCACTTCAGGGCACAACCAGAAGTTGAGCTGAATCTGCTGGTTCGCTGGGATTGTCTAGACAGTCCCAGCGAAGCACGCGGTTCGGTGGGATAGACCAACAGTCTGTGGGTCCCGCCGAGCCCCTAGAGCAGGCCCTTCGTGTGCCAGACCGTCTTGGTCTCCGTGAAGAAGGTGATCCGGTCCAGGGAGGGGGCACCGGCGTCGGGCCCTACCTCCGGAGGAAGCACCCGCTTGAGGGTTTCCGCGGCGGTGATCTGCAGGTCAACCCAGTCGAGCCCGCCTGCACCGAGCAGGTCCAGCGCGTTGACGTCCGCGTGCGCGGCGAGCCACGGCGCGATCTCCGCAGGCGAACCGCTCAAGATATTGACGACGCCGGCCGGTACGTCGCTCGTCGCCAGCACCTCGCCGAAGCTGAGGGCGGCGAGCGGCGCCCGCTCGTGCGGAATAACGACGACGGTGTTCCCGCTCACGAGGATCGGCGCCACCGCGCGGACCAGGCCGAGCAGGGACCCGCCGCCTGCCCCGTCCTGCGGAGCGATGGCGGCGACGACACCGGTAGGCTCGGGCACCGAAAGGTTGAAGAAGGACCCGGACACGGCGTTTCCGTTGCCGGCGACCTGCACGTACTTGTCAGCCCAGCCGGCGTACCAGACCCAGAGATCGATCGCCTGATCCACCTGCGCCGACGCGGCGGAGAGCGACACGCCCTCGGACGCGGCGATCTCCTCGGCGAACTGCGCGCGTCGCCCATCGAGGATCTCCGCGATCCGGTACAGCACCTGCCCACGGTTATACGCGGTGGTTCCGGACCAGCCGCTCACGGCAGCGCGGGCGGCCACCACGGCGTCACGGGCGTCCTTGCGCGAGGCCTTCGCGGCGTTGACTGAACTCACCGGGAAGCTCCCCTTCGTGGTCGAAATCTCGTACACGCGCCCGGACTCGCTCCGGATGAACTTGCCGCCGACGTACAGCTTGTAGGTCTTCGGGACAGCGAGGCGGCTCATCGGGTCTCTCCGTTCTCAACGGCGGCGACGGGAGCGACAACAGGCGCCGTCACGGCGGGCACGGCAACAGTGGGTGCCAGGTAGGCTGCGAGCCCCTGCTTTCCGCCTTCCCTGCCGTAACCGGATTCCTTGTAGCCGCCGAACGGGGAGGCAGGATCGAACTTGTTGAACGTATTGGCCCAGACGACGCCGGCGCGCAGCTTGTCGGCGACCGCCAGGATGCGGCTGCCCTTGTCTGTCCAAATGCCGGCTGACAGGCCGTACGGGGTGTTGTTGGCCTTGGCGATCGCCTCGGCCGGTGTACGGAAGGTCAGGACGGACAGCACGGGGCCGAAGATCTCGTCCCGCGCGATCCGATGGCTGGTGGAGACATTGGTGAAGATGGTCGGCGGGAACCAGAAGCCCTGCTCGGGAAGGTTGCAGGCGGGACTCCACCGCTCGGCGCCTTCCTGCTCGCCGATGTCGGACAGTTCGCGCATGCGGCCCAACTGGGAGGCCGAGTTGATGGCGCCGACGTCGGTGTTCTTGTCCAGCGGGTCGCCCACGCGCAGGGTGGCGAGCCGGGCCTTCAACCGCTCCACGACGTCGTCGTGAATGGATTCCTGCACCAGCAGGCGGGAGCCGGCGCAGCAGACCTGGCCCTGGTTGAAGAAGATCCCGTTGACGATGCCCTCGACGGCCTGGTCGATGGGAGCGTCGTCGAACACGATGTTGGCGCCCTTGCCGCCAAGCTCGAGCGTCAGCTTCTTGCCGGTACCGGCGGTGGCGCGGGCAATTTCCCGGCCCACCGCCGTCGAACCCGTGAAGGCGACCTTGTTGACGTCGGGGTGGTTCACGAGCGCCGAGCCGGTGGCACCGGCTCCGGTGACGATGTTGACCACGCCTGCCGGCAGGTCAGCCTGCTGCAGGATCTCGGCGAAGAGGAGGGCCGTGAGCGGGGTGGTCTCGGCCGGCTTCAGCACCACGGTGTTGCCTGCGGCGAGCGCGGGCGCGATCTTCCACGCGAGCATCAGCAGCGGGAAGTTCCACGGGATCACCTGGGCGGCGACGCCGAGCGAGCGCGGGTTGGGGCCCAGACCGGCATATTCGAGCTTGTCGGCCCAGCCGGCGTAGTAGAAGAACCAGGCGGCGACCAGCGGGATGTCGACGTCGCGGCTTTCCTTGATGGGCTTGCCGTTGTCGAGGCTTTCGGCGACCGCCAGTTCGCGGGCGCGCTCCTGCACGAGGCGGGCGATGCGGAACAGGTACTTGCCGCGGTCGGACCCGGACATGCGCGACCAGGTCTTCTCGTACGCGCGGCGGGCGGCGACGACGGCGGCGTCAACGTCCTGCTCATTGGCGCAGGACACGGTGGCCAACTGCTTCTCGGTGGCCGGAGAGATGGTGGTGAACGATTCGCCGTTACCGGGGACGAACTCGCCGTTGATGAAGAGGCCGTACTCGTCGCGGAGGTTCAGGATCGCTGCCGACTCGGGCGCGGGAGCGTAGTCGAGGAAAGTCATGGCAGGTCCTTCAGTCGATCGTGACGTAGGCCGGGCCGGAGTAGCGGCCGCTGGTGAGCTTCTGGCGCTGCAGGAGCACGTCGTTCAGGAGGCTCGAGGCGCCGAAGCGGAAGAGGTCTGGCTGCAGCCACTCCTCCCCCACAGTTTCGGCAACTGTGACAAGGTGCTTGATGGCGTCCTTCGATGCGCGGATTCCGCCCGCGGGCTTCACGCCGATCTTCTCGCCGGTGAGGCGGTGCCAGTCGCGGACCACCTCAAGCATGGACAGCGTCACCGGGAGGGTTGCCGCCGGGGACACCTTGCCGGTGGACGTCTTGATGAAGTCACCGCCGGCCAGGATGGCGAGCCACGACGCACGGCGCACATTGTCGTACGTGTTGAGCTCACCGGTTTCGAGGATGACCTTCAGATGCGCGTAGGAACCGTCGGGGCGCTTGCACGCTTCCTTCACGGCGACGATCTCATCGAACACGTGACCATACCGCCCGGAGAGGAAGGCGCCGCGGTCAATGACCATGTCGATCTCATCGGCTCCGGCGGCCACGGCTTCCGAAGTATCGGCGAGCTTGACCGCCAGGGACGCGCGGCCGCTCGGGAAGGCGGTGGCGACGGCGGCGACGTTGATGCGCCCCGGGGCGCCGTCGTCGTGCGCGGCACCGAGGGCTTCCACGGCATGGGGCACCATGTCGCCGTACACACACACGGCGGCGACACGCGGGGTGGAGAGGTCGTCGGGATCTGGAACGAGGGCCTTCGCAACCAGCGAGCGGACCTTGCCGGGGGTGTCGGCGCCCTCGAGGGTGGTGAGGTCGGTGAGCCGGATGATGGTGTCCAGCGCCCAGGCCTTGGAGGTGGTCTTGATCGAGCGGGTGCCGAGGGCAGCGGCCCGCGCTTCCAACCCGACGGCGTCGACCCCGGGGATGCCCTCAAGGTAGCGGCGCAGGCTGCGCTCGGTGAGATCCGATCCGATGACTTCCAGTGCCCTCGACGCCGGTGCAACAGTGGTGCCGGCGCACGTGGTTTCCATGGTCACATGTTCTCCATACTTCTCGGTCTCCACGGCGGGGCGGTTCGCGCCGCACCCCGTTTCGGCATTGAAGTCCACGGGGTATCGGTAGCGTCGCGACAGGTGATCGGCCCGCCATGGACGGGTACGACTTTACCACCGGGTAACCGCGCGGGGCCTTGCAGCTTCTGAAGGCCGGCAGCAGCACGGGAGCTCACCCTCGCCACATGGACGAAGCTGCTGCCGACCCGCTCAGAAGCCCCGCTTTCAAAAGGGGCATGTCCGCCCTCCAGCCGTAATCAACAGTAGGCAGCCAGTCCGCCCCGAAACACGAGTAATTGCCACTCGTGTTTCGGGGCGTGCCTACCCCAGCACGGCTGCACGGACGCGGGCGGACGCGTCTCTGATTTCCGGCACCTGCTCGGGCGGCGTCAGGTCGAATGCCGCCTTCAAGGCATTGACGGCCTCGGTGAGCTGTTCGGCCGGCACGGCGGCGGCAATGGACAATTCAGACATGGAGACCAGCTCCACGCTGATGCCGGCGTGGTTGAGTGCCTTGAAAAAGGTATGGAAAGGATCGGGGCACGAGCGCATTCCCAGCCCGTTCAGCCAGACCCTGCCCATCTCATCGTTGTGCTGAAGTGCTTCGAAACCGATACGGTTCCGGTCCGCCGCCAGTGCTGCTATTGCTGCGCGCAGTTCCGCGGCGGGCAGGGTAAGGGTTACGTCGGCGAGATTTGCCTCCGTAGCTCGCGGGTGTCGGGCGACCATCTCTACGTGCACCCCCGACGCGGCAAGGTCCATCAGTACCTGCCCTATGGTCTGGGAACAGTCGGGGACGCCCGCCACGGTGATCCGCGCGGCAGAGTTGGAACTTTCGACGCCGGATATGAGTGTCCGCTCCCCCGGTTTCGCGTCCACTGCCTGCCTATGCACGTTCGGCATGATCATGGTTCCCCGTTTCTGCACGAACGAGGAGCGAACGTGAATGGGAACACCGAAGCGGCGGGCGTATTCGATGCAGCGGAGGTGCAGCACCTTGGCTCCCGAGGCGGCGAGCTCAAGCATCTCCTCGCTGGAGAGCACGTCAAGCTTTCGCGCTCTTGGGACAATCCGTGGATCTGCCGTATAGATACCGTCAACATCCGTGTAGATCTCGCAAACGCAACCCAGAGCTGCCGCGAGCGCGACGGCGGTGAGGTCGGAGCCTCCCCTCCCCAGGGTGGTTACCACTCCCTCGTTGCCGCTAATACCCTGGAACCCCGCCACGACGGCGATCTGTCCACGTTCGAGACAGGCCTGGATCCGGCGCGGCTTCACGTCCGTAATGCGCGCCTTTCCGTGGCGATCATCCGTGATGAGGCCGGCCTCCGTGCCCGTAAACGTGCGCACATCGGCTCCGAGGTCGGCCAACGCGATCGCCAGCAAAGCCGCAGACACAAGCTCGCCTGTGGTCATGAGGGTGTCAAGCTCCCGGGCGCGGGGATGGGGGGAAATGCTGGCCGCCAGGTCCAGCAGCTCGTCGGTGGTGTCGCCCATTGCGGACACCACCGCAACCACTTGGTACCCGGAAGCCTGTGCGTCGTATATCCGTTGGGCAGCACGCTTGATACCTGCGGGGTCGGCGACCGACGATCCTCCATATTTCTGCACCAGTACGTTCGTCGCTGGTCCCGTCATCCCCATCCCTACTGGCAGGTTGTCCGGGGGCAGCAGCTCTCTGATGGGAACCTCGCTGCGCGGGAATACCCTGTCCTCCACACCCCGCGCATCCGATTCGCCCATACGGTCGAGTGAGGTCATCGTGTGCCTACCCCCGTGACTTCCCTGCGGTGAATCCGCGGCATGGGGTCGAGCAGCTCGCCGGTTACCGAGCGGACCGCCTCGCAGAGGATGTCGAGTCCGTACGCCATGCTCTCAGCACTGATTGTCAGCGGTGGCATGACTTTGACGACTTCTCCCTGTGGCCCGGAAGTTTCCACGAGCAAACCGGAGGCGAACGAAACGGCAGATACATTACGTGCCGTTGCCGCGTCCGGACAGTAGATCCCGGCCAGCAGCCCTCGCCCGCGGACGTGGGAACCCTCGATCTTGCCTGCAACTGTCGCCAGGCCGGCGTGCAGTTGAGCCGCCCGTGCAGCGATCTGCGATTCGAACTCCCGCCCGTTCCAATAGTTCTCCAGCGCGGCAGCTCCAGTGACGAAGGCTGGGTTATGGCCGCGGAAGGTTCCGTTGTGCTCGCCCGGCTTCCAAATGTCAAGGTCAGGCCTGAACAGGGTTACAGCAAGCGGCAGCCCGAAACCGGAAAGCGACTTCGACATGCAGACAATGTCCGGTTGGATCCCCGCTTCTTCAAAGCTGAAGAACGTACCTGTGCGTCCACACCCTGCCTGGACGTCATCGACGATGAGGAGAACCTCGTGATGGCGGCAGAGGTCGGAGAGGGCACGCAACCAGCTTGCCCTGGCCGCCCTTACGCCTCCCTCGCCCTGAACAGTCTCTACGATGACCGCAGCCGGTTTATCCATTCCGGATCCGCTGTCCTCCAGCGCGCACCGCAGCCACAGCAAATCGTCCGGCTGTCCGTTGAGGAACCCGTCGTACGGAATGCTCGAGGTGTTGTTAAGGGGTATTCCTGCTCCTTGGCGCTTCATGGAGTTCCCGGTCACCGCCAGCGCGCCGAGAGTCATCCCGTGGAAAGCGTTGGTGAAACTCAGTACATGGTGCCGGCCGGTTACCTTACGGGCCAGCTTCAGCGCCGCCTCGACGCTGTTTGTTCCGGTGGGACCGGTGAACATGACCTTGTAGTCCAGATCACGCGGAACGAGGATGAGTTCCTGGAACATCTCCAGGAAACGGCGTTTCGCCGTCGTCTTCATGTCCAGCGAGTGAATCACCGACCCCGATCGCAAATATGCGATCAGCGGTTCGAGGAGGAGTGGATTGTTGTGCCCATAATTGAGTGCGCCGGCACCGGAGAAGAAGTCGATGTACTTCCTACCGTCCTCGCTGTACAACCATTCCCCGGCGGCTCGGTCGAAAACCGTATCCCACTCCCGGCAGTAGCTGCGAACTTCGGACTCCACGGACGCGAAGATGTCTCCCATGTCTCTCCCTTGGGTGCCGCCAGCCTCCCCTTGGGTTCCCCTGGGGAACTGAGCATTGAACAATCTGATGGTCTGATGCTGACCATGTGTGAAACGGGCTTCAGGTTTCCTCGTTCGAAGCGAGGGTCTGCATTCGTCTACAGCCGCCGTCAAGGCCTGCCGTGCTCTCTATCGAGGATCTCCCTCAGCCATCGCTTCCCCCTTCCGCGCTGAACTCCCGATATCCATCGAGCGGCTCATCCACAACCAGAGCGCCGTTGCCCTGCCTCTTCGTTTGGCCCCATTGCTTGAGACGAAGCGGTGGCGGTGAGCCTGAATTCAGCTTAGAAATTCGCCATGCGCCATACCCGCGTAAGCCCCACTCGACTTGGGAAACCGCCCTGCAGGTGCCGGTCCGGCCTTACTCGATCGACTACTTGGAAAATGGCAATTACCTACTCTAAGGAGCGCCGGTTTCAGCTCTCGAGATGGTCCTGTGAGAGCTCGTCCCTTCGCGTGATCCCGAGCTTCATGTAGATGCGATAGAGATGGCCTTCTACTGTCCGGGTGGAAACTGTGAGGCTTTCGGCGATTGCGTGGTTCGTCAGACCTTCCAGGACCAGACGCACAATCTCCCGCTCGCGCGAAGTCAGCGAGACAGCTGCGACCTTCCTCAGGTCGGTGCGCGCCTTCGGCAACCCGGCGGGGTGGCGTTTGAGCTGCTGCAGGGTAGCCCGTTCCATCCTGGACAGGCCCTGCTCCGCGTATGCATGTGCCGCGCGGGCCAGGCATTCGGCGCCCAGTAGCGGCAGGCCGGCGGCGTCGGCCCTACCCGCGGCCTCGACCATCACATCGGGACTCCCCTCAAGGAGGGCCTTGGCGATGAAATGAAGGGCACGCCCGGTTTCACCCTGCAGCCCCTCGGCCAACTCCGCCATCCGGTCAAGGTGGCTGGACCCGCCGAGCAGGGTCAGCAATTCGAGGAGCTTCCGCTCCGCCGCTGCCATGCCGCCAGCGCGTGCCCGTTCGGCCAGGGTCAGGAGAGCGGGGTTGTCCGGCGAGTTCAACCCCTCCAGCGCAGCTGCGATGTATCCGCGGGCGATCATGTGTTCGGATTCGGGGCCCGGGTTCTGCAGCGCCTCAAAGTCCGCAGCGAGGCGCCGGGAACCGGCCCTGTCGCCGAGCAGCATCATGGCGAAGGCGGCATGCCCGACGGCGTACGGCAGCATGAGCGCAGCGTCGCTCTTGCGGAGGGCCGCGATGCCACCGGTCAGGTACGACAATCCTTCACTGACGTGACCGCCCCGGATGAGTGCGATACCGCGGAGGGCCGGCGCCTCTCCGCCGTAGTAGATATACCGGGGAGGCGCGGTCAACGAGCATTTGTCGATGAATCGGATGGCGTCGTCGTGCCTTCCTGCACGCAGCACAGTGAGAACGCAACGGAATAGCGCCGAGGGGTAAAAGGCTGCCAGAGTCGGGTCCGATCGAAGGAGGGCTCCCGCGTGTAACGCGATGTCCACTCCGTCGTCTGTTCGGCCCACGGCATCGAGGGCTTCTGCAAGTAGGATCCGGGCCAGCATCTGCTCACGACTGGTTCCGAGGCCGGCGGATACGAGGTCCTCCAGCGTCCCGAGCGTGCGCGTGTGACGGCCGGCCAGGTGTTCGGAGTACAGACGCAGAATGGTACCCGTGAGGGTGCTGCCTTGGTCTGCGGGGGCAAGCCGGGCCCGGGCGCTCTCCCATGCGTCGGCAACGGATGCGACGGCGGCACCGGCTCGGCCCGTGTGCAGTGCGATAGCAGCCGCCACCAGAGCAGCTGAATCCAGAGTTTCCCCGTCCGCGGCCGATGCGAGAGCCTCCTCGACCTCTTCAAGCGCCGCATCAATCTCGTCCGTGCACATGTGGGCGTAGGCGGATTGCATCTGCGCCTCCGCTTTCCGCTCGGGGGACACCACGGCGGAGGCGAAGCGCAGGGCCGCTTTTGGGTCGAAGCTGATGTTGGCCAGTCCCGCGGCGTTGAGCAGGTCCAGATCATCGACAGCTTCACCTATGTCCAACGACCAATGGACCCAGCGCATCAGACCAATGGTTTCGGGCAGGGAATTCCCCACGAGCCGTTGTGCCTGCTCCCGGAGCTCGCGGCTGCGGCCCACCGGTACTCCGCGCCGGGCCACGTCAGCGCAGAGCGGGTATCGGTTGGTCACCTGTTCTGTTCCTTCATCCGCCAGGTTGAGCAGGCCGCAGTCAATCAGAAGGGTTACCAGGCTAATGTCGATCAGCTCCGCGAGGACTGAGAGGGTGACCGGTTCCAGCAGGGCAACCGTCTGGATGAGGTACCACTCCGCCGGGCTGCAGCGCTGCAGCAGTTCCTTGACAAGGTTGGTGAGGAAGGGATCGATCTGTTCCGTCCTGCTCGTCGCCACCCAGACGCCATTGACCTCCTCGAGTTGGCCGGTGCGCAGACCGTGGGAGACCATCGCCCGCATGAGATACGGATTCCCTCCCGACCAGTCCGCGATCATAGTGATCGTGCCAGCCGCAACCTGGCCCCCGACTTCCCGTTCGGTATAGGTCCGGACGTCCTCCTCCGAAAGTGGAGACAGTTCGAAGCACGCCAGGAGCCCATCCCGACTCAGCGCGAAGACACCCTCGTTAGACGCGTGGTCCCTGCCCAGTACCAGGAGCCGGACGGTCCCTGCCATGAGGAGTTGCTCCAGGATGTGGCTACTGCTCTCGTCCAGTTCATGGGCGTCATCGACGATGAGCAGCACCGGTCGGCCGTCCGTCTCCTGAAGCTTTTGGAAGCGGCTTTTCAACCGCCGCAGCACTATCAGCGGGGAGCTGAGCTCGCTTTCCTCCAGCCCGTGCACAAATTGCGAGAGCGCGCCATAGGGAATGCTTCCTAACGCCGCGCTGGCGCGAAGGTGGAATACCAGCATCTCACTTTCGAACCGCCGAACCAGCACATCGACCAACGCCGACTTCCCCATACCGACTTCCCCGAAGACCGCTGCTCCACTTACACCCGACCGGAGACTGTCGGCTATTGATTCGACAACGTCTTCCCGTCCGACGAGTTCAGTGGTCCCGTCCCCGACCGTCACGTGATCCGGCCCTGGTCAGCGGCCAGCAGCCGTGCAAGTTCCTCCCTGTTTCGGACATGAAGCTTCGAGTAGACCTGATAGAGGTGTCCTTCCACGGTGCGGACGGAGACATCCAGATGCGCGGCAATCTCCTTGTTGCTTTTTCCCTCCGCGATCATTCGCACAACCTCGGCCTCACGGGCGGTCAGGCTGTTCAGTATGCTCTCCCGGCGCCCATGTTCCCGGAGGTCGGTGAGGGTTGCGTCGACCCTCCGGTGCGCCAGTCGACTATCGCTTCGACGGCGGGTCTCCGCAGCGAACTGGAGGGCTGTCTCCGCGGCGTCCTGGGAGAAGGACCGGTAGTCGAGGCTGCGCGCTTCCTCCATCGCCTGCAGCATCAGCTGAAGGTCGAAGTTGTCCATCCCCTTGGCGTACAGCTCGCAGAGCCTGGCAAAGTCTCCCTGGCAACGGGCGCTTACGGTCAGCAGCGGTTCGATGGCGCGCGCCTCACCTAGCCGCAACGCACTGGAGAGGCTCAGCAACTCGAAGGCGCTGACGCCCAGAGCATGGTCCTTCCTGCTGAGCGCCAGCAACTCCTCAGCGGCCTGGCCACGGGATTTCGTATATGCACCGGTGAGGATGGTGAAGTGCAGGGTCAGCCGGCGGACCAGCCAGGAACTCTTGCCCACTTCCGCGGCGTCGGGCCACAGGAACGACGACGACAGCCGGCTGCCCTGCCCCAACACCGCCTGGCAGTAGTCCACAGCTGCTGATGCCAACGCGCCCAGTCCCGCGAGATTGCTCGCTTCACACTGGCGTAGGGCAGGCATAAGCATGGTGAGTGCTTCCTGTGGGTTGCCGGCGAATGCCAGGAGCAGCCCGTCTGCGAGTTCGCACCAGGTGCTGTCGGCTATCGGGTGTTTGCTCGCATGGCGCGAGTTCGGGGTGGTGGTCCAGACACCGGCAGCGAGGCGCATGTTCGCCAGGCACTGTGCCGCCTGGTCAGCGACGGGGTGCTGCTGTGAGTCGACGATGGCTTCAGTACTCTCGGCGAGCGCCAGCGAATCGTCGATGCGGCCGGTCATCGCGAGGGCTTCGGCGACGAGGGCCACGGCGAGTGTGCGGTATTCGGGGTGCAGGACGTCGAGCTCCGGGGTGGTGTGCTCACGTAACTGCAGCAGGACGTCGGCGTACCGCCCCTCGCGGGCCGCGGCGAGGGCCCCTGCAACGCGGGCCTCGCCGCGTTGCCGGCTACCGCCGTCGTCGGTTGAGTGGGTATGCGGGTGAGCCGCAACAGCTTGTACTGGAGCTGCCGCGCGTAGTTGCTGAACGAGTGCCTGCCGGCGGCTGGTGAGCATTCCGCTGCGCACCGCCTCGCGGAGGAGGTTGCAGGTGAGCCTGACCGTCAGCGCCCTGTCGCTGCCGATCGTCACCAGCGACTGCTCCTGGAGGGCGTCAAGGTCCGTCGGGTCGCAGTACTGCTGCAGGGCCGCCAACGGAACCTCTCCCGCTGCGCCTATGAGGTTGATCAGGTCCCGCTGGGAGGAGGGCAGGTGCGCGACAGTCTCACAGATTGCGTCCCTGGTGGTGCTTTGCATCTGGAAGTGGTGATCGGTGATAACCCAGACACCCTGGTGGAGTTCGAGTTTGCCGCACTGAACGTAGTCGTGGCAGAGCAGGGAAAGCCACCTGGGATTGCCCTGACCGTGGCGGTACAGGGTGGAAATTGCGAGGCGTGACATGGGCTGACCGAGGATTTCCCGCAACAGCAGGCCGGTGTCTTCTGCAGACAGGGGCGTCAGCTCAAACCGCTCCATAGCGTTCGCCCGGCACATCTGCGCGAACTCGTGGACGGAACCGGCTACTTCCCTGCAGCTCGCAAGAATCAGCACGGTTTGGCTCGACACAAGCTGGCCGATCAGCATGACGGAGTTTTCGTCCAACTGGTCCGCGTTGTCTATCGCCAGGATCACGGGTTTGCCGGCTGCACGTTCCTGAAGCAGCCCGATAAGCCCCTCGAGGATCAGGACAGGGCGGTCGAGAATGTTTTCATCCAGCTCTGCGAGCAAGAAGCTCAGTGCTCCATAACGGACTCGAGACCCGAAAGCCGATCCACGGAGTTGCACGACGTACGCGTGGTCCGCGAGCGCGGTGGACGTGTGTTGCAGCAGGACTGATTTACCGATACCCAGTTCGCCGAGGATGACAGCGCCTGCTGTGTTGCCCGACATCAGTGCCGCAGCAATCTCCTTGGCGAGGGCAGCGCGCTCACCGCTCAGCGCAGCTGTACCGGGAAACGTCACCGGCAGTCCGCCGATGAACCCTGGGTCTTTGGTCGCGCTGGTGTCTTGTGGACTCACGATCCATCTCCCTCTACCTGGATGAGTTGGATTCACTTCCCAGCGTAGAAATCAGACCTTGTATAAACATGAGTGCCGGTTACCCGTCTTGGAGCCGGGCATACTCAAGGGATTTTCGCGATTACGTGGGCTACTACTCGCTTTCGCGAACGGTGCATCAATACATGGATGAATCCCGAGGTTTTCGTAGCCCCAAGCAAGGAAAGGCTCGCGCGATCTTTAGGTTTCATCCCAGACGCACTTGAACTTTCAACGACAGGCTTATCAGCATCAGTCAGCTTCTGGGGAAGGGAATAGTTATGAACAAGATGGCAAAGGGCGCCATTGCAACAGCCGCTGGAGTCGTGTTGCTGATCGGCGGCGGCGGGACACTGGCGCTTTGGCAGACAGATGCCGAAGCCGAGGCCGGCACCATCACAGCAGGCAACATGACGTTGAGTGCGCAGGGCGAAGGCGTATGGACGGTCAACGGGGGAACTCAGCCAATCAAAATCGGAGAATATCCAATCGTTCCGGGCGATACTGTCACCTTCACGCAGACCCTTACTGCTGACCTCGATGGTCAGAACTTGGTCGCCAATCTGAGTGTTAGCGGTCTTGAGGATGACCTCAGCGAATTCGACAGCCTTGATATTTCAGAGCCCCGATTCATCACAGTCCCGGAAACGGGAACCGGTACGTCGATCACACAGGTCAGCGTAGGAGTTACGAAGTTTACTGGGGCGATTGACTTCACGTTCGAAGACGTAGACGAACTCATTGATGCAACTGAGGTGCATGACCTCGGACAGATTAGCTTCTCGCTTCAGCAGGTACGCCCGTAGGCGCACTTGAACCAGGAGATTGAATTTCCAATGCGTACGGCGACAGCGATACGAACCGCACTCGCGGTAGTTGTCGCCGTCGTATTGGGTCTTCTGGTGGCACCGGCGTCGCATGCTTTGTGGTCGGTATTTGTTCCTTCTAATGCAGGGACCATTCAGGCGGCTGATTTCTCCGTGCCGTTGACGGGATATCCGTCGAACCTCAGCCAGGAGATGGCCCTGGCCGATGGAACGCCGGCAACGCTCTCACTCACCGGCACGCAGGTACCGCAGCTCTCCCCCGGCGCAAGCGCGACTGCGGGAGTACTCATAAAGAACAACACCAATGCGGGCTCCGAATTCACAATCCGTGTTTCGGCAACCAGTCAGGCAGCAGTTACGGGTGCGCTGGCCGGCTACGTCTCGGTTGGCTACGGCACGGCTGCCGACCTAGCCGGCTGTGCGACAACGACATACACGGCCGCATTGCCGGCGGCCATCGACATTCCGAAGGGGGGCTCGGCGGTGAGGTGTTTCAAGGTGGAGCTTGCATCGGCAGCGCCGGCGAGCGCCCTCGGACAAAGCGCGACAATTTCCGTGAATCTCAACGCGGCCCAGATCGGGAGGACTCCATGACCGTCCTCAAGTCTGTCGGCAAGGCAGTCAGTTTCACTGCTTTGATGCTCGCGGTGCTTGCCGCTCTGGTACTTATCGTCTTCCCGCGCGTTACGGGTTCCTACACCTACACCGTGCTCACCCAGTCGATGGAGCCGGGCTACCCGCCGGGAACGTTCATTGTGGTGAAGCCCATCCCGTTCGATGAGTTGCAGCTGGGCGACGTCATCACCTACCAGCTCGAATCCGGCAAGCCCGAGGTGGTCACCCACCGCATCACCGGCGTCAGCTCCACTCAACAGGGCGAGCCAACCTTCATCACCAAGGGCGACAACAACTCCGCCGAGGATCCGGTCCCCGTGCGCGAGATCCAGGTCCGCGGCAAGCTCTTCTATGCCGTCCCCTACGTCGGATTCGTCGCCAACGCTGCCGGCCAGGGCGACCGCAACAGTGTCATCTACATCGCGGCCATCGGGCTGATCGCCTACGGCGTCTTCACTGTTGGTCGTGGCCTTATCGGCAAGCGGAAGTCGGGAGATTCGCACGCGCAGGCTGAAGACGCAGTTGCTGAAACCGATCCGCCAGCGGAGCTGACCGCGCCAGGGCAGAAGGCACGAGCGTGAGGCGAGCAGCCGGCGTCGTACTTGCAGTGGTGACTGCGACGCTGCTGCAGGCAGCACCGGCGCAGGCAGGCGACCAAGACCAAACGCTGCAGTTCAGCACGGACGGGGTCTCCTACTCTTCGGTCCTGACCCGTCCGGTTCTTCAGACAACGGAGCCGATCGTTCCGGGCGGGGCCCTTCAGGCGCCGGTGTGGGTTCTCAACAACAGCGACGACGACGCCTGGCTCTCCGTGGCTGTGCTGGCCGGCGCGGTGGATTTCGCTCTTGAACAGGAGTTGAGGGTCCGCACGTCGACTGACGGTTTCTCCGGGGCGCAGAAGCCGCTCGGGAAATCGGGCTCATGCAGCGATCTGGCGGTCGGACTGGAAGTTCCAGCCGGCGGAAGCGTGCGACTGGCCTTTGATCTGGCGTTCGACGCCGACGCCCCCAATGACACACAGCAGCAGTCCGCAGATTTCGCGCTGCGGTTCCTGCTGCAAGATTCACGCGCCGGTGAGGCGGCCGGCGCGTGTACTGACCCGCGCGGCGTCGTGGTTCCCGGTGTGGGCTCGACTGCTCCCGTCGATGACGGCATCGCCGCGGCGCCGCACGGTTCCCTTGCCGATACTGGTGCGTCGGGCACGCCCTGGTTGCCGATCGGTGCAGCCGGTGTTGGACTTGGCGTGCTGCTGCTGGTGTTGGCGCGTCGAAGGGCTGACCGGGAGGAGGGGCAGGGATGAAGGGCGAAAGGGTGAACCGCCGGCTGGTGGTGATCGCGTTCATCGTTGCTGTCCTGCTCGGAGCTGGCGGTCAGGCGGTGGCGCTGTGGTCGCAGAGCGGGAACGTCACGATGGGCGTGACCTACGGGAAGTTGCCTCCAGTGACGTTTGAGCCCTGCGGTAATCGGGGTGGTTCGAGCCAGATTGCCTTGGATTGGGATGTGAACAAGTCACTGAATGACTACCTTCTGACTGTGTCTAAAACCAGTAACAACGTCACGACCGTGGTTTCAGAAGTTCGCCAAGCAGCGAACAGATACGTCATACAGACTCCGTCCGATGCAAAGACCGGTGACGTCTTAACGCTTCGGGTGATCGGACATTCGGGCGGCTACCAGACCGAAGTTAAGGCTTATGGTCCCATCGATGTAGGTCCGCCAAATGGCAGCGGTAACAACAGCGGCAAGAACGAACTTCCGCTCTTGTGCAATAGGGCCACCTAGCAATCTTCGTGCACCTCTGGCGACCTCCGCCCCACCGGGACCCGCCGGAGGTGCACGAAACCTCCCGCGCCTACACCTAACGCGTCCCGGATTGCCCACCTTCTGCTAACAGAGCGTCTAGAACGACGGCGCGGCGTCGCCGACACGCCGTCCTAACCCCTAGAACCTGGGCAAACTGGCACGCGGCCGGGCAGTCGGGCGCACCGCAGGCTGGGCTCCAAACACCCCATCCACCACGTTCTGCGCCCACTCGAGGATGGCGGCGTAGGTCAGGCCCACCGGCCTCGTCTACACCTACCCCGTCCCGGATTGCCCACCTTCTAGCCACAAAGCGACCAGAACAACGGCGTGTTCCCGCCGACACGCCGTCCTCACCCCTAGAACCTGGGCAAACTGGCACGCGGCCAACCCGGCCCGGAGCCCACAGCAAAGCTAGGCCGCGAACACCGCGTCCACCACGTTCTGCGCCCACTCGAGGATGGCGGCATCGGCCAGGTCGCGCCCGCCCACCGACGAGGTCTTCGGCTTCGGAATCAACGCCGCGTTCATTGCCGGCTTCACAGACGCCCCCGGGTACATCCGCTTGAGCCGCATCTCCTTGGACTCCGGCAGGTTGGCCGGCGCGAACTTGATGAAGTTGCCCTGCAGCGCGACGTCGGTCAGCCCCACCGCACGCGCGCGAACCCGGAACCGCGCCACCGAGACGAGGTTCTCCACCGGCGCGGGCAGGTCGCCGTACCTATCGCGCAGTTCCTCCACCACCTCATCGATCGCGGCGTCCGTCGCGGCAGACGCGAGCTTCCGGTACGCCTCAAGCCGCAACCGCTCGCCCGGCACGTAGTCGTGCGGCAGGTGCGCGTTGATGGGCAGCTCGATCTTCATTTCGGCGGCCTTCTCCTCGGCCTCGCCGCGGAAGTTCGCCACGGCCTCACCGACCAGACGGATGTACAGGTCGAAGCCCACGCCGGCGATGTGCCCCGACTGCTCCCCGCCCAGGAGGTTGCCCGCACCGCGGATCTCAAGGTCCTTCATGGCAAGCTGCATACCGGCGCCGAGCTCGTTGTGCGACGCGACGGCCTTCAACCGCTCCAGCGCCACCTCGCCCAGCGGCTTCTCCGACGGGTAGAGGAAGTAGGCGTACGCCCGCTCGCGCCCACGGCCCACGCGCCCGCGCAGCTGGTGCAGCTGCGAAAGCCCGTAGTTGTCGGCCCGGTCCACGATCAGCGTGTTCGCATTCGAGATGTCCAGACCCGTCTCGATGATCGTTGTACACACCAGCACGTCGAACTTCTTCTCCCAGAAGTCCACGATGATCTGCTCCAGCCGCGACTCCGTCATCTGCCCGTGCGCCACCGCAACCCGAGCCTCCGGAATCAGTTGCTGGATGTGCGAGGCAGTCCGGTCGATCGATGACACCCGGTTGTGCACGAAGAACACCTGCCCTTCGCGCATCAGCTCGCGCCGGATCGCCGCCGACACCTGCTTGTCCGTGTACGGCCCCACGTACGTGAGCACAGGATGCCGCTCCTCCGGCGGCGTCGCCAGCGTCGACGTCTCGCGGATCCCGGTCAGCGACATCTCCAGCGTTCGCGGAATCGGCGTCGCACTCATGGCCAGCACGTCCACGTTGGTGCGCATCTTCTTCAGCGCTTCCTTGTGCTCGACGCCGAACCGCTGCTCCTCGTCCACAATCACCAGGCCGAGGTCCTTGAACTGCACCTCGGTGGACAGGAGCCGGTGCGTGCCGATGACGACGTCGACCGACCCGTTCTTGAGCCCCTCCACCGTTTCCTTGGACTCCTTCGACGTCTGGAACCGCGACAGCGCCCGGATCCGCACCGGGAAGCCCGAGAAGCGCTCGGAGAACGTCTCGAAGTGCTGCTGCACCAGGAGCGTGGTGGGCACCAGCACCGCCACCTGCTTCCCGTCCTGCACAGCCTTGAACGCGGCCCGCACAGCGATCTCGGTCTTGCCGTAGCCAACGTCGCCGGACACCAACCGGTCCATGGGCACCTCACGCTCCATGTCCGCCTTGACCTCGTTGATCGTGGTCAGCTGGTCGGGCGTCTCGATGTACGGGAACGCCTCCTCCAGCTCACGCTGCCACGGCGTATCGGCCGCAAACGCATGACCCTTCGACGCCATGCGCGCCGAGTACAGCCGGATCAGCTCGCCCGCGATCTCCTTGACCGCCTTGCGCGCCTGGCTCTTGGTCTTCGCCCAGTCCGAGCCGCCCATCTTCGACAGCGCCGGCGTATCCCCGCCCACGTACCGCGTCACCTGGTCCAGCTGGTCGGTCGGCACGAACAACCGGTCCCCCGGCGCACCGCGCTTCGACGGCGCGTACTCCAACACCAGATATTCGCGGACCGTCTTGGTGGGCCCCGCCCCCGACGACCGCTGGATCAGCTCCACAAACTTCGCCACACCGTGCTGCTCGTGCACCACGAAGTCGCCCTCGCGCAGCTGCAAAGGGTCGACGGCGTTACGCCGCTTCGAGGGCATCTTCCGCATATCGCGGGTGCCGGCGGCGGTGGTCCGCCCCAGGAGATCGGCTTCGGTCAGCAGCCCCAGCTTCAGACCGTCCAGCACGAACCCGCGCCCCGCCGACGCCGTCGTAATCTCGATGATCCCCGGCTGCGGCGCCCGGTCAAGCGAGTCGACGCGCGACGCCGGGATGTCGGCGTCGTGGAACAGTTCGGCCAGGCGCTGGGCAGGGCCAGGGCCCTCAGTGACGACGACGACGCGCCACTGATCACGCACTCGCCCACCGATGAACTCCATCATCTCCGCAACGTCGCCCTGGTAGCCCCGCGGCTCGCGGGCGGCGATCGTGAAGGTGTCGACCTCGGTAAGCAGCTCGTCCGAGCCGAACGACGTCACCGACCACCACGCGACGTCGTTCTCCAGCGCCGCCGTGCGGGTGTCGGCGAGCGACTTGAAGCTCGCCGCCTGCAGGTCTGCGCCCAACTGGCCGCTCAGATCAACCGGCGCCGCACCGCCGTCGGACGCTGTTGCCCACGCCGCGGCGAGGAATTCCTCGTTGGTCGCTTCGAGGTCGTGGGCGCGGGCGCGCACCTTTTCGGGTTCGACGACGACGGCGATCGACCCGGCCGGCAGCTCGCCGACGAACGGGACCATCGCGTCGACCAACACCGGCGCGAGGGACTCCATGCCCTCGACGGCGATCCCGCCGGCAATCTTCTCGAGCATCCCCGCGGCGGCCGGCAGCTCCGACTTCAGCTTCGCCGCCCGCGACATGACCGACGGCGTGATCAGCAGCTCGCGGCACGGCGGCGCGTACAACTCGGTGGGGACGCCGCGGTCGCCATCGGTGGGTAGCGAGCGCTGGTCGGCGACGGCGAACCAGCGCATCTGGTCCACCTCGTCGCCGAAGAATTCGATGCGGAGCGGGTGGTCTTCGGTGGGCGGGAAAACGTCAATGATGCCGCCGCGCACGGCGAACTCGCCGCGGTGCGTGACCATGTCCACGCGGGAGTAGGCGGCGTCGGCGAGCGCCCGGACAACGTCGTCGAACCCGCGCTCCTCCCCCACCTTCAGCGCCACGGGCGCCAGCTCACCAAGCCCCGCGACGAGCGGCTGCACGACGGCGCGGATCGGCGCGGTGATCACCTTGATCGGGTCGCCGGCCGGGTGGGACAGCCGACGGAGCACGGACAGCCGCCGTCCGACCGTGTCGGAGCGCGGCGATAGCCGCTCGTGCGGCAGGGTCTCCCAGCTGGGGAACTCTTCAATGGACGACGCCGGCAGGTAGCTCCGGAGGGCAGCGGCCAGGTCCTCCGCCTCCCGCCCTGTGGCGGTGACCGCGACGACGACGGGTTCCGCCTGCGAGCCGTTCGCGCCGCCGTCGTTGGTTGCCGACGCCAGCCCGTCCACCATCTCCGCGAGCAGGGCCGCACGCAAGCCGGTGGGCGCGCCGATCTGGAGGTCGCTGCTGCGCTCGGCGACGGACCGCGACGCGTTGGTGCGCACACGCGCGAACGACGAGTCCTCTGCCAGGGCGGCACGCAGTCCGGTGAGGGTGGGTCCGTTGGGGGCCATGACAATCCTTCGCCGCGATGAAGACAACACGAAAACCCGAAATTCGTGAGAATCCCGGGGAGACCAGTTAAGACTACCGCCCCCGGCGGGCGGTAGTGGCTGGCCCGCACCCCGCCCGCGAGGCGGCCCGGGGTAGCTGAACTGAACCGGACTGAGGATGGTGGGGTATCCCTGCGCGGAACACCTTCCAGCAGCCACTTCCGGACCGTTATCCAACCGTGATACGCGGACTATGACGGTCGCTGGGTGTTCGCTGTTAGCCTAACTCCGCCGGAGTGGGGACGGTCCCCGCCATGGTTATGGGGGAAAACATGGCGCGTTCCGTCATGAAGTCTGCAAACATCGCGTTAGCGCTGGCCGTTGCCACCGCCGCACAACTTCTCGGGCCGGTCGGACCGGCCCAAGCCAGGAGCGCTCTCAACAGCGAAATCGCTGCAGTGAGTTCCGAATCATTCGCGCTGAACAGCAAGGGCTCCAAAGAAGCACTTCTCTCGTCCTTGAAGGCTCTGGAGACAAAGGCCTCGGGCCCGGGCCGCATCGATGCTGTCTCACAAACAGTCGAAGGTTACGTCGACGGCGCGCGCTACCGCGAGGACTTCGATGGTGAGCAGGCCTACCTCGATGACAAGCAGCTTGCCTCGCACCTGGACCAGGCTGCACGCAAGGCGAGCAGCCCGGACGAGGCGGAGGTCCTCACCTCAGCCCTGACCAATCTCTTGCTTGCTGGCAGACTCACCGCCGAAGTAGCGGTGAGCGATGCGCAGACCGCGCTCACGCCGCCGTCGGCCGCTGACGATGTTCCGGCGGATCGCGCGGACGCGGAACGAAACCTCGCCTCCGCTGAGAAGGCACTCTCACAAGCGCACAGCGCCTTGGCGAAGGGACAGCCCACCGCCGCCGAAGCGCACTTCGCCAAGGCATGGCGTGATGGCACGGCTTCCCTATCAAGCCTTGGAATCACCTACGACGGCGACCGGGACGGCGACACGATCCCGGATCGCGCCGAACTGTCGGCGGGCGGTTCGCCCCTCGTGCTCGATAGCGACGGCGACGGGCTGGCCGATGCCTTCGAGTTCAAGGCCATGGCCGTCCTCGCCCTGAACAATGCCGACACCGACGGCAACGGTGTGCCGGACGGCAAGGAAGACCACGACGGCGACAGTCTTACCGCCGCCGAGGAGCAGACCGCGAAAACGTCGCCGGTCAACCCGGATACCGACGACGACTCACTTGCCGACAATGCCGAAGCTACCCACGGCGCCAACCCCGTCGAGGCGGATTCCGACGGCGACACCCTCCCGGACGGCGCTGAGGTCCGTGCCGGCCTGAATCCGACCAACCCGGACACAGATGCCGACGGCGTCCGCGACGCCGACGAGCTTCTCTCCGTTCCGGTGGACGGTCCAGCAGGGGCTTCCGCGGTGGTGACGGGTGAGGACGAGTCGGCGCTGGACGCGAGTATCGCGGCTGTCGAAGAGGCAGATCCGCGCACCGGGATGGCCGGGCGCCTTGGCGCGGCGTTCGAATTCGAGTCGCCCGGCGACGGGATGGTCAAGGCGGACATCACCCTCCCCTACGACGCTGCCGCGGTTCCGGCGGCGGTAGCAGCCGAGCGGGCACGCGTGTTCTGGCTGGACGAGTCTGCCAACGCCTGGGTTCCCGTGGGCGGCAACCAGCACGTGGACGCCGCTGCCGGAACTGTGACAGTCACCGTGGATCACTTCTCAACCTACGCGGTCTTCGACATCGTGAACTGGAACGAGACGTGGACAGCCAAGGAAAACCCGTGCCGGACGCGGTCCGATGGCGGAGGCGACGACGTCGTCTTCCTCGACCTTGCCCTTTCCATCGACTCCTCAGGTTCGATGGTCTGGAATGACCCGGAGGGCCTCCGCAGAGACGCGGCGAAGAACTTCGTCGACGCACTCCTGCCGGAGGACCGTGCCGCCGTCATTGATTTCGATAGCAGGGCTCGGATCCTGCAGCCCCTGACCACCAACAAGGACGCCGTTAAGAGTGCCATCGACCGCATCGATGACGTTGGCGGAACCAGCATCTCGGCCGGTGTGAGTGCGGCGAACAGCGTGCTCGCCAACAACCGGGATGCCGAACGCGGCAGGGTGATGATCCTACTGACGGACGGGGACGGGTCCTGGCACGACTTCTACCTGACGCAGGCCAAGCAGAACCTGATCACGATCTATACGATCGGGCTCGGCAGCGCAGTGAACTCGGCACTGCTCAACAGGATTGCCTCGGAGACGGGCGGAAAGTTCCACCAGGTCGACACCGCCTCTGAGCTACCGGAGGTCTTCCGCCGCATCAGTGACGATACCGGCGGCGACGAGGGCGTCAACGCCGACGCTGACCAGGACGGGCTCAACGACTGCGTCGAGGTTCAGGGCGCGTACAGCCCCGGTACGGGATTGCGGTATCTATCCGACCCGTTCGATGCGGACACCGACGGCGACGGGATGAAGGACGGCGAGGAAGTCCTCCCGCTTGACGCCGGCTTCGGGCTCCCCACCGCGTCGGACACCTTCCGCGTACTTTCGGACCCCTCGAACGCCGACACGGATGGCGACGGTCTTCCTGATCCCGCCGAACTCGATGAAGGAACGAACGTCTGGCGTGCCGATTCCGACGGCGATGGGCTGAGCGACTCGGACGAACTGACGTGGACAACTGATCCGCTAGCCAGTGATACCGACGCCGACGGCTACCGCGACGGTACCGAGGTTGCCGACACGGACGCCGGATTCAACCCTGTCGTGTTCGACGATCCCTTGACCCCGGATGAGTGGGCCAGCGAATTCGCACAGGGAGCAGCCCTCGGCGATGCAGGCGAGGGCACCACCATTCCCTACCTGCTGGGATCGATCAGCTCATCCGCGGTCAGCTTCATCCCGTTCATCGGATGGATTGCCGGCGCGGTTCTCGACCTGCGCGACGCTATCGCCAACACGGTTCGGGGCGAATGGATAGCTGCGGGCACATCGCTCGCCGGATTCATCCCCTACGTCGGCGATTCAGCGAACATTATCGCCAAGGTCACCAAGTTCGTGGGCCGCAGCTCCCACCTCATTGACGACGTTATTGCCGCGATAGCGAAGATTGAGGATCTGCCGGCCAGTACTCGGGCTGCGATCATCACCGGGATCAACAGCAATTGGGACGCCCTGCGTAGAGCTTCGCCCAATATGAGCGAAGAAAGCTTCCTGCGGCTCGCCTCCTCGCGGCAGGGCGCGGATCACATAGTCGCTTCACTTCAACGGTCGAGGACCCAGATCGGTGCGACCGTGCCGTTTGTCAATCACTGGCGCGACGCCGAAGACGCGGTAGCGGGACTGTTTGGTGTCGCCTCTGCAAACCGGCAGGTCTACCGCGCCGCCCCAGGCTTCACGTTCGGTCGGCATGCCGACATGATCAGCAACAACGTCATGCGTGAGGTCAAGTCCGGCTACGTCCCGTTCAGAACCCGGACCATCCAACAGATTGAAAAGGATGCCGCCATCCTTGCCGATAATGCTGGGAACGCTGATGTGGAGCAGGTCGTCTGGCATTTCGTCGGCGGTCGCACCGGCTCACTGGGAGCGGATCCCCGTGTCCTGAACTTGCTGGAAGACCGGGGCATCGCCTACGTTATCCACCTGCCATGACCCACTATTTGAACCAGACCAAGGCACAGGCCGCTGCCTCTCTGCAGGAGTTCCTCGACGAGCGCGACGGCGCCCTTGAGTACCTGCGGAAGTCCCTTAGCGCGGCCGGTCGCAGTGCCGAAGAATCGCTCGACGGAACCGTGGAGAGCCTGGTGCCGCTTTGGCAGTGGATTCTGGCACAGCTGCAACGCCCGGAGGCGCCCGGCGCCACCGCTCCCGCATCGGTCCCAGCGGAGCAGTGGCCGTCCTGGGAACGGTATACCGAGGAGGAGGAGCGGGTTCTGTCCATGGAATCCGTGCGACTCCTGGACGGTCTCGTGTCCTACCTCGCCCAGGTGGTTCAGCAGCACGCTCCGGGCGCCCGCTGGGCAGTAGCCCGCCACCGGGTGAAGCGCTATGCCTTCAACAACCACCCGGTTCTGGTCAGCGACCACACGGACGCCCATATCTTCCTCCCATCGGTACCTGCCGGGAACGCACGCGCTGTCCTATTGGGCATGAGGGAATCGCCGGCTGACCGCATCGCCGAGTACGCCAATGCAGTCATCGAGGATCTGAATCCGAGCCAGGAAGCAACCTCTGAGGAGGCCCTCACCTCAGAGCCGCTCGTTGAGGTCGAAGATCTGGGTGAGAACTTTCTCCGCGGCCGAGAACTCGAACTCGGTATCCGGGAAGACATCGCGCACGAACACTCGCGCACCGTCGACCGGCTCGCCAAGGAGCTCAAGAAGCAGGACGGCATCACCGGCGTCGTCCGTGAAGACCGCGAAGTACTCCTGGTCCAAACCTCGACCTGGACGCCGGCCCAGCTGGAACAGTGGGCCGTCAGCTACCTGACGTCGAAGCTCACATAGGATGTACGGGACGCAAACACTCGAACTTCGGAGGATTCGTGGCACTCAGCGCCTCAACCACCCTGCCCTACGACGTCCAGACGGTGACCAACACCTTCGCCGACGAAGCGTTCCTCAAGCACATCAGCGAGCACGTCGGCGGCGAACTGAAGTCCCTGACGGTCGACGGCGACACCACCTCCGCCTTCACCCTCACCGCTGTCCGCGCCCTCCCCACCAAGCGGCTTCCGGATTTCGCACGGAAGTTCGTCGGCGAGAGCCTCACCGTGACTCAGACCGAGCAGTGGGCAGCGCCCGCCGCTGACGGCTCCCGCGAGGCCAAGGTGTCCATCACCATTGCAGGCGTCCCCGTCTCGGCCGACGCCGTTCAGCGCCTGGTTGCCGAGGGCACCTCCACCCGCGTGGACGTCGAGGGCAGCGTCAGCTCCTCCATTCCGTTCATGGGTTCCAAGATCGCCGACGCCGCCGAGCCGTACATCGGCAAGGCCCTCAACATCCAGGCAGCCCAGGCCAAGAGCTGGCTGGAAAGCCGCTGATGGAGCTGCCACTCGCGCTCTCGATCGTCCTCGTTGTCGCCGGTATCTGGACCCTGATCGTCTGGCCGCCGTTCCTCCGTCGGGTCTTCAAGGATCCGCGCTCACGGGATGAGAACGGCGCACCCACGCGGTTCCTGAAGGTGCACTTCATGCTCGTGACCACGTCGATGATCCTGGGCGCCGCAACCCTGGTGATCGGCATCCGGACGCTCGTCGCGTAGCAAGCTGCAGCCCTGTTAGGGTTGACCCCACGGTGAGCCGGGAAGTCTGGTCGGCATTGGTTTTGTCCTGCCCACTGAAGGAGATTTTCCCGTGTCCCACCAGCAGCAGCCCCGGAACGTCCTCGGACGCTCCAGCTATCCCGAGTACCTCCGCATCGGAGAGATCCTCCGGAAGGAAACGGTCGGCGGCATCCTGCTGATCATCGCGGCAGGCCTCGCCCTGATCTGGGCCAACTCCCCCTTCTCGGACAGCTACTTCGCACTGCGGGACTACGAGTTCGGCTACGAACCATGGCACCTGAAGCTCTCCGTAGGCCACTGGGCCGCGGACGGTCTGCTGGCTATCTTCTTCTTCCTCGTCGGCCTTGAGCTGAAGAAGGAGTTCGTTGCCGGCGACCTCCGCAGCCCAAGGCGCGCCGTGGTTCCGGTCGCGGCGGCGGCGGGCGGCGTCGTCGTACCCGCGCTCATCTACGTGGCAGTCAACCTGGGCTCGCCCGAGACGCTGCGCGGTTGGGCCATTCCCACCGCCACCGATATCGCCTTCGCACTGGCGGTCCTCGCTGTCATCAGCTCGCACCTGCCAAGCGCCCTGCGGATCTTCCTGCTCACGCTGGCCGTGGTTGATGACCTGATTGCCATCGCGATTATCGCCTTCTTCTACTCGGAGGATGTGGAACCCCTCTATCTCCTGCTGATGCTGATCCCGCTGGCGCTGTTCACCTTCCTTGCCCAAAAGAACCCCAAGTTCTTCGGCCGCAGGACCCCTGCGGCATGGCTGATCCTGCTGCCGATCGGCGTCGTCGTCTGGGCCCTGATGCACGCCTCCGGCGTACACGCCACCGTTGCAGGAGTACTCCTCGGTTTCGCGGTCCCCGTGCTCCGCAAGGGCAAGGACGGCAAGGCGCTGCCGCCTGAGGAGGGCAAGCCCGGCCTCGCTGAAACCTTCGAGCACCGCTTTCGCCCGCTGTCCACGGGCATCGCCGTGCCCATCTTCGCGTTCTTCTCCGCCGGCGTCGCCATTGGCGGTGCTGAAGGATTCGTCTCGGCACTCAGCGATCCGGTGACGGTTGGCATTGTGCTCGGCCTGGTGGTCGGCAAGCCGATCGGCATCCTCCTCACCACCTGGCTTGTCACCAAGACCACACGCGCCACCCTCGATCCGGACCTGCGCTGGGTGGACCTCCTCGGCGTCGGACTGCTGGCGGGTATAGGCTTCACCGTCTCGCTACTCGTCAACGACCTCAGCTTCAGCTCTGGCTCCGAACATAACGACCACGCCAAGGTCGCGATCCTGGGCGCCTCGCTCCTTGCGGCGCTGCTGGCTTCCGTACTGCTGCGCTCTCGCAACAAGCGCTACCGCCGCATTGAGGAAGCCGAGAAAGTCGACGCCGACCAGGACGGCATTCCTGACCTCTTCGAGGACGAAAACCGCCGCTGAATCAGTTGGGCCAACCGCCCGGATTACCCCGGGTGTTCGTCCGCCCTCCTGTTGCACGTTGCTCTTAGTTCATATGGGTTGGGGACCTTGGTACCGGACATCAAAGGATCCGGTACCAGGGAGACCCACCCATGTCACTCACCACCCAGCTCTATCCCGCCGAAATTCATTGTGGCTCCTGGGATGCGGGCCATATCCAAGGGATCGCCGTGGACGAGGCGAACGGCTACGTCTACTCCTCCTTCACGCGAATGCTTGTGAAGAGCGATTTTCAGGGCAACATCCTCGGCACCGTGGAGGGATTCGTCGGGCACCTCGGTGACCTCGACTTCAACCTGGACGACGGTCGCGTGTACGGGTCGCTGGAGTACAAGGCGGAACAGGCTTTCTACGCCGCCATCTTCGACGTCGAACAGATCACCCGTGTCGGCATGAACGCGGAGGACTCCGGTGTTGTGACCGCTGTCTATCTCAAGGAAGTCGTGGCGGACTACACCGCCGACATGGACGGCGACGGTGTGTTCGACGGCGATACCGCCTCCACCGCGGACCACCGCTACGGGTGCAGCGGAATCGACGGCATCTCGTTCGGGCCTGAGTTTGGTAATGAGCACGGCCCACAGCAGCTAATGGTCGCATACGGGATCTACGGGAACCCGAGCCGGACCGACAACAACTACCAGGTCATCCTGCAGTACAACGTGTCCGAATGGAGCAGATACGAGGGGCCGCTCAATCAGGCGGACCCGCACCGGTCCGGCCCGGAGGAAGTCAACGCCAAGTACTTCGTCTACACGGGCAACACGAGGTACGGCGTACAGAACCTCTCATACGACAAGGTCCACAAGCTCTGGTTCCTGGGTGTTTATCGGGGTTCCAAGCCCGAGTTTCCAAACCACAACCTGTACGTCGTCGATGGAACAGTCCAGCCGGCTCTGCAACTCCTCGAAGGACAGCGCGGCGAGGAGAAAGGGCTGGTGCTGCCGCTTCTTCAGGAAGGCGTCTTCTCGGAGGAGACGGGGCTCTACGGGTGGGAATTCAAGGCCGACGTCGGCTTCGATCCTCTCTCCGACGGCTCCTTCTACGTGGCCCGCAACTTCTACGACTACTCAAGCGGCCGAAGACAGGAGTCCGCGCGGCTTGAACTGTACCGCTGGCACGGCGTTCCACCGATGGGCTTCTCCAGAGTCTGACGCCGGATCACCGGTTCGCGGCGAGGACCGCCTCTTCGAGGGCTACCCACGCGAGCATCGCGCACTTCACTCGCGCCGGGAAGCGGGAGACGCCTGCGAAGGCCGCGGCGTCCCCCAGCAGCTCTTCGTCGGGCGTCACGCTGCCGCGCGAGCGCATGAGTTCGCGGAACGCATCGAGCTGTTCCATCATCTCGTCACGCGTCTCCCCGCTGACCAGTTCGCTCAGCACGGAGGCGGAAGCCATGGAGATGGAACAACCGGCGCCGTCCCATGCAACGCGCGAAATGCGCGAGTCGTCCATCCAGACCTTTAGCGTGACTTCGTCGCCACAGATGGGGTTGAGCTGGTGTGACTGCGCAGAGGCCAGGCCCGGCAGGTCCGCCCCGGCAATTCCCTTGCCCACCCGCCGCTTGGCGTGGTCGAGGATGATCTCCTGGTACAGCCCTTCCAGCCCGCTCATCGGGACACCCCGAAGAACGAGCGGACCTCGGCGACGCCGGCCAGGAAGGCGTCCACCTCGTCCGTGGTGTTGTACAGATAGGTACTGGCGCGGCTGGACGCAGTGATCCCCAGACGCCGGTGCAGCGGCTGGGCGCAGTGGTGACCCACCCGGACCGCGATGCCGCGGGAATCGAGGAACTGCCCGACGTCGTGCGGGTGCACCCCCTCCACATGGAACGATGCCAGCCCGATCCGCGGCAGGCCCGCGCGCGGGCCCAGTACCCGAACTCCGTCGATCGCTTCCAGCCCGGCCACGAGCCGCTCCCCCAACTGGCGTTCCCATTCCTCAATGCGGTCCATGCCGGTCTCGGTGAGGTAGTTCGCTGCGGAGGCAAGCGCTATGGCCTGCGAGATGCGCTGGGTGCCCGCCTCGAACCGGGTGGGCGGCGGAAGGTACTCGGAGGACTCCATGGTGACCGTGGTGATCATCGAGCCGCCCGTCAAAAAGGGCGGCAGCGCATGCAGGTGCCGGGACTTGCCGTAGAGCACGCCGATGCCGGTGGGCCCCAGCATCTTGTGCCCGGAGAAGGCGAGGAAGTCGACGTCGAGCTCTGCAACATCCACCGCAAGGTGCGGCACAGACTGGCACGCGTCGAGCACCGTCAGGGCTCCCACGGAGCGCGCAAGGGCAACCAGCTCCGCGACGGGATTGATGGTGCCCAGGACGTTGGACACGTGCGTGAACGCGAGCACCTTGGTGCTGGCATCCACAATCTCGGCGGCGCAGTCGAGGAGGAGGGCGCCGTCGTCGTCCACCGGGATGTAGCGCAGGGAGGCACCGGTCCGCGCGGCCAGTTCCTGCCAAGGAACCAGGTTGGCGTGGTGCTCCATTTCGGTGACCGCAATGGAGTCTCCCGGACCAAGAGCGTAGGGCCGTGCGGCTTCTCCGCCTCGGCCCAGCGACGCGTTGGACAGGCAGTAGGCCACGAAGTTGAGCGCCTCGGTGGCGTTGGAGGTGAAGACGATCTCCTCGGCGGCGGCGCCCACGAAGGAGGCGATGGTGGCCCGTGCGTCCTCGTACGCTTCGGTGGCTTCTACCGCGAGGGTGTGGGCTCCGCGGTGCACGGCGGCGTTGCGCTGCTCGTAGTACTCCTGCTCGGCTTCCATCACGCTCACCGGGTTCTGCGAGGTGGCGCCGGAGTCCAGGTACACGAGCGGGTACCCGTTGAGCTCGCTGGCGAGCAGTGGGAAGTCGTTGCGGATGCGGCTCACTTCGTCGTCCGACAGCGGATGGGACGGAGCTGACAGGATGGGCATGGAACTCCCTTGACGGCGAAATGTGCGCTACTCATTCTACCGGCGGCACCCGGAGAGGGCGCCGCCGATAGTTTGAGTAGCACAGCGGGTTTATTCGCCCAGCAGTTCCTTCATCTCGGTGATTTCGGCTTCCTGGGTCTCGACGATCGTCTCGGCGAGCGCAACGGCTTCCGTGTTCTCGCCATTGGCGATCTCCTCCTCCGCCATGGCGACGGCGCCCTCATGATGGGCGATCATCGATTCGAGGAACAGCTCGCCGGCCGCATCGCCGTCGGCGGCTTCTAGCTCAGCCATCTGCTCCCCGCTCAGCATCCCGTCCATGGATTCCGCGGAGTGCCCGGCGTGACCCTCGGCCGACTCGCCCCAGGCCTCGAGCCACCCGTTCAGGGTCCCAATCTCCGGCGCCTGCGCCTCCTTGATGCGGGTGGCCAGGTCGGCGACCTCCGCGCTGACGCCGTCCTTCCCCAGAACGACGTCACTCATCTCAACCGCCTGCTCATGGTGCGGGATCATCATCTGCGCGAACATCACGTCGGCGTCGTTGTGGGCACCGGCTTCCGCCGTTGAGTCGGCCGTCGAGCCCGTTTCCGCCGTCGAGCCGGCCGCATCTCCCGTCGCACCGCACCCGGCAAGTACGACTACGGCGGCAGCAGCGAAGGCGGGCAGGGCCAGGTAACGCTTCATCACAGTAAGTTCCTTCATCAGGTAGGGGTCAAATACGTTCTGGACTGAGGTCGATCCGCCGCAGCAGCTGCGCGTTCAGCGCTACCACGATGGTCGACACGCTCATCAGCACCGCCCCGACCGCCGGGGAGAGCACAAACCCGGCGAACGCCAGCACGCCGGCAGCGAGCGGAACCGCGAGCAGGTTGTACCCGGTGGCCCAGATGAGGTTCTGGATCATCTTCCGGTAGCTGGCGCGGGACAGGTCGATCATGGCCAGCACGGAGCGCGGATCGTTTCCGGCAAGCACGACGCCGGCACTTTCCATTGCCACGTCGGTTCCGGCGCCAATCGCGATCCCCACTTCGGCCCGGGCGAGCGCAGGGGCGTCGTTCACGCCGTCGCCCACCATCGCGACCTTGAGGCCGCGGGACTGCAGCTCGGTCACCTTGGAGTCCTTGTCCTGCGGCAGGACGTCGGCGAAGACCTCGTCGATCCCCAGCTCGGCACCGACGGCGTCGGCAACCTGACGGGCGTCACCGGTGATCATGGCCACCTTGACCCCGCGGGACTGCAGGGCGCGGACGGCGGCACGGGACTCGTCCCGCACACGGTCCTCGAGCCGGACTGCGCCGATGACGTTCCCGTCGCGGACCACGTGCAGCACCGAGGCGCCGCGGCCGATCCACTCCTGCACAGTTCCGGCTATCTCCGCCGGCGTCTCCAGGGAGAGTTCCCTGAGCATGTTCGGGCCGCCGACCGCAACGTCGGAGCCGTTGACGCTGGCCCGAACTCCGCGCCCGGTCATCGACGTGAAACCGGTCCCCCGGTAGCCAAGCCGGGGTGCTTCGTCGTGGTCCGCCGCGGCCTGGACGATGGCGCGTGCCACCGGGTGCTCGCTGTCCGACTCGACGGCGGCAGCCAGCGCCAGCAGCTCGGCCTCGCCCACCCCGTCCACACTTGCGACGGCGGTGACGGCATGGCGGCCCTCGGTCAGCGTTCCGGTCTTGTCGAAGAGCACGACGTCGACGGTGCGCATCCGCTCCAGCGCCATGCGGTTCTTGATCAGCACGCCGGCCTTCGCAGCGCGCTCGGTGGAGATGGCAATCACCAGCGGAATCGCGAGGCCAAGCGCGTGGGGGCAGGCGATCACCAGGACCGTGACGGTGCGGATCACTGCGTCGTCGGGGCTGCCCAGGAGCAGCCACGCGATGAAGGTGAGGATGCCGGCGAAGAGGGCGAAGTAGAACAGCAGCGCCGCGGCCCGGTCGGCCAGCGCCTGAGCTTTCGACGACGACGCCTGGGCTTCGGCCACCAGCCGCTGGATACCCGCAAGCGTGGTGTCGGACCCCACGGCGGTGACCTGGACCCGCACAGCGTTGTCGGTCGCGACGGTGCCCGCGACCACGGTCTCACCGACCGCGCGGGACACCGTGCGGGATTCACCGGTGATCATCGACTCGTCGAACTCGGCCGCGCCGTCCACAATGCTGCCGTCGGCGGGCACGCGGGCACCCGACCGGACCAGGACAACATCGCCGGGAGCCAGCGAGGCAACGGGAACGGTTACGACGCCGTCGTCCGTCACCTTGTCTGCCTCGTCTGGAAGGAGCGCGGCGAGCGCGTCTAGGGCGCCGGCTGCGGAGCCGAGGGCCCTCATTTCCATCCAGTGGCCCAGCAGCATGATCACGATCAGCAGTGCAAGTTCCCACCAGAAGTCGAGGTTGAAATTCCTGATTCCGAGGGTGGTGATCCAGGAGGCGAGGAACGCCACGCTGATCGCCATCGCGATCAGCAGCATCATCCCCGGCTGACGGGACTTCAGCTCGGCAAACCCGCCCTTGAGGAACGGCGTCCCGCCATAGACAAAGATGACGGTGCCGAGGATCGGCGAGATCCACATCGCGCCGGGGAATTCGGGCACGGTGTACCCGATGATCTCGGCGAACATGTGGCTGAAGAGGACCACCGGAACGGTCAGTGCAAGACTGATCCAGAACCGGTTCTTGAACATGGCAGTGCTGTGCCCGGCGTGCTGGCCGTGCGTGTGGACTTCATGGTCAGCGTCCATATGGTCGGCCTGTACGTCATGGCCGCTGTGCTGACTGTGCTGACTGTGCTGGTGGGTGTCCAGGGCGGAGGTTTGTTCGTGTTTCATCAGAGTCTCCTTCGGTCGGACGGGACGCGAGTCCCGGACCCTTGGAAAGTCAGTTGTTCTGAAGCTGGTAGCCCGCACCTTCAACCGCGGCACGGATGGCTGCGGCAGGAACAGGCTGGCTGCTGTGGACGGTCACTGTGGACGTGCCGTCCTTGACCAGGTCGATCGCGACGTCGGTGACGTCGTCGAGCGCGTTGACCGCGGACGATACGCGCGCGGCGCAGGAACCACAGTTAAGGCCGGTGACGCCATATGAGGCGGCGAGACCATCAGCAGCGGGAGTGACAGGCGCGGCGGCGCTGGTTGCGCAGCAACCGCAGCCGGAGGACGACTTGTCGGTGACGCTCAGCTCAAAGGAAGGGGTAGCGGACACTGGAATCTCCAAAGGATTGACGGCTATTCGGCAGATGCGGCCGCTGGTGGTCAATTGCCGCCGGCAGGCGCCGCATCAAGTGACCTTCAAGGAGTATGCGGCCCGTCAGGGCTCGGACTTCCTGTCTCCGGTACCTTCGAAGGTATACCCCCTAGGGGTATGTGTCAAGCTCAAAAAAATTCCGCTGAAGAGCGGAGTGGAAGGAGCCGGCGACGGCTGGGGACGAGCCTTAGTCTGGGGAAGGCATCGACGTCGCCGGCTCCACGTTGATAACTCTAGGATCGGCGCAAGACCCAAACACGAGTAGTGAGTACCCGATTTTCGGTTACGGATAGGACACGGGTACTTACTCGGTACTTGCTGATTCAGCACCTGGAAGTTCCTCCCGGCGCGTGATGCCGAGCTTGGCGAAAATCCGGTACAGATGGCCCTCGACGGTGCGGACGGAGACGCCCTGAGCCTCGGCGATCTCCTTGTTGGTATAGCCCTGTCCGGCCAGCCTCGCGATGTCGGTCTCACGCTGCGTGAGCTTGGAGGTGGAGCGCACGGCGGAGAACTGGGGGCTCTGCAGCCCCTCCAGTTGCCCGATCACAACATTGAGGCGTTGCTGCAGTGTCCGCGACTTGTGTTCCTCGCCGCGCTGCGAGAAGTACTTTACCGCCTTGCCCAGGCATTCGGCCGAGACCAGGAGGTAGCCGTTCAGGTGCGCGAACTCCCCTGCCTCGACCAGGGCTTCCGGATCCCTGCGCAGCGCCGCCTTCGCCATGGCGTTCATGACGGCGCCTTCCGGCCCCTCGTAGTCCTCGGTGAGCCGCGCCAGCGCTTCGAAGCACCGCTCGTCGCCCAGCCGGGCGGACAGTTCAAGTGCGACGACGGCGAGCACCTTCATCCCATCTGCCTCTGCCTGCTTCGCCAGGACCTGCAGTTCCTCGATGCTCCGCCCAGCACCCTGGAAAAGCGCGCGGGCGCCGATGATGTGAATCTTTCCAAGCAGTTGACCCTGGCGGGTGCCCAGCGCGGCGACTTCCTCGAACTCATGCGAGTAGGCGCGGGCGCGCGCGGTGTCCCCCACCATGGCGCACGCAAATGCCGCCAGCCCCAGTGCCATCGCCATGAGCTGGTTGGAATCGCCCTCCCGCAGCCCCTCAACTCCGAGGATCAAAGCGGTGCGGGCACTCTTCATCAACCCCTTGCGCAGGGCGATCAGGCCCTCAGCCATCTCCTGCACGCCGGTGAAAGCGGCACCGCTGGACTGTTCGCGAACCATGCCGTCCAGCAGTTCCTCAATCTCGTCCCAGCAGCCGGCGTGCGCCAGCGACACGAAGTGCCGGGTGAGGACGAACTCCGCGTGCGGCACGTACTTGGTGCCGTTCGCCCAGATGATCTGCAGGGCCTCACCGGTGGCGCGCGCTCCCTCCAACCCCTTGCCCGTGGATCCCAGGGACTCCCCGAGCAGGGCGAGCGCCCCGAGCCGCACCTCCTCGGTGCAGTACTTGTCCGCCAGAATTTCACGCAACTGTGTCTCCGCTTCGAGGAATCGTCCCTCGTAGTTCAGCGCGAAGCACTCGAGGATCCGTTGCCCGTTGCGCGAGATGGCAATGCCGGCTGCCAGTGCGTCGTCCTCCGCGCCGGTCTTGTTCGCCGCGATGCGGTCAGTGATTGCTGCCCACCGTACGGCGTCGGCCCGCATCATCTGGGGAGCGTTCATTTCCCGGATCCGAAGCGCGAGGGACAACAGGGTCACCTCCTTGGCCAGGGTGAAGCTGTTGCACTGATCGAGCACCTCGTCCACTATCTCCCGCGCGTAGCCCAGGTTGCCGCGCACCAGCTGGGCGCGAGCGATCTCGGCGAGCGCGCGTCCGCGCAGCTCGGGCGTGTGAACGGCGCGGGCGGCACGAAGTGCGAATTCGGCGTCGTGCAGGCGGTTGGCCACCACAGCCGCGCGCAGGAGGGTCTTGTCATCCGGCGGCAGGCCGCAGTCCAAACCCCACGCGACGAACCGCAGGAACCCGTCCGCGGAACTGGACTCCTGGTCGAAAACGTCCAGCACCTTCCGCCGGATCGTAAGGCTGCGTCCGGCCGGCACGTCCTGGCGGATCACCTCGCCGTACAGCGGGTGGCTCAGGCTCACCATCTGCTCGCGCCCGCCGGCGATCACGATCATGCGGTCTTCATGCAGGTCTGTCACAGCCTGCCGGTCGGTGCACTGAACCAGTGCTTCCAGCGGCATGGGTTCGGCGAGGGCAAGGGTTTCCAGCACGTTCAGTTCCTCGTCCGGCCTGCGGCGGAATCGGGCCTTGATGAGGTCAACCAGCCTGGTGTCCAAGGGCGGCGGCGCGCCCATCAGGCGCCACACGCCATTGCGCAGTGCGAGGTAGCCGGACCGCCTGCCTTGGCGGAGCAGGGCCAGCAGGAACATCGGGTTTCCGCCGGACGTCTGAGCCAGCGTGCTGCTCACGCTGGTCAGCACATCATCACCGAGTTCCCGGACGCACAGCTCATGCACCTCGGACACGGTCAGCGGCCGGATCATGTAGCGGCGCAGCAGGCCGTCCTGGTGCATTGCGCCGAACTCCGACATGGGCCCGGGCGTCGTGCGGGACAGTGCCAGCAGGCGGGCACGGCGCCCGGTCACCAGTTGGGAGAGGAGGATGCTGGTGCTGTCGTCCAGCTCGTGGCTGTCGTCCACCAGGAAGAGCGGTGTCCGCTTTCCACCGTTCCCGCTCGACTCCAGGTGCGACATGATGCTGCGGTATACGGCCACGGAGGAACCGACGTCGTTAATCGACAGGGAGTGCAGGTAGGGCGAAAGAGCGCCGAACGGCACCTTCTTGAGGGATGGGCTGGCGGCGACCGGTAGCACGGACACGTCGCCGTCGAGCCTTTTTGCGACAGCGCGCGCCAGCGCCGTCTTGCCGACGCCGGCCTCCCCCACCAGCAGCGCGCCAAGGAACTGCGACCCGCGCAGCGCACCGACTATCTCCTCAATCAGGTCTTCCCGGCCTACAAGATCCTGCCCACCCTCAGAATGTTCAGCCATCTTCAGCTACTCAAGAAGAAGTGCCAGCTGGCTACGCGAGGAGACCCCAAGCTTGTTGTAGAGACGGTAGACATGGCCTTCGATCGTGCGTACGGAGACGCACATGATGTCGGCGATGTCGCGGTTGGTGCGGCCCTTAGCCACAAGTACGGCGATACTGCGCTCGCGCTCGGTGAGGGAGTCAAGTGCACCCCGGCGCCCTGCGACACCAGGAGCCCCCACCTCACGAAGCACCTTCTCGGCACCGTTGATGGTCGCCTGATCGTTGCCCTCCTGCGCAACCTGCGCTGCGAGGCGGGCCGCGTCCGCCGCGAGCCGGCAGTTGCCCAAATCCGACGCCTTCTGCGCCGCGAGCAACAGCTGGTGCGTATCGCGGGAGGCAATGCCCTTCCCATACAGGGCGCATACCTCCGCAAACGGTCCCTGCGCGGCCAAAGCGGAAGAAAACAGCCGATCCGCTGCAGACTCCACTCCAAGCTGAACGGCCTGGCACAGGAACAACAACTCGTGCCCGTGGTTGCCCATGGCACGATCCTCATCGGCGAGCTCCAGCATGCGTTCGCCAACCTCGACCGGCGCCTTCACCGCGAGCAATGCCAGCGTCGCAAAGTACTGCAGTGCGCGATAGGTGTGCCAGGAGAGCCGCTCGGGCCGGTGTTCGGAGCGCTCCAGGTGCTCCTGCGCCGCATGCGCCTCACCTGCCAGGGCGTAGGCGTAGGCCGTCACGGCCTCAGCGATGGGCAACGTGTGCTGCCTGTCGCGCACCCTCATCTGGCTCAACGCGGGAAGTAGCTTGTCGAGGGCTTCAGACCCGCGCCCCCCATAGGCCAGTAGGCACCCTTCGGCGAATTCGGAGGCGGATCCGTCGTAGGCGGACTCCTTCCCATGGCGTGCCGGTGAAGCTGCCATTTCGAGGCACTCAGCCCAGCGTCCGGACAGCACCATGATCTTGAACAGTCGCGCGATGGCCGCTTCGTGCAGAAGCGAATCCGAGGTGGTGTCCATCAACCGGGACAGGACGGTGGAAGCCAGCCGGACGGCGTCGTCCTGGCGGCCGGTCATGGCGAGCGCCTCCGCGAGCCAGCCCAGCAGGGCCTGGCTGTGGCCGTCGCCCGTGTGATCGGTGATCAGCGAACCGAACTCCTCAAGAAGCTCGGCGTAGCGCCCGTTGTGGACGGCAAGTTCGGCGGCGAGTTCGTCAGAGTCATGCACCAGGTCGGCGACGTCGGCGCTGCTTCCCTCCTCCTGCAGCCGTTCACGGACCTGGGCGAGCAACGGCTCGGCGTCCGCGTACCTGATTGGGCTCTTCATCAGCAGCCTGCACTGCAGCAGCCGGATCTCAACCCAGTCCTCGAGAATCGGGGCGGTGTGTGTCTGGAGGAACTGATCCAGGACGGTGAGCCCGCCGGTGACGTCGCCCTCCTCCCCCAGCGCCTTCGCCTCCTCGATTACCGCCGGTGCAAGCGAGGAGTAGTTGTGGATGGACCGGATGAACCGCAGCGCGAGCGCTCCCTGGCGGTGCCGGTTAGCCAGACAGGCGGCGTTAATCATTTTCCCGGCGGGCAACTCCGCTCCGGTGTCCAGGCACCACGCTGCGAAGGTCATACGCGCGAGCGGAGGAATCTCCCATTCGCGGGCTTCGGCGGCCAGTGCGCGCATCAGTTCGCGACCCCGGCCCAGCGGCACCTGGGTGCGCACCACTTCACTGACCAATCCGTTGGTGATGCGAACCACCGGCGAGTCCCGCTGGTCAATGGAGATGACCTGGCGGTCCTGCAGCGTATCTACGGCCGATGACGGCACGAACCTCAAGAGGAGATCAAGCGGGATCGCTCCAACCACCGAAATCAGTTCGAGGGTCTCCCGCTGCTCGGTAGGCAACCGGCGGACGCGCGCCATGACCCAGTCGGTCATGGACCGGCGCGTCTTCGGTGCGGACATCGGCTTGGCCACCCAGACGCCGTCGCGCTCCTGCATCTCGCCGGTGTCCACCTGCTCGCGGGTAAGGGCCTGCAGGAAGAGCGGGTTGCCACCGGTGGTGTGCCACATGCTGGCGGCAGCGGCTCTGGAAACCGGCGCGTTCAGCGCACGGGAGAGCAACTCCGTTGTGGCCGCCAGGTCCAGCGGTGCCAGGTCGATCCGGTTCAGGAAACCGTCTTTCCAGAGGTCGCCGAACTCCTCCGGAGAGGAATCGATCGTCTGGCAGATGCCGATGAGCTTGACGGCGCCGACCCGCACCAGGTGGGCAAGAGCCATGGAAGAGGAGGAATCCAGTTCCTCGAGGTTGTCGGCAAGGATCAGGGTCCTGCGCCCGTCCTCCCTGCGCTGGTACAACTCCTGAAGGCCCCTGAGCAGCATGAGCGGGTTGTCAACGATCGCGTCATCGAGATCGCTGAGGACAAAGCTCAGGGCGCCGTAGGGCATCTTCGAGGCAAGCGCGGATCCGCGGACGTACACCAGCTCATAGGTGTCTTCGAGCTCACGCGCAATGCTCTGGGCCAGCGCCGTCTTGCCGACGCCCGACTGCCCGGTGAGGATCACCCCACAGCAGTCGCCGTCCTGCAGCGCTTCCCGAATATCTTCAATTTCGCTGTCCCGGCCGATCAACGGCCATTCCCCATGGACGTTCAGCATGATGGCATTCCGACGCTCGGGAACACTCGGCCTGGTGGCCGATCCTTCTTCAACCTCGGTGCCAACAGGTCATCGTTCGCACCGGACATCACAAAAAATTTCATCAGTCCGCCCCAACACTCCGTGCGCTAGGCCACAAGACTACGCCCGAACGGGTGCTGACTGAACCCCAATTTCTCCGCTGTTACGAGCAAGAAAATTGAAGAACGCGCGTCCCCGTTGAAGTGTCCAGATAATAAGGTAGCTGATTGTCCACCGTATTGAGAAGGGGGTTGCAGCCCGGATTCGGCCGGTTCACAGCTGAAAACTAAGCACGAAAGGTGTCGGCAGCAGGGCACGAAAAAGGGGCCGACGTTGGGATGGGGGTGGCCCAGTCTCAGAGGCCGCCCAACGTCGACCCCCGCTTTCGGGGCCGTAAGGCCGTGCAGCCCTGTTACGGACTGCGCAATAAGTTTACCGCTATTTGCCGGCAGAGTGAAACTTTTGCTGTGCCGGAACCAGCCCTTCCAGCACCACGCTTTCGACGGCGTCGGCCGCCTCTTCGAGGAGGATCGGCAGGTCCTTCTTCTCGGTGGTGCTGAAGTCCCGCAGCACGTGGTCGGCGGCGTCCTGCCGGCCGGGCGGGCGACCCACACCCACGCGAACGCGCAGGTAGTCCTTGGTGCCCAGGGCCTTGCTGATGTCGCGCAGGCCGTTGTGCCCGCCTTCTCCCCCGCCGATCTTCAGCTTGATCGTGTTGAAGGGGATGTCGATCTCGTCGTGCACGGCAACAACATGGTCGGGCTCGATGCCGTAGAACTTCGCCAACTGGGACACGGGCCCGCCGGTGAGGTTCATGTAGGTGAGCGGCTTGGCCAGGACCAGCCGCGGTCCGCCTATTCCAAGGCGGCCTTCGAGTACGACGGCGTTCGCCTTGGAGCGTCCGAACTTGCCTCCCAGCCGCGCGGCCAGGACGTCGAGGACCATCTGGCCCACGTTGTGGCGGTTGCCGGCATAGCCGGGCCCGGGGTTACCGAGCCCGGCTATGAGCCAGGTGTTGTCAGCCATAAATGCTTCCGACAGGGAGGATTAGTCCTCGACTACCTCGGGAGCAACGTCGCCGGTTGCTTCCTCAGCGGTAGCTTCGCCGCCGTCGGAGTCAACAGTGGTCTCGCCCTCGGCTGCTTCCTCGCCGAGGTCGGCGACTACCGGAGCGGTGACGTTGACGATCACGGTCTCGGCGTCGGTCAGCAGGGTGACGCCGTTGGGGAGCTTGATGTCGGAGGCGTGGACGTGCTCGCCGACCTTGTGGCCCTCGATGTTCACGGTGAGGGACTCGGGCAGGTGGGTTGCCTCGGCCTCGACGGTGACGGTGGGCTGCTCGAGGTTGGTGACAACGCCGGCTTCGGGCTCGCCCTCGACGTGGATGTTGACGTCAACCTGGACCTTCTCGCCGCGCTGAACGGTCAGGAGGTCGATGTGCTCGACGATCTGCTTGATGGGGTTGCGCTGGATGTCCTTGGCGAGCGCCAGGTGGGATTCGCCGTCGAGGTCGATGCTCAGCAGGGCGTTGGCCTGGCGGACTGCCAGGGTGGTTGCCTTTGCGGGGAGCAGGACGTGGATGGGGTCTGCACCGTGGCCGTAGATGACGGCGGGAATCTTGTTGGCGCGGCGTGCCTGGCGGGCAGCGCCCTTGCCGAAGTCAGTGCGCAGTTCTGCGGCGAGCTTCTGCTCGGACATGATGTCTCCTGAAGAGTTGAGGATGTTCCGGACGTACCGGGCGAAAAGCAACGAAGCCCAGCATCATCCCCCTGCGCAGATGTGCGCGATCAGGAAAGCCGCCAGCCACCGTCGATAACGGAACAGGCCCTGAAAACTCAGAGCGGGCTGTTCCCTCGCCTAGGCATCAACAGTCAATCCTACAGCATGCTTACAGCACCCAATCACGCGGGAGTACCCTGTGGCATGGAACGTCCTGAGGAGCGCAGCGCCGATGAACGCAGCAGCAGACCTTGTTATTGAAGTCCGGGGGCTGGGCAAGAACTTCGGCCGCACCCGGGCACTCGACGGCCTTGACCTGACAGTGCGGCGCGGAGAAGTTCACGGTTTCCTGGGACCCAACGGGGCGGGCAAGTCCACCACGCTGAGAGTCCTTCTGGGACTCATCCGCCCGGACTCCGGCACCGCTCGGGTCTTCGGACTGGACCCGTGGTCAGACCCAGTGGGAGTCCACCGCAACCTCGCCTACGTTCCCGGCGACGTGAGCCTGTGGCCGAATCTCTCAGGCGGGGAGATCATCGACCTCCTCACCGGGCTGCGGGGCGGCGCCGATGAGCAGCTGCGCCGCGGCCTCATCGATGAGTTCGAGTTCGACCCGCGCAAGAAGGCCCGCACCTACTCCAAGGGCAACCGGCAGAAGGTGGCGCTGATTGCCGCGTTCGCGCGCCCGGCCCGCCTCTATGTGCTGGATGAGCCGAGCGGCGGCCTCGACCCGCTTATGGATGCGGCCTTCCGCCGCCAGATCGAGCGCGTCAGCCGCGACGGCGCCACGGTCCTGCTCTCCAGCCACATATTGAGCGAGGTGGAACAGCTGTGTGACCGGGTGACCATCATCCGCGCGGGAACGGCGGTGGAGTCGGGCACTCTGGGCGAGCTCCGGCATTTGCAGCGCACGCACTTCCGGGTGACCGGCTTGACTGACCCTTCCCGCCTGTCCGCCTTGCCCGGCGTCCACGCCGTCACCGTGGGCGACGGCGCGGTGGAGTTCGACGTCGACCCCTCCGACCTCGCCTCCGTTCTGGCCGGCATCGCCGAGCCGGGAGTCAGCAGCGTGTCGGTTGCGCCGCCGTCGTTGGAGTCGCTGTTCCTTCGCCACTACAGCGAGGTCGCGTGATGTCCGGGGCGTTCCGGCTCGTCCGCTTCATGGCCCGGCGGGACCGGGTGACGCTGCCGATCTGGATCGCCGGCATCGCGCTGCTCACCTTCGTGACTTCCACGGCTGTGGGCACGCAGTTCGGGGACGAGGAGTCGCGGGCGGCGATCGTCCGGTTGGCGGCGGCGAACCCGGCCTTCCTTTTTCTCCGCGGCCTGCCCGACGGCGTCAGCGTCGGCGCCGTCGTGTTCTTCCAGGGGTTCGCGTTCACTGCTGTCCTGGCGGGCCTGATGAGCACATTCCTGGTGGTCCGGCACACGCGCGCGGACGAAGAGCTGGGGCGTGCTGAACTTGTCGGCGCGGTTCCGCTCCCCCGGGCGGCGTCGCTCGCCGCGACCCTGGTGCTGGGCATCGCGGCAAACCTGCTGCTCACCGTCCTTGTGGCCGTCGCTTTTCTCGCTAGCGGGCTGCCGGCGGGCGGGTCCGTCGCCGCGGGCGCCGCCGTCGGAACCGTGGGAATCTTCTTCACGGCGGTTGCCGCCGTCGCGGCCCAGCTCATGCCCACGGGCAGGAGCGCCAACGGCATCTCGGCGGGCCTGGTCGGCGCGGCTTACGCGGTCCGCGGGATGGGCGACGCGCTCGGCACCGCCTCCGCCGACCTGCTGTCCGTGACCAGCGCCTGGCCGTCGCTCCTGTCGCCGATTGGTTGGGGGCAGCGGGTGCGCCCGTTCACCAGCCCTGACCCGGCCATGCTGCTGGTCCCCCTCGTTGCCGCGGTTGCGCTGGGAGCAGTGGCAGTACTGGTACGACGACGGCGCGACCTCGGTGCCAGCCTGCTGCCCCAGCGCGTGGGCAGGGAGCGGGCCGGTGTGGGTGGAGCCTCCATCGTGGCGCTTGCGTGGCGGCTGCAGCGCTCCGCCGTCGTCGGCTGGTGCATTGGTGCTGCGGCGCTTGGTGCCGTTGCGGGCGCGCTGGGGCCTGCGGTGTCGGAGGCCATCTCGAGTGCGGCGCCGCTGCGGGAGCTCATCGGCCGGCTGGTGCCGGGAGGGCAGGCCGGGCTGGTCGATATCTATGTGACGGCGCTGTTCGGCATCGCGTCCATCTTTGCGGCGGCTGCGGGCATTCAGGGGGTCCTTCGCATGCGATCCGAGGAGGCGGAGGGCCGGGCCGAACTCCTCCTCTCGGTTCCCGCATCCCGCACCCGCTGGTTCGGCGCTAACCTGCTCACGGCCACTGTTTCCGCGGCCCTGGTGTCGGGAACGGCAGGCATCGCCGCCGCAATTGGGCTGAGCTTGTCCGGCAGTGCCGACGGGCCGAACTGGTCGCTGGTTCCGGCGGCGTTGGCGTACGTGCCGGCCGCGCTGGTGTTTCTTGCCGTGGCTACGTTGGCTTTTGCCCTTTTCCCAAGGGTCAGCATCGTGTTGAGTTGGGGGATGCTCGCGGTTGGGGTTGTCCTCGGAGAATTCGGGGAGCTGCTTGGCCTGCCGGCGTGGCTGCAGGACGCCAGCCCGTTCCGGCACTCGTCAGCCATGCCGGTTGAGGCTTTCGACGGGGCCAGCGCACTGGGCCTGATCACCGTGGCCGTCGCCGGGACCGCGTTAGCGGCCTTCTTCCTGCGCCGGCGTGACCTGAGTGCGTGATGCCCGACATGCCGATTTCTGATCGATCTAGGGAACGGAGCACCTCATGAAGATCCTGTTGCTGACCGCCGGTACGCGCGGCGATGTGGAACCGTTTCTTGCGCTGGCGCGCGCCGCGGTCGCCCGTGGCCATTCGGTGCGGACGGCCATCCCGGACAACTCGGGGGTCGACGTCGGCGGCCTGGACACGGTCAGCCTGCGGATGGATCTCGCTCAGTTCATCAGCGAGCACGGCGTGTCACCCGGCATGGCGGCGAAAGAATTCCGCACCGCCATCCGGCCGGCGATGAGCCAACTCCTGTCCGCTGCCGTGGAACACATTGTGGAGTTCGCTCCGGACGTTGTGGTCTACCACCCAAAGGTCCTCAGCGCTCCGATCGCGGCTCAGCGGTTGGGCATCCCGTCGGTGCTGGTGGAGACGATTCCGTCCTTCACCGCCACCCGCGAGTTCCCGGCGCCTTTCATCAGCAGGGCCAGCCTCGGTCCGCTGAACCGGATGACCTACCGCTTCGCGGACGTTGCCACACTGATGTTCCGGCGCGAACTGGACCAGGCGGTGAAGGACCTCCCGCCCGCCCCGCGAACTAAACCGCGCCCGGACGCGACAATGATCCCGATTAGCCCCCAGCTGCTTCCCCGCCCCGTGGATTGGCCCGACTCCGTTCACCTCACGGGCCACTGGAGCACTCACCCGCCGGCTGGAGAGGAGGCGGCTGACAGTGCTGAAAATGATCAGGAACTCCTCGACTTCCTGGACGGCGGTGACTTTGCCTACGCCGGGTTCGGTTCGATGAAGGCGGGTGACCCGCGCGCGTTGGGCACGGCGATTGTGGAAGCGGCCCGCCGGAACGGGCTGAGGGTGGTGGCGGCCACCGGCTGGGGCGGCATCGACGTCCCGCCCAATCTCAGGAGCCACGACGTCCTGGTGCGTGAGTCGGTGGACCACAGCCTGGTCCTGCCGCGGGCTGCCGCAGCGATCCACCACGGGGGCGCCGGCACCACGCACGCCGTGGTCAGGGCCGGCGTCCCGTCGGTGGTGGTTCCGTTCATCGCGGACCAGCCGTTCTGGGGATATCTCCTGCACCAGCGCGACCTCGGTCCCGAGCCCGTCCCCTACCGCAAGGCCACGACCGCCCGGCTCGCCCACGCCCTGGCGCACATCGGGCGGTACCGGGAGCAGGCGGCCCACACGGGATCGCACATGCGCAGGGAAAATGGGACCGCCGTCGCACTGGATGTCCTGGAAAGCCTTGCAAGGTCATAGGCAGCGGAACCCGTGGACTCCGATTCCAAAGATCACCGAATAGTAACGATCAGCTAGCTTAGTTTCAGTTTGGGATGTATTCGTGGGAAAGTCGGGATCGGGGCAACACCACAGGGCGCGATTCGCGCGGCCGGAATGACTCGGAGAACGCACAGCGTGATACGTCCGCTATGAACCAAAAGCACTTGCAGTCCGCTGCGGACCAGTCAGAATCGCTGGTCGCGTTGGTTCAAGGCACGGCACATGGAGACCGGAACTCGTTCGCCGAGTTGTACCGGCGCACCGCCCACAGGGTGCACGGGCTGACCCTGCACCTCCTTGTGGATCGAAAAGTCAGCGAGGACACAACCCTGGAAGTGTTCCAGACAGTCTGGGAACGAGCCGCTACCTTCGACCCGGCCTCCGATTCTCCGATGACGTGGCTCATGTCGATCACGCATCGTGCCGCTGCGCACAGACTTCGTACCGGCAACAGGCCCGTCGAACATTCGGAGCCGGCGTGCCTTGACCAGCTCACTGGATTGCAGCGCGAAGCACTCAGCCTGACCTTCTCCGAGTGTCTCACCTGCGGACAGGCTGCCAAACGCCTGCACGTACCCCAGCCCGTGATCAGGGCCAGCGTTCGGTCCGGCCTGCAGCAACTCAAGAACACCTTGCCGAAGGGGGAATCATGACGGCGCAACCGAGCGACGGAACCGACTACCTGGCGAATCTCGAAGCAGCGCGGGCGCAGATGGCCGCGACAGTGCTCGAGATTCGGGCCCGGTACGAGCGGGAGGACGCCAACCTGATCGGTCAGAGGCTGCTCAGTGCAGCCGTCCGGGATCTAGAGGACATCGACCTGAAACTGGACCAGGTGCGCCGCGCCCTCTGAATTCTGGAGTGTCGGCCTGAAAGCCGCACCCCTCCTGCTCTTCATTGGTGAGGGATCAGCCGACGTGGACCCAGGGCCTCCGGGAGACGTCCGGCTCGGCCTCTCGCAGCACCTCGCGGGTGACCGGGGCGATCTCGCCCTCCCCGATCACCAGGAACTTGAACAGGTTGGCCAACGGATCGCCCTCGGTCCAGCGGAAGTACACGTGCGGCATGAGTCCGGTGATGTCGCGGATGTGCAGCATCACCGCAGCGATGGTGTTGGGCACGTTCGAGCTGTGCACCTCGAGGATCCGGAATCCGTGGCGGGTGATGCCGCGGACCTGCAGGTGGGTCTCGAACTCGGATGAGTCGTCCACGATGACCTCGATGAACAACGGGTCGTCGCTCGGAGTGAGGTGGCTGACGCTGCAGGTGTGCTGCAGCTTCCTGCGGTACGCCGCGGCGCTCAGCCGTTCGGGCTCGTGCGCGATCAGCGTGATCTCGCGGCCTGCCTCCACCCGGAGGAACGCGAGCGCCTCCTCGTCCAGCGTGATGGTGGCAGCACGCAGTTCGAACGCCCGCCGCGCACGGGACGCGAAGGACACCACCACAATGCCGAGGATAAAGAGCGCGGCGATCCCGGCGCCGTCGGGCCTGTCCCAGACGTTCGCCAGCGTGGTCCACACCAGGATCAGCGACACCAACCCGAAACCCACGACGGCGCGGTACCGGCCGCGCCGCCGCGCGGACAGGATCACAGCCACCGACGCGGACGTGATCAGCACCAGCACGCCGGTGGCGTAGGCACCGCCCTGGGCGTCGACGTCGGCCTTGAAGGCCACGGTGACAACCGCGGCGACGGCGGTGAACACCAGCACCATGGGCCGGGTGGCCCGCGACCAGGCTGGAGCCATCCCGTACCGCGGCAGGTAGCGCGGCACGAGGTTGAGGAGGCCGGTCATGGCCGAGGCGCCGGCGAACCAGAGGATGGCGATGGTGCTGATGTCGTAGAGCGTGCCGAACCCTTCGCCGAGGTATTCGTGCGCCAGGTACGCGAGCGCGCGGCCCTGCGCCTCACCGCCCTCCTCGAATTCCGACGCCGGGATCAGCAGCGTGGTCACGAAGCTCGAGGCGATCAGGAACCCGCTCATGATCAGCGCCGCGAGGGTCAGCAGCTTCTGGGTGCCGGCGATGCGGCCTTCGGGCCGCTCCTCGGTATCGAACGGGCCGTCCTTGATTTGGGGCATGACCACCACGCCGGTCTCGAACCCGGAGAGGCCCAGCGCCAGCCGTGGGAAGACCAGCAGGGCAATCCCGATCATGGCCAGCGGGTTGCTGTGCTGCGCGGTGAGGACGGCCCACCAGTCGTCGATCGGTTGCGGCTCGATCGCGACCTGGCCGGCTGCCGCAACAATCACCACCAGGTTGAGGGCCAGGAACACTGCCACTATGACGACGGCGATGCCGATCGCCTCCCGGAACCCCCGCAGGAAGACGACGGCGAGGAGCAGCAGGAACACCAGCGTCACCGGCACTTCCTGTCCGTGCAGCCACGACGGGGCGAACGGGTTTTCGATGAGGTGGGCGGTCGCGTCGGCCGCGGAGAGGGTCATGGTGATGGTGAAGCTCGTGGCGGCGAAGCCCAGGAGCGCCAGGACAAAGATCTTGCCCTTCCACCTCGGCAGGAGCTTCTCCAGCATCGCGATGGAACCCTCACCGTGCGGGCTCTCCCGGGCAACGCGCTTGTAGACCGGGAGCGCACCGAACAGGGTAACGGCCACGAGGATGAGGGTGGCGATCGGGGCGAGGGCACCCGCGGCAGCGGCGGCGATCGCCGGCTGGTAGCCGAGGGTGGAGAAGTAGTCGACGCCGGTCAGGCACATCACCCTCCACCACGGCTGCTTGCCGTGCTGGGGGCCGCGTTGCGGGTGCGGGTGGCGTTGGTTCTCGTCGTCGAGCAGCCAGTGCCCAAAACGGCGGGCTGGGCGGGACGAAACGAGATGGTCGATGGTTGCGCTCACGGCTCGAATGTAGAGCCGCCCGAGCAGCCGAAATGCGTTCCTTAACGGAACCTTTACGGGTCAGGGTTCAAACCTGTAACCCATGCCACTTTCGGTGATGAAGTGTCGCGGCTGGGCGGGGTCCGGTTCGAGCTTGCGCCGGATCTGGTTGAGGTAGACGCGCAGGTACTGCACTTCCCGCGCGTACGCCGGTCCCCAGACGTCGAGCAGCAGCTGCTGCTGCCCCACCAGCTGTCCGGGCTTGCGGACCAGCAGCTCCACGATCTTCCATTCGGTGGGCGTCAGCCGCACCTGCTCCCCGTCGCGCTCGGCCTTTCGAGCCGAGAGGTCCAGCGTGAAGCTGTCCGTGCTCACCACAGGTGTGCCGGGGGTTCCCACGGACCGGCGCTCCGCCGCCCGTAGGCGAGCCAGCAGTTCCTCCAGGCCGAACGGTTTCGTTACATAGTCGTCCGCGCCGGCGTCGAGCGCTTCCACCTTGTCCTCGGGGCCGTGGCGGGCGGAGAGCACCAGGATCGGCACCTGTGTCCAGGCGCGAAGCCGGGTGATGACCTCCACGCCGTCCAGGTCGGGCAGGCCCAGGTCGAGGATCACCAGGTCCGGACGATGCTCGGACGCGGCTGCGAGCGCGGCCGCACCGTCGGCGGCAGGGATCGGACGGTAGCCGTGGGTGCGCAGGTTGATCTGCAGGGCGCGCAGCAGCTGCGTTTCGTCGTCGACAATCAGGACGGTGGTCACTCCCACACCCCCGTGGACAGCGGCAGCCGCACCACCAGGGTGAGTCCGCCGCCGGGTGTCGGCTCGGCGAGCAGTTCCCCGCCCATCACCTCGGTGAAACCGCGTGCGACGGCGAGGCCCAGTCCCAGCCCGGTGGCCTGCGTGTCGTCCAGCCGCTGGAACGGCTGGAACATGCGTACGACGGCGTCCTGCCCAACTCCCCGCCCATGGTCGCGGACACGCAGCTCGCTCGCGGGATGGTCGCCAACGGTGCCGGACACGTGGGCGCTGATTTCGACGTCGGACTCCCCCGCATACTTCAGCGCATTCTCCGCAATGTTGGCGATCACCCGCTCCAGCATCCCGAAGTCCGCGTGCACGGGCGGCGTGTTGGCCTCGAGCAGGATCCGGACGTTTTCCGCCGGCATACCCTTCAGCGCCGCATCGACCACGTCGCTCCAGTGCACCGGACCGAGGTGGGGGGTCACTGCATCGCCGGTGAGCCGGGACATGTCCAGGAGGTTGTCGATCAGGGAAGCCAGCCTGTCCGCGGACGTTTCGATGGTGGCCAGCAGCTCCGCCTCCTCCTCGGGCGTGAACTGCACCCCCTGCTGCCGCAGGCTGGTGACCGCGAGCTTGATCGTGGCCAGTGGAGTCCGCAGGTCGTGGGAGACGGCCCGCAGGATGGCGGTCCGCATGACGTTCCCCTCGGCTAGCCGGCGGTTCTCCTCGCTGCTGGCGATCAGCTGCTGCCGCTGGCGCAGGGCGGCGAGCTGCGATCCGAACGCCACAAGCAGCCGCTGCTCCCGCGCGCTGAGCGCGTGGCCGGACAGCACCAGCTTCAGCCCGCCGGGAACCAGAGTGCCGGCTTCGCTGTCGACTGCGGGAACGGACGACGAAGGCCCCTCCGACGCGAGCAGCGTCCACCGATCGGTGGAGCGGGGGTCGTCGTCGAGCGCGTACAGCGCGGCGCCGTCCATCCCGAAGTGGGTGCGCACGTGGTGGAGGAAGCCCTGCAGAGTGTCCTCGGCCGCGAGCACGCCGCGGGCTAGTTCGCCCAGCGTCGCAGCGTCGGCGGAGGCGATGGCAGCTTCGCGGGAGCGACGCGCCGCCAGGCCCACTACCAGGGACACCGCTACTCCAACGGCCACGAAGATCAGGACCGTGAGCACGTTCTCCGGGTGGGCGATCTCGAGGGACCCGAACGGCTCTGTGGAGAAGTAGATGAGAATCAGGCTGCTCCACAGTGCGGCAAGCAGCGCCGGCCACAGGCCCCCGACCAGGGCAACTGCCACCACGCCCGCCAACTGCACGAGCACGTCGGAGGCGAGAAATCCGCTGCCGGCAGCGAACATGACCCACTCCAGCAGCGGCGGCAGCACCAGGGCCAGCGCGAAACCGGTGAGCGTTCGCACCCGGCCCAGCGGCCCCTCGTCCCACGGAATCAGAGCCACTTGAGCCGCTTGAACGTCAGGTAAAGCGTGATCCCCATGGCCACCATGAGTCCCAAGGCAAAGGGATAACCGTATGCCCAGTCCAGCTCGGGCATGTGTTCAAAGTTCATGCCGTACACCGTCCCGACCAGCGTCGGAGCGAACAGTATGGCCGCCCAGGAGGATATCTTCTTGACCTCTTCGTTCTGGGCGAAGCTGGCTTCGGTGAGGTGGCGCATTTCCTCGTTCTGCTGCTGTCCAACCAGGGCCGCGTTGACGGTGAGCGCGTTCTGCAGGAGCGCGCGGAACCCGTCCACGCGTTCGACGACGCGCAGCACGTGGTCATGGACGTCGCGCAGGCGGCGCTGCAGTTCCAGATCCAGTGCGTACTTGTCGGATCCGCGCAGCAGGGCTTCGAGCATCCCGCGCAACGGATGGGTGGCCCGCTGGAAGGCGATGACCTCCCGGGAGAGTTCGTAGATCCGGCGGGTGACGTCCGGAGTGGAGGACCCGAACAGCTCGTCCTCGATCTCGTCAATGTCGTTCTCGAGCCCGGCGGCGACCGGTTCATAGCGGTCCACCACCTCGTCCAGGATGGCGTAGAGAACGGCCTGGGGTCCCAGGGTGAGCAACTCCGGTTCGTTCTCGAGTCGGCGCCGCACCCGGGCAAGATCCGGAGACTCGGCGTGGCGGACGGTCACGGCGAAGTCCGGGCCAACGAAGATGTGGAGCTCGCCGAACTCGACCTTCTCGACGTCGTCCAGGTAGCGGGCCGGACGCAGCACCGTGAAGAGGGTGTCCCCGTACCGTTCGAGCTTGGCCCGCTGGTGCCCGTGGAGCGCATCCTCGACGGCAAGCTCGTGCAGACCGAACTCGCTGGCCACGGAGTGGAGTTCCTCCGTCTCCGGTCGGTACAGCCCAATCCACGCCATGCCGCCGCGGTCGCGCATTACCTCATATGTCTCGTCCAGGTTCCGAGGGTTGTCGGTCCTGTGGCCGTTGACGTAAACGGCGTTGTCCACCATGGTCATGGGCGAAACCTCCCACTTGGGAACGGGCATTGGAAGCAGCACACCGCCCGCGGCGGAGCGGCAAAGCCCAGCCGAGGCCGCGGAGGGCTCCGCTTACTTTACGACGGCGGACGCCCCCTCGGTTGCAGTCCCGCGCCGAGGCCCATGCCTGCCCTAACATCGAAACCACCAGCAGCATCGAAAGGCTCGCGGCGCTAACGCACCTGAAGCCTCGCCCGTAAGGAGTAGCAGTGCCTCGGATCTCCGCGACCCTCTGGACTCGTTTGCTCTCCATTGCACTCCTGCTCGCAGCCCTGCTACTTCCTTCTACGCCCGCGCACGCCCAGGAACAGCCCGCCGACCCGGACGAAACGCTGTACGGCACGGTCCTGAACTGGTCGGAGGACTCGGCGGACGCCCACGCCCAGCGCCTCGGCGCCCCGGCCGCGATCTACGGCCAGAACGTGCCCTTCCCGATGACCAGCCAGGAGCAGTCCTACCTCAAGGCCTTCTTCGCGCAGGCAGCGGGCCAGGGCTCGCACGCGCTGGTCACCGTCGAGCCGCGCGTCCCCCTCGCCGACATCACGCCCGACGCCGCCACCGCCTTCGCCGACCAACTGGCCGACGCCGCCACCAACTTTCAGGGCGAGGTCTACGTCCGCTTCGCCCCTGAGATGAACGCACCCTGGGTGCCGTGGGGTCAGCAGCCCGAGGCGTACACCGCGGCCTTCACCGCCGTCTCCTCCGCCGTCCGCAACAGCCTGGACAGCGCGCTGATGGTCTGGTCCCCCACCGCCGCCCGTGACTACCCCTTCCGCGAGGCCACCTCCCAGCCTCCCAACGGCGCGCCGCTGGAACCGCTGGACACCAACGACGACGGCGTGTGGGACCAGGACGACGCTGCCTACGATCCCTACTACCCCGGCGACGACGCCGTGGACTGGGTCGGCCTGTACCTCTACTACGATCCGATCGGCGAGCGCTCGGCCCGCAACACCACCCCCGACGACGGCGACTTCCTCGCCGACCTCGACCCGTCCGGCTCCCGTGCGACAGACGACTTCTACACCGCCTACGCCGAAGACCGTGACAAGCCCGTCATGGTGCAGACCGGCGCGTTCTTCTCCCCCGGCGCTCCCGGGGACACCGAGCTCGAGATCAAGAGCAGCTGGTGGGACCAGGTCCTCGGCGTATCCAATGACGACCACCCGCAGCTGAGAACGGTGATCTGGGATGAGACCGTCGACTCCCGCGGTGAGACGCCGTTCACCATCGAGTGGGGCGTCACCGGAACATCCGAGGTAGCAACCGCGTTCCGCACCGCTCTCGAGGAATCGGGCGTCGAGGCCCGCCCCGTCACCGCACCAACCGAACTAGCTATCCCGGCCACGGAACAGCCCTCGGGAACCGGCACCGTTCTGACCGGCTGGCCGGCCTGGGCGCTGGCTGCAACCGTGCTCCTGGCCGTCGCGCTCCTCTGGTTCTTCTCCGGCCGCGCCGCCCGCAACCGCTGGGCCTACAACTCCGACGGCGGCCGCGACGCCCGCATCGACATGCTTCGCGGCATGGCGATCGTGTTCGTGGTCGTCAATCACGTGGGTATCAGCTCCGCGTTCCAGCTCTTCACGCAGGAGACCATCGGCGTGGTCTCCGGTGCTGAACTGTTCGTCCTGCTCTCCGGGGCGGTGGTGGGCCTGGTCTACGGTCCGCGCATCGCGGACGAGCTGGGCGACGTGGTCGACCGCACCACCAGCCGCGCCTGGAAGTTGTACGTGACCGCGCTGGTGGTGGTGATCCTTGTCTATCTGCTGTCGCTGCTGCCGTTCATCAACGCCGCCGCGGTCACCACCTTCACCGACCAGGGCACGGGTGCAGCTGGTCAGGGAGCGGCCGGAACCACGTACGACCTGTACGCGGGCATGGAAGGCCTGCTCGAGTTCCCGGTTCCCGCGGGCCTCATCCCCGCCCTGCTCCTGCTGCAGGTGGGTCCGTGGCAGTTCAACGTGATGGGCCTCTACGTGATCCTGCTGCTGATCAGCCCGCTCATCCTCGCCGCCATGGCCCGCCGGCTCACCTGGCTGGTGCTCACCGTCAGCCTCGCGCTCTGGGCAGTGGGCACGCTGCTGAGGCCGCGGCTGCTGCCGTCCCAGTTCGAGGACTCGTTCCCGCTGCTGGTCTGGCAGGTGCTGTTCGTGCTCGGGCTCGTGGCCGGCTACCACCGCCACCGCATCGTCGAGTGGTTCTCACACCCCCGACGCAAGGCCGTCCTGGGACTCTGCCTCGTCATCGCCGCGGCGTGCGCGGTGTTCTCGTGGACCGGACCTTATCTGTCCAACGCGCTCGACGTCCGACTGGGCCTGCTGCCCGAAGGCACCTTCCAGCGGATCTACGACACCTACTTCAACCGCACCTACCTCGGCGCCGGCCGGCTGCTGAACGTGCTGGTGATTGTGGTGGCCCTGTATGCCCTGCTCAGCGCGTACTGGAAGCCGCTGCAGAAAGCGCTGGGCTGGTTCCTGATCCCGCTGGGCCAGGCGACGCTGTACGTGTTCATCATGCACGTGTTCCTCATCCTGGCGGTGGCGAACATTCCGGCCCTCCGCGAGGGCGACCTGTGGCTGAACACCGCCGCCTACGTGCTGCTCCTCGGGCTGCTCTGGGTCATGGTGCGCACCCGGTTCCTGTTCCGCCTCATTCCGCGCTAGCTGTGTGAGCACCGGCTCGTAACACAACCCGAACCCGGTACCCTCGAAAGAGACCCGACCTCCGCGCCGCCAGGCGTAGTCTCCAGGAATAGAGGCCATGACCACCGATACGCCCTTCCGGATCCTTGCCGTGTGCACCGGCAACATCTGCCGCTCCCCCATGGTGGAGCGTCTGCTGCAGAGCGCGCTGGGCAACATCGCGCCGGGCGAGTTCGAGGTGTCCAGCGCCGGCACCGGCGCCCTGGTCGACCGGCCGATGGACCCGCAGGTGGCGGGCTTTGTGCACGTGTTCGACGGCGTGTCCGAGGGCTTCCGCGCCCGCCAGCTCGAGGAGCGCATCCTGGACGGCAAGGATTTGGTCCTGGCGCTGACCCGCGAACACCGCGGCCGGGTGATCGAGATGGCGCCACACCTGCTGCGCAAGACCTTCACCCTCCGCGAATTCGCGCGCCTGCTTACCGAGCTCGACGGCGACACCACCGTCTCCGGCCCGCAGCGGTGGCGCAGCATCCTGCCGAAGGTGGTGCGTGCCCGCACCGTTCACCCGTCCGATCCCTCCCACGACGACGTGGTGGACCCCTACCGCCGCCCCGACGAGGTGTACCAGCAAATGGTGCGCGAGTTGGTCCCCGCCGTGAAGACGCTGGTGGACTGGGAATACAGCCACCGGTGACAGCCGGCCTACAAAAACCAGCACGACGACGGCGCCTCCTCGCTGCGCTGCTGGCCAGCTACCTGTTGGCGTTGGCTTTGATCGGTTTCTGGCCGTCTCCCGTCGATGAGGGAGCGTCGGGCCTGATCGACCGGGTACTGCGGTTCCTGCACCGCAACGGCGCTTCGAGCTGGTTCGACTACTCGACGATCGAGTCGGGAGCCAACGTGCTGCTCTTCATTCCATTCGGGTTCCTGGTGGCCGCGCTTCTGCCGCTGCAGCGGGCATGGCTGGCGCTGCCGATCGGGATCATTGCGTCAATGTGCATTGAGGTGGGACAGGAGGTGTTCCGTCCGGAGCGTGTGGCGACGCCGCGCGATGTGCTGGCGAACGCGCTCGGGGCTGTGATCGGTACTGTGGCGGTGTACATGATGTCCTTATGTAACCGCTGCGTGGCCTCAGAATACGACCAACCGGTGAAGAGGGCCCTCCGCTGAGCCCTGACCGGTACGACTCTCCCGTGAATCTCTAACAAAATGAACTTGTGTTTGCTCGTCACACGCAGCGTGGGCCAGATCGATCCTTGTCGCTGGCCCGTATAGCATTGACCGAGGTGGCATCCGTTGACATAAGACTAGAGGGGAAGTTTGTGGGACAAGAACACGTCGTCGGTTGGTTGGATCCGAGCCTGAACTCAAGGAACACGGGGGACCAGATAATCGCGGATGCAGTGGAAACAGAACTCGCAGGCATGCTTCCCGATTCCTACCTGTTGCGCCTTCCAACTCAGACGTATCTTACGAGGAAGGAACGCCAACTCGCCGCCCACTGTAGTGACTTCGTGGTAGGCGGGACTAACCTTCTGAACGGCAATATTCCTACATACATCCAATGGAAACTTGACCCACACACTGTTCACACTTACAAGGGCTCCGTTTCGTTGCTCGGAGTTGGATGGTGGCAGTATCAGGCCAAACCGAACCTTCTCTCGCGGTCGCTCTGGAGAGGACTCCTAGGCGCGGGCGTGAATAGTGTTCGAGACGGATACACACAGAAAATGCTTACCGAAGTAGGTGTAGAAAGCATCAACACCGGCTGCCCGACGATGTGGCGCCTACCAAGCGAGATACCCGTATCTGACAAGCGTCCCAGTGGAGTCATCATGACTCTTACCGACTACCACAGGAACCCCCTCAGGGATGCGAAATTGGTCCGTGGACTCAAAGAACGGTACGAGGAAGTTCTCGTATGGCCTCAGGGCTCGAAGGACCGCACCTATGTTCGTTCGCTTGATCGAGGTGTGCAGTTCTTGGGTGACGGTCTCGAAGATTTCAATTCGGCCTTGAACTCTAGACAGTTCGACTACGTTGGCACTCGACTTCATGCTGGAGTTCGTGCCCTACAGCTGGGCGCGAAATCCACGATCGTTGCAGTTGATAACCGGGCTGTAGAGATCGCGAAACATACCGGCCTACCAGTCATTTCCGGGAACTTGGAAGCACGCGACTGGGCTGTAGTGGACGAACGCTCCGATATTCGTTTGGAGCTTCCTCGAGAAGCTATAAACAACTGGAAGGCAGCGTTCGTTGCCGCAGTTGCGCGGGAGATTTAAAACCACCCGCCCTATTCTTGGTGTGTCATCAGTCGGTGACGGCGTAGACACACCAGTCAATAATCAAGGGCCGGGAGTAGAGCATTATCGCATCACATATCCACTAACACTAACTAGTGTTATTGCTATTTCTGCCGTAGATATCAGCGGATGGGTTAGTGGTGGCCCATCAATTCGGTATGTACTGCTGCCATTCATGGTGCTACTTGCTATTCTGATCGACGGACGAAATAGACTCGCGACGAGTACAATAGACACTCGCAGTTATGCCTGGATACTCGTGTTCGCAGGATACTTGTACAGCGTCTATGTAATCGCACTAGTATCAGGACAGATTAAGAATGATTCAACCGTAATAGTGGCTGCTATACTTCCAGCGCTGTTGGGGCCCGCCTTCTTTGTCTCGACCAGGCCTGCAAGTAAGTCGGGCAAGGATCGGGTCGGCAACGCCGACTTCCTATTACAACTGTCCGCCCTGATCTTCGGGGCAACCGCCATCTACGATGTTGCTTCGGCAAGCAATGGCGAACCACCAGCGCACTTCAACCACGAGACGGCTTTTATCGCCGTCCTCATTCTTTGCCTTCCTGCATCCCGTTTCTCGAAACTCAGCAAGGCTATGGTCGTAGTCGCCCTCGCGATGGGCGGCGTTCATTATGCTTCGGCTACAACTATTGCGATCCTTATGGCCGGACTCATGACGTACTTGAGCCTGAGCTATCTGACGCCTCGCGTGTCTATTGCTCTCATATTCACGACCCTGGTCGCAGGTCTGAGCGCGCTGCCATTTCTTGAATCACTTCTTGACCGGTTCTACAACAGCTTCGGGAGAGTCGATAATACTGGAACTAGACAAGTCCTTTGGACTCAAGCGATGGAAATATGGGACGAAAACTTCCTGTTCGGATCCGGGGCGTCTGAACCCATCACGGCAATCGCGAATATTCGAGGAAGCTTGCAATTCGTTCCTTTTCATAACTCCTTCCTCTCCCTAGCCGTCTTTGGCGGTCTCATCGCACTTGTTCTCTTTGCGGTTCCTCCAGTTCGCCTCCTGATACGGGCATTTCGTTCGATTGCGATCGAACGAAGTTGGGCGAAGATATGGGCTCCTGCCTTAGTAGCTGCATTCATCTCGATGAGCGTCAACCCCATCCTTGAAAGCCTCGTTACAGCTTTGCCGTTTTACACTCTGGTCTTTTGCGGCATAGCTTCCAATCACAAGGACGAATTCACCGATGCATAAACGCCTCGATACCGGCGAATCAACTGTTATCTTCTTCGAAGCAAACCCATTTGCGTCGCGCCTACATGTGCTTCAGCCTCTGGTTGCCGGCGCCAGCGAAACCTGCGCCCATGCCAGTGTGCTGATGCCCAGGCGGGAGTCAGGTCCCGACCTCGAAGACTTCGTTCAGAATGTGCCATCAGGTGCCCGAATACAGTGGGTAGATGTATCGCGTATCCCCCGGTTGCATGCGAAGGTTTCCACTCGCACACTGCTCAGAATGTTGGTAGCGCTGCGCCGCATAGCGGGTGGCAAACCCACCATCGTCCTAACTTCTCCTGACGATTACGTTCCACATTTATGGTGGATTGCCATAGCCCTTCGGGTGCTGACTGGCAGGTCGAGCTTAGCCATGGTGCGATATCGGGTGGCCGATCTCCATCCGGGGCGACCTGGCAACCTACGCGCGGCGGTGAAACGCGGTTACTTCAAATTAGTTCAGGGCATACTCCGCGCTCACCTGATCGTGCTCGATGAGAGGATTCCCACCGGTCCCCGAATAGACCGAATTCCCGACCCATGGGTTGGACCCTTCGGTGGAACGAACCGCGAGGAATCAAGAACGCGCCTCGGTTGGAGCCAGTCGGCAAAGGTGGTCGCACTGGTAGGACGACAGGACGATCGCAAAGGATTCGATGTGGCCGCGAAGGCCTTACTGTCCGAACCGGGGCTGTTTAACTTATCGGAACTCTCGATCGTAGTGGTAGGCGCGATAGACGAGCAGTTCAAAGCTTGGAATGAAAGTCTGATCAGACAGTTCGGCGAACGCTACTCACAGGTGACGGAGTTCATTTCAGATGAAGAACTCGCCCTGGTATTTTCGGCATCCAATGTTGTTCTTCTTCCTTATCACACACAGTTCACCTCTTCTTCGGGCGTCTTGGTTCGTGCTGCCGCTTCCGGCACGCCGGTGGTGGCAAGCGATCACGGATTAGTCGGATGGCGAGTGCGTGCCTATCATCTCGGAAGGACCTTCCCGTACCCGGACGCTGTCTCACTCGGCAAAGCAATTCTCGAAGTCCTGCAAAGCGAACACGACGAATCTGAGGGCTTACGATATGCAGAAAGATCGACGGAAGAGGCGACCTCCCGAGCTTTCGCTGCAATTATCGATCGCATCCATCGATGATGGCTGGGTTCTCCCGTGGTCTTCCGGCCCTTTCCAGTGTGTTCTCCCAATTAGCCCAGTCGGCCCTAAGCCTTATCGCTACAATTCTTTTCGCACGACTGTTGAGCCCGAGCACCTTTGGAATTCTTGCAATATTCTGGTTGATCTGGATGCTGTGGCTGTCCATGAACCGATCTGTCTTCAGCGAGCAGCTACTGGCGTCGGCAGCGAGCACACGGGCCAGACGGGGATATAAGAGCTTCGTTCTGATTTGGCTGACAGCGGCCCTGACCATTTCCCTCGGGGCTTCGCTCCCATTCGGTGATGTCGCTCTCCTAGGGGGGGTTACCTACATCGCCTTCTTTGTGGGTTCGGATGCAGCTCGATACTACGTGATGGCTGCAACAGGTGGTCGTAGAGGCGGTTTCTATGGCGCCGCCGGCATTCTGATCGTGGACGTGTTAAGACTCCTCCTTGCGCTTGGTGCACTTCTGACTGCTTTTGCTGGCGCACCGACGGCCCTTACCTTGACACTCGTCAACATGTCTGCAGGTATTTGGATCCTTTGTCTGATAGATAGCCGACAGTCATTCAGCCTACGTTTGGCGCGGGGCTATGTAGGTGGCCTGGGAAAATTCGAGCGAGCGATCAGCCTGCAATTCATTCTCGGAACAGGCGTAAGCCAAGCGGCGCCGGCGATTGCCCTCCTTCCATTTGGCTTCGCTTCAGTAGGTGCGATCCGGCTAACTCAGACTCTTTTGTCTCCGATCACGCTTCTCACGACTGCATTTCAACCCACCGTGATAAAACTGTTCGCCGCACGGAAGGCCGATGAGCAAGGCCTGCGCCGCTTACTCCTGGGTTTAATCGCTTCGGCCCTCTTGATTGGCGTTCTTCTTGCCTCAACTGCCGTGGTTACAGTGAACTTGTTCGGCGAAGAATTCATTCCGGCCCAGTACGTCGATTTGGTCCGCGAGATATGCCTTCCAATCGCTGTCATGCTTGCTGTAGCCGTCGTGGGGCAACCCGGCGGCGCTATAATCCGTGTTCGACGGTTGGGGGTAGAGAGCTTGCGAGGGCAAGTGATCGGCTCGTTCACCACACTGGCCCTATGCATAGCGGCAGCGCCATTCACCTTGACTCATTTTGTGTGGGCCCTAGCCGCTGGCTCGATTACGACAGTATGCGTCACTTACGCCTTGATGGCTGCCTCAGAGCTCTCGAAGTCTCGCGGGTGACCCTACTGCCAGGCTGTTCGGGGAACATCCATTAGCAACAGTGCTTGGGCAGCCACAACTGAGTGATCCCCCACCTCGATGTCACCGAGAAGGCAGCTATGTGCTCCAAGCATGACGCCGGTGCCGACCTTTGGGTATTGATCCTCGTCTGGTCCACCCGAAACTTGCTTTCGCCCTAGCGTCACTCCGCCCATGAGCGTACAACCCGACCCAAGGCGCACTCCACCCCCCACGGTCACTCCGACAGGATGTTGAAAGAGGACGCCTGGCCCGATGACGGCTCTCGGATCGATGTCAGCACCGTGCAATCGCAGATTCATCGCTGATACAAGCCTCGCCAGGCCAGGGTGCCAAGTTTGCAGCATGTGGGACAGGCGATGGAGTACGGCTGTAGCGAAGGCAGCGGAGGTTAAGAAGAGAAGAATTTTTCTGTTTGCCGGGCTAGGCGCCCCGATCAAACGCGCGGCGTCTTCATTAACGAATTGGCGCATACTCATCGTCGTTCAACTCTAATTTGACCCAACAATTCGCCCCATGCATCACGAAATCGGGAACGACTGTAGTTTAGTTCGTAGCTGTGGCTTGCCGCCCGGCCCGCAGACAGACGCCATTCAGTGGAAGCGAGGGCTCCCTTAACAGCTTGCAGCAATCCTGCCGAGTCCCCAGGCTCCACAAGCACACCATTCGTACCACTGTCAATCATGTCCGGTATACCCCCGTTCGCGTAGGCAATTACAGGTACACCGCAGGCGAACGCTTCCACGATTGTGAGGGGTTGGGCCTCGTTCAGCATGGACGGGAAAACTAAAAGTGACGAAGAGTTGAGTATATTCCACTTCTGCTCACCCGCCTGAGCGCCGTGAAAGAATATGTTACGTTCATAGCCAGCGGACCGCACTCGTTCTCTATACTTTTCGATCTGAAACTCATATGTTGCCGGCCCTACGATATCGAATACAGTATCGAGCGAATCATGACAATATTTTATTGCGAGATCGACGAAGGTATCTATACCCTTTTCAGGGAGCAGATTGGATAGAAACAGTACCCTTCTCTGCTGAGCAGCGAACTCAGCTTTCCCTTGATCCGGGAAGTTAGGCTCCGACAATAACGCATTGGCAACAAATGTCACCTTCTCTTTTTCAACCAAGCTAGACACGTCATCGTAAAGTCTGGGACTCAGGCAGACGACCCTGCTTGCGTTGCTGAACAGCCTCCGTGCAGCAGTCCTGAAGAGAGGATTACGATCACGAAGATCCCTGAAGCCTTGAGAATGAAGATAAAGTACGGTGGGTATTTTGAAGAAATTCAGGGTCTCAGCAAGCAACCAGTCCACGAGAAATGAGGGAACTCTGGTAGTAGCGAAGAAGATCGCTTTGCTGGGTTTGAGCCTATAACATGTCTGCGTCAATCTAAGCACTAGATGGACAGCGGCAGATACCTTAGACCATTGGAATTTCCCTACCTGATCAATCGTACTGCTGAAACGGCGGTCTACGAGGTGCGCGTTATTCTGCAACTCAACCAATGTGTCCAGTAGCACTTTCGTCATCACAGTTGAACCATGTGTAGGCGGAGGAAGTTGGCTGATGACGACTGTTGGAGTCTTATCTTCCAGCATCGAAATCACTTAGCCTCGCGCAGGACCGCGCGCAGAAACCGTGCGTTTCCGAAAAGGTAGCGCCGCCATAGCCGTTTCGGTTCCATCATCAACCTGAAAAGCCATTCAAGGCCGACTGCTGTCATCCAGCTCGGAGCGCGACGCAACGTACCAGCACTGAAGTCAAAGGCTGCTCCAACCGCTATGACCACGACGTTATGCAGGCGAGCAATACGTTCCGCTTCGTAATCCTGCTTCGGCGTCCCCAGCCCAATCCATACGATGTCAGGGCGTGATTCCTTTATTTCTGATGCCTGCGACTCGAGTTCCTCGTCGCTAAGGGCGCGGAAGGGCGGGGAGTTCCGACCTACAACCCGCACTTCTGGAAAACGTCGAGTGAGGTTTCGCTCCAAGGACTGCAGGACCTGAGGAGTCGAACCAAGCAGGAAATGGCGCAGGCCGGCTGAGCCGCCGGCACGCATCACCTCCTCGAACAACCACGGTCCCGGAACCTGCTTCAACGGAGGGGAATGTCGGCGAAGGCGTGAAACCCAGGTAAGGGGCTTCCCGTCCGCGAATATGACGCATCTTCCTTCGAAAACGCCCGCATACCGTGTGTCTTTGTCAGCCAGGGCAATCGTGTAGGCATTGGCGAGGTGGACATGTATTCCTGCGGTTTTCGGGCGGGAGGTTAGAGACAGGATCAAATCAACCGCTTGCCCGGGGGTCTCCGTGCGACTGAAACGCAGCCCCCCAATCTTCACCGGTTCTCCAACACTTGCATCTACAGGACCAATTGATTCGTGCTGCACAGAGACGAGTCTATGCGACCACGCATCGGCATCGTCGACGTCCAGTGGATGGCATGTGTTACGGTCCGTTCGCAGCCACATTGACGATGTGCCGGGCGGGGCACGATACGATTGATTCCGGTAAGATCCGAGGCATTTGAACAATGGGGGGTTTCTTTGAAACGTCGCGCTTTGATTACTGGCATAACCGGACAGGACGGTTCCTACCTGGCGGAGTTGCTTCTGTCCAAAGGATATGAGGTTCACGGTCTCATTCGGCGTGCTTCCACCTTCAACACATCGCGAATTGACCACCTGTATGTAGACCCTCATGATCCCAACGCAAAGCTATTTCTGCACTACGGAGATCTCAGCGACGGAGCTCGGCTAGTCACCTTGCTTGCAGAAATACAGCCCACCGAGGTCTACAACCTGGCGGCTCAGTCCCATGTTCGGGTCTCGTTTGAGGAGCCGGAACACACCGGGGACACAACTGGTATGGGTTCCGTTCGTCTCCTTGAAGCAGTAAGGATGGCAGGGATAGAAACTAAGTTCTACCAGGCATCGTCGTCGGAAATGTTCGGAGCAACGCCGCCGCCGCAGAATGAGGAAACCCCCTTCTACCCGCGCTCGCCCTATGGAGCAGCAAAGGTGTACAGCTACTGGATCACCAAGAATTATCGGGAAGCCTACGGCATGTTCGCTGTGAACGGCGTCCTCTTTAATCACGAATCACCTCGGCGCGGTGAAACTTTCGTTACTCGCAAAATTACTCGCGCTGTCGCCGCTATCAAAGCAGGGCAGCAACAACATTTATTCATGGGCAACTTGGACGCAGTGCGCGACTGGGGTTATGCCGCAGAATATGTCGAAGGAATGTGGCGAATGCTGCAAGTCGATGAGCCGGATGATTATGTCCTTGCGACCGGCGTCGGCTACTCCGTCCGCGACTTCCTGGAGGTATCTTTCGAGCACGCCGGCCTTCGTTGGGAGGATCACGTCAGATTCGACGAACGATACCTTCGACCAACGGAGGTTGACGCGCTAATCGGCGACGCATCGAAGGCACATGCGAAGCTCGAATGGAAAGCCACAGTCGAGACCCCCGAACTCGCCAGAATTATGGTCGATGCTGACATCGAGGCCTTGAAGCACGCTGGTCGTCCTTGGATTGACTCCGTGCAGTTGGACAGCTGGGGGTCCATGTGAGCGTGCGAAATCTGAGCCTGACTAGCGCGGGCGACAATGTCACCTATGACCTTGGTGAGCTGGACCGCAGCAAGCCCTTTTATGTAGCTGGCCACAATGGACTTGTCGGTTCCGCAATCATGCGCCATCTAGAAAGACAGCAGTTCGGGAATCTCTTAGGACGTTCATCCCGCGAACTAGATCTGCGAGATCGAGATCGTGTATTCGACTTTTTCAGCGAGAAACAGCCCCATTACGTCATCATGGCTGCAGCCCGTGTGGGCGGCATACTCGCAAACAGCACTCAGCCTGTTGACTTCTTAAGCGACAACCTGCGAATGCAGGTCAACGTCTTAGATGCGGCGAGGGAGTTCGGCGTTGAGCGCCTTCTATTCCTCGGCTCATCCTGCATTTACCCGAAATTTGCGCAGCAGCCTATTCAAGAAGGTTCGTTGCTCACTGGGCATCTTGAGCCCACGAATGACGCATACGCCATCGCAAAAATCGCGGGGATCATGCATGTCCAGGCCATTCGAAGGCAGTACGGACTCCCTTGGATCTCCGCTATGCCTACCAATCTGTACGGTCCCGGGGATAATTTCTCCCTGAAAGGCTCGCACGTACTTCCGGCGATGATTCGGCGATACGAAGAAGCAGTTAGCCTAGGCGCGACGTCCGTCACTAACTGGGGATCTGGATCTCCCCGTCGGGAGTTCTTGCACGTGGATGATATGGCGGCTGCATGCCTGCATCTGATGGAGCAGTACGACGGTCCTGACCAGGTGAACGTCGGGACAGGCACCGACGTCTCGATCCGCGAACTCGCCGAGATTGTTTCGACGGCAACGGGGTACGAGGGCGAGACTATCTGGGACTCCTCAAAACCTGATGGCACGCCACAGAAGCTGCTCGATGTATCCAAATTGAACTCGTCAGGATGGAGGGCTCAGATAGACCTCGAACAGGGCATCGCGGACACGCTCACCTGGTTCCGAGCCAATCAGGGGCTACTTCGAACTTAGTTTCCCTGAGCGACCGAATCACTGCACGGAAACAGAACGCTCGATCAAGGAAGGCCTCCTAATTGGAGCTAACAGAGTACCTCCGCATATTACGTCGCAACTGGTTGTTCGTAACCCTTTCCGTGCTGACTTTCGGTGCAATCTCAGCCGCCTTATCTCTGACGATGAGTCCAACCTATTCGTCGGAAACTAAGTTGTTTGCGGCTATTCAAAGTTCGGGATCTGTGACTGAACTACAGCAAGGCAACACGTTCACACAAGCGAGAGTTCTATCGTATGCCGAGACCGTGGACACCCCGCTTGTGCTACAGCCAGTGATCGACAGCCTTGGGCTGAACGTCACCCCTGCCCAGCTAGCAGGACAGGTAGAGGCTGAAGCCGATCTCAACACGGTGCTACTTAGCATCACTGCCGTTGACCGTTCACCCGCACAAGCTGCAGCTATCGCCCAAGGTGTGGCGGAGAGCCTAGTCGAGGCAATTGACGCTCTGGAAGCGACATCCAGCGAAGGCGATTCGCCAGTCAAATTATCAGTTGTAACGCCGGCTACTGCGCCCTCTGAGCCGTCAACTCCTGATTTGAAAGTGAACATCGCAGTTGGTCTGGGTGCCGGACTGTTACTGGGTTTACTCGTTTCCGTCCTGCGAAGCAGGTTAGATACGAGGATTCGAAATGATGCGGACCTAAAAGGCGTCTCGGACCTGCCTGTCCTCGGCGGCATAGTCTTCGACCAGGACGCGACTAAGAAGCCTCTCCTTACGCAAACTCATGCCCAAAGTCCGCGCGCTGAATCTTTCCGTCAAATCCGTACGAACCTTCAGTTTGCGCACGTCAGTAACGACTCGAAGTCGATGCTCATAACGTCTTCTCTGCCGGGGGAGGGCAAGAGCACGACTGCAGTCAACTTAGCAATCGCGATCGCGCAGTCCAATCAATCCGTCGTACTTGTCGATGCAGACTTGCGACGCCCACGAGTTCATGAGTACCTCGGTTTGGAACATAGCGCGGGTCTGACTACTGCTCTTTTGGGACGAGCTGACCTTCAGGAACTCTTGCAGCCGTGGGGTGAGGACGACTTGTACGTGTTAACTTCCGGCCAGCTGCCACATAATCCAAGTGAACTGCTCGGGTCATCAGCTATGAAGGAGCTGATTGATAGGCTGGCAGAGTCATTCGACGCCGTGATCATAGATGCTCCCCCCTTACTGCCCGTCACGGATGCCGCGGTTTTAGCGCGTCAGGTGGGCGGCGTGGTCATGGTTGTGGGTGCAGCGAAAGTTAAGTCATCCGACCTGCAGAAGTCCTTGTCCGCTTTACGTATGGTGGAAGCCGATGTGTTGGGGGCAGTGATGAATCTCCTGCCAGCTAAGGGCCCCGATGCCTACAGCTATTCCTATTATTCGTCTGATGGGGTTGACAGCGCGTCCCCAGCACGTGCGCGGAAGCGCGATAGCACGCGCGGTGGCCCGAACAACAGAGCCGGAGTCATGTCTGTGACAGGCGAGCGGCACAGAGCCTGGTGAGGTTCTTTCATGCTGGGGGAAGAAATAAAGAATTTCGCAGGACGACAAAGCCCTAACTGGAGCGTCCGTTATGAACGAACGCTTGGCATAACGGATGCGGCCGTAGTGCTATGGGCGACTATCGGCGCGCTCGTAGTCCGCTTCGGAGTCCCAGAAGGAGAGGGTCTCGACCCTCTGACACGGCCCTATGTGGGGTTGTCATTTGCTCTTGCTGCAGCATGGTGGTCCATGCTGTATCTCTTTGGCTCTCGAGAACCACGTGTCCTGGGCTACGGCACGGACGAATATAAGCGGGTGCTCTCAGCTTCGCTGTGGCTCTTCGGTCTGATTGCAATCATTTCTTATGCATTGAGGATAGATACGGCGAGGGGCTACGTCGGGGTCGCTTTGCCTGCTGGATTAGCAGCTCTGCTGATCTCTCGCGTGATCGTGCGAAAGTTCCTACACATCGAGAGGCAGTTCGGCCGGGGCACCCAAGATGTCTTGATCGTCGGCGACGCCAGCACCGCAGAGCATTTGACCCGTTCCCTTCAGAGTCAACCAATGGCTGGCTATCGACCGATTGGGGTTTATCTTCCTGGAGATTCAACTCCCGATGAGGATCTCGAGAGCTTAGATCTTCCTATCATCGGAAGGAAACTCAATGCCCAAGAGATGATCGATGATATTGGAAGATTGCAACCCCATTCAGTTGCACTCTCAGGCGGAGCACGGCTTACTCCGCCCACCATTCGAGCATTAGGTTGGGCGTTAGCCGAGATGAATATCAAACTCATCATGGTGCCAGCTCTTACTGACATAGCCGGACCGCGAATCCACACGCAGCCAGTTGCTGGACTACCTCTGATTCACGTGTCCACGCCCAATCTCGAGAAGGGACAGCGCTTCCTAAAGAGATCCTTCGACGTTCTTGGTGCAACTTCTTTGCTCCTCCTCCTAGCACCGGTATTCTTGGCGGTTGCGGTTGCGGTGAAACTTACGAGTAGCGGCCCGGCAATCTTTCGGCAGCATCGTGTCGGAGCTGCCGGAGTTCCCTTCACCATGTACAAATTCCGCTCTATGGTCGTCGATGCTGAGAAGCTCCTCCCGCAACTGCGCGAAGGTAATGAGGGAAACAGCGTCCTGTTCAAGATGAAGGTTGATCCTCGGGTGACAAGAGTTGGAGCCTTCATTCGCCGCTACAGTATCGATGAGCTTCCTCAGCTATTCAACGTTGTGCTTGGCTCCATGAGCCTCGTTGGTCCAAGACCGCCGTTGCCGAGTGAGGTAGAGAAATATGATTCGCACGCCCATCGGCGGCTGCTGGTAAGGCCCGGTTTGACAGGCCTATGGCAGGTTAGCGGCCGCTCACTTCTATCGTGGGACGATACTGTGCGATTGGACCTCTACTACGTGGAGAATTGGTCCTTCTTAAGCGATCTGGCGATCCTGTTGCGAACTGTGCGCGCGGTAATTGGTCGCCACGGCGCATATTGAACCAGTCCCTCATCCAGGCAATTCTCTCAGGAAGAAGAGGATGACCACCCAGAACAAGGCGTCGAATAACAGGAAGAATTGGGGAGCAGGCAGTTGACCGCCTTTGAACTAACCACTGACTCTAAGCGCAAGCTCAGCCACGCCAGGAAATTGGCTGCACTTGGTTCTTCTCTAGTTCTACTTTTATGCGCCGCCTGCGCTTACTGGTTGGTCCAGCGTGCTAGTCAGATCGAGTCGAGTTTAGAAACAAGCCGGACCTTGATCTCGCAACTCAGATCTCAAGCTCTCGCTGGTGACATGGAGTCCATACAAGTCACACTTGGGGAACTAGAGCACGAGACCGATATCGCTCACGACGCAGGAACAGATCCCCTGTGGCGACTGGCTGCGTACCTTCCGTTCGTCGGTGCCAATTTCGCTGCTGTAAGCGAGGTTGCGGTTTCGGCGAAAGATGTCGTTGACGGCGCCCTAGCACCCCTGATTCGCGATTCTGCTGATTTTGATTTTGAGGCTTTGGCTCCAGTGAATGGACGCATAAATGTGTCACCCCTCACACAACTCTCGCCGCGACTCGCAGCCGCAGCGGATACTTTAGAACGTTCACACGAGCGTCTTCTGAATATCGACGGCTCAGGTCTAGTTCCGCAAGTACGTGAGCCTCTGAACGCCGGAACTACTGCCCTTGGTGAAGCTAGTCGGCTACTGACTCAGGCTGCTTCCGCGGCCGAGATAATTCCCCCCATGCTTGGTTCAACTGAATCCCAACAGTATCTGCTTCTAATTCAGAACAACGCGGAACTCCGAGCGACAGGAGGAATCCCCGGCGCTCTAGCAGTAGTGACCGCAGACGATGGCAAGTTGGAAATGAGCGCTCAGGGTAGTGCTACTACTCTGGGCCGGTTTGATCCATCTATCACGGTCGACCCGGACCAAATTGCGATCTACAGCGGCAGGATGGGCGCCTTCATGCAGAGCGTCAACCTGACCCCCGATTTCCCGACCGCCGCAAGCACAGCTGCCGAAATGTGGGAACAGCGCAACCCAGGCTCGGGCTTGGATGGTGTGGTCGCACTGGACCCGATCGCCCTAAGCCACCTGCTCCGCGTAACAGGACCCGTAGAACTGCGATTCGACGATCCAGCGTTGGGTAGATCCACCGCACAAGCCGGTCTACCATCATCACTCACAGCAGACAACGTCGTTCCGACCCTGCTCTCCGATGTCTACGCCGCAATAGAAAGCCCGAAACTCCAGGACGAATACTTCGCCGCCGTTGCCGCCGAGGTATTCGATTCTATAACTCGAGGCGGCGATGAGGGCTTAGGACTCCTGAAGGCACTTGCGCAAAGCGCGGAGGAGGGGCGCCTGTACGTGTGGGCAGCAAACCCGAAACAACAAGATGTGCTCGCCAAGGCGAAAGTTGCGGGCAACGTCACGGGAGTCGGTACCGGAGGTGCAACATTCGGGGCGTACTTCAATGATGGCACGGGGGGCAAGATGGACTACTACATGCGGCGCACGGTTCAGTTACACCGAACGTGCGCGCCGCAGGGCTATTTCAATTACACGCTCATCGCTACTCTCACAAACACCGCACCATTGAACGCAGCAAAGACGATTCCCCCCTATGTAACTGGCGGGGGCGCCTTTGGTGTGCCTGCGGGAACCGTTCAGACCAACTTCATGGGTTATGGTCCAGATCAGGCCCATCTGCAGACCGCGCGCATTGACGGCGTCACCTCGCCTCTTGGCTCCTATCGTCATGGAGATAGACCAGTCGGGGTGCTCACTACAACCTTGGCCCCTGGCGAAACAGCCACAGTCGAACTGGACTTCACGGCAGTTGTGCAGCAGTCAGAGCCATCGCTGGACGTGACCCCAACAATTCAGCCTCTTAGCGAGGTTATCCTGCCTGTTGAAGGCCAGAAGAAGTGCAACTAGTTGTTCGAAAACGTTAACTTCCGGTTACATTTCTACTTTTGTCACTGCTCGATCTCGATCATGCGGTAGTGTCTACTGCGGAAACCCTGAGGAAGATCTGCAGGTCCGTGGCCCATTTGCGCCGCGACCACTGGTAGAGTTTTCTGTGGGGCAGTTGGGGCTGGGGGAAAATTCACATCTTCAGGTCGAGCACCGCTACAAGTCTGTCGCAAATACCTTTACTGGGGAGAGTCTCTATGAAAAAAGCTATTGCAGCCGTGGCTATCGCCGGCTCACTCACATTCTTCGGGGCCAGCGCTGCGCAGGCCTACACACCCGATCCTGCACCCGCCACCGTCAGCGATGCGACCGTCGCTCCCGGTGAGGCCGTTGTCTTCAGCAGCAACGAAAGCCTCTTCACACCAGGCGAGATTGTCGATATCGCAGTTGATTTTGTCGCCGACGAGCCCGAAGCTGCCGCTGGCGCATCCGGTGTTGGACGCGTAGGCGCCGCATTCGGTGGAGTTATCCTCCCGATGGCGATCGTCCTCGAAGACACGGTGACGGCGGATGCCAACGGTAACTTCTCCTACTCCTTCACACCGCAAGAAGAGGGCACCTACACCCTGACGGCAACCGGCCGCGACTCAGGCCAGACCGTGTCGGCGACCGTTGTAGTGGATGCTGCAGCAGTTGGCGGCGTCGGCGGCGGTGGAACCGCTGTCGGCGGCACCGGAACGGGCTCGACCGGGACCACTGGTGGAGGCCTGGCCGACACCGGTATCGATTCCGCGATGCTCCTCTGGGGCGCAGCCGGCATCGGCGCTCTCGGTCTGGGTGCAGGAAGCATCTTCATCGCTCGTCGCCGCGCTGGCGCAGAGGCGTAATCAGCTAGAAGCAACAAAGAGAGTCCCGTTCGGAGCGTTGCTCCAAACGGGACTCTTCTTTTGTATGCACTGCCAGCTGAAAGAAGCGCCGGCCACTCTAACTGGCCGGCGCTTCTAGAAGGACCAAGTAAAATAGCTAGGCGTTGCCGTCAAAAAGGCTCGTCACCGAGCCATCGTCGAACACCTCACGAATTGCTCGCGCAATCAGTGGAGCAATCGACAGAACCGTAAGCTGTGGGAATCGCTTCTCCGGGCCGATTGGCAAGGTGTTGGTGACTACTACCTCCCTGGCGCCAGACTCAGCGAGGCGGCGCGCTGCAGGGTCAGAGAACACCGCATGAGTGGCGGCGATGATAACATCCTTGGCGCCTGCGTTCTTCAGCACCTGAACAGCACCAGAAATTGTTCCACCCGTGTCGATCATGTCGTCGATAAGTACGCAAGTGCGTCCTTCGATCTGTCCTACGACGGTCTTTGAAACTGCTTGGTTGGGAACTGTGAGATCTCGACTCTTGTGCACGAAAGCGAGCGGGGCACCACCAAGCCTCTCCGCCCACTGCTCAGCTACGCGTACTCGGCCAGTGTCCGGAGAGACAACGGTGATGTTGTCTGCGTCGACGCGGGTCCGGATGTAGTCGGCAAGAAGCGGAATGGCCATGAGATGATCCACCGGACCATCGAAAAAGCCTTGGATCTGTGCTGTGTGGAGGTCGACAGACATGAGGCGATCTGCGCCGGCCGTCCTGTAAAGATCTGCGACGAGGCGAGCTGAAATCGGCTCACGCCCCCTCCCCTTCTTATCCTGGCGTGCATAGGGGTAGAACGGAGAGACGACGGTGATCCTCTTGGCGGACGCGCGCTTGAGCGAGTCGACCATGATCAACTGTTCCATCAGCCAGTTGTTTAACGGTGCAGGATGAGCCTGAATTACAAATACGTCGGTACCGCGGACGCTCTCCCCTGAGCGAACATAAATCTCGCCGTTCGCGAAGTCGTACGCGGAGATGGGCAGCAGCTTAGTCTCCAAGACCCTGGCGATCTCTTCCGCCAGTTCCGGGTGTGCTCTGCCCGCCGCGAGGACGAGTTTCTTTTCCCCGCGTGCCGTTATCTCACTCATGAAGGGTCGCTTTCTTTGGTGGTTCGTGAGTTGGAAGCTTGCGTGGCTGCCGTGGCTGCCGTGGCTGCCGCAGTGCCTGCGCGGCTTCGTTCTACCCAGCCGTCCATATTCCGCTGCGGAGCCGCGACGACGGCCAGCGCTCCGGCTGGGACGTCCTTCCGCACGACCGCTCCAGCACCGGTGTAGGCACCGTCTCCTACGGACACCGGCGCCACAAAGACCGTGTTGGATCCGGTACGAACTTCATTCCCGATGATCGTGCGATGCTTGTTTACGCCGTCGTAATTCGCGGTGATGTTACCGCAGCCGATGTTGGTATTTACGCCTATTTCAGCGTCACCGGCGTAGCCAAGGTGAGAAAGCTTCGAGCCGCGGCCGATAGTGACGTTCTTTGTTTCATAGAAGGCTCCGATCTTGCCGGACTCCCCCAGTACTGTGCCCGGGCGAAGGTAGGTGAAGGGGCCCACCGTAGCTCCTGCACCGATTCGAGCACCGCTGCCGTGGGTACGCACTACCTTGGCGCCTTCTTCGATGACGACGTCCGTGAGGGTGCAGTCGGGACCGACTACGGCGTCCCTGGCTACCTGGGTGGCACCGTGCAGCTGCGTGCCCGGGAGGAGGGTGACGTCCTCGTCGAGCTGCACGCCGACATCGATCCAGGTGCTGCTCGGATCCACGACGGTGACTCCTGCCCGCATCCAATGCTCGACCGTGCGGCGGTTCAGTTCAGCACCCAGCGCTGCTAGCTGGACGCGATCGTTGGCACCTTCGACCTGCCACCGGTCCGACGAGACCACTGCGGCCACTCGTCCTCCGGCACTCCGTGCAATTGCTGGGACGTCGGTCAGGTACATCTCGCCCTGTGCATTGTTGGAGTCCACACTGGTGAGGCTGTGACGCAGCACTGCAGCGTCGAAAGCGTAGATGCCCGAGTTGATTTCCGTGATGGCGTGCTGCTCCGCGGTCGCGTCCTTGTGCTCCACGATGCCCGACACGGTGCCGTCTTCAGCACGCACGATGCGACCGTATCCTGATGCATCGTCGAGCACAGCGGTGAGCACAGTGACGGCGTTGCCTTCGTCCTCATGGATGCGTACGAGGTGCTGCAACGTTGCTGTGTCGAGCAACGGGACGTCACCGTAGGTGACTACAACGGTTCCCTCCACAGTGGCGCGCGCATCGAGGGCCTCCAGCGCGACTTGGACCGCTCGTCCAGTGCCCGGGATGTCGTCCTGATCCACGATGGTGGCGCCGGCATCGAGTTCTGCGATATGAGCGGCTACCCGGTCTCTCTCGTGACGAACCACGACCGCCATCTCATGTGGTGCTAGGCCACGAGCGGCTGCCAGCGCGTGGCCGATCATGGAGGTGCCGCCGATGCGATGCAAGATCTTTGGGGTGCGGGACTTCATGCGTGTCCCGGCTCCGGCTGCGAGAACAATGACTGCTGCAGGCGATGGTGCCGCCTGCTTGGACTGGTTGTCGTGGCTCACGAAGAGGGCCGCTCCTTGCCTGTCTCTGACGCCTGCTGGCCTGCCGTTCCGCCCATAGGATTCGAACCTATACTCCACGGCTCCAAAGGCCGGGGTGCTGCCGTTACACCAGAGCGGACCGCGTGAGTCGGTCTACGGACCGAACAGTTCACGCGACTATCTAGTTTGCCATGCGCGGGAAGCTTCTGCGACTCGGCGAGGCTCCGACCGCCCCTCTCCGCCATGCAGTTGCCGATTGGCACAGTCTGCGGAATTGTCAGGGCGAGCTTCTAGCCTTTCCCGCATGCGACACCTTCACCACAGCGCTCCGCCGCCACACCGTGATGACTGCATTCCGCCAGTACAGGAAGATGCGCCACAAGATCGTGCGTACCACCCTCAGAAAGGCGTCCCCTGCTGGGTCGACCTGGAGTGGGCGTCGGGACGACGGCAGAGGTACCCAGCGTTTGCGCAAGCCTGGACTGACGAGTTGGTCTATGTGCAGTGGGTGGAGCAGTCGGAGGGCCGCCGGGCATGGGTCAAAGCGAGCCAATGCAGCAGGAGGCAGTTAGCGGCGACTGGTAGATTGCGGAATTAGCTGCTGAGAACCTCAGCGAACCTGAAGTACGAAGGCCGTGAAGATGATGGTGCCTGCGGCGTATAGCGATAGACCGGAATAAGTTACCCAAGCTGGAATCCTGCGCATCGCGCGCTTCAAGCGCCTCGTTCTTCTACCCACGGTCGAACATCCTATAAATGGGCGCTAAAGATACTCTCAAGTAGCGTTCAAGCTTGGCGGAGAATCTGCCGCGATTTGTCTTGCTCAAGCTAATCCCAAGGCTTTCGGAGAACATTGGGCGTCACTAGCCCTACGCTCAACGAGGAGCAGAACATGGGACACCTGCAGGAAGCGTTCCATCATTTCGTGGAGCAGCACATCGTCGCCACGGACCCTTGCCCCGAATATTCCTGGCTCGACAGGCAGTCGCTCGAGCTGGAGCCACCCGAGGAAGACCTTCCCGTGACCGCGTAACTCATCTCAGCACGCGCCGGATCAGGCCTTCCGCTGGTCCGGCTCCTCATCCGCCCCGAGCAGGTCGATCGGCAACGACGGCGCCAGCCGGCGCAGCGACGTGAAGGTCGGCACCAGCGCGTTATACAACTCCGCGAACACCGGCAGCAGCGACGCATACACGGCGGCTGCCGCCGGATGCGGCTTCACCGTCTCCTCGATGTCCACCATGTCGGCAACCACGTCGATCGACTCGATCAGGCCTAGCGCCTCCATGCCGAGCAGTGCCGCGCCGAAGCCCGAACCCTCCTGCCCGTGCGCGAACTCCACAGGCATCCCGAACGTGTCCGCCAGCAGCTGCCGCCACAGCGGACTGCGCATCACGCCACCGGTGGCACGAATGCGGTTCACCTCAAGGCCGGCCGACCGCATCGAATGCAGCACCAGCGCCAACTGCAGACTGACCCCCTCCAGCGCCGCGCGCACCAGATGCTCACGCCGGTGCGCCCTCGTGAGACCCACATACGCGCCGCGCGGCAGGGAGCTCCAGTGCGGGGCACGCTCGCTCATCAGGTACGGCAGCATCAGCAGCCCGCCAGACCCGGGCGCCACCTTTGCCGCCAACGCCAGCAGCTCCTCCTCCGGCGGATCGGCAAGGTCCGGGGCCAGCGAGTCGCCGGCCCAGCCCATCACCAGTCCCCCGTTATTGATCGCGCCGCCCACCACCCACCGGGTGGACGTGAGCGCGTAGCAGAACACACCGCCTAGCGGGTCCACCGCGGGACGCTCAACTGCCACCCGCATCGCCCCGCTGGTACCGATCGAGCACGCCGCCGTACCCGGCTCCACCGCGCCGACGCCCAGGTTCGCCAGCGGGCCGTCGGCGGCACCCACCACCACCGGGGTGGTGACGGGCAGGCCCATGGAGGCAGCGGCGTCGTCAGTTAGAGAGGGAAGAATGTGAGTGGTGGGAACGAGCTCGGGCAGCTGCTCGGGCTGCACGCCGGCAATCTGCAGCGCCTCCTCGTCCCATGTCAGGGTGTGCATGTTCATCAACCCGGTGGCCGAGGCCACCGAGTGATCCGTCACCAGCGCACCGCAGAGCTGCGACAGCACATACTCCTTAATACCCACCCAGAATCCGATGCCCTCGCAGAGCTTCGGCTCCTGCTCCCGGAACCACACCAGCTTGGGCAGCGGGGACATGGGATGCAGCGGGGTCCCCGTACGCCGGTGCATCGCAAGCCCGCCGGCCGAGGCGCGGAGCCGCTCGGCCTGGACGCGGGAGCGGGTGTCGGCCCAGGTGACGACTTCGGTCACCGGCTTGCCCGTGGGTGAAAGGCCGATGAGGCTGTGCATGGCGGAGCTGAACGACAGCCCGGCGACCCGGTCGGCGCCAACTTCGGAGACCACCTCGCGCACGGATTCGAGTACCGCCGCCAGGATGAGTTTGGGGTCTTGGACCGCGTGGCCGGGGTGCGGCTCGTTCAGCGGGTAGCCGGCCGAGTGCGATGCCACGAGCATCCCGTCGGTCCGGAAGGCGACCACCTTGGTACTGGTGGTGCCGAGGTCCACGCCGAGGACAAGCTGCCCGCCCGCCGTCGTTCCGGCGTCGTTATTGCCGCCGTTGCCCACCGGAGCAGTCATTACTGATCTCCCCACAGGGAGATGATGACCTTTCCGGAGGACTGTGAGTCCTTGGCCGTCGCGAAGGCTTCGAGCGCCTGGTTGGCCGGCAGCTCGTGCGTGATGACGCTCTCGATCGCCGGGTCCTGGTCGAGCAGTTCGATGGCGCGGTCGATCTCGTCATTGAACCGGAAGGCCCCGCGAAGCTGAAGCTCCTTGGAGATCAGCGGTGCGAGGTTGATGCCGCGCGGTTCGTTGGGCACCATGCCCACCTGAACAACGATGCCCGCGCGGCGGGCTGCCAGCAGGGCGCCGTTGACGGCGGCGGGAACGCCGGAGCATTCCAGTACGACGTCGAACGCCAGGGCCGGGATCTCCTCGGTACCTACCTGGATGGTTCCATGTGCGCCGAGTTGCCGGGCACGTTCCAGCGGGCCGGGTAGTACGTCGGTGGCGACCACTTCTGCGGCACCGTCGGCGAGGGCACCGGCGACTACGAGGAGTCCGATCGGACCGGACCCCGAAACCAGGACGCGCTTGCCGCGCACTCCCCCGGCCACGTTGATCCCATGCAGTGCGACGGCGAGTGGTTCAGCCAGCGCAGCCCGGCGCAGCGGCAGGCCGGCCGGAAGGGGACGGACCATGTCCCTGGCAACGATGAGGAATTCGCTCATCCCGCCCTGGGTGTGCGGGGTGGTGGACGCACTGCCGAGGTACGCGCCGCCCGGCCACAGGTGGCGGCGGTCCTCGATGCCGGGCTCGGGGTGGCCGAAGGTGGCCGGGTGCACGGTTACCGGAGTGCCGGGCGCGAACTCGCCGCTCGGGTCCAGGTCCACGGTGCCGGAGACTTCGTGGCCGGGAACCAGGGGTTCCCGGACTACGTACTCGCCGTTGGCGCCCTCGTTGTAGTAGTGGAGGTCGGACCCGCAGACGCCACCGAAGGCCATTCGCAACCGGACCTGCCCAGGGGCGGGCTCCGGCGTCGGAAGTTCGGTTTCGACGAGGTCAAGCTTTCCGTTAATAACGAGGGCTCTCATGGCGCCTTCCTGTGTAAATCAGACCTCCGACGGGTGGGGCCGCCGAAGGAGTCTCTAGACGACGGACGTCATCCCGCCGTCAACGAAGATGTTCTGGCCGGACACGAAGCTCGACGCGTCCGAGGCCAGATAGATCAGCGTGCCGATGAGTTCCTCGAAGTTCCCCCACCGCTGGGCAGGGGTGCGGTTGATGACCCACGAGTTGAAGGCCTCATCCTCGACGAGCGCGCGGTTCATCTCGGTGGCGAAGTACCCCGGGGAGATCGCGTTGACCTGGATGTTGAACCGGGCGAGGTCCGCCGCCATGCCCTTGGTGAGCATGGCGACGGCGCCCTTGGTGGCCGAGTACGGCGCGATGGTCTGGCGGGCCAGCATCGACTGCACCGAACCGATGTTGACCACCTTGCCCGAGCCGCGCTCCGCCATCGCCTTGGTAATCGGCTGCGAGACGTAGAAGACGCTGGAGAGGTTGGTGGTGACGATGTCGTCCCAGTCCCCCGGATCGAACTCGTTGAACGGCGCGCGCCGCTGGATGCCCGCGTTGTTCACGAGGATGTCCGGCACACCGTGGTCGGCGATGATCGCCTGCACGCCGTCCGCTGCGGCCTGGGCGTCGGTCACATCGAAGGTGGTGGTGGCCGGTGCGGTTCCGGTCAGCTCACCGATGGTGGCCGCGGCTTGCGCCACGGTCTGCTGGTCGCGGCCATGTACGACGACGCGGGCACCGGCCTGCGCCAGTCCGGTCGCCAGGGCGTATCCCAGTCCGCGGGAGGAGCCGGTGACCAGCGCGAGCCGGCCGGTGATGTCGAAGGTGTTCAGGGTCATCAGCCGATCCAGAAGATGACGAGGGTCAGCGCGAAGCCGGCGAGGGATTCGAGTGACTGCTGGACAGTCCAGGTCTTCAGGGTGGTCTTCACGTCCATGCCCATCAGGCGGCCGACCAGCCAGAAGCCGGAGTCGTTGACGTGGCTGGCGAAGACGGAGCCGGCAGCGCTGGCGAGGGTGATGGCTGCGATCTCAAGCGGGCTGAAGCTGCCGGCGACAACTGCCGGTGCCATGAGTCCCGCCGTCGTAACCAGGGCGACGGTTGCCGAGCCCTGCGCGACGCGGAGGATGACGGCGATGACGTAGGCGGCCACGATGATCGGCAGGCCGATGGCTTCCAGGGAGTTGGAGAGGGCGTCGCCGATGCCGGAGGCGCGCAGTACGCCACCGAACATGCCGCCGGCGCCGGTGATGAGGATGACCGAGCAGACCGGACCCAGCGAGGAGTCGAGAACCTTCTCCAGTGCGGTGCCCTGCTCGCCGCGGCGGTGGCCGAGGACTGCGGTGGCAACGAGGACGGAGATGAGCAGTGCTACCGGGGAGGATCCGATCGTGCTGAGGATCTGCACCCAGGTTTGGTTCTCGGCGTCGACAACGCCTGCGCCGTCAAGGAAGTCCAGGCCGGTGTTCATGAAGATCAGTACCAGCGGCAGGAGCAGCATTGCGATGACGGTGGAGGGCTTGGGCGGGTTGGCCGGCTGGTCCTCGTCAATCGATCCGAACAGTGCGGGAACGGGAAGGATGTACTTGGTGGAGACGAACTTCCCCCACAGGTAACCGGTGAGGTACCAGATCGGGAATGCGATGAGGATACCGACCAGCAGCACCAGGCCGAGGTTTGCGCCATACAGTTCGGTGGCTGCAACGGGGCCGGGGTGCGGCGGCACGAACACATGCATGACGGAGAAGGCCGTGGCGGCCGGGATGCCGTAGAGCAGCACGTTGTTTCCGCCCATGCGTCGCGCGACGGCAAAGATGATCGGCAGCATGACCACCAGGCCGGCATCGAAGAAGATGGGGAAGCCCATGATCAGCGAGGCGAGGCCGAGGGCGAACGGTGCGCGCTTCTCCCCGAAGATGTCGACGAGCTTGTCCGCGAGGATGCGGGCGCCGCCACTGTGTTCGACCATCTTGCCGAGCATCGCGCCAAGACCGATCAGAAGGGCGACCGAACCGAGGGTTCCACCGAAGCTTGTAACGAGCGTATTGACGATCTCACCGGCAGGAATTCCGGTGGCGAATGCGGTCAACAGGGAAACTAGGATCAGCGCCAGGAACGCGTGTACCTTGAACCTGATGACCAGCAGGAGGATGAGGGCGACCGCTCCGGCAGCGATGCCCAGCAAGGGCCCCGCTCCGAGCGTTTGGGTGAAGTTTTCCACTGAACTCTCCATTGATATTCGAGCCCGGGCAGGGCGACATGGCTTTTCGGCTTGTAGTGTGGCACACATTTCTCAAGCGGAGCAAGAAAGGTGACACCTTTGGGATCGGACGCTCCTTCCGGCAGCGCGCCTTCGCCTGCGCAGGCGGGTACGACGGCGCCGGCGCCGGTACTGCACAACTCTGTCCTTGAGCGCGTGGGCACCGAGATCGCCCAGGGAATCCTTCCGGCGGGCAGCGTCCTAACGCTGGCTCGGCTTGAGGAGGAGTCGGGGGTTTCGCGGACGGTGATCCGGGAGGTGGTGCGGATTCTTGAGTCGATGGGGATGGTGGAGTCGCGTAGGCGCGTGGGCGTGACCGTGCTTCCGGTCAGCGCCTGGAACGTGCTGGATCCGCAGGTGATTCGGTGGCGGCTTTCGGGGTCCGAACGGGTGGCCCAGCTGAACCGGTTGACTGAGATGCGGCTGGCGCTCGAGCCGACGGCGGCGCGGCTCGCGGCTGCCCGGGCCACGCCGGAGGTGGCGAATGAATTGCTTGAGCTCGCCCGGCAGCTGCGGACGCTCGGTGAAAAGGGCGAGGGCAACCAGCAGCCTTACCTGGACGCGGACATCGCCTTCCACGCGCTGCTGCTCGCGGCCAGCGGCAACGATATGCTCGCGTCACTGCACGGGATCGTGACGGAGGTGCTGGCCGGGCGCACGGACCTCGGCCTCTCCCCTGCTGACCCGGCGCCGGTCTCGTTCGACAACCATGAGGGCGTTGCCCAAGCCATTCTCGATCGGGACCCGGACGCGGCAGAGAACTATGCCCGCGGCGTCGTAATGGAGGTCTGGCAGGAACTCAGCGAGATCTAGGGGCTAATCCCCCTAAGTCTTCGTCTTATTCGACCTACTGCTCTTCCCAACCCGACTGACCAAACTTCGCAACCAGCTCACCTGAACCGGTTTGAGTTGAGTCGCTGGGATCGTCATAGAGGAGCCCTGTTTCTGCCTTGCTGTGCCGGAGAATCTCTTCTGCCTCGGCTTTCGCCTCCGCGATGCTGGAACCCAGAATGCTGGTCCGTACCGGCAGTTCTTCGCTTTGAACCACCTCAGCGTCTGTTTGGGTCAACGGCACCGTATAGCCCCGCTCTTGCTCGCTGACCGGGAAGGCGATACTCCCGTCAGCATCAGTCGGAACGGTGTACTCAAGGAAATATGCCATGACATCAGCATTACAGACCTGGAAGCGCATGGCACCAGAAAAACAGGTGGGAAACTTAACCGCAGGTTCAGCAACCGCCTGTTCGAAGAGGTGAAATCGCTATGACGAACGAGACCGAGACAACCTTCGACAACCTGAAGGCCCTTGAGCGGCTGGTGAACGAACAGGGCCAGGTCTTTTTGCGCTACTCGCGAGGCTATGAAGCGGACGCCGGTTCCGGAAGCAGAGATACTGAAAGCGGCCTGACCCTCCCGGGCCTCTCCGTGAATCCCCTGACTCCGGAGCCTTGGTGGACCCGACCCCTCACTGACTGGCTCGCTCGTCAGATATGCCAGTACAAGCACCTGGACGAGAAAGAGGACCGCCACGCCTGGGTGCTTACTGGCAGGTGCGTAGGCAGAGGACCGGACTGCGAGCCCCTCCTTACCGAGGTGCGGCCGCTGGGTGTATTGAGCAGCAAGCTGCTGGCAGAAGCAGAGCGGGTCTACGAGGAACGGTTCAATGCGCGGCAAGGCCCGGAAGACCAAGAATAAGCGCCTCACGGAATGGAGCGCGGGAAGAATAGGGGACGAGGGTAATCTGGGGCGATGGTCTCTGCTATGTCGTCCCTCACTTCGTTGGCTGGTGTTTGTCCGAGGGGAGTTGTTCGTTGAGTGAGTTCGTGGTTGCGCTGGAGGACGGGGTGCTGAGCTTGCGATGGGCTCGCGGGGTGCGAATCACTCACGCCCTGGCGGTGGAGGCAGCGGCAGCCCTGCGTGCCCTCAGTGATGGGCAGATCCTGCCTCTTCTGGTCCTTATGCGCGGAATCGAGGGGCTCACTCTGAAAACGCGTCTGGGTATGAATGCGTACCGTGGCTTCAGCATTGTGGCGCTGATCGGGGATAGCCCGGTCGACGAGGTCCTGGCAGGGTTTGCCCATAACTCAAGCACTCCAACCCGGTACTTCACCTCCGAAACGGACGCGATGTCCTGGATCCGGAGCCACGCGTCTTTCTCGGGCGACAACGATAAGACAACCGTGCAGCAGCACGGGCATTCGTAGCCAACTCTGAAAGCTCTTCTCGGGGAGATGATTGTGCGATGAAGGGCAAGCCCTCCGATATGGGTCTACCGGTCGCTCTGGCCCTGGCTCGGGCAGTGCCGCGGATCCCTGCGGCTGACGCTCTGCCCGGAGGGTGCGTGTATGAGCCCAAGTGGGACGGCTACCGGGTAGCGATTGTCCGTACCGAACAGGAAACGATTTTCTGGTCCCGGCAGGGCAAGGACCTCACCCGCTATTTCCCCGACCTTGCGGCGACGGCCGAAGAGCACATCCCTCCAGGCTTCATCATCGACGGCGAAGCAGTGATCTGGACCGATGGCAGGCTCGACTTCGAGTCGCTGCAACGGCGGCTTACTTCCTCCAAGCGGAATCTGCCGGCGCTGGTGAGTGAGCGTCCGGCGTCGTTTGTGGCGTTCGACCTGCTGCAGGCCGCCGGCACCGACACCCGCGGCTTGGTGTTGCAGGACCGGCGGGAGCTGCTGGCAGAACTGGCGTCCTGGTGGGAGCCGCCGCTGGACCTCTCCCCCATAACCGCCGACCTGGCCACAGCGACCAGATGGTTCGAAACCATGCCCTCAACTGGGATCGAAGGGCTCGTGGTCAAAGGAGCCGCGCAGGAGTACCAGGGCGGCGAAAGGCAATGGCTGAAGGTCAAGCATCGGGAGACCTTTGACGTGGTGTGCGCGGCGGTGATCGGCCCTATCAACCGGCCCGAGATGGTGGTCGCCGGGCTCCATATCGAGGGTGAGCTGCGCATCGTCGGCCGCTCTTCCCTCCTCAAAGGGCAGCCGTCCAGAACGCTCGCTACGCATCTCAGGCCCGCAGCGCCCGGCCATCCATGGCCGACGGAGGTGAAGTCCGGTGCGATCGACCGATTCAACAGCACCAGCCCGACGACGGCGCTGACCCTGGTTAAGCCCTTGGTAGTGGAAGTCTCCGCGGATACAGCGTTCTCCGGGTCCTCCTTCCGCCATGCCCTGAGGTACCTCCGGGCCCGTCCGGAGTTGGATCCTGCCGACGTCGTTCTGCCGGGGCACCTTCTTCGCGGAACTTGACGGGAAAGCTGCTTCGGATCGCCACACGTGGTGTGATTTCCCCCGAAAGCGCATGCAGTGCATGCAAAGAGTGCACTGCATGCGCTTTCAAACGGGGCTGACCACAGGTGATGCTCCCCGGAGGCGCTACTTGAACGTGACTCCAGACGACGCCGACACGTCGTCGGCCTCGGAACCCTTGTCGCGGGCCTTCGAATCGGCGGTGATTACCGGTTCGCCGTCGACCAGTGCGCGGTCGTCCGCCTTCTTGTCGCCACGGGACTTCAGCAGGCTCGCAATGGTGGCCACCACGATGGTGGCAGCGATGAAGAGCAGCGAGAACCAGATCGGGATCTCGGGCACCCAGAGCAACGGTTCCCCACCGTTGATGAACGGGAGCTCATTGACGTGCAGGGCGTGGAAGAGAAGCTTCACGCCGATGAACCCGAGGATCACGGCCAGTCCCTGAGCGAGGTAGACCAGACGCTCGAGCAGTCCTCCGATGAGGAAGAACAACTGGCGCAGACCCATCAGCGCGAAGGCGTTGGCGGTGAAGACGATGTACGCCTCTTCGGTCAGGCCGTAAATCGCTGGGATTGAGTCGACGGCGAAGATGAGGTCCACGAAGCCGATGGCAACGATGGTGAGCAGCATCGGGGTGACGAAGCGCTTCCCGCTCTTCACCACGGTCAGCTTGTCCTCGTTGTACTCATTGGAGACGGGCAGAATCCGCCGCACGAAGGTCATGAACTTGCCGTTGGCCGGGTTGGAGTCGTGATCGCTGAACGCCTGCCGGTAGGCCAGGACCAGGAGCAGCGCACCGAAGAAGTAGAAGACCCAGGAGAAGTTTTCGATGAGGGCCGCGCCGATGGCAATGAACCCACCGCGCAGGATCAGGGCGATGATGATTCCGATCATCAACACCTTCTGCTGGTACTTCTTCGGCACCGCGAACCCTGCCATAACGATGAGGAAGACGAACAGGTTGTCGATCGACAGCGCCTTCTCCGTGAGGTATCCGGCGAAATACTCACCGCCGAATGTCCAGCCCGAAAACATTCCGATCCCCACGCCGAACAGCAGCGCTAGTCCGATGTAGAAGGCGGACCACCGCGCTGATTCCGCGATGGACGGTTCGTGGGGTTTACGTACGTGTGCGAAGAACTCGTAGACGAAAAACAGAATCGTCACGGCAATGGTGATGAACCAGATCAGGGGTGTGACCTGCATAAGAAAGTGCTCCCAAGGGGTAGGCGTTGGACAATTACGCCAAGGTCTCCTCCGTCCCGATCACCGGAACCGACGGCCCGAGATGCTTGGGCATCCGTAATGACGAGCCGATCGCTGATGGGAGTACTCCCCTTGATGGAAATATCGTAACGCATCAAAGCAGTCGCCCGCTCCGCAGAAAGGATGCAGTCGGTTGTGCGAAGGATTCGCACAGCTTCTGTTCAATTCGGGCGTGAAAGGCGATGCCGGATGCCATGATCGTTCGAGCGCCCGCTGGGGGCGCCCGTCATCATCTGGGGGAACACCTTGAGGTCGAAATTCGCGCTGGTCAGCGCGCTCACTGCCGGACTACTTCTCACCGGTTTCGCCACGCCGGCAAACGCAGCCACCACGTACACGACGGATTTGCGCAGCGCCGTCCGCGCATTGCCCGTCGCGGTTGAGAACAACGCCGGTTATGACCGGAACCGCTACTTTGGCCAGTGGATCGACCAGAACAAGGATTGCCAGAACACCCGCGCCGAGGTCCTCATCTCGGAAAGCAGGGTCACGCCAAAGTACACGACCACCAAGCCCTGCACCGTCGCGTCCGGCAGGTGGGTCACCACGTTCGACAACAGGACACACACTTCGGCCAGCACTGTCCAGATCGATCACATGGTGCCCGTGCACGAAGCCTGGGGATCTGGGGCCAGGAATTGGACGCAGGCCCGCCGGGTCGCGTTCTACAACGATCTTGGGTACGCCGGTTCTTTGAACGCGCAAACCTCCAGCCTCAACGCCTCAAAGCAGGCATCGGGTCCCGAGGCCTGGATGCCTCCGGCGAACCAGTGCTCCTACATCGCCCAGTGGACGATCGTGAAGGCTCGCTGGCGCATGACTGTAGACAAGGCCGAGAAGGCCGCCCTCATCAAGTGGGCTGACAAGTGCGCGGCCGTGAAGATCTCGATCACGCGGGTCTGATCAGTCGTCTTCAGGAGGGGTGCATGCACTGCATGCACCCCTTAGGAAGGTAACCCCTACTCCCCCAGAACCTCCGCGGCCTCGAGCCACTGCTCCTCGAGGGTCTCCTGCTCGGCCTGCAGGTCCTTCAGCTTCGCGTTGAGGTCCGCGATCTTCTCGAAGTCCACCGACGCCTGACTGCCGGCCTCAGTCATCTGCTGGTTGATCTTCTCGATCTGCCCGCCCAGCTTGGTCATCTGCCGCTCGATCCGCGTCAGGTCCTTCCGCGCCTGCCGCGCCTCCTCCGGCGACGGACCCGACGAGCCGGCCGCCGCCGTCGTACCGTTTCCGGAGTCCGCGGCAAGCGGTGTGCCGGCCAGCGCCTGACCGGTTTCCGCCGCCCGGCGTAACTCCAGATACTGATCCACCCCGCCCGGCAGGTCACGGATCTTGCCGTCGCCGAGCAGCGCCATCTGCGAATCGGTGACGCGCTCCAGCAGGTACCGGTCGTGGGACACGACCACCAGCGTGCCCGGCCACCCGTCCAGCACGTCCTCGACGGCGGCTAGGGTGTCGGTGTCGAGGTCGTTGGTGGGCTCATCGAGCATCAGCACGTTTGGCTCCCCCACCAGCAGCCGCAGCAACTGCAGACGACGGCGCTCACCACCGGACAGGTCACCCACCGGTGTCCATTGCCGCTGGTTCGTGAATCCAAGCTGCTCCACCAGCTGGCTCGCCGACACCTCGCGCCCGCCGACCGACAAGACCCGCTTCTCCTGCTCGATCACCTCGGTCACGCGGAGGTGACTGACGTCGTCGAGCTCGCGGACATCCTGCGACAGGATCGCCGTCTGCACCGTCTTGCCCTTCTTCAACCGGCCCGACGTCGGCGCCACCTGCCCGTTCAGCAGCCGAAGCAGCGTGGTCTTCCCAGCGCCGTTGACGCCCACAATCCCGAGACGCTGCCCCGGCGCCAGCCGCAGGGTGATCCCCTTGAACAGGTCCTTCTCCCCGACCTGAAGCGACACGTTCTCCAGGTCCAGCACGTCCTTGCCCAGCCGGGCGGTGGCCAGCTTGCTTAGCGCCAGCGAATCGCGCGGCTCCGGCACATCCGCGATCAGCGCGTTGGCCGCCTCGATGCGGAACTTCGGCTTCGATGTCCGCGCCGGCGCACCGCGACGCAGCCACGCCAGCTCCTTCTTCACCAGCTGCTGGCGCTTGCCCTCGACGACGGCGGCCATCCGGTCACGCTCAGCCCTCGCCAACACGTAGGCGGCGTATCCGCCGTCGAACCCTTCCACGATCCCGTCGTGGACCTCCCAGGTGCGGGTGGAGATTTCGTCGAGGAACCAGCGGTCGTGGGTGACGACCAGCAGACCGCCCTCGGTGGGACGCCACCGGTTCTTGAGGTGCTGCGCGAGCCAGGCGACGCCCTCGACGTCGAGGTGGTTGGTGGGCTCGTCGAGCATGATGACGTCATGGTCCTCGATGAGCAGCTTCGCCAGTGCAACGCGGCGCTTCTGCCCGCCGGAGAGTGAACTCACCCGTGCGTGCCAGTCCACCTCGGAGACCAGGCCGCCCATGACGTCGCGGATCTTCGGGTTGGAGGCCCATTCGTGGTCGGCCTGGTCGCCAACGATCGCGGTACCGACGTCGAGGTCGCCGTCCAGCACGTCGCTCTGGTCCAGGTAACCGACGTTGACGTCGCGGCGCTTGGTGACGCGGCCGTCGTCGGGTGTACTCCGCTGGGCCAGCAGGCGCATCAAAGTGGACTTGCCGTCACCGTTGCGGCCGACCATGCCGATCCGGTCACCCTCCTCAAGCCCGAGGGTGACGCCGTCCAAAACGGTGCGGGTGGCAAAGGTGACGCTGATGTTCTCAGCACCAAGCAAGTGGGCCAACGTGTGCTGCTTTCTGAAAGACGGACTCTTAGCGCTTGACGGGCGGGCGCTGTCCATCCAACTTAAGCCACTCGCGGGTAGACAGAGAAACAGCGATGTGCCCCTGCGGCTGGAAAGTCCGTGCCGCGGGTCTTCCGCTGTGATCTTGCTGCGGTAATGTTGACAGCGCCACGCTCACAACGTTTCTTCAGCAAGCAGGGAACGTTGCCTCCACCTCTTCTACATGAGGTGCACTATTTCATCAGTCTCACGAAGCTGACATTCAAGCTCCCTTTACGCCGAGATTCTCGGCATGCTGAAGACTTTCCTCTCTCGACCGCTCACTATTGCTGAGCGGGCGCTCCGGAAGGAGAACCAATGAGCTACACGAGCAAGATTTCCCCCATCGACCGCTTTCCCGCTGACCTTCGCGCACTCGACGACTGCGCCCTGCATGTGCTGAACAGCAAAGTGCTGCGCGAACTTGATCACGAGTATCGCTTCGGCGAGCCTGAGCCGGAGACCGAGTTCCGAAAGGAAGAACTCGACGAGGAGCTGACCCGGCGGGAGCGCGCCGAGACCCATAAGACGTCGCTGACCGCAGGCTGAATACGCGCCACGACTTCCAGAACTGAACGAAACCGGTCGGGCACAAGCCCGGCCGGTTTCGTTATGCGATGTAGTCGCTGACGATCCTCGCACCGTGAGCGGGCCCGGACACCAGTTCCGTGGAGAGGCCGGCGGTAGAGAGCATCGCCTCAACGGTTGCCGCGTGCTCTTCCGACTCGGCCAGGAACGCGACCGTGGGACCGGATCCGGAAACGATACCGGCGAGCGCTCCGGCGTCCTTGCCGGCGTGCAGGATGTCCTTCAGTTCCGGCGCGAGCTCCAGCGCGGCTGCCTGCAGGTCGTTGTGCAGCAGGTCGGCGAGCGCATGTGCGTCACCTGCCCGCATGGCGGTGAGGATCTGCGGGTCGATCTCGGGGATCTCTGGCGGCTCCTCGCCCGAGGCCACGCGAAGGTCATCTAGGGTGCGGAACACCGCCGGCGTGGACAACCCGAACGACGACGTCACCAGCACCCAGTGCAGCGGCGTCTTGGAAATGGCCGGCGTGAGCTGCTCGCCCACTCCAAGACCGACGGCGGTGCCTCCGATGAGCGCGAACGGCACGTCCGCACCGAGGTCGACGGCGATCTTGGCGAGTTCATCGCGGGAGAAGCCGCTGTTCCAGAGGGCGTCGCACGCCAGTAGCGCTGCGGCAGCGTCGGCGGAGCCGCCGCCCATGCCTCCGGCGATGGGAACGCGTTTGGTGATGTTGAGGTGTACGCCGGTGGAGTTCTCGCTCAGCTCGGCCAGCAGGGCCGCTGCACGTGCGGCGAGGTTGCTGGCATCGAGCGGGATCTCCTCCATGGGGAGGTTGAGACTGCCCTGGCCGTCGACCGTCACGGTGATCGCGTCGTCGTCGGTTACTGTCGCGGTGACTTCCTCGTAGAGGGAGACCGCCAGATAGACGCTCGCGACGTTGTGATAGCCGTCATCACGGGGCGGGCCGACGCGGAAGGAGACGTTGATCTTGCCAGGAGCCTTCACACGGACGGCGCGGGGCCCGGTTGTGCGAATCCCTGCCGTTTTGCCAGACACCATGCTGTCCAACTTAGATCACGCCCGGGCGGAGGAGAAACCGCTCAAAGGAGCGTGACGGCGCTTGCCGATTCACCATTTGGAGGATGAATTCAGGGGGTTGTTTCGCCCGCGGCGACCTTCGCCGGACATGGCTGATTCCGCTGCGCCACCGCTCGGCGGTCCAGGACAATCTTGGCGACCAGCGCCAGAACCAGGACGGGGGCGGTCAGCAGGGCCATGCCAATTAAGAGGTCGATGAGTTCCAAATCGGTGCTCCCTTGAACGTTTGAGCTTGCAATTACTCGACGGACGCCTCATCCGTAGTCCAACCTAGCCGCTACAAAGCAGGCTGCCTAATTTTCGTTCTTCGGCGAGTCGGCTGCCTGCTGCCCGCTTGGCCCCGCCCCCAGCTCCTCCCACAGGTACGCGAGGGTTGCAGCGCCGGCGCAAAGGACGTCCAGCCGCACGCTCTCGTCACTGTCGTGCCACTTGTCCTCCACCAGACCGGTCCCGAAGAAGACCACGGGCACCTCCAGCGCCGAGGCAAGCAGCTGAGCCGGTCCTCCACCGGCGTTGCCCATCCTGCCCGCCGTCTCCGCGCCGAATCCTCGCGCCATCGCACGGGCCAATGCCTCAACCACCGGCGAGTCAGGGGTCCGGTACGCCTCCTGCGACGTTTCGATGGACAGCGACAGGTTGTACCCGTAGCCGCTGCTGATGTTCTCCTTCACCCACCGCTCCAGCTGCTCACCGACTGCCAGGACCTCCTGGCCCTCCACGGTGCGAAAGCTCAGGTCCGCCGAGGCCTTCTGGGGAACGGCAGCCCGGGCAACTCCTTCGGGGTCGCCCGCAGCCAGCGCAATGATTTCGACGGCGGGCCGCTCCCACAGCCGCTCCAGCTCGGTATAGCCTTCCTCACCGACCACAGCCGAGGTCTGCGACCGGGCCAGCCAATTCTGCTCGTCGAACGGCAGTGCCGCGAGCTCAGCCTTGCGTTGGGCCGGTATCTCCTTGACGTTCGCGTAGAAGCCGGGAAGGGCGATCCTGCCCTGCTGGTCATGAAGCGCGGCCAGGAGCCTGCTCAGTTCAAACGCCGGGTTGGGCGCCACGCCCGACACAGCACCGCTGTGGACGTCGGTCTGCGGCCCGAACACCTCCAGCTTCGCTCCCAACATGCCTCGAATGCTGGTGCACACGGCTGGATGGTCGGCCCGCCAGAGCAGGGTGTCAGAGAAAATAACGACGTCGGCGTCCAGCTTGCTGCGATGCAGCTCGATCAGTTTCGCCAGGCCGGGCGAACCCTCTTCCTCTTCGCCTTCGATCAGAAACTTCAGGTTGACGGCAGGAACGTGGCGGCCGGTGGTGTGGAGGTGGGCACGGAGCGCCCATAGGTGGGTGAGAATTTGACCCTTCGCATCTGAGCTTCCGCGACCGTAGAGCCTTCCGTCGCGGAACACCGGGGCGAAAGGCGCTGTCTGACCCCAGTTCTGCTCCTTCACCGCCCGCACGTCGTGATGGCTGTAGACCAGGACGGTGGGTGCGCCCGGAGCCTGGGCCCACTCCGCGAATACCGCCGGCGCCTCGGCATCCGACCATACTTCCGTAGTGGGGAAGCCGTTGGCCCGCAGTTCGGCCGCGAGCCAATGTGCGGAGCGGACCAGATTGTGTGCACGCTCCGGAACACCAGCGACGGAGGGAATACGGACCCACTCCGAGAGACGGTCGAGAATCTCCCCCTCATGGCCGTGCAGGTAGTCCGGGATCCTTTGGTCAGGGTCCATGCGAGGGGTCCTTTCGGTGATCCCAAATACCTGCGGCGTCCGAGGGCGAAGAACTGTAAGCTAGCTGATTATCCAGTCTTTCATGCCGAGTGCAGCAGGAGACCGAAGAATGTTCATTCGCGGTGTGGCCGACCGAATCCACCTTCTCCAGCACGCGTACGTGAACGTCTACCTGATCGAGGACGCCGACGGGATCACCCTGATCGATTCAGGAGTGCCGCCAATGTGGAAGATGCTGCTGGGAGCCCTACGAGAGCTGAACCGGCCATTGTCCGACGTCAAGGGCCTCATCATCACGCATCCCCACTTCGACCACATGGGATTCGCCGCCCGGGCCCAGAAGGAGTTGGGGCTGCCGGTTCTGGTGCACGAAGCCGACTCCTTCATTGCACGGCACCCGTACCGCTACTCGCACGAGAAGACCCGCACCTTTTACCCGATGCGCCACCCCGGTGCCCTCCCGGTGCTTGGGGCATTGTGGGCGACCGGGCTGGGCATCAAGGGTATCGAGCAGTTTCAGCCTCTCCTGCCCGGGCCTGTGAACTTCCTGCCCGGCCGCCCCCACGTCATCCACACCCCTGGCCATACTGATGGGCATTGCGTGTTGCATTTTCCCGATCGCGGTGCGGTTGTCACAGGTGATGCGCTGGTGACGCTCGACCCGTATACCGGGCGAAAGGGGCCGCGCATAGTCGCAGCAGGTTCCACGAACAGGACATCCGATGCCCTGTCCTCTCTTAGTGGGATCGCGGAGACAGCGGCGCAGGCTGTCCTTCCGGGCCATGGGGTTCCATGGCTGGGCGGAGCCGCGGAGGCCGTGCGCCTCGCTCGGACGCGCGGCGCGATCTAGGTTTCCGGGGGCTCTTGCTCTTCCAAGTGGATCCAGAGGCGGCTGGCCGCGCCGGCTTCAGGGCTGTCCACGCGCAACTGGATCTCGTAGCCGCGGTCCTCCACGGTGCCCGAGCAGACGCTGCGAGTACCGATGTCGCCAGCCTGACGCAGACAGTCGCCCTCGATCTCCAAAATCCAACCCGCCGACAGCGCAAGTTCGTGCAGGTCGTCCACCTCGAGTTCAGTTTCTGCCTGCCAAGTCCGAGACATGCTGGGGCAGGGATTGGCGTTCAGGCAGATGAGCTTCTCGCTCTCCACCACCTCCGAGACCATCGGCCAGGTCTCGGGAACCTTGAGCCGGTCAGCGACGGCAACCATGTCAGCCGTGGTGGAGTCATGGATGCTTTTGATCACGAGGAAGGCGCAGACCCACAGCAGGATCAGGCCGATCAGCACCCAGGCCGCCACTCGCTTTCTCAACGCACTCCCCCGAACGCGTTCCGACTTTCCCTCCAGCATACGAGCGGGAATCCCGGCCGTTCAGGGGTGAGAAGAAGATGATGCAGAACCGGTATACGCGCTCGGTGGGCGTCGCCCACGGCATGGCTACGACGAGGCTCGGTGCGGGCCGCGACCGTGGCGAGGATCGCCGTCGTGCCCTAGGAACTGGCCTCCGCGCTGAGGCTCATGCGCACGACACTGTCCGAATCCGCTCCGGGACTATCGAGGTAAAGGCTGAGCCGGTGACCATCGATGGTTGCGGTTGCCGAACAAAGCCTACTGAAGCCCGTGGCGTGGACCGCCCTTGTGCAGCTTCCGTCGAACTTGAGGTTCCAACCGGCTTTGCGCGCCAGTTGCCGCAGATCCTCGGCATGGAGGACCCGGTCTGCCTGCCACGACCGACTGAACGCTGGACAGGATTTGTCGTTGAAGCAGATGTGCTGTTCGCGCTCGATGTGCTGGGAGAGCCGCACCCAGGAGTCGGGGACCTTCAGGTGGTCGGCAATGGAGCCCATCCTGTTGGTGACCGAATCCTGATGGTCCTTCACAACAAGAAAGGCGCCAGTCCAAAAGATCAGCATGCCCAGACACAGTGCCGCCAATTGCCTCACGATCCGAAGCTTACTGATGATTCGGGACGTGGCAAAGGGCGGCTCACTCGTCGGACGCCTCCACGCCGAGGACCAGGATGCTGTCTGCCCCCGGCTGCGGACTGCTGATGGTGAAGGAAAAGTCATAGCCGTCATCCGCGGCGGTGCCGGTGCAGAGGGCAGCGTCGCCGAGGACGTTGTCCGGGCGTGCGCAGGAGCGGTCGACGGTGAGGCTGAGGCCGGCGGAGGAAGCCAACACCTGGAGGGAGTCTTCGCTGAGTTCTTCGGACGTCTGCCATCTGCGGTGCAGGCTGGGGCACGGATTGCTGTTGAGGCAGGGGAGCTTTTCGCTCTCGATGCGCTCAGAGATAAGAGTCCAGTTCCCCGGGATGTCGACGCGGTCCGCTGCGGCGACCATACTCTGAGTTTCCCGGGCGTGCATCTGGTTGAGCGCGAAAAAGGCGACAGCCCATAGAACGAGGGCCGCAAGGACAGCCCAACCCAGTATTTTTTTCACGCACTCCCCCAAGGAACGTTCAAGCCACGCTGAGCATATGCCGGAGCAGGACTTTTTCGAGCGCAGGATAGGCGCAGGTTTGCGCAGTTTCACCCGCTGGGTGTGGCGCGTGGAACTCGTCAGAGCGTACTGATCAGGTCGGCAACCTTGTCCAGCGCACCGGGGGTGAGCGAGTAGTAGGCCCACGTTCCACGCTTCTCACGCTGCAGGAGGCCAGCCTCCACCAGAACCTTCAGGTGATGCGAGACGGTGGGCTGACCAAGATCGAGCGGCTCGGTGAGGTCGCAGACGCACGATCCTCCGGCGTCGCCCGCTTTCACAATTGACAGCAGGCGCAGCCGGTTCGGGTCGGCGAGCGCCTTGAATACCAGTGCCCGCTGCTGCGCGTCCTCGACGCTGAGCGTCGGCCGGCCCGACGGAACACAGCAGGAGTCGTCCAGCATCTCGAGAGTTGGTACAGAGGCCATGAGGTCCATTATGCACTGGATTGACAACCATCGATATAGCTGGTGGTATTCGTATCGATCGATCGTCGTCAATGTTTGCCAACTGGAGTTCCGTGAGCACCCCTACCTCTTCCTCCGTCGCCCGTGCCAGCGAGGTTGCCGCCGACTCACTCGTCGCGGAGCGGCTCTCAACTCTCGACCGTTTCCTGCCGGTGTGGATCATCGCGCCATGGCGCTCGGCCTAGTGCTTGGGTCCGCTGTGCCCGGCCTGAATATCGCACTGGAAGCGGTGAAGATCGGCGAGGTGTCGCTACCCATCGCGATCGGGCTGCTGGTGATGATGTATCCGGTGCTGGCCAAGGTACGCTACGACCAGACCCATCGCGTGGTGGCAGACCGCAAGCTCATGGCCGCCTCACTGGTCATCAACTGGTTGGCCGCGCCTGCGTTCATGTTCGCTCTGGCCTGGATCTTCCTGCCCGATCTTCCGGAATACCGCACCGGTCTGATCATCGTTGGACTTGCCCGCTGCATCGCAATGGTCATGATCTGGAACGACCTGGCCTGCGGTGACCGCGAAGCCGCCGCGGTGCTGGTCTTCCTCAACTCCGTTTTCCAGGTGATCGCCTTCGGTGCCCTGGGCTGGTTCTATCTCCAGCTGCTGCCGTCCTGGCTTGGCCTGCCGACCACCAGCGCCGGCTTCTCCTTCTGGGCCATCACAGCCTCCGTACTGGTCTTCCTCGGCATACCGCTGGTGGCCGGTTTCCTGACCCGCACCCTCGGCGAGAAGGCCCGCGGCAGGCACTGGTATGAAGGCGCGTTTCTGCCCAAACTTGGACCGTGGGCTCTGTACGGACTGCTGTTCACGATCGTGCTGCTCTTTGCCCTGCAGGGCGAAACCATCACCGCCCGTCCGCTCGACGTCGCCCGCATCGCGCTGCCCCTTCTCACCTATTTCCTGGTGGTCTTTGCTGCCGGGATGCTCGTGGGCCGGTGGCTAAACCTCGGCTATGCACGGACGACGACGCTCGCCTTCACCGCCGCCGGCAACAACTTCGAACTGGCCATCGCAGTGGCAATTGGCACCTTCGGTGTGACGTCCGGGCAGGCGCTTGCCGGCGTCGTCGGCCCGCTCATCGAAGTGCCGGTCCTTGTGGCACTGGTCTACGTTGCCCTCTGGGCGCGCCGGCGTTTCTTCACCTCCACCCCTCTGACCGTCCAGCCGCCTAGGAGACTCCCATGACCGAATCCAAGAAGCCCTCCGTCCTGTTCGTCTGTGTGCACAACGCAGGCCGCTCGCAGATGGCGGCAGCGTTCCTCACCACGCTTTCGAACGGAGCCATCGAGGTCCGCTCGGCCGGATCCCAACCCGCGGAGAAGGTGAACCCTGCCGCCGTCGAGGCCATGGCCGAGGTCGGAATCGACATGAGCAACGAGATCCCCAAGGTGCTTACCACCGAGGCGGTGCAGGAGTCCGACGTCGTCATCACCATGGGTTGCGGCGACGAGTGCCCGTACTTCCCCGGCAAGCGCTACGAGGACTGGGTACTCGAGGACCCGGCGGGCAAGGGCGTGGAGTCCGTGCGTCCGATCCGCGACGAGATCCGGTCCCGCATCGAGAGGCTCATCGAGTCCCTCACGCCTGCCGCGTAGGTAGTGCGGCCATGAAAAGCGTCGCAGTGATCGGGGCGGGCCCCATCGGACTCGCCGCTGCAGCCCACCTGCTGGAGCAGGGGTTGGAGCCCATAATCTTCGAGGCTGGTGCTACCGCTGGAGCGGCTATTGAGCAGTGGCGCCACATCCGCTTGTTCTCGCCGTGGCGGTACAACGTCGACGACGCCGCGGCGCGCCTGCTGGAATCCACCGGTTGGGAGCACCCACGGCCGACGGCCGTGCCGTACGGCGGGGAACTGATCGATCAGTACCTGGCGCCGTTGGCGGCGGTCCCTGCGATCGCCTCCCGCCTCCACACGGGCGCGCGGGTTGTCGCTGTAACGCGTGAGGGCATGGACAAGACCCACACCAAGAACCGGGAGGCGGCGCCATTCGTGGTCCGCGTCCAGCACAGCGGTGGTTCGACGACGGACCACGTGATCGACGGCGTCATCGATGCGTCCGGAACGTGGTCAACTCGGAATCCGCTGGGTGTCTCCGGCCTGGCAGCGCTCGGCGAGGAGGCAACCGGGAAACGGGTCTCTGTTCCACTGCCGGACGTGAAAGGTAGAGATCGCGCGGACTTCGCGGGCCGCCGCGTCCTGGTGGTCGGTGCCGGCCACTCCGCGGCGAACACGTTGATCAGCCTCACTGAACTGGCGCGGGAAGAGCCCTCCACAAGGATCCTCTGGGCGGTGCGCGGCGCTTCCGCGCAGAAGGTGTACGGCGGCGGAGATCTGGACGGACTGCCGGCACGCGGCCAGCTCGGCGCCCGACTGCGCAGGCTCGTCGAGTCAGGCGCCATCGAGCTGCGGACGGGGTTCGGCATCCGTGCGCTGTATGACCGCCTCGACGGTGTGACCGTTGAAGCGGTGGACGGGCGCGCGGTGGAGGCCGACGTCGTCGTGCCCTGCACCGGCTTCCGGCCGGACCTGTCCATCCTGCGGGAGCTGCGCCTTGAACTGGATCCGGCGGTGGAGGCACCCCGCGAACTCGGGCCGTTGATCGATCCGGAGTTCCACTCCTGCGGCACCGTCCCTCCGCATGGCGCGAAGCTGCTCGCGCATCCCGAGCGGGACTTCTACATTGTGGGGATGAAGTCGTACGGCCGGGCGCCGACCTTCCTTCTCGCCACCGGCTACGAGCAGGTCCGCTCTGTTGCAGCCGCACTTGCCGGGGACCGCGAGGCGGCAGATCACGTACGCCTCGAGCTACCTGAGACGGGCGTGTGCTCCACCGACGCCGGAACCAGCTGTGATGTTCCGGCGCCGGCCGATGCGGCGGCGTGCTGCGGGGCGCCGGAGCCGGCACTGATCGGGATCCCGACCGGACTCGCGCACGGCCGTTCGGGCGAGAACGCCTAGCGGCTCGGGGCGCACGGAAGTCGTGATCGTTCCGGCGCTCGCGAACGCTTATGTGCACGTCTGCGCACATGAGCTACTATGCAACTGTGCTCAACGTGCTGCGGGTCGCCGCCTACCGGAAACTGTTCTCGGCCCAAATTGTGGCCCTGCTCGGCACCGGGTTGCTGACCGTGGCGTTAGGCCTGCTCGCGTTCGACCTCGCCGGCGGTCAGGCAGGCGCGGTGCTCGGGACGGCGCTGACGATCAAGATGTTCGCGTACGTTTTCGTGGCGCCGCTGATGACGGCGCTGGTCGAGCGGCTCCCTCGCAAGACCGTGCTGGTCACCGCCGACCTGGTGCGGGCCGGCGTCGCTGTCCTGCTGCCGTTCACCGACCAGGTGTGGCAGATTTACGTGCTGATTTTCGTGCTGCAGGCCGCGTCCGCCACGTTCACCCCAACCTTCCAGTCCGTCATCCCGACGATCCTGCCGAAGGAACGCGACTACACCCGCGCACTCTCGCTTTCGCGGCTCGCCTACGACCTGGAATCCCTGCTCAGCCCCATCATCGCCGCTGCCCTCCTGTCGGTCCTCGCCTACAACGACCTGTTCCTGGGAACCGTGGCTGGCTTCGTCCTCTCGGCCATCCTCGTGGTGACCACCCGCCTGCCTCTTACGACGACGACGGCGAGCACCGGCTCGTTGCTGCACCGCACCACCCTGGGCACCCGGATCTTCCTGCGGGAACCGTCGCTGCGCGGGCTCGTGGCGCTGAACCTCGTGGTGGCCTCCGGGACGGCGCTGGTGCTGGTAAATACGGTGGTCTACGTGCGGGACCTGGCGGGCGGGTCCAACGTACACGTGGCGCTGGCGCTGGCCTGCTACGGCGCAGGGTCAATGATCGTGGCGCTCACCGCGCCCACTGTCCTCGACCGGATCACCGACCGCTCGCTCATGCTCACCGGCGCTGGAGTGGTCGCGCTCGGGGTGGCGGCCGCCGTCGTCGTCGCTGTTATTCCCGCCGCGCCGCTGCTGGCGGCGGTGTGGGTACTGCTGGGTGCGGGGACATCGATGATCAATACGCCGTCGGCGCGGCTGCTGCGCAGGGCTGCCACGGAGGACACGCGGTCCTACCTCTTCACGGCGCAGTTCTCGCTCTCGCATGCCTGCTTCATCCTCAGCTACCCGATCGCGGGATGGGTAGGCGCTGATGCGGGCCTGCCGACCGCTGCCGCTGTGCTGGCTGTGATCGCTACACTGGGCACGGTGGCTGCGTTCCGGCTCTGGCCGGGCGTTGGCACGGCTGAGAGCACCGTGCAGGCGCCGGAACTGAGTGAACAGGCACGCTAGAACGAGGGAATAATGGGCGAGGTCCTACCGAAACGGGAACCGAGCCTCCACCACGCCGACAATCCCGACCAGCCCCGTCTCGAAGCCGGCGCGGCGACCTTCCGGATGCTCGCCGACCCCACCCGGCTCCACCTGCTCTGGCTGCTCACCGAAGGACCGTCCGACGTCGGCGCCCTGGTCGAGCGCACGGGCGCCTCCCGCACCTCAGTGAGCCAGCACCTGGCCAAGCTGCGGTTTTCCGGCCTGGTCAGCACCCGCCGTGAGGGCAGGAACGTTGTGTACAGCATCGTCGACGGGCACCTCACGCGCCTGGTCCGCGAGGCTATGAACCATGCCGACCACCAGATCACCGGCGAGCCCTCGCACGAGTAGGCGCCGCCGTCGTCGTCCTGCCCCCTCTGAGTGCGCAGAAGGTGCGCTTTTCCAGCGGAAAATGAGTGGTTAGCTGCGCGTTTGGCAGGACTTTTAAGCACAGTCAAGCGGCTGTCAAAGCTTTGGGAAGAATGCGGTTGCGCTGATGGGTTCCTGCCGGAATCAGAGGGAAGCCCAAACATACTCGATCGGGAGCAACACCAAGTCTCGATCGAACAGCCAGGAGCATCCCGTGAACCTCACCCGCGCCCTACCCAGAAGCCTCTTCGTTGCCGTCACCGCAGTCGTGCTCGCCGCCGGCACGATCACGCCCGCGAATGCCGTTGGCACTGTTAGTAATGAACCCATGACTACCGTTGACCCGGGCCCCGCCGGCAGCTTCTCCTGGAAGGGCTTCAACTGGCAGAAACGCTTCTGGGCCGGCGCACCGCACTACAACCGACTCGTGGATCCGGCCAACGTCGCGAATCCCGATGCCCGCGGCCACGTGAAGCTGAGCATCACCAACCCCACCGGGAATGCCCCCGTCGGCGCCGAGTTCCTCTCCACCCGCAAGGGCTTCGGCTACGGAACCTACAGCGTCACCGTGGAGAAGGACCTGCGCAGCCTCCAGAAGGAAGTGGTGTGGGGGTGCCTGTTCACCTACGACCCGGACGCCGCACCCGGCTACAACGAAATCGACCTGTGCGAGGCGTCAGCTTGGGGCGGAGGCGCCGCGTACGGCGAGTCCTGGCCCGTCAGCGCCGCACACGGCTACTGGTTCGACGCCACGAAGGCGCCAGGCCAGGGCGGCAACAACACGGTGACCTTCGGCGTCACCGCCGATCCCGTCCTGACCCACCGCATGGTCTGGGAACCGCGACGGATCACGTTCGAGACCTTCGCCGGCGAGGGCTACACAGGCAAACTGCTCAAGCGGACCATCTTGGAGGGCTCGACCGTCCCGGTCCCGGCACGCGAGGCCATCCACTTCAACCTATGGGTCACCGGCGGGGGCGGCGGCTCCCCCGCTACCGTCCGACCGGAGAGCGTGGTGCTGCGCGACTTTTCCTTCACACCTCGCCCTGCGGTGCAAAGCACGACGCCGGCACCCGTCATCGCGCCGATCCCCCTCTCCTCCACCCCGACCATCCAGGGCACCGCCCGGGCGGGACGGACACTGTCCGCAAACCCCGGACGGTGGACCACCGGCACCACCTTCCGGTACCAGTGGTACCGCTCCGGAGTGGCCATCTCCGGTGCAACGGCGAAGTCCTACAGGGTGAACGTTCGGGACAGGAACGCCCAGCTCACGGTCCGCGTCACCGGAATCAAGACCGGATACCGGTCGGTGGCCAAGACCTCCGCACCTACCCGGGTAGCTGCAAGGTAGCGCCCTCCGATCTCATCTGCCGCAGCCCTACCCGGGTAGTTCTCCGGGTAGGGCTGCGGGTGTTGCACGTACTTCCCAGTAGCCCCCCGGCGGATTTCGCATAATTCCCACGTACATTGCACGTAAATAGCCGCAGGGATTCGCGTAGGAATTACGCGTGTGTAATGCATTGCGCGGTGAATAGTCTTCTCAACAATTGCGAGTTGTTGAGGAGATGTAATGCCCGCTGCCCTAATCCGGGAATCGACAGTCTCGCCGGGGACATTCGAGGACCGGCGGGTAGTCGCACTTATTCCTGCCCATAATGAGCAGGAGCTTATTCTTCAGGCCGTGCGCGGTCTCCTGCAGCAATCCCGACGCCCCTCACAGATTATTGTCATTGCCGACAATTGCACGGACCGAACGGTGGAGCTGGTCCGCGACGCCGATCTTCCCGGTGTCTCCGTCTTCGAGAGCTTCGGAAACACAGCCAAGAAGGCAGGTGCGCTCAACCAGGTCCTCGCGAATCTTTTGCCGACCCTGCACGACGACGACACCGTGCTGGTGCAGGACGCGGACTCCATCCTTGACCCGCACTTTGTGGCCGGCGCCCGTCGGCATATTGGAGGTGACGCCTCCCTGGGAGCGGTAGGCGGGACGTTCCGCGCCGTCCAGGCCGGCCCTGATGCTTCCCTTGCCGAGCGGTTCCTGATCCACCTGCAGGACAACGAGTATGCCCGGTACGCCCGCGACGTGAGGCGGCTCAAAGGCAAATGCCTTGTTGTCACCGGCACCGCCGCCATGTTCCGGGCCAGCACGCTGCGAAGGATTTCCCAGGCCCGCCTCACCGGCGAACTGCCTGCCGGTGACGGCGCAGGTGGCGTCTATGACACCACCGTCCTTACCGAGGACAACGAATTGAGTTTCGCGGTGATGACTGTCGGCATGAAGCTACTGGCGCCGTCGGACTGCCTGCTTGTCACCGACGCAATGAGCTCGTGGCGCGAACTCTGGGCACAGCGGCTGCGCTGGAAGCGCGGTGCCATGGAGAACTGTTTCCAGTACGGCTTCACCCGCGTGACGGCCGCCTACTGGGGAAGGCAGCTCCTGAGCCTGGTGGGAATACTCGTGACGCTCGCCTACCTCGGATCCTTGATTTGGAGCCTGGTGGCCGTGGGAAGTATCAATATCCACCCATTCTGGCTCGCTGTGACAGGAATTTTTGTGCTTGAGCGATCTATCACACTTAAAGACAAGAATCGCACTCAGCGATTTCTCGCCGCCACAATGTACGAACTTCCCTACGACATCTTCCTTCAAATTGTTCACGCTCGCGCTTATTTCGATGTCCTGCGCAGATCAGAAAGAAAGTGGTAATTCCATGTACAACAATCCCTCTTCTCCCATGGCCGCCGGTATCGGGTCCGGAGCCCTGGCCTACACGGGCGCCGGAGACATTTTCTGGCTGGGCCTGGCCGGCTTCGCCCTGCTCGCCGCCGGCATGGCCGTGACCCGCATGGTGCCGCGTTCCGAGATGGCAACTCCTGCCGCCGACGGTGAGCAGGACTAGCTGCCTACATCGGAATGATCGCAGTGACATCACCCGACGAAGCCCCGCTGCTCGACCTTTCCGTGCTGGTGGCCATGGAAACGGACTTCCACGATCCGGAGCCGGTGCACCAGTTTGTCCGGAACTTCATCGAGATCTGGGATAAGCGATACACCAGACTGGTCAACGCCTCACGGCACAGGGATCCCACGGAGGCCCAGGAGGTTCTGCTGGGTATCATGACGTCCTCTCGGATGCTGGGTGCCACCCAACTGGCAGCACTCGCCGGGGACCTGGAGACGCGCCTCAGCCGCGGCGCCGTCCGGGTTCCCCGGCCGGCTCTGAGCACGCTGGCTGACTGCGGAGAACGCACGGTGAAACAACTGGCCGACGAGTATCTGGGAAGGGGGGCGCAGCAGACTTAGGAGGCTTCGCCGTCGAGCGCGGCGAGGAGGTCATTGCGGCTGCTCACGCCGATCTTCACGTAGATCTGGTAAAGGTGACCCTCGACCGTGCGGATCGAGACGTGCAGGCGCGCGGCTATTTCCTTGTTGGATAGGCCGCTTCTAGCAAGCCGGGCCACTTCCCGTTCGCGTGGCGTGAGGAGGTTCAGCTGCGCGCCGGAACGGGAAGCGTTCGGGTGAAAGCCGGACGCGGCTGTGGCACGCCGAATCTTCTTGGTTAGCGTGCGGTCGCCCGATGCCACTGCGAGTTTCCGCAGAAGCTCGCGGATGTCCTCCGCGAAGCCATAGCTTCCCATAGCTTCCGCTGCTTTGGCCGCATCCGCCAGAAGGTTCGGCTTCCGGGAACGGACCCCTTCCCCAAGGAGCGCACAGAGGTCGGAGAACGGGCCTTGCGTGCGGGCCGCGGCGGCCACCAGTTCAGCTGCCGCGTCCCTGTCACCCAGGCAGACCAGCTCAGCCCGGACAACAACTTCGAGCCCGGACCGCCCTGCAGACTTTTCCTCCTCCGCCTGCATGCTCAACATCCGTCGCGCCTCGGCGGTGGAACCGAGCTGAACGAGGGTGAGGGCACGGAAGTAACGGAGGGCGAACTGCGGGATGCTCGCCTGCGCAGTCCTATCCTCAAGCGGGAACATCAGAGGCCGTACCTTGCCGGACTCGCCCTGAAGCGCATAACAGTAAGCGGTGGCGGCAGCAGCCGTACACCTCAGACCGGCGGGATCGCTTACATGCAACTGAGCCAGGGCCGGCACGAGCAGCTCCAAAGCCTCCTCGTGCCGACCTTGGAGGGCAAGCGTCACCCCGTCCATCAGTTCACCGGCGGTGCCGTCAGCGGAGACCGACGGTTGATTCTGCGGTACCTGACCCGCGCCTCCCGTAACCAGGGACACCAACTGGAGCCAAAACACCAGGCGGGCACGCACCCTGGGAGGCACCGCGACGTGCTGGAGGGACGCTGCGAGTTCCTCACTGAGGGCGTGAGCCTCGTGCTGGCCGTCGGTTACCGCATCGGCGAGCGCCAGAAGGCCGGTGAGCTGCAGCGCCATCTCCGGCCCGTCGGCGCTCCACTCCTTCTGCGTTTTCCTCAGGGTTGATGCAATGTCAGTGAAACGCCCCTCGGTGGCAGCCTGCTCCATCTGGGCCAGGAGAATACTCCCCGGTTCCGGCCCGATTCGGGCTGCGGGACCGGAGCTGCCGAGCGGACGGCTGTTCCATGCGGCCAGAATCGAGCGAGCAGCCTCCATGCGGACACGAAGGGCGCGGTTCTTCGGGTTCTCGAGAAGTGCCAGCTCCTCCTTGGGGATCACGGTACGTGCCGCTTTCTCGAATTCCCCCATCACTGTGGCCGCGGACGTCAGGTCCTCGGCCTTGATGTGGGCACGGGCCGTTTCCAGCAGCAGGGGCAATGCCGCTTCGCCTTCCCCTGTAGCGGAACCGAGGAGCCTCAGGGCGGTCTCAGTGTCGTGGTGATCGTTGGCCAAGGTGGCTGCACGAAGCGCGATTTCCGCACCCAGTGGCAACCCGCATTCCAGAACCCACTCGGCATGGCGTACGGGATGGATGGGCGGGACGCCATCGGGGCTCTGCTCCCGCAGCCGTGCGAGATGACCCACCCGGGCAAACGCCCCGACCTGGTTTCGGATCACCAGACCGACCAGATAGCCGACGATCACGAGCTGCTGGGGATCACGGCCAAGCTCGATTGCTCCAACGCCCCGCAGGTGATCAAGGTCCCCAACGGAGCCAAGAGTCGAAGCGAGGCTCAACGGCATTGAACCGGCCAGCGCCAACATCTCCAGTAGCGCCAGTTGCTCAGGCGTCAACGCACCGAGGTGAGCCATCACAGCGTCCGCCGTCGCCTGCGACACCTCGACCGGTCCCCGGCCGCGAACCCAGATGTCCCCGTGGCGGACGAGCCGACCTGAACTGACAAAATCCTGGACCAGCAGTTGCATCAGTCGCGGGTTGCCGGAGCTGGCGTCCCAAAGGGCATGCAGCGCTCTTCGCGAGATGACGCCGTCGAGCGCTGTGGTAAGCAGCTGCTGCGCTTCCGCCAGCGGGAGGCAGTCCAGGTCCACGCGCGCGAGCGCTCCCTCAAGCCAGAGCGTCCGCAGGCTCGGCGGACATCGCGTAAGGTCCCTGCAGGCGACCAGCAGCTTGGCGGAGCGGTTCAGGGCGAGCTGCGCAACGACCTCCGCCGATGCCGCATCCAGTGCATCAGCATTCTCGACCACCAGGACAATCTGCTTCCGGTCGGCCATCTCCCGAAGGTGCGGAGCCAGCGCGTCCACAATGTCGTGGGGGTCCAACTCGAAGCTCAGGCCGAGTTCACCCATGAGGAATGACAGGGCTGCGAAGGGTTTGTCCGTCGAGAGAGCCGTGCCGCGCATGTGGATGGCGAGTTGGTCTACCTCGGTCTTGCTGAGCGCCTCATGCAACAGGAAGGATTTACCGACGCCGGGTTTACCAACAATGATCGCTCCCAGTTGATGGGAGCTGGATAGCGCGCGCAGAACCTCGGGCACCGGCTCGTTCCGGTCGACGGCAGGCAGGACTGCACCCGCCAACCACGTTGGACTCATACGCCTCACCCCATTCCCCGACAGGGCACTCTATCTTTTTGTGTCTCTAGTTGTCCCAATGGAACGGCGAAGATTCCCGGTACTTTCCCGGCCAACCGGCGTGTACAGCTGACGAAACGTTGAGGTGGATCTTCGCCCAACCTGAGAGATTCGGAGCGGCTGGCCGACCGGACTGGTCAGAAGAGCAAATTTCCGACGCGTAGCCAGCGGCCGGGTGTTTATGTATCGTAAGCATACTGATGAATTCATTTCATCGACGTTCGAACCGAAGGAGACGCTGTGAGCACGAGGATCGAAAAGCAGATCATGGTCAACGTTCCGGTGAGCGTGGCCTACAACCAATGGACACAGTTCGAAGAGTTTCCCCACTTCATGGGCGGGGTGAAGAAGGTAGAGCAGCTTAGCGACGACCGGCTCCACTGGGTCGCTGAAATCGGTGGAGTCAAGCGCGAGTGGGAGGCCCGGATCCTCGCGCAGGAGCCCGACCGCCGCGTGGCCTGGGCTGCGACCGAAGGAGCAACCAACGCGGGCGCTGTCTCGTTCGAGGATGTCGGGGGCGGCCAGACCTCCGTCCGGCTCGAGCTTGAGTACGAGCCCGAAGGCCTGGTCGAAAAGATCGGCGACAAGCTGAACGTCGTCGAAAAGCAGGCTGAAAGTGATCTGGAGCGGTTCAAGGCCTTCATCGAGGATGAGGGTTACGCCACGGGCGCCTGGCGCGGCTCGGTTGCCGGCGGCACTGTCGGCACGCCCACTGTTGCTGACGCGGCTGCTTCGCGTGGTGACGATGGCAAGGCCGGCATCTCCGGCAAGGCAGCAGCGGCGGCGGGCGTCGCGGCGGCAGCCGGTGTCGCTGCAGCAGCTGCCGCGGCAGGCGGCAGCAAGAAGGACACCGATGACGTCGACGTGGTTACCACTGACGTGCCGGCCGGCGACTCCCTGATGACCGACGTACCGCCGGCCGTTCCGGTCGAGGACACCACCCCTCCGGACGTCACCCCCGAGGTTGGCGTCACCGGTGCCGGAGCTGCAGGAGTTGGTACCGCCGGAACCGTCCCGGACCGTCCTCTCGGTGAGCCCTTCGACCAAACCAACGGCCTGATCGACGACGATGGCGAATCCGACGGCCTCGCCGGAAGCGACACCCGCAGCGCGGCCGATCGCGACGACGACGACCAGACCGGCGGCTTCATGCCCCCGACCCGTCAGGGCGGCCTGTAGGTCGGTTGGACTTATAACCAGTTCCTAACGCCGAACGGCGGCTACCCCCACGCGGGGTGGCCGCCGTTCGGCTTTTGCCGGTTGTACTTGCGGGCAGAAACCTGCAGGTTCTACACCTCGGAACGGCGTCTTGCGGAGGACTTCCGCACTTTGGCGGGGGCGCCGCCGTCGTGCGTGCATCAGAAGTTGCAGGATTGTGCGCAAGGGCGGTTAGGGCTTGGGCTTTCCCTCGGCGATGCGTGCGAAGGCGTGGATGTCCAGCACCTCGCCGCGGGCTGAGGGTTCGACGCCGGCACTCACCAGCGCTTCCTCGGCGCGGGCCGCTCCGCCCGCCCAGCCCGCCAGCGCCGCACGAAGCGTCTTGCGCCGCTGGGCGAACGCGGCGTCGATCACGGCGAACACTTCCTCGCGGGAGGCGGAGGTCTGGGGCGGGTCGTGCCGTTCGAAGGCCACGAGTCCCGAGGCGATTTTCGGCGCTGGCCAGAACACGTTCATGCCGATCACGCCGGCCTTGCGCATGGTGCCGTACCAAGCTGCCTTCACGGACGGGACGCCGTAAACCTTGGAGCCCGGAGGGGCGGCGAGCCGGTCCGCCACTTCGTCCTGCACCATTACCAGGCCGTGCCGGATTGAGGGGAACTGCGCTAGCAGGTGCAGCACCACGGGAACGGCCACGTTGTACGGCAGGTTGGCAACCAGTGCGGACGGGTCGGCGGGCAGTTCGGTCACGCGCAGCGCGTCGGCCTGGACCACGTCGTAGGAGTCGACCCGCTCGGGACGCCACTGCGCGATCGTCTCCGGGAGACGGGCTGCAAGTACCGGATCGATCTCGACGGCGACCACGTGCTTGGCGGCGTCCAGCAGGCCAAGGGTCAGCGAACCCAGCCCGGGACCGACTTCCAGGACCGTTTCGGAGGGGTCGACGTCGGCCGCGGACACAATCCGGCGGATGGTATTGCCGTCGATGACAAAGTTCTGCCCCAGCGTTTTAGTGGGACGGATGCCCAACTCCTCCGCCAGCCGACGGATCTCCCCCGCTCCGAGCAGGGGGGTTGCCGGGCTCTGGCTTGCCTTGTCATTCACCTAGCCATCGTAGCGGGACGCCGCTGCACGCCCGGCAAGCATGCCCCAGACGCAGCAGCGCCCGTGCCGGGAACCGACACGGGCGCTGAACGGGGAGGCTTCAGTTAGAGGTACTATCTAAGGCCAAGCTTTGCGGAGCACGAAGGCCAGTGGCCCCAGCCGCCGTTCTGCTTGAGCACCTCGGCCGTTGCGATTTGCTCTGCACGGGTTGCCTGGTGCGGCAGCGGGGCGTACTTGCCGCCGCCTGCTCCGAGCCAGCTCGACTCGCTGAACTGCAGGCCACCGTAGTAGCCGTTACCGGAGTTGATGGACCAGTTGCCGCCGGACTCGCACTGGGCGAGGGCATCCCAGGCTCCGCCGCCCGCAGCCACCGCTTCAGGGGCAGGTTCCGGGGTCTCTTTCTCTTCCTCCGCGCCCGCTGCGGCAGCCTTGGCGGTCTCCTCTTCCTCGGGCTCCGGCTCCGGCTCCTCCTCGCGGGTGCCCACGGCGACAACTTCCTCAACGGCCTGCCGCGTGACCTTGTCGCTGACCTGCTTGCGGCCGGTTTCCTTGCCATCGACCAGGGTCACGGAGAACACGAGAGTGCGTTCGCCGGCCACACCCGCCTGAACGACTTCGCGCTCGCCGACCAGGAGTTCGTCGGTCTCCTCAGTGCGGGTTCCGAAGTCGATGACCTCGGTCTTGGTGACCTTCTTGTCAGTCTCCACACGGGTGATCTTCAGGCCCATCCCGGTGACGAGCGAGCTGTTGACCGGCACCGACACGCGGTCTTCCTTGCCGAGCGTGATCTTCGCTTCGGCGAGGAGGTCCTTCACGGTGTTGACCTTGGTCTCGATGCGGCGGTTCTTGCCGTCAACCGCGAGCGTGACCGCCTTCGGCGTCGAAATGGTGAGGGTGGAGCTGAGGGTGACCAGGCGCGTGGCGGGAGGTGCGGAGACATCGGAGTCACTGGCCACACCGAGCTCGTCGACGAGCTCACCGACTGTGTCAGTGGTGGTGTGGACTACCGTCTCGGCTCCGTTGAGGCGGATATCGACGGGTGCGGCTTTGTGCACCTGAATGGCTGTGCCGTCATCGACAGCGCTTGCCAGCGCCGGAACCACCTCGTCATTCGCGGTGACCGTCACGTCCGCGGCTTTCAGGACATCGTCAACGGTGTCGGCGAAGGTCTGGACGGTTCGGCTTTCGCCGTCGATTACGACCTGCACGCTCTTGCCGTCGCCCACGAAAGCCACGAGCCCGGCAACCAGACTCACCATGACTGCCCCTTGCCCGGCCAGAACTGCCCAGGCTTTAGCATCCCTCTTTGCCACACGCACCTACATCCCGCGAAGTATCCGGGCACGGGGAAATGGCGCTCTGATGGGCGCGCAGCAATAGCTGGCGCAGCACAGAGTGCACAGGCAAATGAACGACGGCGGCAGGGCACTCACCGGGGCACGCCGACGTCGTGCTGTGGCATCCGGGCACAGGGCACCGAAGGCACATCACATCATTGGCAAAATCCCAGAAAGAACCCGTCCGCAGCGGACGGCATTAGTCCGAAAGCCTTCCCCGACCCCGGCTAATAACATGCCACCGTAATTGAATCGTGATAAATGGGCAAGCTCGGCGAGTCGCGAATGATGCGGCTCACACAGGGCCTCCAGGCGGCAGGGCGCGTTAGAAGCGGCTCAGAGTGGCGATGAACTCGTCCGCGCCGCGGAGGTTTTCCTCAAGCTTTCGGCGCTTGGCCGCGGCCGATTCGACGTACGCAGCGAGCCGTTCCCGTAACCCGGCAGCCTCTGCGCCACTGGCGCTTTCCAGGCCGTCGACGATCGAGAGCAGGTCTGCCATTTCCTCCAGGCTGAAACCGAGCGGCTTCATGCGCCGGATCACCAGCAGGCGTTCGACGTCAGCTTCGGTGTAGACGCGGAAACCGCCCTCGGTGCGGGACGAGGCTGGAAGGAGGCCAACCTCGTCGTAGTGCCGGATGGTGCGCAGGGACAGCGACGTCCGCTCTGCGACCTCACCTATGTGCATGGTCGCGGACGCAGTTGAAGCGGATTCACCCATTGTTCGCCCTCGCGTTGCTAATCAACCCTTACGTTAGGGTAGAGTTGAAACAGGGCACATGGCTATAGCGCCGCCCTTCGTACATCGGCGTACAGCCTACCGTCCGTCCCACTGCGGCGCCGCCCCTCAGCATCCGGCACGTGGCGGACACCTCTTCACTCTCACCGAAGGAATCTCCGCATGCCCACGGCCACTTCTGCCCTCACACCAGTGGAGCGCCAATCCGTCCTAAAAACGCTGAAGAGCCCGCGCCTGCTCAAGGTCGAGGTGCTGGCCGGCCTCGTGGTGGCCCTTGCGCTGATTCCGGAAGCCATCGCGTTCTCGATCATCGCCGGGGTGGATCCGCGACTGGGCCTGTTCGCGTCCTTCACCATGGCGGTCTCGATCGCGTTCCTCGGCGGGCGTCCGGCGATGATTTCCGCGGCAACCGGCGCCGTCGCACTTGTGATCGCGCCACTGGTGGCAAGCCACGGCGTCGAGTACTTCATCGCGGCGGTGATCCTCGGCGGGATCTTCCAGGTGGTTCTGGGACTGCTTGGCGTAGCGAAGCTTATGCGGTTCATTCCGCGTTCAGTCATGGTGGGCTTCGTCAACGCACTGGCCATCCTGATCTTTCTGTCGCAGGTTCCCGAGCTGCTCGGGGTGCCGTGGATGGTCTACCCCATGGTGGCGGTGGGCCTGCTGATCGTCTTCGGGCTGCCCCGGTTCACCAAGGCAGTCCCCGCTCCACTGGTCGCGATCATCGTGTTGACTATCTTTACCGTGGTTGCCGCCGTCTCCGTCCCGACCGTGGGCGACAAGGGCGAACTGCCCGACAGCCTCCCCAGCCTGTTCTTCCCCAACGTTCCCTTCACGCTTGAGACCTTCCAGATCATTGCGCCGTTCGCCCTCGCGCTGGCGCTGGTGGGCCTGCTCGAATCGCTGATGACCGCCAAGCTGGTGGACGACATCACCGACACCCACTCGGACAAGACCCGCGAAAGCTGGGGCCAGGGCGCCGCGAACATCATCACCGGCTTCTTCGGCGGCATGGGCGGCTGCGCGATGATCGGCCAGACCATGATCAATGTGAAGGCTTCCGGTGCTCGCACCCGCATCTCCACGTTCCTCGCGGGCGTGTTCCTCCTGATCCTGGTGGTCTCGCTGGGCGACGTCGTCGCGATCATTCCCATGGCCGCACTGGTGGCCGTCATGATCTTCGTGTCCGTGGCCACGTTCGACTGGCACAGCATCCACCCCGCCACCCTCAAGCGCATGCCACGGAGCGAGACCATCGTGATGGTGAGCACCGTCGTCGTAGTGGTGTGGACGCACAACCTCGCCATCGGTGTGGGTGTGGGCGTGCTGGTGGCCATGGTGGCCTTCGCCCGGCGCGTGGCGCACTTCGTCACCGTGGAGCGCACCGTTTCAACGCACGACGGCGGCGAGGTCGCCACCTACGTGGTGAACGGGGAGCTGTTCTTCGCCTCCTCCAACGACCTCTACACCCAGTTCGAATACGCCACCGACCCCGACCGGGTGGTCATCGACATGCACGCCTCGCACCTGTGGGACGCCTCGACCATCGCGGCGCTCGACGCAATCACCGAGAAGTATCACCACCACGGCAAGGAGGTGGAGGTGATCGGCCTCAACGACGCCTCAGTCCTCATGCGTGAGCGCCTCGCCGGGAAGCTCGGTGCAGGCCACTAGCGCCAGGCCACTGAGCGGGCCACTGAGCGGGCCACTGACCGCCTAGTCCCACTCCCCGTAAGCGCGGCGCGTGTTCGCGTTGATGCGGCGGCAGAGCTCCTCAAGATCCGTCCCGAGGTGCTCTGCCATGAATCGGACGGTGTAGGGGACGGCGTAGGTGGCGTTGGGCTGACCCCGGAACGGATGCGGCGTGAGGAACGGCGCATCCGTTTCGGTCAGCACCAGCGACGGGTCGGCAACCGACAGAGCTTCCCTCAGGTCGCCGGCGTTCTTGAAGGTAACCGTGCCGGAAAAGGACATGAACCAGCCGTTCTCGTTGCAGATCCGCGCCAGTTCGGCATCACCGGAAAAGCAGTGGAAGACCACCCGCTCCGGAGGGTTCTCCGACTGCAGGACCTTCACGACGTCGTCGTGCGCGTCCCGGTCATGGATCTGCAGGGCGAGGTCCAGCCGGCGGGCAATGTCCAGGTGGCGGCGGAAGGAGTACTCCTGCCGTTCGCGGCCGTCCTCACCGGTGCGGAAGTAATCCAGCCCGGTCTCGCCGATCCCGCGGATGCGTGGGTGCCGGGCCAGCTCCTCGATCTCGGCGAGCGCGTCCTCGAGCGTCCCTTCGGCAGCGAGCACCGGCGCCTCGTTCGGATGGATCGCCACGGCGCCGAGCAGGCGGCGGTCGCGCTCGACGGCGTTGACCGTGAAGCGCGACGACTCCAGGTCCGTGCCCACCTGCACCGCGAATCCGACGCCGACAGCCTCCGCCGCGTCCATCGCGTCAGTGGCGCTGACGGCCACGTCGCCGTCCCGGAAATCAAGGTGCGTGTGGTTGTCCATGACTGGGAAAGGCAGCGGCTCAGGTGCGGGCGGGTACTGCAGTTTCCGGCTGCGGCCCCCCGATTCGGAAGCGCGGGTGCGGCCGGTGGGCGAGTCTGTTGAAGCGCCTGACGGCCCGGTCTCCGCGGGCCGGTACTGGGCAGGGATCTGGCTGGTGCACATACTCCAACCCTAGAGCCCGGAACTTTCCCCCACGACCAGCGTTTGTCCTAGTAATCTGTAGGAAGTTGACAGCCGCTGCACGACGACGATTCCACACCGACGTGGACCGGGGTCCCGGCGATGTTCCGGAAGGTATCCATGGACGCCCATAACCAGTACGCGACCCCCAACGGCAGCACGGCGCCCTCAACGGAAACCGCCCACGCAGGCACGCCGATGACCGGCGAGACCTTCCGCGAGACCAGCGCCCGCATCCTCAAATCCATCAACACCGTGATTGATGGAAAGCCCGACGCCGCGCGGCTGGCTTTGACCGTCCTGCTCGCCGAGGGGCACCTGCTGCTGGAGGACGTTCCGGGTGTGGGCAAGACCATGCTCGCCAAGACCCTGGCGCGGACCATCGACTGCAGCGTCAACCGCATCCAGTTCACGCCGGACCTGCTGCCCTCGGACGTCACCGGTGTCTCGATCTACAACCAGGACTCCCACCGGTTCGAGTTCCGGCGCGGACCGGTCTTCGCGAACATCGTCATCGGCGACGAGATCAACCGGGCCTCGGCCAAGACCCAGTCGGCCCTCCTCGAGTGCATGGAGGAACACCAGGTCACCGTGGACGGAGCGTCCTACGCGTTGAGCAACCCCTTCATGGTGGTGGCCACGCAGAACCCCATCGAGATGGAGGGCACCTACCCGCTGCCCGAGGCCCAGCGCGACCGCTTCATGGCCCGCATCTCCATGGGCTACCCGGACATGAGTTCCGAGATGGACATGCTCGAGACGCACCAGTCGGTCTCGCCGCTGAGCTCCATCCGCCCCGTCGCAGGAGTGGAGGACGTCGCGGCCATGATCCGGCAGGTTCGCCAGGTCTACGTTTCCCCGGCTGTGAAGGAGTACACGGTGGGCATCGGCCACGCCACGCGTGAGCACCCGCAGCTGAGGCTCGGCGCCAGCCCGCGCGGCCTGCTGCAGATGCTGCGGGCCGCGAAAGCCGGGGCTGCACTCGAAGGGCGCGACTTCGTCCTCCCCGATGACGTCAGCGCCGTCGCCGACGCGGTCCTCGCCCACCGGCTCATCCTGGACCGCAAGGCACAGAGCACGGGTGAGACGCCGTCGTCGATCATTGCCGGCATCCTCGCCCGGGTACCGGTGGCGCGCGACGCCGCCAGCGCCGCCCGATCCCGCTAGCGCCATGGCACTGGTCGAGCGGCTGCCGCGCATCCTGACCGCCAGGGGCTGGGGGCTGACCGCCGCCGGTGTGGTGTCGCTGCTCCTCGCCCAGTTCCTTGGGCGCCGCGACCTGCTCTACCTGGGGATCCTGCTGGTCCTGCTGCCGCTGGTTTCCGTGCTAGTGCTCCGGCTGGTCAAACCGCGCTTCACGGTCCACCGGACCTTCGCCCCACAGACCATGGAGACCGGCTTCACCACCACGGTGACCCTCTCCGTCGCGTCCGACGGCCCCCTCGGCGGCTCCGTGACCATGCAGGAGCAGCTGCCGCAGCGCTTTGGTGAGGCCCCCGAATTCCACTTCCCGGCCCGGCATCCCACTCCCAGCGGAGTCAGCCTGTATGAGTACCGGCTGCGCTCGGCCGCGCGGGGCGTGTACGACGTCGGCCCTGTCACCGCAGGCTTCACCGACCCCTTCGGCCTCGGCGTCTCCCGCCACACCCTGGGCGGGACGGACCGCCTGGTGGTCACCCCGGCGCCGATCGAACTGCCCTACTCGCCGCTCACCGGGGTGCGTGGGACCGACGGCAATTCGGTGACCCGGCGCAACGCCAACCCCAGCGACGACGACGTCATGACCCGCGAATACCGCCACGGTGACCCCATGCGCCGTGTCCACTGGGCCGCGACCGCCCGGCACAACGAGCTCATGGTCCGCCAGGAGGAATCGGTTACAACGCCCGAGGCCACCCTGATCCTGGACCAGCGGCAGGCTAGCCACGGGTCAGGTTTCTTGTCCGCATTCGGTGGGGATCACGACGCCGACGCCGGCGTCCTCTCCTCCCCCACCTTCGAATGGGCGGTAGTTGCGGCGGTCTCGATCAGCGCTCACCTGCTTGAGCGCAGCTATGCCCTGCGCTTTGTGGACGAGACCGGATCGCCCGCGCTGCGGCGGTCCGTTTCCGCGCCCTGGCCCGAGGACGAGGAGTTCGTGGGCATGAGCGGGCAGCACAGCATCGCGCAGGGCCTGGCCGCCCTCGACCTGCTGCCGGACCCGTCGAAGCGGTCCTCAGGCTCGAGACAGGCGGGCTCGAGACAGGCCGGCTCGCGTCGCGTATCCGGTTCCGGCGAGTCCGGGCTCTCCGGGTCCAAGGCGGGATCGTCCCGCCGGATCGGAAACAGTGGCGCCTCGCACGGGGTTGCCTTCGGAGACGCCATGCTGGACAAGCTCGCCCTGCTGAAGCACCACGGGCCGCTCATCGCGCTGCTCGGATCCATCACCGAGCAGGAGGCGCGCGAGCTTGGTCCGGCGGCGGAGTACGGTTCACAGTCCTTCGCGATCCTCGTCTCCGAACACCCGCGCAACCTCCACGGGGTCATGGACATCCTCCGCAACGCGGGCTGGCATGTTGTCGCCGTGACGCCCAGTGCGTCACTGGCGACGGCGTGGGCCCACTTCGACGCGCCTGGAACCGTAACGTCCTCCACCGCGAAGACCACCCTCTCGGGTGGCGTTAGTGCTGGTCCCGGCGCCTCGATTGGCGCCCCGGTGGGCACATCCGGCCAAGCGAACCCAGCTAGCACAGGAGCAAGGGCATGACCGCCACACTCTCCCGTCCCGCCGAAGGGCAGGCACAACGCATCCTTCCCACCGCTCCCGAGAAGCCGCGACGGAACTACTGGCACCTGCTCGTGAGCGCGGCGTCGTTGGCGGCAGTAATGCTCACATCATTGAGCCTCACCGGAGTCATCTTCGGGTCCGAATGGTTCACACCGGTCCTGGTGACCGTGGCAACCGTGCTCTTCTGGATGGCGCTCACCCGCGTGTGGCGCCTGCCCGGGTACTTTGCGCCGCTTGCCGGGATTTTGGCGCTTGCGGGGTCGCTGATCTGGCAGTTCTTCCCCGGCCAGAGCATCCTTGGCGTCCTGCCGGGTGAGGGTTTCACCGGGCGGCTGGCGATCCTGCTCGGACACGCGGAGAACACCGTGGTGTCCCAGGTGGCTCCGGTGCTGCCGGGGCAGGGCCTGTTCCTGGTGGTGTGTGCCGGAGTCGGGCTCATCGCAATCCTGGTGGACACGCTGGCCAACACCCTGCGCATGCCCGCCACGGCGGGACTGGCGCTGCTGGCGATTCTGGTGGTTCCCGCCGTCGTGCGGATCAACAGTGTGGGGGTGCCCTCGTTCATTGTTGCAGCGGCGGGTTTCCTGCTGCTGCTCGGCTGTGCACACTGGCGGGAGGCGCGGCTGGAGTCGGCGTCCTCGCAGGAACTGTCGGGCGCCCATCTGTCGCGCGGGATGGTGATCGGTGCGCTGGCGGTGGGCATCGCCGTCGTGCTGCCGCTTGCCATCCCCGGGTTCAATACGGGCGCGTTCCCGCAGGGCGCCCGCGTGAACCTGTGGGGAACGGCCACCGGCCTGAACCCGATCGTCACGCTGGGCAACGACCTGCGCAATCCCAACGGCTTTGGCCGCATCGAATACGCAACGACGGCGGAGGATCCGCTCTACCTGCGATCCGTCACCCTGGAGGACTTCAGCGGGCAGCGCTGGGAGCCTGACCAGCGGCTCGGGCAGCGAATTGCGGGTGTGGAGGAGATGTCGTCGGAGACCCAGCCTGGCGGGAATCCGGTCCTGACCCGGATCGACACCGAAAGCTTCACCAGCCCCTGGCTGCTGGCCCCGTACGCGCCGGTCTCCATCAACGGGCTGCGCGGACAGTGGGCGTGGGATCCGGGGAACCTCAGCATCCTGGCGATCGACGGCGGATCCACCGCCGAGCAGGACTACCTGGTGGAGAGCACCGAGCCCAACCTCACACGTGAGCGGCTGCAGGCCATCCCGGCGGCCGACCCGTCATCGGTGCCGGAGCAGTTCCTTGCACTGCCGGACTCCATGCCCGGGGTCATCCGTGACACCACGGCCTCCGTAATCGACGGTATCTCCAACCCGTACCGGCAGGCCCTGGCCATCCAGAGCTTCCTGCGTGGGCCGTCCTTCGTCTACTCAGTTGATGCCCCGGTGGACGGCGGCTACGACGGGAACAGCCTGGACGTGATGGCACGGTTCCTCGAGTCCCGCTCCGGTTACTGCGTGCACTATGCCGGGACCATGGCAGTGATGGCGCGCATCGCCGGAATTCCCAGCCGCGTTGCGGTGGGCTACTCCCCCGGCACACCCACGGGTGAGGTGTTCGTGGGCCCGAACGGGACCGAATTCACCGAGTTCGCGGTCAACTCCAAGGACGCCCATGCCTGGCCCGAGCTGTACTTCGAGGGCGTCGGCTGGGTGCAGTTCGAGCCCACCCCATCACGCGGCGTCGTGCCCGACTACGCTCTTTCTTCCCTGGACCCCGCCACTCCGCCGGTCAACAGCGACAACCTGAACCCGGGAACCGGAGTGGTTCCACCGTCCACCGCCAGTCCCTCGGCGCAGGCGGAGGAGGAGGTGGAGACCGCGCAGGAGGTGCGGGAGGGCACCGAACGCAGCTCCGCGCTTGGGCTCGCGCTTTTGGGCGTGCTGGTGCTGCTGGCGTTCACGCCGATGACCGTGCGGATGATGCGAACGGCGCGCCGTCGTCGTTCGATCACTTCCGACGCGGAAGGAGTGGGTACAGCGACCGTCGCGTGGGCGGAAACGGTGGAGATTGCCGCTGACTACGGTGTTCCGATGCTGCCCACGGACACGCCGCGCTCGTTCGAGCAGCGGGTGAGGGAGCGGGTGCTGGAGCGGGTCTTTACGGGCAAGGTCAGCTCGGACGAATCCGCTGCTGCGGCGCTGGAGCGGCTGCGCCGGGCGTACGAGGAAGAGGAGTACGCCGAGCTGGCCGGACCCGACCCCCGGGCCGGCAACAGCTGGGACGATGTTCGGGCGGTGACGGAGGCGTTGGCGTCGTCGGCGTCGTCGCGGGTGCGGCTGCGGGCGCGGTTCTGGCCCCGGTCGCTGTGGCAGCCGTTCGGTGCGCAGCGCAGTGAAGAGGCCGCCCGCGCCCGGATGTGATCGCCTCGGGGCCTGATCACCTCGGCCTCGCCGGCGGGCCATCTTGCCCACCTTCTGGCTGGCCGGACGGCGTGTCATGCGCGACACGCCGTCCGATTGACCTCGCCGGATCAGAACCCGGGCAATCCGGGACGGTCCAGCGCGAACGCTAGCTCGCGGTGGGGTCCGCGATGCCCACGTACTGGGTGTAGAGGTACTCCTCGATGCCCTCTTCGCCGCCCTCGCGGCCCAGGCCCGACTGCTTCACGCCCCCGAACGGTGCCGCAGCGTTGGAGATGACGCCGGCATTCAGGCCGAGCATGCCGGTGTCAAGCCGCTCACCCATCCGCAGGCCGCGGTTCAGGTCGCGCGTGAAGACGTAGGCCACCAGGCCGTACTCGGTGTTGTTGGCCAGCCGCACGGCTTCGTCCTCGGTGGAGAAGGTCACGATGGGCGCAACCGGCCCGAAGATTTCCTCCTGCAGGATGCGCGACGACGACGGCACGTCGGTCAGCACGGTCGCCGGGTAGAAGTAGCCGGGTCCGTCCACGGGCGCACCGCCTGCAAGGCAGGAGGCACCGGCGTCGACCGCGTCCTGCACCAGGGCGTGTACGGCGTCGCGGCTCTTGCCGTCGATCAGCGGGCCGAGCTTGGTGGAGTCCTCGGTGCCGCGGCCGGGGGTGACGTCCTCCATGCGGGCGGCGAGCCGGTCGGCGAACTCGGCAGCGATGGACTCGTGCACGATGAACCGGTTGGCAGCGGTGCAGGCCTCGCCCATGTTGCGGAGCTTGGCGGCCATGGCGCCGTCCACTGCCTTGTCCAGGTCAGCGTCCTCGAAGACCAGGAACGGGGCGTTACCGCCGAGTTCCATTGAGGTGCGCAGGACATTTTCCGAGGCGTCGGCCAGCAGGCGGCGACCCACCGGCGTCGAACCCGTGAAGGACAGCTTACGCAGGCGGCTGTCCTTGATGAGCGGGCCAGTGACCTGGCCGGCGCTGGTGGTGCTCACAATGTTGAGGACGCCTGCGGGCAGCCCGGCTTCCTCGAGGACCGTGGCGAACAGTAGCGAGGTGAGCGGAGTCAGGTTGGCGGGCTTGAGAACCATGGTGCAGCCGGCGGCGACGGCGGGAGCTATCTTGCGCGTGGCCATCGCCAGGGGGAAGTTCCACGGCGTGATGAGCAGGCACGGGCCCACCGGCTTCTTGGTCACGAGGATGCGGGACTTGCCGTCGGGCGAGGTGGAGTAACGTCCGGACATGCGGACGGCTTCCTCCGAGAACCAGCGGAGGAACTCGGCGGCGTAGGTGACCTCGCCGCGTGCCTCGGCCAGGGGCTTGCCCATTTCCATGGTCATGAGGAGGGCGAAGTCCTCGGCGCGCTCGGTCACCATCTCGAAGGCGCGGCGCAGAATTTCACCGCGCTCGCGGGGTGCGGTGCGGGCCCATTCGTCCTGAGCGGCGACGGCGGCGTCGAGTGCAGCCTTGCCGTCCTCGGGGGTTGCGTCGGCAATGGAGACGAGGGTCTTGCCGGTTGCGGGGTCCTCGACGTCGAACGTTTTGCCGTTCGAAGCATCGCGCCACTGGCCGCCGATCAGCAGACCCGTGGGAACCGTGGACAGGAGATCTTGTTCGCGCTGGGCGGTGATGGTCATGCCGGAGCCTTTACGATCGACGGTGCAGGTGTTCGAGGCGAGAAATGTGCCTTCGGACACTCACGCTAGCCCCGCGTTCTCAACACTGTCCATGCAAACCTGCACCACGGATGCCCGGAACCTCTGTGATTCTGCACAGCGGCTGAGGCCTCTACTTTCGGGCAGCCGCTTCCGGGCGACGCGCAACTACTTCCGGGCAGCGACGACGGCGGCGTACAGCTCGCGCTTGCTCACCCGCGCGTCCTCCGCAACAGCCGCCACGGCCTCCTTGAGGCGCAAGCCCTGATTCATCAGCTCGTTCACCGCGCCCACGTGGTCTTCCGGCGCGGACGGCGCCTCTTCCGGCGCACCACCGACGACGACGGCGATCTCCCCGCGCACTGAGGCACCTTCCACCCACTCGAGCAGGTGCTGGAGGGGCCCTCGGATCACTTCCTCGTGGAGCTTGGTGAGCTCGCGCGTGACACAGGCTGGACGGTCGGGCCCGAACTCGGTGTGCAGGGCGCGGATCATCGCCTCGAGACGATGGGGCGCTTCGAAGAACACCATGGTGCGGCGCTCGGCGCGAAGATCGGACAGCCGGGCGGACCGCTCCCCCGTCTTGCGCGGCAGGAAGCCCTCGAAGCAGAAACGGTCCGTGGGAAGTCCCGACAGCGCGAGCGCGGTGAGGACAGCGGACGGGCCGGGCGCCACGGTGACCGGGATGCCGCGTTCGGCTGCCGCCTCGACCAGTCGGAAGCCGGGATCGGAGACGGACGGCATGCCGGCGTCGGTCACCAGCAGGAGGGTTGCGCCGGCGTTGACCAGGTCCAGCAGTTCCGGAGTGCGGGAAGCTTCATTGTGTTCGTGATAGCTGAGCGTTCGGCCCCGCGGTGTCACCTCGAGGGCGGAAATCAGCCGCTGGAGCCGGCGGGTGTCCTCGGCTGCGATGACGTCGGCGGTCTCCAAGAGCGAGACCAGACGATAGGTCGCGTCCCCCAGGTTCCCGATCGGCGTTGCGGCGAGCACGATGGTGCCGCGCCCGGAGGTGGAGTTTGGGAGGACTGCCGATTCGAGGGTTGCCTCTGCGTCGTCGGTGTCGGCCCGCCCTGCCGCCCGGTCACCGCCGTCGTCGTTATGTTCCGTCACCAGTTCAGCCTACTGTCCGGGAACTGTCAGAGGCGCTCGCTACGATGATCCGGTGAGCCAAACCACCACAGCCACCGTCCCTCGCCAGGACTTTCAGCGGCAGTGGGTTGTTCCGGCGAGAACGGCTTTCTCCGAGCGGGTGCTGCGCAGACGGCTCCTCGGCGAGCAGTTGCGCTTTGGACTGTGGGGCTGGCTGCTGCCGGTACTGGTTTCGCTGATCGGCGGGGTACTGCGGTTCGTCCGGCTCGGTGAGCCGGATTCGCTGGTGTTTGACGAGACCTATTACGTGAAGGACGCTTACTCCTTCCTGCTCTCCGGCTACGAGCGCGAGTGGCCCGAAGAGGCGGATGCGGACTTCAACACGGGGAATGTGGACATCATCCTCGGAACCCCTGATTATGTGGTGCATCCTCCCGTGGGCAAGTGGATGATCGCGGTCGGGCTCGCACTGTTCGGCCCGGAAAATCCGTTCGCCTGGCGGTTTTCAGCGGCCGTGGTGGGTACGCTCTCCATCCTCATCCTGGCGTTCGTGGCGCAGCGGCTGTTCGGGTCGCCGGTGCTGGGTGCCATCGCCGGCTTGCTGATGGCGGTGGACGGCCACCACCTCGTCCACTCACGTACGTCGCTGCTCGATGTCTTCCTCATGTTCTGGGTGCTGGTCGCTTTCGCTGCCCTGGTACAGGATCGCTTCCAGGCACGACGGCGGCTGGCCGCCCTGCTGGCCCGGTCGGCCCAGGTGCGTGGCATGCCGAGCCGCGAGGAATTGCTGTACGGCCCCTGGCTTGGATTGCGGCCGTGGCGCATAGCCGCCGGAGTGGCGCTAGGACTGGCGTTGGGAACCAAGTGGTCCGCGCTGCCGTTCATCGCGGTCTTCGGGCTCATGACGGTGCTGTGGGATATGGCAGCGCGTCGAACGGTGGGGGTGCGGCGCTGGGTGCGTGGCGCTATCGTGCGTGACGGGCTGCAGGCTTTCGTTTCGATCGTGCCGCTGGGACTGGCCGTGTACCTGGCAACCTGGACGGGCTGGTTCCTGTCCTCCGACGCCTACAACCGGCAGTGGGCCGAGCAGAATCCTGATCCTTTGTGGGACTGGGTCCCGGCTCCCCTGCGGTCGCTCGCGGAGTATCACCGCAGCGCGTACTCGTTCCACCAGGGGCTCAGCTCGGAGCACCCGTATGAGGCAACGGCCTGGTCCTGGCTGCTGCTCGGCAGGCCCACGCTTTTTCTCTATGAGAACGAGGGGCTGGATTGCGGAGCCGACGCCTGTTCCCAGACCGTGAACGTGGTGGGGAACCCGCTGATCTGGTGGGCGGCTGCGCTTTCGCTGATCGCGGTGCTGCTGTTCTGGCTCGGCAGGCGCGACTGGCGGGCCGGGGCCATCCTCTCCGGTGTTGCTGCCGGCTACCTGCCGTGGTTCCTGTTCCCCGACCGCACCATGTTCTACTTCTACGCCATCTCCTTCGAACCCTTCCTGATCCTTGCCCTCACCTACGTTCTGGGGCTCGCGCTCGGCAGTCCCGGTGATGCCGTCTGGCGGCGCCGGGGCGGTATTGTGCTCGTGGGCGGCTATGTTGCGCTGGCACTGTTGCTGTCGGCGTACTTCCTGCCCATCTGGACCGCCGAAACCATCACCTACGAGCAGTGGAACGTACGCATGTGGATGCCCAGCTGGGTCTGATGCGTTTCGGAATTCCCGCCGTGCCGCTGCTCACGATTCGACCACTATCCGAAGCAATCAGCCGCCACCGACGCAACCAGATGCCTCCGAGGGAAAGTGAGCTCCAGCCGATGCGTGAATCCTCCACCGATCTCCTCGTCGATCTGCCCGCCGAGTCAAACGTCACCGACCTGCTGCTCGCCCAGCACCAGCGGGCTCCGCAGGCGCCGCTGTATGCGGTGAAGGAAGCGGGGTCCTGGCGGGATATCTCCGCCGAGTCGTTCCTCGACCAGGTCCGGGCACTCGCCAAGGGTCTGCTCGCCCGCGGCGTGCAGCCGGGTGACGGTGTGGCCGTCATGTCGAAGACCCGCTACGAGTGGACCCTGGCCGACCTCGCAATCTGGTTCGCCGGCGGCGTCACCGTTCCCATCTACGAAACCTCCTCGGCACACCAGGTTAGCTGGATTCTGGAGGACGCTGCCGCCGTCGTCGTTCTCGTTGAGAACGGTGAGAAGGCAGCCATAGTGCGGCAGGCACGGCCGGACGTCGAGCCGGTGCTGATGAATTACGACGACGGCGCCACCTCCTTCGCCACGCTGGTCGCCGAGGGCAAGTCCGTGACGGACGAGGCGCTGGAAGCGGCACGGAGCAGCCGGACGCTGGCGGATGTTGCGTCGCTGGTCTACACGTCGGGGACCACGGGCAGGCCCAAGGGTTGCGAGATCACGCACGGAAACTTCGCGCTGTTTGCCGTGAACACGATCGAGTTCCTGCCCGAGCTGCTGCGCGAGGAGAACGCCCGAACCATCATGTTCCTGCCGCTCGCGCACGTGCTGGCGCGGGCGGTGCAGCTGGTGTGTGTTGCCGGGGGCGTGAAGCTCGGTCACACCAGTAACGCCACGGAGCTTCTTGAGGATCTCGCGGTTTACAAGCCCAAGTTCCTGCTGGTGGTGCCGCGGATCTTCGAGAAGATCTACAGTACGGCAGCCCAGAAGGCCGAGGCCGCCGGCAAGGGCAAGCTGTTCACTGCCGCGGCGGATACCGCTGTGGCGTACTCGCAGGCGCTGGATAACGCTGCGCGCGGCGGGCGGGGACCGTCGCTTCCGCTGCGGTTGAAGCACGCGCTGTTCGACCGGGTGCTGTACCCGAAGCTCCGTGCAGTGTTCGGCGGAGAGGTGACGTATACGGTATCCGGTGCCAGCCCGCTCAGCGAGCATCTGGCACACTTCTTCCGCGGTGCAGGCGTGAACGTTCTGGAGGGGTACGGGCTGACCGAGTCCACCGCACCCTGCACGGTCAACCCGGTGGCACTTACGCGGATCGGAACCGTGGGCATTCCCATGCCGGGCAGCACCATCCGGATCGACGCGGACGGTGAAGTACAGGTGCGTGGCGTCGGTGTCTTCAAGGGTTACCACAACAATGAGGCCGCCAACGCGGAAGCCTTCACTGAGGACGGCTTCTTCCGAACGGGCGACCTCGGCAGCCTCGACGAAGACGGCTTCCTCACTATCACCGGCCGCAAGAAGGACCTGTTGGTGACCGCCGCGGGCAAAAACGTGGCACCGGGTCCGCTCGAGGAGAAGCTGCGGGAACACCCGCTCGTGGCGCACGCGCTTGTAGTTGGCGACAACCGCCCCTTCATTGCAGCGCTGGTAACGCTCGACGGCGAGGCGGTGCAGACCTGGGCACATGCACACGGACACAGCACTCCAGTGCCGCACGAGGCGCTTCGTGCCGAGGTGCAGCAAGCAGTCGACGAAGCGAACGAGATGGTGTCACGTGCAGAACAGATCCGGAAGTTCGAGATCCTCGATACCGAGTTCACCCTCGACTCGGGGCACCTGACCCCAACCCTCAAATTGAAGAAAGCTGCTGTTCTGGAGGACTACAGCGCCGACGTCGAGAAGCTGTACGCGCAGTAGCCGCGCTGGAGCCGGCGCGCGGGGTGAGGTAGCTGCTTGCGGCGGCGCGCGTGCGGTGAGATGGCCGCTTCCCGCGCCGCCGGCGTCGTCGTCCGTGCTCTGAAAAGCCCGGTCAGATGCCGCTGTTGGCGCGACGGGCGGCATAGGCACGCGCAGAGCGGTCTCGCCGCGAGCCCGTGGGCCAGGTGAAGGCGAGTGTGAGGCCGGCGACGATCAACACCAGCGCGCCGACTGCACCGGCCGCGTCAATCCAGAACTGTGCGGGGAAGAGCCTGATCAGGGTGTCGTCGAGGCGGAAAGTCCACGTGCCGTCGGCGAAGAACAGGGCGTGCACCTGGGTGAAGAACGTTTCCCAGGCAAGTATGGCAACGACGGCGAGCGCGACAGCCAGAAGCAGGGTTGCCGCGGCGCCTGCGAAGAGTGCTCTGCGGACACCTCCCGGGTAGCGGCGTGCAAGGTAGACGCAGGAGAGGATTGCGATGAGCGCCAGTACCGTCGCCACAACAAAGCCGGTGGACAGCACGAGTTTCACGTCGGCCATGTGGCCGACTTCGCTGTCGAGGAAGAGTTGGTCACCGTCGGTGTTGACGAGGTCACCGAGGTAGCGTGCGGGAGCCCAGTTGACGATGTAGTCCATGGCGTAGGAGCCGTACGTCATCCGGTCCTCGGTACTGAAACCGTAGCTGTCGGCAGGGAATCCGGGGCGGTGGTATTCAATCCAGAGGAACAGCGGGGTGGTGACGGCACGGACCGCAGCCGCGAGGAGGATGACCGGGAAGAACACGGCCACCACCACCTGTAGGATGCGGGGAAGGAGCGGCTTGGCGGCGGCGGCTTCGTCGCGCTGGCTTGCCCTGCGGGTGACGTCCTCCTCCGGCGGGCGGATGGAGAGGCTGGAGGTGTCGGGATTCGGGTCTTCGCCGAGACGGGGGCTCAAATTGTTCGTGGCGTCCTGGGGGTTGGGTGCCCCGTAAACGTGCGAGCCGCCGGCGGACTTGCCGGATGAATCCACCCGGTCGGAGGTGTTGGCTGCGGTGACGAGCTCGGCCGGGGTGGACCCTGTCGGCATCGCGACTGGGATCGTAGCGGTGCTCGCCTCGTCACGGCTTGCGGTGCTCGCGTCGTCCCGGCTTGCGCCGGCCTCATGCAGACCGGACGTCTGCTCGTCGCGGTCGAGCTGGTTCGAATCGCTTGTGGGCTCGCTGGAGTCGGTCGGAGATTGGGCGGCGTCGGCTGCTGAATCTTCAGATGCAAGGCGGTCGGGCTCGGTTGGGTTAGCCTCGACCTCCTCGCCGTCGGTCTCGCTCCGGCCGGACACCTGACCGTCGCGGCCGGGCACTAACTGGGTGGATCCGTCCTCAGACGGTGCGGCGATGAGACGCGTGTAAGGCTCGTTGCGAGTGCCGTCGTCGTCGTTGGAATCGGGCCGGTTCACACGGGAGGCACCTCCACGCGGGCGGTCCTCCGCGGAGGAGTAGGAGCTGAGATCGGGCAGCGTGCTGGCCTTCCGCATGGGGTAGCCGGTCTCACGAACCCGGGTGAAGCCGCCGACGGTCTCTTCGGACCGCATCGCCGCACGACGTTCTCCGCCGCCGGAACCGCCCTGATTCTCGTTCTCAGCTGTGTCAGCCACGACTGTCTCCTTGCATGATTTTCCTACGTACGACACTACCCGCGCCATCATCCACGAGCGCTTTCGGGCACGCCGGTTTGCGGGGGTTTGAGCGACTGGCTTGGGTGCTTGAATCGGGTGCTGCAGAAATGTCGGAGGTGGGTGATGGTGTGGGGTCATGGGTTATTCGGAGGGGTTCGCGGCTGCTGGAGGGGCTTCCGGTGCGGGTGCCTCCCGTGCGCGCTCATCCGCTGGACCCACGGACGGGTGGGCAGAAGAGCCCTCCGTCCCGCCGTCCCCGGGGCAGATTTGGGAAGGCACTGACGAGCCTGCTCCTGCCGGACCGTGGGGCGTAGTCGAGTTGCCAGTCACCAGCGACCTGGAGCACTTGAAGCAGGCGGTGGACACACTCGAACGCCTGAACCAACTGCAGTGCTGGGCTGACGCGCAAAAGGCCCGGCTGGTCGAACGGATTCGCGAACTCTTCGAGCAGAGTAACGACCGAAAGCAGGATCCCAGTGGCGCTGATTCAGACGAGGACTTTGCGGTGTTCCTGGCAGCTGAAGAGGTGGGAGCGCTGCTGCGCATTCCCATGAGAACGGCCAGGAGTCTTGTTGAGCAGTCCCGGCTTCTGGTCCAACGTCATCAGCCCACTCTGGCGAGCCTCGAGGACGGCAAGATGTCGTGGCGGCATGCAAGCACCGTTGTTGAGGAATGTGTGGGCGTTCCGGCCGATGTGCTGCCCGACTTCGAACAAGACCTCGTCAGTGCTGCTGAGTGCACCACGGTTTCGAAACTCGCTCGTCGAGCGCGGGTACGCCGGGAACTACTGCATCCTCAGGCCGCGCCTGTCCGAAAATCCCGGGCCGAGGCTGACCGTCGCGTTCAGCTCGAACCGGATCGCGACGGCATGGCTTGGCTCAGCGCCTACCTGCCCGCGGAGCAGGCCTGCGGGATCTATAACCGATTGGACGCCGCAGCGCGCTCCCTCCAGTGCCCGGACGAGGATCGCACGCTCACCCAGCTTCGTGCCGACGTCTTTGCGGATCTGCTCACGCACACCTGTACTGGAAACAACGACGACGGCACAGGCTTCCGCAGTGTCGGCGCCACGGTGCACATCACAGTTCCAGCCATGACGCTGCTGGAGCGATTACGGGGGTCTGAGGCAGGCTCGTGTCGGGAACCGGGACCGTGCGAGGGTACTAACACCGGTGTGGTGGAAGGTGCGGGTTCCGGAACCATGGCGGGTGCTGGACTTGGCGCGGCGACCAACGCGGGTGCTGGGCCAGGTGCCGGCGAAGCGAGTGTTCTCGAGGGATACGGTCCGATCGACGCTGACACCGCCGCCCGTCTTGCAGGACACGCGTCCTCCTTCATCAGGATCCTTACTCATCCTGAGTCCGGCGCTCCCCTGTCGGTTGGCAGAACGAGTTATCGGCCACCCAAACATCTGCAGGACTGGGTCCGCGCCCGCGACAGAACTTGCAGGCATCCGGGATGCAATCGCACCGCCACCGCATCGGAGATCGACCACACCGTTCCCTGGCATCAGGGCGGGCACACCGACCATGACAACCTGGCGTGCCTGTGCCGCAGACACCACGCATTGAAGACCAATGGACATTGGCGATATAGCCAGCCTGAACCGGGGACAGTCACCGCCACCTCACCCGCAGGCAAAACCTACACAACGCAGCCCCCGCCCTTCTAGAAGGAGGTGGGGCGGGCAGTCGACTTCGTCCCCGCTGCCGCAATCGAGATAGCGGAAGCGGGGACCGAGGTGCCGTTGGGATTGATCCCTGAGGGTTGCGCGTCGGCACCGAATGGGGGTCCGCAACGTCAGCGAATGGGGCGGTCCGCGAACGTTGCGCGCCGTCAGCGAATGGGGTCCGCCATCGATTCAGGCCGTGAGTACGGACGCGCCGCGGTCCTCCTCGGACAGGTCGCCACGGTAGCCGGCCTGCACTGCGCGCCGGCCGAGAACCAGGGTGTACACCCAGTAGGCGGCAAAGACGAGGAATCCAATGGTGATCCGGAGCCAGACCGGCAGCGGGCTCGGCGTGACGAAGCCTTCCACCAGACCGGACACGAACAGCACCAACACCAGCCCCAGCGCCACCGTGATCAGCGAGCGGCCCTCCTCAGCCAGCGCCTGCGGACGCGTGCGCTGACCCGGCGAAACCCATGCCCAGAAGATCCGGAGACCTGCCGCCGTCGCAATGAAAATGGCGGTGAGCTCCATGAAGCCGTGCGGCAGGATGTAGATGAAGAAGACGTCGAGCCGGTCGTAGGACGCCATCATTCCGGCAGCGATCCCCACGTTCTGTGCGTTTTGGTACAGGATTATCGGCCCCCAGATGCCGGTGACACCGAACGCGACCGCCTGCACCGCGATCCACGCGTTGTTCGTCCAGACGAGGCCAGCGAAAGACGCTGCGGGGTTTTCGGAGTAGTAGTTGACGAAGTCCTCCTCCACGTACTGCCGGATCTGCTCGTCGCTGCCCAGCGCCGCTATGACGGCAGGAGTATTGGCCACCCACGCCCCGTACAACCACCCGACGCCCACAAAGACAACCCCGATAATCACCGTGAGCCAGCGGATACGGTAAAAAGCAGCGGGCAACGAGATGACGAAGAAGCGCGCAATGTCTTCCAGCGCGTTGGACCGGGCGCCGGTGAACTTGGTACGCGCCCGCGAGAGCCGCATCGAGAGCTCATTGGACAACGCACTTTCTGGAGCGATGGACCGCATCATCGACAGGTGCGTCGAGGTTCGCTGATAAAGGGTGAGCAGCTCGTCGGCCTCATCACCACGAAGCCGCCGCTGCCGGGTCAGCGAATCGAGCCTGTTCCAGTCGTCCCTGTTGACTGCTTCGAATGCGTCCAGATCCACGGCTTCAGCTTAGCCCTGCCGGCAGATCCCGCTGCCCTACCCTGTCCGCCTGTGGAGGGAAGCCCGCACGCACGCGGGGCGGCTAAGCTGAAGCTGATCCACGGGGAGGACAATTAATGAGTTCGGTCATCACAGGCGAAGCAGTTGTTCTGGAGCTGCGCCCTGCGTCCTTCGGAGCCCGCGCGGTCAGCCTGCTGATCGATGTCATCGCCCAGGTCGTGGTGATCATCGGCATCATCGTCGCCGTCGGTCAAACGCTCGGCGGCTCCTTCGATCCCGCTCTTACCCAGGCACTGGTGATCGTCCTGTTGGTGCTGGTTCTGGTGATCATTCCGGTGACGGTCGAAACCGTTACGCGCGGCAAGTCCCTCGGCCGGCTGGTGATGGGATTGCGCATAGTGCGCGACGACGGCGGCTCCATCCGCTTCCGGCACGCCTTTATGCGCGGCATGGTTGGCGTGCTTGAGATCTACTTCCTGCTCGGATCGCTCGCCTTCCTGGTGGCTGTCTTCAACGAGCGTTCCAAGCGTCTAGGCGATCTGTTGGCAGGCACCTACTCGATGCACGAGCGAGTGGTGGTGAAGCGGCGGATCCAGGCGCAGGTGCCGCCGTCGTTGCGCGAATGGGTCAGCACAGCCGACATCGCCCAACTTCCCGACCCGCTAGCCCGCCGCATCGCCCAGTTCATTGGCCAGTCCGGACGGCTCACGCCCTCAGCGAGGGCCACCCTGGCGGTCGAGCTTGCCACGGAGGCGTCAGCCTTCGTGTTCCCAGTTCCGCCGCCCGGAACCCTGCCCGAGGATTTTCTCAACGCCGTGGTAGCACAACGTCGGGATCGCGACTACGAGCGCCTCCTCAAGCAGCGCGAGCGCACCGCCCGGACCGGCGAACAGCTACACCGCTTGCCGTTCAGCTCCTAGCTGACCTGCTGCCCGGTCCATTCCGACCACGGCACGTTCCAGTCGCCGAAGCCGTCCCACACCTGTACCGGACCGGTATCGGTGTTGCGGATTTCGAGCATGTCGCCGGGCCCGAAGACGTCGTAGAAGTACTTGGCGCCCTCCGGGCTCATCCCCACACACCCGTGGGACACGTTGGAGACGCCCAGAACCGACTGCGCTGCCGGCAGCGCCTCGTGGACAAACGCACCGCCGTTGGAGATACGGCTCGCCCAGTTCACGTCCGTAGCCTCGTAATAGGCCGGATCCCCGCGCTCCAAACCGATGGATTCGGCACTGAAGCGGGTCCGTTCGTACTGCTCCATCACCGTGTACTTGCCGTAGAAGGACGGCCATTCTTCGGTCCCCAGCGTCACGGGGAAGGTGCGCTCAAGCTTGCCGTCGATGAAGACCTGCATCTCCTTGGTGGCGTTGTCTACCACGGCCAACCGGTTGTTGTGCGTCTTGAATGACCAGGTGTCGTTGAAGTTACCGATCATCCCGTTACCGAACTCCACCCCGAACAGCTTCACATCCACCGTAATGGTGCTGTGCGGCGCCCAGTATTCCTCCGCGCGGTAGCGGACCTTGGTGTCGTTCAGCCAGTAGAAGTCGCCCTTCTGGCCGGAGGAACTGGTGATCGTGATGGCCTTCTCAACCTCGGCCTTGTTGGTCACGGGCTCGCTGAACGTGAGCTCGACGGCCTGTCCTGTGCCCACCGTCGACCCGTCCGCCGGATACATCCACGCGTTGGCCTCGTTGGCGGGCTGCACCGTGGTGAAGGTCTGAGCACGGCGGTGCTCGGTGCCGGATGCGTCGACCAGCACGAACTCGAACTCGTACTCGGTGGCGAAGCTCAAGGGAGCGTCCGCCTTCCAGGAGGTACCGTCGTCGGACAGTGTGCCTTCAACCGGCACTCCCCCGCCCACCGGAGCCAGACGGACGTCCTCGATGCTGGAGTGCTCGGCCTTGATTTCGACGACGGTGGCCGGGTTCACCGCGGTCGCTCCATCAGTAGGCGTGACGCCGAAGGTCGGCTTCTCTGCGGCCTCATCGGCTGCGGAAGCAGTAGCGGACGACGACGGCGCAGTCGCCTCAGCCGCAGGCGTGGCGTCAGGGTCAGATCCGAAGTTTGCCCAACTCGGCGCGGTGAGCGCGCCGACCGCGCCACCGCCGGCAACGAGCACACCCGCGGTTACGAGAGCGGCCACCTTCCAGCCGCGCCGCCGCGGCTGGTCCCCCTGGCTGAAATTCGACATGCCCTACCTTGCCTGCTAGTTGCTGTCCACTTGAATTTTACGACCGGCATTGAGCCGGCGACCGCCGGACACCCGGAACTACACGCAATTGAGATGCCGCCGGGGAGGCCCACCCCTCCCCGGCGCACTGTGCGTCAGTAGCGGTAGTGATCCGACTTGTATGGACCGGCGACGTCGATGTCCAGGTACTCTGCCTGGCTCTTCGACAGCTCCGTCAGCTCCACACCGAGGGCGTCGAGGTGCAGCCGGGCAACCTTCTCATCGAGAATCTTGGGCAGGACGTACACCTGGTTGTCGTACTCGGGCGAGCCGTCCTCGGCGCTGAGCCCGTGCTTGGTGAAGAGTTCGATCTGCGCGATGGTCTGGTTGGCGAACGAGTTGCTCATCACGAACGAGGGATGGCCGGTCGCGTTTCCGAGATTCAGCAGACGGCCCTCGGACAGCATGATGATGCTGCGCTGGCGGTCGGTGCCCTTGTCGAAGACCCACTCGTGCACCTGCGGCTTGATCTCGATCTTGGTGATGCCCGGGACGCGAGCGAGTCCGGCAATGTCGATCTCGTTGTCGAAGTGCCCGATGTTGCCAACGATCGCCTGGTGCTTCATGGCCGCCATGTGGTGCGCCATGATGACGTCCTTGTTGCCGGTGGTGGTGATGAAAATGTCACCTTGGGCCAGGACTGTCTCGAGGCGGGCAACCTGGTAGCCGTCCATGGCAGCCTGCAGCGCGCAAATCGGATCAATCTCGGTGACGATCACGCGAGCACCCTGACCGCGAAGGGCCTCAGCGGCACCCTTGCCGACATCGCCATATCCGCAGACGACGGCGACCTTACCGCCGATGAGCACATCGGTGGCGCGGTTCAGGCCGTCCGGGAGCGAGTGGCGGATGCCGTACTTGTTGTCGAACTTGGACTTGGTGACCGAGTCGTTAACGTTGATGGCCGGGAAGAGCAGCTTGCCCTGCGAAGCCAACTGGTACAGCCGAAGCACGCCCGTGGTGGTCTCCTCGGTGACGCCCTTGATCGACTGGGCGATGCGCGTCCACCGCTGCGGGTCCTCGGCGAGCGAGGAGCGCAGGACGTCGAGGATGACGGTGTACTCATGCGAGTAGTCGACGTCGCCCTCGGCGGGAGCGGCGGGAACAGCACCGGCTGCCTCGAACTCAGCCCCCTTGTGCACCAAAAGGGTGGCGTCGCCGCCGTCGTCAAGAATCATGTTCGGCTCGCCATCAGGCCACTGCAGGATCTGCGTGGTGGCCCACCAGTACTCCTCGAGCGTCTCGTTCTTCCAGGCGAAGACCGGGACGCCGGCAGGCTCGTCGACCGTTCCGGTTCCGACGACGATCGCCGCAGCCGCCTCATCCTGGGTAGAGAAGATATTGCAGGAGGCCCAGCGGACCTCAGCGCCAAGAGCGGTAAGGGTTTCGATCAGCACGGCGGTCTGGACCGTCATGTGCAGGGAACCGGCGATCCGTGCGCCCTTCAGCGGCTGGCTCTCACCAAACTCGCGGCGCAGCGCCATCAGGCCGGGCATCTCATGCTCGGCCAGGCGGATCTGGTGGCGTCCGGCCTCGGCGAGGGAGAGGTCGGCTACTTTGAAATCGAACGTCATTTTCCGGTGGGTTCCTCTGAAGAAGGGGCTGGGCTGGTGGGGGCAGCGGAGGGGTTGGCCGCGGCCCGAAGTTCTGGAGGGAGCAACACCGGAATCGATTCCTCGATCGGGTACTCGATGGGAATGCCGTCGGCACCAGGTGCCGCGGACCGAAGTACGTTGCCGTCCTGCACCAGCGCAGATCCCGTCACAGGGCACCGAAGGACAGCCAGCAGATCAGGGGCAAGGTTTGGCAACGGATGCAGCCTTTCGAGGATTTCGGGTGCAGTAGCGCCGCGGCGCTCCGCACGCAGTGCGGCGACACAGGCAACATCACAAGGGTAGCGCGGAGCGCATCGGCTCCAACAATCTGTGCTTCTCGCAAGCAGCTGCCGCGGCTAGCAGTCGAACTAGCGGCGGCTTGCGATCCAACCAGCGTCGGGCCTAGCGCTCCAACCAGCGTCGGGCCTAGCGCTCCAACCAGCGTCGGGCCTAGCGCTCCAACCAGCGTCGGGCCTAGCGCTCCAACCAGCGTCGGGCCTAGCGCTCCAACCAGCGCCGGGCCTAGCGCTCGCGCAGTACCCTCAGGTGGCCGCGCCGGGCACCCTGCTCCCCTGGCGGAGGCGTGAGCGGCGTCTTGGAACCGGGCGGTGCAGGTTCCGGTGCTGTACGGTCTACCGCGGCTTCGCGTACGGCGTTCGCTAGCGCGAGAAGGTCGTCGGGGTTCGGCTCCGGCGGTCCTGACGGAAGTGCCAGCCGGAGCACCTCCCATCCCCGTGGGACCGTGAGCTTCTCCGCGTGGAGCGCACACAGGTCATAGGAGTGAGGCTCCGCGTAGGTAGCCAGAGGACCGAGAACTGCAGTGGAATCGGCGTACACGTAGGTAAGCGTTGCAACAGCAGCACGCTGGCACGCTGAACGTGAACATTGCCGGATCGATCCCACGACTGAACAGCCTACCGCGTTCGCGGTACCTAAGCGGAAACCAACGCGCAGCCATGCGTAAACAGCTACGCGCGCCATGATGCAGCCCCACCCCGATCGGACTAGAGTTTTTACATGCGGGATAGCGCTCCACTTTCCATTCGACTCTCCGTCCCGGATGGTCCGATCGGCCGGGAGTCTCGGTTCGCCACGCGACGTCGCAACCGCCATGGACGGGGGCTGCGTGGCGAACTGATCCCGTCCCACCTTCCCGGTTCGCGCACCCGATCGGAACGGTTTGAGGACTGGGTGATGGAATCCGCGCAGCGCCTTGAGCGGTTGTGGGGCGACCGGATCCAGGACGTTCAGATCATCGTCCAGGAGATCCCCACTGGTCTGGAGCAGATGTCGAGGGATGCTCTGCGCGGCCTGCTCGGCGCGTGCGAACCTGCCGTGCCCGGACGTCCCGCAACCATCACCGTGTACCGCCTGCCGATCGAGATGGCGGCCAAGGGATACGTTCCCGCAAATGAACTGGTGCACGACGTCGTCGTCGAACAGATGGCCGAACTGCTCGGGATGACACCGGAAGCAGTGGACCCCGCCTACGGCCGCTCCCGCGCCTGAGCACGCAAGCCAGAAAACCGGGTACTCGCTCAGTACCCGAGATTCACCGGCACGGTCTGCTGTCCCGCGCCTCCCGGCGGGATGGGCGCCACGGAAATTCCCGGGCCGCCGCTCAGCGTGGCCAGCTGCGATCCGTAGACCGGATCACCCGACACACCGATCAATGCTGCAGCGGTTCCTTTGCCGAGATCCGCGGCGGGTACGGTCACAGTGGTGCCGCCAGCGACGTCGTACACCCGCTCCTCACCCAGCACACCGTCAGCGTTCACGGGAGTGAGGCGAACCTCCGCCCGTCCGGTCGGGGCGCTGAATACGAACGCGGCGCCCGCTCCCGATGGGAGCACAGACACGTGCTGGCTTCCGAGGCGCGCAGCGGAGGCAATGTGCGCAAAATCGAGCGGCTCCTCCGGTTCGCTCCCCCGAGCCGCACGCGCGGAAGCCGAGACCAGGACGTCTGAACTCACGACGGCGGAATAATTGCCTTCCGGGAGCGAGTCCAACGGAATCGCGGTCACCGCCCCCGCAGCAGCAGTGACGACTCCCCCACCGGGCAGTTCCACTTCACCGTTCGGCCCGAATACCCGCACGTCGAGCACGGCGTCGGTTCCACCGGGCACAGCCACCTGTAGGGACGGCGCAGCACCGGCATAGCCCTCCTGCGACACAAGTTCTTCCATGACATCCGGATCCTGGATCGGGATACCGGGAACAACCTGGGTGGAAGCGCTGGGAGCGGAGGCCTGGATCAGTTCCACGCCGCCTGGGGTCAGCCCGCGCAGCACGCTCTGCTGAATGAATCCGCTGACCCGGCCGCCGTCGCTGCGGACCCGGATCGCCACGTTCTCTTCATTGGCAGCGAGGGCCGCAACAACAACCGGCTTCGACGCGCCCGGTGCAATCAGGATGTCCCGCCCGGCCGGCGCTTCGATAGCACCCTTCGCCCCGTACAGATCGAGGTTAACGGTGGCGGGCGATTCCGTGGGATTGTGCAGGTTCAGGACTGCCGCAGCGCCCACCGTGGTGACCGCTCCAACCAACCAGAAATCGTTGGACGGCACCTGACACCCTGCGACCGCCAGGCCTGCCAGGTCACCGTCGGTCGCAGTGTAGGAGAAAGCGGCTCCCGCGGTTGCACGCTGATCGCCGACAGCCTGGGCACCCAGAACACTCGCGGCATCGACCGTCTGGTCGGCTGAAACCGCCGCAACCCGGTTGGTGAGGCCCTCCTCGTTACTGACCTGCGGACCCGCTTGCTCCGATTCCGGCACTGCGTCGGCCAGCACGGCCAGCGGATCCCCTCCGGCCAGCGGCACCAAAGCTGATCCGGGAACCACACCGCCGAGGTCGCTGAGCACCATGGCGCTCACCCGGTTGGCTGCTGTCCGGGAGACCGGACTGAATTCCGGGTCGCCTCCGTCGATCGTTCCCTCAAGCAGTCGCAGCGGCTCTGGACAGACAGCGGAATATTCTCCCGCCGGCACCGCTGCCGCAGGTACCGGAAAGGACTCGGTCGCGCCGTCGACATTCTGCACGATGCTGGCCCCAGCCAGCGCCCCGGTAGCCGAAACAAGCACGACGCCGGTTGCCAGCCCCGTAGCACTGCGCACCCAGGCGCGGCGCCCCTTTTCGGGCATCTCGCCAGTTGGCGTGGGTTGCTTTTTCGTGGCGCTCATGTCAGCCATCTGCCCTTCCGCCGGTCAGCACCGGTTCGCGGCCGTCGGTGTCGGGGCCGTCGGTGTCGGGGCCGGCTGTGGCGGCGCGGTTCTCAGCAGCGCCGGTCCCAACTGGTTCAGCCGTGGACACGGCTGCGGTTTCGCCTGTAATTGCTGCCCTGCGGCCGGTCGAGACCGGCTCGCTGACCTGCCTGTCCCGCCCCTGCGGGATATGCACAAAGCGTGGTCGTGCAGGGATCGGGACCGCCAGCAGTACCGTCAGCCCGAACACGATCGCCTGACCGATTCCCGACCAGGGCTCCCACGGCGTGACGTAGTGGACCTGGAGCGAGCCACCCGTTGCCGGCAGTGCAAAGGCTTGATTCCACCCCGACGACGCCGGCTCCAACCGCTCACCGTTAAGGGTCGCTTCCCAGCCCGGCGCGGACTGCTCGGCCAGGACCAGCATCCGGCCTTCGGGTCCCTCGGGCACCTGCGTAGCTGCTGTTGTGGAATCCGATTCCAGCACGCTGAGCGTAGCTCCGGCCTCGTCGACAACGCGCAACCGTCCCAGTTGGGCAGCGGCTGCACCCTCGCCTGCAGGCGCTTCGCTCGACGATGGGATGTCCACCCGCCACAGCCATCCGGCTTCAGTGCTGCCCACCGACACCAGGCCGGGAACGGAGTCGACCTGCCCGGCAAGAACTTCTGCCGCGGAATCGGACTGCTGCAGTACCACGAACCCCACACCAAGCCGCTGCAGTTCCGCCCGCGGATCTACCCCGGTGCCGGCCACCAGCGTGGCTACCGTGCGGCGGAGGTCGGCGGTGGCGTCGTCGTCCTCGCGGAGCTGCGCTTCCAGGAGCGGACCGTGAAGCTGCTGGGCGGAAGCTATCTGGGACAGGGAATCGAGCGTGGTTCCAGTGCCGCGCATTAGGGCGGCTCCGACGTTGCTGTCGCCGTCGATGTTTATCACCAGCGTTGTGCTGCGCTGGGCGCTGGCACCACGGTCGGCCGCCGTGGCCGGCAGTGCGCGCTCCGCGGTCGGAAATATCTGCAGCGCCGTGCCGAAGTCGGTGGCCTCAGCGGCAGGATCCGGTGTGCGGACCTGCGGGACCAGCCACAGCACCAGGCTGGTCACCGGACCCAGGGCAAGCACGACGGCGACAGCGGTCACCAGTACGCGCGAGCTGCTCTGGACCCGGCCGGACGACGTGCGGCGGCTGCTAAGCCGCTGCAGAAATGCTTCGCCGCCAAGCAGCGCCGCGGCCAACACCACGAAGGACAGAACCGAGACCCACGGGCCGGTGAACGGTGTGATGATGCTCGAGGAGCCCACCGCCGTGGCCACGAAGGAAGTCCCTACGCTGCCCACAAGGGCCAGCACGGCAAGCGCCCACAGCACGCGCGCCGCAGGCCTGCCCTTACCTGGCAGGAACAGCGCAGCGGCAGCGAGGAGCAGTACCGGAAGTCCGATCACCAGTGACGCGACCAGCGGCCAGGCACCGGCCGAAAGCTCAGGGAATGCGGCCAACTGCCCGAAAGCGGGGAAGGACACCGGATACCCAAGCAGCTGCTGCCACAGCGGCGCGCCGTCGAAGGGTGTAGGAACACCGGGATCACCGAAAATTGCACGCGGCCGGTCCAGCGTCGATACGGCGAACGGAACGAAAAGCGCCAGCGAAGGCAGCAGAGCCCACCACAGCGTCTTCGCCCGACGACGAGCCACGAGGCTGATCACGACCACGGCCAGGACAAAGAATGCCAGGAGCGACGGTGTGCCGGCTACGACGACGGCGAGCAACAACCCGGCGGCCGCGGCTGCCGTCCAGCTCGGGACGCCGTTGATTCCCGGCTTCAGCAGCAGCTGCAGGCTGCGCTGGCGGTTCCGGGCATCTGCAGGGTCATCAGCCTGCGCTCCGGATGTCTGGGCGCCGGCACGTCCCGGAGCCCGGCCCACTGCGCGCACAACAGCGAGCGCAACCAACGGCAGCAGGAGGTGAACCAGCAGGGCGCCCAGACGGCCATTGCCGGTGGCCACCTGCAGGACCGGCAGCGATCCCCAGAAGAGAGCCGCCCACAGCCGTAGTCCGCGTCCGCGCACCAGCGCTCCCGCACCGAACCAGGCGCTGAGACCCGCCAGCGGCGTGGCGCAGACCATCAAAATCACGACGGCGGCGTTGCCGTTGCCGAATCCGAGGACCGAGAGCAGCCACAGCACGTATGCAAAAGGGTCACCGTGACCGGCAATCCCGGCGCCGAGGTCGATCCACCAGCGTGAGCCGTTCGCCCAGATCTCGCCGGGGTCGACGGAGAGCGGAAGCAGGCCTCCACCGCCGAGAGCCGGGGCGCCGATCAGCTTCCGCAGCCCGACGAGTGCGACGCCGAGCAGCAGCAGTGCGGCGACAATCGCACCCCAGCCGGCCCAGAGACGGGACGGCCCCTCGAGCGCGGCGAAGTCGTCATGGGCATCGCCGGACGGAACTTCGGCGGACGTGCTCTGTGCATAGGACTCGTCCTCCACACCGCGGGCGGAAAAAGCTTCAACCACTGATTTCCGGTGGGACCACACCTCGCGGCGCTCGGTACGCAGAGCGTGGACCACCGAGCGCGGACGGCGCCTGCTTTTTGCGGCGGAACGGCGGGAACGATACAGGTCAAAGGGCTTCAGGACGGCGGCGATGCTGGATGCGAGCTGGCCCAGTCCGTAGCCGGGATCCTTGGCCAGCAGCCCCAGGATCAGGCGGGCAAGGCCGCCGAGCACTGCTCCGACTGCAAGGAAAGGGACCGCCCACAGGGGTGAATGCTTCAGCCGAAGGTAAACCTCGCTACGCCGTGCTGCACGGGTTGTGGCCGTATGGCTCTGTCGGGAACTGGCGTGGCGCATGATCGCGGAGGGAACCACAACAACCCGGTGTCCGGCCAGGCGGTTCCGCCAGCAAAAGTCGACGTCGTCGCCCGTACCCGGAAGCGCCGGATCGAAGCCGCCGAGTTCATCCCAGACATCTCGGCGGATGAGCATGCCGGCTGAGTTGACCGCAAAAATGTCGCTGCGGTCGTCGTACTGGCCCTGATCCAGTTCGTCTACGTCGATAAGGGTGAGCCGCTCGGCCCACCTGCTGATCGAGAGTCCAACGTCCACCAGCTTCCGCCGGTGAACCCACTCCACTTGCTTGGCGCCTGCGACCGTTACCGATGGTGCAAGCTCAACGGCCCGCAGCAACTCTTCCAGTGCAGTGGGTTCGGGAGCTGAATCGTCGTGGAGCAGCCAGATCCATTGAGACTGGGAGGACTCGGAGTCTGCCCGCCGCCCGGGGGGAATCTCTGCCAGGCCCGTGCGGACAGCTGCACCAAACCCGGCGCGGGAGGATGCGCCGACTACGGGCGAACCCACCGGAAGCTGAAGTTGCAGAATTGACGCCGATTCATCTGTTGAACCGGCGTCTACTCCTACATGAAAATCTGCGGGTCTGGTCTGTTGCCCCAGCGCCTGAAGCGTTTGGGGAAGATGCTCAGCGCCGTTGTGGGCGACGACAACAGCTGTGACCCTTTGCTGCGGATGAATCAGACCGCTCGCTTTCGTAGCCGGCGGCGCTCACGCTCAGAGAGCCCTCCCCAGATCCCGAACCGCTCGTCGTTGGCAAGCGCGTACTCCAGGCACTGTGCCTTCACGTTGCACGCGCCGCACACCTTCTTGGCGTCACGCGTGGAACCGCCCTTCTCGGGGAAGAATGCCTCCGGGTCCGTCTGGGCGCACAGTGCATCCGACTGCCAGCCCAGCTCACCCTCGTCCTCGAAACCTGCGCCGATGCCGGGCAGCCCAATCCAGACGGCCTGTTCAACACGCTCGACGGCGCCCTGGCGGCGGGGCGCAACGGCGGGCTCCGCATCCAGGAAGTTTTCGACGTCGGAACCCTCACTGAGCGCCTCATGCGCGGCAAGGAAGGCGGTAGCCTCATCTTCCAGGGCCTCGGTCTGCTGACGGTAACGCTCCGCAGCACCCGGGTCGGCCGGGTCCACATACCAATCCTGCGGGACCCCTCGTGATCCATAACGCGCAGACGCCTGGGCCGCAATGGATGTGCGGTCCTGAATGTGCTCTGCCTGCCCCATCTCAGCCTCCCGGTGTTGCAGCTTCGGCCGAAACCAAGGCGGGAAAGGCACCGTCAGCAAGTCGCTGAAGCCCCGTATTCACCCGCCTGCCGAAGCAAATCCGATGTCCTAATTACACGTGTGTAATACGGGTGGAGTCAAGCGGCGGAGGTGATCTTATAGAGTTGCAATCCCGGATCGCGGGCACGCCACGCGGAGTAAATCTTACGATTCTGCAACCAAACCCGCAGGCCGCAGCCCTGATGAGCATGAAACCAGACGAAAGCACGAGCGAAAGGCAGCACCCGATGACGTCATCGCAAAGCGTCGAAGAATTGCTGGAATCCTTCCGGCAGGCCTCCGGGAGCCCCCGACTGATCTGGTACGGCCCCAACCACGAACGGGTCGAGCTGTCCGGCCGGGTGCTGGAAAACTGGGTCGCCAAGACCTCCAACCTGCTCGTCGAGGAACTAGACGGCACAGCTGACACCGTGGTCCACCTCGACATGCCGCCTCATTGGAAATCACTGGTGTGGGCATTGGCTTGCTGGCAGGTCGGAGCGCTGACGCGGGTGCCGGATGATGTGGACACCGCGACGTCGGGGTCCGGTGCGGAACCTGCGGCGGGAATCGGCGCTGAGACCCGGAGCCGGGCCGACATCGTGGTCAGTATGGACGCAGCTGACACGGCTTCCCCGGCCCAGGCGGCTTCAGCGCTGGGCAACCCGCTGCAGGTCCTCGTGGCCCCCGGCGCGCTCGACATGCGCTGGCCCGGACCTCTGCCGGATGGTGCGGTGGACTATGCGGCGCTTGTGCGCTCGTACGGTGATGTCTATCTGGACCCGGTCGCCGATGGGGCTGCTCCGCTGATGGCAGCCGGAGGCCGTAACCACACCTTCCAGGAGCTGGCTGCTACCCCGCTCGACGCCGACCCGGCCGGAACCGACGCCCGGAAGGAACCACCACTGCCGGGAGTTTGGCTTGTTCCTGCTGGATTGCCGCTTCGAACAGTGCTCAGCGCTGCAGTGCGGATCTGGGCAGGCGGGAGCGCCGTCGTCCTTGTCCACCCCGACGTAGAAATCACCGAACGGCTGGTGGACGGCGAGCGCGTTACTGCTCGCTTGGCTCCCTGACCTGCTCGGGCGGTGCGGTGTGCGGGTGGATGATCTCGTGGTCGTGGGCGAACTCCGGCTCCTGGTCCAGCTCCTCGTTGAAGACCCAGAAGCGGTAGGCAACGAAGCGGACCGCCGTTGCAACAACCGTGCCGAGGACGCCGGCCACGAACAGCCCGGTGCGGTCCGAGATATCCATTGGGTACTTGGCGAGCCATACGAATCCGGCCGCGATACCGAGACCGATGGCATTGATGAACAGGAACATCACCAGCTCCCGGACGACGTTCGCCCGGCGGCGGTGACGGAAGGTCCAGTAGCGGTTCGCAATCCAGGCGAAGACTGTCGAAATGGCCGCCGAGACCACCTGCGCCTTGACCTCGCTGTCAGCCATGGGACCGTGGATCAGAATCCAGAACAGACCTTTGTCTATGACAAAGGCCACACCGCCTACGGCTCCGAACTTCGCTAGTTCCCGCCAAAACAGGGAAGCGAGGGCCCGGACCCGGTCAGCAAGTTCGGTGATCATGACCCTCCGGTCGGTAGGAAGCATTCGTTGGAAGCAATCAGTAGAAAGCGATGCCGCACGCCGGCGGGAAGCATCCGGGTAAGCACTGGGGAGCCAGTTTACCGATCCGGTTTGGGACTTTCCTAGGAAGGTGCGGTTGCGAACAGGTCACAGGACAAGGGGCACCATCCGCACTAGGTACCCTGAAGGGGTGACTTTTCCCGTAATTGGTGTAGTGGGCGGCGGCCAGCTTGCCCGGATGATGGCTCCGCCCGCCGTCGAACTTGGCCTGGAACTTCGTGTGTTGGCGGAGGGCCCGGACGTGTCGGCGGTTGCCGCCGTCGCCAACGCCGCTGTTGGTGACTACAAGAACCTGGAAGACCTCAAGGCTTTCGCCAAGGACGTCGACGTCCTGACCTTCGACCACGAACATGTGCCCGAGGAACACCTCCGTGCCCTCGAAAGCGCCGGCGTCAACGTTCAGCCGCGCCCGGATGCCCTACGGCATGCCCAGGACAAGCTGGTGATGCGCGCCGCGATCGACCGCCTCGGGCTTCCCAACCCGCGGTGGAGTGCTGTTTCCTCCCTCGGGGAGCTACGTGCGTTCGGCGATCAGGTGGGATGGCCGGTCGTGCTCAAGACCCCCCGCGGCGGCTACGACGGCAAGGGCGTACGCGTCATTGATACGCCAGAAGAAGCGCAGGAGGCGTCCGACTGGTTCACCGGTGCCCCGCTCCTGGTGGAGGAGAAGGTGCCGTTCAGCCGGGAACTCTCCGCACTCGTCGCACGCTCGCCCCACGGCGAGGCCCGCGCGTGGCCCGTTGTCCACTCAATCCAGGTCAACGGCGTGTGTGACGAGGTGATCGCACCGGCTCAGGAACTGCCTGTACCACTCGCCCGGGCCGCCGCGGAAGCTGCGCTGCGCATCGCCGAGGAACTCGGGGTCACGGGCGTGATGGCCGTTGAAATGTTCGAGGTGCCCGGCAGCGAAGCCGGCTTCCTTATCAATGAGCTCGCCATGCGTCCGCACAACTCGGGCCACTGGACCATGGACGGCGCCGTTACCGGCCAGTTTGAGCAGCACCTCCGCGCGGTGCTGGGCCTGCCGCTCGGCGACCCTTCACTGGCTTCCGGCGTGGTGGTCATGAAGAACATCCTCGGCGGCGACAACCCCGAGCTGTATAGTGCCTATCCGACGGCGTTGCAGGCAGAGCCCGCCGCCAAGATCCACACCTACGGCAAGAGCGTGCGGCCGGGCCGAAAGATCGGCCACGTCAACGCCATCGCCTTGCCCGGTGACACAACGGCACAGGTCAGGGAGCGCGCAGAGCGTGCTGCGGCTATCCTCCGGGACGGTCGCGATCCCCGGAAGGAAACATTGTGAACAATCCCGCACCCGCGGCGCTGGTGGGCCTGGTCATGGGCTCCGACTCGGACTGGCCCGTCATGGAAGCCGCCGCGGGCGCGCTGGACGAATTCGGCATCCCCTACGAGGCCGACGTCGTCTCCGCCCACCGCATGCCGGAGGACATGGTGGCCTACGGACGAAACGCGGCAGACCGCGGTCTCAAGGTCATCATCGCCGGCGCAGGCGGAGCAGCGCATCTTCCCGGGATGCTTGCCTCCCTCACCACACTTCCGGTGATCGGTGTCCCGGTTCCGCTCAAGCACCTGGACGGCATGGATTCCCTGCTGTCCATCGTGCAGATGCCCGCCGGCATTCCGGTGGCCACCGTGTCCGTCGGCGGAGCGCGCAACGCGGGGCTGCTCGCGGTCCGGATCCTGGCCTCGGGCGACGGCGAGCGGGCCCAGGAACTGTCCGGCCGCCTTGCCGAGTTCGCCAAGGACCTGCGGCAGACGGCACTGGACAAGGGCGCCAAGCTCCGGGCCCGTGCCGGCAACCGCGACGGCGGCGCATGAGTCGGGCGGTCCACCCGGGAAGGCCGTCGGCGCAGACCATCCTCACGGACCCGGTCCGCTATCCGGAATCGGCGCCTTCCCCCGTCCGCACCAAAAGGGCATTCCTGCTCCTGGTGCTGACCCTGCTCCTGCCCGGAGCCGCCCAAATCGTTGCCGGTGACCGGCGGCTTGGTCGCCGTGCCCTGCGCATCACCTTCACCGTCTGGCTCCTGGTGATCGCCGCCGTCGTTACAGCGGTCGTCAACCGGCAACTGTTGGTGAGCCTGCTCACCAACGAATGGTTCTCGCTCCTGCTGATCGCAGTGCTGCTGGCACTCGCGGTCGCGTGGGCCCTGCTCTTTATCAACACCCTCCGCATCATCCGTCCGCCGCTGCTGGACCGCGGCATGCGTCCGACCGTCGCGGCAGCGCTCGCCGTACTGATGCTCGTAACCAGCGGCGGCCTGGGATACGCCGCATACCTGCTGAACGTCGGCCGGAACACCTTCGGCACCATCTTCCAGGCCGGCCCCGCCTTCGACCCGGTGGACGGCCGCTACAACTTCCTCCTCATGGGGGGCGATGCCGGCGAGGACCGTACCGGCCGCCGTCCCGACAGCATCTCGGTGGTCAGCGTCGACGCCGAAACCGGCGCCACCGTCACCTTCAGCATTCCGCGTGACTTCCAGAACGCGCCGTTCTCCGAGAACTCCCCGCTGTGGCAGGTTTGGCCCGACGGCTACAACTGCGGCAACGACTGCATCATCAACAGCCTCTACCCCGTGGTCAGCCAGGACTACCCGGACCTCTACCCCGACGCCCAGGACCCGGGCGCCGAGGCAATGATGGACGCGGCGAGCGGCATCCTCGGCATCGAAGTGCAGGCTTACATCCTGGTGGACATGGCCGGCTTTGAGAAGCTCATCGACGCGATGGGCGGAATCACGATCAACGCCGGCGGCTGGGTCCCCGTCACCTCACAGGAAATCCCGGGCACCGACCCGAAGCGGTACTACCCGCCGTCGGAATGGATTGCCCCGGGCGTGCAGAAGCTCGACGGATACCACGCCCTCTGGTACGCCCGATCCCGCGAGTACGCCACCGACTATTCGAGGATCCGGCGCCAGCAGTGCGTCCAGGCCGCCATGATCGCCCAGCTCGATCCGCCCACGGTGCTCACCCGTTTCCAGGAGATCGCCGCCGCCGGCACGCAAATTGTCGAGACCTCCATCCCCCGCGACCAGCTGGGCAGCTTCGTGGACCTCGCCATCAAGGCGAAGAACAACGACGTCGGCCGCCTCACCATCGGCGCGCCTGACTTCGGCGAGCCCGGCGACCTGTTCTCCACCTACCCTGACTTCGAGCTCATTCACCAGCGTGTCCAGGAGAAGCTGGCCGAAGCCTCGCCCGAGGATCCGGAAGCGTCCGGGGTACTTCCGGTCGAGCGGGCCGGACTGGTTGAAGCCGTACCCGCACAGCTTCCTGCTGAGGTACCCGCACAGCTTCCTGCCCAGCTTCCCTCACAGACGGGTACCGACGGAATCACCGAGGAGTACCTGCACCAGCTCGCGGTGAACCAGGACTGGACCACTCTCGAAAGCCTGTTGGCCGACAACGGGGAATGCTCCCCCGCCTGACGAACGGACGTACGCCATGTACCTGCTGGACAACCCGTTACGCCCCTACCCCTGGGGATCGGCGACGGCAATCGCTGAACTGCTGGGACGGACGCCGTCCGGCGGACCGGAGGCGGAACTGTGGATCGGGGCGCATCCCGATTCACCGTCAACCGTCCTTGGGCACGGTGATAGCGGCACGCCGCTGAACGAGCTGGTGGATGCCGATCCGGACCGTACGCTCGGCGCCCCCACGCGCGAGGCCTTCGGCGACCGGCTGCCGTTCCTGATGAAGGTGCTCGCCGCAGCCGCCCCGCTGTCCCTGCAGGCGCACCCCAGTCCCGACCAGGCCGCCGCGGGGTTCGAGAGGGAGAACGCGGCGTTAGTCCCCCAGGATGCTCCGCACCGTAACTACAGGGACGCCTTCGCCAAGCCGGAGATGATCTTCGCGCTGACCGAGTTCGACGCGCTGTGCGGCTTCCGCCACCCCCGGGAGGCTGCGGAGGTCTTCGCCGGCCTGGTGGCTCTCCTTGAGAAACACAGCGGGTGGGCGCCGGGGATCCTGACCGCCGTCGTAGCGGACCTGCGCATCCCCGACGAGGTGACCGCCCTGCGCGAGGCTTTCACCCGTCTGCTGTCCGGCGGGGCGGGGACCCGCGCCGCCGTCGAGGCCGTCGTCGGCGCCCTCGAGAATGAGCCGGAAATGGGCTTCCCGGGGTCCGCTGCCGAGGGCGGCCTGCTCCGCACCGCCGTCGAAACCGTCCGACTGCTCAACGGACACCACCCGGGCGATCCGGGTGTCCTGGTGGCGCTTCTACTCAACCGCATCACACTGACCCCCGGGCAGGCGCTCTACCTGCCGGCGGGCAACATCCACGCTTATCTCGAGGGCCTTGGCATCGAGGTGATGGGGTCGTCGGACAACGTGCTGCGCGGAGGCCTGACGGGTAAGCACGTGGATACCGCCGAGCTGCTGAAGACAGTCGAGTTCGCACCCCTGGACCTTCCGCTGCTGCAGCCGGAGTCCACTCCGCTGGGCCAGGAACTCTACTGCCCGCCCTTCGATGAGTTCCAGCTCCAGCGCCTGGAACTGCCGGTTGCCTTCGGCGACGACGCCGTTTCAGCCGACATCCCCGTCGCCCAGAACGGACCCGCGGTTGTCCTCGTGGTCTCGGGCACCGTGGTGCTGGACTCCCCCAAGGGGGATCTCATCCTCCACCGCGGCCAGAGCGCCTTCATTCCCGCGAACGAATCGCCCGTGATGGCGCGCCTTGCCTCGGACACCGGGGACCAAACCGGCGAGGACGACGACGGCACCGCCCTCGCCTTCGCCGTCACGGTGGGCGCGGCCGGGGACCCTAACCCTGGGGCGTTGGGACCTGTGCGCGGCCGCCTCGAAGAGACGAAGCCCTAGACCGGAGCGATCCCACGGCCTTGCGCGCCTTCGACAGTCCGCGCCGGGCCAGTGGCATCGCCGTGGCGTAGGCGGGGTAAAGCGGTGAGAGCGGCTTGTCCCAGGTGCCCAGCAACATGTCCTCATGCTTGGCCCAGCCCATCTTGAACTTGGACACGCCGTCGTTCAGGAGCCCGTTGAAGTCGTAGCGCGTGATCCCGCGTTCCTTCATGGAGCGGATGGCAAGCCACTTGAGCGCGTAGTTCGCGCGGAGGCGCTCACCTTCGTCGGTCATACCGCCGTACAGCTCGAACGCGGTGGACTCGCTGGCCGACAGCCACAGGAACGCCACCATGGTGCTGCCCTGGAATGCGGCGAAGACGGGCGATGCGGGGCCGAGGTTGTCGAAGATGTCCTGGTAGTAGCCGTCCTCGTGGATGCCGAATCCGGCGCGCTCCGCGGTCTCCTTGTACACGGCGAGGCAGTCCTGGATCTCGTCCCGCGTCACCTCGCGGTACTCGAGTTCCTCACGGCCCGACTTGCGGATGTACTGGCGGTGCTTCTTGGACATGTCCGCCAGGAGTTCATCCTCGCTGCGCGTCAGGTCCAGGATGAGGGTGCGCGGTATCAGGATGGTGTTGTCGGTCTGGCGGAAACCGGCGGCACGGACGGCGTCGGCGAACTCGGATTCTGCGTCCCAATCCGGCTCGATGCTGAGCACAATCCCCGCATATGATTCGCGGGCGTAGGCTGCCACGGCTTCCAGGACTGCACGTGCGTCGCTTGCGGCACATGCAGGTCCGCGCGGAATGTACACGAGTGCCCGGAACGGAAGCGGCAGGCTGCGGATCAGGATTTGCGCGGCCGCCACGGCCTCCCCGTTCCGGCTCAGGAGGAGCCGCTCCACGCGCCAGCCGTGATCGGCCTTTGTCTGTCCCCAGCCCCACAGCTGTTGCGGGTGGCCGTTCAGTCGGTTGACGGCGGCGTCCCAGTCGGCAGCATTCCAGCACGGAGAGATGAGGAGATTCATGGACTCAAGCCTACTGGCCGAGGGACCCGCGCCGAGCGCCAGCGAGGTGTGGGAGGCCAGTAGGCGCTACTGGCCAAGGGGCCCGCGCCCTTCCCGTTACCGATTCCGCCCCGCGATAGCAGTCTGGCCATCCGATACGGGTTTACCGCTATCGGATGGCCAAACTGCTAACGCCAAACGAGCGGCTTCCGGTTCTGCGGTGCCCCGGCCGCCCGCAGGCACCTCTGAAGGGCATCCGGCGACACAGCGGTAGGCCATATCCAGCGCACCACGCGCAGACCGATGCTGCGGATGCGGTCCTCGCGGATCTTCTCGTCAATAACAACCTGGGAAGGGGTACGACCCTTCAGGTATTCAGGTTTCAGGTACTTGGTCAGGCCGTCGAACTCGCCCACAACGCCGGCGTCCTTCCAGTAGAAGTCGACAGTGCCCGCAAGACCGGCAGAGTCGTAGACTTCGTGCTGCAGCACGGGTGCATCGAAGCCACATGCCGCCATATGCACTCGGCTGAGCGACTCCCCCGGCAGCATGGCAAGACCGTCCGCGAAGTCGAGAACGCGACCTGCCCGCCGTCTCGCCCGCGCCGTCGGTAGAGTCTCGATGTGCGCGGCGACGTCGTCCTTGCTGACAGGGTTCGCGCGACGCTCGGCCGGCAACCGCGCATCGTTGAGTAACCGGTCCATGACCGCCACGCCCCAGGGAAAGTCATAACGCAAGGCCAGCTCCACCGCCGTCTAAATCTTTCCAGTCACGGCGAATCCTCCGATTTCGGCGCAGGGCCCGACGTCGGGACGCACGATCCGGCGAACGCCATTGCCTGACCTGCGGCCCGACCCCTGAGGAACCAGGACGTCCACCATCGAAGGCGTGTTGGGCAGCGGCAGGCCCCACAGGAAGCCCGCTGACTCCTCTCCCAGCAGGGGTCGAGTCTTGGAGGTTCGAGATACCGCCCAAAGGATCAGGCGGTACTGCCCGTCCGCATCGAGTGAGCTCCACTCAGCTGCGTCCACGTAGCAGCCCTGCCGGATGCGGATGCGGCTCCCTCGCCGCGCACTCCTGGCCAAGCGGCGCGACCATTCTTCATCGAGTGGGCGGTCCAATGCACTCCAGATGGCGGGAAGATTCACACAATCCACCCTGCCCGCCGCGGTGTAGCGGGACCAGCCAGAGATGGGCTATGTGGACAAGGTGCAGGCGCCGTCGTCGTAGGCCCGCCCAGTGAGCGCCGCCGTCGTCGTACCCGGCGTTACCGATTCCGCCCCGCGATAGCAGAAAGGCCATCCGATACGGGTTTACCGCTATCGGATGGCCAGACTGCTAACGCTAAACGGGCGAAAGCGAGAACACGCTAGCTGATGCGCGCGTAGCTCTCCCACTTGTGGGCCTGGTGCTCGCCGTCCACAACTCGGATGGTGCCCGACTTGGAGCGCATCACGATCGACTGGGTTAGCACCTTGCCGCCGTGGTACCGGACGCCGCGCAGCAGGTCGCCGTCGGTGATGCCGGTTGCAGCGAAGTAGCAGTTGTCGCTGGTGACCAGGTCATTGGTGGACAGGACGCGCTCAAGGTCGTGGCCGGCGTCGAGCGCCTTCTGCTTCTCGTCGTCGCTGGTGGGCCACAGCCGGCCCTGGATCACGCCGCCCAGGGACTTGATGGCGCACGCAGCGACAATACCCTCGGGCGTTCCTCCGATGCCCATCAGGGCGTCGATGTCGGTTCCCTCGCGGGCCGCGGCGATGGCGCCTGCGACGTCGCCGTCCATGAGGAAGCGGGTGCGGGCACCGGCGTCGCGGATCTCCTGGACCAGCGGACGGTGACGGTCACGGTCAAGAATCATCACGTTGACCTGGTTCACCCGCTTGCCCTTGGCCTTCGCGATCAGGTGCAGGTTCTGCTTGACCGGCAGGCGCAGGTCCACCATGTCGGCAGCTTCGGGACCGGTGACCAGCTTCTCCATGTAGAACACGGCGGAGGGATCGAACATGGTCCCCCGCTCCGCAACAGCAAGCACGGCCAGCGCGTTGTTGATGCCCAGCGCCGTGAGGCGGGTGCCGTCAATCGGGTCGACCGCGACGTCAACCTCAGGGCCGCTGCCGTCACCCACGCGCTCACCGTTGTAGAGCATGGGCGCCTCGTCCTTCTCGCCCTCACCGATCACCACGACACCGTTGAAGTGGACGGTGGAGAGCAGGGAGCGCATTGCGTCCACGGCTGCGCCGTCGGCCTTGTTCTTGTCCCCGAAACCAACCCAGTGGCCGCCGGCGATGGCGGCTGCTTCGGTAACACGCACCAGCTCGAGTGCGAGGTTGCGGTCCGGTTCGTCATCCCCCACCGCCAGAGCGGGCGAAAGGGTGGAATACTGCGCTTCTTTTGCAATGTCGGACACGTTTACCTCATCGTTGAATTAGCGGTTCCCTCGTTCCGCCATTCTAAGGGGGCAGCTCTCCCACCTCGTGATCCGTGACGCCGCCCACGTCATGCACGCGCTCAGCGCCCGGTTCGCTGGTGCCGCCCCGCGTGAGCGACAATAGAGGGGTGAGTGAAGCACAGGAAGACCAGCAGTCAGCACCGGTGACCCCGGTGCTCACGGCCAAGCAGGCCAAGCGCGCCAACGCCTCCGCTATCGGTATGTTGATCGCCACGACAGTCACCCTTGGACTGGTCTTCTTTGTCTACCTGCTGAACCCCACGCACACTGCGGAGACCTACACGCGCGACGTCGACGTGGCCACCATCGCGTCCGAAGCTGAGGACGCTGCCGGTTACCTCCCCGTCGCAGCAGAGCTGCCCGAAGGCTGGACCGCCAACTACGCGCGCTGGACAGGCGCATCGGGCGACGGCGTGGCCTTCTGGGAAGTGGGATATCTCACCCCTGAGCGCCAGTTCATCCAGGTCACGCAGACCAATCAGTCCAACCCCACCTGGTTCGCCCAGCGCCTCGAGGAGGCCGCGCCGTCGGGCCAGCGGGTTATCGACGGCGTCACCTGGGAAATGCTGGACAGCCCTTCCGGCGATGCCTACCTCACCACCGAACGCGACGGATTCACCTTGATTCTGAACGGCACCGCCGATCTGGCGCAGTTCGACGTCGTGGGCGCGGCAGTGCTGGAGAAGCTCGGCTAGCGCCCGCATCAACTGGCTGACACCGCTCAACGTGGAGTCACTTCCCGTGCTCAGGACGGCTCGGACAGTACAGTGATCCCGTGCACAACCAACTGACCCCCGCCGAAGCATGGCAGAAGCTGTCCGACGGAAATGCCCGGTTCATTTCCTCCGAATCGTCCCACCCCAACCAGGACGCGTCACGTCGCGCCTCTCTTGTGGAGACGCAGGATCCGTTCGCGGTCATCTTTGGCTGCTCGGATTCCCGCCTCGCCGCTGAAATCATTTTCGACGTCGGCCTCGGCGATGTCTTCGTGGTCCGCACCGCCGGCCAGGTGATTGACGACGCCGTCCTCGGCTCGCTCGAGTACAGCGTGGGCGTCCTGAACGTGCCGCTGATCGTTATCCTCGGCCACGACTCGTGCGGCGCCGTCACCGCGACAATGAATGCCGTCGAATCCGGCACCATGCCCACCGGTTTCATCCGTGACCTCGTCGAGCGGATCACGCCCTCGGTCCTGACCTCGCGCCGCAACGGCATCACGGACGTCAACAACACCGTCGAGGAACACATCCGCCAGACGGCCCAGCGCCTGGTCGACTCGTCGCGCGTCATCTCCGACGCCGTCGAAAAGGGATCCACCGCGGTTCTTGGCGTGACCTACCGCCTGAATGAAGGCAAGGCGGACCTGGTTTCCACTTTCGGCACGCTTTAGTTCGACCTGTAGTTCGACCGGCACTCGCACTGTAATTCTGTGCTGTGATTCGTAGCGTCGGCGCCGCAATTTGTAGCGCCGACGCACCACGGACCACAATTGGGCGCATGACAATTGATTCCCAGGAAAACGTCGCTGAATTCCGCATCGAACACGACACCATGGGCGAGGTCCGCGTTCCGGTCAACGCCCTTTACCGTGCGCAGACGCAGCGCGCAGTAGAGAACTTCCCGATCTCCGGCAAGACGCTGGAGCGGGCCCACATCGAAGCCCTGGCACGAATCAAGAAGGCTGCAGCAACGGCGAACGCCGAGCTCGGAGTGCTCGACGGCGAGCTTGCCCGCGCAATCGAAACCGCTGCTGACCAGGTGGCCACAGGGAAGTACGACGGCGACTTCCCGATCGACGTGTTCCAGACCGGCTCCGGGACCTCCTCGAACATGAACACCAACGAGGTCATTGCCGAGCTCGCCTCCCGTGCACTGAAGGACGGCGGCAGCGACAAGGTTGTCCACCCGAACGACCACGTCAACGCATCGCAGTCCTCCAACGACGTGTTCCCCACCTCGGTACACGTTGCAGCCACCTCGGCACTCATCAACGACCTGATTCCCGCCCTTGAGTACCTGGCAGAGTCCCTTGAGCGCAAGGAGCAGGAGTTCGCGGGAGTTGTGAAGTCCGGCCGCACGCACCTGATGGACGCCACCCCGGTGACCCTCGGCCAGGAGTTCGGCGGTTACGCCGCTCAGGTCCGTTACGGCATCGAGCGCATCAATGCTTCGCTCCCCCGCGTCGCTGAGGTTCCGCTGGGCGGCACCGCCGTTGGAACCGGCATCAACACTCCGGCCGGCTTCTCCGCCCGGGTGATCGAACTGCTGGCCCAGGACACCGGCCTGCCGCTGACCGAGGCACGCAACCACTTCGAAGCCCAGGCCAACCGGGACGGCCTTATCGAGGCCTCCGGCCAGCTGCGCAACATCGCGTACTCCTTCATGAAGATCAACAACGACCTGCGCTGGATGGGCTCCGGCCCGAATACCGGACTGGGCGAGATCGCTATCCCGGACCTGCAGCCGGGCTCCTCGATCATGCCGGGCAAGGTCAACCCCGTCATCTGTGAAGCAGCCATCATGGTGGCGGCCCAGGTTATCGGCAACGACACCACGATCGCTCTGTCCTCCACCAACGGCGCGTTCGAGCTCAACGTCGGCATCCCGGTGATGGCCGCTAACCTGCTTGAGTCCATCCGCCTGCTGGCCAACACCAGCCGCGTCATGGCCGACAAGATGATCGATGGCTTGACCGCCAACGAGGAGCGCGCCCGCTTCCTGGCTGAGGCGTCGCCGTCGATCGTTACGCCGCTGAACAAGTACATCGGCTACGAGAACGCGGCGAAGATTGCCAAGAAGGCCGTGGCCGAGGGGCTCACCGTCCGCGAGGCCGTCGTCGCACTCGGTTATGTAGAGCGTGGCGAGCTGACCGAAGCACAGCTGGACGAAGCACTGGACGTCCTGTCCATGACCCGGCCTCCCCAGTAACAAGCACAGGCAGCAGTAGCCGAAACGTAAGAAGCGAAGGCCCGGACGTTACCGTCCAGGCCTTCGCTACTTAAGGCTCGCTTCTAGCGTCCCGGGCCCACCACCTGCAGGCGGTCCCATCCGAGGAGGGTGGCTTGCTCGGCTACCTCGCGGTCCTCGGTGAGCACCGCCACGCGGTTGTCACCAGGGCGGGTGTCCTCCGGTGTCGTGACGGTGACGGTGCCGCCGTCGTTCACCAGGTGCCAACCCAACGAGGTGGAGCCGAGGTATACGTGCACCCACTCGTCGGCCGGCAGGTTGGACAGGACGACTTCGGAGGCCCCTCGCGGCAGCTTCTGCCCGGCGAGACCGAGGTCGATCTGATTCTCATCGGTCAGGCTGTCCTTCACCGGTGCGTCCGGCGTGAACTGCGGGACAACGCGCTCACCCTGAGCAGGCTCCTCGCCGGTGTAGACGATGCTCGGTGCCTTCGGCTTCTCCATGCCCTCGCCGAGGAAGTACGAGGTGTGCGGGGGCTGGTTGTAGGAGGTGTTCTGCCAAGCGACGCCGAGGCGGTACACCGGGTCGGACTGCAGGGTGCGCAGCCGGTGCTCGGTCACGTTCACGGTGGTCGCGATCCGCAGTGCGGTCGAGTCGTCGGTGCGAGTGACGATCTCCTCGCGCCAGTCGCCGAACAGATCGGCCTGCAGGGCGGGGTTGCCCTTGGTGTCGTTGCCGGTCAGCGTTCCTTCGGCCCGGTACAGCAGGTCCGAGGAGTTGGTCGCCACGTTCCACTTCGAGATGGTCGGAACACCGGTGCGAGTTGTCTCAGTCCACTCGTGGTCGGTGATCTCGCGCAGGAGGTCACCGTCCCACCACGTGAGGAAGTTGGCCGCAGGAATCTGCTCAGCGATCAGGTCGCCGTTGGCTGCGCGGAGCTGGCCCACGGGTGAGTTCCAGGCAGCGTCCCCGCCCACGGCCCAACCCTCGGCACCGGGATGCCGGGGATCGATGTCACCCATGGCGGCACGGCCCGTGTCCCGGGTTGCCGGGATGGACCAGATGACCTCGCCGGTGGCGGCGTCGCGGTACGTTGCGCCCTTGCCGCCCGACGCCGAGATGTTCTCGTGTGCGGCGAATACCTCGAGTCCGGGGCGGGCCGGGTCGAAGTCGGATACATGCAGCGCGTCGCCGTGACCCAATCCCGTGTTGTACAGCGCGGTGCCGTCGTCGTCGATGGTCATCGACCCGAAGATGATCTCGTCCTTCTGGTCGTTGTCCACGTCGGCCACGGAGAACTGGTGGTTGCCCTGACCGCGGTACTCGTCGCCGGCGTCGTCGGAATCGAAGGTCCAGCGCGAGGTGAGCTCGGTGCCGTCGAAGTCGTACGCAGCGATTACGGTGCGGGTGTAGTAGCCGCGGCTGAACACAACGCTCGGCTTCTCGCCGTCGAGGTACGCAACGCCAGCCAGGAACCGGTCGACGCGGTTGCCATAGGTGTCGCCCCACGCTCCCACGTCGCCCCTTGCGGGGATGTAGTCGGTGGTGTCGACGGCGGCACCGGTTGCACCGTTGAACACCGTGACGAACTCCGGTCCGGTCAGGACGTAGCCGCCCGAGTTGCGGTAGTCGGCACGTGCATCGCCGATAACCGTGCCAGCACCGTCAACGGTGCCGTCGGCGGTCTTCATGGTGACCTCCGCGGTTCCATTGCCGTCGAGGTCGAAGACCTGGAACTGCGTGTAGTGCGCGCCGGCCCGGATGTTCTTGCCGAGATCGATCCGCCACAGGCGTGTTCCGTCGAGCTCGTAGGCGTCTACATAGACGTTGCCGGTGTAGCCGCCGCTCGAGTTGTCCTTCGAGTTGGACGGATCCCACTTGAGCACGATCTCGTACTGCCCGTCGCCGTCGAGGTCGCCGATGGAGGCGTCATTGGCGCGGTAGCTGTACGGCTGGCCGTCCTTGGTCACCCCGTCGGCGGGCTTGTCCAGCGGTACGTCCAGGGTCTGCGAATCCCACACGGTGAACTCTTCACCCGCCCAGCGTTCGACGCCGTTCACCACCGTGCTGATGCGGTAGGTTGCCTCACCCGTTCCGTCGGTGTCCAACAGGTTGGTGCTTCCGGTGACAGGTTCGGTGGTGATCCGCTTGCCGTCCCGGTAGACGTGGAAGGAAATTTCCTCCGGGTCGAGGCCCAGCATGCGCCACCCGACGTACACACCGCCGTCGGACACTACCGCCACCGGCGATCGGTCCAGCCGCTCGGCCTGACGGGCCAGCGTGGTAACGGCCGGCGAGGTGACGGTCTCGGACTGGGCGGACACGCCGCCCGCGTTGACCGCTGCCACCGCGTACACGTACTCGACGGTGGTGAGCACGCCCGTGTCCTTGAACGTGGTCCCATCGGCACGGCCGATCAGCTTCATCTCTCCGATGGAGCCGTCAGCGTTGGGGTCGGCACGGAAGACGTGGTAGAAAATGGCGCCCTCGGAAGCCTCCCAGTTGAGGGTGACGTCGTTCTTGTTGACCTCGCCGAGGTTCAGTCCGGTGGGAACCGGTGCCTTCGCAACATCGGGATCCACGGTGGTCAGCTCGACGGCGTTGGAGGGAACGGATTCCGCTCCGGCTGCGTCGAGGGCCACAACGGTATAGGTGTACTCAAGCCCGATGTCTGCCGTCGTATCCACGAAGGACACGCCGTCGACGTCGCCAATCGCCTCAGCTTCCGACGCCTCCGCTGACTTGCGGTAGACACGGTAGCCCGCGGCGTCGTCGTTCCCGGTCCAGCTCAGTGAGACTGCCACGCTGCTGCCGTCGATAGCGACATCGTCGGCAGCCAGTCCGGTGGGCGCCAGGAGCAGCGGGGTGATCTCGATGCCGTTCAGGCGGGAGGACGAGCCGGTCATCACCAGGTTGATCTGGCCGTCGGTCACGAGCACCGGCTGGCTGATCTTCTGCGACACCGAGCCGCGGCCGGCGTTCGAGGATCCGAAGTCCTTCCCTTCAATCTGCACGTTGGAGCGGCTGGTGCCGATCCAGTCACCGTTGTACGTCTTCACGGCGTAGCTGCCGTTAGGAACGTCCACCACGAACTCGTGGCTCGGGCTGGGCAGCAGGAAGTCGCGCTCAAGGTCGGTCGGCGCGGGATCAAAGTTGATTCCGCGGTCGCGGCCGCCCATTCCGCCCGTGAGCCAGCCCCAGCCGAGCTCCTCGGTGTAGAGCGAGTTCTGGTGTGCCTCTGTGTATCCGGGCATGAGCGGGTTGCCCTGCAACTGCACGTCGAACTTGTGCAGCGGCGCCTTGGTGGTGATCCGGACAGCGTCCGACGGCGCGGAATCGCCCCGCCCGTTCACTGCCACTACGCGGAGGTCGTAGGAAGCGCCCTCCTCGAGTCCGCCGACTGCTGCCAGCGGCAGTGTGGAGGTGGTGACGAGCGCGTAGGCGTCGTCGCCGGCGTCGGCCTTCTTGCTGAAGATCTTGTAGATGTCGGCACCTTCCACCGCGTCCCAGGTGAGCTGGGCACCGGCGTTGGAGACACTGCCGGCAACCAGGCCGGTGGGTGCGGCGGGAACCGCTGCCGGCGGCTCCACCGATTCAACCTCCGCGGCGAGCGGGATGTCCAGCTTCGCGACGTCGGTGGCGACCAGGCGGGCGAGCTGGATGGCTCCGTATTCCTGGAAGTGGGTGTCGTCAACGGTTCCGTTGGGACGGTTCGCGTAGACGCCTGCCGGAACGTGCAGGAACACGGACTTGGCCGCTTCCGGTCCGATCTCGTTCAGGTAGGCACGGCTCGATGCGGACAGGTCGACCAGCGGCGTGCCCGTCTCGGCGGCGAGCTTCTTCGCAGCGTCCACATACTCCGGGAAGGAGACATTGAATTCGCCGGTCTCGGCATTGAACGACCTGCGGGAAACGGGAGTGACGATCACGGGAGTGGCACCGCGCTGCTTCGCGCCGTCCACGAACGTACGCAGGTACTCGTAGTAGTCACCGGGGGCAGCCCAGCGGTCGTCCACGCCGTAACTGTTGTCGTTATGGCCGAACTGCGCGAACAGGTAGTCGCCCGGCTTGATGTTCAGCAGCACCTCGTCGAGGCGTCCCTGGCTGATGAAGTTCTTCGAGCTGCGTCCGCCGATGGCCTTGTTCTCGACCGTGACGTCGTCGGACAGGTAGCGCTCGATCATCTGGCCCCACCCGGCCTGCGGCACGTAGTCCGCGGTGTAGCTCTGGACCGTGGAGTCACCCGTGATCCAGGCGGTAGGGGTAGCGGCGGCCTCCTTCGGGGTCTGCTGGGTGATCACCAGAGAGTTGAGGTTGGCGGCAGCACCGGCGAACTCGAGGTTCAGCTGACCGTCCACGATGGCGATGTTGAATGCCATCTCCAGGTACTCGCCGGCGTTCTTCGCGGTGCGCTGCACCTTGGCCATCTGCTCGGCAGTGATCGCGATGTCCGTGGCACCCTCGGCATCCCCGGCGATGAGGTCAACCGTGTAGTTACCGTTCGGAAGATCGACAACCAGCTCGGTGTCCCCGACCGTCACGAAGTCGGAGCGCGTGGCATTCTCACCGCCGCGGTCGGTAGCGCTCACCTGGGACACGTCAACGAAGCCGGCGCGATTCTCGGTGGTGTACGCCGTCGTCTCATCAATGCGCACTGCCCCCGCAGCGGTCGCGCCGTTTCCGAGGTCGAGCGACAGCACTCCATTCTCGGGCAGCGCCGGTGCGTCAGTGCTCAGGCTGGATACCGCTGCAGCCGACGACGGCGACAGGCCGTCGGCGCCGCGGGCCTGCACCTTGTAGTAGTGCGCCTTGGTGGTGTCCACGGCGTCGGTCAGGTAGACAACCCGGTCTGCGGTTTCCGCGACCCTGGTGTAGGGGCCGCCGACGGTGCTCGCGCGGCTGACGACGTAGCCGGTTGCGCCGGCCACCTCGTTCCAGCGCAGCGTCACGGCATCCGCGGTGACATTTGACATGCGTACGGACTGCGGAGCGGCAAGCGCCGATACCGGCTCCTCCGGCTCGGGCTGCGGTTCCTCGATCGGCTCGGCGGCTTCGGTGATCTGGATGCCGTTGACGTAGGCTCCGGCGCCCTCGCCGGTCAGGTCGATGGTCAGCTGGCCGTCCTGCACCGTGGCGGGGAAGGTCTGCTCCGACACTGCCTGACGGGACTTGATGGTCCCGGCGGCGGTGCCTTCGAGGGCGACGTTCGTCGTCGTCGTGCTGGTGCCGGCGAGCTGGTCGCCGGAGAGGACACGGACGTCATAGGTGCCGTTCGGCACGTCGACGGCGAATCCCCAAGCGGTTCCGAGGACGAAGTCATTGTTGAGCGGATCCACCGGGTCAGAGGCCCGGTTCCTTGAGACCGGAGACACTCCGTCGACCGGAACGATCCCATGGCCGGCCTCAGTGGAGTAGCGGCTGCCTTCAGCAACGCCGGTCCATCCGTCCGCGACAGGGCTGGAAGCCGTGCCGAAGTCGAAGGACCAGGTTCGCGGCTCCTCCTCAGCCGCAAGAGCCGGCGTCGTCGCCGAGCAGAGACCGACTATTGCGGTTCCTGCAATCAGGGTGCGCACCGGATTCGGGCGCGGTTTACCGAGGGTCATTGCATCACACCTTGCAGTTTCGACAGTGAAATTGGGGTGGTTCAAGGGCCGACCGAGAGCGCCTGAGCATCAGGCGGTGAAACGATTCACGGAGACCAACGGAAGTAACCCTATCCGTGAGCTGAATCGCATAACAAGCCTGGGGCAGGAAATTAAGAAAACGTTTCCCGAATTTAACTATCGGAACTGGTCAGCGGTGCGGGGCCGCCAGGCTCAGCGCACGAAGTCCGGAACGCCGGTCGAATAGCGCGCCGTCTCGGCGTGCTTGCGGTGTAGAGGGTTCAGCTCCGGGAGGTCCTCGGGGCTGAACCAACGCACTTCCATGGACTCGTCGTCGTTCACGCGCGCCTCGCCTGAGAGGTAGCGGCAGCGGAAGACCATGCTCAGGAAGCGGCAGACGTCGCCGTTGGGGAAGGTCATGGGACCGACGACGTCGATGCTCACCAGATGCTCCACCTCGACCGACACTCCGGTCTCCTCGTGCACCTCCCGGACGATCGCCTGCGCGGGATGCTCTCCGGGATCGATGATGCCGGTGATGAGTGTCCACTGACCTGTATCGGCGCGGCGTCCGAGCAGGACACGGCCGTCGTCGTCATACACCACCGCAGCTGCCCCGGGCAGCCAGAGCGGGTCGTGACCGATCCTTGAACGCAGGTCAAGCACAAAATCGGGTGTAGGCATGGTTGTCAGCCTAGTGCGAGCACCAGCGAAGCGCCGACGATCATGAACGGCCCGAACGGAATCGCCGATTTCGCGGTGGCCCGCCGGCTCACAATGAGCAGCACGCCCCACAGCCCGCCGAGCAGGAAGGCCGCGAACGTTCCCCAGAGCAGGAACGACCATCCGACAAATCCCAGGTATAGCCCCAGGAGCCCGGCGAGCTTCACGTCGCCGAAGCCCATCCCGGCGGGATAGATCAGGCGCAGGAGAAAGTAGAAGATCCAGAGGACGGCCGCTCCGCCGACAAGGGAAATCAGCCGCATCCAGTCCTGTGCGGCGAGCGCTGCACCGATCAGGAGCACGCCTGCCGCTGGATAGCACGGGAAGATGATCCGGTTGGGCAGCCGGTGGCTGAGGATGTCGATGATGCTGAGCCAGATTCCGACGACGGCGAGCAGCGCCAGCGCCGCCGCGCACAGCCAGAACGCCACCGGAGACGCGCTCCAGTACTCCCCCATCAGTGCCAGCATGTGCCTACCGTAACTGACGACCCCGGACCGGGCGGAATGCCCGGGCTTACACTGTGGATATGTCCGCTTCCAGCGGTTCGAACCCCGCCGTCGTGTTCCGGTCGCTGTGCCGTTCCTCGCCCTGGAGGTGGGAGACGGTGCGGTTCACGGTGTCGTGGATCAGCCCCGAGGGTGAGTCCGATCCCCTTCGCGCCTGGGTCCGCCGCCCTGCCGCACTGCGCGTGGAGACCGCCGACGGCGCGCTCCTCCACAGCAGCCCGGAGACCTCCCGGGACGGGCTCCTCCCGAAATCGGCACGCAAGTCCTGGCTGGTACCGCCGCGGCTGGTCACCCCGGTCTATAACGACGCCGGCTTTGTCCACCGTCGCCCGCAGGCAGCCTACGGAGAGCCGGCCTTCGGCGACCCGCGCTGGTCCGCGATGCTTGACCCCGTGGAACTGGCCGGGGACGCACCCGTCCCCTACGAGACGCCGTTTGCCAACCGGGTGGAGCTCGAAGACATTGCCGAGGAACTGTTCGAGGGCCGCCGCGTCCTTGCCGCGACCGCCACGCCCAACATCTCCTACCAGCCGTTCACACCCGGACGCCCGCTCATCGGGAGTGGACGCACCCGCGTGGCCGTCGACGTCGCAACCGCCATCTGCGTCTCAACCACGGCTCTGGACGGCCCGCTCGAAGGATGCGGGCACCGCCTGGCCATCGGCGGCGTGGACGAGTACATGATCGACGATCTGTTCACCGACGCCCCGCCCACGCTCACCGATGTGCGCGAACACATTCCGTGGCAGGTCTCCTGACCTGCCACGGAAGCTGCCCACCTAGATCTCGGCGCCCTCGAGAAGGTCCGTCACCAGCGCCGCGATGGGCGAGCGCTCCGACCGGGTGAGCGTGATGTGTCCGAAGAGCGGGTGTCCCTTGAGCGTTTCAACGACGGCGGCAATGCCGTCGTGCCGGCCCACCCGCAGGTTGTCCCGCTGCGCCACATCGTGCGTGAGGACAATCTTGGAGTTTTGCCCGATGCGGCTCATGACGGTGAGCAGCACGTTCTTCTCGAGTGACTGGGCCTCATCGACGATCACGAAGGAGTCGTGCAGGGAGCGGCCGCGGATGTGGGTGAGCGGGAGGACCTCGAGCATGCCGCGGTCCATCACCTCCTCCACAACCTCCTGTGAGACGAGCGCGCCGAGGGTGTCGAACACCGCTTGCGCCCAGGGATTCATCTTTTCGCTCTCGCTGCCCGGCAGGTAGCCGAGCTCCTGGCCGCCCACTGCGTAGAGCGGCCGGAAGACCACCACCTTGCGGTGCTCCCGGCGCTCGAGGACGGCTTCCAGCCCCGCACACAGAGCAAGCGCCGACTTGCCGGTGCCCGCACGCCCACCCAGGGACACGATGCCCACCTCTGGATCCAGCAGCAGGTCGATGGCGAGCCGCTGCTCAGCCGACCGCCCGTGCAGCCCGAATACATCCCGGTCCCCGCGAACCAGCCGCACCTGCTTGTCGGCACCCACCCTGCCCAGGGCCGAGCCCTTGCCGGAGTGCAGGATCACCCCGGTGTTGGCGGGTAGTTCCGCCGCGGCCGGCAGGAAGACGGGCTCGTTCGTGTAGACGGCGTCGACGTCGTCGTCCAGGGTGTCCAGTTCGGCAACGCCGGTCCAACCGGAGTCCTTCACCAGTTCGTTGCGGTACTCATCCGCCTGCAGCCCCATGGCGGAGGCCTTTACGCGCATTGGCAGGTCCTTGGAGACCACGGTGACGTTGCGGCCCTCGTCTGCGAGGTTCTTGGCGACGGCCAGGATCCGTGAGTCGTTGTCACCGTTGCGGAAGCCGACGGGCAGCACCTCGGTGGAGATGTGGTTCAGTTCCACGCGGAGCGTGCCGCCCTCGGTTCCGAGCGGGATGGCCTGGTTCAGTCCGTTGTGTTTGACGCGCAGGTCATCCAGCAGGCGCAGTGCCTTGCGTGCGAAGTAGCCAAGTTCAGGGTCGTGGCGCTTGCCTTCGAGCTCGGTGATCACCACGAGAGGCAGGATCACCTCGTGTTCAGCGAAGCGCGTGATTGCCCGGGGATCCGACAGCAGCACCGAGGTGTCCAGGACATAGCTGCGGCTGCCGATGCTTTCGACAGCAGAAAGGCCCGCCGCTGAGAGATCCTGTTCGGTCTCTGCTGCCTGGCGGGCCTTGCTGGTGCTGGTTGCGGATCGCTGGGTTGTGCGAGATGTGGCCACTTCAACTCCACTTCCCCGGGGCGTCGAGGCGCCCGGGAATTGCTAGGGCTTGGGTGAGGCGGGCCGGCCAGAAGGCCGCGCGCGGCCTCCCCTACTCAGCTCTTGTGCTGTGGAGCACGAAGTCTGCATTGGTGGCCTCCCCGACCAGTCGGCGGGTGCCGGCTGATGGAACCGACATTACGCCCGCAGACGACAACGCCGGCAACTCGCCCGGGTGCGTGTCGGTGAATTTTGGATTAAGCGCGCGTGAGGCGGATTCAGCAGCCGAAGCGCCGCTGGCGCCTGCCGTAGTCACGCAGGGCACGCAGGAAGTCGACCCGTCGGAAATCGGGCCACAGCGCCTCGCAGAAGTAGAACTCGCTGTAGGCGCTCTGCCACATCAGGAAGCCCGACAGCCGCAGTTCGCCGGAGGTGCGGATTACCAGGTCAGGGTCGGGCTGGCCGCGCGTGTACAGGTACTCGGAGATCTGCCCGGCGTCCAGGTTCTCGGCGACCTCCGCCAGGGAAGAACCGTGTTCATCGGCGTCCCGCAGCAGTTCCTTGACGGCGTCGACAATTTCTCGCCGCCCGCCGTAGCCCACGGCCACGTTGACGTGTACGCCCTCGATGCTGGCCGTCCGTTCTGCGAGCGCGGTGACCTTTGCGGCCAGGTGCTCGGGCAGCAGGTCAAGGGCCCCGACGGGCTGGACGCGCACCCTGCGGGTCTCGCCGAGCCGGTCAAGCGTGTTTCCGATGATGTCGAGCAGCTGCTCGATCTCCTCCGCGGACCGGTTCATGTTGTCCGTGGAGAGCATATACAGCGTCACCATTTCAACACCGAGTTCCTCGCACCAACCGAGGAACTCCAGAATCTTGTCTGCGCCGGCCTGGTGTCCGTGCCGAGTGGGTGCTCCTGCCAGCTTTGCCCAGCGCCGGTTCCCGTCCACCATGACGCCGACGTGGTGGGGGATCCTGTCGGCGGCCAGTGAACGTTGCAGCCTGCGCTCATAGAAGTTGTAGGCAAACGACGGAAACTTCACGGCAGCGCCCACCTGTCCTTCGGTCAGCTAGCAGGGATGGTTCTCCTACCGTACCGGCACCGGCTCGCGATGACGGGTAAGCGGTTGTTACTCATTAGTAACTTAGGCCTCCTGTCCGCTAGAATTTCCCCATGAGCCGACGCGTTTCTCCGCTTTCCGGCGCCTCCCGATCCGCCGGTGTTCCGGATGAGTCCGCGCCCGTTCCGGGCCCGCTCGAATCCGCCGTTGAGCAGGCGGCCGATGCGCTGAACATCAAGCCCAAGTGGCGTGGCTGGATCCACCTTGGCGCCACCCCCCTGGCCATCGCGGCAGGCATCGTGCTCATTGCGCTTGCCCCCAGCACCGCCGGGAAAATTACCTCGGCCATCTACGCTTTCACCGGCATCCTCCTCTTCGGCATCAGCGCCACGTACCACCGCGGGAACTGGGCCCCGCGCACCAAAGTAATCCTCAAGCGGCTGGACCACACCAACATCATGCTGGTCATCGCCGGCAGCTACACCCCGCTCTCCTGGGCGCTGCTGCCGCCGGACAAGGCCACCGTGCTGCTCTGGCTGATCTGGTGTGGCGCTATCGCCGGTGTGCTCTTCCGTGTGCTTTGGGTCAACGCCCCGCGCTGGCTTTATGTCCCGATCTATGTGGTGCTGGGCCTGGCCGCACTCCTCTACCTGCCCGACTTCCTGGCCGCCAGCGTGCCGGCCACCGTGCTGATCTGCGTGGGCGGTGTGCTCTACATCGCCGGGGCCGTCATCTACGGATTGAAGAAGCCCAATCCGAGCCCGGTCTGGTTCGGATTCCACGAGCTGTTCCACGCGTTCACCGTGGCGGCGTTCGCGGCGCACTTCATCGCCATCATGATCGCCGTCCTGAACGCGCGCTGATCGCACTCTGTGCCATTTGGCACCACTCCCGGCTGCCCGCTTCACTCCCGGAGCTGTGCCTCCAGCTCGCCGGGATCCGACACCGGCCGCCGGCACACCATCGACTGGCATACATAGGCCAGCGGACCGCCGTCGTGCGCCGGGGTCCGGTTGGCCAACAGCGGCACGCCGGCTTCGGTTTCACTGTCGCCGTCGTTCCCCTCACCTACTGCGAGCGCCAGACCGGCCTTGCCTGAGCGATGGGCCGTTGCCGCCAGCAGGTCCCGCTCCGGTCCGGCGGGTCCGACGACGGCCACCTCCTGCGGTCCGGCGGCAAGCGCCTGTACGGTTGCCAGTGCCCATCCCACGGCGCGTGGCGCACGGGACGCTACGACGGGGACGTGGGCCAGCAGTTTCTCGGCCCGCGCGCGCTGTTCGCTGGACCCGCTGTACGCCGAGGAGGTCGCAAGCGCGCCGGCCAGCAGCGCGACGCCCGAGGGCGTGGCGTTGTCGAAGGGGTCCGCGGAGTTCTGGTTCGCCTGGGCCGAGCGAAGCGGCGCGTCGAGCTCCGCTGAATCCACCACCCTGCCGTCGGGTTGGATGAACCTGTCCAATGCGGCGGCGAGGATTTCCTCGGCCGCCCGGTACCAGGATGCGTCACCGGTGGCCGCGTACAGTGCCTGGAGGCCGTCGACCACGGCCGCGTAATCCTCCAGCCTGCCGTCGTGGTTGCCCGCCCTGCCGCCGAAGGAGACCCGGCTCAGCCGTGTGCCGTCCCAGTGCACGTCGAGCAGGTAGCGTGCGGCGCCGTCGGCCATTCTAAGCATTTCAGCGTCGCCCAGCAGGGCGCCCGCCTCCGCGAGCCCGCCGATGGCAAGGCCGTTCCAGCACGCCACAACCTTGTCGTCCCGGTCGGGTTGCGGGCGCCGGTTCCGTGCCGCGAGAAGGGCAGGCGCGGCGTCGTCCCACACCGCCTGCTCCTGTTCAGACCAGGCCCGGCCTGCGTGCAGCGTGAACGCACCCCCTTCGACGCGGCCGGCCTCGGTGTCGAAAAGTCCAAGCACCGTATCGGCCCTGTTCCCAAGGACGGAGCGCAGCTGATTGCGGGTCCAGGTGTAGGTTCCGCCTTCAACGCGTGTACCGTCCAGGACGGTATCGGCATCGAGCGATGAGGCGAACGCACCGCCGGGCACAGTCAGCTCCCGCTGCAGCCAGGTCGCAATGCCGCTCGCTGTCCGCTTGGCGAGCGCACGGGCGTGCACGCTTTCGGCCTGCACGGCCCATCGCCCGTAGAGCCGGATCAGCTGGGCGTTGTCGTAGAGCATTTTCTCGAAGTGCGGAACGGCCCACGCGGCATCCACGGCGTAGCGGGCGAAGCCCCCGCCTACGACGTCGTGCATTCCCGACACGGCCATCGCCTCCAGCGCCCGCGAGGCCAGGCCAGACGCGGTGCCGTCCGGATCGTCGGTGCGGGCTCGGGCCAGCAGAAAGGCAAGTACCGACGACGGCGGAAACTTGGGTGCGCCGCCGAATCCGCCATGGGTGGTGTCCTCCTGCGCTTCGAGCGCGGCCACCGCGTCCGGCAGGACGGACTCCAGCCCCAGCCCGCCGGCGTCGTAATCCAGGGGCAGGAACAGTCCTGCACTGCTCTGCTGCGCCTGGCCGAGGCTGGCCGCGACCTGTGCGGCACTGCTCTCGACGTCGGAGCGGCGCTGGGTCCATGCCTGCACAATCGCTTCGAGCACCTGCGCGAAGGAGGGACTGCCTCGGAGAGGCGCCGGCGGAAAATAGGTTCCGGCGAAGAAGGCGCGTCCGTCCGGTAGCGTGAACACGCTCATGGGCCATCCGCCCTGCCCCGTCATGGCCTGCGTGGCCGCCATATAGACGGCGTCGACGTCGGGGCGTTCCTCCCGGTCCACCTTCACCGGAACGAAATGGGAGTTCAGGTAGCGGGCGATTCCCTCGTCCTCGAAGGACTCGTGCGCCATGACGTGGCACCAGTGGCAGGCCGCGTAGCCCACGGAGATGAAGACCGGCACATCCCGCCGCACGGCCTCTTCAAATGCTGCATCGGTGAACGGCCACCAGTCCACGGGGTTGTCCGCGTGCTGGCGCAGGTAGGCTGACGCCTCGGTGCGTAGCCGTTCAGCCATGGCCTAGGGAGAGTCCGGTCCGTACTTGCCGCCCGGCGCGCGACCTTTCCGCGCTTCCCCCGGGACGTCTGGACGTTCTTCGAGGCCGCCGCCTCCCAGCGCTTCCCGCTCGGCTTCTTCCCGCGCCATCTCGCGGTAGCGCACCCGGCGGATGCGTCTGGTCATGTCGCGGATCAGGAAGATCACGGCCACCACCAGGAAGAGGGTGGCGAGGAATCCGAGCAGGCCGGGGGTGACCTGAGCGGGATCCAGGCCGGGCCTCAACGTTGGCTCCTCACCGGGGGCCGGTGAGACGGTTGCCGCGAGGCTGATGAGGGAGAACACTCCAGTGCACCACTTTCAGGGAAATCCGACGGCGACCGCAGGACTTACAGGACGACGGGAGGCCGTGCGGGCCTTCAGTTCAATTCTATGCCTGCGAAGAAGTCGCTCTCGGGCAGTTCGTGCGGCACTCGCGACTGGATCAGCGAGTAGTCTTCCCAGGGCCAGACCTTGCGCTGGAGGTCGGAGGATACGGCGAAGAAGAAGCCGCCCGGTTCCACCTGCGTGCGGTGGGCCAGGAGGGCCCGTTCCCGGTGCTCGAAGAAGTCGCCGCAGTCAATCTGCGTGGTGGTCGAGTGGGTGGGACGCGCAGGCTGGTGTCCCTCGGCGTCGGCCTCCAGCCACGCGGCGATCCGCTCGGCGTAGGGCGACTGCAGGCCGGCTTCCTCCAGCGCGAAGTGCAGGGCACGGAAGCGCTCGGGGTTGAACGCACGGTCGTAGTACAGCTTGGATGGAGCCCAGGGCTCGCCAAGCCCCACATAGCGGGCTGGATCACCGGCAGCCTCGTAGGCCTCGACGGCAACCTTGTGCGCCATGATGTGGTCGGGGTGCGGGTAGCCGCCGTTCTCGTCGTAGCTCAGGATGACATGCGGCCTGAACTCGCGAACCAACTTCACCAGCGGAGCAGCGGCACGTTCCAGCGGCTGCAGTGCAAAGCAGCCGAACGGCAGCGGAGGCAGCGGGTCACCCTCGGGCAGGCCTGAATCCATGAAACCGAGCCAGCGGTGCTGGATGCCGAGGGCCTCGGCAGCCTCGGCCATCTCGAGGCGGCGCAGTCCGGCCAGGTCTCGAAGGGCGTGCGGCTCCCCCGCCATCTGCGCGTTGAGGATGTCCCCGCGCTCCCCGCCCGTACAGGTGGCCACCATGACCGACACCCCGGCAGCAACGTAGCTGGCCATGGTTGCCGCTCCCTTGCTCGACTCGTCGTCAGGGTGCGCGTGCACCGCCAGAAGGCGGTAACCGGCGTCGGCTGCGCTGGCTGCGTAACCGGCCATCGCGGTGTCGGGAGTGTTCTCCGAACTGGGCAATCAATGCTCCTGAGGGGTTTTCTCGTTGGTTGCGGCTGCGCACCCGGGTAGAAACGAGCTGTGTACCCGGGCAAAGGCGGGCTGCGCACCCGTTGGTAAACTGGTACCGATGAGCACCGACCACGCGCCAGTACCAAGAGTAGCCAATCGCTACGGTGCCCCCAAGCGTGCAGGATCCAAAGAACCGGCAGGAGAGGGATCGGCCAAGCATCGCCGGTGGCTGGTCTGGGTCCTTATCGGTTCGGCCGTCGTCGCGACCGGCATTTTCAGTCTGTTCAGCGGATCGCCCGCGGTGTCCTCGAAGGATGTGGGCTTCTCAATCCAGGGACCGGGCCTCGCACGCGTGGACTACGAGGTGACCAAGGATCCGGAGGAGACAGCGCAGTGCGCCGTGCAGGTGCTGAACTCCTCCTACGCAGTGGTCGGCTGGAAGGTTGTGACCATTCCGCCGGCGTCTGCCGATACACCGGGAGACGGCAGGTCCACGTCCCACAGCACCGAGGTGCGCACCGAATCCGAGGGCGTCAGCGGCGGAATCAACGCCTGCTGGATTCAGGAGTAACGCCCACCCCGTCAGGGGTAGCTGAACGGGTGGTTCAGCGATTACCGGCAGCCGCAAACCCCGCCGTTATTGGGTAAACCTGCCCTGCTGACTATAATGAACTGATACGTTCCGCCCCGCCCCGCCGTAGCTTCCTTCGGATAGGACTCCAGAGCATTCTCTGGAGAGACCCAGGAGAAGGCCATTCCGCAGGCGGGGTCTTTGCTTGTAGATGCGTGCGCTCATGGCTGCACACATCCCGGCAAAGCCGACAGCCGAAACCCCACCCGGGGATTCGACGTACCAAAGGAGAAACCGTGTCCACCAACAGCGCACCCGTCGCGTGGCTCACCAAGGAGTCCTACGACCGCCTCAAGGCTGAGCTGGACCACCTGTCCGGTCCCGGCCGTACCGAGATCGTCGCCCGCATCGAGCAGGCCCGCTCCGAGGGTGACCTCAAGGAGAACGGCGGTTACCACGCCGCCAAGGAAGAGCAGGGCAAGGCCGAAGCCCGTATCCGCCAGCTCACCGAACTGCTCAACAACGCCCATGTCGGCGAGGCTCCGGCCGATGACGGAATCGTAGAGCCGGGCATGCTGGTTGAGGCGAATATCGCCGGCGACAAGGAGACCTTCCTCCTGGGCAGCCGCGAGGTTGCCGGGGACACGGACATGGACGTCTACAGTGAGAAGTCCCCCCTTGGCGCCGCAATTCAGGGCCATAAGGCAGGCGACGTCGTGAAGTACACCGCGCCCAACGGCAAGGAGATCACGGTCGAGATTCTCTCGGCCAAGCCCTACGTGGGCTAGTCCATAGCGGCAGACACAGCGGCAACGGCATGCTGCCGGCGGGCGCTAGCGCTTGCGCACCTGACGAAGGCGGTCGGTTCCTGAGGGAACCGGCCGCCGCTTCAATATCAGGGCAGCCAGCACGCCGCCCAGCGCTCCAAACAGGTGGGCCTGCCACGAGATATTGGTTCCGAACTGGGGCAGCAACCCCCATAACAGCGAGCCGTAGACAAGGAACAGGACCACCGCGAGGAGGATCTGCTTCCAGTCCCGGTTATAGAAGCCGCGCACCAGCAGGTAGGCGAACAGCCCAAAGACGACGCCCGACGCTCCGATGGTCACGCCCCCGCCGAAGATCCACACGCCGAGCCCCGAGGCAAGCCAGCTGGTTCCGAGCGCAATGACGAATCGCTTCGCACCCTCCAGGAAGGCGAGGAACCCCAGCACCAGCAGCGGGAGGGTATTGCTTGAAAGGTGCCCAACGTCGGCGTGCAGCAGCGGGGCGAAGATCACGCCGTCGAGCCCGTCCACATCGCGCGGCTCGATCCCAAGCATGCGGACCAGTCGGAAGCCGGTGACCATATTGAAGACGTGCACAGCCCACAGGAGCGCAGCAAAGATCCCGACCGTTGCCAGTCCGTTCCGTGCGCGCTTGGCCAGCATGGTCAGCCCTGGATAACCACCGGTTGGAAGCCCTCCGCGCGCAGGTTGTTCAGGACCTGCTCGCAGTGCTCCTCGCCCTTGGTTTCCATGTTGATCGTGATCGCGACGTCGCCCATGCTGATGGAGCCGCCCACGCGGGTGTGATCCACACCGGTCACGTTTGCATCCGATTCAGCGATGATCCGGGAGATCGTTGCCAGTGAACCGGGACGGTCATCGAGCAGCATGCGCACCACTAGGTACCGGCCGGCGGCAGCCAGGCCGCGCTGGATCACCTTCAGCATCAGCATGGGGTCGATGTTGCCTCCGGAGAGTACGACGGCGGTGTTCCCCGGGTTATCGAGCTTGCCGTCCAGCAGGGCGGCGACGCCCACGGCGCCGGCGGGCTCCACTACCATTTTGGAGCGCTCGAGCAGGAAGATCAGTGCCCGTGCAAGCGAGTCCTCGCTGACGGTCACCACGTCGTCGACCAGTTCCCGAATGATGGAGAACGGCAGTTGCCCGGGCCGGCCCACGGCGATGCCGTCGGCGATGGTCGAGACCTTCTTGAGCGGCACCAGTGCATCCGCTGCGAGGGATGGCGGGTAGGCGGCAGCGTTCTCAGCTTGGACGCCGATTACCCGGATCTCGCGCCCCAACTCACGGGCACGAGCCTTGACGGCTACTGCCACGCCGGCCAGGAGCCCTCCGCCGCCGACGCCCATGAGGATGGTGTCGACGTCGGGCACCTGTTCAAGGATTTCCAGGCCGATCGTTCCCTGGCCGGCAACGACGTCGACGTTGTCGAACGGGTGAACGAAGACGGCACCCTTTTCATCGGCGTACCTCTTGGCTTCGGCCAGGGCTTCGTCCACGTTATGGCCGTGCAGGACAACCTCGGCACCGTGACCGCGGGTGGCTGCGAGCTTCGGCAGAGCAACGCCGAGGGGCATGTAGATACGGGCCTTGATCCCGAGCCTGCTCGCCGCGACCGCCACACCCTGGGCGTGGTTTCCGGCAGATGCTGCGACGACGCCGCGTGCCCGCTCCTCCGGTGACAGCCGCGCCATGCGCACATAGGCGCCGCGCACCTTGAAGGAACCGGCGCGCTGCAGGTTCTCGCACTTGAGGGAGACCCGGGCGCCGGTGATCCGGCCGAGCGCGCGTGACTCCTCGATCGGGGTGTACGCAATGACGCCGTCGAGCATCTTCTGCGCTTCGAGGACATCCTCGAGGGTCACCGCAAGCTGGGCAAGGTCCGTAGTCACGTGGAGGCTTCTTTCGTGGAGGTATCCGGTTCGGTTGGCTCACCGGTTAACGGTAGGGAGTCGCGGGGCGTGCCGGGATCTGTATAGTCCGCCGCGCTGAGGGCCGGGTCGGTCTCCCAGCCGCGGCAGGAGATATACCGGACAACGGTGTTCAGCACCGCCAGCAGCGGCACGGAGAACAGAGCACCGGCAACGCCGGCCACGAGCGATCCGCCCGCGACTGCCAGTACGACGGCGAGGGGGTGCAGGGCCACTGCCCGTCCCATGACGAACGGCTGCAGAATGTGACCCTCAACCTGCTGTACGAACAATACGATGGCGAGCATCACCAGCGCGTTGACCCAGCCGTTGGCCACCAGGGCCAGCAGCACCGCAACCATGCCGGTGAACAGCGCCCCAAGGATCGGGATGAAGGAACCGACGAACACCAGGACCGTCAGGGGCAGCGCGAGCGGCACGCCGATAATCACTGCACCTAATCCGATTCCGACGGCGTCGATGAAGGCCACGAGGATCTGCACACGCACGTAATTGGCCATCGAGGTCCAGCCCTGCATGCCGGCACCGGTAACCGCTGCCCGTGCGCGTCGCGGCGCGAGGCCGGCGAGGAACCGCCAGATCTTCTCGCCGTCGTGCAGGAAGAAAATCAGGGCAAACACGGTCAGCAGCAGTCCGGCCAGGAAGTATCCGGCGCTGCTGCCGAAGGAAATGGCGCCGCTGACGATGACGCCGCTGTTGTTTTCGACGGCGGCCGCGACCTCGTCGATGAAACTGTCGATCTGTGACGACGTGAGGCGGAGCGGACCCTGCGACAGCCAGTCCTGTACCTGCTCGATTCCTGAGAGCGCCTCATCCCACAGCGAGGCAAAGCCCACCGCGAGCTGCTGCCCCACCAGGGACAGGGTTGCGGTGACGGCAAGGAGGAAGCCTACGACGGTCAACGCCACAGCTATCCCGCTGGGCATGAGTCGGCGAAGGAAGGAAGCCACCGGCGTCAGGAGGCTGGACAGCAGCCCGGCGACCATCAGCGGAATCACCAGCAGCGTGATCTGGCTCAGCAGCCAAACAAGTGCTGCCGAGACGCCGAGCACCAGACCGAGGCGCCAGGCCCATGCCGCGCTTACCCGCAGAGCATAGGGCACATCATCGCGGTCGCTGTTTGCCCTGCGTCCGCCGCTTCCACCTGTCCGATCAGCCACGCGGCCGGATGCCACACAGCCCGAGGGCGCGGCGAAAGCGCTCCGGATGGCCTGATGCGGTGTGCGCCGGGAAGGAGGCGTCATGAATCAATCTTTTCACAACGCCAGCGTTCTCTTTCCGCAACCATTGTTTGAATTTGTTAGGACACGTTATATTTTGTTAGCACCCGCTCGCGCTACCCGCGGCGCCTACCCCTGGAGATCCCGATGCTTGCTGCCGACCGGCACGCTGCTATCCTCGCGAAGCTCGCGGGCCGGCGCACCGTCCGTGTAAGCGAGCTGGCCGAAGACCTCGGAGTATCCGAGATGACCGTGCGCCGCGACATCGACGCCCTGCATGGGACGGGTGCGTTGCGCAAGGTCCATGGAGGTGCCGCCTCGCGCCAGGCCCTCAACGCACTTGAGCCGGGCTTCGGGGCCAACGCGGATCAGCGCATTGACGCGAAGGAGGCCATCGCCGCGGCCGCGGCGCAGCTCATCGAGCCCGGCATGACCCTCGCACTCACCGGCGGCACCACCACCTACCGGCTCGTTGAGCACCTGTTGGGCCCACTGACCGTCCTGACCAATTCGCTTCCCGCGGCCGAAAAGCTGCACCGGATCGCGGCACCGGGAATCACAGTTCTGCTCACCGGAGGTGAGCGGTCGCCGTCGGAAGCGCTCGTGGGGCCGCTCGCTACGGCGACGGTGAAATCACTCAACGTGGATGTCTGTTTCATGGGTGTCCACGGGGTTGATGCCGAAGCAGGGATCACCACTCCGAACCTGGCCGAGGCAGACACCAACCGTGCATTTGCGCAGCAGTGCGGCCGCCTCGTGGTGCTGGCGGATTCCACCAAGATCGGGACCGTGAGCCTGGCCCGGATCGCCGGGATCGACGAGGTGCACTGCCTGGTGACCGACTGCCCGCCGAAAGACCCGCGCTTCGCAGAGAGCACCACCATCCTCAGCCCTCCATCCAATTCCGAGGACACGCAATGACCCAGATAACCCCTACCCGTCTGTCCGACGGTCGCGAGCTCATCTACTTCGACGCCACGGAAGAGTCCGCCGCTGCGCACCGGGACCCGGCCGCCGTCGTCGACCACCGAGGGCTGCCGCCACGCGGTGGCACCGGCGACGTGCGCTACGATCCGCTGACCGGCGAATGGACTGCAGTGGCGGCTCACCGCCAGACCCGCACCCACCTGCCTCCTGCCGACCAGTGTCCGCTCTGCCCATCCACCGCTGCGAACCTGTCGGAGATACCGGCGTCGGACTACGAAGTGGTGGTGTTCGAGAACCGGTTCTCCTCATTCGGCCCCGACCTCGGTCCCCTTCCGGACAGCGAGGCGGGCAGCAGCGGCTGGGGCACGACGACGTCGGCCTACGGGCGGTGCGAAGTGGTCGCCTTCGATTCTTCCCATGAAGGCTCCTTCGGGTCACTTTCACCGGAACGGGCGCGCACGGTCATTGACGCGTGGGCACACCGCACGGAGGTGCTCTCCGCGATGGAGGGCATTCGCCAGGTGTTTCCGTTCGAGAACCGCGGCGCGGAGATCGGCGTCACCCTCCTTCACCCACACGGCCAGATCTACGCCTACCCCTTCGTCACACCCCGCGCGGCCCTCATGGGCCGTCAGGCGCGCCGTTATTACGACGCCGTGGACGGCCGCCAGACGCTGATGGGCTCGGTTCTGAAGTCGGAACGCGACTCGGGCGAACGACTGGTGCTTGAGGGTGAGCACTTCAGCGCCTACGTGCCCTTCGCCGCGCGCTGGCCGCTGGAGGTCCATCTGGTGCCGCACCGCCACGTACCGGACATCGCCGCGCTCACGGGCGAGGAAAGGGACGAGCTGACCACGCTGTACCTCGACCTGTTGGCGCGGGTAGACGGGATCTACAGCACACCGACGCCGTACATCGCCGCATGGCATCAGGCGCCGCTGGTCCCGGAGCTGCGGGAGGCCGGCTATCTGCACCTTCAGCTCACCTCGCCGCGCAGGGCCGAGGACAAGCTCAAGTTCCTGGCCGGCTCCGAAGCCGCCATGGGCGCCTTCATCAACGACACGACGCCCGAACAGGTCGCAGCAACCCTGCGTGCCGCAGTACCCGCAGTACCCGCAGGGAAGGACACACCATGACGCTCACCCCCGAGATGCTCACCGAAGAATTTCACCGCCGCTTCGGGCAGAGGCCCGAAGGAATCTGGGCTGCGCCCGGGCGCGTCAACGTAATCGGTGAGCACACCGACTACAACGACGGCTTCGTGCTGCCGTTCGCGATCGACCGTGCCACCCTGGTGGCCGCATCGGTGCGGGAGGACTCCACCGTCCGGGTCAGCTCAACATTCTCCGACGGAGACGTTGTCGTGGCCGAGCTGGACGGGCTGGCCGCCGGCGACGTCGAGGGCTGGGCCGCCTACCCTGTCGGCGTACTGTGGGCGCTGCGCGAGGCCGGCCATCCCGTTCGCGGCATGGATCTGCTGATCGACTCGCAGGTTCCGGTCGGCGCCGGCCTGTCCTCCTCCGCGGCGATTGAGTGTGCGGTGGCTGTTGCTGCCAACGAACTGTTCGCCGTCGGACTTGCCGGACCCGACCTCGCGCTCATCGGTCAGCGGGCCGAGAACGAGATGGTGGGCGCACCCACAGGTTTGATGGACCAGTCGGCTTCCCTCCTGGGCAAGAAGGGGCATGCGGTGTTCCTCGACTGCCGTAGCCGGGAGACCGAACTGGTACCCCTCCCCCTGCAGGATGAGGGGCTTGCGCTGCTGGTGATCGATACACGGGTCAGTCACGCCCACGCCACGGGAGGCTACGCTGCGCGGCGCCGCGCGTGCGAGGTCGGCGCTGACGTTATGGGTGTGCCCGCCCTGCGCGATCTTTCCGAGGCGGACCTGGAGGAAGCGTCCGGGCTGCTGGACGACGAGACATTCCGCAGGGTGCGCCATGTCGTCACGGAGAATACCCGCGTTCAGGAGGCAGTCGAACTGCTGCGCGCGGAAGGCCCGAGGGCCATCGCTCCCCTCCTCGACTCAAGTCACGTGTCCATGCGCGACGACTTCGAGATTTCCTGCCCGGAGCTGGACCTCGCCGTCGACTCCTCCCGCGGAGCCGGCGCGCTTGGTGCCCGCATGACGGGCGGAGGCTTCGGCGGCTCCGCAATCGCGCTGACGCAGATAGAGGACATTGAGCGCGTGGGCGCTGCCGTACTGGAGGCATTCGCTGAGGCGGGGTTCACCGAACCGGTGATTTTCGCCGTCTCCCCGGCCGACGGCGCCGCCCGGTTTTCCTAGGGATTACCAACGACGAAGGCCCCCGGCAGGTCAACTGCCGGGGGCCTTCGCTATGTATCGGGACTGGTTACTCGTCGCCGCGCAGGATCGCGATGAGGCGCAGGAATTCGACGTAGAGCCACACAAGGGTGACCGTGAGGCCGAAGGCTGCAGTCCAGGAGTACTTGCGGGGAGCGCCGTTGCGCACACCCTCGCTGATGGACGTGAAGTCGATGACCAGGGCGAAGGCGGCAAGACCGATGGCCAGCACGCCGATCAGGACGCCGAGCGGGATGCCCATGATCTCGAAACCGGTGCGAAGACCCCAAGGATCATTACTGACGCCGAAGACCATCAGGCCAAGGTTCACCAGGCTGAACAGTGCGTAGCCGATGAGCGCGATCATGAAGGTCTTCATGGCCTTGGGCGTGGCACGGACCTTGCCGCTCTTGAACAGGAGCAGCGTCACCGCGAAGACCGAGAGGGTGCCGAGCAGCGCCTGCATGGCGATGTTCGGGAACATCCGCTCAAGGAACATGGTCAGGCCGCCGAGGAACAGGCCTTCGAGGGCGCCGTAGGCCAGGATCAGCGCAGGCACGGGCTCGCGCTTGAAGGAGTTCACCAGGCCGAGGACGAAGCCGCCGATCAGGCCGACGATCATCAGCAGCGGGGCCAGGCCCGGCAGCAGGAACGCCGGGATCGCCGCGCCGACCAGAACCATGCCGATCGTGGCGATGGTCTTGACGATGACGTCGTCGAAAGTCATTCGTCCCGTCTCTGCGGGACCTGCCGAAGGCTGGTTGTACAGGTGCTCCAGCTGCTGCTGGTTCATGACCGTCTGACCGGCCAAAACTGTTGAACCGTACGCTGCCGGATTGTCGCCGCGGGCAGCGGTACGGAAATTCTTACCGTTGAAAACCGGGTTACCGCCGAGTGCCATTATTGAGTAGTCCTCCATTAGGGGGCTGAGATGTTTCAACCCTACCAATATCAACGTTTTCGGGGTCGGTTTGTTCCTGCCGGATTGGGGCTGCCGGAAGGATTTCCGGAGGCACGAAACGATAAACTGTCCGGGTGCCGAACCAACCTTCCATGAAAGCCTCCATGCCGGATGCACTGCCCCTGAAGATGCTCCACGACCGCCTGCTGGTCATCCTGGACAAGGACAGCAGCGAGCGGCGTTCGTCGTCGGGCATTGTCATCCCCGCCACCGCGGTGATGGGCAAGCGGCTGGCCTGGGCCGACGTCGCGGCCGCAGGGCCCAGCGTCCGGCAGGTCTCCCGGGGGGACCGGGTCCTGTTCGATCCCGAGGACAAGTCCGAGGTGGACGTCGGAGGAACCGACTACATCCTCCTGCGTGAACGCGACGTGCACGCCGTGGCGCAGCCGGACGCGGACGACGCCGGCACCGGCCTCTATCTCTAGGTTCCGTCCCCGCCCGGTCAGCTTTTCGATCACCAACCTACCGGCGGGTAACCCGACCTCACAGTTGTTATCCAATCGCTATCTGGATGCATCAGATAAGCGAAAAGTGGTAACACCGCGCGGGTAACATGATCTCCACACTGCGTGACATCGATCACAGGCGTTAGAGCTGCCGTACCTCGGCGGCCCAGCCACCACTGTGGAGGTTCATAACTTGATAACCAAGCCGACGCCGGCATGGCACAGGAGCCTTATCCTCCTGGCAGCCGGTTTACTGGCCGCACTGTTCATGTGCGCGCCCGCCGCAGGAGCTACCGCCTACTCCGCGGCGAGCACCTCGAACGGAACCGTACCGACCTCCGTCCAGGCAGGAGAATTCCAGAACCGGATCAGCGGTGTTCTGCGCGGAGCGGACGGCCCGTTGGCAGATGTCCGGATCTCGGTCACGGGCGAGGGCTTCGAAGGTGAGACCACCTCCAACGAGAACGGCGGCTGGTCCATCGACGTTCCGGAACAGGGCTCGTACGAGGTTGAACTGGACGAGTCAACGTTGCCGGAGGGAGTCGAGCTCGCGGAGGGCCAGCAGAACCCCCGCACGGTCACTTTTGCCGGCACAACCAACGTCACCACCCTCTTCCTGTTTGGCGAGGGCATCGTCGCCGGAACCAACAGCTTCTTCAACATCCTCGTGGATCGCGCGGTTGCGGGCCTGAGTTTCGGCCTGCTCCTGGCACTAAGCGCCGTCGGACTGTCCCTGATCTTCGGCACCACCGGACTCACAAACTTTGCCCACGGTGAAATGGTCACCATCGGCGCGGTGCTTGCCTTCGCGTTCGCGGGCATGGGCCTACCCATCTTCGTGGCGATCGTCCTGGCGGTGATCGGCGGAGCGGCGCTCGGCTATATGCAGGATGCCGGTCTCTGGAAGCCGCTGCGGAAGCGCGGTTCCGGCCTGGTTCCGATGATGATCGTCAGCATCGGGCTCGCTCTGGCCCTGCGCTACATCATCCAGTTCAACTTCGGCGGAGCCACCGAGCAGTTGCCCGGAGCCCAGGGCCGCGTGCTGGAGTTCGGCGTCGTTTCCATCACGCAGAACAACCTGAACTCCCTCATTACCAGCCTCATCATCATTCTGGTCATCGCCTTTCTGCTCCTGCGCACGCGAATCGGCAAGGCGACGCGCGCAGTGGCCGACAACCCGGCACTGGCGGCAGCCTCCGGCATCGACGTCGACCGCGTGATCCGGCTCGTCTGGGTGGTCGGCGGAGCCCTTGCCGCCCTCGGCGGCATCCTGTGGGCCTACTACCGGCCGGGCGTGACGTTCAACATGGGCCAGCAGATCCTGCTGCTGATCTTCGCGGGAGTTACCCTCGGCGGGCTGGGGACGGTGTTCGGCGCCCTGCTCGGCTCGATCATCGTGGGTCTGTTCGTCGAGGTATCAACCATCTGGCTGCAGGCGGACCTGAAGTACGTGGGCGCGCTGCTCATCATGATTCTTGTTCTCCTCTTCAGGCCGCAGGGCATCCTCGGCCGCCGAGAGCGCATAGGTTAGGGGCACTTCCATGGATTTCGGCAATATTCTCTCCCTCGCCTTCGGCGAAATAATCAGCCCGACGACGGCGGCGTACGCGCTGGCTGCCCTCGGCCTCGCCGTGCACTTCGGCTACACCGGCCTGCTCAACTTCGGGCAGGCAGGGTTCATGGCCATGGGTGCCTACGGTTACGCCATCTCCACGCTTACGTTCAATGCTCCTGTGCCGGTGGCAGTGCTGGTGGCGCTGCTCGCATCGGTGATCTACGCAGTGATACTGGGCATCCCCACGCTTCGCCTGCGCGCCGATTACCTGGCGATCGTGACCATCGCTGCTGCCGAGATCGTCCGGTACGTAGTGACCACCAACAGCCTCACCGAGGTCACCGGATCGGCCAACGGCCTCGCCCAGGGATTTGAGCAGGGCTTCTTCGCGCTGAACTTTATTCCCGAGGGCGAGTACAGCATCGGCCCGGTGAGCATGAACCAGAACGGGCTCTACATCCGCATTGTCGCTTGGACAATCGTGGCGCTCGCGTGCGTTGCTGTCTGGCTGCTCATGCGCAGCCCCTGGGGCCGCGTGCTCAAGGGCATCCGCGAGGACGAGAACGCGGTGCGTTCTCTTGGAAAAAACGTGTACGCCTACAAGATGCAGGCCCTGGTTATCGGCGGCCTGATGGGCTCGGTTGCGGGCATGATCTTCACGATCCCCCGCGGCGCAGTCCAACCGGCGAACTACGCCACCGAATTAACGTTCTTCCTTTACACGGTCCTGCTGCTCGGCGGCATGGCCACCGTGCTGGGCCCGGTCATCGGGGCGATGATCTTCTGGGTTGTCCTCTCGCTGACCCAGAGCCTGCTTTTCGGCGCCATTGAAGTCGGTGCCATCACATTCCTCACCAACGTGCAGGCCGGTCAGCTCCGGTACATCCTGGTGGGGGTCGCGCTCATGCTGCTGATGATCTTCAGGCCGCAGGGCGTGCTCGGCAACAAGAAGGAGTTGGCGTTCGCATGAGTGAAGCCGCATCAGATTCCAGGGCAGCCGGTTCACACCGCGCAACGGGCTCGTCCACGCCGGTTGACGACAACGTCGACTACATGACGGATTCCCGCCCGATCGCCTCGGAAACCCCCGGGCCGGGCTGCCGCAAGCGGGACCCGATCGTCACCGCCCGCAACGTCACCCGAAGCTTCGGCGGCATCAACGCCGTCGATGTGGAGTACCTGGAAATCCCCCGCAACAAGATCACCGCGCTGATCGGTCCCAACGGAGCCGGGAAGACCACCCTGTTCAACCTGCTCACGGGTTTCGACACCCCGCAGAGCGGTGAGTGGGACTTCGACGGCCACTCCCTCGCCGGCGTCGCTCCTTACAAGGTGGCCCGCCTGGGCATGGTTCGCACCTTCCAGCTGACAAAAGTGATGGGCAAGCTCACCGTCATGGAGAACATGCGGCTGGGCGCCAAGGACCAGCCGGGTGAAAGCCTCGGGCGGGCACTGTTCCGCGGACTGTGGGGCAAACGGGAAAAGGAGATCACCTCCCAGGCCGAGGTCCTGCTGGAGAAGTTCAAGCTGGACGCCAAGGCGAAGGACTACGCGGCGTCGCTGTCGGGCGGCCAGCGAAAGTTGCTTGAGATGGCACGTGCCCTCATGGTGCGTCCAAAGCTGGTGATGCTCGATGAGCCCATGGCCGGCGTGAACCCCGCCCTCACCCAGTCCCTGCTGGACCACATCAAGAACCTGAAGGCCGAGGGCATGACGGTCCTGTTCGTTGAGCACGACATGCACATGGTCCGCCACATCGCCGATTGGGTAGTGGTCATGGCAGAAGGGCGCGTGGTCGCGGAGGGCGCTCCCGACGTCGTCATGAAAGACCCTGCCGTCATCGACGCCTACTTGGGGGCCCACCACGACGTCGACCTCGGCGACTCCCACGGAGTGGAGATTATGGAAGCGGAACTGTCCCGCGACGAGGAGTCTGTAGTCGGAACCGACGACGCCGGGCTGCTCAGCCACTCAAGCATCACTGAACTCGAACACCGCTCGCACGACACAGCGTCAGGCACAACACCCGAGGAGAAGCGGCCATGAGCACCGCAGCAGGAAGCTCCGGCGCCGGAGCACCGACCCCCGCCGGCAAGTCAGTGGTGAAGGTGACCGATCTGGTTGCCGGATACCTCCCCGGAGTGAATATCCTCAACGGCTGTTCGATTGAGGCGCGCGCGGGCGAACTGATCGGGATCATCGGCCCCAACGGTGCGGGCAAGTCCACCCTGCTCAAGGCGATGTTCGGACTGGTGAAAGTGCACTCCGGCACAGTAGTGGTGCGGGACCAGGACATCACAGGCCTCAAGGCCAACAAGCTGGTGAGCCGCGGCGTCGGCTTCGTCCCGCAGAACAACAACGTCTTCGCCACACTGACCATCGAGGAGAACCTCCAGATGGGCATGTACCAGCGGCCCAAGGATTTCAAGGAACGGTTCGACTTCGTCACCGGCCTGTTCCCCGAGCTGGGCAAACGGCGCGCGCAGCGGGCAGGATCGCTCTCGGGCGGCGAACGCCAGATGGTGGCGATGGGCAGGGCGCTCATGATGGAACCTGCCGTGCTGCTCCTGGACGAGCCGTCGGCCGGTCTCTCCCCCGTCAAGCAGGACGAGACCTTCCTCCGCGTCCACGAGATCAACCGTGCAGGCGTCTCGGTGATCATGGTGGAGCAGAACGCGCGCCGCTGCCTGCAGATCTGCGACCGGGCCTACGTCCTGGACCAGGGGAAGGACGCCTACACCGGAACCGGGCGGGAACTCATGAAGGATCCCAAGGTCATTCAGCTTTACCTCGGAACGCTCGCCGACACCGCGTAGTCTTCGAAGGTTTCGGCTCAACGGAGACGGCCCCGACTCAGGTGAGTCGGGGCCGTCTCCGTGCCCGGCCTTGTGTCCCAGTTTGCTCAACATTGAGCAAACGCAGCCGCCTGACACCCGAGTCCATGCAGAGAACGGTGCGGCGGCGCAGACGGGCACAATCCTGCAGGTCCTGGGCAGCCAGCCGCCGCTCACAGGCGAGCCCAAGCGCCACGCAAGCACCGCCGTCGTGATCTGTCCCCAGAAGCTGCAGCATCCTGCCCAGGCCGCAACGCGCCCCAACGCAAAGGTGCCCCTCCCACATCGGGAGGGGCACCTTTGTCAGCGGGGCTGACGGTCCTTACAGCTGACCTGCTTCGGAGCGGCTGGGCTGCGGAACGTTGTTCTCATCGAACTGGTAGATACCGATGAAGGCTTCGGTCGGGTCACCGTTCTCATCGAAGGAGATGGGGCCGGAGATGCCGTCGTAGTCGATATCCTCACCGTTGCGCTGCAAGGTGATGCAGCCCGCGTAGTCGTAGCACTTCTCGCCGTCCTTGGAGACCGCCTCGAGCTCGGCTGCGATGTCCGCGCCCTCGATGCTGCCAGCTGCGTCTGCTGCCAGGGCGATGAGGTTCACGGCGTCGTAGCTTTCGCCCGCGTAGTTCCAAACGTTCAGGCTGTCATCTATCTCGGCCAGTGCTTCCTTGAATTCGTCACCTGCGAAGGATCCGGGCTGGGTGCCCTGAGCGCCCTCAAGGGTACCGGGATCAAGGTCTCCGCTGTAGTCGGCGGTATTGCCGTCAACGAAGAACATCTGGCCCGGCTCAACGCCCTGGCCGGTCATCAGCGGGATGATGCTGGTGGCCTGGTCGAAGCTGATGACAACGTAGGCGTCAGGATCCGCTGCAACAAGCGCATCGACCTGGCTGCTGAATTGCGAGTCGCCCTCGTTGAAGAGTTCCTCTGCCACGACCTGACCGCCCGCGCTCTCAACAGCTTCCTTGATGCTGGCCTGCAGGCCGGTTCCATAGGCGTCATTGAGGACGATCATGCCTACGGTCTGTGCGCCACAGGACATGATGTAGTTGCCGAGCACACGGCCCTGCAGAACATCTGAGGGAGCTGTGCGCCAGTACAGCCCGTTGTCGTCCCAATCAGTGAAGTCCGGGGACGTGTTGGCGGGCGACATCTGGATGACGCCGGCTCCGGTGATCTGGTTGATGACCGTCTGGGAGACGCCGGAGGAGGCAGCGCCGATGATTGCGCTGACATCCTGCGACAGGAGGTCGGTGACAGACTGCGTGGCGATGTCGGTAGTGGTGTCGCCGGAGTCGCGGTGAATGATTTCCACATCTTGGCCGAGCACGCCGCCGGCCTCATTGATTTCCTGGACCGCAAGGTTCACACCTGCGATTTCTGGAGGACCGAGGAATGCGAGGGCGCCGGTTGTCGGCAGGATGGAGCCGAGCTTCAGGGGAGTTTCCGACGTGGTTTCCGCTTCAGGAACCGCACCCGGGTCGCCCTTTTCACCGGGCTCGGGAGCCTGGCCGCCCTGACTCTCAGGACAGGTCAGCCCCGATGCTGCAGCTGCCGAAGTCTCGCCGCCTCCTTCTTCAGGGGTGGGGTTCCCACCACAGGCCGAAGCGAAGAGTGCCACGCCCAGGCTGAGCGCCGCAATCTTCGCTGCGCGCGGTGCATTCTCCCCGATGCTGAACCGCGCGGAGGTACGTGTTGCTGTCATGAAATTTATCTCCTCGATCGAAAGGCGGAATGAGCCTTTGATGCGATATCCAGGTGTTCCTGGTATGTGAAAAAGCTAGTGCAAAAACGTGTCCAAGATAAGCAAATCTGGTTACATCCTTGTAACGCTCGTCACAGGTCTTCCCGTGCGCAGTTCCGCGAAATGAGCCTGTGCTGTATACGTTCGCGTAGTCTTGATGAGTGCTTTCCCGCAACCTGCGTTCGCGGGAAGTTACGCCCCAGTAGCCCAATGGCAGAGGCAGGAGACTTAAAATCTTCACAGTGTGGGTTCGAGTCCCACCTGGGGCACCGGGCCGGCGTCGAACGGCCGGAAGCTAGCCGAAGTACAGGTGCTTGTGCAGGCGGCAGCCCGGATTGAAGGGCGCCTTGCAGGAGGAGCAGCAAGCGGCTTCCAGGTACTCCTCGATGGACATGGTCCCCTTGCAGACTCCGCACAGGATGGCATGCGCGTCCTGTTCCGCCACGGGCCACACCACAGCCTCGTGCCCTGCCGTTTCCGCGTGGCACAGGTGGCAGGGGTAGAACTCGCCGCAGCATCGGAACTGGATGGCAACGACGTCGAGCTCCGTCCGGTAGTGAACGCAGCGCGTCTGGTCATCCACCGTTGGCCCGAGGACCCTCACAGCGCCTCGAAGGGGGATGCGTACCGGAATGGGCCGGTCGGGACGGTCCCGGCTAACGGCCGAATCAGGAAGTGCTCTTGCCAGCGCGGTTCGGGCGGGATCACGCCCAGCTCATCTGCACGGGCAAAACGGAACCGCCCATAGAACAACGGATCTCCCAACAGCACGACGGCGCTCTCCCCCAGCTTGGCCGCGCGCCTCACCGACTCCTCCACCAGTGCACCGCCGATTCCCCGGCCCTGGTGCGCAGGCAGCACACCGATCGGCCCCAGCCCCAGGGACTGTGCGGACCCGATCCGCGCACGCGTGGTGATGACGTGCCCGCACACCACGCCGTCGTCGTCCTCCGCCACCAGAGCCAGCTCAGGCAGGAAGGCGGTGCTATCCCACAGCTGCTCCAGCAGTGTCGCCTCAACAGGCCGGCCACCGTGCGGACGCGCGAAGGCTGCCTCAATGACGGCCAGCGCTGCCGGGCGGTCGGCTGCGATCTCGGGACGAATTCTCACGATCGAGAACTATAGCCGGTTAAACGACGACGGCGGCACCCAGCCGGGTGCCGCCGTCGCCGCTGGCTCAGTCAGCCGGAGACTAGGCCGTGGTCTTGGTCTTCTCGGTGTCTTCGGTGCGCCCGGCATCCAGGGACGGGGCGGCTTCCTTCTTCTTGGGCGGCGCAGCAGCCTCGCGGAACTGGCGACGCGGAGTCTGCAGATCCATCAGCTGGGTGGTGTCGCGCCCGAAGACAAACCCGAGCACCCAGTTGGCGACCACGCGGAACTTGCGCTCGAACATCGGCATGGCCATGCCGTGGTAGCCGCGGTGGGCCAGCCAGGCCGGAAGGCCGCGCATGCCGAAGCCCATGATGTTTGCAACGCCCTTGTACTGGCCAAAGCCTGCTACGGCGCCGAGGTTCTTGTGCTTGTACTCGCGTACGCGGCCAACGCCGTAACGCTCGGCGTAGATGTTGTCGGCGAGCAACTTGGCCTGGCGGACAGCGTGCTGGGCGTTGGGGACGCAGAACCCGCCGACGCCGCCGCCGGAGAGGTCGGGCACGGCTGAAACATCACCGGCAGCCCAGGCGCCGTCCAGCGGCCCGTCGTCGCCGGTGATCCGGAGTTCGGCGTTGGCGCGGACGCGGCCGCGCTCGTCGATCGGGAAGTCGGTGTTGCGGACAACCGGGTTGGCCTGCACGCCGGCAGTCCAGACCAGGGTGTCGGTCTCGAACTCGTCCGCCGGGGACTTGTCCGGCATGTTGATGAGCTTGAGCCGGCCGTCCTTCGCGCTGGCGAGGGAGGTGTTCAGCTTGACTTGGACGCCGCGTGCACGCAGGTGCTCGACAACCCACTTGGCCTGCTCTTCGGTGACCTCGGGCATGATGCGGCCCATCGCCTCGATCAGCACAAAGCGGACGTCGGAGCGCTGCAGTTTGGGGTTCTTCTTCACGGCGGCGCTTGCGAGGTCCTCCATCTCAGCGAGGGCCTCGATGCCTGCAAAGCCGCCACCGACCACCACGAAGGTCAGCGCACGGTCACGCTCGGGCCCGGGCTCCATGAGCGAGCCGGTCTCGATGCGCTCGAGGAGCTGGTTGCGCAGGGCGACGGCTTCCTCGATGGTCTTGAGGCCGATGCCCTCTTCGGCCAGTCCCTCAATCGGGAAGGTGCGGGTGATCGCTCCGGCAGCAATGACGATGTCCCGGTAGCCAAGCTCAAACGGCTCGCTTCCGTCAGCGGGCTCAACGGTGGCCGTACGGCTCGCATGATTCACACCGGTGACCTTGCCCGAGATCAGCTCGGTGTCGGTCAGGTGCATGCGGTGGGACACGACGGCGTGACGCGCCTCGATGTTTCCACCGGCCACCTCGGGAAGGAACGGCTGGTAGGTCATGTAGGGCAAAGGATCCACGAGGGTAACGATCCCGCCGTGCGCCTTCACCTTCTTCTGCAGCTTGTGCGCTACGTAGAGACCAACGTAGCCGCCGCCGACAACAAGGATCCGGGGACGATCAGAAAACTTGGAGGTTTGAGCCATGGCACCAGCGTACCGGACTTTGTGAAAATCTTCACTAGCGACGGCCCGGATCACCTGCTGGGCGTGGACTGGCCCTGCTCCGAAAGCGGCTCTTCCGGCTCCGAGGCGGGCATTCCGGCCTTTCCGGACCGGTATGCACGCACCACCTGCCAAGTGCCTGCGACCAGGATGAACAGGATCAGGATGCCGAATCCGATCACGATCGCGGCCGGCAGCGAGGACGACGACGATGTTCGCTCCTGCGCCTCCGGCACAGTGGGCTCGGGGATGTCAGGAAGCGGCCGTTCCGGAGCGGTCGGAGCAGCCGGAGGCGGCGGAGGCGCCTGGCCTCGCCGGTACGTCTCGATGTATTGGGCCATGCTGACCACTCCCCCGGCGCCGAGCAGACGCTCCGCCGGGACCACCAGGTCGGCGTTGACAGCTGCCTCGGCATCGAGGATGCCGTGGCCGTAGATCGTGTCCTTGCCCGGGATGCCGGCATCGCGGGCAGTCAGGATGATGCGGTTGATCACCTGCGGCGCGGTCAGGTCCGGATACTTGGACCGGATGAGGGCAGCCACGCCCGCAACCAGCGGCGCCGCTCCCGAAGTTCCGGACCACTTGCTTGCGTACAGTCCGCCGGGCAGCGCTCCCACAAGGTTCTCCGCGGGCGCGGCAACACCGATACTGATGCCTTCGGAGGAAGACTCACGGCTCGCCTCGCCCGCGGCGTCGAGCCCGCCCACGGCGAGGACACCCGGCATGGTGGCGGGGGCGCCCACCTGCACCGAACCGCCGGCGCGGTTGCCTGCCGCGGCGACCATGACGACGTCGTTCTGTTCCGCATAGAGGAAAGCCTCGTCCCAGCTTTCGGGCCAGGTGGGCGACGTACTTCCGAGCGACATGTTGATCACGGAGGCGCCGTTGTCGACTGCCCAGCGGACGGCGTTGGGAATCTGGTCGTCAATGCTGACGCCTGCCGGATTCGGTCCGCTCGCCTCGCCGCCGATCCACACCGACACGGCGAGCAGCTCCGCTTCAGGCGCGACGCCGACAACCCCGTCCGCGCCACGTCCGGCGGACCGGACGGCGGATTCCTTCTCGACCTCGGCCTCCTCTTCAGCTTTCGCGGAGCCCGAGGGCGACGCGGACGGCGAGGGTTTCGCTGACGCTGACGCGGAGGCGGAGGCGGAGGCGGAAGGTTCGGGCTCCTCCGGCTCGTGGCCACGACCGGCTATCAGGCTCGCGACGAGCGTGCCGTGCTCGGGCACTTCTCCGATTCCGCGCTGTCCGTCTCCTGCGCCTGCACCTGATGCGTCGGTTCCGCCTGTGACTGCTCCCTCCAGGTCGGGGTGGCTGCCGTCAACACCGCTGTCGATGACCGCGACCGTGACGCCCTTTCCCTTACTGGTTTCCCAGGCCCGGGTGATTCCGTAATCCTCAAGCCAGTACTCGCGGTCCCGCAGCTCGCCTCCGTGCGCCTGGGCCGGGCCGGCGGTTCCGGTGAGTACTGCCGCAAGGGCCAGTGCAAGGACGACGACGGCGGAAACGGGCCCAGAAGCCCGGCCCCTGATCTGCACGGTGGAGACAATCACTAACGGTCCTTCAGGAGGCGGCGCTCAGGGCAATGCCGTCAAGAATATCGTGCTCGCTCGCGATCGCGGTCCGTACGCGTCCTTCCGTTGCGTCGACCAGTCGGCGAAGAATCGTGCGCCAGATAAGAGCCCCGGCTCCGATGACGTCAACGCGGCCGGGGTGCATGTATGGCAGGGCGGCACGTTCGGCGCGGGTCAGGTTCAGCAGGGAAGTGGCGGCGTCGTCGATCTGGGCAATATCAAGATCTGCACCGTGGATGCGCTCCGGCTGGTACTCGGGAAGTTCAAGCGCGTGGGCCGTCACGGTGGTGATGCTGCCGGCGACACCGATCACCCGGGTCACGGAGGCAAGGTCCACAACCTCGTGGGCCTGATCGATCATGCGGTTGATCTCCTCCACTGCCTCCGCAACCTCCGCCTCGGTGGGAGGATCGGACCGCAGGAACCTCTCGGTGAAGCGGACACAGCCCATGTCCATGCTTCGGGCGGCCGTGACCCTGTTCCCGGAGCCCACCACGAATTCGGTGCTTCCGCCGCCGAGGTCGACCACCAGCACGGAGTCATCGGCGTCGGAAGGCAGCACGCTGGCAGCACCGGAGAACGAGAGTCCTGCCTCTTCGTCTCCGCTCACGACCTCGGGCTCCACCCCCAGCCGCTCGCGCACCCCGCTGACGAAGATGTCGCGGTTACTGGCATCACGGGTAGCCGAGGTGGCTACGAACCGCACCTTCTCGGCGTCGTGTTCCCGGATGAGCCCGGCATATTCGTCGACGGCGTCGAAGGTCCGCTTCAGCGCCTGCTCGCCGAGCTCGCCGGTGGCGTCAACCCCCTCCCCCAGACGCACCACGCGCATGAGCCGGACCACGTCCGTCAGGCCGGCACCGCCGTCGACGTCGGCAATGAGCAGTCGGATGGAATTAGTTCCGCAATCAATTGCTGCAGTGCGCATATCAGGCCTTCCCTTCGCCCGCACGGCGTTCGGCGCGCTTCTTCTCGAGTTCCTCCGGGCTGAGGCCCTGGGTCTTGACGTGGCGGCTGAGGTCCCGGTCGGGAGCATCTCCGGACGTGTCCCAGGCACCGGCACACCGGCATTCGTCGGGCGTCCACCATTCGGCGATGGCATCGAGCGCTTCGTCGCCGAGCGGGTTCACTCCCCGTCCGGCGGCCAGCGAATGGCCCACCAGCACGTGCAGGCACTTCACCCGGGAGGGCATTCCGCCTGCCGAGACGCCGTCGATTTCCGGTACCGGTCCAATCCCGCTGCGTTCACCGATCTCCGCTCGGACCTTCAAGTACGCTTCGTGGGCCTGCATATAGCGGGCTGCAAGGTCCTGGTCCCGTTCCAGCCGCTCAGTCATCTCGGCCATCATGCCGGCGGCTTCCAGGCGGGATACCGCGGATGTGATCACCGGGTGTGTCAGGTAGAACGTCGTGGGAAAGGGAATGCCGTTGCTCAGCCGCGGAGCAGTGGTCGCCACGAGCGGGTTGCCGCAGACGCAGCGCGCACCGATTTCCACCACGTCGCGGACCGGCCGGCCCAGCTGCCTGCTGAGGGTCTCCAGATCAGCCGGTGTGGGTGCAAGCGGATTCTCTTCCGTCACTGCGGTCCTTCCTGAACCTTCGTCTAGTGTCGAGGACCAAGGTTAGTCGGTGGCTGCCCGCTCCACTGATTCCCAAAGCGCATCCACCCAGGGAAGGTCCTCGGGAGCTGCAGCAGACTGCTGTTCCTCTGAGGACTCAACCGCAGTGCCGCCCTTGACGAGGTAGCGGGTTTCGCCGGGCATGACGAGGAACAGGCGGTCCCGAGCCTGCTGCTTGATGTACGCCGGGTCTTCCCAGCGCGCAATCTGCGTTTCGAGATCATCCTGCTCCTGCTGCAGGGCTGCGATCCGCTCCTGGAGGGCTGTTGTTTCGGCCTGCTGCTTGAGGTAGGTCCGGATGGACGGTGCCAGCAGCACCGTGATGGTGACAAGTACGACGGCGAGGGCCAGCAGCCTGCCCGAGAACGCCTTCGCGGGAATCGGCTGGGCAGCCTCAGCCGGGACGATCACCGGTTGGGAACCGCGACGGAAACCGGCCGTGGCGGTACGGATTGATCCTGCCAGCTGGGATCGCTCGGCTGCGCGTGCTTCCGAGCCGGTCGGCTTCCTGCGCTCTGCTGCTTTGGATTCACGCGGGGGGTTCTGTGCCTGCGGATTCTGGGCAGATGAAGCCGACTTCGGTACGGCATGCGCTGAAGCGCCCTGGGAGCCAGGGCGCTTCAGCGGCTGAGTCTGCTGCCTCTGCCCGTCCGCGCGCACTCGGGTGCGCGGAACGCTGGGGCGTCGGGTGGACATCGGACTCCTCGCTCAAGCTTTGCTGTGCTGCAGGACCGGGCATCGCAGAGAGAAGCTCTGCAAACCGGCGGCTGCCTGCTTAACGAGGGTAACGCCCGATACCCTGCGATCAGGCAGTGAAACGCGGGAAGGCCGAACGACCGGCGTAACGCGCGGCGTCGTCCAGTTCCTCCTCGATGCGCAGGAGCTGGTTGTACTTGGCCACACGCTCGGAACGGGCGGGGGCACCGGTTTTGATCTGGCCGGCGTTGGTGGCCACACAGATGTCTGCGATGGTGGTGTCCTCGGTCTCGCCGGAACGGTGCGAGGTGATCGTCGTGTAGCCGGAGCGCTGTGCCAGGGAGATGGCGTCCAGGGTTTCGGTGAGCGTGCCGATCTGGTTGACCTTCACGAGCAGCGAGTTGCCGGTGTCGGCCTTGATGCCGCGCTCCAGGCGGGCCGGATTGGTGACGAAGAGATCGTCGCCGACCAGCTGGACCTTGTCGCCCAGTGTCTCGGTAAGGACCTTCCAGCCGTCCCAGTCTTCCTCGTCCAGCGGATCCTCGATGGAGACGAGCGGGTAGTCCCGCACGAGCTCCTCGTAGTACGCCCGCATGGCCGCTGAATCCAGGGTCTTGCCCTCGAAGTGGTAGGAGCCGTCCTTGTAGAACTCGGAGGCGGCGACATCCAGCGCGAAGGCGATATCGGTTCCCGGGGTGTAGCCGGCCCGCTCGATAGCGGTGGTGATGAGGTCCAGCGCGTCACGGTTGGACGGGAGGTTGGGAGCAAACCCGCCCTCGTCGCCGAGGCCGGTTGCGAGGCCCTTCTCGTTCAGGACCTTCTTCAGCTCGTGGTAGACCTCCACGCCCCAGCGCAGTCCCTCCGAGAAGGATTCAGCACCGAGGGGCACGATCATGAATTCCTGGATGTCGACATCGGAATCGGCGTGCGATCCGCCGTTGAGGATGTTCATCAGCGGTACGGGCAGGACGTGCGCGTTGGGGCCGCCCAGGTAACGGTACAGCGGGAGCGCGGAGGACTCGGCGGCCGCGCGGGCGATAGCCAGCGAAACGCCGAGCATGGCGTTGGCGCCGAGGTTGGACTTGTTCTCGGTTCCGTCGAGATCGATCATCGCCTGGTCGATTGCGCGCTGGTCGCCGGCGTCGAATCCGAGCAGGGCAGGCTGGATCTGCTCGATGACAGCCTCAACAGCCTGGAGCACGCCCTTGCCGAGGTAGCGTTCCTTGTCGCCGTCACGGCGCTCGTTGGCTTCGAAGGCGCCGGTGGACGCGCCGGAGGGAACGGCAGCGCGGCCGAAGGTGTCGTCGTCGAGCAGGACCTCGACCTCGACCGTGGGGTTGCCGCGCGAATCAAGGATTTCGCGTGCATGGATGGCATCGATGATTGCCATGGAAATGCTCCTGTTCATGGAAGGGCTATGGATTCATCAAACGGACAATTCGGACGTGCGCAACCCGGCTAGCTGGTGCTGTGCGCTGGGATTCGGTACTCAGCCTAGTTGAAAGGACCTGATGGGTTACCGTCCGTGACGGCTCTTGTTCGGCAGATGCTCCTGCTGATAGCGGCGCACCGCTACCCGCAGGGCGCGCTCGGGGTCCAGACCGGCTTCGACAGCCTGACCGACGACGGCGAGCAGCAGGTCGCCGAGTTGCTCCTCGGACGCGGCAATCGGCAGTTCCCGTGCGGTTTCCCGCAGGGCCTGGGACTGGGTGTCGGGCGCTTCCCTCTGCACACGGGCAACACTTTTTGCGGCAGCAGACAGGGCAGGGAGGGCGGGTGGGATACTTTCGAAGAGCGTTGAGTGGCCGCCCTGTTCCTCCTTCTTGAGCCGGTGCCAGGCGGCTTCAATCTCCTCGACCGAAGCTGCAGAACCGGTGCGAAGCGCACCTTCCGGAGTGAAGACGTGCGGATTCCTCCGGATCATCTTGGCGGTGAGTCCGTCGACAACGTTCACCATGGCGAAGGATCCGCGTTCCTCCTGCAACCGCGCATGCAGCACCACCTGCAGGAGAACGTCGCCGAGCTCGGAGCGGAGTTCCTCAGCATCTGCCGGACCCTCCAGTGCATCAAGCAGCTCGTAGCATTCCTCCACAAGATATTTGGCGAGGGACTCGTGGGTCAGTGCTCCCATCCAGGGGCAGTGCTCGCGCAGCAGCCGGATGACCTCCAGCAACCTGTCCAGGGACTCCCCCGCAGCAGCCGTGTGGCCGGCCGCTGCGCCTGCGTCTGCTGTCATGCCCCGCCGGCTGTGTCGTAACCCTGCGCAATGAGCTCGGCGAGCGCGGTGCGGCTGTCCAGGGGCAGGAAGGCTGCCTCGACGGCGTTCAGGGTCAGTTCGAGCAGGTCATCGAGGTCGTAGTCGAAGGTCTCTACCAGAAGTTCGAACTCGTCAGTCAGGCTTACGCCGCTCATCAGGCGGTTGTCGGTATTGACCGTGACGTTGAAGCCCAGCTGGTACAGCAGGTCAATAGGATGGCTGGCGATGTCCTTGCCGAACGCCTCGATGGCACCGGTCTGGAGGTTCGATGAAGGGCAGACCTCCAGCGGGATACCGCGGTCTCGCACCCAGGCTGCAACCTGGCCCAGCGTCACCATACCGGTGCGGGCCTCCGAGTTGTCGCCGTCGTCGTCAAACTCGACCGTGATGTCCTCGGCGATGCGGACACCATGGCCGATCCGCTGCGCGCGTCCGTTGACCAGGGCGTCCACGATGCTGTCGACGCCCGCTGCCTCACCGGCATGCACGGTGGCAGGGAACTGCTGCTGGGCGAGGTAGGTGAACGCATCGGCAAAGCGCGACGGCGGGAAACCGTCCTCGGCGCCGGCGATGTCGAAGCCCACTGCCCCGCGGTCCCGGTGGCGCACCGCCAGTTCGGCGATCTCCATGCCGCGGTCGGCATGGCGCATCGCGGTGATGAGCTGACCGACCTGGATGGTGTGCCCGCGCGCGGCTACAGCCTCGATTCCGGCGTCGAGTCCTTCCTGAACGGCTTCGACGGCCTCATCGAGGGTGAGCCCACGGGTGAGGTGCTGCTCAGGTGCCCACCGCACCTCGCCGTAGACCACGCCGTCGTCTGCGAGATCCTCGACGAACTCACGTGCAACCCGGGCAAGCCCCTCGCGGGTCTGCATGACAGCGATGGTGTGATCGAACGTCTCGAGGTAGCGCACCAGCGACCCCGAGTCAGCTGCATCCCGGAACCACTCCCCGAGAGCAACCGGGTCGGTGGACGGGAGCTGGTGGCCGATCTCTTCCGCCAGCTCGATGATCGTGGCCGGACGCAGTCCGCCGTCCAGGTGATCGTGCAGGGAAACTTTCGGCAGTGAACGGATGTCGAAGGTCAGGTCCGTGGCGAGGGAAGTTATTGGTTCAGTCACAGGGCAAGACTACGCGGAGGAGCTGACCGGAGCACGTGCAGCATGCGGCCGTGCAGGAGTAGATCCTCGGACGGCGCTGATGATGCGGTCCACTATGAACCCGAGGACCACAGCCACTGCAATGGCGACCGTGACTCCGAGCAGGTGGTTGTCCGCGAACCATGCCCCGGCGAGCGCTCCGATTCCCACCGAGTAGCTCCCCCACGCGACTGCCGAAATGCCGGTGAGCACCAGGAAGCGACGCTGGGAATACCCGGTGGCGCCGGCGGTCAGGTTCACCGCAACCCGGCCGAAGGGCACAAAGCGCGCTACCAGGATCAGGGAAGCTGCCCGCTTCTCCAGCTCGTAGCCGGCCCACTCGAACGCCCGTTGCGAACGGGGGCGGCGCATCCATCGGAAGCGCTTGGTCCCCACTGCCCGGCCCATGATGTATGCCGTGTTGTCACCGATGAATGCGCCGAGCGCTGCCACGAGGATCAGCAGCCAGGGGTTCGGCACCCCCTCGGCGATCACCAACGCCGCCAGGCCCACGACGACCGATTCGCTGGGGAACGGTGGAAAGAACCCGTCCACTGTGCAGCAGATAAACACGAGGAGGTAAACCCAGGGCTGTTCCGCGGTGCCGAGGATAAGGTCGCTGAGTCCGGTCGTTACAGCGTTGATGAACTCCACTACCTGCGCTCCTTATGAACCTGCAACCGTAACCTGCGACCGTTATCTGCAACCTTGTCTGCGACTCACGAAAAATCGGAGATTGCAGTCGTTTCGACGGGCCGGACCCCGCCTCGAACACCTGTTTCAACGATGACAGCATCGTTTTGGGTAGGCCATGGGGGACTTCCCCGGGCAGCCCCTGATCCAGCCTTTTTCCAAGGTTAGGGTTGGGCCCGGGTAGTCCGCGTCGGCCTGATGGCTGATCTTGGCACGCGCCCGGATCCACCCGTGGGAGGATCCGGGGTCAGAAAGCGCGGGTCATTCGACGGCGGTCAGGAACCGCTGGTCAGGCAGGGCAGGTCAGGCGATGCGATCAATAATGAGCTGCTGGGCAGGGCGCGATCCTTCTGGAGCAATGACGACTGCGGACTCGAGCGCCTCGCGCGCCCTGGCGAACTTCTCCGGTGTGTCGGTCAGCAGGGTCATCAAGGGTTCCCCCGCACGAACCAGTGCTCCGGGCTTCGCATGGAGCCGCACACCGGCCCCGGCCTGAACAACGTCTTCCTTCCGGGCCCTGCCCGCGCCCAGCCTCCACGCCGCCACTCCGACGGCGAGCGCGTCCATTTCAACCAGGACGCCGTCGGCTGGTGCGTACATGGTCTCCGATTCGCGGGCCACCGGCAGGGCGGCACGCGGATCCCCGCCCTGGGCCTCGATCATCCGGTTCCAGACGTCCATGGCGCGTCCGTCCTTCAACGCCTGGGCTGGATCGGCGTCGCGAACTCCGGCTGCCTCCAGCATTTCCTCCGCGAGGCGGACCGTAAGTTCCACGACGTCGTCGGGCCCGCCGCCGGCGAGCACTTCGACCGATTCCTCAACCTCGATGGCATTACCCGCGGTGAGTCCCAGCGGAGTGGACATGTTGGTCAAGAGCGCCACTGTCTTCACTCCTGCGTCCGTTCCGAGGGCGACCATAGTTTCTGCCAGTTCGCGGGCCTGGGCCTCGTCCTTCATGAAGGCGCCGCTTCCCACCTTCACGTCGAGTACCAGTGAGCCGGTGCCCTCGGCAATCTTCTTGCTCATGATCGAGGAGGCGATCAACGGAATTGCCTCGACCGTTCCCGTGACATCACGCAGCGCGTACAGCTTCTTGTCCGCCGGCGCCAGGCCCGCTCCGGCCGCGCAGATCACCGCGCCGACGTCGGCGAGCTGGGTCATCATCTCCTCGTTGGAGAGCTCGGCCCGCCAGCCCGGGATGGACTCCAGCTTGTCCAGCGTCCCTCCCGTGTGCCCGAGGCCGCGGCCGGAGAGCTGGGGAACCGCGACACCGAAGACGGCGACGAGCGGCGCCAGGGGAAGCGTGATCTTGTCGCCCACTCCCCCTGTGGAGTGCTTGTCGCTGGTCGCCTTGCCGAGCGAGGAGAAGTCCATGCGGTCGCCGCTGGCGATCATCGCCGTCGTCCACCGGGAAATCTCGGCACGGTCCATGCCGTTGAGCAGGATGGCCATGTTCAGCGCGGCCATCTGCTCATCGGCGATGGCCCCGCGGGTGTAGGCGTCGATGGTCCAGTCGATTTGTTCGGGACTCAGGGTTCCGCGGTCGCGCTTGGTCCTGATGATGTCGACGGCGTCGAACTGTTTCCTCATGTGCCTGATCCTGTCCGGGCTTCGCCCGTCTCAACATTGGCCGCTGTGGCTTCTGCTTCTGCGTACGGTTGGGCTTCTGCTTCGGCGAGGTGCTGCGGCCCGAATGCATCCGGCAGCACCTCATCCATGGTCCTGATTCCGCTGACGGTCATCAGCAGCATGCCCGGGGCCCTGAATTCATAGAGCAGCTGGCGGCAGCGGCCGCAGGGCATAAGGGCATTTCCCTGCCCGTCCACGCAGCTGAACGCAACAAGCCGTCCGCCACCGGTCATCTGCAGCTGGCTCACGAGGGAGCATTCGGCACAGAGCGTCAGGCCGTAGGACGCGTTCTCGACGTTGCAGCCGGACACGATCCTGCCGTCCTCCGTCAGCGCGGCCGCGCCGACCGGGAACTTCGAGTAGGGGACGTAGGCCTTGCGCATTGCCGTTCTCGCCGCTTCCGCAAGCTGCTCCCACGGAAGGTCCGCGTCTTGGCCGGCGGGCGCCGTCGTCGTCGGTTCAGTTCCGGGCATCAACTATCACTCCTTGACATACGGGACGCCGCTGGCAGCGGGCGGACGCGAGCGTCCCACCAGGCCGGCGACCGCAAGGATGGTGACAATGTACGGAAGCATCGCCAGGAACTGGCTGGGCACATCGGTACCGATGATTGAGAGGACGAAGCGCAGGTTTGTTGCGAACCCGAACAGCAGCGCCGCGAAGAACGCTCCGATCGGGTTCCACCGGCCGAAGATCAGGGCGGCGAGCGCAATGTAGCCCTGGCCCGCCGTCATGTCCCGGGTGAAGGTGCTCACCGACACCAGCGTGAAGAACGCGCCGCCGAACCCGGCCACGGCACCGCCGAGCAGGACGTTCCGGAAGCGTGTGGCATTGACCTTGATGCCCATGGTGTCCGCGGCCTGCGGGTGCTCTCCGACTGCCCGGACCCGCAGCCCCCACTTGGTCCGGTAGAGGCCGATCCAGACCACGATCACTGCGGCGTACATGAAATACCCCACGACGGTCTGCTGGAAGAGGATGGGCCCGATGACCGGAATGTCAGCCAGCAGCGGGATGCGGATCTCCGGCAGGCCGGGGGGCGAGTTGAAGGTCTCGGAGTCCCGGCTGAGCAGGGTGGAGGCGAGGAACCCGGTCAGGCCTGACACCAGGACGTTCAGCACCACGCCCACGATGATCTGGTTCACCAGGTACTTGATGCTGAAGACGGCCAGGATGAAGGAGACCAGCACGCCCGCGATGGCCGCGGCGATCAGGCCGACGAACGCGTTGCCCGAAACGGAGGCTGCGACGGCGGCTGCGAACGCCCCTGACAGAAGCTGGCCCTCGATGGCGATATTCACGACGCCCACCCGCTCGCAAAGCACGCCGGAGAGCGAGCCGAAGATGAGCGGGATGGCCAGGGTGACCGAACCCGCCACCAGACCGGCAAGAGAGATCGACGGCCGGTCTGCGATGCCCACCACCCAGGTGAGGAAGCCGATGACGAACAGCACCGCGTAGGCGATGCCGAACCAGCGGTTCATCTTCAGGCCCTTGCGCGCCTGCAGGAAGGAGTACGCGGCGATGGCAATCAGGGCCAGCGCCACGACCCAGCCCACACCGTTGGCCGGCAGGGCGATGTCAGCCAACCGAATGCGGTCGGAGTCGTCGGACACCCGGAAGACCGCCGTGGTGGCCGGTCCGCCGATGGCAAAGACGGCCAGCGCCAGCAGGGCACCGATGCCGAATCCGATGGGAGCCTTCCAGCTCCTGCCGACCGGTGCGGCATCGGCCGTGTTGGTCACGGTTGTTGCAATGCTCATGCCGCACCTCCGGCTACGTGCCGCTGGGCCTTGCCCGCGCGGTTTTTCTTCTTCTGGTCGATACGGAAGATCGCCTTGACCAGCGGCGGCGCCGCGATGAACAGGACAATCAGGGACTGGACCACCAGGACAATGTCGATGGGCGTTCCGGTGAGGGTCTGCATCTGCACGCCGCCGGCGCGGAACGCCCCGAACAGCAAGCCGGCGAAGAACACGCCCCACGGTCGAGACCGTCCCAGCAGCGCGACGGTGATGGCATCGAATCCGAAGCTCGCGGCGATGCCGCTGGTAAGCACGCGCTCCGTTCCGGCAACCTGCGCCACGCCTGCCAGCCCTGCGAGGCCGCCGGCCAGCATCATGACGACGACGTACCCGCGCGTGACGCTGATTCCCGCGGTACGTGCCGCGAAGGGATTTGCTCCGACCGCCCGGAGCTCGAAGCCGACCGTCGAACGGTTCAGCAGCCACCAGACGCCGTACGTCGCGGCGATGGCCACGAGGAAGCCGAGGTGCAGGCGGAACTGCGGGCCCAGCAACTGCGGGAAAAGCGCCGTGTCATCCAGGCGGGGGCTGATGGGGTTTGACGAGCCGGGGTTCTGGAACGACGGCGTCGTCAGCAGGAACCCGACCAGGTAGATCGCAATGTAGTTGAGCATGATCGTGACAATCACCTCATGCGCGCCCGTCCGCGCCTTCAGCAGGCCCGGGATGACGCCCCACAGGGCACCGCCCACAAAACCGGCGAGAACCACGAACAGCAGGTGGATGCCGAACGGCAGGTGCCAGGAGAACCCGATCCAGCCTGCGAACATCGCCCCGAGGATGATCTGGCCCTGGGCGCCGATGTTGAACAGGCCGGCCCGGAAAGCCAGCGCGACGCCGAGGCCTGCGAGGATGAGCGGCGTTGCCACCGTGAACGTCTCGGTCAGCGGCCGGAACATCAGGGCGAGGGAGTCGGCCGCCGGATTGAAGATCGCGCCCTGGAAAAGGGCCGCGTAGGCACCGCTCGCCGCGCTCCAGGCGGCCGCGAGTGTGTCGGTGGGCCTGCCGAAGAAGTAGGTGGCAGCGGCGGCGACGTCCTCGTCGGTCACCGCGATCAGGATCCCGCCGAGGATGATTGAAAGCACGACGGCGAGAACCGCCACGAGCGATGATCCGCTGACGATACTCTTCAGGATGTTTCGGCCGGCATCATGCCCGCCGCCGGTGACCGGCGTCGTGTCCTCCGTACCGGGAATCGGTGGCGGAGCTGCCGCGCCATCGGCGGCCGCTGCGCTTGAGCTCGGATTCTGGGTGCTCATCGGCTCTCCTCCCCCGCGTGATGTTCGCGGCCTGCCACAGGGTGCTGGCGTAGCGCTTCTTCCGCCGGCATGCCGGCCATCATGAGGCCGAGCACGTCCCGGGACGTGTCTCCGGGCACTATGCCCATGAGCTCTCCTCCGTGCAGGACCGCGATCCGGTCCGCGAGTTCGCTGATTTCATCGAGTTCGGTGGAAACGATCATCACCGGGGTGCCGGCGTCGCGCTCGGCGACGATCCGCTTGTGCAGGAATTCAATGGATCCGACGTCGACGCCGCGTGTGGGTTGGGAAGCGATGAACAGGTTGAGCGGCCGCGAGAGCTCACGGGCCAGGACCACCTTCTGCTGGTTTCCACCCGAGAGCGTGCTGACCGCAGCCTCTGCGCTCGGCGTGCGGACGTCGAACTCGTCAATCTTGGCTCGGGCGTTGTTCAGCACGACCGATGGCTTCATGGCCATGCCCTTCGCGAAGGGTGCCTCGTTGTACCAGTTCAGGATCATATTCTCGGCGATGGAGAAGCTTCCCACCAGGCCGTCCACCTTCCGGTCTTCCGGAACGAAACCCACTCCCTGGCGGATGATGTCCTTGACCTTCATCCCGAGGAGTTCCTTGCCCTTCAGCTGTACCGATCCGGTGGCGTGCGGATGAAGCCCGAGGATGGCCTCGGTGAGTTCCGTCTGTCCGTTGCCCTGGACGCCTGCGACGGCGAGAATCTCGCCTTCCGCGATGGTGAAGCTGACGTTGTTGACCAGTTTCTGCCCGCCCGGACCTGCAACAGTGAGGTTCTGCACGGTGAAGGTGGTTTCCCCCGGAGCCGCCGGCGCCTTGTCCAGCGTGAGACTGACCTTCCGCCCCACCATCATTGAGGCAAGCTCGCTGGTGCTGGCGGTCGGCTCAACAGTTCCGACGACGGCACCACGACGGATCACCGTGATGACATCGGACACTGCCTTCACCTCGCGCAGCTTGTGCGAGATGAACACAATCGCCGTGCCGCCTGCTTTGAGCTCCTCGATGATCTGGATAAGTTCATCCGTTTCCTGGGGGGTGAGCACGGCAGTGGGCTCGTCCAGGATCAGCACTTCGGCCTTGCGCACGAGTGCCTTGATGATTTCAACGCGCTGCTGGACACCCACGGGGAGGTCCTCGACCAGGGCATCGGGATCGACGTCGAACCCGTAGCGGTCGGATATCTCGCGAATGCGCGCGCGGGTCTTGTCCAGGTCCAGCACCCCGCCGGCCTTGGTGTGCTCATCCCCGAGCGCAACGTTCTCGGCGACGGTGAACACGGGAATCAGCATGAAGTGCTGGTGCACCATGCCGATGCCGGCTGCCATGGCGTCGCCTGGTCCGCGGAAAGTCACGGGCTCCCCGTTCACCAGAATGCGTCCCTCGGTGGGCTCGTACAGTCCGTAGAGCACGTTCATGAGGGTGGACTTGCCTGCGCCGTTCTCTCCCAACAGGCAGTGCACCTGTCCGGGATTCACCACCAGATCGATATTGTCATTGGCAACAAGGGACCCAAAGCGCTTGGTGATTCCCTGCAGTTCGAGCTTCACAACCCCAACCAACCTGTCCTTTGTGGGAGCTGACCGCTCCGGGCCGGGCAGGGCGTTCCTGCCCGTTCCCGGCGGTTAGCAATTCGGTTCAACCGTAACGCGAACACGCCGCCCGCGCCGAGGATTGTTGGACCATCCTGTGGGCGCGGGCGGCGCGTTGCGTTGCTGGTGTTACTGGGGGCTTGCCTCTGATTCAACGGTGATGTCACCGGCGACGATGCCCGCCTGGATTTCTTCGAGCTCCGCCCTCATCTCGTCCGAGACGGCTTCCTCCTGGTCGTGGAACGGTGCCAGCGCAACGCCGCCGTTCTCCAGGGTGCCGACGTACGGCTCGTTGCTGAAGTTGCCTTCGACATCCTCGGTGATGACCTGCTCAACGGCATCGCCCATCAGCTTCATGACCGAGGTCAGGATGTACTCGGTGCCCGACTCAACTGTCTCGAAACCGTCGGAGTCGACCCAAATCACCTTGGTGGCGCCGCCGTCGGCGTTTGCCTCCTCAACCGCCTCAATGGTGCCCAGGCCGACAGGGCCGGCCACCGGCATGATGATGTCGGCGCCCTCATTGATGAAGTTCTGGGTGTTGGTCTTGCCCGCCGCCTGGTTCTCGAAGTCGCCCACAAAGGTTCCGGTCTGCGCGTCCTTATCCCAGCCGAGCAGTTCGACGTTCGCGTCCTTCTGCTCGTTGTAGTAGGCCACGCCGTCCGCGAACCCGTCCATGAAGATGGTTACCGTGGGGATTTGGATACCGCCGTAGGTGGCGACCTTGCCGGTCTCGGAGGTTCCGGCGGCGAGGTAACCGGCCAGGAAGGCAGCCTGGGCCGTGTCGTAGATGATCGGCTTCACGTTCGGCAGATCGATCTGGTTGTCATCGACGATGGCGAAGTTGGTGTCCGGGTTGGCTTCCGCAGCCTCCGCAGTGGTCGCCGAGAGCAGGAACCCGACGGTGACGATCATGTCGCAGCCCGCGGAGACCATGGAGTTCACGTTGGGGGTGAAGTCCGTCTCAGCCTGGGATTCTGCCTGGCGAACCTCGATGCCGAGGGACTCCTCGGCGGCCTGGATGCCCTCGTAGCTGGACTGGTTGAACGACTGGTCGTCGAATCCGCCCGAGTCGGAGACGATGCAGCCGGTGTAGTCAGTGCCGGCAGCCGCCGGATCGGATCCGTCTTCCTCGGCCGGCGGCGCGCCGCAGCCGGCGAGGAGAAGGGCTGCAGCCCCCAGGGCGGCAGCGGACATGCCGGTGCGGCGCCCTGTCAAGCTCCGTGAATTCTTCAATGTTCCTCCGATAAGAAGTGAGCCCATGAACGAGAGATCAATGAGTGTCCGTCTGTAACGCCCTGCTGTGGGCTACAAGCTCTGTTGTCACTGATGTTCGTGGCGACGGTCCCGCTGCGACCGGGACCGGATGACGAGCCTACTCTAGCGCCGGAGTGATTGGGCACACTACCAAACAGGGGCGTTGTACCCACATTGTTCAACTTTTGTTACCAATCAGTAGGTTGACCTATCCCGCTGCGGGTGCAGTGCCCGCAGCGGCAGGCTCTGACTGTTCTGCTCGCTGTGATTCCACTGGTCGCTCTGCTCGCTCTGCTCGCCAGGTCTCAGCAAGGGCGACCAGGGAATCAATCCGGGAGCCGACGTCGTACGTTGTTCCGGTAACCATGACTTCCTGCACTCCTGTAAGGCGGATAAGTTCGTCGAGCCGCGCGGTGACCTGTTCGGGTGTCCCTACCGCCTTGATGGCGGGCAGGTGCTGGAGCATGAACTCCTCCTGCTCGGTCAGCACCCGCTTCGCCGCTTCCTCCGGGGAAACGATCGGCGCTGGATGCCCGGACCGCAGGGACAACGCCATGATCCGCGAGGGACCGGCAAGATACTGTGCTTCCTCCTCGGTCTCCGCCGTGAGGGCGGAGGTGGCCAGCATCGCGTAGGGCTCCTGCAGTGCTGGAGACGGCTGGAAGTTCGAGCGGTAGAGCCGCATGATTGCGGCCGGATCCTCGTTGCCGAAGTGGTGGGCATAGCTGTACCGCAGGCCGAGCATGCCTGCCAGCTGGGCGGAATAACCGCTTGAGCCGAGCAGCCACACATCAGGGAACGACGACGGCGAGGGCGTCGCTACCAGCCTCACCGCCCGGTCGGGAGTCCGGTTGTCGCCGAGCAGCGCAAGCACTTCGAGGACATGCTGGGGGAATTCCTCGACACCGAGTCCGTCGGCCTGCCGGCGCAGGGCCAGGGCGGTCATCTGGTCGGTGCCCGGCGCCCTGCCGATGCCGAGATCGATGCGTCCGGGGTGCAGCGCCTCGAGCAGCGCAAACTGTTCGGCGACAACGAACGGCGCATGGTTGGGAAGCATGACGCCGCCTGAACCAAGACGAATCCGCTCGGTGCGAGCTGCAAGGTGCGCGATCAGGACGGCGGGGCTGGTAGACGCCACCGAAGGCATGTTGTGGTGTTCAGCCACCCAGAAGCGGGTGAAGCCGAGCCGGTCAGCTGCCTCGGCCAGCCGAGCGCTGTCTGCCAAAGCGTCGGAGCTGGTCTTACCCGAACCCACGGTGGCGAGATCGAGGACGGACAGGGGCACGCGAAAAGAGGTTGAAGTGCTCACTTCGCTTGCCAACCGTCGGGCGTCCGGGGACATTCCCGGAGGCTGTTTCCGGAATGTCCCGGCCGGCGCGGAGGTTAGCCGCGGGGTTCAGTGAGGGGCTTTAGTGACGCAACCCGAGGACTGCCCGCATCGCCGCAGCGGCCATGACCCGCACGCCGCAGCCGATGGCATGCTCATCGGGACGGTAGTCCCCGCGGTGAAGGTCGTAGGTTTCGCCTCCGGGTGTACGGGTACCAAGGCGCATCATGGCGCCGGGCACTCGCTGGGTCATCCAGGCGAAATCCTCGCCTCCCATCGACTGGGGCGTGAGAACGACGGCGTCCGGCCCCAGCTCGGCACGGGCGGCGGCTTCGATCAGTCCGGTCTCGGCCTCGGTATTCACCACTGGAGGCACGCCCCGGACGTGCTCAAGTTTCACGTCGACCCCGAACGGTGCGGCGAGCTGCCGCACCGTGTCGTCCATCAGGTCACCGGCAGCTTCCCACGCTTCTCCGTCCAGGCAGCGCATGGTGCCGGACATGAATCCGTGGGCCGGTATGGCGTTGGGAGCCGATCCCGCGTGGATCTGTCCCCAGACAACGGAGACGGCGCTGCGCACGTCGATACGGCGGGACAGCACTGCGGGGACGTTGGCTGCGATATGCGCGAGGGCGAAGACCAGGTCCTCGGTCACGTGCGGGCGCGAGGTATGGCCGCCCCGACCGCTTAGTTCGACCCGCACGGTGTCCGACGCGGATGTGATGGCACCAATGCGGGTGCCGACGAGGCCCACGTCGATGCGCGGGTCGCAGTGCAGGGCGAGGATGCGCGGAACGTCCGTGAGAACGCCCTGGGCGATGACGTCCAGCGCCCCGCCGGGCATTGTTTCCTCTGCCGGCTGGAAGATGACGCGCACGCGCCCTGCCAGCGGGGTTTCGGCGTCGATCTTGGCCAGGACCAGCGCGACGCCGAGCATCACCGTGGTGTGGATGTCGTGTCCGCACGCGTGCGTCACGCCCGTGATCGTCGAGGCGTACGGAAGGCCGGTTTCCTCGAGGATCGGCAGTGCATCAATGTCCGCGCGCAGCCCGATCTTCACGTCACCGTCGCCGATGTCCACGTACAGTCCCGTGTCTTCCAGTCGCTTCGGCTGAAGCCCCGCAGCTTCGAGCACCTCAACGAGCCGGTCGGTGGTGCGGTACTCCTTGTGGGACAGTTCGGGGTGGGCGTGAATGTCGCGGCGAAACCGGGTCAACTCATCCAGCAGCGGAGCCAGCCACACACCGATGTGCGGTACGACGACGGGATCAGTTGGAGATTTCTGCACGGAACAAGCTTACTGGCCGCCCAGCCGGCCTAGAGAACGTCGACGTCGCCGCTCGCCCGCAGGGCCTCGACCGCCTTCTTCACTTCCTGCGCGTGCTCCTTGGTGGTCACCAGAAGTGCGTCGGGGGTGTCCACTATGACGACGTCGTCAATGCCGATTAGGGCGATTACCCGTTTGGTGTCGGACACCACGATTCCCGAGGCATTCTCCGAGAAGACGCGTGCGCCCTCCCCCATGACCTTCAGGTTGCTGTTTTCCGTGGCCGGGTTGAGGCGTCCGATGGCGGCGAAGTCGCCGACGTCATCCCAGCTGAAAGGCCCCGGAATCATGGCGACGTCACCTGCTGCTGCCGCCGGTTCAGCGACCGCGTAATCAATGGCGATCTTCGGAAGGGTGGGCCAGACGCGCCGGGCCACCTCGTTGCGGGCTCGGGTGTCCCAGGCCTCGGCGATCTCCATAAGCCCGGCGTAGAGCACCGGTTCGTTTGCCTCAAGGTGCTTCAGCATCAGTGCGACCGGCGCAACGAACATACCCGCGTTCCAGCTGTACTTCCCGCTGTCGATGTATTCGCGGGCGACGGCTACCGACGGCTTCTCCACGAACTCGATCACAGACTGCGCACTCGGCGCCGACGGGATGTTGAGCGCGTCCCCGGCCCGGATGTAGCCGAACCCGGTGGAGGGGTGCGTGGGAAGGATGCCGATTGTGACGATGTAGCCCTCGGCGGCGGTATATACAGCCTCGCGCACGGCCGCCTGGAAATCCTCAACCGGAGCGATCACCTGGTCGGCGGCGAAGGAACCCATGATGGTGTCGGGGTCGCGGTGGTACAGGATAGCGGCGGCAAGGCCGATGGCAGCACCAGAATCCTTGGGCTCGCTTTCGAGCACGAGATCGGAATCCCGAATTTCCGGCAGCTGCGCACGCACTGCCCGGCGGTGCGCCTTCCCGGTGACCACCATGATGCGTTCGCCGCTCAGGGGCAGCAGCCGCTCGTAGGTGGCACGGATGAGTGTGCTGCCCGACCCGGTGAGGTCATGCAGGAACTTCGGCGCTGCCGCACGGGACAGGGGCCACAGGCGGGTTCCGGTTCCGCCTGCGGGAATGACGCCGTGGAAGCGGTCCAGGGGGCTGCTGGGTTGAGTACTCATCGCTTCCACATTAATGCAGCCTCGCGACGGCGATGACCACCAGCTGGTAATTGAGTGCACTTCTCGTGAATCGCAGGCACAGGGCAGAGCATCCGGGTTACTCCCCGATGAACGGCCGGTGTTAACAAGGTCACACCGTAGGGCGTCCTAAATTGAGCGACTCCACAAGGGACCCTAGATTAGTCTTGATTGAAGAGTGCTCTCGCGAGGGCGCTTGCCAGCGTGGAAGCCACGCTAACGCCTTCGCGACACAGGGAGGTATTTTCAGTGTCGAAGACACCAGCAGGCACCCTCTACCGCGGCCGCGAAGGCCAGTGGTCCTGGGTTGCACATCGTATTACCGGCGTCGTGATCTTCTTTTTCCTTCTGGTGCATGTCCTCGACACCTCCTTGGTGCGGGTCTCTCCCGAGGCATACGACGTAGTTATTGAGTCCTATAAGAACCCGCTCATGGGCCTCGGAGAGCTGGGGCTGGTCGGCGCGATTGTCTTCCACGCCTTCAACGGTCTCCGCGTGGTCCTTGTGGACTTCTGGAAGAAGGGTCCCCGCTACCACCGCCAGATGCTGTGGGCAGTGATCGGTCTGTGGGCTGTCACTATGATCGGCTTCTCCATCCGCCATCTCTCTGTCGTGTTCGGAGGTCACTGAGCCATGTCAACTCCCATCGTTGAATCCCCCCGCTCCGGACGCATCGCTCCGCAGTACCGCCGCACGGGCACCTCGAAGGGCAACTTCGAAATGCTCGCCTGGCTCTTCATGCGGCTTTCGGGCGTGGTTCTGGTTGTCCTGATCTTCGTTCATCTCTGGACCAGCATGATTGCCGGCGACGGCATTGAGGGCGTCGACTTCGGCTTCGTTGCCGGCAAGTGGGCGAGCCCTGTCTGGCAGGTCTGGGACCTCGTGATGCTCTGGCTGGCCATGCTGCACGGCACTAACGGCGTACGCGTGATCATCAACGACTACGCCGAGAAGGACTCCACCCGCTTTTGGCTGAAGTCTGTTCTCTACGTTGCCACGATCGTCATCATCGTCCTCGGCACCCTGGTTATCTTCACCTTTGACCCCTGCCCGGTCGTGAACGGCGTACCGCACGTCGCCGACTACTGCCCGGCGCCCTAGCGACGATCACGGGGCTGCGGCAAGAGAGTCCGTACCCCCAATTCATCACGACCAGCTTCAACAGAAAGAGCACAGGTATGCAGGTCCATAAGTACGACGTCGTCATTGTGGGCGCAGGCGGCGCCGGCATGCGCGCCGCGATTGAATCCGGCCAGCGGGCAAAGACGGCTGTACTGACCAAGCTCTACCCGACCCGTTCGCACACGGGCGCCGCACAGGGCGGCATGTGCGCGGCCCTCGCCAATGTCGAGGAAGACAACTGGGAATGGCACACCTTCGACACCGTCAAGGGCGGCGACTACCTCGTTGACCAGGACGCCGCCGAGGTCATGGCGAAGGAAGCCATCGACGCCGTGCTGGACCTCGAGAAGATGGGGCTGCCGTTCAACCGCACCCCTGAGGGTCGCATCGACCAGCGCCGCTTCGGCGGCCACACCCGCGACCACGGCAAGGCGCCCGTCCGTCGCGCCTGCTATGCCGCTGACCGCACGGGCCACATGATCCTCCAGACGCTGTATCAAAACTGCGTCAAGCACAATGTTGAGTTCTTCAACGAGTACTACGTGCTGGACATGCTGACGGTGGACCAGGAAGTGACCGTCGACGGTGCCACCCGCATCCAGAAGCGCGTTGCCGGCGTCGTCGCCTACGACCTCGCCACCGGTGAACTGCACGTCTTCCAGGCAAAGTCGGTCGTCTTCGCCTCCGGCGGCGTCGGCAAGGTCTACAAGACCACCTCCAATGCCCACACCCTCACCGGTGACGGCATGGGCATCGCCTTCCGGCGCGGCATCCCCCTCGAGGACATGGAGTTCTTCCAGTTTCACCCCACCGGTCTTGCCGGCCTCGGCATCCTGCTTTCCGAAGCTGCCCGCGGTGAAGGCGGAATCCTCCGCAACGCCGAGGGTGAGCGCTTCATGGAGCGCTACGCACCCACCATCAAGGACCTGGCTCCCCGCGACATCGTGGCCCGTTCCATGGCAAACGAGGTACGCGAGGGACGCGGTGCCGGCCCCAACAAGGACTACGTCCTGCTGGACCTGACGCACCTCGAGCCGGCACACATCGACGCCAAGCTTCCGGACATCACCGAATTCGCCCGCACCTACCTCGGGGTGGAGCCATACACCGAGCCGGTGCCGGTGTTCCCGACTGCGCACTACGCCATGGGCGGTATCCCCACCAACATCAAGGCTGAGGTGCTGCAGGACAACGACACCGTTGTTCCCGGCCTGTACGCCGCCGGTGAAGTTGCCTGCGTTTCGGTCCACGGCTCCAACCGCCTCGGCACCAACTCGCTCCTGGACATCAACGTGTTCGGCAAGCGTGCAGGTATCGCCGCCGCCGAATATGCGGCCACCGCTGAGTTCGTGGAGATCCCGGAGAACCCCACCGCACAGACGGAGCTGCTCCTGGACACCATGCGGAGCTCGGAAGGTGGAGAGCGCGTCTCACAGATCCGCCAGGAACTGCAGGACATCATGGACGCCAATGTCCAGGTTTTCCGCACCGAGCAGACCCTCAAGGAAGCCCTCGAGGTCATCGACAAACTGGAGGAGCGCTACACCCGGGTCACTGTCCAGGACAAGGGCAAGCGGTTCAACCTCGACCTGCTGGAAGCCGTGGAACTGGGCTTCCTGCTGGACATGGCCAAGGTCATGACCGCGGCGGCCCTGCACCGCAAGGAGTCCCGCGGCGGCCACTTCCGGGAGGACTACCCCGAGCGCGATGACAAGAACTTCATGACCCATTCCATGGCCTACAAGGATCCCTCCGCTACCGAAACCAGCGGTGTTCGCCTTGAGACCAAACCGGTAGTCTTCACCCGTTACCAGCCCATGGAGCGTAAGTACTGATGAGCACCTCAACTGTCGAAAAAGAACCGGCCTCGAAGGTCGACCTCGCACCCGGCGTAGGCGGAGGCGGCGAGATCCCCACCTTCGACATCACCCTCAAGGTGCGGCGCTACAACCCCGAGGTCTCCGATGAGGCCCACTGGGACGAGTGGAAGCTCACCATGTACGGCACGGACCGCGTGCTGGACGCCCTGCACAAGGTGAAGTGGGAGCACGACGGCACCGTCTCCTTCCGCCGCTCCTGCGCGCACGGTGTCTGCGGTTCGGATGCCATGCGCATCAACGGCCGCAACCGCCTGGCCTGCAAGACGCTTCTGAAAGACCTCGACACGTCCAAGCCCATCCTCGTGGAGCCCATCAAGGGCCTGCCGGTGGAGAAGGACCTCATCGTGGACATGGAGCCCTTCTTCCAGTCCTACCGCGAGATCATGCCGTTCCTTGTCAGCAAGGGCCACGAACCCACGCGTGAGCGCCTGCAGTCGGCGGAGGAGCGCGAGCGCTTCGACGACACTACCAAGTGCATCCTGTGTGCTGCCTGCACCTCGTCCTGCCCGGTCTTCTGGACCGACGGCCAGTACTTCGGTCCGGCCGCGATCGTGAACGCGCACCGCTTCATCTTCGACTCCCGTGATGACGCCGGCGACATGCGCCTGGAAATCCTCAACGACAAGGAAGGCGTGTGGCGCTGCCGCACAACCTTCAACTGCTCGGAGGCCTGCCCCCGCGGCATCCAGGTCACCAAGGCAATCCAGGAGGTCAAGCAGGCCATCCTGACCCGCAAGATCTAGCAGTCTCAAACCGCTATGACGACGGCGCGTGCCACCGACCGGTGGCACGCGCCGTCGTCGTTCTCGGACAGTTTTAGGGGGTGCGGGCTGCCGGGGTTGTCTTGCTGCGGCGCAGCAGCGAGCGCGCCCAGCCTCCGCGTTCCAAAGGACGGGCGGACCGCGCATCGGCGGCACCGATCGCTCCCCAGGCGGTGGCAATCAGGTACACCTGGCTGAGCAGGAAGAACCAGACAAACAAGCCCAGGATGACCGCGAACGGCGCCAAGAGCGGGTTCCTGTCCACGCCGGCCAGCAGCAGCGTGCTGAAAGTCCGAAGCAGGGTGCTACCTATACCGGCGATCAGGGCGGACTGCAGCAGCACTGTGCGCGGCATCTCTATCGCGGATGCCGTGCGGAACAGGATGACGGCCACGAGGGTGTCCAGCAGCAGGGTGACAACGAATCCGGCAAGCTGGGTGAGCGGGCGGGCAGCGCTGGTGAGCCCGACCCACTGCAGGACCAGGTCGATGACGGTGTTCGCCACGAGCCCGACGCCGGTGGTCACCACCAGCACCACCGCCAGGACCAGCAGAATGCCGAGGTCCTTCAGCTTCTGCAGCACCAGATTGGTCTGCAGCGCCGGCAAATCGAAGATGCCGCGCATTCCCTCCCGGAGCCCGGCAATCCAGCCCAGCGCCGTCAGGAGCATGGTCACGGTGGAGACTGCCAGTGCGATGCTCAGCGAGGCCTCGAGGCTGAACAGCTCCTCCGGAGTGGCGAAGCCGGAAACCCCGCCTTCACCGTCCGTATCGATGAGACCCGGAGTGGTCGAATCGACGGCGCGGACAATCAGGCCCTGCAGCGCAGTGTCCCCTGAGACCACCAGGCCCACAATCGAGAACCCTACGACCAGCAGCGCCGCGATCGCGAAGAACATGTTGTAGGCGATTCCCGCGGCCATGAGGGGCCCATGGCGGTTCGTGTAGAGCTGGAAGGCTCGCATAGGCCGGAACGCGTTGAGCCGTGCAAGCAGGTAGGGAATCGTGGCCTGCAGGGCCGGCACTCCCCCGCCCTTCTCGCGGCGCACGCGGCCAAGCTCGCCGCGGGTCTGCAGGACCCTGAGCTGCAGTTTTTCCCGATCCGTTGGAAGCGGGGTCTCAGGTACCTGCTTCTGCTTCTTTACCGTCGGCAGGGTTTTGGCCAAAGGTGAGCTCTTCCCGTAGTTTCCACACACCGGTCACATCGTGCTCGTACAGTCCCATGGTACGTACGGTGAAGGAAGCCTCGAAGTCATCGAGTTGAATCTCTGCCGAATCCATGTTGGCTTCGCTGACGTCGTGTGCAACGGTGACGTGCGGGTGATACGGGTAGTCGAGCTCACGCTCGAGGGGCCCGGCCTGAAGACGGCCGTGCAGGTCCACGCACTCGTCAAACCCCTCGGTGACGTTGATGAAGACCACCGGAGTCAACGGGCGGAACGTGCCCGTGCTTTTCAGCGTCACGGTGAACGGGCGTTGAGTCGCAGCCACCTCCCGGACGTGTTCGATGGTGGATACCCAGTCCGATGCAGGGGTGGTGGTGACCAATGTGATGTGGGGAGGAACGATTGCCGCCATCGGATCGCCGAAGGAAGCCCGCCAACGCTCCAGTTCGCCGGCGATTGGGTCTGGGATCGCGATGACCACTCCCACACAGTTTTCCGCCACAACCTGCCGGCCCACCACGTAGGTGGGCTGGCGCTGTTCGGTATCGCTGATGGGCCGGTTCATAATCCTAGAAGGCACCCGCCGTACCGCGGTCCAGTGCGGGAAGGAAGCCTACTTTCGAGAACACATCTGCCAGCGTAGCGGACGCAATCTGACGGGCCTTCTCCGCGCCCACAGCGAGCAGCCGGTCCAGTTCACCCGGATCGCCCAGAAGCTCCAGCGTGCGCTGCCGGATCGGCTCAAGCCGGTCAACGACGACGTCGGCCAGCTCCACCTTGAGGTGGCCGTACATCCGGCCCTCAAAGTGGCCCACGACGTCGGCCATGTCCTTTCCGGTCATGAGCGAATAGATCGACAGCAGGTTGGAGACTCCCGGCTTTCCCTCCCGGTCGAACCGGATCTCCGTGCCGTCGTCCGTGACGGCGGACTTGATCCGCTTCGCCGTCACCTTGGGCTCGTCCATGATGTTGATCAGGCCGGCAGCGGAGCTAGCCGACTTGGACATCTTGGCGGTGGGGTTCTGCAGGTCGTAGATCTTGGCCGACTCCTTCTGGATGAAGGGCTTGGGCACCACGAAGGTTTCACCGAAACGCGTGTTGAACCGCTGTGCAAGGTCGCGGCTCAGTTCGATGTGTTGTCGCTGGTCCTCGCCGACCGGCACGCCCTCGGGCTGGTACAGCAGGATGTCCGCTGCCTGCAGGATCGGGTAGGTGAACAGCCCGACCGACGTGGAGTCGGCCCCCTGCTTGAGGGACTTGTCCTTGAACTGCGTCATGCGGGATGCCTCACCGAAGCCGGTAAGGCAGTTCAGGACCCAGGCCAGCTGGGCGTGTTCCGGAACGTGGGACTGGACGAAAAGCGTACAGCGGTTCACGTCCACGCCGCCGGCAATGTACTGGGCTGCGGTCAGGCGGGTGCGCTCGGCGAGCTCCGCAGGATCCTGCGGAACGGTGATGGCGTGCAGGTCAGGGATGAAGTAGATCGCCTCGTGGGTGTCCTGCATGCGGACCCACTGGATCAGCGCCCCGAGGTAGTTGCCGAGGTGGAGCGAACTGCCGGAAGGCTGCATTCCTGAGAGGACCCGCTGCCGCGGCTGAAGTGGCGAATTCATATTAGTCCTGAGATTCGTGGAGCTTGTAGTCAACAACGAGCGGCGCGTGATCGGAGAACCGTGATTCCCACGACGGCGCCCGGTCGACGACGGCGGATAGGGCTGCTGCTGCCAGCTCGGGAGTGGCCAGTTGGTAGTCAATGCGCCAGCCGGCGTCGTTATCAAAGGCCTTGCCGCGCCACGACCACCAGGTGTAGGGGCCGTCGACATCACCGGCAAGATCGCGGTGAACGTCCACCCAGCCGACGGCGTCGCTGAAGAAGTGGTCGAAGTAGGCCCGCTCTTCCGGAAGGAATCCAGCCTTCTTCAGATTGCCCTTCCAGTTCTTGATGTCCCGTGTGGTGTGGCCGACGTTCAGGTCGCCCACAACAAGAGCATGGTCGCGCGTGCTGCGGAGCTCGGACAGCCGGGAGGACATCAGTTCAAGGAACCGGTACTTGTCCTCCTGCTGCGGCGAACCCGCCTCACCCGAGTGCACGTACGCGCTGACGACGGTCAGTGTGGTCCCGGCAACCTCGAAGTCGGCTTCAACCCAGCGGCCGGCAGTAGCGAAGTACTCATCACCGATGTGCTCGCGGGTTGAGGTGGGCTCCAGGCGGGATGCGACAGCAACGCCGGCCCGCCCCTTGGCAGCCGCCTCGGAATGGAGGATGTACCAGGAGTCGCCCAGCAGGTCCCGGACCACGGTGTCCGGTGCGCGGACTTCCTGAAGGCAAAGGATGTCTACGTCCCGGTCTGCGAGCCATTCCTGCATGCCGCGCCGATATGCGGCCCGGATGCCGTTCACGTTCACAGTGGCAACGCGGAGCGCGTCGGAGGCCTTCTCGCTAATCAGGACTGGTGCCGAACTCACCCGATCAACTCTACCGGAGCGTCACTCGACGACGGTGCCCTCGACGGGGCCCTCGTCCGAATTCTTGATCATCCCGCGCGCATTGTGGGACGTGATTTCGATGGTTTCCAGGGCGCGGTCCACCATGTCCTGGTTCTTCCCGAGATTGTCGCGAATCACACGCGCCTGGACCTGGACGATCTTGAAGCTGTGGTCCAGCTTCTCGTCCCGCATTGCAGACCCGGCACCCGCCGCTCCCCTACCGGCCATTCCGCCGCCGGCGCCGCGGTTGAACTCCTCGATCCGGGCGCTTGCCCTGCGGGCAGCGGACCGGACGGTGAAAACGACGAAGCTGAAGATGAGGAGCCACCCCAGGGAGATGATCACGACGAGCCAACCAACGACGTCGTTCTCATTCGCTGCGAAGACCACGGCAACCAGGAAGATCACCAACATGATGGCCATCCCGACGCCGCCCATACGAAGGCTCAGGCCCTTGCCCGCAGTTTTTCCAGAGGATCCCAGTGATTGCATGCCTCCATTGTCGCAAACCCGGATGCTGCCCCCGCCCGGCTTCCACCAGCGGCGAAAAGAATTTTTAATCTTCCACCCATCCGTGACGCAACCCACATCGAATGAAGGGCATGCGCGCACATCCGGTGCGCACCCATCCGCTCCACGGAGGAATCATGAACAAGAAGGCTCTTCTCGCAGTTCCAACGATCGCCATGGGCATGCTTGCTTTCGGCGGTGCCCCCGCCCTGGCTGACGACCACGCTGCCAGCTACTCCTCGACCCTCGGCCAGCTCAACGGCACCACGGGCTCCGGCTCCATCACCATGGATGTCCAGGGCAATCAGGCCACGGTGAACCTCACGGTCAACGGCCTCGCCGAGACGTTCATGGACGGACCGTACCCCCACGTCCAGCACATCCACGGCGGTGCGCAGGGTGTCTGCCCCACCCCGGAGAATGACGAGAACGGCGACGGAATCGTCAGCGTCAGCGAAGGCGCCGGCGGCTACGGCGGAATCGTGACCACCCTGTCCACGAGCGGCGACACCAGCCCGGCAGCCGGCCTCGACCTCACGCTGGGTGGCCAGGGTGGCTCCTACACCGTCTCGCGTACCTTCGAAGTGAATGCTGACACCAAGGCTGCCCTCGAGGCCGGGACCGCCGTCGTCGTTGTCCACGGACTCGATCCCGCTACGGCCGGCGTGAGCGAGGAAGTCTTCAACTCCCCGAGCGACCTGAACCCCGACCTGCCGCTGGGTGCAACCTCGCCGGCCCTCTGCGGCACGCTGATGGCGTCGCAGATGGGCGCAATGCCTCAGGGCGGTGCCGACACCGGCGTCGAACAGCAGACGGGCTCCAACCTCGGCATGATCGCGCTGGGTGGCGGATTGGTGCTCGCAGCAGCCGCCGGCGGCACTTACGCCGTCCGCCGCGCAACCAGCAAGTAGCAGGAAGCCAGCAGGCACGGATCATCCAACCGATGATCAGTTCCAGCTCCGGCCGCCGCGGAAGCCTCGGTGCTTCTGCGGCGGTCGCCCTGCTTCTTCTGACCGGCTGCGGCAGCGCGACCTCCGCGGGCGATCCTCCCAGCTCGGGCACGACGACGGCGGCCTCTTCGTCCCCATCCGCCTCACCCGCCGCTCCCCCAAGCACTGAAGCATCCACGTCCGCTTCTTCCGAACCAGCTCACGGGCCTGAGCTCCCACCGGTGCTCGAAGCATCAGAGCCCGTCTCCTTCTCGATTCCCGCCATCGGAGCCGGGTCCGACCTACTGTCCCTCGGCCTGCGGGACAACGGCACGCTCGAGGTTCCGCCGGACGGGCCTGGCGCGCCCGCGAGTTGGTACAACCAGTCCCCCACCCCGGCGAGCGTGGACCGGCCGTCCTGCTGGGCCACGTCAACGCGACCGACGGCGGCCCGGGAGTCTTCGCTGACCTGCGCAGCCTCAAATCCGGGGACCGGATCGAGGTTCGAAGGGCGGACGGCACCACCGCGACCTTCGAGATGGTGCGCGGTGAGCAATACCCAAAGGACGCCTTCCCCACCGCGACGGTGTACGGCTACACCGCAGGCTCGGAGCTCCGCCTCATCACCTGCGACGGTTATGACCCGGCAACCGGTCTGTTCGATGACAACTACGTCGTCTTTGCGAAGCTCATCCCGTGAGCGGGAGCAGAGTGCTCGCGGCCGCCGGTCAGGAACCGTCGGCGACAGTCAGGATCTCCGGGCCGGACTCAGTTATCGCAACAGTGTGCTCGGAGTGCGCAGCACGCTGACCGTTGGCGCTGCGAAGTGTCCACCCATCGCGATCGATAACCAGCTTGTCCGTGCCTGACATCACCCAGGGCTCAATCGCCAGCAGGAGTCCGGGCTGCAGCACATAGCCTCTTCCCGAACGGCCGATATTGGCGACGTGGGGCCCCTGGTGCATGGTGCTGCCCACGCCATGCCCGCCGAACTCGGTGTTCACCCGGTACCCCGCCGACGTCAGGACGGAACCGATGGCGTACGAGATGTCGCCGGTCCGCCTGCCGGGCTGGGCTGCTTCAATTCCGGCAGCGAGCGCAGCGCGGGTAGCGTCGATCAGGTGCTGGTCCCTGGGATCCGCCGACTTCCCTACCGTGAAGCTGACTGCGGAATCAGCCACCCACCCCCGAAGGGCAACGGCGAAGTCCAGGCTCAGAAGGTCCCCTTCCTGCAGCACGTAATCATGGGGCAGGCCGTGAAGCACTGCGTCGTTGACGGAGGTGCAGATGACCTTGCCGAATGGACCCCGTCCGAAGGACGGCGCATAGTCGACGTAGCAGGAGGTGGCTCCTGCTGCCCTGATCATCTCCCGTGCCCAGGCATCGATCTCCAGCAGGTTTGTTCCGGGCACGGTTCGGCGCTGAAGCTCCCGCAGCGTTGCAGCAACGAACCGACCGGCCGGTCGGGCTGCCTCGACCTCACCCGGCGTCAGTATCTCAATCAAGCCCGGTTCACCACGAGACGAGACAGAACGGGTGGCCTGCGGGGTCCAGGTAGACACGGAAGGTCTCCGTATCGGAGTCAAGGCTCGTGGCCCCCAGGGCCAACACCTTCTGTTCCGCGACGTCGAGATCATCAACGCGGATGTCGAGGTGAACCTGCTGGGGAATTTCCTGTCCCGGCCACTTGGGCGGTGTGTAGTCCTCCACCTGTTGGAAGGCGAGCGCCGGGCGGTCCGGAGCGTCACCGATGGTGATCCACCCGTTGTCATCGTGCTGGACCCGGATCATGCCCAGCATGTCCTCATAGAAGGATGCCAACTTGTCAGTATCCGGGCAGTCGAAGACGGTGGCGTGCCATTTTCCGATCACGGTTTCAACTCCGTTCGTTGTGTCAATTATGTCTGCATCGGGTCTATGTCAGGTCGGTTACTTCAGGAACAGCTTGCGCAGGCGCAGTGTGGTCAGCACCATACCGACAACGATCATGACGAGGTAGTAGGTGATGTGGACGGCCGTCGCAGGAGTGAAGATCCCGACGCTGATCTGCCTCAGCAGTTCAACGCCGTGCCAGAGTGGAAGCGCCTGGATCAGCCACTGGATCGGTTCCGGGTACACGCTGAGGGGGTAGAAGGTTGCGGAGAACAGGAACATCGGCAGCATGATGAAGTTGATCCAGTCCATTTGCTGGAAGGTCTTCATGAAGCTCGTGATTCCCATGCCGAACGACGCGAAGCCGAACGCGATCAGCACCGACGCGGGAACCATCAGCAGGGCCCATGGCGTGGTGATCAACCCCATCATTCCCATCACCGCGGTAAAGCCGGTGGCGTACATTGCTCCGCGCAGCAGCGCCAGGAAGATCTCGCCGATGGCCACGTCCAGCGGACCAAGGGAAGTGTAGAGCATCCCCTGGTAGAGCTTTGCGAAGTTCATCTTGAAGAACACGTTCCAGGTGGAGTCGTAGACCGCACCGTTCATGGCCGAGACCGCGAGCAGCGCCGGCGCTATGTAGGCCGCATAGCTGATCTCCTGCCCGCCGGGCCCGACGACGGCGCCCACCAGCGAGCCGAGGCCCACTCCCATGGAGATGAGGTAGAGCACCGGCTCGAAGAAGCCGGAAACCATGACCATCCAGTTGCTGCTCTTGGTAGCCTGCAGCCCGCGGCTGATGACCGCCCTCGCGTTGCGTGCGTAGAGGGCGCTGAAGGGTCGGTCCTTGACCGTGATGGTGTAGTCCTGTTCGGTCAGCACGTTGCTCACTGGCCCAACCTCCGCTCATACTGGCGCCGCGCCAGTACCCAGCCGACAAGCGCCAGCGCCACCAGGTACAGCACATGCACGATCGAGAGCCACAGGGGCTCGCTGTAGCCGTAGGTCAGCGCCCGTCCGAGCTCGGTTCCGTGCCAGAGGGGCGAAATCCAACCGATCCACTGCAGCCCGATCGGCAGCGATGTCAGTGGGAAGAACGTTCCCGAGAATAGGAACAGCGGCGTAACGATGAACCGCATTACCAGCGCGAACTGCCCCTTGTCCTCCGTGATGCTGGCCGAATATGCCATCAGCGGCAGGCCGAAGGACAGGCCGCACAGCACCGCTACGAGAACTGCGAGCGATCCCCAGGCGGACGGCGAGGCGCCGAATGCCGCCACGATCGCGAAGTAGATCACCGACATCAGGAACAGGCGGAGCGACACCGCAATGATGTAACCGTTGACGATCTGGTGCACTGCAAGCGGCGAGGCATGCGGACCGTAGTAGACCCGGCGCCATTTGAAGCCGTCCATCACGGGGTAGGTAAACTCCGTGGCCGCGGTCATGATGGTCGCTGACGAGAGCAGGGCCGGCGCGATGAAGGCGAGGTAACTGACGCCGCCGAAGGCTGCATCGGCGCTGTTGCTGTCCACCAGGGTGGCGAGGCCAACGCCCATCGCAAAGAGGTACATGACCGGGTTGCCGACGCTGTAGGCGATCAGGGTCCAGCGGTAGCCGTTCATCACCCGAAGGGCATGCTCCGCGTAGTACCAGGAGCCGAACTTGCGGGCGCGCTCCGCCGACACGATCGGCGAGTGGGCCGCGAGGGAGGGCGCCGCCGTCGTTGACTGGGTTGCGGCATGGTTTGCCATGCCTGTTCTCTCGCTAGTCAATGAGGCTCCTACCCGTCAGGCGCAGGAAAACATCCTCGAGTGAGGACCGGCGCACCAGGGACGTGATGGGATGCAGCCCGCGGGCGGTGACCTGCTCAAGGGCGGATTCGCCGTCGTCGGTGTAGATCAGGACGCGGTCAGGCAGCGGCTCGAGGCGCTCACCGATCCCCTCAAGTTCGGCAGCGACGGTTGCGTTGCGCTCGGACCCGAAGCGCAACTCAAGAACTTCCCGCGTTGAATGCTCGCGTATGAGCGCGGCCGGAGATCCCTCCGCCATGATCTGTCCCTTGTCGACGACGACGAGGCGGTCGCACAACTGCTCTGCCTCGTCCATGTAGTGGGTAGTGAGGATCAGGGTAACGCCCGACTCCTTCAGACGGAACAGACGGTCCCACAGGATGTGCCGCGCCTGCGGGTCAAGGCCCGTGGTGGGCTCGTCCAGGAGGAGGATCTTGGGTTCGTTGATCAGCGAACGGGCGATGGTCAGGCGGCGCTTCATGCCGCCGGACAGAGCGTCCACCTTGGACTTTGCCTTGTCCGTCAGCTGCGCGAATTCGAGCAGCTCATCGGCCTTCGGCTTCAGATAGCTCATCGGCAGGCCAAAGTAACGTCCGTACACCAGGAGGTTGTCGCGGACGCGGAGTTCCTCGTCAAGGTTGTCCTGCTGGGGCACCACGCCCAGGTGCGCCCGCACCTCCGGACCGTGCTGCTCCGGGTCCAGCCCCATGATGGTCAGCTTCCCGGAGGTCCGTTGCGAGACCCCGCCGATCATCTTCATGGTGGTTGATTTGCCTGCACCATTGGGACCGAGCAACCCGAACGATTCTCCCGCCGGCACATCGAAGGAAATGTTGTCGACGGCGGCGAAATCGCCATAGTGCTTCGTCAGGCGTTCGGCAGAGATGACGTAGGGAGAATTGGTTTGGTTGGGCACCAGATCAGACTAGACGCAAAATGCGATTGGGGAAAGCCAATCGCACACCAACAAAACCAATAGAAGAGGACGGCCCACCGCCCCAAGGGGCGGCGGGCCGCAGACACTTCCGTCAGGCAGACACGCTCGTCAGGCGCTGGTGTCCGCCTGGCGCTCTGCTGCCTCAACCACGTTGGCCAGCAGCATTGCGCGGGTCATCGGACCTACTCCGCCGGGGTTCGGCGAGAGCCAGTCGGCAACGTCGGCCACGTCGTCCGCCACATCTCCGGTCAGCGTTGCCTTGCCGGTGTCCGGATCGATAACGCGGGTGACGCCGACGTCCAGCACGATGGCACCCGGCTTCAGGTGCTCGGCGGTGATCATGTTGGGCATTCCTGCAGCAGCAACGACGACGTCGGCCTCACTCAGGTGCCGGGGCAGATCCACGGTTCCGGTATGTGCGAGGGTGACGGTTGCGCTGATGGCGCGACGCGTCAGCAGGAGACCCAGCGGCCGCCCGACAGTGACACCGCGGCCGACCACAAGGACGTTCTTGCCCTTGAGGTGGATGCCGTGGCGCAGCAGCAGCTCGACGATTCCGTTCGGGGTGCACGGCAGCGGCGAATACATCCGGCCGTTGACGTTGAGAACCAGCTTCCCGAGGTTGGTCGGGTGCAGTCCGTCCGCATCCTTGCCTGGCGCCATGCGCTCGAGGATGGCGTTCGCGTCGATGTGTGCCGGCAGCGGCAGCTGAACGATGTAGCCCGTGGTGGCTTCGTCGTCGTTCAGTTCATCGATGACCTTCTCGAGGTCTTCCTGCGTGATGTCGCCGGGAAGGTCCCGGCGGATCGAGTTGATGCCCACCTGCTCGCAATCGCGGTGCTTGCCCGCCACGTAGGAGCGGCTGCCCGGATCATCCCCGACCAGCACCGTGCCCAGACCCGGAGTCACGCCCCGGGCCTTGAGCGCATTCACGCGCTCCGCCAGCTCGCCGCGGATCGCTGCGGCTGTTGCCTTGCCATCAAGTATCTGTGCGCTCATCGGCCGCGTAGCCCCTACCATTCCTCGTGGCCGGGGTAGAGGGGGAAGTCGGCGGCGAGGCGGGACACGCGCCCGCGCAGCACCTCGATGTCTGCGCCCGGCTTGAGCACCGCCGCGATGATTTCCCCAACCTCGGTGAACTCGGTGGCACCGAAGCCGCGGGTGGCAAGAGCCGGGGTACCAATGCGCAGGCCGGAGGTGACCATCGGCGGGCGGGGGTCGTTCGGCACAGCGTTGCGGTTGACGGTGATACCCACGGAGTGCAGAAGGTCCTCTGCCTGCTGACCGTCCAGCTGCGAGTTGCGCAGGTCGACGAGGACCAGGTGGACGTCCGTACCGCCGGTGAGAACCGATACCCCGTGCTCGGTGACGTCGTTGCCCATGAGCCGCTCGGCGATAATGCGGGCACCCTCCAGGACGCGCTCCTGGCGCTCCTTGAACTCCGCGGAGCCGGCGATCTTGAAGGCCGTGGCCTTGGCGGCGATGACGTGCATGAGGGGGCCGCCCTGCTGCCCCGGGAACACGCTCGAGTTCAGCTTCTTGGCCCACTCCTCCTTGGCGAGGATCACGCCGGAGCGCGGACCGGACAGGGTCTTGTGAACCGTGGAGGTGACGACGTCGGAGTGCGGCACCGGGCTGGGGTGCAGCCCTGCGGCGACGAGGCCGGCGAAGTGCGCCATGTCCGTCCAGAGGAGGGCGCCGACCTCATCGGCGATGGAGCGGAATGCCGCGAAATCGAGGTGGCGGGGGTACGCGGACCAACCGGCGATTATCACCTGCGGCTTCTCGGCCAGCGCCTGCTCCCGGACGCGCTCCATGTCCAGGCGGTGGGTGTCCGCTTCAACACCGTATGCCACGACCTCGTAGAGCTTGCCCGAGAAGTTCAGCTTCATGCCGTGCGTGAGGTGACCGCCGTGCGCCAGCGAGAGACCCATGATCTTGTCCCCGGGCTTGATCATTGCGGCGAGCGCTGCGGCGTTGGCCTGCGCGCCGGAGTGGGGCTGGACGTTGGCGTACTCGGCGTCGAACAGGGCCTTGACCCGCTCGATGGCCAGGCTCTCCGCAACGTCAACGTGCTCGCAACCGCCGTAGTAGCGGCGACCGGGATAACCCTCTGCGTACTTGTTGGTGAGCACGGATCCCTGTGCTTCCAGGACCGCGCGGGGGGCAAAGTTTTCCGAGGCGATCATCTCGAGGGTGTCGCGCTGACGGGACAGTTCGTTCTCGAGGACCGCGGCGATTTCCGGGTCAACCTCGGACAGCGGTGAGTTGGTGACGGACTGGGCCACGGAGGAGGAGGGTGAGGTCACGGGAGGCTCCTGTTATGAGGGGGCTTTCTACAGTCAGGCTACCTGCTGACCCTGACGCTTCCGAAGTTCGGAAGCCGGGCATGGCAGGGAAAAACTTGACCCAGGGCCCAGGCGTGCGATCCGTGGTCGGCGCTGCGCGCCGCCGTCGTAATGGTTCATACAGAACCCGACGGCGCATGCCGCTTCCTGGTGGTTGCCCACCTAACGCCAGTTGCGACCGTCCCAGTGTAGCCGCAGCCCTGCCCGGCACCGGGCCTCTGTGTCGGATGGTGACGCCGGCCTCCCACCCGGCAGCGCGGTCGGCCTCTCCCGGGCCGGTACCCTTGGATGCGTGACTCAAGGTGTACCGGCCGGTGAAACCGGCAATGCGACGTCGTCGTTCATTTTGACCCTCTCCTGTGCGGACCGGCCCGGAATTGTTCACGCTGTCTCCGGTGCGCTGGTTGCAGCGGCGTGCAACATCACTGAATCGCAGCAGTACGGGAGCCCGGACACCGGGACGTTCTTCATGCGCGTAGCAATCACCACCGAGTCGTCGAGGGCGGCCGTGATCGCGCATCTGGTACCCGTCGCGGAGGCCTTCGGCATGACCTGGAACCTCCATACCGAGGGGACGCCCGCCCGCACGCTGATCATGGCGTCCAAGTCGGCGCACTGCCTCAATGATCTCCTGTTCCAGCAGCGGGCCGGGATGCTGCCGATCGAGGTGCCGGTTATCGTGTCCAACCACACCGACCTGGCGGACCTCGCCGCGTTCTACGGAGTGCCGTTCCATCACATCCCGGTGACCGCGGACAGCAAGGCAGCTGCTGAGGAGCAGCTCCTGAAGCTGGTCGAAGAGCACAGCATTGAGCTCGTGGTGCTGGCCCGGTACATGCAGGTTCTCAGCGACAATCTGTGCTCGCAGCTGATCGGTCGGGCGATCAACATCCACCACTCGTTCCTGCCGTCATTCAAGGGGGCCCGCCCCTATCACCAGGCCCACGCCCGCGGAGTGAAGCTGATCGGAGCCACCGCCCACTACGTGACGCCGGCCCTGGACGAGGGTCCGATCATCGAGCAGGAAGTGCTCCGCGTGGACCACGCCCGGACTGCGCCGCAACTGGTGGCCATGGGCGCCGACGTCGAGAGTCGCACCCTGGCACAGGCGGTCAAGTGGCACGCCGAGCATCGGGTGCTGCTTGACGGAACCCGGACCGTTGTCTTCAACTGACTTGTCTTCGACTGTTTGGCGTCAACTGATTTGGCTTCAACTGACCCCTATTAATACCAATCCGATGCGCCGGATGAATTGGAGTACTCATGGCTGACGAAGCTCCCCTGCGATACCGCGTCCTCACCGGACCTGATGACAAGGCTTTCTGCGCGCGCGTCAGTGAGGCGCTGGAAAGCGGATATCGATTGCACGGGTCCCCGTCAGTGACTTACAACGGCGACCGCGTCATCGTTGCCCAGGCGGTTGTGCTGGAGGACTGACCCTTCACTCCGGAGCGACCGTGGCCCGGCTTGCCGGATCGCGGCGCCGGTACGCTGAAGCCCATGGGACACATCATCGACTTCGGCGGGCACACGCCAGTTCTGCCCGATTCCGTCTTTGTGGCGCCGACGGCGTCGATCATCGGCAATGCCACCTTCGGCGAGCAGTCAAGCGCGTTCTACGGCGTGACCGTCCGGGCCGACACCTCGTCCATCTCCGTGGGTGAAGGCACCAATCTCCAGGACAATGTCGTAGTGCACGCCGATCCGGGGTACCCCGCCGTCATCGGTGATCGGGTCAGCGTAGGCCACGGCGCCGTCGTGCACGGCTGCACGGTCGCCGACGACTGCCTGATCGGAATGGGCGCCACCGTCCTCAACGGTGCCTCCATCGGTGAGGGATCGCTCGTCGCGGCGGGCGCCGTCGTGCTTGAGGGGATGCAGGTTCCGCCCGGTTCCCTGGTTGCGGGCGTTCCGGCCAAGGTGCGCCGCGAGCTCACGGAAGACGAGCGGCAGGGCGTGCGCGACAACGCTGCCCGCTACCGGGAACTGGCCGCAAGGCATAGCGCTATTTGAACGATTGGTGGACTCGCCGGCTTCCTTCGGAAAGTATGTAGGAATGACTTCGAGCCTCCGATTCCCGCTGCCTCCTTGCGCTGAGCCCGGCGCCCCCTCCCCCTTCTCCGGAACCGGGAAGCCGTTGCGGTGGGGTGTCGTCGCAACGGGCAGGATTGCGGGCAAGGTGACGGAGGATCTCGCGCGGCTCGACGACGCGGTGCTGCAGGCGGTGAGCTCCCGCACCGAGGAGCGTGCGCGCGCCTTCGCGAAGACCTTCGGGTTTGCGACCGCCCATTACGACGACGGCTCCTCCCGCGGCTTCGAACTGCTGGCACAGGACCCCGAGGTGGATGTGGTGTACGTGGCCACTCCCCACGGCCAGCATTACGAGGCGTGCAAGGCCCTGCTCTCGGCCGGAAAGCATGTGCTGTGCGAGAAGGCGTTCACGGTCAACGCCCGCGAGGCTGAGGAACTGATTAACCTGGCCCGCGAGAAGGGCGTGTTCCTGATGGAAGCGGTCTGGACGCGCTTCCTGCCCAGCGTGAATCGTGCGTGGGACATCATTCACTCTGGTGAACTGGGCGATATCCGGTGGGTGCAGGCCGACCTCGGCTTCCCCGCCGCCTACGACCCCGCTGCCCGCCTCTGGGACCCCATGGCGGGAGGCGGAGCGCTCCTCGACCTCACGGTCTACCCCGCCACCTGGGCGCTCGGGTCACTGGGATTCCCCACATCGGTGGCTGCCGAAGGCTTCCTGAACGTCGACGGCGTCGACTCACAGAACTCGTTGACCCTCACCTACGCAAGCGGCGCGCAGGCGCAACTGTCGTCGTCGTTGGTGGCGTCCGGGCCGTGCCAGGCAACCGTGGCCGGCACCGAGGGCTGGCTCAGGACTTCCGCGCCGCTACACAATCCCCTCGAGCTCTACGTGCACCCGCACGGCGAGGAGCCACGGGTTGAGCAGTTCGAGCAGGCGGGCAACGGGTACTCCTACGAGCTGCGCGAGGTGACGCGCTGCATCCAGGCGGGGCTCCTGGAGAGCCCCACCATGCCCCTGCAGCACACCCTCGACACCATGCGCATGTTCGACGGCGTACGCGCACAGCTTGGCCTGCGCTACGCGAACGACAACCACGGCGCAGGCGTCTGACGAGGAGACGCTTAGGAGACGATCGCCTTTTCAGGCGTTCCGAGCTCATCCTGCAGGCCCCGACGACGCCAATATGCTGCCAGAAGTGCCCCGGAGACGTTGTGCCAGACCGAGAAGATAGCTGCCGGCAGCGCTGACTCAGGCGTGAGGTGGGTTCGGGCAAGTCCTGCCGCCAGTCCGGAATTCTGCATTCCAACCTCGACGGCGGTGGTGCGCCGTGCGCGGATTGGGAGCTTGAAGAGCCGCGCCGCGGCGTAGCCGAGCCCGTAGCCGAGGCCATTGTGCAGCACCACGGCCAGCAGAACCAGAAGGCCGGCGGAGAAGATCGCTTCCGCGCTCTGTCCCACTACGGCCATGACCACGAGGGTGATGGCAGCCACCGAGATCCAGGGCAGCACCGGCAGAGCCAACTCGACCAATCGCGGCAGCAGAAGCCGCACGGCAAGACCCAGCGCGACCGGGATCAGCACAATCTGGACGATCGACCATGCCATCGAACCGGCGTCGACCGGTAGGTACTGCCCGGCGAGCCAGAGTGTCAGCAACGGCGTGAAGATCGGTGCGAGCAACGTTGACACTGTGGTCATGGCCACCGAGAGCGCCACATCACCCTTGGCCAGGTAGGAAACAACGTTGGACGCCGTGCCACCCGGGCAACAGCCCACCAGGATGACGCCTGCCGCGAGGGCGGCCGGCAGTCCCAGCGCCAAAGCTACGAGCAGACCCAGCATCGGCATCACCACGTACTAAGCTACGACGCCGATCACTACAGGAATCGGACGCCTCGCGATAACGGCGAAATCCGGCAGCGTGAGCGTCAACCCCATGCCGAACATAATCACCCCCAGAAGCGGATTGATTGCCGGAGCGAGCCCAGTGAAGGCATTTGGCATGAACAGGGCAAGCGCGCCACCGCCCAGGACTAACAGGGGAAAAAGCGTGACAGCGATCCGGGCGTTGCGTTCTTCGGCCGATGCAGCGGGCTGGTGCGAGTTCATGCTTCAACGAGTAGCACGAGCACATCATCCCGCTGCATGCGACCGGAGATTGTTACGTGAGGCACCTACTTCGAGGGGCCCTGCTCACTTCCCTTCCCGAGCGTGAACACGTGCACGGCGTGTTCGCGGGAGCGTCAGCGCAAGTCCTCCGGCCAGGAGGAGCGCGGTGGCCAGTACGAGGAGCGGAAGGAGCGAGTCCGACCCAGTGGAAGCAAGCATTCCAGCTTCGGCTGCACCACTAGCTAAGTCTCGATCAGAAGCACCACTGGGTGCGGCTGCTCCTGTTACTGCTCCCCTGCTTGCAACTGTGATCACGGCGTCTGCGTTGCCTGTTGCGGCTCCGTTGACGTTCCCCGAAGCATCAGCTCCGTTGGCTCCAGCACCCGAATCAGCTTCAGCGCCTGCGTTAGGGCCTTCAGCACCGGCGTCAGGGCCTTCAGCACCAGCGTCCGGGCCATCAGCACCAGCGTCCGGGCCATCAGCACCAGCGTCCGGGCCATCAGCACCAGCACCCGGGCCATCAGCACCAGCGTCCGGGCCATCAGCACCGGCGTCAGGGCCTTCAGGCGTTTCATCGCCAGGGGTACCCGGGGTCAAGGGATCACCGGGCTCTGCCGGTGCATCGGGTGCGTTAGGAGTTTCGCCAGGGGTCTCACCGACAGCACCGGAATCGGAACCACTGGTCGAGGAATCACCGATCACCGAAATCGCGTTCCCACCAACATTCACCGGTGCAGCGGCATCCACATCACCAACAACGTTCCCGATGAGACCACCATCGGCAGCCCCTTCGGAACCGGTACCGGCATCACCCGAAGTACCACCGGTAGCACCGGAATCGGAACCACTGGTCGAGGAATCACCAATCACCGAAATCGCGTTCCCACCAACATTCACCGGTGCAGCGGCATCCACATCACCAACAACGTTCCCGATGAGACCACCATCGGCAGCCCCTTCGGAACCGGTACCGGCATCACCCGAAGTACCACCGGTAGCACCGGAATCGGAACCACTGGTCGAGGAATCACCAATCACCGAGATCGCGTTCCCACCAACATTCACCGGCGCAGCGGCATCCACATCACCAACAACGTTCCCGATGAGACCACCATCGGCAGCCCCTTCGGAACCGGTACCGGCATCACCCGAAGTACCACCGGTCGCACCGGAATCGGAACCACTGGTCGAGGAATCACCGATCACCGAGATCGCGTTCCCACCAACATTCACCGGCGCAGCGGCATCCACATCACCAACAACGTTCCCGATGAGACCACCGTCGGCAGCCCCTTCGGAACCGGTACCGGCATCACCCGAAGTACCACCGGTAGCACCGGAATCGGAACCACTGGTCGAGGAATCACCGATCACCGAGATCGCGTTCCCACCAACATTCACCGGCGCAGCAGCATCCACATCACCAACAACGTTCCCGATGAGACCACCGTCGGCAGCCCCTTCGGAACCGGTACCGGCATCACCCGAAGTACCACCGGTAGCACCGGAATCGGAACCACTGGTCGAGGAATCACCAATCACCGAGATCGCGTTCCCACCAACATTCACCGGCGCAGCGGCATCCACATCACCAACAACGTTCCCGATGAGACCACCGTCGGCAGCCCCTTCGGAACCGGTACCGGCATCACCGGAGGTGCCACCGGTAGCACCGGAATCGGAACCACTGGTCGAGGAATCACCGATCACCGAGATCGCGTTCCCACCAACATTCACCGGCGCAGCGGCATCCACATCACCAACAACGTTCCCGATGAGACCACCGTCGGCAGCCCCTTCGGAACCGGTACCGGCATCACCCGAAGTACCACCGGTAGCACCGGAATCGGAACCACTGGTCGAGGAATCACCGATCACCGAGATCGCGTTCCCACCAACATTCACCGGCGCAGCGGCATCCACGTCCCCGGTGACATCACCGACAACACTTGCTAGGTCGCTGTTCGTCCCAGTGACCGGTGCGCCCGCGTCCAGGGAGACCTCCGCCGTACCAGCAACAGTGCCGCTCGTGGTCGAACCACCAATCACCGAGATCGCATTGCCATCGACGTTCACTGGCACCGCGGCCTCTACTGCGGCCGTTACGTTCCCAACGAGGGAGCCTGCACTGTTATCCGGGATGGCAACTTGCCCATCAGTGCTGGCGGTAGCATCCGCAGAAGGCGCGGAGCTGTCGGTCGCAGTGTCTCCAAGTACCGATACTGAGTTGCCGCTGACATTCACGGGCGCAGCGACACCGCCCAGAATTTCGATGCCGGACTCGTCAGCCGAGGCTGCTCCGGCGCCGAGAACAAGGATGCCCCCGGCCAAGAGGAATACCTTGATTCCCCGATTGATGCAGGTATGCATTTGAATTCTCCTGATTGAGGAAGGGGTGACGCGTGCGCGTCACAAGGACTCTCGCTGTCTTCAGGCAGCAGAAGTCCCCTCAATCAGGAGTGGAACCGAGATCGAAAGCTGGTTCGAGCGGCAGATCAACATGGTCGGCCGCCACCTGGCCTGCCGACGAAGAAGCATCGAGGCTGAGGAAGCCAGAGACGTCGGCGGCGAGTACACCGCTTCCTGCTCCGGCTGAGATCGAAGCTGCGGCCCCTGCGTCCGCCCCGACGAACGAGCTGTGCGAAGAGCCTATGCTGGTCAACCCGTCAAGAACGATAAAGGGCGTTTCGGGGAGCGCGTAGTACCCGCCCGCGGCCACGGATGCGAAACCGGTGGTAATGACCGCGGGCTCGACTGGCGAAGTCGCCGCAGCTGTCGACGGCTTACCGCGTACATCCTGGCTGAGCGCCTTGACTGATTCCGTCGCCTCCGCGGCAGTACGCGGAGCCGTCGACGAAGCCTCAGAAGCACCCACTTCAACTAGCTCCAGGACAGCTGGAGCCGGGTCGGTTACCTGATCTGGAGCGGGTTGCACCACTGGCTTTACGACGGGCGACACGACCTCGATAACTGGATCGGTGACGGGCCGCACGGTGTCCACAACTGGTTTCACGACAGGCGATACGGCCTCCACCGCGGGATCCACGACTTCGACGACCGGGACAACCGCCTCGACGACTGGAGCAATAGCCTTCTCCCCAGTCGAGGTCACCGGAGCGACCGCCGTGTCGACGTGTACCAGCACAGGATGCGTGACCGACGTTGCGGTGTCCGCTAGAACCAGGTCCCTAACCAAGGGCACTTCAGTCACGACGCCGTCAATCACCCCGGTTGCGGGGGCGGCAGTTTTTGCGAGGCTAACCTGGCCAACAACATCCGGGATGTCAGCGACTACATCGGAAGCGGGCAGTAAAACGCTTGAGGAGTGTGCGGGAGCAACCAGCTCGTCCACGGTAGAAGCCACGGGAGCGGTCGTGGTCTCAACGACTGAATCAACGGTTCCAAGCAGACCGAGACCGCCGCCGTCGTCGGCCGTTGCAGCACCGGCAGACAGCGCCAACCAACCCAGGGCGCCACCGACACTCACAAGAGATACACGCAAGGCGGCAACAGCAGATCGGCGAATGCGCCAAGTCATCTGGTTCCACCCCCATTGCGGATCAGTTTCTCGGGATTAAGGGAAGCATGCTTGCTAACCGTATGTAAACACCTGTGACAAAAGTTACTGATGGGGTGACCGAGAAAGCGGAAGGCCCCCGACCACGCAACCGCAGTCGGGGGCCTTCCGGCAAGCAAGCACTAGCTCAGGGAGGACAGAACCTCGTTGAGCTTTGACGAGGGGCGCATGACGGAGACAACCTTCTCGATGTCCGGACGGTAGTACCCGCCAATGTCTACGGGCGAGCCCTGAACAGCGAGCAGCTCTGACACGATCGCGTCTTCATTGGACGTCAGCTGCTCGGCAATCTGGGAGAATGCGGAAGCAAGGTCTGCATCGTCCGTCTGCTTTGCCAGCTCCTGTGCCCAGAACTTGGCCAGGTAGAAGTGGCTGCCGCGGTTGTCGATCTCGCCAACCTTCCGGCTTGGAGACTTGTTCTCGAGCAGGAACGTAGCCGTTGCCCGGTCAAGGGTGTCCGCGAGGACCTGCGCACGCGCGTTCCCCGTGGTGGTTGCGAGGTGCTCGAAGCTCACCGCGAGAGCGAGGAATTCACCCAGGCTGTCCCAGCGGAGGTGATTCTCGCGGACCAGCTGCTGCACATGCTTGGGTGCGGAGCCGCCGGCACCGGTCTCGAACAGGCCGCCACCGTTGATCAGCGGAACGATCGAGAGCATCTTGGCGCTGGTGCCCAGCTCGAGGATCGGGAACAGGTCGGTCAGGTAGTCGCGCAGCACGTTGCCGGTCACCGAGATGGTGTCCTCGCCACGGCGGATCCGCTCAAGCGTGAACGCCGTTGCCTTCACTGGCGAGAGGATCTCGATCTGCAGGCCCTCGGTGTCGTGCTCCTGCAGGTACTCGCGGACCTTTGCGATCAGGTTGGCATCGTGCGCGCGGTCTTCGTCGAGCCAGAACACGGCCGGCGTCGCGGAGGCACGGGCGCGCGTTACCGCCAGCTTCACCCAGTCGCGGATCGCGATGTCCTTGGTCTGGCAGGCGCGCCAGATGTCGCCGGGCTGCACGTCGTGCTCGATCAGGACCTTGCCCGAACCGTCCACTACCTGCACCGTGCCGGCGGAGGCGATCTCGAAGGTCTTGTTGTGGCTGCCGTACTCTTCGGCGGCCTGGGCCATGAGGCCGACGTTGGGAACCGTTCCCATGGTGGTGGGATCGAAGGCGCCGTTCGCGCGGCAGTCATCGATCACCACCTGGTAAATGCCCGCGTAGGAGCTATCCGGAAGGACAGCCAGCGTGTCGGCTTCCTCACCGTCCGGCCCCCACATGTGGCCGGAGGTACGGATCATGGCAGGCATGGATGCATCAACGATGACGTCGCTCGGGACGTGGAGGTTGGTGATTCCCTTGTCGGAGTCCACCATCGCAAGGCGGGGTCCATCTTCGAGCCCCTTGCGGATCGCAGCCTCAACGTCGCCGCGGACGTCTTCCGGAAGCTTCTCAAGTCCGCCGAGGATTGAACCAAGGCCGTTGTTCGGGTTAAGCCCGGCTGCTTCGAGCTGCTCGCCATAGGTGTCGAAGACCCCGGGTAGGAACGCACGGACGATGTGGCCGAAGATGATCGGGTCGGACACCTTCATCATGGTTGCCTTCAGATGTGCGGAGAACAGCACTCCCTCAGCCTTGGCCCGTGCCACCTGCGCCGCAAGGAATTCGTCCAGCGCAGCTGCCCGCATGACCGTGCCGTCGATGACCTCGCCGGCCAGCACGGGGAAGGCGTCCTTGAGCACGGTGACCGTTCCGTCCTGTGCCACATGCTGAATGGTCAGCGAGTCGTCGGCCTGCATGACCAGCGACTTCTCGTTGGAGCGGAAGTCGCCGTCACTCATGGTCGCGACGTTGGTCTTCGAATCCGCGGTCCAGGCACCCATCGAGTGCGGGTTCTTCCGCGCGTAATTCTTCACGGACTGGGGCGCGCGGCGGTCGGAGTTACCCTCGCGGAGAACGGGGTTTACGGCCGACCCCTTGACCTTGTCGTAACGGGCCCGGATCTCGGTTTCCTCGTCGGTTGACGGATTGTCCGGGTAGTCCGGCAGCGCGTAGCCCTGCGACTGCAGTTCCGCGATAGCGGCCTTCAGCTGGGGCACCGACGCGCTGATATTCGGGAGCTTGATGATGTTGGCTTCCGGCTTGGTGGCCAGCTCGCCCAGCTCAGCGAGCGCATCGCCGATGCGCTGATCTTCGGGCAGGCGGTCACCGAAGACGGCGATGATGCGGCCCGCCAACGAGATGTCTCGGGTCTCCACCTCCACGCCCGCGGTCGACGCGAATGCCTCGACGATCGGCAGGAACGAATATGTGGCCAGCATGGGCGCTTCGTCGGTATGGGTGTAGATGATCTTGGACATGGTCAGGCGTCTCCCTGGGGGTCAACTCGAAGTGGAAACTGCTGGTGCTGTGGGTATCTAACCTACCGGCTTAGTGGAAGAAGTGGCGCGCACCGGTGAAGTACATGGTGATGCCGGCGGCCTCGGCCGCATCGATCACTTCCTGGTCGCGCACGGATCCGCCGGGCTGGACGACGGCGCGAACGCCCGCGTCAATCAGGATCTGAAGTCCGTCAGCGAACGGGAAGAACGCGTCCGACGCCGCTACTGCGCCTCGTGCGCGCTCGCTGCCTTCGCCCGCGAGGGTGTTGGCGCGCTCCACCGCGAGCTTGCAGGAATCCAGCCGGTTCACCTGTCCCATTCCGACACCGACGGCGGCACCGTCGCGGGCGAGCAGGATCGCGTTGGACTTCGCCGCACGGCACGCCGTCCAGGCGAAAGCGAGGTCAGCGAGGGTCTCGGCGTCGGCAGCCTTCCCGGCGGCGAGCGTCCAGTTCTCAGGGTTGTCGCCCTCGGCGTTGACAGTGTCGGTAACCTGCACGAGGACTCCGCCGGAGACCTGACGGATCTCGGTCGGGTACCGGTCGTAGCCTTCCGGCAGGGACAGCAGACGGATGTTCTTCTTCTGGGACAGGATCTCCACTGCCTCGGGCTCGAAGCCCGGCGCGATGACCACTTCAGTGAAAATGTCCTTGACCGTCTGGGCCATGGCGGCGGTGACAGGCCGGTTGGCCGCGATGACGCCGCCGAAAGCGGATACGGGGTCGCAGGCGTGGGCCTTGGCGTGTGCGTCGGCGATCGGGTCCGCAGCCGACGCCGAACCGACGGCTACTCCACACGGGTTCGCGTGCTTGATGATTGCGACGGCGGGCTCGCTGAAGTCGTAGGCGGCGCGCAGCGCGGCGTCCGCGTCGACGAAGTTGTTGTAGCTCATTGCCTTGCCGTGCAGCTGATCCGCCTGGGCAATACCCATCGGGGCAGCCTTGTCCACATACAGGGCGGCCTGCTGATGGGGGTTCTCGCCGTAGCGCAGCACCTCGGAACGCTCCAGCGCCAGGCCGGCATAGGCCGGCCAATCCACCACTCCATCGCCATCCTCGTCCAGGAACTGCGACGCCGTCCACGTGGCCACTGCATTGTCATAGCTCGCCGTGTGCGCGAATGCGCGTGCCGCCAGCCGCTGACGGGTCTTGAGATCGAAACCGCCCTCCGCCGCGGCGCGCACAACGCTGCCGTAGAAGGACGGGTCAACCACGATGCTGACCGCGGCATGGTTCTTCGCAGCCGAGCGAACCATCGCCGGGCCGCCGATGTCGATCTGCTCGACGACGTCGTCGGCTGCGGCCCCTGACTTCACCGTCTCCACGAACGGGTACAGGTTCACGACCACGAGGTCGAACGCCTCGATGTCCATTTCGGCGAGCGTGTCCATGTGGGCCGGAACGCGGCGATCGGCGAGGATTCCGCCGTGAACGCGCGGGTGCAGTGTCTTGACCCTGCCGTCGAGCATCTCCGGTGAGCCTGTGACCTCCTCGACCTGCTGGACGGGCACTCCCGCCGCTGCGATGGTCTTCGCGGTGGACCCGGTCGACACGATCCGCACTCCCGCCGAGTGGAGACCCTGAGCGAGTTCCTCCAGGCCGGTCTTGTCATAGACCGAAATAAGTGCGCGGCGGATGGGAACTCGGTCAAGGTTGGTCAAGGTCACGCAGGTCTCCCGTGGAATAAGTGCTGAGGAATCGTCCCCAGTCTAAAACAGGTCCGGAAGGGTGTGTCCGGCGGTAAGGTTTTTGAATCATCGCAATCAGGCGAACCAGTGCCGAACGGCCCTGTCAGGACGGACGGAACAGTGAGTACCTCAACCAAACTTCCCACCGGTGACCAGGTGGTGCAGGAGCTGCCGTGGCGGTGGCGGGTGCAGGGCAAGATCTTCCTCATCGGTGGCCTGGGCTTCATGTTCGATGCCTGGGACGTCACCCTCAACGGTTACCTGATTCCCCTGCTCTCCGAGGAATGGAACCTGACGCCGGGGCAGGCCGCATGGGTGGGCACATCCAACCTCATCGGCATGGCCGTAGGCGCATTCGCGTGGGGTTCCATCGCGGACATCATCGGCCGCAAGAAGGCATTCACTGCGACCCTGCTGATCTTCTCGCTGTTCACTGTGTTCGGCGCATTCTCGGGCGACCTGGTCTGGTTCTGCATCTTCCGCTTCATCGCCGGCTTCGGCCTGGGCGGCTGCATTCCGGTGGACTACGCATTGGTCGGCGAATTCACGCCCCGTAAACACCGTGGCCGGGTACTGACGGCGATGGACGCCTGGTGGCCGATCGGCGCAGCCCTGTGCGGCGTGGTGTCCGCGATCCTCATCGCAGCCTTCGGGGACTGGCGCTACCTCATGCTCGTCATGGTCCTTCCGGCACTGCTGGTGTTCTGGGTTCGCCGTTCCGTTCCCGAGTCGCCGCTCTACCTGGTCCAGCGGGGGCGCACCAACGAAGCGAAGGCCGTCATCGACCACCTCATCGAGCGCACCGCCGGGACCGTCCGACGCTGGCGCCTGCCCTCATCGGCAGAAACTCCGCGCCTAACACTCGGTGGCCTGACCGGCCAGTTCGCGGCCCTCTGGCGATACAGCTGGCGGATCACCCTTGCCGCCTGGGGTCTGTTCCTGTCGATCCTGCTGGTTTACTACGGCGCCCTCACCTGGATGCCGCAGATCCTTATCGCGGCCGGCTACCGCCAGTCGGTTGCGTTCCTGACGACGGCGGGAATGACCGGAATCGGTTTCCTCGGCGTGGTTGCCGCTGCCCTGCTGGTCGAGCGGGTGGGCCGCAAGTGGATCCTTGCCGTCTCAGGCCCGGCGTCCGCCGTCGTACTGGTGGTTTTTGCCCTCAGTGTTGACGCTCCAGCGGCGGCCACGGCCTGGCTGTTGATCTTCGGTTTCACCATCCAGGTGGCCATTCCGGTGCTCTACACCTATGTCTCTGAGCTCTACCCGACCGAGCTGCGCGGCTCCGGATTCGGCTGGGCATCCACGATCTCCCGTGTTGGAGCAGGCCTGGTGCCGCTCATCTTCGGGTCCCTGCTGTGGCCCCTGCTGGGACTACCGCTCACCTTCGCTGCCACGGGTGCACTGGTCCTCATCGCGGTGCTGTGGATGGCGTTCAACGCCCCTGAGACCCGCGGGGTAGCGCTGAAGGTTTGACAGCGGGTGTGACCTGAGTCACTCTAAGTGGGCTTATTTCCCACCGGAGGTCTCATGCTGGTCCCCAACGCCGCTGCCATCACCCTTGTCACCCTACTCGCCGCCACAGGCTCAACCCTTCCCGCTCACGCCAAACCAACCACGACGGAGCATGCCGGGACAGCAGAAGCGCTGCAGTCCCTTCGCGCGCCCGTCACCGACGAGAACTTCTACTTCGTCATGGCGGACCGTTTCGAAAACGGCACGCAAGCCAACGACGACGGCGGGCTGGGCCCGCAGCCGGAGGTTTCCGGCTTCGACCCCACCCGCAAGGGCTTCTACAACGGAGGCGACCTCAAGGGCCTGCTCGACAAGCTCGACTACATCGAGGGCCTCGGCACCACCTCCATCTGGTTGACGCCGAGCTTCAAGAACAAGGCGGTTCAGCCGGAGGACAACTCAGCCGGCTACCACGGGTACTGGATCACCGACTTCACCCAGATTGATCCCCACCTCGGAACCAATGAAGAGCTGAAGGCGCTCATCGATGCCGCGCACGAGCGCGGCATGAAGGTCTACTTCGACATCATCACCAACCACACCGCCGACGTTATCGGCTACGAGGAGGGTGCACGGATGCCGTACGTCTCCAAGGATGAGGAGCCGTACCGGACCGCTGAGGGCGTTCCGTTCGATGATCGCGATGTTGCGGGCAGCGATGCCTTCCCCGAACTGGATGCGGCCCGCTCCTTCCCCTACACGCCCGTGCTCGAAGCCGGCGAGGAGGACCTCAAGGTGCCGGGCTGGCTGAACGACCCGCGGCTTTACCACAACCGCGGCGACACAACCTTCGCAGGCGAAGACGCGTACTACGGGGACTTCTTCGGCCTCGACGACCTCTTCACCGAGCACCCCGTCGTGGTGGACGGGATGAAGGAGATTTACCAGACGTGGATCGCCGACTTCGGCGTGGACGGGTTCCGTATCGACACCATGAAGCACGTGAACGACGAGTTCTGGCAGGAATTCGGCCCGGACGTTCTGCAGTTCGCCCGCGAGCAGGGCAAGGACGAGTTCTTCATGTTCGGCGAAGTCTTCGACACCAACAAAGACTTCACTTCGCAGTACACCACCCGCAACTCCATGCAGGCCGTCCTCGACTTTCCCTTCCAGGAAGCCGCGCGCGGATTCGCCTCCCGAAGCGCCGATGCCGGACAACTGCAGGACTTTTTCCTGGGCGACGACTGGTACACCGACGCCGACTCCAACGCGTACAGCCTGCCCACCTTCCTCGGCAATCACGACATGGGCCGTATCGGAGGCTTCATCACTGCGGACAATCCCGGTGCGGGCGAGGACGAACTCCTCGCGCGCGACCAGCTGGCCCACGAGTTGATGTACTTCTCCCGGGGCAACCCGGTGGTCTACTACGGCGACGAGCAGGGCTTCACCGGCCCGGGCGGTGATCAGGACGCACGCCAGACCCTCTTCGCCAGCCAGGTTCCCGACTACCTCGACGATGATCTCCTGGGCACCGAAGCAACGCACGCCCAGGACAACTTCAACCCGGACCACCCGCTGTACCGAACAATCGGCTCCCTCGCCGAGATCACGGCGAAGCACCCCGCGCTGCGCAACGGAGCTCACCAGCACCGGTACGCCGCCGACGGCGCCGGCATCTACGCCTTCTCCCGCATCGATACTGAGCGCCAGCGGGAGTACGTCGTGGCGCTGAACAACAGCGAGGCTGCGCAGACGGCGGAAATTCCGACCTACATACCCTCCAGGACCTTCAAGTCCATATACGGAAAAGGCCAGGACCGGGTGAAGTCCGCCGCCGATGGGACCGTCACAGTGACGGTGCCGCCGCTGTCCGCCGTCGTCTTCGAGGGTGCAGGCCGGATCCCGGCCTCGAAAGCTGCCCCGGCAGTCGCTCTCTCTACACCGCAGCCGGCCGACGGCGACAACGGGCGCATGCTGGTCGAGGCAAACGTCACCGGTTCCTCCTTCTATCAGGTGTCCTTCGAGGCGCGCACCGCAGGCGGCGAGTGGGAGCCCATCGGCACGGACGACAACGCTCCCTACCGGGTGTTCCACGATGTCGCCGCGCTCGACCCGGGAACGCCGCTCGAATACCGGGCGGTGGTTCTCGACAACAGGGGTAACACGGCTGGCAGCGAGGTTGTCGAAGCGTCGGCACCAAAACCGCTCATCATGCTGCAGGCGCCGGAAGAGAACGCGAGGGTCCGGGATTCTGTGGAGCTCGTCGCGGTTGCTGATCCCGAGAAGGCCTCGAACTTGGTGTCCTTCGAACGAAGCGTGGACGGCGGCGCCTGGGAAGCCATCGGCTCGGATGATTCGTCCCCGGCCTACACCGTGACCGATGACATCAGCGGGCTCCCGGACGACACCGTCCTGCAGTACCGCGCGCTACTCGGGGAGTCAGTGTCGAACGTGAGGACCGTCAGCGTCGGGAATCCGGAAGTCATTCAGCCAGGCGCGGTTTCCGTACCGGGTGCCTTCAACTCCGAGATTGGATGTGCAGCCGGTGACTGGCAGCCGGCCTGTGACCAGGCGCAGCTGAGCCTCGGTGAGGACGGCCTGTGGCGGCTCACTATGGATATTCCAGCCGGCACCTACGAGTACAAAGTCGCTATCAACCGCTCGTGGGATGAGAACTACGGCGTCGACGGCGTCCGGAATGGCGGGAACATCTCCCTCCAGCACGACGACGGCGGGCAGGTCACCTTTGTCTATGACCACCGCACGCACGTGGTCACCACAGAATAGGCGCGGCCTATTAGGCCAAGCCGGGTAGGCCAACCGGCATAGCACCGGGCGGGCGCTTACGGCAAGGTTCCAACCGGAATCCTGTTGTCAGCGCCCGCTCGATGCTTTCTGGGTCGCGAGGTCACGGAGCGTTTCGATGAGCAGGGCGCGTTCCTGAACCTTGATGCGCTCGTGAAGGGTTTCCTCGGTGTCACCGTCCAGAACAGGTACGGCTGTCTGCGCCAGGATGGGGCCGGTGTCGATGCCGGCGTCAGCGATCATGACCGTGCAGCCGGTGACCTTAACTCCGTAGGCCAGGGCGTCACGCACACCGTGCGCACCCGGGAAGCTCGGCAACAGGGCAGGATGCGTATTGAGGTAGCGGTTGGGGAACCGGTCGAGGAACTGCTGGTTGACGATGCGCATGAAACCGGAGGAGATCACGTAGTCAGGATCGAAGGCCGCGGTCCGTTCAGTCAGGTCGGCGTTCCAGTCAGCCCTTGAGCTGTACTGCTTGAAGTCGACCACGAAGGTGGGTATCCCGGCCGCCGCTGCCCGCTCAACCCCGTAGGTGCCCGGCCTGTCCGCTCCCACGGCGGCAATCTCCACCGGCAGGTCACCGGCCTGAACGGCGTCGATAACTGCCTGAAGATTGGAGCCGGTACCGGACACAAGGACAACAATGCGCATTGTCCAAGGGTACTGGTGGAGGCCATAGGCTTAACTCATGAACGATCCAGCCCCTGCTCCATCGCGCCCGAAGCCTGCGCCGACTGCGCAGGAAGTCGCGTCCACGCGAACCCTGCTGCGGGTGTTCATGCTCCTGCTTCTCGGCACGCTGCTGGGCAGCAGCTTCCCCTTGCCGTGGAAGCTGCTGAGTCTGGCTTTCGGTATCGCCACGTTGACGGTCGGTCTGATCGCACTGGTGAATCTCGTGCGGCACAGGGCGCCGGTGTTCCTAAGGATGGCCACCACCACGGCGCTGGTTGCGGCTCTCCTGCTGGTTCTCGGTACGGGCGCCGCCGTCCTGCTCTGGCCGATCACTGAACGCTACGAGGACTGCATGGCCCGGGCCCTTACCTCCCAGGCCGAACGCCAGTGCGAGGAGGATCTGCGGGACCTCGGCGGCCTGCTGGAACCCCGCTCACTTTCGGATTCCACCGGGCAGTAGGGCACATGGTCGACGTCGTAACCAAGGCGGTCATCGAACGGCCCCGTGCGGAGGTTGCCGCCTATGCAGCAGACCCCGCCAACGCACCCGAGTGGTACGTGAATATCGACTCGGCCCAGTGGCAGTCCGAGCCAATCCTCCGCGAGGGTTCGCGGATTGCATTCTCGGCGAAGTTCCTTGGGCGCGCCCTCTCCTACGTCTATGAGGTTGTGGACTTCGTGCCGCTCGAGCGGCTGGTCATGCGCACGGCTGAAGGACCGTTTCCGATGCAGACCACCTACAACTGGGAGGATTCCGGTCCCGCTGCCACGCTGATGGTTCTGCGCAACAACGGCGAACCCAGAGGGTTTTCCCGCCTGATGGCTCCGCTGGTGGGACGGTCAATGGGCAAAGCCAACACTGCCGATCTACGGAACCTGAAGAAGCTTCTCGAGTCGCGCTGACTGTCGCCGGCCCGACTACCCCCGGCGGGGCTCGCGCTCCAGCAGCGGTCCCGCTGCATAGCCAACGACGACGCCGACAGCCACTTCCACTGCTATCCAGACGCCCGTCCACAGCGGGTCAGGCCCGAGGTCCACGAACCGTCCCACAGACAGCGTCGCCCGCGAGATCACAGCGAGCAGGAACGCCGCCAGTCCCGCCAGGGCGCCGACGAAGAGTCCGAGGATCAGCGTGGACGCTGCCGCGGTGAACCAGCGGGCTTCGACCTTCAGTTGCAGCCACTCATCGAGGTGGTTCTCGCCTTCCCGGAAGAACCACCAGCCGGCGAGTAGGCCGGCAGCCACCGGCAATGCCAGTGCGGCCATCCCGAATTCAAGTGTTCCTGAGGGCACAGCGCCGAGGATCGGCAGGGCCGGAAGCGGCCCTGCCGTGGTCGCCAACGGCGAGATGGAGCTGCCGGCGCCGAGGGCGAAGCCGGCCCCCGAGGACCACGCCAAGGTCCAGACAACAAGGTTGGGCAGGAACCCGAGCTGGCCGAGGGTCACTACGGCGCTGCCAACGATTCCGGCGTCGAGCCGCTCATAGATGGTGGCGATGGCGGCCCAGTGTATGGCGAGCGTGACCGCCAGGAGAAGCGCGGAAAGCCCGAGGGCAGCGATGACGGCGAGGAACGCCGCGCGGATGGCAGACCAGACGTACGATCCGGCCCACCTGGAATGCTGGCTGGTTGCGGCGATCCAGTCGGCCAGGTCGACGCCGATCAACCTTCCCCAGGAGCCTGCCTCGCGGTACGCACCGATCACCATGCCGAATCCCGCCGCGATGAGCGGCACGGACGCACCGGCCGCCAACGAGGCCGAGGTTGCGCCGTCGTCGGCCAGGTGGGCAGCCCCGACACCGACGGCCGTGTACACGGCGAAGGCTCCCAGGAACGCCTGCCACAGCTGGTCAGTGTAGGACGCGCGCGCGAGCCTTCGGCCGGCACGCCAGGCCAGAAGAAACGGAATCAGCGCAAGCGCCAACGGTACCGCCCAGAGCATCCCGGAATCGCCGTCGGCACGGTGGATCTGGAGCGGCACACCATGCATGACCAGCCAGGCCTGCGCCCCAAGCTGCGCGACTGCCGGCGCGTCCCGTCCGGCGATGCCGCCTGTAAGCCACACCGCGGCCACCGGCGCAAGGGCGATCAGGGCGGAGATGAGCGCAGCCTGCCCCAGTTCGAAGGCGCCCTGCAGCCATAGCGGCATGGGCAAAGCTCGGGGCTTGACGGCGAGTTTCATCTCTTCCATGGTGCCACCGGTGGGGCGAGCAGCCATTCAACGACTCGGGCGAGGTGCCTCACGCGGAAGGCAGGCGGGCACGCGGCGGCCTGCACCGAGTTCAGCCGAGCAGGTCCATGAGGCCCTTGGTGAACGCCGTCGCCGCACCTAGGAATGCGATCACGATCACCGCAAACCGTGCGTGCCGATCATGGATGTAGCGGGAAAGCTGCTCCCCCGCGAGGATGCCCAACACGATGGTGATGGGTATGACCACCCACATCCAGGTAGCGAGGGGCGGTACCTGCCCGGGGTCGATCAGCAGCTTGACCAGCACAGCCGCAGCTCCGGTCGATGCGAAGAACGGCTGCAGTGTGGCCGCGAACGGACGTTGCGGCCACCGCGAAAGCAACGCGTAGGCGCTCACCGCAGGCCCGCCGACGCCGGCCATGGCGTTGGTCAGGCCAGCAGACACGCCCGCAATGGCCTTTGCCCGGTTACCCGTCACGACCACCGATGTCCGCTGCATGACCAGCGATGCCGTCAGGGCCACAAGCACGACGGCGCCCACCGTCACCGCGAGCGGCGCGCTGGGCAGGTTGACGGCAGCGAATGACCCCGAGACCGTGCCGATGAAAGCCGGCAGCGTGAGCCAGCGGAACATGCTCCAGTCAATGTCCTTCCACACGCGGGGAACGATCAGGGTGGAGGACACCACGCCGCAGATGTTGATGAGCAATACGCCTTCGTGCGGACCGAGGATCAACACCAGGAAGGGCGAAACGAGCAGCGCAAATCCCAGCCCGGCGATCCTCTGGGCAACGGCTCCCACCAGAATGAGCCCCAGAACCAGGATGAAAAGCGCAATTGTCACCCTAGGTACAGTACGCCCAGGCAACAGTTAGTCTGGCTTTATGTCGCATGCCGCTGCTGTCCTGGCCACTGCCGATTGGCGCCGCCGCGTTTTCGCCCTGTACCAGGAAGTCCGATCCGCTGCAGCTACCGGCTCGCCCGCCCTCGCGCACGCCCACTGGCGCACCGAACGCGACCGGCTGTTTGCGCATCATCCGGCGTCCCCGCTTCCCGCCCACGTACGTTCATCCTTCACCAGCCTGGCCGTCGCCGCCTACAACCCCGATTTCCGCTTCGAAGCCGTGATCGACGACGACGGCGCCGGCCAGCTCATGGAGGTTCGTACCGGAACCGACGGCATAGTGCCGTTCGAGCGGCTCGGCACGGTAACTCTCGACGGCGTGGGCCGGCTGGCGTTGTGGCGCCTCCGGTCCTATGGCGGCGGCCTGTTCCTCCCCCTGCGCGATGGCTCATCCGGTGCTTCGGGCGGAAGCTACGGCGGCGGACGGTACGTGCTGGACACGATCAAGGGTGCGCACCTCGGGGAACGGGACGGGCGCCTGATCATCGACCTCAACTTCGCATACAACCCCTCCTGCGCCTACGACGAGGCCTGGGCCTGCCCCCTCCCCGGGCCGGATAACCGGGTGGACGTGTCCATACCGGTGGGCGAGCTGTACACCCCTTCCTGACCCAGAGTTAACCGACGGTCCACCTCCTGCACGCCGGGTGCACAGACGGCGCTGGAAGTATCGGAAGGGTGAGAGTTGCCGTGGTTGCAGAATCCTTCCTTCCGCACATGAACGGGGTAACGCACTCCCTGCTGAAGGTGCTGGCTCACCTCAGGCGAAGGGGGGATGACGCGCTGGTCATTGCGCCGGCGTCGTCCTGGTTGGACAAGTCGCCCTGGCTGGACAGCCAGGCCCCCGGAACCGTTGAAGGCTTCCCGGTAATCACCCTGCCTTCGGTGCCGCTCACCGGGTACTCCAATGTGCGGCTCGCCGCCGGAACGGTGGCGCGGGTCCGGCGCATCCTTGTCGACTTCTCCCCCGACGTTGTTCATGTCGCCTCACCGTTCGTCCTGGGCTGGCGGGCCGTCCAGGCAGCCGGGCAGCTCGGAATTCCCACGGTGTCGGTCTACCAGACGGAGATTCCGGCATATGCCGCACGTTATGGGGTGCCATGGCTTGAGAACGTGCTGTGGCAGCGGGTGGAGAACATCCACCGGGCGTCGACGCTGACGCTGGCGCCGTCGTCGTTCGCCCTTAACCAGCTGGAATCCCATGACCTGCCGCGGCTGAGGCTGTGGCGGCGGGGAGTGGATACCCGCCGCTTCACACCGGCCAAGCGCGACGGGCAGTGGCGCCGCTCCATTGCGCCCCTCGGCTCGAAGATCATCGGCTACGTGGGCCGGCTCGCTGCTGAAAAGCAGGTGGAGGACCTTGCAGGCCTCGATGCCATTCCCGGAACTCGGCTTGTCATCGTCGGCTCGGGACCGGAGAAGGACTCGCTGAAGCAGAAGCTGCCCGGTGCGTACTTCGCGGGATTCCAGTCCGGTGACGAACTGGCGCGGATGATGGCCTCCTTCGACATCTTCGTCCATCCAGGTGAATCGGAGACGTTCTGCCAGACCATTCAGGAAGCCATGGCGTCCGGCGTGCCCGTGGTTGCGGTTGGCCGCGGTGGTCCGCTGGACCTGGTTGACTCATCACGCACCGGCTGGGTCTACCCTCCGGGCGAGCTTGACCAGCTGCACGCCGCTGTCATGGACCTGCTCGGAGACGATACGAAGCGCCGGGCATTCGGCCGCGCCGCGTACAACGCCGTGCAGGGCCGTACCTGGCCGGTGTTGTGCGAGCAGCTGGTGTCCTACTACAGCGAGGCGATTGAGCTCCATCGTCGCCTCCCCGACCGGCGCCGGACGTCCTACGCCGCACGGTAGGGAACAACACCGGCGATTACCAAGCAGGCTTAGCATTCGGCCTTCTGTGTGACACACTGGCGAAATGCAGACCTTCCTGCCGTACCCGGATTTCGAAGCCAGCGCTGCCGTCCTCGACCAGGCCAGGCTCGGCAAACAGCGGGTGGAGACACTGCAGATCCTGCGTGCGCTGGTGCTCCCCGACTACGGCTGGCGCAGCCATCCGGTCACGCGCATGTGGATGGGGTACGTTCCCGCACTCACGGTGTACGGCCTGGCGATGGTCCGGGAGTGGGTTTCCCGGGGCCACGCGGACAGCACCGCGCCACTGATCAGTGAGTTCGCGCCGGATACAGCGGCTGCCTATCTGGCCGGCAGCGGGCCCGAACCGGCGATGCCCCCGTGGCTAGGCAACGCGGAGGTGCACGTCAGCCACCAGTCCAACCTGATCCAGAAGGCGCCGGAGTTCTACCGCGACCGCTTTCCCGGGACACCGGATGACCTGCCCTACAACTGGCCTGAACCCGAGGAGGAACTGATCCCGGTCGAACCGCTCGGCGAGCGCCTCTGGATCTGGCATGGCCCGCTGGACACTGACCACGGCGATGCCCTGCAGCTTCCCGCCCATCCGCCGGCCGGCAGGGCGGTACCGAAATGGACGCGCCAGTACACCGCTTTCACTGAGCTGGCGCGCGAGGGCGACCCCGCCGGCGTCGTTGTCGAAGGGGGTGCCCGCCTGCAGGTGGGCACACTTGGTCCGCTGGCGCTTGATCCCGTGGAGCCGGAGAACGACGACGACGACGCCGCGCCCCCGCCGACCGCGCGGCGCCCGATTGCCCTGTCCGGCTGGCTGCGAAGGACCGACTTCGAGTACCCGGCGCTCTTGCAGGACCCGCGCCGGTTCTATGCGGTGGAACTTCCTGGGACTCTCGCCCAGGCATCCGGACGGTGACGTACAAAGTGCTTCTCCAACCTGCTCTGACGTAGCAAGGCCGGTTTGACAGCTCTTGTGACGGATGCCATATTGCTACTGTGAACCTGTCAGACAGCCAGACAGCAGGACAACCTTCCCGTCCGCTTGCTCGCTTAGGTGCCGCAGAGGCTCTCTTCAATGAGCTCCGGTCCGAGATCGAGTCGGGTCGGCTCCCCGTCGGTACCAAGCTCAGTTCGGAAGCGGCTCTTGCCCAGGAATACGGCGTAAGCCGGTCCGTGGTTCGTGAGGCCCTTCGCTCCTGCACCGCACTGGGACTGACAGTCACCAAGACGGGCAAGGGCACGTTCGTGGTCGCCGACGCTGTGGCCAACGACCTCACTCTGGGCGGATACTCGGCGCGCGATCTCACCGAGGCGCGCCCGCACATCGAGGTTCCAGCGGCCAGTCTCGCCGCAGTGCGGCGCACCGCTGAAGAACTGGATATGCTACGCGGCCTCGTCGAGGAAATGGCAGCGGAAACGGACCCGGAATCCTGGGTTGCGCTGGATTCCAGCTTCCACGAAACCATCGCCCGGGCCAGCGGCAACAAGGTCTTTGCATCTGTGGTGGCGGAGATCCGCGGCGCACTCGCCCACCAGTCCGAGACGCTCAACATGATGGCTGATCGCCGGCATGCCTCCGATCTCGAGCACCAGCGAATCCTCGCAGCTCTGGAGGCCGGCTCGGCCGACGACGCCAGGACCGCCATGGAAGCACACCTCCAGGCCGTCGGCGCCGCACTCGATTCAATTCTCCGCAAGTAGCTTCAAGGACGTTATGCCAACCCCTGTCACTTCCGCTGCCTTCCGCCCTGCACCTTATCTTCCGCAGGACCTGCCGCAGCACACTGTCCTCGTCGTTGCCAGCCGTGACGGCTTGGCCGAAAGCGCCCACTACGGGTCGGCCATCGCCACGGCACCGGACGGCTCGACCCTGGCCGCAGCCGGTAGCCCGCTGGCGCCCTTCTACCCGCGCTCGTCGCTCAAGCCGCTCCAGGCTGTTGCCCTGGTACGGGCGGGGCTGCAACTTCCTGCACGCCTGCTCGCGCTGACGGCCTCCAGCCACTCCGGTGCCGCCCAGCACCGCGACGGTGCGCTGGAAATCCTCGAAATGCACGGGCTCACCCCGGATGACCTGGAGAACAGCGCGGATCTCCCGTACGGCCAAGCGGAGCGGGAGGACTGGCTGCGCGCGGGTGGCTCGCCGACCCAGCTGGCGCAGAACTGCTCGGGTAAGCACGCCTCGATGGTTGCCACCTGCAGGATCAACGGGTGGCCGGTGAAGGGCTACCTGGACCCTGCCCACCCACTGCAACAGCTTGTCGCGCGCACGGTCATCGACCTGACCGGCGAGGAGCCCTTCGGGCTGAGTACCGACGGCTGCGGCACTCCCCTCTTCTCCCTCACCCTCCGCGGCATGGCTTCCGCCTTCGGGCGGATCGCCTCTGCAGCAAGCTCTGCCAAGGGCGGGGGTGCAAACGACGGCGCGGTCGCTCCGTTGAGTGCGGAAGCCGCCGTCGGGCTGGCAATGCAGCAACACCCCGACATGGTCGCCGGGGAGCGGCGGGACGTCACCGAACTCATGCGCCGGCTTCCGGGAGCCGTGGCCAAGGACGGCTTCGAGGGTGTGCAGTTGGTAGGTCTACCGGACGGACGCGCCGTGGCCGTCAAGATTTCCGACGGCGGTGACCGGGCGCGCATGCCGGCCACTGTGAGGGTCCTCGAGAGCCTTGGCCTGGACCCTGCCCCGTCGTCTGATCTCGGTGTCCTGCCCGTGTTTGGCGGCGGCCGTCCGGTTGGCGTGCTGCAGGCAACAGACTTCCTGTCCTAAGAACCGCGCTATTTCGTATGTTCCCGCTGATTCCCAGGTATTCCTGCGTGCTGCCCTGTGCAGCCTTTTCCGATCCGCTCTAACCGTCCTAACCCGTCAACGAAGCCATGGAAGGACTTTCATGACCACCACCACCACCACCGACGTACCCGCCGCTGCGGCGGGTACGCGCTCCGAACATGACCTGCTCGGAGACCGCGACGTCCCCGCCGAAGCATATTGGGGCGTGCATACGCTCCGGGCGGTAGAAAACTTCCCCATCACCGGTCAGCCTCTTGCCACTAACGCTTATCTGGTCCGGGGTCTGGCAGCCGTGAAGCAGGCGGCCGCGCGAACCAACCGCGAGCTTCAGCTTCTCGACCCGGAGCGGGCGGCCGCCATCGATCAGGCCTGCCAGGACGTCATGGACGGACTGCTCCACGACCAGTTCGTCGTCGACGTTGTCCAGGGCGGCGCCGGGACCTCCTCGAATATGAACGCCAACGAGGTCATCGCCAACCGGGCACTGGAAATCCTCGGTCATCCCAAGGGCGATTACTCCCGCCTCCACCCGAACGATCACGTCAACCTCTCCCAGTCGACCAACGACGTGTACCCCACCGCCGTGAAGCTGGCGACGATCTTCGGGATCAAACAGCTCCTTGCAGCACTCGAGGAGCTTGAACAGGCGTGCGCCGGGAAGGCCGGCGAATTCCGCACCGTCGTGAAGATGGGCCGGACGCAGCTTCAGGACGCCGTGCCGATGACGCTGGGGCAGGAATTCGGCACCTATGCGGTGACTATCGGAGAAGACCGGCTTCGCCTGGCCGAGGCCGAAGTGCTGATCCACGAGATCAACCTTGGCGCCACGGCCATCGGGACCGGGCTCAACGCACCGGCGGGCTACGCCGAGGCTGCTTGCCGGCATTTGGCAGAGATCACCGGCCTGCCGCTGGTCACCGCGGTCGACCTCATCGAGGCCACGCAGGACGTCGGTGCCTTCGTCCACCTCTCGGGCGTGCTGAAGCGGGTAGCAGTCAAGCTCTCCAAGATCTGCAACGACCTCCGGCTGCTCTCCTCCGGTCCCCGAGCCGGGATCGGCGAGATCAACCTGCCCGCCGTGCAGTCCGGATCCTCCATCATGCCCGGCAAGATCAACCCCGTAATCCCCGAAGTGGTCAGCCAGGTGGCCTACGAAGTCATCGGCAACGACGTGACCATCACTCTTGCTGCCGAGGCGGGACAGCTGCAGCTGAACGCGTTCGAGCCGATCATCGTCCACAGCCTCCACAAGAGCATCTCCCATCTTGAAGCTGCCTGCCGGACGCTCACGTCCCGCTGCATCAAAGGCATCACGGCGAACACGGAACACCTCCGGCAAACAGTGGAGCAATCGATCGGCCTGGTCACCGCCCTGAATCCCTACCTTGGGTACGCAGCCGCCACCGCCATAGCCCAGGAAGCCCTGGCCACCGGAAGGGGTGTTGCAGAACTTGTCCTGCAGCATGGCCTCCTGACCCAGTCACAGCTGCAGGATCTCCTCAGCCCCGAGCGCCTGGCGAACCTCACCAAGTAGCAACTACCTTCCAGTCCCTACCCCACTAGGACTCCCATGAAAAAGCTCCCCCTCGACGCCCAACCGGCAGCGCCGATCACCGACCACACCATTCCAGCCCACGCCCACGCCTCGGAAGCCACGCTTCATCGGGAAGACGAGGGCTACCACAAGGGCCTCAAGGCACGCCAGATTCAGATGATCGCCATCGGCGGTGCAATCGGTACGGGCCTCTTCATGGGCGCCGGCGGCCGATTGGCCGGAGCGGGCCCTGCCCTGATCCTCAGCTACGCGGTCTGCGGATTCTTTGCCTTCATGATCCTCCGCGCCCTGGGTGAACTGGTCATGCACCGCCCCTCCTCGGGCTCGTTTGTCTCCTACGCCCGCGAGTTCTTCGGGGAGAAGGCGGCATTCGTCACCGGCTGGCTCTACTGGCTCAACTGGGCGATGACAGCGGTCGTGGACATCACCGCCGTCGCGCTTTACATGAACTTCTTCAGGAAGTACTGGGCTCCCATCGCCGATGTTCCGCAATGGGTGTGGGCACTCGCGGCGCTGGTTCTGGTGCTGGGCCTCAACCTGATCTCCGTGAAAGTGTTCGGTGAACTCGAATTCTGGTTTGCGCTGATCAAGGTCGTTGCGCTGCTGACCTTCCTCGTGGTCGGCGTCTACTTCGTCATCTTCGGCACCCCTGTCGCCGGACAGGATGTTGGATTCAGCCTCATCGCCGACAATGGCGGACTATTCCCCAACGGGCTGTTGCCCGCCGTCGTCGTCATGCAGGGAGTGGTGTTCGCGTACGCATCCATCGAACTGATCGGTACCGCCGCCGGCGAGACCGAGAACCCCGAGAAGGTCATGCCCAAGGCGGTCAACACCGTAATCCTTCGCATCGCCGTCTTCTACATCGGTTCGCTGGTGCTGCTGTCCCTGCTGCTCCCCTACACCGCCTACAAGGCCGGTGAGAGTCCGTTCGTCACCTTCTTCGGTTCCATCGGCGTCGGCGGCGTGGACGCGATCATGAACCTGGTGGTCCTGACCGCCGCCCTTTCCTCGCTGAACGCAGGGCTCTACTCCACCGGCCGCATCATGCGTTCGATGGCGGTCACCGGTTCGGCACCCAAGTTCGCCGGGCGGATGAACAGGGCAGGAGTCCCCTACGGCGGCATCGCGCTGACGGCCGTTGTCGCGTGCCTCGGGGTGGCACTGAACGCGATCGTCCCAGCGGATGCGTTCGAGATCGTCCTGAATATCGCATCGCTGGGCATCATCAGTACGTGGGGCATGATCGTGCTCTGCCAGATGCAACTGGTTCGGCTTTCCCGCCGCGGTGAGGTGCTGCGGCCCTCATTCCGCATGCCCGGTTCTCCGGTGACAGGTTGGCTCACGCTCGCGTTCCTTGCTGCCGTGCTGGTGCTGATGGCGTTCGACAGCCCGGTGGGTACGTGGACGATTGCGTCGCTGCTGATCGTGATTCCGGCGCTGATGCTTGGCTGGCGACTGTGCCGCGGAAGGATCCTCGAGCTCGCGGCGGAACGGAACGGGTCCTGACTGCCTAGAGCCCGAAAACCTCGAATCCGACGCCGGTGCTTCCGTGCAGGGCGGTGGCCCACCGCACCTGCTCGGTCGCCTGCTCTTCCACGGGCCTGGAGTTCAGCGCCCGCAGATAGCGTTTGTGCGCTGCGAGCGACTGGATCGCCTTCTGCACGCTTTCCTCACTCACCGGCATCAGGTGCGTGGGTTTCAGGGTCAGGATCGCGGTCCAGTCGACGCGGTGCGGCGGACCGGCCAGGTCGGGAAAGATCCATTCGTTGGCCGCGTCCGCCACAGCATTCAGCACCGAACGGCCCAAGGCGCGGTGGTCCTCGGAGTTCCAGGTGCCCGACCCCCAGGAGTCGCTATGGTTCAGGGTTACGACGCCGTCGGGCCGGTGCCGGCGGATAACCTCGGCGAGGTCGCGGCGCAGCTGGAGTGACTCGACAATGCGGCCGTCCGGGTAGTCGAGAAATTCGAGGACTTCAACTCCCACACGGTCGCATGCGCTGCGCTGCTCCTGCTCACGCAACGGGCCGCTCTCCTGCGGTGGCAACCCGGCGATGCCGGCCTCTCCGCGAGTGGCCAGCACGTATCTGACCTCCTTGCCCTGTGCCACCCATTCAGCGACGGCGGCGGAAGTGCCGTATTCGGCGTCGTCGGGATGTGCCATCAGTACCAGGGCACGCTGCCAGTCCAGGGGAAAGGCTTCCATACTGCTCGATTTCCCTACAGTGCCCCGCCGGCGGCCGGCGGCATGTTCGGGTCGTTGCCTTCATCGCCCACAGTTTCGCGGGCGAGGAAGTTCTCCACGTCGAACAGGTTGTCCGCCCGCCTCACAATGGTCAGCAGCGTGGTCATGGACGCCACTTCTTCCACCTGTTCCTTGAGGAACCAGAGCATGAACTGCTCGCCCAGAGCGTAGTTCTCCGCTCGGGCCTGGGCGAACAGCGCCTCGATGTCCCTGGTGACCTGCTTCTCCTGCTCAAGCGCCAGGGCAATCGGCTCCTCGACGGAGGAGAACTCGTTGCGGACGGCTTCGACACCGGGAATGCTCACCTCGTGGCCACGGTCCAGCATGTACTGGACCATCATGAGTGCATGGTTTCGCTCTTCGAGCGATTGCCTGTAGAAGTGTGCGGCGAGCCTCGGCAGGTCCTGTCCGTCGAACCAGACCGCGATGGCCAGGTACTGCTGGGACGCTGCGAATTCGTTGCCGATCTGCTGAGCCAACAAAGAGGTGAAACTGGTGTGTGCCATGGTGTCCTTCCATCCCGGGCACCCCGGGGCATGCCCGGGGCTCATGTAGTGCAGGCTTATCATTGGACCAGCGACCGTGCAAGCAATCTGCGATGCCTACCGGCCACCCGCCCTTTCGACTGTTTGGAGGACCCCATTACAGACACTGCCGCCCAGCATGACGTGTATTTCGGCGCCCCTGAGCTGGACAGCGATACTGAGCTCCTAGAGTCTGCCTCCACCGCCTCAGTTGCCCGGCTGACCGACCGGGACGACATCACCACGGTCAAGCGCCGCTTTGCCCTGATCAATACGGACACCACGCCGCATCAGGCAATGGTGGAGGATCTTCTGTTCATTCGAGCAGCACTGGACGACGCCGGTATTGAGTACCTCCTGGTGAGGGGAAATGACGAGCGGCCGGTCATCGCCGTGGACCTGAAGGACGGCGAGGAGCTCCGCTGCGCCCTCGTGGACGCGTGCCGGAACGAGCCGTTCTATTCGCGCACCGTGGACACGAAACGGCGCAGCACACTTCTGGTGGCCGACGGCGTTCTCTCCCACAGCGACAAAGCCCGCATCTTTCGGCTCTACCGACCGCGCGTTGAACCCATCGGTGGATTGACCTTTGGTGCTTCCGCCGGTGTGCAGATTGAGCTTTGGTCCCTGGACGGCGACCAGATTGTGCTGCCTGTGGAGAATTCGCTCACCCGGCGGAGCCTGCCCTCCAGCGAGGTGGTACGTGGTTCCGTGAAGCGGCATGGTCTGATGTGGCCAACGATCGATAACATGTTCGCCGATCATGCCACCGACATCGACTTTGAGATCGACCTGGTCTTCTCATGGGTCGACGGCAGCTCGCCCGAGTACCTGGCTGCACGGGCTGAGCGGATGAAGGACGCCGTCGTCGGTGAGGGCGACGACCACGAGGCGCGCTACCGCCAAATCAACGAACTGAAGTACGCGCTCCGCTCGGTTTACATGTTCGCCCCCTGGATCCGCCGGATCTTCATCGCCACCGACTCCGACCGCCCCGAGTGGCTGGCCGATCATCCGTCGGTGACGCTTGTCCGTTCGCACGAGCACTTCCGCGATCCTTCCGTCCTGCCCACCTACAACTCGCAGGCGGTCGAGTGCCAGCTGCACCACATCCCCGGGCTCTCGGAGTACTTCCTCTACTCCAATGACGACATGTTCTTCGGCAGGCCGGTGGGTCCTGACATGTTCTTTTCTCCCGGTGGGGTAACCAAGTTCATCCAGGCGGACACCCGCATTGGGCTCGGCGAGAACGACGCCGAGCGGAGCGGCTTCGAGAACGCCGCCCGCGTCAACCGGCGGCTGCTTCACGAGCGGTTCGGACGCATCACCACGCGCCACCTCGAACACACGGCCGCGCCGCTGCGCAAGAGCGTGATGTTGGAGATGGAGGAAGAGTTCGAGGATGAATTCGCCGCAACGGCCGCCTCGAAGTTCAGGGCCAAGGACAACATCTCGGTCACCAACTCGCTGTACCACTACTACGCCCTGCTGACCGGTCGCGCAGTCACCCAGGAGTCGGCGAAGGTGAAGTACATCGACACCACCATGCGATCTGGCCTACGGATGCTTCACAAGCTCCTCGACAAGCGCAACATGGACCTCTTCTGCCTCAATGACGGCAGTTTCCCGGAGGTGCCGGCCGAAGAGCGGGCTCGCGTGGTGACGGACTTCCTCGAGAAGTACTTCCCGGTGAAGGCTCCCTGGGAGAATTAGGCAAACCTGCCGTCGTTCGGTTTCGTCCGGGCCGCCGGTCAGGCGCCGGTTAGGGGCGCCGATCAGGCGCCGGTTAGGGCCGCCAATCAGGCGCCAGTGAGCGCCTTCGCCGGTGTCGGCTCTGCAATCCTGACACCGGCTGCGGCGAGCCGGCGGCGGGTTTCCTCCCGGGGCACGGTTTCCCCCACTGCCCGGTAGCTTCCGACCGGCACCACCGAGTGGACCACCGTGTCCTCGTAGACGTGCACCAGGTTGTACGCCTGGGCTCCGTCGCGACCGCGGGTGCCGCCGTCGTCGTACGCGAGGTCCTGTGTGTAGCAGGTGGCGGACGCCACCGAGACGGGGATTCCAGCGAACAGCGCGCTGGTGGAGTAGTGAAGGTGACCGGCCAGGATAGCCCGCACGTCGGTGCCGTGAAGGACGTTGGCCAGGCGGTTCTGGTCACGGAGCTCGACGAGGACCGCAAGGTCCTGCACGCACGGTACCGGCGGATGGTGCAGGGCGAGAATGGTGCCATAGGGGGCAGGCGTCAGCAGTTCGTTGGCCAGCCAGACGAGCTGTTCGTGGCTGATCTCGCCGTGATGGTGACCCGGCACTGTGGAGTCCAGCGTGATGATCCGCAGGCCGTTGACGTTGTAGGTGCGGTCCACGGGTGCTGTACCCGCGGGCTCACGGAACAGTTCACTGCGGAAGGTGGCGCGGTCGTCGTGGTTGCCCATGGCCCAGATGACCTGCGCGCCGAGTTTCTGGGCGGCCGGTTCAACGATGGCCCGCAGCTTTGCGTAGGCCTGTGCTTCGCCCCGGTCCGCGAGGTCGCCGGTGAACACGATCGCTTCAGGCCGTGATCCGGAAGCTTCCAGTTCTTTGAATACCTGCCGGAGCCGGGCTTCACTGTCCACAGCTCCGTAAAGGAGGTCGGGGCCGCCCACCAGATGGGTGTCGCTCATGTGCAGGATGAAGTGTTGCGGTCGTGGATGCTCGGCCGTCCGCAGGTTCATGATCGCCTTCTGATAGCTCGAATAGCTTTCACTCATTCACGTTCATCAAAGCAGAGCGTTTCCTGCCGGAAGATGAACGTTCCGCGGCGAGTCCGTTAATACTCCCCGCTCCTAAGCGGTATTCGGGTCAGCTTCCTTGGAGGATGGCCCGATACCATCCGAGCGTGGAGTTCTTGATGACGTGGTGGGACCGGTTGCTTGCCGGTTTCAGCCGAAGCCAGCCGCCTGAGCTGACCCTCACTGAAGTCGCGGTCATCCTTCTTGCAGCCGCGGCCCTTTCGCTTCCCTCGGCGACGTGGCGTTATTTCGGCCTGTTCAGCACTGTGGTCCACGAACTGGGACATGTGTTCGCGGCATTGCTTGCGGGCAGGCGGGTGACCGGCATCCAGTTGAACTTCGACCATTCCGGACTGACGACGTCGTTCGGCCGTCCCGGCTGGCGCACCGCCTGGGCAACCTTTTGGGGCTACCCGGTGCCCGCCGTCGTGGGTGCAGTTCTGGTCTGGGCAGGCTTTGCCGGTTGGGCGCCGGCAGCTCTCTCGGTCGGCGCGCTGGTGCTCCTTCTGTCGCTGCTGTTCATCCGCAATGCCGGCGGGATCCTGATCCTGTTGGGCGTGGTCGCTGTTTCGGCCGGGCTCGTGGTCGCGGTGCCGGTCGAGTTCACCGGACACGTGGTGGTTGCCCTCGGGCTGGCCTTGCTGGTCGGTTCGGTCCGGGATCTTGGCAAGGTGGCATCGGTGCACTACCGACGACGGCGGGACCGCGGACAGTCCGATGCCTACCTCCTGTACCGCTCCACTGGTGTTCCGGCTCTCGTGTGGCTGCTCCTCTTTACCGCGGTCATTGCGGGGTCGTTCGGCTGGGCGTGGATGGTGGTTCGCGCCGGAGTCGGGCTCTAGCCATGCTCTGGCTGCGGACGTAGGCTCGAAGCAGTCCAACGGTTCCATTGAAGGAGTTCCAATGCAGCTCAGCCACATTCCGCTTCGCCTCAGCACGGGCGCGTTCATCCTGAACTCCGGCATCGGCAAGCAGGACCTCGATCGGGATACCGCAGCGTACCTGCAGGGCATGGCGGCGAATGCCTTTCCGCAGGTCAAGCAGCTCGACCCCGAGAAATTCGGCAAGGTACTGGCAGGCGCGGAAACAGCTCTGGGCGCTGCCCTGCTGCTGCCGTTCATTCCCAGCCACCTAGTTGGCCTGGGGCTGGCAGCATTCTCCGGCGGGCTGCTCGCGATGTATTTCCGCACTCCGGGCATGACCCAGGACGACGCCATCCGTCCCAGCCAGGAAGGCACGCCCGTGGCAAAGGACGTCTGGATGCTCGGAATTGCGCTGGCGCTCATCCTCGACGGCGGCAAGAAGCGCTAGCGGTCCCCACCCTTCAGAATGAAGCGGCCCTTGCCCCCGCTCAACTCCTCAACCTGTCAAAACGGTGGCGGCGGCTCGGGGAGAGTGGTGTAGGCCCTTCCCGCCGAGTGACGTCACATGCTGTTTGCCTCGGTGGTCCTGACCAGCAGTACAGATGCCTTCCGTCTTGAGCATATGGTGGAGCTTGCACCGCGGCGCCAGATTGCTGAGTGCCGTTTTCCCGCCGCTTGCCCACGGGGTGACATGGTCGATCTCGCAGGACCACGATGACCGGTTGCATCCCGGGTGGACACAGGTGGGATGAGTGATTCTCACCCAATCCTGTAAGTGTTTGGGTGGCCGATATCGGTCCCGGCCAACGCTGACCACCGCTCCGGTTTCGGGATGAACCAAAATCCTCGTAAAACTCGGCGCGTGGGCTGCAAGGTTCCGGGCGGTTTCCGGATCGATCGGGCCGTATCCCTCAAGCAAGCCGTTCTCACACGCGGCCAGGTCGGACGCAACTGTTTCATCGCAGTCAGATGCCGCTTCATCGCAATTAGACGCAGTTGCCGCCTCAGCGGAAACCTTCCCAGCGGCCGCCTCAGCGGAAACCTTCCCAGCGGCCGCCTCAGCGGAACCGACCGGTTGCTGCCAGTCCGATCGCGAGCGCCCCAGGAGTGTCATGACCGGAACGGTGACGAAGACGGTTGCTCCCACCCCGCGGAACCCGGTTCCCTGCTTGGGATTGCCAGTGCAGGTGTGCGTCAGGATGTCAGCGAGAACGTCTGCCCTCAGTTGGGACAGCGTACGCGGCTCGTCAGGTCCCTGCAGGGAGCGGGCGGCGGCGTCGACCCGGTTGAATATTCCGTGTGCCTGCTCGGCGGGCAGGAAGGCGCCCAGCCAGGCCATACCGTCCTGCTCAGGCTGGACTGAGACGTTCCGGTCCTTCGCGGCGCGAATCTTCCTGGCGGAGATAGTTTCCGGATGCAACTCCTCCCGCAGACGGCGACACTTTCTCGCGAGTTTCGGGCGGGTCAGTGCGCCTGCTGACTCGAGTGCAGTCGCTTCGAACCCAGCCAGCGCCTCGAATGGGATGGACCCCGACTCTTCCACTATCACCCGGCTCTGAACGGGACTGATCTTCCCCGCGTCCAGGGCCTCCCAAGTAGTCGGAAGTTCCTCGGTCAGCCGGAGGGACTCTCCGATCATTCGATGCGCGGTCGGGCCAGGAACGCGCAGCAGCGGTGCGATTTCCTGCGCCGCCAGCATGAAACTCGTGTCCGGGCGCGCCCCATCTCTATCTCTTCCCGCACCGGGCTGCTCAGATGCGTGGACCTTGTGAAAGACCTCTGCGGTCAGCAGCGCTTGCCTCGCCGCCACCCACGACGCCAACCGATCCGCCGCCCGCAGGAGGTCCAACGTGTCGCTGAGTGCACGGAACCTCGCGGAACCCGGCGCATCCCTCGTGTCCGGTGACGCCTCATCAAGCAACCGAAACATCAGCGCGTAGGGTGATGCCTCTTCGACGCGGCTGCGTGCATGATCCTCAGAGACGGCATCATCAGCCACAGACTCACCACCGAAAACAACCCGCTCCAGCACAGGCTCAGGTATTCCAGACGAGGCCTCGGCATATGCCTCTTCGAGCGCAGTCTCTGCAGACAGCGAATCAGCAGACAGCGAATCTGCAGCCAGCTCATCAGCAGTACACTGCTCAACTCGCTCAAGCGCTGCTCCGATTCCCATACAAAGCAGTGAATCATCCGCCTCTGACAAAACTGCCTGCGGCCCATCCGGCTCTATTTAACGGATGCAACCAAGCGACTCCAGGGTCGCGGATCGGTCGCAAGCATGCCCATCAGCACTGCATCAACCCACTCCCCATCCCAGAGGAGTGCATCGCGCATGCGCCCCTCCACGCGGAAACCGCACTTCTCATACACACGCTGCGCCCGCGGGTTGAACGCGTAAACCTCCAACCCGATCCTATGGACCCCAATCTCGTCGAAGGCGTAGTCGACGACGGCGCGGGTTGCCTCGGTCCCGTAGCCCTTGCCGAACGTGTGGTCGGCACCGAGCGCGATCCGGAAGCCCAGGGACCGGTTGGCGGCGTCGTAGTCGTTGAGTACCACCTCGCCGATGTGGACACCGTCTTCCACCGTGATGATCGCCCAGTCGGCTCTGCCGTCGGTCTCTGCCAGACCGGCAAGCCAGCGCTCCACCTGCTCACGGGTGAATTGCTGATGCGTCCCCGTCAGGCGCATCGATTCCGGATTCTGAAGCGCAGCCCAGGAACCTTCGAAATGCTCGGGGCCGAGCGGCTCCAACCGAAGCCGCGGCGTGGTGAGGACTGCCGGCGGAATGAAGGGCGACGGAGACATAGCGGGAGTCTAGTGGCCCAGCGGGGAAGCCGGGACACCGGCGTCGTCATGACCATCCGACGACGGGACAGCGGCAGCGGGCTTGCGCACAAACAGCGCCGCCATCACCGCGAACAGGAAGATCACTGCGCCGCAGAGGAATGCCGCCCGGATACCTCCGGCGAGCGCAGGCAGCTCAGCGGCGCCGGACCCCATCAGGGCACTGGTCTGGATGGTCATCACGGACACGAACAACGCGATACCGGCGGCGCCGGCCAACTGCTGGACGGTACCGACGACGGCGCTCGCGTGCGAGTAAAGCTGCGGACGGACCGATCCCAGCGCGGAGGTGAACAGCGGCGTGAACATGCCGGCGAGTCCGATGCTCAGGATCACATGGCAGGCAAGCACCAGCGGTACGGGTGTGGACCCGTCCAGCAGCGTCAGAGTCCAGAAGGCTGCCGCCACCAGGACAGCACCGGGAACCACGAGGACGCGCGGCCCGTGCCGGTCGAAAATCCGGCCGACTACCGGTCCCAGCAGACCCATCGCAAGGCCGCCGGGGAGCAGCATCAGCCCTGCGGCAGCGGGTTCAAGGCCGAGGACGTCCTGCAGGTAAATGGGTAGGAGGATCACCGTTCCGAACAGGGCCATCATGCTGATCGACAGGACAAGGATGGAGACCGTGAACGTACGGGAACGGAAGGTGCGCAAGTCCAGCAGTGCGCGGTCGTGGCGCTGCAGGGAAAGCTGCCGGGCAATGAATCCGGCCAGGCCTACAAGCCCGACGGCGAGCGGAACCCAGGCCGGAACCGAGGAGCCTACGGAGGCCTCACCAAACTGGCTCAGCCCATAGACAATGCCACCGAACGCGAAGGCGGACAGGATGACCGACACGACGTCGACGGGGACGCGGTTCGGCGTGGTTACGTTCTGAATGCGAAGCCCGCCCAGCACCAGGGACCCGACGGCAATGGGCAGCACCAGCCAGAACATCCAGCGCCAGTCCAGCACGCTGAGGATGATGCCGGAGATCGTTGGACCAATAGCCGGAGCCACCGAGATGACGATCGAGATGTTGCCCATGGTCTTACCCCGTGACGCCGGCGGCACGAGTGTCATGACGGTCGTCATCAACAGCGGCATCATGATGGCGGTTCCGCCGGCCTGGATCACGCGTCCGACGAGGAGCATCTCGAAGCCAGGAGAGAGCGCAGAAACCAGGGTGCCGACGCTGAAGAGAGTCATCGCGGCGAAGAAGACCGGTCGAGTGTTGAAGCGCTGGATCAGGAAGCCCGTAATGGGGATGACCACCGCCATGGTGAGCATGAACGCCGTCGTAAGCCACTGCCCTGTCGAGGCGGTGATCTGGAGATCCTCCATCAGGCGCGGAAGGGCGACGCCCATGATGGTTTCGTTGAGGATAACCACGAAGGCCGACACGAGCAGCAGGGAGATCACCAGCCGGTCGCGCGCGGACACCGTGTCGGCGGCCATGGGTAGGCTACTGCCGACGGCGGTATCGGTGGCGGGTGCGTCGGTTGTCCGATCGCGCTGGTCTGTGCGTTGCTGCAAGAGGTTCCCCCTGTGAAGGCGCTGAGGCGGCGCTACCGGTCGGCGCCAGCCAGGAATAGCAAGCCGGGATGTGCACGGCTTATTCCCGGGTCCATTTTGGCAGTCCATTTCCGACCAGCCCCGAGCGGCGTACTGTGGTTCCACATCGACGAAGATGAAGAGAGGACAGCGCGATGACCATCCCCCCGCCCTACGAGCCTCACCCTGACCCGTCGCAGCCGAGGCCGCCAGGAGAACCGGCCCCGGAACCGCAGCCCTCGCCGTCGCCGTACCCTATCCCCGACCCGGGACCTGACACCCCAGGCATACCTCCTGAACCGGAGCCCGGCCCCTCGCCGGACCGGCCCTTCCCGGAGCCCGGGCCGACGGTTCCACCTTTGCCCTGAACTGAACAACCACAAAATGGAGAGCCTTGCCGGAACCCGATCTCGCTGACATCGCTTCGGAACTGTACGCAATTCCACTGGATGAATTCACCGCTGCCAGGAATGCCCGGGCGAAGGAGGTCAGTGACAAGGCGCTGGCCAAGGAGGTCCGGGCCCTGCGAAAGCCGTCCGCGTCTGCCTGGCTCCTCAACATGATGAACCTGCATCGCGGCTCCCAGTTGACCCAGGCCCTTCAACTGGGAGCGGCCATGCGTCAGGCGCAGGAGGAACTCGACGGCAGCGAGTTGAAGAAGCTCGGTGTCCAGCGCCAGCAGCTGATCTCAGCTCTCGTCAAGGACGGAACCGCCCTGTCGCGGGAGTTGGGACACCAGGTCAGCGCAGCGGTGTCCACCGAAGTAGAGCAGACGCTGCGTGCAGCCATGGCCGACGCCGGTGCTGCCGCGGCGGTCTCGACGGCCCGCCTCGTGCGGCCGCTTGAGGCAAGCGGCTGGGACGCGGTGGACCTCACCGACGCAGTGGGCGGCCCTTTCGATGCAGGTACTGAGCTGGGGAGCTTCGCGTCGGCCCATGCAACTGAGCAACACGGCGACGAAGGCGAGGACACCCCCGATCCCGCAGCGGAGGCGCGGCTCGAACTCGAGGAAGCCGAGGACCGCGAGGAGGAAGCCGCTGAACGGCTCAAGCGGGCGCGGGAGCACGTGGATCGACTTGACCGCGACCGGGAAGGACTGGTGTCTCAGGTCCGCGAACTACGCAAACGAATGCGGGCACTCGAGCAGGAGATTGACGACATCGACGACGCTGCCGACGATGCCGCCCGCGAGCGCACCGAAGCGGAGCGGACTGCGAAGGAAGCGGAGCGCGAGGTGGAGCGCGCCCGCAAGCTGGTTGACAAGCTCAGTTCCTGAAATCAGTCAGGCGGCACAGCCATCGTAACGGAATCGTGAGCTTGATCAGCACACTTAGCTTCCACAATGGAAGATATGGCACGAATAAAAGCAGACAAGAGTACGCATACGGCAAGGAACAAGAGCACGAGGTTCAAACGCGTCTCAGCCTGGCTGATCGCGGCCGTCGCTGCAGTATCGGTATCCTCATTGGCGCTCGGCTGGCTGCAGCTGCAATCCGTTCAGCGGGCGGTCGGTCTTCAGCTTCCGGACACCATGATCGGCGGCTACAGCGCGGATCATGTGCAAGCCGTTCGAGACGAGTTGGATGCCCCGGTGATTGAGCGTTACCAAAGCGTCCACTACTTCTGGGATCTGGTGTTTCCCGTGGCCTTCGCCGCGTTGATCATCCTCCTGGTTCAGCGGTTCGGCGGACACTCACCACTGAGGTGGTTGTTCTATGTGATTGCGGTTGTCTACGCGGCCGTTGATGTCGCCGAGAACCTGGCCCTGGAGGCTGCCTTCGCCTCGGTGGACATAACTGCATCCGAGGTGGCCTTCGCGAGCTTCCTCACCACGGCGAAATTTGTCCTTTTCGCCGCCGCAATCCTGGCCTTCGCGTTCTCCTTCATGCTCAACCGACCGGCCGAGCGCGCGTCCGCCCGCTGACCTACCCTTCCTCGGCCGGGCGCTCTCCCAGCGTCATTTCGACTTCACGTGTTTCACCCTCGCGCACGAACTCAGCGGAGACGGAGTCGCCGGGATCGAAAGCACGGAGGGCCGCCAGCAGCCGCTCCGCGCTTTCCAGCGGCTCACCGTCCAGGGAGACCATAATGTCGCCCGCACGGATTCCGGCGTCGTCGGCAGGGCTGTCGTCTTCGACGGCAAGCACGGCAACCCCCTGCTCCGCATCGACACCGAGCTGTTCGGCGATCTGCGGGGTGAGGGTCCGCGGCACCAGTCCGAGGAAGGCGTGGTCGGCCTTGCCGTCTTCCAGCAGTTCTTCCACCACTTCGACGGCGGTTCCCGCCGGTATCGCGAATCCCAGGGACACCGCGCCGGCCTGTGGCGGGATATAGGCCTCGCTGATCCCGATCACCTGTCCCTGGCTGTTCACGAGGGCACCACCGGAGTTGCCGGGACTGATCGCGGCATCCGTCTGGATGAGGTCCACCAGCGAAGCGCTGTTGGTTGCCGATCCCGGAATTTCACGGTGCAGTCCGGAGATGATGCCGGCAGTGGCGGTGTTCTCGAAGCCGAGTGGACTTCCAATGACAACTGCCAGCTCTCCGACGTCGGGCAGCTCGGTCTGGAATTCGGCAGCGGGCAGCCCGGTACGGTCGGCCTGCACCAGCGCAAGGTCCGTAACGACGTCGGTCGCCACTACGGTGCCGGACACCCGCTGGCCGTCGGCGAAGGCCACCTGCACTTCCTCAGCGCCCCCCACTACATGCTCGTTGGTGAGGATCAGCCCGTCTTCGTTGTAGATCACGCCGCTGCCCAGGCCGCCGCTCTCAAGGAAAACGGTGACCACCGACGGCTGCACGTTGTCGATGAGCTGAGGGATGTCGGTACCAGCGGCCGCTGGAGTGTCCGCTGCTGCACCGCCGCCTTCGCCGCCCTGAGTCGCGGCGGCGGAGCCGGACTCCTGCGTCTCCTCACCCGGCGGCTCGGGGGACTCGGTGCAGCCCGAGAGCGCCAGGCACACTGCGACGGCGGTTACCGCGCTCTTCCGAACGATGGGCAATTGTCGCTGGCCATTCTCCACACTGAGCTCCTTGTGCCGTGATGTCTGCTGCAGTTTGTACGCACCAAAACGTTTACTTCAGTTATTCCTACCAACAACGCGGTTTGAGCAAAAGGAGCGGCTACCGCGCTGGAAGCCGTTCGAGGCGCACGTCCCGCAACTCGCCGTCGTCGGCCACAGCAGTGAAATAGGTGCACGCAGGCTGGCGCCGGCGGTCAGTCGGCGAGCCGGGGTTGAGCAGCCGCATTCCTGCGGGGGTGGTCGTGTCCCAGGGAATGTGGCTGTGACCGAAGACCAGGACGTCCGTATCCGGAAACGCCTCGTCCATGCGCTTCTCCCGTCCGGTGGCCGCACCCGTTTCATGCACGACGGCGAACCGGACGCCCTCGAGCTCGGCCCGGGCAATCTCGGGCAGGCGGGCGCGGAGATCTGCGCCGTCGTTGTTGCCATAAACGCCGATCAGGCGACGGCACCGCCGTTCCAGCTCATCCAGGAGCGGAACATCCACCCAGTCGCCGGCGTGGACGACCACGTCGGCGGAATCAACCGCGTCCCAGACCTGCTGGGGCATCTGCCGGGCGCGTTTCGGTACGTGCGTGTCAGCGAGCATAAGCAGTCGAAGCGCCATGCGAGCAAGTCTGGCACGTAGCGCGGGCAAAGCAGTGCTCCCGGGCAACGCTCAACAGCGGGCGGCCCTACGTGAGAAGCTTCCGGGGTGACTGTCTTGATCGCCGGATGCGGTGACCTCGGAACCCAGGCCGGACTGTACTTCGCCGAGGCGGGGCACCGCGTGATCGGGTGGCGGCGCTCCCCGAAGAAGCTGCCGCCCGCCATCGAAGGCGCAGCTGTCGACATCACCGGCACGCTGCCCACCGTCCCGGGCGACACCGACGTCGTCGTTATCGCGCTTACCGCGGATGGGCGGAACGAGGCTGCCTACCGCACCACCTATCTCGGGGGCACAGCCAGCCTCCTCGACGCACTCGAGCGCGACGGCGTGGCGCCGCGGCGGATCATCTTCGTCTCATCCACCGCTGTCTACGGCAACGACGACGGCGGGTGGATCGACGAGACCGAGGTCCCGGCGCCGTCGACACCCACCGGAGGGGTGCTGCGGGAGACCGAGGAACTGCTCGCCGCCCGTGCCCCACAATCAGTTGCGCTCAGGCTTTCCGGGATCTACGGTCCAGGGCGGACGAGGCTGATTGACCAGGTGAAGGGCGGAACCGTGCGAACTACGTCACCGCACTGGACCAACCGCATCCACCGTGACGACGCGGCCGCCGCGATCGTTCACCTCGCCGGGCTTCAGGAGGCGGCTGCAGCCTATCTCGGCACGGACAGTGAGCCCGCGCTGCTCACCGATGTTCAGCGATTCCTGGCTGGGGAACTTGGTGTTCCGCTCGGACTGCCCAATGACGACGACGGCGCCCCCGCCACCGGAAAACGGTGCAGCAATACGCTGCTCACCTCATCCGGGTTCACGTTCGCGTACCCGACTTTCCGGGAAGGTTACCGGGCCGTTTTGAGAGGCGAAGGTACGCGGCACCCCTGACCGGGCAAGCCCTAGGGGAAGCACAGCAGCCGGGACACGACAAAGAAAACATTACTAAGCAACCTTCCTATTTATCGTCAGTATGCTTACTGTTGATCCGTGCAAACCCGGTGGGGCACCCGCTCCGCCGGCACGGCAGCTTCTCGAAGCTCATAGATGGAGGTTCCCTTGGAAGAAACCCTGAGGACCGGGCTCGCGTCAGTAATTGATTTCGTGCCCAAGCTGTTGCTCTTCCTCGTCATCCTGATCGTCGGCCTGCTCATTGCCAAGGCGATCTCGAAGGCGCTGGAAAAGCTTCTCGAACGGGTCGGGTTCGACCGCGTGGTGGAGCGCGGCGGTGTCAAGAAGGCACTGTCCAAGTCATCGCTCGATGCCAGCGACATCATCGCCAAGATCGTCTACTACGCGCTTGTGCTCTTCGTACTGCAGTTCGCCTTCGGTGTCTTCGGACCGAACCCCGTCAGTGACCTGCTTGCGGGAATCATCGCCTTCCTGCCAAAGATCGTCGTTGCCATCATCATCGTGATCATCAGCGCCGCGATCGCAGCAGCAGTCAAGAACCTTATCCAGGGAACCCTTGGCGGCCTGTCCTACGGCAGGATCCTGGCCAACATCGCGAGCGTCTTCATCCTGGGAATCGGCATCATCGCCGCCCTGAACCAGGTCGAAATAGCTACCACCGTCACCACCCCGATCCTTATTGCAGTTCTTGCCGCCATTGTGGGCGTCATTGTTGTCGGCGTCGGCGGCGGGCTGGTCAAGCCCATGTCCCAGCGTTGGGAGCACTACCTGAACCGGGCCGAGGCCGAAGCGCCCCGCATGAAGGCCGAAGCCCAGTCCTCGCCGTCCGCATCCGAGCAGCTGAAGAGCGCTGCCCAGGATGCCAAGGCGCGCACCCAGACCACAGAAGTAGGTGGCAGCACCCAGGTCCACCGTCCTGAGGATCCGAGTGCACCCCGCTTCCGGTAGAAGCCGGAGCCAACCCTAATCCGCCTATCAACACTCTCTAACTACAGGAGAACACCATGAACATCGACAAGCAGCAGATTCTCGACCTTCTGAAGAACCAGGGCGATCACGACAAAGCCCAGCAGGCAGATCAGGAACTGCCCGACCAGGTGGACACCGACCGTGACTCCGGACTGCTGAGCAAGCTCGGCATCAATCCCCAGGACCTCCTCGGGAAACTGGGTGGCGGCGGCGGACTGGGCGGCCTGCTCGGCTAAGCCCCTCCCACTGGATGGAGCGGCGCAGGGATCGGATCCCTGCGCCGCTCCATTCTTTTCTGGATAGAAGTTTTGAGATGAGAATGTGGTGAGAACCGCATCCATCGCCTTGAGTCACGTCATGCACGTGGGCTTTCATGGACATACAACGGACAGCTGACGGAAGGAAGACCCATCATGCAGCTTCCTCCTCCCCCGGGCAGGTCGCCCGAAGTCACGTCCGAACCCGGTCGCACTGGCAGCAGCCCAGGTGTGCGGCAGGATGAGCTGCTGGGCGGACGCTACTCCCTCGGGAATCTGCTCGGCACGGGTGGCATGGCGGAGGTTCGCCGCGGCCATGACCAGGTCCTTGGGCGTGATATTGCCATCAAGCTCTTCCGCGGCCAGCCCGAAACGCGCCTTACCAGCCGCGAGCGTTCGGAGGCGCAACTCCTGGCTTCCCTTGACCATCCGGGCGTTGTCAAGGTGCACGACGTCGGCCATGCACCGCACGCAGGCTGGGTGGTCATGGATCTCATCGACGGATCCGACCTGCACAGACTGCTCCATGGCGGCGCCCTGGACCTGCAGCGCACCTGGAACGTTGCGCATGACGTATCCCGGACGCTTGCCTACGTTCATGCGAAGGGCATCACCCACCGCGACGTCAAGCCGTCAAACATCCTGGCCCGTGAAGCGGACCCGTCCTCGGGGCTCTTTGCGTACGTTCTGACCGATTTCGGCATAGCGCAAATGGCCGGCAGCGACCGGCTTACCGCCACCGGCGAGACGATCGGCACAGCCGCCTACTTCAGCCCCGAACAGGCGCGCGGCGGAGCGGTCAGCCCCGCCACGGACATCTATGCACTCGGCCTGGTGATCCTGGAATGTCTCACCGGCGAACCTGCGTTCGAGGGCCGCGGTCTGGAGACCGCCCTGGCCCGACTGCATCGGGCACCCGAAATTCCCGCCTCGGTCACCCCCGCCTGGCGGGACCTCATCACCCGAATGACCGCGCTCGACGCCGGCAACCGGCCGTCCGCTGCGCAGGTTGCCACCATTCTGGTCGAAGAACGTGCCGCATTTCTGGCAGCGAGTGCGGGACCGGCGACCGCCGTCCTTCCCGGCCCGGTCCCCGGCCATGCTCCCCCCTCTTCGCCCGCCGAAGCTCACCGGCCCGCCTTTGTGCTTGGGCTGAACGACGACGACGCTTCCGCCGGGCAGCCTTCGCCAACCGCGCAAGCCACCAAGGTCCACACAGCGACGAAGACGGGACCCAAGCCGCAGGCCCGCAAACAAGCGGCCCGCAAGAGCCAGCACCGCCGCTGGTGGGCGGCAGTCGCCGTCGTGCTTGTCCTGATAGTGGCCGCAGCGATTGTAATGCTGTCCGGGATGTTGTCGCCGGTGTCCGAACCGGAACCGTTGCCGTCAGTGCCGGGTGTGCCCGGCGAGCGCCTGTCCGAACTCTACGAGAGCGTGCAACCATGAGAAACAGCAGATGGATCCTTGCCCTGGCGCTGACGCTGCCTGCACTGGGTGCGTGCAGCGGTCCGACGTCGATCGAGGCCGGCACAGCTGAATCCCTGCAGGTGAAGGTGCGTGAAATCGCCACGGTCACGAAGGAAGGCAACGTGGAAGCCGCCATGGAACAGGCAACGGCCCTCAGGGCCGAGGTCGAGCAGGCAACTGCTTCCGGCGCCGTCACCCCCGGCCGTGCCCAACGCATCCAGGCGAATATCGATGCCTTCCTTGAGTCGGTGAAGCCCGCCACGCAAGCCACCGAGAAGCCCGCGCCGGCCACCACCACCGCACCGCCGACGCTGGAGGCGCCACCGGCCGCTCCTGCCCCCTCCCGTCTGAACGAGGACAGCGGATCCCGGGAGGAACGCGAAAGGGACGCCGCGGAGGAGGCCGCCAAGGAGGCGCAGAAGCGCGCTGAGGAGGAAGCCAAGGAGGCCCAGAAACAGGCCGAAGAGCAGCAGAAGGAACTTGAGAAGCAACAGGAGGAGCAGCAGGAGGAACTCGAAAAGGGCGACGACTAGTGCGAACCATCACCACCAACTGCTACCAGTTGCAGCGTTCGCGCGGCGCCAACGGATACCTTATCCGGGCGGGTGAGCACACCGCCGTCGTTGATCCCGGCATGGACGGTGCCTTCGACAGCCTGCTGGGTGAACTACGGGATGCGGGCCCGATTATCGGCCCGGTCACCGACATACTGCTCACCCACTACGACGCCGACCACGCCCAGGTGGCTCTTCGCCTGCAGCGTGAGTTGGGTGCAACCGTGTGGCTCGGGGCCGCGGATGCGGCGATCCTGCGCCGGGACGTGCCGCCGCCTACCCGCTTCCGCCGTGTCCTGTTCAGGCTGATGCCCACCAGGCTTCCCGATTCGGTGTCTGAGCTCGACGGCGAACGTGACCTGTTCGAGGGTGTGAAGACTTTTCCCATCCCTGGTCACACTCCAGGGCAGATTGCCTTCCAATTCGGCGATGTCATGTTCACCGGTGACGCGGTACGGGTGCACCGCGATGGCCGGATTGAGCGCTTCTACGCGGCCCTGAACAGCGACAATCCGTTGGCAGCCAGAACGACGGCGGCACTGCAGGAGCTGATCGACGGCGGGACCGTGGGCTGGGTCTGCCCCGGGCACAATCCCCCAGCCCGTGTGGGAACCCAGCCCTGACCAGTCACCTTTTCCGGCAACGTGCGAGCCGCGTCCCGCGGGTCTATAGGCTTAGACCCATGCGCACCCTTCGCCGCCTCCATCTATTTGCCCTGACCCGGTCGCTGCTGGTGCGGGCCACCATGGCGTTCGCCACCGTGCAGGCAGCGGTGATTGCCGTCATCGTGCTGGTGGATGCGGTTCAGAAGAAGCTGCGCAGCAAGCGTCCAGGATTTCCCCACCCAGGGACGTTCGAGTCCGAGGTTGCCGGCTCGAGCACCACCGTCTTTACCTACGGGCACGATCTCTATGAGGACATGCTGGACGCCATCCAGGGCGCCAAGCACACGATCATGCTCGAAACGTACATTTGGAAGGGCGACGCGATCGGCCGCCAGTTCAAGGATGCGTTGAACGAGGCCGCCGAACGCGGTGTGAAGGTGTACGTCATCTACGACGGCTTCGCGAACCTGGTGGTTCCCCCGTCGTTCTACCGGTTCCATCCGGACATCGAGGTCTTCCGGTTTCCCTTGGTGCGGCCTTCGATCCTGTTCACCAACATCCGGGGCACGGGATTCGACCACCGGAAGATTCTGGTGGTGGATGACTCCATCGGATATGTGGGCGGCTATAACATCGGCTCCCTGTATGCATCCAAGTGGCGAGACACCCACCTGAAGCTTGAGGGCAAGTCCGTTTGGGAGCTGCGCCAGGCTTTTGTGGCGTTCTGGAATTCGGCTCCGACCCAGCGCCACCGGGAACTGGAAGAGACCAGCGCCGAATTCTGGGAACCGCGGCTCCGTGCGGTGAACAACATCCCGGCGAACCTGGTGTTCCCTATTCGCGGTGTCTACCTCGATGCGATCAACCGTGCGCACAGCCACATCTACATCACCACTGCCTACTTCATCCCGGACCAGCAGATCCTCGAAGCCCTGCTGCGGGCCAGCAAGCGCGGCGTTGACGTTCGGGTGATCCTGCCCGAGGACTCGAATCACGTGGTGTCTGACTGGCTGTCCCGCGGATTCTATTCAGCCCTTCTCCGGGCCGGGGTGAAGGTCCTGCTGTACCAGAACGCGATGATCCATGCGAAGACCGCAACGGTCGACGGCGAGTGGACCACCGTGGGCACCGCCAACATCGACCGCCTCAGCCTCACCGGCAACTACGAGATCAACATCGAACTCTTCGACCGTCGCCTGGCCGCCGACATGGAGAAGATCTTCGAGATCGACAGCAGCAACTGCCGTGAGCTTGGGCTTGAGGAGTGGAACAGCCGCCACATCGTGGCGCGGATCAGCGAGGCCATCCTCGCGCCGCTGCGTCCCTTCCTGTAGGGCGTTTCTCTCCGCCCGGGAACTGACGGCCGGAAGCTACGGCCCGGCCCGGATCTGCCTGGCTCAGCCGACCTCGGAGGCGAACCGGTCCAGATAGCCTTCCTTGGACTGGTGCACATGGTGAGCCATCAGCCGCTCCGCTTCCGCGAAGTTGCCGGCGTCGATAGCGGCCAGGATGGTGCGGTGTTCGCCCCAGGACTCCTTGCCGCGGGTGTCCACGTCGGTCGCGTACAGCCACTCGATCTTGCCGGCGATCTGCCGCAACAGGGCGGTCAGCGAGGCGCTCCCGCTCAACTCGGCCACCCCGAGGTGGAAGCGGATATTGAGTTCGGGAAGAAGTTCCAACCGGTTCTGTGCAACGGCCCGGTCCCCCTCGTCCAGGATACCGGCGAGCGCCTTGCGGGCCTGCCACCAGTCCGCGCTTGGCGCACCTAAATCGAACTGCGCCGCAGCCCGCCGTGCTGCCCGCCGGGCTGTGGCCGACTCCAGCGCCTCCCGGACAAAGAACAGGTCCTCAGCGTCATCGACAGGAATCTTGGAGACGGTGGACCCGGCGTAGGGCTTCGATTCAACAAAGCCCTCCGCCTCGAGGGCGCGCAAGGCTTCCCGTACGGGTACGCGTGAAATTCCGTACTTGGTTGCAAGCGCGGTCTCTGTTACACGAGTGCCGGGCGGCAGCGTACCGAAGATGATATCCCTGCGGATCTCATCCTGGACGCGCTGCTTCGGCGGGGTGTCCTCATCGGCGCCCCGCTGTCCTCCAGTGTCAGGCGGCAAAGCTTGCCCCCGGGATTGCTCCAAGTAGCTCCTCGGTGTACTGGGCTTCAGGGCGGAGGAACACCTTGTCGACGGTGCCTTCCTCCACCACGGAGCCCGACTTCATCACCAGCACGTTGTGCGCGATCTGACGGACCACAGCGAGATCATGGGTGATGAAAAGGTAGGTCAGTCCCAGCCTATCCTGCAGATCGGCCAGGAGATTGAGGATCTGGTCCTGCACCAGCACGTCAAGTGCGGAGACGGCTTCATCGCAGATGATCAGTTCCGGTTCCAGCGCCAGCGCACGAGCGATTGCAACCCGTTGCCGCTGTCCGCCGGACAGTTCGTTGGGACGACGCTGTGCCACCGCGTGCGGCAGGGCGACCTGGTCAAGCAGCTCAGCCACGCGGCGTCGTCGGCTTTCCTTGTCCCCCACGCGGAAGATGCGCAGCGGCTCATCGATTAGGCGTTCGATACTGTGGGTGGGATCCAGCGATCCATACGGGTCCTGGAAAACCGGCTGTACCATCCTGCGAAGGGCTCGCCGTTCGGCTCCCCTGCTGTCCGTGATGCTCTTGCCGTCGATGAGCGCCTGACCCGCAGTAGCGGTCTCCAGGCCGAGGATGATGCGTGCCACCGTGGTCTTGCCCGAGCCTGATTCACCCACGACGGCGGTCGTTGTGCCCCGTTTCACTGTGAAGGAGACGTTGTCCACTGCGCGGACCGTACCCCCGCGCTGGCCGCGAAGGGCGAACTCCTTGCACAGGTCCCGAACCTCGAGGATGGGCGCGGGTGCGGCGGAGGAAGCCGCTGCAGCTCCCGGCACCTCCATCTGAAGTGCGGCAGTCACTGAGGGAGCCGCTGCGACCAGCTTCCGCGTGTACTCCTCCTGCGGGTTGAGGAGGATTTCGCGCGGTGTGCCGACCTCGACGATGCGACCTTCGGCCATGACGATGATGCGGTCGGTGCGGTCGGCGGCGAGGCCCAGGTCATGGGTGACGAACAGCAGTGAGGTGCCGCGTGCGTCGACGAGGGTCTGCAGGTGGTTCAGGATCTGGCGCTGTACCGTCACGTCGAGGGCCGACGTCGGCTCATCCGCGATCAGCAGGTCAGGCTCACCCGCCAGGGCGACGGCAATCAGCACACGCTGGCGCATTCCGCCGGAGAACTCATGCGGATACTGGCCCGAGCGGCGTTCCGCATCGGGGATGCCGGCTTCCGTCATCAGCTCAACAACCCGGCGCTGCACCTCAGCCCGTCCACGCATGCCGTTGCTTTTCAGTGCATCGGCGATCTGGGCGCCGACCTTCATGGATGGGTTGAGGTTGGACATGGGGTCTTGGGGTACCAGTCCGAGACGCGTGCCGCGGATCGACCGCATTTCTGCCTCGGACGCTGCAGCGATGTCGACGGCGTCGGCTCCGCTGACCAGCCTGATGGAACCGCCGGTGATGCTTCCTAGTCCGGGAAGCAGGCGCAGGACGGCGGCGATGGTGGTGGACTTGCCGGAGCCAGACTGGCCGACGATCGCCACGCGTTCGCCCTTCTTCAGGTCGAAGCTGACCCGGTGCAGCACCGGGATGTCACCGAAGCTCACCTCGAGGTTGCTGATGCTGAGCATCGTTTCCTTAGCGTCCTGCTGCATAGCCCTGCGCTCCTCGCGGGTTGGCGGCGGCCATCAGCACGCCGGTGGATGGATCGCTTACTACCGAGGACAGGCGCCCAAGTGCCCAATCCCCTGCCCGGGTTACGGTGTGGCCGCGCGCTTCCAGGTCTGCAATGACCTCGTCGCCGAGCCTGTCCTCGACCACCGCGCCGCCGGGTTCCCAGGTGCGGGGCCAGAATGAACCGGGGATCGACGTCGTATGCAGTGAGGGCGCATCAATGGCTTGCTGGGGTGTGTAGCCGCCGACGATGGTGCGCAGGATATAGAGCAACTGCCACTGGTCCTGCTGGTCGCCGCCCGGGGAGCCGAGTGCGACCACAGGCTTGCCGTCCTTCAGGATCAGGGTGGGCGTGAGGGTGGTGCGCGGACGCTTGCCGGGTTCCAGGGACGACGGCGCGCCCTCCTCGAGCCAAGTCATCTGCAATCGTGAGCCGAGGCAGAAGCCGAGCTCCGGAATGGTCGGTGACGACTGCAGCCAGCCTCCCGAAGGCGTTGCGGAGACCATGTTGCCCCACTTGTCGACGACGTCGATGTGGCAGGTGTCGCCGCGCGTCTCACCGCTACGCGAGACGGTCGGCTCCCCTACGCCGGCGAATGCCAGCTTTCCGGCGAGGGCCGGCGGTGTGTACTCGGTGCGGAGCGGCGGGATGAACGGGCTGTGGCCGGGGACGGTTCCGGGCCGGAACTCGACCGACGCGCGGTCGGTGATGAGTGCGCGTCGCTGTTCGGCGTACTCGGCGGAAAGCAGGTAGTCCAGCGGTACGTCCGCGTCGCCGTAGTAGGCCTCGCGGTCGGCGATGGCAAGCTTCTGTGCTTCCAGGATGGTGTGCGCGCCGACGGCGGTGGAAGGGTCCAGCCGTTCGTCGTCGAATCCGTCGAGGATGGCGAGGGTCTGCAGCAGCGCCGGGCCTTGCCCCCAGGGACCGGTCTTGGCGATGGTGTAACCCCGGAACCGCAGAGTCGCGGCCTGCTCGTAGCCTGCTTCGAACCCGGCGAAATCCTCAAGGCTCATCACTCCCGCGTGATCCTGGCCCGAGGAGTGGCGGTGGGGTGTCTTGATGAATTCGACGGCGGCCTGTGCCACGAAGCCCTCGCGCCACTCCCGGCGGGCGGCGTCAATCCGCTCTTCCCTGCTCAAATCGGGCAACCCAGCAGAGACCAGGCGGTCAAGCACGGACGCGTAGGCCTCGTTCTTGACGATGTCACCTTCGGCGGGCACCCGGCCCTCCGGCATCCAGAGGTCAGCGGAGGTGGGCCAGTGCTCGATGAACAGGTCCTTCACCGCGTTGATGGTGGCACCAACGCGGCCCACGATGGGGTGCCCGTTTCGTGCATAACCGATGGCGAAGGCCAGCACGTCGCCGAGTTCCCACGTGCCGTGGTCTCGCAGCAGCAGAAGCCAGGCGTCGACGGCGGCAGGTACCGCGGCGGCGAGTGCACCGGCGCCCGGCACCAGTTCCAGGCCTTCAGCCAGGTAGTGCTCGCGGGTGGCAGCTGCCGGTGCCGGTCCCTGTCCCATCAGGACAACGGGCTCTGATGGGTTGTCGGCGGTGGCGAAGACACCTGTCATGTCGCCCCCTGGACCGTTCAGGTGCGGTTCGACGACGTGCAGTACGAAGGCTCCGGCTACTGCCGCGTCGAACGCGTTGCCGCCGCGTTCCAGCACGGCCTGCGCTGACGCCGTCGCCAGCCAGTGTGTGGAGGCGCTCATACCGAAGCTGCCCTGCAGGGTGGGGCGCGTGGTGAACGGGTCCGGAGGTGTGAAGGAGGTCATGGAGGCAAATCTACTTTCGACGGGTGTTGGTGGGGTCGAGGGCGTCGCGCAGCGCATCGCCGAACAGGTTGAATGCCAGGCAGATCACGGCGATCGCGATTCCGGGGAAGATCGCGGCGGTGGGCGACCGGAAGATGTACTGTTGCGCGTCGGAGAGCATGATGCCGAGGCTGGGCGTAGGCGGCTGAATGCCGAGGCCGAGGAAGGACAGCAGAGCTTCGCCGATGACCGCGACGGGCATGATCACGGTGGCCTGCACGATGATGGCAGACGTTGCGTTCGGCAGGACGTGCTGCAGCATGATCCGCAGGCCCGACGCGTCCATGGTCCTGGCGCCCAGGACGAAGTCGCTCTCCTTGATGCGCAGCGTCTCGCCGCGTACCACTCGAATCATGGTGGGGATCTGTGCGATACCCAATGCGATGGCGGCGTTGGCAAGGCTCGGTCCGCTGATTGCTGCCAGTCCCACGGCGATAATCAGGAAGGGGAAGGCGAGGGTGACGTCCGTGAGTCGGGAGATTACGGCGTCGAATCCCTTCAGGTACCCGGCCAACAGACCGAGCGGCGTGCCGATGAGCACTGCGAGCAGGACCGACAGGAAACCCACCTGCAGCGAGGCCTGCATTCCGTAGAGCATGCGCGAGAAGATGTCGCGGCCCAGGTCATCGGTTCCGAGCAGGAAGCCGACGGTCAGGGGTTTCTGGAACGGGGTCTCGAAGTGCACTTCCGCCGGGTCATAGGGTGCAATGACCGGCGCGAGCAGCGCGGCCAGGACGACGACGGCGAGCATCACCGCACCGGTCATGCCGAGTGGGTTGCTGCGCAGGCGGCGCCAGAGCCGGCCCCGGCCGGATCCGAGCGTGGCTTCTGAGGGGTGGGCCGTCGTCGTGACGGTTTCTGTCATTGCCATCAGTTGCTTCCTCCGACTCGGATTTTGGGGTTGACCACGGAGTACAGAATGTCCACGGCGAGGTTGATGACGATATAGCTGAGCGTGATGATGAGGACCACTGCCTGGATCACCGGATAGTCGCGGGTGAAGACGGCGTCGAGGGTGAGCTTGCCGAAGCCGGGGAGGGCGAAGATGCGTTCGGTGACCACGGCGCCCGAGATGAGCCCGCCGAGCTGGAGACCGACGATTGTCACAACGACGATCAGCGAGTTCCGCAGTCCGTACCGCATCAGTACGCGCCCGCGGCCCAGGCCCTTGGCGCGCGCTGTCCGGACGTAATCAGTGCTCATGGTCTCGATCATCGAGGCGCGTGTCTGCCGCATGATCACCGCCGCCAGGCCGGTGCCGAGGATGATGGCCGGCAGGGTCAGGTAGTAGATGCCGCGCAGGGGTTCAGCGGCAACATCGACGTAGCCTGAGGCCGGGAACCAGCCGAGGAACACCGCCAGATACAGGATGGCGAGAATTCCCAGCCAGAAGTTCGGTACGGAGAGCCCGATGAGCGCGAAACCGTTGGCCATCCACTCAGGCCAGCGCCCGCGGTAGCGTTCGGCGATTACGCCGAACACAATTCCGACGACGACGGCGACCACTATCGCGTACGCCGACAGCCACAGGGTCACGGGAAGCGTGGTCGCAATCAGTTCCGTCACCGGTGTGCCAGTACGGGTTGACTCGCCGAAGTCACCGCGCAGGATGTTGCCGATGAACGTGAAGTACTGGACGAACAGGGGCTGGTCGAGGCCCATTTCCGCGCGGATGGCGGCGAGCTGTTCGGGCGTCGCTTCTTCGCCGGCCATTGCCAGGGCAGGGTCGCCTGGAAGCTGACGCACCCCGATGAAGACCACGATCGAGGCAAGCAGCAGCGTGAGGGCTGACTGCCAGAGCCTGGTAAGCAGGTAACGCGCCATGGGTCAGTCCTGTCCTTCTAGTTCGCCGGAATCAGCAACGAATGCTGCGTTGCTCAGATGGACCACGCCGTCGGCGAAGGTTTCGATGCCGGTGACGTTGTCGGTGTAGGCAGTGAGGCTGCGCTGCCGGTACAGGTAGATGAGCGGGTTGTCTTCCTGTACCTGCTTGACCACCTGGCCGTAGAGCTCGGCGCGTTCGGCCTGGTCGTTGGTCTGCGCGGCGCTCTTCAGGAGCCGGTCCACCTCCGCGTTGTTGTAGCCCGAGTAGTTGTTGCCGCCGCCCGTTGAGAGGAAGTTGAACATGTTTCCGTGCGGGTCGACGCGGCCGGACCAGCCGAGCTGCAGCATCTCGAAGTCTCCGCGGGACTGGACATCAAGCAGGGTCGAGTACTCAACCGGCAGGATCGTGATCTTGAATCCGGCGTCGGCAACCGAGGCCTGCAGCGCCTGCGCGAAGCGGAGGGTGTCAGGCGTGTTGCTCACCTGCATCTCGATGGCGTAGGGCGTTTCGACCCCCGCTTCCGTCAGCAGTGCCTTGGCTCCTTCCGGATCGTATGGCGGGCAGTCTTCGCTCAGTTCGGAGGTGAACGGGCTCGACGGCGAGATCGGCGAGCACGCGGGCTGGAACCAACTGTTGAAGACCGTGTTGACGAGTGCTTCACGATCGATCGACATGGACAACGCAAGGCGGATTGCGGCCTGCTTTGCCAGCGGGGTGTCTATCTCTCCGACCGGCTCGCCTACGCCGTCGGTGTTGCCGACGTTGATCGTCAGGCCCTGGTACCCGAGGGAACCCACCTGCAGAACATTTACCCCTTCTTCCTGCATCAGTGCGTCCACATCCTGCGGTGAGATGGTGTCTGCCACCTGGACGTCTCCTGACCGCAGGTTCGCGGCACGAATGTTTGCGTCGGTGATGATGCGGTAGGTGATGGTGTCGAGGTGGACGTTCTCGGCGTCGTAGTAAAGCGGGTCCCGTTCGACGGTGATTGATGTCTGCGGTACCCGGTTCACGAACTTGAAAGGGCCGACGCAGACGGGGTGTTCGCCGAAGTTCTCGCCGTTCTCCTCCAGCGCTTTCGGCGAGAGCATCATGCCTGCACGGTCGGCGAGCGCAGCGGTAAGCGGAGCGAACGGCGTCTCGTAAGTGACGCGCACGTGTGTATCGTCTACCGCTTCTATGTCTGCGATCGGCCCCAGCTCGCTCTTTCGCGAGGAGTCCTCAAGGGTGAGGTGGCGTTCGAGTGTTGCCGCAACGGCGTCGGCGTTGAATTCGGCGCCATCGGCAAAGACCGCGTCGTCGCGTACCGGGATGGTGACGGTCAGTCCGTCAGCCGAGACTTCCGGCAGCGCGGTGGCCAGTTGGGGCACCAGCTCGCCGTCGGCATCGATGTCGTACAGCTTCTGGCACATGGTCTGCATGACGTACCGCGTGTACAGAGAGGATGACGTTGTCGGGTCCAGTCTGTCGGGTTCAGCGGAAAGCGCCATCACCAGGTCCCCGCCCTCCACGAGCTGGCGGCCCTCCGCAGATACGGACGTGATGTCTTCCCGTTCGGGTGCCTGTTCCAGCGCCTGAAGTGGCTGGCACGCGGTGGCAGCAAGGACGACGGCGGCGCCGGCCACCGCGGTCTGAAGCACCTTTGCGCTTCGCTGGCTACTGGTTGTCATACGAATCCTCTGGTCGAGTCACGGCTTTGTGCGTCGATCTTCTGCCTTCAATCGGCCCCACAGATGGAAGATTGAATACAATCGCTTGCACGAGCCTAATCTTCGTATACATTCATTACAAGAGTGTTTCTGAAAGTTCCCAGTCGCGCCTCCCCCTCAGAAGGAGCACCCAATGCCCGCCAGACGCATGTCCACCGAACGGTTGCACCTCACCCTCATGCTGATCCTGACCTTCTCCACCGGAGTGGTGGACGCGGTGGGTTACCTCGGCCTGGACCGGGTGTTCACGGGCAACATGACCGGCAACGTCGTACTTTTGGGTATGGCTGTCGCGGGCGGAGATGATTTACCCGTCCTTCGACCGGCGCTGGCGCTGCTCTTCTTCATGGTTGGCGCGGCACTGGCGGGTAGGGCCCTGCGGAAGGCTCCGTCAGGTTGGTCCTCGGCAACATCGTGCACCTTTGCGGCGGTGGCGGTCGGAGCCGCCGGTCTGGCAGTCCTGCTCGCCTTGGTTGACGTGACTGCGGATGAGGTACTCGGCAGTGTTGTAACCTCCGGGCTGGCGCTCATCATGGGGATCCAGGCCGGCACAGCGAAACGCCTGGCGATCGCAGAGGTGACTACCGTCGTCGTCACTTCAACCATTACCGGACTGGCATCGGATTCCCGGCTGGCTGGAGGTAAGGGGAAGCACTGGGTCCGCCGGGCACTCGCGATCCTGTTGATTGGACTGGGTGCGGTGGCCGGCGCCTTCGCTCTACTTGTGGACCTGTGGGTGGGAGTTGCCCTGTCTGCGGTTCTCTCAGCAGTGGTGGCAGGAGCCGGCCACCTTCGCCATCGCCAGGACCGGCACGAGCAGCGTCGGAAGGAACCGGCGCTGGCCTCCTAGGTACTACAACTAAGCCTGGAAGTGGGTTGCGGGTTCGGTCTCCCCCACCGAGGCAACCACTGCGGCGGCCACAGCATGGAGCTTGATATTCCGGGCACTGGAGGCTGCCTTGAGAATGTTCACCGCTGTCTCTTGACTACACCGGTTCTGGCCCATGATGATGCCTACCGCCAGGTCGATGGTGGTTCGGTTCTCCATGGCGGCACTCAAGTGGTTGCTGAGCTCCTCGAGAGCGGAGATCCGTACTGCCAACCGCAGCGAGCGCGAAGCCTGTACCGCGAACTTTTCCGCTTCCGCAATCGTGGCTGGATCGAACACTCCCGGCTCGCGGCAGTAAAGGTCCAGCCCGGCGTCCACTGCGCCTTCAACGATGATCGGAACACCGAGGGCCGAGCGGATCCCATGCGCTATGACGGCCTTCGTATAGTTACCGAAGCGGTGTTCGGCCTCAAAATCCTGCACCAGAACAGTTGTGTGCCCGCGTGCTGCACGCAGGCACGGTCCGTCATCGAAGCCGTACTGGATCTCATCCATATTCTGGGCCTCTTCACTGCTGCTTGCAACAGTTCCCGCATGCTTGGGTCGCAACAGGGTGACGGCAGAGTAGATCGTCCTGCCGGTGTGCTCAGAAAGCTCGCGGGCTGCGACATTCACGAACCCATTGAGGAATTCTCCGAACTCAGTACTTTCAAGGACAAGATCCTGCAACTCGCTGCGAATTGCAGTTTCACTCGCCTGCTCCGCCATGCCCGTACCACCTCGACTTCCTGATGATGCCTTGGATCATAGTAGGCGAGGAGGACCTCCGGCCCCCCTTGGGGGTTGTGACGCCCGAAGTCCAGCCGTAGCCTGATGGATAATCAGAAGTCTACTTACTATTGGAGGTTTCGTGAACATCAACGACGTGCAGTGGAACGAGCAGGCCCGCGAGAAGATCCTGTCGGACGCGGACAAGGCGCTGCAGGATGCGGTGCGCGAGGCTGCCGGGAAGCATTCGGGCGGTGACCGCAACGAGGTATACAAGTTCCTATTCGAGAAGCTCCAGCCGCAGTTCATCGACTTCGAACCCGGACCTGACCTGAGCAAATACGCCGATGCGATCGCCAACGGAGAATTTGCAGCAGACTAGTCCGCGGCATAGAACTGTGAATGTGGACGTGGACGTACAGGTTCAGAACAACGCAGATGAGCGGCGGTACGAGGTCAGCGTGGGCGGAAAGCCCGCCGGTTTTGCCGAGTACCGACTGAGGAACAGTCGGGTAATTTTCACGCACACCGAGGTTGACTCCGCTTTCGAAGGTCATGGCCTCGGCACAACCCTCGCCCGCTTCGCCCTCGACGACGTACGTCAGCGCGGCCTTCACGCCGTACCGCTCTGCCCTTTCATTGCCGCCTGGATCAAGCGCCATCCCGAGTACCAGGACCTGGTACCGGCGGACTAAGTCTCCCTAGATGACGACGGCGCTTACCTAACGACGCGCTGTTTGCCTAACGGGCGCTGTTTGCCTAACGACGGCGGCGCCACCAGCGCGGGCGGCTTTCCTTTTGTTCCTGCGGCTCTTCCGCCGGCTGGGCGGCCTTGCGGCGTTCGCGCCATCGCGCGATTTCCAGTTCGACGTCGCGTGTCGGAGTGACTACCGGCGGCCCGCCGAGCAACTGTCGACGCGCTTCGATGATCTGCCGGTTGAACTCGACGAGAATCTCGCGGACCTGAGCTTCGGTGTACTGCCGGTCCAGCTTTTCGTCCAGCTCGGCGTCTTCCTTGCGCAAGCGGAACGGTGCCGGTGCCAGGCCCGAGAGCTTCTCACGTTCGATCAGTCCCTTCACCCACCAGTCGGGGTCCAGCGTCGCTCCCAGCCCGGGAATGGGTTTGCCGGCGTATTTCAGGTTGTCGAAGTCGCCGCGGGCTGTGGCCTGTCGGATCTCCCAGTCGGCTTTGGCAGCAAAATCGATCGTGGGGGCGTTGTCGTTCTCGTCGTCCAGATGTTCGAGCGCTTCGGCTGCATCGCTGCCCGAGCGGCGGGCGGCCCGATAGTCAGCGATCCGCTGCATGCGGCGGGCGCGTTCACTTCGATCGGTCATGGGTACCCCGCTTTCCTGCTGCTTCTTAAAGTATTTCGGGGTTTTTCATGTGCCGCCAGTGACCAGTAGCGTTGCTGGCTGGGAAGGGAGATCGACATGGAACTGATGCGGTTGGGCGAACCCGGGAGGGAAACGCCAGTGGTTCGCGAGGGTGCGGAATACTACGACCTGCGCGGCATCACCGACGACATCACGGGTGCGTTTCTGGGCTCTGGGGGCATCGTAAAGGTCCGTGCTGCCCTGGCGTCCGGCAACCTGCCGGTACTGGATAACGCATCCGCGCTGCGGGTGGGTGCCCCGCTGAACGGCATCGGCGCCGTCGTCTGTGTGGGTCAGAATTACGCCGCTCATGCAGCGGAGACCGGTGACGAGCCGCCAAAGGCGCCCATCATCTTCTTCAAACATCCCAACACTGTCATCGGACCGAACGACGACGTCGTCATCCCGCCCGGAGCGCAGAAGGTGGACTGGGAGGTGGAGCTGGCGGTGGTTATCGGCAAGCGGGCTTCCTACCTTTCCAGCGCTGACGAGGCGCTGCAGTGCATCGCCGGCTTCACCATCAGCAACGACGTGTCCGAGCGCGATTTCCAGATGCACCACTCAGGCGGCCAATGGTCGAAGGGCAAGTGTGCCCCGACCTTCAATCCCATGGGTCCTGCACTGGTTCCGGCGGAGGACATACCGGATCCGCAAGCACTGCACCTGTATTCAGCTGTGAACGGCGAACGGCGCCAGGACTCTACGACCGCTGACATGGTGTTCAGCGTTGCCGAGATCATCCGGGACCTGTCCCAGTACATGGCATTGGATCCGGGTGACGTGGTGAACACCGGAACGCCACAAGGTGTAGCTGTGTCCGGGAAGTTTCCGTTCCTTGCGCCGGGCGACACAGTCACGATCGGCATCGACGGCCTCGGCGAGCAGCGGCAGCGCGTCATTGCGCATGAGGGCGCTCCTTCGGCTGCCCTGTAAGAGAGTCATCTAGGCAGGACTGCCGGCTCTACCCGTTTCGCGGAGCCGGCGCAGGCGGTGGTTCAGCTTGCCGAGTCGGTTGCGGTCATGGCCCAGCCCCTGTGTCTTTTCAATGTGGTCCTCGCCGAATGTGAGCAGCAGCAGGTCGTCAGCGGCGCGCACGTGGCCGGGAGCGAATTTGTACTGGATGCGTCGTGCAATGGCGTCCCAGTCCGCGGAGCCGATCAGGTCCGATGCCTGGGCAACCGTGGTGATGCCGTGCGTTTCGAGCAGTTCCCGCAGCCACTCGTACTGTTCGACGCGGCTGCGCGGGTTCTTGGGCAGCGCCTGTTCGAGAATGCGTTCGAGTGCCTCGCCGGTCAGGCCCACAGGCAGCAGCTTGGTCGATTCTTCGAGGTTGGCTTTTTCGGCGGCGACCACGTTGCTGATGGTGCTGAACTGGTTGTCAGCAAGCTCGATGAGACCTGAGGCAAGGGTGAAGGCGCGGTTGACCTCAGGGGGGACGGGACCTGCGCTCTTGTAGCGGATGTCGTGTTCGAATTCAGCCCAGGCGTGCTGAAGGATGGTCCGGAACTGTACTTCAAAGCGTTCACCGGTGAAGTTGCGGCAACCGTTTGGAGCTGCGTCGTTCACACGCAGGACCAGATGTTGGCCCGAGTAGCCGAATTCGCCCTTCTCCCGCTGTTCAGCCGTCTTGTCTACGTGCGCAATCACCTCGAACGAGTTGCGGAGCGCACGCATGGCGCGTTCCACGTCGAGCTGAAGGAATGTGATCACGCGGATTCCGATGACGTCGTCGATCGCTTGAAGGCCGTCGGGGTATTTGAGTGATCCGTCCGGGTTGAGCCGTCGCAGCTTTTGTTCGAGGGACTGGTGGTCCTTCACGCGGTAATCGATGGCGTGGTAGTTCAGTCCGTCGTCATCGAGGCGTGCTGCGATTGCGTCCTGGATGGCGCTGGCTGCCGCCCGCTTCTGCTGTTGGGACGCAGCGTACTCCTTCAGCCACTGATCCATGAGCTGTTCGTGAGTGGAATCCGGAACCATTTGCCCCCTCTTCCCGCATGGCCTCCTGAGTGGTTACACAGTAGCGCCCGGAGGCCCGAACCTGGATGCGGGACGGTCCAACTGTTTCCGGAATTTACGAACGGCTATTCGCAGCCCACCCCGTCGCCGTCGCCGTCAAGGTGCGGACCGTAACCCGGTTGGCCGGCATAAACCGGAGCCGCACCGGCTGACCTTGCCGCTGTGCAGTTCACGAAGGGAGCAGACGCGGGAGCAGGCGCGGGAGCGGGTGCCGGTGCCGGTGCAGGGGCGGGTGCAGGAGCTGGAGCCGGAGCAGGCGCAGGGGCGGGAGCAGGTGCAGGTGCCGGTGCAGGGGCGGGAGCCGGTGCAGGGGCGGGAGCAGGTGCCGGTTTCGGTGCGGCCTGGCTTGTCGGGGCAAGCGTGTTGGTGCAGTTCGCCAGGACGCGGACCATGGCGTCGTGTTCGGCTTGTGTCACCCAAAGGTTATACGTGGCCTTCACAGAGATTTGGCGTGCAACGTAGTCGCACCGGAAGGACCGGTTAGGCGGCAGCCAGGTGGCGGCGTCGCCTGCGCCCTTTTGCTGGTTAGTGGGTCCGTCAGTCGACTGGAGATTGAGCGGATCGTTGGCGAACGCAACCCGCTGTTCGAAGCTCAACTGTTGGGCGCCCTTCTGCCAGGCGTCAGCCAGGGCAACAACGTGATCGATCTGAACGTCACTGCTTGTGTCCTGACCGCGCAGGAAGCTGATGGTGCTACCTGTGTAGGGGTCGTTCAGAGTGCCGGACCGGACCTTGCAGGGGACTGAATTGACGTGGGTGATGTTCTTGAGGTCACGGTTGAGCATGTCGTTGCGGGTGTCGCATCCGTTGCGGTCGACGTCGAGCCAGGCCTCTCCGAACTGGTCACGGTCGTATCCGGTTTGGGGAGCACGGCCCTTGATGGCGAGTGTTTCGAGCAGATCGAGTGCGCGGGTTCCGTACTCGATCTGGGTTTGGAGAGCCGAGGGGTTGTCCGCCGCTTCGGGAACACTGTCTTCATCGACGGGTGCGACGTCGGCGTCCGCGGTGGCGGTTTGGCTGGGTTCAGGTTTGGTCTCGCGAGGGCTCGGCTTGGACGATGATGGTGACTTCGAAGGCTCTGCAGATGGAGCGTCAGTCCGCTCGGCGGTGGCTGCCGGAACTGGGTCGTCGATCTCCGGTGACAACGCTCCACCAATGAGCACGGCAACAATGCTCACGCCCATGACGATCGAGCCTGCCTTGCGTCCTGCAAGGCGTGCCCAGGATCCGCGGCCCGTCAGCAGGGTGTAAAGACCGGTCAACAAACCGAGGATCGCTGCCAGGACTATGGCGCCTCCGATGCCTCCGGAAATGAACCCTAAAGCAATGAGGAAGAGCCCCAAGCCGGCAACAATCGGTGTGGACTTCTTTGCCTTACGACTATGGCTTGATGCCAACGAGTTGAAGGCAGGCGGCAGCGGCTTGTTGTTCATTGATTCCCCAGGTGGTGCGACGGTCCATCCATCGTACGGGGCTCTCGCCTAGCACATGCGGAAGGGCTAGTCACTTGGAAGGAGAAAACTGTGAATAATTCCTTGACCGGTAATAAGCCAGCTGATTAGCCTCGTGTAATCCGCGTCACATCACTCGCGGAACTAGATAAGGGGAAAACATGAAGAAGACATCAGTGGGTCTGGCTGTGGCAGCGGCAGCCGGCTTTGTTGCTCTCTCGGCAGCGCCAGCGTCGGCAAGTCACCCGCCATTCCCGAACTGCTCAGCAGCGGCAGCCCTAGGGGTATACAACATCCCGGCAGGTTCGCCGGGTTACGCAACTCATCTCGACTCTGACCTGGACGGAATCGGTTGCGAAAACGCCAGCGTCGCCTATAACCCGAACCTCGTACCTGTCCACAACAACCAGGTCACAACGATGCCCGTTGGCGGCGCAGCCACTGGCGTCGAGGTGAAGAGCACAGACAATACCGCCATGCTGGCGCTAGGAGGCGGACTTGTCGTCGCGCTGGCGGCAGGCGGCACGTACGCCGTCCGTCGTCGTGTGCAGAACTGACCCGAGGCTGCTGATCGGATAGCTTTTTACCCATGGCAAGCCTTGTTCGGGACCGCTGGAGGAGCCTTTTGGCTGCGACAGCGGTCCCTTTGCTGCTCGTCACCGGTTGCGGGGGTGCGTCCTCAGAAGCCCCAACTGCCGGGGACCAGCCCACTTTCACCGTCGTGGCAGGCGAAGCTGATCGCACCAAGACCGCTGCTCCGTCCGCCGAATCGTCAAGTCCTCGTACACCGTCCACTCCCGCAACACCGTCTAATGGTGATGATGCAGCCGAAACTGGTCCGGCGCCGTCGTCCGCTGAGCCGTCAACGGCGGCACAGAAGCCGTCAGTATTCGAGCGCTCGCTACCGACGACCCTCACCATGCCCACCCACGGCGTCCAGTCCGGATTGCTGTACGTGGGGCTGCAGCCAGACGGCACGCTTGAAGTCCCACCAGGACATCCCGGGGCACCTGCTGCCTGGTACAGGAACTCGCCGACGCCGGGTGAGCCGGGCCCGTCCATCTTCCTTGGCCATGTCAACGCAGACGACGGCGGACCAGGGGTCTTCGCCTGGATCAAACAGTTGGCTCCTGGTGACTCCATAGAAATTGCCCGTGAAGACGGTACGGTCGCGACCTTCACCGTGGAGCGGGGAGAGCAGTACTCCAAAAACGCTTTTCCCACGCTCGCGGTGTATGGAAATACCCCGGGTCCTGAGCTTCGCCTAATTACTTGCGACGGCTATGACCCTGCTTCCGGGACCTTCAATGACAACTACGTGATCTACGCGAAGCTGCAAACCTGAACTCCGGCCCCTCTTGGTTCACCGGCCGGTTGAATGGACGACGGCGGACAGTCACCTGGCTCGCCTAGCCTCGCCGGTGGCGTTGCGTATGTGCTCGCAGCGCCTTCATCGAACCGCTAGCGAGGAGACCCCGTGTTCAGGAAACTCATATCCGTCTGTGCAGTTGCAGCTCTTGCGGTGGGAGTCGGCAGTGCTCCTGCTGCCGCTGCACCGGCCGACACCGATATCCGTGTAATGGCCTTCAATATCCACCATGGCGCGGACCGCACCGACGTTCTGGACCTTGAGCGCGTTGCCGGAGTCATCGAAGACTCAGGCGCCGAAATCATCGGCCTGCAGGAGGTCGACAATCATTGGTCGTCGCGGAGCGACTTCCAGGACCAAGCCGCGGTACTCGCGGAGCGTCTTGGCATGCACTACGCGTATGCCGCCAATCTCAATCTGGATCCGGCTGCCGGGCAGACAGAACGCCGGCAGTACGGTACAGCCATCCTGAGCGAGTACCCGATTCTCAGCTCGGGAAACCACTTGCTGACCAGCATTGAGTACGCCGAGCGTCCCACTGAACAGCGTGGGCTGCTTGAGGCCGTCATCAATGTCGAGGGCAATCACATCAGCGTCTACAACACGCACCTCGACCACCAGCGTAGTGAGCAGCGTCAGTCGCAGGTGAAGGAGATCCTCGATATCACCGGTGAATCCGAGCGCCCCGCCGTCCTGGTCGGCGACCTCAACGCCGTTCCCGGCACTCCGGAAATGGAATCGATCCTCACCGAGTTCGACGACGTCTTCGACGAACTCGGGCAAGACAACGCCTACACCTACCCGGTGGTCAATCCGAACCGTCGTATCGACTACATCCTGACCCGTGGCGACGTCGAGCCACGTCACGCTGAGGTCATCAACTCGATGTCTTCAGACCACCTGCCGATCATCGCCGACCTAACCATCCCCCAGTCCCCAACGGCCTCACCAAGTAGCTCAGTTCGTATAGCCCAGATTGGGGAGTACCGGCGCACGCCAGATCGAGGCCGGTACTTCCCAAACTGATTGCAACTCTCATCCGTCCCTTAGAACGGTGGTGGTGCTTGGGCTTGTGCGGGGTCGGTTTCGGGTTCGGTTGTGTAGATCCTGCCGGCGAAGGAGGTGGCTTTGATGGTGCCTTCGTTCGGCTGGGTGTAGTGCCAGAGCCCTTCGGATTTGAACATGTGGTGGCGTTTGCAGAGCGCGGCGAGATTGTCGGCGCGGGTGTACCCGCCCTGATGCCAGGGGATAGTGTGGTCGATCTCGCAGCCGGCCGCCGAGCGGTTACAGCCCGGGTGCCGGCAGGTCCTGTCGCGGACCCGGACCCAGTCCTGCAGGTCTTTCGGCGGCCGGTACCGTGTCCTGCCCACCGAGAGCACCGCCCCCGACTCTGGGTGGGTCAGCAGCCGGGTGAACGAGGGTGCGTGGCCGGCCAGCCGGCGGGCGGTGTCCGCGTCGATCGGACCGTACCCGTCCAACTCCGCCGGCTGGTCCCCGCCGAGCAGGGTCATTACCGGGACGGTGACGAACACCCGCGCCCTGATCCCCCGATATCCCTCGTCGAACTGACCAGTATTTTCCGCTCCTGAGCCCCCTCGTTGCCCGGAACCCGTCGCGGCGCCGAAGGTCCCGCCGGCGGTAACGGTGGGATCGATGAGGATGGGATCGATGATGGTGGGGTCGCTGGGGCAGGTGTGGGTGAGCAGGTCAGCGAACACGTCCGCCCGCAACTGGCCCAACATCCTGTCCTCATCAGGGCCCTTTAGGGTGCGGGCGGTGATGTCCACACGGTGCGCGATCCCGTACGCCGTCTCGGCGGGCAGGTAGGCACTAAGCCAGGCCATACCGTCACGGTCCGGGTCGACCACCACGCACCGTTCGCGGGCCTTCTTCTCCCGCCGCACACCCAACGCTTCGGGGTGCAGGCGTTCACGGAGTCGGCGCGCCCGGTGCCCGAGCTTCGCCACTGTGGTGGTCCGGGCGATCTCCAACAACTGTTCCTCGAACCCGGGGACCTCATGTTCGGGGACCCCGCAGCATTCCTGCGCCACCGTGACCGCGTGCCGGCGGGAAATCCTGCCCAACTGCAGCGCCTCCACGGTAGCCGGGAAGAAGTTCACCAACAGCTTCGCCTGCTCCACCAGTTTCCCGGCCGACCCCTCCGGCACCTTCAGCACCGCACCCACGTCGGCGGCGGCCAGGGTCTGAGCGGACTCCTCCGCCGACGGCCCGGCATAACCCCGCTCGGCCATGGATCCGAGCGCGAGCTCCGAAATCCGGGCCAGCAGCTTGGCTTCCTGCGCATCCACCCACGCCCGCAACGACGCCAGCTCCTCCAGGCATTCCAGCGACCGGTCCAGATCCCGGTTAGCTACCGGGTGATGGGCAAGCTGCCCGGCGAGCGGGCCCACGACGGAGTCCGACGCCCATAACGCCGTCTCCTCAGCAACCCAATGTTTCCCCGCAGAACCCATCCCCGCCATAAACCCATCACATCACCCACCACTGACATTCCTGCAGCAGGCGTGAAACGGGGAAAGAGTGCACCAGAAGCACGACCGAAAAGGGCGCAGAGCTGGCTGACGTTCGTGCAGGTCGGAAGGGGAAGTGCCTGGTCAGCGGCAGCGGATCCACCACAAGCAGAGCAAACCAACCCGAGCTGGCCCACCCCAACTACAGCTTCCGGAATATCCACGGCACACCACGGTTGTACCCGCCATGGAAAATGTGCAGACCATCGGCTTCATTGGCAGCGGACATATCGGCTCTCAGCTCGCCCGCCTCGCAGTCAGCAACGGCTACTCGGTCGTCATGAGCAATTCCCGTGGCCCCGAAACCCTCGTGGACCTCATCGAAGAACTGGGCGATCACGCGCGCGCCGCCACCCCGCAGGAGGCAGCGGAGGCGGGCGACGTCGTCGTCGTAAGTGTGCCTCTCAAGGCGATTGATGCGGTGCCCGCAGGCCCGCTCAAGGGCAAGACCGTGATCGACACCAACAACTACTACCCCCAGCGCGACGGGAACATCCGCGAACTAGACGACGAGTCGACCACCACCAGCGAGCTGCTCCAGCAGCGACTCCCCGACGCGCACGTGGTCAAGGCCTTCAACAACATCTACGCCGCCCACCTCACATCCAAGGCCAGCGCCCCCGGCACTCCCGGCCGCCGTGCGCTTCCAATAGCAGGGGACGACGACGACGCAAAGCGCACCGTTGCTGCCCTGATCGACCAGTTCGGGTTTGACGTGGTCGACGCCGGTCCGCTCGCCGAAGGCTGGCGCTTCCAGCGCGATACACCTGTCTACGGCCCGGAGTACGACGTCGACCAGGTGCGCAAGGGGCTCGCCGAGGCGAGACGATATGCCGACGTCGCCTGACACCGGCGTGACAGGCCTGCGTGACAGGCCGGCGTGACAGGCCGGCGTGACAGCTAGATGCGGAACAGTTCGTTCCCACGCATGTGGAAGCAGGCAGAATCCGCGTGGCGTTCCTCCAGTGAGCCCTGGCCCGCCCCGGTGAGGAAAACGGCGTCCGACACTACTTCCGCGAGGCTCTCGGTCCGGGCATAGACGGCACGCTGGCGGGTGCTGCCGGTTCCCCGAATGAGGACCTGGTTGAGCAGTGACTCCACGAGGAGGTCCTCGCCCTGCTCGCGAAGAACCGGTCGCACGTACTCAAGCAGCGCGCGGGCCAACTCATGGGCGTCGCGAAGCGTGCCGCTCAACGGGTCGAGCAGTTCACCGTCGATCCCAAAGCGGCTTGCCCTCCAGCACCCGAGTCGCAACTGGGCGGCCGGCATAGGGATCGGCGGAACCCCGGCGGTCCACTCCCTCACCGCAGTTTCCACCAGCGCCCTGGTGAGAGCGGCCTGCAGGACAGCATCGTCAGGCTGGAGGCAGACATCCGCCACGCGAACCTCGACCGTTGGATGACGTGTGCTCAGGCGGGCATCAAAGTAGACAGCCTGGCCATCGAGCGGCACACCAGTCGCAAGCAGTTGGGCGATCAGGGCGCTGTATGCCTCCGCGGATCCGAAGATCTCACAGGGGCCCGCGGTAGGCCACCGGTTCCAGGCCTGCCCGCGATAGCTTGCGAAACCGGAATCCTCTCCCGCCCAGAACGGTGAGTTTGTACTTAAGGCAGCCAGCACCGGCAGCCACACCCGAATGCGGTCCAGTACAGCAACGCCCTCCTCATCCGACTCCACAGAAACGTGAACATGGCAGCCGCAGGTCAGCTGATCGCGAAGGGTGGCTCCGAACCGCTCCTGCATCTGCAGGTAGCGCGTCTCATGGGTGACGCGGGTGCCCGTGACGATGGGGGAGGTTCCCAGGGCTGCGATCCGGACCCCACTTCGCACAGCCGCCTCGTCCGCAAGCGCCCTGTGCCGGAGGATGTCAGCGTAGAGCTCCTCAAGGGACGACTGAGGGTGCGTGCCTGTTTCTATCTGTTCCTGCTTGACCTCGCGGGTCACGTCATGGTGACCGGCGGCCAGAAAAACGGCGTCTGCGGCAGGTTCAGGACACAACTTGGTCGGATCGATCAGGAGGAACTCTTCCTCTACGCCGAATGTCCGCATATTGACCACCCATCCTTGAATCTCCCAAGCGAGAGGGTATGTGGCTCTCTGCTGAACAGCTCCAGATTAGGCGTTAGCCAGCCGGCTTATCAATCCTGCTACGCGCGGGGTCACAGTGCAGCTTGCCCTCTGCCCAACCGGCTTCCCTGCTGTATATGGTAAGCAGTATGACTATTTCAGGATCCGACGGACCGGACAGCAACCACCAGCGACCAAATGGTGCGTCCGACAAGACCATCGAGGCGCTCGGCAAACTCTCCGAGGCACTGGAGGTGGTGGAACACGCACGCGGTCTCCTGTACGGCTTCCACCGGCTGACCGGCACCGCCGACCTGGCACTGGGAGAAGCCGTTGACCTGTTGCGCGAGGCCGGGCACACAGAACTCGCCGATGAGGTGAACCGCGACATCGTTGGTCGTAACGTGATCGAGGGTCGCTGGACGTTCCAGATCGTGGAGGACTACGACGACCACTATTACGCCCAGTTCAAGGCGATTGAGAAGCGCGCACGCGACCAACTCGTCGAGGGCAAACGACATCTGTTCGAAGCGGAGATGAAGGAAGACCGCCGTACCCACGGACGCGAGCACCATGAGGCGCTGCCCCCCGAAGCGAGCCAGACAGCCAGCTAAGAACCATTCCCCTGCATCAACGAAGGAGCAACACCATGTCCGATGAAACACTGGGAAGCCCGACGCCGGAGCCTCAAGGCGGCTTTGCACGTGACCCTGAAGATTGGGTCACCGGCGATGAACCCATGACTGACGCGCAGCGCAGCTATCTGGACACCCTGGCCCGCGAGGCCGGCGAGGAATTACCCGCCGACCTCACCAAGGCACAGGCATCGGAACACATCGACCGACTGCAGAAGTCCAGCGGACGGGTCTCGGGTGGTTCCGACGCGCAGCAGGCTGGCGGGTAGCACCCGAACAGGGCCGGCTCTGCCAGCTATGGCTACAGCCGGCCCATCGCGGGCTTACTCCAGCCCGGGGATGCGGCGTTCCCGAATCAGGCGGGCGTACCAGCGGGCGCTGTCCTTTAGGGTGCGCTCAAGCGTCTCGTAGTCGACGTGCACAATGCCGAACCGCTTGGAATAGCCGTAGCCCCACTCGAAGTTGTCCATCAGCGACCACACCTGGTAGCCGCGCAGATCGACGCCGCGGCTCATGGCGCGGTGGGCGGCGGTGAAGTGGCGACGCAGGTAGTCGATGCGGTCGAAATCGTGCACACGGCGCTGACCATCGGCGTCCGTCTCCACGACGTCCGAGAACGCCGCGCCGTTCTCGGTGATCATCAACGGCACGCTCGGCCAGCGTTCATGCAGCGACACGAGCAGGTCCTCGAGTCCTGACGGGTCGATGTTCCAGCCCATCTCGGTGTACGGGCCGGGCTGGGGAAGGAACTCGACGTCGTCGGCGCCGGGCCAAGCCGTGCCCGCTGAGGGCTTGTGCCCGTCTGCGTTCTGCTTCTCACCGTTTCCGTCCCACATCCGCACCCGTGTTGTGGAGTAGTAGTTCACTCCCAGCAGGTCCAGCGGTTGCCTGATGATGCCCAGGTCCCCCTGCTGGATGAACGACCAGTCAGTGATCCCGGCTGTATCGGCCAGGACGTCCTCGGGGTAGGTTCCGTTCAGCAGCGGATCCAGGAACAAACGGTTGGCCAACCCGTCCACCCGACGAACCGCTTCCGCACCGGTGTCACCGTCGGGGCGGAAAACATGCAGGTTCAGGGTGATCGCAAAGTCAGGATCATTGGTTACCACTTCGCGCAGCGCGGAGACGGCAAGCCCATGCGCCAGGTTCAGATGGTGCACAGCGGCGAGGGCCGCAGCCGGCTCGGTGCGGCCGGGTGCATGTGCTCCCGAACCGTAACCAAGGTAGGCGCTGCACCAAGGCTCATTCAGTGTGGTCCAGACGGCCACCCTGTCACCGAGCCGTTCTCCGACAATTCGCGCGTAGTCACCGAAGGCGAGCGCAGTCTCCCGGTTGGTCCAGCCGCCGCCGTCCTCCAGTGCCTGCGGCAGGTCCCAGTGGTAGAGAGTGACAATCGGCTTGATGTTGCGCGCCAGCAGACCGTCGACCAGCCGCTCGTAGAAGGCCAGGCCCGCCTCGTTGGCCGGCCCCCGGCCGGTGGGCTGGATGCGAGGCCAGGCAATGGAGAAGCGGTACGACTCCAGGCCGAGCTGCTTCATCAGGTCGAGGTCGGACTCCACCCGGTGGTAGTGGTCGCAGGCTATGTCCCCGGTGTCACCGTTCCACACTTTGCCCGCCGTGTGGCTGAAGGTGTCCCAGATGGAGGGGCCGCGTCCGTCCGCCTCGACAGCACCTTCGATCTGGTAGGAGGCGGTGGCCGAACCGAAGACAAAACCTGGCGGGAACTCCAGGCCTTCGTCGCGGTAGTCAGGATCTCCAGCGGTTTGAGCGCCGGCTTCTTCGAGGTGCTGCGTCATGGGTTAAGCACTGCCTTTCCTGAGGTTGAGTGGATGGTTGCACCGTCTGCAGCGAGGCGCGCCCGGAACGGTGTCCCACTGCTGCTGGTGATGGTGATGCTGTTGTCGGTCCGCTCGATGGAGAAAAGAAGGTTCTCACCGAGCGGGTTGGGTACGCGTACTGAATCGCCCCGGGAAGCACCGGGGTACACGGTGACGAGCGGGTCCGCGGCGTAGTCGTAGTCGGGCCGGTCGCGCCGCGGGCCTGTGACGAGCACGCTTCCTTCCCGGACCCACAGCGGGATGCTGTTGAAGTCGTGGCGCTCATGCCGCCACCCCCCGCCGGCTGCGACTTCCCCCGTGAGGTAGTTTGTCCAGGTTCCGGCCGGCAGGTAGTAATCAACCTCTCCGTCGGCGCTGAAGACCGGAGCAACCAGCAGGCTGTCGCCAATCATGTACTGGCGGTCGAGGTAGTCCACCGCAGGATCGCCGGAAAACTCCAGTTGGAGTGGCCGCATGAACGGAAGACCTTGAAGGTTCGCCTGCTCACCCACCGCATAGAAGTAGGGCATGAGCTCCATCTTCAGGTTGGCAAACTGTCGCGTGATGTCGACGGCGCTCAGCCCTGCCGGTTCCTCTCCGGTGTCGAAGGCCCACGGCACGCGGTAGCTGGTGGACCCGTGAAGGCGTGAATGGCTGGAAAGGAGTCCGAAGGCCACCCAACGTTTGAAGACCGCAGGGTCCGGATTACCCTCGAACCCACCGATGTCGTGACTCCAGAACCCGAATCCGCTGAGCGCGAGGGACAGGCCCCCGCGGAGCGTTTCGGCCATCGATTCGAACGACGACGAGTTGTCGCCTCCCCAGTGCACGGGCATCTGTTGCCCGCCCGCGGTGGCTGACCGGGCGAACAGTACGGCGTTCCCTTTGCCGTGTTGCTCTTCCAGCACCTCGAACACGGCCCTGTTGTACAGGTGGGTGTAGAGGTTGTGCATGGCGGCCGGTGATGACCCGTCGTGCCACATCACGTCGGTGGGAATCCGCTCACCGAAGTCCGTCTTGATGGAGTCCACACCCTGTCCGATGAGGTGCCGCAGTTTGTCCTGATACCAGGACGTGGCGTCGGGATTGGTGAAATCAACCAGACCCATGCCTGCCTGCCACATGTCCCACTGCCAGACGTCGCCGTCGGGCTTGCGAACCAGGTAGCCGGCTTCCGATGCCTCGTCGAACAGGGCCGATCGCTGCGCGATGTAGGGATTGATCCAGGCGCTGATGCGCAGTTCCTTCTCATGCAGCCGCTTGAGCATGAGCTCCGGCTCGGGAAAGACCCGTTCGTCCCATTCGAAGTCAGTCCAGTTGAACTCCCGCATCCAAAAACAGTCGAAGTGGAAGACGCTCAGCGGAACCCCTCGCTCGGCCATCCCGTCGACGAAGTGGTTGACGGTGGCCTCATCGTAGTCAGTGGTAAAGCTGGTAGAGAGCCACAGGCCGTAGGACCAGGCGGGCACACTGGCCGGGCGGCCGGTCAGCTCGGTGTACCGGCGGAGGATGTCCCTCATAGTGGGCCCGTAGATCACGAAGTACTCAAGGGTTTCCCCCGCCACGGAGAACTGAACCTCTTCGACGGACTCCGACCCGACCTCGAACGAGACATGCTCGGGGTGGTTCACGAACACCCCATACCCGCGGTTGGTCAGATAGAACGGGATGCTCTTGTAGGACTGCTCGCTCGCGGTTCCACCGTCGGCATTCCAGACGTCAACCGTCTGTCCGTTCTTGATGAGTGGCCCGAACCGCTCGCCCAAACCGTAGACCAACTCGCCGACACCCAGGGACAGCTTCGCATGAAGGTACGACGACGACGGCGGCCGCCCGGTAGCGCTCACCCCCGTTCGGCCTACCGGTTCCACTGAAACGGACGCGTCTGCGGCGAGCGTTACGTAGCCGATGGACTTCCGTCCGCTCCTGGTGAGCGTCCGTCCGTCTGCCTCGAAGGTCAGGCTCCACGGATCGCCGTCCGCGATGCGGGCCTGTATCGATCCGGCGTCAAGCACTCCCCCGATCGAGTCGACACTCGCGGTTCCGCATCCGGACTGCCGGCCGACCAGGTCGAACCCGCCGGAACCGGAAGCGCCCCGGTGATGCTCGATCTTCACTCCGACGACGCCCTCCAACGGACTTGATACCGTCACGGTGAGCATGGCCCGGTTGAGCGTATCGCCGCGCCGGGTGATCACGCGGGTAGGTGCTGAGATGGTGAGGCGTCCGTCCCGTGCCTCGATGTCGTAAGCCTCCTGAGCGTAGAGCGCGTCGACGCCGGGACGGGTCTCCCAGAAACCGTCGGTGAATTTCACGTGTTCTCCTGCTGTGTTGTTGAAAAAACGGGGGTGCCGGATTGCGGCTCTCGGCGAAGCACTGTGCGCTGCCCGAAGGCCAGCGTCACGGCTCCGGCCCAGTCGGCAACGGCGACGGTCCGCTCCCCTGCCGCCTCCGGACGGAGTGGCGTCAGAATCGCTTCCGTTAGCTGTCCGTCCTGCCAGACAAGGTCGACGGCGATTCCCGGCCGGGCTACCAGGCCGCGGACACGGCCGCTTCCCAATTCCCCAGGAAGTGCTGGCAGAAGCCGGATCGTGTCCGCATGGCTCTGCACCAGCGCTTCGGCCAGTGCTCCTATGAACCCGAGGTTGCCGTCGATCTGAAAGGGCGGATGTGCAGCGAAGAAGTTGTTGTACAGTCCTCCGGCGTGCTGACCGGACGTCGCATCCGCTGGCCGGAACAGCAGTCGGAGCAGGTCCGCGACCTTTTCGCCCTGTCTCAGCCGTGACCGGAGGCAGATCTTCCAGATCAGTGACCAGCCGGTCGAATTGTCACCGCGGACGTTCAGGGACTTGTCCAATGCTCCGGTGAGTTCCTGCGTCGGGCCGTTTCCAGGGTAGGCAAAGAACAGGTGGGAGACATGGCGGTGCTGCGGGTCTTCCTCCTCGTCGCCGGCGCCCCATTCGAGGATGCGGCCGTCCGAGCCAACCTGCGGCGACGCGATTCGCGGCAGTGCGGCACGGACCTCGTCCAGCACCGGATGACCGATTTGGCCGACGAGCGGTGCCAACTCCAGCACCACCTGAAACAGCTCGCGAATCAGCGCACGGTCCATCGCCGTCGACGTTGCAACCGCCGCCCTGCCCTGGCTGCTGAGGTAGCAGTTCTCGGGTGAGGTCGAGGGGCGCGTCTGCAGGTGGGTGCCGCCGTCGTCAATCAGCCAGTCGCAGACGAATTCTGCGGCACCCACAGCGAGCGCCCAGAGCCGTTCGAGATCGGCAGGTGAGGCAGAGCCGAAGCGCCGCTTCTCGTCGAGGTGGCGGACGAGCCACGGTCCGGCCATGGGCCACTGGGACCAACTGGCATGGCCCGCGGTGGGTGAGCTGTAGCCCCAGGCATCCGAGTTGTGATGGGCGACCCAACCGCGTGCTCCATAGAGCGTGCTTGCCGTGCTTCGTCCTCGTTCGGCCAGCGCCTCAGCTAGGTCGAACAGCGGGTAAGAGCATTCGGCCAGCGCCGCCGCCTCCGCGCCCCAGTAGTTCATCTCGGCGTTGATGTTCAGCGTGTAGTTGGAGGACCACGGCGGGCGCATATCCTCGTTCCAAATCCCCTGAAGCGTGGCGGGCAACGTTCCCGGGCGTGATGAGCAGATCAGCAGATAGCGCCCATAGTTGAACAGCAGGGCGACGAGCTCCGGGTCCGCTGTCAGGATGCCTGCGGGGTGCGCGTTCGCTTCGCGCAGCCGTCGATCTGTGCAAATCCCCTCGCGCTCCGGCCGGGACTGCGGGCCGGTTTCGAAGGTAAGCGAGGCACGGTCGAACAGGTCCCGGTGAGCGGCGACGTGGTCCCGGTGCAGCGGATCCCAACCCTTTTCGACCGCGGCTTCCACCCGTTCTTGAACTTCCTCCGCGCAGTCTGCTGCGCTGCCCTCCGGCTCCCGCCCGATCCCGCTGAACGTGGTCTCCGTCGCGATCACCAGCAGCAGGTCGGTGACCCCTGTGAACAGGGAAGCACCGCCGTCGTGCCGGCCGTCGTGCCGGTCGTCATGCCGGCCATCATGTGTGGCTGCCAGGCACAGTGCGCCCTCAAGCGGCGTCACGCCGTCGGCCTCCCACCGCAGCGCGGGCTCGTTTGGTTCGTGGCCGGGAGCCACGTCGGCGGGCAGCCGCAGTTTCAGTACGACGCCGTCGGGCCGGCTTGCGCGGCCAAGTTCCATCAACGGAGTGGACAGAGCGATCGTCACGTCCACGGGTGCCGTCGACTGGAGCCGGTGGACAAGTACGCCGTCCACCGGACTGATAAAGGTCTCCTGAGTGAGGAAAACCGGCCCATCAAGGGTGAAGCAGTGCGTTGCTTCCGCGAGGGACAGTCCGCGGTCCTGCAGCTTCCACCCGCAGTGTCCGCCGTCGTCGGACACTGTGAGCACGACGTCGGCAAAGGGCAAGTAGGACTGGGAGTAGGCAGACTGCAACTGCTCGAGGGTGCGCTCCGCATCGACAGGCCGGTTCTCGGCGATTGCCGTCCGTGCGTCTGCCAGGGCAGCAGCGGCGGTGTCGGCATCCACCCGACCGCGGCGGTGCTCGCTGGCAGGACTGCCGGACCAGGCCGTGCTGTCGTTGAGCTGCAGCCGTACTGAAGAATCGCCGGCCAGCACCATTGCGCCGAGCCGGCCGTTGCCCAACGGCAGACCGTCGAGCCAGTTCTTCGCAGGACGGCGGTAGAGAAGGTCGTTCACCGGCATTTAGAAACGCACACCGCCTGCCGCCAAACCTGAGCGCCAGTAGCGCTGGAGGGACACGAACACGACGACGATCGGAATGATGGAGACCAACGCGCCGATGACCACCAGGGTCTGCAGCCCCGGAATCGTAATGGCCGCCTGGCTCCATCCGCTGAGGCCCACCGTGACCGGCATGAGCCGTGCATCGCTGATAACCAGGAGCGGAAGCATGAAGTTGTTCCAGCTGCCGATGAAGGCGAACAGCATGATTGTCACGCCGCCGGGGCTGAGCAGTTTGAGGGCGATGGAGAAGAACGCGCGCCATTCACTTGCGCCGTCGAGTCTGGCTGCCTCAAGCAGTTCCTGCGGGACGGACGCCTGTGCATAGACAAAGGCGAGGAGGACGCCGAACGGATAGGCCAGGCTGGGAATCAGCACGCCCCAGATGGTGTTGTTGAGCCCGATTTCCACCAGCAGCAGGTACGTGGGCTGGGCGAGGACGGTCTGCGGAATGAGCATGCTGCCCAACACCGCAGCCAGCACAACGCTGCGCCCACGGAAACGGTACATCGCCAGCGCGTAACCGGAAATGAGGCTGATGAATGTCATCAGCAGTGAGCCGACCCCGGAGTAGATCAGCGAGTTGCCCATCCACCGCCAGAAGATTCCGTTGTCGTACTCCGTGAGGGCAGCGAGGTTGGTGAACAGGTTGAATTCCGCGAACCAGAAGCCCGGCGTGGAGAAGAGGTCGGACGTACTCTTCGTCGCCGCGACGATCAGCCAGTAGACGGGCACGAGGAAGTACAGGGCCGTGGCTCCCATGAAGATCCACGCAGCGACACGGGCAGCAGGGCTGGGCCGTTCGCCTTCGGCGTGGACCCGTGTGCGGTTCCGGGGCTTGGATGCCGGTTCGGGTGAAACCGGCGGGGCAAGGACAGGTACCTGTGTCACTTCGCGCTACCTCGCTTCCGGTTGGAGAGCACTGAGACGATGACAGACAGCACAAACGTCACCAGGCCGATGACGATTGCCATCGCGGAGCCGAGATTGATGTCACCACCGAGGGTGGTGGCCGAGAAAACAGCCATGTTGGGGGTGTAATCGCCCGAGATGTTCGAGGTAACCGAGCGCATGGTCATCGGTTCGTTAAAGAGCTGCAGGGTGCCGATGACCGAGAAGAGCATGGTGAGGATCAGGGCGGGCAGGATCATGGGCAGCTTGATCTGCAGCGCCATACGAAGTTCGCCCGCGCCGTCGATCCGGGCAGCCTCATACATCTCTCGGGGCACCGTTTGCAGTGAGGAGAACAGAATGATCATGTTGACGCCGACGACAGACCAGACAGCGACGTTCGCGATCGACCAGAGCACGGTACCGGGTGCCAGGAAGTTCACGGGGACACCGATGCTGGTAAGACCCTCGACGATCGGGCTGACCCGCGGCTGGTAGAGGAAACCCCAGATGAGCGCGGCGACCACGGAGGGAACCGCGTAGGGCAGGAACACACTCAGTTGGAAGAAGCGCTTCCACCGAACGACGGCGGAATCGAACAGCAGCGCAAGGACCAGGGAAAAGGCGAGCATGACCGGAACCTGGACCGCTCCGAAGAGCAGCACCCGGCCGAAGCTCTCGATGAAGCCGGGATTCGAGAACGCGAGCGCGTAGTTGTCGAACCAGACGAACTTCTGTCCGTCACCGCCGCCGAAGCCCAGGCCGCTGCGCTGCGTCTGGAAGAAACTCGTGTAGAGGGCCACGATGATCGGCAGCACCAGGAACACGAGGAACAGGAAGATGAACGGTGCGAGGAAGACATACGGTGCTACCCGTTCCCCGCCGCCGCCTCGACGGCGGCGGCGGGGAGTACGGGCAGCCGCGGCGCGTGTCGCGGCTGCGGTACTCATTTGACGTTCAGCCCCATGTCTTTCAGGTCCTGCACGGTTGACTCCTGAACCTGGGTCAGTGCCTCGGCGAAAGTCAACTTGCCGTTGGCGACCTGCGCGAATGCGTCCTTCAGCTGGTCCTGCGCAAGGTCGAAGCTGGGCCCTTCCACCCAGGTGTCCGGCACCTTGGTGGCTTCGCCCGCGAAGACCTCATTGATGACCTGGCCGCCGAAGTACTCCTCGGGCTGGAGCAGGGACTCGCTTTCGAGGCCGGTGAGGGCGGAGGGGAACAGGCCGCCCTCGGTGATCAGGATCTCGAGTGCCTCCGGTGAAGAGTTCAGCCAGGTGGTGAACTCAACGGCCTGCTCCACGTGCTCGGTTCCTTCGGGGATGACGTCGACGCTGCCGCCGGTTTCCCCAGCTGTGTCGAGTCCGTCGTACCGCGGTGACGGCGCAACGGCCCACTTTCCGGCAAGGTCGCCGGCGCTTTCCTCAAGCAGCCCGGGGAACCATGCGGCGTAATTGATCGTGGCGATCGTACCGGCGTTGACCTCGGCCCAGTATTCGGGGGTCCACATGTCCACGACCTTGACGAGGTCCTCATCAAGGAGCGTCTGCCACACTTCGGCTACTTCCTGGCTGGCCTCATTGTCGATGCCCACGGTCCAGGCGTCGCCGTCGATGCCGTACCAGGTTCCTTCGTTCTGCCAGACCGTCTCAAGCCAGAGTCCGGTCTCGTTCGGGGAGAACTGTGCAATGTGAAGCTCCGGGTCCGCTTCCTTGAGTGCCCGGGCTGCATCGAGGTACTCGTCCCAGGTGGTGGGAACTTCGACGCCGTGCTGCTCGAACAGGTCCTTGCGGTACATGAGACCGGTGGGGCCGGAGTCCTGCGGGATGGCGTAGACGCCGTCGTTGTAGGAGACGCCTTTCCAGGAGCTGGCGGTGAACTGTTCCTCCAGGCCCTCGGTGTACTCGCTGATGTCGGTCAACCGGTTGTTGATGATGTGACCAGGGATCGAGTGAACGGACATCTGGACCACGTCCGGTGCGGTGCCGGCGTCGATCGCTGCCGGGATCTTTGCTCCGTCATCGCCTGTCATCCGGAAGAACTCGATCTGGGTGTTGGGGTTTTCCTCGTTCCAAAGTTCGACGGCGGTCTCCAGGCCGGGGGCCCAGCCCCAGAACTCGAGGGTGACTGGCCCGGCCTCGGCGGACGGAGCGTCTCCGCCTGACGCACAGCCGGTGAGCAGGAGTGCGGAGACTGTGGTGAGCGCGAGGGCTGAGAGAGCTCCAGACCGCTTTGAGGTGAGTGCCATCATTGGCATCCTTTCGTGGGTTTGTTTGCACGGTTGTGCGGGTCATAGACCGGTTGCAGAGGGAGGTATTCAGGGAGTTTCGTGTGGTTCGCGCACTATCAGGGCGGCGCCGGCAGCCAGGACGGTGGAGCCATAGACCGCCGTATCGGTAAGGAGATCTTGTCCGCGGACATCCACGTCAACGGCTTCCCCGGTGTGGTTGAGCAGAAAGAGGTAGCTGCGATCCCCGGCATAACGGCGGACTGCTTCGACCCCACGGCCTGCTGCCGGGTGGTCCTTCGAAATTCCGGCGGCGTCGAGAATGCGCTCGAGGTGGTCTTTCAGGCTGTCCTCACCGAACCGTGTTGCGAAGTAATGCGCCGTGCCGCTGCCAAATTCGTTGCGTGTGACGGCAGGACGTCCGGCGAGCGGAAACTCCGTGAAGTCGGCAACGCTAACGGCGCCATGAAGTTCCACAGACTCCGCCCAGCCGTCGGCTGTGGAGCCGTCACTGAGTTTCAGGATGTCACCTGCGGGCTGGGGGAAGTGTTCCTCGACGCGGATGCCGAGGAGGTCGGCAAACGCTCCGGTGAATCCGCCCAGGCGGACGTTGAGGTTCTCGTCTGTGCTACCTGAGAAGTACCAGACGGCGGTGTGTCCGCCGTCCGCCACAAACCGCCTCAGGTTGTCGGCCTCAGCGTCCGAAGCGGCCAGCTTGCTCGGCACCAGAACCAGGCTGTAACCGCTGAGGTCCTGGTCCAGCTGTACGAAGTCGGCGTTGATGCCAAGGAACCACAGCGCGCGGTGAACCGACTTCACGGCCGGCAGGAACGCGACGTCGTTCGAGGGCAATGCGCGTGTCTCGGCCGACCACCACGCGGAGGCATCCCAGACGATGCCCACGCGGTTCCGGTTCACCCGGTTGCCGTTTGCCGGCTGCTGCGCCAGTTCGGGAAGGCGGCTCAGGGTGGTTCCGAGCTCAACGATCTCCCGGAAGGTCCGGGAGTTTTCACCCACGTGCGGCACCATCGGCGAGTGGAAGAACTCTGCGCCTGCACGCGGTGAGCGCCACTGGAAGAAGAGAGAACCTGTGGAGCCCCGGGCAAGGTACTGAAGAGTGTTGAATAGGAGCTTGCCGGGATCACGGGCGAGGATGCGGCCCTGTGCGTAGTCGTAGACCATGGTGGTGGCCTGCTCCATGAGGACCCAGGGCCGACCGCCGTTGAAGGAGCGGGCAAGGTCGCTGCCGAACGCAACCTGAACGTCACCCTCAATGCCGGGGGTATCCGGATAATGGTCCACCGAGACCTCGTCTATTTCCGCGGCCATGTCCCACTGGTCGTAGTGGTTCCAGGCGGGCAGCATGAAGTTGGTGGTGACCGGAACGTCCGGGCGGACGGCCCGAACCACGTCCACCTGCTCGCGTAGGCAGTCGCGCAGAACGTCCGCTGAGAAACGCTTGAAATCGAGCAACAGAGAGGGATTGGGCAGGTACTGGGTGGCCTGCGGCGCGAAGATTTCCTCCCATTCCCCGTACCCCTGTGACCAGAAGGCCGTGTTCCAGGTGGAATTCAGGGCCTGCAGGCTGCCGTACTTCTCCTGTAGCCAGCCGCGGAACGCTGTGTTGGTTTCTGGGCCGTAGGAGACGGTGCCGTACTCGTTGTGGAGGTGCCACATCCGAAGTGCCGGGTGGAAGGCGTACCGTTCGGCAAGCGCAGCGGCCACGCGGCGCGCGGCGGCGCGGTAGGCCGGGGCGGCAGGGTTGTAGGTGTCCCTGCTGCCGTGGACCAACCGGACTCCATCGGCAGTCATGGGAAGGGCTTCGGGGTGGGCAAGCGTGAACCATGGTGGGGGTGATGCCGTAGGCGTCGCGAGGACGACGCCGATGCCGTTCTCGGCCATGAGATCCATGACCCGGTCCAGCCACCCGAACCGGTACTCACCCTCACGGGGCTCGATGGAGGACCAGGAAAATACACCGACGGTAACTCGGTTGACGTGTGCTTCGCGCATGAGGCGTACGTCTTCGTGCCAGGTCTCTTCCGGCCATTGCTCCGGGTTGTAGTCGCCTCCGAATACCAGTTGTTCACTGTTTGGTCCCTCCGCGGACGCGCTGTGTCGAAACGTTTCGCTAACGGGCATGGAATGGGCCTCTTTCAGGACGTAAGGAAGGATTTAGGTGAGTTCGGGGACGGCTGGCTGTACCGGCTTTCCCAGGGAACCGCGGGATTCGTACCGCGGTGCCACCAGCTCGACATGCGGCTCGGCCGCGCCGTCGAGCGCTTGCATGATCAGGGCAACCGCCCGATCGCAGGAGTCCGCAGCGACGAGCGGGATTACGTCGAGCGGCGGGTGGAAATGGGACGTATCAAAGCTGGTGCAAGCGGAGATCACGGACAGGTCCCCGGGAACGCTGCGTCCGCTTTCAGCAATAACCTGAAGCGCGCGGGACTGGATGGACTCCTCACAGTGCATCACCACGCCGGTAACTGAGTCGCCAGGGTCGAGCATCTGGTCGACGGCCTGACGAACATCGGTGTCACTGGTGCCCGGCATGACAAATTTCGCGGATATCTTTTGCTCCGCCGCGTAATCCAGGAAGGCATTTCTGAAGCGATGGGGAAAGTTGGATCCTCGCTGGTACACAGCTTCGGGGTGGCCGAGCAGTGCTATCGAGCGGTGACCCGCCTCGGCAAGCCTGTCTATGGTCAGTCGGGCAGCCGCAGCGAAGTCCAGGTCAACGCAGATGAGTCCGGTGGCATCCTTCGGTACGCCGACGACCACCGACGGAACCGAGAGGTCGCGGACCAAGCCAATACGCTCGTCGTCGATCGAGACGTCAAGGAGGATGACGGCGTCGACCAGGCGACTGGACGTAACGCGGCGCAGACCGTTTGTTGCCTCGTCTTCGGTGAGCAGGAGGATGTCGTAGTCGTACCGGCGGGCAGCCGTTGCGACCGCGAGTACGAACGCCATGTGGGCGGGTGCGTAGGTGTCCGACCGGAGCGGAGCGCTCAGCGCGAGGATCCGGGTTCGGGCTCCCGCGAGCATTCTTCCAGCAGCATTCGGGAGGTAGCCGAGCTCCTGGACCGCAGCCGTGATCCGGCGGCGCGCATCCTCGCTCACCGACCGCTTACCGCTCAGTGCGTAGGACACGGTGCTGATGGAAACACCAGCGACGCGGGCGACGTCGTGAATGTTAGCCATGCAGACTCCTGTGTCCAAAGCTGTGCTGAGAGAAGAATGATTGAGAGGTGACCAATTAGCGAAGCGCTTAGCGAAGCGCTTCGACGAGCCTACGGCAGCGCGCTTGTGATCCGCAACACCCAGCTCGAACTACTTTTCCCGTTGCCTCGCCACACCAGTTTTGCAAGAATGCAACGGCTCGCTGAAGGGCGCTTTGTTCTGCCCACCCTCAGCTTCCAACCTGCAAAGGCTCTTTCCCATGCAAGAAATCAGCGACCGGGACATCCGGTCATCCTTCATCAACGCAACCCGCTCAGAAACCGCCAAGCTCAATCTCCCGCCGAACTTCGACCACCTCGACTGGGACAACCTCGATTTCCTTGGTTGGCGCGACGAAAAGATGCCCCTTCGCGGCTATCTTGTGGTGCCCGCTGAGGGCGGTCTGACCGGCATCCTTCTCCGCGCGCCCGAAGGCGGAGCCAAGAAGAATCGTTCAGTGCTCTGCGAAATGTGCCGCGACGTATTCTCGAAGGAGGACGTCTTCCTCTGGTCGGCGAAACGGGCAGGCCAGCCGGGCCGCAACGGGAATACGGTAGGTACCTTGATCTGCGCAGATTTCATCTGCTCTGCAAACGTACGCAAAGCCCCGCCGGCCAACGAGATCAACCCGGACCCCGCCGTCGTCGTCAAGCGGCAGATTGAGGAACTGCGTGAGCGGATAGGGAAGTTTCTGAGCCGGGTCGCAGAATAGCGAGTGCCGTCTGGAAGGATCGTCAGCATGAGTGCCAACCCGCGCATCAAGCCCATCGAAACGTCCACCCGTCGTCAATGGGATGACTGGATGCAGTTTCTGAACGGAATTGATGCGGAGAACCTCAGCCATAAGGACATTGCCGCGAAGGTGTTCGCGGAACTCGAGGGGACCATGGAGTCGGCCGCTTGGTGGTCGCAATCGATTGCGGTGGCGTACGAGCATGCCATCGGACGACGTATCCCCGGACAGCGCTCGGACGGCACCTTCCAGATGAGCATCAGCCGCTCCACCCGCCTGGGCCTCGAGGACCTCATGGCCCGGTGGGTGGGCTTCGCTACTGAGGACAGCGAGGTGCAGTCCCTTCTGGCCGACGCACCGCGCACCAGCGGAACCGACAAGCGCAAAACCTGGCGCGCACCGGCGTCGGACGGTTCATCCATCCTGGTCACCAGTGAGCCGAAGAAGGACGGGACAGCGTCGATCGTCGCCACCCAGCGGGGCATGGCCACGCCGGAAGAGAACGACGCCGCGCGACAACTTTGGACGGCGGTGCTCACCCGCTTCCTGGGACAGCTCTAGCTGGCGGGCTGCAGCACCGCCGCCAGCAGCGCCGGATCCACCGAACCACCGGAAACGACGGCGGCCACCGCGCCGCCGTCGTTTTCTGCACCTGCGATGTTGTGCAGCCAGGCGGCGGCAGCCACCGCTCCAGATGGCTCTGCAACCAGCCGACCCGCCAGGGCGAGATGCCGCATGGCGGCCAGGATCTGGTCTTCGGTGACAGTGACGATGTCGTCGACGTAACGCTGCACATGCGCCCAGGGATGCACGCCGATCGCGGGCGTGCGCAGTCCGTCAGCCACAGTGCGGTAGGTCAGCTGCGGATCCCAGCTGATGCGTCGGCCCTCGCGGAGGCTTTGGGCAGCGTCGGCGGCGAGCTCCGGTTCAACGCCGATGACGCGAGTCTCCGGCTTCAGCGCCTTGACCGCGGTCGCAATCCCGGAGATGAGGCCGCCACCCGAAATGGGGACGAGAACAGTGCTGACCTCGGGTAACTGCTGCACGATCTCGAGCCCGACGGTTCCCTGTCCGGCGATGATGCGGGGGTCGTCGTAGGGCGGGACGTGCACATAACCGTGCTCAGCTGCGAGTTCGTGGGCGCGGACGTCGCGGAGGGCTGACGGAACCACTTCGACGTCGGCACCGAGCTCACGGACGGCATCGATCTTGGTGGGCGGTGCGGCGTCGGGCATCACGATCACGGCGCGTAGGCTGAGCCGGCGGGCAAGCCAGGCGACAGCCCGTGCGTGGTTGCCCGACGACTGCGCAACGATCCCGTTAGCGCGGGCCTGATCCAGCACCTGGGCGATGGTGTTGTAGGCACCGCGGAGCTTGAAGGCGCCGGTGGGCTGTAGGCATTCGGCCTTGCAGTGCAGAATCCGATCCGGTGACTGTGGATGCGGAAGCTGAACGAGCGGTGTTCGAAGCACGAGATCGCCAATGCGGTCGGCAGCTGCTTCGATGTCGTTGAGGGTAACAAGGGTGGCTTCGGCGACGGCGTCGGTTGGTCCCATGGGCGGCCTCAGGAGGACTCTCTAATCTGCATGTAGCACAAGCTACTCCTGGCGCATGGCTGGCACTAGAGCCCCGCTCTAGAGCAGTACCGCCGTCGCTATGAGGATCCAGGCAGGAAGCACCGCGCCCGACAGTATGGTTTGTGCGGCGGTAATCTGCGCCATCAGGGGTGCGTCGCCGCCCAGCCGGCGTGAGAACACATAGGAGCTGGTGGCGGTGGGCAGGGACTGGAAAACCACGCAAACGACGGCGGCCGGTCCGCTGAAGCCGAGCGCCAGACATAGCCCCAGGGTTGCGGCCGGTACTGGCAGGAAGCGGAGCAGGATCGCAGCCACGACCGGGCGGAGTGATTCGCGGGCGAAAACCCGTCCGTGAAGACCGGCGCCCACACAGATCAGCCCGATAGGCAGGGCGGCACCGCCGAGCATTCCCAGCACGCTGGCGATTAGTTGTACCACGGCGGACGGCACCGGTGCCTTGAGTGATTCCCCTACTGCGGGAATTGAACCGAGCAGATTGAGGGCCAGGCCGATCACGCAGGCGAGGATCAACGGATTGAAGAACACGGTGCGAAGAAGCGCCGCTCCCCGCGGTTTGTGGTGGCCATGGTGCGCCAGCGCAACGGTCGAGGCGAGGTTGACCAGCGGAACGAGAACCGCGGTGCCGAGTGCTGCGATGGCGATTCCGTCGCTCCCGAACAGGGCTGCCGCCGTCGTAACTGCGATGTAGGTGTTGAAGCGGACGGTGCCCTGGAAGACCGAGGTGAAGGCCGGCCCGTCGGAGCCGGCCGCAGGGCGGCGTACGGCGTAGGCGAGCAGCGAGGAGAAGAGGGCTGAGGCTGACAGGACCAGGACGATGGGGCCCGGTTCGAGACGCGCGAAGTCCGCCCGGGCGAGACCGGTTAGCAGCAGGGACGGGAGGAGAACGAAGTACGTGAGCTTTTCGAGGCCGGCCCAGAAGTCAGGCGACTGGATGAAGCGGCGTCGGAATGCGGCGCCCATCGCTATGAGCAGCGTCGCTCCGACGAGTGCGATGACTACGTTGAGGTCGATGGTGGCACGTCCGTTCGCTTGTTTCGTCTGTATCTATCCAACCAGCTTCCTTCGCGGGCGTAAGAAACACATATACTGCTCCTGAGAAAACGTTTTCCCGAGGACGCGAAACGCGACCGCGAACGAACAGGAACCCATGTTTCGTCGCCGCTCCAAACCTGAACTGAACCAGGAACTCCCCGCAGTCAGCGTCGTTGCCTATGGCGCCGGTGACATCGCCAACAGCATGACCTTCAGTACCATCGGCATGTTCCTGCTCGTCTACTACACCGACGTAGCCGGCATACCGGCCGCGGCAGCCGGATCGGTACTGCTGTTTGCCGGACTGTTCAACGGCTTCACGGATGTTGTGGCCGGCCGCATCGCCGACCGCAATCCGCAGCGACGACTCGGGAAGTTCCGCCCGTTCCTGCTGCTGGGCGCCCTTCCGCTCGGACTCTGCGTCGCGATGTTCCATGTGCCCGATATCGACCCAGCAGGCGCCCTGACCTACGCCTACCTCTCCTACTTCGCGTTCTGCCTGGTCTACAGCATGGTCAACGTGCCCTACGGCGCACTCGCCGGCGCGATCACCCGGCACCCACGCGGCCGCGCCCGGCTCGCGAGCGCCCGCACGGTCGGTGGCCTCACCACAACCTCCTTCCTCGGCATCTTCATCGCCCCTCAACTGACCAACGACGCCGACATCCAGGGCATCCTGACCACCCTCACCCTCTCCTTCGCTGTGCTGGGCACGATGCTCTATGCGTTCACGGCACTGGCCACGCGCGAACATATCCCCCAGTCAGCGCCAAAACTCTCGCTACGCGAAGCCGCCGCAGTGCTGCGCGGCAACGGACCGCTCCTGATCCTGTGCCTCAGTTCGCTTCTGTTCATGACCTCCAACGTTGCCCTCAATACCGCCAAAATCTTCTACCTTCGGGAGGTCTTCCACCGCCTCGACCTCTTCGCCGTTGTGGCCGCAGCCCAGGTGGTGATCACTCTCGCCCTCGCCGCAACCGTCCCGCGCATGGTGGCCCGCTGGGGCAAACGAGCCATCTACATCAGCGGCGGACTGGCAGGCGCGGCGGGCGGCATCGTCGTCTTCATTGCGCCCGAAAACCTGGTGGGACTGGCACTGGCCGGGATGTTTCTCAACCTGCTCGGCTCGGCGGCGATGAGCATCGTGATGTGGGCGCTGGTGGCCGACACAGTGGAATACGGTGAGTGGAAATCCGGCCATCGCACCGACGGCATCAACTACTCACTCCTCGCGTCGACCCGAAAGTTCGGCATGGCCTGCGGCGGCGGCCTTGCGGCCTTCGCACTCGCCTGGGGCGGCTACACGTCGGGGGCGCCTGAGCAGAGTACGACGGCGGAACTCGGCATCCGCGCGGCCGCCGGTCTGGTGCCGGCGATCATCCTGCTCCTCGCCGTGGGTGCCATGGCCTGGTACCGGCTGACCGACAAGACGCACGCCTACCTCGTGGCCCAGATCCAACAGCGGAACGTGGAACCGGAGGCGCCCACGCGGTAGCTGAGAACGTCGCCCAGCGCAGCCGCGCCCTACGCACACTTGCGCCGGTCCGCCTAATAGCATGGAGGAAACAGACAGGACACCAATGACGTCTCAGCTTCCACCTCGCAAGAGCGGCCGCGCCACCATCTCTGACGTAGCAGCACTCGCGGGCGTTTCTCCGGCGGCTGTGTCCAAAGTATTCAACAACACCGGCCGGATCTCGGAATCGACCAGCCAGCGCATTCGCGATGCGGCCCAAAAGCTCAACTGGGCACCGAGCGCCGCTGCGATCGCGCTCCGCAAATCCCGCACACAGGCCATAGGCCTGGTCCTTAACAGTTCCTCGCAGTTTCCCGATGTCGGAGCAGCGAACGTGGGCCTCATATCGGGCATCGAGTCCATCCTCGCTCCGAGAGAGTACGGACTTCTGCTCAACATTTTCATCACGGATACTCACGAAGAATCGACGTTCTACCGAAACCTTGCCGAACGGCAACGCATGGACGGGATCATCCTGACGGACTCTCAGGTCGGAGATACCCGGTTCGAGCTGGTCCGCCAGCTCGGCCTTCCCGCGGTGCTGATCGGTACCCCATGGAAGCCCGGAGTCGTGGAGTACGTTGACGCTGATCCCCCAGCGCCGGGATTCCTGAATCGGTGCGTCATCTGGTCGATTTCGGTCATCGGCGGATCGCATACATCGGTGGTCCGGCAGAGTCGGTGCTCCCCAGCATCCGACGCAATGCGTTCGAAGACACCCTTGCCTCGCTCGGGTTGAAGCCCCACGCGGTGATCAACACCAGATACTCACCGGCCAAGGCGGCCAGCGAAACCGCGCGCCTGCTCGATGAGCCGGAGTCCCCCACCGCCATCATGTACGGCACCGACACCATGGCTATCGCCGGCATGCGCACCGCGCAGAGCCGCGGTCTGCATGTTCCTCGCGATCTGTCGGTGGTGGGGTTCGAAGGACTTCAGATCGGTGAATGGATTGATCCGCAGTTGACCACTGTGCAGCGTTTCGCGGTGCAGCGCGGCCGTGCAGCGGCCGCCAAACTGATAGGGCTTCTCGGCGAGACCGTCGCCGAGGAGGTCCCGCTCGAGAAGCCCGTACTTGTGGTGCGAGGATCTACCGGACCTGCACCGAAGCGATGAATCTACCAGTCCAGCCGGATGGCACCCAGCTCATGCACCTCGCCAAGCTGGACGCGCACCGCTCCTGAATTGTCCAGGGCCCATTCCGTTTCTTCTACTTGACCGTTGGCTCCGAAGACGCGGACCGTTAGATCCGCCGGTTGAACGTCGCGGCCGGCAGCCACGGCGAGGCGGCTGACGTCGATTGTTGCGCAGAGATCCTCAAGCGGCCACACACTTCTCTGCTGGCCACGAAGAGCAGCTGTTCCCGTCAGGTTCGCGAAAGCGAAAGTGTAGCCGTCGTCCTGAACCCAACTGGCGCAATCTATGAGTCCTGGTCCCTCCAGAAGGACAGCGGAACCACCACCGAGCCCTTCACGCACAACGTTGCCCAGCAGGGTCAGATGATCCTCCAGCAAGACTTCGGCGTACAGCTCCGAGGCATTGAAGGCGATGACCCGAACGTAGCCGTCTCCGACAGGTGCCCCGAAGACCGCCGGTACCACCGCTTCAGAGCGGGGGTACACCTCCTCCATAGGGAGATCCGGATGGTCAGGTACGAAGCGCCAGTCAACACTGACTGCGGGCGGTGTCCGCAAGGTGGCGAGCCGCGTTCCGCCTATTATTCTGCCAGCCCCGTCGAGACCGGTGGAGAGACCTGTCCCCTCAGCGGGAACGATGTAGTTGTTCTTTACAACCTCATCTCGGCGTTCAACCAACTGCGCACCGAGCAGTTCAGTGATCAGCAGGTTCCCATCCGGCTTCACGGGCCCCGTCCCGATCACGACCAGGGACCCCCCGTTGCGAACGAATTGCTCCACGGCGGAAGCTGCCTCCAGACCGATCTCAGAAACTTCCGGCATGATCAGCAGGCGCGTTTCCGCGGCAAACAGGCGGTGTTGGCTACGCTCGTTCACGTACTCGAACGGCACCCTGAGCTCGACCAGCGCCTGATAGATACCGTTGCCTGCTTTCCTCGCGCTTGGACTCACCAGCGGACCGTCGACATCCCAGACGCAGACTTCGGCGGCGGGCCGAGCGTCCTGCCATAGGGGTGCTGCGGTCCGATGCAACTGGAAAGCGCGCTCCACGGCGGGAACCCAGCGACGATCATGAATGCGGGCGGCGAATTTTGTGAACCACGGAAACGCGCCATGGACAAAACCGTCAACGATCCACGTCACGGTTTCGGCTGAGGCGTTGACTGAGTCCTTCCACCGGTACCCGTGAGACTCCGGTCCCACGGAGGTTATGAGGCCGACGGGTTTGTCGGGATAGATCGAGCGTGTGCGCTTTGCGTCACGACCGGCGGCCCACTGTGTCTCTCCCTCATTCCGTGCCTGATGGTCCACCAGGAAGAACGGCACATGGTTACTGGCCACCGAGTCGTCGAGTTCTCGTGCCGCAAAAGAACCAAGGTTGGGGATGAAGCGTACTGTGGGTTTCACTGCCTGAACTGCTCTATCCCAGTGCGCCACCAATTCGCTCAACCTGCTGCGTCTCCAACGGTGGTAGGCCACCCACCGCTCACCGCCGACCGGATCCGCGGAGGTCGGTAGCTCCAGTCCGCTCGCGTCATGGAACAGACGACGGGCCGTGTCGGTATACGAGGGGCTGTGACCCTGCCAGCGGTTGGCGAAGATCGCGTCGACGTCATAGTCAGCCGCGATCTCGCGTGCGACCTCAGTGGTGAATTCCCAGTTGTAACCGCCATAGGCGTCTGTTACGTAGATTCCGCGGTAGGCCCAATGCTCGAAAAACTCGCCATCTTCAGTCCGCGCTATCCACTCGGGATGGGCATCCCGGACGTCCTGATGTACGGCGTGCGGGTCGACTCGCGCCATGACGGCCATGCCACGAGAACGGGCCAGGTCTACGACTTCCCCGAACAGGTCCCGGTTGCCAAGGTACGCGCTGCGGTAGTGGAGCGGGATTTTCGTGGGGTAGAACGCGATATATCCTCCTGCGCTTATACAGATTGCAGTGGAGGAGGTCCGCTCCATTACTTCTGCCCATTGGTTGATATCGAAGGTGAGCGGGTCATCCTCTACGAAGGTGAGTTGGGTCCATCGTTGTTCGCCGTGGTACCAGGCCGGCATCTGAATCGAGCTCCGGCCGGTGTACGTCTCCGTTGTCATTTGATTCCTGTCGTGGCGATGCCCTTGATGATGTATTTCTGCGCGAAGAGGAAGAAGAGCAGGATGGGAATCAGGGAGATCAGCGACATGGCGAACATGATTCCGATACCACTCTGTGTTTCGGTGTCTACGAGGGATTTGAGAGCGACCGGTACGGTATACAACTTCGTCTTCGTGAGGTAGAGGAGCGGCCCGAAGTAGTCATTCCATGTCCAGATGAAGGTGAAGATCGTCGTCGTAATCAGCGCCGGTTGCATAAGCGGCAAGATGACGGACCAGAAGATCCGGAAGGGTCCGGCTCCGTCGAGCATGGCGGCCTGGTCCAGCTCCTTAGGGATGGTGCGGATGAACTGCACCATCAGGAAAATGAATACTGCATCGGACGCCAGCAATTTGGGGATGAGCAGCGGAGCGTAGGTATTAATCCATCCGAGCTCAGCGAACAGGATGTACTGCGGAATGATCAGGACGTGGAACGGCAACATCATGGTCAGCAGAGTCAGCGAGAAGTACAGCTTGTTTCCACGGAAGTCGAGCCGGGCAAGCGCGTAGGCCGTCAGAGAACAGGAGAACAAGTTCCCAAGGATCGACCCGACTGCGATAAGCCCCGAGTTTATGAAGAACGTCGTGAAGGGCGTACCCAGTGCGTTCCATCCACCGGAATAGTTCTCGAGGGTGACCTCGGACGGGATGAGGCCGGTCTGGGACAGAATAAGGTTGCTCGGTTTGAAGGAGCTGATAACCATCCATACAAGGGGGTACAGCATCAGGCCGGCGAAGATCAGTAGGAAGACGTGCCGACGGAGGTTCCTTCGACGTTCCATGTGGCGACGTGGGGACCGCGCTACCGGTTCAAGCCCGGAGTCAAGCTTCATGACAGGGTCGATTGTGGACATTATTCGTCTCCGTAGTGAACCCAGCGCCGCGAGACGATGAAAGTGATGCCGGTTGCGATCGCGATCACTACCAGCAGGACCCATGCCATTGCCGCGGCGTAACCCATGTCGAAGTTCACGAAACCCTCCTGATAGATGTAAAGGGTGTAGAACAAGGTCGAGTCGAGCGGACCTCCGCTGCCGCCGCTGACGACGTGCGCCGGAGTAAACGCTTGGAAAGAGCCGATCATCTGCAGGATGAGGTTCAGGAAGATGATCGGAGTCAACAGCGGGATAGTGATCGAGAAGAATCGACGGACGCGGCCGGCGCCGTCCACCTGTGCGGCCTCGAGCAACTCATCCGGAATCTGCCGTAGACCGGCAAGGAAGATCACCATCGGTGAACCGAACGTCCAGATGTTGAGAACTATGAGGGTCCACGGCGCAGTGTCCGGGTTCTGCAGCCAACTTCCCGCTTCGATTCCGAAGAAGGCAAGGACCGTGTTGATCAGGCCGGCGTCGCCGAACAGTTGCCGCCAAAGGATTGCGATAGCGACGCTGCCGCCCAAGAGTGACGGTAGGTAGAACGCACTCCTGTACAGCGGCAGTCCTTTGATTCCCTTGTCGAGGATGATTGCAAGGAACAGCGCAAAAGCCAACTGCAGGGGCACGGAGACAACCACGTACAGCGCGGTGACCCTCGTGGAGGCCCAAAAACGCTCGTCCTCCATCATCCGGGTGAAGTTATCGAATCCGATGAACTCGGGGGCAGTGAGGAGGTCGTAGTCCGTGAAGGCTAGAAAAGCCGAAGCGATCAGCGGGCCTGCCGTCACCAGGATCATCCCAAGCATCCAGGGCAGGAGGAAGACGTGAGCAACCCAGCCCTGGTGCCGGTACGAAGCTTTGACGGGCTTAGCCGACATTCGCGGATGCTTCGGCGGGCTGCCGGATGTCGACGGTTGCTTGGGCTTCAGAATTGTTGACATCAGGCCTTCTCGATTTCGGCGCTGACTCCACTCACGAAATTGTTGGCGGCGTCGGAGACGCTGCGTTCACCGAGTGTGACCGCTTCCAGCTCGCGCGTGAGCATGGTCCGCCAGGAACCGGATCCGGCCGGAGCCTCGTAACGAGGACGCTGTTCCGTGGCTGCGACCTCTTTGGTAATAGCGATGACCTTCTGCTCGTCAGGTGTGGCGAACTCCTCGTATTCAGCCAGAAGCTTGGAACTGGGCGGTGCTCCTGCCGAAAGTCCCACCAACTTGAGCAGGTCGATCGAGTTCAGGTTGAAGCTCATCAGCTCGCCTGCTGCCTGGATCCGGTCGTCTTCGATGCCGGAGTACATGGCGAACCGGCTGTAGTAGGTGAAGTGATAACCGGCAGCAGCATCCTCGAGGGCCGGCATATCGCGCTGGTCAAACTCGTAGTCAGGGAAGGCTGCCGCATCATCAACAATGTGATTGGAGTTGGCGAACGTCACCAGCACCTTGTCACCGACGTCCGACCACCCCGGTTCGATTCCATCCTGCTCGCTGACTGTGGTGGTAACTCCGGCCTTTCGCAGCCTTTCCCACCACTCAATCCAAGCCGCGACCCCGTCGGTGCTGGCACCAAGCGTGCCTTCCTGGCTCCACAGGTCCTCGCCGTTCTGGCGAAGGAACGACTCAAACGGCATGTCGTGGTACGGACCGTACGTAGTTCCCCTGCGGCCACTCGGGTTGTTCTTGGTGTAGTCGGTCAGGAACTCAGCGAGGTTGTCCCACGTCAGGTTTTCGGGCAGCGCTACCCCATCCTCCTCCATGAAAGTCTTGTTGTAACGCAGAACCGGGCTGAACATCGACTTCGGCAGAGTGTTGAGTTCACCGTCCAATCGGTACAGCTCGATCTCCTTCTCCGTGAAGGCACTGAGGTCCAGTGAATCGACGTCCTCGAGGCTGCGGTAGATACCGGCATCCCGGTACGTCAGAACAGCAGGCGAGGGGATCCAGAAGACCTCGGGAACGTCCTTCGCCGCCATCTGGGTTGTCATGCGTTCCTGATAGGCGTTGTAGTCGCCGAATTCCGGCTCAACCGTGATGGTGGGATGTTCCGCACCGAAGGTTTCAAGAGAACTGAGGTAGGCCTTCTGACGGTCCGCTCCTCCCCACCAGGCGAAGCGGATTGTGCTGTTCCCGGCCTCGCCTCCACCGGACGGAGCACATCCGCTGAGACCCACCGCGCTCAAAGAGAGCGCGCCAATCCCGGTGAAGGCAAGGAAGTTCCTACGGCTGATGTCCTGCATGGTGTCCTTCTTTCGATACGGCGTTGTATGAATGATTTCTTAGTCGATCCCGGCGTGGATCGCCGTGGCCTGGTGTATTGGTAGCCCGGATTCAAGCCAAGGCAGAAACGTCGACCCGGTTCCTGTAGGGACGGTTGGAGGATCGTCTCCGCAAGTTGTCAAGGAAGATCTCCACACCGCGGGTAGCGGTAGCGGCGGTTGTTGCACCGTTGTGCGGTGTGATGATGACCCCCGGTAGCGTCCAGTAAGGCGAATCGCTCGGAAGTGGCTCTACCGCGTGCGCGTCGAGACCCGCTGCCGCGACTTTGCCGGACCGCAACGCGTCCAACAAATCCGAATCCCGCACGATGTTCCCGCGAGAGATGACGATTACGTGGGCTCCGTCGGGCAACTTCACGAGCACGGAAGAGTCGATGGCGCCCTCGGAATCCGGCGTAAGTGCCGCTGCCACGACGAGTACATCGCACGCGGCCGCAAAGCTGTGTAGCTGATCAGGACCGAACATCCGGTCCACCAAATCCGCATCCATGTCCGGTCTACGTCGCAGCGCGATGACCCGCATGCCGAAAGCGCGTGCCCGCAGAGCCAGCTCGCGGCCCACATTGCCGAACCCGTAGATGCCCATCGTCTGTCCGGCGAGTTCCGAATGGACGAACCGTTCCCAGCGGCGGTCGCGTTGGGAGTCGATCCATCGAACCGCTTTACGGTTCAGCATGAGTGCAAGCATCATCGCGTGCTCGGCCAACGGAACGGCACCGTTACCCGCAGACGAGGTGATCGGGATGCCACTGCTTCGCAACCGGGGCCCGACCTCGGACTCGACTCCCGCTGCCCAGGAGTGAACCCATTCGAGCGAAGAGAAAACTGGCAGTTCATCATCCCGCACGTTGCCCGCAACGATGGTGATCCTGGCGGGGTCAACGTCTAGGTCAGCGGCTGAAACCACCTGTACCTTCGGATACTCCACGCGCAGCCGTTCAGCGAGGGAAGCGGCTTGACTGCCGCGCACCAGCACCACGTCAACCGATGTGGTCACGGCTGCCTGCCCTCCAGCACAAGGACCTCGAAGTCTCCGACCTCGTCGAGCGTCAGCACAAGGTCGTTGCCCACGATGGTCGTCGACATCCCTTCCGGAGACACAAGGCTATGCACCCGCTGCCCGGCGGCTCCTGGAACCCGAACCGTAACTCCAGTAAAGGGAACCGCCGGGCCGAAACCATTCCGGCGTTGACCGGAATGGTTGAGCAGGTGAATGACCAGGCCCGCATCCGAGTGTCCCAGTACCACCTCCAGCTGCTCGGGCGCCTCGACAGTGACCTGCACGTCGGGACCCAGGAGTTCGACGACAAGGTCGACTGCCGCGTCCCTGATCCTCGTCAGTGAAAGGTCGCGGTATGCGGAGCCGGGCGTCCAGGGAACCTGGATGGCGCGTCCAGCCCCGAAGGAGCGCTCACCCAGCGCATGTTCTCCTCCGTGAACGTGCCCGTACGCTTTCTCGGGCGGACCGTAGGGCGCAGACGGAACGACTCGATGGCGCAGGCGCGCGTCAATCCGCCAGAGGAGAGAGTGGTGTCGGCCATACCGGGGAACCAGCGCCGAACCCTCAACCTGATCGGACCGATCTACTTGCACATAGGAGGATTTGAGGGCATGTGGGTCGCAATGGACGTTGGTTCGGCGTTCCCCGGGAAGCCAGTCGCTCACTGTGCCGTCATGGCGGACGCCGCTGGCACCCGTGGCCAACACCCGGCCTCCGTTTCGTACAAAGTTTTCCAACGCGCCATCCTGATCTTCTTTCAAAACCGGGAGATCTGGCAGAACCAGCACATGGAACCGTGCTAGTGGGACGCGTGCCAGGCTCCCAGCCGGAACGATGTCGAACGGGACGTGCCGCTCAACCAACGAGGAAAAGAGACCGTGGTACTCCGACAGGGAGTCCGAGTACCGGTCCGGCGATGTGCTCAGTGAGTCAGGCTTGATCAGTCCAACTCGCGCGGCGGGAAGCAAATCCTGATAGATGGCAGCATGATCGCGGTGGAAACGGGTGACGGCCGCGGCCGCCGGGAGGCAGTCGTACCTAATCCGTCCCGGCGCCCCCATGATGTACGTCGAAGGATTGCCTCCACGCGCAATCGTCTGGGTGAAGTACTGCGCAAACATGTGGGGTTGTTCGTCCGCCATCCGGTATGGCATGTCGAAAAAGGCAACGGAGTTCACGAGGACGGGCTTCTGTGGTTGCGAAACGCGGAACCCACCGACGGCCTCAGAGGTGGCGTGCGGCCAGAGTGTCCTGCCAAGCGCGTTGTTGGCCTCGTGGAACAGGATGTCCGCCGATCGACCCAAAATGAGACCTGCCTCGGGTTTTCGATCTGCAATATGCGCCCGGATCTTTGCGGTCAGCGCGTCAACGGTGTGCGCTGAGAACCGTTTCCAATCGAGATATCCAGGTGCCGAGGAATGTTCGGGCAGTTCGTCGATGCCGGTGAATTCGGTGAATTTCCTCCTACATGAACTGCAGTGGCACACCCCGTGCACACGGGATCCGTAATCCACTTCATTGAAGCCGAACCAATTGAAGAAGAAGCCGTCGACCGGGTACCGATCCAGGACCTCATCGATAATCTCCAGTGTGCGTTCCTGGTAGTACTCGCCGCTCGGGCAGACGCTTACCAGGTCTTCGAAGACCTGCAGTTCACCGGTCCTGGAAACGAAACACCATTCGGGGTGCTCCTGTGCAATACGCGGATGCACCTTGGAGAAGTCCATGCGGGCGAGAAGTCGCACACCCCGTTCATGGGCAGCGGCAACTGCGTCCCCCACCAGATCACCGCTCGACCGTGATCTAAGCAGCGGATTCCGTGTTTGGAACGGTAGGTCGGTTGGGTAGTGGGAAAGAATCCCACCAACGTTCAGGAGCCAGACGTTGGCGCCGTGGTCCTGAATGGCGTCGAGGGCGTCCTCAACATCGAGGTCGGCATCGATCTCGCGGAGATTCGTCTGGAACATTTGAAAAGGCCGATTCCACCAGCCGGTCCGAACCTGCTCGCCCGCCTGCGAGACGGGTACGGCGGCCGTCATGCGTTGACCGCTGCATTCGCATTGCGAGCGGAGGAGACCAGAATCGAGTGGTCTAGCCCTCCATCGCCACGCTCAACAATGGATTGCACAAGGCCGGAGACCAGTGAAGTGACCGGCAGGGAAAGCCCAGCCGTCCGGGCTGCGTCGTTGACTATGTTCAGATCCTTGTGGTGCAGCTCCGCTCGGAACCCCGGCCGATAGTCATCCTCGAGTACGCCGGCGGTCTTCCGGTCGATCACCGTACTGCCACCAAGACCCCTTGCAATAACGGATAAGGCAAGTCCGACGTCGGCCTGCTGGGCTTCAAGAAATACAACAGCTTCGGCGAGCATCTGTAGGTGCCCAGCCACCACCAACTGGTTGGCAGCCTTGACTGTCTGCCCCGCCCCCGATTCACCGACATGCACCACTGTGGTGCCCATGGCCCCCAGTTCCTTATGCCACCGCTCAAAGTCTCCTTGGTCTCCTCCGACCATGATGGAGAGGGAGCCTTCTTTCGCTCCTGCTTCGCCTCCTGATACAGGCGCATCCAGTACGCTGTAACCCTGGTCGCGGAACGCGGCTGCAATCCTCCGCGCCACCGCAGGGGAGATCGTGCTCATGTCAATGTAACCGGCTCCCGGACCGAGGGAGGCGAGAATACCTTCATCGCCCAGGGCCACCGCTTCAACGTCGGGGGAATCCGGCAGCATCGATATGACCACGTCCGCGGTTTCGACTGCTGCCCTCACCGACTCGACCACCGGAATTCCTAGAGCGGACGCAGCGTTTCTGCTTTCTTGACTGCGGCTGAAAGCCGAGACGGAATGACCCGCCTTGACCAAGTTGGCAGCCATCGGCCTACCCATGATTCCCAGGCCGATGAATCCTATCGAGGTCATACGGGCAATCTCCTTCGACTGTTCGTAAATCGTTGTATCAGTAAGCCGTAGCTTTGTGATGTGAGCCACAACGTGCATTAGTATTTCGATTTACCAACCGAGAGTCAACCCCTCGGGTACTGAAGCCGAAGGAGCACCGTGATCTTCACAGCGAACATCTCCATCCTGTTCACCGAGCTGCCTCTCCTCGAGCGCCCTGCAGCGGCCAGGGCAGCCGGATTTCGAGCAGTTGAATGCTGGTGGCCCTTTGAGCAACCCGTTCCAACACGCTTCGAGGTTGATTCGTTTCTTGCCGCGCTCGACCGCGCCGGGGTCGCTCTGAGCGGTCTCAACTTCTTCGCTGGGGATATGTCATCCGGGGACCGCGGTATCCTTTCCCATCCCGACCAACGCGAAGTTTTTGACGCCAACCTGGACGTGGTGCACGCGTTGGCACAGTCCACCGGCTGCCGGTCGTTCAATGCCCTCTACGGGCAGCGGCTTCCAGGGATCGAACCGGCCGAGCAGGAGGAGACTGCTATCGAAAACCTGAAGAGGGCCTCCGCCGCCGTGGCACCTTTCGACGGGCAGATTCTGCTTGAACCGCTCACTGGCGGCGAAAATGGCGACTATCCCCTCCTCAGGATGGAAGACGCGCTGGCCGTGGTCGACCGCGTCGGTTCATCCTCAGTGAAGCTCCTGTTCGATGCGTATCACCTGCACAACAACGGGCATGATGTGACGCAGGAGCTGAAGCGTCACGCTGAGCGAATCGGGCACGTCCAGATCGCTGATAGCCCGGGCCGAGGGCAGCCGGGAACCGGCCGCATCGACTTCCAATCCTTCTTCTCGGCTGTAGAAAGCAGCACTTACGAGGGCTTGATCGGATGTGAGTACCGCCCGCAGGGCCCCACAGTCCAAAGTTTCGAGTGGATGCGCCAGCATGTAGCGTGAGGGATGCCGTGCCGCACCCAGCAGGAGGATCACCATGGCGTCCATCGACCTCAACAGCGATGTCGGCGAATCGTTCGGCAGCTGGGCCATGGGCGACGACGCCGCCATGTTCCGCTCCGTCTCCAGCGCGAACGTGGCATGCGGCTTCCACGCCGGCGACCCCTCCACCATCGCTCAGACCTGCCGCGACGCCGTTGCCTCCGGCGTCACCATCGGCGCCCACGTGGGCTACCGCGACCTCGCCGGTTTCGGCCGACGCTTCCTCGACTGCTCCCCCACTGAACTCGCCGACGATGTCCTCTACCAGATCGGCGCGCTCGACGCGCTTGCCCGGTCGGCCGGCGGGCGGATCCGTTACGTCAAACCACACGGCGCCCTCTACAACACGATCGTCACCCACGAGGTCCAGGCACAGGCAGTGGTCGACGCCGTCCGCTCCTTCGGCGGCGACCTCCCCCTGCTGCTCCTGCCCGGCTCGGTCGCCCTGAAGAAAGCCGAAGCCGCCGGGCTTCGCGGAGTTGCCGAAGCCTTCGCCGACCGCGCCTACAATTCGGACGGCACCCTGGTCTCCCGCCGCGAACCCGGTGCCGTCCTGCACGACGAAAAGACCGTCGCCGCCAACATGGTCCGGCTTGCCACCGAGGGCGTCCTCATCGCGCGCGACGGTACCGCTCTGAAGACGAACGCCGAAAGCATCTGCCTGCACGGCGACACCGACGGCGCTGTGGCGATGGCCGCCGTCGTCCGCCGCGAACTGGAAGCCGCCGGCGTGACAATCCGGAGCTTTGTGTGACCCCTGTTTCGCTGTCAGGGGACCTTCCCGGGAAGGTGCGCGACATCCGATGGGCAGGAACGCAGGCCCTCCTCGTTGACCTCGACTCTTTGAACGCAGTCCTCGCCCTACACTCACACCTTCAGGAGCGTCCCCTCGAGGGGCAGGTCGACGTCCTCGCCGCCGCGGAGACTGTCCTCGTCGTCTTCCGTTCCTCCGCTGCCGCCCGTGCAGCCCGACCGGTCATCGCGGCACTGGATGTCGCGGCGCCCGCCATCGGCGCGGCATCCGCTGATCTGGTTCAGATCGAAGTGGTGTACGACGGCGAGGACCTCACCGAAGTGGGCCGGCTCACCGGACTGGGAGTAGACGGAGTCATCGCCGCCCACACCGACCAGGTATGGACCGCTGCCTTCGGCGGGTTCGCGCCCGGATTCGCCTATATGGTCGGCGAGCACGACGGTCTTAACGTCCCGCGCCGCAGCACGCCACGCACTGCCGTTCCGGCCGGCTCGGTGGCGCTGGCCGGCAACTTCTCCGCCGTCTATCCGCGCCGCTCCCCCGGCGGCTGGCAGCTGATCGGCCGCACCGCTGCACGCCTGTGGGACCTGCACCGAAGCCCGCCCGCCCTCCTGCGGCCGGGTATGAGAGTGCAGTACCTCGCGGTCCGCGAACTCATCGAAACCTCCAGCGCGCACCTCAACAAGGACGACGTCGGTGGCCCGCGCGGTAGTGCCTTCCCCTGCTCGCTCGAGGTTCTATCGCCCGGACCCCAGTCACTGCTGCAGGACCTTGGCCGGCTCGGGCTGGGCGACCTCGGCGTCTCTCCTTCCGGAGCGGCCGACCTCGTGAGTGCCCGCCAGGCCAACCGCCTGGTGGGCAATGAACCGGGGGACGCCGTCGTCGAAATGGTTTTTGGTGGACTGGCGGTGCACACCACCGGTGAGGTGACCGCGGCGCTTACCGGCGCCTCGGTGTCGGCCCGGATAACGGGGCCGTACGGGGAGCGATCAGCTCCGATGTGCGCCGGGTTCGCCCTGCACACCGGCGAGGAGCTGCACATTCCAACGCCCGACGCCGGCCTCCGCACCTATCTTGCCGTGCGCGGCGGCTTCGATGTTCCGCCGGTGCTGGGCAGCCGAGCGACTGACCTGCTGTCGGGGATCGGGCCGGAGCCGCTCAGCTCCGGCTCTGTGTTGCCGGTAGGTGAAGTGACCCGAGGGCACGTGGTTGGCGAGCCGGAGCCGTCGACGCTGCCCGCCGAACTTGTAAAAGACGATGGGCCGGTGACCCTGCGGTTCGTGCGCGGACCCCGCGACGACTGGTTCACCTTCAACTCCCTGAACACCCTCACCGGACAGGAATGGAACGTGACCGCCGAGTCCAACCGCGTGGGTCTGCGCCTCGGACTTCCCATCGAGGATCGTGCCGGAAAGGCGCAGCCGCTTGAGCGGGTCCGCGAAGGTGAACTGCCCAGCGAAGGGGTCGTTGCCGGGGCGCTGCAAGTGCCGCCGTCGGGCCTGCCTGTTCTGTTCCTCGCCGACCATCCGGTGACCGGCGGGTATCCGGTGATCGGCGTCGTCGTGCCCGAGGACCTGCCCACCGCCGCACAGCTCAGGCCCGGCGCGGCAGTACGGTTTGCGGAGGTGGACCCAGGCTAGGGGCGGGACCGCTTCGGGAGCATGAGCGTGAACGTCGTGTGCTCCTCAGGACCTAACACCAGGTGCCCGCCGATGGCGTCGGCCAGCTCGGACGCCACGGCGAGACCGATGCCCTCCCCCGAACCAGAACCCGAAGCCGCCGCAGAGCCGGAAGCATTCGATGCCGTCCGCCGCGCGAAGATGCGGTCGCTGCGCGGGCGAGGACCCTCGTCGCTGACGGACAGGCTGAGGTGGCTGCCGGCGTCGGCCGCCTGCACGGTGATGGCACCCTTCCCGTGATTGAGGGCGTTCTCGATCAGGACATCGAGAATCTGGTTCACCGGACCGGGGTTGGTGACCGCAGGAATTGCGCCCGAACCGCTGACGATCCTGCGGTTGCGTGCCTCTGTCTGGCGCTGCCACCGGTTGGCCGCTTCGGTCGCAACGGTGGCGAGGTCCAGCTCCCTGGCACCGGCCGGCCGATGCCCGCGCGCCAGTTCGAGGAGCTCGCTCACCGCCGTGGAAAGCCGGTCGATTTCGCCCAGCGAGTGGTTCAGCTGCGCGGCTACCGTCGGCGGGGTCTCCTTCCAGTAGCTCAGATCCTCTAGCTCGAGGCGCAGCGCGGTGATCGGCGTGCGGAGCTGGTGGGAAGCGTTGGCGGCGAATTCACGTTCCCGCCGCAAAAGTTCGGCGAGCGCCTGGGAACTCGTATGCAACGCTGTCCCGATCTCCTGCGCTTCGGGGACCGAGTACTGCTTCTCCTCGAGGTCGAATTTGCCGGTACCCAGCTGTTCGGCGACGACGGCGAGCTCCTGGAACGGTCGGGCTAGCAGCCGCGCCAGGATGAATCCGGCGAACGCCGAGAACACAATGAGCGCCAGACCGATGAGGACCACGGGCATCACTGCTCCGGCAACACGGTCGGCAACCAAAGTCCCGGTGCGTTCGAGTGTGACCGACGAGCCGTTGCCGAGTTGCCGGGTGACCCTGATGTCGTCCGGGTGGCCGGTCAGCTCCGGACCGGCGGAGAGCACGGCGCTTGTCGGATCCGTATAGCTGACCCGATCGCCTTCCTGCAGGAGTGTTTGCAGATAGGAAACTGTAATTCCCCTGCTCTCGGCGACATCGGGCAACGTGACGGCCAGCAGGTCCGCGGCGCGCTCGATCTTCTGCTGCTCGAACTGCAAGGCCTGGTCCGCCACAACGTAGGCCCGCGGCACGCCATAGAGTGCAACCACGACGATCGCCAGACCCACAAATGCCGCGATCAGCCGCTCACGCATCCTCCGGGCCGTCCTCCAGCCGAAAGCCTACTCCCCGCACTGTGACGACCCGGATGTCGCCTCCCGCGTCATCGAGCTTCTGCCTCAGCCTGCCGACCGTAACGTCGAGGGTCTTCGTGGAGCCGAACCAATTCTCGTCCCACACCTCGTCCATCAACCGTTCACGTGTGACCACCGCTCCCCGGTCCTGGTCGAGCAGCGCCAGCACGTCGAATTCCTTGGCCGTGAGCGGAAGCTCGGCTCCCCTTATCGAGGCGCGGCGGCCCTGCCGATCCAGTCGAAAGGTCGGCCCACCGGTGTCGGGCGAGGACGACGACGGCGCCGGCTGGCCGCGCACGACGGTGCGGCGAAGCAGCGCCCGGGTGCGGGCGAGCAGTTCGGCCAGCCCGAAGGGCTTGGCCATGTAGTCGTCCGCTCCAATGTCTAGGCCCACCACGCGGTCGAGCTCGCCGCCCCGGGCGGTAAGAATGAGGATGCCGCCGTTGAAGCCCGACTCGCGGATTCGGCGGCAGACCTCGAGACCTTCGATGTCGGGCAACCCAAGGTCCAGGACGATGAGGTCGAAGGGTTCGTGTGCTGCGAGGGTGATCCCGGGAAGGCCCTCCGAAACCCGCTGAACGTTGTAGCCCTCGCGCTCAAGGGTGCGTACCAGCGGCAGCGCGATGCCGTCGTCGTCCTCCACCAGCAGAATCGAGGTCCCCACGCTGGGAATCATACCGGTGGCCGGGCATTCGTATCCGGGCGTGGGTGGAAGAAGCGCGGGAGGAGCAGCACCATAATGAGAAGGCCGAGTGCCACCGAAATTACGCCCAGAACCGCGTTGCTTCCCATCCAAGCATCGGCGACGGTTCCGGGCAGGCCTACGGTGAGCGAGAGAAGATGCCCGATGACGGTGGCGACGGAGATCAACGCTAGAACGATACGACACCCAAAGCAGTAGTTCCGCCACAGCTTGAGGCTGGCGGCGGCTGCAAGGATGCCGAACACGAGCAATAACAGCGATAGGTACTGGGTATCGCGCAGAAACCGCAGCCCCTCGATCGCCTGAATGAGTGCGAGTCCCAGTCCCGCCGTCGTAATCACGATCCCGCGTAGCGGAGGGCGCATCAGCAGCCCCTGCCCAGCGCACAGGTAGCTTTGCCGCACCCGGTAAGTGCACTCATGGTTTCGGTTTCCTTCACGTCCCTTCGCGGCCGAAGCACTGCACCCTCCCCGAACGGTGGGAGGGTGCAGGCTTATTCAGTCCGGGCGGCGTTGCGCCGTCCGAATGAAAGGGTGCGGGAACGGTGGGGGGACACGTCCCCGCACCCCGTCCTGGGGGTACTGCTGATTTGAAGGTTCCGCCTGTGTCTGGACGGCTTCCCAGGTGTTGTTCCAACGTTATGAGAGGGCACGCAACAGCCGGGCAACAGGAGTTCCTCACCCGATCAACGATAAGGACACAGGGTGCGCCCCCATCTTGTTACCCGCGGGTAACTTCAGCGGTGGCTCCTAAACTGAACCAATGACTGCAACCCTCGTGGCCAAGGCGCTCTCCGGCGGCCACGCCCACCGCACATTGTTCTCCGGCCTGGATCTCACCGTCATCCAGGGTGACGTGGTCGGGGTGGTAGGAGCCAACGGTGCCGGGAAGTCCACCCTGCTTCGCCTGCTTGCCGGGGTGGATGAGCCGCTGGCGGGAACCGTGATGACGTCCCCGAAGGATGCGTTTGTCGGGTGGCTGCCGCAGGAACACGAGCGGACCCCGGACGAAACTGTGGAGCAGTACATCGCCCGCCGCACGGGAGCCGCCGCCGCAACAATCGCGATGGAGTTGGCAGCCGAGGAGCTGGGCACCGGAGCCAAGGGCGCTGACGACCGCTATGCCTCCGCCCTCGATCACTGGCTCGCCTCCGGCGCCGCCGATCTGGAGGATCGGCTCCCGGAGGTGCTTGCCGACGTCGCGCCCGGGGTTGCGCAGGACGCATTGGTGACGGGGCTGTCGGGTGGCCAGCTCGCTCGAGTGGCACTGGCGGCGCTGTTGCTCAGCCGCTTCGACATCGTGCTGCTGGATGAACCGACCAACGACCTGGACCTTGACGGGTTGGCGCGGCTTGAGGAGTTCATGCGGAATCTCCGGGGAGGGGCCGTTCTCGTGTCCCACGATCGGGAATTCCTGGCGCGCTGCGTGACCACCGTCGTCGAACTGGATCTGGCACAGAACTCCGTGGCCGTGTACGACGGCGGCTACGACGCCTTTCTCGAGGAACGCGCCGTGGCGAAGCGGCACGCCCGCGAAGCCTACGAGGAGTACGCCGAGAAGAAGCAGGACCTCGTTGCGCGTGCCCGCACGCAGCGCGAGTGGAGTTCGCAGGGCGTCCGGAACGCGATGAAGAAAAACCCGGACAATGACAAGATCCGGCGCCGTGCCAGCGTGGAGTCTTCCGAGAAGCAGGCGCAGAAGGTGCGTCAGATGGAGTCGCGGATCGCACGTCTCGAAGAGGTGCAGGAACCGCGCAAGGAGTGGCAGCTACAGTTCACGATCGGCTCGGCGCCGCGTTCAAGCTCTGTGGTTGCGACGCTCAACGCCGCGGTTGCCCGGCAGGGTGACTTCACGCTCGGTCCGGTGTCGCTGCAGCTCAACGCGGGCGAGCGGATCGGCATTACCGGTCCCAACGGTGCCGGTAAGTCGACGCTGCTGCGGCTGCTCCTCGGGCATCAGGCCCCCGACGACGGCGCTGCCTCGCTGGGTGGCAATGTCGCCGTCGGGGAAATAGACCAGGCGCGGAGCCAGCTTGCCGAGGACGCAACCCTTGCGGCGGCGTTCGAGGCCGCGGTGCCCGAGTTTTCCCAGGCGGAGGTCCGCACGCTGCTCGCCAAGTTCGGGTTGAAGACGGATCAGAGCGGCGCCCTGGTCGGCAGGCTCTCCCCCGGCGAGCGGACCCGGGCGGGGCTGGCGCTGCTGCAGGCGCGCGGGGTGAATCTGCTGGTGCTCGATGAACCCACCAACCATCTTGATCTTCCGGCAATCGAGCAGCTTGAGGAGGCGTTGGAGAGTTACACGGGAGCGCTCCTGCTGGTCACGCACGACCGGAGGATGCTCGCGAACGTGCGGCTCGACGCGCGCTGGGAGGTCGACGGCGGGCAGGTAAGCGTGCGCTAGACCGATGCCTTCGTCGGGTGGCTACCACGGGCATTCAGCCGCGCCCCACGCATTCTCGTTCCGGCCTTGACCACAAGGTACGGAAGCCAGCAGAACGGCTGAAATACAAGGGCGGCAAAGAAGAAGCCGGACCACACTTCCTCCTCCAGACCGGGGCGGCTGGGGATCAACGCCCAGACAGAGGCAATGAGCACTCCCCCGGAATAGATGAATATGTAGGGCCAGCGAAGGTAGCTGCGGAGAAAGTAGAAGAACCCGAATCCGAAAGCGAGGACACACAGGAGGCTGACTAGCGGGTTGAACGGCTCAAGGTACCCGCGCTCTGCCGCCAGCTGCTGGAAGAACACAGCAGTTAACAGCCAGACGAAAATCAGCCCCGTCAAAAACCAGGTCCGGGCCGGGTGCCGGGCGCGCCTGTTCTTAAGCTCAGGATCCTTGGCCTCTTCCGCCTGGCGGACCTGTTGGTCGAGCGCGACCCACCGGGTAGCAAGCTCCTGCTCGTCGGCCAACCAGCCATCCGAGAAGGTGTAAGGAACGAGGTCCCCCGCAGCGTTGAGATGCTCCAACCTGCCGGCGTCATCAAGAACCTGAGTGTCGTGTCGGAAAAGGACCCGCGGAGTGTAAAGCAGCGGAATTCCTGCACTCGCGAAGTGGCTCAGCCACAGGTCAACGCTCTCATCCTTGTGCGATGAGAAGGGCACGCTGAGCAGGTCCTGGCGGCCGTCGTCGTCGTACCGGATGTACAGGACAGGAGCAGTCTCAGTGACGGGCATGCCGCGGGGCGTCAGCGTCCGGCGGACGATAGCGAAGGACGCCACCACGGAGGTCACCGCGGTGAGTGGAATGGTCCGCCGGCGGGCCGGCTCGTCGATGGCAAGTTGCACGCCCTTGCCGAAGGGGCTGCGCCACTCCACGGACTCGATGCGCTCCCGGAACAGGGTGAACGCGGACAGGTGCGCGTAGTGCCAGCGCAACTTGCGCCAGTGCCCAAAGATCTTGACCGCCATCCAGGCTCCTGCCGGCACCACTGGCAGGAGAAGCAGGAGCCAGGCATTCCGGTGGACAACAAACAACAGCAACGGCGCGAGCGCGAGTGTCACCCCGCACAGGGTCCCGACGCCGAAGACAATTGCGGCCGTGGCGCGCCAGAACAAGTCCGGCGGAGTCAGCGCGTTCGTGGAAATCAGGCCTGGCTGGGTCATAAATCCCGTCCCCCCATGAGCAATCAAAAGGGCGAGATGCCCTCAAGCATCCTAGTTGCCTTCGGGAACGAATGCGGCCCACTGCTCAACTGTTCCCGGTCCCACGTGTCCGCCGCGTAATCGTTACATGCGTTGCCGACGTTCCATATACCTCTGGTCGCGGAGCTCAAACCGGAGTACACAAGAACCCATGGCGAAGACAAAGGGAGTAGCGCCACGGCTTGCCGAAGCCCTCGGGATCATCCTCGGAACCGATGAGATTCCGCTGCGGCTGAAAGCGTGGGACGGGTCCGAAGCGGGTCCGTCCAACGCGCCGGTCATCGAGTTCCGGTCCCGGCGCGGACTGCGTCGGATGCTCTGGTCTCCGAACCAGCTCGGCCTGAGCCGCGCGTATGTGGCCGGGGACATTGATGGTCCCGGCGACCTGTTCGAGAGCTTCTCCGCGCTGAGCTCGGTCGGCAAGTTCGCCGAGCTGAAGGCCTTCCGTCCTCCGACCCTCGGCGAGCGCTGGAGGCTGCTGCGCGCCGCCGTCGGAGTCGGCGCACTTGGCCTTCCGCCCGCTCCGCCGCCGGAGGAAATCAATCCGGACCGCGCCGGCCGGAAGCATTCGAAGAAGCGCGACGCCGCCGCGATTTCACACCATTACGACGTCGGCAACGACTTCTACGCGCTCGTCCTCGGTCCGTCGATGGTGTACTCCTGCGCGGTGTGGGAGGACCCGGACACCGGGCTCGACGCGGCTCAGGAGGCGAAGCTCGATCTGGTGTGCCGCAAGCTCGGCCTGCACGAGGGAATGCGCGTACTCGACGTCGGCTGCGGTTGGGGCAGCTTCGCGCTGCACGCAGCGCAAAACTACGGGGTCGACGTCGTTGGCGTCACTCTTTCGAAGGAGCAGGCGACGTACGCGCGCAAGCGGGCGGCCGACGTCGGGCTTTCAGAACGCATTGAAATCCGCGTGCAGGACTACCGCGATGTCGACGACGGCCCATTCGATGCCATCAGCTCGATCGGGATGGCCGAGCATGTCGGGCAGGAGCAGATCGACGCTTACGCGAGGAAGCTCCACGCGCTGCTACGACCCGGCGGGCGGCTCCTCAACCATGCAATCTCGTGGAACGCGGGCGAGATGCCGCCCGATCCGGACTCTTTCATCCCCCGCTATGTGTTTCCCGACGGCGAGATGCTCAGTCTCACGAGGATGATCGGAGCACTGGAATCGGCCGGGCTGGAAGTGCTCGACGTCGAAGCGCTGCGCCGACACTACGGGCTCACCCTTCGCGCCTGGGTCCGGAACCTCGAGGAGAACTGGGACGAGGCGGTGCGGCTTACGAGTGAGGGTAGGGCCCGGGTATGGCGTCTGTACATGGCGTCGAGTGCGCTTGGGTTCGAGCGGGGGCTGAACGGTGTGAACCAGGTGCTGGTGCAGCGCGCCGGCGGTCAGGATCCCCCGCTGCGGCGGGATTACTAGACAATGCCGTACCGTTGGAGTTAGCCCGGCAGCTATGTAGCGCTGACGACCCCATGTCGTCGCTCACCAAACAGACCTGCCAAGAAGGGAAATCATGGTCGAGACGACCACTGTCAGCGCTCCCGAGGTTTTCTTCGGCGGGCGGTACCGCCTGCTGGAGCGGATCGGGCTCGGAGCGAAGGGGACGGTACACCGGGCCCGGGACGAGTTCCTGGGACGGGATGTGGCGATCAAGATCCTGCCCACAGCCGCGCTCGACGAGGATCAACAACGCCGCAACGACGACGAGGTCAAAGTACTCGCACGGCTGAACCACCACAGCCTGGTTGCTCTGCTTGACGCCGGCTCGGACCTGAGCGACCCTGCTTCTCCCCGGGTCTATCTGGTCATGGAACTGGTTCACGGTCTCGACCTGCGGCACCGCCTTGCACTGGGACCCCTGGCATTGCGCCACACCGCGCAAATCGGATTCGATCTGGCCGAGGGCCTGAACTATATCCACAGCCAGTCGGTGGTCCACCGGGACATCAAGCCGGCCAACGTCATGCTCTTCGATTACGGCACTGAGGACGCCCGCATGCGGGCCAAGCTGACAGACTTCGGCGTCGCCGCCCTGGCCGGTACCAAGGAGGACAACGGCACTTACATGACGGGGACCGTCGCCTACATGAGTCCGGAGCAGGTCAGGGGCGAACCGATCAGACCCGCCAGCGATATCTATGCGTTGGGCCTTGTTTTGCTTCAGTGCATTACGGGCAAGCTGGAATTCCCAGGGCCTGCCGTGGAGAGCGCCGTCGTGAGGCTCTTCCGCGATCCAGAAATTCCGGCAGACCTCAACCCACAGTGGTCGGCCCTGCTGAGAGCAATGACCTCCAGGGACCCCTCTGAAAGGCCCTCTGCCCGCGAAGTCTCGATGGCGCTGTATGAGCTGACTTCCGCCGGCCGCTCCCGGCACAAGCTCGGTGATTCCCTCTTTCCGGACGATGAAGAGGAGCGGTTGGCTGCCGTCCGTCGTTACAACATCCTCGACACGCCGCCTGATGGTGCGTTTGACCGCGTAACATCGCTCGCCGCACGCATCTTCTCCGTCCCGACGGCAATAGTCAGCGTCGTCGACCACGACCGCATCTGGTTCAAATCCCACCACGGGACCGACGTAGAGCAACTCGACCGGGACCCGGGACTGTGCGCCTCAGCCATCCTCCAGGACGAACCTTGGGTCATCGAGGATGCCCCGACCGATCCGCGGGCCTTATCCAACCCCCTGGTAGCAGGCGAGTACGGCCTGAAGTTCTACGCAGGTGTTCCGCTGCGGACCCGCGATGGTTACAACCTGGGGACGCTCTGCATCCTGGATACTGAGTCCCGCCAGTTCACGCTCGAAGAGACCGGGATGCTCGAGGATCTAGCGGCCATCGTGATGAACGACCTGGAGCTGCGGCTCGAAAGCCGCAGCTCCAAAGTTGAACAGACTCAGTCAGGCTGATCCGTTCAGGCCTTCTGTACGGTGATGGTCCATTCTGCGTCGCCGCGGCGGTCGAAGTTGGTGACCGGGTAGCCGTTCTCGGCCGCCCACCGCGGGATGGAATCGGTGGCCTGCGTGCAGTCGAAGTTGATGACGAGCTCGTCGCCCACCGGGATGCTTTCGATTGCCGCCTTGGCTTCCACTAGCGGGAAGGGGCAGACCTGGCCGTCGGTTTCGAGGATGTGCTGTGCCATGGTGGAGGTCCTTCTTGCTGGATCTGTTGCTGCTGAGGAGGTTACTTGGCGGACGCGAAGGCGGGTTCCGCCGTCGTTCCGGTCTTCTTGCGGGGGGCGATGAACAGCTTGGCCGCCGCGCCGGTGCCCAGGATCATGAAGATCAGGGAAACCCAGCCCTGGTAGCCGAAGAGCGCGGTGTTTACCATTGCGTTGCCGATGGTGCAGCCGCCGGCCCAAGCCGCGCCGACGCCCATCAGCGCGCCGCCGCCGATGCTGCGGACGGTCTGCGTGGCGTCCGGAACGCGGACCTTGAACTCGCCGCTGAACTTGGCGGCGATGAAGGAACCGACCAGCAGGCCGAGCACCAGGAAGACGCCCCAGTCCACGAGCTCGGTGTCGCCTGTGACCAGGAATCCGGCGAGGTTGGAGGAAGGCGTCGTGATGCCGAGGCCCGACTCGCGGCCGGTTGCCCAGCTCAGCGGCCAGGCGAGGATCGCGATGATGCCGATGACCACGGCGGTGGTGAAGGCGCCCCACGGCTTGTCGAACAGGACCTTCGCGAGGCCGGTGCGGTTGGAGGGCAGCGAGGCGATGTTCAGCTTCGGCTTGCGCAGGTGGTACCGGACCGCGAGGGCGACGCCGGCACCCAGGACCGCGACCAGCAGCCACGGGCTGACGCCGAGTGACTCGTGGATGCTCGTAAGCGGGACAGTGATGGAACGCAGGGACTCCGTGGTTCCTGCCAGCGGGCCGGTCTTGGAGATCGAGGCGAAAAGAGCGTACGCAGCCAGAGCAATCCACGACCCGACCAGGCCTTCACCGGACCGGTAGTACGTTCCGGTGGCGCAGCCGCCGGCCAGCACAATGCCGAAGCCGAAGATGAACGCACCGATGACCGTTGCCAGCCAGGCGAAAGCGTCGCCTTCGAGGGCGATGATCCCGACCGCATCGAGCGCAAAGACGCCCACGCTCTGAATTGCGACGACGATCATGAAAGCGGTCAGCCAACGGGTGTTCTTGGCGATCCACAGGTCACGGAACGCACCCGTGACGCAGAAGCGGCCGCGCTGCATTGCGAACCCGAGGGCGGCTCCGAGCAGAAGTCCGGTAATCAACATGATTCAAGGGTCTCGACCCCTATACCCAGTGCTGAAAACGCGTTAACTTCGGTTGCTTGAGGTTACAGACTACGACGGCGGAGTTTGACTCGAGTGCGCCTAGAACGGAACCTTCGTCTTCAGGAGAGCCGCTCCCGCTACGGGGTCCTGTGACGGACGACCGGAAAGTATGCGGCAGAATTCAATCGCATCCAGCTCGAGGTGCTCGCCGCCGTCGTCGGTTCCCCAGGTGCCGCCGGCAGGACCGGTGAGATGCAGCCGGTAGGGCTGTCCGTGCCGTCCCGCCCACTCTCGGACGACGTCGTCGACTATCACCCCGTCATGTTGCTGGCTGAGCACGAGCTGTGTTCCGGTGGCGCGGCTGAGGTCGATGCGGTGCATCCATGGGTCGCGGGTGAGGATCACGTCCAGCAGGTAGCCGATGGTCCACCACTCCACTACTCCGTCTTGACCCTGCTCATCGGGCAGGCGCCGGTTTCGAATGAACGACGGCGTGAGACGGCGCCCGCGGGCCGCTTTCGGTCCGATCGCCTGCAGTTCCGCAGTGAGCTCCTGCGGCGTCTTACCCTCGCGCTCCGATACCTGCAGGCCGGTGAGTGCGTCGATCTGCTCGGCGCCGGTCCGTTTCATCTCCTTATTCGCCTTCAGGTTCTGGCGGGCCGTCTCCCAGGGCGTGGCCGCCATCGCGGCCATGCCGCAGATGTGGGCAACCATGGCGCGGACATCCCACGCCGGACAGTCGGTCGGCATAGTCCACTGGCCAGGCGAAAGGCCGACGACGGCGTCCGCCACTCGCGCGTATTCGTCTCGTGCCAGCCGCATGGCTGTGGTGCGTTCCAGCGCAGGACGGCGCGGGTGTTCTTTCGTCCCGGCCGCTGGAGTCTCGGTGATCATGGCAAAGTCCTTGAAGGATCAGTTCTTCTTCGTTGAAGAGGTGTCAGCTCTTTGGAGGGGCAGGTCCAGGCCGTCAACGTACATGTCGACGGCGCGGTCCAGCAGTTTCTCCCAGCGGTTGCCGCCGGGATCGTTGGCCAGTTGGGCGTCAATGAGCCCTCCCAGCAGCGCGGTGTAGAGGTCGATGTCTTCCTGCCGGGTCAGCCCAAAGGGTTCCAGTTCCTGTCGAAACCGTTCGAGCGCTTTGATCGAAGGCGCATAGGAATCGGGGGTAGGTTCGAAGCCGGGGATGGTTCGCTGGTTCATGAGCTGGAAGCGTGCGGGATCGCCGACGCAGAACGCGAAGAAGGTGCGCGAGTTCCATTTCAGGAAGTCCCTGACCGTCTCTCTCGGTGCATCACCTATTTCCGCTTCCATTTGGTCGAGGCAGTCCTGCCAGGCGTCGGCGAACATACTGTCAAAGATGGCGTTGCGGGATTCGAAGTGAGTGTAGAGGGACGGCGCCCGCATCCCCACGCTTGCCGCGACCTCCCGTAGGGTCACGGCAGCCAGTCCGTCCCGCCGGGCGATAGCCCAGGCAGCGTCGACGATTTCCCGGCGAACGGCTTCCCGCCGCTTGGCAACCCTATCGCTCGTAGGATTTCCTAACACAGTTAGGATTATGCGCTCCCGCTGGATTGACGTCAATGGGGTTATGGGTGCTCGTGCGCAGCGGCTAAAAAGGCGACGCCCCGGCACCTGGCCGAGGCATCGCCGTCGTACTGGTCTCCGCGCAATGACGGCGCGAGAGGGAGTCGCTTCTGCGTACTAGTTGAAGACGGGCTCTCCGTTTCGGGTGAGCTGCCAGTTCTGCTCGAAGAAGTCGGCCGGGTCGATGCTGCCCTGTGCCACCAGGTAGTCGATGAGGAGCTGGCGGATCTCGACGGTGTGGTTCGCAAGCACCGGAGCCGTAGCGATGTGCGGGAAGTTTCCGCCGCCCGACTGCCGGTAGTTGTTGGTGGCGACGGCGAAGCGCTGGGCCGCTTCGATCGGAGCACCGTTGTAGCTGAGGTTGACGATCCGCTCCCCTACCGGCTTGCTGATGTCAATGTCGTAGGAAACGCCGGAGAACATGTCGTAGTTGTAGTCAGGGGTGCCGCCGGCGTTGGTCAGCGTGGCAGGATCGATCAGAGTGCCGGGAGCGGTCTGGTTGAAGTACCTGGCCGAGAACTCGAGGTAGTCCTTGATGTGGGCACCGGTCATCTCGACACCGGAGAGGGTGTTCGGGAAGACGTAGAGGCCTGCCATGTCGCGGATGGTTACGGGACCCTCGGGGATGACGGCTGCACGGTTGAAGGGCGCCACAAGTGACAGGACCGGCAGGTCGGCGTTCGGGGTGCCTTCGAGGGCCTGGTCAAGCGCATCGGCCTGCACCTTGTTGACGAAGTCCATCACCGCGGTGTCGCGGTAGCGGGACTCGGCTGCCGACATGGTCGCTGTGGCGGTGCCGATCGGAGTGTTGACGTAGTCGATGGTGCGCTGGTGCTGGTCGGCAACTAGCTCCGATATCTCTGGATCCGCCGGCACCGTGTTGGCGTTCAGCAGTTCGGAGGAAGCCGAGGTGACCTCCCACTGTCCGCGGACCTTGGTCAGCTCGAAGTCCATCACTGAGAGGCGCTGGCCCCACTGCTTCGGTTCGGTGAGGAGTACCTGCTCGCCGGTCACCTCGTTGGTGATGAACTGCTCAGCGATTTCGCGGTGCTCGTGTCCGGCGAGGATGGCATCGATGCCGGGAACCTGCTCCGCAATTGCGGTGGAGGCGTTCTCCAGCGGAAGGCTGTCGCCGTAGGACGAGGTGCCGGAGGGGCCGGAGTGGGCACTGACAACGACGACGTCGGCACCTTCCGCCTTCATCTCTGGAACATACTTCTCAGCCTGCTCGACCATGCTGAGGAAGCGCAGTTCGCCCTCGACGTTGTTCTTGTCCCAGATGGCGCTGCCAGGAGTGGTGAGTCCGAGGATGCCGACCTTGATGGGCTTCTGTCCCTTGAGCTTGACGGTCTTCAGTACGTAGGGGGTGAAGGCGGCTTCGCCGGTGGTCCAGTCGGCCACGTTGGCGCCGAGGAGCGGGAAGTCGATCTGCTCCTCGAAGGTGCTCAGTAGCGGCAGTCCGTAGTTGAACTCGTGGTTGCCCACGGTCATCGCGTCGTAGCCCAGGGCATTCATGGCGGCAGCCATCGGGTGCGTTTCGCCGGTTTCCTCGACGGGTTCCACGTTGGCGAAGTAGTCAGTCAGTGCGGACCCCTGGACGGTGTCGCCGTTGTCGATCAGGAGGGTTGACTCCTCGCCTCGGTCAGCACGGACCTGTTTGACCAGGCTCGAGATCTTGGCGAGCCCGATGTCGTTGGATCCCGAGTCGGTGTACTCGGCGTTGGTGAAGTAGTCCCAGTTCTCGATGTAGCCGTGGAGATCGCTGGTGCCCATGACGGTGATCGTCGCGGTCTTGCCATTGGAGCCCTGATCGGCACCGGGTTCGGCTGATGCTGCGGGCGCGAGGCCCAGTGCTGCGACGCAGCCGAGGGCAACTGCCGCCACGGCTCGGCGCTGGCCCTTGAAGGAACGTTCTGACACGTGAAATCAACTCCTGTTCTGATGCGGTGAGCACAGGCTACGCACCGCCGGTGACACTTTGGTGACGCCTGATGCTTACCTGGGTGAACGGAGCGCCGTTTCTTCACAGCGGCAGTCTCACTCTCGACACGGTTGCTACACTTGCACGGAGGTGCAGCCATGACCACGATCCCTCATCGCGAGCTGCGAAACTCAAGCAGCAAAATCCTTTGAACGCGTGCGCGCAGGAGAAATCATCACTGGAACGAACAACGGCGAGGTGGCCGCGACCCTGATCCCGCCGTCGTCGTACCCGTTCGAGCGCCTACTGCTCTCAGGCAATGTCCGGGCCGCAAACCAGGGCGTAGTCGATTTCCGGCTCTTGCCGCGAACCAGCCATGGGGGCAGCTCCGCCGAGATTCTCGCGGACCTTCGCGGCGATCGATGATCCTGTACATCGACACCTCCGCAGCCTTGAAGCTGATCGTCGAGGAACCGGAATCAGGCTCGCTGGATGAAGAACCCGCGAAGTGCCGACGCCATCCACTGGGCCACTGCACTCCGTCTTGAGGCGGACACCTTTGTGGCGTACGACTGCGAACTGCTCACTGCTGCCCCGAACGCCGGTCTTAGCACTCCGGCACCGGAATGCACGTGAGTCGAACGTCGTCCGGAGCTGCGAATCATATTGCCTGCACGAACGATTCGGTAGATCCCCGTGCCAAAGTGCATGAGTTTTAGCGATCACTGTAAACGTTTTGTATGACGGCTGTTAGGTTCGCGGTCATGAAAATGACAAAGAGGCTTACTCTCAGCCTTGCACTCGTCGGTCTTCTCGGTACAACCTTCACACCGGCGGAAGCCTCGACTATCCCCGAGCTTGAGGGCGCTACCCTCTCCGCCTCGGTACAGGAGTTTCTTTCCTCTGCCGACGATTCCATGCAAGTCATCGTGACGTTCGACGACCGGTCGGGCCTCGATGCGTTGAAAGCCCTAGATCCGCAGGTCCAGACCACACGGACGCTCTCCATGGGACTGGCCACGCTTACGGCGGACCAGATTCGGGACATCGCCTCGTGGGGTACGACCCGCAGCATCTGGGAGAACGCCACGGACGATCTCTACCTCGAAGACAGCATCGGCATGATCAACGCAGACGACGTTTGGGCAGGCGAGGGCCTACGAGGCACCTACGACGGAACGGGAGTGACCGTTGCCGTCACCGACACCGGCGTCGACGCCACCCATCCAGACCTCACACACGGCAACAAGGTCATCAAGAACTTCGCTGTGGTCGGAGACCCGCTGAGCGATACCAATGTCGCGTTCGTGGATAACCCCACCACTGCTGACGACCACGGCCACGGCACGCATGTCTCGGGCACCATCGGCGGCACCGGCGCCGCCAGTGAAGGGAAGTTTCGAGGCGTTGCTCCCGCCTCGGACATCATCAGCTTCAAACTCGGTTCGGCCAATGTACTGGCCTGGTGGGCAATCCAGTCCTACGACTGGATCCTGACCGAAGGCGACGAACATAACGTGCGTGTGGTCTCCAACAGCTGGGGCGGTGGCGGAGGCAGCGATTACGACCCCGAAGATCCCGTCAACATTGCCACGAAGGCCGCTTACGACGCCGGCGTCGTCACCGTCTTCGCAGCCGGCAACTCGGGCAGCCCCAACACGATGGGACGCAACTCTGTCTCCCCCTACGTGGTGTCAGTAGCAGCCGCGAATAAGGACTTCACCCTCGCGAGCTTCTCCTCGACCGGTCGTCCCGACGGGAACCAGAACCGTAACTCGAGCGAAGGTCTCTACCGCCCCACCCTCACTGCTCCCGGCGTAGACATTGGAGCAGCCCGGGCGCTCACTGGGGCGCAAATGTCCTCGGGTGTTATCACTGAGAACCCGTTCTATACCCGGGCGAGCGGGACGAGCATGGCAACGCCGCACGTCTCCGGCGTGGTCGCCCTCATGCTGGAGGCCAACCCGGCGCTGACTCCGGCGAATGTCATCAGCATCCTCGAGTGCTCCGCAGCTGAGATGCCCGGCTACGCTTCCTTCGAAGTAGGTGCCGGCATGCTGGATGCCCAGGCCGCTGTCGCCATGGCGGAGAAGGGCAGGACCACCTGCAAGTCTTCCCTGTCAGTCAACGGCTTCGAGCCGATCGGTGAGGAGCAGCCGATCAGCGGAACGGTCCTGCCCGGCGGCTACGCGGTGGACACAGGGGTCTCCGAGATTGATGATGCTTTCTGGCGCTACCACAAGATCGAGGTCACCGAGGGCATGGATGCACTCCACACCCAGATCGCATGGAATAACCCGGCCGAGAACATCTACCTGCACCTTTACGACCCGCAGGGCAACGAAGTGGGTGCTTCGGCCGGGCTGCTCGCCGCGCCGATTACCGAGCGGGAGGTGCTGGTGACCTATCCGGAACCGGGCACCTGGACGGTCGGCGTCGTCGGCCGGGTCAACGCAGTGACCCCATACACCGGAACCATCCAGGCCTTCACGGAGGCCTCGACGAAGCCTGGGAACGGCAAGTAGTAGCCCTCAACCATCGGAAGGAACGACGGCGGCACCCAGCCCGGGTGCGGCCGTCGTTCTGTGTGTGGGCATGACCCCGTTGACACATCCGTCGATCCGAGGACGATCAAAGTACACACTTTCCACCGCACGGGAGTCAGCATGGCAGCGCGCGACGACGGCAAGAACGTTCCCATCCGGGTTGAGGTAGTTCCCGGCTCACCTGCCGACGCAGCGGGCCGTATCCCGGCCGAGCCGACGGATGAACGGTCACCCCTCACAGACGCCGGCTCTTTTGATGTCGACGACGACACCCCCCGCTACCGCGACGCCACCGCCCTAATTGCCGGCGGAGCTGCCGGTGCCACCTTTGTGGGCGTCGCCGTCGATCCGGCGGGAGACAACTCCCCCGGTCTTCCCGACGTCGGCTCTTTCGACGGCGCGGACGGCGGCGAGTAGCGCGCCCGACCTACCGCTCGTCCTCCTTCGGTGCGATTCCCGCACCGCCGAGTCCGACGTCGGTCTGCCGCTGCTGCTCGGGCATCCGCTCGCTGTAGCCCGGCCCGCCGGTCACCATGATGCTGCGCTTCCGTGAGTACAGGAAGTACACCGCAATACCGATCGCCATCCACACGAAGAACCGCAGCCAGGTTCCGCCCGTGAGGTTCAGCATCAGGAAGAAGCACAGGGCGATCGCGATGATCGGCAGCACCGGCACAAACGGCACTCGGAAGGACCGCTTCAGGTCAGGGCGGGTGCGCCGCAGGATGATCACACCGAGCGCCACCAGCATGAACGCAAACAGTGTGCCGATGTTCACCAGTTCAGCGAGGGTGGACAGCGGCACAAACGTGGCGATGATCGCGATGATGATCCCAGCCACCAGGGTGAACCGGTAGGGCGTTCCGAAGCGGGGATGCACTGCGCCCAGCGCCGGCGGGAGCAACCGGTCGCGGCTCATCGCGAAGCCCACGCGGGTCTGGCCCAGCAGCAGGATCATGGCCACCACAATCAGGCCGATGCAAGCACCGATCGCCACCACATTGCCCATCCAGTTGACGCCCACGGCGTCGAAGGCGGTAGCCAGCGGAGCGCCGTCGGCCGGGTCAATGTCCGAATACGGCCGTATGCCGGTGATGATCAGCGACACCGCCATGTACAGCACGGTGACGATCGCAAGGGATCCGAGGATGCCGATGGGCAGGTCGCGCTGCGGGTTGCGGGTTTCCTCCGCGGTGGTGGCGACGACGTCGAACCCGATGAACGCGAAGAACACCAGCGCCGCAGCGGCGAACACACCGCCCAGGCCGTACACGGTCGGTTCGAGGCCGAAGATCGTCTCCACGAGCGGGATGTCGAGCGCACCCGCCTCCGACGGCGCGGTTCCCTCGCTCGGTGGGATGAACGGGCTCCAGTTCGCCACATTGATGAAGAACAGACCCACGATGATCACCAGCAGCACCACGGACACCTTGATCGCTGTGACCACCTGGTTGATGCGGCTGGACAGTTTGATGCCGGTCATCAGCACAACGGTCAGACCCAGGATGAGCAGCCCGGCCGGCAGGTTCATGACGCCGGTATCCACGGAGGCAATCGCCTCGGGAATCGCGAAAGGAGTGCCCTCCAGGACCACGCCGAGGTACTGGCTGAACGACGTCGCAAGGGCCGCCGACCCAACCGTGAACTCCAGCACGAGGTCCCACCCGATGATGAACGCCACCAGCTCACCCAGCGTCGCGAAGGAGAACGTATAGGCGCTGCCCGCGACCGGGACCGTGGAGGCCAACTCCGCGTAGCAGATGGCACTGAGCCCGGCCACCACACCGGCAATAAGGAAGGAAAGCGCGACGGCGGGGCCCGCGTTCGCGCCGGCCGCCTGGCCTGTGAGCACGAAGATTCCCGCACCGATGCAGACGCCGACGCCGAAGACTATGAGATCCAGAGCGCCCAGGTTCTTTTTGAGCTTGTGTCCCGGCTCCTCGGTGTCACGGATGGACTGTTCGATGGATTTGGTGCGGAAGACACTCATTGTCTGGCCCCTTTGCCTGAACTCGTGATGGAATCACTGCGTCTTGCACGAGTCTAGGCCAGCGGGCGAAACTTCACACCGATAGAAGGTAAGTCAGCGGGAACCGGCCATCAGCCCCTCCACCAGGTCCACCAGCGCATCAACACCGCGCGACTCCTGGATGGCCTTCCCGATGCGCTGCGCGTGCCGCCGGTAGGACGGATCGGTGAGGATCTTGCGCACGGCCTTCGCGACGTCGTCGGGCTTGGCGCGGTTGGTGCGCAGGTTGATTCCGACGCCTGACCACGCAACCCGCGCCGACACTTCAACCTTCTCCTCCGTCTGACCGGCGACCACCAGCGGGATGCCGTGCCGCAGCGCGAACTGCACTCCCCCATACCCGCCGTTGGTGACGAAGACGCTGGTCTTGGGCAGGAGCTGGTCGTACGGGAGATAGGAGGAGACGCGCACGTTCGGGGGGAACGGTCCCGGAAGGGTGTCGGTGGGACGACCGCCGGTGGTGACCACGACGAGGACGTCGTCGTTCGCGAGACCGTCGATGGTGGGGCGGATGAGGTCGTCGTAGTCGCGGTTGGCCACGGTGCCCTGCGTGACGTGGACAACCGGGCGGCCGCTGTCGAGGTCGCCCCACCAGTCCGGCAGGTCGACGTCGACCGCGTTCCTGCCGCCGCCCTGCGAGACCGGGCCGACAAAGTGGACGTTGTCGGGGAGATCGGAGCGCGGGTACTCAAACTCGGATACGGAGAACTGGACCATGACGTCCGCGCGGCGCGGCCAGTCCATGAAGAAGCCCGGAAAGCTGCTGCCGGTGACGCCGAGCGCCACCTCGTCCGCGTACTTCTGCACCGGCCCGAAGAGCACCTTCTCCGCCATGACGCCCATCGCACGGTTGCGGAGCCGGCCGACGGGTCCACGCATCGGTGGAATGCCGAGACCGAACGGTGCGGTATCGCGGCTGGCGAGGCTGAGCGGCACAATGCCGCAGACGACGACGGCGGGTCGCTTCTCGCGCGGCGTGTTCAGCAGGAGGGACACACCGATGAACAGCGGCTCGGAAATGACCACATCGACGGGTGCTTCAGCGATGGCCCGCTGAACGGCGTCGTACTGCAACTTGGCGGGCCGCAGGAAGATGTTCCGCAGGTCGAAGCGGATGCCGTCGATGCCCTTGAGGCCTTCCCGCTCAGGGAAAGCTGCGTTGGGATCCATTTCGTCGAAGTCGGCCTCGGGCGGGAGCGGGAGGTAGGTGGCGCCGGTGGCCCGGACGCGGTCGGCGTAGGCCTCGCCGGTCAGGAAGCGGACGGTATGGCCACGGCTGATCAGGCCGGCGGTGACGGCGAGCATCGGAATGACGTGCCCGGCCGCGGGGCAGGAACAGACGAAGATCGATGCCATGGCGGACTCCTGGGAAAGAGTAGTTGCATCACTCTAGCCAGCCGGGGCTTGGGAATTTCTGGGACGACGACGGCGGACCCCGCCCTCTTCGCTAGACGGCCCCGCCGAAGTACACCTCCACCTGGCAGACGAGCCCGTCCTGCACGCGGGTTGCCTCGACGTTGCGGTAGGTGCGGCCGTCGACGTCGTACTGGTAGCGGTGCAGCACCACGCCGTCGGCCTCCACAATCTGCAGGGTGGTGGCCGGGGCGTCGAAGTGGTCAGCCGTGGGGAAGCACCGGGCCAGCCAGGTGTCCTTGTCCAGGTGGTCGTCCTGCGGGCTGGTGAAGGTGAAGTTGTCGGCCAGCAGGGACAGCGCCAGGTTCCGGTCCTGCTCGCGGTAGGCACGCACGAACTCGAGGACCGTCTCCCGGGGCGAAAGAGTCACACGACGATTCTGTTCCTCGCTGCGAACCCTGTCGAGAGGACGCCTGCCGAGAGGGCGCCGTCGATCAGCCCGTCAGGTCAGCCCTCGCAGCCCTGTCCGTCACCATCGGAGTCGAGACCGTAGATGTCGGAGCCGACCACAGTCACCGGACCCTGCGCGTAGGACGGTCCGTTGCCGCTTCCGCCTGCGCAATCCACGTCGCTATCGACCGGCACGCAACCGCCGGCATAGTTGGGATCGCAGTTGCCCGCGGGCACTGCCGCCTGAACCGGAGGCGGCGGCGGTGCAACCGGAACCGGCTTGGAACCGACGCCGATTACCTCGTTGACCGGCGCAACGCGTACTTCTTCGCCAACGGCAACTCGACCGGTCTCTACGCCGTCCGTGATCGTCACTTCAAAACGGGTTGCCTTCACGCCGGCAGCTCCGGCGACGAGCAATGCTTCGGTTCCGACCTCTGCGTTCGGGTCGTCCTGCCGAACCGAGTCGAACGGAATGGCCGACTCGACCCACTCTTCGGTCACGGTGACCTCAGGGGTTGGCGAGGGGGTAGGGGTTGGGCTCGGCGCAGGTGTTGGGCTGGCACTCGGGCTGGCAGCGGCGCTAGAGCTCACCGCGTTGATATCAGCGACAGCTGTGGAGCCGGCACCTCCACAACCAGTGAGAGCCAGCAGTCCGACGCCCAGTATGGCTGAACAGAGCTTCGCCTTGGCAGAAATTCCCGTGAACACAGTTACCCCCAGATACAAAAAGTGCTTGCGATGCATTCAGTATCGAGGTAGCGGATGCGGTGAATTCGCAGGTTCGGCGCAGTATTGCCTTGAGAATCGGCGTGGTTTCTGCGAACTCCGATGGCACGAAGGAGGCGCAGCCTCCCGGGTAACTGCGCGAGGGTCACGTCCTCGCCCCGCAGGTTCGCCCGGAATCCGTCCTCCTGCACCGCAACATCTCGCAGCACTAAGCCTTCGGGCAGCCCCTCAATCGTGTGCTCGATGGTCACGAACTGACGCACGACCGCGGCCGTCGCGTTGGAGAGAAAATCCGGCCCACCGAAGTCGATCGAACGCGGCTCAACGACCAGCCTGCCTCCCTCCGCCTCGACGGTGCCGGTAGCCTCGACCCGCAGCTCGCGCCCCAGGACCTCGACGCTGCGCACTACGCGGGCCTGTCCGCTCTCGGCCGCGCTGACCTCGGAGCCGCCGCCCAACTCCTCCGCAATAACGTCGAAGGGAACCGTCGCGTCGACTGTGAGCTGCTCCGCCACAAGACCGTCCGGTCCGGTCACCACTCCCTGCCCGACGGCGGACACATCGCGAAGCATCGAGCCCTCCGCTACCACTGTCCCGGCGTCGAGCACGACGTCGGCGAACCAGGTCTGGTCCTCGCCTAAGTCGGCGGGAGGTTCAGTGCCAGACGGCGCGGGGTCGGCGTCCGCCGTCGGCGACGGCGTAGGCCCGGCCTCACCACCGGAGGCCGGGTTCGTAGCCGCGAACCAGAAGATCAGGGCCGCAAGCATCAGGAGGACAAGCATCCCGACAGCACCGATCAGCCAGTCCTTCGCACGCGACCAGTTCATGAAGGCAGAGGCCTAGCCCCGGAACAGGCCGCTGTACGCGTTGAGAGCCAACTGGCCGCCGAGGTGGGCGTAAAGCACGTTGCTGTCAGCGGGGATCTCCCGGCTGGTGACCAGGTCGATCATGCCCGCCATCGACTTTCCCTCATACACGGGGTCGGTGATCATCGCTTCGAGCGAGGCGCTCAGGCGCATCGCCTCAAGGGTTGAGTCGACCGGGATGCCGTAGAGGTCGCCGGCCCAGCCCTCGAGGACGGTGATTTCGTCGTCGCGCAGGTCCCGCTCCAAGCCGATGAGGTTGGCCGTATTGCGGGCTATCCGCGCAACCTGGTCGCGGGTCTTGTCCAATGTCGCCGAGGCATCAATCCCCAGGACGCGCCGCCGTCGTCCGCCCGCGTCCTCAAGCGCAGCAAAGCCGGCGATCATGCCGGCGTGGGTGGAGCCCGTCACCGTGCACACCACGATGGTGTCGAAGAAGACGCCGAGTTCCTTCTCCTGCTCCTGCACCTCGTAGGCCCAGTTGGCAAAGCCGAGCCCGCCGAACTTGTGCTCGGATGCTCCCGCGGGAATGGCGTACGGCTTGCCACCGGCTGCCTCCACCTCGGCGATGGCGTTCTGCCAGGAATCTCGGATGCCGATGTCGAAGCCGGCGGCGTCGAGTCGCACGTCGGCGCCCATCAACCGGGAGAGCAGGATGTTGCCCACTCGGTCGGTGAGCGGGTCCGGCCAGTCCACCCAGTTCTCCTGCACCAGCAGCGCCTTGAGTCCCAGCTTCGCGGCCAGCGCAGCGACCTGCCGGGTGTGGTTCGACTGGTACCCGCCGATAGACACGAGTGTGTCGGCTCCCTGCGCGAGGATGTCCGGCACGATGTACTCGAGCTTGCGTGTCTTGTTCCCGCCAAACGCCAGGCCGGAATTGACGTCCTCCCGCTTGGCCCAGAGTTGGGCACCGCCGAGGTGCTTGGTGAGCCGCGGCAGATGGTGCACCGGGCTCGGGCCGAAGGTGAGCGGGTAGCGTTCGAAGTCCGTGATGGCCATGGTGCCTCTTTCTCGCGCGCGGTTGGGTGGTGGCTGGCTCAGGCGTCGACGATGATGACGGTGATGACCGGCTTGCGCCGCAGCGCCCGGTCCGACCAGCGGAGCAGCGCTTCGACAATGGCCTGCTCCGCTTCCGGGCCGGTCTTCTCCCGCTTGAGGCTGTGCAGTGCCTTTTCGACGACGTCGATCGCCTTGTCATGCTCGGCATCGGACAGTGTGAATCCAACAGGGAAGAACTCCGGGTCTTCCTCAAGATTCCCGGTATCCGGGTCGACGATGGCTAGTACGGTGAGCGCACCGTCCTCGGCCAGGCGGATACGGTCCTGCAGGGACTCCTCGGTGGCGGCTCCGGCAACCATGTTCTCCACGTACACGTAGTCCGCCGGAATCTTGCCGGAGACCCTGGCTACGCCGTCCTTGAGGTCCACCGTGGTGCCGTCTTCGACGATTAGCGCCTGCTTGGGGTTCACGCCGGTCCGGACGGCCAGCTCGGCGTTGGCCTTGAGGTGGCGGTGCTCGCCGTGTACCGGCATCACGTTGCGGGGGCGCACGAGGTTGTAGCAGTAGACAAGTTCGCCGGCGCTGGCGTGCCCAGACACGTGGACCTTCGCGTTGCCCTTGTGCACCACGTTGGCGCCGAGCTTGGTCAGGTCGTTGATAAGCCGGTAGATGGAGGTCTCATTGCCCGGGATGAGGGAGCTGGCCAGCAGCACCGTGTCACCCTCGGTCAGGTCGATCATGTGGTCCTTGCTGGCCATACGCGCAAGGGCAGCCATGGGTTCGCCCTGCGACCCGGTGCAGATCAGGACGGCCTTGGTGGGAGCCATCTTGTCCAGCTCCTTGAAGTCCACGAGCAGGCCGCGCGGCACGTTCAGGTATCCGAGCTCGCGGGCGGTCTTCATGTTCCGCACCATCGACCGGCCAACGAAGGCGACCTTCCGTCCGTACAGGTGGGCGGCGTCGATCACCTGCTGGATGCGGTGAATGTGGCTGGCAAAGCTGGACACGATGATCCGGCGCGGAGCGGTGCGGAAGACTTCATCGATAGCCGGGTTCAGGTCCTGTTCCGAGATTTGGAAGCCGGGGACGTCCGCGTTGGTGGAGTCCGGCAGGAAGAGGTCCACGCCCTCCTCACCGAGGCGGGCGAAACCTGCAAGGTCGGTGATTCGGCCGTCGAGCGGGAACTGGTCCATCTTGAAGTCACCGGTGGCCAGGACGAGCCCGGCGCCGGTCCTGATGGCTACGGCCAGACCGTCCGGAATCGAGTGGTTCACCGCCAGGAACTCAAGGTCAAACGGCCCGAACTTCTTCCGGTCCCCCTCCTTGACCTGCACTGTCTTGGCGGTGATGCGGTGTTCCTGCAGCTTGGTCTTGATGAAGGCGAGGGTCAGCTTCGCCGAGATGATCGGGATGTCAGCCCGCTCGCGGAGCAGGTACGGCACCGCACCGATGTGATCTTCGTGTCCGTGGGTCAGGACCAGCCCAACGATGTCGTCCAACCGGTCCCGCAGGTAGGAGAAGTCCGGCAGGATCAGGTCCACACCCGGGTGGTGTTCCTCGGGAAAGAGCACGCCGCAGTCCACGATGAGGAGCTTGCCGCCGAACTCGAAGACGGTCATGTTGCGCCCGATCTCCTCCAGGCCGCCGAGCGCTACGATGCGCATGGCTCCCTTGGCGAGCCTGGGAGGCGTCTGCCGCGCCCGTGGTGATGAGTGACGTGCGGTTCTGGTCATGGGATCCGATCTTCTATGTCGGACGGCGATCCCGGAGCCCAAATACCGTTGGTAGCGTGCTGCGTGGCGGCCGCCCTGCTGCTGGGCACGGCCCGCCACGGGAACAATGGGCGGGACGGCATACTCGAACCCGACTTTACACCGCTGCACCCTGCCACGACGGCGGACGCCACCTGCCAAATGGACCAATCGCGACAGGATGTGAGAAGCTTCACAGGTTTTGGTATCGTGCCTGCCGCTTTGTCCACCGACGACGGCGGCACCGAGCGTGCTACCCGCGCTCTCCTGAAGGGAAACCACTTATGAGCGGTGCTTTATCTGCCATCAATGGCGTGATCTGGAGCGACTGGCTGGTTTATCTCTGCCTTGCCTCCGGCGTTTACTTCTCTATCCGTTCCCGCTTCCTGCAGGTTCGGCACGTCAAGGGAATGCTTCAGCAGCTGGTTCACGGTGAGAAGTCGGCTTCCGGCGTCTCCTCGTTCCAGGCCCTTGCGATGTCCCTGTCCGGCCGTGTTGGCACCGGCAACGTCGCCGGCGTCGCCACCGCGATCGCCTTCGGCGGACCGGGCGCCCTGTTCTGGATGTGGATGATGGCCTTCCTGGGCGCGTCGACGTCGTTCATCGAATCGACCCTCGGCCAGATGTACAAGACCAAGGATCCGCTGACCGGCGAGTACCGCGGCGGCCCTGCCTACTATTTCTCCCGTGCACTGGCGCACACCAAGGGTGCCGCATTCTTCAAGGGCTACGGCTACGTCTTCGCCGCCGTGACCGTCCTGGCCTGCGGCCTCCTGCTGCCGGGGGTTCAGGCCAACTCCATGGCGACCGCCATCGACGGCGCGTGGACCCTCCCCGCGTGGGTTGTCGCCGTCGGCTCCGTGATTCTTCTCGCGCTCGTGATCATCGGCGGTGTGAAGCGCATCGCCAATGTCGCCTCGTTCGTAGTGCCGTTCATGGCCCTGGGCTACATCGTCCTTGCCCTGATCGTGGTCTTCATCAACGCGGCCCAGCTGCCGGAAATGTTCTCACTCGTCTTCCGCAGCGCGTTCGGCATGGACTCGGCTCTCGGCGCGATTGTCGGCATGGCCGTCATGTGGGGCGTCAAGCGCGGCGTCTACTCCAATGAAGCCGGCCAGGGCACCGGCCCCCACGCCGCTGCGGCAGCCGAGGTATCGCACCCGGCCAAGCAGGGCCTGGTCCAGGCCTTCGCCGTATACGTTGACACCCTGTTCGTGTGCTCGGCCACCGGCTTCCTGATCCTGTCCACCGGTGCGTACCGCGTCTTCTCCGGCGGCACCGAGGACGGCGATGTCCTCGCCGAGGGCGGCCTGCTCTCCGCCACCGCCGCCGTCGGACCGCAGTATGTGCAGACCGGCTTCGACTCCGTATTCCCCGGCGTCGGCGCCTCCTTCATCGCGATCACGCTGATCTTCTTCTGCCTGACCACGATCATCGCCTACTACTACATGGCCGAAACCAACCTTCGGTTCCTGCTGGGCAAGGCATCGAACCGCCTGATCCCCGGCCTGAACGCCAGCCTCGGGCGGGTCACCACCGTGGCCCTGCAGGTGGCCATCCTCATCGCCGTCGCCTACGGCTGCGTGAACACCGCCGCCGACGCCTGGCTGATGGGCGACATCGGCGTAGGCCTCATGGCGTGGCTGAACATCGTGGGCATCCTGATCCTGCAGCAGCCGGCGTTCAAGGCGCTGAAGGACTACGAGCGTCAGCGAAAGCTGGGCCTCGACCCGGTCTTCGATCCGCGTCCGCTGAACATCACCGGCGCCACCTTCTGGGAGACCTACAAGCCGTCCGGCCCGGAAAGGGACAACCGCGAGAGGGAATCCGCGCGCAGCTAGCGGACACTCCTTCCGGAGCTAAGCACAAGAACGACGACGGCGCTCGCCACCCAGGCAAGCGCCGTCGTCGTTGTTTTGGTGTCAGTTCCCGCGACGCTAGTTCAGGCCTCATGGGCTGCAAACCCGGGTCGGTCACACTCAAAAACGATGGACGACCGTTTTAGTATTGACGCGTCCAACCGTGCCGACGCACAATGCGACTGCTGCGGAAGTGCGTCTAGGTTAAACGACGGCGTGGCGCGCTTCACATTGGGTGTGTGGGGACGCCTGAATCTCAATCTGCCGGAAGCACGGCGCACTAAGCGAGGATCTATGCAACATTCACAAGCGGCGCAAGAGCCGGACACTTCCCTTCTCAAGGTCCTCGGAAACTGGGATGCCCTGGCTCTTGGTTTCGGGGCCATGATCGGCTTCGGCTGGGTTGTCCTAACCGGTGGCTGGATAGCGTCGGCCGGCACCATGGGCGCGGTCCTGGCCATGATCACCGGTGGTGTGATCATGGGCGTGGTGGGGCTGACCTACGCTGAGTTGACCGCGGCGATGCCCAAGGCAGGCGGCGAGCACAACTTCCTTCTCCGAGGAATGGGTCCTCGCTGGTCCTTCATTGGCTCCTGGGCAATCACCGGCGGATACGTAACGATCGTCGCCTTCGAGGCGGTTGCCCTGCCCCGGACGGCCCAGTACCTCTTTCCGAACCTCAGCCAGATTCCGCTGTGGGAAGTGGCGGGCTATCAGGTACACCTGACGTGGGCGCTGGTCGGCGCGATAGCTGCAGTGGTCATCACCGGGATCAATATCCTTGGGGTCAAGCTCGCCGGTGCCGCCCAGACCTTCGTGGTGGTTTTCCTTCTCGTCATCGGCCTCATGCTTGTACTCGGCTCCTTCACCGGGGGATCTGCCGCCAACATGGAGCCCTTCTTCACGGGCGGCTTGAACGGCTACTTCGCGGTCCTGGTTGTGGTTCCGTTCCTGTTCGTCGGATTTGACGTGATCCCTCAGTCATCCGAGGAAGTCAACATCCCGGCAAGGCAGATCGGCAAGCTGGTTGTCATTGCCGTCATCCTGGCAACGATCTGGTACGCCATGACCGTACTCACTACCGCCTCCTCGATGCCCGCCGGAGACATTGCCCAGGCTGACATAGCAACTGCCGATGCCATGGGAGCGCTGTTTGGCACCGATCTGATGGCGAAGGTGCTGATCGCTGGTGGAATCGCCGGCATCCTCACCTCGTGGAACTCGCTGCTTCTGGGCGCCTCGCGGCTCATGTTCTCGATGGCGCGCTCAGGCATGCTGCCGGCCTGGTTCGGCCGGCTGCACCCGAAGTACCGCACCCCGGCCAATGCCCTGCTGTTCATCGGCGTGCTGTCCTTCCTTGCACCGTTCTTCGGCGAGTCGATGCTCGTCTGGCTGGTGGATTCCGGCGCTCCGAGCATTGTCATCGCCTACATCCTGGTATCGATCGTGTTCGTGATCTTGCGCCGCCGCGAACCCCAGATGGATCGCCCGCTTCGTGTTGGCGGTGCGGGCAACGGCGGCATGATCATTGGCGTCGCCGCGGCGGTCCTGTGCGTCGGCCTGCTCAGCCTCTACCTTCCCGGAATGCCGGCCGCGCTCACCCCGCCCCCGTGGATTCTCTTCGGTCTCTGGTGGGTGCTTGGAGTGTTCCTGCTCTTCCGCATTCCATCGGGGATTGCTCCGGGTGAGGATGCTGAACACCGTCTGCTCGAACGCCTCAAGCAGCGAAACAGCAGATAAAACAGCTAAGAACAGCTGACCGGCGGATGCCGACTCCGCTCAGCGAAGGCCCGTCACCTTGGAAGGTGGCGGGCCTTCACTGTTGATGGTGCAGTTCTTGACGGGTCCGACGTCGACGCCCAAGTAGGGCACGGTGCCCACGCAATGCTCTAATTGCTGAGTGCCGAAATGGGGGAAGGTAATGCGGATGCATGGTGTCAGGCGATGAGTGAACTGGGCCGTATCTACTGGTCGAGGCAGCTTCTAAAGCTGGGCTACTCCGCTGCAGTTCTGTGGCTCGGATGGTCGATCATTACTCCCCTACTGCGCGGGCCCGCTGCTCCGGCGCAGGTTGCAGCCGGGCCCTCGGGAGCTGCGGACGTTCTCATGTCGATTTTCCAGCCGGTGCTGGACGCTGCTATCGCGCCGGCCGCGGTCCTGCTGGCGCTGGGCCTTACTGCCGCGGTCATCACCTCACGGGATGCACGACGCCGCGATCCAGTCCGGCGCTTCACTCGCCAGCAGCGCCGCGAAGGAATGGCTCGTGCGGACGGGCGGTGCGAGTTTGGTGTGGGTGCACGCCGCTGTTCCCGTCCTGCGGAGCACGGTGACCACTTCTATCCGTGGTCCAAGGGCGGGTCGACCACGCTGCAGAACTTTGTTGCGGCGTGCAGCAGGTGCAACCGTTCCAAGGGGGCGCGGATCCCGTCACCGAGCGTGCAGCGACGGATCGAACGACGACGCGTAGCTGATGGGTTGGACGCGGCGGACATTCTGGTCGGCGAGCGCGGGAGGCTCTAGGCGGCGCAAACCAACATCGGCCAAGCGCCGATCGTGCGTTCCCATTCCCCGTAAGCCTGAATGCGGCTAGCGTAAGGATTCCCATTGTCGAGTCTGGGGGAAACTTCGATGCGCCACATGATCAGCCTCACTACTGTCGCCGTAGCTACTGCGCTCGGGCTCCTCGGCTGCTCGATGAGTCCCAGTAAGGAGCCCTTACCCACTGTCGCAGCGTCCTCCACAGCATCGCCCACGGCGGAGCAAACTCCCGCGACATACGAACTCAATCAGACGTTCACTGCCACTACCTCTTTTGGGGCGACGCTCACGGTCGAATTGCCAGCCGCTGGCCCAGACGACATCGAACAATTGCGGACGGATTTGAAGGTCGAACCGGTTAGCTACGCGAAAGTACATATCGATAACCGGAAAGGCACCGAGGAGGTGTCGGTCTACCTCGTCACTATCTATGACGAGAACGGGACGGCGTACGAGTTCCAGGATCTGTCCGTGTATCACGTCGCCGACTGGGGCCCACACTATACGGATGCTCTCGGGGGCGTTGAGGGGACCTACGGCTACACCTTGACCGACGGCACCATCCTTGATGAAACCGTCGGTGACGATCTGAGCAGGCGATCCACCACACTCCAGAATCAGTACCTCAACGCGACGAATGCTTCCAAGCTGGAAGTCTCGACGGGCTGGCTGGCTTCTACAACAACGAAGCTTCCTGAACGCATCACCGGCATAACTATTCAACCTCAGGGACTTGGGGATGAGGTACCTATGACGCCGGGCGGGACGATGCCGACAGCTTCTGCCTCCCCTGCACCCACGGAACAGCAACCTGATGGGTCTGGAACGATTCCTGCGGACGATCCGCAGAGCGAACCAGGTCCGCCGGAGACCGAACATCCGGAACCCAACCCTGAGGACAAGTTCACATACGAGGAAGCCCTAGCCGCGTTGGAGGGCGGAATGCCGTACTACGAGGCCTTCTGCATTCGCTACGATCCCGTGACAGATGGCGGGCGTTCCCAGTGTGAAGGTATAGAAGCCGGGACAGTTGACCCGATCACCGGCGAGTACATCGGGGATTAGACTCCTCACCCTGCTAGCTTCGGTTTCGCTGCGCCAGGGCGTCCGCGCTGCGAGACTCCTTCCTGTACAGCGAATACTCCAACCCCACGAACACCGCGCTGCAGCGGCGGGTGGGAGCCCACGTGGAAAGCCCCGAGACAGATCATCACCGGGGCTTTCCCACTCGCTCGCTACTCCTGCTCGAGCCTGACTGTTGTGGTGGTGCCCAGCGCGCTGACTTCATAGCTGATTTCACCATTCTCATAGGTGAACTCTTTGCTCTCCTCGCTGGAAGCCAGAAGAGCAGACTGCATAGCCTCGATATCACCCTCGGAGGTCCAGATGTGCGGCTTATCCGCTTCCAGCGGCGCTTCGAAGCTTCCCACCCAGTAGAGGGACCGCGTGTCGCCGCCATCAGTCACCCACTCGACGGTAATCGTGTCCGCAGTGATAGTTGCTTGCTGGTAGGAGTCCTCACTGTTGGAGTTGCTCTGCTTCCACTCCCCCGTTAAGTCAGGCACCTCTGGCGCTTCATCGACCGCAGTGGTTTCCACACTTTCGGGCGCTTCAGACGTTTCTGGCGCGTTGTCAGCTTGGCCTCCGCAACCGCTCAGGGCCAGCGCCAGCACGGCCGCCCCCAGTATTAGCCTCTTCCCCAAATCAGTTCCTCTCAATCGGATGTCATCTCTAGAATCTACAGTTGGATCGAGGAACGAGGCGTGTCCGTTCATCGCGGAATGGAGGTGACCGGCTTCGCCCAGGACGACGACGGCGTCGACGTCCGTCTCAACGACGGCCAGCAAATGCACGCACAGTACCTGGTTGGCGCCGACGGTGGACGAAGCGCTGTCCGCAAGGCAGTGGGCATCGGGTTTCCCGGTTGGGATGCGACGAGGAGCAGGACCGGCGACTTAGCCAACCCTCGCCGACCTCTCCAAAGCGCTGACCGACATCTACGACACCGTCTTCGGCGTCCACTCCCCCACTTGGATCTCGCGCTTCACGGACTCCACGCGCCAGGCCGCCACATATCGCAGTGGCCGCGTGATCCTGGCCGGCGACGCTGCACACATTCACTCGCCATCGGGCGGGCAGGGCATCGGCTCGGGATCTAGGACGCCGTGAATCTGGGCTGGAAGCTCGCACTGGTGATCAGGAGTATCGCGCCGGCCAGTCTGCTGGGCACTTATCACTCCGAGCGGCACCCTGCCGGTGCCCGCGCCCTCAAGCACACTATGGCTTAGGCACTCATGCAGAAGTCCGATCCGCGCGTTGGTGCACTGGCCGACACGGTCGCCGACCTCCTGACCATTGACGAAGCCCGAATACGGCTGGCCGGACTCATTTCCGGGCTCGACGTCCACTACGACCTCGGCGAGGGCCACTTACTGCTAGGCCGCCGCATGCCCGACCTCGACATCCTCACCGCCGACGGCACGCGACGCGTCTTCACCCTGCTTCACGACGCTCGTCCGGTTCTCCTCAACCCTGGCGGGCCGGGAGCAGTAGAGCCGGGCCCGTGGGCGGACAGGGTGCAGTTGATCGACGCCACGTACGACGGCGAATGGAACCTCCCGGTGATCGGTCCGGTCAGCGCTCCTACCGGCGTGCTGATCCGCCCGGACGGCCACGTCGCGTGGACCGGAGACGGAACCGAGGCAGGCCTGAAGGGCTCACTGGCCAAATGGTTCGGTAGGTCATCAAGCCAATGACACGAGGATGGACTCGTTGCTTACGATGACGGCGGGGAATAGGTCAGAATCGCGCGATACGGTATGGGTACCCGTCCGCATTCGAACGCTAAACGGTTACTACAATTTGGGGGACTTCATGACTGCTGGCTTAGCCTCGTTGAAGAGCGTCGCAGAGGAAAAACTGGACAAGTACATGTCTCGATCCTCGGGTTACGCGTTCAACACTTATGACCTGCAGGGACCTGTGGATGCACCTCTGACGCCCGCTGACGTGCTCATGGCCAACCTGCTTAGCCTCCAGTTGAGCGCTCGAGATGTCATCCCCCTGTTCGCTGACGGTCATTCGCCTGCACAGAACCTTAAGCAGGCACTGGACGAGGCACTCACCGAGCTCAAAGACGCGAAACCTTTCGAGAGCTATGAAAATCTCTCCGATCTAGAGCACGCCGTCGCATCGCTTGCGGCCGCAAACACTGCCGCAATTCCAGTCAAATGGTGGACGGCAGTGACCGTGTCCAAAGTGCTGCATCGTCGCCGACCGCACATCGTGCCGATCATCGACAGCCGCGTCCACGCTTTCTATGGCACGAGAAGTCCGGCGGCCTTGCGCGCAGCGCTTTGGGAGGACATCAAGGAAAATCTGGATTGGCTCAGGGAACTGGCTGCGGACAGAAGAACCGCAGATGGGCGCAAGCTCTCGGTCTTGCGCCTGGCGGACATCGTTATCTGGATGTCCTAAGGCGCTGCTTAAACAGCAGCACCAGCACCGGGAACTCCCCAGTGCTGGCGCTAGCCTTCAAGCCTCACGAAGTCGAAACCGTCACGCCACCGGCGCCGGTACGGAGGCGGTGTTCAGCACCGCGTAGGCCTTGACGAGCGGCTTGCGGATGACCCAACGGCCGGCCCAGCCGTCCTCCATGGTAACCGTAACGCCCGGCGCCAGCGGGGTGACCTCGCCGTTTTCGTGCACCAGCTCGCCCTCGCCCTCGATGATGTGGATGTGCTCCACGTAGCCGGAGTGCGCCGTCGTAAATTCAACCTCGCTGACCCGCCAGAGACCGGTCTCGCCAGTGGGCAGCGAGGAGGTAACGAAGGTGGATGCTTCAGGTGCTCCGTTGAGGACGCGGTGGGAAGCGATGGCCTCGGCTGCGGGCCAGTCGGTGTTGGAAAGTTCGATGCGAGTGGTCATTTGGCTACCTCCGAGGTGAGTTCGATTGATTCAAGGACGCGCTGGGCTGCGCGCTGTCCGCTGCGGATAGCGCCCTCCATGAGTCCGGTGTAGTTGGGGTCTGCGTATTCGCCGGCGAAGTGCACATCGCCGATGGGTGCTTCCAGCGCTGCCGTGTCGGCGTCGGTCAGCGAGGAGGCGTGGGCGGTGTAGGCGCCCTGCGCGTACGGGTCTCGCGACCAAACGGTGGCAATCGCGGGGTCGCCGATCGCCAGGTCCGGCCTCAGTTCGCGTACTGCGCTGAGCCAGGACGAGGGGTCGTGCGCCACACCGGCCGCGTCGATCGCCTTGTGTGAGCCCATGAAGCTGTTGAGCACCGGCGCCACGTCGCCGCTGGCATCGACGGCGGTCCACGTCCAGTACCGCCCGGCCACCGACATCACGGCCGAAGTCTCGGGAGCCCGCTCCAGCGGAGCGTGCAGCTTCACCGCATGACCCTGGATCACACCGTCAAGTGCGCGCTCCCGCTCAGCGGTGGTCGGCATTTCAATTACCGAGCGGTCGCGCAGCACCGAGAAGGGAACGGCGACGACGACGGCGTCGAAGTCCTCCCGGCCGTCGGCGGTGGTGACCGTCGCCCCGCCGCCATCGCGGGATTCCACCCGGGTGACCGGCGTGTTCATGCGGATGGCACCGTCGAGCTGGGCGGCGAGCGCCTTGGGCAGGGACTGGTTCCCTCCCCCGACGCGCCAGCTCTTCTTCGGTTCGAAGGAGGCCACCTGGGTGAGCGCCCCGGCGGTCACCTCGTCCGCTCCGACGGCTGTGGAGATTTCGATGCGGGCGCGGAGCGTGTCCACGAGCTGGGGGTCGGCGTCGAGCTGTTGCAGGACATCCTCCGCTGTTGCGGAAGGGCCAACCTTCGCGACGACGGCGCCCGCGGCCTTGCCGGTCTCGACGATGTCGGCGGCGGTGAAGGGCACGTCACCGGGTTCGCGGACGTAGTAGCTCATGCCGGTCTCCACCAGCGAGAGTCCGTTCTCCTCGGCGAGGCGTTGCATCTCTGTGTAGGCGTCGAGCACGAACTCCGCCCCCCGTTCAATGACCCGAGGCCCGTCGAACGTCTGTATCTCCTCGGACCAAACCCGTCCGCCTACCCGGTCCCGGGCTTCAAAGACGGTGACGGTGTGGCCGGCGTCGTTCAGGCTGGTTGCGGCGGTCAGGCCGGCGAACCCGGCTCCGATCACTGCGATGCGGCTCATCGGGAGTACTCCTTGGCGGCAACCGGGGCAGCGGGAGCCAGGGACGAGGTCTCGGCCAGGCTGCGGCCCTTGGTCTCCGGCGACCAGGCGATGCAGACGATGAGGGCAACGATGGTCATGCCCGCTGCAATGAGCAGGGTGCCGCTCAGTCCGATGGTCGCGATGCCGATGGGCAGCAGGTACGTGCCGCTGGCGGCACCGATGCGGCTGATGCCCACTGCAATACCGACGGCGGTGGCACGGATCTGCGTGGGGAACAGTTCGTTGGGGTAGATCCACTGCAGCACGCTCGGGCCACCGGAGACGAAGGCGTAGAAGGCGAAGGCGCCGACGATGAACCAGGACGGTGCGTCCTGCCAGATTCCCAGTGCCATCAGCGGCAGGGTCATGAGGGCGAACGGCCAGACGGTCATCGGGCGACGGCCCCAGGACTCGATGAGCTTCAGTGCCGGGATGATGCCGACGGCAAACAGGGTGGCGATCAGCAGCTCACCAAGGGTGGAGGCGTTGGTGCCTTCGATGCCCGCAGTCAGCAGGATGATGCCGCCGAAGGTGTAGAGCGCGTACTGCGGGGTGATCTGCGCGAAGTACAGGACACCGCACATGATGATTCGCTTCAGGTAGCCGCCGCGGATGATGAGCTTGAGATCCTGGGCGAAGCTGCTGCGGGTCTCAGCAGCGGAGGTGGCGTCGGCCGGCAGCGAGGCATCGGGGCCGTAGACCTGCTTCATGACGGCGTCGGCCTCGGCAATGCGGCCCTGGTTGGCGAGCCAGCGCGGGGACTCGGGAATGCCGCGGCGCATGAGGACCACAATGATGCCCACCACGGCACCGCTGAAGAGCATCCAGCGCCAGTTCTCGTACCCGCCGGAGATGTTCACCACGAGGAAGGAAACAAGGAAGGCAGTCATCGCACCGACGGACCAGGCCAGGCCGGAGACGCCGATCATGAAACCGCGGCGCTTGCTCGGGGTGAACTCGGTGAGCAGCGACGTGGCAATCGGGTAGTCAGCCCCGACCGCGAGGCCGATGATGAAGCGCAGCACGATCAACTGCCAGGCGTCGGTCACGAAGGCCGACAGACCGCAGGCGACCACCAGCACGGCAAGGTCCAGCGCGTACATCTTTTCCCGGCCGATGCGGTCGGTGAGTGCGCCGAACACGATCGCGCCGAAGAAGATGCCCACCAGCGAGGAGGCGCCGATCAGGCCGGCCTCGACCGGCGTCGTCGTAATGTCAGCTGCGAAGCCCACAAGCGCGACGCCGATGAGGCTGAGGACATAGCCGTCAAGGAACGGGCCGCCGCAGCAGGCGATGAGGAGTTTGCGGTGGAATTTGGAGGTTGGCGCGTTGTCGATGGCGCCGTAGGTGTTGGTGCTCATAACCATCTTCCTTGATGAGTGAATGAACGAGACTGCATTCAGGTTAGGTGCACTGTGACGCAGGCCATATTGGCCTGAAGTAACAAATCCGCACTCCGCTATTACTCCAGTATGAACGGGTCTACGATCCCACCATGACCAGAGACGTTCTTCGGGTGGAGGATCTGGTGTCCACCGCGAGCCTGGACATCCGCGTCCTGGCCGGCAGCAGCGGGCTGCGGCGCGACCTGCTCTGGGCGCACAGCTGCGAGATGGAGGATCCCACCATCTACCTGGGCCCGCATGAGCTGCTGATGACCATCGGGCTGTGCGTGCCGAAGGACCCGTCCGAGCAGGCGGCGTTCGTGGCGCGGCTCGATGAGGCGGGACTCTCGGGCCTGATGATCGGCGACCATGATCCCGCGCCGCCGCTCTCCCCCGAAATGTTCTCCGAGGCCGACCGCCGGGACTTCCCGATCCTGCTGGCCGGCGTCAATACCGCCTACGCAGTGGTGGCGCGCCATGTGGCGGCGGCCAACTGGTCGACGGAGAGCCTGCAGGTGCTCAAGCTGAGCAAGCTGTACCACGTGGCGACCTACGCCGAGAAGGACCTGACCTCGCTGCTTCGCGAGGTGGTGCCCTCCCTGCGGGCAGGGCTGAGCATCGTGGATACGGTCACCGGCATCACCCTTGCCTCGGTGGCACACACCGAGGATGCCAGTACTGAAGTACGACGACGGCGGTACCAATTGCGCGGCAACCATCCGGCTGAGCTTGTGGTCGCCGAATACCCGGGTGAGGAGGTGGGCAGCTTCCTGCTGGTCCACCTGACCAAGATGCTCGAGGTGGCCACCGATGCGGTGTTGGCGGCCGCCGACCGGCGGGGTGAGCTGGCGGAGCGATTGCTGGCGGGACTGCTGAACGGGTCGGCGACTGAGGAGACGCGCGAGTTCCTGGCGCCGCATGTGCCGTCGAACGGGTTCCGGCTGGCGGCGTTGCCGCGTGGCCGGGTGGCAGCGGTTGGCCGTGCGGTGGCGCTGGCGGCGATGCCTGTGCTGCTTGGGACCGGGCGTGAGCACGGACTGGCACTGGTTCCAGTAGAGGAGCTGGCTGGGTTCCGGGAGTTGGTGGAGCAGTTGGGTGTGCAGGTGGGGGTGTCGTCGGTGTTCTACGACTATGTGGATACCCGGACCGCGGCGGTGGAGGCCGGCAAGGTGCTGACTGCCGCCGAGCACACTGATGCCCCGTGGACGGAGTTCGAGGGCAGCACGCTGTCGGTGCTGACACGGTCACAGCGGGAATCGGCGGAGATTGTGACGGGCGTACTGGGCCCATTGGCGAGCGATTCCCCGCGCATCGCCCTGCTGAGAGAGACGCTGTTCTGCTACTTGCGCAACGACCGCAAGTGGAACGAGACGGCTGCGGAGCTCGGAATCCATCGGCAGACCCTGTCCTACCGGCTGAAGCGGATTTCCGAGGAAACCGGCCGGGACCTGAACCGGACACCTGACCTTGCAGCGCTCTGGGTGGCGTTCCAGGCGTGGGAGAACATGCACGGCACGGGGACGAGCTAGCCGCGCGGATGAACAGGTCGTTCAAATTCATACGCTGAGCTAATAGGCTCCATCGCGACCGCACCCTAGTGTTTGTGTCCTGCCTCACTTCTTGACGAAAGCGATCAACGATGACCGCGTCAACCCTTGACACATCACTGAAAGCCCCACCCCGTCCGGTGGGCACCCGCATCCCACCGAAAAGCACGAAAAACAGGGTTGTCCTGACCCTGCTTCCGGCCGTCGCCTTCCTGGCAGTCTTTTTTCTGTATCCGCTGGCCAACATCGTCTGGCTGAGCTTCACCGACCCGTCGGTGGGCCTCGGCAACTACACGGACCTGCTCACCGACGGCATCTCGGTGACAGTCCTCGTTCGGACCCTTACGACGTCGGCCCTGGTGGCGCTGTTGACCCTGCTCATCGCCTACCCGTACGCCTACGCGATGACCAAGGTGTCCGCGAAGACCCGTGGAATCCTGACCCTGCTGGTCCTGCTGCCGTTCTGGACAAGCCTGATGGCCCGCAACTTCGCCTGGTACGTACTGGAGCAGCGCGGAGGACCGATCGATCAGTTCTTCTCGTTGCTCGGCATCGAGGGCATGGTCCTCCTGGGATCCCTGGCAGGCGTCACCATCGCCATGGTCCAGGTCATGCTGCCGTACATGGTGCTGCCGCTGTTCACCTCGCTCAACGGCATCGACACCCGGCTGATGGATGCGGCGATGAGCTGCGGAGTCCTGGTGGACCGCCTTCCGAACGGTGTACCTGCCGTTGTCGCTGCCGGGCATGGTGTCCGGGTTCTCCCTGGTCTTCATCATGTCCCTCGGGTTCTACATCACCCCCGCCATCCTCGGATCACCGCAGCAGTCCCTCATCTCGCAGCTAATCGCCACCCGCGTCACCGACCTGCTCGACTTCGGCAGCGCAAGCGCCCTGGGCGTGGTCCTGCTAGTGCTGGCCCTGCTGGTCCTTGCCGGCGTCGCCTTTGTCACCACCATGAGCCGACGGGAGCCGAAGAATGCTTAAGCGAAAGATCGCCGCCGAACGGCGGATCGGGTGGACCCTCCGCCTCTGGGTCCTGGGAGTTGCCGCACTGCTGCTCGCTCCTACGCTGATGGTCATCCCCATGAGCTTCGGCGCCGCGGAGAGCTTCCAGTTCCCGCCAAAGGACTGGTCGGTGCGCTGGTACGTGGAGTTCTTCACCTCGCGTGAATGGATGGCGTCATTGGCCAACTCGGTGCAGATCGCTCTCCTCTCATCCCTTCTGGCAACTATCGCGGGAGTGGGAGCGGCGCTGGGACTGGACCGGACGAAGTTCCGTGGCCGTGCAGCCGTCCGCGGCGGACTGATGGCACCGCAGATTGTGCCCGGAATCGTGGTCGCGGTCGCGCTGTACATCGCGTTCCTGCAGATGGGATTGACCGGAACCATCCTCGGCTTCATCCTCGCCCACGCGGTGATCGCTGTGCCCTTCGTGGTCATCGCGGTCTCCACCAGCCTCGCCGGTTTCGACCGGACTGTTGAGACGGCCTCCGCGAGCCTCGGCGCCGGGCCCATCACCACCTTCCGGCGGGTCCTCCTCCCCCTGCTGATGCCGGGCGTGCTCTCGGGCTTCGTGTTCGCGTTCGTGTCCTCGTTTGAGGAAGTCGTCATCGCGCTCTTCCTCCAGAGCCCCAACATCCGCACCCTGCCCGTGCAGATGTACAACAGCATCACCCTGGACATCGATCCCACCATCGCCGCGGCCTCCAGCATCATCGTGGTTGCCACCACCGGCATCCTCCTGCTCGCCCAGCTGGCCACCCGTCGAAAGGAAGCGTCGTCATGACCTCCAACTCCAAGAACCTCAGCCACGACATCCGCATCGACTCCGTTGTCAAGCAGTACCCCCACACCCAGCGGCCCGCCGTCGACAACGTATCCCTGGACATCGCGGCCGGCGAGTTCGTCACTTTCCTCGGCCCCAGCGGTTCGGGAAAGACCACAACGCTCTCGATGATCGCCGGTTTCACCTCCCTGACCTCGGGCTCGATTCTGGTGGGCGGCAAGGACATCAGCGGGCTCAAGCCGCACAAGCGGAACCTCGGCGTCGTGTTCCAGCAGTACGCCCTGTTCCCCCACATGACCGTCCGGGAGAACATCGGCTACCCCCTCCAGCAGCGCAAGTTCTCCAAGGCGGAGATCGCCGCACGGGTAGACGAGGCGCTGGAGCTGGTGAGCCTGACCAAGTGGGCGGACCGGCTGCCGCGGCAGCTTTCGGGTGGCCAGCAGCAGCGGGTCGCACTGGCACGCGCTGTTGTCTACGAGCCCGGTGCGCTGCTGCTGGACGAACCGCTCGGCGCCCTGGACAAGAAGCTGCGCGACGGGCTCCAGAAGCAGATCGCCCGGATGCACCGGGAGCTGGGCATGACCTTCATCTTCGTCACCCACGATCAGGAGGAGGCGCTGACCCTCTCCGATCGGATCGCGGTCTTCAACGAGGGCCGGATCGAACAGGTCGGTAGCCCCGAGGAGCTCTACGAACGTCCCGCCACACTCTTCGTGGCCGAATTCCTCGGCGAGTCCAACATCTTCCGTGGACGCACGACGGCGGATGGCCGGCTTGAGTGCGACCAGTTCGGCTTCGATCTGTCCGACAGCCAGCGGACTGCCTGCAGCGACGGCGCCGCGGTTGTTGTCAGGCCCGAGCGGCTCCACCTGAACCCTGCCGGTTCAGTGTCCCCCGCTGGGCACGTCGAGGCCGAAGCAGTCATCAAGGACATCACCTATGTGGGGAATCACCACCGGGTGGGCCTTGAATTCCCTGACGGCAACTGCGGATCAGCGATGCAGATCGCCGGATCCGCCGTACCAATGCTTCCCGGCGCACGCGTGACGGTGAGCTGGGACCCAGCCCACCAGAGCATCGTGAATGCCCCCGCCACCCCAGAGCAGAGAGTCACACCCAGCCTCGTAGCGGCGCACTCCTAGCTACAAGACCGTCCTGCTGCCAACGTCACCCAACCGGTGACGCTGATGCACCCTGCTCACATTCGAAACACCACCCACCACACGCTTTCAAAGGAGAATGCAATGAACATCAAGCCACTGATCGCAGGAGTAGCCGCTGTCGCTGCCGTAACCACCATGTCCGGATGCGCCGTCGGCGTTTCCGCAGCCGGAGAGGGCGAGGGCGAACTGACCTTCGTCTCGGCGGGAGGTGCTTTCCAGGACGCCCAGATCAAGGTGTGGCAGGAGCCCTACACCGCCGAGACCGGCACGGGCTTCGTCAACGACAGCCCCATCGACGACGCGAAGATGAAGCTGATGGTCGACAGCGGGAACGTCATCTGGGACACCCTGAGCGTGACCACCGGTACGTCGTTCCAGTACTGCGACGAGTACCTCGAGAAGCTCGACTTCAGCGTGATCGACAAGGACGCCTACCCGGAGGGCCTGGTCAGCGACTGCGGTGTGCCGGTCTTCGGCAACTCCCAGTACATGCTCTACAACACGGACGCCTTTGGTGGTAACCCTCCCACCACCGCTGCCGACTTCTTCGACCTGGAGAAGTTCCCCGGTAAGCGCCTGCTGCTTCCAGAAATCACGGTCGGCCTCATCGAGTTCGCGCTCATCGCCGACGGCGTGCCTCGGGATGATCTGTACCCGCTCGACGTGGAACGCGCCCTGGCCAAGCTGGACACCATCAAGAGCGAGCTGGTGTTCACCGAGACCTACGCGCAGGTTCAGCAGGCACTGGAATCGTCGCAGGTGGAAATGGCTCTGTCACTCAACGCGCGTGCGGCCCTCGCCATGCGGAACGGTGCTCCCTTCGCTCCGGTCTGGGACACCGTCATCATGACGACCGACTCCCTCGTCATCCCGAAGGGTGCACCCAATAAGGAGGAGGCAATGAAGTTCATCGCCTCGGTGCAGGACAAGGAGAAGCAGGCGGACATCGCGGAACTCCTCACCGTCAACCCGATCGATGAGGACGTCAAGCCGGAGCTCGACGAGGTCCAGCAGAGCATCTACCCCTTCGATCACGAGGAAGCCTTGGTCTACTCCGACCCAGCCTGGTGGGGCGAGAACCAGGAGAAGGCGATCGAGCTCTACAACGCCTGGAAGTCCAAGTAACCCGTAGCTCTCTCCGACCGCCACGGCGCCTCCAGTCTCCGGATTGGAGGCGCAGGCGGTTAGAACCGGATTGCGCCAGAATGAAACAACGTGACTGACAGGGCTGAGGTGACCCGTACGGGCTAGACGTTTCCCGCCGGCCGCGCTCGGAGGAAACCTACTGGCTGGCCGGTGACGAAGTCCGCCGCGGCAACCTCGAAGACTTCATGAAGCTCATCGACCCAGGCACGACCCGGGTCCTTACAGACACCATGAAGTGGCTGCCCCGCCCCTGGATCAGTTCGCCTACGTCAACGCGCTGCGCTGGACCGCCGGAGCCTCCGGGCATTGGTACCTGATGCACGAAGCCTCAGCCATCTACCGGCTCAAGAACGGCAACGACACCCTGATCAGAGCCATCGCCTCAGACGCAGACGCCGACATCCGCCTGAACTCCCCGGTCACCTCCGTCCGCCACACCGACGACGGCGCCACCGTCACCTATGGCGACGGGCAGGGGAACGCTTAGGAAATCACTGCCCGAAGCGCCGGCGGCCAAAACGTCAGAACTCACGGGCGTCTTCACCGCGCTGATCACCCCCTACACAGCCGAGGGACACGTCGACGAGCGATCACTGCCCCGGCTGGTCGATCGCAGCATCGACAGTGGCGTCGATGGGGTTGTGGCGTGTGGTTCAAGCGGTGAGTTCGCCGCCCTCAGTCACCAGGATCGGCGCTTCGTCGTGGAGAGGGTCGTGGATCAGGCAGCGGGACGGGTGCCGGTGATTGCCCAGACCGGTGCCATCAGCACGGCGGAAGCTATTGCCCTTACCCAGCACGCCGAGGCCGTCGGGGCTTCCACCGCCATGGTGATCACTCCGTACTATGACGCGCTCCCTGCTGCCGAAGTGGAGCATTACCTGCGCGACGTCGCTGGCTCGGTCAGCATCCCGATTAAGATCTACAACTATCCAGCGGCAACCGGTCTCAATTTGATGCCCGAGACGGTCGGCAAACTTGCGCAGGAAGTTCCGAACATCCGGTACATCAAGGACACGAGTGGTGACCTTGCCCAAGCCCGGGGATTGGTTCGTGACTACGGGGACATCATCTCGACGTTCATTGGCTGGGACCCGTTAGCGCTGGACGCCCTACTCCTCGGCGCCGCAGGAGTCATGGTCGGTACGGCGAATGTTGTTCCGTCTCAGTTCGTGTCTATCCGGCACGCGGTACTCGCGGGCGATGTGGAACGGGCAAGGGAGGACTGGCAGCAGATCCGAGCTCTCGTCGAGGCAATCTCCAACGCTCCTTTCGCGCCGGCTGTGAAGGCCGCGCTTGAGGTGGAAGGGTTCCGGGCTGGTGATTCACGCAAGCCGCTTCTCGGTTTGGATCAGCAGAACTCCACGGCGGTTGAGGCTGCGGCAAGGTCAAGGCTCCTGCCCCACGCTTCCTAGCACCTACTCAGTGGGGTTCGACGCTCCGGCCGCAGCGGCCTGGTCGACCGAGAGCCTCGGCGTTCAGCCTGAGCAAGCCGTGCCACATGACGCCAACGAGGACGCCAGTGTGCGGAAGTACGACGACGGCGCTACCAGCTTCGCGGCAACTATCCGGCTGAGCTGGTGGTCGCCGAATACCGGAGGCGAGGAAGTGGGCAGCTTCCTGCTGGTCCACCTGACGAAGATGCTCGAGGTCGCCACCGACGCCGTACTCGCCGCGGCCGACCGGCGGTGCGAACCGTCGGACCGGCTGCTGACGGGACTGCTCAACGGGTCGGCAACGGAGGAGACACGCGAATTCCTGGTCCCACATCTGCCGTCGGACGGGTTCCGGCTGGTGGCGCTGCCGCGAGGACGGGTTTCTGCGGTGGCGCGCGCGGTGGCGCTTGCGCAGTCGCCGGCACTCCTCAGCACCGGGCATGAGTACGGGCTGGCGCTGGTTCCGGTCGAGGAGTTGTCCGCGTTCCGCTGCCTGGTCGGCGAACTGGGTGTGCAGGTCGGAGTGTCCTCGATCTTCTACGACTACGTCGACACCCGGACCGCGGCAGTGAAGGCCGGAAGGTCCTCACTGCCGCCGAACACACAGCAGCACCGTGGACCGAGTTCGAGGGAAGCACCCTCTCAGTGCTGACCCGGTCACAGTGGGAATCCGCGGAAATTGTGACGGGGGTACTCGGTCCACTCGCGAGCGACGGCAGTACAACTGAGTTCCCGCATGCTATGCTTCGGGTCTAAATATCGTATTTTTACGATATCTACCTACGAATCGAGCGAAAAATGGGCAGACCACCTGGTGCAACGAACAAAACTCCGAGAGAGCTTCGAGCCGAAGCGAAGCGTCTCATGGAGAAGGCCAAGTATATGGAGAAGCTCGCCGCTCTGAAGCAACCGAAGAAGAAGTAGGTACTGGTCTATCGGGTGAGGGCATGGGCGCCGAGACCAGCTAGGGAAAAGTTGGCGACGAAAGTTGAGAAAGGTACTCCATGCGGGCCCGGGATCCGCTGGGGCATCCGTTTATCGGGGAACAAGTACTTCTGATCACCTGCTCATCACTACACCCGACAGCCTGATGATCAGCGCGGGCAGCGTCCTCCAACAGATCGAGCAGCGCATCTAAACCACGCGATCCCTCGATCGCCTTGCCGATCCGCTGTGCGTGCTGCTGGTAGGAGGGATCGACGAGGACCTTGCGCACGGCCTTCGCGACGTCTTCGGGCTTGGCACGGTTGGTTCGCAGGTTGATGCCGGTCCCCGACCACGCAACTCGTGCCGTCACTTCGGCTTTCTCCTCCGACTGACCTGCAACCACCAGCAGAAAACTGTGGCGTAGCGCGAATAAGCTTGCTGATATGCAAATTGGTGGCGGTCTTGCCGACAAGACACCAGTATTCACGGCCAATGGTTGGGTGAACCATGGGGACATTCGACCCAGTGATTATGTCTACTCACCGTCAGGTGAGCCAGTAAGGGTCCTGGCAACCACGGGTTCAACCCCACAAGAGTGCTATGAGGTGCACTTTGACAAGGACGTGAGCATAGTTGCCTCGAAAGATCACCTGTGGTCGGGCTATCGCCAGTATCGGCACGGCGACACGAAGGTTCGCGGTAAGGATGGCAAATATCGCCACATCACCACGGGCGGCTTGGTGAGACGGGACCTCACTTGGACTACGGAGCAGATTGCCGCACTCCCCCGGAGCGTGCGGCACGGGTCAGCGGGTGACCGTTTCGTGACAAGCCGCTCATTCAGAATCCTTATGCCGGAGCCCTTGAGGATGCGCAAGCGTGGCGATTTGCTTGTTGATCCGTATCTTTTTGGAGTGTGGCTGGGGGACGGCAATCAGACAAGTGGGCACGTCTCTGTGGGCAGGGAGGATCACGAGTGGATCAATTCTCTGGGCGGCAATCCAGTCCCCTCCAACTCGACTGAAGGGAGGAGCGGCGTTCACTTTCCGGGCCTCAAGGGTCTCCTTGTCAAGGAAGGGATTCTTTCTGGCAAGCACATTCCCGTGAAGTACCTTCACTCGTCAAAGAAGCAAAGATTGGCCCTTTTGCAGGGGCTCATGGACACGGACGGCAGTGCCCTTAAGGCGGGCAATTGCGAGTTCGTTAACACGAACCTTGCGCTTACGGACGGGGTTGAATTTATCCTCTCCTCACTCGGAATCAAGTACAAACGGACAGAGCGCGTTGGCAGGTTCAACGGCGTGGAGCACAAGCCGTTTGTGCGGCTTGCGTTTGTTTCCCCGCTCCCAATGTTTCGGCTTGAGCGGAAGCTACAGCGGCAACGCTTTGAGCTTGCGGATCAGTCCATGACACGCAACGTTCAGCGTGCCGAATCCGTGGGAGTTGTGTCCGCACAGTGCATCGCGGTTGAGGGCTCCATGTACCTAGCTGGGAATCAAATGGTCCCAACGCATGACTGTGATGAGTGAGGCAGGACGCCCGGGCTTGAGGATCGGGCTGTTCCCGCGCCAAGTGAACAGCTGGTCCATGTAACGCCACTTCAGAAGATTCGAGCCTGAGTGCCTGACTGAAGGACAGCGCCCTCTCAGCGTTCTTGTGCTTCAGCAGGCGGGTGGTGGCTAGCCGCGCTGCGGATTCTTCCTTGTTCCGCCGCAATCAGCGGTGCGCGGCGCGGAAGTTCGCGTGGGCATCGAAGCGTAGCCCGGACCGCCGGTGACCAAGAGCTGCGCTTCCGCGAGTACAGGAAGTACACCGCGAGGCCGGTGGCCATTCAGGCAAAGAACCGGAGCCAGGTTCCGCCGGTGAGGTTGAGCATCAGGAAGAAGCACAGCGCGATGGCCAGGATCGGCAGCACCGGCAAGAACGGCACGCGGAAGGACCGCTTCAGATCCGGCCGGGTGCAGCGCAAGATGATCACCCCGAGCGCCACCAGCATGACGCGAACAGGGTCCCGATGTTCACCAGTTCCGCCAGCGTGGACAGCGGCACGAAGGTCGCGATGATGGCGATGACGATTCCCGCGAGCAGCGTGAACCGGTAAGGCGTCCCGAACCGGGGGTGCACTGCCCCGAGCGCCGGGGGCAGGAGCCGGTCCCGGCTCATCGCGAACCCGACGCGGGTCTGGCCCAGCAGGAGGATCATCGCGACGACGATCAGGCCGATACACGCACCGATCGCCACCACGTTGCCCATCCAGGTGACTCCAACGGCGGTGAATGCGGTTGCCAGCGGCGCGCCGTCGGCCGGGTCGATGTCCGTGTAGGGCCGGATTCCGGTGATGATCAGCGAGACCGCCATGTACAGCACGGTGACGATCGCGAGGGAGCCGAGAATGCCGATCGGCAGGTCCCGCTGCGGGTTGCGAGTTTCCTCCGCGGTGGTGGCGATGACATCGAACCCGATGAACGCGAAGAACACCAGCGCCGCCGCCGCGAACACGCCGCCCAGCCCGTACACGGTCGGCTCGAGCCGGAAGATCGTCTCCACCAACGAGATGTCGAGCGCGCCGGCTTCACTGGGTGCAGTGCCCTCGCTCGGCGGAATGAACGGCGACCAGTTGGCGACGTTGATGAAGAACAGACCGACGATGATGACCAGCAGCACCACCGCCACCTTGATCGCCGTCACCACCTGGTTGATGCGGCTCGAGAGCTTGATGCCGGTCATGAGCACCACCGTCAACCCGAGGATGAGCAGCCCGGCCGGCAGGTTCATCACGCCGATATCGACCGAGGCGACCGCTTCGGGAATCGCGAACGGAGTGTCTGCCAGCACCACGCCGTGGTACTGGCTGAACGACGTCGCCAGAGCCGCAGAGCCAACCGTGAACTCCAGCACCAGGTCCCAACCGATGATGAAGGCCCCCAGCTCGCCCAGCGTCGCGAACGAGAAGGTGTAGGCGCTCCCTGCCACCGGCACGGTGGACGCCAGTTCCGCCTAACAGATGGCGCTCAAGCCGGCGACAACACCGGCAAGAAGGAATGAGATTGCGACGGCGGGACCCGCGTTCGCGCCGTCCGCCTGCCCCGTGAGCACGAAGATTCCCGCGCCGACACACACGCCGACGCCGAAGACAATGAGATCGAGCGCGCCGAGGTTCTTCTTCAGCTGGTGGCCCGGCTCCTCGGTGTCGCGAATGGACTGCTCGATGGATTTCGTACGGAACACACTCATGGCCTGACCCCTTGCTCTGGGACTGTGACTGCTCTCACTTACGTCTGGCTTGAGCACGATTCTATGCCCGTGGACGGGACTTACAACTGGTGAGTGAGAAGGGAGATGCGGGGGGGCGTTCGCTGGTCCTTCCATTTCCAATGTATTGCTGGGAAGGAGGCTTGCGGCAAGACCCCGGTCATGCCTCACACTGGCTCGGATGCATCCGAACAGTGCACCGCAACAGCATGAAAAGGCGCGGTTTGAATGGCTGACGTGATTATCGCCGGAGGCGGCCCCACCGGGATGATGTTGGCCGGTGAGCTCGCCCTGGCTGGAGTGGACGCGGCGATCATCGAGCGCCGCCCGACATCGGAACTGGTGCGCTCCCGTGCCGGCGGCTTCCACTCGCGAACGATTGAGATCCTCGATCAACGCGGCATCGCCGACCGGTTCCTCGCCGAGGGCCAGCCCGTCCAGGCGGCATTCTTCGGAACCACGATGCTGGACATGAGCGACTTCCCTACCCGCCACCCCTACACGCTCGGCCTGTGGCAGAACCACATCGAGCGAATCCTGGCCGGCTGGATCGAGGAGCTCGGGGTGCCGTTCCATCGCGGAATGGAGGTGATTGGCTTCGCGCAAAACGACGACGGCGTCGACGTCCACCTCAGTTACGGCAAGTCGGTACGCGCTAAATACCTGGTCGGCGCCGACGGCGGGCGGAGCACTGTCCGCAAGGCGGCCGGCATCGAGTTTCCCGGCTGGGATGCGACGCGGAGCAGCCTGATCGCGGAGGTCGAGGTGATCGCGGAGACACCCTCGGGAATGCGCATCGATGAGGTGGGCGTCCACGGCCTCCACCTGATGGAGGACGGACGAACCACGCGGGTAGTCGTCACCGAGAAGCACCTTGGACCGGCGACCGAGCCAACCCTGTCTGACCTCGCCAAGGCACTGACCGACATCTACGGCACCGACTTCGGAGTCCATTCCCCAACCTGGATCTCGCGGTTCACCGACGCCACCCGGCAGGCCGCGGCCTATCGCAGCGGCCGCGTGCTGCTGGCCGGGGACGCCGCGCACATCCATTCTCCGTCCGGCGGTCAGGGAATCGGACTCGGGATCCAGGACGCCGTGAACCTCGGCTGGAAGCTCGCCCAGGTGGTCAAGGGCATTGCGCCCGCTGCCCTGCTGGACACCTATAACGCCGAGCGGCACCCCGCCGGTGCCCGCGCACTGAAGCACACGATGGCACAGGCGCTCATGCAGAAGACTGATCCGCGGGTCGGCGCGCTGGCCGACACCGTCGCCGACTTGCTCACAATCGACGAGGCGAGGAAGCGGCTGGCCGGGCTCATCTCCGGTCTGGACGTCCACTACAACCTCGGTGACGGGCACCCGCTGCTCGGTCGCCGCATGCCCGACCTCGACGTCGTTACCGCCGAAGACCCCGTGCGTGTGTTCACGCTCCTGCACGATGCCCGTGCGGTGCTCCTCAATCTCGGCGAGCCAGGCAGTATCGATGTGGGTCCGTGGACGGACCGTGTGCAGTTGGTGAACGCAAAGTACGACGGCGAATGGAACCTTCCGGTGATCGGTTCAGTCAGCGCTCCTACCGGCGTGCTCATCCGGCCCGACGGCCATGTGGCTTGAACGGGAGGCGGAACCCCGGCTGGGTTGGAGGACGCGTTGGCCAAGTGGTTCGGGTCTGCACCGCGCTAGCGCTCGGCAGGCTCCAGGGCCTTCAGGTCCGCCAGTGCTTTGACGCCGCACCCTAATCACCTCAAGATTGCCGCCTCGGCACGAAGGCCGACGATACCGCGAGTATCCGCATGAGTATACCTATGTACGGTTGAGTCATGGATTCGTGGCAGATTGCGATTATCACGACAGCAACAGGTGGGGCGTTCGCAATTATTGGTAGCTGGCTAGGCAGCAAGTGGGGGAAGAAGACAGAGCACGACCAATGGCTTCGGAACGAGAAAAAGCAAGTTTATGTATCCTCGCTCAGAGCGCTCGACGAGCTTCGCTTGTTCCTTCTAGATGTGAGGGCAGGCCTCGCTAGTAAGTCATCCCTTGAGCAAAGCGACTACATCCCGACATTCTCGCTTCTGGCACCCAAGAACGTGGCCGAGCGATATGAGGCGTATGAAGTCGCCCTCACGGTCATGCTGAACTCCGCCACTCCCGCATCTTCAGGAGAAGAGGTCACGGACGAGGAATGGAAACAGATCGATCAAGAGGTACTTGAAGCCCGCCACTACTTCGTACAGACGGTTCGAGGGAACCTGCGGTCTAAATAATCGTCGATAGCCGTCCGTGAGCATTTGAGATTTGAACAAGTCTCACAAACGTCCAAGCGTTTGCGGCTGTCCTGTGGCGGAGCTACATCCACGAGGAACTGAGTATCGCTTGTCGGCATCGAATAGCACGCTTAGCGCTCCGCCGGCACCAACGCCTCGATCAGATCCACCAGCGCATCCACCCCACGCGACGCCTTGATCGCCTCCCCGATTCGTTCCGCCGCCTCCCGGTAGGAACTGTCGGCGAGAACCGTACGCACCGCCTTCGCGACGTCATCGGGCTTGGGACGATTGGTGCGCAGATTGATTCCTGTGCTCGACCCCGCAACACGGGCACAGACCTCCGTCTTCTCCTCGGTCTGGCCGGCGACCACCAGCGGCACGCCGTGGCGCAACGCGAACTGCACTCCCCCGTATCCGCCGTTGGCAACGAGCACGTCGGTCTTGGGCAGCAACTGGTCGTAGGGGAGGTAGGAGGAGACGCGCACGTTGGCGGGCAGCGGTCCGGTGAGCGTAGACTCCGGTCGGCCGCCGGTTGACACGACCACGAGCACATCCTCATTCGCGAGCCCGTCGATAGTGGGGCGGACGAGGTCGTCGAAGTCCTGGTTGGCGACGGTGACTTGGGTGACGTGGACGACGGGGCGGCCGGCGTCGAGCTCGCCCCACCACTCGGGCAGCGCAACCTCGGTGGACTCCCTGCCGCCGCCCTGCGAAACCGGACCGACGAAGTGCACGGTATCTGGAAGGTCGGAGCGCGGGTACTCGAACTCGGGCGTGAACTGGGCAAGGAGGTCAGCCCGGCGTGGCCAGTCCATGAAGAAGCCGGGGTGGTCCTTGTGTTAACGCCAACCGAAAATAGGGCCAGGTTGCCGACTGAAAATGGGGCCACGCGTTGTTCTATTGTGCCTGAAGCTATGTTCGTGTCTTGTTCCGGAGGCGATAGCTGCTGCCGGTGAGGTTCAGGACTTCTGCGTGGTGAACGATCCGGTCAATCATCGCCGAGGCAATTGTCGCGTCGCTGAAAACTTCTCCCCATCTGCTGAAGGCGAGGTTGCTGGTAAGCACCAGGGAGGCGTGTTCATAGCGGGATGAGACTAGCTGGAAGAACAGGTTGGCTGAGTCCTGATCGAAGGGGATGTAGCCGACCTCGTCAACGATGAGCAGCTTGCATCGGCGTAGCTTGGCCAGCTCCTGGGGCAGGCGGCCGCGGTCGTGGGCTTCGGCCAGTCTCGATACCCACCCGGTTGCGGTGTCGAACAGGACCCGATGCCCGGCGCGCGCGGCGCGTATCCCGATCCCGACCGCCAGGTGGGTTTTCCCGGTGCCGGGTGGGCCGAGCAGGACCACGTTCTTGGCTTCTTCCAGGAAAACTCCGGTGCCCAGGTGCGCGACGAGGTTCCTGTCCGCGGCAGGCTGATGGTCGAAGTTGAACTCTTCGAGCAGCTTGTGTCCGGGGAACTTCGCGGCCCTGATCCGTAGTGCGGCTCCGGAAGCTTCGCGTTCGGCGACCTCGCGGGAAAGCACAGCAGCGAGGTATTCCTCATGTGACCAGCCTGCCTCCCGAGCCTGGTCACCAAGGGATCGGTAGCCATCAGCGATCCGCGGTGCGCGCAGTGCGCGGGCGTAGTACTCGATGTCTTTCAGAACGACGTTCACCGTCCTGCCCCGGAGAGCTCGCGGGCGTCGTCGGGGATGGCGACGCCGAACAGCTCGTCATAGATGGACAGGTCCCGTTCCTCTACCACCGTGGACCGTCCGGCCTTGACTCTGCGATGGATCCGGCGGAGGGAGGCGGCTTCGTCTACGTGACCGGGGTCGGTGAATATCTGGTGTCTGGCCCACCGCCGCTCGTGTCTGGACAGCAACCGGCCGTCTGCGCTCACGGTCACCGTCTCCAGGTCTGCTTCGATGTTCACGATCCGCCCGATCGCTCCCGGGTCCACGGAATAATCGTTGGAGAAGACCCGCACGTAGTAGTCCCGTGGCAGCCGGACGCTGCTGCGGAAGGCTAACTCTGGCGCCACCGGAGTCAACGGCCGCATCGCATCCCGGTCTCGGACGAAGAGCTCGGCCGGGCGTCCGTGCCGGGTCCGGGAGTACCGGGCGTTCGCCCGCGGCAGCCAGTCAGCGAGCTGGTCATTGAAATCCGGCGGGGACGCGAAAGTCCGACCGGGCATGAAGCCCTGCCGGAAGTAATGGTTCATCCGCTCCACGATGCCCTTGGATTCCGGATCCCGTGGCGGCAACTGCCGGATCGCAGCCCAGCACGCCGGCGAACGCCGCCGCCGGCTCCGTCAACCTGCCCTGGCCGATCCCCGACTCGTTGTCCCAGACCAGCTACATAGGCACTGCACCGGCCTCCTGCAGGAATGACCACATCCCGCCCAACAGATCAAAAGTCGTGCGGGTCGGCAGCATCCTGGCCTGGATATAACCGGAGAACGCGCTCGTCATCACCAACACCGGAGGCTTGTCATCCTGCCCGTGCCCCAGCGGCAGCGGCTCATGGGGAAACCATAAATCGCACTGCATCGCCTGACCCGGTTCATGGACCAACCAGTCCACCGGATCCGCAGGCATATATTCCGGCCGAAGGCCACGAACTTTGTCCCGGAACAAGGATGCAGAGCCCGTCCAGCCGACGCGTTCAGCCAACACCGAGGCCGGCATCGTCGGCGTTCGAACCAACAAGGCCCGCACCTGCGCCGCGTAAGCATCAAAGCTCTACCTGCAGGCTTCCGCTCATACTTCAGCGGCCGCTCCGCCTCCAACGCCCGGTCCACCGTCCCCCGGGAAACACCGAGCTGTTTAGCCAACTCCCTCTTGGAGATCTTCTCCGTCGCGTATTGGTGGCGTATCTGCGCCCAAACATCCAATGTGATCACCTTCCATAATGGTCAGTGGCCTCATTTTCAGTTGGCGTTATTGGCCCTATTTTCGGTTGGCGTCAACACTCCCTCGGGACCACAGGGCAGCAGCTGGTGACAGCTGCACCCAAAAGCCTGCGGATCTTCACGACGGCCACGGGCAAGCGGCGGGCACAGTCTGAGGCATTCCGCACCGTGCAGCGGTTAGCGCGCGTGGCCGACATTGAGGGAGAAATCAGCCCGCACAGTCTCCGGCACACGTTCGCAACCATGGCCCTGGATGCGGGAGCCGCTTCGCATGATCCGCACGACAGTATGGGCCACGCTGACCCGCGCACAACGCGCCGATACGACCGAGCACGAAACGAGCTGGCGAGATTCGCCGGGTGCGATGTTACTCATGCACTTGGCTAATGAGACAGGACGTCTACTAGCTATCAAGCCGCTGCATGATGCGCGCCCACATAGCGAGATGAGAGCTCGCCTCCTCTAGCCGCCGCTTCACTTTCACTGGTGCCTGAAGCGCTTCCGAAGCCTCACCGAATGCCATGTAATCGCTCGATAGCTGATCGATTACGTTGCTGGTGGGCAGGTTCACCCAAGAAGTGATTTCGTCGGCACGCGCGCGAACGGAGTGTCGCATTAGCCCGTGGTAATCCAAAGCTGACGGAGAATTACCGGCGCATTCTTCACACTCACATCTCACAAGATCGGGAAATTGACGCCACACGATCTCTGCGAGATCAACCGCCACATATCGATGCAACCGGGGAACGTAATATCTGGCCGGTGGCGCACCAGACGAAGGCAGCTCGATCCACTCGCGATGCTCACCGAAGCCGATCCCGTGTGAAGCGCCAGTGAGACCGTGACGGGACAGTAGGACCGCTAAGAACCCGCCGTACAATGCAAATACTCTCTGCCCACGAGACGATGCCTGCTGGAGTGCAACACCATATTCAAGAAGGTCCTGTTCAGATGTTGACCGGAATTCCTCTAAGCCACTGACCCAGGCTACGAGCTCTTCATCCTGTACCCCTGCCGCGAGCTGCCCCCAAAGCAAAGGACTATCCGCTGCGAGAACCCTACGGAGCTTATTTTCGATCCCCTTCACGCGGCCATAAACCTGAGAATGCTTCCATATCGCTTCCGAAACCTCGGACCAACCGTCGTTCAGGCTTCCAACCATCGCGTATGGAGGGAGTACGTAGGCGGGGTCCTGGCGGTCATCCGGAAACACGACCTCGTTCAACCGGGCGGCATATTTGTTGAACGTCTTGGTTTGAACGTCCTCAAAGCCCACGTTGAAGTCGATCCAGCGCTCCGCGATCAGTCTGAGGGCGGCGTCGTCTAAATCGCCTGCGGTCAGCTGAGTATCTCGATCTACAAGTGCCGGAACGCCCAATACCTCAGCGAGCATCACATGCGACTTCTTAGGTCGGGCTAGTCGATTCTGAAAGAGCGGGAAACGGGAGTCGATGACATACGGGTCCTTGGACCGCGCGGACAGCGAAAGTACGAAGCCCTTGGTACCTTCAGCTTGAAACGCAGCTATCGTTCCTGGTACGACGAGCCCGTCGAAGGAGTCGGAGAGATCACGCACAGTAGTTTGGTCTGTGGATCCATAGCTCAAGTAGTGCTGGTACCTTCTAAACAATCGGGTCCCCAACTTCCCTTAGACGTTTCTGGGCACGAGCCCGCGACCGAGTGTCAAAATCTGGAGTACCAGGACGCCTGAGCACAGTAGGCGAGTCTTGCGCGACCACTATTATGCCGATACCAAATCGTACTGCTTCGTCCACGTTGGACTGCCTAGGTTGCCCGCCGAGAACAACCCAGGAGCGATCGAAAGTTCTTTTGTTGTAGAGCGCCTGTTCTAAAGCTCGCGAAAAGCCCCCAAGTTTCAGCTCGTAGGATGAGAGGACGCCGGAGCGGGTAAGGGTCGCAAGATCAACTCTTCGCCCGTTCAGCGGAAACTCACGCATCACAATGCTGTCAGGGCGAACCCATCGAAGAGCACGCAACCACTCGACCAACGGTGGCATCATTTTCGACTCGCCACTAGTAATGAAAGTCTCATCTTGAGGAGCGAAAGCGATCATGAGGTGTTTCCCTCCGTGAAGTCCTCGACCGGGTTGGCGTCCTCTATCCCTGCTTGTATTCGAGTTTCCAAGTGGGCGTAGGCAAGATAGGCAAAGAGAGTTACCGCCGCACAGACCGCTGTCAGCACTAACGAGAATCTCCAAAACATCGCGTGCTGAAATGCAAGATAATAGGCCGCAGTGGTTGTCGCAATCAGTAGCGTCATAATGCTGGTCGAGTATTTCAATAAGCTGCAAATGTTCAGCAGGTGGCGATACTGTTTGCGGATGTGGTGGCGCTCTCGGAGGAGTCGGACGCTAGTAGCTGCCGGCTGCTCGACCCGCGACGGATCCATGATCAACGCTAGGGGATCAAACGTCACGTCGTCATGAGGGAGAATTTCGACGATCGCATCCCTCAGCACCCTCAAAGACTGAAAAACTCGTTCTGTTAGACCTTCAAAAGCTAGATCAACGTCATCTCTGAGTCTTTTAACAGTACTGCCCCGCAGGTGTACGGCTTTGATTGCGCCGCCTAAGCATGCAAGGAAAAGAACGAGCGCGACTCCACTGAGGATACTTATATCTGGCTGCGGATCCGTCTGAGCGGCCTGAGCAAAGGTGTGGCCATCGATCACCCGTTTGTCCCCATTATATCGTCGCGGATGACAGACTTCGTTGTGTACTTTTCGTACTTGGAATAAACATAACGAATCAGTTGCCGCAAAGGTAAAAAAGCAAAGCGTTCTTTCAAAGCAGCGATCTCAGATAGCGAATCTTGATCGAGCTCTTGTCTAAGCGCATTGTAGTAGCGCCAACCGCGCTCAGTCAGTTTGAAATCCCGCGTAGCGTAAGGATCTCCTCTAAGACCAATGGTCTCTCTTTGCTCCCAGGTGTCGGAGGTATCTTCAGCAAGGCGTGACGAATCCTCAATAAGCTGAGCGGCAGCCAACGTATCGACCGCCTGATATATCTTCTGTGAGAACGGCCCAAAGTTGTATGCCTCAAAGTCCGCGCTCTCATCGAGCCACTCCTTGCTCGAAGTTTCCCTTTCGAGTAGGAAAATTAGCTTCTCAAGCCGAGTGATGCCCTGGATCTGTCCACTAGCGCCGTGCTTCGCAGGGGTTCCGAGCAGGAGCACGATGGCGTCGTCTATCTCGATGAGGTTGCCCACGATGGTTCTTCCTTACTTCAATCCGCTACCTGCGCGATGCGTTCGTCTCTGACGCTCCAGCACTCTTTAGATTGTATGTAGTGCGGTTCCGGCTGCCCGTCATCTGTGCGGCGCGCTGCGCACGTTAAGACTACTCCTGACGTCCGTTCTCTGCTCTGGACCGGACTTCTGCACGCATAGAGCGCATCACTTTCCGATACGGCCCTCGTGAGCATGAAGGTCGTTGAGTAGAGGGGCTTTCCGCTCGATGTTCGTCTTCAGATGGAGCGGGCTTGCCAGGGGAACGCGCTTCTCAAACTGTTTGTAGGACTTCTGGTTGCAATCACCTCCCCAAATCGGCTCCGGCGGCTCGGTCATGCTCGCGTTGACGCAGGGTTTTAGGGCAGTTTTGTTCTCACCGAGGGTGCTGTAAGCAAGTAACGGCTGCGCTAAGTCTCTACGTTGGTGCTCGATCTCAACTCACACTCGACTCAGATAGGACGGTAGATGATGAGGGATTTTGAGGGGCAACGAGCGCGATACTTGGTGCGCCCAAGAAAGTTTCAGGCCGTTGGATCAGTTGAATCTAGCTCACCCAACGGCCTTGCCCGGTGCCCTCGATAGAATTCGAACTTACGACCCTCTGCTCCGGAGATAGAAGACAGATCGAGTCACAGCTGGGTTGGACCTCGAAAAATCACGAGTAGTTGCATTGTCACGTACACACGCTTCTTCAACGGCAGCGCGCTCGGATGTAGCCAGAGCCGCCAACGACAGCTTCGGTTGCTTCGGTTCCCAGCAGACGCTCGCGCCGCCTACTCCATGATGCGAGTCACGATTCTCCGGACTAGTTTTCACGTCCTGACTCTGAGCGGCTGGCTGTCCATGCCTCTCAGAGCCCTCACCCATTCTCTCGATGGGTCTCGCTGGCCCAGCTTGGGTTGCGCCAAGAGCGCTCTTCTCCATCAGTTCAAACTACGCCGCTCGAGTTGCGGATGACCCCTCGTCCCTTCTCGAAAGCGATCGATTCGGCCGGGTTGATCACCGCGCGACCGCCGATGCCGTGGCGAAGACGTCAGCCGGCATCGCGCGGTGCAGCTTCCAGGTAATCGCGATGGGCTTCTCCCCAGAATGCTGAACGTAGTCGATCAAACCTAAACATGTGTAGGGCACTGTCAGGCCGCTCTCGTCCTTCGCAGTGTCTCGGATGAAGAGCAACACCTGAGAGCCCCGCGACTTGTGCTTCAAATAGCGCTGCCCCGTGGGGCTAGTTGTAGCCGTGGCATTTTGCGACTCCCAGTGAAAGAGGTCAGGACCGATGGCGTAGTCCTTGTACATGGTGGTCGCTGAGTGATTCTGCTCATCCTTGTTGAGCGTGACGAAGAAGACGTCGGTTGACGTTGTGGGACACCAGGCAACGCCCTCACGGTGCTGCACGTTCTTACCCGTTTCCAGGGAGCCATATTCCAGCGCTGCCAGGACTTCCTCACGCCGGTAGGTCGCATGGGATAGCAGAGGAACGTGCCGCAGTCCGGCGCCGAGCCCCTTCGCCGCGTGCTTCGAGTCAGTGACGCCCAGTTCGACGAGTTGCCGGATTTCGTCGCACACAAAGCGGAACCGACGGAGGTGGTCCAGTCCGTCGTCGTATGTTTGGAAGCCGCCGCCATCGCTCCAGAGCGTATAGAACAGCATCCGGGCGAAGGTCTTCTCGCGTGATCCAAGCTCTTCATACCGCGGAGCGCTTTCGCTGACGAGCATCGTGTACGCGTCGGCTCGTTCTGGGTCGTCGACGTGAAGCAGCCGCACCATGCGCAGCAGGAGTTGTTTCTCCTGCGCGAGATCCGCCAGACCTCCGGCGATGGCGGCCTCCCCAGGAGAGAGCCCCTCGATCATGCCAGCCTGGCGTAGGTACCCGGTCCAGGAATCCCGCGTCGAGCGGTAAATGGTCTTCAGGTCGTTGCCAGATCGCTCGAGGTACTCGGCCAGTACCGTTTCGCCATAGGAGGCGATGTCACGCACGAGTTCGGCACGGTTGAACCGCAACTGAGCCCGGATGTTATCCAGCACGACTCGCTGCGCCACCCGGTCGAGAACGATCTGGGAACCGGACGGCAGGAACGGGAACTCGTCGTCGACCGCTTTCTCCAGCTGCTTCCGACCGAATCCTGTGAGCGCTCGATACCGCAGGTCGAAGCGGAACTCGCGGCGCTGCTGCCCGATGAAGTCCAGCGCTGTGAGGACCGATTTCTCCTCAGCGCGTCGCAGCCCGCGGCCAAGCTGCTGAAGGAAAATCGTTGCGCTCTGAGTTGGGCGGAGCATGAGAATCGTGTCTACTTCGGGCAGGTCGAGACCTTCGTTGAAGAGGTCGACGGTAAAGATGCAGTTGATCTTGCGGTCTCGTAGCTGTGTGAGCGCAAGCGCGCGTTCGTCGTCGTCCGTTCCACCGTGCAGGGCTATCGACGCGATACCTGCACGGTTGAAAACCTCGGCCATGTAGTGGGCGTGCTGGACGGAGACGCAGAAGCCGAGGGCACGCATCTGGTCGGTTCCGGTGATTTTGTCCCTGAGCTCGCGGATGACCTTAGCGGCGCGGGCGTCGTTGCCGGTGTAAAGGCGGTCGAGCTGGGCGAGATCGTAGTTGCCTCGCTTCCACTCCACCTGGCTGAGGTCGACGTCGTCGGACACACCGAAGTAGTGGAAGGGCACCAGGAGGTCAGCGTCGAGGGCATCCCAGAGTCGGAGTTCGCTCGCCGTACGACCGTCGAAGAACTGGTCGGCTACGTTGACGCCGTCGCCTCGCTCAGGTGTCGCCGTGAGGCCGAGTAATTGTTGAGGCTTCAGATGCTCAATGAGGCTGCGGTAGGTGGGCGCCATAGCGTGGTGAAACTCGTCAATGACGACGATGTCGAACATGTGGGGTTCGAGCTGCTGAATGCCTCTGGCACTGAGTGCCTGGACCGACGCGAAGACCTGCTTCCACTGTGTCGGCTTGTTGTCGCCGACGTAGAGCTCGCCGAAAGCGCCGTCTTGCATCACGTTGCGGTAGGTGCGCATGGATTGGCGCAGGATTTCTTGGCGGTGCGCAACGAAGAGCAGGGTGATGTTTCGGCCTGCGGCTTCGCTGAGACGTTTGTAGTCAAGGGCGGCGATGACCGTCTTGCCAGTTCCGGTGGCGGCGACGAGTAGGTTGCGAGTGTGGCCTTTGAGCCGTTCGGCCTCGAGCGCTTCGAGCATTTCCTCCTGGTGGAGGTACGGCTGGACCTCCAGTCCGGTGACGCCATCCGGAGCTATGGTGCGTTTGCCACCGTTTCGTTCGAGGGCTGCGTCAAGTTTGTCGCCGTCGCGCTCGGGATCATAGCTCTGGAACGCTCGCTGCTCCCAGTAACTGTCGAAGGTGACCTCGAACTTCTTCAGCAGTGTGGGCGTGGCGATATTGGAGAGCCTGACGTTCCACTCGAGCCCGTCGAGGAGCGCGGCTTTGCTGAGATTTGAGCTTCCGACGTAGGCGGTGTCGAAGCCTGTGTCCCTTCTGAATAGCCACGCTTTGGCGTGGAGGCGGGTGGCCTGAGTTTCGTAGCTAATCTTTACCTCTGCCCCGTAGCGGGTGACGAGTTCGTCAATGGCACGGCGTTCAGTGGCGCCCATGTAGGTGGTGGTGATGACTCGGAGCCTTGCCCCGCGTTCGTGAAGCCTTTCAAGGGCGGGGTGCAGCATGCGCAGTCCGGTCCAGCGGACGAAGGCGCAGAGCAGATCGACTGTGTTGGCCGAGTCCATCTCTGTCCTGATTTCTGCTGCGAGGTTGGGTTCATCCTTGCTGTTGGTAAGGAGTGCCGACTCACTGAGGCGCGTGGTGGGTCGTTTGACGCTGCGGCGTCGTAGGTTCTCAGGCCGGTGAAGTCCGAGGAGTTCTTGTGGCCCGACGGAAATAGCGGCCGGGCGGCTGAGGTGTCTCAAGATGCTGTTAGCAATCTGGACGCGCGCCTCGGGGGCGGCTTCCGCCAGGGCATGTCTCACGGCTTCGGCTATGTGGCGCGAGAGGATGTCAGGCGCGTTCCTCTCATCGACCTGCTCGAACGAAGCGTGCAGTTCGGGGGTCGCCGCCAACTGCCTGGCGATTGCGTCAGTTTTCAAGAGCTCATACAGCCCCTCGGGCAGCTGCGGCGCTGCCCCTTCCCCATTGGTTTGGCTCACCTGACCAGGGTAAAGGTTGCGACACCGATTCGCGGTGTCAATTCCAGGGCATAGACCATATTCTGACGGCATGACTATCCGTATCGATTTACTTCACAATGACGACGTTGAGTCTGCTGGGAGTCTGATGCGATGGCCTTCCCACAACTACTACTCGACAGGCGGTAAGTTTGACTCATGTCGACAGACTGCTATAAGTCTCCAACTGACCGTAACGCTGGCCACTTCACCGACAAAACGAAGCTTGAGTTAGCTTCACGTTCCGCGGGATTTTGCAATAATCCCAGTTGCAACCGCCTACTTCGTGCCTACCGAGTAGAGGGAGACGTCGGAGATCTGAAATTGGGCCAGGCTGCCCATATCGAGGGAAACTCACATGGGTCCGAGCGTCATATTTGTGGAATGCCTGCTGACAAACGAAAACATATCGACAACGGTATCTTTCTGTGTGGTAGTTGCCATGACATGATCGACAAGCGTGGAAGCTACGCCGATGAGAGTGGTGTCAGTGTTGAGACACTCCGCGAGTGGCGCTCGAATCATTATCGAATCGTCGACGACGCGCTGAACGGGGCCTATGACCTTTTCAGCTTAGCCCGGCGTCAGACAAAACAGTCCGTTGATGCTCGCATGCTCATCGAGGAAATGAATAAGCATGCAGCGTTCTTCGCCCCTGTGTATGACGAAGACTGGACTCATGTAATCAGCTCGTTCAAGCGCTTCAGGTCGACAATAGGAACGCTCCTAGTCACGACCCTTCCGGATGATCCTATCTACTCAGCCTGTTGCGAGATCGACGCGGCTCTGCGCTTATTCATGAATAGAATAAAGACGAAGAACGGACAGGCCGTAGATGAGCTGGACGCTCAAACATGCCTTCTCGGTGTCCGAATAGCCATCAAGCCCCATATAAGGCAACTTTCTCGGATTGCTGGCAGGAGTGTGCCCGCCAATCTGGCATAGCGGAGTTGAATGATTCAGACGGTTCCGAAACTAACGGCACTTTTGGGCTCTCGCCTTGTGTTTCAGCACCTTTGCGCGAGCACTGGTGTGAAGTTGCTCAGCAGACAGTCCGTCCCGGTTGAGCGGTACCCTAGATTGCAATAGCAGCGAGTATTCCACTCCTGACAGGTCCTCGGCCCTCCTTGTAACCGGGGAGGACATCGATAAGTTGTTTGTCATCCAAGATGTCAGCGTTGCCTCGTCTGCTGCTATCAAACCATGGTTGGTTGCACTACCGAACCATTCAGCCTGCATGCCCATCAGTCCAGCCAACGAGCGTCTGAACGTAGAGCCTTGTGTCTTAAGTTTGTGATGCTTTGCTCGAGTACGCAGGTTTGTTCCCTTGCCGACATACACGAAATTCACCAGCCCTGATCGGTTTCAACGGCACTGGCCAGTTGAATGTGTCTGGCAGGACGCCCGTCAGATACCACTTGTAGACCCCAGGCATGTTGCGAGTGGCCCCCCAAGCCTTCTCGCAAGGATGTACGTCGCTCCACCGCAACTCGTTCATACGAGAACAATACGATCAGGCTTCGACATCAGATCAAGGTAAACGCAACATGTGCTGAACCTTTCAACCTGGGTACCTCCGAACCGGTCAATCAATATCTGCATTCGGCTTGAATAAAATGACAACAAGAAACGTGACGCTACTAGTAGCACCTTGAATGCTTTCCCAAAACCGTTTCGCGACGGCGCCCTGCCACGCGCTCACCAATGCCACCTCTCGCAGAACCCCACGATTCCAGCACCGCCCGAACATCCGCCCGCCGCTCAGAAGCCACAGCGATCCGGTACGCGTCCTCCATCACGTCGTCGATCAGCACCCGCTGTCCCGTAGACGCCGACCGCACCGCCGCCTCCACCATGGCCAGGCTCAACACGTTCGAGTGCACTTCCCCCGACGGCACCTCCCCGGACCGCAACGCGGACACAAATTCGCCCAGCGCCCCGGCAATCTCCTCCTCATGCGACACCGGCGGAACAACAGCGGCCCCGGACAGCAGCTCGGCAACCGGCTCCCCCGCCCCGTCCCACGCTGCCGTCCCGCCGGCACCGTTCACCCGCCAGGACCCGTTCCAGGACGTCTCCAACCCGTCCGCACACCAACTCCCCGTATACACGTACCGGATGCCGCCACTCATCTGGAACACCGCGGTAGCGGCAGCAGCACCGTCGTACCAGCTCCACGACGGATTGAACTCTTCGCAGTACACCGACACCGGATCCTGATCCAGCAGGAACCGCACCGCATCGAACTGGTGGATTGCCATGTCCACCAGCAGCACATGCGCCATCTCTTCCCGGAACCCGCCGAAGTGCGGTGCCTTGAAGAACTCGGTGGTTACCACGCCGATGTCGCCCAGCTGACCGGTCAGCGCCTTCAGCTGCGTCAGGCCCTGGAAGTACCGGCGGGACTGGCTGATCATCAGCAGCTGCCCGCTCACCTCCGCCGCAGCCGCCAGCGACAGACCCTCCGCCACGGTCGGTGCCACCGGCTTCTCACAGAGCACCGGCAGGCCGGCGAACATGGCCTCCACATTCACCGGATGATGCGCCGCCGGCACCGTCACATTCACCACGGCGTGCGCACCGGTCGCCGCCGCAACCTCGGACACCGAGGTGCCCAACGCGACGTCCCGCAACCCGAACTCCTCGACCGCGGCCTGCGCGGCACCCAGGTTGAGGTCCACCAGGCCCACCACTTCGACGTCGTCGTTCGCTTGCAGGGTACGGATCCAGGCCTTGCCCATGCCACCGGCACCCACCTGCACCACGCGCAGCGGGGTGGCTTCAACGGTCTTGAAGGTGATCAATTGTGCATCGCTCCCTGGTAGCCGTGACCGGTGTAGAAGTCCTCGGTTTCGTAGCGCAGCAGCACCGGGTCGGTGCGCTCGGGCCGCAGCGTTCGGGCCCACTCCACACCGTTGGCGATCACGCGGCGCACGTCCTTGTGGTGGTAGACCGGGTAGTCCTGATCGCCCGGGCTGAAGAAGAAGATCTTCCCGAAGCCGCGTTTGAACGTGCAGCCGCTGCGGAACACCTCTCCGCCGCTGAAGGTGCTGAGGAAGATCAGCTCATCCGGTGCAGGAATGTCGAAGAACTCCCCGTACATCTCCTGCTCCGGAATGATGAACGGGTGCGGGATGCCCTGCGCGATCGGGTGCGCCGGGTTCACGGTCCACACGATCTCGCGGTCACGCTCGGACCGCCATCGCAGCGTGCACGAGGTGCCCATCAGCTTCCCGAAGATCTTCGACCAGTGGCCCGAGTGCAGCACCAACAGCCCCATCCCCGCCAGCACGTGCCGGTGCACGCGTTCGACGACGTCGTCCGCCACCTCGCCATGTGCGGCGTGGCCCCACCACACCAGCACGTCGGTGTTGTCCAGGACGTCCTCGGTGAGGCCGTGCTCGGGATCGTCGAGGGTGGCGGTGCTGACCACGGCCCGGGCGCCGAGGTTCTCCTCGATGCCCTCGCGGATGGTGTTGTGCATGCCGTCGGGGTAAATGTCGCGGACCTTCTGCTGAACCTGCTCGTGGCGGTTTTCGCCCCAGACCAGGACGCGCAGGGGTTCGGTGTAAGTCATGGGAGTGTTCCTAACGTTGGGATGGCTTTTACTTGACGGCCCCGCCGGTGGCACCGGCCGCAATGTATTTCTGGGCCAGGATCAGCAGCGCGATCGCCGGCAGTGAGGACAGGACGGCGGTGGCCATGACGGCGCTCCAGTTGGACACCTGCGTGCCCAGGTACTGGTAGATGCCCAGGGTCACCGGCCGCACCTCCTCGGTGGTGGTGAGGGTCAGCGCGAACAGGAAGTCGCTCCAGGAGAACAGGAACGCGAACAGCCCCGCGGTGATCAGCGAGTTCCGGCTGATCGGTAGCACAATCGACACGAACGCCCGAACCAGGCCCGCGCCGTCGACCCTTGCAGCCTCCACAATGGAGGCGGGAATGCCGATCATGAACGCCCGCATGATGAGGATGACAAACGGGATGGCGTGCGTGGCATCGGCGAGGATCAGGCCTGGGATGCTGTTGAGCAGCCCGAGGTCGTTGTACGCCGCGTACAGCGCATTCGCGATCACGATTCCCGGGATCATTTGCGAGATCAGGATCGCCAGCAGCGCGATGTTCACCCAGCGGAAACGGAACTGCGCCAGCGCATAGGCCGCCGGCGCCGCGACGGCGAGGCTAAACACCACGGTGCCCAGCGAGACGATCAGGCTGGTCACGAGGTTGGGCCCCTGCTCCGAGATGGCACGGGCGTACCCGTCGAAGCTCGGGTTCACCGGGAAGAAGCTCGCGGTCAGCGTGTTGCCCGAGGGCTGCAGCGACGCGTTCACCATCCAGTAGACGGGGAACAGCATCACGGCCAGGAACAGCACACCCAGCGCCGTGTAGACGGCGGCCTGGCTGCGTTGCCTGCCCACGTTGCGTTGGGTTGGAACGCGTACGACGGCGGTATCCACAGTAGTCACGGCTCTCCCCTTACTCGTCGACTGCGCGCCGGTTGGCGCGGAGGTAGATGACGGCGAACACGAGCGAGATCAGGATCAGGATGTTGCTGAACGCTGCACCCACCCCGAACTCGAAGTTAATGAACGACTCCTGGTAGGACCGGATGGACAGCGTCTGCGTGGCATTCGCCGGCCCGCCGTTGGTCAGGCCCAGGATGATGTCCAGCACCTTGATGGTGTAGACGACGCCCAGCACTAGCACCACGCTGATCACCGGCTTCAGGTTGGGCAGCGTGATGTTCCAGAACGCCTTCCAGCCGGTGGCGCCGTCGAGAGCTCCCGCTTCATACAGTTCGTCCGGGATGTCCTGCAGACCTCCGTAGAGGATGGTCACGTTGAACGGGATGCCCACCCAGATGTTCACCAGTACGACGGCGAGCAGAGCCACCGACGGGCTGGTCAGCCACGGCACGGCGTCGATGCCGAACGTGCCGAGGAACCGGTTCAGAATGCCCGAGTCCTGGTCGAGGATGGACCGCCAGGTGGCGCTCGAGACGATCAGCGGAAGCAGCCACGGCAGCAGGAGCATCGAGCGCAGGAAGTTGCTGAGCGGGAAACGCCGCTTGAAGAAACACGCCAGCGCCAGCCCGATCACGAACTGCCCGACGATTGACCCGACCGTGAACAGCGCCGTGTTGGTCATCGCCGGCCAGAACAGGCTGCTGTTGAACACCGTCCGGTAGTTCTCCAGGCCCACCCACGGAGCCTCGCCCGTGAAGAAGGTCTTGGTGGTGTACTCCTGCAGGCTCATCGTGACGTTCTTGACCACCGGGTAGCCGAAGAACAACAGGATGTAGAGCGCTGCCGGGGCCACGAAGAGCAGCCGCACTATTCCCTCGCGGGAGAGCCGCCGCCGGGCCCGGGCGGGAGGCGGGGCCTCCGCGGAGGAGGCCGCCGCCGTCGTCGTCGTTGGTGCTGTGTCTATCTGCGACATGGCAACTATCCCGCCGAGGCCTGCTCGAAGGCTTCCTCGGCCGAGGCCTTGCCGGTCAGGGCGAGCTGGATGGCGTTGTAGATGACGGTGGCGGCTTCGGGCCATTCCTCGCCGAGCTGGCCTGTGCGCGAGCGGGCGTTGGCCACCTGCTCGGTGAAGGACTCCATCTCGGGGACCGCGGCGACGTACTCTTCGGCGAGCGCGGTCTTGGTGGGAACGGTGTAGCGCGCTTCGGCGAGGGCAAGCTGGTTCTCGTCATTGCTCATGCAGGTCACGAACTCGGCGGCCTTGGCCTGCTTCGCGTCGTCGCCGGTGACCGGGACGGTCCAGACTTCGCCGCCGAGCGGTGCGATGGAGGTCTGGCCCTCCTCGTTGACGGGGATCTGCACGGAGTCCCACTTGATGTTGGCGTCTTCCTGCAGGGCCGGGATCTGCCACGGGCCGTTGACCATCATGGCTGCCTTGCCGGCCATGAACTGGTCCTTTACGTCCGCCTGCGACCAGTTGATCACCGAGCTCGACGCCGACCCGCTGTCCACGAGGTCCTTCCAGAGCGCCAGGCCCTCGGCGACCTCGGGGCTGGTCAAGTCGGTCTCGTCGCCGCCGTTGGACCACATGAACGGCAGGAACTGCCAGCTGCCCTCGTAGGTGGCGATGGCGGAGAACGCGATGCCGTACTGGTCGCCGGAGGTGAGCTGCTCGGCGGCGGCCTTGAGCTCATCCCAGGTCTGCGGTGGCTCGATGCCGGCTTCCTCGAGCAGGGTGGTGTTGTAGAAGATGCCGAGCGTATTGGCGGTCGGGGCCAGGCCGTAGACCTCGCCCTCATAGGTGGCGGCTTCCAGCATGCCCTTCGCGAAGCCGGAGGTGTCGACGTCGTACTGGCTCAGCGGCGAGAGGCCTCCGGTGGCAGCGATCTCCTGCACGTCCGGGTTGTCGAGCATGAGCACATCCGGCAGCGTCTGCGACGACGCGCGCTGCAGCACCTTCTGGATGAGGTCCTTGCCGGGGATGGTCTCGCGTTCGATGGTGACGTCGAGTTCCGTGGCGCAGCGGTCGATGGCCTCCTGGACCAGCGTCTTGTCCGGCTCGTTGTTGTAGTAGTCGACGACGGTGAGGGACTCGACGTCGCCGCCTGCCTCTGCCGCGCCGCCGCCTCCTCCCCCGCCGCACGCGGTGAGGGTGAGCGGTGCGATGGCGGCCAGGGCGGCGATGGTGCTGAGCTTGCGGTTCATAGGGGCTCCTTTGCCTGTGTTGATCTCGGCTGGGTCTTGCTGTGCTGCAGGGGTTCGATTCCCCTAGGCTCCAGTTGCGGTCTAGCGGACTGTTTCGAACGACGGGATGGACTGCCACTGCGCCTGCTGGGCGGCGCTGGCTTCGACGGCGGCCAGGACTTGTTGGATCTGGAGACCGTCAGCGAACGACGGCGCGGGTGCGGTTCCGTTCGCGATGCCGGTGACGAAGTCGGCGATCTGATGGACGAAGGTGGACTCGTAGCCCAGTCCGTGGCCGGGCGGCCACCAGGCGCCGGCGTAGGGGTGGTCGGATTCGGTGACGAGGATACGGCGGAAGCCCTCACTCGTAGCGGGCTGGGTGTTGTCGTAGAACTCGAGCTCGTTGAGCCGCTCGAAGTCGAAGGCGAAGGCGCCCTTCGACCCGTTGACCTCCAGCCGCAGTGCGTTCTTCCGGCCGGTGGCGAAGCGGGTGGCTTCGAAGGTGGCGAGCGCGCCCTGATCGGTGCGGGCGAGGATGACTGCCGCGTCATCGACGGTGACGTCCCCGCGGGCCGGAGTGCCGCCGTCGTCCTGGGTTGTGGTGGCGCTGAGGCCGGCGGACGACGTCGGCAGCGGCCGGGTGGGAACGAAGGTTTCGGTGAGGGCGCTGACACCGGTGATCGTGTGGCCGGTGATGTGCTGGGCGAGGTCGAGGATGTGGGCGCCGATGTCGCCGAGCGCGCCAGAGCCGGCTTCTTCGCGGTCGAGGCGCCAGACCAGCGGGAAGTTTTCGTCCGTGATCCAGTCCTGCAGGTAGACGGCGCGGATGTGGCGGATGGTGCCGATGCGGCCGTCGTCGACCAGTTGCTTCGCGTAGGCGAGGGCGGGTGTGCGGCGGTAGCTGAAGCCGACCATCGCGTGGGTGCCGTTGGCTGCTGCGCGTTCGGCGGCGTCGGTCATGGCCTGCGCATCCTCAACCGTGCTGGCGAGCGGCTTCTCGCAGAGGACGTGCTTGCCGGCGTTGAGCGCCGCGATGGCGATCGGGGCGTGCAGCTTGCCGGGGGTGCAGATGTCGACGACGTCGATGTCCGGGTCCTCTACGACGGCGCGCCAGTCGGTTTCGACGCGGCCGATGCCGAACTTCTGCGCGAACTCCTGGGCGGCGTCTTCGTTGCGACCGCAGACGACGGCGAGTTCGGGCTTGATGCCGAGGTCGAAGAACCGCGGCGCCGTGGTCCAGGCCTGTGCATGGATGGAGCCCATGAACGAGTAGCCGATGAGGGCGACCTTGAGGGTTTGCGGCACGGGGCAGCTCCTTCCTCGTTGAATGTGCTGGGGGTGTTTGATGCTGTGCTTTCGGCGGTTGAGTAAAACGTTTTACTATTTGGCCTGTAGATGAGTGTGGTGCGTCACATGGGCGCTTGTCAAGGAAAAATTTAAACGCTTTACTGGATGAACGGTGCGGACCCTCCGGATGCGTCCGCCGAACGATTCCCCGGTCTCGAAGGACGGTTTTCATGGCCACCATGCAGGACGTTGCGCGGCTCGCCAACGTGTCCATCGCGACGGTGTCCTTCACCATCAACAACACCAAGCCGGTAGCTCCGGCAACGCGTGCCCGGGTGGAGGCTGCGATGCAGGAGCTGGGGTTCCGGCGGAACATTGTCGGGCGTGCGTTGGCCGGGAAGAAAACCCGGATCATCGCGCTGCTGTTCCCTGCGCTGCAGCACTCCTTCAGCGGCACCGTGGTGGAGTTCTTCACCAGCGGCGCGGCGGCGGCCCGGGAGCAGGGCTACAACCTGGTGCTCTGGCCGATCAGCAACGACGCCGGCCACACCACTGAGCTGACGTCCAGCGGACTGGTGGACGGCGTGATCCTCATGGAGGTCCCGCTCGACGATCCCCGTGTGGAGGAGCTGTTGGTATCCGGGACGCCGTTCACACTGATCGGCCGCACACGGGATCCGCGAGCGCTGACCTACGTGGACATCAACTTCGAGGAGACCCTGGTGGCGGCCGTGCGGCACCTGACGGCACTGGGACATCAGCGGATCACGCTGCTGGATGACGCCGTCGGAAGCCGCGGATTGGACGCCTTCGGTCCGGTCCGACGGTCGCGCGCGAGCTATGAGGCCGAGATGCGCCGGCAGGGTCTTGAGCCGTCAGCCTTCACGTGTGGTGCGGTGCCGGCCGCAGGGAAAGAAGCGGCGGGGGTTTTATTGCGGGACTTTCCGGACACCACCGCCGTCATCATCCAGAACGAACTCGCGGCGACGGGCTTCGTGAACGGGCTGCGGCACGCCGGCGTCGAGATTCCGGGTGATCTGTCGGTGCTGTCGGTTGGGTCGTCGGCGGAGATGGCTGCGATGGCCGACCCGGAGCTGACCGTGCTCTCCTCCCCCTCGACCGAGTTGGGCCGGATGGGCGTGGAGGCACTGATCGACCAACTGGAGGGCCGGGCGTCCGAGCTGCGGCAGGAACTGGTGATGTGCCGACTGGAAGGCGGCCAGTCGACGGGGCCGGCGCCGAGGTAGCACTTCTCCGCGTCGGTTTGGCCGCTGCCGTGGAAGACTGCTGGCATGGAGGCCCCACCCCGCGACCACGACCTCGTCCTCTTCGGTGCGACCGGCTTCGTCGGTGAATTGATCGCCGGATATATTGCAGACCACGCTCCTCCGGACCTGCGCGTGGGGCTCGCCGGAAGATCGAAAGTGAAGCTCGAGGCCGTACGGTCTAGGCTGCCCGCCTCCGCACACGACTGGGCACTCATCGAGGCCGACTCGGACCACCCTGACTCGCTCGCTGCACTGGCCGCAGGCACCAGGGTTCTTTTCACCACGGTGGGCCCCTATGCGAAGTACGGACTGCCCGTCGTCGAGGCCTGTGCCCGCGCCGGCACCCACTACGGGGATCTGACGGGCGAGGTGTCCTTCGTCCGTGAAGCCATCGACCGTTGCGACACGCTGGCAAGAACCACCGGTGCACGGATCGTCCATGCGTGCGGCTACGACTCCCTCCCGTCGGACCTCGCAGTGCTCCTCCTACACCGCGCTGTGGAGGCCGACGGCGCGGGCGGACTGACCGATGTGCAGCTCGTCGCCAGGGCGAAGGGCGGCTTCAGCGGCGGCACCATCGAGTCGATGCGCGGGCAGCTCGATGGCATTCGATCGAACCCTGTGCTGCGATCGCTCGCGTGCGATCCCTACTCCCTCAGTCCGGACAGGACAGCGGAGCCCTCGACCCGGCAGCCGAAGGACCTGGGGTGGGTCGGACGCGCAGATGGCGGCCTGTGGACCGCGCCCTTCATCATGGCGTCAGCGAACACACGGATCGTTCGTCGCAGCAATGCCCTGCAGGGTTGGGCCTATGGCCGGTCTCTGCGGTACGGCGAGGTGATGGGTATTAGGCGCGGGTTCGCCGGCGGAGTCCTCGCCGGAGCGACGGCACTCGGACTAAGGGCATTCGGAGCCACGCTGGCCCTACCACTTACGAGGAAACTGCTGGACCGCGTCCTTCCGTCGCCCGGTACGGGCCCGAGCGAGGCCGCGCGGCGCTCAGGCTGGTTCCGGTCCGAGTTAACTGCTTCCACAGAGAGCGGCCGGCGGTACCGGGCCGTCGTAGCCGGGCCAGGCGACCCGGGATACGCCGCCACCGCCGTAATGGCCGGGGAGGCAGCGCTCTCACTTGCCCTCGACGGCGACCGCCTGCCGTCCGCTGCCGGATCACTGACCCCGGCGACCGCCCTCGGCGAGGTCCAGATCGAGAGGCTGCGCGCGGCAGGCCATACCTACGAAATCACTTCCCTCACCTGACGGACACCGAATAGGACCACAATCCGCCCTGGTGGTTCTCGAAAACTAAAGCTTGTAGAAACGGGCGGCGGGGCGTTCGCCCCACCGCCCGTCTCTGCGGTTACTTGTCTACTTCGTCATTGTCAGTGCTGTTCGGGCTTGCCGTTGCCTGGTCGCACGGTGATCTCGGCCGTAGCGGTTGTTTCGATACCGGCGTGGTTGATCGCGGTGACGTTAAGTTCGAAGCTGCCCTTGAGTCCTTCGGTGGGAAGCTCGTAGCGGCCGTTCACTCCGGTGACCTCTTGTCCATTGAAGGTGACGGTGAGTGAGCGGACACCCGACTCAGCATCTTCTGCTCGAACGTCGACTGCGAGCCCGCGCTTGGCACCTACCTTGGTGTCCTTGAGCTCGGTCACGACTGGTGCTGTCTCGTCGGGTGCCGGGGCGTTCACGTAGGCGATGCTCGGAGCGGGAGGCGTGGTCATTCCCTCGCCGAGGAAGAAGCTCGAGTGAGGGGGCTGGTTGTAGGAGGTGTTCTGCCACGCTACGCCGAGCCGATACACCGGATCGTGCATCAGGGTGCGGATGCGGTGCTCGGTGACATCGGTGGTGGTGAAGATTTTCAGCGACGAGTGGTCGGCGCTGCGGTAGACGAGTTCCTCGCGCCAGTCGCCGAGCAGGTCGGCCTGGAGTGCCGGGTTGCCCTTGGTGCCGTTACCTGTGAGGGTGCCGTCGAGTGTGAGCAGCCGGTCTTCTGTCTTCGACTCCCAGTTCCACTTCGATATGGTCGGCGTCGCGCCAGTGGCGAGTTCGGTCGGGTCGGTGTAGTCGTGATCGGTGATCTCACGCAGCAGGTCCCCGTCCCACCAGGTGAGGAAGTTCGCCGCAGGGATGCTCGTACCAAGGTCCGTGCCATCTGCTGCGCGGAGCGATCCGACCTTTGAGTAGAACTTGTACGTGCCTCCGATTGCCCACGCCTCGTTGCCCTCGTGTGTCGGGTCTATATCGCCCGCCGCGCCGCGGCCGGTGTCACGGGTACCGGGTATCGACCAGAGGATCTCACCGGTAGCCGCGTCGCGCATGGTCGCCGCCCGCTGACCGCTGCTGGACATACTCTCGTGAACTGCGAACACCTCAAGTCCAGCACGCGAGGGGACGTGGTCGGTGAGATGCATCGCGTCACCGTGACCGAGGCCTGTGTTGTAGAGCGGCGTACCGTCATCATCGATTGTCATCGACCCGAAGACGATCTCGTCGGCGCCGTCCGCGTCGACATCCGCGATCGAGAGGTTGTGGTTGCCTTGCCCCGAGAACTGGTTGCCGGCTTTGGTCGAGTCGAACAACCAGCGTTCTTCGATCTTGCCGTCAACGAAGTCGAATGCGGCGATGTAGGTCTTTGTGTAGTACCCACGACTGAAGATCATGGTGGGGTTTTCGCCGTCGAGGTAGGCGGTGCCGGCAAGAAACCGGTCCATTCGGTTGCCGTAAGTGTCGCCCCACGATGACAGCGCTCCACGCGCCGGTACGTAATCGACACTGTCGAGCGCCGCGCCGGTCGCGCCCTCGAAGACGGTCAGGTACTCGGGTCCGGTCAGGATGTAGCCGCTTGTGTTGCGATGATCCGCTGCTGCGTCGCCGATGACCTTGCCGGCACCGTCGACCGTGGCGTCTGCGGTCTTCATTGCAACCTCAGCTCGGCCGTCGCCGTCGTAGTCGAACACCTGGAACTGGGTGTAGTGAGCTCCCGCGCGGATGTTGCGGCCCAGGTCGATCTGCCACAGCCGGGTGCCGTCAAGCTTGTAGGCGTCGAGGTACACGTTGCCTGTATAGCCCGAACGGGAGTTGTCCTTCGCGTTCGTCGGATTCCATTTGAGAACTATCTCGTACTCTCCGTCACCGTCGAGATCGCCGACCGATGCATCGTTGGCTTCGTACTCGTAGGCCTCCCCTGTCGGAGTCGTGCCGCCTGCCGGTCTTTGGAGCGGGATGTCCAAGGACTGATCCCCCCATGGCGTGAACTCGTCAGTGACCGTCACTTCGCGTTGGTCGATCAATGCGGTCACGCGGTAGACCGAAGTTCCGGTCCCTTCCGCATCGAGCAGATTGGTACTGCCTGTGATCGGAGCTTCAGTGATGCGGACACCGTCACGGTAGACGTGGAAACCGGTCGAATCGGCGTCGAGGCCGAGCATGCGCCAACCAACGTAGACTCCACCCTCGGTCGTCACAGCGACCGGGGCTCGGTCGAGGTACTCCACCTGCCGAATCGGCGTGTCTTCGGGCGCCGCAACTGCCGGCATACTCCCAAGCGTTGCCGCAGCGACAGCTGCCGCTGCGGCCGCTCCTAGTGCTCGTCGTGACCTTCGTGGATTGACGAACGAAACCATAACCATCTCCCTTGATGTCCTGATGCATTGGCTAGTCAATAGCTCACATAGCGAGAAAACGCTTTCTTGAACGTTTCATCGTGCTTTGGTCGCAACCGGTTGTCAAGGGCAACAGACAATTTCTGAAGGCCTGCCCGCTTCTCCAAAAGGCAGTACGCTCCGAGGCCTTCTCGGGCATATCAGCCCTGAAATGGCACGATCCAAGCGATCACCGGGACCGAATGGCGCGCAGACTACGCCGCGACACTCGACGCTGTGCCGGACAAATGGGAAGGGGTCGTCAATATCGTTCGCCTGCCGGAGTCGGTAGTTGGTGTCCCAAGGAACCGATGAGGGCTCTACCCTCTTCCCGTATCGTCGCCAAGTCATCGGCGCGCCCGCACAGCACTACAGCAGCATCGGCTACTTCAAGGGGTGAGCCGGGATGAATCTGGCCATCGATACGAAGACTGATCAGAGACTCGACCAGCCGAAACGCCAGCTCCCCGTGATGTTGGAGCCCGCCTGAGGATATCGGGCTGCGGACAGCCGCTGAACCGAAAACCCGGTAGAGCTGCTGCAGTTCCTCGCGATCGGCAAGGAAGCGACTGAAACGCTCACTCCGGACTTCCGGCAGGTGATAGAGGATTCCAACGTTCCATCTGCCGCTGCACAGGTGGGATCCGTCGAACAGAGCTACCGCGTGTAGCCGTGCAGCAGGAGAAACAGCGCCCTGCCCTCGTTCCGGTGACTCACCTACTGCACGCGCGAAGGACAACCCTGCGGCGACCGTGCGGGACAGCAGATCCTCAAGGATGTCGTCCTTCGTCGCGAAGTGGTGGTAGAGCGACGACTGGCGGATCCCGACGGCATCGGCAATGGCACGGGTGGATGTCGTGGCGTAGCCCTGGGTGGTGAAGAGCTCGGCGGCCGCGTCGAGGATCTCTTCGCGGGCGGTTGCTCCGGGTCGGGTCGCCTGGCGCGCACGGGGGCGGCCGGGTCCAGCGAGGGTCATGACCCCATTCTTACAGTCGGGAATCCGCCCGGTTTGGCCGGATTCCCACCCCGCCGAGGCGCGAAACATGCCGGAAACAAGCTCCTCATGTGCCTTTTACGTCTGGGAAACCGCCGCGCGATGTGGCGTTGGAAAACTATCACTTGACCGGTATTGCGCAGGACCTTCGCTCCCTCTCCTGCTCACCACCATCCCATCAGTCCAGCCCCGGAGACCCCCATGACGATTTCCTCCCCGATCCATCAGGACGACGCCGACCTTACGTCCCTCGGCTACCAACCGTCCCTGCACCGCAAGCTCGGCCGGTACGCGTCCTTCGCGGCGGGGTTCTCCTTCGTCTCCATCCTCACCACCATCTTCCAGCTCTTCGCCTTCGGCTATTCGTTCGCCGGGCCGGCGTTCTTCTGGACCTGGCCCATCGTCCTGGTAGGACAACTCCTTGTTGCGCTGAACTTCGCGGAACTGGCTGCCCGTTATCCGCTTTCGGGTGCGGTGTACCAGTGGGCACGGCGCGTGGGTGGGGAAACCGTGGGCTGGTTCGCGGGCTGGTTCATGTCCCTGGCGCAGGTGGTCACCGCCGCTGCAGCAGCCATCGCCCTCCAGGTAGTGCTGCCGCAACTGTGGAGCGGATTCCAACTTGTCGGCGGTGATCCTGCGCTCAACACCGTCACGGGCGCGGCGAACGCCGTCGTTCTCGGTGCCATCCTCCTGGTCGCCACCACCATCATCAATGCCCTCGGCGTCCGCCTGATGGCGCATGTGAATTCGATCGGGGTGACCTGCGAGATCGTCGGAGTGATCGCCGTTGTCCTCGCCCTCCTCACCGCGGCGCAGCGCGGGCCCGACGTCGTCGCCGACACCACTGTGCTGCAGGGGTCGGATCTCGGCGCGGTCGGCGCCTTCCTGGTCTCGGGCCTCATGGCCGCGTACGTGATGGTGGGCTTCAATTCCGCCGGCGAGCTCTCCGAAGAAACCAAGGACCCCCGCCGCACTGCACCGCGCACCATCATCTCGGCCCTCGCGATCTCCGGAATCGGTGGAGCGGCCATGATCATCACCGCACTGATGGCCGCGCCGAGCCTCGACGACGGCCGCCTCGCCACCGAGGGACTCCCCTACGTCCTGACGGCCGTCCTCGGCACCTTCTGGGGCAAGGTCCTGCTCGTTGACGTCGCCATCGCGATCTTCGTCTGCACCCTGGCCATCCAGACCGCCGGCTCGCGCCTGGTCTTCTCGATGGCGCGTGACGGCAAGCTGCCCGCCTCCCGCCTGCTCTCGACAGTTCACCCCCGCCGCGGCACCCCCATCTGGCCGTCGATCGCCATCGGCGCGCTCGCCGTCGGAGTCCTGGCCATCAACGTGGGCAACGCCGCCCTCTTCACCACGCTGACCAGCGTCTGCATCGTCATGGTGTACATCGCGTACCTGATGGTCACCGTGCCGCAGCTGCTCAACCGGCTGCGCGGCGACTGGGACCGAGTAGGGCAGACCATGCCGTCCGGCCTCTTCTCGCTGGGCCGTTGGGGGCTGCCTGTGAACGTGCTCGCCGTCCTCTACGGGGCCGCCATGGTGGTGAACCTCGCCTGGCCCCGCCCGGAGGTCTACGAGCCCACCGGTGAGAACGGAATCCTTCTCTACTCCGCTCCCCTACTGGTCGCCGTCGTATTCCTCGTGGGCCTCTCCGTCCGCAGGCGCACAATGCGGACGCCCTAGCGCCCTTCCCTTCCCCACTGCCCTCACCCGCCGCTCTTACCCACTGCCGCACCACACGACAGGATCGACATGACATCCACCACCGACGCCCCCGCAGGAACGGCCACCACCGCCGGTGCCCGCGCCCACGCCCGCGAACAGCACAGCCGCACCGCAGAGACCATGCGCCACATCCCCGTGTCCACCGCTCCCTCCCGCCTCACAGCAGCCTTGCCCGACGGCGCCGCCGACCGCCTGATCTGGTCCGAAACGCTGGCCTTCGGCCGATACACCACCCTGCCGCTGGCCCGCGGCACCAGCCTTCGGCTCACCGACACCGGCGACGCCTGCGTGCACACCCTCCTGTACCGGGCCGGCGCGCTCCACGAACGCTTCAATGCCGCCGACACCGTCAAGGTGCCCTGGCAGGCCTACCCCGGAACCGGGCACCCGCTCCTGTCCGACGCCGGCCGTGTCCTCGCCACGATCGTCGAGGACACCTCAGGACACCACGACGCCTTGACCGGCGCCACCACCCTGGCCGGGAACACCGCCCGCTACGGAGCCGGAACCGCCCACAGCGCGTCACCGGCCGCCCGCGAACTGCTCACCCTCGGTGCGCTGAAGAACGGCCTCGGCCCACGCGACGTCGCCCCCTCACTCACCCTCTTCAAGGGCATACACGTCGACGACGACGGGAGCATCCGGTTCACGGGAAGCGCCGGCGCGGGCACCCACGTGGACCTGCTGCTGCAGGTGGACGCCGTCGTCGTGCTCGCCAACACCGCCCACCCACTGGACCCGCGCACGGACTTCACCGGCTCCGCCGTCGAGATCACCGCGTGGCGGGCTCGGGAAGAACTCGCCGCACTTGCCGACGGCAGCCTGGTGGGACCGCTGGTCCCCGAACACCTGCAAGCCCTGAACAACACCGAGCACGACCACGCCGCAAGGAGCACCCGATGACCACGACCCTCCCGCAGTCCGTGAGCGATGCCGCCCTCGCTCCCGGCACCGTCATCCTCGACGAGTACGTGGAAGCGCGCGGCCCGTGGTCGGCCGTCGTCGCAGCCGGCGACGTGCTCACCATCGTGGACCTCGACGGCAACCAGGCGGTCGACTGCCTCCTCTACGCCGCCGACGACACCACCGTCCGGTACTCCGCGCCCGTGACCATCGCGCAGCAGCGCTCCATCGTCCTGACCACCGGCTCGGTGCTGCGCGCTGACACCGGCCTCGCGCTCATGACCGTCGTCGCGGACGAAGTAGGCGTCCACGACACCATCGGCGGTGCGTGCTCGCAGGAATCCAACACCCTCCGCTACGGCCAACACACGCGTGAGCAGCACGCCTGCGTGGAGAACTTCCTCATCGAGGGCTCCCGGTGGGGCCTCGGCAAACGGGATCTCGTGTCCAACATCAACTGGTTCATGAACGTGCCGGTCGATCCCGACGGCGCCCTCGGTATCGTCGACGGGCTTTCCGCTCCCGGCAAGCGCGTCGCCCTCCGCGCCGAGGTAGACACCCTCGTCCTCGTCTCCAACTGCCCGCAGGTGAACAATCCCTGCAACGGCTTCAACCCCACTCCCGTCCGCATGATCGTCACACGTCCGGAGGACGCAGCATGAGCCGCTTCGACACCCTGCTGATCGCCAACCGCGGCGAAATCGCCTGCCGCATCATCGAATCCGCACGGAAACTCGGCCTGCGTACCGTCGCCGTGTTCTCCGAGGCTGACCGCGGCGCCCGCCACGTCCGGCTCGCCGACGAGGCTGTGCTTCTGGGTCCCGCCCCGGCGAAGGAGTCTTACCTGCGCGTCGACGCCCTGCTCGCCGCCGCCGCCTCCACCGGAGCCGGAGCCATCCACCCCGGCTACGGCTTCCTGTCCGAGGACGCCGACTTCGCGGAGGCCGTGGAAGCGGCCGGGCTGGTGTTCGTCGGGCCCACCCCTGAACAGCTGCGCATCTTCGGCACCAAGCACACCGCCCGCGACGCCGCCTCCGCCGCCGGCGTTCCCATGATCGCCGGCTCGGGCCTGCTCGACAACGTTGAGGACGCCCTTGCCGCCGCGGGATCCATCGGCTTCCCGCTCATGCTCAAGGCCACCGGCGGTGGCGGCGGCATCGGAATGACCGTGTGCCGCTCGGAGGAGGAACTCGCCGAGGGCTTCCCACGCGTTGCCCGCCTCGCCGCGGCGAGCTTCGGAACCGCCGGCGTCTTCGCTGAGCGTTACGTGGAGAACGCCCGCCACGTGGAAGTCCAGGTTTTCGGCGACGGCGAGGGCCGGGTAGTCAGCCTCGGTGACCGTGACTGCTCCCTGCAGCGCCGGCACCAGAAGGTCCTCGAGGAGGCTCCCGCCCCCGATCTGCCCGATGCACTCCGCGAAGAACTGCACCGCAGCTCACGCGCCCTATGCGCCTCACTGGGCTACCGCTCTGCCGGAACCGTCGAATTCGTCTACGACTCCGCGCGCCAGGAAGCGTCTTTCCTCGAGGTGAACGCGCGCCTGCAGGTTGAGCACCCCGTCACCGAGTCGGTCACCGGCGTCGACCTCGTCGAGTGGATGCTCCGCCTCGCACAGGGCGGGGCGGATGCAGCTGCCGTGCTGGCCGACGTCCCGGACAGCGTGCCTGTCGCCGGCCACGCCGTTGAGGCGCGTGTATACGCCGAGGACCCCGCACGGGATTTCCAGCCCAGCGCAGGTACGATCACCAACGCCGTCTATCCCAAGGCGGATCACGTCCGTGTGGACACCTGGGCCGAAACCGGCAGTGAGGTTTCCACCAACTACGACCCGCTGCTCGCGAAGGTGATTACCTCCGGTGAGAGCCGCGACGAGGCATTCGACCGCCTCGCCGGCGCGCTGACCGGCACGCGCATCGACGGCATCGAGACCAACCTCGGCATGCTCCGCGCCGTCAGCACCCTCGACGTGGTCCGCGAAGCAGCCCACTCCACGAACACCCTGGACAGCATCGGCGATCCGGAACCGCGCATCACGGTCGAACGTCCGGGCCTGCAGACTAGCGTGCAGGACTGGCCGGGCCGCACCGGACTGTGGAAGGTCGGAGTGCCGCCGAGCGGGCCGATGGACGACCTCTCGTTCCGGCTCGGCAACCGCGCCCTCGGCAACGCGGAAGGCGCCCCGGGCCTCGAGTTCACGATGACCGGACCCAGCCTCACGTTCTCGCACGCCACCCGCCTCTGCGTCACCGGCGCCGACGTCCGCGTCACGGTCGACGGTGACGAGGTCCCGCTGTGGGAACCGGTCACCGTTCCGGCAGGCGGAACGCTCGACGTCGGCACGGCGGAGGGCGCGGGCATGCGCGGCTACATCCTGTTCGCCGGCGGCCTCGACCTTCCGCTATACCTCGGCAGTGCCTCCACCTTCACCCTCGGCCAATTCGGTGGACACGCCGGTCGCGTCCTGCGTTCCGGTGACGTGCTCCGCACCGTATCGACGGACAACCAGGCGAACCTGCCCACAGCTGACTCACCGGTACCGGTCGACGCCCGTCCGGCGCTGACCTCCCGGTGGGAACTCACCGTCGTCGAGGGTCCACATGGCGCCCCTGAGTTCTTCCAGCGGGAGGACATCGACGAACTCCTCGCCACCGACTACGAGGTGCACTTCAACTCGGCTCGCACCGGCGTCCGGCTGATCGGGCCCAAGCCCCGGTGGGCACGGAAGGACGGCGGCGAAGCAGGCCTGCACCCCTCCAACATCCACGACACTCCGTACTCCGTGGGCGCACTGGACTTCACCGGTGACACACCGATCCTCCTGGGACCTGACGGCCCCAGCCTGGGCGGCTTCGTGTGCCCGGTTACCGTCGTGACGGCGGACCGCTGGAAGCTCGGGCAGCTCCGCCCGGGCGACTCGGTGCGCTTTGTGCCGGTCGAGGCAGTCCAGGCACCGTCCCTGCGCGACCTTGGCCCCGGCCGCCAACTCATCCTTCCCCGCGCGGCAGAACCTGCGGGCGCCGCGACCAGCCGGCGGGAGAGCGGTCTGCTTCGCCGCGGCGACGGCGATGACGGCGTCCTGGCACGCTCCGCAGAGGAACCCGGCCGCCCCGCCGTCACCTACCGGCGCTCCGGCGACGACAACCTCCTGGTCGAATACGGTGACATGGTCCTGGACCTCGGCCTACGGGCCCGGGTGCATGCCCTGCACCAGGCCGTCGAGCAACTGCGCCTTCCCGGCGTCGTCGACCTCACGCCGGGAATCCGCAGCCTCCAGATCAAGGTGGACCCATCCGTCCTGTCGACCCGCCGTCTGCTGGACGCGGTCCGGGAGATAGAGGCTGCCCTTCCGGCGAGCTCCGAACTGGTGGTTCCCAGCCGGTCCGTCCGGCTGCCGCTGTCCTGGGACGACCCCGCGACACGCGAGGCCATCCAGCGATACATGGCCGGCGTGCGCGACGACGCTCCCTGGTGCCCGTGGAACATCGAGTTCATCCGCCGCATCAACGGGCTGGATTCCGTGAACGACGTCTTCGACACCGTCTTCAACGCCGAATACCTGGTCCTCGGGCTGGGTGACGTCTATCTGGGTGCGCCCGTCGCAACACCGCTCGACCCGCGGCACCGCCTCGTCACGACCAAATACAACCCGGCGCGGACCTGGACGCCGGAGAACGCCGTCGGCATCGGCGGCGCGTACATGTGCATCTACGGCATGGAGGGACCCGGCGGTTACCAGTTCGTGGGACGCACCACCCAGGTATGGTCGCGCTACGCGGACTCGGCTCCTTTCGAGCCCGGCTCCCCCTGGCTGCTGCGGTTCTTCGACCGTATCTCCTGGTACCCGGTCAGCCCCGAAGAGCTCCTGGACCTCCGCGCCGATATGGCCGCGGGCCGGGGACGCGGTGTCGAAATTGAGGAGGGTACGTTCTCGCTCGCCGAGCACGAGCGGTTCCTCGCCGACAACAGCGAGTCCATCGACGAGTTCCGCCTGCAGCAATCGGCCGCCTTCGCCGTCGAGCGTCAGGCCTGGGCAGACGCCGGTGAGTTCGACCGCGCGGAGGCGGCTGCCGCCGTCGTTCCCGCATCCGACGATCTGGTGGTACCCGACGGCGCTTCGCTGGTTTCGGCGCCCTTCGCCGCCAGCGTGTGGAAGGTGGACGTGGAAGTGGGTGATGAGGTGCTCAAGGGCCAGCCCCTCGTCTCGCTGGAGGCCATGAAGATGGAAACCGTAATCACCGCCCCGCACGACGGGCAGGTGCTGCAGGTGCTCCCCCTCGCCGGATCGCAGGTGGTGTCCGGTGAAGCCCTGGTGGTCCTGGGAACGCTGGAGGTCGAAGTGGAACCCGAAGCACGCCAGAAGGAAGAGGTAGCGGTATGAGCAAAGTGGCGACCGATCGCGTACGCGCCGCACTTGCCGGCATCAATGCAGTGGACCGGCCCGAGATCTGGGTTACCCTGCGGACGCCGGAGGAACTCCTCGCCGAAGCCGCGGACGTCGACGCCCGGGTCCGTGACGGGGAGGACCTCCCCCTGGCGGGCTTGCTTCTCGCCGTGAAAAACAACGTCGACGTAGCGGGCATACACACGACGGCTGCCTGCCCCGGATACTCGTATGTTCCGGAACGGGACGCTGAATCAGTGCGGCGACTCCGCGCTGCGGGCGCCGTAGCGCTGGGATCGACCAACCTCGACCAGTTCGCCACCGGACTGGTGGGCACCCGCAGCCCATACGGCGCCGTCCGCGATGCACGCCGCCCGGAGCATATTTCGGGCGGTTCGAGTTCCGGATCGGCCGTCGCTGTGGCGCTTGGCCTGGCTGACATCGCGATCGGGACCGACACCGCCGGCTCCGGACGGATTCCGGCTGGGCTGCAGGGCATCGTGGGCATCAAGCCGACACTGCATGTAGTGTCCACCGACGGCGTCGTTCCCGCCTGCCGCTCCTGGGACACGGTGACCATCCTGGCCCGCGACCTTCCGACGGCGGAACTCGCCATGGGGGTGATGGCAGGCGGTGCACGGGAATGGCCCTCGGATGTGCGCCTCGCGGCGCCGAGCCGGCCGCGCGTCGCCTTTCCAGCCGAACTGCCGGAGCTTTCCCCGGCCTGGGCTGCTGAGTTCGGCCGCCAGGTCGCGCGGCTCGCGGACGCCGGCGTCGACGTCGCGCCGATTCCGATCGACCTGTTCCTCCGAGCCGCCCGGCTACTTTACGACGGGGCCCTTGTCGCGGAGCGGTATGCCGCGGTGGGTGCCTTCGTCGATGCGCAGGCAGCCGAGCGCAACCCCTCGGGCCTGGATCCGACCGTGTCCGGCATCATCAGTCGCGCAGGAGCTCTGTCGGCGCACGAGTACGTCGCCGACACCGAGCGGCTCGCCGAACTGAAGCAGGCGGCGCTCGCGCAGCTCGAGGGATTCGACGCCCTGCTGGTTCCGACCGCTCCGCTGCATCCCCTCATTGCTGAAGTTGCCGTGGACCCTGTCGGCGTCAACTCCCGCATGGGCACCTACACGAACTTCTGCAACCTCTTCGACATGTGCGCTGTCGCAGTGCCCGCAGGCGAGGTGGACGGGGCCCAATTCGGTGTCACAGTGGTGGGACGCACCTTCGACGACGCGGTTGTGGCCGACATCGCTCGCCGGATTGCCTTCACTCCCGCTCCGCCTGCCCTGTTCGCATCGGGCAGTGCCCCGTCACCGGACAGCACCGGTAAGCCCTGGCCGCTGGCCGCCGGGGCTCAGGGAACTCCATTGGTTGTCATGGGTGCACACCGTCGTGGGCAGGTTCTTGCTCCTGACGTGGAAAAACTCGGAGGCTACTGGGACGGTACCGTCCGCACAGCCCCCCGATACAGGATGGTGGCGCTGGACACTCAACCACCCAAACCGGGCGTGTACCGCTGCGACGAGGGTAGGGAGCTCGTCGGTGAACGATGGATCCTGTCCGAAGCAGCTCTGGGCCAGTTCCTGGCCACGCTGCCTGAACCGATGCTGCTCGGGTCGATGCGGCTCAACGATGGAACATCCGCTGTGGGTTTCGCGTGTGATGCAGTGGCCGCATCCAGCAGTCAGGACATCACGCATTACGAGGACTGGCTGGCTGCGCTGTCTGATTCATTGGCAGAACCTGATCAGAAGGACTCGGATCGCGAATACGGCCCGATCCGGAACCTGCTCCTGACCGGGCTTTCCCGCGGCTTCTACTCCGATGCCAAACGCGGTTGAGGCATAGAGATGACAGAGGGGAAGGCGCGCTGGTGGCAGCGACTGTCGAGCGTTTCAATAGTCCGGCAGGAGCCAGACCGCTGCACCGGCGGAAGCACGAACGACGATTGGCAACACTCTTGGTTGCTTCCAGGAGATGCAGTGCTTCCAATGCCGAAACGAGACTGAGGCGCGATAGCGAACGACGCTACTGCACGGCGTCGTGCTTCAGCACCGCATGGACGCCCCAGGTCTCGTTCGCGATCTGGGTGATCCGCAGGTCCACCACCGTACTCGCCAGTGCCAGGGCCCGAGTGCGATCCATACCCAACAGGCTTTGCATCCACGTCAGCATGGCGCTCAGAGCCTCAGCCGTGGCCAGGTTGAGATCCGCGTTGAAACCGAACGTGATCCTCGACGTCGGCGTCACGGCGTGAATCGAGGTCAGCGGCGGCTCGGTGACCAGGTCGAGCACCAGTTCCGAGGTCATTCCGCACTCGATCGCCGTCCCGCCCACCTCGCCGTCGCCCTGCGCAGCGTGCCCGTCACCTACACATAGCAGCGCGCCGGGAACCGTGACCGGCAGGAACAGGGTGGAGCCAGCGGTGAGCTCGCGGCAGTCGATGTTTCCGCCGCCGTCGGCACGGGGCGGAATGGTGGACGCCTGGCCATCCTCGGCCGGCGGAACACCGACGACGCCGAGGAACGGGCTAAGCCGCACCTTCTGTCCCAGGTCGTTGATGGCAATACCGCGCTCGGCATCCACCTCCCACAGCAGCCACTGCGGAACGCCGCCGTCGACGGCGAGCAGCCGGGTGAAGGCATCGTCCTTGCGTCCGGCTACGGTGAAGCCCCAGCTGTCCGGGGTCAGCGAAGCGAAGGTCACCGCCAGCATGTCGCCAGGCTGTGCCCCGGCGACGGCAATCGGTCCGGTGAGGCAGTGCCCCTTCCGGTCGGCGAACATCTGCGGCTGCTCCTCGCCAGGGTAGGTCTGACGCTGCAGGTGACCCACAGCGTCGAGAGACCGGACGCGGACGGTGTCGCCCGGGTTGACCGTGAGCGCTGGTGGAATGTCCTGCGAGAACACCTGGACCGTCGTTTCGGGGCCTGGCTCCAGATGGTAAATTGTCACGGGCACCCCTCGATAGTCGCAAATGCCAGCCTATCCGGGCGACGGGTCCCACAGCGGCAGCCAGTTCCCCCGGCCTTCCTCCCCCGTTCAACCGCGCGTTCCCATCCTGCTGTTTGTTGTTCGGAGCAAGTACCTACCTTCAAGAGGTCACCCACCTTGAAGAAAGGCATCCCCCATGCTCGGGTCTCAACCCCGCCGCCGTGCGCTGTCCAGCGCACTGGCGCTCGCCGTCGTCGTTCCTTTGGCAATCGGCACCACCTCCATCGCAACCGCCGCACCGGAGGCGGAACTTCACAAGGCCAAGCCGGTCAACACGCAGCCGACCGACAACGTCCTCTACCGCCAGAGCTTCAACGACCTGGCTGCGCAGTTGCAGGCGCGGTCAAGCGATCCCGACATCGTGGACGGGACCGTCGGCTTCACCTCCACCGCGCCGAAGGGCTGGAGCGTCGAAAACAGCGAGTCAATGACCGGCGTCGGCGTCGACGAGTGGCGCGGCTGGAACTTCACCACCCGCGAGTTCTGGGTGGACGCCGAGGACCAGATGCGCAACCGGTTCGCCCGGGCGGACAACGTCATCGCGGTCGCTGACTCGGACGAGTTCGCCGACCGCAACAACGCCCCTCACGACTTCAAGACCACCCTGGTTTCCGAGGGCATCAAGGTTGCCGGGCAGTCCGTGGTTCAGCTGAGCTTTGACTCGCACTACCGCGGGTGGGCCGGCCAGTCCGCCACGGTCACCGTCGAGTTCGACGGCTCCGGCGAGCAGACCGAGATCCTCCGGTACGACAGCACCACGGTGACGGACAACTACGACGGGTCGGTACTGAACGCGAACGAGACCGTCGACATCGAGGTGCCCGAGGGTGCCAAGACCGCGACCTTCCGCTGGAACTTCGAAGCGGAGGCGAACAGCTGGTACTGGGCGATCGACTCGGTGTCTGTGCGCGAGGTGTTGCCTGCCGCCGCCATGGACGCTTCAGATGCCACCAGCACGTGGGTGGTCAGCGACATCCAGGGACAGCCCGGCGACCTCGCCCACGCGTTCAAGGACCTGAACGCGGTCCGTCCGGATGCGTCCGGCCTGCTGATGGTCGGCGACATCGTGGCGCACGGCACCGAGGCCCAGTGGAATGACGTTAATAAGGTCATGGACGACGCCGCGCCCATCCTTCCGGGGACGGTCGCCGCTGCCATCGGCAACCACGAGAGCTACACGAGCGAGCCGTTCGAGGTGCTTCGTGACCGCTTCCTGGACTTCGCGGACCGCGACCGGGTGTGGGACGAGTACGTTCTCGAGGGCAACGGCGGCGAGGTGCCGGCCCTGGTGCTCGGGCAGGAGGAGTCGCGGCCACCGGAGGTTCCGATGTCCGCCGAGCAGCTCGAGTGGTTCAAGGAGCGCCTGGCCTACTGGACCAAGCAGGACAAGCAGATCCTGGTGATCTCGCACTTCCCGCTGGGCGATACGGCGTCGGCGTCGTGGATCCCCTGGTACTCCACCCACTACGAGCACAACGATCTGCTCACCGGCATCCTCGGCGACTACCCCAACGCCGTCATGCTCAACGGGCACACCCACTACCCATTCGAGCTCGGCGACTGGGCCGTCCAGCGCCGCACCGACGGCGGACACCCGGACGGCTTCTGGGCCGTGAACACCGGCGCCATCCAGGTCGAGTGGGATGCGCGCGGTGAGAACACCGAGGGCATCAGCGAGATCGTCACCCGCGACATCAACCGCGGCCTGACTATCGACGTCTACGAGGACCGCATGGTCATCGATGCGCGGGACTTCGGCGTTGCCGGTGCCGATGGCACCAACGAAGTGAACGACGTCGTCCGTTCAGTCACGATTCCGAACCCGCTGAAGAAGTAACTTCGCACTGAGGAGGGGTGGCGCCGCTTGGTGCCGCCCGTTCCTTGCGTTTGTGGTGCTTAGTTCATGTGTGACAACGCCCTCTAGCGGTGTATCACGAGAGCTTCATTCGTGCCTCCCATAATGGATCGGTGACACAAACTTGCAGAGTCAAGTGATTCTTCAACTTTGTTGATATAACTGACTCCGGCATAAGCCGAGTCCGAGAAACCAGCAGCCGGGCCTGGGGAAAAACACTGCAGTTACCCCATGCCCCGCGCAGGTTCCCAACACCACCAACGTACGAAAAATGGGGCACCAATGAAGAAGAGCATTACGCTGCTGACCGTCGTAGCAGCAGTTGGACTTTCCGCACTGACCGCAAGCCCGGCAAACGCGCTGAGCTTCAAGAACTGCACTGAGGCCAACGCTGCGGGCTACTACAACATCCCCGCTGGCGCGCCGGGCTACAGCCTGGATCTCGATCGCGGCGGTGACGGCGTCGCTTGCGAGGATTCCAGCAAGCCCATCGGCACGGCACCGGCTCCCGCACCGAAGCCCGCGCCTGCACCGAAGCCGGCTACTGAGGTTGCACCCGCTCCCGTAGTTGTTGGCCCGGCCGCGTTCCCGAACTGCGCAGCTGCAGCAGCTGCCGGCCAGTTCAACATCCCCGCTGGCGCGCCCGGCTACGGCGAGCACCTCGACCGTGACAAGGATGGGGTGGCATGCGAGCGCAACGGCGAGGACGGTGCAACAGGCACCGAATCCACGAACAACAACAACGTCAACCAGATCCCGGTCATGCCGGTGGGTGGCGCAGACACAGGTGTTGCGCAGGACACTGACAACGGTGCCGAACTGCTGGCCCTCGGTGGCCTGGTTGCTGCTGCTGCAGCCGGAACGTTCGTCGTTCGTCGCCGCCAGGCATAGTCGGATCGGGAATCCCGCTTCACATGACTAGCTCTACCTTTGACCGCCGCAGGGGCTTCTACGCCTCTGCGGCGGTCGCCGTGCTCCTTCTTACTGGCTGCGGCGGTGGCGGCCAGTCGGCGGAGAATGCGGCTGCACTGCCGACAGCCGCACAGGTCCAGACAAGCTCACCCGAGCCTGCACCGAGCGAGACACCGTCCGTCACGACGGAGGTAATGGCGGCCTCTGAGCCGATATCCGTTCACATACCATCGACCGGCACGGAGTCCGAGCTGCTCAGCTTGGGCCTGCGTGAGAACGGGACCCTCGAAGTACCGCCGGACGGGCCGGGGGCGCCCGCGTCCTGGTTCAACGGGTCTCCCACTCCGGGGGAGCTTGGCCCGGCCGTGCTCCTTGGGCACGTGAACGCAACCGACGGCGGACCGGGAGTCTTCGCCGATCTCCGCGCCCTCGGGCCGGGGGACCTGATCGAGGTCGCCCGCGCAGACGGCACGACAGCGGTGTTCGTCTTCGACCGCGGCGAGCAGTACTCGAAGGATGCCTTCCCGACCGAGAAGGTCTATGGGAACACGGAAGAGTCCGAACTCAGACTCATCACCTGCGACGGCTACGACCCTGCAACCGGCAACTTCGACGACAACTACGTGGTCTACGCGAAGCTCGTCTCTTAGTGCGACTTATGTGATCCCGAAGGAGCAAGACTTTGCTTGCAGGCAAAGTCATGCTCCTTTCGGCGTCGCGCCGGAACTGTCAGAGCCCGCTGTTATGTTGAAATTGACAGAAATCAGGGGGCGTCATGACCGTACACACAGCTGTCCATACAGCGGCCTCAACGGGCGAAGCGCTGTGTGAACTCACCGCTCGCATTACGGCGGCTCAGACGGCGAATCCGCTTGCGCCGATCACCATCATCGTGCCCTCCCACGCCTCCGGCCTGGACGTCACCCGCTACCTCGGACGCACGCTGAACAACGGAGCCGGCAGCGTCGGCGTCCGCGCCTACACACTCAAGGACCTCGCGACCGAACTCGTCGCGTCCGACATCTCACTCGCTCACCGCTCGCCGCTTCCACCCCCCGTCCGACAGGCAGCGATCAGCAAGGTCCTTGCAGAAGCCCCCGGCGACTTCGAGCAGGTTGCCACCCAACCGGCAACCGCCCGCGCCATCACCCGCACCGCACCGCTGCTGGAATCGATCCATCCCAAGCACGACGCCGCCCTTCCGGACCTCGTGCGCGAAGTCCTCCGAATCCACCGCACCGCCATGGAGACTCTCGGTGACCGCTGGTACACCGACCACCACCTGTTCAAGCGAGCCGGCCGAATCGTTCAGACTCCAGCCACACGACGACGGCTGGGTACACTCATCGGCTTCATGCTCGGCACCCAGAACCAGCCCGCCGTCGCCGCCTTCCGCCGCCAGCTCGAAACAGCAGGCCTCACCCACGTCCAGGCCGCCGGCACCTTCGACGAGCACACCGAGGTTCTTACTGCCTCCGACGCCGACGACGAGGTCCGCACCATCGTGCGCCTCGTCATCGACCAGCTGCGCTCCGGAGTTCCCGGTCACCGCATCGGCGTCTTCCACTCCACCGCACACCCCTACCGCGCCCTGCTCACCCAGCGACTCGCCCAAGCCGGCATCACGTTCGTAGGACCCTCAGCCGAGCGCCTCAGCGACGCGCCGCTGGCACGCGGCCTCCTCCAACTGCTCACGCTGGACCCGGCCGAACCGGATGTCCGCACCATCCTCAACGTCCTCGCCGAAGGCACCCTTGTCTGGCGCGACCACGACCTGCCGAACAGCGCCGTCTGCGAGCGCCTGCACGTCAACCCTCCTTCCAACCATCCAGCTGATCACGACGGCGACACCCATGCCAGCGAGCGGCACACCCAACGCCTGGAACAGCTCGCCCTGTTCGAGGACTTCGTCAGTACCCTCGCCGCCGCCGTCGGCCGCGTTCTCGCAGCGGCATCTTGGCAGGTTGCTGAGGCGGCGCTTAGCGAACTCCTCACCGAGTTCATGGGCCGCCGCGGCGATACCGAACCGCCCGCCAAAGCAATTACGCGCGCTGCGCTCCAAGAGATCGTCACTCGATTGGGCTCGCTCGACGGGATCGGCCCGAATCCCAACCCGCTCCTGATCCGCAGCACCGTCGAGGACAGTATCCAGGCGAAGGCGGGATGGACCGGCAAGAGCGGCACCGGCGTCGTCGTCGGCAATTATGCCGACGCCGTCGGACGCGACCTTGACCAGGTGTTCCTCATCGGCGCCGCAGAAGGGCTGGCGCCCGCCCGCATCCGGGAGAATCCCCTGCTCCCCGACACCGTCGCCGAGGTAGTCGGCGGGGACCTCCTGACCGTCGAGCAGCGGGCCGAAGCCGCGCACCAGCAGTTCCTGTCCGCTCTCGCTGCAGGTACCGCACGAACCATCATCAGTCCGCGCGGTGACCTGCGCGGCTCCGGTGACCAACTGCTGTCCCGCTGGATCACCACGAAACCGCAGATCGAACTGCGGTCGTTCGCGCACGGCATCGAGCATGGTGCTCCTACGAAACGAGACGGCGAGAAGCCGGTGGCGGCCACCGAACAGGAGTGGCGGCTGCGCTTCCTGCTGACCGCTGAGGACAGGACCGCGGCGCTCGCTCACGACACCGTCCTGCAGCGCGCCGTTGCCGCAACCCGCGACCGGCGTACCGGTGCCTTCACCCGTTTCAATGGAAACATCGGCGCCCACGCGGGGCGCATCATCGAGGAGTCGAAGGCGCTCTCCCCCACCCGTCTGGAGGACTGGGTGCTGAGCCCCTTCAGCTTCTTCCTCAGGCACGTGCTGAAGGTCGACATCTTCGAGGACGTCGAGCTCGAGGTCCAGATCAATCCCATGCAGCGCGGCAACCTGATGCATAAGGTGCTCGAGGACTACGTCCGGGAGATCACCGAGCAGGACCAGTCGCGGAATGTGGACCGGCTCATCGAACTGGCCGACGCCGCATTCGAGGAGTTCGCCAATCCGCTCTGGCTGAAGCACGTCTGGGACCAGAACCAGGCACGCATGCGGCAAGACTTTCACCGTCTCTTCCGTGACGACGAGGATGCAGCCTCGGAGGGCTGGCAGTACGCCGCCGCCGAGGCACCGTTCGGCATGGACGAGGAGACCGCCGCCGTCGAACTTGAACTCGAGGACGGCACAGTCCTGCGGTTCCGCGGCAAGGTGGACCGTATTGACCGGCACTCGGATGGCCGGGTGCGAGTAGTGGACTACAAGACCGGCAAGACCGACAAGTTCAAGGACCTGAACAAACACCCCACCGCCTACGGCACGAAGTTCCAGCTGCCCGTCTACGGCCTCTTCGCCCGCTCCCTTGCCGAGAACGCCGACGACGACGTCAGCGCCGCCTACTGGTTCACCTCCCGAGCGGGTGGTTTCGAGAAGATCGGCTACAAGGTCACCGACGAGGTGATCGAACAGTTGCGGCAGGATGCCGGGCTCATCATCTCCGCGATTCGAAACGGAGTCTTCCCGCCCAAGCCGGAGCCGACCAAACACATCACCCGCGACCGAACTGCGGTCACGTTCACCTCGCTCGCCGGCCAACTGGGAATGGACCAGCACTGGGTGGAACTCCAGAAGCAACCCGAACTCAAGCCCTACGCCAAGCTGCTGAAGGTGGAGAAATGACGCAGGAAACCCTTCAACTTCACGATCAGGCCGACCGTGCGCTGATCGAAGCGGACCTCGAAACCAACGTTTTCGTCGAGGCGGGCGCCGGCAGCGGCAAGACCCACGAACTGGTCGAACGCATCTGCACGATGGTCCTGACCGGCGGCCTCGAGCTGAAGAACATTGCCGCGATCACGTTCACCGAGAAGGCCGCCGGCGAGCTGCGCGACCGGGTGCGCCGAAAGCTCAAGGACAGCGACCCGTCCGAGGCTCGGGACCGCGCCCTAGGCCAACTCGACACCGCCCCCATCGGCACCATCCATTCCTTCGCCGCCCGGATCATCAGCGAGCATCCCATCGAAGCCGGTGTCCCACCGCTCATCACCGTCGTCGACGAACTGCGCTCCCAGATCGCCTTCACCCGCCGGTGGGAAGCCATCCGCCACGAATTGTTTCAGGACGAAACACTCGATCAAGCGCTCCGCGTGCTCCTCGCCGTCGGCGGTTCCCTGAACCATCTCGAGACGGTTGCCTCCGCACTCGACGCCAACTGGGACCGATTGGAAAGCCATCCGCCCCAGCGCCGACCCATCCCGGCGATCGACCTCGGTCCGCTCCTTCGCCAGACAGCAGACGTCCTGGAACACACTCGGCACTGCACCAACGCGGATGACATATTGCTAGTTGCCATCGAGAAGATGCGTTCCTGGCATGGGCGCCTCGAAAACGCGAGCACCGGCGAACTCGCGCTCGTGCTGGAGATCCTCGACGACATCCCGCCCACGCCGAAGCAGGGCAAAAAGGGAAACTGGGCGATCGATATCGCCGAGGTACGCGACGCCTGTGCAAAGCTCGGCGAAACCGCAGCAGAACTGCGCAAGAGCTTCGTCGCCCCGGCTGTGGACACCATCGCTGCCGCCATGGCCGAGCGACTTGTCGACGCCGCCCGCGAACGCCAGCGCAGCGGCGAACTGGAATACAACGACCTGCTCATCCACGCGCGCGACCTGCTGGTCGGCACGGACGAACGCACCGCCGTCGTACACCGCGCCCTGCACAAGCGGTACCGGTGCATCATGCTCGACGAATTCCAGGACACCGATCCCGTCCAGGCGGAAATCGCCACCCGCATCGCTGCGGAGGACGTCTGCGGCATTGACGGGTGGGAGGACCTGGAGATCCCCGCCGGAAGGCTGTTCACGGTGGGCGACCCGAAGCAGTCCATCTATCGGTTCCGCCGCGCCGACATCGCCACTTACCTGGCGACCGAACGCCGGTTCCGGGACTCCTCGCATTCCCGCATAGCGTCGCTGCGCACCAATTTCCGCTCCACAGCGCCGCTGCTCGACTGGATCAACACCACCTTCGGTCAGCTCATCCAGGAGGACGGCAATCTTCAACCGTCCTACCAGCCACTGACTCCAGACCCCAAGCGGCCGATCTGGGACGAGTCGCACGGTCCGGCGGTGTCGATTATCGGTCGCGACGGCGCGGTGCCCGATGAGTCGGGCAAGGTGTCCGCCGAGGCAATGCGGAAACAGGAAGCCCAGGACGTCGCCGCCGCCATCCTGCTGGCGTCGGGTCGGGCCGGGACCCCCGCGTGGCAGAAGCAGGCCAAGCGCTCGGACGACCCGACCAAGAGCTTCGAAAACACAGACCTGCGGCTCAGGGACATCACCATCCTGCTGCCCACCCGCACCGCGCTGGCCGCGCTTGAGGACGCGCTCGACGACGCCGGCATCGAGTACCGCGCGGAAGCCTCCTCGCTGGTCTACTCAACGCAGGAAGTGAACGACCTGCTGCTGGCGCTCAAGGCGATCGCCAACACTGCTGACGAGGCCGCACTGGTGCTTTGCCTGCGCTCGGCGCCCTTCGCGTGCGGTGATGACGAGCTCTTCGAGTGGAAGTCTTCAGGCGGGTCGTGGAATCTCTTCGCGCCGCCGCCGGAAGGGCTTGAGAATTCCCCCGTCGCGCACGGTATGACCTATCTGTCGGAGCTGTGCCGGCAGATCAGCGTCCATACCCCGGCGGAGCTGATGGACCGGCTGGTCACCGAGCGCCGAATGATGGAAACGGCCATCGCCTCACCGCGCTACCGCGACGTGTGGCGGCGGCTCCGCTTCGTCATCGACCAGGCCCGCGCCTGGTCGGAAGCAACGCACGGAAGCCTCCGTGACTACCTCGTATGGGCCGGAACTCAGCAGGAAGAAAACACCCGCGTGCGGGAGTCGGTGGTGCCGGAAACCGACGTCGACGCCGTCCGCATCATGACTATCCACGCCTCCAAGGGCCTGGAGTTCCCGATGGTCATCGTGGCGGGGACCGGGTCCAGCCCGCGGACATCGAGCGACGCCGCCCTCTGGGATGACGATGGAACCCTGCAGGTCTCGCTCAAGGAAGGCATCACCTCGGCGGGCTATGGTGCCGCCAAGCCAGTCGAGAAGCTTTTCGATGACGCGGAGAAGCGCCGCCTGCTCTACGTCGCCTGCACACGAGCCGAAAGCCACCTCGTCGTCTCGCACTACGTGAATCGGCAGAACAGCCTGGGACAGCTGCTCAAAGACACGGACGACCCGGCGATCCCATCGCTCGTACTTCCCTCGAACGTTGCGCCCGGCGAAAAGCGGCAGACCACCGTTGAGCGCGTCGAGTCCTGGGAGGACTGGGACCGGCAGCGAGTTCGTTGGCAGGAACAGTCGGCGATCGCCTCGACGGCGTCGGTCACCTCCATCGCGAAGGGAGCTGGGTCCGCAGCGGACGGGGACTCCGGGGAAGAGCAGTTGCGCTTCATAGCGCTCGACGACGAAACCCTCCCCTCGCCTGCCCCCGTTGATGCCGAGCGTGGAGCCGAATTCGGCACCGCACTGCACCGCGTGATGGAGCTCAGCGACCTGCAGGAGTCGGCGGACGTGGAAGCCATCGCGGACAGCGTCGCCCGCCTCGCCCACGGCGTCACCCCAAAGGCACTGGCCGCGCGGGCAAGGGCGGCCCTGGCCAGCGAACCCGTGCGCCGTGCAGCGGAGCGTGAGCATTGGCTTGAGCTTCCCGTCGTCGCGCCGTCCGATGGAGTGACTGTCGAGGGCGTCATCGACCTGATGTACCGGGAGGACGACGGGTCGCTGATCATCGCCGACTTCAAGACGGACAGCGAACCGACCGAGGAGACCGTTGCCGCATACTGGCGGCAGCTGTCCACCTACGCGGACATGATTCAGCGCATCACCGGACAGACCGTCAGCAAGCTGGCTCTGATCTTCTGCCGTGATGCGGGCGCTGAAGTGATGTACCGGGTCGCGCGGTAATGCGCTGCATCCCGGAACAGCCCGACTTCACCGATGCCCAGTCCGCCGAGCGAGCCGTCTGGCTGAAGCTGCGCGCCGCCCTGCCTGACGACGTCGTGCTTGCCCACTCGGTTCAGGTGCGCCATGGCAGGGCCGAGCACGAGATCGACATCCTGGTGCTATGGCCCGGCATCGGGCTGGCGGTGATAGAGGTGAAGGGCGGCCTGGTAGGCGTCGACCGCGGACAGTGGTGGCAATCCGGCGGCAAGGAAGGGCGGCATCCGATCCAGAGTCCCATCGCCCAGTCGCAAAGCTCGATGCACGCGTTCCGCGCCTGGATCGAGGACCAGATCGGCAGCCGCCTGACCAGCCGCTTCGCCTACCTTGCGTGCTTCCCCTACACCGATGTGGACCGGGACTGGGCAATGGCCGGCTGCCCACGCGAACTCATTCTCGACAGGCAGGATCTCCTGTCGCCGGCAGCGGCGATCCGCCACGCCATCGAAACGGAAAGCTCAGGCGCTACGTCGCTCGCGCCGTCGTACCTTGAACGCATCGCCCGGCGACTGGAGGCCACCTATGAACCAGCCGCGGGCATGCCTGGCGCCGAGATCGAGGACGAGCAGGACCTCCTGACCGAACGCCAGGAAACGCTGCTGAAGGCCACCCGGGATATTCCGCGCATCCGGTTCACCGGTGGTGCCGGCAGCGGCAAGACCTGGCTCGCCCTCGCGAAGGCACGGCAGCTCTGCCGACAAGGCAAGCGGGTGGGCCTCTTCTGCTACAACAAGGGGCTCGGGCAGTACCTGCAGAATGAAGTCAAGAACTGGCGTTCGGCTCGGCCCGTGTTCACCGGCGAGTTCCACGAGTACGTCCGCTCGCTCGGGATCCCGGACGGTGCAGGTCAGGAGTACTTCGACGAGGACATGCCCCGCATGCTTAAGGAACTCGCGTCCGACCTGCCGCCGGACGAGAAGTTTGACGCAGTCATAATTGACGAAGCACAGGACTTTGCGCCGCTGTGGTGGGAAGCGCTCCTCGCCTGCACCAGGGATCCCGAGCGTTCCGAGGTCTACGCCTTCATGGACGACGGCCAGGACGTGTACCGGCGCTGGGGAGGAACGACGGCGGATGTCGCCAACGGCCCGGCCGCCGCTTTGGTGCCCATCCACGTGGACGAAAACCTGCGCAACACCCGGCGCATCGCCGACACCTTCAAGGGCTTCGCCGGGGAACACTTCACGCCGAGGGCAGGTACCGGGCTGCCCGTGCGCCACGTCGAGTGTGCAACGGAGGACGCGCTCGACGTCGCCGGTGACTGTATCGACGCCCTCATCGTGGAGGGCTGGGCGAACAACCAGATCGCACTGCTCACCACCTGCCACCGCCACCCCGTGCACCAGGACTATTTCGACGACGACAACATCGAGCAGTACTGGCAGGACTTCCACGCCAACGAGGGCGAGTTCTACGGCCACGTCCTCGGCTTCAAAGGGCTCGAGCGCTCGGTGGTGATCCTCTGCGTCGACGGCTTCAAGGAAATGGACCGCGCCCAGGAGCACCTCTACGTGGGCCTATCGCGGGCGCGGAGCCTGCTCGTCGTCGTCGGCGATCCGGACCTTCTCGCCGAAGCCGGCGGCAGAGAACTCGAGCGGGCACTTGCACGCGCCGAGAAGTGGCAGCCCCATGGCCAGTGAAGCTGACGTCCGACGGATGTGTCTCGCACTGCCTGGCGTCGTCGAGCGTCCGAGTTGGGGCCAACCCGCCTGGTTCGCCAAGACACTGATGGCCCGCATCTGGGAACCGGGCGTACTGACGGTCAAGACCACAGAACGCGAGGCCCTGGCCGGCACCGATCCGGAGACGTACTTCTGGACCCCACACCACGAACGGTCACCACAACTGCTCCTCGTGCGGATGGAACGCATCGACGAGCAGGATCTCAGTGAGCTGCTCGAGGATTCCTTCTTCCTGGTAGGTGGGCGGCCGGCCAACACGTAGTCGCGCTAGGTCAGCGCTTCGCTCATCCTCGATACCGGCAAGCACGTCATTGCCCCATAAGCTGAAGCCATGGAATTCCTGCGCAACCTGCTCCTTGTCCTGCACTTCGTTGGCCTCGCCGCCATCCTCGGCGGCGTCATCGCCCAGATCCGCAGCATGCGAACCAGCCGCGCAGTCGTCACCCCCGGCATCATGCACGGCAGCTGGCTGCAGCTCATCACCGGACTCGGCCTGGTCGGCGTCATCGAAGCAGCCGACCTCGGCGAAGTGGACAACATCAAGATCGGCGTCAAGCTCATCGTGATGATCGCCGTCGTGGTCCTCGCCTTCATCAACCGCAAGAAGGACGCCGTCCCCTCAGCCATCCTCGGCACCATCGGCGGGCTGACCCTGCTCAACATCATCATCGCCGTCTTCTGGCGGTAAACCTACCCACAAAGGTTCAACCACAGGCCCGCCTGAGGCCGAAGAAAAACGCCCTACCCAAACCCTCGAGCCACGCGTAAGGTAGTCCGGAAAGCGCTATCCATAGGAAAGGTTTCCCGTGCACCAGGCGCAGCCCTCACCGGCGCTCGCAACACCTCATAACCCGCCGGCAGGACAACGCCACCGAGTGCTCCTCATCGTCGCGGCCCTGGCCATGCTCCAGGTCATCTGGCCGCTCACCATGGACCTTTACCTGCCCGCCTTCCCGGCGATCCGAACCGAGTTCGGCGTCCCTGAGTCAGCCGTCCAGCTCACGCTGACCGCCGCCTTCATCGGCATGGGTTTCGGCCAACTGGCCTCGGGACCGGTGTCCGACGCCGTCGGACGCGCCCGCCCACTCGCGGCGATGATCGTGGTCTACTGCGTAGCAACGACGTCGTGCGCCCTCGCCCCGTCGATGGAATGGCTCATCGCCAGCCGGGCATTCCAGGGAATGGGCTCGGCGGCGTGTGCGGTCATCGCCCTCGCGATCGTCCGCGACCTCTACACGGGCGAGAAGCTATTGGTCTTCCTCGCACGTCTGGCCATCGCGTCGGGCGTCTTCGTGGTCATCTCCCCCGCCCTTGGCGCCCAACTGCTGGAGCTCGTAGGATGGCGCGGACTCTTCTGGGTCCTGCTGGCCTACGGTCTGGTGCTGCTGTGCGTTGCAGGCGTCATCCTGCTCCGCAACGAAACCAATACCCCAGAGCGCCGACTCCAGCGAAAGGGCGTCCGGCTGCGCGACGACTACCGGGGCCTCGCTGCCGACCGTCAATTCCGGTCCGTAGCGCTGGCCGGCGGGCTGCTGTTCTCCGCGATGATGTCCTTCATGGCCGGCAGCGCCTTTCTGCTACAGGAAGTCTTCGGCCTCAGCCCCACCGGCTACGCGCTGCTGTTCGGAGCGCAGGGTGCGCTGATGGTCATCGGATCTCAGATGGGTGCTTTCCTTGCCCGACGTGCATCTCCTGTCCTCGTGGTCCGAGTCGGGGCGATCGCCCTCACAGCGGCCGCGACCCTGCTGCTGCTGAGCGTCGGTCTCGCCCCGCAACTCGGCGTCTGGGGACTGATGGGACCAATCATGGGCTTCACGACGTCGTTCGGCCTCCTCACTCCCGCGCTGCAGGCCACCGCCCTCGAACACCACGGCCTCCGTGCCGGCACCGCCGCCTCCGTCATGGGCGCATCCAACATGACCGGCGCAGCGGTCATCGCTCCACTCACCGGAGCGTTCGGTCTCGCTTCCCCGGTGCCCACCGCCGTCGTCATGTTGATGTGTGCCGCCGGAGCGGCCGTACTGCTGCTGACCGGCGTGCCCAACAGGAGCGCGACGAAGGCCTGCTAACACGCGACGAACGAAAAGCGGCGGCACCCAAGGGTGCCGCCGCCGTCGTAATCCCGCCGACAATCCCGCCGCAGTTACTCAGCGATGTAGAACAGGCGCTTGTTCACGAATTCGTCCATGCCCAGCGGTCCGAGCTCGCGGCCGAAGCCGGAACGCTTCACACCGCCGAAGGGCAGGTCCGCACCTTCGCCGACGCCGTTGACGTTGGCCATGCCGACGTTCAGCCGCAGCGCCAAAGCCCGGGCGCGCTCCTCATCGGTGCTGAAGACCGCGCCGCCGAGGCCGTAGGGGGTGTCATTGGCGAGCTCCAGGGCTTCCTCGTCGGAGGAGACCTTGTAAACCACGGCCACCGGACCGAAGAGCTCCTCATGCCAGGCACGCATCTCCGGGGTGACACCGGTGAGGACCGCAGGGGCGAGGTACGCAGTGTCGCCCTCGGAAAGCTCGCCGCCGGCGTGCAGGGTGGCACCCTTGTTGACGGCGTCGCGCAGTTGTTCGTACAGGGACTCCGCCGCCCCGCGGGAGGAGAGCGGAGCGAACGTGCCCGGCGCCTCCTCGGCGGGGTTCCCGGGCTTGAGGTCCCGGGCCTGCTCGGCAAGCGCAGCAACGAACTCGTCGTAGATGTCCTCCATGACGATCATGCGCTTGTTGGAGTTGCAGGCCTGGCCGGTGTTCTCGATGCGGGTTGCCCACGCGTCGGCTGCGGAAGCCTTCACATCGGCGCTGTCCAGCACCACATAGGGATCCGAACCGCCGAGTTCCAGCACCGCCTTCTTCAGGTTCTTGCCCGCGATGGCGCCAACGGCCGCACCGGCCCGCTCGGAACCGGTGAGGGACACGCCCTGGATGCGCGGATCAGCGATGATGTCGGCGATCTGGTCGTGCGTCGCGAACACGTTGACGTACGCACCCTCGGGCAGGCCGGCGTCCTTCATGATCTGCTCGATGGCGAGCGCCGAACGCGGGCAACTCTCTGCGTGCTTGAGGATGATGGTGTTACCCAGCACCAGGTTGGGAGCCGCGAACCGGGCCACCTGGTAGTAGGGGTAGTTCCACGGCATGATGCCCAGCAGCGCACCCACGGGACGCTTCTGGATGACGGCCTTGCCGCCGCCGATGGGTTTGATCGGCTGGTCAGCCGCAAGCTGCGGACCCTCGCTGGCGAAGTAGTTGAAGATGTCGGTGCAGAACTCGGCCTCACCCTTGGCCTCGGACAGCGGCTTGCCCATTTCGGTAGTGATGATGGCGGCAAGTTCGTCGGCGCGCTCGGTGAACAGTTCGCCGATCCGGGTCACGACCTGTGCTCGCTCCTCGATCGGCACCTCCTGCCAGGCCTGGAATGCTCCGTGGGCTGCGGCCAGTGCGGCCTCGATCTGCTCGTCCGTTGCGGTGGGGAACTCCTCCTCCACCTGGCCGGTCGCGGGGTTCACTACCCGGTACGACGGCGGGTTACCGGAACCAGCGGTAGCTTGCGTCTGAGCTTCAGCAGTCATTGCTCACAGTCCTCTGCATCGATTGGAATGGTCTTGTGCAGGCCAGATTATCCTCGCCATACCAGCGTCAGGTATGGACGACTGCACTGGCTGAGACCATAGTTTCATGCATCTGAATACCTTCGGGTCGAGTAGGGGCCGCCCTGTACTGCTGCTGCACGGCGGCGGAGTTGCCGGTTGGATGTGGAACGCGCTGGCCAAAGCGCTCCAGGCCGAGCATCTGGTCCTGGTGCCGGACCTTCCCGGTCACGGCGAAAGCGCCGGTGAGCCCTATCGGTCCCACGAGCACACGGTCACGGAACTCGCCCGGATGGTGACGGAGGCAGCTGTGGGGCCGGCCGCCGTCGTCGGCTTCTCACTCGGTGCGCAACTGACGGTCAAGCTTGCGTCCGAGCATCCGGAACTGGTGGACCGTGTTGTGGTGGTCAGCGCCCAGGCCAGACCGATGCCGTTCACCGACCTCACACTCCGGTCACTCGCGGTCGCTTCACCGCTGGCCCGCAGGCGGTGGTTTGCGCGGCTGCAGGCGCGGGAGCTGTTTGTCCCGCAGGAACTCATGAAGCACTACATTGCCACGAGCGTGGGCATTTCCCGGGAGACAATGGTTTCCTCTGTGGGTGACAACCTGCGCTTCGGGATCCCCGCCGGCTGGTCCGAGTTCCCGGGGCGGGCACTGATCCTCGCGGGCCAACGCGAACGCAAACTGATGCGGCAATCGGCCGCCACACTGCACGCTGCCCTACCCGGGAGCGAGCTCGAGATAGTCCCGGAGTGCGGACACGGCATTCCCTTTCAGAGGCCGGAGTGGTTTCACACCCGGGTAACCGCCTTGCTGGACGCCTGAACCCTACTCGCCAGTACACCGGCACCGATTGACTGCGCACTGTGACGCGTGCCATATTTGATCGTGCCGTTCGCAACTTGAACGACACGATATCTTCCCGCTCGACGCCGCCCAGAAGGTCCTGCGTACCGAGCTGTGGCCGCCTTAGGCCACTCCTTGCTCGTCAGAAAGAGAACAACGTTGTCTCTGCCCCTGGAACTGCCGGATTCGAGGCAGACCGCGCAACCGCGACTTCCTAACCCCGCACCCCGGCGCAAAAGCGGCCTCAGGCTCGGCGTAGCGCTCCCCGCCTTCGGGATTATGGGCCTCCTGCTGTTCTTCGCCTTCGTTTTTCCCGACGCATCAGCTGACGCTCTCGCGGCCGCACGAGTAGGGGTGATTGATTCGCTCGGCTGGTACTACGTGCTGGCTGTAGCGCTCTTCGCAATCTTTGCCCTGTGGGTCGGCTTCAGCCGCTTCGGCACCATCCGGCTGGGCCGGGACGGTGAAGCACCGCAGTTCTCGACGGGCTCATGGATCTCACTGCTCTTCGCTTCGGGCATGGGTATCGGCCTGGTGTTTTGGGGAGTCGCGGAGCCGCTGAACCACTACGCCTCCCCGCGCCCGGGTACCGCTGATGTCCCTGCGGCAATGGCGCAGGACGCTCTCACCCGCACCTTCCTCCACTGGGGAATCCACGCCTGGAGCGTGTACGCCGTCGTCGGACTGGCTGTTGCCTACGCGATCCACCGCAAGGGCCGCCCCATCTCCCTGCGCTGGACGCTGGAACCACTGCTGGGCCGGCGGGTCAAGGGCAAGTGGGGCGACGCGATCGACGTCATCGCACTGGTGGGAACGGTCTTCGGTATCGCCACCTCGCTGGGTTTCGGGGTTCTGCAGATCTCGTCGGGACTGGACTCAGCCAACATCGCCCAGGCCACCGAGTCGACCCAGATCGGGCTTGTCTTCTGTCTGATGACCGTTGCGCTCGTCTCGGTCCTGTCCGGCGTCGAGCGCGGCATGAAGTGGCTCTCCAACGGCAATCTGATCCTCGCCGGTGTGATCCTGCTCTTTGTGCTCTTCACCGGTCCCACACTCTTTGTCCTGCGGACTTTCGTTCACACGACAGGAAACTATTTCCAGAACATCATCAGCATGAGCACGCAAACCCTGGCGTTCGACGGCGCTGCCGGGGCCGACTGGCAGGCCACCTGGACCACGTTCTACTGGGGATGGTGGATCGCGTGGGCACCCTTTGTAGGTGTCTTCATCGCCCAGATATCCCGCGGCAGGACTGTGCGCGAATTCGCCCTCGGCGTGCTGCTGGTGCCTGCTGGCATCGCCCTGCTGTGGTTCTCCGTCATGGGCGGAACAGCACTCCACCGGGAGATGTTCGGTGAAGGCGGACTCATCGAGGAGAACGGCAGCGTCAACTCGGCGAATGCACTCTTCGGCATGCTCGACGCGCTGCCCGGCGGGCCCGCCCTCACGGTCGGCGCCATCGTGCTGATCTCGGCCTTCTTCATCACCTCGGCCAACTCCGCAGCCGTGGTGATGAGCGTCATCAGCACCGGCGGCGGGCAGGAATCTCCACGCTGGGTCCGCGCATTCTGGGTGGCCCTGATCGCGGTGATCGGCACCGCCCTGCTGCTGGTCGGAACCGACGGGCTGCGCACCATCCAGACGGCCGCCATCCTGATCTCGGTGCCCTTCAGCCTGATCATGCTGCTGATGTGCGCCTCGACGTGGAAAGCTTTCCGCGACGAGTTCCGACCGCAGATCAACCCGCCGGAGCCGGTCGCGGTTGAACTGGCGGCATCAGCCGAGCAGCCGGCCGATCAGGACCCGAACTAGATAAAAACCGAGCTAGACCGTCATCCCGCTGGGGAACGCGCTGGACATCGCCGCAGCGAAGAACATCACCCACGCGACGATCACCAGGATGCCGAGGATCCCAAGAATGATCGAGACCCAACCCAACATCCGTCCGCCCGCTGCCGGCTCCCCCATGCGCTCGGCCTTGTTCGCGTTGCTGATCGCCAGCGGACCGAAGACGAACCAGAGGAAGAACATCCCGATCACGCCGTAGGCGATCGACATCTGCGCCGCCCGCTTGCCCTCGTAATCAGATCCGGTCGCACCGCGGGACGAACCGGGAGACGACGAGCGCGCGAAGGGCTGCTCGCTCGGGTACGGGGCACGATACTGGCTGGAGTAACTCGACATGGTGTTCCTTCTGAGAAAAGGTGGATAGTCCGGGATCCTGTTGGTGAGTTACCGCCGATGCACCCGTAATGCTGCACATCATATCCATCCCAAGCATTCGGCTCACAGAAGGTTCGATGGGGGCTTTCAGCCGTGCCCCTGCACACGAATCCTAGAGGCGGAATCGGGTAGCAGAGAGGCTGGCGAGGTGGCGCGACGCGGCTTCCCCGGTGGCCAGCTCGGCGATCAGCTTGCCCGTCGGCGGAGCCAGGCTCACGCCCAGCATCGCATGCCCGGTGGCGATGAGAACCTCGGGCCGCTTGCGTGAGGCGCCGATAATGGGAAGACCGTCCGGGGTCATGGGGCGAAGTCCGGTCCACGGTTGCGGTGGTGTGACCGCCGGAGGCCAGTCCTTAAAGTAACGGGGAAGGCTCTTGATGAGACCGTGGGCACGGACGGCACTGATTCGCTCGTCGATGCCGCCGAAGCCCATGGTTCCGGCGATGCGCACTTTGGTGTTCAACGGCGTGACTGCGACCTTGGCCTCAGCCAGGTACATGGGGCACTTCGGAGCATTGCCTTCCAGCGGCAGGTCGTAGCCGTACCCCTTGCCTGCAACAAGTGAGACTCGATCACCAATGCCTGCGAGGATGCCGTTCGTCCAGACGCCGGCCGCAACCACGATCCGATCAGCCTTAAGAGTCTCCCTTCCGACCAGAACCTCGGTCTTGCCGTGGTCACCGATGCGCAACGTAGCCCCGGAACCGGCCCTGATTTCGACGCCGTTCCGTCGGCATGCGCCCGCCAACCCGGATGTGAGGGTTGCGGGGTCGATGGACCGGTCACCGAGGGTCTGGAGTCCACCGGCGAGGCCCTCGCTCACGTTCGGGAATTCAGCAGCAAGGTCTTTGTCAGCAAGGGCCCGCCACTGGAAACCGGGAATGTACTCCTCCATGGTCTTGAGTTCCACCGCGTGCTTTTCCAGATTGCCCGCATGGGTGTACAGCATGGTCAATGGATCGCTGTGCGATTCGAAGGAGACTCCGTCCGCTGCCAGATCGTCGAAGAGCTGCAGCGTCTCACTGCTCAAATGGGCAAGAACCTTCAGCCCCGCCTCAAAGCGCTCCGTGGTGCAGTTGCGCAGCATCTCGAGCATGAAACCAACGAAGCGCGGGCTGAGGTTCGGCGTGACGTACAACGGGCTGTCGCGCCGCATCATCCACTTCAACGCCTGCGGCAGCATACCGGGGGCGGGCACCGGCACCGACATACTCGGCACAATCCACCCGGCATTGTGCGCTGACGCTTTGGACCCGGGCTCGGAAGCATCCAGCACCGTCACCGCGGCGCCGGCTTCCCGGAGATAGTAGGCGGCAGACAATCCGATTGCTCCGGCGCCGATTACGATGGTTCTCAATGATCTCAAGTCCTCTTGTCAGGGTGGCAAAGCAACACTTCCGGCGCGGGGAACAAGCCCGGCAGCGCGGGCTGCCGGGCCTTTCAAGGTGCCGGTTCCTACGGAATCAGGCGCGGTTCGCCCACCTCAGCAGAGCTGGCCGGCAAGCCGTTGGCTTCCAGAATCTCAACGAGCTGCCCGGACTCACGCATCTCCTCGATCGTGGTATCGAGCGCCTCACCGAGCTCCGCATTGTCCTTGGTGTAGGGGAATCCCGTCTGCGCCGGTTCCACCGTCGCCTGAACCTGGGGGTCCGGCTCCACCGTGGTCACCTTGAAACCCGAATCCTCGGGGAAGTTGAAGAGGGCCGTTCCGTAGGCGTCTACTCCGACGTCGATACGTCCGGACTCGAGGTCCTGCTTCAACTCCACGCTGGACGGATACACCTTCAGATCACCCCCGAGCATGGTCCTGAGGTCCTCCACCCACAGGTATCCATCAACGGTACCGACGCTCTTGCCCGCCAGATCCTGCACCTGCGTGATGCCGTCCGGCGAGATTACACCGAACTCGTCCAGGTAGATGGGCGCAGTCAGGTTGACGATTTCGCTTCGTGCCTCGGTGCGGTACCAGTCACCGACGGTGAGATCGATACGGTTGTTCTGGACCGAAGGAACGGCGGCGCTGTAAGCCAGTGGTACCGGCTTCACTTCGAGGCAGTTCGCGGCCGCGAACTCCTTGATGATGTCGACGTCGGCACCTGCCGGCTGCCCGTCTTCGGTGTAGCTGTAGGGCGGAATTTCCGTGATGCCGACGGTCAGCTGGCCCTCCTCGATGGTCGAGAACTGGTGCTTGGGCTCGCAGTCGCTGGCAACGGTCGATTCGGCTTCCCTGGCACACGCTGTGGCCGAGGCCGACAGGGCCAGCGCCAGGACGGCAACTGATACATTCCGTGCTGTGTTTTTCATGACGAGTTCCTAGGGTTTGTGGAGGGTGAAGGTTACTGAGAGTGATGTAGAGCCACGAGCGTCAGTGCACATGGGCCAGATGGCGTGACATGCGCTTTTCCATGCCGCCCACGAGCCACGACGCCGGGATGGTGATCACGGCGTACATGAGGCCGGCAAGTGAAAGGACGCTTAGGTAGTTGAACGTTGAGGAGCCGATGGAGTAGGCCTGGCTCAGGAGCTCCGGCACGGCGATGGTGAAGGTCAGGGAAGTCGCCTGGAAGATGATGATCGCGAAACCCATCAACGCCGGCAAAGCGATACGCAGACCCTGAGGAAGGACGACAAAGCGGAGGGTGTCCCGCGGGGATACGCCCAGCGTCTCGCACGCCTCGGTCTCGCCGGCGGGAACCGCCTGGAGTCCGGCTCGTAGGATCTCGCTGGTGTACGCCGCCGTCGTCAAAGCAAGCGCAACGCACGCCGACACGAAGGATGAGAGCGTGATCCCCGCACTGGGTAGCCCGAAGTAGAAGAGCTGCAGCACCACCAGGGCGGGTGCGCCTCGCCCAATTTCCACCACAGCGATGGAGATGATCCGAACCGCCCGGAGCCGGCTGCTCGTAAGCAGGGCAAGGACAAGGCCGAGCGGCAGGCCCGCAATCAGACTGATGGCTGTGATCTGCAGGCTGAGCAGAAGTCCGTTCAGCAGCGTCGGGAACCAGGCGGACCAGTCAGTGAGGAAGCTCATCGGGACACCTTCTTTCGGAGGGCGGAGTCAACCCTGCGGGCAAGGAGCGCCAGCGGAATGCTCAGTGCCAGGTAGACGAGGGCGGCGAAGATGTAGACGGTCAGCCCGCCCTCGTTCGAACGTGCATCCTGGGTGGTCAGGAATACGATCTCTGTAACGCCGATAGTGGAGGCAATCGAGGAATCCTTGATCAAGCTGATCCCATAAGATGTCATGGACGGAACGGAAACCCTGAACGCCTGCGGTCCGATAATGCGGCTGAAAATGGGCCACCGGCCGACGCCCAGGGCGCTTCCCGCTTCCCACTGCCCGCTGTGCACGGCGGAGATTCCTCCGCGGTAGATTTCCGCTATATAGGCGGCGGAGATAAGGCCAAGCCCGACGACGGCGGCGCTGATTGCGTCGAATTGGAACGCCCCGATGCTCACACCGAAATAGATAACGAAGAGCCAAACCACCGCGGGGATGCCGCGGAGGAGATCGACGAGCGCCCGGCAGACAAACTGGATCACAATCTGGCGGGAGCGCAGTCCGAGAACCAGTGGGATGCCCCCGATTGCTCCGATGAGCAGAGAGGAGAAAGTGATTAGCAGCGTGAGCGGAACACCCAGCAGAACGGCCTGCAGATGTTCCATGCCTACCGTCCCACCACGGCGCGCAGGAAAAGTTTGGTGCGGGGATGCTCGGGCTCGGACATGATCTTGTGCGGATCACCCTGTTCGATGATGGCTCCATCAGCCATGACGACCAGTCGATCGGAAACGTCCCGTGCGAAGGCCATCTCGTGTGTGACGACGATCATGGTCATACCCTCTTTGGCAAGCTCCTTCATCACAGCCAGCACCTCAAGCCCCACCTCCGGGTCAAGGGCGGAAGTGGGCTCATCAAACAGCATCACTTCCGGGTCCATTGCCAACGCCCGGGCGATGGCAATTCGCTGCTGCTGGCCGCCCGAACACCGTGCCGGGTAGGAATCCGCGAAGTCCGCAAGGCCGACTCGATCAAGTAGCGCCATGGAGCGCTCGTCAGCCTCCGCCTTGCTGCGCTTCAGCACCCGTTGCTGGGCGAAGGACACATTCTGCAGGACTGACATATGCGGAAAGAGATTGAAGTGCTGAAAAACCATTCCGGCTTTTCGCCGCAGTGACTCGATCTCCTTCGCAGAGGTCTTCCTTCCCGCGGAGATTGTCTTTCCGCCGATCGTGATCTCACCCTGGTCCGGACGTTCGAGCATGTTGATGCACCGTAGAAGCGTGCTCTTGCCGGCACCGCTGGGCCCGATCATGGCAGTTACTTCTCCAAGGGGGACATCCAGGTCGACGGACTGAAAGACCACCTTGTCGCCATAGCTCTTTGAAACTCCCCTGAGGCTAACCATCTGCGTTGGCAGGGTGGAGATTGCCATTGAAACTCCTCTGATCGGGATCCGCCACGGTGTGACGTACATCTCTTGCCGAAGAGCATAGCACCAAATGCGGTGTGATACCTTACTGAGCATAATTTTGCTTCGGCCCTTCAATGCTGTGCTGAGTGCCGTACGCTGAAACCGGGTATAGATTCCGGCATGCCAATAGGAGGACTCGGTGGGCACAGCACTCACATGGAACGACTCTCAGGATGAAGCCGTTGCGACGCAGAGCTTCCGAGAGCAGGCAGTCCGCATCATCCGCTCCCAGATCGTCTCCGGACGCCTCGAACCCGGCTCCATGCACTCCATCGGGGCTATCGCCGAGAAGTTGAATGTTTCAATCACCCCTGTGCGGGAGGCTCTGCGCGACCTGGCCAAAGAGGGCTTGATAGAGATGAAGCGCAACCGGGGGTTCCTGGTCCGCCAACCCTCGAACAAGGAACTCGACGACATTGTGCAGATTCGCTCCATGATCGAGGTCTCGTCCGTCCGGGAAATTACCGAGCGATCCTTGATCACCGATTTCACTACGGTTCGGCAGCTCTGCCGCCGCACTGATGCCTATGCTGCCGCAGGACAGTGGGAAGAATTCATCGAAGCCGACCGTGAGTTCCACCTCACGATCCTTAGCGCTCTCAACAACTCCAAGCTCCTAGAAGTTGTCGGCTCCCTGCGCGACCAGAGCCGCCTGCTCGGCCTGAACCACCTCGCCGGCACTGAACTGTTCCTTGAATCAACAAAGGAACATTCACTCCTCCTCGACGCAATGGAGGCCGGCGACGCCGGTCGCGCTGAAGAGATCATGGCCAGCCATATGCGCCACGTTCGGGGGATCTGGGCGGGGCTTGACGAGCCGTCGGACCAGTAACCCGGCCTTTCCACTAGCGGCTATGTCCCTTCACGGCCATTCAATGAGCCGGGCACGTGTCGCGCCTTGCGGGAACCACTAGCGTCGCGGAACTCTTGGCTCTATCTTTGGGTGTAATACCTTACCGTCGATACCGGGGAAGATACCCGACTCTACGATCGAACGGTTCCCACATGAATTGCGGTACCCATCGTGCAACTCGAGTTCATTACCGAACCTGTCATCCTCCAACTCCTCACCCCGGCGAGGGCCACGGCCGCCATCACAGACGCGCTGGTCAGCGGACTGGATCCGGCCAGCGACACCGCGCGAGGCGTCCTTCCCCTGTCTGCCGGGCAGTTCCTCATCATGCCGGCTGAAGCCGCCTCGCATGCCGGAGTCAAGGTCGCCACAGTTGCGCCCGACAATCCAAACCGGGGTCTGGCCAGGATCCAGGCGCTCTACCTGCTGTTCGACGCTGCTACCCTCACGCCGCAGGCGGTCCTGGATGGAACCGCACTCACGACTCTCCGCACGCCGGCCGTGTCAATCGCCGCAATCCTGCCGGTGCTTACCCAGCGTTCCACCCCGCTGAAGCTTGCCGTCTTCGGAGCCGGCCAGCAGGGCGTTGGGCATGTGGAGACCATCTCCGGAGTGATGGAGGGGCAGCGGAAAATCGACAGCGTTACCTACATCGTGCGCAATCCCCAGCGCGTCAACGTACCACCGTCGGCGGCAGGCGAGGTGGTCGCGCTGGGGTCGCCGGCCGCAGCATCGGCAGTTGCTGCTGCCGACGTCGTTGTGTGTGCCACCTCCGCGAGCGAACCGCTGTTCGACTCGGACGTCCTTCGACCGGATGCCATCGTCGTCGCGGTGGGTTCCCACGAACCCCACGTCCGCGAAGTGGATGCAGCGCTCTGCGGCCGCGCCCAGGTGGTCGTGGAAGACGTCTCCGCAGCCTTGCGGGAATCCGGAGACGTCATCCTGGCCATTGAGGAAGGCACGCTGGACCAAGCGGACCTTATTCCCATGAAGGAAGTGGTCCGCGGGAACATCGCACTGGACCCTCAGCGCCTGGTCCTGTTCAAGAGTTCGGGCATGTCATGGGAGGACCTCGTCATTGCGAGGGCGGTAGTGCAGGCGGCGGAGAGCAACATCCTCACGCAGCAACGCTGAACCGGCCTTCGGACCCGACCACCGACTCACGTGGGGGCATCAAGACCGAGCGCCGCCGCCTCTTCCTTCAGGGCTTGCCGGATCGCCGCGATGGCCGGCTCACCGGCGCTGGAGCGGCGTGCGGCCGTGAAGATGGTGCGGTGTGGCCGCCCGTCCAACGCCACCAGACGAGAACGCTGTTCCCGCTGGCTCCACACCAGTTGCGGCAGCAGCGCCACGGCGTTGCCGGACTCGACCAGACGAACGTGCGTCTGCAAATCCGCACTTTCGAAGCGCACATCCGGCTCGAAACCGGCCAGGCGGCACAACTGCTCCGCCCAGTGCCTGGAGGCGGCTCCGTGCGGCTCCATAACCCAGGGCAGTCCGGCCGCGTCCTGCAACTGGTGAACGTGGTGAAAGTCCTCCGGTGCCGCCGTTAGATCGGTCGGCACCACGAGCTGTACCTCGTCACGCGTCAGCAGGTCACGGTCCAGGCTTTCGTAATGTGGCGCAGCGTGTCCGGGGTACTGCTCCGCCACCACAAGGTCGAAGTTACGTGCCCAGGTCTCATGCAGCGCTGTCTCCGGTTCATGCTGAACCATCTTCACCTGCACGAGCGGATGCGTCTCCCGCAGGGCGCGCAGCATGTTCGGTATGAGGGCCAGCGCTGCTGTCTGGAAAACAGCCAGTCGGACCGTGCCCGAAACCACCGGCCGGGTAACCGCCAGGGCCGCTTCGGCGCGCTCAAGACCATCAAGGAGTTCCTCAGCATGCTCCACGAGAACCAGTGCGTGCGCAGTGAGCTGCAAGCGCCGCCCACTCTTCCGGAACAGGGTCACCCTTGCCTCCCGTTCGAGCAGGGAAAGCTGCTGGGAAACGGAAGAAGGGCTATAGCGAAGCGCCGCCGCGACCTCGGCTATAGTGCCGCGGATGCTGAGCTCCCGCAGGAGCCTCAGCCTGTGAATATCGAGCATGCCAACCATTCGATTTTTCCGAAGCTTAACTTTCGGAAAACGTTGCTTTTCCTAAAAATGACGCAGCCCCATACTGAAAGTCAAGCCACTCGCAGACCGCCGAAGACGACGGCTTGCGCGACGCCCCCGGTTCATCGAATCGGGATGGCTCCCTCCCCATAAGAACAGCCTGACTTTGCCTGCTCGGCAGGGTCGACGCTTACCCCCACCCACCCTCACTCGGCCCTGCGCCGAGACCCATTTCGAGGAGTACCACCATATGACCGCTGTAACCGGGACCAGCACCGACCTGGTCCGCCCAGGCGACCTTGCAGAGGAAGCCATCGCCCTGGTCCGGCGCTGGCTGGCTGAGGGAGCCAAGGTCCCCGTAGACGCGGCTGCCACCCAATTGGCCGGCGTCCTGAAGGACCCCCAGGGTCTGGATTTCACCGTCGGATTTGTCGACGGCGTCATCCGGCCCGAGGATAAGGCCGTCGCAGCACGCAACCTCAAAGTCCTGGCACCGAAGGTTCCGTCCTTCCTGCCCTGGTACATGAAGTCGGCGGTTGCTGTCGGCGGCTACATGGCTCCGGTGCTTCCCGGCGTCGTCATCCCGGTTGCCCGGAAGGTGCTGCGCGAGATGGTGGGCCACCTCATCGTCGACGCGACCGACACCAAACTCGGCCGCTCCATCGCCAGGATCCGGAAGGACGGCATCCGGCTCAACGTCAACCTGCTCGGCGAAGCCATCCTCGGTGAAGGGGAGGCATCGCGCCGGCTCGAAGGCACCCGAAAACTCCTGGCCCGACCCGACGTCGACTACGTCTCCATCAAAGTCTCCTCCACGGTTGCACCACACAACCACTGGGCCTTCGACGAGGCCGTCACGCACATTGTGGAGCGGCTCGCCCCGCTCTACGAGCTCGCCGTGTCATCCACTCCCCGGAAGTTCATCAACCTGGACATGGAGGAGTACAAGGACCTCGATCTGACCATCGCAGTGTTCACCCGCCTGCTCGACCTGCCGCAGTTCCGTGAGCTCGAGGCCGGAATCGTGCTGCAGGCTTACCTTCCCGATGCACTGGGGGCCATGATCGGGCTCCAGGACTGGGCGGCAGCCCGTGTCGCGGCCGGCGGTGCGCCCATCAAGGTGCGCGTGGTCAAGGGCGCCAACCTGCCGATGGAACAGGTCGACGCCGACATCCACGGCTGGCCGCTTGCGACGTGGGGTTCGAAGCAGGATTCGGACACCTCCTACAAGGCCGTGATCGACTATTCGCTTACCCCTGAGCGCACCCGTAACGTGCGTATCGGTGTCGCCGGGCACAACCTGTTCGACATCGCGCTGGCCCACCTGCTGGGCAAGGCCCGAGGCATCACCGCGGGCATCGAGTATGAAATGCTCCTCGGCATGGCAACCGGGCAGGCCGAAGCCGTCAAGCGCGACGTCGGTTCGCTGCTGCTCTATACGCCGGTGGTGCACCCGCGCGAGTTCGACGTCGCGATCGCCTACCTGATCCGCCGCCTCGAAGAGGGCGCAAGCTCCGAAAACTTCATGTCCGCCGTGTTCGAGCTGGACAAGAACGAAGCCCTGTTCGAGCGCGAGAAGCAGCGTTTCCTCGCATCGCTCCACGCCCTGACGGACACCGTGCCCGGGCCGAACAGGGTTCAGGACCGGACCCGCTTCGACGCGGAGGCGGCCTTGATTGAAGAGCTGCACCGGGCAGACCTCGGCGATGGCGGCTCAGGCTACGGCGGCCCCACTGTCAGTTTCGAAAACACGCCGGACACGGACCCCGATCTCCCCGGCAACCGCGCCTGGGGCAGGGCGATCCTCGACCGGGTTCCCTCCTCGACCCTCGGACAGGAAACAGCCCAGGCATTTGAGCTCCACACCTCCGAACAACTCAAGGCAACCGTCAGGACGGCCGTCGAGTCCGGTACGGCCTGGGGCTCCCTGACAGGAGCGGAGCGGGCCGCAGTACTGCACCGCGCAGGCGTCAGGCTGGAGGCGCGCCGTGCCCAGCTGCTAGAAGTCATGGCATCCGAATGCGGCAAGACGCTCGACCAGGGCGACCCCGAAGTTTCAGAGGCAATCGACTTCGCCCACTACTACGCCGAACTGGCCAAGGAACTGGACGCAGTCGACGGCGCACAGTTCGTCCCCTCGAAACTCACCGTGGTCACTCCCCCGTGGAACTTCCCGGTCGCCATCCCTGCCGGCTCGGTCCTCGCGGCCCTCGCCGCGGGCTCCGCCGTCATCATCAAGCCCGCACGGCAGGCACGCCGCAGCGGTGCCGTGATGGTTGAAGCACTCTGGGAGGCCCTGGATGAGGCCGGGATCGACCGCAGCGTGCTGCAGTACGTCCAGCTGGCCAAGCGGGAACTGGGAACGGAACTGGTCTCCGATCCGGCAGTGGACCGGCTCATCCTGACCGGCGGCTACGAAACGGCCGAGCTGTTCCGCTCCTTCCGCAAGGACCTGCCCCTGCTGGCCGAAACCAGTGGCAAGAACGCCATCATCGTGACCCCGAGCGCCGACCTGGATCTTGCCGCGCGCGATGTAGTGCAGTCGGCCTTCGGGCACGCCGGCCAGAAGTGCTCGGCAGCCTCGCTGGTCATCCTCGTGGGGTCCGTTGCCACGTCACGACGCTTCAACCAGCAGCTCGTCGACGCCGCACGCTCCCTCAAGGTCGGCTACCCCGTTGACCCGCAGACCCAGATGGGCCCGATCATTGAACCGGCCAACGGGAAGCTGCTCGGCGGCCTGACCGAACTCGGCGCCGGAGAGTCCTGGGTACTCGAACCCCGCAAACTGGACGACAGCGGGAAGCTGTGGAGCCCCGGAATCCGCACGGGCGTGCAGCGCGGCAGCGAATACCACAAGACCGAGTACTTCGGACCGATCCTTGGCGTCATGACCGCCGCCTCGCTCGAGGAAGCCGTCGGGATCGTCAATGACATCGACTATGGGCTCACCTCGGGCCTGCATTCCCTCGACCCCGTCGAGCTGAAGTACTGGCTCGAGAACGTCCAGGCCGGCAACCTCTACATCAACCGCGGAATCACCGGAGCCATCGTGCGCCGTCAGCCCTTCGGCGGCTGGAAGAAGTCAGCAGTCGGCGCCGGCACCAAGGCCGGCGGGCCGAACTACCTCGTAGGCCTCGGCGAATGGCAGGATGCGCCCCTGAAGGTGACCGCCGGCGTCGGACTGGGTGACCCGGCACGCCGCATGATGGCGGCCGCAGAGGAAACCGGCACGGGCATCATCCCTACTGCCGACCTGGCCTGGCTGGAATCTGCGCTGACATCCGATGCGGACGCTTGGCACGCCGAGTTCGGCGTCGCTCGGGATGTGTCCGGACTGCAGGCCGAGCGCAACGTCTTCCGTTACCGGCCGCTGCCGGTAACGATACGGTACGAGGCCGCTACCTCCGGGCATGGTGTCGCTGAACTGCTCCGCGTAGTCTCGGCCGGCATCACCGCCTGGAATGGAAGTCCGGCTGCGAATTCGCTGACGGTCAGCACCCCTGAGAAGCTGGCCGCTCCAATCACCCGGGCACTGCGGGAATACGGGGTGTTGGTCGAGGTGGAGAACGCGGACGCCTGGACTGCACGCGTGAACCGCTACGCGGCCAGGACCGGACCGGAGTCCGGCGTACGCATCCGCCTCGTCGGCGCCCCCGTCTCCACCACCTCAGAAGCCGCCAACGGCAAGCCGGACGTCGCCCTCTACGCGAACGACGTCGTCGCGGCCGGCCGCGTGGAACTGCTCACCTTCCTGCAGGAACAGGCAGTGTCCATCACCGCCCACCGGTTCGGCACACCGAACCACCTCTCCCAGGGACTCATCTAACCGAAACGTACCGGCAGGGCGCGTCAGGCAACAGCACTGGCGTAGCCCTGCCGGGCGGGCCCGCCGCGCCGTCCACCCCACGGTGCGGGCGGACCAGTCCACCGTCCAGCGCCTCAACCCAACCTCTCCACCATGGGATCCACGCACACCAGGGGTACCACCATGAGAAAACGCATTTCCCACACCGAATCTCCCCGCATCTACCGCGCAAGCCGCGCACGCACCGGCGAACATTGTCCGCTGGACGGCTGGTGGTCGCCGGACGGCGGACAGAAAGGCGAACAGTTCATCGCGAAGGGCAACATGATGCCTGCAGAGAACGGCAAGCCCATCACCTGGAAGCTCATCGCAGCGGAGCAACGTTCGCGCAGACCGAAGTACCCGCTTCCGGCACCGGGAGGCTTCCTTGACAACTTCTAGCCCCGCCCGAACCGCCCAATCAAACAGCCGCCCATCCCCGTGCGAAGAGGACTGCCTCTTCTGCGACGGCCCGGAAACCGACTGACAACCAACACATCCCGGCAATCCAGCACAACCATGAGAAAGAAGAGAAGTGACAACGAAGTCGGCTTCACTCGCAACATCGCCCACCGTTCTTCCACCGGCCCCCACCAGATCCGCAGGGCACATCATCGTTGATTCGCTGGTCGCCCACGGCGTCAAGCGCACATACGTGGTTCCGGGCGAGAGCTTCCTCGAAGTCCTTGACGGTCTCCACGATTCGCCCATCGACACGGTCGTTTGCAGGCATGAGGGCGGTGCCGCCTACATGGCCGAGGCTGACGGCAAGATGAAGCAACTGCCCGGAGTTGCCATGGTCACGCGCGGCCCGGGTGCCGCCAACGCGCACGTCGGGCTGCACACCGCCTGGCAGGACTCCACGCCCCTGGTCCTGTTCGTCGGCCTTATCCCCTTTGCACACCGCGACCGCGAAGCTTTCCAGGAATTCGACATCAAAGGCTGGTTCGACACCGGCGCCAAGCGCGTCATGGTGCTCGACCGCGCCGAACGAGCCTCCGAAATCGTCGCCGAAGCCATGTTCTCAGCGATGAGCGGCCGGCCGGGACCCGTCGTCGTCGGCCTCCCCGAGGACGTGATCCGAGAGCACATCGACCCGGAACTCCACCCGGCCATACGCATCGCCTCCGGTGGCATGAGCGCAGCCGATGCCGAGGCCCTCGCTAGCGCTTTGGCTGCGGCGTCGAAGCCGTTGTTCGTCACGGGCGGCAACGACTGGACGCAGGCCGGAGCGTACGAGTTAACCGGCTGGCTCGAAAAGCACCATCTTCCGGCGGCCGCAGAATGGCGGACCCAGGGCACCGTCCCCTTTGACTCCCCTTCCTACGTAGGCCCGATTGGTTACGGCCGGCCACGACCCACCTACGACCTCCTTGAGGAAACCGACCTCCTCGTCTTCGTGGGAACGGTGCCGGGCGATGTCATCACCAACGGCTTCGTCTGCCGGCAGGATTGGAACAAGAGAAACTTCCTGGTCAGCATGGACCCGTCCCTACGCGGTCGCTCCGGCCCGGTCTCATGGCAGATCCTGGCCAAGCCGGACGTCTTCGTCCGTGACCTCGTCACGCTTAGCCTGCCGGTGAAAGAGGAGTGGAAGGCCTGGACTTCCCGGATGCGCGGCGAGCAGGAGAAGTTTGCCGCGCTGCCCACGCTCCCTCCCGCCGGCGGCCCGGCGCGCATGGACTCACTGATGGCCGCCCTCGTTCCAACCCTGCCCGAAGACGCCATGGTCACCTTCGGCGCCGGTGAACACACCAACTGGGCGCACCGATACTTCCCAACCCGTCGCTACGCCTCGATGATCAGTGCCCGCAACGGCTCCATGGGTTACTCGGTGCCCTCGGCCATCGCAGCATCCCTCGACTCCCCAGGGCGGCGTGTCGTCACCATTGCCGGGGACGGAGAGTTCCTGATGAACGGGCAGGAACTCGCCACGGCCGCCCAGTACGGGGCAACACCTCTGGTGGTGGTCATGGACAACCAGGAATACGGAACTATCCGCAGCCACCAGGAGCGCCACTATCCGCACCGCGTCTCAGGCACCCAACTCAAGAACCCGGACTTCGCCCTCATGGCACGGGCGTTCGGCGGGTTCGGCGTGCGCGTTGAAAGGGATGAGGACATTCCGGACGCGCTCTCAGCGGCCCTAGCTGCCATTGACGAAGACCACGTTTTCGCACTCATCCACCTCATCGTTGAACAGCGGGTGAAGGCGTATTGAGTCTGCAGAACCGGCAACGCCGGTAAGATTTCTCTCGCTGATACTGCACCTTTGAGGAAGAGAATCGATGTCCGGGCGACTGAATGAATACGGCCAACCGATCGGGCAGCCGCTACCCGAGTGGACCTCTCGTCCCGCGCCGGAACGAACCATCTTTGAGGGCGAATTCTGTCGACTTGAACCTCTGGACGCCGACTCTCATGCGGCAGACCTCTACTCCGCCTACTCCCTTGCTACCGATGACCGGGACTGGACGTATCTGCCGTCCGGTCCCTTCGATAGCCCTGGGAGTCATCGACACTACGTGTCCTCCAGCACACAGGCTGACGACCCCCTGCACTACGCGGTCATCGATCTGGGTACCGGCAGGGCGGTGGGAACCCTTGCGCTGATGCGGCAGGATCAGTCGAACGGCGTGATTGAAGTAGGACACGTGACGTTCTCACCTGCGCTGAAGAGAACCCCGCTGTCCACCGAAGCTCATTACCTGTTGATGTCCTACATTTTCGACGAGCTTGGTTATCGTCGCTACGAATGGAAATGCGACAGCCTCAATGACCCCTCCCGGAAGGCGGCAGAGCGGCTCGGCTTCACCTTCGAAGGAATCTTCCGACAGGCGACGGTCTACAAGGGTCGGAGCCGGGACACCGCCTGGTATTCCGTCATCGACTCCGAATGGCCCGAACTAAAAAGGGCGTTTCAGGCCTGGCTCGCACCCGGCAACTTCGACGAGGGGGGCCACCAGCGGCAGTCTCTGGCGAGCCTGCGCCGACGTGGTTGATCAGGCAGCAACACTACGCACGATGCGGTTCGGAGCGGCCCTCCTCGGCGTCCTGCTCATCGCCGTGAACCTGCGGGTGGGCTTCGTCATCGCCGGCCCGGTGATCCCCGACATCAGCGCCGAGTTCCGCTGGTCCGCGAGCACCGCGGGGCTGCTGACGGGGCTTCCCCTGATCTCGTTCGCTGTCTTCTCCCCGATGGCTCCGGGGCTCGCACGTCGGTTCGGCCTTGACCGCGCACTGGTCATGGCGCTCCTGCTCATTGCAGTAGGAATTCTCGGCCGTTCCATCCCGGTGGAAGCCGCCGTGTGGATCGGTACCGTGCTCATCGGAACCGGCATCGCCTTCCTGAATGTCCTGCTCCCTTCGCTGGTCAAGAGGGACCTTCCTCTGCGGGTCGGTTCGGTGACCGGCCTCTATACCGCCGCCCAGGGGGCCGTCGCCGCTGCCGGTGCCGCCGTCGTCGTACCCCTCGCGAATGCCAGCGCCTACGGCTGGCGGCTCGCGCTGGGGATCTGGGCGGGGCTGGCGCTGATCGCGTTGGCCATCCTGCTTCCAAAGCTTCGGTCCCGCAATCGCGTTGCAGCGACAGTCGACGGGCCTGCCGGGAGGCTGCGTTCCCCATGGAAGTCGGCGCTGGGCTGGCAGGTGACGCTTTTCATGGGGCTGCAGTCGCTTGCGTTCTTCGTTCTGATCGCGTGGCTGCCCAGCATCGAGCGTGAGCTGGGTATCCCTGCGGAAACCACTGGCCTGCACACCTCCGTGTTCCTGATGGTCGGCGTGCTGGCCAGCCTGGTCGCCGGCACGGTGATGCAGCACGCGTCGGATCAGCGGCCGATTGCTCTTGGCAGCAGCGTGCTCGCATTCCTCGCCTACGCGGGCCTCGCTATCGCACCGCAGCTCACCCTGCTGTGGGTGGTGGTGGGAGCCGTGGGCTGCGGAAGTCTCATCGTCATCGCGCTGTCACTGTTCAGCCTCCGCACCGGGAACCACGAGCAGGCCGCCTCGCTCTCCGGAATGGCACAGTCCGTAGGGTACGGGATCGCGGCGGTGGGCCCGGTGGTGTTCGGCGCCCTCCGCGACCTCACCGGCAGCTGGACATTCCCCCTCAGTGCCGCGGCCGCGCTCATGCTCGCCCTGTGCGCAACGGCCGTACTCTCCGCGCGTAACCGGCTGATCGGCTGACACCACCGCTCGACAGCGGCTTCCTCCTGAGACAGGCTAGGTTAGCCGGATCTACCACCTCACGAGAGAGGCAGCACATGGCGGAACATTCCGACGGCGCCATCCGCGGCATCCTGTTCGACGTCGACGGCACCCTGGTCGACACCAACTACCTCCACACGCTCGCCTGGTGGCAGGCCTTCCGCCGCTTCGGCCACGACGTGCCCATGGCCTCCATCCACCGAACCATCGGTATGGGCGGCAGCACCCTGATTGAGCACCTCATCGGCGAAGACCGCGACACCGACCAGGACGAGACCCTGAAGGACACCCACGGCGCGCTCTTCTCCGCCCAGTGGCCTGCCCTTCGCGCGTTCGACGGCGCCGCCGACCTGCTGCGGCACAGCGCGCAGCAGGGACTCGCCGTCGTACTGGCCACCTCCGCTTCGGAGGAGGAACTGCGCGTGCTACGCCAGGTGATCGACGCCGACGACGCCATCACCGGCGCGACCAACGCCACCGACACGGGCATCAGCAAACCCGCGCCCGACATCCTCGAGGCGGCAATGAAGGTCGCCGACCTGACACCCCAGGACACGCTCTTCATCGGCGATGCGGTCTGGGACGTGATTGCGGCCAACAAGCTGGGCATCCCCACCATCTGCGTGACGACCGGCGGCACCAGCGAGGCCGAGCTCCGCGAAGCCGGCGCCGTCGAGGTGTATAAAGACGTTCGGACGCTCCTCAACGCCGCCGCGGCCGGGAAGCTCCACGGCCTTCAGCACCGTTCGGAAGGGAACAACCGGTGACCGACTACGCCTACGCACTCGGGCTTGATCAGTACCGCACCTACCTGGACAAGGACTTCGGGCGCATGCTCGAGCTCACCCGTTCGGCACAGAACGACGGCGCGCTCTCATCCCGTGTGCCCTCCTGCCCCGGGTGGGACATCGAGGAACTGGTTCGCCACACCGCGCTGCTCTACCTGCAGAAGGCGGAGGTGGTTCGGACGGGCGTGAAGCCGACCGGGCGGTGGATTCCGGAGGACGTCCTCGCCCTTGATCCTGCCGCCCAGCTGGAGCTCGGTTACAGCCGCCTGACCGGCGAGTTCGATTCGCACCAGCCCTCCGATCCCGCCGAATCCTGGATGCCCGACGACCAGACCGTGAGCTTCTGGATCCGCCGCCTGACCCACGAAACCGCAATTCACCGCTACGACCTTGAGACCGCGGTCGACGACGTGCACCCCATCGACCGCGAACTCGCAATCGACGGCATCGACGAGGTACTCACCGTCATGTTCCAGCGTGGACGATCGGCCCGCGGCTCCGAACCCAACCCGGAGGGCATCACCGGAAGCGTGGTCCTGGAAAGCGGCGGACAACGCTGGTTCGTGGGACTGCTCCCGCACGACATCGAGGTTGCCACCGAGGCCGGCGACGAACCCGACGCTGTTGTCAGCGGCGACCCCTCCGAGGTTCTGCTGTGGCTGTGGGGCCGGGGTGCTCTTCCGGCGGACATGGTTCAGCAGCCCGCCGCAGCAGAATTACGACGGCGCGTGGCCGCCACCACCTGATCCCCTCCCTAGGAAGGTCATCGATGAAGATCACCGGAGCAGTCCTCGAAGAGATCGGCCGCGAGCGGCCGTACGCGCAGTCCCGCCCGATCACGGTGGGCGAGGTGGACCTCGACCCGCCCGGTCCCGGCGAGATTTTGGTCCGCATCGAGGCCGCCGGTCTGTGCCATTCGGACCTGTCGGTGGTGGACGGCAACCGCGTTCGTCCTGTTCCCATGCTGCTGGGGCACGAGGCGGCGGGCCGTGTGGAGCAGTTGGGGGACGACGTCGTCGGGCTGGCAGAGGGCGACCGCGTGGTGATGGCCTTCCTGCCGCGCTGTGGCGAGTGTAAGAACTGCCACACCGACGGCAAGCTCCCCTGCTCGGTTGGCTCGGCCAGCAACAATGCCGGTGTGCTGCTCGGCGACGCACAACGGCTGCACCGCGACGGCCAGGACATCAAGCACCACCTTGGGGTGTCGGGGTTCGCGACGCACGCGGTGGTCAACGCCAAGTCGGTGGTGAAGGTCGACGACGACGTCCCGCCCGCGATCGCGGCGGTGCTCGGTTGCGCCGTGCTCACCGGAGGCGGCGCCGTTCTCAACACGGGGCAGCCGCAGGAGGGCGACGCCGTCGTCGTGGTGGGGCTGGGCGGCGTCGGGATGGCAGCGCTCATCACTGCGCTGTCGGTGGGCAACGGCGATGTAATCGGCGTCGATGCCGTCCCCGAGAAGCTGGAAGCCGCGAGGGAACTGGGCGCCACCGCCGTCTATACGCCGCAGGAGGCGCTGGACAACGGGCTCAAGGCGCCGGTGGTGATCGAGGCGGCCGGCAACGCCCGGGCCTTCGAGACCGCAGTGCAGCTTACCGACGTCGGCGGTGTCACCGTGACTGTCGGTCTTCCGGCGCCCGACGCGCGTGCGTCCATAGCGCCGCTGGGAATCACCGCCGAGGCCCGCACGATTGTGGGCAGCTACCTCGGTTCGGCCGTGCCGCAGCGGGACATCCCCAAGTACGCGCAGCTGTGGAGGGAAGGCAAGCTGCCGGTCGAGAGCCTGATCTCCTCGCACATCCGGCTCGAGGACATCAATGAGGCAATGGACCAACTCGCCGACGGCAAGGCCATCCGACAGGTCATCCTTTTCGGGGAGTCATGAACCGTCACGTGCGGCCGGGCTGTCCTAGACTAAGCGTGCTTCTTACCCCCACAGATGAAGGAGCACGGCCCTGATACGCACGATCAGCTACAACCTCCGGGAGCATACGGCGAGCGGAGAACTGGAAGCCCTCGTCCGGGATTACGACGTGGACCTGCTCTGCCTGCAGGAATGCGATGCGTCGGACCTGCCCGACGTCGTCGGCGGCCTTCAGATGGCAACCGCCACCAAGGAGAACCGGCTGGGCCTGGCGATGTATTACCGGCGCGACCGGTTCGACATGGTGCGGGCGGACGCGTTCTCGCTCAAGAAGTCGCTGCACGACCGGGTGCTTACGCCGGCCCATGAGCGGCTCATCGGCGTGAAGTTCCTTGACTTGGAAAGCGACCACACGCTGGTGGCCGGATCCTTCCACGCTGCTCCGCTGACGGCGTCGAACTCGCTGCGGCGGCACCAGATCAATGCGGCGCACATCGAACTGCTGGGAATGGGCAAGAGCATCGCCACCCTGATGGTCGGGGATTTCAACTACCCGTTCTTCACGCAGAAGCTCAGCGAGCGGATGAACGACGCCGGCTACGACCTCTCGCTGAGCGACCGCTCCACCTACACGCGCGGCATGTTCTTCCGCGGGCACTTCGACTTCGCCACGTCGCGCGGACTCGACATCAAGAAGGTGGAGACCCTGCCGCAGGGAGCCTCGGACCATCTGCCGATCCTTGTGCTCGCCGACTATCGCGACGGCGACGCAAGTGAACACGGCAAGGGGCACGACGCCGCTCCAAAAGTCACGGAGTAGCGGCGCCTTCTGCGCGCTCGGCGAGCGCTGCGTCGGCGAGCGCTTACTTGCCGAGCGGCTCCCCGGCCAGCTACTTGGTCAGCGAGACTGACGGGAAGTTCTTCCACTCCCGGTGGAAGCGGTGCTCGGCTTTCAGCGCCGTAGCCTCCTCGAGCGCGTGGAGACGGCCGTAGGTGAAGCCGTTCTCGCCCTCTGTGGCGGCTGCTGCGCCGAGCCGGCGCAGAAGCTCCCTGGTCACGATGGTGTCCTGGTGATCGCCCAGAACTTTCTGGACTCCGTGGGCGGCCTCAACCAGCCGTGAGGCCTTCTTCTTGCTCACCGGGGCTGCAGCTTCGGCGGCGAATCGCAGGCGTTTGGCGTCCTTGCGCGCTTGGTGAAGGGCTGGGTGGTCACCGATGCCGGCAGGGTTGCCCTTCGCCCTCTTCGCAGCCTTGTGCAGGCGCTTGACCTCGCGGTCCAGGAGCTCGGGGATGACCGCGCCTGCCGGTTTCCGGGCGAGGTCGGACAGCGAGGCCTCCTTCAGGAGAGCCTCGAGTGTCTCGACCAGATGGAGATATCGGGTGCTTCCCAGCGCCCCAAGAACCCGGGCGTGGGCCTTCTTGTAGGTGGTGACGAGTTCGATGTCGATGGTGCGTGCGACCGATCCCAGGACCAGTTCGTCCGGTTGCTCCGCGACCAGTGCGCCGAGGCGTTCGCGCATCACCTCGGCGTCGCGGGCTTCCCCGAGAATGCCGGCAAGCAGTTTCAGTTCGCCCCTCAGGAAGCTGACCGTTTCCGGATCAGCCAGCAGCTTGCGATACGTCGCCAGTGCTGAGCGCATCTTCCTGGTGGCGACGCGCATCTTGTGGATGGCGCCCTCCTCGTTCAGCCGCACGCGCGGATCCTGTTCCAGCAGTGCATGAACCTGCTCTTCGAGGTAGGCGAGCAGCACCTCTCCGGCCGGCGATTTAGCCTTCAGCTTCGCGGGCTTCTGTCCCTTCGGAAGATGCGCATCAAGCAGCTTGGCGGCCTTGGACCGGTGGGCGGCAGGCACGACGCCGGCGTCGGCCATCAATGCCTGGCTTGCCTCAAGCAGGTCCCGTGACCCGTCGACAAGCTCCACCTCCCACTCACGCCAGTTCTGGCTGCTCTGTTCGAGATTGTCCTGTGCGGGCAGGAGAGTTTCGGCGCTGACGACGTCGTCGCTCACCTCGGCCAGCACACCGCCGTCGTCAGCCAGTAGCGTGCGCACGGTGCGGGCCGTGCGGAGCCGGGCCACGACGTCGAGCGCCTGATCCCGGACGTGCACCCGAACCAGGCGCAGCAGTGAAGCCGGCACGCCGGCGTCGGACGATTTGAGGGGCTCGTGGTACTCGTGGCGGGCACCGTCGACCGGTGCGAGTTTGAGGTGCCAGCCCTCGTCGCTTCCGCCGGTGCGCCGGCGCAGGGTGATACCGCGGGAGGTCAGGCGGAGGTCGCCGGTGTCGAAGTACTCTGCCTCGAGCTGGTGCTCCACGGGCTGGGTGACCCGAGCGACGCCGGGGAGGGTTTCCAGGGCGGGCAGCACTGTACTGCTGTCAACGTCGAACTTCTGCTCAATCTCAACCAAGTGTTTGGGAGGCATAGGGGAATCCTAGGTGGATCGCCGGTAGGTGTCACCGCGGACTGCGAGACACAGCGCTGCCCCCGCTCCGGAAGGAAGCGGGGGCAGCGCCGAAGTTATGGCACGAGGGGTTACACGACCTCGAGCGCCTCCGCGATGGGTGTCTCGCCGCTGTTGAACTGGATGAACTTGCCCACCGTGCGTGGGTTGCCCAGCGCCACGGCGGCCACCTGCGCCACGTCCTCCCGCGGCACGGAGTTCTGCTGCGGCTCGCCGGAGACCTCGATCGTGCCCTTACCGGGATCGGTAGTCAGCGCTCCTGGGCCGAGGATTGTCCAGGCGAGATCGGTGCCGCGAAGATATTCATCGGCCGCCGCCTTGGCTTCCGCGTAGTGGAAGAAGCTATTGCTCTCGGGAACCCCGTGATCCCTCCGGGCGCCGATGTAGGACACCATCACGTACCGATCGACGCCGGCTTCCCTCGCAGCGTCCATGGACCGGATTGCCGCATCCCGGTCGATCGCGTAAGTATCCTCCGGGCTGCTGCCCGCCGCGCCGGCGGACCAGACCACCGAATCATGGCCGCGAACGACGTCGGCCAACTCACCGCTCGACAGCTTCGTTACGTCCGCGACGACGGGCTGAGCACCCGTTGCCTTCACGTCCTCCTGGTGATCCGGGTTCCGGACGATCGAACTCACCTCATGACCGGCCCCGGTGAGGATCCGGGAGAGATGCAGTGCCACCTTTCCGTGGCCTCCGATGATTGCAACGCGTGACATGCCGTTCCTTTCGTTTGGGTCTCCTGTTCGGCGCAACACCTCGGTCCCGTCCGACATTCCGACGTCGGGCGTTCCCGGAACATGACGTGGCACACGCCGCGGACGCACCCACGCAGCTTTTCGGCAAGATTCGCGCAGTTGAAGCGAATCAACCTCCTCCGTCGAAGAAGCTATTCCTGGCAGTCGCTGCGATCGAAGAAAGAGCAAGCATGGGGGTACTGGACCGTGAGTGGTTCCATAGGGAGGACGAGCCGTCGTCACGGCGGCCCAAGTCATCAGGAGTGCCGGCAAGACCCTCACCGGCCGACGGTTCACCTGGCGGGCTGAGACGATCCGCCTCGGGTCGTGTCCCGCAGTGGGCGCTGGAGGAAGCTCTCAATGAACAGTTGCGTGCCTATGCAGCAGATAACGACGGACGACGACGGCGGAAGACACCGCGCCGCCGTCGTCCGCGGTCTTCTGCTTCCAAGCTGAGGGTACGTACCGCGGCGCTCATCGCACTGGTCGCCGTGCTCTACCTCGCGCCGTCGGTTCTACAGCGCGAAATCCTCCCGGATCTCACACCGCACTTGCCATGGTCGAATGTTCCGCCACGTGGTGTCGAAGCGTCCTCTACACCCCTCGGCGCTCCTCCACCCTCCACTGGTTCCTCCCAGTACGCGTTGTATTCCTTTGAAGGCGTGAACCAGGACGTGGTGGCCTATGACCCGTGCCGCCCTGTCCACTACGTGATCCGGCCTGACTTCGCCCCTGCGGGTTCGGAGGGACTCGTGCAGGAGGCAGTCGCCGAAGTAGCCGCAGCCACCGGGCTGACCTTCGTCTTCGACGGCCCAACCGTAGAAGGGCCGAGCCCTGAGGTGAGGGATCCCTACCAGCCCGAACTGTATGGCGAGCGGTGGGCCCCGATCCTGATCACCTGGACGAGCCCGACGGAAGTGCCGGAGCTGACCGGCGCCATCGCCGGCCTCGGCGGCAGCGAAATCGCCCAGCGGCCAGGCAAGCCGATCGTGCTCGTAGCCGGCCAGACGATGCTGGACGCTCCCGATTTAGCGAACATCCTGTCGCACCCGGGCGGACGTGATCAGGTCCGGGCAGTGATCGTGCACGAGCTGGCGCACGTCCTGGGCCTGGACCATGTGAACGATCCGACCCAGTTGATGCATGAGTCGAGCCCCGTGATCGAACTGGCCGATGGCGACCGCGCGGGACTGGCGCGTCTCGGAGCCGGACCTTGCGTGCCTGAGCTGTAGCTGCGTCCGGCTCGTTTCCGACCGGCGGGATCTTCGTCAAGCCTTGACGTCAAATCGCCTCATGGACACAGTGGGCCCATGACTTCCCCGGAACGCGATCCTGACTCCCCCAACGGCCCTGCCCACCTGCAGCATCCGCGCTTCGCACGGGCCTATGCCCGCGCCGTGGAGGGGATGGACGGCAGGGGCGCTGCAGCGCATCGCCGCGAGCTGCTGCAGAGACTGAGCGGTAGTGTCGTCGAGATCGGTGCCGGCAACGGAGCAAACTTTGCCCACTACCCCAGCACGGTCACCAGCGTGCTCGCGATTGAACCGGACGACCATCTGAGGCCCCTGGCACAGCAGCAAGCACAAGTAGCACCGGTGCCGGTGAGGGTTGTCACCGGCACCGCCGAAACGATCCCAGCACCTGACGCGAGCGCCGACGCCGTCGTTGTCAGCCTGGTCCTGTGCAGCGTTCCCGACCAGGCCGCCGCGCTGGCCGAAGGGCGAAGGGTGCTGAAGTCGGGTGGGATCCTTGCCTTCTACGAGCACGTCCGGTCCAACTCTGCCGTCCTCGCCGCCGCGCAGGACCTCCTGACGCCCCTTTGGCAACGCGCCGCAGGTGGGTGCCATCCCAACCGCGACACCCTGCGGGCGATAACGGAAGCCGGCTTCGAGGTGCAGGACAACCGCCGCTTCGACTTTTCGGTCCAGCCACTGGTTCCAGCCACTGCCCACATCCTTGGCCACGCCGTCTCCCCCGGCGCCGGTTCCCGGACTGATTCGACCGGTGACCCCAGCCTGAGGATTGATAAGCGAGCTTAGTTGTTGCTAGAATCACAGAAGCTTGAGCAACGGGCGCTTCCTCACGGACTCTCGGGAACCGCCATGGATCACAAGCTTCGCATTCTGGTTCGGCTGGACATCGATCGCAATTCCGCCGTTCTTGCAGTCAATGGGTGTCTCACGATTGAGAGCTATAGGGCTCTGCTTCCGGTGATCCGGCGAGCCAGCGCTTTGATCGACGGTCTCGCCGTGAAAGTCGACCTGACGAACGCCTTGCACGTAGATCCAGCCGCTGCAGAAGCCCTATCGAATGCACTGGATGGCGAGTACCAGCACCATGATGTAGGCGCTGTCACCCTTCAGTTTCCGCAGGTATACCCGGAATGCGGGCTGCTCGCCCAGCTTCCTTCCCTTCCTGTGTGCGGAGCAGTCAGAAGCCAGAAGCGCGCCGCACCGCGGGCAGCCCGTTTGGCAGCAGCCGGACGAACTTTGCCGCGGCACTGACCTCCGGCCCCGCGCAGTGTCGAGGTGCACTGCGTCTTAAAACGAGATGCCCCGGCACCTCCCCCCACGGAGGCACCGGGGCACACTCGTCGGACTGCTAGCTTGCAGCCACTTCCTCATCCACCGAGGCGGTGGAACGACGGCGGTACATCAGCAGCAGTGCGCCGGCCAGCGCGAGCAGGAGGCCCACGCCGGCAGCCACCAGCACGTTGGCGCCGGTGTCGGCAAGGTTGCCGCCAGTGCCGGGAACGACGTCGTTGGTGCTGTCATCGCCGTTGTCGCCCGGGCTGCCGGTGGCCGCAGCGACCACGGTGATGGTTGCGGTAATCGGCTCGTAGCCGGCCGCCGAGACCTCAAGCGCGTGCTCACCGAGTTCGAAGTCGGCAGGGATCTCGACGGCGAACGTCGTCACACCGTCGGTGTCAGCCGCCGGGATGCCCTCAATGACGACCGGCTCGGAGAACAGGGTCGCAGCGATCTGCTGGCCGGGTTCCAGGCCGGACACAGTGGCCTGAACCGTTCCGCCCTGCTCGACGGTGGTCTTGTCGAGTTCGAGGACAGCACCCCAGGCTCCGTCTTCCACCTCTGATGCGATGACCGCACGTCCCAGCGGAGCCGGGCTGACAGTTTCGAAGGTCTCGAAGAACTCGACGGCGGCAACCAGGTCGATCTGCCCGGAGTCGGCGCGGTTGGTGCCGTCAGCGAGCGTGAAGAAGTTGTCGCCGCCGGCTGCCAGGAAGGAGTTGGCCGCAACGCGGAAGACGTCGTCGTCCGCGATAGGTTCTCCGTTGTAGCTCATCGAGAGGATGTGCTCGCCGCGGGCCGCTGCGGGATCGTACGTGTAGCTGAAGCCCTCGGAGATGCCGAGATGCAGCTTGGCGCGTGACGAACCCTCCGGCTGCCACTGCTCCTCCAGAACCTGCTTCAGCTGTGCGCCGGTGAGGTCCATGGTGAAGAGCGTGTTGCCGAACGGCTGGGTGCTGGCAACGTCCTTGTAGGTGACAGTGCCGTCTTCGCCGTACAGCAGGTCTGCGCGCAGCCCGCCCGGGTTCATGAGGGCGATCTGGGCGGGCTCGCCGGCGAAGTTCTCATTCGACGTTGCCCACAGCTGCATGTCCGCCACCAGGTTGCCCAGCGAGGACTCGACGCCGCGATCAGAACCGTTCTCGCCCCCGCGGGTGATGTCAGCGGTGATGGAGCCGATGACCTCGGCGCCCACAACCTCGGCCTGCTCGGAAGCCTCGTCAACGATCGCGGCTACCTCCGGGTCAGCCGGGTACAGCGGCACGTCTTCCTCGCCCTCCTCGCGGGTCAGGGGAAGCAGGTCCGACTGGATGGCGACAACGGACTTGTCCTCGCGGTTCACGGTGATCCGCAGCTGGTCAAGCGTGGTTCCGTACTGGTGCGCCATCATGACCGGACGCTCCAGGCCTGGAGCCCAACCCTCAACCGGGAAGGAGCAGTCGTAGGCGAGGTGGGTGTGGCCGGAGATGATCGCGTCAATCGCCGGGGACGCACCGCGAACGAGCTCGCCGTACTTAGAGTTCTCGGATCCAATGGCTTCGCAGTTGGTGGTCTCGGAACCGTCGTGGGAGAGCAGGACGATGACGTCGGCTTCGCCGTTCGCCTCGTCGCCGTCCTGGAGCTCGCCGGCAACACGGTTGGCTGCTTCAAGTGCACTGCCGAATTCGAGGCCGGCAATGCCGTCCGGGGACACCAACGACGGCGTCTGCTCGGTTACGGTGCCGATGAAACCGACACGCACGCCGTCGACCTCCTGAACGTAGTACTCGTCCAGTGCGGGCTCGCCGGTAGCGGCGTCGTACACGTTGGCGCCGAGACCGAACTGGCCGCCGCCGTACTGCGGAAGCACGCGGTCGATCAGGTCCTCGAACCCGCGGTCGAACTCGTGGTTACCGACGGCGGAAACGTCGAGCCCTGCTTCACGCAGCGCGTCGATGGTCGGAGCGTCGTCCTGGGAGAACGAGGTAAAGGTGGAGGCGCCGATGTTGTCGCCTGCCGAGACAAACAGGGTGTTCGGGTTCTCTTCGCGCAGCTGGGCGACAGCTCCGGACAGAACAGCGGCACCGGCTTCTGCACCATTGGCCTCGATTCGGCCGTGGAAGTCGTTGATGCCCAGAACCTGGACCGTGGTGGTCTTGGTCTCAACATCGAACAGCGTGGCGGTTCCGGAAACCTCGTTGCCGACGGCGATCATCGGCTTGCCGCTCGGGGAATCCTGAGCCGGGATAAAGGTCAGGCCTTCGGGACCGAGGTCACCGGCAGCAGACAAATCTCCGCCGTCTTCGAGTGACTCCGCGAAGTTGCGGTTGTTCAGGTAGGTCTCGAAGGTGCTGTTGGCGGGATCGGTGATGTCGAATACCGCGATGCCGCCGACGCGCTCGAAACCGATGAATGCGTAGGTGCGTCCATTGATTTCGCCGATGGTCAGGTTCTCCGGCTCCGGACCCTTGTCGTCAGTGCGTCCTTCGAGGTTGGACTCCGAGTGGTTGGAGTTGAAGAACCCGGGGATGACGGCAGAGGTGATTTGCTCGAAGGCGTCGCCTGAGTCGAAGACCTGCGTCCCGTCCGTTGACCAGATGGAGAAGGAACGGCCGCCGAAGGCGTAGAGCTCCTCGTAGCATTCGCCGGCGGCGTTCAGGCCGGAGGCGGTTGAGACGTTCAGGCGGCCGAGCTCGGCATCACCGGTGAGTCCGGCGAGCGGACTGGTCTCACAGATGGGAGCGAGCCCCTCTTCCTGGCCGAGGTCCTTCACGCGGGCGGGCTCAACATAGGTGCCCCATTCGCGGGCATCGCCCTCGTTCGCGGTGACCAGATAGGTCTCGCCGCCGGCGGTGTAGGCGTTGATGCCGTCCGGCATGTACAGGCCGTTGAGCCCTTCAACGGTGCGGATGTTGACGGTCGGCGCGCCCTCGGGGTCGCGGTCGGAAGTGTCCAGTCCGTTGCCGGGCAGGCCGTGGTCCTTGGCGCCAAGCGGCCAGATGTTGGTGACTGTTGCTGTTGCGAGGTCAACCACGGCAACAGCGTTGGCTTCCTGCAGCGCGGCGTAGGCGGTGCCGCCGTCGAGCGCGATGTATTCCGGCTCCAGGCCGCGGGAAACGGGCTTGTCTGCTCCGTCGATGCCCGCGAAGATGCGTACTCCCTCAGGGAGGTTTCCGCCCTCGAAACCGTTGAAGGTCGCGGTCTTCACCGCCTCCTGTGCGGGGGCAGCCAGTGTCTCCGGCAGGGTCACGACACTGATGGAGCCTTCGGGGTCGACGGTGTAGTCGTCGTTCGGCTCGCCCTCATTGGCGACGACGGCGTAGGCGCCGTCCTCCGAGATCGTCACCATGTCGGGGAGGGCGCCAACCGCTACTGAGCCCAACGGTGCTGGCGCGTCTGCGGTGGCGTCGAAGAAGACCAGCTTGCCGGCGTCGGTCTTGGTTTGTGCCTCGAGGGCAATCACGCCCAGTCCGTCGGGCCGGATCGCAACCGAGTTGGCAACGCCACCTTCGCTGTCAGTGATGCTGAACAGGAAGGCAGGATTGGTCGGGTCCGAGACGTCGAGAACGTCGAGAACGTCGACCGCGGCGTTCTCAGCGTTCACGACAAACAGGCGCTGCGACGCTGCGTGATGGGCAACGATCTCAGCGGCTGATGCGTCTGCGATCTTGGACTCGTAGGTACCAACCGGCTTGAGCGTCAGTTCCGCGTTCTCCGACGAGTAACTGATCGGTTCGGGAACGATCGCGGCACTTACTGGCGCTGCAACAAGGCATGCTCCGGTGACGGCCAGCGCTGCAGTTGTTGCTGCAGCACGGAAAATTGGGCGCGGACGGCGCCTGAAAAAGGACATGCAGATTCTCCCCAGAAAAAGGTGACAGAGCGAGTGCCTTCCCTGTTTAGGAAGCGAAGGTGACTCGAAGGTTAACGGAAGGTGCTTTCCCGGTTGCTCCGGGCGGTCCGTTCGGAGCGCCTCTTTACCAGACCGTGACGTTTAGGTTATGGGGCCGCCGGTGGATCCAGGCCCGTCAGGGCGATTGCCAACCCGTATGCCGCACCCATCACCAGAAGTTCACCGGCGGCAAGGCGCAGGAAGGCTGCTCCGCCAAAAGCCTCGGACGCCAACCGGCGTCGGTGCAACACGCCGAACACGATCAGGATCCCCAACGCGAGCACCTTCAGCAACAGCACAGCGCCGTACAGCGTGCCCGGAAGCTGCGCCACATCCGATACGCCGAACAGCGCACTCGCCACCCCGCTGACTGTAACTATCAACGCACAGATCAGCGCGATTCTGCTGAACCTTCGAACAGCTGGCTCCAGCGGGGAACCACCGGCGAGCGCCAGCCAGCCTAGACCAGCCAGCCCGCCCACCCAGAGCGATGCGGCGCCGATGTGGGAGGTCAGTGTGAACATCACGAGACTGTGCCCGGTTTCGGACGCACCGTGCCCGCCCAACCCGAGGGTTGCCGTGCCGGCAACTGCAAGAAAGAGCGCCATCCTCAACGCCGTTTCGGTCTGCGCCAGCCCGGCCACCACGGCACTGACCGCCATCAATCCACACAGCGCGAGCAGGGCCCTGCCCGAGGCAAGCTCGCGCAGGAACAACCCGAAGTCTCCAAGACCACCCTCAGTGAGCGCCGGCTCCCCCACGATGTCGGCATAGGTCCAGAAGAGCAGCACTACACCGACGACGACGGCGCCAATCCCGACCGTGCTTCCCTGCCGGCCCAGCCGCACGGCTGGGTGGGACAATTCCTCATCCAGAGCGTCGCGCGGCAGGAGCACCCCTGCGCACAGCAGGGCGATCGTGCCCAGGCTGACGAGATAAAGCAGGGCCCGGACCAGCGGCAGGGTTCGAGCGAACAGATCCGGTGTGCCGCCGTCGTCGGTTATTGCAAGGAGCACCAGCGGCACCGCTGCCATCACCAGGGCCGCCGCGCAGAGCGGAAGCAGGAAACCCAGCCGCTCCGGGCGCGTTCCCTCCACTGCAGGAGGGGCGAAACGGCGGAAGCGGACCATGCTGTCCTTCCATTTAGCTGGCTTTTGAACCCGACAGTGCGATCGTATGCCCCGGGGACGACAAAATCCCGAAATCAGCAAAGGGCCCCGTCGCACCCCCACGCGCGACGGAGCCCTTCGGCCATAGTCAGCTCATCCGGTGACTGCGGTCAGCTCGTTCGGAGTCTGCTCCAGTTCACCGGTGCCGGTGATTTCCCCGGTTTCGATGTCAACTGCATGGATGGTGTTCGTTGACGGTTCGGTGATGTAGGCGGTGTGGTCATGAACGAAGATTGTGGGGCGCGGCTGCTGCCACTCCAGCGGCTCTTCCCAGGGGTCGATGACGGGGAAACTGTCGGTCACCTCTGCGGTTTCGGGGTCGATGACGTGCAATGCCCCGTCCGTTCCGAGGATCAGTCCTTCACCGTGGGCGCCACGGGCCAGTGACCGGAAACTGTAGCTAGCGCCCAGGTCTACGAGGGTGAGCTTTTTGGTTTCGGTGTTGATCAGCGAGATCTGCTCCGGGCGCTCCAGCTCGGCGTCGGGATCCTGCTTGTAGTCTCCGAGGGTGATGACGGATTCCTCCGACCCTGCCTGATTCCCGATGCGGCCGTACTCAGTGGGGCTGTCGAGTTTGGTGATCTCACCGTCGCTGTAGATGAGGACGCCGGTTTCACAACCTATGACCACTGCCTCGCCTGCCGCCGTTGCTTCCCCGTGCACGCCGGGGCAATCTTCATTGCGGGCGATTTCCTCGCCGTTTTCGTCGAACACCACGATGCCGGGGCGCTCCTCGTCGTTGCCGAGCGTCTGGACCAGTTCCCCGTTGGAAAGTTCGACGGCGACGCCATGGTGAGCCTCTTCCGACGCGTAGGTTTCAACCTCAGGCTGCCCTTCCGCCAGGTCGCTTGATTCGAAGACTACGATCTCCCCGGTTCCGTCACTGAAGAGAATGGTCTTGCCGTCGTGCCGCACCACGTGTCCCGGCTTCTCAGTGGGGAAGACGATGTCGGTCATCGCCGGGTCCTGGGCGTAGGAGGTTCCATCAGCCGTCCACACTCCGGTGTCCAGCACCTCGAAGCCCTTTGCCGTGGAGAGGATGACGTGGCGGCCGTCGCCCGCGGGGTTGATGCGGTTGAAGCCCTCCAGCGGGAAGTCGCCGAGCACCTCGAAGGTCTCGCCGTCGAGGACCTGGACGCCGCCGTCGTAGGTGGTGACGACGCGCGGTGTGGCCTCAGCGACGGTCTCGGCGGTCGAGGCAGGGCTGGCAGGGCCCTCCGCGGCGTTCTCTCCGGCGGCGGTTCCGCAGCCAGTCAGCACAAGGCCGGAGACGGCAAAGGCCGTCAGCAGGCGCACGGGTTTATTGCGATAGTGCATGAGTGTTCCTTCCACAGGGTGGTGGTGATGAGTACTAACTGGATGCTGCTAAGAGAGTGCGGCCGTGATGCGTTCCGTGTTGGCGCGCATCATCCCGAGGTAGGTGCCGGCGTCGGACCCTTCCGCCCCGAGGGATTCGGTGAAGAGCGGAACCACGGCGATGTCCGTGCCGGCTTCGGCGGCCAGCACTTCGGCGAGTCGCTCCGGCTGGGAAGAATCGGCGAAGATTGCGACGACGCCGGCTTCGTGGATTTTCCCGGTCAGGTCATCGAGGTCCGATGAACTTGGCGATGCGAGCGTGGTTCCGCTGGGAATGACTGCGCCGATCACGTCAAAGCCGAAGCGCTGGGCGAGGTAGCCGAAGACGTGGTGGTTGGTGATGAGCTTCCGCTTGTCCGCCGGGATCGCCGAGAAGCTTTCCTCCATCGAGGTCTCGAGCTCGCTCAGTTGTGTCACGTAGTCCGCCGTTTGAGAGCGCACCGCCTCCTCGTCCACTCCTCCGACGTTCGCAACGATTCCCTCAGCCAGCGCAACGGAAGCTTCGGCAACTCGCGCCGGGTCCGTCCAGAAGTGGGGATCGTCAGCGCCCTGGATGCCGTCGTCGTCCTCGTAGCTGAAGGTGATCGGCTCAATGGCGTCCATTGCGGCGAGCGTGGGAACGCCGTCGTTCGCGGCCGTCTCCACGTGGTTGAGGACGCCCTCCTCCAGGCCGGCGCCGTTATGGATGATCAGGTCGGCGTTCTCGATCTGCGCGGCCTGCCGGGCCGAGATCCCGAAGGAGTGCGGGTCGGCGTTGGATTCCATGAGTACGACGACGTCCGCCTGGTCGCCGACCAGGTTGCGGGTGATGTCGCCCAGGATGTTGGTGGTCACGACGACGGTGGGCGAGTCGGCGGCGACGGCCGAGCAGCCAGTCAGTGAGGCTCCCAGGATGAGTGCGGCTGCTGTTGCGCGCGTGCGCAGACCAGCCCTCACAGTCCTGTCTCCAGCATCAGGTCGGCGGCCGGAACCTCGAAAGTGCGAGCCACGCGCAGGTTGTCGGCGTAGTCCACCTCGTGGACCTTCGACGCCGCGGGATCACTGACGTAGGCACGGGAGGTGTCGATTCTCAGTTGCGGTGGGTTTCCTTCTTCGGCCGGTTCCAGCAGGGCTGTCTGCGCGAGCAGTTCGCCCGTCTCCGGGTCCAGGCTCAGAAGGGAACCGTCGACGCCGACTGCCAGCACGCGCTGCTCGTCGCCGACAGCCGACGCGGAGATTGCAGGGACGGGAGTCTTCAGGAGCGTCCACCTCCGGTCCGAGACGTTGAGGTGCCAGACGCCCGCGTCGCCGGCGGTTCCTGCCAGCTCGTTGGAGCCGGGGCGGTGTTCAAGCGCTGTGGCCGGCTCGGCGGAGTTGTTCGTCGGGTTCTCAGTCGGGTAAGGGATGTGTTCGGCGGAGAATTCGCCGTCGTCCTCGGTGATCAGAAGGGCACCGTCAGTGCAGGCGAAGACCACTCCTACCCGGGTTTTTGCGTGGCTGGACAGACCGGGGCAGCTCTGCGCAGGGAGGACGGTCTCGTCGTCGGCGGTGCGGACTTCCACGCCGTTCGCCGCTGAGGTCGCGGTGGTCCCGTCCGCGGGGACGCTTGCCAGGAAATGGTCCTGGTACGGAACAACGAGGCCGTCGTGCGGCGTGGTGGTGATGCGGCCTTTTTCGGTGATTTCGCCGGCGTCGAGGTCCTCATGGGTGTAGAGGGAAGCGTAGCCTTCGGAGTCGGAGAAGACCGCCACTTGCTTGCCGTCCCCGGCAACGGTTCCGGCGCCGGGCAGTTCGATGGTGCCGACGGAGCCGGGCTCGGCGCTGTAGTAGTGGTCATGGTCGCCGTGCTCGACAGTCCACGCGCCGGTGTCGAACACTTCCACCGCATCGCCGGTGGTGAGGAAGGCGTAGCGGCCGTCCTGGGCAACATCGTTCACGGCACCGAAAGTGCCGGCGTCGACGGTCTCGTCGTCCAGCAACGACATCAGTTGTGCCTCCCCGTTCTTCCGGTTCAGGGTGAACAGGCCTTTTTGCGGTTCCGCGTTTTCCTGCGCTCCGGCGATGTAGCCGTGAGGGGTTGCTTCAGCGGAAGCTTCGCTTCCGGCGTCGGACGTGGCTGTCCCACCGCACGCGGTGAGGAACAGCGGAAGGCTGGCCAGAAGGATTGGGGCTTTAGGCAGAGTGCGGCGCACGTGAGACTGGTTCCGTTTCTAGGTGGGGTGCTGGGGACGGGGATGACGACGTCGGCCGCGCCTTTCCGGCGACGGCTGCGGCAATCGCCGAGAGGAAGTAGGACAGGGCAGCGACAAGGGCGATCGTGGCGCCGGCGGCAGTGCCCGCGTACCAGGAGATCCACAGGCCGGCCACGACGCTTGCCACACCGATAGCCGAGCCGAGCACCATGACGGTGCGGACGGAGCGGGCCCAGACCAGTGCGGCTGCGGGTGGCGCGATCAGGAGCCCGAAGACGAGAAGGGTGCCCACCACCTGGAACGAAGCCGCCACCGCGAGTGTGATCAGGCACAGGAGCACGAAGTGTGCCGCGCGCGGACGCAGGCCCAGGCTCGCGGCCTTTTGCTGGTTGAAGGCGGCGGCCGTGAATGCCCGGTGAAAGACCGCGGCGGCGGCAAGCACTACCGAGCCGACGGCGGCCAGCACCAGAATGTCGTCCGTTCCGACGGCGAGTACGTCACCGAACAGCGTCCCGGCCAGATCCACGGCGAAGCCTTCGGAGGCGGACACGATGATCACGCCCAAGGACAGCATGATCACGAAGAGCAGCCCGATCCCCGTGTCCTGGGAGACGCGCTTGTTCCGGCTGATCGCAGAGACGCCCGCTGCTGTGGCGGCTGCGCTGACTGCCGCGCCGATGATGAGGTTGCCGCCGAGGAGGGAAGCGATCGCTATTCCGGGAAGCAGTCCGTGAGCCATTGCGTCGCCGAGGAACGCCATGCCGCGAACCACCACCCAGGTGCCCACAACAGCGCAGAAGATGGCGGCCAGCGAACCGCCGATGACGGCTCGCTGGACGAAGGATGCGCTGAGGGGTTCAAGTAACCATTCCATCGGGAACGACTATATATTGTTAATGACAATCATTCGCAACTGTGGTTTTGAAGAAGGGTGAGCAGTGTCCTCTGTTCTGGTGAGCGGTGCGGTCTATTCGTATGGCGGGCGGCCCGCGGTGCAGGACATCTCGCTGGTGTTCCAACCCGGCATCCATACGGTTTTGACCGGAGCCAATGGGTCAGGTAAGTCCACGCTGCTTGCCCTGGCAGCGGGAGTTGTGAAGCCGCACTCGGGTACCGTCACGGTCACGTCGGGCCACCGACCAGCCTTCGTCATTCAGCACACCAGGACCTCCGAGTCCTTGCCGTGCACCGTTCAGCAGGCTGTGGAGATGGGGCGGTGGGCTCATCGGCGTTCGTTGTTGCCGCTTCGCCCCCATGACAGAACTATGGTGCAGGCGGCAATGGAACGGATGGGAATTGCCGACCTTCGTCGGCGGCAGTTGGTCGAACTCTCGGGAGGTCAGCGGCAGCGGACGCTCATTGCTCAGGGACTGGCACAAGAGGCAGACATTCTCATCCTCGATGAGCCCACCGCCGGTTTGGACAAGTCAGCGCACCAACTCATTCGCGCAGCTGTAGACCAGGAGTTGGCGCGTGGGGTCACGGTGATCGAGTCCAGCCACTCCCCCGAAGACATCGAGCGTGCAGACCGCGTCATCACGCTCGATTCCGGGCGCGTCATCTCGGATACAGGCCCCTCCCACACCCTGGATCGCCTGCCGGGAAGCACAATCGGGACTACCCTAGCTTCGTGACCGTAGTTATAGACCATGCCACCGCGAACGACTCCGGCGCTCTCGCCACGCTCGCCGGCATCACCTTCCCGCTCGCCTGCCCTCCAACCTCGCACCCGGAGGACATCCAGCACTTCATTTCGACGGAGCTTTCCGAGGAACGCTTCACGCAGCACATTGCGGATCCGGACAAAATCCTGCTGTGCCTGCGTGAGGACGGACATCTGCTGGCGTGGAGCATGCTGGTGAAGGGACTGCCGAAGGATGAGCAGGTCAGGTCCAGCCTCTCCATCTTTCCCACCGTCGAGCTGAGCAAGTTCTATGTGCACCCGTCGCATCACGGGCAGGGGTCGTCGTCGCGCCTGATGGAAGCGTCCCTGGAGGTCGCTGCGGCCGGAACCGAGGCCCAGGGCATCTGGCTGGGCACGAACGACCGTAACGCGCGGGCCATCAGGTTCTACGAGAAGCACGGGTTCACCCGGGTCGGGGCCAAGACCTTCCAGTTGGGGCGCAACGTCGAGACGGACTTCGTGCTGGAGCGGTCGCTGGCGTAGCGGGTGGATCTGCCTGTAGTGCCGTCGCGATGGATGTGGAGAAACAGTGTCGCACTACTCCTCCACATTGCCCCGATTCCCTAGGGACTAGTACACGCCTTCGATAAAATTTCGGTATGGCTGCCGGGGTGCTCACGTTGGACGGGAAGGATGTCTCCTTCCTAACAGAGGTGCATGCCGATCTGCTGTCCCACGTTCAGAAGTTCGAAGCCGACTACCTTGGGCTGGATGGCGCCAAGGTCGCGGACGCGCTGGTTGAGATCGAGAAGGTCTCGAAGATTGTCGAGCACCTCCAGGTGGTTGCTGCCAGGGCCGTTGAGGACCACGGGCTTGCAACCAATAATCAGCAGGACTCCTACCGAAGTACAGCGGACTACCTTCGGGCGAAAATCGGTGTCAGTCGCAGCGAGGCCAACCGCCGACTCCGGCTTGGGAAGGACCTGTTGCCCGAAGTTCCTGGGCCGGGTGCTTCAGTTGAGGCGCCGATGCCTGTGCTCGGTGCTGCCGCATCTGCTGGTGAGGTCAGCGGGCGGGCGGTCACCATCATTCGCAACGCCATGGATAAGGTACGCACCGTTGCCACTCCCCAGCAATTGAAGGCGATGGAAGAGCATCTGACACTCCAGGCAATCGAATCGGATGAAGATGTGCTTCGGGCACTGGCCCGTCGCTGGGAAAACGTGCTGGATCAGGACGGGCAGGAGCCAACGGACAAGATTTTGAAGGCCCGGCAGGGTGTGTTCCTGCGCGGCCGACGACACGGGCTGCATTTCCTGGAGATTGGTGCCACTGACGAGCAGTTCGAGCACCTCATAACCGCGATGAACACGGCCACCAACCCGCGCGTGCACGGTGGCGATGACGCCAACGGGCTCGCGGCTACGGCCGAGGTGAGCGCCGATTCAGCGAGCGAAGCGGCAATAGACGGCGACGGCGACGGCGGACATAGCCCTGATCGCCCCACCCGCGCGCAGGGGCTGCTCGACGGCCTCGTCACGGCTTGTCGTGTTGCCCTGGCCGGCGATGGACTTCCAGCAACCGGAGGACACCGCCCTCAGGTCATGGTGACGATCAACTATCGCGACCTGCTCAGCGACCTTGGCCATGATGGTCACTCTGTCTTCGCCCAGCAGCTGAGCGCTTCGAGCATTCGCAAGATCGCCTGCGACGCCGACATCCTTCCCCTTGTTCTTGGCGGTAGGGGACAGATTCTGGACATAGGGCGATCACAACGGCTCTTTCCACCCCATATGCGCCGGGCACTCGTCGCGAGGGACAAGGGTTGCGCCTTTCCGGACTGCACCATCCCGGCGACCTGGTGCGAGGCCCACCACATTGTTCCTTGGTCAGCGGGCGGAACCACCAACGTGAGGGACGGGGTACTCCTGTGTTTGCGCCATCATCACGTGATCCACGAGGGAAACTGGTCGATTACCTCCATTCACGGAATGCCCTGGTTCCGGCCGCCGAAGTATCGGGACCCGTCGCAGCGATTGCGCCGAAATCGATACTGGCAGGTTGAGGAAGCCGTCCATGATGCATTGGCGTCCTGACGTTGGCACGCCTAGCGTTCCGTCGTCGGTACCCCGGTGCCTTCTGGGGAGGCCAGTGCATCGGGCAGAGCGCTACGTAGTCTTGGCGCGAAGGTGGAGCCGCTCTCCCTGTCGTCCGAACAGGCTGAGGAACTCGACGGCATTTCGGTCCGCCTTGCCGAACCAGTGCGGAACCCTTGTATCGAATTCCACTGCTTCGCCCGCTGGAAGTACCAGGTCAAGCTCGCCCAACACCATCCGAAGGTTCCCGTTGAGCACGTAGAGCCACTCGTACCCCTCGTGAACCTTCAGGTCCGGCTCTTCGAGCGGCATATCGGCATGCAGCACATGCTTGTACGCCTGGATGCCTCCCGGCTTTCGGGTCAACGGAACAACTGTTCCTCGTTGAGACTCGATCGGCCGGAGATGGACCCGCGGATCACCCGTTGTAGGCGCGCCAACCAGTTCGTCGAGCGGTACCTGATGGGCCTGCGCCAACGGCAAAAGGAGCTCAAGGTTCGGTTTCCGCTGGCCCGACTCCAGCCGCGACAGCGTGCTCACCGAGATGCCCGTGGACTCCGCGAGGGACTGCAACGTCACATCGCGCTTCACCCGCAGAGCCCTCAATCGGGGTCCGACTGCCGCCAACGCTTCACTGATGTCTTCCGCCATGCCTACCATTTTGCCAGTTCAGCAATGTTACTTGCCACTTCCAGAGTGCGGTCGCATGCTGGATCCATGACCAACGAACCCAACTCCTACGACGTCGTCGTTCTTGGCGGCGGAGCCGCCGGCCTAAGTGCCGCTTTGATGCTGGGGCGCACCCGACGAAGTGTCGCCGTCGTCGATGCCGGCAACCCGCGCAACGCCCCCGCTTACGGCGTACACGGCTTCCTTTCCAGGGAAGGAATGAGCCCCTTTGAGCTGGTCTCAGTGGGGCGGACTGAAGTCGAATCCTACGGCGGCGAGATCATCCAGGGAACAGCCGTCGCTACCGCACGCACGAATGATCCCTACTACCGGTTCCAGACCGAGCTCGACGACGGCACTGTCCTGCGCTCCCGTCGCCTCCTTCTAACCACCGGACTCACCGACCAGCTCCCGGACATTCCCGGACTGCGCGAACAGTGGGGCACCGGCGTTCTGCACTGTCCGTTCTGCCACGGGTGGGAAGTACGCGACCGGCACATCGGCATCCTGGGAGCCGGCGCAAAGTCCGTGCATCAGGCGTTGCTCTTCCGTCAGTGGAGCAACAGCATCACCCTCTTCCTCAACGATGCGACTGAACCCACCGACGAGGAATTGGAGCAGCTGGCCGCCCGAGGCGTGAACATCGTCGATGGTTCAGTTGCGCGGGTGCTCTCCGAGAACGACGGCGACGGCCTCCGCGGCGTGGAGCTCGCCAGCGGCGAGGTGGTGCCGGTTGAGGCACTGGTCGTTGCGCCGAGGTTCGTTGCGAACACGGAAATCTTCGCGGGCCTGGGGCTGACTCCCGTCCAGCATCCGATGGGCGTCGGCGAACATCTGGCCGTTGACGAGATGGGCGCTACCGAGGTCGACGGCGTCTGGGCCGCGGGAAACGTGGCGAACCTGATGCTGCAGGTGCTGCCTGCGGCGGCGTCGGGAACAATGGCTGCCATCGCAATCAACAACTCGCTCATGGCAGACGAACTGGAGCAGGACCTGGAGGCCTACCGCGCGAGCCGCGCAACCAGCACGATAGGAGCGGAGGTTTCCTGATGCATACACACAATCACCACCACGACGGCCCTCGAGTGTTCGATGAGTCGTTCTGGAACGCCCGCTACAGCGAAAAGCAGCGGATCTGGAGCGGCCGCCCTAATCCACAGCTCGTCGCCGAAGCGGAAGCATTGGCCCCTGGAACCGCTCTCGACGTCGGATGCGGCGAGGGCGCCGATGCACTGTGGCTTGCTGCGCGCGGATGGCGGGTAACCGGCGTCGACATCTCCACTGTTGCGCTGGCACGCGCAGCAGAGCACGAAGCTGAATTGTCCGCCACGAACAACGCCGCCGCCCCCACGGTGAGCTGGGAACACCGCGACCTGACCCGCGACGAACCGCCCGCCGGGTTCTTTGACCTGGTGACAGCGCAGTACCTGCACCTGCCCACCGACCAGCGCGAGCCCCTTTTCCGGGCGCTGGCCCGCGCCGTCGCTCCGGGCGGCACGCTGCTGATCGTCGGCCACGACCCGTCTGACCTCAACGGTGAGGCACCGCGCCCTCAACTGCCGGACCTCTACTTCACCCCGGAAGACATTGCGGCACTGCTCGACGACGAAAGTCCGGGCAGTTGGGAGCACCAGGTCCGTCAGACCCGCCCGCGGGAAGCGAGCGGGCCCGACGGCGCCACGCTGGCAGTGGCCGACGCCGTCTACCGCGGGCGCCGCCTGAGTTGAACTTCCGGCGGGTGACTAGGCCGTGACAATCCGTTCCATGTCGTCGAAGAACCCTTTGTAACCGACCACAGTCATTTCCTTTTGCTGCTCCGTGAAGTCGGGAGCATGCTGTACGAGTGTCATTTCTGTGCCGCCGTCGACCTCGGCAAAAGTGACAACGAGGGGTGCTCCCGGGTCCTCGCCCGGCTGGTCGGTCATAGTGAGCGCAAGCCGCTCAGGAGGTACCACCTCAGTGAACTCGCCCTCCCAGTTGATGGTTCCGCCGTCGGGCAGTTCCATCACTGCACGCCAGCTTCCGCCGGGACGGGCATCGAGCACCACCGACTCCTGCGGAACGGTTACCTGGGAGCTCCCAAACCAGACGGCAAAGTCCTCGGGATTGGTCCAGGCGGCAAAGACGCGTTCCCGCGGAGCCGCAAAGGTGCGGATGACGGTGATTTGGTCGAACATGCGGGTTCCCTTCGATGGATAGGTTCGGCCGGCCTGCGGGAGCAATCTGCTAGGCGCGGCCCTTGAGGATGAAGTACCAGTACAGCCGGATGAAACCGTAACGCTCGACCCACCACGTCAGGCGCTTTTCCCGTGCAAGCCCCTTCCATCCCGGGACGGAGGGCTTCGGCGTGCGGGTGTCATCGTACTCGGCCAGGACCACTGTATGGCGAGTCACCGTGAAGGGACAGGCCCCGTAGCCGTTGTACTCCTGACCTGGCTTGCCGCCTCCCAGCACTGCCTTCAGGTTCTTCGCCAGGACCTTGGTCTGCTTGCGCAGCGCTGCTCCCGATTTCGAATTCGCTGTTCCAGCCGCATCACCGAGCGACCAGACTGTGGGATAGGTGATGTGGCGCAGAGTTTTCTTGTCCACGGCCACGAAGCCGTCGTCGTTGGCCAGGCCCGTCTCCCGCAGCCAGTCGGGAGCGGACTGGGGCGGTGTCGCATGAAGGACGTCGTACGGAATGTGTTCGTCTGTGCCTTGAGCGGTGTTCCTCAGTGTGGCGACCCGGTTCTCGGCGTCGACCGATGCCAGCTCCGTTGTGCACCGCAACTCGACGCCGTACTCGGCGATCTTTCGGTTCAGTTCCTCGTCGATGATTCCGACGCCGTAGATCGTCTCGGTGGGCACGGCAAGGATCACGCGGATATCGTCGAGCACACCCTGCGAGCGCCAGTAGTCACAGGCCAGGTACATCGGCTTCTGCGCGGCACCACCACAGGTGATGGGACCGTCCGGCACCGTGAAAATTGCGGTTCCCGAGCGAAGGCTGCTGAGCAGCCGCCACGCTTTCACAGCGAGATCCAGACTGTAGTTCGTAGCAGCGTAGGGAGAATCGAAGGCGTCCTTGAGGCCCGGGATCTGGTCCCAGTTCTTTTGGATGCCAGGGCAGACCACCAGGTGTTCGTACGTGGCCTGACGGCCCGATGCGAGCGTGACTACCTTGCGTTCCGGATCAATTGCGGTTGCGGCGTCCTTGACCCAGGTCACCCCTTTCGGCATCACGGATGCCTGGGATCGGACCGCTGATTCCGCCTTCGCTGTGCCACCCGCGATATGCGAGAAGAACGGTTGGTACAGATGCTGTTCGGTCGGATCGACGATGGCGATTCCCTTGACGCGGTAGCGTTTGAGCCGCGCTGCCAGGGAGATCCCTGCGTTACCTCCACCGATGATGAGCACCTGATGGTGCTCCGGTTGCTGGTGGTCCGGCTGCTGCTTGTAGTCGTTGCTTTCTGCCATCAGTTGACGGTCAGTTCGCCCATGCGGTTCCAGCCGGTGGCCGAAATCTGCTCGCTGATGATCTGCGGCGTCTCCACGAGCGCCTGCGGCATGTCCTCCATGGCCTTGCGGAAATGGTCGCTGTTCACGTGGGCACCCGCGGCGTCGTCCTGGAAGGCTTCGACCAGCACAAACTCGTTGGGGTCATCGACACTGCGGGACCAGTCGAACCACAGGTTGCCCGGTTCTGCACGAGTGGCCTCGGTGAACTCGCGGGTGAGCTCGATCCAGCGGTCGCTCCACTCCGGCTTTACCTTGAACTTGACGACGATGAAAATCATGACAGTGCCTTTCGAATAAGTGTCGGCTTCGTTCCTTGCCCATGCTAAGCGGAGCGCTTCAAGCCAGAACCTCTGCGAGCTCGATCAGCGTGCCCACCTCGTGGTCAGGTTTCTCGAAGTAGGCCGGGTAGGCAGCACCGGACCGATTGATCCATGCGGTGCGCAGGCCCGCCCGACTTGCACCATGGATGTCCCAGGGATGAACTGCAACCAGCAGCAGCTCTCCCGGCCGCTGGCCGAGCTTCGAAGCGGCGTACTCGTAGGCATCCCCGGCCGGCTTCCACCGAACAGCCTCAGCAACGCTCAGCAGCTCGCTGAAACGTCCGCGGATTCCAGCCCGCTCAATCAAAGCATCGGCCACCGAGCTCGCACCGTTGCTCAAGGTGATAAGTTCCGCAAGGTCTGCGAGCGCTTCCACCCCGGGAACGACGTCGTCGTGTACTGACAGAGACATCAGGGCCTGCATGATGCCTTCTACCGCCCCTTCGTGGTTCCCGTTTCCGAGCACTTCGACGCAGAGACGCTGGAGGCTGTCGGTCGCTAGGTCCGCGAAGGCGGGATTGTCGTTGGTCACGGTCAGGGCAAAGCCGTCCCGCAGTATTCCGCCGAACCAAACCCGGGCGTACAGCTCCGGCAAACCCGCAGACTCAAACGCGCCTCCAAGCGGGCCCAGGTTGGACAACGTCTCATTAACGTCGAAAACGATGGTTCTTGGCAGATGGGCCATCGACCCACCATCGCAGATCAGCTGCAGCCGAGCAACGGAGCCTTGGACGATCACGCGGTTCAGCGGCTTCGGACAGCTACTGCCCACCGGTTGTGCAACCGGAGGGCAGTAGCTGTAAGAACTGGGACTTAGTTCGCGAAGACGTCCAGGAGCCGCGGACCGACCCACAGGGCAACGGAATCGCCGCCGTTGTTGAGAACCGAAGCGGTGCGTCCGTTGTAGTAGGCCTCGGCAGAGTTGGTTCCCGGACCGGTGTAGACACGCAGCTCAGCGCCGGGTGACAGGACATAGCCCTCCCCGACCGTCAGGATGTTGTTGGCAGCATCGCGGATCACTGCACCGCTGACGTCCACACTGGCGCTTGAGGTGTTGCGCAACACCACGTGCTCACCCTTTTCGGGCTGCACATCGTCGCCCGCCGGATTGTTCACCGAGTCGGCGATTTCGACGCCGGCACCCGGGAACACCGGCTGGCCCTGCAGGTAGCGCTGGTTCTGGATCGGGAAGTCAGTGGTGACGGCGTCGACCCCGAGGTCCAGCGAGTACTGGACTGCCTCGGGCGAATTGACGGTGTAGACACCGAGCACCAGCCCGGCAGCCTTGACGTCCTCGACGTTCTGCGCCGTGAGGGTCCGGTAGTTGGTGCCCACCGAGTCCGCAAAAGTTGCCCAGGTCTCGACGACCGCCCGCGGAGGAACCACACTGCTGAGCTGCTGTAGCTCGACTTCCGGCGCGATCGCCGCAAAACGACGGTTCGAAAGCTCATCAAAGCCGAGCACCTGAATTTTGTCGGCTTCAACCAACCGGCTCCACTTCGGATCGTTGCGCAGTTCGTCGGCCACAACCTGTTCGATTCCCGGCGAGTTCACTGGCGACTTGATCTCGATGTACACCCCTGTCTTCACGGTCGCAACCTCTGCGGCGTCGTCAAGGTGCGGGATGCGCTCGCCCTCATACTTCTCACTGAAGTAGGAGCCGGCGTCGAGCTGCTGCAGTTCGGCCCAGGTGAATGAGGTGATCGGCTCGTTTTCACGGCCCGGGAAAACCTCCGCAACGTTGGTGGTGCGTGCCGGGGTGCTGTCATGGAAGAGGAACGGAACGCCGTCGGCGCTCAGCTGCACATCGATCTCGAAGAAGTCGGCACCGGATGCACGTCCATCCTTGAACGCTGCAACGGTGTTTTCCGGAGCGGTTCCTGCAGCGCCACGGTGACCGATGAGGATGGGCGCGTCACCCTGCTGGTCAGCCGGAGCCGCGTGTGCAACGGCGGTTGTTGCGGACGCAAGAGTAAGTCCAGCCACCGCTGCTGCGATGGTCCTGGTGAGGTGATGAGCCATAGGTCAGTCCCTTTCGGAAGATGGAAGCGATTTCCCCCGGCGTCAAGGCTTCACGCTGCCGGCATCCTTTGGGGCAACACCATGTGAACGGCGGGTGAAAGTCACCCGACACTGGACGCATTAGGAGCGGCCGTACCGCTCCACGAAGTTGCGGAGAATTTGAGTGGGCCAGCTCACCGCGACGGACTTGGCCCTCGCAATAACTTCGTCCGCCTGGTCGGCTTCAAAGTAGCCGGCATGGCGATAGATCCTGATGCGTTCGACCAGCGCTTCGACGTCCAGCTCGGGATGAAATTGGGTGGCGTACAGATTTTGCTTCACCCGGAACATCTGCACGGGACATGTCGACGACGAAGCAAGCAACACCGCGCTTCGCGGCAATGTTGTGCATGCTTCCTTGTGCCCCACAAAAGCCTGGAACCGCGAAGGCAGGCCTGCGAGCACGGGGTCGGATACGCCGTCGGAAGTCACCTTGATCTCAACCGCACCGATTGGTTCAGCATAGGTGCGCCCAATTACGGCTCCCTGATGCCGACCGAGCGTCCCGACTCCATAGCAGGCGCCCAGGAACGGGAAGTCCGCCTCAGCAACCTCATCAAGCAACGCACCAAGCTCCTGCTCAACCCGACGTTGGACGGGCGACTTCGATTCTTCGGGATCGGAGGAGTTGAACGGACTGCCTCCCAGGAAGATTCCCGAATAGTCCTCAAGGCGAATTGCGGGCAGCGGCTCCTGCTCCACCCTGATCCTGTGCAGGGCCGACGGCGCCAGGCCGGTGAAGCGCAGGAGGCTGCGATATTCGCCGTCGGCTGCCACGTCCTCGGCTCGGGTGCCCAGAAGCAGGAATGGTCGCACGGTTTGATCGTACTGCTAGCGGAGAAGCCGGCAGACCCCTCGCCAAATGCTAAGCATGCTGATAGAAATTAAGGACGCCGTTCGACGTTGATCTCGCTCACGGCATCACCAAGTCTTAAGGAGAGCATCATGGCAGGAAACTTGTTGGCGCGGTCCCTACACGATCTCAGCGCTGCGGCTTGGTTCGGCGGTACCCTCATGGGCGCCGTCGGCCTCAATGGCGCAGCAGCGGCGGCTAAGGACCCGACCGAGCGCACACGCCTGTCCACCGCGGGGTGGGCTCGCTGGACACCGGTCCAGATTGCGGCATTCGGTGCACACGCCATCGGTGGCATCGGGCTGATTGCGGGCAACAAGGCGCGCCTCGCGGGCCAGGGCGGAGCCGCAGCTAATACGGTCGTGAAGTCGGCCATCACTGTGATCGGCATGGCCGCATCCCTGTACTCGGGCATGCTGGGCAAGAAGGTCGGCGAACTTAGCCAGCACGGCGGCGAAGGCGCAACCGAGCCCAAGCCCGGCGCTCCCGAAGAGCTCGCCAAGGCGCAGAAGCAACTGAAGGCACTTCAGTGGGTCCTTCCGGTGATCAGCGGCACCGTCATCGTTCTCGGCGCACAGCAGGGCGAACAGCAGCGTCCCAAGAACGCCCTGTTTGGCGGCCTTTTCGACCGCTAGACACCCTTGAAGCCAGGCCCGTCGTTCCCCCACGGCGGGCCTCTTCCTTTCCACCGCGGCTTCACCAGGCGAGCCGCATGACACGTGAGAAACCTGAAGGAGAAACATGGGCCAGCCAGCGCAACAGCAGGATGTTCCGGGCGTTCAGTCCGCAATGAAACCCACACCCGACTGCGGAGAGCAGAGCTACCGCGGAAGCGGCAAGCTCACCGGCAAAGCGGCGGTTATCACCGGCGGCGACAGCGGGATCGGACGCGCAGTCGCCATCGCTTTCGCGCGGGAGGGCGCTGACGTCCTGATTTCTTATCTCAACGAGGACGAGGACGCACAGGAAACAGCCCGCTACATCGAGGAAGCCGGACGCAAAGCGGTCCTGGTCCCGGGAGACCTTTCCGAGGCGCAGCACTGCCGAAGCATCATCGACCGTGCCGTTCAGGAGTTCGGCAAGGTGGACGTACTCGTCAGCAATGCCGCCTACCAGATGAGCCATGAGTCCCTGGACGAAATCACCGACGAGGAGTGGGAGTACACGTTCAAGGTGAACGTGTCGGCCATGTTCCACCTCGTGAAGGCCGCCCTGCCGCACATGGCGCCCGGCTCGTCCATCATCGGCAGTTCTTCGGTCAACTCCGACATGCCCAGCCCCGCACTGGCGCCTTACGCAGCCACCAAGGCTGCGATCGCGAACTTCTCGGCGAGCCTCGCCCAGATGCTCGGCGAGAAGGGCATCCGCGTGAACAGCGTTGCCCCGGGACCGATCTGGACGCCGCTGATTCCGGCCACAATGCCGGAGGAGAAGGTTGAACAGTTCGGCGACGACACTCCCCTCGGGCGGGCCGGCCAGCCTGCCGAGCTGGCACCCGCCTACGTGCTGCTGGCGTCCGACGACGGCAGCTACATGTCCGGTGCCAGAATCGCCGTGACCGGCGGCCGCCCGATCCTCTAACCGACCTGTTGAGTGGGCAGGACCCCCTTAAGCCCTCGGTAAAAGGGCGCGTCCTGCCCACTCGTCGTGACGGAGAATTGATAGATGGAGTTCAACCGGCTGCTTCAGATCCGGCGCATCTACGCCCAGCCCGCCGCCCTTGAGCTGCCCCGCGGCAAGGAGATCGTGGAGCGGTGGCCTGAGGCCGACGTCGTACTGGTTGAGAACCACTGGAACATTCCGGAAGTGCACGGCGATGAGACCAATGTCCCGCGCTGGTCGCGGATCAAGACCGAAGCCCTTGTTCTGGGCGTCAAGAAGGCGCTGACCGTCAAGCCCAACGGCCGTTCTGCAGACTTCATCGCCCCTTCCACTGCCAACGGCTGCGCCATGGCCTGTGCCTACTGCTACGTTCCCCGTCACAAGGGGTACAGCAACCCTGTAACGGTGTTCGCGAACATTGACCAGATTGCGGGCACCCTGGAACGGCACGCGACGCGGCAGGGAATGAAGCTCGAGCCGAACCAGTGCGACCCGAACCTTTGGGTGTATGACATCGGGGAGAACAGCGACTGCTCCGTCGATGCGCTCATCAGCGACAACGTGGAGGATCTTGTTCACCTGTTCCGCGAACTGCCTACCGCCAAGCTCTCCTTTGCCACGAAGTACGTAAATCCCGCAATGCTCGCCTGGGACCATGGCGGACACACCCGGATCCGTTTCTCCCTGATGCCCGCCGACCTCGCAAAATCCATTGACGTTCGCACCTCACCGGTGGCGGAGCGGATGAAGGCCATAAACGACTTCGTCGAAGCCGGCTACGAGGTGCACGTGAACTTCTCCCCCGTCATAGTGACGGACACCTGGCTCAGCGACTGGGGGCAGTTGCTACGCCAGCTCGACGACGTACTCAGCCCTGCCGCCAAATCCCAGTTGGCCGCGGAGGTCATTTTCCTGACCCACAACGAGCGGCTGCACGAGGTCAACCTGGGCTGGCACCCGCAAGCTGAAAAGGTCCTTTGGCGGCCCGAATTGCAGGAAGCCAAGGTTTCCTCAAACGGGTTCACGAACGTGCGGTACCGCTCCGGCACCAAGGGGAAATACGTCCGCCAGCTCACCGCCCTCATCGAGGAAATAGCGCCCTACTGCAGAATCCGGTACGCGTTCTGAGGGTTCCGGGAAGGTGTGCCGGGTGCGCGGGATCGGCCCGGGCTGGCCCGGGTTCAGACTGCTAGCGCCAGCGCTTCATTTGCGGCGCATGCTGCGTCCTGCCGAACGCGAGGACGTGTCAGCATGGCAATCGCTTGGGTCGCGGTAGGCCGAAGGGCGGGATCCATTGCGGTCATGGCGTGAATCAAGTCATGCCAGTGAGCCGGCAGTCCGTCCGGGATCCAGGGCGGGCGCTGTGTGCGGGCAACGAGCGATTCAATGGCGGGCAGGTTGAAGGCGCGGTAGCCCGTAAGGCATTCCAGTATCACCAGCCCAAGCGAGTAAATGTCACTCGCCGGACCCACCCCGCTGCCCCGTGCCTGTTCCGGACTCATGTACAGCACAGTGCCGCGCGCGGACGCCTTGTCATCGCAACCTGGTTCCCGTTCCGCCGTCCCGAAGTCAACCAACTTTGGCTGCGGGGAAGGCGTACCCGCGGCAGTAAACGGAATAACGATGTTCGACGGCTTAATGTCGCGGTGCACTATGCCCTCTGCATGAATGACAACAAGCGCTCGAAGCAGCCCGTAGGCCCAAGCCGTCACGTCTACGTTGTGCGGGGTTCCCGTGCGCAGAACGTCCCGCAGGTTCTGTCCGGACACTAGTTCCTGGACCAGATAGGCCCGCACGCCGTCACCGCAATCAGCGACGCCGGAAGCTAGCATCTTCGCTATATAGGGAGACTCAACGGATGCCTGGAAAGCCGACTCGCGGTCGAACGATCGGTCTCCTGTCCTGGCGATCTTTACAGCAACACTGCTGAAGTTCTCCAGATCAGTGGCAGACCACAGGGTGCCGGCCGAGCCCGAACCGATCTGCTTTACCAGCTCCCATCGGCCGGCGATAACTCTCCCATCGTGATCTGAGACGGCACCTCCGCTAGTCATGGACTGCGGCACCGGAACGCGCAGCCCAAAGCATGGTGGCCACTTCTTCCTTGGTCAGTCCTGCAGCGCGCGCGATCACGTCCATCCCGCAGCCGTTTGCCGCAGCCTGCTCGATGGCAGTGGCGAGCGTGCTTTGTGCGCGGTCCAACTCCCACTCGAGCGATTCGACTGCTCCCGCCGCAGCGACAATCCGATCCGCATGGGAGCCGCTGGGGAGGCCTGCGCCCAGCCCGTTATCCTGCCAGGTAGGGTCGAATGAAACGGGAGCCGGATCGCCGTAGACCGCAGCGTTCGCCGCGAACGATGGGTGAGCAACTGTGGTCATCGAATCCTCCGAGTAGATAGCCGGCTTAGTAACTAGCTGAACTAGTTATATCCGACCTTAGCTTGTGGTGTCCACGACAAACCAGCGGAAATTCTTGCGAGATCTTGAACTTTCCGTTCAAGCTATATGAGTTTCTTTACCTTGGCTAGGTGGCCTAGCAAGTAGGCAATCTATAGACTGACTGGATGGAAACGGCGTTGGACACGGAAGGCGCGGGCTACTGGTATATCGAGCAGGATCATCCGGGCAGCGTTGACGTACTCAACGCACTGCGCCAGTACCGCGCAGCTGAATCAGAGATGCGTCGTCGAACCCGCGACTCGATGGGAATGAATGAATCTGATCTCCTCGCGATCAGATACGTCATGCGGGCTCATGAAGCCGGCCAGAGCATCAGCCCCAAAGACCTCTCAAGGCTGCTGAACATCTCAACTGCTTCCACTACCGGGCTCATTGACCGCCTTGTCGCCAGCGGTCATTTGACGCGCCGCCCTCACCCAAAGGACCGCCGCTCGGTGGAAATCCTCCCAACCAGCAACGCCGACCATGAGGTACGAGAAACCCTGGGTGAGATGCACAAACGCATGATCGAGGTGGCAGATGCCCTCGATTCCACAGAGGCGAGAATCATCACCCGTTTCCTGCAGCGCATGACGTGGGCGGTCGAACAGCACGACCATCCTTAGATGCGAGAAAAGCAAGGACACAAAATGACGGCGACGGGAAGAGACAACACTATGGATATTGCGCAGTGGTCTACGAACCGACTGCTGAACACAGCCGCGCGCCTCAGCGCCAACCGGGAGAATGAACGACTACGCCGGTTGGGCACCACCCACGCAGGCCTCCTCACCCTGAAGGTTCTGGGACGAAGGAACTCCATCAACCAGGTGGAGTTGGCGCGCGAACTGCATGTTCAGGCGCAGACGATCGGAAAGCTTTTGGAACGGCTGGAAAATCGCGGCCTGATCGAGCGCACCAAGAGCGCCGACGACCGCCGCGTCTTCTTCGTAAGCCTTACCCCCGCCGGAGAGCATATCCTTAAGCGCGCCCAGGCAATGGAGGAAGAACAGGGTTCCAACCACGAGGCGTCCGATGCCATCCTGCGCAGGGAATTAATCGCCCACATTCGGGATCTCGGCGGGTCCCCGGGGAGTCGAGAGAGCCGGCCGAACCTCCGAACGGTCGATCACGGCGCTACTGACAATAACGATGTGACGGAACAGGATCTGACCGAGCAGAACCTGACTGCCGGCTGATACTGCACCCGCGCTAGCGGCAACAATCCGGGTGGATCAGGACCCGGTCTATCAGGCGACCTGTCCGTGACCGGAGTGCAAGGCGTTGACCTCCAGGGCAGCCAGGAGAGTACGTGCCTCAAACAGTCGCATATCCAGTTCCTCCAGGTCGCGCACCGCTGCCGAGATAAGACGCTGCGAGTGCTCTGGGTCCTTGCTGCTCTCACACGCACGCTGAACGTCCAGAAGCGTCCGGGCAAGTTCCGCACGCACGCGCTCGAGGTCCTGTACCCGGTCGAAAGATTCCCGCCATTCCTCGGTGACCGTTACCCCGGACACCCGAACGGGCTGCAAAGTTGTAGATTGAAGCACCCGTAAATGATAAGCATGCTTGCTTCCACTGAACAAATGGGCCTGTAAGGGCATAACCGAGATGCAGCCGGGCTCGCAAAAGGGTCTCCAGCTGGTTGTACCCGATCCCGATTCTGCCCGGGCCCACTCGGTGAATAACGGAGTTGAAGCCAGTGAGGTGGATGACCAGCCGTGAGGCCGTTTTGTCCACTTCGCCGATCCCGACGGAAACACCTGGTCTTTGCAGCAGCTTCCTGATCGAACATCGTAGGGCTGAGCCCGGTCCACGAATACCCGGGGCGTCATCCCACCTGGACCGGCGGACCCGCGATAAGCAGTGCGGCGAAGACAACGCTCACGCCGACGATTGCCACCAGCGCAGCGGGCAAGGGGTTCCGCAAAACCCAGGCCTGCAGTTCCTCAACCGGCCCGCTTGGTTGCTCCCTCCCGGCAAGAAGCCGCCAGCCGCCGTCGAGCTTTCCCCGACGCTCCAGCCACCAGTCAAAAAGGACAGTCGCAAAGGGCACCACACCCGCAACGAGGCCAACCAGGCCCGTACTTACACTCCATCGCTGGTTGACCCAAACAAAGGAGGTGCTGACCAGATACAGCAGGAAGACAAAGCCGTGCAGCGCACCGCCAATGGAAACAAGGACATCGGTAGTCTGCGCCACATACTTCAAGTACATGCCGGCCAACAACAGCGCCCACGTTCCGGCCTCCGCCACGGCAACGCTGCGGAAGAGGACACGAGGGGTCATGGGAGTCTCCTTGTAGGAAGTGGCGGTCCTTCCAATTATCGCAGGATGGACCAGCGGTTCAGCGCCGCTCGTCCACGCGGTCCCAGAACACCTCGGCACCAACCACCCTGGCTCCGCCGGACGGTTCATGAAGGCTGAGCCTGCCGTCATGCATCAGGTGGCTGACCTCGGCACCGTGAACAAGTACCAGGACGTCGGCGACAATGCGCCTGTGGCACCGCCACCACACACTCTCACTGCACATGATTGCGGTCTGCTGCTCCTCCACGACTCTGATGAGCTCCCCCAGCGCTGCCCCGAATTCAGGGGTTCGGGTGTGCGCGGCGTAGGCGCGGAACTGCTCCACCCGCCACCACGGATCCTGGTCCGGCTCCCCGGAAGTACGACGACGCCCACCCAGTCCCTCCAACCAGACATAGTCAATTCCCTCCTCCGGCAACCACGCGGCAAGGGCTTCCCCGCGGGTGTCCTGGTTCCGGCGACTCCCCGGGTATCTTCGAATGTCCACCAGCACCTCGACGGCCGCAGTCCGCAGGAGCGTGCCGAACTGCTCGCGGCCGGCAGTGCCGTGACCAACGGTGAAAAGGTGCACGAGTCCAGTCTGTCAGTAGCGCGTGAGAGCATGAATTCATGCCCGAAAGCTCCTATCCAATGATTGATGTCGCCGACATCATCCGGATGGTGGGAGGTGCTGCCTTCCAGCGCGGACAGGTCTATGCTCGCGATGACCTTGTTCAGGGCCTCTCCTTCGAACCGGATTCACGCATGCTCTCCGCACGGGTCCTCGGGAGCTCACCTGCGCCGTACCGCACCCAGCTGTACCTGGTCCAGAAGGGCGACGGGCGCTACCACCTCAGGGACAGCGCCTGTTCCTGCCCTATCGCGATGGACTGCAAGCACGTCGCCGCTGTCGCCCTCCGCTCCAATATTGAGAACCTTCGCACCAGTCAGGAACTCACCGCGCCCAAGCCTCCTGCCGGTCCCGCCGGGTGGCAGGAGTCGCTCACCGGACTGCTGTCGGCACGGGAGCACGACGACGGCGCCCTCACCGAGGTGCCGCCCACCGCCATGGGGCTGCAGTTCGACATGCGGCCGGTAACCGGCCCCGCAGGGCACCACCGGCGCGGATACCAGGGCTTCAAGCTCGGAGTCCGGCCAGTAATCCGAAATTCAAAGGGCAACTGGGTCAAGAACAACCTCGCCTGGGGAAACATCAGCTACCAGACCTACGGGCTCAGACTGGACCCTGACCAGCATCGCTGGTTCGCCCAGTTCCCCGCCCTTCACCGCGGCACCGGAGTGAGTTATTTCGGCAACAATGACTCCTGGCTCCACCTCGACGACTTCAGCAACCCGCTGCTCTGGCAACTGCTCGCCGAGGCCCGGCGGCTTGGCATCGCGTTCGTGGGATCGAAGAAGAGCGTCCGCGTCCACCTCGCAGGCCAGGCGGTTCTTCTTCTGGACGCCACAACGGAAGATGGAGAGGTTCATCTCTGTCCTGCCATCAATATCGACGGCGAGAACCACAGCCCGCAGACGGCCCATCTGATCGGCAACCACGGGATCTACACCGTCTCGGGGGACGACGTGATCACCCTCGCCCCCACTACCCGGAAGCTGACGGAGCAGAATCGCGAGCTGATCGAACGCACGCGCCCGGTCCGCATTCCGGAGGCGGAGAAGCAGGAGTTCCTCACAGGGTTCTATCCGCGGCTGATCCAGTCGATCGACGTCGTCAGCAGTGACGGCTCAGTGACGTTCCCCGAGATCCTGCCACCCACGCTCGTCCTCACGGCCACCTACACCGGGGAGCAGCTGGAGCTCCATTGGGACTGGGCCTACCTCACCGGTGGGACCGAAACCCGCAGACCGCTCAAGGACTCGAACGACGACGGCGCGTACCGTGATGCAGCCGCGGAAGCCGCTGCCTTGCAGGCAGCACGGGATGCATTGGGCGGCCGACTGGTCAAGGACCGCGTCCTCACCGACATGGAAATGGTGGATTTCACCGAAGGCGTGCTGCCGCGCCTCGAACAGGCCGAGGGCGTACGCGTGGACGTGGTCGGCAACAAACCCACCTTCACGGAACTCACCGAAACGCCGCAGCTGGTCATCTCCACGGTGGACACCGAAGACCGTGACTGGTTCGACCTGGGAGTGCTTGTCACCGTCGAAGGCCGCAAAGTGCCCTTCGACCACATCTTCACCGCATTGGCCAAGGGCATCAACCGCATAAAGCTGGTGGACAACAGCTATCTTTCCCTCAAGCAGCCCATCTTCGACCAACTTCGCCAACTCATCGATGAAGCGCAGGCGCTGAACGAGTGGGAAACCGGTCTGCGGATAAACCGCTACCAGGCAACCCTCTGGGCGGAGTTCGAGGATCTGGCGGAGGAGACGGAACAGGCACAGGCCTGGCGCACGGCTGTGCAGGGCCTGCTCAGCCTCACCGAGCTGACGCCGGTTCAGCTGCCGTCCGGGTTACAGGCATCCCTGCGGCCTTACCAGGTAGACGGATTCAACTGGCTGGCATTCCTCTGGTCGCACGGGCTTGGCGGCGTTCTGGCCGACGACATGGGTCTCGGCAAGACCCTGCAGACGCTGGCGCTACTCGTTCATGCAAAGGAACAGGGCGAAACCAGGCCCTTCCTCGTGGTTGCGCCCACCTCTGTTGTCCCCAACTGGGTCGCCGAAGCAGGAAAGTTCGCACCCGGCCTTCGGGTTACCGGTATCACCGACACCCAGGCCAAGAGCGGTGTGCCGCTGAAGGAGCAGGTGGAGGGCGCCGACGTCGTCATTACCTCCTACACACTGTTCCGGCTGGACAACGCCGCCTACGGCGGTCAGGACTGGGCCGGCCTCATCCTCGATGAGGCGCAGTTCGTGAAGAACCATGCCGCCAAAATCCACCGTTGCGCAAAGGAGCTGCCGGCCCCGTTTAAGCTGGCCATCACGGGAACGCCGATGGAGAACAACCTCATGGAGCTGTGGGCGATGTTCAGCATCACCGCGCCCGGCCTGTTCCCGTCGTCGCGCGCTTTCACGGAGGAATACCGCACACCCATCGAAAAGCAGGGAAACACGGAGCGTCTGCAGCGGCTCCGCCGTCGGATCCGCCCGCTGATGATGCGCCGCACCAAGGAGTCGGTGGCAGCGGACCTGCCGCCCAAGCAGGAGCAGGTACTGGCGGTGGACCTGCATCCCCGCCACCGGAAGATCTACCAGACCCACCTGCAGCGTGAGCGCCAGAAACTGCTGGGCCTGATCGAGGATCTGGACCGCAACCGGATGATCGTCTTCCGCTCGCTGACCCTGCTGCGCATGCTCAGTCTCGACGCGTCACTGGTTGAACCGGAATATGAGGGCGTCCCGTCGGCCAAGCTGGACGTGTTGTTTGAGCAGTTGGAGGATGTTCTGGCCGAAGGCCACCGGGCGCTGATCTTCAGCCAGTTCACGTCCTACCTGAAACGTGCTGCCGCGCGCCTGGATCAGCAGGGCATTCAATACGCCTACCTGGACGGATCCACCCGGAAACGTGCAGAAGTAATTGATTCGTTCAAGAACGGGCCGGCACCGGTCTTCCTCATCAGCCTCAAGGCGGGCGGCTTCGGGTTGAACCTGACCGAAGCCGACTACTGCTTCCTGCTGGACCCGTGGTGGAATCCGGCTAGCGAATCCCAGGCCGTGGACCGCACCCACCGCATCGGCCAGACCCGGAACGTGATGGTCTACCGTATGGTCTCCTCGGACACCATCGAGGAAAAGGTCATGAAACTGAAGGAGCAGAAGGCAAAGCTGTTCAGCTCCGTGATGGACGACGACGCCGTGTTCAGTTCCGCGCTCACCGCGGACGACATCAAGGAACTGCTGGCCGGCTAGAGCCGCCCGGCTCCGTGCCGGTGGGTCCAGTGTTCGGTCACCACACCCGATTCGAGCCGGACGCCGCGGGTACACACGTCCGCCGCGAACGACGAGTCATGCGTAGCCGTCAGAACAGCACCGCCGTTGTCCAGATGGCTTCGCAGCACCCGCGCCAGTACCTCTCGGCCTGCCAGGTCCAGTCCCACCGTGGGTTCATCCAACACCCAAAGGCTTGGTCCTGTAGCCAGGATCGAAGCCAACGCTACGAAGCGACGCTGCGTGAAACCAAGATCATGGGGATGCACCTCCGCACGGTCCAGAAGCCCCACGGCGGCGAGCGCGGTAGAGGCCCGCTGCTCAGCCTTCCGTGCGGACAGTCCGGCCGCCCGCGGACCGTAGGCCACCTCTTTGAGGACCGTTCGTTCGAAGAGCTGCTGGTCGGTGTCCTGGAACAGGTAGCCCACAGTGGAGGCAAGACGGCCGGTCGGTATTCCGCTGATTTCGCGGCCGATGAGGCGTATCGACCCGGACCCGGGGCGAAGCAGTCCGTTGACATGCTGCAGGAGCGTAGACTTCCCCGACCCGTTAGGGCCGAGCACGGCAACCGCCTCACCCGGATAGACCCTCAAATCCCGGACCGCGAGCGCCGGCACACTGTCATAGCTGAAGTCGAGACCGCTGATCTCCAATACCGGCCTGCCCTGCGCCTCTGTTCCCTGGCCCGCGGGCCCCACCGCAAGGACGAACGCCGTCTGGGCCGATTCCCTTCCGACTCCGTGCCGGGCAGCTTCCGCCAGGGAAATTTCCTGCGGCACTGGATGCTCATCGGCTACCGTTCCACCTGCGAGGATCAACACACGGTCAACGGATGCCAGATCGGCGGGCAGCATTGGCTCGAACTGCACGACGGCGGTTCCCTCACCCGTGATCCTGCCGATCAGCTCCTCGATGTCCCTTCGACCCGCAGCGTCGAGACCCTTGAACGGTTCGTCCAGGACCAGCAGCGCCGGATCGGAGACGACGGCTGCTGCCATGCAGACGCGTTGCAGTTCCCCTCCGGACAGGCGGCGCGGATCCCGGTCGAGCAGGCCTGAGAGTCCCACCCTGTCCGCAACCGCGCTGACCATCGATTGCAGCTGCGGGACCGGTACGCCCTGGTTGGACGGTCCGAACGCGATTTCCTCCGCCACTGTGGAGCAGATCAACGACAGCTGCGCCTGCGCACGCTGCCCCACATAGCCGACCTGTGCTGCCCAACCCGCGGCATTGATGCGGGGATCGGCAGGGCTGCCCTCAAAGACCAACCGTTCTCCCGCGATACTGACTGACCCGACGAACCGCTGCCCCTGGCCCGGGTCGTACTGCCCTGCCAGGAGGCGCGCCAAGGTGCTTTTACCGGAGCCTGATGCCCCGGCCACCAGAACACGTTCCCCCGCAGACAGGGTGAGGTTGAGATCAGCCAGCGCGGCTCCGTCGTCGTCATAGGCAAAGCTGCGCACGTCGAGCGTCATCATGCCGGCCTCCCGAGCAGCCACCAGGCACTGAAGAGAACGGCGGCGGCCAGCATCACCCAGCGGACAGTCCGTTGGGTGGGTGTGTCCGTGGTTGCCAGGTAGCTGGTTCGCGGACTTTGCGCTGCGAAACCGCGTGCTTCCAGGGCTCGCGACCGCTCGGCTGCATCCATCAGCAACCCGGCGATGAGCGGCCGCCCCACCATAACCAGCCCGCGCAGCCTTGACGCCGGGTTGCGCGTCACCACGAGTCCACGGGCCTGCTGAGCGCGTGTGATTTCGGCGGCCCGCGCGGAGATCATCGGTGCCAGACCAAGCGCAGAACCAAGGACAAACACGAGCTTTCGGTTCCAGCCGCGATGGGTAAGGGTCGACAAGAGCTCGGACGCGTCCAGGCAAAGCGCTGCGGTCAGAAGCAAGCCGGCGAACGCTGCCGCGCGGGTTGCCATGGTGAGGGCGAACTGCAGGCCCTCGGACGTGACCGCCGCCGGTCCGACCTCCAGCAGCACGGTGTGTCCCTCGGGGAAGAACAGCCCGTGCAGCAGCAGGAGGAAAAGCAGCATCGGCCCCACCAGCGCAGCGAAGACGACGGCGATACGACCGGCGCGTCCCGACGTCGCCGCAGCCGGCACTGCCACCAGCAGGAGAACCGCGAGCGAGAACCGCCAGTCATCTATCACCAGCACTAGCACCACAAGCAGCGCGGCAACCGTCAGCTCGGTCAGCGGGTTGAAGATCCGACGGCGGACCCTCACCTGCCTACTTCTTTCCCGGCGCGCTTCCCGACCCTGGGTGCGCCGAAGCCCGATCCGCCGTCGTCGTTGCCGGTGCTGTCCGGCTAAGCAGGACGCGGTGACTGCGCACAAAGGCGAAGGAGTTACGGGTGCGGCGCGGCAGCGCGTACACGATCAGTGCGACGACGGTGAACACAATCAACTTGTCGATGGTGTCCGAGGTCAAACCCTGCTTGGTAGCTGCGACGATCAGTGTGTCTCCCATGGCGCGGAAGGCTGCGACGATCGCATTGGTTCCGACTGTGCCAGCCGCTCCGAACATGAAAGCGGCAACCGGCGCAGCGATGAGCCCACCCACAACTCCGGTCAGCAGACCCGCCACCGGGACCAGGTACAGCCGGCGGAACATACCCCAACGCGCGGCGACACCGGCCAGCACTCCAATGACTGCGGACCCGGCGGCGAAGGGCAGAGCGAACGGGTTGAACAGTCCCCAGAGAGCGTTGCTGAGTGCTCCGGTGGCGGCACCCGCAGCGGGCCCGGCCAGGACTGCCACCAGCACCGTTCCGAGCGCGTCGAGGTAGATCGGCAGGCCGAGGCTTCCGGCGAGCTGCCCAAAGGAGACGTTCAGCGCGATGCCAAGCGGCATGAGCACCACGGCCTGCGTATTGAGGCCGGGCAGGATACCGGCGACCAGCAGTGCTCCGCCGGCCAGGAATCCCAACAGGGTGATCAGCCCAGCGCCGCTGCCTGCTCCATCGGCTACCTGAACGGGTTGGACCAGCACCAACCACACGTAGGTGGCAGCGATGAGTGCGCCTCCGGCGGCTATAAGGAGCGGGCGTGACGACGGGGCAGCGGATTCGGCCGGCAGCGTCAGGGAGGAATTCATGAGCAGTCCTAGAGCGAGATGAGTTGCATGGAAGCACCTCATGTCACCTCGGCGCAGGTCGACGGAATCCGCCAACGGCTCCCAAGTGTACCGGGCGATTGAACCGAGGCCGTGTTCAGGACTGACGTCGACGAGCCAGGGCCGCTATCCGCTCGATCATCAGTTCGAACACCGCGTCCGGATCATTGTCTGTGATTACACGGGCATTGGGCGGAAGCTTCCGGAAGCCAGCGAAGTCACCAACAGTCTGCGCAAAAGTCAGCGCCGATTCCGTCTCCACGTCCACGTGCGCGTTGCGGGCCGTGAACTGCGCTTCTCCGGTGGCGACCATCGCTGCGAACACGTCGTGCAGGTGGGCAATATAGCCCTGGTCGTAGAGTCGATGAAACTCCATGTAGAAACGCAGGGCGTCGGACAGGAATGCGATCACCGGGTTGGGTGAGGTGCTGCGCAGCCCGTCGTCGTCATGGGTGGACAGCAGTTCCTCCGGCGCTCCCGCCGCCGTTGCCAATCTCTCCAAGTGTTCCGGTCGGCACTCAATCCGCTCGGTCGACTCCAGGGCGCAGATGATCGGAAGCTTGTCCTCCGGCACGCCGTTGTACGCGGCATAGACCTCACGGGCGGCGTGCGGATCAACGTGGGTATTCCATTCGGCAACCGGTGTGGTGTTGCCCTGGTAATTGAAGGAACCACCCATAATTACCAGACCCTTGAGCAGATGCGGCAGGTCCGGCTCCTTCCGCATGGCCAGCGCTAGGTTGGTGAGCGGCCCGGTGACGAGGCCAACGATCTCACCGGGATTCTGTCGCGCTGCCTCGATCCAGAGGTCGACGCCGGACCGGCCGGAAAGCGGCCGCTGCGCCTGCGGCAGCACGGCGTAGCCAAGTCCCTGGTCGCCGTGAGTGTCTTCGGTTGTGACCAGGGGAATCTCGAGCGGAGTTTCACGACCGATGGCCACCTCAACATCGGTGACGCCGGCCAGGTCAAGGACAGCGAGGGTGTTTGCCGCCACCTGCAGCGCCGAAACGTTACCGGCTGTACAGGTAATTCCCTCGAGATGTACGTCCGGCGCCGCCGCGAGATAGAGGAGGGCAACGGCGTCGTCAATTCCGGTATCGACGTCGAGCAGCAGGCGGGTGGAGGTAGCTGTCATAGCCTTCACGGTAGCAATTTGACCGTCGCGGTTCAGTGGCCGGACGTGGAGCCGTTGCAATCAAGCGAGCGATAAAGGAGATGCCGCCGGCCGCACGAATGGGGGAAAGCGTGCGGCCGGCGGCACCGGCGCGCCGATTGGGGGGAACCGGCGCATAACAAATGTACAGATAAACCCGGCAATTGCGAAGCGACTCGCCGTTGCAACGCCGCGAAAAGTCGGACGACGATGCGAGAACTAGGCAGTGAGCTTGGTCTTCTGCGCAACGGTTTTGGTCGAGCCAGCCTTCTGAATAACAGGAGTAGCACGTTCCTTGCGGGTACCGTCCATCACCGGCCCCGTTCCAGCAATCTCCCGAATTGCGTCGATCCCCTCGACAGCAGCCTGCTTGGTGGGGAAGTACGCAGACACAGCCACGAGTTCTCCGTCCCCTGACATCATCTTCAGCCGGTACCCATGATCATGGGCGTCAACCAGCTTGAAATAACCCGACACGCTCCCTACCTCCCTGTAAGTACGCCTCAACATTCCCATGTTAGTAAGCCGACTTGTAATTGGTTAGTCATCGCTTGTCACAATTCGGCGTCGGGCGCTCAGAAGTTCAAGTTCAGGACGTCCCGCAACGAACCTTTCCACGGCGTCGAGGACCTGGACCACGTGGATTCTGTCGGCAGCAACAAGGCCCACTCCAACGGTCCCCCTGCGGTGCAGGTCCTGGTCTCCGACCTCGGCAACAGACACGTCGAAGCGGCGCCTCACCTCGGCAATGAGCGGTCGGACAACCGACCGCTTGCCCTTCAGCGAGTGAACGTCGCCGAGGAGCAGATCGAACTCGATGAAGCCCACCCACACGTGCGCTCACCGCCCGCGGGCAGCGAGGCGCGCCACCAACGACGACGGCGCATTCCTCGCGATGAATGCCAGCACCTTGTAGCGCCGGCTCGGGATGGAGACCGCCTTTCCGGCGTCGAGATCCTTCAGCCCTTCACCCACGACTTCGGCGGCATTCAACCACATCCAGCGCGGCACAGACGACTTGTCCATACCCATGCGGTCGTGGAACTCCGTGTGGACAAATCCGGGGCAAAGAGCCATGACGACGACGCCGCGGTCCGCGTACGCGAAGTTCGCCCACCTGCTGAAGTTGATCATCGCTGCCTTCAGCGCTCCATAGGTGCTGCGAGGCGTAAAGCCGGCAACACTGGCGACGTTCACGATCCTGCCGGCACCGCGCGCCAGCATCCCCTGGAGAGCAGCGTGGCTCAGGGCGAGGGGCACCGTGAGATGGATCGCCGCATGGTTGAGTTCGTCCTCGAGCGCGTTGGCCTCGAAAGACTTGGGAAGCCCGTAGCCGGCATTATTGACGAGCATCGACACGGGATCTGTCCCAGCCCGAAGCCGGTCGAGAACCCGCCTCACGTCGTCGTCGTTGTGAAGGTCGGCGGCCAGGACCTCCACCGGGACGCCCCACCGGTTCCGGATGCCGGACGCCTTCTCCTCCAACCGGACAGCGTTTCGTGCGACGAGGATCAGCCCCCGTCCCTGCGCCGCCAACTGGTCGGCGAACTCCGCGCCGAGCCCCGCCGTCGCTCCTGTGACCATCGCCCTGTCAGCCATTGTTTTCCCTTATCAGGCACATATTCCAGCAGTAAAATGAAGGTGCTGGTTGAGCGCGGTTTGCGCTTGTCCAACTGCGGTGCGAGCGACGCGCCTTCGCAAGACGCCTCGCGGCACAGCGAAGAGTCATATTCACACATTAGGAGGGGAGATGACTACCGCATCACACCACGCACATGACTTCCATGTCACGCGCGACCACGTTCGCAGTGCCGCGATGGGGATGGGTGTAGTTTTCCTGCTGGTGGGGATTCTCGGGCTCATCCCGGGCATCACCACACAATATGACGGCATGGCGTTCGCCGCCGGATCAGAAGCGATGCTGCTCGGTGTTTTCCAAGTCTCCGTACTGCTCAACCTGGTTTACATGGCCATGGGGGCAGTAGGCGTCTGGATGAGCCGTGCTCTTCTTGAAGCTCGGAACTTCCTGATCGGAAGCGGCGTGGTCCTGCTTGTCATATGGCTGTACGGGATCATTGTTGGAGATTCCACCGCCAACATCCTGTCCACGAATGCCTCCACCAACTGGCTGAACCTCATCCTCGGCATCATCGCCGCGGGACTGGGACTCGCCTACATGATGCGGCACCGGGAAAGCCGAGCCCTCTAGGGCCTGCGGCCTACAGGTACAAGGGGCTGACCGTCGGGCCGGCCCCTTTCCCTTGCCTCTCCCCTGTCCCTCCCCTAGGACCTGATCAGCAGATCGTGCTCGAGGCCCAGGAATCGGCCATAACGGGCTGCAGCTTCCTCCAACGCGCTGCGCTCGGCTTGCGTCAACTCGCGGTAGCTCGTGAGCTCGAAACGCACACGGCTGTTGAGCATGCGATTCACCCGGCCGATCATCTGCCCGTCAACCAGCGCCATCCCGATCCCCGCCTCACGTCCGCCCGGCACCAGCCCGTCGGCGTCGATCACCATCCGGCTCTCCTGGTAGCCGCGGTACATCTCGTCGAGAATCTGCAGCAGGTGCGCGGCCGGCTCCCGGGATCCGAAGGGAGCCGAACCTCGGCTGTGCCAGTAGGTGCGGCCGTCGTGAACGAAGGCCTCCAACTGCTCCCGAGCGGACTCGATCCCTTTGCGGACGTCGCCGAGCGGCAGCGTAGCCCAGTACGCCAGGTCCTGCTCCGTCGCCGGCCCATGACCCGTGAAGTAGCGGAGCGCAAGCTGGCCCAACGCCTCATCGCGGTGTAGGCGCCGAACGGCCGGGACCCTGTCGGCGAACAGCGCGTAGGTGTGCTTCCCGTTGACGGGTTGTCCGCTGCAGATCAACTGGTTCAGTTCGGCGTACGCCAGCAGCAGCATCAGGGCATGGCGGTCCACCGACATGCCCCGCTCGTTGAACGCGCCTGCAAGATCATCACGGTCCCGGTGAGCCCTGTCCGAAAGCGCCTCAACGACGACGGCGACCGCGCGGTCCATGCTCGCCACACTCCAGCCAATCTGATCGGTGAGCTGCCGGAAGAGTGTGGGCAGCACACGTGGCGCGGTGAGATCGAGCAGCCAGCCGACGTCGTCGGCTTTCACATAGTGCCAGGTGGGCCGGAGGACATGCGTCCGCACCAACTCGCCGGTCTCGAGCAGGCCCGTGATCTCGGTGGCAGCGGGGTTGGCCGTGCGGCAGGCCACCGCCCACTCGGATTGCCGGGGATTCTCGGCCTGCACCGCGAGCAGGTGGTCCAGCACCGACATGGCAGAGGCCGCGTGGGGAGCGGACAGATACTGGTTCTGCAACCTCCAGCGGGCAATCTCCCGAGCAGTCATCACGTTCGGATTCTAGAGCGCGGGGCTTCTGCCGGAGCCGGTAGCACTCGTATTTTGTACGACTGAAATTTTTATGAAACCGGTGCCCCCAGGACAGCTGCCGCCCTAGACTGACCGCGGGGGCATCCGGCGGGGATGAAACTCCGCTCGCAGCTCCCGGGAGGGCGTTCGACGACGAACGTCAGTCAACTTGAAAGGGATCACCATGTCAGGAAACAGGGCGGTGGCCTACAAGGGCCCCGGCAAGGTCGAGGTCATCGATACCGACTACCCCACTTTCGAGCTCAAAGACGGCCCAGGCGTCAATCCTGCCAACGTCGGCAGGAAGGTCAACCACGGCGTCATCCTCAAGACAGTTGCAACAAACATCTGCGGATCCGACCAGCACATGGTTCGCGGACGCACAACCGCACCGTCGGACCTGGTGCTTGGGCACGAGATCACCGGCGAAGTGGTCGAGGTTGGAAGCGATGTCGAATTCATCAAGAAGGGCGACATCTGCTCGGTGCCGTTCAACATCTCCTGCGGTCGCTGCCGCAACTGTAAGGAGCGCAAGACCGGCATCTGCCTGAACGTAAACCCCGACCGTCCGGGCAGCGCCTACGGCTACGTGGACATGGGCGGCTGGGTAGGGGGCCAGGCAGAATACGTACTGGTTCCCTACGCAGACTGGAACCTTCTGAAGTTCCCGGACCGTGATCAGGCCCTTGAGAAGATCCTCGATCTTGCCATGCTCTCGGACATCTTCCCCACCGGCTTCCACGGCGCCTACACAGCCGGCGTCGGCGTCGGCAGCACGGTCTATGTGGCCGGTGCAGGACCGGTGGGCCTCGCCGCGGCGGTTTCCGCACAGCTGCTGGGCGCCGCCGTCGTTATTGTGGGCGACCTCAACGAGGGACGACTGGCGCAGGCGCGCAGTTTCGGCTGCGAAACTGTCGACGTTTCCAAGGGCGACCCGAAGGACCAGATTGAGCAGATCCTGGGCGTCCCGGAGGTCGATTGCGGCGTGGACGCCGTAGGTTTCGAGGCTCGGGGACACGGCAAGGACGCATCACACGAGGCGCCGGCCACCGTGCTGAACTCGCTGATGTCGATCACCGCCGCAGGCGGCGCGCTGGGCATCCCCGGGCTCTACGTGACGGGTGATCCGGGCGGAATCGATGAGGCCGCAAAGGTGGGCTCGCTATCGATCTCGCTGGGCACCGGTTGGGCCAAGTCGCTGTCCTTCACCACTGGCCAGTGCCCGGTGATGAAGTACAACCGCCAACTGATGATGGCGATCCTGCACGACAAGGTGCAGATCGCCAAGGCTGTGAATGCCAAGCCCATTCCGCTGGATCAGGCGCCGCAGGGCTACGAGGAATTCGACGCGGGCGCAGCCACCAAGTACGTGCTGAACCCGAACGGCTACATCGCGAACTAGCCGGCTCACATCGCGCGTTGAAACGGCAGGACACACCCACTAATAACCACTCAAAAGGGGTGTGTCCTGCCAGTTCAAGGGGTTCCGCGCTCTGAGATCCCGCTCAGAGGTGCTTGAAGAGCGCCGGACCCAGGTAGGGCGCAACCAGTTCTTTCTGGCCGGCAGTGACACGCTGTAGCGAGCCCGTTTCGCCGTCCACGAATGCGAGTACCGTCTGCGCCTTCACGCAGACCTGGTCCGTCAGAGGATCATGGATGCGGTAGGCGATGGTCAGGCTCGCCGCGCTAACCGCAGCGATCCATACCTCCACTTTCAGCGGCACGTTCCGGTAGTCGAGCGTGGCGGTGTACTTCACCCTGTGCTCAACCACGAGCGCCTGCACCCCGGATGGAACCGAGGAAAATAGCGCGACGGGCGGATCCTGCCCGGGCGCACCCGTCCCACCCGGCGGGCCGAAAGCGAAGATGCGCGCTTCCTCGAGTATGCGGACCACCTGGACATTGTTGATGTGCCCATAGGCGTCCATATCTCCCCATCTCATAGGGATTTCACAGGTGATCGTCTGGTGCGCATCCATGCTTATGTTCTACAGTGGTCGGCGGGGTTTCACCCAGTCGTTTGCTTATCCTGCACGACTGTTATTTCGTCAAGCACCGAATCATCTCGATTTGGCAACGATTCGAAAACCCTCTACGGTGGGAAGGAACCCACTTCGGGTAATCCCACAAAGCGGAGCTTTTCCATCCGCCACATAATGCCCGGTGCTGCCCTCCACCGCACGTTGCTCGTCCGGCAGACACCACGACCAGACCACTGATCAGTCAAGGGTGAGCAACGGCGCAGAGATGTCCGGGGACGGAACGAGTGCAGGTGGCCTTTTGGAGCATCGGAACCTCATGAAGAACCAGAAACTCAGCCTTAACGTGCGCCGCGGACTTGCAGCTACCGCCCTCGTCGGTGTCGGTATCGGCGCCTCCGCGGGTGCAGCAAACGCTGCTCCTGCCAGCACCTGGGACGCCCTTGCTCAGTGCGAGAGCGGCGGCGACTGGGGCATCAACACTGGTAACGGCTTCTCCGGCGGCCTGCAGTTCACCCCGCAGACCTGGGCCGGCTTCGGCGGCCAGGGCGCTCCTCAGGACGCCAGCCGCGCCGAGCAGATCGCAGTTGCTGAGCGTGTACTCGCCGGACAGGGCTGGGGCGCATGGCCCGCCTGCTCGGCCAAGCTCGGTCTGACCGCCGGTGCCAACCCCACCCCGATCCCCGCCGCTCCGGCACCTGCCCCTGTTCAGGTCCAGTCGCAGCAGATCGAGGTTCAGGCTCCTGCCCCCGTTGCCCAGGCTCCGGTTGCACAGGCTCCTGTCGTTGAGGCACCTGTTGTTGAGGCGCCCGCCGCTCCTGCAGTTCAGGTTTCGGGCGAGACCTACACCATCCAGTCGGGCGACACCCTCAGCACCATCGCCCAGAAGTTGGGCATTGAGGGCGGCTGGCAGGCTCTGTACCAGGCCAACGCCGACCACCTCATCCATGCCGACCTCATCTTCACCGGCGACGTTCTGCAGCTGCCTGCCTAAGGCGCATTCCAAGCAGTTACAGAAGAACCCCGCAACGCTCAGCGTTGCGGGGTTCTTCTGTTTGCTAGCTTTTCGGCACCAGACCTGCCGCACGAAGCGCTTCCGCCATCGCGCTGTTAGCGGGAGCGGTCCCTTGCCTGCCGGATTTCCCGTCAGCGCCTGACTTCCTGTTCCCCCCGGCGCCACCGGATCTGCCGTTGCCGCCACCGCCTGAAGTACGACGACGGTCGGCACCACCGCGCCCGCCTCCAGCGGGCTTCCCGCTGCCCTCGCCCGGACGGGCTGGACGTGCGTCGTCATTCAGGCGCAGGCTGAGGGAGATCCGCTTACGGTCTGGGTCGGCCTCCAGCACCTTGACCTTCACCACCTGGCCGGACTTCACGATCTCGTGTGGATCGCTCACGAACCGGTCGGCCATGGCGGAGACGTGCACCAGTCCGTCCTGATGCACTCCAACATCCACGAAGGCGCCGAACGCGGCCACGTTGGTAACCACGCCGTCGATGATCATGCCCGGGCGCAGATCCGAAATCTTCTCCACGTCGGCGAAGGTGGCGGTCACGAATTCCGGGCGCGGGTCCCGTCCGGGCTTCTCCAGTTCGGCGAGGATGTCCCGCAGGGTGGGCAGGCCGACGGAACCATCCACATAGTCGGTGAGATTCAGCGACCGGAGCGAGCCGCCGGCGTCGTTCACCATGCGCCGCGCTACCGGATAGGCCTCCGGATGCACGCTCGAGGCGTCCAGGGGTTCCGCCCCGCCCTGAATGCGCAGGAACCCGGCACATTGCTCGAAGGCCTTCGCGCCGAGCCTGGGCACCTTGAGCAGGTCGGTCCGCCGGGCGAAGGGCCCGTTGGCGTCGCGGTGGGCCACGATGTTCTCACTGAGCAGCTGGCCTACGCCCGCCACCCTCGTCAGCAGCGACGGCGAGGCAGTATTGACGTCAACGCCCACCGCATTCACACAGTCTTCGATCACCGCGTCAAGCGAGCGTTCGAGCTTGGTGGGACTGACGTCGTGTTGGTACTGCCCGACGCCGATGGACTTGGGATCGATCTTCACCAGTTCCGCCAGCGGATCCTGCAGGCGGCGGGCAATCGAGACCGCACCCCTCAGCGACACGTCAAGGCCGGGGAGCTCCGCGGAGGCAAGCGCGGAGGCCGAGTACACCGAAGCGCCGGCTTCGGACACCACAAGTTTGTGCAGCGTGCGCCCCGACATCAGCGAGACCAGTTCGGCAGCGAGCTTGTCCGTCTCGCGGGAGGCCGTTCCGTTGCCGATCGCGATCAGCTCCACATTGTGCGTGGTGACCATGCGCGACAGGGTGGCGAGCGCTTCATCCCACTTCTTTGCCGGCGCATGCGGGTAGATGGTGGCTGTCTCGAGCACCTTTCCTGTCCCGTCCACCACGGCGACCTTGACACCGGTGCGCAGCCCCGGGTCCAGCCCGATCGTAGTGCGGCTTCCGGCGGGCGCAGCCAGCAGGACATCCCGGAGGTTCGCTGCAAAGACACGGACCGCCTCAGTCTCGGCTTCCATGAACAGCCGCACCCGGATGTCGATGGAAAGCTTGGCGAGCAGACGCCGCCAGGCCTGCTGGACGGTCTGCATGAGCCAGGCGTCAGCAGGACGTCCCTGATCTGCAACTCCGAGGAAGGCTGCCACCGAGTTCTCATACCCGCGACGCGCACGCAGCGCGGCGTCCTCGTCGCCTGTTTCCCCCTCGGACAGGGTCAGCGCAAGCACGCCCTCCTTCTCGCCGCGGAGCAGGGCCAGTACGCGATGGGAAGGCATCCCGGCCGGAGCCTGCTCAAAGTCAAAGTAATCCGCGAACTTCTGGCCTTCGGCTTCCTTGCCGGCAACCACCTGCGAGCGCAGGCGCCCGTGCTTCCACAGCCGCTCACGCAGTTCGGCGAGGAGGTCCGCGTCCAGCCCCGGCCGCTCGACGAGCAGCGCCCGCGCTCCGGCCAGCGCCTCCTCGGCGGTGGGAACGGCGTCGTTCACGTAGCCCGCGGCCTCTGCGGCGGGGTCAAGGGACGGATCGGCAAGCAGAGCGTCGGCAAGCGGTTCGAGCCCTGCTTCCCGCGCAATCTGCGCCTTGGTGCGCCGCTTGCTCTTGTAGGGCAGGTAGATGTCTTCCAGCCGCGCCTTGGTGATTGCACCGACGACGGCGGCGCGAAGTTCCTCGGTGAGCTTGCCCTGCGACTCAATCGCCTCCAGAACCGCGGCCTTGCGGTCCTCCAACTCCCGCAGGTACCGGAGGCGTTCCTCGAGTTCGCGCAGCTGCGCATCATCGAGGGTGCCGGTGACTTCCTTCCGGTAGCGGGCGATGAAGGGGACGGTAGAGCCGCCGTCGAGCAGTTCTACGGCCGCTTTGACCTGCCAGGTCTGGACGCCGAGCTCTTCGGCGATCTGCTCATAGATTGCTTGAGGGATGGAAACAGGTGAACTCACGCCTGCAATTGTGACACCCGCGTACGACATCGGCAGAACCGGAAGCCTCGGTGGGGGGGAGGACTAGGCACAGCCTTCACGCTCGAGCTTGATGACCAGCGGGTGGGTGCCCGTGAACTCCCGGCCACCGGTCGAGTAGGCGACGGTGACGCCTTGGGCAGTGCCGGCGTCTGCGTCGTCCGCGATGGAAACGCGGACCACGAGGTTGACGTAGTCGTGGGTTCCGATGGCATAGCCCGCAGCCGGAACCGGCTCAGTCGGCCCGGCCTTGGCCGGGACCTCCGCAGTAACCGGCGCCGCCGACGATCCGTGCGCTTCGTGACCTGCGCCGCCGTCGTCGTCGTGGGCTTTGTGGTGGCCCTCGCGGTTCGCCGGTGACACCTCCGCGCTCTTCAGGGTGAGCCCTGCGGAATCCTCGAGGGTGACGTCGTCGAGCGTGAAGGTTTCGAGAGCTTCGTTGTGAAGGAGCACGGTGAACTCCTGGAAGCCGATGTCCGGCTGTGTGTAGCAGAGGGTGGCGCCGTTGTCCGCGAGGTTGAGCGGGTCCTCTCCGATGTCCGGCTGAGCCTGGGTGTCCGAGGAGCTCTGCTGGAGGCTGCCCTGCTGGATACGAGGGGAATTCACGTCCAACGGGTTCTCCTCCACAGGCGCGCACCCGCATGCAGTCAGCACCATCAGGACCGCACTGCCGGCCAGGGCAGTTGATCGAAGCCCCATGATTATCCACCCTTCTGCTGTTTCCCTGTGTTCGGGGCTCCAACGAATCCGGATGGGTTTGTTCGTACAGCACGTTCTACGGTGGTGGCGTCAGACTCTCAGCAGATACTAAGCCTGCTTCATATTGTGTTGGGTTATCCCCTCACCTAAGAATGAACTATGACAGTGCTGATGAGGTCCCTTGAAACCGCCGTCCCGACCACGGTCATGATCCAGCCCCAGGTACGGGACGTTTTTGCGGCGCAGCCCGGCCTCAACCGGCTCGGCCAGCGCCTGGTCACCGCCGCATTCGACTCTTCGGGCATCGACACCCGGTACACAGCGGTGGAAGAGCTGACCCTTGAGCGCCACAGCGAGTCGCCGCTGTTCTTCGACTCGGCAACCAGAACCATCCTGAGCCCGGGCACCAAGGCCCGCAACGAGGTGTACGCGGAGGAGAGCACCAAGCTGTTCATCGAGGCAGCACAGAAGGCTCTGGATACCGCTAAGGGCGTTTCTCCCGAGGACATCACCCACGTCGTCACAGTCTCCTGCACCGGCTTCTTCAACCCCGGCCCCGACTACAAGATTGTGCGGGCACTCGGGCTCAGCCCGTCCGCCCAGCGGTTCCACCTCGGCTTCATGGGCTGTTACGCCGCCTTCCCGGCGCTGCGTGCGGCCAAGTCCTTCTGCGACGCCGACCCGAAGGCGGTTGTCCTGGTGGTCAGCGCCGAGCTTTGCTCGCTCCATGTGCGATCCTCCAACAACCCGGACACGATCGTCGGTACGTCGCTCTTCGCCGACGGTGCCGCCGCCGCGGTGATCAGCTCCCGCACAGATCTTCCGCAACCACAGGGCAGCATGCTGAGTTTGGACTTCTTCGAAACCACACTGACTCCGGTGGGCGAGGAATCGATGGCGTGGAACATCGGCGACGAAGGCTTCGAGATGGTGCTCGGAACCTATGTGCCGCACATCATCGACGACCACATCGTCGGAGCGCTTGCACCCCTGATCGAACGGGACGAGTCGCTGATCGGGTTGGAGTACAGGGACATTGAGCACTGGGCAATCCACCCGGGCGGCCGGAGCATCCTCGACAAGGTGCAGGCGAAGCTGAAGCTGAGCGACGATCAGCTCATTCCCGCCCGCGAAACCCTCCGCAACTACGGCAACATGAGCAGCGCCACCGTGATGTTCGTCCTCAAGCACATCCTGGAGCAGCCCTCGGCGGAGACAGACGAGCGCATCTGCTCGATGGCGTTCGGCCCCGGCCTCACAGTCGAAACAGCACTGCTGACCAAGACGGCCGCCTGACCGGTGTTTTTGACGCACCGCGACACAGCCGCCGTCGAGGAAATGGACAGGCCCGACTGCGACCCCGCACGACTGGACCGTACCTACCAGCAGTTCAACCTGGTGAACCGCTGCGTCGCCGGCTGGCAGCTCACCTGGGCGCGCTACATCCGGCCGGTCCTGTCGACGACGCGCACTAACACCCTGCTCGACATCGGTTCCGGCGGCGGCGACGTGCCGCGCGCCTTTGTCCGCTGGGCCCGGCGCGACGGCTTCCGGCTGGAGATCACAGCCATCGACCCCGATGAGCGCGCTCATGCTTTCGCCAGCAGCCAGCGGACGACGCCGGGACTCTCCTTCCGACGCGCCTACAGTTCCGAACTGGTCACCGAGGGAGCAACGTTCGACGTCGTTACCTCCAACCACGTGCTCCACCACCTGACGCCCGGCGAACTGGGCGGACTGCTGCATGATTCGGAACAGCTCGGCACGCGCCTTGCCCTGCACAGCGACCTGCACCGCACCCGGCTGGGGTTCGCGCTGTTCTCAGTGGGAACGCTGCCGTTGCGCGGTTCCTACATCCGCGGCGACGGACTGACCTCCATTCGCCGCAGCTACGTCGCGAACGAGCTGCGCGCCGTCGTACCTCCGGGTTGGCGGGTGGAGCGACAGATTCCCTTCCGCAACCTGTTGGTGCACCGTGCCTGACGTAGTGGTGGTGGGTGGCGGCCCAGTGGGAATTTTCGCGGCGATCCTGCTCGCTCAGGAGGGCGTGGACGTGCAGGTACTGGAGCGACGCACCGCCCGCAGTTCCCATTCGCGCGCCATCGGCATCCACCCTCCGGCCCTTGCGGCACTGGAGCAGGCGGAAGTTGCAGATCGACTGATCGCAGAAGGCGTGAAGATCCCCGGCGGCGTGGCGCGCAGCCGTGGGCGGACGGTAGCGGAGCTCTCATTCGCGAGCCTGCCCGGTAGGCACCCGTTCGTCCTTGCGATACCGCAGGAACAGACCGAACGCATCCTGTCCGGACGCCTTGCCGAACTGGCACCCGACGCACTCCGGCGCGGCGAGACCGTGGAGGCGATTCACGACGTCGGAACGCAGGTGCTCACGGTAACGAGCGGCGGCACGCACCGTTCACGGTTGGTGATCGGCGCCGACGGTGCCCGCAGCACCGTCCGCGACGCGGCCGGCATCCGGGCAGGGATCCGCCCCTACCGGGATGCGTACGTAATGGGCGATTTCCCGGACAACACCGGCGACGGCAGCACTGCAGCGCTCTACCTGGAACCGGACGGAATTGTGGAGTCTTTTCCGCTGCCGGGTTCGGTGCGCCGCTGGGTGGTGCGCATGCCCTCGCTCGTGGATTCGCCGTCGGCCCAGACGGTCGCGGGGCTGGTCCGCGAGCGCACGGGAATTCCGGTGGACACCCGGAACAACACGATGCTCAGCTCCTTCGCGGTGCGCCGGCGGATTGCGGAACGGTTTGTCCAGGGACGCATTGCCCTGATCGGCGATGCCGCGCACGAGGTATCCCCCATCGGCGGGCAGGGCATGAACCTGGGCTGGCTTGATGCGGCCCAGCTGATGCCGCTCGTTGTCGCGTCACTGGGCGGCGCGGACGTCGGACTCGGACTGCGGCGATTCAACAGCGAACGCCGGCAGGCGGCGATGACGGCCGCCCGCCAGGCACACATCAACATGCTGCTGGGGCGGCCACTGCCGCCTCCCGTTCTCACTGCACGGAACCGGGTGATGGGACGTATCGCCGCGGTGCGGTCGGTGCACGACGCCGTCGCCCGCACCTTCACGATGCACTGACAATCTCCGGCCGCTGGAGGCTCCCGCCGAAGGCTAAACCTACCGCCCCTGAACCTGCGCGAGCAGTTCCTCGAAGGGCAGGGAGGTTTCGGGGCCGCGGGGGCGGCGCGCCGTCGTTGTACCTGCAAGCATGCCGGCAAGTTCACGAGCTGCGCGGCTGGTCCGCTGGTCGAGCGCGGGAGCGCCGGTTGATCCGGCACCCCAGTCCTCGGGTCCGGCGAAGACGCCGGTCGAGACGACCCGGGCGCGCAGGTAGCTGAAGAGCGGGCGCATTGCGTGATCCAGCATGAGCGAGTGGCGGATGCTGCCTCCGGTCGCGGCAATCAGGACGGGCATGCCGTCAAGGGCGGTATTGTCCAGGACGTCGAAGAAGGACTTGAACAGGCCGCTGTAGGAGCCGGAGAAGACAGGACTGACGACGATGAGCGCATCAGCGTCGGCAACAGTCTGGAGCGCGTCGGCGAGCGCGGGCGGGGCGAAGCCGGTAACCATGTTGTTGGCAATGTCGACGGCGAGGTTGCGCAGTTCGATGATGGTGGTGTCGGCCTGGATTCCCGCTTCATGGAGCTCGCGGCGCGCGGCCTCGGCAAGCTGGTCGGCGAGCATCCTGCTCGACGACGGCGTACCCATCCCACCTGATACCACTACTACACGGCGCGTTTCCATGGCCGGTCCTCCAATTCAGGATCCCAACGCATTGATTCATGCGTTTGCATCTAGTTGAACCGTACCGGCTCCGGATTCATTCCCGCTACTTTTTGTCGAGTGCGCTTTCCTTGTGCGCCGCCTGCTTGCCGGTCTTTTCACTCTCGACGATGTAGTAGGGCTCATCCTTCGAGGCGTTGAACTTTTGACCGTCGAACGTGAACTCCTTGTCTTTCTTCTCGACGACCTTGCCGTGAGTCTTGCCCTGGGAGGTGTTCCAGCTGACCTTTGTTCCCTTGCTGAATGACATCTGACCAGCCTTTCATCCGCCCGCGTTTCGCACCACCCCTGCCGGCTCAGGTCATGTTCCGTGAATCGATACAGGGCCGGGCGGCCACGCCCCTAGACTGAGACGCGGATCACCCCCAGAAGGAGACTGCGATGAGCACTGCGCCCGATACCCGACTGGCTCCCACTCCCCCGATGGGCTGGAACAGCTGGGACTGCTTCGGCAGCTCCGTCACCGAAGAGGAAGTGGTGGCCAACGCCGAGTTCATGGCCGAACATCTCCTCCCCTACGGCTGGGATACCGTCGTCGTGGATATCCAGTGGTACGAGGCGAACGCCGAGGACACCCGGTATCCGGAAGTTTCCGAACCGGTGCTCGATGAGTGGGGCCGACAGCTGCCCGCCGTCAGCAGGTTCCCTTCGGCGTCCGGTGGAAAGGGCTTCGCACCGCTGGCCGAGCGCATCCACAGCCTCGGACTGAAGTTCGGCGTCCACATGATGCGGGGCATCCCCCGCAAGGCGGTCGAGCTGGATCTGCCGATCAAGGGCACGACGACGACGGCCGGCCAGGTGGCCGACCGCACCGACACCTGCGAGTGGAATAGCGACAACTACGGGCTCGACATGCGCCGCCCGGGCGCCCAGGAGTACTACGACTCGCAGCTGGAACTGTTCGCTGAGTGGGGCGTTGATTTCGTGAAACTCGACGACGTACTCATGCCTCCTGTCAAGACGGCCGAAATCGCGGGCTACCACCGCAGCATCGCGAAGACCGGGCGGGACATCGTGCTGAGTCTTTCGCCGGGACGTAGGCTCTCCTCCGCCTATGCCGAATTCTTCGCTGCACATTCCGAGATGTGGCGGATCTCGGATGACCTGTGGGACGACTGGTCGGCGCTGCGGGAGATGTTCCAGCGGACCGCGAGATGGGCTCCCCGACAGCGGCCGGGTGCGTGGGCGGATGCGGACATGCTGCCGCTCGGGCGGATCGGAATCCGGGCGCACGTGGGCACTGCACGCCACTCCCGGCTCAGCCTGGAAGAGCAGCGGACCATGATGTCGCTCTGGGTGCTCGCCCGCTCCCCTTTGATGATCGGCGGGCATCTTCCGGAGTCACTTCCGGAGACAGTAGACCTCTTCCGCAACCGCGAGGTCATCGAGATCCTTGAGCGCACGGAGGGCAATCGGGAGATCATCCGCGATGACAACTTCGTGGTGTGGGAGGCCTCGCACTGCGAGGGCACCGCCGAGTACCGGGGCATCTTCTGGCTTGGTGACGAGGACTCTCCGGCCGTGCGCACGTATTTGGCCGATCTCGGCCTGGCCGACTACACCTCGGGACGGGATCTGTGGAGCGGGGAGACTGTCGACGTCGTCGACGGCGCCGTGGCGCTGGACCTGCCCGCGCATGGGGTGCGGCTGCTCGCCTTCGAGTGAGGTTGTCGTCATCCCTCGCCTCAGCAGGAATCGCAGGAATGGGTCTTCGGCGCAGGTGAGTGCACCCTGAAGCGGGTATCCGTCATTTCACGAGCGCTGTAACCTTTTCCGCCCGGCGAGCAACTACCGAGGCATGACTGCATCTGGTTCTTCACAACTCTTCACATACAGCAAGCTCGACAAGAGCAGTTTCGATGCGATCGCCGAGGACTATGCCGACGTCGTCATTCCACTCGAGCAGACGCCGTACTGGGCTGACTTCGAGCACGCGCTCGGGCGTCGCCATCTAGGGATCTGGGCATATCGGGACTCCGCCGGCGAGCTGATCGCCACGGCTAGCTTCGTCCAAGTCACCCGCAGGCTGAGGCACTCCGTGGTGGCCGTGAACGGGCCCGTCTGGTACACAGAGCGCGCTCCTGAAACAGAGCGTGTGCTCTTGCAAACTGTTCGTGCGCAATTCCGCGAGCCGGGCCCGACCGGCCCCCTCTACGCTCGCATGCAGGTGGCCACCCTTCAATCCCCGGCTACCCAGCCGATCGAGTACGGGTGGTACGAACGCGAGATCCTCGTCGACCTCACTCCTGACGAGAATGACCTCCTCAAGAGTCTTGGATCAAACGCCCGCAACAGGATCGCGCGCGCGGAACGCAACGGCGTGGAGGTGCGGCAGATCCCCCGGGAACGATGGACGGACGTGTTCGCCACCCAGTTGTTCCCGATTATGCGCGAAACAGCCAACCGCGGAGGCTTCCATTCGTTCGATTCGGCTTACTACGAGACGTTCCTTGCCGTACTGGGCGGCCATGTGCGGCTCATGGTCGCCTACAAGGATGACGTTCCGCTGAGCTGGTTGATCACCACTGAGTACAGGGGGAATTCGATGTACTACTTTGCGGGCAGCACGTATCAGGCTCGATCAACCTTCGCTCCATATCTGCTCCTGTGGGAGGCCTTCAAGGTGCTCAAGGCGGCCGGAAATACCGCCTGCGGGTTGACCGGGATCGAGAGCGAGAATTATCCGAGCCTGGCGAACGTGACTGCCTTCAAAAAGAACTTTTCGAAAAACGTCGTGGTGGTACCGACCACCTACGATGTTCCTCTCTCCCGGTCCCGCTATGCATTTTTGACGAAGTTGTTGAAGGCAAGGCGGGGCGCCCTACTTTCAGCACGCGAAAACCGCCGCTCAAAGCTGCCGGCGGAAGCCGGTGTTGTGGGCAGGGTCACCGCGAAGGGGTGGCGTGGTAGCTATCAGCCCTTCTTCAAGTCCTGGGCGAGCATCACGATGATGCCGCTCGGGCCGCGCACATAGGTGAGTTTGTAGACATCGCCGTAGGTTGCCACCCCGCGCAGGGGATGGCAACCGTGCCGCGCGGCGACCTTCAGTGCCTCGTCGATGCTGTCGACGGAGAACGCGACACGGTGCATACCGATCTCGTTGGGTCGCGTGGGTTCGGTCTCGATCACGTCGGGATGGATGTACTCGAAGAGTTCCAGGCGACCATTGCCGTCCGGGGTCTGCAGCAAGGCAATTCTGGCGTGGTTGCCATCGAGCCCGACAGCGGTGTCGGCCCACTCTCCGCTGACCGTGTCGCGCCCGAGAACGGTGAGCCCGAGATCGGTGAAGAAGGCGATCGCAGCTTCCAGATCGCGGACTGCGATGCCGACATTCTCGAACTTGATGGGCATGCGCACACGCTACCAATCAGCCCGACCCGGAAGAAGTGGTAGCTCTCAGCTCGTCAGGTTCAGCCAGCTGGAATCCAGACCCGCATGCCGCCCGCTCCCCTGTTGCCCCACCGGAAATACGGCACCAGGTCCACGTCGAAGGCACTTCCCGACTCCGGTACCGCCGTGCCGGCCACCGGATAAGGATCCGACGACGACGGCGGCGCAGCGGCCGCTGAAACCGTCACCCGGGGAACGCTCAAGTCGCCGGGAACGACCGCGTCCACCGCACCGGTGATCGGCGCCTCCGACGCCCGAACCACCACATCCTCGATCACGACACCGTCCGGCAGGTCGGCCTGCTCCAACGCATAAACGATGGGGCCACGCGTAACGGCCAGGCACCCGCGGGAGGCATCGATGTGTGGGTGCGGTGCATGAAACTGAGCGGGCATATCGAGGACCAACTCAACCACTGACCCGACATCGCTCAGACGAAGGTAGCCGCCCTCATGCGTCACCTGCCGCTCCGCTCCGTCGAAGAGCAAGGTGTAGCCCTTAGCCCAGCCGGGCACCCGGAGCGACAGTGACGGCAGGGAACCGGACACCTCAACCCGAACGCGGCCATCGAACGGATACCCCGTAGTCACGGCGACCGTTGCGTTGGGGAGCCGGATGTCGGCGGATTCAAAGAGATGAAGCTGGAGGCCGCCGTCGTCGTCGGTTGTTGCCGTATAGGAGTGCAGCGACGAGAGCAGGCGTGCAAGGTTCGGCGGGCAGCAGGCGCAGTCATACCAGGGCACGCGGCCTGCTGGTGCCTGCTCATGTTCGCCGTCCCGCTCGGTCCTTACCTGCAGCGGGTTGGAGTAGAAGTACCCCGTACCGGTTGCAGACGTCGAACCGGCGACTCCGTTGTACAGCGCCCGCTCCAGTTCGTCCGCGAAACGGGACTCACCGGTGATCAGGAGCATGCGCCAGTTGAACTGGACACTCGAGATGGCCGCGCAGGTTTCGGAGTAGGCGCGGTCCGGCGGGAGCTCGAAAGGATCGCCGAACGCCTCGTCCCGATGGCGCGATCCGAGGCCGCCCGTGATGTACATCTTGCGGAAGTGGACATCGGACCAGATGCGATTCAGCGCGGCAAGAAGCTCCTCGTCGCCGTCCTCGGTGTACAGGTCCGCAACGCCCGCGGCCAGGTACAGCTGGCGGACAACATGCCCGGTGGCCCCCGGAACCTCGCGCACCGGCAAGTGATCCTGGAAGTACTGGTAGCCGAAGCGGTCCTCCCCCACGCTGTGCCGGCCGCGCTCGTCCACCATCCGCCGCGCCAGGTCCAGCCAACGGGTCTCGCCCGTGTGGCGGTACAGCTCCATGAGCGCGGTCTCGATTTCGGGGTGCCCGCAGACCGGAGGCCGCCCGCCGGATGGGAACGTGCGCTCGACGAGCTCGGCGAAACGCACGCCGATCTCCAGCAGATCGGTACGTCCGGCAGTCCGGGCCCAGGCAATGCCCGCCTGCAGCAGGTGGCCCAGGCAGTACAGTTCATGACCCCACCGCAGGTCGGAAAACTGCCGCTCCGGGGTCTGCGCGTAAAAGGAATTCAGGTAGCCGTCGTCCTGCTGCGCGCTCTTCAGCAGCGCCACGGTCTCATCGACGAAGGGCAGGAACTCCGATACGTCGCTTCGGCCTGCCTCCCAGCCAAGTGCCTCGAGCACCTTGTAGATGTCGGAGTCGGCGAAGTGGAAACCCCGAAACTTACCACCCTCGCCGTCCTTCAAATCGGCTGCGGCACGCATGTTCGGAAGCGCCCCCGAAGACTCCAGCTGCTCAACGCAGTGCCGCAGGCTCGCCTCACGGTTGGTCCGCTGCCAGGTACCCAGCATGCCGCCCTCGGCGAAGGTCACCGCCTCGAAGCTGAGCGGGCTGTAGGTGAGCCGGTCTCGGGTTCGCGGCGCGGTGGGCGTAGCGGTGGGCGTTGCGGTAGCGGTTGCAGTAGTGGAGTCGGGATTCACGATCTGTTCCTATTCCCAGCGCGCCGTGGGCCAGCCGTCGTCCCAGGTCAGTGGGACGAGGCCTAGGCGGAACGCGCCGTCGAGTGCTTCGTCGTAGTAGTGGAAAGCCAGCAGGTCGCCGGACACGGACTGCCCGCCCGGCCCCACGCGGGGTCCTTCCGTGGAAAGCAGTGGCGTCCCGCCGTCGTCGAGCATGGACACGCCGTCCCGGTCGAGGTACGGGCCCTCGATCGTCCTGGACCGGCCGACCGCCATGTTGTAGGTACTTTCCAGCCCCTGACAGCAGAAGTCCTTCGAGACGAAGAGATAGTAGTAGCCGTCGCGGGCCAGCACGTAGGGGGCCTCGATGGCGTTCGGCGGCAGCCCGCGGTCGGCGATGAGCACCGGCTCCGCCGCCGGGTCGGCGAGCTGCCCGGACGGCCACTCAAGTTCCACCAGCTGGAGCCCTCCCCAGAAAGAGCCGAAGCTCATCCAAGGCGTGCCGTTCTGGTCCTCCACGATGCCGGCGTCGATCGCGTTGAAGTTCCTTCCCTCCGAGGAAATCACTTCGCCCTGGTCGACCCACTCGTACTCGGGGTCCTCCGGGTCCAGCGTGGTGTTGGTCGCCAGGCCGATCACCGAGTCGTTGCTGCCGAACGTCGACGCCGAGTAGTAGAGGTACCAGGTTCCGTTCTTCTCGTAGAGCTCAGGCGCCCACAGATTGTCGACGCCGGGAACAGCTTCCTCGAGCCAGGCCGGCTTTTCCTGCCACACCTCACCCGCGTACTCCCAGTGCTCGCCGTCGTCCGAGCGGCGGATCTGGATGTTCCCGTCGCCAACCTGCCCGTCGCCCGTGGAGTAGACGAACCAGTTCCCGCTCGTGTTGCCGGGGGCCGATGCGGCGACGAGTGCCGGGTCGTGGGTGAAGTAGTCCCCGCTGAGGGTCAACTCCCCCTTCGGCGCGGCGCAGCCCGCCATCCCCAGTGCCAGGGCAGCAAGGGTGGCGGGCAGCGCTACAGCCCGGGACTGTGGGCGAAACACTAACCGAGCGCGATCGCCGACCAGGACACGGGAGGCAGCGTAACGGTGAGGACACCGTCGTCGAGCACGGCGCCCTGAAGCTCCTTCAGGCCCACGCGGTTCTGGTCCTGGAGGGTGTTCTTCGCGTAGACATCCTCGTCGTGCAGGGTGACGGCCTCAGTGATGATTTCGGCACCGAGCTGGCTGACGTCAATCGAGATGTCGATAGCTTCGGTCTGGCTGCGGTTCACGAGGAACAGTGCAGAGTTGCCTGCATCAACTGTGGCTACGGCGTCCACCAGGGGGGCATCCCCGTAAACCTTCGTCGAATAGGTTCCGGCGTCGATCTGCGGACGGAGGACCTCTCCCTTGGCCAGACGCGAGGTCACGGAGAAGGGGAAGAAGGTGGTCTGGCGCCAGGTGTCGCCGCCGGGCTCGGTCATGATCGGGGCGATGACGTTGACCAGCTGCGCGAGCGACGCCGACGCCACGCGGTCGTGGTTCTTCAGCAGCGTGATGAGCAGGTTGCCGAAGACCACCGCGTCAGCGACGGAGTACGTGTCCTCCAGCTGGCGGGGTGCCACGCGCCATTCGTCGTTGACCTCGTCGGAGGCCTGGTGCTCGTCGAGGTACCAAATGTTCCACTCGTCGAAGGAGAGCTTGATGGTCTTGGTCTTCTTGAGCTTGTGCTTCACGTGGTCGGCGGTGGCCACCACGGTCTCGATGAAGTACTGCATGTCCAGCGACGACGCCAGGTAGGAACCCAGGTCTCCGTTGCGCTCCTGGTAGTAGGCATGGCAGGAGATGTAGTCCACGTAGTCATAGCTCTGCTCGAGGACAACCCGCTCCCACTCGCCGAAAGTCGGCATGGAGGAACCGGAGGAGCCGCAGACCACGAGTTCGAGATCCTTGTCGGCGGTCTTCATGGCGGCCGCGGTGCGGGCTGCGATCTTGCCGTAGTCCTCCGCAGACATGTGGCCGATCTGCCACGGGCCGTCCATCTCGTTGCCCAGGCACCACATGCGGATGTTGTAGGGCTCCTTGGCGCCGTTGGCGATGCGCTGGTCACTGAGCGCAGTACCGGACGGGTGGTTCGCGTACTCGAGCAGGTCAAGCGCCGCGTCGATACCGCGGGTGCCCAGGTTGACGGCCATCATGAGCTCGGAGCCGGTGAGCTTGCACCAGCGGGCGAACTCCTCGAGGCCCACCTGGTTGGTCTCGATCGAGTGCCAGGCCAGGTCGCGGCGGACGGGACGCTGGTCGCGGGGACCGACGCCGTCTTCCCAGCGGTAGCCCGAAACGAAGTTGCCGCCGGGGTAGCGGATGGTGGTGGATCCGAGTTCCTTCACGAGTTCGATGACGTCCATGCGGAAGCCGTCCTCGTTGGCTGTGGGGTGCCCGGGCTCGTAGATGCCGTCATAGACGCAGCGTCCAAGGTGCTCAACGAAGGATCCGAAGATGCGGCGGCTGATCGGGGCAACAACGGCAGAGCGGTCGATGCGGATGGTGGTCGGAGCGATGACGGGCAGGTCGCTGTCGACGGAAGCGGGCGACGTCGCATCGCGCGAAGTAGTGGTGGTCACGAGGGTGTTCCTTATCTATCAGTGGGAAAGCAATCGGCAGAGAGGGAAGAACTAGGTGGCGGGAGTCAGCTGGCTCGACCTCCCGGCGGGTTGGCGGCGCTCGGGCGCGCCGTCGTCGTTCGGGGCAAGGGTTTCCAGCCGGTGCCCGACCAGGAGGCCCGATACCAGCAGCGGCAGGGACGCTCCCACCAGCGGCAGCAGGGCGTTCACGCTGCCCAGCAGGACCGCAACACCGGCCATCGACACCAGCCAGCTGAGCGTCATCAGCGGCGACGCGAGCGGGAGTACCAGCGCAAAGCGCCAGGTCCGCAGCACCGAATCCCGGTAGCGGGAGCAGATGACGACGGCGGCAGCCGCTGACACTGCCACCGCGCCGGAGACGACGACGGCGACCGCGCTGAGCGCGAGCTGTGCGGTCCCTGCTGCGGGATCAAGCGCCATCCCGGCGTTCAGCGCAGCCAGCAGGCCGGCAACGAGGAACAGGCTTCCCACCTTGTTCGCGTGGAGGAACGAGGCCCGGTAGGCGGTGATGAAGTCGCGGACAAGACGGTCCCCGGAGTCTCCGGCCCGCAGCCGGGCGAGGAGAACCGTGGTGGCGACAGCGCTCGGGAAGATCCCGAACACGACCAGTCCAGCCAGGGTGCCGGTCAGGAACAGCAGGTTCAGGAACACCAGTTGCATGCCGAACCGCAGCCACTCCATGACGCGTGCTGCCCAGCCGAGGTTGGTGTCGGTCATGGTCAGGCTCCCTGGGTTCCGGCGTACACCACGCCGTCGCTGTCGATACCGCTGAAGGACAGGGCGGTGCGGTTGCGCGAGAAGTCCCACGAACCGAAGACCACGGCATCGAGCTCCACGCCGCCAACGGTGAGGCGCACCTGCCGCGGCTCGCCCGCCGTGGTGACGGAGCCGTCGTCGTGCACGTCCACCGGCCGGGCCGGGGCGATGTCGGTGGAAGCGGGATCGAAGCGGACTACCCGCCAGGTGCCGCCCAGGGGCACGGGCTCCGGCAGGGTTTCCCGCTCGGGGCCCGCGTACGGCTGGGGCGAGACGACCGGCCAGCCGCCCGCCGTCGTGAAGACCCGCCGCAGCTGCACGATGTGCTGGGTGGGATCCTCGGCGAAGCGGACGTGGTGGACCATGTACTGGCCGGCCTGGTCGCCGTCGTCGACCGTAAGGATCGAGTTGTGGCCCGGGGCCAGCCAGGCCGTGTCGCCGTCGAAGCCGTAGCTGCCGAGGATCTTGGTACCCACCGTGTGCGGAACAGCGTCGACGTCGGTCAGGTCGGCGCCGTTCGCGTCGCGGTAGGGGCCGGTGACCTCGTCGGCCAGAGCCACGCGGACGTTGTAGGTGTTGAACAGCGAGTCGTAGGAAACGAAGAGAGCGTAGCGGTCATCCTCGGGGCGGTAGACCACGTAGGCGCCCTCGATCGCGCGGTCGACCTTGGTGTGCCGGCGGGCGATGCACGTTCCGAGATCACCCTCGGTCAACGCCAGGCCTGAACCGGCGTCGAGCCGCAGCGTGTGGATCCCGGAGAAGAACGATCCGTAGGTCAGCCACGGGTCACCCTTCCGGTCGAAGACGACGGCGGCGTCGATCGCGTTTTGCGTGTCCTGCCCGGCCAGGGTGCGGACCACCAAGCCGCGCTCGGTCCAGGGACCGGCGGGACTGTCTGCAACCGCAAGGCCGATGGCCGACGTGCTGGATCCGAAGGTCGACGCCGAGTAGTACATGTGCCACGTCGGCTTCCCTTCCGGGGAGGGCCAGCGGACGACGTCGGGAGCCCACAGGCCGCGGGCACCGCTCCACTCACGCGCGGCCGACGGAACTCCGTCCAGGGCGGTGCCCACGTAGGTCCAGTCCACCAGGTTGGGAGAGGAACGGACGTGCACACCGGCGGGAATGTCCTCGGAGTTGGCAACCGCGTCCGTGGAGAACATGTAGTAGGTGCCGTCGTCGTCCCTTACTACCGTGGGATCATGCGCGTGGCGGGCGCCCCAGGTTTCGGAGCCGGCGGTAGGAGCTGGCTGGAGGCTGCTGATGAGAGTCATAAGCTGTGCCTCCTAGCCCTTCGATCCGGTGAGCGCGATGGACTCGATGATCTGGCGCTGGAAGACAATGAACACAATGAGCACCGGAAGCAGCGCCACGAACGAGGCGGCCATGATCAGCGGGTAGTCGGTCTGGATGGCGTACTGGGCGTTGAAGTTCGCGATCACCAGCTGCAGGGTCTGCACCTCGGGCGAGTTCAGGTAGATGATCGGGGCCAGGTAGTCGTTCCACACCGCCATGAACCACAGGATGAACTGAGCAGCGATGGCGGGCTTGATGACCGGGAAGATCAGGCGGAAGAAGATCTGCAGGAAGGATGCGCCGTCGATCCTGGCCGCCTCGATGATGGAATCCGGAACCGATGAAAGGTACTGGCGCAGGAAGAAGATCATGATGATGTTGCCGAAGATAAAGGGGACGATCAGCGGCAGGAGCGTATCCACCCAGCCGATCGAGGCGAACATGGTGAACTGCGGGATCATCAGCGTGGGGAACGGAACCATCAGGGCGGCGAGCTGGCTGAGGAACAGCACATTCTTGTACGGCATGCGCATCTTGGCGAAGGCAAACGCTGCCAGCGCCGAGAAGAGCGTGCCCACAACGGTCACGGTGCACGCGATGATCAGGCTGTTCTGGATGCCGCTGAGCAGCGGGCCCGCCGTCCAGATCCGGACGTAGTTATCCCAGACGAACGGGTCGGGAATCCACTGCGGCGGAAGGGAGAAGACACCTTCTCGGGTCTTCAGCGAGGTCGAGAAGGTCCAGAGCAGCGGCGCGATCATGATGACCGCACCGAGCGACAGGATGACGGTCACGAGGATGTTGCCGAGCCGGTGCCGCTTCTCTGCGACCGACGGCGGATTGGCGGCATCTGCAGGAGCGGACGCGGGACGTGTGGACCGTCGTCCGGGCAGTCCGGATTCCGGCTTGAGCGGCGGCGGGGAAGGAAGAACGCGTTGGGAGGACATGGTGACCTGCCTCAGTCAATCGAGAACTGGTTGCGGCGGTTGAGCCGGAACTGGATGAAGGTAATGAGGAACACCATGAGGCCGAGGACCACAGACATCGCTGATGCGTATCCCATCTGCAGGTTGTCGAAGGCCTTCTGCCAGATGTACCAAACGATGGTGGCGGAGGAGAACTCCGGGCCGCCCGTGGGGGTCATGATGTCGATTTCGACGAAGACCTGGGAGCCCGCGATGACGCTGGTCACCACCAGGAAGAACGTCACCGGACGAACCATCGGAACGGTGATGTGGCGGAACTGTTGCCAGGCGCCGGCGCCGTCGAGAGCCGCAGCTTCATAGAGGTGGCGGGGCACCGACTGCAACGCTGCCAAATAGAGGAGCATCGAGAATCCAAGGCCCTTCCAGATGGCCATGATGATCAGCGCCGGCTTCACCATGTTGGCGTCCTGAAGCCAGTTCGGCCCATCGATGCCCACCAGAGCCAGTGTCTGGTTGATTAGGCCGAAGTCTCCGTTGAACGCCCACTGCCAGAGGATTGCCACGGCGGCGATGGACGAGATAACGGGAACGTAGTAGACGGTGCGGAAGAACGTGGAACCACGCATCTTCCGGTTCATCGCCAGGGCCAGCGCAAGGGAGATCACGAGGCCGATCGGAATGCCGATCATGAGGTAGAACGTGTTGTACATCGCCTCCAGGAAGTAGGGATCCTGGAACATCGCGATGTAGTTGTCCAGGCCGCTGAAGACGGGAGCGGTTAGCCCGTTCCAGTCGGTGAAGGAGGCGTAGATCGAGAACAACATCGGGTAGAGCGTGAAGAGCAGAAACCCGATGACCGGAAGGGCAACGAACGCCAGCGCAGTCAGGTGCTCCTGCCGGTGGAGCCGGGGTCGGCGCGTGGAAGTGGACATCTGAAATCCTCGTTGATTCAAGAGCGGTTATGGGCGCCTGGCGTTGCCTGGCTGGAAGGGGGTGCCGCGGCCGGCTCGTCCTCGGCCGCGGCACCCTGTCTGGGTCAGCTTGCAGGCGGTCGGCTCCTAGCCGCCGATCCCTGCCTGCTGGTTCGCCGCATCGAGGAACTGCTGCATCTTCGGCTGCGCTTCCTTGACGTACTCGGCGGCGGTCTTCTTGCCGTCCAGCACCGGCTGGATATTGGTGAAGAACTCGTCGTACCACTCGGCGTTGTAGGTCAATTCGCTCGGGAGCGGACGGCCGTACTCGCGGACAACCTGGAGGAACTCAGCCTTGTTAGCAGGTTTGGTGCTCTCATCAGCGGCCCACTCCTCAGCCTTGTCTTCGAGGTTGGGGATCTGTACGCCCGCATCCGTCAGCGTCTGCTGTGCTTCCTCATTCGCGGAGAGGTAGGTGGCCAGCTTGGCTGCTTCCTCGGGGAGCTTGCTGGCGTTGGACACCGCAATGCCCAGGGTTCCGGTGTAGGTGGCAGGCTCACCGGTTGCACCGACCGGGTACGGAATCAGGTCGTACTCGAAGGGCAGGGTTTCGTAGGTGGAGAGGTCCCACGGGCCGACAGGGAAGAAACCGATCTCGCCCTTCATCCAGCGCTGGTAGGTATCCAGGGTCTGCGCTTCACCGGCTGACGGAGTGACCTTCTCGACATTCTGCAGGTCAGCGAACCACTGCAGCGCTTCGGTGAATTCGGGAGTGTCGATGGTGACCTTGGTGCGGTCCTCGTTCAACCAGTCGCCGCCGTTGGACCAGACGAACGCCGGCAGGTTCCAGGTCACATTGAGGCCGGTACCCCACTGATCCAGCTTGCCGTCGCCGTTGGTGTCCTTGGTGAGCTGCTTGGCAACCTCGACGAACTCCTCCATGGTGTAGGGCTTCTCGGGATCCGGCAGCGGAATTCCGGCTTCCTCGAACATCGTCTTGTTGTAGCCGAAGGAGAACGGGCCAACGTCCTTGGGAAGTGCGTAGATGGCACCCTGGCCGCTGAGTTCGCCGTCGAACCGGTAGCTGTCAACCCCGTAATCCCAGATGTTGTCCAGGTCGATGTTTTCCGCATTCTCGACATGCTCCGTGATGTCCTTGATGATGCCGTTCTTCACGTAGGCCTGGACCTCGCCGGGGCTGATGTAGAAGACATCCGGGATCTGGCGACCGGAGATGGCGGCCTTGAGCTTGGTACTGTATTGATCGGCGGTGGTCTGGATCATCTCGACCTCCACCCCGTTGTCCTTCTCGAACTGGGCCACAGCCTGTTCGTAGGCCTTCTTGTCGTCGGGCCCGCCACGGTACATGAACGTGAGGGTGTTATCGCCGTCGTTGCTGCCGGCTCCGGCGGCGCATCCGCTGAGGAGCAGGCCTGCCGCAGCAGCAGCCGCGATGGTCTTGGCGATGGAACGTGACTTCATCATCACGTGGTCCTTCCGGTTAGTGGTTGTAGACGGCCGCTGGAGGAGGAGGTGGGGGCCGGAGTTACAACGTTGATTACAACGTTGCAAAAGAGAATGGCATAGATCACATTCGAGCGTCAACACCCCCGAGCGAAATATTTCGACGGGGCCTGTGGAGTGCTCCCCCCGCCCGCCAGGAATCGTCGGCGATAGCCGAAACGCCAACCGTTGGCATTCTTCCGCTAACGGTTGGCCGTTGCCCTATCGCCGCACCCACTCCCTTGACGGCCTCCGTGATGCGTGCGATATTTCAACGTTGTAAAGCGTAAGCAGCACCTTCCCCGAATGCCTCTCCAAGGAAAGGACCGTGATGACGACGTCACGATCACCCCTGAGCCTTCTCCGTAACCGCCTGCCTAAAGCAACCGCCGCCGTTGGAATCAGCCTCGGCCTGATCTTCACGGGCACTGCAACAGCTCCGGCTGTCCAGGCGAACGCAACCCAAAACTCCTCCGGCACCTGGACAGCCCAGGGCACCCCCTTCACCCAGGACCTTCCCGGCGGCAAGTCCGTGGTCGGTGAGACCTCCCCCATCCATGACCCGGCCCTCATCATCGACGACGACGGCACCTGGTACGTCTACTCCACCGGCCTGATCAACCGCGAGAACGGTGGAACCATTCAGATCTGGTCCTCGCACGACGAGGGCACCACCTGGGAGTACACCGGTACCGTCTGGGATCAGATTCCCGCCTGGATCGACGAGCACTTCTCCGACGGTGAGCTCCCCGGAAACCTCTGGGCACCGGAAATCTACGAGCATGACGGCACCTACTACCTGTACTACTCGGCCTCCCGGTTCGGCGGCAGCAACTCCCTGACGGCGCTGGCTACGAACACCACGCTTGACCCGAATGATCCGGACTACGAGTGGGTCGACCAGGGCCTCGTCGTCTCCTCCCCCGCCACTGGACTGGACCCCAATAACCCGGGCAAGACGTTCAACGCCATCGACGCCGGCATCGTCGAGGGCGAGGACGGCAAGCCCTACATGGCCATCGGCTCCTTCTGGTACGGCATCTTCCTGGTGCCGATTGAGTGGCCGAGCGGCAAGCCCGTGGAGAACTGGCAGTCACAGACCGTGAACATTGCCGACCGCTTCATGCCGGGCAACCCCATTGAGGCTCCCTACATCACGAAGATGGGCGACTACTACTACCTCTTTGTCTCCTTCGATTCCTGCTGCCGGGGCGGTGATTCCACCTACAAGATCGCGGTGGGCCGCTCGAAGTCGGTCAAGGGCCCGTACCTGGACAAGGACGGCCGCGACATGTTCGGAGGCGGCGGAACCGTGGTCCTGGGTGACCACGGCGCGGTCAAGGGTCCGGGCGGGCAGTCGGTCTTCGGCGACTACCTCGCCTTCCACTATTACGACGGCGCCAACGAGGACATTCCGTTCTTCCCTACCCTCGGCCTGCAGAAGATCAATTGGGTTGACGGCTGGCCCGAGTTCAACCAGACGGTCAACCTGCCCGAGGTGACGATCGCACCTGAGGCGGACTCCGCCGTCGTCGGCGGGAAGGCTACCTTCCGAGCAGAGGCGACGGGCACACCCGCCCCGGTGGCAGAGTGGGAGATCTCGTCCGACGACGGCGCCACCTGGCAGCGCGTCGCGGAACAACCGCGCACCCTGAACTCGGGAGACGGCGCACGCCGCTCCGAGCTGACCCTCAAGCACCTGAGTGCCGATCAGGACGGGCTGCTGGTGCGGGCTGTGTTCTCGAACGCGCACGGCAGCACCGAAATCGAGCCGGTTGCCCTCGAAGTGAGGGCACCGGGCAACCGCTGACGCGGCGTCGAAGTTATATCCTGCCGGTGGGACACGTTGAAGCGTGTCCCACCGGCAGCTCGCAATTGCTTACACAAGACAGTTACACGAAAAGGACACAGCATGGCAGCGACCCTGCACGATGTGGCCCAGGTGGCCGGGGTCTCGTTCAAGACGGTGTCCAATGTCATCAACCACCACCCCAACGTCCGGCCCTCAACGCGTGAACGCGTGGAGCAGGCCATCGCTCAGCTGGGCTACCGGCCCAATCTCACGGCGCGGAGCCTGCGATCAGGACAGACCGGCGCGATCACCCTAGCCGTGCCGCAACTCCGGCTCCCCTACTTCGCTGAACTGGCCGACGCCGTACTCACCGCGGCCTCCGCCCGGGGGCTGGTGGTGCTCATCGAGCAGACCAGCGGTGAACGCGACGTCGAACTTGAAGTGCTTCGGAGCCCACGCCTTCGCATGTCGGACGGGCTGATTTTCAGCCCGCTGGGACTCGGCGAGGAGGACGCTGCACTGGTTAAGGCTGAAGTGCCCATGGTCCTGCTCGGTGAACGAATCTTCTCCAGCAGCAGCGACCACGTCACCATGCAGAACATCGAAGGCGCCCGCGCAGCCACCGAGCACCTGCTGGACATCGGGCGACGCCGCATAGCGGTGGTCGGAGCGCACGAGGGTGAGGTCATCGGTTCGGCCGCCTTCCGCCTCCAGGGCTACCAGGAAGCGCTCGCCGCGCGGGGCATGGAGTACGACGACGCGCTCGTCGCCTACGTCGGCACCTGGCACCGAGCCGACGGTGCCGAGGCGATGCACCGCCTGCTGGACAGCGGCGTGGAGTTCGACGCCGTCTTCGGCCTCAATGACACCCTGGCGCAGGGTGCCATGCGCGTCCTGCAGGAAGCTGGTCTGCGCATCCCGGGCGACGTCGCCGTCATCGGATTCGATGACCTGGAGGAAACCCGTTACTCCATTCCCACCCTGAGCAGCGTGAATCCCGGACGCGAGGAGATTGCCGAAACCGCGATCCGGGTGCTCATGGAGCGCATCAAGGGCACCGCGAATCCGGAGCCGCGCGAACTGGTTACGCAGTTCAAGGTCATGGCGCGGGAGTCGACGGAACCTGCGCTTAACGCGTAGGACTCAGCCGCTCCACCATAGCCGCCGCCGGCTCCGGGCGTGCCGAGGCGAAACCGGTGCCCGCCCACAGATGCGCGATGTCGGCGTCGCCCGCGGTAATCGCCGCAGCCCGCAGAGGCGCCGTCACGTAGTGCAGGTGTGGGTAGCCGGCCGGCGCGTCCGCGTGCTCCCGTATGAACCTGTTTGTCAGGCCCCGGGCGAAGCGGCCGGTGTAGGCGCGCGTGAGGCTGGTCTCTGCGAACCGCCCGTCCGTGAGCGCGGCCCGGTGCAGCGGGTTGGTGCCCGCTTCGTCGGCCGTCAGCAGGAGGGTGCCCACCTGGACCGCGTCAGCGCCGAGGCCGAGGAGACGTACGACGTCGTCCGGTCCGGACACTCCCCCACCCGCCGCGAGCGGGACAGCGGTCTGCGAGCGAATTTCGGTAAGCGTGTCGGCGAGCGGCCGATCGGTGGGTATTGTCCGCTGGTCGAACGCGCCGCGGTGGCCGCCGGCGTCGGGCCCCTGGACAGCCAGCGCCCGCGCTCCTGCGGCAACCGCCTGCTGCGCCTCTTCCCCCGTAGTGACGGTGACCATCGGCAGGATGCCGGCCTGCGCCAGTGTCGCGAGCACGCGGCTTTCTGGGCAGCCGAAGGTGAAGGACACAACCTCGGGCCGGGCATCGAGGACCAGTTCGAGCTTGGCGTGCCAGCCGTCGTCGTCGTTCCGGGCAGCGCCTACCTCCACGCCCAGCGCTGACGCTTCAGCACGCAGCGAGTTCGAGTAGCGCGCAACGTCTTCCGGATCCGGTTCAAGTGAGTCGGGCACAAAGAGGTTCACGCCGACGGGCCCGGCGGTGAGCTCGCGCACCCTGCCCAGTTGATCCTCGAGGTTCCCGGGCGACCGGTATCCCGCCGCCAGGAAGCCCAACCCTCCTGCGTCGGTCACCGCAGCTGCCAGCTCCGGAGTTGAAGGGCCTCCCGCCATCGGCGCTCCAATGATGGGTCGGTCCAGTTCGCGCAGATCAAACACGGGCATCCTCGATGGTTGGGACGTAGGACTTGCCCCTAACCTACAGGTGCGTCGGTGCGAAAAGCTTCAGCAGCGTCTCCACCACGACGACGTTGGGACCCTCGGCGGCGAAACCCTCCTCCAGCGCCTGCCGCACATCCTGCGGCTCGACGCGGACGGCCGGCACGCCGAACGACTCGGCGAGCTTCACGAAGTCCGGTCGCGCCAGCTCCGTAGCGGTCGCCTTGCCGAACGCGCCCTCCATGTATTCGCGCAGGATGCCGTAGCCGCCGTCGTCGACAATCAGCCAGGTGACTGGAAGATTGTGCTGCCGGGCAGTGGCCAGTTCCGAGATGGAGTACATGGCAGAGCCATCGCCGGACACGGCCAGCACGCGCGCGGGCAGGCCCTTCGAAGCCAGGCCGACGGCACCACCGATGGCGCCGGGGAAACCGTAGCCGAGGCCACCGGCACCCTGGGCGGAGTGGAACTGACCGTCGCGGGAGTCCCAGCAGCTCCAGCCCCAGTACGCGGCGATGGTCATGTCCCAGAAGGTCTGCATGTCGTCCGGAACGGCGGCGCGGATGTCGGCCATGAAGCGGCGTTCCTTGCCCAGGTCCTGCGCGTCGAGCCGGGCCTGAACCTTGGCGAGGGTGTCTGCGACGAGCTTGCGCGGGTCGTAATTGCCAGTGCGGCGCTCGACCGGCTGCAACGCCGCATCGAGCGCGGCGAGTGCCTGGCCGGCGTCGGCACGGATGCCGAGCGCTGGCCGGTTGGATTCCAGGACGCGGGGTTCGGCGTCGATCTGGATGATCCGGCCGCGAGGCTCGAGGGTGAAGTAGTTCGACGTCACTTCACCGAGCGAGGAACCGATCACCAGCAGGACGTCGGCGTCCTCGAGGACCTCGGTGACGTAGCGGTCCTCCACCCACGACTGCAGCGACAGCTCATGGTTCCAGGGGAAAGCGCCGTTGCCGCCGGGCGTGCAGAGCACGGGAGCGTCGAGCTTCTCAGCCAGGGACAGCAGCTCCTTCTCGGCCTTGCCGCGACGGGTGCCTCCCCCGGCCACAATCACCGGACGCCGGGCTTCTGACAGCCACTTCACCGCTTCCCGCACCAGTTCCACCCGGGGCGGATTGTCGAACGGCTCAGCGAGCGCGTCCTCCACCCGCGGCACGACGACGGGGTCCAGCAGCACGTTCTGCGGAACCTCCACCCAGACGGGTCCCTGGGGGGAGGACACCGCTTCCGTCCACGCGTCCTGGATGGCTGAAGGGATGCCCGAAGCGTGCTGGATCAGCCGCTGGCTTTTGGTGACGTTGGCGGCCGACGCCTTCTGGTCATCGAGCTGGTGGAGCATGCCCTTCCGCCGTGCGCCCAGGCCCTCGAGCGGAATCTGGCTTGCGATGACGATCATCGGGACACCGGTGGCGTAGGCCTCCTGGAGGCCGGCGAGCGAGGTGAGCGCCCCGGGTCCTGTGGAGAGGAAGAGGACGCCGACCTCTCCGGTGGCGCGGGAAAATCCGTCGGCGGCGAAGGCTGAGTTGTTTTCGACCCGGCTTGAGACGAACTGCAGGCTGGAGCGGGAGAGAGCGTCAAAGAGCCCGAGGGCGTGCTGGCCTGGGATGCCGAAGACGGTGGTCGCACCCAGTGCGGTCAGCGTTTCTATGACGAGGTCTCCGCCGTTGCGCTGGCCCGAGACCGGCTGCGGAGGAACGGTCGCGTCGCTTTCAACGGACTGCATCAGCGCTCTTTCCGGTTGAGAATTCAGTCGAGATTTCATAGGCCATCAGACTCACCAGATCGTAGGCCACATGCGAGGCCGCCACGCCGGTGAGCTCGGCATGATCGTAGGCGGGAGCAACTTCCACGACGTCGGCACCGATCATGTTCAGGCCGCGCAGGCCGCGGAGGATCTCGAGCAGCTCCCGGCTGGTGAGTCCGCCGGCTTCGGGAGTGCCGGTGCCCGGTGCGTGCGCGGGATCGAGGACATCGATGTCGATGGAGACGTACAACGGCCGGTTGCCGATCCTGTCGCGGAGCCGCGCAACGGTCTCGTCCACGCCATGCCGGAACACATCCGAGGAGGTGTGGATGCCGAAGCCGAACCGCCGGTCGTCCTCAAGATCCTTCACGCCGTACAGCGGCCCCCGCGTGCCGACGTGCGAGATGGCCTCCGTGTCCAGGATCCCTTCCTCCACAGCCCTGCGGAACGGAGTGCCGTGCGTGTACTCGGCGCCGAAGTAGGTATCCCAGGTATCAAGGTGGGCATCGAAGTGCAGCAGCGCGACGGGTGCCCCGGCCCGCTCCGAAGCCGCGCGCAGCAGAGGCAGGGCAATCGTGTGGTCACCGCCGAGCGTGACCAGGCGGGCGCCGTCGTGCGTTAGATCCAGGGCATTCTGCTGGATGGTGTCCAAGGCTTCATGGATGTTGAAGGGATTTACGGCCATGTCTCCGGCGTCGGCCACCTGGACCCGCTCGAAGGGCGAGATGTCCAGCGCCGGATTGTACGGGCGCAGGAGCCGGGACGCCTCGCGGACATGGTTGGCCCCGAAGCGGGCGCCGGGCCGGTAGGAGACGCCTGAATCGAAGGGCACACCGACGACGGCGATGTCCGCCCTCGGCACCTGATCCAGCCGCGGGAGGCGCGCGAAGGTGGCCGCTCCGGCGAAGCGCGGAATGCGGGCCGAGTCGATCGGGCCCAGCTTGTCGCCGGCTGTTACGCGCAGCTCTTCCATGAGTCTCCTTCAGCGACCGGTGCACACGCACAGTCGTTTCCTTATAGGAATCAAGTGTTTTCAAAACGCTACTTCTGGGTGGGGTCCCCGTCAAGGCGGAAGGCACCCGGGCCAGTCTGCTCAACTTCTCCTGGCCGAACTGCGCAGCAGGCTCGACGCCGGGTGTCTGCAGCAGCACAATAGTGGCCACAACGCGCTAGAAAGCGGGCAAACCGGGACACTCGCCCGTTATGCAACTCTTCAGGAGGGCGGAATGCCGTACCTCAAGGACGCAAGAGTCGACGCCTACCTGGCTTCGCTGGCGGAGTGGCAGCGGGACATTGCCGCCGAAGTGCGTGACCTGGTGCACGCGGCTGATCCGGAGGTCGAGGAGACCATCAAGCGGACGGTGCAGCCCTACTTCGTGCTGAGGGGGAACATCTGTGCCTTCCTCACGACGAAAGACCATCTGAACGTCTTCCTGTACGACGGCGCGATAGTGCCTGATCCGGAAGGCATCATCACAGGAGGCCACGACAACAAGACCGCCCGAACCGTTGCTTTTTACGAGGGAGATTCCGTGAATGCCCCGGCGCTGCTGACCATGTTTCGGCAGATATCGCCAACAACCGCGCCGGAGGCTGGCGCAAGCTGAAACAGGAGAACAGCTAGGACCGTGGAAGCAGCGGCTTCTCTGCCCGGGCCTTGATCTGTTGCACCGCCCAGGAATTGCCATCCGGATCATCGAAGCCGAAGAAGGTGCCGCCGTCGCGCTCGTCGAGGACGTTGATGTCACTGACTTCCACCCCGCGGCCCTGCAGCTCCTCGCGGGCGGCGTTGACGTCCGACACCACCAACTGCAGTCCCTTCAGGGTGCCGGGCTGCATCGCATTCATGCCCGGACCGTTGCCGAACACTATCGAGCAGCCCGACCCGCGCGGAGTCAGCTGCGTGAAGTGCATGCCACCGGCGTCGGTCTCGAAATCCTGCGCGAAACCCACCTTGTCACGGTAGAACTCGATCGACCGGGCTATGTCACTCACCGGCACAATCACAACTTCCAGGGTCCAGTCCACGGGTGCTCCTGACGTTTGGGAATCCGCGCTCAGGCTACCGTGACTGCACAATCCGCGTATAGCCCATCGGCTCGCCAATTGGAAGATCCATACGGCAAGCAAAGCAGGCTTATGGCCTACTCTTGTTCCAAGCAACCCGCCGAACATGAAGGAGGTGCAGCGTGGCCACAGCGATCGAATCCCACCGGAAGAGACGGCAGAAACGCCCCGGCTGGATCAAGGAACCGTTCAACAGTGAGGCGAGGGCGGGATACCTGTTCATCCTGCCCTGGGTGATCGGCTTCCTGGTCTTCACGCTCGGCGCCATGATCTACAGCCTCGTCATCTCCTTCACCAATTACGACCTCTCCACCGACACCGCCACACCCGTGGGTATTCGGAACTACGAGCTGCTGCTGGAGGACCCGAAGGTCCTGACCTCCCTCGGCAACACCCTGTACTACGCCGTCCTTTCGGTGCCGCTCGAGATCTGCTTCGCCCTGCTGCTCGCCTACCTCCTGCATCGGATTCCCGACCGTGGCGCAGGCATCTTCCGCATCATCTACTACCTGCCGAAGATGACGCCGTCCGTGGCCGCAGCGTCCATCTTCCTGCTGCTCCTCAACGGCAACTCAGGCGCCATCAACACCTTCCTCGGCTGGTTCGGCATTGACGGGCCGCAGTGGCTTATCGACCCCGACTGGATGAAACCGTCCATCATCATCATCGGCCTGTGGAGCGTCAGCGGAACCATGCTGATCCTGCTGGCCGCGTTGAAGAACGTTCCGCAGGACCTTTACGAGGCAGCAGCGCTCGACGGCGCCGGCTCGGTCCGACAGTTCTTCTCCGTGACCCTGCCCATGATCTCCAATGCGCTGTTCTTCTGCACGATCGTCCTGACCATCGCGGCGCTGCAGGTGTTCGACCAGGCGTTCCTGCTCTTCTACCGCGACACCCAGAGCGGGTCGCCGGACGCCGCCCTCTTCGTCGGCGTGTACCTGTTCCAGCAGGCCTTCCAGCAGTTCAACATGGGATTCGCCGCCGCCATCGCGTGGCTTCTCTTCGTCATCATCCTCCTGATCACGATCTTCCAGGTCCGCTTCGGCAACAAGTTCGTCTACTACGAGGGGGGACGGTAAGCATGGCATCGGTCATCAATTCACAGCCGCAGGCGGTCGTCGAATCAGACCCGAGAAGGAAGTCCGCGGCCAATCCCACCCCGTCCTTTCCCTGGTACAAGCCGCGCAGCGTCGTCGGTCGGATAATCCTCTGGGCTCTCCTGCTCGGCTTTTCAGCCCTCTTCCTTTACCCGTTCGTCTGGCTGCTCGCCGCGAGTTTCAAGCCGCGGCAGGACGTCTTCGACAACCGGCTCATCCCCGACGTCTGGGTGTTCGACAACTACGTGGAGGTCTGGCAGCAACTGCCCCTGCTCTCCTGGATGTCCAACAGCATCATCATTGCGCTGCTCGCGGCGGGCCTGGTGACGTTCTCCAGTTCGCTCGTCGCATTCGGGTTCGCCTACTTCCGCTTCCCGTTCCGGAATTTGCTGTTCGGGCTGGTGCTGGGAACGATGATGCTGCCCGGCGCCGTCACCATGATTCCCACTTACCTGATCTGGAAGGAACTCGGCTTCCTGGGCACCACGGTTCCGCTGTGGGGCGCGAACCTGTTCGGCTCAGCGTTCTACATCTTCCTGCAGCGGCAGTTTTTCCTCGGGCTCCCGCGGGATATCTTCGAGGCGGCCCGCATTGACGGCTGCAGCTACTTCGGCCTGTTCTGGCGGATAGCGATGCCGCTGTCCATTCCGTCCTTCATCATCGTGTTCATCTTCGAGTTTCAGGCCAGCTGGAACAACCTGCAGGCTCCCCTGATCTACCTGAACTTCGGCGACCCGTCCGAATTCACCGTCCCGCTCGGCATCTCCTACGCCATGTCGCTGTTCAGTCCCACCTCGGGCGGCCAGGCGGATTACCAGTACGTCATGACAGCCGCCCTGCTGGTCACGCTGCCGATGCTGATCCTCTTCGCCTTCGGCCAGCGCTACTTCATCGAGGGGCTCGCGGGCCAGGGCCGCAAGGGCTGATCCCACCCGCGTTGAGTTGGCAGGACACACCCCTTATGCAGCGTCATACGGGATGTGTCCTGCGAAATGAACGCAAAGAAGGAGGGTGGGACCCGTGTGGGTCCCACCCTCCTTTCGCGCGCGGCGCTGGACGCGTACGACGACGCGCGCGTTACTGGGCGCCGGCGGTCGCCTGCTCGTACACCAGCATGGCCGCAGCCTGTGCGTCTCCCAGCGCTTCCTCCACTGTCTTGTCTCCGGACATGGCTGGGGCCATGGCGTTCTGGAGCTCGGTCTGGATCTCCAGGCCGGCCGGGGAGGATCCAAGCGGTACACCGTTCTCCAGCGCCTGGTAGTAGGAGTCGATCAGTTGATCGAAGCCCTCATTGCCGGTGGGCTGGAGGTACTCGTCCCGGATCATCTGGTCCGCGGTCTTAGAGCCTGTGAAGATACCGGTGAACATCCCGCCCTCTTCGAGCCCCTGCACGCGGGCTTCTGCCGCCGCCATCCACGCCTCGTCGGAGGTGTTGGAGACCGCCCACTTGCAGGCCGCGGCCTTGTTCTTGGCACCGGTCGGGATGACGTAGGACTGGCCGCCCGCCACAGCGATCGGGTCGCCGTCCTGGTTCCGCAGCGGTGTCCCGGACACCTCAAGCTGGTCCGCGAAATCCGACAGGACATTCGGGTACCACTGGGCGTACAGTCCGGCGCCCACCTGATCGGCCACGAACTGGTTGTTCTCGCCGAAGAAATCCCAGGTCTGGCTGAAGCTGTAGGCGGGTTCGTATCCGCCCTGGGCGTCGTAGATGGACTTGAGCCACGTCAGTGCTTCCACGTTGGCGGGGTCGTCAAGGGTGGGCTTGCCTGTCTCGTCCATGATCCTGCCGCCGAAGGCCGCGAACCAGACCGGTGCCTGCGAGGGCATCTGCGGATCGAAACCGAGACGGGTGGGTGTGTCGCCGTCCGCCGCGTACATGGACTCGGCTGCGGCAAGGACGCCGTCCGGGTTGGAGGTGTCCAGATCCTCAACAGTGACGCCGGCTTCTTCCATGACCCGGTTGTTGGTGATGATCGCCCAGGGCTGCCAGAACTGCGGAATGCCGTACATCTGGTCGTTGTAGGTCACATCCTGCAGGACGGCGGGATAGTAGTGTTCTTCGGCGTTCACGTTGTGCGTCGTGAAGCACTGGTCGACCGGTTCGATGAGTCCGCGGGCTGCGTAGGTGGCAACGTACTGGCGGTCCATGACCACCAGGTCGGGAAGGCTTCCGCTCGCGGCCTGCGCCGCGAAGCGCTGCGGATCGAAGTTGCCCTCGTTGATCTGGACCTCGACGCCGTCCTCCTCGAGGGCTGCCGTGGCGAAGTCAGCGCGGGAAGTGGCAACCTCGTCACCGAGGGTGAAGCCGCCGGTGGTCATGGTTCCCGAAAGCGCTGCCCCGTAGTCAACCTCTTCACCGTTGTCGGGAGTTCCTCCGCCGCCTCCGCCGCATGCAGTGGCCGTCAGTGCGATGGTAGTAGCCGCCGCAAACGCTGCGGCGGTCCGAGAAGTCTTCATTGCTTCAGTCCCTTCACAAACTAGCGCGCCATCGTCGGCGCGGGCGGATCTGTGAGGCAGCGAAGTCGGGGGCGCAGGCGCCGCCGACCGCGAATTCTGGTCACAGGGCCGCGGTCCGGTCTGGACCGCCGTCGTTCGTCAGTATTCCATAAGCCGACTTGGTATCCCGGTAAGGCAGGAATCAGCCGCGTGAGGCCGCCGGAACCAGTGTCCAGAGGACTACTGCTTCCTGGTCCGTGGGATTGATCCAGGTGTGCGGTTCGCGTCCCGGGAAGGTGATGGTGTCACCGGCCTCAAGCTCGTAGCGCTCGTTGGAGAAGATCAGTTCGAAGCGTCCGGCGATGATGTGCAGGGTCTCCACCTCGCAATCGACTGAATAGAGGTCCTGCTCGCCCCGGCCGTTCGGCTCGATGACGGCACGGATCATCTGGAGCCGCCGCTCGGAACGTGCGGTCAGCAGGCGTTCGTTGATTCCCTCGCCGCCCAGGCTCACCTTCGGGGCTTCGTCGAGCCTGGTCACATGCGTTTCCGGAGCCGTGAAAAGATCACCGATCGAGATGGACAGCACCTGGCACAGCGTTACCAGGGATGCCACCGACGGCGATGTCAGGTCACGCTCCACCCGGCTGAGAAACCCCTTGGTGAGCCCGGTCGAATCGGCAACCTGCTCGATGGTCATACGCTGGGCCTGCCGCGCGGACCGGATGCGCGAACCGATCGCGACCGGCGCGTTGCTCGGTTCTACTGGCAAAGCCTTCAACGTCCGGTCCTTCCGCTGCAGGGTCCAAGCGCATGGGAGGCCTCAGACGTGGGTGCCCCCGGATCGCGCGACTCCAGCCTACGTGGTTTCCTTCACCGTCAGCTGGTGCGCGTCGCCGCCTGTTTCCGGCGTCGGCTCGGCATCAACGGGCTTCGGTTCGTCCTCATGCCAGGCCTTGATTGCAGCCCAGACGACGGCGGCAACCGGCACTGCCAGGATGGCGCCGGTGATACCGGCCAGGATGGTTCCGGCGGTCAGGGCGAGGAGGATCACCAGCGCGTGGATGTTCAGGGAGCGTCCCATCACAACGGGCTGAAGGAAGTTGCCCTCGAGCTGGTTCACCACCACGACGACGATGATCACCATCAGTGCCACGAAGGGACCGTTGGCGACCAGCGCCACGAGTGCGGCAAGTCCGCCGGCGACGAAGGCTCCGACCAGCGGAACAAAGGAACCGATGAACACGATCACGGCAAGAGGGATAGCAAGGGGAACACCGAGGATCAGCAGTGCGATACCGATGAACACAGAGTCCACGAGGGCAATGATTGCGGTCCCGCGGACGTAGCCGCCGAGAACCGCAAGGCTCCGGTGCCCCATCCGCTGTGCCCGGCGCAGCCGCTCGCCCCGGAATCCGCGCAGCAGGAAGCTCCAGATCCGGTCGCCGTCCTTCAGGAAGAAGAAGAGGATGACCAGCATCAGCACGGCACCGGTGAGGAATTCCCCTGCCGCGGTGACGCCGGTGAGGGCAGTGGTTCCAACGGCCGAGCTTGTTGCGAAATCGATGATGGACTGCCGGGCTTCCTCAATCTGTCCCTGGTCGATCGGTATGGGACCCGTTCGGATGAAGTCGTCGATCTGCCCGAAGCCCTCGTTGGCGCGCTGAATCAGCTCGTCAAGCTGGCTTCGCACCGCGACCACGATCAAGGTGACCACCGCGCCGAGCACCACCAGCAGCAGGAGGAAGGACGACGCCGTCGCAAGGGCACTCGGCCAGCCCCGGCGGCGCAGCATATTGACGAGCGGCCCGATGGCGGCAGCAAGGATCAGAGCCAGCAACAGCGGGATGACCACCAGCCGGATCTGGATAAGCCCAAAAATAGACACCACAATCACTGTGATGAGAAGGAGCAGTTGGGCGCTGCGGATGCTGGCGCGGCCGAGGCCGTCCCGCCAGGGACTCGATTGGCTCTGTTCTGGGCTGATATCGCGTCGGTATTCCACCGGCTCTTCTTCCTCGCGGTTCGTAGGGGGCATGCTGTTGCAGGGCACACTGAGAAGGACATGCGCTGTCGGAAGGGGATCCCTTCCTACCCTACGCGGAGCACCGCACCGGCCGGAACATGCCTAGACCATGCTTGGAACACACCTACAGCGGCAGGAACAGGACTGTGTAGATGCCCAGTCCGCCCAGGACGAACACCACAGCAGAGGTACAGAGAACAGCGAAGACATCGGCCTTGACCTGGCCGCGCGACACTCCCGCAACGCTCCGCGCATACCTCACGCGTTGGCTGACATAGATCCCCATTGCTGCGGCGAGCGCCGTCAGCACCAGGATCCCTGCGAACCACCCGTGGGTCGGCACCCAGCGCAGGAACAGCAGGCTGGCCGCCACCATCGCAGTCATCGTTCGCCCCCATGCCAGCGACGTCCGTTCGGGCTGCAGGCCCGGATCCCGGGTGACTACGGACATGTCAGCTCAGCCGCAGAAGTACAAAAACAATGACGACGGCGGCCGCGACTGCGCCGCCGATGGCCAGCAACGGAGCGAGGAACGGCAGCGGCAGCGGCGTTCCGTGGCGCATCGCGCGTTCCACATTGAGCCACCGGAAGCAGGCAACGGACGCGATGATCATGGCAAGCAGCAGCAGGAGGACGGCCAGGGTGGCACGCATCTCGGGAACAAAGATGTCCGTGGTGAAGGCCTCCACGGCGATCCCGCCCGCCATCAATGCCAGGGAGGTACGGATCCAGGCCAGGAACGTGCGCTCGTTCGCCAGCGTGAACCGGGGATCCGGCTCGCTTCCCCCGCGCAGCAGCCGCGCTGCGAGTCCGCGTCGGCCGTTTTCGTTCGTACTGGGTGAGCTGTCCACCGACTCATCGTAGCCAGTACAGCGCCTGGTGGGTTCCCGAAGGCAGGCTTTGTCCGGCTGCGCCGGTGGAAGCGGGTAGCATGGGTATCTGCGAAGGGGAGTAGTTCCGGAGTCCTGGACTCCGAGGCCTGTCGACATACTGGCTATCGCTGATGATGCCCGGCAATCCACCGCGTTGCGGCGAACGAGACCTTCGGCCATGGATTCGTTAATGGCCGGAGCTCTCCAGTTGCCCTGGCCCCCCTAGGAATGAGGAGCCGGCTGTGACCCCCCAGGCAACCCGGACACCCGCCGACATCAAGCGCTGGCGGCAGTACCTGGCCGATGAGCGCGCAGAGGCAGCGACCTACCGCTACCTGGCGCGCAAACGAACCGGCGAGGAGCAGGAGATCCTGCTGGCGCTGGCCCAGGCGGAGGCCCGCCACGAACAGCACTGGCTCCGCCTGCTGGGCGACGACGTCGGCAAGCCCCTTCACCCCTCGCTGCGCAATGTGGTCCTCGGCTTTCTCGCCCGCCGCTTCGGATCCGTGTTCGTTCTCGCGCTGGCACAGCGCGCAGAGGCTCGCTCCCCATATGCCGACGATCCTTCCGCCACCAACGCGATGGCCGCCGATGAGCAGATTCACGAGGAAGTCGTGCGTGGACTGGCCACCCGGGGCCGCAACCGGCTCTCCGGCAATTTCCGCGCCGCGGTATTCGGTGCCAATGACGGCCTGGTGAGCAACCTCGCCCTCGTGATGGGCATCGGTGCGACCGGCGTCTCCAGCGCATTCGTCCTGTTCAGCGGCCTCGCGGGCCTGCTGGCCGGCGCCCTGTCCATGGGTGCCGGTGAGTATGTTTCCGTGCGCTCGCAGCGCGAGTTGCTGGCGGCGTCGCGCCCCACACAGGTCACTCTTACTGCTGCCAAGGAACTGGACATCGACGCGAACGAGCTGGTGCTGGTGTACCGGGCGCGTGGCATGTCGCTGGAGGCGGCAGAACACCGGGCGGCTGAACGGATGGGCCAGTTCAGCTGTGACTGCGATCCCAGCCTGTCGCTGCACCCGGAACGTGAAGAGCAGCAGGACGAGCACGAGACAGTGGGAACCGGGATGGGCGCCGCGGCGGCAAGCTTCTGCTTCTTCGCCTCGGGCGCGATCATCCCCGTTTTGCCCTACCTGTTCGGGTTGACGGGAGTGACCGCCGTCATCGTTGCGTGCACGCTCGTGGGTCTGGCGCTCTTGGCGACCGGCGCCGTCGTCGGGCTTCTCTCCGGCGCCTCCCCGCTCAAGCGGGCCCTGCGGCAACTCGCCATCGGACTGGGTGCTGCTGCGGCAACCTACCTGCTCGGACTGGCGTTCGGCGTGTCCGTGGCCTAGTGCTTGTCCGCGAGGACCACTGACGGCGCATCGGTTGAACGGTCCGGGATGGTGGTGGGAGATTCAAGGTGCACCGCGCCGGACGGCAGGATCCCGGCGCCCCCGTACCGCTCCATCACGCGCCACTGCGCAGCTACGTCTTCGCCGGCATGCTCGGTTGGGAGCTGCTCCCAGAAGTCGAAGCCTCCGCACTCCGTCAGTACTTCCCGGTTGAACAGCACGCATGCGCCTACCCAGGCAACCTTGTAGAGACGCCAGCCGCCTTCCGGAACATCCAGGGCGGCTGCCGCGTGGACCAGGTTTGCGGCGTTGTGCAGCGTCCAACGCTCAAAACCGGGAGCACCCGGGCGAATGCGCTCGGGCTCTACTGGGCCGTCCCACAGTTCAAGCGGCTGAAGCTCGTGTTCCCGGTAGTCGTCCAGGTAGGAAAGGCCCTGCACCGCCGCGCCGACAAAGCCGCACCCGGATGACGCGAGCGCCTCGTGCATGCGCGCCAGCATGCCCGGCTCCAGCCAGACATCGTTGTCCAGGAAGAGGACCTCCGGCGCAGCGGACAACTCCAGCAGGAACTGACGCTGCTGTGCAAGCCCCCGCCGTGGCACGTTCCGCTCCAGTCGAACCGGACGCCCCTGGGCACGCAGAAGCCGCACCATTGCTTGCACGGCCGGCTCCTGCCAGACCGGTTCCCCGCTCTGGTCGCTCAGGATCACCGCAAAGTCCGGGCCGTCCTGGGCAGCGAGCCCCGAGAGCGTGACAGCCAGTTCCGCGGGTCGCCCGAAGGAAGGAATGAGGACCTCGAGTTCCGGCCGGTCCTCCCCGTGCCCGTGCGCATGCCCCCACTCCCCCGACCAACGACGGCTCACTGCACACCCGTAGGAGCGGACGGCGGAGCAGCGGGTGAACCAACGGCCGAGTCAACCACTGACTCGACTGTCGAGTGGGCAGTCGAATTGGCTGTCGACTCAACAGGGAGCGTCCGGATCTTTTCGACCACGGCGGTGGTGGAACGCTCCGGCACGTAGTCCAGGATGCGCACCGTTCCACCGCAGCGCTCCACAACGGGCGCCTCGGCAAGCATCTGCGAGGAGTAGTCACCGCCCTTGGCGTAGATGTCGGGCCGGAGCGCCTCGATCAACGGCACCGGAGTATCCGTGTCGAACGCAGTCACGTAATCAACGCAGCTCAGCGCCGCGATCACGCCTGCCCGGTCGGCCAGCGGGTTGATCGGGCGATCCGGGCCCTTGAGCCTGCGGACCGAATCGTCACCATTCAGAGCGACCACGAGCACGTCCCCCAACTGCTTCGCCTGCGTCAGGTACCGGGTATGCCCGCGGTGCAGCACGTCGAAACAGCCGTTCGTGAGCACAATCCGGCGGCCCTGTTCCCGTTCACCCGCCACCCGGCGCAACAGCTCGTCGAGCGGCAGGATCGCCGAGGACAGGCCTCCGAGATACTCGGTGAGGTCCGCCGTCGAGCAGACCGAGGTCCCGGGCCTACCAACCACCACGTCGGCAGCTGCCTGGGCTAGGTCCAGCGACGTCGTCATGGGCATGCCGGCTGCGCGCGCCGCGGTCAGGCAGGCAACGAAGGTGTCGCCCGCGCCTGATGCCTGCTTCTCCGAGGCAGGACGCGCCCAGGTGCGGTGGGCCTGTCCCTCCTTCGACAGCAGGACGGTTCCATCCCTGTCCAGCGTGACGACGACGGCGGCCGCCCTGGTGGCCTCGAACAGCTCACCCCGCCGTTCGGTGACCAACTCCTCGCGACCGCTGGTGCCCGCCGGGAAGGTGGCCCCGAGCAGCCGCGCTGTCTCCTGCGCGTTAGGCGTAACGATCGCGGGCTCCAGTTCGGACCACGGCCGGGGGTCGTGGGCATCGACCACCACCAGCGTGCTTCCGGCATAGGCCGTGAGGGCCCGCATTACGGCCGGCCCCAGGGCGCCGGTGCCATAGTCACAGACCACGACGGCGGCGCTACCAGCTACCGCGTCCGGCACCGCGGCCGCCAGTTCGGCGATGCACTCATCGCTCGGTATCCCGGCCTGGTCGTCGATGCGGAGCATCACCTGGTCAGCGCCGATGATGCGGTTTTTGGTTGTCGTCTGAATCGCCGCAGTAGACAACAAGCCGGTGGTGTCGACGCCGGCGTCGTCAAGCAGTGCGCGGAGGCGGGATCCGGCGTCGTCCATGCCCACCAGGCCCACCAGGCGCACCCGCGCGCCGAGGGCAGCGAGGTTCATCGCGGTGTTCGCTGCACCCCCAGGCGCATAGTCCCTGCGCTGGAGGTCCACAACGGGCGCCGGCGCTTCCCGGCAGAAGCGTTCAATGCTTCCGCTCCACCACCCGTCGAGGATGACGTCGCCCACCACTGTGATCACCGGTGCCGCCGCTGCCAGTTCCGCTGGAACCCACTCGGCCAGGCCGCGGACGTTCTTCAGTACGCTCATGGCTGCGTCGGCTTCCCGGGTGCCTCGATGTGTACCACTTTGACGGTGCTGAATTCGTCCAGGAGCTCGGGGCCATAGCCAAAGCCCTGTCCGCTGTCTCCGCGTGGCTCGGCAGACCCTCCGGGTGCGCCTCCGAACACCGCGTTGACCTTGACCGTGCCTACCTTCAGCCTTGCCACAGCCTTTTGTGCGTTTTCGATGTTGGCGGTGAGGACGTTGGCGGCAAGGCCGTACCTGCCGGATGCGGCACGTTCAAGTCCTTCGTCGAAGCTGGAAACTCGCATGACCGGGGCTACCGGCCCAAAGGTTTCCTCATTCATCACGTCCATCTGATCGCTGCAGTTCAACAGGACGGTGGCCGGGTAATAGGCTCCGGGTCCTTCGGGGACCACACCGCCTTCAATGGGTTCAGCCCCCATTCCGATTGCGCTCGACACCTGCCGGTGCACCTCGTCCCGCATCCGCCGGTCAACCAACGGTGCAAGCGCGCCCGGGGCATTCCGGCGTCGGGCTTCCTCGGCGAGCGCAGCGCAGAAGCGGTCTGCTATGTCCTCGTGGACGTAGATGCGCTCAACAGCCGTGCAAATTTGGCCGACATTGCTGAACGCGCCGATTGCTGCCTGCTCCGCGGCCCAGGCCGGGTCCACGTCGGCATCAACCAGCAGCGGATCGTTCCCGCCGTTCTCCCGGATGACGTGTGCGCCGGTGAGCACCGCCGCCCGTGCGATCCTTGCACCGCTGGCGCTCGAACCGACATGCGCGTAAACGTCTATGCCGTCCTCCATGGTGATCATGCCGCCCACCTCGGGACCACCTGTGAGGGTGGTGAGAACCCCCGCAGGGAAGCAGGGTGAGAGCAGATCCCCGAGCAGCTGCCCAAGGTGGGGACACCGTTCGCTCGGCTTGTGGATGACGGTGTTACCTGTCACGAGTGCCGCGCCCAGCAGGCCGGCAGCCACCGCAACGGGGTCGTTCCAGGGTGTCAGCAGGGCGGCCACCCCCCTGGGTTGGGACACTGTGTAATCCGTGGCCAACGGTGATCCGCACAGGCTGTGCCCGCGGTGCAGGGGTCCCAGCTCTGCGTACTGCTCCAGCGTTGCCGCTCCGGCCTCGATTCCGGCAAGCGCTTCCTCGACGGGCCGGCCGGTTTCCCTGGCATTCAGTTCGGCGAGCCGGTCTGCACCGTCGCGCAGGGCACCGGCCGCGGCCCTCACCATGCCGGCGCGCTCGGCAGGAGCCATAGCCTCCCATTCGGGCTGGACCGAACGGGCCAATTGCACGGCAAGGGCTACCTGCTCGCGGGTAGCCGACTCCAAGGTTCCCACCTCGCTGCTGTTCCGCGGGTCGACGATGGTGATGGAGGTTTCGGCGTCGAGGGCTGTGCCCGTAGTCATCGTCCGGGACTCGCTCGTCATGGGCGCTCCTTCATCTGTGGCTGAGGCATTGTGCCCGGAGAGTACCCATGAGGGCCGGGCTTCACACAGGTTTGCCCGGCCCGTTGAAAATTCCTACGGCAACGCCGTGGACGGACCGGCCGCCGCACCCGTGACCGGTTCGTTCCTGAGGCTGCCGGGGTCCGGCGCCGGGCGGACCTGAATACGGCTGCCGACGGTCCGGACCTCGAAGGCCCGCTGCGGACGCGTAGCCGGTCCCCGATCCACCACTCCGTCGGTCAACCGGAAGCGGCTGCCATGCCAGGGGCAGACCACGCAGCCGTTCTCGATCTCTCCCTCGTGCAGGGGCCCGCCCCGGTGGCTGCAGCGATCGGACAGAGCCCGCACCTCGCCGGCGTGTCGGACCAGGAGGACCGCGACGCCGCCGATGTCGACGCACACCGGCTTCTCCGTGACATCGTCGACGTCGGCAACGTCGGTCCAGTCCGACGGTGCCACTTCGAAGGCAGTGGTGTCAGTACCCACGCCACGTGCGTAGGCCAGGTGCCCGCCAAGCCAACCGGAAGCACCTACGGTTGCCATGCCGATGGCCGTCGTGAGGAACCCGAGCCGACGCGCGCCGGCTGACCGCGCCGCCACGCTGGCGGTGAACAGGCCGAGGGCCGCGACGTTCAATCCCGCGTGAACGAGCCCGACGCGCCGCTCCGCCCCCTGCGTGTCCGCCCAGTCGCTAAGGCCGGTCATCGCCGTCGGCAGCGCGCTCAGGTTCCCCAGCACCAGGAGCCGCTGTGCCGCAGCGTCTCCGGAGGTCCCGTCCGAGTTCCCGGCGATGTCCAGGAAGAACGCGGAGGCCCAGGAACCCAGCGGAAGCAGCACGATGATCGGATGTGCCGGATGGCCCGTGCCGGTACCGGAAAGGAGGTTCTTGACAGGACCGGGTGGCAGCAGCTTTCCCACAACGTCTGCGATGGCATTTGCGGGTCCATCGAGGATTTCTGCCCGTTCCACGCGACCTATAACGTTCTCAACCAGGTTGTTTATGGTGGCCATGACCATGGCGGTTGCTCCTTCCGGACTGTGCGGACAGCAGATGATTCGACGCTAGCCCAGCTACTCCCCAAGCGGAAGTAGTAAGCAGACTTATTTTGATTCCGGCAGCAGCACATCGCCCGCCGCGGAACCTGCCTTCGCACGGGCCACGTCGTCGACAATCAGCTCCGCGTTCACTGCCACCGCAACGCGATACGCATCCCCCGCGGCGACGATCACCTGGGCTGCAGGATCAGCTGCATTGCCAACGGCCCACACCCCGTCTACGCCGGTCCGGCCGTGCTCATCGGTACTGAGGCACCCGTTCTCGGAGGTGCTGCAGTCCGCCAGCTCGACGATCGACGCATCCACCGTAGCCGCGGGCTCATAGAACAGGGCTTCACAGGGATGCAGTTCCCCGTTGTCCAGGCGAACGCTCGAGAGGGAATCCCTTCCTGAAACGAGCGCCTCCACACGGCCCGCCACTACTTTCACCCCAAGTGCCCCAAGGGAAGACCGGGCATCCTCATCCAGATCCTCCATGTCGTGCGTGAAGAGCGTGACGTTGTCGGAAAATTGCCGGACCAGCAGTGCCTGCTGCACGGAGGATCCGGCAGTCCCTAGGACCGCAAGTACACGGTCCCGCAGCTCCCAGCCGTGACAGTAGGGGCATTGGAAGAAATCCCTACCCCACCGCTCGTCCGCGCCCTCCACGTCGGGAAGCACGTCGCGCAATCCCGACGCCAGGATGACCTGCCGTGCGGTCAGGACACGTCCGTCCTCCAGAATGACACTGCGGTCAGCCCGCACCTTTTCGGCCGTGCCCTGGATGAGTTCGACGCCGTACCCCGCCACCTCCTCCCGCGCCCGGTCCAGCAACCGGGCCGGCGACACGCCGTCACGCGTGAGGTAACCATGGACATGAGTCGCGCGCTCATTGCGTGGCCTGCCGGCGTCGACGACGGCGACGCGGCGCCGGGCGCGCCCCAACAGGAGGGCGGCACTCAGGCCCGCTGCGCCGCCGCCGACAATGACGACGTCGTACTCTTCAGTTGCGTTCACCGGCCGCCTTCCCGGCCGGCACCCAGGAAGGCAGCGTCACGTGGATACGTCATTCTCGATGTCCTCAGCAAGATCGTCGACCTTCTCCGGGCGCAGGTGGACTCCCGCCTCGTCGAGCCGTTCCTCCAGCACGTGGGTGACGTCGTCCTCCACGTGACCGAGCCGGATTTCGGACCGGACGTCCTCGGCGATTTCCTCGATGGTCTCCTCCTGCGATTCCTCCAGCAGACTGGGGTCAGGGCCGACTGGATCTTCGTTGGCGTCAGCGGCGGTCATGCGTCTTCCCTCCCCGGGTTTTCCAGCCGGAAGAAGGTGGACTGGTTCCCGTCGCTCCGGTTCTCCTGGTAGATGAAGTTGAGCTGCCGCTCGTCGAACGTCTTGAACCATTCGTCCCAACTGACGTGCTCCAGATTGCTGTTGCCCTTGTCGCCGTCGTCGCCGCCGAAGTCGAACCGGAGCACGCCGAGGTGGTCATCGTGCTCGGTGCCGCTGACGGTCGCCGGGACGCCGCCGCGCTCCTCCGCCCACTGCTTGATGACTTCGTGGTGCGTTGTGACGAGGCTGCGCCCTTCACGCTCCGGCTCCTCGTCCGGCGAGGTGACCTCCTGCGAATACTTCAGCGACTTCGAGGTTTCGGGGCCGGTGCGGATCTGACCGCCGTCGGGGCCTGCGCCCACGTCTTCGCCGGAGTCGTTGTCGCTTGAGCCCTCGTCTCCGGAGGAAGACGACGCATCATCCGTGCCGCTGGAGCGCGCCTGGACGATCGCCTCCACCAACTCGTCCTTCTTCATTGTGGAGACCGAGCCGACACCCGCGTCACGCGCCGCATCACGCAATTCGTCGACCTTCATCTCCCGGAGCTCCGTCTCACTGATCTCCGGGGTATCGGGGGTCTGATTGCCGGGTTTGTTAGCCATGGAATGTGCTCCTGTTCAATCAGCGGGGCTGGGCAGGGTTTGTCGGATCACCTTGGGAAGGCGGATTCACGGGCGGACCGGAAGTAGCAGGTGTTACGGGAGATCCACCCGCAGCCGACGACTTCTCGGGGGTGTCCGGGACAGCCGTGCCGCTGGGCTCCGCGCCATTGCGCAACGCTTCGAGCCGGTTCTCGAGGATCTGGACTACCGGGAGACGGTCACCATGGGCCCGTTCGTAGTCGAGCAGCGCCGCTACCCCCGACTCATCGAGCCCGGTAATCCTCGTGGGAAGAGTTCCCAGTGGCAGGTGGTCGTAGTCCGGCAGCGGAAGGTCTTCGTGGCGTGGTGAGTCATTCTGAGTCATTTCTTCATCACTCCTAAGGCTCAGTGGTTTCCTCGGTGGGCTCTGCCTCACCGGTTGAGTCATTCTCAAGTTCGTCCTCGCCAACCGAGTTGTCCTTGAGATCGTCATCGACACCAACGTTCTCGTCCTGCTCAGTTTCTTCGCCCTGTTCGGTTTGCTCCGGGAAATCCGATGGGCCGGGATCGTCACAACCTGATAGCAACACAGCGCTGATACCGGCCGCGGCGGCGATCGCCCATGCTTTGCGTCTCGTCATGATCAGTCTCCTTCCTTCGCGTGCATGCCGGACAGTTAGCCCGCATAGATAAACAGTATGCTTACTGTTTTCCGCTGTCGATGCTTGCATCGACTGTTTTAGTAAGCCTGCTGGTAATTTACGATGAGGGAAAACGGCAGGATCAGGACGAAGGAGTTCGAAATGGCAGGCAGGTTTGAACTGTATTTTGACGAGCAGAAGCAGTTCCGGTTTCGGCTCACCGGAGATGACGGTGCCACCCTCATGACGAGTGAGGCCTACGATGACAAGGACACCGCTGTAGCCGGCATCGACGGCATCCGCAGTTGCGCTTCAACCGCCTTCATCCGGGACTTGACGGACGGCGACGACCATTCAGAGTAGCTTCGACACCAGGGGTGGGAATTGACCAATAGTCTCGCAGGACCTCAGCAAGCTGCAGCACTGGGTACCGGAGTAGGGCCCGTTCTGGAGAAGTTCGGGAACGTTGAGCGGGTTGCCGTCCTGCGCGGGGGAGGTTTGGGTGACCTGTTGTTCGCCTACCCCGCGCTGAGTGCACTGGCCGCCGCCTACCCGGACGCTTCGATCACCCTGCTCGGGTTGCCGATGCACGCCGAGTTGCTGCGTGATCGTCCCGGCCCGGTCTCCGATGTGGAGATCCTTCCCTATGCCTCCGGGGTGCGGCCTGGGCAGGAAGACGGCAAGGCCACGGCAGACTTCTTCGCCGCCATGCGTTCCCGCCGCTTCGACCTGGCGGTCCAGGTTCACGGAGGAGGTCGAAACTCCAATCCCTTCCTGCTCAATCTCGGTGCCAGGCACACCGTGGGCACCAGGACGCCGGACGCGGTGCACCTCGAGCGAACCCTGCCGTATATCTACTACCAGAACGAATTCCTCCGCGCCCTGGAGGTGGTTGGGCTCGCCGGCGCCGCCCCAGTATCGCTGGAACCGCGGCTTGCAGTGACCGAGGAGGAAACCACTGCCGGTCACCGGATCACAGGCGCGGAATCCGCGCCACTAGTGGTGATCCACCCCGGCGCCACAGACCCCCGACGTCGGTGGCCCACGTCGTCGTTCGCGGAGATAGCCGCGCAGGCAGCCCGGGACGGCAGCCGGGTGATCATCGTAGGGGACGACGGCGACGCTTCCCTTGCCGATGAAATCGTCCGGCTCGCCCAACCGGCAGCGGGCGCAGCCGCGAAACGAATCCGGTCACTGGCCGGGCAGTTGACGCTGCGGGAACTGCCCGGAGTGCTCTCGGTGGCCACCGTCGTCGTCGGAAATGACAGCGGGCCAAGGCACCTGGCGCAGGCAGTCGGCACGCCCACGGTGGGCATCTACTGGATCGGCAACAGCATCAACGCAGGTGCGATGGGACGCATGCTGCACCGCGTGCATCTGTCGTGGACAACGCAGTGTCCGGTCTGCGGCGTGGATGTGACGCAAGTGGGCTGGACCGCCGAACGGTGCGAGCACGATGACTCCTTCGTCCAGCAGGTCCAGCCCGGAGAGGTTTACGAAGATCTGCGGGAGCTTACGGCCACGAGCCTTCTTCTTCGTGGCAGATAAGCATCTGCCGGACCTCACAGCCCTTCGGCTGTGAGAGGGCGAAGATGATCGCGTCCGCCACGCGGGCCGGATCATTGAGCCGCGAGTTGTCCTGCGGCTTGTACTTTTCGTCGCGGTCGTCGAAGAAGCGGGTCTGCATACCGCCCGGGATCATGCAGGTTACGCCCACTTCGCCCGCCATCTCGGCAGCCAGGGCATGGCTGAAGCCCACCACGCCGAACTTGGATGCACAGTAGGCGGTGGCGTCGGCGACCGCCCGGATGCCCAGCGTCGAGGCGATGGTGACAACGCGGCCGTGGTTCTCCTTGAGATACGGCAGGGCGGCCCGCACGGTCGAAACGGTTCCGGTGAGGTTGACCGCCAGGACCTTCTCCCACTCGGACGCGTCAACGTCTTCCAGCCGGCCGCAGCGGTCGATCCCTGCTGCGGTTACGATGGCGTCCAATCCATCGAGGGTCTGCGCAGCCTCCTGCACGGCGGCCGTCACGGCCTCGCGGTCGGCGACGTCGACTTCGAACGCCTTCACCCCCGAAGCTCCGCTGATGTCCCTGTCAAGCACAACGGGGGTTCCGCCGGCTTCCAGGACCCGCGCCACAATGGCGGCGCCCAGTCCCGAGGATCCCCCGGTGACCAGCACGCGGCCAGGGTTGAAGGTGGTGTTGAGTGCGGTGTTAGACATTGCGTCCTTTCGATGTTGCAGGTTACCCAACCTCGGCGAGTGCCGCGGCCAGGGAGGTAGTTGATCGGGCTGGAATATAGGGGACGGTGACCGTTTGCCCGCCCCAGGAGCGCAGGAGGGCCGTTTCGGGCAGTTCAGCGGCTGAGTAGTCGCCGCCCTTGACCCAGATGTCGGGCCGCAGGGCGGAGAGTGCTTCCTCTGGTGTGTCCTCGCCGAAGATGAGGACCGCGTCCACGCATTCGAGGGCCGAGAGCAGTTCTGCGCGATCGTCCTCGCCCATGATGGGCCGTTGGGGGCCTTTCAGCCGACGGACGGACTCGTCCGAGTTCAGGCACACGATGAGGCAGTCACCCAGGCGGCGGGCTGCGGAAAGCGTGCGGGCATGGCCTGCGTGAAGCAGGTCGAAGCATCCGCCGGTTGCCACCACGGTTCCGCCCGCTTCCCGGGTTTCCCGCGCCACGCGGAGGGCGTCCGACGACGGCCCCCGCAGCGGAGTCGGTTCAGGACCGGCCCCGAGCGCCGAGACACCGCCTTTGGCAAGGAATTCGGCAGCACGTTCGACAGCGGCGAGGGCTGCATCCTCCAGCTTCGCCCCGGAACCAAGTTGAACGGCCAGGGTGGCGCAGAACCTGTCGCCCGCGCCGCAGGGGTCCGCTGCTTCAACCGCCGGAGCGGGAACAAGGTGCGGCAGCCCGGCGCTCTGGTTTTGCCGGTGGATGAGCGCGCCCCTGTCCCCCATCGTGACGATCACAGCCCGGCTTCCCCAGCGTTGTTCAAGGACAACAGCGGCATCGGAGGCAGCACGGACAGTATCGGGCCGGGCGCCCAGGTCCGCTGCCTTCATAGCCTCGCTGAGGTTGGGGGTGACGACGGCGACCCCGCGAATCGGGTCTGCCCCGGACGGATGCGGGTCCCACACGATCGGTGTGCGGACTGCGATGCGTTCCAGGAGCACCCGTAGTTCCTCATTGGCCGCAAGGCCACGGCCGTAGTCCGACACCAGTACGACGTCGGCGCCCTCCACAGCGTGCAGCATTTCCCGGGTCACTCGGGGCACCGGCGCCTGGCCGCATCCCTCGTCGATACGGACAACGGCCTGGCTGCCCGCACGGATACGGGTCTTCACGGGCGTTGGTGCTCCGGAATTCCCGGCCACCAGGGAGATACCCTCGAGTTCGGCGCGAAGCAGCGACGCGGCGTCGTCATCCGAAAGCACGGTAACCAGGTCGAGCTGGAAGCCCTGGCGGCTGTTCTGGGCCTCTTGGGCTAGCATGCGGGCCACGAGCCCGGCCCCGCCTGCGCGGCGGCGGGTCTGTGCGACGTCGACTACCGGCACGGGCGCATCCGGGGTAAGCCGGCTCGCTTCCCCAGCAAGGTCAACGTCCAGCAGCACATCCCCAACGACAACGATCCTCATGATCCCCCCTCCGTCCGTCGGCACCGTGCCACTTCGGCATCAAAGGCCCGGCAGATGGCATGAAGGGCTATCAGGTGGCCCTCCTGGGCATTGGCGGACCGCGCATCGACGGCTACATGGTCATCGCACAGGTCGGCCAGCGGGTTCGGCCCGGGGCCCGTGAGCGCCCAACTGGTCACTCCGATCTTCCGGGCAGCCTCGACCGCGCGAAGCAGGTTGGGACTGCTCCCGCTGGTGCTCAGGAGCAGAAGGATGTCCCCGGCCCTGCCGTGGCCCTGCACCTGGCGGGCAAACATGTTCTCGTAGCCGTAGTCATTGGCTATGGCGGTCACCGACGAGGATTCCGCGTGGAGGGAGATGGCCGAGAAGGGTTCGCGGTCGCCGTCGAACCTGCCCACCAGTTCAGCGGTCAGGTGCTGGGCTTCGGCCGCTGATCCGCCGTTGCCGGCTGCCAGCAGGCGCTGACCGGCCATGAGGCGGCCTGCCAGGTCAACGCCCCACTCGGCCAAGTGGCCGGCGGAAGCCATCAGCGATTCGACGGCAGGCAGCACATGCTGCAGGTGGTTGACCACCGCGTCGATGGCACCCGGGGTGCCGGAGCGCTGTCCGGTATCAAGGGCGCGCGGGACGGCGACGAGGGACTGCCTACGGTCTGGCCGCACTGTGGCAAGGTATTCGGCGCTCATCGCGCGCTCCTTCCGGTGGTCTGCAGTTGGGCGGAGGACGTTGCAGACGGCTGCACCGTCCGTCCTGCACGGTGGCGGCCGCGGGTGCGACCGCCCTTGTTCAGGGTCAGCTGGTAGGCCTTCTCGGTCTCTGCGGCGATGCGGTCCCAGGAGTAGCGTGCGTGAACGCGGGCAAGGCCGGCCTGACCGAGACCGCGCGCAGCTTCCGGGTCCTGCACGATGCGGGCGATGGCCGAAGCCAGCGCGTCCGGGTCGCGAGGCGGAACGTGGAGGCCGGTCTGGCCGTCCACTACGGTGTCGATCAACCCGCCGACTGCGGCTGCGATGACCGGAACTCCGCAGGCCATTGCTTCCAGCGGGACGATGCCGAACGGCTCGTACCAGGGCGCGCACACCACTGCGTCCGCACTTCGCAGCAGCTCCGGCATCTTTTCCCGTGGAACCTGGCCGCCAAGAATCACACGGTCTGCGATGCCGAGTTCGGCGGCGAGCGCGAGCAGCCTCCGCGCTTCGGGATCCTCCTCAACCCGCTGCGCATCTCCGCCGCCGCCGGCGATCACAAGTTCGACGTCGTCGATGCCCTGATCGGCGAGGATATGCAGCGCGCGGATCACCAAGTCCACACCCTTGCGCGGAACGAGCCGGCCTACGGAGAGGATGCGGTGGGCCCTGCCGCGCGCGGAGGCGGGCCCTTCCGCGCCGAACAGCGCGAGGTCCACACCGCAGGGCGCAACTGAAACCCGTGTGCCGTCCACGCCCATGGCCTTCAACTCGAAGACCTCGTCGGAGCAGGTCGCGATCACACGGTCGGCCTGGCGTCCCACGCTTGGTTCGAGCCATTCACGCTCACGCGGGCTGGTGTCCTGAGCGCCCTGGTGGCGCCGCTTCACTGTTCCGAGTGCATGGAAGGTCTGCACCATGGGGATCAGGTAGCCCCGGTCCTCGCGTCGGGCGGCGTCCAGTGCAGCCAGGCCCGACATCCAAAAGTGTCCGTGGACCAGGTCCGGCGGGTAGGCTCCCCAATCCGCGGCGATCCCGTCCGCGAACTCCCCCATATAGGGCAGAAGACTGTCCTTGGGAACTGCCTCGGGCGGACCGGCGTCAATGTGCACAACTTCCAGACCTGGGCCCACCCGCACCCGGTCCGGCAGTTCCGTGCTGTCCCGTCGGGTGTAGACAGTGATGCTGTGCCCTCGCCGTGCAAGGGCCGTAGAGAGCGCAGCAACGTGTACGTTTTGCCCACCGGCATCCACACCGCCAAGCGCCGCAAGCGGACTTGCGTGCTCCGACACCATCGAAATCCTCAATGTGGTCTCCTTTCAGAAACGGCAAGGACGCGGGATTGCCCGACGGCCCCTCGTGAGGCCTCTGCCAGAACCTGGTCCCAGGCCGCCAGGAATTTGCTGAGCCCGTAGCGTTCCAGCGCGGTTTGCCGGGCAATCTCTCCCCGGGCGCGCGCTTCCACGGGATCCTTCACCAGGCGCCGTACGGCCTCCCGCAATTCGGCGACGCTGGTGGAGATTGCTCCCGCCTCCGGCGGGACTGCGCGCGCTGCCTCGGTGGTGGCCAGCACGACGACGGGCATGCCCAGGTGCATCGCTTCCAGGAGGGAGAGTCCCAGGGAGGTCCAGCGCAGTGGGTGGATGTAGAGGCGGCGACGGGCGAGCTCGGTGTGAAGCGCCGTCGTCGGAAGGTCACCGACAACCGACATCTCATCCGGGCCCAGGCCGAGCGCGTCGGGCAACTCGGCTGTTCCCATGCCGAAGACGTCGAGCGGCGCCTCGCGTGCGAAGTCCGGCAAGAGGTCCGTGCCGGTCACCCTCCCTCGCCTGACCGGTTCATTGACCACGACGGCGGCACGTTCCAGCTCACCCGCATAAAGGTGGCCCGGATCCACGATGCCGTGCTCGATCACAGAAGTCGGCGCCATGCCGTTGTCCCAGAAGAGATGGTTGAAGTGGGTGACGTGGACGATGGGGATGTCAGCCTGCCCGGCCAGGGGATGCAGGGAACCCGGGACGTCGCCCTTGGGGGTGTTGTGTTCCAGGAACACCGCGGGGATGTCCACCCCTGGGCGGCGCCCCAGCAAGCGTTCGCACTCGTCGATTTCCTCGAGCCGCTGCAGGACGACGACGTCGGGCTGCTCTTCGCGCAGGTCCCCGGGAGCTACCTCCCGGACGGAATGTGGCCAGTCCCGCCCGGCCCTGCCGAGTCCCCACGGTCCGCCTTCTTCAGTGGTGGGCAGCAGGTACTCGTGCCGGCCCCGTACAAACGCATCCGTCCACCCACCGTGGACATGCCAGAGCAGTATCCTCATACATTCCTCGTTTCTCTTCTGCCTGCCAGGGATGGAACACCCGACATCAGCCGCATGACTGCGGCGAAGGCTTCCTCGGGACTGACGTCCGCCAGGCACGGATGTCCGCGTACCGGACACTCCCTCGCCCGGGTCAGCTTGCAGGGAGCGTTCTGGTCGCCCAGCAGTTCGAGCGGGACCCGGTAGGGCGCCCAGCGCACCGCTGGAACAACCGGCGAAAACAGGCTCACCACCGGCGCGCCCACAGCGGCGGCCAGGTGGGCAGGGCCGGTATTGCCCACGACGACGACGGACGCCCCCGCAAGCACGCCCGCCATGGTCGAAAGATCAGTACGTCCACCCAGGTCGATCCCATCCGGACCGGCAACGGTGGCGGTGAGGTCCCGCTCGCCCTTCCCGCCGGTCACGACAACGCGATAGCCCGCTCCGGTCAGCAGTTCGGCGAGCGCTGCATGGTGGAGCGGCGGCCAAGCCCGGGCCGGAACCGCTGCTCCGGGGTGCAGGACCACATAGGGGCCCTTGCCTACCAACTCCGTCACGTCCGGCACATCCTGCACCCGGAGCCGACCGTCGTCGTCGTCGGGCAGGAGGTAACCGCCGGCGGCAGCGATCTGCAGCGCGCGTTCGGGCTCGGGCTGGTCCTCCGGAAAGTCCTCGCCGGGCTTCAGGCGGACGTCGAGGAGGCTGCCGGCGTAGTCGACGGATGCGCCGGTGATTCGCTGAACGCCTGCCAGGCGCAGGAGCAGGGCAAGGGGCAGCGGGGACTGGTGGAAAGAGGTGAGGATGACGGCCTCGGTAATTCCGGCGTCGAGCACCATTTCATGCAGCTCGCGAGTGATCTCACCGGTGACCTGGGGAGCCGGTGCGGTGATCCACGGACAGTTCCAGACCATCACGTCCCGGACTCCCGGCAGCAGCCGGGCGCCGGGTGCGCCCTGGGGTCCGCACAACATCACGACACCGTCGGCGGTGCCGGCCGCGACTGCACGGACGGCGGGACCTGACAGCAGGACATCCCCCACGCTGTCCAGTCGCGCAACGAGGGTTCGGCCGGTCATGCCGGGCTCCCAAGCAGGCCGATAGCCGCAGCCAGGTCAGGGGCAACCAGCGGCGCAGCGTCGATCTCCTCCTGGCGCGTCACGTCCGTGGGAACGAGCACGCCGGTAGCCCCGGCCGCGCGGGCGGCTTCCACGTCAGAGCCGATGTCGCCGATGAAGGCGACCTCGGAGGGGTGCAGCCCCAGTTTTTCGCAGGCCTTCAGGATCATTCCGGGAGCCGGTTTGCGGCAGGCACAACCGTCTTCCGGTCCGTGCGGGCACATCTCCCACACATCGAACGGACCGAGCAGCTCCTCGACCCGCTGGTTGACGGCGTCAACCTGCTCATGGGTGAGCAGCCCACGCGCGATTCCTGACTGGTTGGTCAACACGCCCACCGGAATGCCTTCCGCGCGCAGGCCCTGCAGCACGTCGTGGGCGCCGGGCATCGCCAGGACCTTCCCGGGATCACCGTTGTAGGGAACATCGATCACGATGGTTCCGTCCCGGTCAAGGAGAACAGCTTTGGGCTTGCGTCTCATACAGGCACTGTTCCCTCGGAGAAGCGAACCTAAACACTTCTCACCGGAGAAGTTCTCGAAGGACTTCCCGCTACCTGCATCTGGGTGGGCCCATGAGGCTGGGCCATCGCCGTTCTGGCAGGATGAGTTCATGTTGCCCCAGACACTTGAGGAAGCACTGGAACCGGACGGACGTCCCGAGGTCCTGGCGTTGCGAGCGCTCAAACTCGGTGACCTGCTGGTCGCCGTACCGGCACTCCGCGGACTGCGCAGGGCTTTCCCTGACCACCGAATCCTCTACGCGGCGCAGTCCTGGTTGGAGCCGATCGTGAAACTGACGGGCGCCGTGGACGCACTCCTGCCCACCCACGGGTTGGATGTCCCGATTGCGCTCCGCCCCGGTCGGGTGGATGTCGCGGTCAATCTCCACGGAAACGGTGTGGAGAGCAGGGGCCGTCTTGAAGCACTGCAGGCAGCGCGCAGAATCGGGCACGAGGCCCCCGGCTGGACAGGACCGGCGTGGGAAGACGGCGTCCACGAGCGGCACCGGTGGGCGCGTCTTTTGCGCGGGCACGGAATCGACGCGGACCCGCTCGATTACCGCCTGCTGACACCGACGATCGAGAGTCCTGCACCAGGCGCCGTCGTTCTCCACGTTGGTGCGGCCTACGGCAGCCGGCTGTGGCCCGTGGACCGGTTCGCCGCCGTCGCGCGCGTCCTGACCCGCGCCGGGCACCGGGTGCTGCTCACCGGCAGCACAGGTGAACGCCCACGCGCCGTCGCAGTGGCGGAGGCCGCCGGGATTCGGGACGAGCAGATCGTGGCTGGGAAGTTAGGGCTGCTGGAGTTTGCGGCACTGATCTCGACTGCGGCGCTTGTGATATCAGCGGACACCGGCGCAGCCCATCTGGCCTCTGCCTACGCCAGGCCGTCGGTGGTCCTGTTCGGTCCCGCTCCCGTGGCCGAATGGGGGCCGCCGGAGGGGCCGCACATCGTTCTCACGGACGAGTCGGTGCGACTGGGTGAAACCTTCACCAACGAACCGGATCCGGCGTTGCTGGCCGTCACGGCCGACGACGTCCTGCGTGCTGCGGCTGAACTCGGGATTTCGTGAGCTTGGGATTTCGTGAGGGCCTAAATTCTTGAGGGAACGCACTTCCGGCGCCGCTAGGCGATCTGGGCGGCTGCCTTGCGCTGGTTCAGGCGGAGGGCAGCGTCCGGAGTGCGTGCGCTGGTGACGCCCTCGTCGGGCCGCTCCAGCAGGCGCTTCTGTAGCTTCACGAGCGTGCGTGCCAGCAGCCGCGACACCTGCATCTGGGTCATACCGAGGCGGCGCCCGATGCGGTCCTGCGTCTCCTCCTGGAAGTAGCGGCGGTAAAGCAGTTCCCTCTCCTTGCCGGACAGTTCGCGGATTGCGGCGCGGAGTTCCATGACATCGTCGCTGCGTGAGTACTGGTCTTCGGAGGCAGAGAGAGCCTCGATCCACCCGGCGCCGTCCGCCGAGGTGTCCAGTGAATCTGGCCGCTGGCTTCCGCCGCACTGGAGGGCTTCCGCAACAAGGTCGGGAGCCTCGTCAAGGTGTTCGGCAAGTTCCCGCAGGGAGGGTTCCCTGCCCAACTGCTGCGCAAGCTCCGGCTCCGCCCGGCCCGCGGCGGACTTCAGGTCCTGAAGCTCGCGGGGCGGGCGGATCATCCAGCAGCAATCGCGCAGGTAGCGCTTGACTTCACCGCGAATAGTGGGGACGGCATAGGCGGCAAAGTCGATACCCAGCTCCGGGTCGAACCGCTGAGCCGCCTTGAGCAACCCGAGGTAGGCAACCTGGCGCACATCCGCGGCGTCGCTCGAAAATACTGCGAACCCCGAGCAATCCCCTCGGCAATATGCAGGTGTTCGAGCGCGATGTCCTCCTGCACGGCCTGCCGCAGCATGCCTCTGCGACTGCGGCTCACGGGCAGCTCACTGGTACTGATGGCCTGCTCGCGAGCAGCTGTGCGCATGCTTTCACCTCTTGTCTCAGCCCTGGGGAAGTTCTCCTTCAGAAGAACATAAGCAGACTGAGTAAAGCAACGCGTTTATAGAATTGTTATCTAAAAAATCTTCTCATCGTTTCTCCGCTGCGGTATTGACTACTTCTCCTTCAACCCGTAGTGGGTCGCCGCCGTCGACCGCCTGCGCAGGCTGCGCGCCCTCGATCACTGTGGATAGTGGCTTCTCGTGCACGAAGCACAGCAGGATCGCGGCAATGACTCCTAGCGGAACCATGTAGAGGAAAAGAGGGGTGAGCGCATCGTTGTATGACTCGATGATGGCCAGGTGGATCGCCTCAGGGAAGGACCGGACCACCTCTGGGGTGAGCGAATTGGCACCGGCTTCGACCGCCCCACCGGCAGGGAGTCGTTCCGACAGCAGTTCCGCCACCCTCGAGGTGAACAGGCTGCCGACAACTGCGGACCCCAGCGTGGCGCCGATCTGCCGGAAGTAATTGTTCGAGGCGGTCGCCGTTCCCACCATCCGGTTGGGGAAGGTGTTCTGCACGATGAGCACCAGGATCTGCATGCTGAGGCCAAGGCCGGCACCCATGATGGCGATGTAGATGCAGGTCAGCCACACCGGCGTCGTCGGTTCCAGCCCGGAGAGCAACAGGAGGGCCACACTTACGATCAATGAGCCGGCGATAGGCATCCACTTGTACCGGCCGGTCCTGCTGACCACCACCCCGGAGCCCGTGGAGACGAGGATGAGGGCACCCATCATCGGAATCATGAGAAGGCCAGCGTTCGTGGCGCTCGCTCCCGTGACCATCTGCAGGTACGTGGGCAGGTAGCCGATCGCGCCGAACATGGTTACGCCGATCATCAGGCCGCCCACCGTGGTGAGCACGAAATTCCGTTCCCGGAACAGGTTGAGCGGCAGGATCGGCTCCGCGGCCCGGCGCTCTGCAGTGACGAACAGACCACCGGTGACAACGGCCGCGGCGGCCAGCGCGAGAATCTGGGGCGAAAGCCAGGGGTACTCGGTTCCACCCCACGTACCCACGAGGACCAGTGACGTTGTGGCGAGGGCAAGGAGGATCATCCCCGCCACATCGATGCGAGGACGAACGCGCTCCCGCGAGGGCAGATGAAGGAAGAACAGCACCACAACGATCGCTAGCACGCCCAGGGGCATGTTGATCCAGAACATCCAGCGCCATCCCGGACCCTCCGTGAACCAGCCTCCCAGCAGCGGCCCCGCCACCGAAGCAAAGGCGAAGACCCCGCCCATGGCCCCCATGTACTTTCCCCGCTCACGTGCGGGTACGACGTCGGCAATGATCGCCTGGGAAAGGATCATCAGCCCGCCTCCGCCCAGGCCCTGCACCGCCCTGCCCGCGATAAGCCACTCCATGTTCGGCGCCAGCGCGCCGACGACCGAGCCGGCCATGAAGATGGCGATCGCCAGCAGCAGCAGGCTCTTGCGCCCCATGAGGTCGCCGAGCTTGCCGTAGATGGGCATAACGATCGTGGCCGACAGGATGTATCCGGTTATTACCCACAGCATCTGGTCGACGCCGTTCAGTTCGCCGACGATGGTCGGCAGCGCCGTGCTGAGGATCATCTGGTTGAGCGCAGCCAGGAGCATGGAGAGCATAAGGCCGACAAAGAGCAGGAGCATGCCCGACTCCTTGCGTTGAACAGTTGGTGTCATCGGATTTCCTCAAGTACTTCCTGGAGCAGCGCGGTGGCGCCGTCGAGTGCGCGAAGCTGGTTGTCAATGGTGGGTGAGTCTGCGGCCTGCTGCAGGGCGTAGCGCATCGGGGCTCCGGCCACGAGAACGATCATGCGGGCAACGTCTGCAGCTGAGTTGCGGCTGAGCGCGGCCTGCCATCTCGCGGAACCAGTGAGCGCGCCGGCAACAACATCCCGGACCAGATGTTCGACCTGCAGGAAGTGGGCGAAGCGGCGCTGCCGCAACAGCGGGTAGGCGGCCAGCACTTCGGCCCTGCGGCTTGCGTCCGGGTCGCCGCCTTCGGTCGAGTGCACGCCGGCGATGAGGAGCTTGGAAACCTGCTCGAGCAGGTCATGGTCAACGGAGAATTCGGCGAGCAGCCCCTCGTCGATACGAGGATCCTGCAGCCCCAGAATGGCGTCTTCCTTTGTGCCGAAGTAGTTGAAGAAGGTGCGCTGCGAGACGCCGGCTTCGGTGGCGATCTGTTCAACGGTCACCGACTCAGGCCCCTTGTCGAGCGCCAGTCGGGCGGCAGCATCGTGCAGAGCGGACCATGTTTCGGATCGCTTGCGTGCCCGTAGGGAGGTTAGTTGACTCACCGAACCATTATGGCCCAGAGGGATAATTTTGCACAACTGCAAACTTGCAGGGCTGCAACAACCCTCAGGAAGTGCAGCTTGAAAACCTTCTTTCAACAGCAGACAGGGTCGCTCCTTAAGCGGATACTGATGTTGTCGGCACGTTTGAGGAGGGTGGCAAATGAAGGCATCAGTCGGCGACCACATCCTCGTCCATGGCGCACACGTGGATGACGCAGAGCGCGAGGGCGAGGTACTGGAAATTCGTGGCGAGGGCGGCGCGCCGCCCTATCTTGTCCGCTGGTCCAATGGCTCCCAGGGACTGGTCTTTCCCGGGCCGGGCGCCGAGATCCGCTCAGCTCCCTGACGCCGCAGCGCGGGCCCCTGCGGGGGCCCGCGGCAGGCACAAGAGGTACCTGCACAGAAGACGACGACGGCGGCCGTCACCTTCGCTGGGGAAGGTGACGGCCGCCGTCGTACCGGTATAAGAAGGGGTAACCCTTAGAGCGCTTCGTAGACCTCGCGCAGCAGGCGGGCGGTCTCGGACGGGGTCTTCCCGACCTTGACGCCGGCGGCCTCGAGGGCTTCCTTCTTGGCCTGCGCGGTGCCGGCCGAACCGGACACGATTGCCCCGGCGTGGCCCATGGTCTTGCCTTCGGGAGCAGTGAAGCCCGCAACGTAGCCGACAACCGGCTTGGTCACGTTTGCCTTGATGAACTCGGCTGCGCGCTCCTCGGCGTCGCCGCCGATTTCGCCGATCATGACAATCGCCTTGGTCTCCGGATCCGCTTCGAACGCCTCGAGGGCATCGATGTGGGTGGTGCCGATGATCGGGTCACCGCCGATGCCGATGGCGGTGGAGAAGCCAAGGTCACGCAGTTCGTACATCATCTGGTAGGTCAGGGTGCCGGACTTGGAGACCAGGCCCACGCCACCCTTGCCGGTGATGTTCGCCGGGGTGATGCCCACCAGTGCCTCGTCCGGGGTGATGATGCCGGGGCAGTTCGGGCCGATAAGGCGCGTGATCTGCTTGCCGTTCTCGTCCACGCGGGACTTCGCCAGCGCCCAGAACTCTGCCGAGTCCTGTACCGGGACGCCCTCGGTGATGATCACTACAAGGCCGATGCCGGCGTCGATTGCCTCGACGACCGCGTCCTTGGTGAATGCCGGGGGCACGAAGACGATTGATACGTCGGCGCCGGTCTCGGCGATGGCTTCCTTGACGGTTCCGAAGACGGGCAGCGTCACGTCACCGTGGGTGACGGTGGTGCCGGCCTTGCGTGCATTGACGCCGCCGACAACCTGCGTGCCGGCCTTGAGCATCAGCGCGGTGTGCTTGGTGCCCTCGCCGCCGGTGATGCCCTGGACGATCACCTTGGAGTCTTTGTTCAGAAAGATAGACATGTGAAGTTCCTTATTCCTGGTCGCGACGGAGGTCAGCGAGCGGCGTTAGCCAGCTCGGCGGCCTTGTCAGCGCCTTCGTCCATGGTGTCGGCGAGGGTGACCATCGGGTGGTTTGCCTCGGCGAGGATGCGGCGGCCCTCTTCGACGTTGTTGCCGTCAAGGCGCACAACGAGGGGCTTGTTCTCCTTGTCGCCAAGGATTTCGAGGGCCTTGACGATGCCGTTGGCCACTGCGTCACAGGCGGTGATGCCACCGAAGACGTTAACGAAGACGCTCTTGACCTGAGCGTCGTTGAGGATGACGTCCAGGCCGGCCGCCATCACCTCGGCGGATGCTCCGCCACCGATGTCGAGGAAGTTGGCGGGCTTCACGTCGCCGTGCTTCTCGCCGGCGTAGGCAACGACGTCGAGCGTGGACATGACGAGGCCCGCACCGTTTCCGATGATGCCTACTTCGCCGTCCAGCTTGACGTAGTTGAGGTCGTTTTCCTTGGCCTTGGCCTCGAGGGGATCGGTTTCATCCTTGTCCTCAAGCTCGGCGTGGCCCTTCTGGCGGAACTCAGCGTTCTCGTCGAGGGTGACCTTGCCGTCCAGCGCGAGGATGTCGCCGGCACCGGTCTTGACCAGCGGGTTGACCTCAACGAGGGTGGCGTCTTCCTTCTTGAATACGTCCCAGAGCTTCAGGATGGTGTTTGCCACACCTTCGCGCAGCTCAGGGGCAAAGCCTGCGGCTTCGATGATCTCGTCAGCCTTGGCGCGGTCGATTCCGACGGCGGGATCCACTGCGATCCGGGCGAGTGCTTCGGGCCGCTCAACAGCGAGCTGCTCGATTTCCATGCCGCCCTCGACGGAGCACATGGCCAGGTAATTGCGGTTCGCCCGGTCGAGCAGCACCGAGAAGTAGTACTCCTCAGCGATATCCGCGCCCTGGGCAATCATCACCTTGTGGACTGTGTGGCCCTTGATATCCATGCCGAGAATCGCGGACGCGTGCTCGTAAGCCTCATCCGGAGTCTTGGCTACCTTCACGCCGCCGGCCTTGCCGCGGCCGCCAACCTTGACCTGCGCCTTTACGACGACGACACCGCCGATTTTCTCGGCTGCTGCTTTTGCTTCTTCCGGGGTCTGCGCCACGATACCGGCCAGCACGGGAACGCCGTGAGCCTCGAACAGATCGCGCGCCTGATATTCAAACAGGTCCACTTATCTAGTGTCCTTCTACGTCGAAGTAGGTTTACACAGGGAACTCTAGCCCCTTGGCTCGGAACGCCTTTTCCAGATTAGCGGTTTCGTGAGTAAGCACACAGTTCTATGAGTTGTAGAAAAGTAACCGTTTCCGCTAGCGTTCCTGCGCGCCCTCGGGAGTCAGGTTTTCGAACGCATCGGCGGAGACAAGAAACCCGGCTCCGGACTGCTCCTCCAAGCAGATGACGCCCTCGTTTCCGCGGCCGCACCGGAAGCCGTTCAGCTCTACCGCTGTCCCCTCCTCCAACACCGGCAGGCGGCTGAGCGGGCTCCCGTCACTGCCTGAGCCCGGCGCCAGTTGGGCCTCCATCAGTGTCATGCCGATCCTGCAGCTGCCGTATGAGGCACCTCCGGCGGTGAGCAGCACTGTCCCACCCCTGAAACCGAGCCCGGTGCCATGGCAATCGTCGGTGACTTCGACCGGCTCCGGGTACCTCACAAGCTCGCAGTAGACGGCGGGAACCTCCAGCAGCGTGTCATCACGGGTGCCACCCGAAAGCAACTGGTCCACCGGAGAGGAAATAATGCCTCCCTGCTCGGTGGTGAGAACGCAATAGGTGTTCCGGTCTTCAGTTAGGAACGCGAGCACGTCCTCGCCGAAGCTCTGCATTGTGTTTTCTGGCGCGGCCGCCATGGCCGCCAGTTCCTCCTGCGGAGACAGCTCCGGCTGGGGAGGAGGAACCGGATTGGTCACAGGAACCTGGACACACCCACTCAGGACTCCTGTTGCCAGGACAGCCAGGCCGGCGACGACGGCGCGCGGCCACGTTCCTGCCCCCTCCCCCATGGTTCTGTGCATGCGACCGCTAGCTCACCTTGGTCAACGGCGCATAGCGCAGGAGCAGCCGTTTCTCACCGATGTCGAAGCGCACCTTGGCGACGGTTTTGTCTCCGCCGCCCTCCACCGCGAGCACGGTGCCGTTGCCGAAGGTGGTGTGGTTCACCTTGTCTCCTGCAGAGACCGCGATGACTTCCTTCTGGGGCTGCACTCTGCCTGCAGCAGCCTTCCCGGGCAGGCCACGTCCGGACTCATTGCCCTCGGCTGCGCCAGCGCCCCAGTATGAGCCGCTGAACCGTGGGCCGCTGATACTCTGCCCGCCGCCCCACGCGGGGCGCGCGGTGCCTTCCCGCTTCCAGGAGATCAGCTCCTCCGGCACTTCGGCCACAAACTGGCTGGCCGGATTGTACTGGCTCTGGCCCCAAAGACTTCGAACCTCGGACCGCGTGATGTACAGGCGTTTCCTCGCACGAGTCAGTCCCACGTAGGCCAACCGCCGCTCCTCAGCCAACTCCGCGGGGTCCGTTGCCGACCGCTGATGCGGGAAAATGCCCTGCTCCATACCGGTCAGGAAGACCACCGGAAACTCGAGCCCCTTGGCGGTGTGCAGTGTCATCAGGGTGACGACTCCCTGCCTGCGGGCCTCCGCAACGGCCTTCTCGACGTCCTCGCCCGCGCCCGCCGGCGCGTCCGGGATCTGGTCGGCATCGGCAACAAGGGAAACCTGCTCCAGGAAGTCACTCAGGGTTCCCTCCGGGTTTTCCATCTCGAACTCGCGGACCACAGCGACCAGTTCGGCGAGGTTCTCCACGCGCGACTCGTCCTGCGGATCGCTGCTGGTGCGCAGCTGGGCAAGATAACCGGTCTGCTCAAGCACCGCCTCAAGGGCTGCCGAGGCTCCGGATCCCGCAGCGACTTCCGCCAGGTCGTCGATCAACTTCACGAATGAGGTGACCGCGTTGACCGACCGGGTAGCCATGCCCGGCGCCTCATCGGCGCGGCGAAGGGCTTCCATGAAGCTCACGCGGTCCCGCTCGGCGAGCGCTGCGATAGCGTACTCGGCGCGGTCCCCAATTCCGCGCTTGGGTTCGTTGAGGATCCTGCGGAGGTTGACGACGTCGTCCTGGTTCACCAGCACCCGAAGGTAGGCGAGGGCGTCCTTAATCTCCTTGCGCTCGTAGAAGCGGGTGCCTCCGACCACCTTGTAGGGCAGTCCGACGCGCATGAGGATTTCCTCAATCGAGCGGGACTGGGCGTTGGTCCGGTAGAAGATGGCGACGTCGCCCGGCCGCAGGTTCTCCTCGTCCTGGAGCCGGTCGATCTCGTCCGCGATGAACCGGGCTTCCTCGTGCTCGTTCTCCCCGACGTAGCCGATGATTTTCTCGCCGTCGCCCTCTGCAGTCCACAGCCGCTTCTCAGGGCGGTTGGGGTTGCGCGAAATGACGGCGTTGGCCGCGTTGAGGATGTTCTGGGTTGAGCGGTAGTTCTGCTCAAGGAGGATGGTCCGTGCATTCGGGTAGTCCTTCTCGAACTCGACGATGTTGCGGACATCGGCCCCGCGGAAGGCGTAGATGGACTGGTCGGAGTCGCCCACGACGGTCAGCTCTGCCGGTTCCTCAACTGTTTCGCCCTGAACCCCAACGATCTCCCGTACCAGCGCGTACTGGGCGTGGTTGGTGTCCTGGTATTCGTCCACGAGCACGTGCCGGAAGCGCCGGCGATAGTAGTCGGCAACGCCGGGGAAGGCCCGGAACATGAAGACCGTCTGCGCAATGAGATCGTCGAAGTCCATGGCGTTGGCCTGGCGCAGGCGCTGCGCGTAGCCCTTGTAGACCTCGGCGACGGCCTGCTCGAACGGGTCCGAGTAATTAGCGGTTGACGCGTAGGTCTCTTCGTCGATCAACTCATTCTTCAGCGCCGAAATCTTGTGCTGGATGGCCTTGGGCGCAAAGCGCTTCGGGTCCAGGTCCAGCCCCTTGGCGACCAGGGTGATGAGGCGCAGCGTGTCGGCGGCATCGTAGATCGAGAAGTTGGAATTCAGTCCGATGGACGCAGCTTCCCTGCGCAGGATCCGCACGCACGAGGAGTGGAAAGTGGAAATCCACATGCGCTTGGCCACGCCGCCGACAAGCCCCTCGATGCGCTCACGCATCTCGGCTGCGGCCTTGTTGGTGAAGGTGATCGCCAGGATCTGGCCGGCGTGCGACCGTCCCGTTGCCATCAGGTAGGCAATGCGGTGGCTGAGCACCCGTGTCTTGCCGGAGCCGGCACCGGCGACGATGAGCAGCGGTGACCCGCTGTGCTTTACGGCCTCCTCCTGCTGCGGGTTCAGCCCCCGCAACAACTCCTGGGCGCGCGCTTCGTCGACATGGCCACCGTTGCCGGAGTGCTCACCCGTTTCCGGCAGGGACGACGGCGGCGCGCTGCGCCTGCCTGCCGCAGGTGTGTTGAGGTGGGGGTCGAAAAGCAAATCCATGGTGCCTTTAAGTTTAGGCGCTGGCACGGACAGAACCTGTCCGTGGGTGCCCGTGCCGGTGATGAGGCCCGCTGAGGTCCCTACGGCGAGCGCCGTCTAGCATTGAAGCATGGGCAAAACGAAGGCGCAGATCGCCCGAAAGCACGGACCGGCTGCGGCCGGAATCACACCGACCGCCGACAACCCGGGCGCCACCCGGGAAGCCGCACCACGGCATAATGGCAATCTCATCCTCATCCCCGCGATGGCGGCGGCGCTGTTCCTGTTCGCTTACTTCCATCTGCTGACGTTGTCGCAGATGACCCAGCTGTCCGGCGGCCTGCCAATGCCGGACTCGCTGATCGGAGGCTACGACGCCCCTTACATCAAGAACCTGGCTGCAGCGATGGACTCCGATGCCCTCGGCCAGCTGAGCTACCTGCATAAGACTGCCGGCATGCTCTTCCCGCTGATCTTCGGGCTGGCGTGGCTCCTGCTGGTTCAGTTGAATGTGTCCCGCCGCTGGCTGCGCTGGGTTCTCTGGCTTCCGGTCCTGCTGTTCGTGGTCGTCGATCTGTGGGAGAACGTGGCCATCGACGCCATGCTTGCCGCGCCCGACGCCGGTTCGGTTGCCCTCGCGTCGGTCCTGACCGTGGGACGCTGGGTGCTCTTCGCGGTGTCCTGCGTCGCAGGACTTCTCGCGGTCCTTCTCCCGGCAGGATTCGGGCAGGCATGCGGTCCGATGAAGCGGGGGCGCGGGCTTAACGCTAGACTTCTACGGTCCCGCCCTCGTAGCTCAGGGGATAGAGCACGGCTCTCCTAAAGCCGGTGTCGTTGGTTCGAATCCAATCGAGGGCACTCAGGAACAGGCACGTAACTCACACGTCGTCGTTCCACATGGGTACACCTGCCCATATCGCTCCCGGTGAAGCTCAGCTAGCTTTGCAGCATGGGGAAAATTTCTGCAGTTCCGGCGCCGTCGCGCGCCATCAGGGTCTCGCCAACGGCATGGGCGCTTGCGCTCGATGCCGCCGCCCGCCAATCCGGGCCGCTAACCGCCAGTCCACCTAACTATTCACCGTCATCAACTGCTCGGATTTTGGAGAATCTGGACTCGGCTGAACGCGCCGGAGCGTGGGCCGAACTACAGAATCTCGGTGTGGCTGAGCGTGACCGCCTCGTGCCAGCGTGGAGCGAGGCGCTACAAACGGCTGTCAGGCCCGTAACTTTGCTTCGACTGTCAGCCGCTTATCTCGGAATGGGTTGCAACAGCGACTTCAGCATCGCCGGCGGGCAGGGTATCGCCGTACTGCGCCGAAGCACCATAGAACCCGACGGCGACGGCGGCTTCCGCACCATCTCCCATGAGCCTGCGCTGGAAATCGCCCTTTTCGATGTGGCGCACATCTGGGGCGCCATCGCGCCTGTCCTGCCGCCGCTGGACGAACTGCGGCAGGACGCGGCGAACCATAGCGGAACGGCGGAGGCCGGCATTGTGAGGATCCCCCTCACTCCTGCCGAGGCGGCAGCGGTGCCGGAGGAAGCAATCCTCGCCGCGTCGATGACCACTCGATCCGGAGAGAGCCGCCAGGTGTGGGCCGGCCGTTGGTCCGTCAGCAGGGGCACGCTGTATTCGGTCCGAACAGCCGACGGCGCCGCCATCCTGACCCCGCAGAACCCGGGACACGTGGCTCGGGAGATCACCTTTGCTCTCGCCGGCGCCTACGAATTCGCGGCCGGCGGATCCCTGAGCGCATGAGCCAGATCCTCGGCATGGACCCTGGCCAGGTCCGGCAACTGGCCCAATCACTGCAATCCACCGCTGACCGCCTCGACCTCCTGGCCATGGAGGTGAGCGGGCGGATTTCCGTTCTCCCCTGGCGCGGCGGGGACGCTGACGCGTTCCGCTCCGACTGGTCCGCACGGCAACGCCCCGCGTTGGCCACTATTGCGGATTGCCTGCGGCAGGCAGCGGTCAATGCAGCGGAGAATGCTGACGCCCAGGACCTGACCAGTTCCGCCGACTCGCTGGGCTCCGGCGCGGCGGGCGGAGCCGGTAGCACAGGAGTACCGCATCAGAGCGCCGAAGGGAACGACGGCGGCTGGCTGACAGATGGCTGGGATTGGGCCGCGGGCGGGGTCGACTGGGTTACGGAGGCCACAGACGACGCGGCGGATTGGTTCGCGGACCGGTACGAGCTGGGCTACGGCAACATCCTCGCTTCCTATCGGGAGGCCTACACCGCGATGGACCGGCTTGAGACGCTGGCCGATGGTCCTCCGCCTACGCTTATGGAACTCGCCGCGAGCAGGATCCTGGTTGCCGGTGAGCTCATCGACGCAGGACTCACAACCGTCTCGTTGGGGCGGTGGGCGCCGTCGTTCCTCGACGATGGGACCGCTTGGGCCGGTGAGCCGATCCCGGTGAGCGTGTCCCAGGTCGGAACAGATCCTGCCGCAAACGGACATTCTGACAGCTTGCTACCAGTCGACCTTCGCTCAATCGCCCTGAACACGTCCGTCGCGTACTCCGATGGTGACGTCGGCTCTACGCCGGACGGGAGCGTGAGGGTCACGCGTGTGGAAAGTCCGGCCGGGCCCTCCTACATCGTCAGCATTCCGGGGACCCAGGAGTGGAGCCCGTTCACCTCCGGAATGCCGGCCGACTTGACCGGCAACTTCGTTACCGCTTCCGGCCAGATGTCCACCGCGTCGGAAGCCGTGGCCTTGGCCATGGCGCAGGTTGGAATTGAGCCCGGCGCGCCGGTTATGCTGTCCGGCCACTCCCAGGGCGGAATGATCGCTGCCGCCCTCGCTGCCGATCCTGCGTTCATGGCTCAATACAACGTCACCAACGTCATGGCCTACGGATCGCCCATTGACACCACAGCGGTTCCGCCGGGAGTGGACGTCATCTCGTTCGCTCACCAGAACGACGTCGTACCGCAACTTGATTTCGGCGGGCAGCGGATCGACGGCACGGCCACCACGCCTATGGGTGTGCAGGTAACCCTGCCCGACCCACCTGCTGCTCGCGACTTGCTGGGCAAACACGATCACAACGCCTACGCTGTCTCGATTGCTGACGCAGAGGGGGACCCTGCAGGGGCAGCCGCCCAGTATGCGCGGAATGCCTCCACTCAGCGCTTCCTTTCCGGGGATCCCCGGCAGGTAGAGTCCTTTGTGGTCCCGATCGAGAGGCGTCCGTGAGAATCCTACGGCGTATGTGCGCTGTCCTACTGCTCAGTGTCGTGCTCGTCGGCTGCTTCCCGTCTAATCCGGAAGAGAAATACTGGGAGGCTATCGCTGCGGTCGACGGCGTTGAGGACGTGGGCGTCGAATGGAACAGGAATGGGGTGGGTGACAGCACCCGCATCACAGTCTCGACATCGACGAATGACCAAGCCGAGCTACGGGATATCCTCGACCGGAGCCTCCGTGCCTTCATCGAGACCACAGAGCAAGGAGAGGAGACCACCCTCAGCTACCGCGTTCTGTCGCAGGACCAGACCATCGCTCTCGACCCGGCAGACCTCGGCGTAGTGCTGTATACGCTGACCGACATCCGCCGCTACTACGGCTTGGAGTAGCGGATGCAAACAAGGATTCTTCGCATCGGTCAGCTACTACTTGTCTGCCTACTCCTCGTCGGCTGCTTCCCGTCCAACCCCGAGGCGAATGTACCGGGAGGCTATCGCGGCATTCGACGGTGTCGAGACCGTGAGCGTTGAATGGCACAGGAATGGTGTGGGCGACAGCACTACGCCGAGTGACCTCGGCGTAGTGCTGCGAACACTGGGTGAGATCCGCCGCTACTAGGGCCTGGAATAGCGCTCCCGAACACGAGTTTGCCGCGATGCCGATCAGGCAGTTCACTTGGAGGATGTCCCTGCTCCTGACGCGCCGCATCACACAACTCTTCGTCGGTGTCTTCCTCTACGGCATCTCGATCGCCATGATGGTCCGAGCCGGGCTGGGCGTATCGCCATGGGATGTCCTGGGGCAGGGCGTGTCGCTGCAAACCGGCATTCCATTCGGTATCACTACCGCGCTGATCGGTCTGGTAGTGCTGCTTCTCTGGATCCCCATCCGACAGAAACCGGGCGTCGGCACGGTCTGCAACGCACTGCTCGTTGGTCCGAGCGCGGAAGTGGGGCTGGCGGTCATCCCGGAGCAGGACGTGCTGTGGCTTCAGATACTGCTCTTCACCGGCGGCCTCCTGCTTCTCGCCGTCGCCACTGGTCTGTATATCGGCGCCCGCATGGGTCCGGGCCCCCGCGACGGGCTGATGACAGGCCTCAGCCGGCAACGGGGCTGGCCCATCTGGGTGGTGCGCACCTCAATCGAAGTGACGGTCCTGGCGATCGGCTGGATCCTCGGCGGCACCGTAGGCGTAGGGACCGTGGCGTTCGCGTTGCTGATCGGTCCCCTGGTGAACTACACGCTGCCGGTGCTGCGCGTCCCTGAAGCTCCCAAGGAACCCCACCTCGACGGCGACGCAGAGCCGGCTGGCACCGCGAACTGACCGAACACATCAGCGCCTCCCCACGCGCCCGCTGGCACAAAACCACGCGCCTACTCAGCGCCCGATCCGGACGCACTCAGCGCCTCGGCCGACTCGTCCGGAGCTACCGCCTTCTGCACCGCGAACTGGGTCCGGTGCAACTCGGCGTACCGGCCGCCCCGTTCCAGCAGTTCCGCGTGCGTGCCCCGTTCTGCGATCCGCCCCTCCTCGATCACCAGGATCTGGTCGGCGCTGCGGATCGTGGAGAGACGGTGGGCGATGACCAGCGCTGTTCGTCCCTCGAGCGCCTCCGTCAGCGCAGCCTGAACCGCAGCCTCCGACGTCGAGTCAAGCGCCGCCGTCGCCTCATCGAGGATCACCACGCGGGGTTGGGCCAGCAGGAGCCGCGCGATGGTCATGCGCTGCCGCTCCCCGCCCGAGAGCCGGTACCCACGCTCACCCACCATGGTGTCCAGCTGGTCCGGCAGCGACCGTACCAGCGGCTCCAACCTGGCGCGGCGCAGGGCATCCCACACCTCGTCATCCGAGGCACCCGGCCGCGCGAGGCGCAGGTTGGAGGCGATCGTTTCATGGAAGAGATGGCCGTCCTGGGTGACCATGCCCAACGTGTGGCGCAGCGACTCGAAGGTGACGTCGCGAATGTCCACTCCCCCGATACGGACCGCACCGGAGTCGACGTCGTACAGCCGGGCCAGCAACTGCGCGATGGTGGACTTGCCCGCGCCGGAGGTTCCCACCAGCGCCACAGTTTCACCGGGTTCAATCCGGAAGCTGATGCCGTGCAGCACTTCCTCCCCGCCGCGGGTATCCAGCGTTGCCACTTCCTCGAGCGATGCGAGGGAAACCCGGTCCGCGGACGGGTAACCGAACCGGACGTCGTCGAACTCCACCCCGACGGGGCCCGCAGGGATGGCAACGGCGTCGGGCTTTTGCTTGATCAGCGGATCCAGGTCCAGAACCTCGAAGACGCGCTCGAAGCTCACCAGTGCGCTCATGATCTCCACCCTGGCGTTGGCCAGTGAGGTGAGGGGCGCGTAGAGCCGGGTCAGCAGCAGGGCGAGCGTTACCACCTCGCCCGTCTCCAACGCTCCCCCAAGTGCGAGGGCGCCGCCGAGTCCGTACACCAGCGCCAGTGCGAGCGCGGACACCAGCATCAGGGCAGAGAAGAAAACGTACTGCAGCATTGCGGTGCGTACACCGATGTTCCGAACACGTGCTGCACGGGACCGGAACTCTTCGGACTCCTCGTCCGGTCGGCCGAACAGCTTCACCAGGGTGGCACCGGGAGCCGAGAACCTCTCGGTCATCTGGGTGCTCATGGTTGAGTTGTAGTCGGCTGCTTCGCGCCGCAGCGCCGCCAGCCGGCTGCCCATGCGCCGTGCCGGCAGCAGGAAGATCGGCAGCATGATGATCGCCAGGACAGTAACGAGCACAGACGTGCTGAGCATGACGATCAGCGTCAGGATCAGCGCCACCAGGTTGCTCACCACACCGGACAGCGTGCCGCTGAAGGCCTGCTGGGCACCGATGACGTCGTTGTTGAGACGGCTGACCAACGCTCCGGTGCGAGTGCGGGTGAAGAAGGCGATCGGCATCTTCTGCACGTGGTCAAAGACCGCGGTGCGCAGATCCAGGATCACGCCCTCGCCGATGCGGGCGGAGTACCAGCGGGTCAGCAGACCGACGCCGGTATCCGCCACCGCGACGAGCGCAATGATCACCGCCAGCCACACAACCGTCTGTGCAGACTCACCGGCGATGATTGCGTCTACAACCCGACCAGCCAGCACAGGGGTGGCAACCGCAAGGAACGCCGAGCCCACCGAGAGCGCGATGAAGAGCACCAGCTTGAAGCGGTACGGTACGGCGAATGAGAGGATGCGCTTCAGCGTCTCCCTCGAGAACTTGTTGTTTCCGCTTTTGGCCGAAGAGATCCGGTACAGGGAACTCCAGGCCGCGCCTTCCATGCTCATGGATCGCCTCCCGCTTGTGGAATTCAAGCTTAAGACCCGCCACGGACGCTTTGGGCGTCCGCGCCGGTATGGTGCTCCTCGATTGAGTCCCCGTCGCGGGAAGCGCCGAGTGCCTCAGTAACAAGGGGCAGCACCTCGGTGCCGAGCAATTCGATCGACTCAAGCACCTGGGCCTGCGGGACGGAAGAGAAATCAAGCTGCAGGATGTGGCGGTCGTGCCCCATCGCGGCGTGCGTGAGGACGATCTTCTCGGCCACTTCCTCGGGCGTACCCACATACAGTGCGCCTGACCGCGCCGCCTGCATGTTGTAGCTGACTCCGCTTGGCATGGGGAAGCCACGTTCCGCGGAGATTCGCTTCATGGTGTCCATCCAGTACGGACGGAAAGTTTCCTTGGCGTCATTGCGCAGGACCAGCCCCACGCCGCTGACCCCGACGCGGGGTGAGAGACCGGACGCGCCGTTGAACTCGCTGCGGTACAGCGCCGCGTGCTGGGCAAAGTTGTTGACTGCGCCGCCCAGCAGCGCATAGATCACCGGCCTGCCCAGTCGGGCGGCGCGGACTGACGACGACGGCGTTCCACCTGTCGCGATCCAGATGTCCAGATTGCCCTTGGATGGCCTGGGAAGAATGAGCGCGTCGTCCAGCGGCGGCCGGAACCGTCCGGACCAAGTAATCCGTTCTTCGGCGTCGAGTCGCAGCAGGAGGTCGATCTTCTCCTCGTACAGCTCGTCGTAGTCCTCGAGGGCAGCCCCGAACAGCGGATAGGACTCGATGAAGGACCCGCGTCCGGCGGTAAGTTCAGATCGTCCGCCGGAGAGAAGGTCAAGGGTGGCGAACTGCTGGTACACGCGCACCGGGTCCTCCGTGCTGAGGACGGTTACCGCCGATCCCACGTGGATCGACCGCGTCTGGGCCGCTGCAGCCGCAAGCACGGGCACCACCGACGAGACCGCATAGTCCGGCCGATGGTGCTCCCCGACCCCGAAGTAGTGCAGGCCCACCTCATCGGCCAGGCGCGCACGCTCCAGCAGGTCCGCCATCCGCTGTTCGGGTGACACCCGCTCGCCGGTGACGGGGTTGGGGTGGATGTCGCCGAAGCTGAAGATGCCCAATTCCATACTGTTGTGCAACCGGCACCGTAGTACCCCTATTCCGGGATCGTCCGGCCCGGCACTCCTGGCTTTGTCTGGGCGGTTCCCGCGTCGATCCGATGGGAATGGGTGTAGCAGTTGAGGCTCTGTCCGCGGCTGAAACCTACGAGCGTGATGCCCGCTTCCTCTGCCAGGTCGGCAGCCAACGACGACGGCGCACTCACGGCCGCGAGTACCGGAATCCCGGCGAGGTGTGCCTTCTGCACCAGTTCGAAGGAGGCACGCCCGGAAACCTGGAGGATCATTCCGCGCAGCGGAAGCAGGCCGGAGCGCAGCGCCCAGCCGACCACCTTGTCCACGGCATTGTGTCGACCAACGTCTTCGCGCAGGCAGAGCAGTTCACCGTTCCGGGAGAACAGGCCGGCGGCGTGCACGCCTCCCGTGCGGTCAAAGAGCTTCTGGCTGCTTCGCAGCCGCTCCGGCAGGGAGGCGAGGATCGAGAGATCCACCGTGCCGCCGTCGTCGTGCACGTTGAAGCGGGCAGACTTCCGAACCGCGTCGATGGAAGCCGTTCCACAGATTCCGCAGGAACTGGAGGTGTAGACATGCCGCTCAAGGGAGGCATCAGGCAGGGGAACGTCCGGCCGGAGCTGCGCCTCGACGACGTTGAAGGTCTGGCGGCCCTCCTCGTCGACGCCCGCGCAGTAGCGGAGGCTCACGATCTCACCAGGCTGGCTCACGACACCCTCGGAGACCAGGAAGCCTGCGACCAGGTCAAAGTCCTCGCCCGGGGTGCGCATGGTTACCGAGAATGAGGAGCCACCCAAACGGATCTCTAGCGGTTCCTCACCGGCCAGCCTGTCTTCCCGACGGCTGACCGGGCCGTCCAACCGATACCGCGTTATCCTCCGCCGGTCCATCACTCGCGTCATTGAACTGCCTCCCGCATCCACATCGAGCCTAATGGACCGTGATTGCGTGAAGCCAGCAGTTCACCCCTCCCGCCCGGAAGAGGCGTGATAGACAATGGAACAGGCGGCAGCTCAGTGCCGGGAACCTCAAGGGAAGGCAAGGACGATGACTCGTTCGAATCCGCACGTCGAGGAAGTTGACGAGAACGATCTCGACGTCGACAAGCCAAAAGATTGGGCAGCAGGCGTGCCCGGCGTCTACCACTCAATGCAGCCCGCGCTGAAGCATATGGGCGTGGAACGAAGCGCCCGAACCCTGCTCCACATGAACCAGAAGCAGGGCTTTGACTGCATGAGCTGCGCCTGGCCCGATCCCTCTGACCACCGCAGCACCTTCGAATACTGCGAGAACGGTGCGAAGGCCGTTACCTGGGAGGCCACCCCGGTCACGATCTCCTCCGATTTCTGGGCGGAGCACCCGGTCAGCGAGCTGCGGGAACGCTCCGAGTACTGGCTCGGAATGCAGGGGCGGCTCACCGAACCCGTCTACAAGGCAGCCGGCGACGACCACTACCGGCCCATCGGCTGGGACCAGGCGTTCAGCATCATTTCCGGGAAGCTCAAGAGCCTTGCCTCGCCCAATGAGGCTGCCTTCTACACCAGCGGGCGGGCCTCGAACGAAGCGGCCTTCATCTACCAGCTGTTTGTCCGCGGATTCGGAACCAACAACCTGCCTGACTGCTCGAATATGTGCCACGAGTCCTCGGGCGTTGCCATGGGACAGACCATCGGGATCGGCAAGGCCACCGTTACCTACAACGACTACCTGAAGGCCGACCTGCTCATCGTCATCGGGCAGAACCCGGGCACAAACCATCCGCGCATGTTGAGCGCGCTGGAGAAGCAGAAGGAGAACGGGGGCTCCATCGTTGCCGTCAACCCCCTGCCCGAGGCTGGTCTGCGCCGGTTCAAGAACCCGCAGAAACCAAAGGGCATCGTCGGGCGGGGCACCGATCTGGCCGATCAGTTCCTGCAGATACGCAGTGGCGGCGACATGGCCCTCCTGCAGGCCGTTTCCAAGCGGGTGCTCGAAGCTGAGGACCGGAACCCAGGAACAGTGCTGGACCACGAGTTCCTCGACCAGTACTGCGAAGGCCTCGACGAACTCCGGCAGCATCTGGCGGAGCTGGATGAGCAGGAGGTACTGAGGCTTACAGGTCTTCGCTCCGAGGAGATTGACGAGCTTGCCGAGCGGTACATCAAGGCAAAGAGCGTCATTATCACCTGGGCCATGGGCGTCACCCAGCAACGGAACGGCGTGGGCACCATCAAGGAGATGATCAACCTCCTCTTGCTCCGCGGGAACATCGGCAGGCCGGGTGCCGGCGCCTCACCGATCCGCGGGCACTCCAATGTGCAGGGCGACCGGACCATGGGAATCTGGGAGCAGATGCCCCCGGCCTTCCTCGAAGCCCTTGGCAAGGAGTTCTCGTTCGAGCCCCCGATCGAGCATGGTGCGGACGCGGTGGAGACCGTTCGCCGGATGCGCGACGGTGAAATCAAGTTCTTCCTCGCACTCGGCGGCAACTTCGTCGCAGCCATGTCTGATACAGCCGCGACCGAAGCTGCAATGCAGAACCTTGAGATGAATGTCCAAATCTCGACGAAGCTGAATCGATCCCACACAGTTGTCGGCGGGGAAGCCCTAATCCTTCCCACGCTTGGCCGCACCGAAATCGACATGCAGGCGACCGGGCCGCAGTTCGTCTCGGTCGAGGACACGGTGTCTGCGGTTCACTCCTCGCAGGGCAGGGTTGAGCCTGTAGCGCCGGGGCTTCTCTCCGAGATCGCCATTGTCAGCCGTCTGGCAAAGGCCACGCTGGGAACCAAGGTCGCTGCCGACTGGACAGGCTTCGAGGACGATTACGACCGCATCCGTGACCACATCTCGCACGTGGTGAGCGGCTGCCATGACTACAACCGGCGAATCCGGGAAAAAGACGGATTCCTGCTGGCCAACGGGCCCCGGGACTCGCGCACCTTCAGTACCCCCACCGGAAAGGCCCAGCTGACCGTCAACGAGCTGGATCCGATCGAGTGCCCGCCGGGACGGCTGATCCTGCAGACCATGCGCTCCCACGACCAGTTCAACACCACGATCTACGGGTACAACGACCGCTACCGTGGCATCAAAAAGGGGCGCCACGTCATCTTCATCAACCCGGAGGATCTCAAGGAGCTGGGCTTCAACGACGGCGACCTGGTTGACGTCCACGGCGAATATACGGACGGAAAGGACCGCGTCCTGCGCAAGTTCCGGGCAGTGTCCTACCCGACCGCGCGGGGGTGCGCCGCGGCCTACTACCCGGAAGGAAACGCGCTGGTTCCCCTGGACGACACCGTCAAGGGAAGCAACACCCCCGTTTCAAAGGGTGTAATTATCCGGTTGGAACCCGCTGCTGAGGGCCCGGCCGGAGGCAGCAGCGAGGAGAACAAGCGGAAGGACATGCCCGCGACGGTCTAGCAATTGGAGGGTCGGGTTCTGCCTGGGCAGAACCCGACCCTTCATTTAGCTGACCCTCCGGTTAGCCCGACTCCGGTCAGCTGAACCAGGGCAGGGAGAGGGCACGCACTTTCTCATCCGGCTGGCAACCCTGCTCGGGAACTATGAGCACACCGTCCGCTTCCGCCAGGCCGCGAAGCATGCCTGAGCGGTAGTGGGTGGTAGGCATCGCGCGATCCTGTTCATTGCGATACGGCACCAGCCGGGTGCGGCCGGGCAACGGTTCAAACGGCTCGCCGGCGAGCGCACAACCGGGTTTGGGGAGCGTCGCCCCGCGCAATCCGGCAAGCAGCGGCACCCCCACAGTGAAGAGCGCCATCATTGCGGCCAGGGGATTACCGGGCAGGCCCACGAAGAACCGTCCGTCGGGCAGCCGCGCGAGCAGGGTCGGGTGGCCGGGGCGCATCGCGATGCCGTCGATGATCAGGTCTGCTTCCAGGACCGTCAGCGCGCGGCGGATGTGATCGGCGTCGGAAGCACCGGTGCCCCCCGTGCTGATCAATACATCGCTGGACGCCCGTGCAAGCGACATCTCGTCGAGGGCCTCCGCGCTGATGGCGGCGACGACGTCGTCAAGGTCATCACGCGCCCGCGCTACGGTGTCCACGTGGCCGCCCAGCATGGTTACGAGGCCCGGCAACTGCGGCCCGAACGTGTCCCGGACCAGGCCCGGCTCGGGCAGGCCGGCTTCGATCACTTCGTCCCCGGTCAGCAGCAGTGAGACGCGCGGCGCGCGGAGCACAGGCAGCGTGTCGTATCCGCAGACGGCGGCCAGCGCGATCTGTGCCGGATTGAGGACTGCACCTGCTGGGATGGTTTCGGTGCCCTCTGCCGCTTCCTCGCCTGCCGGGCGGATGTGCTCGTCCTGGCGGGGCTCGTCGTCGCGCGCGCGTTCGTTCCTGGTCAGGACGCCGTCGCGCACCGCGCCGTGCTCCGTCCGCAGGATTCCCGTCGCGTTGGGCGGAACTACACCGCCGGTGAGGATGAACGTTGCCTGGCCCGGCTCCAGTGCGGCGTAACCGGACTTCTTGTGTTCGTGTGCCCGGTGCCAGGGGCTTTCATCCTCCTGTACAGGAGTGACCAGGGTCCACGGCGGCTCCCCGCACACAGCCCACCCGTCCATGGCGGATGAGGCATAGTGCGGGATGGGCTGCAGCGCCACGGCCGGTTCGGCCAGAGTTTGCCCGAGCGCGTCCGCAAGGTTCACCGTTTGGGGAGGCTTCGGCGTGGCGGCTTCGAATGCCAGCTTCCTCGCGTCGTCCCAACTGACGTTGCGCTGCGATTCGCTCACTGGCCGCTCCGATCCCCATTAACCGCCGGGCAGGCTTCCCCCGCCGCGGAAAGGGCTGAGCGCATCGCCGTCGAGCTGTCGGCATGTCCGGCGCCAACAGCCATTCCTGCCGCGTAACCGGCTATGAACGTGGTCAGTGGCGCTGCCGGACGAACAATGGAATGGGCAGCCTTTCCGGCCAGGGCAAGAACAGCGTCAACATCGACTTCCGTGCCCGTCAGTTCGAACATCTCCAGGAGCTGTTCGCTCCATCGCCTCAGCAGGCGATCCCGATCCTCCATGATGTGAACCTTTCGCTAGATGCCCGCGTCCGGCCCTTCGACACCAAGTTTCTGTGCGTCTGCCCACGTGTCTACATCGTGGGTGGAACCAGCGGGAACGTCGACTGCAGTCCATTGCACCCTAGCAAGGAGGGCGCGCATAGACAGATTCCTTACTTCTTCCCCGCCCACCGCGGCGGCCAGGTCATCCCAGCGGTAGAGTGCGGCCAGCGGTTGCTCGCGGCCGCCGTCGTTGGCCAGAACTGACGTTTCAGTTCGGAGCGCCTCAGCAAACAGCACCGGGAGCGCGTCGGCCACGAAGGGCATGTCGCAGGCCAGGACCAGCGTCCAGCAAGCAGGGTGGTCCCGTAACCTTGCGACGGCGGCAGCCACCGCCGCCGCCGGCCCGCCGAAGGCCGGCTCCTCGCGGACCAGTTCAGCCCGGGCGGGCAGTTCCGGCTCATTAGCGCCGACGACGACGAGGCGCCGCGCCTCACGTGCGGCCTCACATGTATGTGCCAGCAAGGTTCTTCCGGCGAAGGTGAGGCCCGATTTCGCGACTCCCCCAAGGCGAGATGACCTACCGCCGGTGAGGATGACGGCGTCGAAAGCAACAGCGGCGCCAGCCGGCCCGCGGGCGGCGCTGCTCACGCCGCCGTGTCAGCGGGCAGGAACGCCGTCCACTGCGGTGACGGCTTTTCCAGTTCGCGGATCTGCCATGAAGTACCGCGCGGCGGTTTCGGCACGACCCGCAGGGACCAGCCGAGGGAAGCGAGGGTCTTGTCGCCCTTGGCGTTGTTACAGCGCAGGCAACACGCAACCAGGTTCTCCCAGCTGTCCTCTCCTCCACGGGAGCGTGGTGTTACGTGGTCGATGGTTGAGGCAGTCTTTCCGCAGTAGGCACAGAGGTGGTTGTCCCGGCGAAGGACACCCCGCCGGGTTGCTACGACGTTGTTGCGGTACGGGATCTTCACGTATCTGTTCAGCAGGATCACGGACGGGCGCGAGAGCACTTCGTTGGGTCCCACTACCGGGTCATCCCCTTCGGCCACCACGCTGGCCTTCCCTGTCAATACCAGCACAAGTGCCCGGCGGAAGGTCACCACCGCCAGTGGTTCATATCCAGCATTCAGAACGAGAGTGCGCATGCACATTCCTCTTTGCCGTCCGTAGCCGAGATTCGCGGAATCCCTGACGCCCCTGCAGCTACAGCGAAGGTACTTCGGATTGACATTGCAAGAGTAAGCCGTGGGAGCAAGGATCCGTCAATCGAAACGCAAAAGCCCCCTGCCGTATGACAGGGGGCTTTACGCATTCTGATGAACGCCGGAGCTAGCCGCCGACGCGGATGTACACGCCGCCGGATCCCAGTTCGGCCGGAGCGATGACCGTCTGGTTCCCGTTGAATCCGCCGTGGACTGCCTGTCCACCGCCGATGTAGACGGCAATGTGGGCTGCGCCCATGCCGCCGTCGGCGTAGTAGATGAGGTCACCGGGGATGGCTTCGGCAGCGCTGACCGTCCGGCCAAGGGAGAGGTAGCCTGCAGGCCAGCCGTGGAAGTTGATTCCCGCAGCTGCCAGAGCGTTGCTTGCGAGTCGGGTGCAGTCCTGGGTTACACCGAGCTGGGCCTTGGCTGCTGCGGCGATCGTAGCGGCAACACCCGAGGAGGCCTCAGGGACCTCCGGAGCCTTGGTCTCGGTGACAGCTGCTGTAGCGGCCACCGGCGCTGCTTCAACCTCGAGCGCAACTGCAGGCTCGGCAACAGGAGCAGCTTCCACAGGAGCTACCTCAACGGTCTCTGCCTGCGGCTGAACCTCGGGGGCTGCTACAACCGGGGCCGCAATCGCCTTCACGGCGGTCTTGTTGAAGGAAATCTCGGCATCTGCGGGAGCCTGAACGGGAGCCGCAGGCAGCTGGACCTCGAGCGTGGTGGTGATGGTGTTGCGCTCGGCGGGCAACTCCACTGCATTTGCTGCAACACCGCTGGTGAGAACCAGGCCGGACGCTGCCGCGATAACAGCTGCCTGACGCCCGACACCGCCGGCGTTGTCGCTTACTGCGCGTGCGATGGTTGAAAGGTGGGCTGAACGCTGAACCTCGGCGCGGTGGCGCGCGATGGCACGGGTCTGGGAAGTCATGTGAGGATTCGCTCCAGGTAGGTCTGTCTTAGCTAACGCGGACAAAGCTTGCGCCGGGCAGGTCGGACAGGCTGTGAAGGCCGGTGTTCATGCCGTTCAAGCCGCCGCTGATGACCTGGCCGTTGCCGACGTAGATGGCAACGTGGCCAGCGGTGATGACGAGGTCTCCGGGAGCGGGAGTGGATACAACCGATCCGAAAGCGTAAAAGTCGCCGGGAGCGATGTCGCCGACGGTCTTGCCGATGGAGCGCAGGGCCTTCTCGACCATGGCGGTGCAGTCCTGGGCGACACCGATCTGGGAGTAGGCAGAGCCGACGAGTGCTGCGCCTACACCGCTGGCGGTGGGGGCCTTGACCGGCTCGGGGGCCTCGGCGGCGGGAGCGGCCTCGGCGGCGGGAGCGGCCTCAACCTCTACTGCGGCCGCAACTTCGACGACAGGCTCAGCGGCGGGTTCCTCAACTGCCACTTCCTGGGCGGTCTGGACGGCAACCTCGGGTGCAACCTCTACGGGCTCGGCGGCAACCGGTGCCTCCACCGTTGCTACGGCTGTCCGCTCGAAGGAAACGGTCGCGTCGGCGGCGGCGCTGACGGTGGCCGGCTGGACGGCGGTGCTGAGGGTCTTGACGGCCTGTGCCGAACGCTGTGCGTCTGCTGCGCCGTGGGCCGGAAGGCCGGCGGTGAGCACCAGGCCGGATGCTGCAACGATGACCGCTGCCTGACGCCCTACGGAACCTGCGTTCGAAGATACAGCCTTGGAAATTGCTGCGAGCGAGCTTGTATGAGCCGGAACCGCGCGGTGGCGACCCAGGGCAGAGCTATTTGACACGTTAAGTTGCCTCTCCCTACGCCTGCGAGGTGAGCTGTCGGATTCGGATGGGAGTCACCCGGCCGCGAATCGTGGGAGATTCAGCGACTTAACCCCAAGGACTTCCGTAAAGGAGGCCCAAAATTGGTTCCCCCGCCCCTGCCATGCGAATTTGTTGCGAACGGACCTCACGCAGTGGCAGAGCTAGGCGATCTGCGCGAGAGTGCCAAACCCCCTGCGATTTGGCACGAGTTGTACGGTACATCAGTTTTTTTGCAATGTCACATTCCGGTCACGGAACGGTGTGTTCATGGTTACGAACAAGCTGTGAACGGTCACAGCCAAGCGAGCGGATCGACGTTCTTGCCGTCAACCAGGACCTCGAAATGTAGGTGGCAGCCAGTGGATGCACCGGTAGATCCGACCCTGGCGATAGCCTCTCCGCGCTCCACAACCTGGCCTTCAGCCACGTCAATGGACGCGAGGTGGTTGTAGGTGGTCTCGAGGCCGTTTGCGTGCTTCACAACTACCCGGTTGCCGCCACCGTAGGGGTGCCAGCCGACGAAGGTAACCGTACCGGCCGCCGCTGCCTTCACAGCGGTTCCGCAGGCCTCGCTCATGTCCTGACCGGTGTGCATCTCACCGGCACCGGTAATCGGGCTTACACGGTTCCCGAAGGGTGAAGTCATGACCACCTTGTCCAACGGCGCGGCAAGCGAGCCCTTTGACTCTGCCGTGACCACCTTGCCGCCGGAAGCGGAGACGATATCGGCAAGCTTGGCGTCCGGATCGAACCGGCCGTGCAGGGCAGCGCGATCGAACGAGATATCGGCGCCCTCAGCAGCCTGAACCGGCTGAAGGACTTCCTGCTCGGCTTCGACGGGCGCAGCTACCGCCTGAGCCTGCGACGGGACCACAGCGGCCGTCGTGGGCAATGCCACCGTCAACACCATGCCTGATGCGGCGGCGGCAATCGCCACTTTCTGACTCAGGCCGGTGAAGGAATGGTCGTTCCGCGCGATGGCGGCCCGACGGCGTCGTTCGCTGCGCTGCCCATCCCGAGGGCGGACCGATGAGGCAACGGTCGTAGCGCCGTCGCGGGCAGCACGCCGGGACACCGGGATCGCAGCGGCAACGGGCGCAGGCGCGGCAGCAGCCGCAGGAGGCGCGACTACAGCAGGCGGAGCAACTGCAGCACAAGCTGCAGTGGGCGCTGCTGCCGGCGGTGCCGGAATGGTGACAGCCGGGGAAGGCGAAGGCTGCGCTTGAAGCGCAACAGACTGTGCAAGCCGCTGGGCCCGCTCCCGCCTGTGGGCGTCGCGTGGCCGCACTTCAGCGACCGGGGTGTCGGCACGGCGGCGCCCCGAAACAGTACTAGACAAAGAGACCCTCTCTCATTTCATGCCTGCGAAGTTAGCTGTCGGATTCGAGTATGAGAAAACTCGGTTCGGAACCCGCGCGATGGCTGCTCCCGAACTTCACCCCAAGGTCATGGCTGGCCATGACCGGTTGTGGGTCCTCCGCCCCTGTCCATACTGTTCAACACTGGGCTCGCTGACAGGGTTAGGCGTGCGAACCAGGTAACGCTGAAGTATCAGCGCCAGTGTTCAACTATAACCGGATCCGCTCAAAAGTAATCATTTCGTAACCCTGCTGTGGATATCCTGCGTCCAATCTGCAGGGCAGGCAGACATTTACGCGGAATGTTGAACTGCCACAAAGACGTGGGATGCCACCTCGGGCGGCAACTCAAGCGCACCTTCCACGCCCGGAACGCGCACCGAGACGTAGTCACCAACCGCCTGCAGGGCCAGCGTGGCACCGGGACGCAGTCCCCCTTCATCCAGCTGGGTCAGCAGCTCGGGATCCACCTGAATGGGTTCAGCCAGCCGCACCAGCGTGACCGTTGACTCTGGAGAGTAGGCCTGCATGGCTTCGGTGAGGGTGCTGGTGCCCGGCGCAGAATCCTCGGGCGGCGTACCGCCGATTGCTTCCAGTCCAGGGATTGGATTGCCGTACGGAGACTGGGTGGGCTGCCCCAGCAGTTCGTACAGGCGCCTCTCGACCCGCTCACTCATCACGTGTTCCCAGCGGCATGCTTCGTCGTGCACGTAGGCCCAATCGAGGCCGATTACGTCAGACAGGAGCCGCTCGGCCAGGCGATGCTTGCGCATCACTTCGACGGCCCGCCGCCGGCCGAGCTCCGTAAGCTCCAGGTGCCGGTCCCCCGTGACCACAACGAGACCGTCCCGTTCCATCCGCCCAACGGTCTGGGAGACGGTGGGCCCTGAGTGCCGAAGCCGCTCCGCGATGCGCGCCCGCAGCGCGACGATGTTCTCCTCTTCCAGTTCAAGGATGGTCCGCAGATACATCTCGGTTGTATCGATGAGGTCCGTCATGCGGGGTTCAGCTCCTTGGCACTGGTGCGGGTTGAGCGTCGGTGCGGCGGCCGCCTGCTATAAGGGTGGGCCGTCGTCGTCATCCCTACGCCCCACAAGGTTAACCCATCCCGGCAGTAGCACCGGGCAGAGGGATTGCCTGCTGGTTGTGCACCGGTCACAATGCGACGCCTACCCAGCGCGCTGGGGCAGAATGGTTTTCGAACCCACCGCCGTACACCGTCCTGGAGTATTGATGAGCACTTCGACCGACATTCGCATTCCCACCGACCTGCTTCCCAAAGATGGACGGTTCGGCGCCGGCCCGTCGAAGGTCCGGGCAGAGCAGCTGGAGGCGCTGACCCAGGCCGGCAGCGCACTTTTGGGCACTTCCCACCGCCAGGCTCCGGTCAAGAACCTCGTCGGGTCGGTACGGTCGGGTCTGCTCGACTTCTTCCAGCCTCCCGAAGGCTACGAGGTTGTCCTGGGCGTGGGCGGCTCCACCGCTTTCTGGGATGTGGCCTCGTTCGGCCTGGTCCAGGAGCGCGCGCAGCACCTTTCTTTCGGGGAATTCGGTTCCAAATTTGCGGCGGCGACCTCGAAGGCTCCATTCCTCGGTGAGTCAACGGTTATCAAGTCGGAGCCCGGCACCCGTCCGGTCGCCACGGCCGAGTCGGGCGTCGACTTCTACGCCTGGCCCCAGAATGAGACCTCAACCGGCGTCGCCGCCCCCGTTGAGCGGGTGGCGGGAGCCGACGACGGCGCCCTCGTAGCCATCGACGCCACCTCTGCTGCCGGCGGGCTCCATGTCGATGTCTCCCAAGCTGACATCTATTACTTCGCACCCCAGAAGAACTTCGCTTCCGACGGCGGACTATGGCTTGGCTTGTTCTCTCCGGCAGCGCTCGAGCGCGCTGCCGCGGTCAAGGCCTCCAAGCGCTGGATCCCGGACTTCCTCGACCTGCAGACTGCGATCGACAATTCGCGCCTTAACCAGACGTACAACACCCCCGCACTTGCAACACTGGTCACCCTGAACGCCCAGATCGAGTGGCTGAACAGCAACGGCGGCCTGCAGTTCGCAGCAGAGCGTACGGCCGATTCCGCCGGACGCGTCTACAGCTGGGCCGAGGGATCCGCCGTCGCTACTCCCTTTGTCAAGGACGCCGCCGACCGCTCCAATGTCATCGCCACGATCGACTTCGATGAGAGCGTCGACGCCGCAGCAGTTGCCAAGACGCTCCGGGCTAACGGCATTGTCGACGTCGAGCCCTACCGGAAGCTGGGGCGCAACCAGCTGCGCATCGCCACGTTCGTGGCCATCGAGCCCGAGGATGTCTCGGCTCTGCTGCAGTGCATCGACTACGTGGTGGAGCGCTCCTAGCCGTTCCTCTGCTAGCTGTTCCTCTGTGAGACATCCCGCGCCGTGGCTGCCAGGGTCAGCCTGAGCCGCCGCGGCGCGGAACGCTCGAGCCTCAAGGTCACGTGGTGCGACCGCCAGATCCAGGCCAGTCCGGCGACGGCGGCAACAAGGCCCGACGCCGCTGCGACGGCCAGGCCCCACCGCGGCCCATACGCGTTGGTCACCCAGCCGACGATCGGCGCCCCGATCGGAGTGCCGCCGAGGAAGATGGCGAAGTAGAGGGCCATGACCCTACCTCGCATCTCTTGCGCGGTCGTGGTCTGGACGTAAGCATTAGCGCTGGTCATGAGGGTCAGGGCGAACAGCCCCACCGGCACCAGGGCCAGGCCGAAAAGCCAGACGGACGGCGCCAGCGCCGCCAGGATACAGACCGCTCCGAAGGCGCCGGCGGCACCGAACACGAATCTCAGGCGGGGCCGTTCCCGGCGGGCCGAGAGGAGCGCGCCGGTAACGGAGCCGACAGCCATGATGGAGGACAGGGTGCCGAAAATGCCGGCCCCGGTGTTGAATTCGGTACGGGCCATCGCCGCGATATACACCGCAAAATTAAGGCCGAATGTCCCCACGACGAAGACGGCGAACATCACCATCATGAGGTCCGGTCGGCCGCGCACGTAGCTGAAGCCGGCCCGGATGCGTCCACGCCCGGGAGCGGAGCGCTCAAGAATGCGCAGTTCACTACGCCTCAGGACGCCAAGGACGGAGATCATGGCCCCGAAGGTCACGGCGTTGATCAGGAACACCCAGCCCGGACCCACTGCCGCTGTCAGGAGGCCGGCCACCGCCGGACCGATCATGCGCGCTCCGTTGAAGGAGGCGCTGTTGAGCGCCACCGCGTTCGGCAGGAATTCGTCCCGGACCAGTTCGGAGGCGAACGCCTGGCGCGCCGGCGCATCGATCGCTGACACCACCCCCAGCGCCAGCGCAAAGGCGTACACATGCCAGAGTTCGGCCAGCCCGAACACCACCAGGAGCCCCAGCCCAAGGCCGAGGGCAGCCATCACGGACTGCGTCGCGATCAGCAGCCTCCGGCGATCGACGGAATCAGCAATCAGCCCCGCCAACGGAGCAATGAACAGCTGGGGCCCGAGCTGCAGCGCCATCACAACGCCCATGGCCGCGGCGTTCTGGTCCGTGAGGATGTCGTAGACCAGCCAGTCCTGGGCAGTTCGCTGCATCCAGGTGCCGATGTTGGAGATAAGTGCCCCGATGAACCAGAGCCGATAGTTGTGGACGTGCAGGGAGCGGAACATGCCCATCAGGCCGCCATCCTTCCTGCACTACGCCACACATCAGGCAACCGGGGAGTCGCCTCCGGAAGTGCTTGTGAAACCTTCGTCGACCGAGTCACCGCTGCTATTGACGACGTCGGTCCCTCCTTCTTCCAGCCCAGGAGAAGGCGCCGCGTCAACCACGTCACTCCCCTCCTCAGCCGGGTAGTCGCGAGCAATGTCCTGCTCAGAGGAATCCTCGCGAGCTGCATCCACCTGTGTGGGACCTTCGGTAGCTGCGTCTTCCTGCACGGTGTCTTCAGGGCGCACGCGCTCCGCCCACGGAACCCAGTCGGGGGCAAGCAGGGAGTCGGCGGAGGGCAGAAGCCCAACCTCGCACACCGTGGCTTCCTTCCCGCGAGGAACCCTCGCGAGAGTTGCGAACCACTGCCACCCTGCATAACCAGGCACACTCGCGGCGAAACGATGGGTCACCAGGCGGTCAGCTTCCGGAACAGCACCCAGGTGGTCTCCCACCTCCGCCTCCCGGGCAATCTCCAGCACGCCCTTGCGGGCGACGTCGACAGCCGCCGCAAGGACCGCGTCGGGCTTTGAGGGCTTGCGGGGTGCCCGACGGCGCACGAGGGCAACCGCGGACGCGTCCGGTACCTGGGCAGCGATCATCTCCACGGCGGATGATTCAGCTGCCTGCACGTCCGTTGCCGGCGACTCAGTCGCCGGGGATTCGGTTACCGGGGATTCGGGTGCCGGGGATTCGGTTGCCGGGGATTCCGACATGGACTAGACGTCCAGGTCGTCCGCGACGGCGCGCAGCACTGCTGCAACCTTGGCCGAGTGCGCCTTGTCGGGGTAACGCCCGCGTCGCAGGCCGTTCGATACGTCGTCCAGGAGACGGATGAGGTCTTCGGTAATGACCGCCATGTCTTCGGCCTTCTTCCGCGTAGCTTTCACAACCGAAGGCTGCGCGTCGAGAATACGGGCCGAGAGCGCCTGCAGGCCCTTGCGGCCGTCGGCGACGCCGAACTCCAGCCGGGTGCCCACCTTCACCTCGGTTACTCCGGCCGGCAGTGCGGAGGCATGCAGGAATACTTCCTTGCCGTCATCCGTCGCCAGAAAGCCGAAGCCCTTCTCAGAGTCGAACCACTTGACCTTGCCGATAGGCACGTAATTACCTCGTTCTCGAAACTGCGAGTGCGCGCGCGGGCCATACCGCACCGGCCATGATTGGCCAGCGAACCGACGGCCAATCATGAACCTGACTTGAAATGCTGCGCACAGGGAAAAGTCTGCCCTAATAGGATACCCGCGAACCGGGCGCCGATGGCTCCGGCAGCGTGCTTGTACGCTAGAAGCATCATGACGCAGCTTCCCCATCCCCTTCCCGACGGCGAGAACACCCATGCTCCGGCGCCTGGCCAGGTGCAGGCCCAACGGCTCCGACAAGTGCTGTTGATTGCCGCCGTCGTGCTTGCGGTGGTGGGCCTGCTGTCCCTGTTGGCGGTGCTTGTGTCCGCTTGGATGGGTGCTGAACCGTGGCCTGGATTTGTTACGGCTGCCTACTTCTTCCTACCGCTGGGCTTCCTCCTGATGCTCCTTAACGTGGTGCTCAGTGTGATCCTTCGAGGACGGAACTGACCGGCGCTACTGACCGGCACGGCTACCGGCGCAGCTGACCGGCGCAAGCGCAACCACCCTTCCACCAGCGCCCAGAGGGGCGTGCGAGTAACGTTAATTCGGTGTCAGCTATCCGCGCCCTAGCCGAGGATCTGGCCTCCCGGAGCGACGCCGAGCTCAGGAGGCTGCTAGCCGCGCGCCCTGACCTTGTGCTTCCTCCGGTGCCTGACTTCGCGGCCCTGGCCGCCCGCGCCTCCACCCGGGTGAGTGTCCAGCGGGCTTTGGAATCCCTCACCGCCCCGCAGTTGATGGTTCTTGAAACGGTGGTTGTTGCCACCGATCCGGACGCGCCGGACGGAAGCACCGCAACCACTCTCAAGAAGGACATCGCGCAGGCCACTGCCGCCGCAATCGAACCGTACCTCGAGGAGTTGCACGCGCTGGCCCTGCTCCGGAGCGGGCCGTTGGTGAGGAGCCGCCGCTCGTATTTCCCGCTCGAGGCGGTGGCTGATGCGCTCGGCCCATATCCGGCGGGCCTGGGGCGACCGCTCACGGCTTTGGCCCGGCAGTACCCCGATTACGGGGAGCGCCTCCTGACCGGACTCGAGGTCCTGCGGGCCTCCGGCCTCCCCATCCCGGAAACGGCGTCAGCAGCAGAAGCCGCACAGGTACTGACCGATCAGCTGGAGGATCTGTGGCCTGCAGTCGCCGAATCAGCACCGGAGAAGGCACTGGCCCTGCTGCACAAGCTTGCGGGTTCGCCCGTCGGGTCCGCCCCCGTCGCTTCCTCAGGAGCCTCGACGCCCATCTCCTGGCTGCTCGAACGCGGCCTGCTGATCCGCCTGGACGCCAATCACGTGGAGCTTCCGCGGGAAGTTGGTCGCGCCGCCCGCGGGAACGTGGTGGTCCGGTCGCTGCCCGTCACTCCCCCCGCTCCGCAGTTGGACGGCGTCCGCACAACCCTGCGGGACAACGCAGCCTACGGTGCGCTTGCTGAGACGCTCCGGCTGGTTACGGAACTCCTGACCGTGATCGCCGCCGGGCCGGTCACCACGCTGCGGACCGGCGGAGTGGGGGTGCGCGAGGTGCGGCGCCTCGCCGATGAACTCCGCGTTGAGCGGGAACAGGTCGTCTGGCTCCTGGAGCTGGTAGCGCTTGCCCGGCTGATCGTGCTGGATCCCGACAGTTCCCGCTGGATGGCTGCCGACGCCGCCTGGCCCACTCACGAACGCGACGAACAATGGCTCCGCCTGGTGCACGCCTGGCTTGATGCCGAACGCGCTCCCGCCCTGGTGGGCGGTCAGCTCCGCACCGGCAGCACCATTAACGCGCTGTCGTCGGAGGCGACCCGAACTGACGCGCCGGCGGTCCGCCGTCGCACCCTCGCCGCGGCACTCGCCCTGACCACGGCCGGGTCGGAGGCCGGGTCGGCCGTGGGGTACGACGACGGCCGCGCCGCCGTCCTCGACGTTCCCCCCGTGCTCGAACGCCTGTGCTGGGAACGACCGAGGCTGCGCCGCCGCTTCTCCCGACTGGTCCCGGGGATCCTTACCGAGATGGGACATCTGGGACTGTTGGGTTCCGGGGCCCTCACCGAGCTCGGCGCTGCAGTCGCCGAGGAGCGGTTCGACGACGCCGTTGCCCGGCTTCGCGAGGCCCTCCCCGAACCGCTCACGCACTTCATGCTGCAGGCCGACCTGACCGCTGTGGCTCCCGGATACCTCGAACCCCGGGTTGCCCGCGAACTGGCCCTCCTGGCCACCGCGGAGGGACAGGGCCCGGCAGCGGTCTACAGGTTCTCGGCTACTTCCGTGCGCCGTGCGCTGGATGAGGGCCAGGACGCGGCCACCATCGTGGCCTTCCTTGAGAAGCACTCGGCAACCGGCGTCCCCCAACCGCTGCGCTACCTCGTTGAGGACACCGCGTCCCGGTACGGCTCACTGCGCGTTGGGTCGGCCTTCAGTTACGTCCGGAGCGACGACGACGCCGCACTTACCTCGCTGCTTGCCGATCCTGCCGCTTCGGTGCTGGGACTGGTGCGGCTCGCCCCGACGGTGGTGGTGGCGCAGGCGACGCCGGCAGAGCTGTCCGCGGCGCTCCGCGAGCTCGGCTACGCCCCTGCCCTGGAAGGCGGGGCGGCACCCAGCCTGGCGCTTCGTGTGCCGGCCGCGCCTCGTGCACCCGGCGGTGCGTCGTCGTCGTCGTTATCATCGCCGGGGGCAAGGACCAATCCGTGGATCCTCACGGAAGAGGACCTCGAATCGCAGCTGAACGTTCTCCGTGGAAGCGGCAGGCCCGGAGCAGCGTCGGGCACCGAGAGCGAGCCGTTGATCGGCCTCGAAACCCTCCGGACCGCTATCCGGACCAAGCAGGCCGTCAGGCTCGCGTTCGCCGACAGCGCCGGGAATTCCAGCCGCCAGGTGTTTGTTCCATTGTCGGTTCATGGGGGACGAGTGCGGGTGTTCGACCCGGAGAAGGAAACCGAGCGCGTGATCTCCGTGCATCGGATCATGGAAGTGGAAACTGTGGAAGGGGCTTCGACAGATGCCTAACGGGCCGCTGATCGTCCAGAGCGACAAGACGATCCTCCTTGAGGTGGACCATGAGCAGGCCACCGAGGCGCGGCATGCCATCGCGGCCTTCGCCGAACTCGAACGCGCGCCGGAGCACGTCCATAGTTACCGGCTGACCCCGCTCGGGCTGTGGAACGCGCGGGCCGCAGGCCTCGACGCCGAGCAGGTCCTGGATACGCTGCTGAAGTACTCGCGCTTCCCCGTTCCGCATGCCCTCCTCATCGACATCGAGGAGACCATGTCGCGGTACGGGCGCCTGCGGCTCGAGAAGGACGAACAGCACGGACTGGTTTTGAGGACCAACGATTACCCGGTCCTTGAGGAGGTGCTGCATGCGAAGAAGATCGAGCCGCTGCTGGGTCCGCGTGTCGACGGGGAGACCGTCGTCGTCCATTCCTCGCAGCGCGGGCAGCTGAAGCAGCTGCTCCTGAAACTGGGGTGGCCGGCCGAGGACCTCGCCGGCTACGTGGACGGCACGCCGCACCCCATCCTCCTTCAGGAAGAAGGCTGGTCGCTCCGCCCGTACCAAAAGGTGGCGACGGAGAACTTCTGGGCGGGAGGGTCCGGCGTCGTCGTGCTTCCGTGCGGTGCGGGCAAGACGCTGGTGGGCGCCGCTGCGATGGCAACCAGCTCCACCACCACGCTCATTTTCGTGACCAACACCGTGTCTGCGCGGCAGTGGAAGGACGAACTGCTGAAGCGGACCTCGCTCACCGAGGACGAAATCGGGGAGTATTCGGGTTCGGTGAAGGAAGTCCGGCCCGTCACGATCGCCACCTACCAGGTGCTGACGCTGCGCCGCGGCGGGCTTTACCCGCACCTGGAGCTGCTTGACGCCAACGACTGGGGGCTGATCGTCTACGACGAGGTCCATCTGCTGCCGGCGCCCATTTTCCGGATGACGGCGGATCTCCAGGCCCGTCGGCGCCTCGGCCTGACTGCCACCCTGGTGCGTGAGGACGGCCGCGAAGGCGAGGTCTTTTCCCTCATCGGCCCCAAGCGCTACGACGCCCCATGGAAGGACATCGAGGCACAGGGCTACATCGCCCCGGCCGACTGCGTGGAGGTCCGCGTGGACCTCCCCCGCGACGAGCGGGTTGCGTATGCCATGGCCGACGACGGCGACAAGTACCGCCTGTGTGCAACCTCTGAAACCAAGACGGCAGTGGTGGAAAAGCTTATTGCTTCACACCAAGGAGAGCAACTGCTGGTCATCGGGCAGTACATCGACCAACTCGACGAGATCGCCGAGCGGCTTGATGCCCCGGTCATCAAGGGGGAAACCTCGGTCAAGGAACGCCAGAGGCTCTTCGACTCCTTCCGCGCCGGCGAGATACCCACCCTCGTGGTGTCGAAGGTTGCCAACTTCTCGATCGACCTGCCGGAAGCCTCCGTCGCCGTCCAGGTGTCCGGGTCCTTCGGGTCGCGGCAGGAGGAGGCCCAGAGGCTCGGGCGGCTGCTCCGTCCCAAGGGTGACGGACGGGCCGCGCGCTTCTACACCGTCGTTGCCCGCGACACCCTCGACCAGGACTTCGCAGCCAAGCGGCAGCGGTTCCTGGCCGAGCAGGGGTACGCGTACACGATCATGGACGCCGCCGATATCCCGCAAAGCTGAGGCGACCGCTCCCTGCAGACGTTCAGAAAACTCCCAGATTCGGAGAGCAGACTGAAGACCGTGAATAAACCCGCACCTGAAGCAAAACTGCTGGTCGTAGACGACGAACCGAACATCCGGGAACTGCTCTCCACCTCGCTGCGCTTCGCAGGATTCGATGTCGTGGCGGCCGCCAACGGTCGCGACGCCCTCGCGGCCGCCGAAACACACAACCCGGACCTCGCGGTCCTGGATGTGATGCTGCCCGACATGGACGGCTTCACCGTGACGCGCAAGCTCCGCGCCTCCGGCCGGCACTTCCCCGTGGTCTTCCTGACGGCTCGGGATGACACCGACGACAAAGTCACCGGCCTCACTGTCGGTGGTGACGACTACGTGACTAAGCCCTTCAGCCTGGACGAAGTGGTGGCGCGCATCCGCGCAGTGCTCCGCCGCACCCAACCCACGGACGACGACGGCGCCGTCATCCGCGTTGACGACCTGGAACTGGACGACGACGCTCACGAGGTCCGGCGTGGTTCCCAGGTCATCGATCTCTCCCCCACCGAGTTCAAGCTGCTGCGCTACCTCATGATGAACCCCAACCGGGTGCTGTCGAAGGCGCAGATCCTCGACCATGTCTGGGAGTACGACTTCAACGGAGACGCGTCCATCGTCGAGTCCTACATCTCCTACCTGCGCCGCAAGATCGACCGGAATCCTGATGCGCCCGCACTCATCCAGACCAAGCGCGGCGTCGGTTACCTGCTGCGCACCGCGGACAAGCGCTAGCTTCCCCTGACGTACCCGCTGTGATCCGCCGCTGGAAATCCGCCTCACTCCGCACGCAACTGATCGCGATCACCACCCTGCTCATGGTGTTCCTTGTCGCGGTTACCGGCATTGTCACCATCTCGCTGCTTCGCACCAGCCTGATCACGCAGCTGGACCGTGACATCGAGGCGAACGCCCAAACCGTGACAGACAGCATCGTCACCATGGGCAGCGAACCGAGGGGGAACCTCTTCCGTTTCTACGGTGTGTGGCTCGACTCTGAGGGGAACGAGGTACGCTCCACGCACTCTCCCGCCCTGTCGGAAGTTCCGGAACTGCCGGTGCTTGACCACGAGGCGGTGTCCAGGCTGGAAAGCCGCGGATTCACGGTCAGCGGCACAAGGGGCGAAAGCGAGTGGCGGGTCCGGACCTTCAGCCTCAGCGAGCAGAACAACTCGGTGGTGGTCGCCGCTCCTATGGCAACCGTGAACGAGGCGGTCGAGTCAGCCGGCCGGATTACCTTCACCGTCGGACTGTTTTCGATCGCCGCGGCATCCCTCGTCGCCTACCTTGCGGTGACACGCCAGTTCCGTCCACTGAGCCGGGTTGAGCGCACCGCTGCAGCGATTGCCGCGGGTGATCTTTCACGCCGTGTCGAGGTGGAGCGGCCCGCCACGGAAATCGGCCGGCTATCGCGCTCCCTCAATGCCATGCTCGCGCACATCGAGTCGGCGTTTGCCGCTCGCATGGATTCGGAGCGGAAAATGCGCAGGTTCGTCGCTGACGCTTCGCATGAGCTTCGCACGCCACTGGTGACGATCCGTGGGTTTTCCGAGCTGTATCGGCACGGCGCCCTCCAGAACGAGGAGGATGTGCGCGCTGCGATGGGACGCATCGAGAGCGAAGCCAAGCGGATGGGGCAGCTGGTTGAAGACCTCCTCACCCTCGCCCGGATCGATGAACAGCGGCCGCTGGAGTCCCAGCCGCTGGACCTGCTGGTTCTGGGCAACGACGCGGCCACTGATGCACGCGCGATCGCACCCGACCGCACCATCCGGGTGATAGGGCTCGACGGCGGTCCCGCCCGGCACGCGCCGACAATCGGTGATGAAGCGCGCCTGCGCCAGGTGGTAGCCAACCTTATGACCAATGCCCTGCGCTACACGCCGGAAGGATCTCCAATCGAGGTTGCGGTAGGGGTTGCACCGGTCATTCACGGCCGTAGCGATTCCGTCATCGAAGTGCGCGACCACGGTCCCGGCATCTCGGAGGAAGACGCAGCCCGGGTTTTCGAACGCTTCTATCGGGCGGATTCGTCCCGCCACCGGGAAACCGGTGGAACAGGGCTCGGCCTCGCCATCGTGGCGGCGCTGGTTGCCCAGCACGACGGCACAGTTCGGCTGGAAGAGACCCCCGGCGGCGGCGCCACACTCTCCATCCGGTTGCCGTACGACGCCGGACACGCCTCGACGGACGACGACTGAACTTTCACGGCGGAGGTTGTAGGTCCCACTTCCCCTGGCGACCGGTCCTCCTCCACATCAAACCGACCCAAGGCGGGTTTTGCACATTCCGTCCCCCTCCCCCGCGTGCGTTTTCCTGCACGGTTAGCGTCGGAGACTCAGGCACCCACGGGAGGAAACCATGACCTATTTCCACGTTGACACTGATTCACTCGCCGCCAAGAGCGCAGACGTCCAGAACACGGTTGCCCGCCTGCAGGCGGAGGTGAACGCCATGCAGGCCGGGCTTCGCTCGCTGGAGTCGGAGTGGCAGGGCCAGGCATCCACCAACTTCCAGCAACTTGTCACCGACTGGCGCGCAACGCAGGCGAAGGTCGAGGAATCCCTCGTGAGCATCAATCAGGCTCTGAGCGTCGCCACCGACCAATACACCCAGGCAGAGCTCAACAACGCCCGCATGTTCATGCACTAACCGCACCCCCAACGGAGCGTCAACCAGAAAGGCGAAAGGCCGGCCACCCTCTTGAGGTGACCGGCCTTTACGCGTACTGATTCAGCGCGAAGCGGGGGAGCTTAGAAGCCGCCCATACCGCCCATGCCGCCCATCTCGTCGCCGCCGCCGGCGGGAGCAGCCTTCTCAGGCTTGTCCGCGACAACTGCTTCGGTGGTGAGGAACAGGCCTGCGATGGAAGCCGCGTTCTGCAGTGCGGAGCGGGTCACCTTCACGGGGTCGTTCACGCCGGCAGCGAGGAGGTCCTCGTAGTCACCGGTTGCGGCGTTGAGGCCGTGGCCGGCGGACAGGCCCCGAACCTTCTCGATGACAACGCCGGGCTCAAGGCCTGCGTTGAAGGCGATCTGCTTGAGCGGAGCGTCGATGGCAATGCGAACGATGTTTGCACCGGTTGCCTCGTCGCCTTCCAGGCTCAGGTTGGCGAACGCCTTGGCGCCGGCCTGGATCAGGGCAACGCCGCCACCGGCGACGATGCCTTCCTCAACGGCAGCCTTCGCGTTGCGGACTGCGTCCTCGATGCGGTGCTTGCGCTCCTTGAGCTCAACCTCGGTGGCTGCGCCGGCCTTGATGACTGCAACGCCACCGGCCAGCTTGGCCAGGCGCTCCTGCAGCTTCTCGCGGTCGTAGTCGGAGTCGGAGTTCTCGATCTCGGAACGGATCTGCGCGACGCGGCCTGCGATCTCCTCGGCGTTGCCGGCACCCTCGACGATGGTGGTCTCGTCCTTGGTGACAACAACCTTGCGTGCCTGACCCAGCAGGTCGAGGGTTGCGTTCTCCAGCTTGAGGCCGACCTCTTCGGCGATGACCTGGCCACCGGTGAGGATGGCGATGTCAGCCAACTGAGCCTTGCGGCGGTCGCCGAATCCGGGAGCCTTCACGGCCACGGACTTGAAGGTGCCGCGGATCTTGTTGACAACCAGGGTGGCCAGGGCCTCGCCCTCGATGTCCTCGGCGATGATCAGCAGCGGCTTGCCGGACTGCATGACCTTCTCGAGAACTGCAACGAGGTCCTTCACGTTGGAGATCTTCGAGTTGACGATCAGGATGTAGGGGTCCTCGAGGACAGTTTCCTGGCGCTCTGCGTCAGTGACGAAGTAGCCGGAGATGTAGCCCTTGTCGAAGCGCATACCCTCGGTGAGCTCGAGCTCCAGGCCAAAGGTGTTGGACTCCTCGACGGTGATGACGCCTTCCTTGCCCACCTTGTCGAGGGCTTCAGCGATGAGGTCACCGATCTGCTGGTCACCGGCAGAAATCGAAGCGGTTGCTGCGATCTCTTCCTTGGTCTCAATCTCCTTGGCGGAGGCAAGCAGCTCGGAGGTAACGGCGTCGACTGCCTTCTCGATGCCGCGCTTCAGGCTCAGCGGGTCAGCGCCGGCTGCAACGTTGCGCAGGCCTTCCTTCACGAGGGCCTGGGCGAGGACGGTGGCGGTGGTGGTTCCGTCGCCAGCCACGTCGTCCGTCTTCTTGGCAACTTCCTTGACCAGCTCGGCGCCGATCTTCTCGTACGGATCGTCGAGCTCGATCTCCTTGGCGATGGAAACGCCGTCGTTGGTGATCGTGGGAGCGCCCCACTTCTTCTCAAGAACAACGTTGCGACCGCGGGGGCCGAGCGTAACCTTGACTGCGTCAGCGAGGGTGTTCAACCCGCGCTCGAGGCCGCGGCGTGCCTCTTCATTAAAAGCAATGATCTTGGCCATAACGGCTTTGGTCCTTTCGGGACGGTCATGCGTATCAGCTGCTACCGGCCTGTGATGCCCGCGACGGACGGGCCCACCCGGAAAGAATCCTTTACTTCCCTGACGAGCCCTCACCACAGAGGTTGCCTGGTTCACTCGCCTGTGATGGCTTTAGCAGTCATCACGCCTGAGTGCTAACTCAATAATTAGCACTCACACCGTGGGAGTGCAAGCTGTTCGCCCCGCGAAAAACAACGACGGCGCGCTGCCCGGGAAGGCAACGCGCCGTCGTCGTTCGCTAAAGAGTGGGCCGGCTCAGGATGCGAGCCGCACGGACTCAGCCTGCGGCCCCTTCTGACCTTCTCCGATCTCGAATTCAACGCGCTGACCCTCATCGAGTGCGCGATAGCCGTCCATCTGGATCGCGGACCAGTGCACAAAGACATCTGCTCCACCTTCATCAACCGTGATGAAGCCGTATCCCTTTTCAGCGTTGAACCATTTCACGGTTCCCTGCGCCATGTTGTTCTCCCACTGTGTAGATCCCCCGCCGCTGATGATGGCAGGGCTGAGATACATCTAATCCCACTTCTCCAAAGCAGTGACGCAGAACACAGGGAATGTTATTGATCTTTAACCCGAGCGGAGCGAGCCGAGCCCTGATCGCCGATTGATCGCGGTTACTGGAAGCCGGGCCCGACCACTGCGGTGACGCCGCCAGCAAGCCCGGCGTTGCCCTGCACGGTGGGAATGCCGAGCACTGCCGCCAGTGCCTCGGCTGTTGCGCGCTGTTCCTCGCCGTTGTACAGCACGATGGAGCCCTGCAGCTGCTGGCCCGACCAGTTCCCGATCTGGCCGACAGTCCAGCCGTCGGACTGGAGGCGCCCGGCGGCCGTGCCGGCCAGGCCGCTTACTGTTGTTGCGTTGAGTACCGTGACGGGCTGGGAACGGTCGACGACGGCGGCAGCCTCCGTCGGCTCGGGCTCGGGCGAAGGCTCCTCGCTGGGCTCCTCCGACGGCACGGCGTCAACTTCGGCGGTTCCGTCTTCGGAAGGTTCAGCGCTGGGCTCCTGCTGTTCTTCCGGTTCCTTGGATGCCGACTCCCCAACAGGGTCTGCCTCCGCGGCTTCCGCGGTCTCCTCAGCCGTTACCGGCGCCGTGGGGATAACGGCGGTTCCGGCGCTTACCTCGCTCGCCTGGCCGATGCCGAGGCGCGGGAAAAGGAAGTAGGCGGCAAGACCCACGGCAAGCACCAGCAGGCCCGCCACAATCTTGAACACCAGACCGCCGGTCCGCGGTGGAACAATCCGCTCCCGATGAACTCCCTGGCGTGCGGCGGATTCGGGTACCCGGTCAAACTCGTCGCGGGGATATTGGGTCATGGAGGGGAAATCCTTGGCTCGTGTGGTGCTGGGCTCAGACGTCGACGCCGAGCCGGCGCGCTGAACGCGCGCGCTGGCGGGTTGTTCGTAGTCTACGCAATCTCTTCACCAGCATCGGATCGTGCGCGAGTGCCGCTTCGGTGTCGATCAGCGCATTCAGGATCTGGTAATAATGCGTTGCTGAAAGGTCGAACAGCTCACGGATCGCCTGTTCCTTGGCGCCGCTGTATTTCCACCACTGGCGTTCGAGTTCCAGCATGCGCTGCTCCCGCTCGCTGAGCCCGGAGCTGCCGGTGTCGGCGGTGCCACCTCCGCTCACCTGCTCCGTTACCTCTGCACGCGCAGCGGATCCATCAAAAACCACGACACACCGCCCAATTTCCTGTATCCTGCCGATTCCTCCGTCCATGGTAGACGGCAAATCACACCGTTGTCATTTGCTGGTTTTTCCCGTCGAGTTGGCAGGATTGAGGGATGAATGACGCCGTCGCCCACCCCGCGCTCTTCGGGATCAACGCCGCAGAATCCGGCAGTAACACTCCTCCGGCGGCCGCGGAGCTTCCCTTCGCACCGCCTGCGATGCTCGAGGACGTGATGGCCCCGGATTGGGCAGCCGCGCTGCGGCACGTCCAGCCCCACGTCCACGAGCTGGCACGGGTGCTGGCCGCCGAGCAGCGCGACGGCGTCGAACTGCTGCCCGGCCCACAGCACATCCTCCGAGTCTTCAGCCAGCCCATGAGTCGCGTGAAGGTGCTCATTGTCGGCCAGGATCCCTATCCCACCCCGGGTCACGCCGTCGGGCTGTCCTTTTCGGTGTCCCGGCAGACCAAGCTGCCGCGGAGCCTGGTCAACATCTATCGGGAGCTCGCTTCCGATTTGCAGGCCTCACCTCCTACGCACGGAGACTTGTCGGGCTGGGCAGAAGAAGGGGTTTTCCTGTTGAACCGCGTGCTCACGGTGCGCGCCGGGGTGACGGGATCCCATCGGAAGATCGGCTGGGAAGCCGTCACCGATGCCGCCGTCCGTGCCCTCGTAGCCCGCGGGCAACCGCTCGTCGCGGTCTTGTGGGGACGCGACGCTGCGCAGCTCAAACCGCTGCTGGGAGCCACGCCACTGATCGAGTCCGCCCATCCAAGCCCACTGTCGGCGTCTCGCGGCTTCTTCGGCTCCCGCCCCTTCAGCCGGGCCAACGAACTGCTGGTCGAGCAGGGCGCTGAGCCAGTGGACTGGCTCAGCAACTGATTCCGATCAACGACGGCGGTTCCGTCGCCTTTCGTTGCTGCTGAGCTTTCGTGTGAAGGGCCTGGCCAGATTGTCGCCGAGGACAACCCCGCCGGCGATGGCCAGGATGATTGTCAGCGCGTTGAACAGCCCAACCGCTCCCGCACCGGACACATCGCCCTCGATGGTGAGGTCGTACATGGATCGGAAGACGGTGAGCCCCGGGTAAAGGAACATAACCGCCGGGACGGCAACCACCAGCTGCGGCGCTCCCATGCGCAGGGCAACCACACGTGCGAGCATACCGATCAGCACTGCAGCAATCGCCGGCGCAAGCCGATAACCGACGCCCAGGTACACGACCAGCGAGTACAGCAGGAAGCCTGCCGTTCCTATGAGCGCCGTGGGAACGATCAGCGGAATGTCTGTCTGCTCGGCGATACAGATCATGGCAACAGCTATGAACACGAGCACCGCGACGACCGGCAGCGGGTACAGGGAGCCCTCCGACGTCGTAACGTCCAGCTCCGGAACTCCGAGGAAACTGCCAAATACAAGCGCGACGGCGATGCCCGACACCAACCCGGCGAAAACCAGGAAGGCGGACAGGAAACGCCCTGCCGCAGTGACGGGGAACCCGTTGATCGCATCCTGCGTGGCGGAGACCAGTCGGCCTGTAGGGAGCAACAGCAGGATGCCGCCAACCACAACCAGCGCCGGTGAGATTGGCGCATTCAGCCACCACATGAGCATCGCGATCAGGGTCACCAGCCCTGAGGCTGTGGCGGTGGTGAAGAACTCCGGAACCCGCCAGCGGCCCAGCTGGCGCAACAGCAGGTCGACCGCGATGCAACTGACAAAAGCGATCAGCGACCCGAGGGGGCCGCCGCCGATGAAGCCCACGATTGCCGCTGCGAAGATGCCGAATGACGCGGTTACCATCCAGCGTGGAAAGGGCTTGGGTTTGCGTGTGATCTCGTCGAGCCGGCGGATCGCTTCGGACCGGTCGACGCCACCGGCAACGATGTCGGTCACCAACTGGTGAACCCGGGTGAGGCCGGCGTAGTTATTGGTCCAGGACCTCACCACCCGCAGAACCGTTGTGGGTGTCTGGTCCTTGCCCGAGTAGTTGATGATTACCGACTGGTTGGTGATGTCCACCTCGATGTTCTCGAGCCCGAAAGCTGCGGTCACGGCGATGATGCTCGTCTCCACTTCCAGCGCACCGGCGCCGAAACGGAACATGGTCTCGGCGAGGTTGAGGGCAAAGTCCAACGTGCGGCGGGCGCTGACGTCAGGACCACCGACCTGGATCGTGGGATTCGCATAGGGGCTTCCCGCGAGTCGCTCCATCAGGTTCATGGCCTGCGTCGGCGGCGCTTCTCCCTGGACGAGCCGCCGCAGCATTTTGCGCGCTGCAACCTGGGAGCGGTCGGGGCGGGCAGCCTGCGGCGTGATCGGCAGCGCATCGGTAGGGCTGCTTGGGGTCGTGTGCCCGGCCCCGCCGGTCCTTCGGGAGATCTTCGTCCGCGCCTTGCCCGGCGTCGTCGTCCTTGGCACAACCGGCAACGGCTGTGCATTGGGGGAAGGGTTGATTTCCGGGCTCCGGCGCTTGTCTGCACCGGTGTTGTCTGCCACTTCGTGCCCCTTACTTCCTGTCGCGCGTGTTCTTCGCTCTACGCTCCGCTTTAGTAGAACGGCTGGTGCGTCCGCCGCCAATACAGCTGACGCATGACCCGCTCACCGATCTTCTGCCAAGCACGGTACTTCATGGGATTAAGCACCATGTCATAGCAGCCCACGAAGTCCGTGACGGTCTTGGTGAAACTGGTTTTGAACAGGCCCAGGCCATGATGCTGGTGTGTCTTGTCCTTGAGCTGATCGCTCGGCGGCGTGCCGCAGAAGTCGTACTCCACGATGCCGAACTCGGACTTCAGGTCGTTGATCGCCACCCATTGCAGGAGGTGGGAATCCCCGTACTGCGACCGCCCAGGCTTGGAACCGCCGTCCTTGTACGTTCCCTTGCGCCCGTAGTTGATGACAAAGGCACCGACGGAAGGCTCGCCGTCCTCGTGCACGAAGTACAGCCGGCCCTGTCCCGCCGCGACGAAGTTGGACCAGAACCGTTGGTAGTAGTCGAAGGAACGCAGCCGGGCAGCCGACCGGTCCTCGATGTGCGCCATCAAGCGGTACATCGTCCGGAAATTCTCGTCGGTGGGCTCCATGCGCTGCACGGTGACGCCTTCGCGTTCCGCACGCCGCACCGCGTTGCGTCCGCGGGAGTGCAGGTTGCGCAGCAGTTGATTGGGTTCCGGCGTGGTGTCCAGGATTGCCGTGTGGTCGTTCGGCTGCAGGTTGAACGCCTTCTCCAGCCCCGCACGGCGGAAGAGTGCGCGGACCTCCTCGCCGTCGACGATGTCCGGCTCAATCTTCACCGCGAAGACGGGAATTTTCGACTCTCGGATGAAGGCCCGGCACGCGGACAGGACTTCAGGAACGTCCTCGGGAGTTGCAACGTCTGGGCCCTTGATCAGGTACCAGAGCGACCCGAGCAGCGGCACCTTCTTCTCAAGGACCAGGTTGTAGGTCGTGTATTCCGGTGACTCGAACACCAGGAAGAGCGGCTTCCAGCCGTGGTGGGACTTGACCTCCGCGAACGCCGCGGACTGAAGCAGATTGCCGCCTTTCGGGTTGGCGGTGACCAGCGCATCCCAGTTCTTGCGTTCTTCCTCGGTGGCAAATCGCGCGGTAAAGGTACCCATTGTCCTCAATCACAGCTGGTCGGCAGGCGTCGATTCAGTCTAGCCGTTCGTTCTGATCACCTACGGCAGACCCCTGTACCGGCGATCATCAGCATGGATAGCATCGAACGCATGGAATTCAGATACCTCGGCAACAGCGGGCTCAAAATCTCGGAAATCACCTACGGAAACTGGTTGACGCACGGCTCCCAAGTGGAGAACGACGTCGCCACGCAGTGCGTCCGTGCAGCACTCGACGCCGGAATCAGCACCTTCGACACGGCGGATGTCTACGCCAACACCGCGGCTGAGACAGTCCTGGGCGAAGCGCTGAAGGGTGAACGGCGCCAGTCACTCGAAATCTTCACGAAGGTTTGGGGCGCCACCGGCCCCAAGGGCCATAACGACGCCGGCCTGTCCCGCAAGCACATCATGGAGTCGATCGACGGTTCCCTGCAGCGCCTGCAGACCGACTACGTGGACCTCTATCAGGCCCACCGGTACGACCACGAAACTCCCCTGGAAGAGACCATGCAGGCCTTCGCCGACGTCGTACGCCACGGCAAGGCCCTCTACATCGGTGTCAGCGAATGGACGGCCGAGCAGTTGCGCGCCGGGCACGCGCTGGCGAAGGACCTCGGCTTCCAGCTCATCTCCAACCAGCCCCAGTATTCGATGCTCTGGCGGGTCATCGAGGAGAAGGTGGTTCCGACGTCTGAGGAACTGGGCATCTCGCAGATCGTTTGGTCCCCCGTGGCGCAGGGTGTACTTACCGGAAAGTACAAGCCGGGACAGGCGCCGCAACAGGGATCACGCGCGGCGGATGAAAAGGGCGGCGCTGACATGATCAAGCGCTGGATGTCGGATGAAGTGCTCACGGGGGTGCAAAAGCTCCAGCCGATCGCGGATGAGGCGGGATTGAGCATGGCCCAGCTCGCCATCGCCTGGACGCTGCAGAATCCAAATGTCGCTTCCGCGATCATCGGCGCCTCCCGGCCTGAGCAGGTGCAGTCCAACGTCGCAGCCGCCGGTGTGACGCTGGAACCTGTGGTTATGAAGCGGATTGACGAGGTCATCGGGCACCTCGCGGAGACCGATCCGGCGAAGACCACCTCGCCCGAGAAGCGGCCCGCGTGAGGATCGCTGTCACAGGGTCGAGCGGCAAGCTCGGCCGGAGCGTTGTCACGGGGCTGCGCGAGGCAGGGCACGAGGTGCTCGGCCTGGACCTCCGCGGCGAGCGCGGCCCCGATTTCCTTTCTATCGACCTCACAAACTACGGCGATGTTGCGGATGCCTTCCACGGTGTGGACGAACGGCATTCCGGGTTTGACGCCGTCGTGCACCTGGCAGCGATTCCTGCGCCGGGCCTGCAGGCTGACGCGGCGACCTTCCGCAACAACATGAATGCCACCTACAACGTCTTCCAGGCGAGCAGGCGGGCAGGCATCAAGCGCATTGTTCATGCCTCCAGCGAGACGGTTCTCGGGCTGCCCTTCGACGAGGATCCTCCCTATATTCCGGTGGACGAGGAGTACGACGCACGCCCCGAGAGCACGTATTCCATGGTGAAGCACCTCGAGGAGCAGATGGCCATCCAGCTCACCCGGTGGGATCCGGAGTTGAGCATCACCGCGCTGCGGTTCAGCAATGTGATGGATCCGGCTGACTACGCTGACTTCCCGTCCTTCGACGCGGACCCGATGTTGCGGAAGTGGAACCTGTGGGGCTACATCGATGGCCGGGACGGGGCGCAGGCGGTCCTCTGCGCCCTCGAGCACGCTTCGAAGGGGTTCGACCGGTTCATCATCGCCGCGGCCGACACGGTCATGAGCCGATCCAGTGCATCGCTTGCCGCCAAGGTATTTCCCGCCGTCGAACTGGTGAAGGAGGTCGGTGAACACGAGACCCTCCTGTCCATCGACAAGGCCCGGCGCCTACTGGGCTTCGAACCGCACCACAGTTGGAGGGATTCCGTGTGACCGATGGGAGGGAGTTCGCCAGACTCCCTCCCATCGACTGGCCTCCGCCCTTAATGATCAGTAGGCTTACTGAATCGGGTGCCACCCCGAGATAATCGTCGAAAGGATCGGTCATGACTGAGAATCTTCCCGATGAGGAACTGCACGTCGTAGGCGAGGAACCGGACGCTGCCAACCAATCGATAGCACCAGAAGCCCTCGATCCCGTGCAGGATGGACAGCCGGACGACTATCCGACGGCAGCAGAGAATGATCCGGACAACTGGGAACAGGATCCCCTACTCCAGGACGAACCCGGTATCGGCACCGGCGCGGACGCCGACGACCAGAGCCTTCGGGACGAGACCGAGGAAGAGCGCTTCCGGTACGGGAACGAGCAAATTCCTCCCGAGGAACCGACCATCGGAGAGGCGGCAGCCGACGTCGATTTCGGCGAGCCGATGGATGATGAGGAAGCCGACGCGAGCGATGACCCGGCCAACTTCGGTGGCTCTCCGCTCAGCCAGTTCGATCCCGAGGACCTCGACCGCTGATAGCCACCGGCATCCTAGACTGGAACCGTGAAAAAGGTTCCAGCCCTTCTCGTGTCCCTCTGCCTTGCCGGCGCGCTGGCCGGGTGCAGCCAGGTTGAAGAAATTGCCGGTGACGCCGCGTCGCAAGCGGCCGGCGCGGCCGCAGATGAAGTCCGGGCTCAGGTGTGCCGGCTGGTGAGCGATGGCGTCAGCGCGGAAGACCGGGAGATCCTCGGCGGGCTGGTCGATGCCGCTGAGACTGCGGGACTTCCAGCCGAGATCGTCGATCCGCTTCGTGACATTGCGGCCGCCGGTGACGAGGTGCCTGAGGAAGCGGTCAGCCAGCTGGATGAGGCGTGCCGGCCGTCGTAGGCGTCACATATCGCGATTCGATGTCGAATATCCATCAAGTGTTCAAATGAGCTGTTCGTAGCAGTACCTTGTTGCTATGAGAAGCGGCTCCGCCCGAGTCGTGCGTGATGCGACTGCTTATCAGGACGCGGTTGCGCGGTCCGTCAGGGCGGCGTGTGCCCGATGGGTGGCCATCGAGGTTGAATTCGGGCTGTTGAGCGCGGCGGACGTCGATGCCCTTTTAGGGCCGCACTATCCGCCGGCGGGGTGCCTGGCGGCCGAGCGTCGCATCCTTGGCGTGGCCACAAAGGCCGGCCGGGTGCTCTACCCGGGTTTCCAGTTCGATATGGCGGCCCACGCCGTCCGTCCGATCATTGCCGAAGTGGCACAAATTGCTCTGGACGCAGGCTGGAAGGACCGGCACATTCTTCAGTGGTTCGTCGTCGCGAACGGTGAGTTGCACGGTGATCGGCCGGTTGACTATCTGGATGATCCGGTGAGATTGCTTGCCGCCGTGCACGCAGATTTGGAGTCAGTCTGGTGAGGGAAGCCCTCCTCGGTCTGCTAGCTGTGCTGTTTATCGCCGCCTGTGGTGCAGCGACCGCTCCGGGCGACGGTTCCGGTACAGTTTCCCCGCCTCCCGCTTCCGGGGAGATGATTGGGCAGGGCACGGTTTTGTCGGTCGGCGAGGAGCCGCCCGTATTCTGCCTCGGCCCGGTCATGGAGTCCTTTCCTCCGCAGTGCTCGGGGCCGAAGATCATTGGTTGGGACTGGTCCGGCGTCGACCAGTCGACTAGTGCGTCGGAGGTGATGTAGGGGACCTATGCGGTCCAGGGAACCTGGGACGGCACAGCCTTTACCATGACACAGCCGCCTGTCCCACTCTCGCTCTATGATCCGCCGGCCACCTTTGATCCGCGCCTGGATAAGGAGAACCCGGGCAGTAGCACCGAAGAGGAGCTGCTTGCCCTGCAGGAGCAGCTCCATCAGGATGCAGGTACTGAAATACTCACCTCCTGGATCGAGAACGGCTATCTGTTTGTCACGGTGGTGTACGACGACGGCACTCTTCAGGACATCTATGACGCGGACTTTGGGCCCGGCCTGATTGCCGTCCAATCGGCCCTGCGGCCGGTCAGCTGAGAGCTGATTGCGGACTCGCCAAAGACGCCCCACGGAAATGTCGGAGGGCAGCAGTACCTTGGACGCATGAACATTTCAGACCACACTTCCAGCGGTCCAGCGGCCAGCGGTACACAGCCCCCTGCCCGGCATCCTGAGCGTGGGCGCCGCTACTCCATCGAGGAGCTGCGCGACCTCGCGGATCAGGGCGATGCCTGGGCCATTTGTCAGGTGGATCAGTGGGAAAACGAGTTCGCGAACGAGTACGCGGGAACCCTGTCGGAACGGTGCACCGATCCCTCCTGCGAGGGCTACGGGGAGCCGGTGGACACATGCTGCGGGGAGGACGGCGCACCTCTGGACATCGACCACGGTGGTTGGGGCCACAGCGTTGAATGGGTCCGTGCTGCCTGAACCGGGAAGCATTAGAGATTGGTCTTAGTTGCTCCTGAAGCAAGCGTATCCACTTCGAGAAAGGGAGCCTCATGACCATCGTCGTTACCGGAGCAACAGGAGAACTTGGACGTCACGTTGTCCGGCATTTGCTTGCCAGGGGCGTCAAGCCTGCAGAGATAATCGCGGGCGGGCGTAACGAGGAGGTGCTCGAGACACTCTCGGCACTCGGCGTCCTCACCGCAAGGATCGACTACTCAGACCCATCAACCCTGGATGCTGCTTTCGCCGGAGCCGATAAGGTCTTGCTCATCTCCGGAAGCGAGGTAGGCAAGCGCGTTCTTCAGCACAAGGCGGTGATTGACGCCGCCCGCAAGGTTGGCGCCGGTCTGGTTTACACCAGCGCGCCCAAGGCCTCAACGTCATCACTTATCCTCGCACCCGATCACAAGGCGACAGAGGAGATGCTCGAGCAGTCGGGCCTCTCGTACACCGTCCTGCGGAACAACTGGTACTTCGAGAACTACAACAACACAATCCTTCAGGCCGCACAGACGGGGAGCATCCTGACAAGCGCCGGTGATGGTCGCGTGGCAAGCGCCACCAGAAGTGAGTACGCCGAGGCTGCTGCGGTCGCGCTGCTTTCGGATCAGTTTGCGGGCGACGTGCTGGAGCTCGGCGGGGACCATGCCTGGGACATGCGCGAACTTGCAGACGCAGTCGAAGCCGCGTCTGGCCGGGAAGTCGGCGTCGACAACGTCTCTAGCGACGAGCACGTTGCCGCGCTGCAGGGTTTCGGTCTCGATGAGGGAACTGCCGGGTTCGTGGCCGCGCTCGATGCGAACATTGCTGACGGATTGCTCGCCGACACCGACGGCTCCCTCGCCCGGCTGATAGGACGCCCCACAACGTCCCTCAAGGACTATGTCCAGGAGCTAATCGGCAAGTGATCTGTTCCGGGTGCAGCGCCTCATCATGGCGCTGCACCCGCCGGGATCAGCTGAATTTGGTTTGCAGTTAAGGTTGCGGCCAACTGGCCTTGATAGGTTCCGCGGATGGATGCACTTCTGCCCGAGACCCTGACGATGGCCATCGACGACCTGTCCGACCGCCAGGGATACGACGAGAACTTCCTTGGCATACCCCTGCCGTTGCCGTCCCTGCAATATTTCGAGACAACGGTCCTGCCGTACACCAACTTCTCCATCGTGATGCGGCCGGACAAGCGGCTGGCCGCAGTCACTGCACTCGGTATTGACGGTTCGCAGCTGATGGAGCTTGGACGCGAAGGAATCGACTGGAGGCTGGACCCCCGCCTCCCGGAGGACCACCAGACCGGTGAACGCGTCTACGCGCGTAATGGCATTGACAGGGGGCATCTGGTTCGACGGGCATCGGCGGTATGGGGCGGCACCCGGGACCAGGCAGCACAGGCAAATGCCGACACCTTCTTCTACACCAACGCGGCACCCCAGGCAGCCCGCTTCAATCAGAGCCTGGAGCTATGGCTCGGCCTCGAGACGTACCTGTTGGAGAACGCCGCTGATCACGGGCGCCGCCTAACCGTGTTCACTGGGCCAATCTTCAGTGAACAGGACCCCCTCTACAGGGGAACCGAAATTCCGCTGCGTTACTTCAAAATCGCGGCATTCCTTGTGGAAGGTCAGCTCGGCGCCACGGGCTATGTCGTGGATCAGACACCTCAGCTGGGTGAACTTCCTGACGTCCCTCCGCCCGGAGCGCTGGATGAGGCACCTCCCTTGAGACCTTTCCGCACGTTCCAGGTACCGGTCAGAGACATTGAAGCCTTGACGGGCCTCAACCTCGGACAGCTCGTTGCGGCAGACCGCATGCCGATTGCAACCGCCCTGCCCACTGCAACGATCACCTCAGCCTGGCGGCAGCTGTCCAGCCCGGAGTGCCTTGACCTCGATTTCGACTTGCAGAGCTGACCCTTAGGCCGCCGTCCGGAGTCAGCCGGGCGGGGTCCGTTGCAAGGAGGCGAACGAGGACCCCGCCCGGTGAGAACTCTCGCCAGGTCTTGGCGGCTGCTCCCGCATGAAGAATGTCGGTTGAAGCTTGCTGATTCCTTGTGGTCATGACTGAAGAACAGATCTACGCCGGATCAGTAAGGTGCCGGGCTGACGATCTCGCCGTCTTCGATGGTCACAGTGGTTCCCGGCGCAAGCGAGGAACAGTAATCCGAGTCCGACCGCAAACTGTAGCGGTATTCGGCCCTGCCGGGAGTCGTGACCAGTACGTCACAGATCTTGTTCATTTCGGTATCGACCACAGTGGCGGTACCGCTATACCCGCGTTGCTCGCCGGTGAGGAAAAATCCGACGACGACGGCGATCACCGCGAGCGCGACCGCAGACAGTACCGACCAACGGATTACCGGTCCCGCTGCCCTGCGAAGCCGGCTTCCGGTGTTGCCGATTTCAGCCACGATCACGCTCCCCTTTTCTGACATGGTTCTGACAGGACAAAACCCCTCCTGATAGGTGTTTCACCTGATCAGAAGGGGTTTAGTGGAGCCCCCTGCCGGATTCGAACCGGCGACCCCCTGTTTACAAGACAGGTGCTCTGGCCAACTGAGCTAAGGAGGCGAACTGGCCGAGCCAGCGTGCGCAGTCGTCGTCCAGCTACAAGCCGTAGTCACGACGGCGACGCTACACAAGGTTAGCCCAGCGTCGCCGCTGCCGGGAAATTAGGCAGCGGCGACGCGTCAGTTCTTGGCGTCGATCTTCTCCTGGGTGAACGTTACGAAGTCGCTGACTGCGTCGGTGACCTGCTCACCGTCAACGAAGACCGTCGGCGTGCCGTTGATGCCGTACGCGGCCGCCGCATCGGTGCTGTATTTCACCCAGGGACGGAAGGTTCCTCCCTCGAGGCAACCGGAGATGTCGCCGGCTCCGGCCTGCTCGGCCTTGTCCGCGAGTTCTTCATCGCTCAGTTCACCGTTCTGGAAGTTGCCGAACAGAGCGGCTGAGAAGTCCCAGTAGGACTCGGGCGAAGAGTCCGCCACACATGCCAGGGCCGACGCGCTCCGCGAGGAGTACCGCGTCTGCGAGTTGCCGTCCAGGAAGGCGAGGTTGCGGTATTCGAAGGTGATCGCCCCCTCGTCGAGCCAGGTTTTGATCTGCTCGCCGTGGGTCTGCTCGAAGTTCGCGCAGTGCACGCAGTTGACGTCGACGTAGGCAACCACCTGCACCGGTTCGTCCGCAGCAGACGCCTGGATTCCGGGCGGCGGGTCTGCCGGGCTGGGGTCTTCCTCTGGCAAGCTTGCGATGTCCACCTCGCCGGCGTCGGCGGCCGCGAGTTCGGTGCTGGAGGTGAGGGTGATGCCACCGTTCTCGTTGCCGTGCGCAGGTGCGGGACCGGCGTCGGGAATCTGGCCGCGGATGTTCCCGGCAATAATCAAACCGATGATCACGAGGATGGCGATGACCGCCGCGACCACACCCCACTTGATGAGGAACGACGCGCGCTGCTCACGGCGCTTCCGTTCCTCCATGACTTGCCGGGCTTGTTCTCGTGCCTCCACTTTGCGTTGTGCCTTGGTGGGTCGGGGCGTGCTCGGCGTCATTCTTCCTCATCGCTAGTTACGTATGGATACTTCGCGATTTTATGGGACGTGGCTGGGAATTCCCCGACCGCAAGCGCCCCTTGCGACCGGCTAGAGTCGTAAGTAAGGCTACTAACGTCAGGGAGACCGCATGCAATCGGGTGACACATCGTTCGGTGAGTTTGAATTCATAGTCGTTTCCAACCGGCTGCCGGTTGACCGCGTGAACGACGACGACGGCAACGGCACCTGGCGGCGGTCACCTGGCGGCCTGGTCACCGCCCTCGCACCCGTGATGGAGAAGGCAGACGGCGCCTGGGTAGGCTGGCACGGAGCTGCCGACGAGACCCTGAAGTCCTTCGACCACGAGAACATGAGGCTCGTCCCCGTCCCACTGAGCGCAACAGATGTTGAGGACTACTACGAGGGCTTCTCCAACGCGACCCTCTGGCCGCTGTACCACGACGTCATCGCGCCGCCGGAGTTCCACCGTCACTGGTGGGAGTCCTACACGCGCGTCAATGAGCGCTTCGCCGAGGCCACCGCCGCCGTTGCAGCGGAAGGTGCAACAGTGTGGGTCCAGGACTACCAGTTGCAGCTCGTGCCCAAACTGCTGCGCAAGGCACGTCCCGACCTGAAGATCGGCTTTTTCAACCACATTCCCTTCCCACCGCTGGAAATCTACGCGCAACTCCCTTGGCGGCGGCAGGTCATCGAGGGGCTCCTCGGGGCCGACCTGATCGGTTTCCAGCGCCCCAGCGATGCAAGCAACTTCCTTCGCTGCGTTCGGCGTTTCCTCGGCCTGTCGATCCGGCAGCAGCAGGTGCAGGTGAAGGGAGAGGACGGCGCCCCTGACTACGTTTCGCGGGCGGAGGCCTTCCCCATCTCCATCGATGTGCAGCGGATCGTGGACCTTGCGCACCGTCCTGACATCATCGAGCGGTCCAAGGAGATCCGCCGCGAGCTGGGCAACCCCAAGCACATCCTGCTCGGCGTTGACCGGCTCGACTACACCAAGGGCATCGGCCACAGACTCAAGGCCTACGAGGAACTCCTGGCCGACGGCCTGGTCCAGGTGGAGGACGCCGCGCTAATCCAGGTCGCCAGCCCCAGCCGCGAACGGGTTGAACAGTACCGCCTGCTGCGTGAGGAGATCGAGGGCGCCGTCGGACGCATCAACGGCACGTACGACACCATCGCCAACACCGCCATCCGCTACCTCCACCACAGCTATCCCGTGGAGGAGATGGTTGCGCTCTACCTCGCTGCCGACGTCATGCTCGTGACGGCCCTTCGCGATGGCATGAACCTGGTGGCCAAGGAGTACGTCGCCGCTCGTACGGGCAACCGGGGCGCATTGGTCCTGAGCGAGTTCGCCGGCGCCGCCGACACGCTGCGCCAGGCGATTCTGGTCAACCCCCACGACATCGACGGGCTCAAGTCCGCGATCCGATCCGCCCTGGAGATGACTCCAGCGGAAGCGACCCGCCGCATGCGCATCATGCGCCGGCAGGTGCTGCAGAACGACGTCGAACGCTGGTCCAAGGCGTTCCTTGCCGAACTGCAGAACGGAACCAGGGAGGAAGCCCTTGTCTGAGCATCTGGACGCAGAACTGCTGTCCGCGCTCGCCACTGCAGCAGCCACCGACCACTTGCTGGTCGCGCTGGACTTTGACGGCACAATGTCGCCGCTCGTTGACCGCGCGGAAGACGCACGTGCCCTGCCGGGATCTGCTGCTGCCCTCCGCGAGCTGGCGCAGCTTCCGCGCACGACGACGGCGCTCATCTCGGGACGCGCATTGGACAGCCTGCGGCTCGTCGCCTCACCGGAACCGGAAACCCTGCTCATCGGCAGCCATGGGGCTGAAACGTGGACCGGCCCGGACGGTGCTCCCCTGACGCTCACCCCGTCTCAGGTTGAAATTCTCGAACGTGCAACGGATGCGGTGCAGAAGGTGGTGGACGCCCACCCGGGCACCCTCCTGGAACTGAAACCGGCCGGCGTCGTTCTTCACACAAGGACCGCGGACAGCCCAACGGCCGAGGCGGCCACCACCGCTGCACTCACCGCACTCTCAGAGCTCGACGGTGTCCACCTGAGCAATGGGAAGAACGTACTCGAGCTCTCGGTGGTGCAGGCAGACAAGGGGCGGGGGCTGCAGTCGCTGCGCGAACTGACGGGCGCGACGGCGGTGGTGTTTGCTGGTGACGACGTCACCGATGAGCACGCACTCAAAACGCTGACACCGCCGGACGTCGGGATCAAGGTCGGCGACGGTGACACCGCTGCACACTTCAGGATTACGGCGCCCGAGGAACTTGTACATGTCCTTCGAGAGCTCGTCACGCTAAGAAGTGCTGGCGTATCCGCCTGAGTTCATGCCATACTCTCTTCTTGTGACCCAGTTCACGCTCGGTCGACTTCGGCCGCAACGCGACTGAGTCGATTCAAAACTGAAGAGATATTCCATTCACAACGGATCGTCGGGCACGTACCTGCCCGTGAAAAGGATAAGAAAAAAATGGCAACGGTAACGTTTGACCAGGCTACTCGCCTGTACCCGGGCACCGACAAGCCCGCCGTAGACAAGCTCAACATCGAGATCGCAGACGGCGAATTCCTCGTTCTCGTAGGACCCTCCGGTTGTGGAAAGTCCACCTCCCTCCGGATGCTCGCAGGTCTCGAAGATGTCAACTCCGGGCGAATCCTCATCGGCGACCGCGACGTTACCGACGTTCCCCCCAAGGACCGCGACATCGCGATGGTTTTCCAGAACTACGCGCTGTACCCGCACATGTCCGTCGCCGACAATATGGGCTTCGCCCTGAAGATCGCCGGCGTCTCCAAGGAAGAGCGCGCGCAGCGTGTCCGCGAAGCAGCAAAGCTGCTCGACCTCGAGCAGTACCTCGACCGCAAGCCGAAGGCCCTCTCCGGTGGTCAGCGCCAGCGTGTCGCCATGGGCCGCGCAATCGTCCGTAACCCGCAGGTCTTCCTCATGGACGAACCGTTGTCCAACCTGGACGCCAAGCTACGGGTCCAGACCCGCACCCAGATCGCCTCGCTCACCCGCCGCCTCGGCGTCACCACCGTGTACGTCACCCACGACCAGGTCGAGGCTATGACGATGGGCGACCGCGTCGCGGTTCTCAAGGACGGCATCCTTCAGCAGGTCGACACCCCCCGCAACCTCTACGAGCGTCCGCAGAACGTCTTCGTTGCAGGCTTCATCGGCTCCCCCGCCATGAACCTGCTCGAGCTGCCCACCTCCGAGGCCGGCGTGAAGTTCGGCGACACCACCTACCCCGTCCCCCGCGAGGTGCTCAGCTCCGCACATGGTGCCACAGTGACCCTGGGTGTCCGTCCCGAGGATCTTGCGCTGGCTCCCGCCGGTGAAGGCCTGCAGGTGGAGGTCGACGTCGTCGAGGAGCTCGGCGCGGACGCTTACCTCTACGGGCACACCACGCTCGACGGACGGGAGCACGACATCGTGGCACGCGTCGACGGTCGCCGCCCTCCGATGAAGGGCGACACCGTTTACGTCCGCCCGGAGAAGGGCCACGTGCACCTCTTCGACACCAAGGACGGACTCCGCCTGGCGGACCACGTGTAACACTGGCGCCGGCTAGCGCTTAGGTACTCATCCAGGGCGGTGGCCCCTGTCGGTTGACGGTAAGATCAACCGCCAGGGGCCACCGTCGTCGTATAGGACAAACCACCCATGACTGATTCGACCCAAGCCAATTGGCACGATGAACCCACGGACTACAACCAGCCCGGCAAGTTGCCCCGGTCCGGAAGCGCTCTGGGCGAAAGTGCCTTGGGGTCCCTGAATATCACCGCCGCGGCAACTGACCCCGAGCTCCTCGATCTGCCCTGGCACCTGGCCCTGGAGGAGTGGCCGGCCGAGTATCTCGCTGCCCTTCCGCGCGGTATATCCCGGCATATCGTGAGGTTCGCCCACCTCGGCGGCTCCGTGATCGCCGTGAAGGAAACCGGCGAACACATCGCACGGCATGAGTACCACATGTTGCGTAAGCTTCAGCGCCTGGACGTTCCCTGCGTGGAGCCCGTTGCGGTCATCACCGGCCGAAAGTCCCTGGACGGCGAGGATCTCGATCCTGTCCTGGTGACCCGGCACCTGAAGTTCTCCATGCCGTACCGTGCACTTTTCTCACAGATGCTCCGCAAGGACACCCTGACCCGTCTGATCGACGCGCAGGCCCTTCTGCTGGTGCGGCTGCACCTCATTGGGTTCTACTGGGGCGACGTCTCGCTCTCCAACACGCTCTTCCGCCGCGATGCCGGCGCTTTCGCTGCTTATCTCGTGGACGCCGAAACCGGAGAGCTCTACCCGGAGCTCTCGAACGGGCAGCGCGAGTACGACCTCGAGATCGCTCGTGTGAACATCGCCGGTGAACTGATGGACCTCTCGGAAGGCGGCCTCATCGAGGAGAAGGTGGATCCCCTCGCCACCAGTGAGCTGATCATGGACAGCTATCGCAGACTGTGGGCAGAGCTCACCGAGCAGGAGTCGTTTGAGCTTGGCGAGCGGTGGCGGGTGAACGCCCGTATCCGTCGGCTCAACGAGCTTGGTTTCGACGTCGAAGAGTACGCGATCAAGACTGTCTCGGAAACATCGCAGATCCAGTTGCAGCCCAAGGTGGTCGACGCAGGGCATCACAGCCGCCGCCTCATCCGCCTCACCGGCATTGACGCCCAGGAGAACCAGGCCCGGCGCCTCCTGAACGATATGGACGCTTACAGGGCCGACAACACGCCCGGTCTCGACGAGGAAATCAGTGCGCACCAGTGGGTTGCCCACGTTTTCGAACCGATCGTCCGGGCGGTCCCCCGTGAGCTGGGCGGGAAGCTGGAGCCGGCGGAAGTGGTGCACGAGGTGCTTGAACACCGCTGGTACATGTCTGAGAAACAGGACCGCAACGTGCCGCTGGCGGAAGCTGTTCAGTCCTACCTCGATTCGGTTCTACGGCACCGACGTGATGAAGCGGCGATCATGCTGACTGCGGACACAAAGACGCTCGACATTATTAGCGGCGGCTCTCAGGCGGAGGACTAGATCCTCCCGCTGAAACCGGCAGAACACGAAAGCGTCCGCGGTCACCAGGCATGTAGCCCGGTAACCGCGGACGCTTTTCCTTATGCGGTGTTTCCGATTACGGAATTACCTGGCCGCAGTCGATCGGCTGTCCCTGGAACTCGTGTACGCCAGGACCGGCAGTCTCGCAGAACTGGAGCACTTCCTGAGTGAACGGGACAAGCGCAATAATTCCGATGATGGCAATGATTCCTGTGATCACGCCGATGGCCCCGATGATGATTCCCGCCAGTGCGAATCCATTGCCCATACCGGCCTTGCGCGATTTCACCATTGCGATGATCGAGATGATCAATCCGACGATGGAGATCGGCCAGATGATGGAACAAATCAGGCCGACAATCCCGAGCGTCTTGCCTGGGTTCTCAGCAGGCTGACCGTATCCGGCTGGTGTTGCGTAAGGCGATCCGTACGGCGAGCCCTGCGACTGTCCGTATCCGGCCGGCTGCTGGCCGTAGGGCTGCCCGTAGCCGGAGGACTGTCCGTAAGGCTGGTTGGAGGGCTGATCGGAGGACTGTCCGTACTGTGGTCCGGAGGACTGCCCGTACGGCTGGTTCGACGACGTCGGCTGCTGCCACTGCTGCCCCGCCGGATAACGGGACGGGTCATCCTGACCGCTTTGCGAGCCTGGCTGGCCGTTGCTGTTGTCTGACACGTCGTCTCCCCATTCTTCAGGTTTTCGCCATCATCGATGCGATGGCACTAATTGCGCTTAGTCTATCTCTCGAGCCTGCCGGGCACCGGGATCACCGCTGCAGGCTCTGCCCTATCCACCCATGAAGCGCTGATAGCGCTGCAGAGCCTGATCCCAGTCAGGGGCTGCAGCGAATTGCTCCTGTCCGGCAGTCCCTGCGCTCCAGCTGTCGTGAACCACCCGTACACGAGTTCCCGCGGACTCTGAAGTGAATGACACCGTAACGCGAGTGGAGGAATGAGGTTTACCGTCGAGGTGCCAGGTCAGCGTCAACACTGAATCATCTTCCGTCGGCACCAACGTTGCCCACAGGGCGGTCCTCCCCTCGGGGTCTTCCTCGAAGAGTTCACCGCCGGTGAATTCGGGATGCGTACCTTCACCGAACTTGGTCTGCTCCGCAGGCCACCAAAGGTGAATCCCGTCGGTGAAGCCGGCGAAGGCGTGCGCGGCGCTATGAGGGACTACTACCTCGGAGCTGATCACCTTGGGCAGTGCCGTCTCTGTTCGGTCAATAGAGTGCTCTGCATGGGAGAAGATGCTGTCCATGATGTGACCTTAGTGTGTTGGTGGTGTGGTGGTTAAAGCGGAAAGGGCCTCACCATCATGGTGAGGCCCTTGCCTGTAAATGTTGTCCGGCGGTGTCCTACTCTCCCACACTCTCTCGGGTGCAGTACCATCGGCGCTGTGGGTCTTAGCTTCCGGGTTCGGAATGGGACCGGGCGTTTCCCCCACGCTATGACCGCCGTAACCCTGTTACCCGCCCCCGAACACGTGTTGGTGTGTGGGGTGGGAAGTCTTGTGGTTACAACTTCGTGGTTATGACTAACCTGTATTCAGTTGTGTGTGGTTCCCCAACTACCTGGGGGTTGTTGGTTGGGAACCGCATAGTGGACGCGTAGCACCCCGTGTTCCCACCAGTGGTGGGGGGGTTTGTGTGGTGTCAAGTTATCGGCGTATTAGTACCGGTCAGCTTCACGAGTCGTTAGTCCTCGCTTCCACATCCGGCCTATCAACCCAGTGGTCTAGCTGGGGGCCTCTCACACCAAATGGTGTATGGAAATCTCATCTTGAAGCAGGCTTCCCGCTTAGATGCTTTCAGCGGTTATCCCATCCGAACGTAGCTAATCAGCGGTGCACTTGGCAGTACAACTGACACACCAGAGGTTCGTCCGTCCCGGTCCTCTCGTACTAAGGACAGCCCTTCTCAAATTTCCTACGCGCGCAGCGGATAGGGACCGAACTGTCTCACGACGTTCTAAACCCAGCTCGCGTACCGCTTTAATGGGCGAACAGCCCAACCCTTGGGACCTACTCCAGCCCCAGGATGCGACGAGCCGACATCGAGGTGCCAAACCATGCCGTCGATATGGACTCTTGGGCAAGATCAGCCTGTTATCCCCGAGGTACCTTTTATCCGTTGAGCGACGGCCATTCCACAATGTGCCGCCGGATCACTAGTCCCGACTTTCGTCCCTGCTTGAGATGTCTCTCTCACAGTCAAGCTCCCTTGTGCACTTACACTCGACACCTGATTGCCAACCAGGCTGAGGGAACCTTTGGGCGCCTCCGTTACTTTTTGGGAGGCAACCGCCCCAGTTAAACTACCCATCAGGCACTGTCCCTGACCCGGATTACGGGCCGAAGTTAGATATCCAGAGTGACCAGAGTGGTATTTCAACGATGACTCCACCCGAACTGGCGTCCGGGCTTCACAGTCTCCCACCTATCCTACACAAGCCACACCGAACACCAATACCAAACTATAGTGAAGGTCTCGGGGTCTTTCCGTCCTGCTGCGCGTAACGAGCATCTTTACTCGTAGTGCAATTTCGCCGAGTTTATGGTTGAGACAGCGGGGAAGTCGTTACTCCATTCGTGCAGGTCGGAACTTACCCGACAAGGAATTTCGCTACCTTAGGATGGTTATAGTTACCACCGCCGTTTACTGGGGCTTAAATTCCCAGCTTCGCCCACAAGGGGCTAACCGGTCCTCTTAACCTTCCAGCACCGGGCAGGAGTCAGTCCGTATACATCGTCTTGCGACTTCGCACGGACCTGTGTTTTTAGTAAACAGTCGCTTCCCCCTGGTCTCTGCGGCCCCGATCCGCCTCCGGACAGCAAGTGTCCATCACGGTTGGGGCCCCCCTTCTCCCGAAGTTACGGGGGCATTTTGCCGAGTTCCTTAACCATAATTCTCTCGATCGCCTTAGTATTCTCTACCTGATCACCTGTGTCGGTTTGGGGTACGGGCAGTTGGAACCTCACGCCGATGCTTTTCTAGGCAGCATAGGATCACCGGATCCCCACCCATGGTGGGGCCCATCGGATCTCAGAGTCGGTATCAAAACCAGGACCACGGATTTGCCTATGATCCCTCCTACATCCTTAGACCGGGACAACCATCGCCCGGCCCGGCTACCTTCCTGCGTCACACCTGTTAATACGTTTACCTCCCAAGATCAGGTCCCACGCTCCCCACCAACACTGGGTCCGAAGACCACTCGATGGTGGTTTGGGTGGTTAGTATCCCTTGTTCAGTAGGGGCGGTTCTTCACCGGTACGGGAATATCAACCCGTTGTCCATCGACTACGCCTGTCGGCCTCGCCTTAGGTCCCGACTTACCCAGGGCAGATTAGCTTGACCCTGGAACCCTTGATCATTCGGCGGACGGGTTTCCCACCCGTCTTTCGCTACTCATGCCTGCATTCTCACTCGTGTAGGCTCCACCACTGGTTTACACCGCAGCTTCACCGCCCACACGACGCTCCCCTACCCATCCACACTCCTGAACCACGAAGGCTAGGAACAAATGTGAATGCCACAACTTCGGCGGTGTACTTGAGCCCCGCTACATTGTCGGCGCGGAATCACTTGACCAGTGAGCTATTACGCACTCTTTCAAGGGTGGCTGCTTCTAAGCCAACCTCCTGGTTGTCTGAGCAACTCCACATCCTTTCCCACTTAGCACACGCTTAGGGGCCTTAGTTGGTGGTCTGGGCTGTTTCCCTCTCGACTATGAAGCTTATCCCCCACAGTCTCACTGCTGCGCTCTGACTTACCGGCATTCGGAGTTTGGCTGACGTCAGTAACCTTGTAGGGCCCATCGGCCATCCAGTAGCTCTACCTCCGGCAAGAAACACGCAACGCTGCACCTAAATGCATTTCGGGGAGAACCAGCTATCACGAAGTTTGATTGGCCTTTCACCCCTACCCACAGCTCATCCCCTCCATTTTCAACTGAAGTGGGTTCGGTCCTCCACGACGTCTTACCGTCGCTTCAACCTGGCCATGGGTAGATCACTTCGCTTCGGGTCTAGATCACGCCACTCACTCGCCCTATTCAGACTCGCTTTCGCTACGGCTACCCCACACGGGTTAACCTCGCGACGTAACACTAACTCGCAGGCTCATTCTTCAAAAGGCACGCCATCACCGGAACAAAGCCGGCTCTGACGGATTGTAGGCACACGGTTTCAGGTACTATTTCACTCCCCTCCCGGGGTACTTTTCACCTTTCCCTCACGGTACTGGTCCGCTATCGGTCATCAGGGAGTATTTAGGCTTACCAGGTGGTCCTGGCAGATTCGCACGGGATTCCTCGGGCCCCGTACTACTTGGGATACATTCCAAGCGGCAGCACGCATTCCGGCTACGGGACTCTCACCCACTCCGGTCGGGCCTTCAAACCCATTCACCTATACGCCTGCACTCACTTCACCAGCCCGGCAGAACTGGCACGGAACGTCCCGCAACCCCAGTGATGCAACGCCCGCCGGCTATCACACACCACTGGTTTAGCCTCATCCGCGTTCGCTCGCCACTACTAACGGAATCACTATTGTTTTCTCTTCCTGTGGGTACTGAGATGTTTCACTTCCCCACGTTCCCTCCACGCACCCTATGTGTTCAGGTACGGGTCACTCAGTCACTCGCACGCTGAGCGGGGTTTCCCCATTCGGACATCCTGGGATCACCGTTCGGTTATCAACTCCCCCAGGCTTATCGCAGATTCCCACGTCCTTCTTCGGCTCCTGATGCCAAGGCATCCACCGTGTGCCCTTAAAAACTTGACGATCACACACAACCAACACACCAACCCCAAAAGGCCGGCACATCAATCGCGTGCACACAAAAATTTAAGATGCTCGCGTCCACTATGCAGTTCTCAAACAACAACCCCAACACACACCCCCACCACCCCAACCAGGGCAACAGGAAGTCATGCGCAGGAAACCAGAAACACCAGAAAAACCACACCCAACCCCACCACAAAAAAGCAGGACCAAAGCATGGGCTCCTGTTGCCTCAGGACCCAACAGTGTGCCAAAAGGAACCCAACCAACACCACCAACACTTTCCACGCACCCACCCCACAAAAAGGGACAGGAACCGTACTCACGCCAACAGCACCAACCAGGCACCAAATCCGTTGATATTCCACCCATGAGCACCCACCGCAGAACAAACGCCTGCGCAATGGGCTTACTCCTGACAACCCCCACCCAACACATAGGAAGGACAGAAAGCTGTAGGCGCTCCTTAGAAAGGAGGTGATCCAGCCGCACCTTCCGGTACGGCTACCTTGTTACGACTTAGTCCCAATCGCCGGTCCCACCTTCGACGGCTCCCTCCCACAAGGGGTTAGGCCACCGGCTTCGGGTGTTACCAACTTTCGTGACTTGACGGGCGGTGTGTACAAGGCCCGGGAACGTATTCACCGCAGCGTTGCTGATCTGCGATTACTAGCGACTCCGACTTCATGAGGTCGAGTTGCAGACCTCAATCCGAACTGAGACCGGCTTTTTGGGATTAGCTCCACCTCACAGCATCGCAACCCTTTGTACCGGCCATTGTAGCATGCGTGAAGCCCAAGACATAAGGGGCATGATGATTTGACGTCGTCCCCACCTTCCTCCGAGTTGACCCCGGCAGTCTCCCATGAGTCCCCGGCATAACCCGCTGGCAACATGGAACGAGGGTTGCGCTCGTTGCGGGACTTAACCCAACATCTCACGACACGAGCTGACGACAACCATGCACCACCTGTAAACCGGCCACAAGTGGCCGACACATCTCTGCGCCGTTCCGGTTCATGTCAAGCCTTGGTAAGGTTCTTCGCGTTGCATCGAATTAATCCGCATGCTCCGCCGCTTGTGCGGGCCCCCGTCAATTCCTTTGAGTTTTAGCCTTGCGGCCGTACTCCCCAGGCGGGGCACTTAATGCGTTAGCTACGGCGCGGAAAACGTGGAATGTCCCCCACACCTAGTGCCCAACGTTTACGGCATGGACTACCAGGGTATCTAATCCTGTTCGCTCCCCATGCTTTCGCTCCTCAGCGTCAGTTAATGCCCAGAGACCTGCCTTCGCCATCGGTGTTCCTCCTGATATCTGCGCATTTCACCGCTACACCAGGAATTCCAGTCTCCCCTACATCACTCAAGTCTGCCCGTACCCACCGCAGATCCGGAGTTAAGCCCCGGACTTTCACGGCAGACGCGACAAACCGCCTACGAGCTCTTTACGCCCAATAATTCCGGATAACGCTTGCGCCCTACGTATTACCGCGGCTGCTGGCACGTAGTTAGCCGGCGCTTCTTCTGCAGGTACCGTCACTTTCGCTTCTTCCCTACTGAAAGAGGTTTACAACCCGAAGGCCTTCATCCCTCACGCGGCGTCGCTGCATCAGGCTTGCGCCCATTGTGCAATATTCCCCACTGCTGCCTCCCGTAGGAGTCTGGGCCGTGTCTCAGTCCCAGTGTGGCCGTCCACCCTCTCAGGCCGGCTACCCGTCGTCGCCTTGGTAGGCCATTACCCCACCAACAAGCTGATAGGCCGCGAGTCCATCCAAAACCACAAAAGCTTTCCACCAACATGGCATGCGCCAGAAGGTCGTATCCAGTATTAGACCCAGTTTCCCAGGCTTATCCCAGAGTCAAGGGCAGGTTACTCACGTGTTACTCACCCGTTCGCCACTAATCCCCCAGCAAGCTGGGGATCATCGTTCGACTTGCATGTGTTAAGCACGCCGCCAGCGTTCATCCTGAGCCAGGATCAAACTCTCCGTAAAAAATACAGACACAACACAAACCCCCGGAAAAAGAAGGCCCATGCTGCACAAAATTCGAAACCAGCTAAAAACCAGCCACCCCACAGGGGCAGGATGACCAGCAATCAACCAATCAAAAAATCGGTATCAACAAACATGGCACACTATTGAGTTCTCAAACAACAGAAGCACCCGGCACCAAACACAACCCTCAAGGCCGCATCATCGCTCCGGAGCAACTTTTCTAACTTACCCGCCAAACCCCACCCCGTCAAATCCGCCCTGCGGCGCTTGCGGTGTGGAACCGGCGATCCCAACCTCATCCAGGCGCAGTCCATGACGGATCAGATCCTGATTTTTGGAGGGAGTGTGTCGCTCAAGCGGAGGCTTTCGGAACCCGGTTGTTTACCTTTGAGTTCCTGTCCCGTCCGCGGCGACTCGAAGAACATTACACGCCTCCCAGCGGCCACGCAAATCGGCCCCCTCCGGGCAGGAAAACCCCCGCAGTTACCGGCCGGCGCGGCCCTGGGAAGGGCCGCTCGAGCACTCCAGGGCCGACCCCACCACACAAGCGATACTGTGATCGTCACCATAGATACACCCACAGATACATCCACCACCAACCCCCGGCACCGGGCCTGCCCCAGGACAAGCCCGGTGCCCAGCGCACCCGGAAAGTGCGGGATGAGTCAGAACGGGCGTCGGATACCCGGCAACCACCCTGTGGTTAATCTCGCACCCTGCTCCACCACGCCGGCAACAACCTTTCAGCGAAGTAGACCCTCCGGATGAGCCTGGAGGCAGCTGCCCCTGTCGCCGGCATCTACCACGCACCAGCCGACAGCGACTCGAACCCACCCCCCTTACGGCCAGGACCGCCTACGCCACCCGAGAACCACGCGCCGCCCGGATGAAACCCTTCCGGCCGACACCAAACCACACCCACCCCACCGGCCACCTCACCGGCACAACCAGGCAAACAACACCAGGCAAACAACCGGGCAGACAACCGGGCAGACAACCAAGCAGACAACCGGGCAGGCAGCACCGGGCAGGCAGCACCGGCTGGAACCACCGGCTGGAACCACCGCAACGCAATCGCAGTACCGGACCGTACCCCCGCCTCCCCGTCGTCCAACCACGCACACCCAGATCAACCCACGCAAACCACACAGTACGAGCAACGACCGAAGGCACCACTCCGCAGCCGGCGAACCCGCGGCTGACCGGTACTGATGGCCCGTGTTGGTGGTGTGGTGGTTAAAGCGGAAAGGGCCTCACCATCATGGTGAGGCCCTTTCCTGTAAATGTTGTCCGGCGGTGTCCTACTCTCCCACACTCTCTCGGGTGCAGTACCATCGGCGCTGTGGGTCTTAGCTTCCGGGTTCGGAATGGGACCGGGCGTTTCCCCCACGCTATGACCGCCGTAACCCTGTTACCCGCCCCTCGAACACGTGTTGGTGTGTGGGGTGGGAAGTCTTGTGGTTACAACTTCGTGGTTATGACTAACCTGTATTCAGTTGTGTGGTTCCCGTGAACCCCTTTTGGGGGCGGTTGTTGGTTGGGAACCGCATAGTGGACGCGTAGCACCCCGTGTTTCCCACCAGGGGTGGGGGGGTTTGTGTGGTGTCAAGTTATCGGCGTATTAGTACCGGTCAGCTTCACGAGTCGTTAGTCCTCGCTTCCACATCCGGCCTATCAACCCAGTGGTCTAGCTGGGGGCCTCTCACACCAAATGGTGTATGGAAATCTCATCTTGAAGCAGGCTTCCCGCTTAGATGCTTTCAGCGGTTATCCCATCCGAACGTAGCTAATCAGCGGTGCACTTGGCAGTACAACTGACACACCAGAGGTTCGTCCGTCCCGGTCCTCTCGTACTAAGGACAGCCCTTCTCAAATTTCCTACGCGCGCAGCGGATAGGGACCGAACTGTCTCACGACGTTCTAAACCCAGCTCGCGTACCGCTTTAATGGGCGAACAGCCCAACCCTTGGGACCTACTCCAGCCCCAGGATGCGACGAGCCGACATCGAGGTGCCAAACCATGCCGTCGATATGGACTCTTGGGCAAGATCAGCCTGTTATCCCCGAGGTACCTTTTATCCGTTGAGCGACGGCCATTCCACAATGTGCCGCCGGATCACTAGTCCCGACTTTCGTCCCTGCTTGAGATGTCTCTCTCACAGTCAAGCTCCCTTGTGCACTTACACTCGACACCTGATTGCCAACCAGGCTGAGGGAACCTTTGGGCGCCTCCGTTACTTTTTGGGAGGCAACCGCCCCAGTTAAACTACCCATCAGGCACTGTCCCTGACCCGGATTACGGGCCGAAGTTAGATATCCAGAGTGACCAGAGTGGTATTTCAACGATGACTCCACCCGAACTGGCGTCCGGGCTTCACAGTCTCCCACCTATCCTACACAAGCCACACCGAACACCAATACCAAACTATAGTGAAGGTCTCGGGGTCTTTCCGTCCTGCTGCGCGTAACGAGCATCTTTACTCGTAGTGCAATTTCGCCGAGTTTATGGTTGAGACAGCGGGGAAGTCGTTACTCCATTCGTGCAGGTCGGAACTTACCCGACAAGGAATTTCGCTACCTTAGGATGGTTATAGTTACCACCGCCGTTTACTGGGGCTTAAATTCCCAGCTTCGCCCACAAGGGGCTAACCGGTCCTCTTAACCTTCCAGCACCGGGCAGGAGTCAGTCCGTATACATCGTCTTGCGACTTCGCACGGACCTGTGTTTTTAGTAAACAGTCGCTTCCCCCTGGTCTCTGCGGCCCCGATCCGCCTCCGGACAGCAAGTGTCCATCACGGTTGGGGCCCCCCTTCTCCCGAAGTTACGGGGGCATTTTGCCGAGTTCCTTAACCATAATTCTCTCGATCGCCTTAGTATTCTCTACCTGATCACCTGTGTCGGTTTGGGGTACGGGCAGTTGGAACCTCACGCCGATGCTTTTCTAGGCAGCATAGGATCACCGGATCCCCACCCATGGTGGGGCCCATCGGATCTCAGAGTCGGTATCAAAACCAGGACCACGGATTTGCCTATGATCCCTCCTACATCCTTAGACCGGGACAACCATCGCCCGGCCCGGCTACCTTCCTGCGTCACACCTGTTAATACGTTTACCTCCCAAGATCAGGTCCCACGCTCCCCACCAACACTGGGTCCGAAGACCACTCGATGGTGGTTTGGGTGGTTAGTATCCCTTGTTCAGTAGGGGCGGTTCTTCACCGGTACGGGAATATCAACCCGTTGTCCATCGACTACGCCTGTCGGCCTCGCCTTAGGTCCCGACTTACCCAGGGCAGATTAGCTTGACCCTGGAACCCTTGATCATTCGGCGGACGGGTTTCCCACCCGTCTTTCGCTACTCATGCCTGCATTCTCACTCGTGTAGGCTCCACCACTGGTTTACACCGCAGCTTCACCGCCCACACGACGCTCCCCTACCCATCCACACTCCTGAACCACGAAGGCTAGGAACAAATGTGAATGCCACAACTTCGGCGGTGTACTTGAGCCCCGCTACATTGTCGGCGCGGAATCACTTGACCAGTGAGCTATTACGCACTCTTTCAAGGGTGGCTGCTTCTAAGCCAACCTCCTGGTTGTCTGAGCAACTCCACATCCTTTCCCACTTAGCACACGCTTAGGGGCCTTAGTTGGTGGTCTGGGCTGTTTCCCTCTCGACTATGAAGCTTATCCCCCACAGTCTCACTGCTGCGCTCTGACTTACCGGCATTCGGAGTTTGGCTGACGTCAGTAACCTTGTAGGGCCCATCGGCCATCCAGTAGCTCTACCTCCGGCAAGAAACACGCAACGCTGCACCTAAATGCATTTCGGGGAGAACCAGCTATCACGAAGTTTGATTGGCCTTTCACCCCTACCCACAGCTCATCCCCTCCATTTTCAACTGAAGTGGGTTCGGTCCTCCACGACGTCTTACCGTCGCTTCAACCTGGCCATGGGTAGATCACTTCGCTTCGGGTCTAGATCACGCCACTCACTCGCCCTATTCAGACTCGCTTTCGCTACGGCTACCCCACACGGGTTAACCTCGCGACGTAACACTAACTCGCAGGCTCATTCTTCAAAAGGCACGCCATCACCGGAACAAAGCCGGCTCTGACGGATTGTAGGCACACGGTTTCAGGTACTATTTCACTCCCCTCCCGGGGTACTTTTCACCTTTCCCTCACGGTACTGGTCCGCTATCGGTCATCAGGGAGTATTTAGGCTTACCAGGTGGTCCTGGCAGATTCGCACGGGATTCCTCGGGCCCCGTACTACTTGGGATACATTCCAAGCGGCAGCACGCATTCCGGCTACGGGACTCTCACCCACTCCGGTCGGGCCTTCAAACCCATTCACCTATACGCCTGCACTCACTTCACCAGCCCGGCAGAACTGGCACGGAACGTCCCGCAACCCCAGTGATGCAACGCCCGCCGGCTATCACACACCACTGGTTTAGCCTCATCCGCGTTCGCTCGCCACTACTAACGGAATCACTATTGTTTTCTCTTCCTGTGGGTACTGAGATGTTTCACTTCCCCACGTTCCCTCCACGCACCCTATGTGTTCAGGTACGGGTCACTCAGTCACTCGCACGCTGAGCGGGGTTTCCCCATTCGGACATCCTGGGATCACCGTTCGGTTATCAACTCCCCCAGGCTTATCGCAGATTCCCACGTCCTTCTTCGGCTCCTGATGCCAAGGCATCCACCGTGTGCCCTTAAAAACTTGACGATCACACACAACCAACACACCAACCCCAAAAGGCCGGCACATCAATCGCGTGCACACAAAAATTTAAGATGCTCGCGTCCACTATGCAGTTCTCAAACAACAACCCCAACACACACCCCCACCACCCCAACCAGGGCAACAGGAAGTCATGCGCAGGAAACCAGAAACACCAGAAAAACCACACCCAACCCCACCACAAAAAAGCAGGACCAAAGCATGGGCTCCTGTTGCCTCAGGACCCAACAGTGTGCCAAAAGGAACCCAACCAACACCACCAACACTTTCCACGCACCCACCCCACAAAAAGGGACAGGAACCGTACTCACGCCAACAGCACCAACCAGGCACCAAATCCGTTGATATTCCACCCATGAGCACCCACCGCAGAACAAACGCCTGCGCAATGGGCTTACTCCTGACAACCCCCACCCAACACATAGGAAGGACAGAAAGCTGTAGGCGCTCCTTAGAAAGGAGGTGATCCAGCCGCACCTTCCGGTACGGCTACCTTGTTACGACTTAGTCCCAATCGCCGGTCCCACCTTCGACGGCTCCCTCCCACAAGGGGTTAGGCCACCGGCTTCGGGTGTTACCAACTTTCGTGACTTGACGGGCGGTGTGTACAAGGCCCGGGAACGTATTCACCGCAGCGTTGCTGATCTGCGATTACTAGCGACTCCGACTTCATGAGGTCGAGTTGCAGACCTCAATCCGAACTGAGACCGGCTTTTTGGGATTAGCTCCACCTCACAGCATCGCAACCCTTTGTACCGGCCATTGTAGCATGCGTGAAGCCCAAGACATAAGGGGCATGATGATTTGACGTCGTCCCCACCTTCCTCCGAGTTGACCCCGGCAGTCTCCCATGAGTCCCCGGCATAACCCGCTGGCAACATGGAACGAGGGTTGCGCTCGTTGCGGGACTTAACCCAACATCTCACGACACGAGCTGACGACAACCATGCACCACCTGTAAACCGGCCACAAGTGGCCGACACATCTCTGCGCCGTTCCGGTTCATGTCAAGCCTTGGTAAGGTTCTTCGCGTTGCATCGAATTAATCCGCATGCTCCGCCGCTTGTGCGGGCCCCCGTCAATTCCTTTGAGTTTTAGCCTTGCGGCCGTACTCCCCAGGCGGGGCACTTAATGCGTTAGCTACGGCGCGGAAAACGTGGAATGTCCCCCACACCTAGTGCCCAACGTTTACGGCATGGACTACCAGGGTATCTAATCCTGTTCGCTCCCCATGCTTTCGCTCCTCAGCGTCAGTTAATGCCCAGAGACCTGCCTTCGCCATCGGTGTTCCTCCTGATATCTGCGCATTTCACCGCTACACCAGGAATTCCAGTCTCCCCTACATCACTCAAGTCTGCCCGTACCCACCGCAGATCCGGAGTTAAGCCCCGGACTTTCACGGCAGACGCGACAAACCGCCTACGAGCTCTTTACGCCCAATAATTCCGGATAACGCTTGCGCCCTACGTATTACCGCGGCTGCTGGCACGTAGTTAGCCGGCGCTTCTTCTGCAGGTACCGTCACTTTCGCTTCTTCCCTACTGAAAGAGGTTTACAACCCGAAGGCCTTCATCCCTCACGCGGCGTCGCTGCATCAGGCTTGCGCCCATTGTGCAATATTCCCCACTGCTGCCTCCCGTAGGAGTCTGGGCCGTGTCTCAGTCCCAGTGTGGCCGTCCACCCTCTCAGGCCGGCTACCCGTCGTCGCCTTGGTAGGCCATTACCCCACCAACAAGCTGATAGGCCGCGAGTCCATCCAAAACCACAAAAGCTTTCCACCAACATGGCATGCGCCAGAAGGTCGTATCCAGTATTAGACCCAGTTTCCCAGGCTTATCCCAGAGTCAAGGGCAGGTTACTCACGTGTTACTCACCCGTTCGCCACTAATCCCCCCAGCAAGCTGGGGATCATCGTTCGACTTGCATGTGTTAAGCACGCCGCCAGCGTTCATCCTGAGCCAGGATCAAACTCTCCGTAAAAAATACAGACACAACACAAACCCCCGGAAAAAGAAGGCCCATGCTGCACAAAATTCGAAACCAGCTAAAAACCAGCCACCCCACAGGGGCAGGATGACCAGCAATCAACCAATCAAAAAATCGGTATCAACAAACATGGCACACTATTGAGTTCTCAAACAACAGAAGCACCCGGCACCAAACACAACCCTCAAGGCCGCATCATCGCTCCGGAGCAACTTTTCTAACTTACCCGCCAAACCCCACCCCGTCAAATCCGCCCTGCGGCGCTTGCGGTGTGGAACCGGCGATCCCAACCTCATCCAGGCGCAGTCCATGACGGATCAGATCCTGATTTTTGGAGGGAGTGTGTCGCTCAAGCGGAGGCTTTCGGAACCCGGTTGTTTACCTTTGAGTTCCTGTCCCGTCCGCGGCGACTCGAAGAACATTACACGCCTCCCAGCGGCCACGCAAATCGGCCCCCTCCGGGCAGGAAAACCCCCGCAGTTACCGGCCGGCGCGGCCCTGGGAAGGGCCGCTCGAGCACTCCAGGGCCGACCCCACCACACAAGCGATACTGTGATCGTCACCATAGATACACCCACAGATACATCCACCACCAACCCCCGGCACCGGGCCTGCCCCAGGACAAGCCCGGTGCCCAGCGCACCCGGAAAGTGCGGGATGAGTCAGAACGGGCGTCGGATACCCGGCAACCACCCTGTGGTTAATCTCGCACCCTGCTCCACCACGCCGGCAACAACCTTTCAGCGAAGTAGACCCTCCGGATGAGCCTGGAGGCAGCTGCCCCTGTCGCCGGCATCTACCACGCACCAGCCGACAGCGACTCGAACCCACCCCCCTTACGGCCAGGACCGCCTACGCCACCCGAGAACCACGCGCCGCCCGGATGAAACCCTTCCGGCCGACACCAAACCACACCCACCCCCACCGGCCACCTCACCGGCACAACCAGGCAAACAACACCAGGCAAACAACCGGGCAGACAACCGGGCAGACAACCAAGCAGACAACCGGGCAGGCAGCACCGGGCAGGCAGCACCGGCTGGAACCACCGGCTGGAACCACCGCAACGCAATCGCAGTACCGGACCGTACCCCCGCCTCCCCGTCGTCCAACCACGCACACCCAGATCAACCCACGCAAACCACACAGTACGAGCAACGACCGAAGGCACCACTCCGCAGCCGGCGAACCCGCGGCTGACCGGTACTGATGGCCCGTGTTGGTGGTGTGGTGGTTAAAGCGGAAAGGGCCTCACCATCATGGTGAGGCCCTTTCCTGTAAATGTTGTCCGGCGGTGTCCTACTCTCCCACACTCTCTCGGGTGCAGTACCATCGGCGCTGTGGGTCTTAGCTTCCGGGTTCGGAATGGGACCGGGCGTTTCCCCCACGCTATGACCGCCGTAACCCTGTTACCCGCCCCTCGAACACGTGTTGGTGTGTGGGGTGGGAAGTCTTGTGGTTACAACTTCGTGGTTATGACTAACCTGTATTCAGTTGTGTGGTTCCCGTGAACCCCTTTTGGGGCGGTTGTTGGTTGGGAACCGCATAGTGGACGCGTAGCACCCCGTGTTTCCCACCAGGGGTGGGGGGGTTTGTGTGGTGTCAAGTTATCGGCGTATTAGTACCGGTCAGCTTCACGAGTCGTTAGTCCTCGCTTCCACATCCGGCCTATCAACCCAGTGGTCTAGCTGGGGGCCTCTCACACCAAATGGTGTATGGAAATCTCATCTTGAAGCAGGCTTCCCGCTTAGATGCTTTCAGCGGTTATCCCATCCGAACGTAGCTAATCAGCGGTGCACTTGGCAGTACAACTGACACACCAGAGGTTCGTCCGTCCCGGTCCTCTCGTACTAAGGACAGCCCTTCTCAAATTTCCTACGCGCGCAGCGGATAGGGACCGAACTGTCTCACGACGTTCTAAACCCAGCTCGCGTACCGCTTTAATGGGCGAACAGCCCAACCCTTGGGACCTACTCCAGCCCCAGGATGCGACGAGCCGACATCGAGGTGCCAAACCATGCCGTCGATATGGACTCTTGGGCAAGATCAGCCTGTTATCCCCGAGGTACCTTTTATCCGTTGAGCGACGGCCATTCCACAATGTGCCGCCGGATCACTAGTCCCGACTTTCGTCCCTGCTTGAGATGTCTCTCTCACAGTCAAGCTCCCTTGTGCACTTACACTCGACACCTGATTGCCAACCAGGCTGAGGGAACCTTTGGGCGCCTCCGTTACTTTTTGGGAGGCAACCGCCCCAGTTAAACTACCCATCAGGCACTGTCCCTGACCCGGATTACGGGCCGAAGTTAGATATCCAGAGTGACCAGAGTGGTATTTCAACGATGACTCCACCCGAACTGGCGTCCGGGCTTCACAGTCTCCCACCTATCCTACACAAGCCACACCGAACACCAATACCAAACTATAGTGAAGGTCTCGGGGTCTTTCCGTCCTGCTGCGCGTAACGAGCATCTTTACTCGTAGTGCAATTTCGCCGAGTTTATGGTTGAGACAGCGGGGAAGTCGTTACTCCATTCGTGCAGGTCGGAACTTACCCGACAAGGAATTTCGCTACCTTAGGATGGTTATAGTTACCACCGCCGTTTACTGGGGCTTAAATTCCCAGCTTCGCCCACAAGGGGCTAACCGGTCCTCTTAACCTTCCAGCACCGGGCAGGAGTCAGTCCGTATACATCGTCTTGCGACTTCGCACGGACCTGTGTTTTTAGTAAACAGTCGCTTCCCCCTGGTCTCTGCGGCCCCGATCCGCCTCCGGACAGCAAGTGTCCATCACGGTTGGGGCCCCCCTTCTCCCGAAGTTACGGGGGCATTTTGCCGAGTTCCTTAACCATAATTCTCTCGATCGCCTTAGTATTCTCTACCTGATCACCTGTGTCGGTTTGGGGTACGGGCAGTTGGAACCTCACGCCGATGCTTTTCTAGGCAGCATAGGATCACCGGATCCCCACCCATGGTGGGGCCCATCGGATCTCAGAGTCGGTATCAAAACCAGGACCACGGATTTGCCTATGATCCCTCCTACATCCTTAGACCGGGACAACCATCGCCCGGCCCGGCTACCTTCCTGCGTCACACCTGTTAATACGTTTACCTCCCAAGATCAGGTCCCACGCTCCCCACCAACACTGGGTCCGAAGACCACTCGATGGTGGTTTGGGTGGTTAGTATCCCTTGTTCAGTAGGGGCGGTTCTTCACCGGTACGGGAATATCAACCCGTTGTCCATCGACTACGCCTGTCGGCCTCGCCTTAGGTCCCGACTTACCCAGGGCAGATTAGCTTGACCCTGGAACCCTTGATCATTCGGCGGACGGGTTTCCCACCCGTCTTTCGCTACTCATGCCTGCATTCTCACTCGTGTAGGCTCCACCACTGGTTTACACCGCAGCTTCACCGCCCACACGACGCTCCCCTACCCATCCACACTCCTGAACCACGAAGGCTAGGAACAAATGTGAATGCCACAACTTCGGCGGTGTACTTGAGCCCCGCTACATTGTCGGCGCGGAATCACTTGACCAGTGAGCTATTACGCACTCTTTCAAGGGTGGCTGCTTCTAAGCCAACCTCCTGGTTGTCTGAGCAACTCCACATCCTTTCCCACTTAGCACACGCTTAGGGGCCTTAGTTGGTGGTCTGGGCTGTTTCCCTCTCGACTATGAAGCTTATCCCCCACAGTCTCACTGCTGCGCTCTGACTTACCGGCATTCGGAGTTTGGCTGACGTCAGTAACCTTGTAGGGCCCATCGGCCATCCAGTAGCTCTACCTCCGGCAAGAAACACGCAACGCTGCACCTAAATGCATTTCGGGGAGAACCAGCTATCACGAAGTTTGATTGGCCTTTCACCCCTACCCACAGCTCATCCCCTCCATTTTCAACTGAAGTGGGTTCGGTCCTCCACGACGTCTTACCGTCGCTTCAACCTGGCCATGGGTAGATCACTTCGCTTCGGGTCTAGATCACGCCACTCACTCGCCCTATTCAGACTCGCTTTCGCTACGGCTACCCCACACGGGTTAACCTCGCGACGTAACACTAACTCGCAGGCTCATTCTTCAAAAGGCACGCCATCACCGGAACAAAGCCGGCTCTGACGGATTGTAGGCACACGGTTTCAGGTACTATTTCACTCCCCTCCCGGGGTACTTTTCACCTTTCCCTCACGGTACTGGTCCGCTATCGGTCATCAGGGAGTATTTAGGCTTACCAGGTGGTCCTGGCAGATTCGCACGGGATTCCTCGGGCCCCGTACTACTTGGGATACATTCCAAGCGGCAGCACGCATTCCGGCTACGGGACTCTCACCCACTCCGGTCGGGCCTTCAAACCCATTCACCTATACGCCTGCACTCACTTCACCAGCCCGGCAGAACTGGCACGGAACGTCCCGCAACCCCAGTGATGCAACGCCCGCCGGCTATCACACACCACTGGTTTAGCCTCATCCGCGTTCGCTCGCCACTACTAACGGAATCACTATTGTTTTCTCTTCCTGTGGGTACTGAGATGTTTCACTTCCCCACGTTCCCTCCACGCACCCTATGTGTTCAGGTACGGGTCACTCAGTCACTCGCACGCTGAGCGGGGTTTCCCCATTCGGACATCCTGGGATCACCGTTCGGTTATCAACTCCCCCAGGCTTATCGCAGATTCCCACGTCCTTCTTCGGCTCCTGATGCCAAGGCATCCACCGTGTGCCCTTAAAAACTTGACGATCACACACAACCAACACACCAACCCCAAAAGGCCGGCACATCAATCGCGTGCACACAAAAATTTAAGATGCTCGCGTCCACTATGCAGTTCTCAAACAACAACCCCAACACACACCCCCACCACCCCAACCAGGGCAACAGGAAGTCATGCGCAGGAAACCAGAAACACCAGAAAAACCACACCCAACCCCACCACAAAAAAGCAGGACCAAAGCATGGGCTCCTGTTGCCTCAGGACCCAACAGTGTGCCAAAAGGAACCCAACCAACACCACCAACACTTTCCACGCACCCACCCCACAAAAAGGGACAGGAACCGTACTCACGCCAACAGCACCAACCAGGCACCAAATCCGTTGATATTCCACCCATGAGCACCCACCGCAGAACAAACGCCTGCGCAATGGGCTTACTCCTGACAACCCCCACCCAACACATAGGAAGGACAGAAAGCTGTAGGCGCTCCTTAGAAAGGAGGTGATCCAGCCGCACCTTCCGGTACGGCTACCTTGTTACGACTTAGTCCCAATCGCCGGTCCCACCTTCGACGGCTCCCTCCCACAAGGGGTTAGGCCACCGGCTTCGGGTGTTACCAACTTTCGTGACTTGACGGGCGGTGTGTACAAGGCCCGGGAACGTATTCACCGCAGCGTTGCTGATCTGCGATTACTAGCGACTCCGACTTCATGAGGTCGAGTTGCAGACCTCAATCCGAACTGAGACCGGCTTTTTGGGATTAGCTCCACCTCACAGCATCGCAACCCTTTGTACCGGCCATTGTAGCATGCGTGAAGCCCAAGACATAAGGGGCATGATGATTTGACGTCGTCCCCACCTTCCTCCGAGTTGACCCCGGCAGTCTCCCATGAGTCCCCGGCATAACCCGCTGGCAACATGGAACGAGGGTTGCGCTCGTTGCGGGACTTAACCCAACATCTCACGACACGAGCTGACGACAACCATGCACCACCTGTAAACCGGCCACAAGTGGCCGACACATCTCTGCGCCGTTCCGGTTCATGTCAAGCCTTGGTAAGGTTCTTCGCGTTGCATCGAATTAATCCGCATGCTCCGCCGCTTGTGCGGGCCCCCGTCAATTCCTTTGAGTTTTAGCCTTGCGGCCGTACTCCCCAGGCGGGGCACTTAATGCGTTAGCTACGGCGCGGAAAACGTGGAATGTCCCCCACACCTAGTGCCCAACGTTTACGGCATGGACTACCAGGGTATCTAATCCTGTTCGCTCCCCATGCTTTCGCTCCTCAGCGTCAGTTAATGCCCAGAGACCTGCCTTCGCCATCGGTGTTCCTCCTGATATCTGCGCATTTCACCGCTACACCAGGAATTCCAGTCTCCCCTACATCACTCAAGTCTGCCCGTACCCACCGCAGATCCGGAGTTAAGCCCCGGACTTTCACGGCAGACGCGACAAACCGCCTACGAGCTCTTTACGCCCAATAATTCCGGATAACGCTTGCGCCCTACGTATTACCGCGGCTGCTGGCACGTAGTTAGCCGGCGCTTCTTCTGCAGGTACCGTCACTTTCGCTTCTTCCCTACTGAAAGAGGTTTACAACCCGAAGGCCTTCATCCCTCACGCGGCGTCGCTGCATCAGGCTTGCGCCCATTGTGCAATATTCCCCACTGCTGCCTCCCGTAGGAGTCTGGGCCGTGTCTCAGTCCCAGTGTGGCCGTCCACCCTCTCAGGCCGGCTACCCGTCGTCGCCTTGGTAGGCCATTACCCCACCAACAAGCTGATAGGCCGCGAGTCCATCCAAAACCACAAAAGCTTTCCACCAACATGGCATGCGCCAGAAGGTCGTATCCAGTATTAGACCCAGTTTCCCAGGCTTATCCCAGAGTCAAGGGCAGGTTACTCACGTGTTACTCACCCGTTCGCCACTAATCCCCCCAGCAAGCTGGGGATCATCGTTCGACTTGCATGTGTTAAGCACGCCGCCAGCGTTCATCCTGAGCCAGGATCAAACTCTCCGTAAAAAATACAGACACAACACAAACCCCCGGAAAAAGAAGGCCCATGCTGCACAAAATTCGAAACCAGCTAAAAACCAGCCACCCCACAGGGGCAGGATGACCAGCAATCAACCAATCAAAAAATCGGTATCAACAAACATGGCACACTATTGAGTTCTCAAACAACAGAAGCACCCGGCACCAAACACAACCCTCAAGGCCGCATCATCGCTCCGGAGCAACTTCTCTAACTTACCCACCAAACCCCACCCCGTCAAATCCGCCCTTCTTCACACAGATCGCGGCGCTCAGAATCACTCTGGCTTCGCGTGTTGTGAATGTCGGCCGGACACAAGGTCTTCGTTGGCGCGGGAATAAACTCTAGCACCCCGACGGCGGATTTGTAAATCCACCGCCGGGGACAGCTTTGCTACCGTCCGGCGCGAGCCGGAACACTCACCCCTGGGCTGGTGTCAGGTACAGGACACCAAGCGGCGGCACCCGCAGGTCGGCATAGGCCGGCAGACCGTTTTGCGCCCCCTCGATAGCCTCAATGGTGCCCACGTTCGCTACCCCTGAACCGCCATACTCCTCGGCGTCGGTGTTGAGCAGTTCCGTCCACTGACCGGCCCAGGGCATCCCAACCCGGTACCCCTCATGAGGCGCCCCCGAGAAGTTAGCGATACAAACAACGGGGTTGCCCTGGGTGTCCCAACGAATGAAGGACAGCGTGTTGCGGGCGCCGTCGTTTTCGTTGATCCATTGGAAACCTGAGGGATCGTTGTCGCGGACGTACAGCGCCGGCGTATTGCGATAAACCGTGTTGAGCTTCCGAACGAGTTCCTGCACTCCCTTGTGAGGGATGGTCTCGGCAACCCACCAGTCCAGGCCGCGTTGTTCGGACCATTCTGATTCCTGGGCGAACTCTGAGCCCATGAAAATCAGCTGCTTGCCGGGGTGCGCCCACTGGAATGCCAGGTAAGCGCGGACGTTCGCAAGCTGTTGCCAACGGTCCCCTGGCATCTTGCGAAGCAGGGAGCCCTTGCCGTGAACAACCTCGTCATGACTGATCGGCAACATGAAGTTCTCGGTATACGCGTACACCATCGAGAACGTGGCTTTGCCGTGGTGGTACATCCGGTTGATCGGGTCTTCGGAGATGTACTGAAGCGAGTCATGCATCCAGCCCATATTCCACTTGATCCCGAAACCCAGGCCACCGTGCGACGTGGGGCGCGTGACGCCGTCGAACGCTGTTGACTCCTCAGCGATCATCACAATCCCAGGCACGCGCTTGTAAGCCGTCGCGTTGACTTCCTGGAGAAATGAGATGGCTTCAAGGTTCTCCCGTCCGCCGTAGCGGTTCGGCTGCCACTGGCCGTCCTGACGTGAGTAGTCGAGGTACAGCATCGATGCCACTGCGTCGACACGCAGGCCGTCGATGTGGAACTCCTCCAACCAGTAGAGGGCGTTGGCAACTAGGAAGTTCCGTACCTCGCGTCGACCGAAATCAAAGATCAGCGTGCCCCAGTCCGGGTGCTCGCCGAGCTGGGGATTACCGTGCTCGTACAGGGTTTCGCCGTCGAAACGGGCCAGCGCCCACTCGTCCTTCGGGAAGTGCGCGGGGACCCAGTCCATGATGACGCCGATGCCGGCCTGGTGCAGCTTGTCCACCAGATACTTGAAATCGTCCGGATGGCCGAAGCGTGACGTTGGTGCGAAGTAGGACGTCACCTGATAACCCCAGGAGCCGCCGAAAGGGTGCTCCGCAACGGGCATGAGTTCGACGTGGGTAAAGCCCTGCCAGGTCACGTACTCCACCAGTTGCTCGGCGAGCTGCCTGTAATTCAGCCCTAGCCGCCAGGAGCCGAGGTGGACCTCGTAGACACTCATCGGCCCGTTGTGCGGGTCCTTTGTCTTGCGCTCCTGCATCCAGGTGTCGTCACCGAAGGAGTAGCGCGACTCAACCACGCGCGACCCTGTGAGCGGCGGAACCTCTGTTCCCCGAGCCATGGGGTCGGCTTTCTCCCGCCATTGCCCATCCCTGCCAAGGATTTCAAACTTGTAGCAGGCTCCTGCTTCGGCGCCGGGCACGAACAGCTCCCAAATACCGGAGCTACCCAGCGAGCGCATGGCATGGACGGAGCCATCCCAGCCGTTGAAATCGGCCTTCACACGCACCGCCTGGGCATTGGGTGCCCATACTGCGAAACTGACGCCCGACACCTCGCCAAGGGCGGAGGCATAACGCCGCACGTGCGCCCCGAGAGCAGTCCACAGCGTCTCGTGCCGGCCTTCGGCGATAAGGTGCATGTCGATTTCGCCGAGCGTTGGCAGGAATCGATACGGGTCGTCCGCTGTCTGCGGCTCGCCCCCGTACGTAACCTCAAGACGGTAGTCGGGTACGTGACCAGCCCGCTCAGCCTCGAGGACTCCCACCCAGACACCGTTGTGTTCATGATTCAACCGCACGCGACCGTTGCCCGTTACGACCGTCACGCTATCGGCGAGCTTGCGGAGAGTACGGATGGTGACGTGGCCATGCTGATCCAGATGCGCACCTAGGACGGCGTGTGGCTGGTAGTACCTGCCCTCGGATACCTGGTGCAGGATGTCATGGTCGACAGGAATCGGGTTGTCCAGCGACTCTCGTGTCTCTTGCTGCTGTGCAGAATCCACGGTTGTTCCTTTCGTCCCGATGGATTGGGCTGACGTGTGCCCCGGCTCTGATCCTCCACCCTTCAGCATCCGGCGGACTGCCGCAACCGGCACGTCCACCCAATCCGGGCGGTTTCTGAGCTCGTACACAACCTCGTAGAGCGCCTTATCGAGCCAGAGAGCGCGGAAGAGTGCACCGTCCCGGTCCACCGCTGTTGCGGCCTCGTTGGAGTACCCCTTGAGGAACGCATCGACCGCTTCGACGGACCATGTCTGCGCGGCTTCTGCGGAAACAGTGGACTCATGCACTCCGATCCCGGCCGCGTACTCCAGCGAACGCACAAGCCCCACTACGTCCCGGATGGGAACGTCCGGGACGCTCCGTTCGGCGGCCGGCCGCAGCGGTTCGCCCTCGAAATCGAGGACCAGCCAGCCGCCGTCGCGCGTTGCAAGAATCTGTCCGAGATGCAGGTCAGCGTGGATCCGCTGCAGTTCAGGGAGGTTATCCAGCCCTTTCACCTCGGTGAGGATTGCGTCGATCTGTCCGTCGTAAGGCCCGACGACGGATCCTGCTTCCCGCCAGGCCCATTCGATACGACCCGCCAGGGAATCCCGGAATTCATCGGTTTCAGAGGCAGTTGCACTGCGGCTGCCGAAGGCCTTGGCCAACTGGAGGTGGATCCGCGCGATAACGCGGCCAAGTTCCGACGCCTCGCCTGTGAAGCTACGACCGGCTTCCAGGGCGCTGACTGCATTTCGCCACGCGTCCCTGCTTCCCGGAATGAACTCGCGGAGGACACTAAGGTGCCCGGTGGTTCGTTCGCTCTGCGACTGCGCGTCACGCCAAGAGCCCATTACCCATCCAAAAGTGTTCGGCACGTCCTTGGAGCCCGCTGCCGTCAGCTTGGCACTGACCTGGACATCCGGGCTCTCTCCCGCTGCCAACACCCGGAAGAACTTCAGGATCATCGGGGTGCCGCCGGCATCGATCACCACCGAAGTGTTCGACTGTTCGCCGCCCAGCACCGAGATGTCGGCCGCGGGCTGCACCGGCGCAGTTGAGCCGAAATCGCCGAGGGCAGTGCCCTCAGCGCCGCCGTCGGCCGTTTTGCCCCCAGTGCGGATGAGCTCGGTCCATGCAGCGATGAACACGGGATCATGGGTGCCGTCGTAGACGTAGCAGGTTCCGAGGTCCGGATGGTTCGCCTCCCCCACGAGCCCTGCCTCTGCTCCCGCCAGCGGCACAGTCCGGAAGGTCAGCGGCACGTTGACGACATCCGTTCGCCGCCCCGATTCAACGGCGACGAGGTAAACCTCCAGACCAACCTCGCCCGCGGGGTCTTCCAGGCTGAATCCGCCGACCTGGCTGATTGTGAGGTCTCTGCCCTTGGCGGGGAACCAGCGCTGAGTGGACATCCAGCCTGTCAGGAGTTCAGAAAGGGATGGCGTCAATGTGCCCATTACTGTACTGCCTCCGAAATCTGTATTACGGGAAGGGCTTCGGTGTGCGGGGACGCAACGTTCGAACTGGCGGACCGCAGCCTCAACCAGTAGAAGTCATGGCTGCCCAGGGTCAGCGTCAGGTCGCCTTCCTCGCCGAAGGCCGGGAACGGAGTTCCGCCGAAGAGATCCCGCAGACCCCGGCCCGAATACTCGGGCAGGTGCAGCCGTGCCGCGACGGGATGCTGGGACAGGTTGAACACGCACAGAATCACTTCGGGCTGTTCACCCTCGGCGTTGCCCTCCGCTACTTCCCGGATGAATGCGAGTACCGGCTCGGCCTCGGTGGGAACGTTGCGGTAGGAACCAAGCCCGAAGGCAGGGTGGGAACGACGGACGGCCAGCATCTGCCGCATCCAGTGGAGCAGCGAACTGGAACTGGCGAGCTGCGCCTCAACGTTCACGTGGTTGTAGTGGTAGACCAGCGACTGGACCACGGGCAGGTACAGCTTTCCGGGGTCTGCTGTTGAAAAACCGGCGTTCCTGTCAGGGTTCCACTGCATGGGGGTTCGCGACGCGTCACGGTCCTCAAGCCAGATGTTGTCGCCCATGCCGATCTCGTCGCCGTAATACAGGAACGGGCTTCCCGGCAGGGACAACAGCAGCGCATGAATGAGCTCGACCTCCGCCCGCGAGTTATCCAGGAGGGGCGACAGGCGACGGCGAATACCGATATTCGCCCGCATCCTCGAGTCCGGCGCGTACCAGCCGAGCATCGCTTCGCGCTCCTCGTTGGTGACCATTTCCAGGGTGAGTTCGTCATGGTTCCGAAGGAACGTGCCCCACTGGGCGCCGGCCGGAATATCCGGAGTTTCGGCCATCGTCTCGATGATAGGTGCGGCCTTCTGGTCGCGCAGGGCATAGAAGAGCCGGGGCATGATCGGGAAGTGGAAGCACATGTGGCATTCCGCGCCGTCTTCGTCACCGAAGTACTCGACGACGTCGTTCGGCATCTGGTTTGCCTCGGCGATGATGACCCTGCCGGGGTAATTCTCGTCCACCATGGCACGCAGGTCCTTCAGGAAATGGTGGGTAGCGGGCAGGTTCTCGCAGTTGGTCCCTTCCTCCTCGAAGAGGTACGGGATGGCGTCGGCGCGGAAGCCGTCAATGCCCTGATCAAGCCAGAACCGAACCACGTCGAAGAGCGCCTCGATCACCTTCGGATTTTCGAAGTTCAGGTCCGGCTGATGGCTGAAGAAGCGGTGCCAGAAGAACTGCCGGCGCACAGGATCGAATGTCCAGTTGGACTCTTCCGTGTCCACGAAGATGATTCGGGCGTCCTGGTACTTCTCGTCAGTGTCGCTCCAGACGTAGAAGTCGCCGTACGGCCCTTCCGGGTCGGTCCGTGACTCCTCGAACCACTGATGCTTGTCGGAGGTGTGGTTCAGCGGAAGGTCGATGATGACCCGTACGCCACGGGCGTGGGCTTCCGCGACCAGCCGCTTGAAGTCGCTTAGGCTGCCGAACTCGTCCAGGACGTCGTAATAGTCCGAGATGTCGTACCCGCCATCGCGCAGCGGGGACTTGAAGAACGGAGGAAGCCAGAGGCAGTCCACACCAAGCCACTGCAGGTAGTCGAGCTTGTCGATGAGCCCGGTGAAGTCGCCGGAGCCGTCACCGTTTGCGTCCGCGAAACCTCGCACCAACACCTCATAGAACACCGCCTTGCGGTACCAGTGAGGGTCGTGTGCAAGGCCTGGAGCATGCAGCTGAAACGGGTTTGCCACTAACGCGTCCTCCTGATGGAAAGGATGTGTGCCGGTTCCACGTGGGCATCCAGCCTTACATAGTTGTGTTCCCCCCATTGCCAGCTCTGGCCGGAGATGAGGTCATCGACCCAGTAGGTGCCGTCCTCATTCCAGTCGCCCTCCCCGAGCCCTAGAGCCTCAAGGTCCAGTGAGACCGTTCCCTCACGGGCACTGTGCGGATCGACGTTTACGACGACGATCAGCGTGTCCTTGCCCTGGCCATCCTCGCCGAGGCCCTCCTTGTGCTTGGAGAAGACGATGGTGGCCGGGTCGGTACACCGATGGATCGTGAGGTTCTCCAGGTCGCCCAGGGCGGGATGGGAGCGACGGATCTCGTTGAGCCGGGTAAGGAACGGAGCAAGGCTGCGGCCCTGCGCTTCCGCGGCCTCGTAGTCCCGCGGCCGGTACTCGAACTTCTCGTTGTCGATGTACTCCTCGGCGCCCGGGCGCGCGACGTGCTCGTACAGTTCATAACCCGAATAGACGCCCCAGAGCGGACTCGCCATAGCGGCGAGTACGGCGCGGATCTTGAACGCTGCGGGTCCGCCGTACTGCAGGTACTCCGTGAGGATGTCAGGTGTGTTCACGAAGAAGTTGGGACGGAAGAACGCGGCCGTCTCATGGCTGACCTCCGTAAAGTACTGCTCCAGCTCTTCCTTGGTGTTTCGCCAGGTGAAGTAGGTGTAGGACTGCTGGAAGCCTGCCCGACCGAGCGCATGCATCATGGCCGGCCGGGTGAAGGCCTCGGCGAGGAAAACGACGTCGGGGTGGTCCTTGTTCACCTGGGCGATGAGCCACTCCCAGAACTGCACCGGCTTGGTGTGCGGGTTGTCCACGCGGAAGATCCGAACTCCGTGGCTGACCCACAGGAGGACGATCCGCAGAACTTCGTTGTAGATGCCGTCGGGATCGTTATCAAAGTTGATCGGGTAGATGTCCTGGTACTTCTTCGGCGGGTTCTCGGCGTACGCGATCGATCCGTCTACGCGCGTGGTGAACCATTCGGGGTGCTCGGTAACCCAGGGATGGTCCGGGGACGCCTGCAGCGCCAGGTCCAGTGCCACCTCGAGGTTGAGCTCGTTTGCCCGCTGTACGAATGCGTCGAAGTCATCGAAGGTTCCGAGGTCTGGATGGATGGCGTCGTGTCCGCCCTCCGGTGCACCGATCGCCCACGGGGATCCCGGATCTCCCGGACCAGCGGTCAGCGTGTTGTTGGGTCCCTTGCGGTGCGTACGTCCGATGGGATGGATAGGAGGAAGGTATACGACGTCGAACCCCATCCGTGCGACGGCCGGCAGCCGCTCGGCTGCGGTTCGGAAATTGCCCGAGGTCCATTGCGCGGTGGAATGATCGTAGGACGCGCCCTCCGAGCGGGGGAAGAATTCGTACCAGGACCCTCTTCCCGCGGCCTCGCGCTCTACAAGAATGGGGTACTCGCGCGAGGCCGTAACCAGGGCCCGCAAGGGTTCCCGCTCGATCGCCGCGCGGATCTCATGCGAGTGTCCGGCAGCAAGCCGTTCGTCGATCGACAGCTCGGTGTTTTTCAAGCGGCCTGCGGTTGCCATGAACAGGTCCCGTTCGTGGTCGGGACGCGCGTCCGCGTGGCGGGAGAACAACGCGGCACCCTCGTCGAGCATCAGTTCGACGTCGACACCGGCCGCAATCTTGACGGTGGCATTGTGGTGCCAGGTTTCATAGAGGTCGCCCCAGCCTTCAATAGTGAAGGAGTGGAGTCCTACCTCTGCGGGACGGAGCCTGCCCTCATAGCGGTCGGTTCCAAGCCCTACCGGCACCAGCCGTACGCGCTGCACCTCGGTTCCCGAGGGGTCGAACAGCACTGCTGAGACGCCCAGCTGGTCGTGTCCCTCCCTGAACACAGTGGCCCCAACGGTGATGTCCGATCCCGGTATGGCTTTGGAGGGGAACAATCCGCCCTCGATCACCGGTGACACCTTGGTGATGGGTATTCGCCCGAACCGCAATTCTTCGCCCATGGATACGCCTGCCCTTGTACGTGTCGCCTCGCTCGAAGTGGTCACAGACTAGACGTTATCCATTATTCGGCTGAATTGCTAAGGCGACTTCCTAAACGGCTGAAGTGTTGCGCGTCACGCTGCAAGCGTTTACAAACAGGACGCCGCTTTCCCTGCCTCAGCTCCCGAATGTGCGCTAACCTACCCATCGTGAAGGCAATCCGTAGGTTTACTGTCCGTACCGTTCTTCCACCGAGCATCGCTCCCTTAGGCAAGCTGGCAGGCAACCTGCGCTGGTCCTGGCATCTACCCACCGCGCGTCTCTTCCATGACATCAATCCGGAGGCGTGGAAGGCCAGCGGCCATGACCCTGTCCAGTTCCTAGGCTCAGTGACGCGTGAGCAGTTGCACCGCATTGCGGAGAACCAGGATCTGGTTGCCCGGATCAATGAGCTCGGCGAGGACCTCGAGCGATACCTCTCGGAGCCGCGCTGGTACCAGTCGCTCGGCGAAGATGCTCCGCGATCGATCGCCTACTTCTCGCCCGAGTACGGCATCAGCGCTGTGCTACCCCAGTACTCCGGCGGTCTCGGCATTCTTGCCGGCGACCATCTGAAGGCCGCTTCGGACCTTGGCGTTCCGCTGGTCGGCGTCGGCCTGCTGTACCAGGCCGGTTATTTCAAGCAGTCCCTTTCACGTGATGCTTGGCAGCAGGAAACCTACCCGGTCCTCGATCCCGACGGCCTCCCGCTCACCCAGTTGCGTGAGGAAGACGGAACCGCGGCAACTGTCGTTCTTCCTCTCCCCAACGGACGGGAATTGCGCGCGCATATCTGGCGCGCCGACGTCGGACGCGTACCGCTTCTGCTGCTCGATTCAAACGTGCCCGGCAACGACGAGGCCGCGCGTAATGTGACGGACCGCCTGTACGGCGGCGGCGGTGACCAGCGCCTGCAGCAGGAACTGCTGCTGGGAATGGGCGGTGTCAAGGCACTACGCATCTTCGAGCGCCTGACAGGCCATCCCGCTCCTGAGGTGTTCCACACCAACGAGGGTCACGCGGGCTTCCTCGGCATTGAACGCATCCGGGAACTGATGGACCCTTCGAACGAACAGCCGATGTCCTGGGAGGAAGCCCTCACCGCCGGCCGCTCCTCAACGGTCTTCACCACCCACACGCCGGTTCCCGCAGGAATCGACCGATTCGAGCGCGCCCAGATCCAGCACTTCTTCGATGCCGGTCTGGCGCCGTCCGTTCCCACAGAGCGGGTCCTTGACCTCGGTGCCGAGAACTACGACGGCGGCGACCACAGCAAGTTCAACATGGCGGTGATGGGGCTCCGACTGGCACAGCGTGCCAACGGCGTGGCGAAGCTGCACGGAGAGGTGTCCCGCGAGATGTTCTCCGGCCTGTGGCCGGGCTTCGACGCACGCGAGGTGCCCATCATGTCGGTCACGAACGGTGTGCACGTCCCCACCTGGGTGGACCCGCTGATCGCGGATTTCGCCAAGGAGAGCTTCGGCGCCGAGTCCGTGCTCGATCCGCAGTGGGCGAGGGTGTACGACGTCGAGGACGCCGATATCTGGCGCCTCCGCCGCGTCATGCGGTCCAACCTGATCGACGACGTCCGGGCCCGGCTACGGGCCTCCTGGAAGATGCGCGGCGCGGCCGATGCCGAACTGGCGTGGACGGACAACGTGCTCGATCCCGATGTACTGACCATCGGCTTCGCACGTCGCGTTCCCACCTACAAACGCCTCACGCTTATGCTGCGCGATGCCGAGCGTCTGAAGGCGCTGCTCCTGCACCCCACGAACCCGATCCAGCTCGTGATCGCCGGCAAGTCGCACCCCGCCGATGAGCAGGGGAAGCGGATGATCCAGGATCTGGTGCGCTTCACGGACGATCCGGAGGTTCGCCACCGTATTGTCTTCCTGCCCAACTACGACATCGCTATGGCCCGGACGCTCTTCCCCGGCTGCGATGTATGGCTCAACAACCCCCTGCGTCCCCTCGAGGCCTGTGGAACTTCCGGCATGAAGTCGGCAATCAACGGGGGCCTGAACCTGTCTGTGCTGGACGGCTGGTGGGATGAAATGTACGACGGCGACAACGGCTGGGCGATTCCCACGGCCAACAACGGCGCGTCAGCTGACGAGCGCGACGACATCGAAGCTGCCGCACTTTACGACCTGATCGAAGAGCAGGTTGCGCCGCTGTTTTACAGCACTGTCCGACCGGCATCGGTGGGCGCGGCAGGCCCGTCCCAGCCATCCTCCGACGGGGTCCCCCACCAGTGGGTCGCCATGATCAAGCACACGATGGCGAACCTGGGGCCGGCCGTTTCCGCCGAGCGCATGCTGCAGGATTACGTCGGCCAGCTGTACCAGCCTGCCTGCCGTTCCGGGCGTGCAGCCGCTCGGGAGGGCTACACCTCCGCGAGGCAGACCGCCTCGTGGCGTTCACGGATCAAGGACGGCTGGTCGGCTGTACAGGTGGAGCACGTCGACTCCCTCGGCGTCTCTGAGGACCCGCAGATCGGTGATTCTCTGACTGTGAACGCCTACGTCTCACTGGGGAGCCTCAGCCCCGAGGACGTTCACGTCGAAGTGGTCTACGGCCGCGCCCTGGAGAATGATGACCTGAATGAGGTCGCTGTCGCAGATCTCAAGGTCTCGGAGGACCTGGGCCGCGGGCGTTACCTGTTCAGCGGCGGGATCGTCATCGACCACTCCGGATCCTTCGGCTACACCGTTCGAGTGCTGCCAAGGCACGAAAGCCTGGCCACCAAGGCGGAACTAGGCCTGGTGGTCAACGCCTAGGCGCGGTAGACCGTCACGGAATTCGACGCCGCGGTGTCCGCTTCTCCAGCACGGAGGCGGGTACCGCGGCGTTCGGCATTGTCCTCCGCCGTGGTGAATCGGAGATCGAATGTCTGATCCGGGCCGGCGAGCACATCAAACTGCCGAAGCGCCTCAGGCCTGGGCAACGTGATTGGACGGTTCTCAAGGTGTCCGTTGATGACCACCAGCCCGTTCAACCCGCCTTCAGGTGAACCGAGCAACAGCTGCACAAGCCGGCAGTCCGGATTGGACCACTGGTCGCGGGACATCGGCTCGCCGTCGGCATTGAACCACAGGAGGTAGGACAGCTCCTCGCGCGCCGGATAGCCGGGCGGCTGCTCTGTGAGGAATTCCCGGCGGATGCGCAGCAGGGCCCGCGTGGTGTCCAGCATGGTAGTCGCGGCGTCGTCGTGATTCCAGTGCACCCAAGCCAGCTCATTGTCCTGGCAGTACGCGTTATTGTTGCCCAGCTGTGTCCGGCCGAATTCGTCGCCGGCCGTGATCATCGGGACACCCAGCGCCAGCAACTGGGTCGCCATCAGGTTGCGGGCCGTTTGGGAGCGGGCGGCGAGAATGGATTCCTTCTCCGTAGGCCCTTCGACACCGTGGTTGTAGCTGCGGTTGTCATTGTGACCGTCGCGGTTGGCTTCGCCGTTCGCTTCGTTGTGCTTCCGGTTGTAGGCGGTCAGGTCCGCCAGCGTGAAACCATCGTGTGAAGTCACGTAGTTGATTGAGGAAATGGCGCTTCGTCCCGAGCGGGCGAAGACCTCAGCCGAGCCGGCAAGGCTGCTCGCAAGGCGCGCGATCGTTCCCGCCCGCCGTCCGTCAGCCAGCGCGGCCTGGTCTGCGAGCCAGAAATCACGGGCGGTGTCTCGGAAGCGGTCGTTCCAGTCTGCCCAGCCCTGCGGGAAGTTGCCGGTCTGCCATCCGTTGTGCCCCACGTCCCACGGCTCGGCAATGAGCTTCACTCCGCGAAGAACGGTATCTGCGCCGATGGCTACCAAGAGCGGATGACGCGGCGTGAACTGATGGTTCTCGTCACGGCACAGAGCCACGGCGAGGTCGAACCGAAAACCGTCGATTCCGAACTCGTCCACCCAGTAGCGGAGAGAATCGAGCGCGAACTGGATCACGCGGGGCTCGGCGAAATTGACCGTATTCCCGCAACCGGTGGTGTCGAGGTACCTGCCGTCGTCGTGATGGCGGTAGTACTTCATCTCGCTCAGTCCACGCCAGCAAAGAGCGGGACCGCCCTGCGGGCCCTCCGCGGTGTGGTTGTAGACCACGTCCAGCAGTACTTCGATACCGGCCTCATGCAGGGCTTTCACCGTGTTCTTGACTTCGTCCTGCACAGCTTTGGGCCCGGCCTTCCGCGCTGCAGCGGTGGCGTACTCGGGGTGGGGTGCGAAGAAGCCGAGCGTGTTGTAGCCCCAGTAGTTTGTCAGGCCCAGGGGACCGAGGTGTGGCTCGTCAATATGGAAGTGGATGGGTAGCAGTTCGACTGCTGTGATCCCGAGGTCCGTGAAGTGCCCGATCATGGCGGGATGGGCGAGCCCGGCGTACGTTCCACGCAACTCCTCCGGAACATCCGGGTGAAGCTGGGTCAGCCCCTTCACATGGGTTTCGTAGATGACCGTGTCCCGCCAGCGCGTGGAAGGGCGCCGGGATGATCCCCAGTCGAAGTCGGCAGCGACGAGCACCGAAAAGTACACCGGGTTGCCTTCGACGTGCACCGTGCTGATTGACCGGCCATAAGGATCCAACAGGAGCTGAGCAGTACCCGGCTTACCCGGCGCTGCAACCTCGGCGGGCCAGAATCCGTACTTGGCGGATTCCGCAAGCCCGTCCACCAGGCCGTGGTGGACGCCGTCCGTAAGCTCCGGAAGGACGATGGAGCGCCACTTTCTTCGACGGTCCTGGTAGTGCAGTGCCACTGCGTCGAGGTCTGGCGCGTACACCGCTACGTTGTACTGACCTTCTGCGCCCCCCTCAAGCGGACGCACCCCCAGTGGGAAGGCTTGCGATAGTTGAGGGAGACCGGTGGACAGGGTCATGAGACTTATTCGATTCTCAGCGGACTTCGGTTGCCCGCTGGCGCGAGATCTCGTAGAGACTGATGCCCACGGCCATCGATGCGTTCAGCGATTCCATGGCGGAATCGATCGGGATGGAAACGATCTGATCGCAGTTCTCCCCCACCAGCCGCGACAGTCCCTTCCCTTCGGATCCGACAACCAGGCATACGGGCTCCGTGCCCAGCGTGAGTTCCGGAAGCGAGGTGTCGCCGTCGCCGTCAAGCCCGAGGACGAAGATCCCCATCTCCTTGAAGGCCTTGAGCGTGCTGTTGAGGTTGCCGACGCGCGCGACGGGGACGCGCACTGCAGCACCAGCACTGGTCTTCCACGCCGACGCCGTGACTCCGACAGAGCGGCGTTCGGGGACGATCACGCCGTGACCGCTGAAAGCCGAGACCGACCGGATTATGGCGCCCAAATTCCGCGGGTCGGTGATGCCGTCCAGAGCGACAAACAACGGGGCCTGGCTGATGTGGCCCTTCCTCCACTTGTCGACGGCGTCGCTGGCGAGGTCCAGTCCGTCGGCGTACTCGTACGGCGGGATCTGCAACATCAGTCCCTGGTGGACGGACCCGTCCGCCATACGGTCCAGCTCGGGCTTACCCGTCTCCATCAGCGGAATGCCCCGCTCATTGGCAATTCGGAGCGATTCGCGAACGCGGTCATCGACATCGATACGGATGGCCACGTGAAGTGCTTTTGCGGGAATTCCGGCGCGAAGGGCCTCGACGACGGCGTTGCGCCCCGTTACGTATTCCTCGCCCGGCTTTGCCTTGGACCGCGCAGCGCCGGCTCGTCCGGCCAGCCGCTTTGCGGCTGAACGTTCCGCAAGCTGCTTGCTCTTGTAGGCCTTGTGGTACGGACGGTCCTCCGCCTTGGGTGTGGGGCCCTTGCCCTCAAGGGCTTTGCGCCCGTGTCCGCCTGTGCCGGTGGTGGGTCCCTTCTTGCTCTTGCGGATAGCACCAGGACGTCCGTGGTTGGCCATGGGGAAACACCTTCAGCTAGAGGACTTGCGTGAGTCCAGTTTACGCGGGCGTGGTGCCCTCGATTTCCGTGCCGGTCCCGGCACCGGCTTCAGTCCCGTGCCAGCGTCCAGCGTGCGCCTTCCGCTGAATCCTCGACGACGACGCCGGCCCCGGCCAGCACGTCCCGGATTGCGTCGGCCCTTGCCCAGTCCTTTGCGGCACGGGCTTCTGCGCGCTCGTTGAGCTGCGAGCGGATCAGGAAATCCAGGGCCGCGTGCTCCGGCCCGTCAATGCCGGTCCCCCTGTCAGCGGTGTCGTCCAGGCCCAGGGCAGCCGTCATGGCACGGACTGCTGCAGCGGCGCGGGCGGCGCCGTCGTCGTCGTTCGCCGCCAGGGCAGAATTGCCCGCCCGCACCGTCTCGTGAAGGGAAGCCAGCGCCCTTGGGACATTGAGGTCGTCATCCATCGCAGTGGCGAAAGCCTCCGGAAGGTTTTCCCAGCTCACCTTCGCGCCGGCAGGCTCAGCCTTCTCAAGGAAACCGTCGATGCGTTCGACGGCGGCAGCAGCCTCCTGCAGGGAGGTGGGCCGGTAGTCGAGCACGGAGCGGTAATGCGCCTGGCCGAGGTAGTACCGCACCACCCGGGGGCTGGCGAGCTGCAGCATCTCGGCCGGGCTGATGGTGTTGCCCACCGACTTGGACATCTTCTCGCCCTCGTAGGTAACCATGCCGTTATGCATCCAGAACCGGGCGAACGGGTGGCCGGCCGCCTGCGACTGGGCCATCTCGTTTTCGTGGTGGGGGAAGCGGAGGTCGAGGCCGCCGCCGTGGATGTCGAATTCGGTCCCGAGGTACTTGGTGACCATCGCCGAACACTCGAGGTGCCAGCCCGGACGTCCGGGCCCCCACGGACTCGGCCAGGCGGCGGTAGCGGGCTCGCCCTCTTTCCAGCCCTTCCAAAGGGCGAAGTCGCGCGGATCCCGCTTCCGGCTGACGAACTGGGCTTCGACGTCGGGGGCTGCCTGCATGTCGTCGATGCTTTGGCGGGTGAGGCTGCCGTAGGCGGGCCAGGAGCGTACATCGAAGTACACGTCTCCCGAGCCGTCAGGGGCTGCGTAGGCGTGGCCGCGGTCGATGAGTTGCTGGATGAGTTGGTGCATCTCGGGGATGTGCCCGGTAGCCCGCGGTTCATAGGTGGGCCGCTGCACACCCAGGGTGTCGTAGGCCTTAAGGAACTCCTGCTCGTAGCGGTAGGCCAGCGCCCACCAGGGTTCATTAGGCACCGCGTCGGCGTCATCCAACTGCCCCTCGAAGGATGCCTGGGACTTGGCGAGGATCTTGTCATCGATGTCGGTCACGTTGCGGACTACGGTGACGTCGAAGCCGCGGACCCTGAGCCAGCGTGTGAGCTGGTCGAATGCGATGGCCGAGCGGACATGCCCCACGTGCGGCATCCCCTGCACCGTGGCGCCGCAGTAGTAGACCCGCGCGTGTCCAGCCTGCACGGGAGTGAACTCACGGACTTCGGCCGTGGCGGTGTCATAGAATCTCAGGCTCACCGATCCAGCGTACCCAATGCATGCTGGGCGCCACGTCTCTATGCGTGGGGAGGGGGAATCAGTGCGTTCGGTTCTCCACAGGTACGACGACGGCGGTTGCGATCGCCGCGATTCCTTCCCCCCTGCCCGTGAAGCCCAGACCGTCGCTGGTGGTCGCCGATACCGTTACGGGAGCCTCTACCGCTTCGGTCAATACTGCCTCCGCCTCTGCCCGGCGCGAGGAGAACCGCGGCCGGTTGCCCACAAGCTGCACCGCCACATTCCCGATCTCGTACCCCGCCTCGCGGACAATGCGCGCTGCTTCAGTCAGCAGCGTGATGCCCGAGGCGCCGGCATACTCGGGGCGGTCCGTACCAAAGTTGCTGCCGAGGTCGCCGGTGCCCGACGCGGAAAAGAGGGCATCGGCCGCCGCATGCGCCACCGCATCGCCGTCGGAGTGCCCCGCCAGTCCTCGCTCTCCCGGCCATTCCAGCCCGGCGAGCCACAGCACACGCGCCTGATCATCAGCGGCGAAGGCATGCACGTCCACGCCGATGCCCGTGCGTGGGAAGTTGCGCAAAAACGAGCTGGTCATTTGGCTGCATCCTCTGCTGGTTCCTGTGCTGGATTGCCTGCTTGCACTGCCTCAGCCTGCACTTCCTGTGCCTGCCGGACGAGGGCCTCGGCGAGCATCAGGTCGTGAGGCATGGTCACCTTGAATGCGAGCGGATCACCCTCGGTGACCGTTACCGGAATGCCCATTGACTCGACCAGCATTGCGTCGTCGGTAATCACGCCATACCTGTCCTGCTCGGCGTGGGCGCGGCGCAGCGTCTGCGCATCAAAACCCTGTGGAGTCTGGATAGCTCGCAACGACGCACGGTCCGGTGTTGCCGTCACCCTGTTTCCCTCCACGACCTTGATGGTGTCGGAGACCGGAATTGCGGGTACGACGGCGGCTGCCCCCTCTGCCACGGTTCGCGCCACCGCCTGGAACACGGACGGCGGAGTAAGCGCCCGGGCGGCGTCGTGAACAAGCGCGATGTCCACGTGGTCCGGCAGTGCGTCTAGACCGGCGTGCACGGATTCCGGCCGGCTTGCGCCGCCGTCGACCGCTTCGACCCGCTGATACCGCGCAGGCCCGGCCGCCAGGATGGCGCGCAGCTCAGTATCACCACGAGGTACTACAACGCGAACATGCTCGGCTGCCCCAGAGGCGAGCAGACCATCGAGGGCATGTTCCAGCAGAGTACGACCCGCACAGCGGACGAGCGCCTTCGGAATGCCGCGGCCAAGGCGCTCACCGGCTCCCGCGGCAACAACGATGACACCAACGCGTGAAGGATCTACAGACACAGCATCACCCTACGTGAAGCTGCCTGCCGCCAAACTCACGCGACCACTTCCGGAAGCCGAGCACTTCCTGGCCCGAAAAAGGAAAAGGACCGCTGTTTGCGGTCCTTTTGCTTCCTACGAGGCGAGTACCTCGTCGAGTACGGTGGCTGCCTTTTCCTCGTCTGTCTTCTCAGCGAGAGCGAGTTCCGAGATAAGGATCTGACGCGCCTTGGCAAGCATGCGCTTCTCTCCGGCGGACAACCCGCGGTCGTGATCCCTGCGCCACAGGTCCCGAACCACTTCGGCTACCTTGATGACGTCACCGGAAGCAAGCTTTTCCAGGTTGGCCTTGTAGCGGCGCGACCAGTTGGTGGGCTCTTCGGTGAATTCGGCCCGGAGAACGTCGAATACGTGCTCAAGGCCCTCCTTGCCCACAACATCGCGTACCCCAACGAGGTCAACGTTCTCTGCTGGCACTTCAATGGTCAGATCACCCTGAGCCACCTTGAGCTTGAGATACATCTTCTCTTCGCCCTTGATAACGCGCATCTTGATCTCTTCGATCTTGGCTGCGCCGTGGTGAGGGTAAACAACTGTTTCGCCGACCTCAAAAACCATGTGGATATTCCCCTTTCCCGCAGACGAGTTTATCACGAAAACGACACGCCCATTACGCGTTTTCGCAGGTCAGCGGGCCGAACGCCGATCAATTGGCTATCATTCCGCTCTTGACGCAGGGTGAATTTGATGCTTCGCGCGGGTGTGGGGCGCGTTACGAAGTCCGTTAAACGGCCTGGATGCCGATAGGCTTGTGCTCGGCGATGTGCTTGGGTCCCATGACTAGGTGCCCGGCTCCGCTACCGAAGACCAGCTATCACCAGACCAGCTACCCCAGGAGTCATTGCCGTGAAGAGTGCCCCGAAGAACCGAGTACAGCTGGCAGTAGCCGGAACTGCTGTGCTGGCCCTCCTTGGAGCAACCGGCTGCTCAGCGACAAGCCTGCAGGCCACCACCCTTGAGTACTCCGCCTCCGACGGGATCGTGGAGCAGGTCGGGCCGGTACTGCTGCGCAACATCCTTATCGTCACCTCCGACGAGGGCGAGCCGGGCGCACTCCTAGGCACGCTCTTCAACGAATCCGACTCCCCTGTTCAGGTGACCATCAGCGGGGAGAACGAGGACGCGCAGATCACCATCGACGCGAATGACAAGTACGTCTTCGAAGAGGAGACGGGCGACGACAGCACGCTGGCTGGAATCAGCGAGATCCCCGGCTCACTCGTGGACCTCGAGTTCAGCGTGAACTCAGAGAACGCCACCTTCCGAGTGCCTGTGCTGGACGGAACCCTCGAGGAGTACCGCGAGTACGTTCCCGGCGGCTTCACCCCCGAGCCTTCACCTTCGCCCTCGCCCTCGGAAGGGGCAGGCGCGGAAGAAGCTGGGCACTAACAAGACCAACGCATGAGAAAGGCCGCCGCGCAGGTTCCAAAACCAGTGCGGCGGCCTTTTGCTTACCCCGGCGGCCCCTCGCTTACCCCTATCAGGGGCCGCCTGTCAGGGCTCGTACTTGTACCCAAGCCCGCGCACGGTCACGAGGTGCCGCGGCGCCGAGGGGTCCGGCTCGATCTTTCCGCGCAGGCGCTTCACGTGAACATCAAGCGTCTTGGTGTCGCCGACATAGTCCGATCCCCAAACCCTGTCGATGAGCTGCCCGCGGGTGAGGACTCGGCCCGAGTTGCGCAGCAGCATCTCCAGCAGTTCGAACTCCTTGAGCGGAAGCGAAACCTGCTCACCGTTGACACTCACCACATGGCGTTCGACGTCCATACGGACCGGACCAGCCGCTACCGTGCTTGAGACCAGTTCTTCCGGTTCGCCCTGCCTGCGGAGGACAGCGCGTACGCGGGCCACGAGCTCCCTTGAGGAGTACGGTTTGGTCACGTAGTCATCGGCGCCGAGCTCGAGGCCCACCACCTTGTCGATCTCCGAATCCTTCGCCGTCAGCATGATCACCGGCACCGCGGAACGCTGACGCAACTGCCGGCACACCTCGGTTCCCGAAAGACCGGGCAACTGTAGATCGAGCAGCACCAGGTCGGCGCCCGCGCGGTCGAACTCCGTGAGCGCATCAAGACCGTTATCGACGACGACGGCGTCAAACCCCTCCTTGCCCAGCAAGTAGGACAGGGGGTCGCTGAAAGACTCCTCGTCCTCAACGATAAGGATTCGACTCACGCTTTCACTCCTTGCTCCTGGGACCTGCAGCCCCTCATTAACTTCGAGCACTCTCGTGCCTCCTGGCCCCGTGGGCCGACTTCTCGACATTTCCGGCGGGCTCAACGGGCACGTCCTCTTCAGCGGCTTCCATTTCGGGAAGCCGGACCGTGAACGTGCTGCCCTGGCCGTGCTGCGACCACACCGTCACCTCACCGCCGTGGTTGGAGACCACGTGCTTCACAATGCTCAAGCCGAGCCCGGTGCCGCCGGTCTGCCGGGAACGGGCGGCGTCGATGCGATAGAAACGCTCGAAAATGCGCTCCTGTTCCTCCGGCGTGATTCCCAGGCCCTGGTCGGTCACCGAAATCTGCGCGAGTCCGTCCCGTGAGCGCAACCCCACGCCCACCCGCGTGCCCTCCGGCGAGTAGCGGATGGCGTTGTCGATCAGGTTCCGGAACGCGGTCATCAGGAGGTCGGCGTCGCCGTAGACCGGCGTCTCGATCTTGCCCCCGACCACGATCTCGATGCGCTTGCTTTCAGCCGGCAACTTGTTGCGGTCCACCGCCTCGGCGATGACGGCGTTGATGTCGACCGGCTTCCCGCGCTGTACGACGTCGGTTCCCTGCAGCCGCGAAAGCTCGATGATGTCCTGGACCAGGGCGGAGAGGCGTGCTGACTCCTTATGCATGCGTTGCGCGAACCGGCGGACAGCCACTTCGTCGGAAGCAGCGTCGTCGAGCGCTTCGGCGAGCAGCGAGATGGCGCCGACCGGGGTTTTCAGTTCGTGTGAGACGTTGGCGACGAAGTCGTTGCGGATCTCCTCGGTGCGGGTGATCTCGGTGCGGTCGTCCGCGAGGATCAGGATGTACTCTTCGCCGAGGGCGGCCACCCGGGCCTGCACAATGATGGTTCCCTGCCCTAGCGGACCGCGCGGCAACTCCAACTGGTGTTCCTCAATGACACCGTCCCTGCGGACACGTGCAGTCAGTTCGAGGAGTTCGCGGTGCACAACGGTGTGGCCCCGAACAAGGCCGAAAGCGTAGGCGGCAGGGCTGGCGCGGACAACGCCGTCGATCCCGTCCACAATGACGTAGGCGCGTCCGACGACGGACAGCACGTCAGCGGCCCCCTTCGGCAGAATGGGCTCATCTGCATCCAGCCGCGCGCGGTGCTGAGCCTCGCTGGCGCGAAACGCCAGCATCCCGGCGACGCCGATTGCGAGGCCGATCAGGCCCGCGATGAGGGTCAGCAGTACAGGATCCACGAATCTAGCTTAGGCCGTGGTTTCGGCGCCCCCCGTTGATCCGGTGGCAATGGACCAGTGGTTCAACTAACGTTCACCTAAAGATGCGTAACAGTTAAGGGCCAACTGAAAACGTGCTGAGCAGGACTGCGCATCTGCGCCCGCTCAGCACCTCATAGGGAAAGGACGCCCACGTGCGTAAGGTTTTTCAGGCGGAGCTTCACCACATCGGTGAAGAGCTCATCGAGATTTCCAAGCTGGTCTCGGAGGCTATGCAGAAGGCGTCCAACGCTTTCGAAGCTGCAGACACCGAGCTTGCCCAGGAGGTCATCGCCGCCGACGCCCGCATCGACTTCCTGCAGAACGACTTGGATGAGCGCGCCATCGACGTACTCGCCCTGCAGGGTCCGGTAGCCAGCGACCTCCGCATGATCGTGGGAGCCCTTCGCATGAGCGCGTCGCTCGAGCGCATGGGAGACCTCGCCCGCCACATCGCCCAGCTTGCCCGCCTCCGTTTCCCGGACAACGTGGTTCCCGAGGGGATCCGCCCTACGTTCCAGGAGATGGCTCAACTGGACATTGCAATCGCCAACAAGGTGACGGAGCTCCTCGAAACCCGGAACCTCCAGCTGAGCAACGAGATCTACGCTCATAACGCGCGGATCAATGAACTGCACGCGGGAGTGTTCAAGTCGGTGGCAGCTGCGGACTGGAACGCCTCAGCCCCTACCACCGTCGATGTCACCCTTGCGAGCCGCTACTTCGAGCGCTTCGCTGACCATGGAGTATCGGTGGCACGCAAGGTCACCTACCTCGTGACCGGTGAGTGGCAGCCCAGCGCGCCCCTCAACTGACACCGGGCAGGCAACTGATCCGCGGGTTCCCCGCAAATAACGACGGCGGCCGGCTCCCCTTCCCGGGACGCCGGCCGCCGTCGTCGTTCTTGAGTGCTAGCTCCTGCTTGTCAGTGCTTGGCAGTGCTTGCCTTGCCTTGGTTTGCCACTGCCTGGATGGCCGCAGCGGCGGCCTCGGCATCGAGATAAGTGCCACCGGCCTTGACGGGCTTGAGGTCCTCGTCCAGTTCGTACACCAGCGGGATGCCGGTGGGGATGTTGAGGGAGGCGATGTCGGCATCGCTGATGCCGTCCAGGTGCTTGACCAGCGCGCGCAGGGAGTTACCGTGCGCGGCGATCAGGACAGTCTTGCCTGCCCGGATATCTGCGCTGATGTCCGATTCCCAGTACGGCAGGAAGCGCTCGAGGACATCCTTGAGGCATTCGGTGCGAGGGATGTTTTCGCCCAGGTCTGCGTAGCGGGGATCGTTGGCCTGTGAGTACTCGCTTGAGTCGTCGAGCGGCGGCGGCGGGGTGTCGTAGGAACGGCGCCACTCCATGAACTGCTCTTCGCCGAACTCTGCGAGGGTCTGCGCCTTGTCCTTGCCCTGCAGGGCGCCGTAGTGGCGTTCGTTCAGGCGCCAGTTGCGCTTCACGTCGATCCAGCTCCGGTCGGCTGCCTCAAGCGCCAGGTTCGCGGTGACGATGGCCCGCTTCTGGCGTGAGGTGTACACGATGTCGGGGAGGACATCGTGCTCAACCAGGAGCTCACCGCCCCGCACGGCTTCCTTGCGGCCGAGTTCGGTCAGCGCCACGTCAACCCAGCCCGTGAACAGGTTCTTTTCGTTCCACTCGCTTTGGCCATGGCGAAGCAGGATCAGTTTGTGAGAAGTCATGGCTTTAGTCTGCCGTATCCGAACGTCCCGGGGCACACGTGTTGGAGATTGGGACGCTTCGTTACCCGCGGCAGGCGGCATACGGCAGACTGAAACAGTGCCTGGAGGAAGAACCGCGAAGCCGGTGGGAGCAATCACCCGCGGTACCACCAACCCCAACAGGCTCCGGCGGATGGACCGTTGGCTAGTTGGGCCGCAACGGTGGCGCATCCGATCCGCTTCCGACCCTCTCGTGGTGGACCTGGGTTACGGCGCGATGCCGGTGACCGCCGTCGAGCTGTTCACCCGCCTGCGGAAGGTTCGCGGCGACGTCGAGGTGGTGGGCGTCGAGATCGACCCCGCCCGCGTCAGCGCCGCTCGCCCGCTCGAGCGCCCGAGGCTGCGGTTTGTCCAGGGCGGGTTCGAGTTGCCGCTTGAGGGGCGGCGCCCCGTCGTCGTGCGTGCGTTCAATGTCCTGCGCCAGTACGGCGAGGACGAGTACCAGGCCCACTGGGACCGGGTGCGCAGTCGTCTGGCTCCGGACGGACTTTTCATCGACGGCACCTGCGACGAGATAGGCCGGCGGGCAACCTGGGCAGCGATCGATGCCGACGGCCCGCTGTCTTTGAGTATCTCGCTGCGATTCGGGGCGTTCGACCTTCCCTCGGATGTGGCTGAGCGCCTGCCGAAAGCGCTGATCCACCGCAACGTGCCGGGTGAGCGTGTGTTCGACTACCTGCAGAGCCTCGACCGGTGCTGGCTCGACGCCGCGCCGTTGGGATCCTTCGGGAACCGCCAGCGCTGGCTGGGGATGTGTGCGGCGATGGTTGCGGCGGGCTGGCCAATCCTTGACGGACCGTCGCGGTGGCGCCTGGGCGAGATTACCGTCGCCTGGCCGGCCGTAGCGCCGGGCTAGCGATCACCGCGCCGGGCCAGGGAATCACCAGGGGCCGTAGGGGCCGCCGCTCCCCTGAACTTCACTGACGGCAGGCTTGACGTCGGCGAGATACACCGAGGCCGCGATGATGGCTGCGAGCTGTAGGAGGCCGAACAGGCCCACGCCGCCAGCCCAGGCAGTCAGCGCACCGACGGCAGCCGCACCGCCGGTCATGCCCAGCCAGAAACCCTTGGTGCGCTTAAACGTTGCTTCGAAGGACGCAGGATTGCGCCGGGCGCAGTCTGAAAGCGCCCACAGTTCAATGCCCAGCGCGAGCAGGGCAAGACCCTTGTACAGCCAGAACTCGGTGAACAGCACAATCTCCACTGCTCAAGCCTAACGGCTAGCGGCCCACTGACGTGAGTGCCTGGTCGAGGTCTGCCCACAGATCCTCGACATTCTCGATTCCGACAGAAAGGCGGACGAGCGCCTCCGGGACTGTGAGCGGCTCGCCGGGCTGGCGCCGTCGTCGTTCAATGAGTGACTCAACCCCTCCCAGCGAGGTGGCCGGCAGCCAGATCCGGACGGCCGCAACGAGCGCGTCGGCAGCTTCCCGCCCACCGGCGGTCTCGATGCTGATAATTCCGCCATATCCCTTGAGCTGGGCTGTGGCCCGCTCATGTCCGGGATCCTCGGGGAGGCCCGGATAGCGCACGAGCTCCACTGCAGGGTGTGCCTGCAGGCGGCGTGCGAGCTCCAGGGCGTTGGACTGGCTGCGCTCCATCCGCAGGGCTAGGGTGCGCAGGCCGCGCAGCGCCAGCCAGACCTCGAACGGCCCGGCGATCGCTCCATGCAGGGTGCGGTGGGTGGTGAGCTTTGTGCGCAGCTCGGCGTCGGAGGTTACCAGCGCGCCAAGAACGACGTCGGAATGGCCGGCCAGGTATTTGGTCACCGAGTGGAGTACGACGTCGGCACCGTAGTCTAGCGGCCGGCACACCAGCGGGGTGTTGAAGGTGTTGTCGACGACGACGACGGCTCCGGCGGCGTGCGCCGCGTCGGCGAGGACGGCCGTCTCGGCCACCTCGAGCATGGGATTGGTGGGGCTTTCGAGCCAGAGCATGCTGGCGCCATTGAGCTGCGCAAGCACCTGAGCGGTGTCCGCGATGTCCACTTGCCGAACCGAGAACCGTCCGCGGGCTTCCTCTGCGAGCGCGAGCGAGACGGACCCACCGTAGGCGTGGCGTGGGATAACGACGACGCCGCCCGTGGGCACGAGCGACAGTGCGGCCGCTGCTGCCCCCAGTCCGGAGGCGAAAGCCAGCGCCGGCAGGGATGCGCCCTCGAGCTGGCCGAGCGCCTCCTCGAAGGGGTCCCAGGTGGGGTTGGACATCCGGGCGTAGATGCGGTCGGCACTCGTGGGGGCCACCGTCTCATGGAAGGTGGAGGAGAGGACGATCGGTGCATTGACCGGAGAATCGTGCTCCCGAGGCGGGCGGCCGGCGGCCACGGTCAGCGTGTCGGGGGCAAGGTGGGCGGAGTGTCCGCTCAGGTCGGTCATGGAATTAGGGTACGGCGCGTGCATCCCGGAATCAGAACCGTGACTGCACTGTCCCCTGCCGTCCGCCGCACTGTCCACTGAGCCGTCCACATCGGGTAAGCCCCGGAGCGGAGTGTCAGCGGGAGTCGGTAGGCTGATCCAGTGACCAACACTCCCCGCCAGTCCCCAGGGTTCTTCATTGCCTTTGAGGGTGGAGACAGCGCCGGCAAGTCAACGCAGGCGGGGCGGCTGGCAAGGGAGCTTGAGTCCCAGGGCCACACGGTGGTACGCACCCGTGAGCCCGGCGGCACCGAGATCGGCGAGAAGCTGCGCTCGCTGGTGCTGGAGCACGGACACGGACACATCGATGCGCGAACTGAGGCCCTGATCTTCGCGGCCTCGCGCGCTGCCCACGTCCATCAGGTGATCCTGCCCGCGCTGGAGCGTGGCGACGTCGTCATCTGCGACCGCTACATCGATTCCTCTGTGGCCTACCAGGGCGTAGGGCGTGGCCTCGGTGCGGCCAGTGTTCTGGACATCAATCTTTGGGCAGTCGAGGGGCTCCGGCCGGATCTGACCGTGCTGCTGGACGTGGATCCCTTCGAGGGCCGCGGCCGCAGGACCTCCACAGCCGAGGCGGAGGACCGGATGGAATCCGAGCCCGACTCCTTCCATGAGCAAATCCGCGCGGCGTTCCGGGAGCGCGCGGCGTCGGATCCTTCCCAGTACCTGGTGCTCGATGCATCCGAACCCGTGGACCTTCTGGCTGCAGCGATCGCGGGTGCGGTGAAGGAACGCCTGGCATGAGCGTCTGGACTTTCCTTACCGGCCAGGCGGCGGCGGTTGAACAGCTGCGCCGCGCCGCCACAGCCGAACAGCCGAGCCACGCCTGGCTCTTCACCGGACCGCCGGGGTCCGGGCGCTCCAACGCGGCGCGCGCCTTCGCCGCCGCTCTGCTGTGCGACCGCGAGGACCGAGCCGAACGCGGCTGCGGGACGTGCAAGTCCTGTACGACGGCGCTGGCCGGGTCGCATGCGGACATCACCAATGTGACAACCGAGAAAGTCACGATCAGCATTGACGAGGCTCGGGAGCTGGTGCGGAAGGCACAGGACAAACCTGCGACCGGCCGCTGGCGCGTCATCATCGTCGAGGACGCCGACCGGATGCAGGAGCGCAGCACCAACGTGCTGCTCAAGGCGATCGAGGAGCCGCCGCCGCGCACCGTCTGGCTGCTCTGTGCGCCAAGCCCTGGGGACGTGTTGGTGACTATCCGCTCGCGGTGCCGCTCCGTCAGCCTTCGCCTTCCCCCGGTCGAGGCCGTCACGGACCTGCTCGTGCAACGCGACGGAATCGATCCGATTGTCGCCGAGGCCGCCGCGCGCGCTGCCCAGAGCCACATCGGCGTGGCGAAGCGCCTTGCCACCGATCAGGAGGCCAGGGAGCGCAGGAACCAGATTGTTCGACTGCCTCTCAATCTTCGCAACGTTGCCGGAGCGATGCGCGCTGCAGCAGACCTTGTGAAGCTCGCAGAAGCGGAAGCGCAGAGTTCCTTCGAACAGCGCGACGCCGAAGAGAAGGCCGCCCTGCTGGTCTCCCTCGGCGCGCCCGAGTCCGGCACCCTCCCGCCGGCCATCCGCGCCCAGGTGAAAAGACTCGAAGAAGAGCAGAGCCGTCGGGCCAAGAGGTCGAAGAACGACTACTTCGATCGTGCGCTCACCGATCTCACTTCGTTCTACCGGGACGTGCTCATGCTGCAGCTCGGCGCCTCGGGGCATCTGGTCAATGAACCGCTGCGGCCTGAACTCGAGCGGTACGCAGAGCACGGCACTCCCGAGCAGACACTGGACCGTATTGAAGCCATCAACAAAGTGCGCACGCGGATCGTTGGATCCAATGTTGCCCCTTTGCTGGCCATTGAAGCGATGGCCGTGAGCCTGCTGCCCGAAAAGGACTACTCTTCGTGACTGCATCTTCCCCCGGACGCCTCCGCGCCCCGCGCGGGGTGGTCGCCGCCGCCGTCGTCGGTTTGCTGCTGTCCGGCTGCGTGCCGGGCGGAGCGGACACCGGCACGGCTACCGCTCCACCTGAGGCTATCGGTGAAGTGCCTCAGAACCTCCGCGAGTTCTACGAGCAGGAAGTCACCTGGGAGGAATGCGAGGACGGCTTCACCTGCGCCAACGTTGAGGTGCCGCTGGATTACAACGACCCGGGCCGGGAGTCGATCGAGATTGCCGCCGTCCGGTTGGAGTCCTCGGGTGACGCTCAGGGTTCCCTGCTGGTGAATCCCGGCGGCCCCGGCGTGTCGGGCTACGACCTGGTCCAGTTGGGATCCCAGAAGTTCAGCGGCCTGCTCCGTCAGTCCTACGATCTGGTCGGCTTCGATCCCCGGGGGGTGCAGCGATCGGCGCCCGTGGAGTGCCTGACGGATGAGGAGCGCGACAAGGCGCGCGAAGAAACGTTCCCGCCGGACGCCACGGACGCTGAAGCGCTCGAAATCCTCGAGGCGGATTCCGCGGAGTTCGCCCAGCTGTGCGCTGAGCGGACCGGCGAAGTGCTCGCCTACGTGGACACCGTCAGCGCAACGAAAGACCTCGATATCCTCCGCGCACTGGTGGGTGACGAGAAGCTGAACTACATGGGCTTCTCCTACGGAACCATGCTGGGAGCAACGTATGCCGGCCTCTTCCCCGAGAAGGTGGGACGCTTCGTGCTCGACGGCGCAATGGATCCGTCCCTCAGCGCCGCGGAGATCACGGAAGGCCAGGTGCGCGGCTTCGATGCGGCGCTGCGCAGCTACGTCGCCGACTGCCAGACAAGCAGCGAGTGTCCCCTGCCGGGAGACGTGGAGGAGGGCGTCGCCGTCGTCGACGAACTGTTCGAGTCGGTGGAAGAGAGCCCCATGACCGCCAATGACGGCCGGCTCGTGACGGTAGGCACGCTATTCCAGGGATTCGTGTATCCGCTGTACGAGAGCAAGAGCTGGCCTGCGCTCACCGGCGCACTTACCCGGGTGCTGCAGGGCGATCCAAGCGACATTCTCCGGATCGCTGATCTCAGCGCCGGACGCGAGCAGGACGGAACCTACTCCAACAACTCATCGGCAGCCTTCACCGCCATCAACTGCCTGGACTACCCGATGTCCGCGGAACCCGCGGAGATGGACCAACAGGCGGCAGAGCTGGAGAAGCTGTCCCCGGTGTTCGGCGAGTACCTGAGCTACGGAGCAGTGTCCTGCGAGAACTGGCCGCATAAGCCGGTCCATGAGCCTGCACCCGTGAGCGCTCCGGGCGCGCCGCCCATCCTCGTGATCGGAACAACCGGCGACCCGGCTACTCCTTACGAATGGTCGGTGGCCCTGGCTGAGCAGCTCGAATCGGCCGTCCACGTCACCTGGGAGGGAGAAGGCCACACGGCCTATGGCCGCGCCGGCTCCTGCATCGACAACATCGTGGATGGCTTCCTGGTGGAGGGCACAATGCCCGACGACGGCGCGCGCTGCTGATTTTGACCGCTGAGCTCAGGCTCTTATACAGTTGTGCCTTGTGGAATGAGGCCCGATCACGGGAATCACCCGCAACCAGCCTCCTTAGCTCAGTCGGTAGAGCGTCTCACTCGTAATGAGAAGGTCGCCAGTTCGATTCTGGCAGGAGGCTCCGCGAAGCCCCTCGGAACCGTTGAGTTACCGGGGGTTTTTCATATCGCCCATCATGCAGGCCCGCCGTTCGGGTATCTCATACTCCCCCTCTTTCCCTTGAAGGCCGTCACTTTTTCGTCACCTCAAGCAACGCCACCACGATCGCGCACCAGCGGTGCTACCGGTCGCAAGGCCGCAAGCCCCAAGACGGTGGACAACTACGCGCGCTTCTACCGCAATTATGTGCGTCCCCGCTGGGGAGCGACGGTTCTCACCAACGTGTCCTATGACGACACCGCGTCCTGGATCTCTCAGCTTAAAGGGCGAGACGGTCGAGCAGCCGGCGTCACGACGCGCCGCGAGGTCGCACTGTTATTCGGGCGACTAATGGGTTTCGCCGTGAAGCGCAGACTGCTGCCAACCAATCCCACCAAGGATCCGACTGGCAGTACCGATTACGTACCGGGAAAGCAAAAATTGCGAGAGCATGTCTACCTAACCATGCCGCAGTTGGTATCGCTCGCCCTCGCATCCGGTAAGCATTCCTTGTTCATAATGCTCGCTGGAACATGCGGGCTTCGATGGGGTGAGATCACTGCGCTCGTTGCCGAAGACGTGCGAATAGGAGATCGTCCTTCCATCGCTATCACGAAGGCATATGTAGAGGTTGGAGGAAAGCTACTTCTTGGACCCACGAAAGGTGGGGAGAAGCGAGTGGTTCCCGTTCCTCGGATACTCGCCGATCGAGTTGCAGAACTGGTTTCCACCCGCTCCCCCGGCCAGCGACTGTTCAGCAGTCCGCAAGGCTCGGTGATGCGGAATAACACTTGGACTCGACGGCACTACGCCCGTGCCATCGCTACCGTAACCGAAGCTGATCCCACCTTCCCCCGTCCAACTTTCCACGACCTGCGCCACACTGCGGTGAGTCTAGCCATCAGTGCTGGTGCCAACGTGAAGGTCGTTCAACGAATAGCTGGCCATGCCTCCGCAACCATGACGCTCGACACCTACGCTGGGCTTTTTGATGACGACCTGCACGATAGCGCGAGCCGCCTGAATGACACCATCACACTTAACGGGTGGGCTTGAGAGACCCGAGCAAGATCCACAGTTGAGGCGAGAAGGTGAGCTTGAGCCACCTTCTACGACTTACCCACGCGTTTGCACCAGTCGGGGGCGCTAGCCCTTAAGCAAGTCGCCTTACTCCAATGACCCAAATTTTTCAGCGCCACGGCTAAGCTTCTTGGCTTCGCGGGAATGAACGGCGAACAACATCAGAAAGGAGAAAATCACAAGTCCAAGGAAGGCGTACATGGCTGCGACTTCGTTGAACTCAATAAGTCCCGAGACATGATTACGATCGCCCCGATACACGCGGTGAACACAAACAACCACAGCCGTGAGCCCAAATCCCGTTAGAACCCATCTGACGAGGACGATGACCCGTCGCAACCATAACCTCATCGACGAGAGATCGACGAAGGCGGCTTCCACATTGATGAGAACCACAAATACAGGTATGACCTGAGCAAGTAGAGACGCTACCTCGACGTTCATGCGTGAGAGCCGATGTCGCGACGGGCTAAGCGACGTTCGCGAGCGGCAGCCAGCCTGGCAGGACTTTGGTAGACCTCGTTGAGTATCTCGTCCATAAGAGTCAGCACTTCCGCCGAGTCCTCCTCTACAACCGGTATGTCCAAGTCGCCGTGCGCCATGTCGTTGCCGAAGTGGCGAATCTCATGCGCTTCCTCTTTGACATGCTCACGGATGAACTCCCGCGCGCGAAGTTCCTCAATCTTCGGCTGGAGGCCGCGCACACCGATCCCCTTGTCCTTGGCTGTGGCCTCAATAACTGTGCGAGCCATCAGGATGGCCGACATGTAGTTCCCGATGCTGTGTCCACGGTGAGCTTCACCAGCCGCTTTGGCAATGGCTTGCGGAACATCTGCAGGGGCTTGTCCCTCAACGTACTGGGGTGCCCATACATCGGGCTTCTGCGTAATCCAGAAATCGCTCATGTTCACGGCGTCTTGACCACCTGGGCGCTGAAGGTAGGAACCTGAACCGATGCTCAACCGTCGGCATTCATCGCATCGGAACACGCCCTCGACGATATAACTTTCCGGGGTAGCCGTAATCTGAGCCGTCCCGTACGGTGTCATATGCGTGAAAGTGCCACACCATCCGCACTTATTCGTAGCCACTGAATCCCCCGTTACTACTCTTCGGTACTTGTCCCCACGCCCGCGCAATTGATTCGCTGCCGAGAAAGCCAGTCTAACGGCGGGAACGGCTCCTGCTGAGCTCGTCCAGAACCAAGGCTCGAGCTGTGACATTCCCTGTCATAGGAGTCAGTTCCAAAGGTGCTATGTCACTTTTTCGTCACTTCTGCGGGGAAATCCCCAGAGCTCACCGAGGGAAACAACCTCACTCGTAATGAGAAGGTCGCCAGTTCGATTCTGGCAGGAGGCTCTTTTTGTGCCCGGGATCTGGTGCCCGCACTGGCCGGTCCACTCTAGGCGCGTCTTCTCGCGATCCTCTTGCCCACGAGCACGGCCACCCCGGCTGCTGCTACCCATGGTCCGCCGACGATCAGGGGATCAATCCACTGGTGGTTGATGTCGGACCTCCCGACCCCGAACCGGGACGCAAGCCCGCGCCGCCGCGGCTCCGACAGGATGCCTGTCTCTGTGATCGGGTTGTCCGGTTTCGTTGACGCGAAGGATCGGAGGTGGCTCTCCCACGCATCGACCCGGTCCCCGAGGATGAGCAGGAGCCAGTGCGCGGCGCGTCCCTCGCTGAATGATGAGTAGGCATATCGCCGGATCATCCCTGACGCGCCCTTGAGCGGCACCGAGGTACCGAACACCGGCGGAACAGCTTCGTGCTCAATCGACCGTTCCCGGTTCTCACGTCCGGGCTGCGGTTCCGGCACGTCCCAGTGGGCGCCGGTAGCCGCCGGATCGAACCGCTCCCGCGGGAACGACGGCCGGTCGGCGGGGTCAAGATCTGCCCCCCATCCGGGAATGCGGGCCTTCAATTCTTCCCGCGTTTCACCGTTCTTCTGCTTGTTCGCGACGTAGGGCGTTGAATGCACGGCTCCTCCTAGGTCCCGCTCGGCACGATCAGCGGCTTGATGCAGTTATCCAGCTTGGCCGAGAAGATGTGATACCCCTCGGCGATATGCTCCAGCGGTATTCGATGGGTGACAATCTCATTGGGCTTCAGATACCCGTTCCGGATGTGCTCCAGCAACCGCGGCCACTGACGCTTCACCGGACACTGGTTCATCCGAAGCGTCAGCCCCTTATTCACCGCGTCTCCGAACTTGACCGCGCTGAAGATCGGGCCGTAGGCGCCCACCACTGAGACGGTCCCGCCCTTCCGGACCGAATCAATCGCCCAGTTCAGCGCGATGGGCGAACCTCCCTGGAGCTTAAGCTTTGTTCCGGTGACGTGCTGCAGGAAATTGCCGTCGGCCTCGGCTCCGACCGCATCGATCACGACGTCGGCCCCGAGGTAGTCAGTGGCCTTCTTCATCTCCACCACGATGTCGTTGTACTCGTTGAAGTTGTATGTCTCCGCGTGTGCGAAGGTCCGCGCCTTCTCCAACCGGTACTCCAGTTGGTCCACAACCAGAACCCTGCCCGCCCCCATCAGCCACGCCGACTTCGCCGCGTAGAGGCCAACCGGCCCGGCACCGAAGACGACGACGGTGTCCCCCTCGACAATGTCACCCAACTGCGCGCCGAAGTAGCCGGTGGCCAGTGCGTCCGTCATAAGGAGGGCATCTTCCTCATCGAGCCAGTCCGGAATGAGAGAGGGCCCCACGTCCGCGAAAGGCACACGCACGAACTCAGCCTGACCGCCGTCGTACCCTCCGGTGGTGTGCGAGTAGCCATAGATCCCGCCCACTGCCGTCGCGTTCGGGTTGACGTTGTGACAGTTCGAGTAGAGCCCGCGCGCACAGAAGTAGCAGGATCCGCAGTAGACGTTGAACGGCACCATCACCCGATCCCCCGGGTTCAGGCTGCGGACGGAACTGCCGACTTCTTCCACAACGCCGATGAATTCGTGCCCGAAAGTGGTTCCTACGCGGGTGTCCGGAATCATGCCGTGGTAGAGGTGCAGGTCGGAGCCGCAGATGGCCGCCCTGGTTACCCGAACGATGGCATCGTTCGGGTGCTCGATCCTGGGAATGTCCTTTTCCTCGACGCGGACCTTGTACGGTCCCCGGTACACCATTGCTCGCATCGCTGCCTCACTGTGGGCTACCTGTCCGAAATAGTAAGCATACTGTCGAACAGCCCCGGTGGATAGCGGAACCGTTTTGGATCATCAGCGGACCGGTCTGACCCGCAGCCAGCGGAAGCTGCGCGGATCCAGTTGCACCCCTCCCCCAATCCGCTCGGGGGCTCCGGTCAGCAAATTCTCCGCGGCACCATCGAAACCCGACAGCGTTTCTGCGGAAATCACCTGCTGCGTATCGGCGAAGTTGGCGAGGACCAGCACCACGGAATCATGCGAGGGCCGCTGGTAGCCCAGCACATGGCGGTTGTGCGTTTCGAAGCCCACGAGGTGGGTGCCGGCGAACTCGGGCGTGGCCGACCGCACCTCGATCATGCGCTTCAGGCCGGCAAAGACCCTGCCCTGCGGCGTCCGCGGATCGGAGCGTTGGGCGTACGACTCGACCGGATAGTTCGGCCGGTGCACCCACCGGCTGTCGAACTCGTGGCCGGGTTCGTCGGCATACGTGTAGTCGTTGCTCTGTGCGACCTCGTCACCCAGGTAGATCAAGGGGACCCCGCCCGTACTGAGGATGATGGAGTGGGCAAGGAGGATGCGCTCCACCGCCGCGGAAGGCTCCTGTTCCAGCCCAAGGAGTGACGCCGTCGTTCCGGAGATCCTGCAGTCACCGGTCTTCGGGTTGTCCTGGAACGGCACTCCGTGGGCAAAGCTGCCCGGGAAGCGATTCACGTAGAAGGAGTTCAGGAAGCGCCTGTGTCCGAAGCCGTTGATGCCGAGCTCTGCGGCGTCTTCGTCGGCGAAGGTCCAGCCGATGTCATCGTGGCTGCGCACGTAGTTGACCCAGGAGGTGCCTCCCGGGAGGTTGTGCCGTCGTCGTAGCGCCTGTGACAGGAGGGATACGTCCCGGGTGGCCATGGACTCCCAGATCAGCGCCATCTGGAGGGGGTTGTAGGACAGCTGGCACTCCCCCGGGTCGATGTACTCGGCAACCTGGTCGGGGTGCACGATAGCCTCGGATTTGAAGAGCAGGGAGGGTGCTGCGAGCCTGCAGACGGCGTTAAATGCCTTCAGCAGCAGGTGGGCCTGCGGCAGATTCTCGCAGGCGGTTCCGAGCTGCTTCCAGATGAACGCGACGGCATCCATGCGGAGGATGCTGATGCCCTGGTTGGCCAGGAACAGCATCTCCTCCGCCATGGCGCGGAAGACTTCCGGGTTGGAGTAGTTCAGGTCCCACTGGAAGGTGTGGAAGGTGGCCCAGACCCAGCGTCCGTCGTCGAGCTGGACGAACGAACCGGGATGGTCCTCCGGGAAAATCTCACGCACGTTGGCTTCGAACGCATCGGGCATGGTGCGGTCAGGGAAGATCCAGTAGTAGCCGCTGTGGCGCTGGTCCCCCTGAGCTGCCTTGACAGCCCACTCGTGTTCATTGGAGGTGTGGTTGAAGATGAAGTCCACCACGAGGCTGATGCCCTCGCTTCGCAGCTCCGCGGCCAATTCCCGGAGCTGCTCCATGGTGCCCAGCTTCGGATTGACCTCGCGGTAGCTCGAGACCGCATAACCGCCGTCGGACAGCGGTTCCGGCGCCAGGAACAGCGGCATCAGGTGGAGGTAGGTGAGCCCCAGCTCCTTGAAGTACGGGATGCGTTCCCGTACCCCGTCGAGGTTCCCGGCGTACCTGTCCACGTAGCAGACGCCGCCGAGCATGTCATTGCCGAGGAACCACGCGCCCTGGCGTTCCCTTTCGGCGTCGAGTTCCTTCAACTCGGCCGAGCGTGCAGCCCATGACCGCGCGGCAAGCAGCACCAGCTGCGTGAGTTCGTCCAGGCAATCGGCGCGGTCGCCGTACAGCTCCTCAAACAACCGGTGCAGTGTGGGGAAATGCTCGTCGAACCGCCGGTTGAAGTCGGACCAGTCGATTCCCTCGGATCCGCTACCGCTCCGCACTGCCTCCCGGATACTGCTGCTAGCGCCGTCCAGGTTGTGCAGATCAGTCATGGGTCCTCCAGCCGCCAGGTTTCGACCCCATCCTGCCAGACGGGAATGGCTACGTGACCGGCAGCACGCAGGAAGGCGCCACGAAGTCCAGGGATGTTACGTGCTCGGCAGACCCTGCCGGCGTCATCCTTAGCAGGTCCAGCGTGGACGAGTACTGGTTCGCGACCAGCACGAGATCCCCTGATCCACGGTTGTCCGGCACCACCGCGAAGTGACGCGGCCAGGAACCGCCAACGTGGGTGTCAGACAGATGGGACAGCGACTGATCCTCTTCGACCGCGAACACCGACAGCACGTCCGGACCACGGGACGCCACATACAGGAGGCTGCGGGTACCTTCGGAAACTCCCATCGCCAGGTGCGATGGCTGGCAGGGCTCTCCCTGCGGCACATCCTGTGCCAGCGCCCGCCGGCCCGCATGTAAAACTTCCCTTCCGTCCGCCGAGAGCACATGCAGCCGTGCGTCTAGTTCGCCGACAACGACGACGGCGCCACCCGGCAGGGTGGCCATGTGGCGTGGTCCTGTGCCCGCCGGCAACACTGCAGCAATCCCGTCGGCACCGGCGGAGGTGATCCGGCGCAGCTGATCGGTGCCCAAGTCACTCACCCAGACCGAGCCGCCACCGACGTCGTGCACATAGTGGGCGTGCGGGCCTTCCTGGCGCTCGCTATTGGGGCCCGAACCTGCGTGACGGTGCACGTCGGGATCACCGGTCGGGACGCCGTCGTCGTCCAGTTTGAAGCGGGTGACAACGCCGTCACCGTAGTTGGCCACCCACAGCGCATCAGCCGTTGCACGCAGGTGACAGGGGAAGGACCCGCCGGTCGGCGCCGTGAGCAGGTGTTCCAGGGCGCCGTTCGCGATGTTGAAGGCCGACACGCTGCCCTCGTCGCTCTCGGCCACGGCGTAAAGCACCGGCTTCGAAGGGTGCCGTGCAACGAAGGAGGGAACCGGCGTCGTAATGACCTGCCGCTTGCCGGTGAGTTGCTCGCTCCGAACATCGAGCGTCACCCGCCAGATTCCCTCGCCCGAGCCCGGCTCGCTGCCCTCTGCCTGATAACCGCCGATCCAGAAGTCGACTGAATCCTTCAGGTCCCCGCTGTCTCCGCTCATGCAGAACATTGTGCCCATATAAGGCTGTGCCCGGAAAAAGCAACGCACCGCATGCGCTGAATCCAACGCATGCGGTGCATGTACTTCCGGATGGGGCTTCCGGCTTATGCGAAGTCCGCGGTAGCGGGGTTCGCACCGATACGGCCTGCCTCGCCCTTGTCCAGCGCGTTGATGGCCTGGATGTCCTCATCGGTAAGGGTTACGTCGAGCGCGCCCCAGTTCTCGATGATTCGGGACTCGGTCACGGACTTGGGAATGACCACGCTGCCGAGGGCAAGGTGCCAGGCCAGGACAACCTGTGCCGGGGTGGCGTTGCGCTTCTCGGCGATGTCAGCCAGCACAGGGTCGTCGAGGAGGCCCTTGCCGGAGCCGAGAGGTGACCAGGACTCGTGGAGGATTCCCTTCTCGGCTTCGAAGGCGCGGAGTTCTGCCTGGTTCAGGTACGGGTGGGTTTCCACCTGGTTGATCGCGGGCACAACCCCGGTCTCGTCGATGATTTCCTGCAGAGCCTCGACGGTGAAGTTCGAGACGCCGATGGAACGGACCCGTCCGCGCTTCTGCAGTTCGATGAGGGCCTTCCAGGTGTCCACGTACTTGCCGCGCTTGGGCTGAAGCCAGTGGATCAGGTAGAGATCCAGGGTCTCGAGGCCGAGCCGTTCCATCGAGCCCTCGAAGGCTTCCAGCGTGCTCTCGTAGCCCTGATCGGCGTTCCACAGCTTGGTGGTGATGAACAGCTCGTCGTCCGTCAGCCCGGAAGCGGCGATCGCACGGCCCACACCTGCCTCATTGCCGTAGATCTTGGCGGTGTCGATGTGGCGGTAGCCCGCCTTGAAGGCGCGCCCGACGACGTCTTCCGCCGTTGCGTCGTCAACCTGCCACACGCCGTAGCCCAGTTGCGGGATGGTGCGGCCGTCGTTGAACGTCAGGTTTGGTGAGGTACTCATGTATCCCTTTCACATGCCGGATTGTTGTCCGTTGGTGGCAACTGGGCGTTGCACCGATGTATTCCGCTAGCTGGCCCCGGAGAGCAAACGTTCGGCCTCGACCACGTCTTCAGCAACCACTTCAGCCCGTCGGCGCACGTTTTCGAGTCCGGCTGACGCGATGCCCCAGCGTTCGCCGTCCAGGCGCGCCATGGCCGCAGCCTCCGCAGTTGTTGCCACAGCATTGCCTGCCCGGGACAGCGAGCGGTGGACCTGGAGCAGCGCCCCCGGAATGTCGAGCCCGTCGCTGGGTGACTGCGCCTGTGCGGCCACACACACTGCCCGAACGCGGGGCAGGAGCTGGGCCAGTTCGTTGGCGAGGGACGCGAGCTCGTTGTACACGTCGTCGTCGTCCACGCCCTCCAGGATCTGGTGGTAGCGGTCAAGGCCGCGCCGGAACCGGTCGTGCGCGCGGCGCCATACGCCGGTGCCCAACTCAGCGTCATCCCTGCGGCCCTGACGGGCCGCGGCGAAGAAAGCCACCGGATCCTAGAGGTACTGGCCGGGGCCGTGCGTATCCGGCCTCTTCTCAGGACCGGGGCGGGGACCGGCAGAGCGCCGCGGCTCGCCGTCCTCTCCCACCACAACACCGGGAGCGATCACGGTTCCGGGAGGCAGCTGCTTCAGCTGGAGCTGTGCCGCGAGCTGCTGGTTGACCATCTGCTGTGCGGCAAGCGCGGTCTGGATTCCGTGGAAGAGTCCCTCGAGCCAGCCGACCAGCTGTGCCTGCGCCACCCTCAGCTCAGCATCGGTGGGGACGGAATCATCGGTGAAGGGCAGATTGATTCGGTGAAGTTCCTCAACCAGCTCCGGCGCCAGTCCGTCCTCGAGCTCGTGCACGGACCGCTCGTGGATTTCGGCGAGGCGCGTCCGCCCGGCGTCGTCGAGTGGAGCGCTCCGTACCTCCTCCAGCAGCTGCTTGAGCATGGTGCCGATGCGCATGACCTTGGCGGGCTCGTCCACAAGTTCGGTGAGCTTCGCCGGGCCCTTTTGGCCACGGGGGCTTCCGCCGTCGTCGTCCCTTTCGGGGAGGCCGCGACCGGCGTCGAGCTTGCCGAGGAGAACAGGGCTCTCCTGATTATGTTTTGCCGCCTGCTCAGGCGTGAGGGTTGGATGCTCAGGCTGCTGTTCGGTCATACGTTTATGCTCTCACGGTGGATTGCGGGCGCAGGGTCAGCTGCCTCCGTCTTCCAGTTCTTCCTGCCTGCCCTTGTGGTACTCACCCGCCGGGCTTACCCCGGGTACCTGCTGGCCGGCGTTTAGCTGCCCGGAAGTGTAGCGGTCGTTGCTGAATTCAGGGCCGCCGTCGTTCTGTTCCTGGGGGATGTTGACGTCCTGCTGGAGGTGCTGGTCCTCGGACACTGCCTCCGGCGTGGGTTCGCCGATGTCTTCGCGAAGGTGTTCTGGGAGGTTCTCGGTCATCCACTTAGCAAACCACGGGATGATCGGTGGCCGCTAGGAGGTTGGGTGCGGATCAGGCGGCTTCGAACGTGTCGAACCCGCCTGATCCGCATGGAAGTGCCGGAGCCTGGACTAGCAGCAGCGGCCCTCGGGATTGGAGTCCTGGCGGTCCGTCTTGTCCCGCCAGAACTGCCGCTCGGTCATGGGTGGCTCTCCACTGTGCGTGGTTGCGTGATGGTCAAGATACTGCTGGTAGGCGTTCTCGCCCATCACTCCCTTGAAGAGCCAGATCAGCTCCTTGACGCTCATCAGTGACCTGCCCGTGCCGGCTTCTTGTCGTGCGGCAGTTCAGCCCACCGCGCTTCGAGCTCCTTTTCGGCCGGCGTCGGAATGAGGCCGGAAGGCGCGTAGGTGCGCGAAGGCACCGCCGGGTCCTCCATGCTGCGTCCTCCACCCGTCCGGTAGGCCTTGATGGTGGCCAGAATCGCCGTGGTAATCACGATGATGGACAGCACCACGAACACGATGGACAACGTTCCCTGGATGAACGTATTTCGGATCACCGCTTCCATTGCCTGGACCGTTGGGGCGTTGCCGAAGCTCTGCTCCCCGGCCGCGAGCGCGTTCCGGAACGCGAAGTGGTTGGCCCAGTAACCCACCGCCGGTACCGGCGAAAAGATCTTGAGGAACGACGCCGTGATGGTCACCACTGCGGCGAACGCCAAGGGCAGTGCCGGGATCCACAGATACTTGAACGCACCCTTCTTCGCACAGATCGCCATGCAGACGGCCAGCGCGATTGCGGCAAGCAGCTGGTTCGCGATGCCGAACAGCGGGAACAGGGTATTGATGCCGCCGAGCGGATCAGTGACGCCCATGATCAGGATCGCTCCCCAGCCCGCCACCATGATGGCTGTACAGAGCCAGGCGCCCACCCGCCATGAAGTGTCCTTGAAGCGGGGGACGAAATTGCCGATGCTGTCCTGCAGCATGAAGCGCGCAACGCGCGTTCCGGCGTCGACCGCGGTCAGGATGAACAGGGCTTCGAACATGATCGCGAAGTGGTACCAGAACGCCATCATGCCTGCGCCGCCGACGAGTCCCTGCATGATTTGTGCGATGCCGACGGCGAGGGTCGGGGCACCGCCGGTACGGGAGACGATGGACTCCTCGCCGACGTTCTCGGCGAGGGTGCTGAGGGCCTCGGGTGTGAGGTTCACGCCCGTGAGTCCAAGACCGTTGACGAACGCGACTGCGCCCTCGATGGACCCGCCGGTGGCAGCCGCCGATGAGTTCATCGCGAAGTAGATGCCCCGGTCAATCGAAAGGGCGGCGACCAGCGCCATGATGGCCACGAATGACTCCATCAGCATTCCGCCGTAACCGATGAAACGGGTCTGGCGTTCCTTCTCGATCATCTTCGGGGTAGTTCCCGAGGAGATCAGGGCGTGGAAACCGGAGAGCGCACCGCAGGCGATGGTGACGAACAGGAACGGGAAGAGTGTTCCCGGAACCACCGGACCGTCGGCACGTCCAGCGAACTCGCTGAAGGCGGGCACGTTGATCTCAGGGCGGACGATGATGATCGCGACCGCCAGCATGACGATGGTGCCGATCTTCATGAAGGTCGAGAGGTAGTCACGAGGGGCAAGGAGCAGCCACACGGGCAGAACCGCGGCGATGAAGCCGTAGACGATGATGCCCCAGGCGATGGTCACGCGATCGAGGGTGAAGAGTGCGACGCCCCACTCGGTCTCCGCGATCCAGCCGCCGGCAATGATGGCGAGCATGAGGAGTGCGAACCCGATCAGGGACACCTCGGTGACCTTGCCGGGGCGGAGAAAGCGCAGGTACACGCCCATGAAGAGCGCGATGGGAATGGTCATCGAGACGGAGAAGACGCCCCATGGGCTTTCTCCGAGGGCGTTGACCACCACGAGAGCGAGGATGGCCACGATGATGATCATGATCGTCAGGGTGGCGATGAGCGCTGCGGTTCCACCGATGACACCCAGTTCCTCGCGCGCCATCTGGCCGAGGGAGCGGCCGCCACGGCGCATGGAGAAGAACATGACGAGGTAATCCTGCACGGCCCCGGCCAGGATGACGCCGATGATGATCCAGATGGTTCCGGGCAGGTAGCCCATCTGCGCGGCGAGGACGGGCCCGACCAGAGGCCCGGCGCCGGCGATGGCAGCAAAATGGTGGCCGTAGAGGACCCTGCGGTCGGTTGCCGCGTAGTCCTTGCCGTCGGCCTTGTACTCGGCAGGGGTTGCCCGCCGGTCATTCGGCTGAAGGAGCTTGCGCTCGATGTACTTGGAGTAGAAGCGGTAGGCGATGAAGTACGTGCAGACAGCTGCGAAGACGAACCACATCGCGTTCACGGTCTCGCCGCGCACAATGGCGAGCATTGTCCAGCTGACGCCTCCGAGCAGCGCAATGCCTACCCAGACGGCAATCTTCAACGGCGTCCAGCCGCGGCTTTCCTGCTCGGGGTCAACCGCGGTGGGCGGCAGGTTTGGATCCTGGACGAGGACGTCGGCGTCCCCATCACCTCGGGCACGACCGGCGTCCGCACGCCCCCGCCCCTCGTATTTCTCACTCATGATGCTCCTTGGAATTGAGTGGATTAACTCATCGAAGGTAGCAATCAAATGAGTGCCAGGTCACACGAAATCGCGGCCCTCGAAGTCGGGAAGCGCCCAGCGGCTCCTCCCCTGAGATGAGTGGCGCCGTGCGGGGTACGGTGCCGCCGCGTCAGTGGGTCGGATCGTCCCGGCCGTCGCGGGAATTGGACCCTTCGCTGACACTGGAGTGCGACTCGGTTCGCGGGTCCGCACCCTCATCGGCAGTGTCCCGGTCGCTGCTGCGGACGCCGTCGTTCACCTGGTCAGCGACGTTCTCAGCCCAGCTTTCAGCCGCGCGCTCCAGCCCGGACTTGTCGTCTCCTTGCTGGGACTTTGCGTCAGGTTCGCCTTCAGCCCTGTGCTTTGCCATGATTCCTCCTTGCACTTGCAGTGGAATTCAGCTTGACACACCTGCAGGGATATACAAAGCAGCCTTATTGTCCCGTTACAAAGGAAGCGGCCTCAGCTTCCCATTCGCAGAAGCACCTTCCCTTTGTGCTGCCCGGAATCGAAGTACTCGTGCGCCTGCGCCACCTCATCCAGCGGGAAAACCCGGTCCACCGGCATCGAAAGCGAACCGTCCGCGACGAGCGGCCAGACGTGTTCCCGTACTGCGGCCATGATGGCCGACTTCTCTTCCACAGGCCGCGAGCGCAGGGTGGTTCCTGTGACGGAGGCGCGCTTGGTAAGGAGCTTGCCGAGATCCAGTTCCGCTTTCGCCCCGCCCTGCAGCCCGATGACCACAAGGCGGCCACCGACGGCCAACGCATCAACGTTCTGTCCAAGGTACTTGGCGCCGACGACGTCGAGAATCACGTCCGCGCCGCGCCCCCCGGTCGCTTCACGGACCTCGCGGACGAAGTCCTGCTCCCGGTAATTGATGCCCGCCTCGGCTCCGAGGGAACGCGCGTAGTCGAGTTTCGCGTCCGATCCCGCTGTGACAACCGTCCGCGCGCCGAGGGCGCGCGCGAACTGTATTGCCATTGTCCCGATGCCACCGGAAGCGCCGTGGATCAGCACGGTCTCCCCGCTGCGGAGACCGGCGGTCATGGCCAGGTTCGAATAAACGGTGGCCGCCACCTCCGGTAACGCCGCTGCCGCAAGGAGGTCCACGCCGTCGGGAGCGGGCAGCACCTGCCCCGCCGGGACAGCCACCTGCTCGGCGTAGCCGCCACCCGCAAGCAGTGCGTCGACGGCGTCTCCCACCTTGAATGCCGATTCGCCTGCGTCGGCGACACGGCCGGACACTTCAAGTCCCGGATATTCGGGGGCTCCGGGAGGCGGCGGGTACACACCACGTCGCTGTTGCACGTCGGCCCGGTTGAGCCCGGCAGCGACCACGTCGATCAGGACCTCCCCCTCGCCGGGACGGGGCGGTTCGACATCGGCGACCTGAAGCACGTCCGGTCCGCCGGGCTCTTTCAGCACTACGGCTTTCATGGCGTCCTTTCCGCGGATGAATCGGGATTGGAGGGTTCCACAGGGAGTTTTGTGCAGCCTGCTCCGCATGAAACACTATTCCCTTGAGGAAGGTTGTCCGAGCGGCCGAAGGAGCTGGTCTTGAAAACCAGTGGACGGTAACCCCGTCTCAAGGGTTCGAATCCCTTACCTTCCGCACCTGAGCAGAGCTCACGAAGGCACCCCGTTCCGTCAGGGCGGGGTGCCTTGTCGTTAAGTCGGCACCGGAGGGAGAGCGCATCCGATAGGCTCCGAAAATGCCCTCAACAAGAACAAGGCTGTTCCTGTCTGCTGCAGCGGTGGCCCTGGCCGCCATGGTGAGCGGCTGCAGTACGGGGAACGACGACGACACACCCCGCCCTGCCTCAGCCTCCGAAAGCGCTTCGGCCGGAAGCGCAACGGAAGGGTTGTCGGCCGGCGACCTGGAGACGGGTACCTGCATCACCGATTCCGGCACGGCTGCCGACCCCGCCGTCGAGGTTCTCCCCTGCGCGGAGGCACATGGTTTCGAAGTCTTCGCCACCACGGAACTTCCTGCCGGAGAGTATCCGGGGACGGGCGAAGCAGACGCCCAGGCACAGGAGTTCTGCCGCGAGGAATTCACTGCCTTCGTAGGGGTGGATTACGACCAGTCCGAACTGGACCTGCAGTACTTCTACCCCGTCGAGAAGAACTGGAACAACGACGGCGGCCGCTCCGTCGCCTGCCTTGCAGGACTTGCGGGAGGGGAGCTGTCCACCGGAACCCTGCGCGGCTCAGAACGCTAACCCGACAGCCTCCATTCCTCCGTTTTCCACGACGTCACCGCCTGTTCATCCGGACCTGTTTGGCTGTCTCCGACCAATTTGTCACCGGCAGTAGCTAGCGTCACTCCCGTGACCTGTTCCGCCGAAGCTCGATGCCAGAGCTAACATCACTCGCGGCCGCAATCCGGCCAAAGCCAAGGAGATACAGGACGAATGAGGAATTCGTGGAGGGGTGCGCTGTGCTCAGCGCTGTCGGTGGGGCTGCTTGCCTCGCCGATCGCGTCGCTGCCCGCCGGCGCAGAGGAAACAGTCGAAACAGCGGCGGGTACCGGCGTCATAATCAATGAGGCCTATGTCAACGGGGGCAGTGCCAGCGCTCCCTTCAACCGCAAGTTCGTGGAACTGCACAACACCACGGATGCACCGATCAGTTTGGACGGCTGGTCCGTGCAGTACCGGGCCGCGGGTACAACAACCAAGCCCACCGGTATTGCCACGCTCAGCGGCACTATTCCGGCCGACGGCTACTTCCTCATCGAGGGTTCCGGCAACGGTGGCGCCGGCGCCGTTGGCGCCGCGCTGCCCACACCGGACGTGCGCAGCGGGCTGAACTTCAGCGGCTCCGCGGGAACCATCGTCCTGTCCAATCAGGCAACGGCGCTTGACCCGCTCGCGACCGGCTCAGTAATTGGCGCTCCGGGAGTTGTCGATCTCCTCGGGTACGGCTCGTCCAACACCTTTGAGACCATCACCGAGGAAGGCCCTGGAGGAACGGCCAACCAGCGGTCCATGAACCGCGCCGACGGCGCGGACACGGACAACAACCGGAATGACTTCTCACTGCCCGCAACAGTAACGCCCACCAACTCCGCGGGCGAGCAGGGTGCCGGCGACCCGGAGCCCGAGCCGGAGCCGGTACCCGAAGCCCCCGCTCCGGGTACCGTCCTTCCGATCGACCAGATCCAGGGAACCGGCGAGGCCACCCCCTACAACGGACAGACCGTCACCACCCGCGGCGTAGTCACCGCTGCCTACCCCACCGGCGGCTTTAACGGCTACTACATCCAGACTCCGGGAACCGGCGGCGACCTCGCAGCCGACCACGTGGCATCGGACGGAATCTTCATCTACTCCCGAGCTACTGTTGCCGAGGTCGCAGTAGGCGATTTCGTCGAGGTAACCGGAACCGCCGGAGAGTACTACGGGCTTTCCCAGATCACCGTGGAAGCCGGCGGCATGACCAAGCTGTCCGAGCCGGCAGAGGCCGTCAAGGCTGCGACCACCGCTTACCCGGCGGACAACGCCGGCCGCGAAGCACTGGAGGGCATGCTGCTGCATCCCACCGGTGAGTTCACTGTCACCGACAACTACCAGCTCAACCAGTACGGCGAGATCGCGCTGGCTGTTGGCGACAAGCCGCTGGTCCAACCCACGGAGATCGCGCCTCCCGGAACCCCCAAGAACGCTGCCGTGGCTGCCGAGAACGCGGCCCGCGCTGTCAAGCTCGACGACGGCGCCACCACCAACTTCATGACTGACGCCAACAAGGACCAGCCACTGCCCTACATCACCCCGGAGCAGCCGGTACGCGTGACCTCCTCGGCCACGTTCCTTGACCCGGTGATCCTCGACTTCCGCAACAGCTCCTGGAAGTTCCAGCCGCTGACGGCGCTCACCGCCGCCAACGCCGGTGAAGTGCAGCCGGTTGCCTTCGAGGGCAACCGTCCGGAGTCACCGGAGGAAGTGGGCGGCAACGTCAAGATCGCGTCCTTCAACGTGCTCAACTACTTCATCACCACCGGCGACCAGCTCACCGGTTGCACCTACTACACCGACCGCGACGGCAACCCGATCACCGTGCGTAGCGGCTGTGATGCACGTGGTGCTGCCAACGCCGAGAACCTGGAACGCCAGGAAGCCAAGATCGTCGAGGCGATCAACGGACTGGACGCGGACGTTGTGTCGCTGGAGGAAATCGAGAACTCGGCCAAGTTCGGCAAGGATCGCGACGAGGCCCTTGCAACGCTGACCGCGGCCCTGAACGAGACTGCCCCCGGCGTCTGGGACTACGTCCGCTCCCCTGCCGTGCTTCCGGCACTCGAGAACGAGGACGTCATCCGCACCGCCTTCATCTACAAGAGGGCCGTCGTGGAAACGGTAGGCGAGTCTGTCATCCTCGATGACAACATCGCTTTCTCCAATGCCCGGAAGCCGCTCGCCCAGACCTTCAACGTTCTCGGCGGAGACGACACCACCAAATTCCTCGTGATCGCCAACCACTTCAAGTCCAAAGGCTCAGGATCGGGTGAAAATGCAGATCAGGGCGACGGCCAGGGTGCTTCCAACCCCGATCGTGTGGAGCAGGCCACCGCGTTGGTCGCATTTGCAGACCGGCTGAAGGTCGAAGAAGGCACCGATAAGGTCTTCCTCGCCGGCGACTTCAACTCGTACTCGGCTGAAGATCCCATGCAGGTCTTCTACGAAGCCGGCTACATCAACCAGGGCACCAAGACCGACGGTTACTCCTACGTCTTCTCCGGCCTGGTCGGGTCACTCGATCACATCCTCGCTTCCCCGGCCGCCGACGCCACCGTCTCCGGCGTCGACATCTGGAACATCAACGCCGTGGAGTCCGTGGCGCTTGAGTACAGCCGTTACAACTACAACGCAACCAACCTGTACTCACCCGACCAGTTCCGTGCCAGCGACCATGACCCGGTCATCGTCGGCCTGAACCTCACCCCGGCAGCTGAGGGTGCCGACTGCGTTGCGCCCACCAAGCCGAAGCGCGGCCCCGGACAGGATCATCCGAACAGCTACGGGCAGCAGATGTCCGAGTACCGCAAGTGCCTCGCCGAGGCAGGCCAGGGCTAACCAGTGCTAACCAGGGCTACCGCCCAGTAGAAACACACAGAGAAGCGCTCCTTCACCATCCGGCGGAGGAGCGCTTCTCCCGTTGGGGGTCGCTTGCGTCGTCTCGTCTCGTCTCGTCTCGTCTCGTCTCAGGCGAGGATCGCGAGCGCGATATCGTCGGCGTCACGAAGGGTCCGACCCCCCGCGTCCAGCGAGGCGCCTGCCTCCGCGGCAATCGCCGTGCCCCACTGCACCGACGTCAACTGCAGCCCCAGGACGTAGATGTCATCCTGCACCAGGCCGTTGGTGCCGATCGCCCGATACGGTGGGCGGGTCACATCCAGCCCGGCAGACACCTCGGGGACGCCATCCTTCGACATGGTGGTTTTCGCCCGGACCAGCCCGTCCTCGATGAGTCTCCGCAGCAGGACCGAGCGGTTCTCAGCCACACGGTTCGCCGGCATCATCGCCTCCACGAGCACGCCGGCGTCGTACTTTCCGCCTGTCACCCAAGGCGAGGAGAGCGTGAAGCGGCCCTGCTCGAAATCCAGCTCGAAGCGGGGCGCCGGGCCGGCGAACTGCACGACACCGGCCCGCGCCAAGGCAGCCAGCTGTTCGATGCGCAGAGCGGGCGGACCGCTGGCAAGCCCCTCGACCAGCGGCTCAAACCACCCACGAAGTTCGGAGGCCCACGACTCCTGGGTCAGACCTCCATCAGCCACGATCTGCTTCAACACGGACCGTCCGGCGTTCATAGCTCCGATCGCCATCTTGAGGGGATCATCCTCCCCGCGGTCGGAACCGGCGGCGTCGTCCTCCAGGTAGGCCTGAACCGCCTGGTTGTACTCCTCCGGAGAGGCAAACCGGTGACGCCCGAACGGACGGGCCAGTGCCTCCAGGTCAAGGCGCTGGTCCGCCGGCACGGTGCGATCGAGCAGTTTCTCAAGCTCGGCCTGCCAGACCGGGTTCTCGGCGTCAAGGGCGAGCTGAAGTGCCTCGAGGAAGGACTTCGGAAGGCCGTCGGTTCGCGCCAGGGTGCTGTAGTAGGCCCAGACTGCGTCGCGGTGCAGCAGGGGCCACAGGTCGTGATCGAACCCCGGCAGGATGCCGCGGGCTGCAAAACTCCCCGCGCGCTCGGGAGTGCAGTAACGCAGGCGGATGCCGCGCGGAACGTAAGTGTCGAGCTTCGCCTTCGCCCGGTAGGGGGTGCCACGACGTGAGGCGGCGATTATGCGCGGCTCCTGCCCCGAGGGCCGGTAGGTCAAAGCACGGCCGGCATGTTCACCGCTCGGCAGGAATTTGCCGCCTCTGCCTTCGGTGAGGTGGGTGACGACGTCGAAGAAGTTCAGTCCCAGCCCGCGCACCAGAACTGGTTTCCGCGCAGGGAGGCTGTTCCAGTCGACGTCGGCCGGCACATTCGGCGGCCAGTACTGAAGCCCGAGGCGCGCGGCGCCGTCGCGCAGGAGTTCCTGCTCGCGGTTGAGCTGGGCGGGAAGATGGCCCAGTGCGAGCACGACGGCGTCACTGGCCACCGGCGTCCCCTCGCTGAGCTCAATCCGGTAGCCGGGAAACCGCGCCTCGATGTGCTGGGCTTCGGCGGCGTGCACGACGACGTCGAAACCGTCGTCCAGTTGCTCCATGATGACGCCGAAGATCCACTGGAGGTAACGGCCGTACAGCGCCCTGCTGGGAAAGTCAGTCCTGCTCAGACCCGCGAGTTCCCGCGCGTCCTGCCCACTGAGCCGGGCATCGGGCCCTTTCCGCATTCGGAGGCGCCAGTCCTCGAAGGAGACGGGCACGATCGAAGGCGCACGGGCGCCGGAAGCCTCGCCCACCGGTACAACGGTGGGGAACAGCGCCGGCGTATTCATGAGGAAGGAACGGGACTGATCGGTCCGCCAGACATGCCCCGGGCCGGGTTCATAGGGGTCAATGAGATCGACCCGAACCCGTGGCCGTTCCGAAGCCGGCAGCGACCGCCAGTTGGAGACCAGCCGTTCCAGGACGGACGTTCCGCGCGGGCCGGCGCCGATGATGGCTACCCGCACGTCCCGTTCTACGTTCATCCGTCTAGGTTATCGGTCCCGACGTGCCCGCCCGTCCGCCCGTCAGGCGCCCACGTACGCCGCCAGGTGCTGGCCGGTCAGTGTGCCCAGCTCGGCCACGAGTTGTGCTGGAGTTCCCTCGAACACCACCCTGCCGCCGTCGTGACCGGCACCGGGACCAAGGTCGATGATCCAGTCAGCGTGGGCCATGACGGCCTGGTGGTGCTCGATCACAAGGACAGACTTGCCGGAGTCCACCAGGCGGTCGAGCAGCCCCAGTAGCTGCTCCACATCAGCGAGGTGGAGGCCTGTGGTCGGCTCGTCGAGTACGTAGATGTCGCCCTTCTCACCCATCTGGGTGGCCAGCTTGAGGCGTTGCCGCTCGCCGCCGGAGAGGGTGGTGAGCGGCTGCCCCAGGCTGAGGTAGCCAAGTCCGACGTCGGTCATCCTCGCCAGGATTTTGTGGGCCGCGGGAGTGCGGGCTTCCGCGCTGTCGAAGAACTCCATCGCTTCAGCGACCGGCATCGCGAGCACCTCCGCGATGTTGCGCCCACCCAGCGTGTACTCGAGGACCGACGCCTGGAACCGCTTGCCCTCGCAGTCCTCGCACGTCGTTTCCATGGTGGCCATGACCCCGAGGTCGGTATAGATCACGCCGGCGCCGTTGCAGGTGGGGCAGGCGCCCTCGGAGTTGGAACTGAAGAGCGCCGGCTTGACGTTGTTGGCCTTGGCGAAGGATTTGCGGATGGGCTCCAGGAGCCCCGTATAGGTAGCAGGGTTGCTGCGGCGGGAGCCCCGGATGGCACCCTGGTCGATGACCACCACCTCATCACGCTTGGCAACCGAACCATGGGTCAGCGAACTCTTGCCCGATCCCGCTACGCCGGTAATCACGCAGAGCACGCCGAGCGGGATATCCACATCCACGTTCCTGAGGTTGTGTGTCGACGCGCCGCGGACTTCGAGCGCACCCCCGGAAGAGCGGAGGGTGTCCTTGAGCTTCGCCCGGTCGTCGAGGTGGCGGCCGGTGATGGTGTCGCTGTTGCGCAAGCCCTCAACCGTGCCCTCATAACAAACAGTTCCACCTGCGGTGCCGGCTCCCGGTCCCAGGTCGACAACGTGGTCGGCGATCGCGATGGTTTCAGGCTTGTGCTCGACAACCAGGACGGTGTTGCCCTTGTCCCGAAGCTTCAGCAGCAGGGTGTTCATACGTTCGATGTCATGCGGATGAAGGCCGATGGTTGGCTCATCGAAGACATAGGTGACGTCGGTCAGCGAGGACCCAAGGTGCCGGATCATCTTGGTGCGCTGCGCCTCGCCGCCGGAAAGCGTGCCCGCCGGCCGGTCGAGCGACAGGTACCCCAGTCCGATGCCGGCGAAGGAGTCCAGCAGGTGCTGCAGACCCTTGAGGAGCGGCGCGACGGAGGGCTCGTCGAGTGCCCGCACCCATTCGGCGAGGTCAGTGATCTGCATCCGGCAGAGCTCAGCGATGTTCTTGCCGTTGATCTTCGAGGACAGGGCTTCTTTCGTCAGGCGCGTTCCGTCACAGTCGGGGCAGGTCTGGAAGGTCACCGCGCGTTCCACGAACCTGCGCACGTGCGGCTGCATCGCGTCCGGGTCCCTGGACAGCATGGACTTCTGGATCTTGGGGATAATTCCCTCGAAGGTCAGGTTGACGCCCTCGACCTTGATCTTGGTCGGTTCGGCGAAAAGCATCGTGTCGAGCTGCTTGGCGGTGAACTTCGCGATGGGCTTGTCCATCGGCAGCCCCATCCCCTCGAAAAGCCTGCCGTACCAGCCGTCCATGGAGTAGCCGGGTACGGTCAGCGCGCCGTCGGCAAGGCTCTTGGTGTCGTCGTAAAGGGCGGTGCGGTCGATGTCGCTGACGTGGCCCATGCCCTCGCAGCGCGGGCACATTCCACCGAGATAGGTGACCTGGCTGACAACGTTTTTCTCGACCCGTCCGCCCTTGTCCGTAGACATCACGCCGCTGGCTTTTCGGGTGGGCACGTTGAAGGAGTACGCCGTGGGCGGGCCGACGTAGGGCGAACCGAGCCGGCTGAAGAGGATGCGCAGCATTGCGTTTGCGTCGGTCGCCGTCCCGACGGTGGACCGGGGGTTGGCGCCCATCCGCTCCTGGTCCACAATGATCGCCGTCGTCAGCCCTTCGAGTAGGTCGACGTCCGGCCGGGCGAGGCTGGGCATGAAGCCCTGGACGAAGGCGCTGTAGGTTTCATTAATCATCCGCTGCGACTCGGCCGCGATCGTCGCGAACACCAGGGAGCTTTTGCCGGAACCGGAGACTCCAGTGAAGACCGTGAGGCGCCGCTTGGGCAGCTCCACGCTGACGTCCTTCAGGTTGTTCTCCCGCGCCCCCTGCACACGGATGACGTCGTGGCTGTCGGCCCGGTGCTCCTCTTCGGACTCCAGGTCTGCCCTCGTGGCGGTGCTCATGATGCCTCCGGCTGGGTGAAGAGATCGCCGGATAGGGCCGGCGCGGACGGCACTATTCAACCAGTTGCGGACGCACCGACGGCAGACCCAAAAGGATGATTCGGCAGGGGCGATTGCGTGAGCTTTCCGGGCCGGTTGCCTAAGATAACGGCATGACTTCAACCTCCCAGTCCGATCCAGCGCTCGACGACGAATTCCTCTGGCTTGAGGACATCTACGGCGACAAACCGCTTGAGTGGGTGCGCAGCGAAAATGCAGTGACCGAGGATGCACTGATCAACGACGCTTTCCTCGCCTCGGAGCAGCGCTTGCTGGAGGTTCTGGACGCCACCGACCGCATCCCCATGGTGGGCAAGCGCGGCGAGTACTACTACAACTTCTGGCGAGACGGGGAACACCCGAAGGGTCTCTGGCGCCGCACCACCTGGGACAGCTACCTGACTGACTCACCGGACTGGGACATCCTGCTCGACGTCGATGAACTCGCTGAGGCGGAAGGCCAGGACTGGGTCTGGGGCGGCGCGCAGTTCCTTCGCCCCGCGGAGGGTGAACCGTACCGGCGGGCGCTGATCGCGCTTTCTCCTGACGGCGGCGACGCGCAGCGCTACCGTGAGTACGACGTCGTTGACCGCGCCTTTGTTGAGGGCGGATTCGACATTCCGGTCGCCAAGAGCCGCATCAGCTGGGCGGGTCCCGACGCCCTGCACGTCGCAACGGATTTCGGGCCCGGAAGCATGACCACCAGTTCCTATCCGCGGACGGTCCGCACGCTCCGGCGCGGACAGCCGTTGGAATCCGCGGAACTGTCCTTCGAGATTCCGGAAAACTCGATGATGGCCGTGGTGGTCCGTGACCAGACGCCGGGGTTTGAACGCGACATCGCCGCTCACATCGTCGACTTCTACTCGAGCAGGACGTACCTGCGCCGTAACGGGAAGTGGGTCCACATCGACGTTCCCGATGACGTCAATGTGTCCCTGCACCGTGAGTGGCTGGTGTTGCGCCCCCGGACCGACTACGAGCTCGACGGCGAAACGTACCGCGCCGGCTCCCTGCAGGCGGTCCTTCTCGAGGACTTCCTCTCCGGCAACCGCAAGCTGACCACCGTCTTTGAGCCGGATGCCCAGAGCGCACTGCAGTCCTGGAGCTGGACGCGGGACTTCCTCCTCCTGAACCTGCTGCGGGACGTGTCCTCCGAGATCCGGGTCCTCCGCCCGGCTAAAGGCTGGTCTTCCGAAATCCTCGATGCCTGCCCTCCGCTGCACGCAGTGGATGCCTACGCCGTGGACGACGAAGACGACGACGCCGGCAACGACTACTGGCTCGTTGCCACCGGCTTCCTTACCCCCACCACCGTGGTGCGCGGCACCATAGGCGGGCAGCACCGGGAAGTGAAGGCCTCGCCGTCGTACTTCGACGAGGCTGCCTTCGCAGTCGAGCAGCACTTCGTGGAGTCCAAGGACGGCACCTGCGTGCCCTATTTCCAGGTGGCGTCGAAGGACCTGGTGCTCGACGGCGGCAATCCCACCCTGCTCTCGGGCTATGGCGGCTTTGAGCACGCGATGACTCCGGCCTACAGCGGTGTGATCGGACGCGGGTGGCTGGAACGCCGGACTGAAGACGGACGCCATGGCGTGTACGTGCTGGCGAATATCCGTGGGGGCGGAGAGTACGGCCCGGCCTGGCACCAGGCGGCGCTGCATGCCAACCGGCATCGCGCCTACGAGGATTTCGCAGCCATCGCACAGGACCTGGTTGACCGGGGCGTGACGCGGCCGGAACTGCTTGGCTGTACCGGCCGCAGCAATGGGGGCCTGCTCGTGGGCAACATGCTCACCCACTACCCACACTTGTTCGGGGCGATCTCCTGCGGTGTCCCGCTGCTGGACATGAAGCGCTACACAAAGCTTTCGGCGGGTTACTCCTGGATTGCGGAGTACGGCGACCCCGACAAGCCTGAGCAGTGGGAGTACGTGCAAACCTTTTCGCCGTACCACCGTCTTCGCGAGGATGTCGAGTACCCCAAGACACTGATCTGGACGGCTACGAGCGACGACCGGGTTGGCCCCGTGCAGGCACGCAAGATGGCAGCCCGGATGAAATCGCTCGGCATTCGCGATGTTTGGTTTCATGAAGCCCTGGAGGGCGGGCACGCCGGTGCGTCGGACAACCGCCAGGCGGCACGGATGCACGCAATGTCCTACGAGTTCGTGTGGAAGGTTCTCACCGGGCAGCTCTAGTCCGTCCGGTTGCTCCTAACCGACAGGAGCCCGGGAGCGGATCGGCATTTTGCTCTTGCCCGTGGGTCTGGGTAGTCTTGGGTGGCTAGTAATAGCTGATGGAGACGTGCCAGAGCGGCCGAATGGGCTTCACTGCTAATGAAGTGTGGGTCTAAAGCCCACCGGGGGTTCAAATCCCCCCGTCTCCGCGTTTACGCCAAGGACGCCCCGGATTGAGTACTCGATGCCGGGGCGTCCTTGTTTGTTTCAGGGTGGTTCAGCGGGTCACCTGCAGCAAGCCTTCAGTGGGTCAGGCCTTGAGCGCCAGGACGAACGGAAGTACCTGCTGGGCTCCAGCCTGACGGAGGGAACGCCCGGCAACTGTCAGGCTCCAGCGACTATCTGCCAGATCGTCCACAAGCAGCACCGGCCCTGGGTTGGCCTGGAACCACGACTTACCCTCGCCGGGCACCTCGAACCTGTCCCAGACCGCGGCGAGCCGGAAGGCGCTGTTGCCGCCCGAACCTCCAGCGGGCCACCCGTGCGGAAGCTGGAGGGCTCCGAGGTACGGAATACGCCCGATGCCGGCAAGCCCCTCCGCGAGGGACCTGATCAGTTGCGGCCGACGACGTGACGGCATACTGACCACAGCAACCGGCCGCTGTTCCCAGGACCATTCGGCAAGTACCCGTACGCAAGCCTGTGCCGTCAGGGCGTCGATCGGACCGTCCGGAGACTGCTCTGCGAGCAACTCCCGCACCTTGTTCCCCCACCCGAGGTCAGTCATGCGTGCAAGGGCACGGCCGGGTGAGAGCTGTTGGTCTGCCGGGATGCGGCCCTTGACGGGCACTCCCAGGGTGTCCATGCCGGAGGGCCACTGCCCCCGCGGCTCCACCTCGACGCCCACCCGTCCCAGCGCCGTGCCTGCACTTTCCGATGCGTCATGGGAGAGGTCATCCGAGTACCAGGGACCGGCGCAGTTATCGCAACGGCCGCAGGGAGCAGCGGCAGGGTCGTCGAGCGCGGCTGCGAGAAACTCCATCCGGCAGGATCGCGTGTTCTCATAGTCCAGCATCGCGTTCTGTTCGTGCACCCGCGCCTGGGAGATGCGGCTGTAACGCTCATGGTCGTACCGCCAGGGCTTGCCGGTAGCCTGCCAGCCCCCGGTCACCTTCCGCACTGCGCCGTCCACGTCCAGCACTTTCAGCAGAAGTTCAAGCGGCGAGCGCCTCACGTCCACGCGCGTTTCCAGGGCCGGTGTGGACAGGACGGATCCTCCCTCCAGCTCCTGCAGGATGCGCTGCGCCTTGTCTTCGGCCGGCATGGACGCGGTGGCGAAGTACTCCCAGATGTCGCGGTCCTCACTGCCGGGCAGAAGCAGCACGTCTGCGTTGGGAGTCCCTCTGCCTGCACGCCCCACCTGCTGGTAGTAGGCGACGGGCGACGACGGCGCCCCCAAGTGCACAACAAACCCGAGGTCCGGCTTGTCGAAGCCCATGCCCAGTGCGCTGGTTGCCACCAGCGCCTTCACCTCGTTGTTCTTGAGAGCTAGCTCCGCCGCCTCGCGGTCAGCGGGATCGGTGCGTCCGGTGTAGGAAAGTACGGTGTGGCCGTTTTCGCGCAGGAGCCGCGCTGTGTCTTCGGCTGCGGAGACGGTGAGGGTGTAGATGATTCCGCTGCCCGGAAGCTCGTTCAGGTGCGTGAGCAGCCACGCCAGGCGCGAGCGGGGGCTGGGAAGACGCAGGACGCCGAGCCTGAGGGACTTGCGGGCGAGTTCACCGCGCAGCGTGTAGACGGAGGTTCCATCCGAACCAAGCTGGTCTTCCACATCCTTGACCACGCGGGCGTTGGCGGTTGCCGTAGTTGCCAACACCGGCACGCCGGCCGGGAGCGTGGTGATGAGGTCCCGGAGCCGGCGATAATCAGGCCGGAAGTCGTGCCCCCAATCGGAGATGCAGTGGGCTTCGTCAATCACCAGCAACCCGGTTCGGGCAATGAGGTCCGGCAGCTGGTTCTCGCGGAAGGCAGGATTGTTGAGACGTTCAGGAGACACCAGCAGCACGTCCACTTGGTTGGCATCGAGGCGGGAAACGATGTCCTGCCACTCGGTCTGGTTCGCCGAGTTGATGGCGGCCGCACTGACGCCGGCCCGTTCAGCAGCTGCGACCTGGTCCCGCATGAGTGCGAGCAACGGGGAGACAATAAGAGTGGGTCCGGATCCGGCCGAGCGCAGCAGCAGGCTGGCTACGAAGTACACCGCCGACTTCCCCCAGCCGGTTCGCTGCACCACCAGTGCACGGCGACCTCCCTGAACCAGCGCCTCGATCGCCTCGAACTGGCCCTCGTGGAACATTGCGTCATCGCGTCCCACCAGTGCCCGGAGGACGGCAAGCGCCTGGTCATGGAGGGTGGTTGTGTCTGCCATGCGCCCCAGTATTGCAGTCGGCACGGACAGCGTCGGCGGGTGCTGACGCTATGTGGACAACCGCCGTCGTTCATTACTCCCCGCTCCGCTGGGCACTGTATCCAAACGGATAGACTTTCGAGCGTGAACTCAACCATCGACCTGTCTGCATCGTTCAAGGCTTATGACGTTAGGGGAATCGTCGGAGAAACCATCACCTTTGAGACTGTGCGGGCGGTCGGTGCCGCATTTGTAGATGTCCTGGAGCTGGGCGGACAGACCGTCCTGGTTGGCGGCGACATGCGCCCGTCCTCGCCGGAGTTCAGCGAGGCGTTCGCGCAGGGAGCTACTGCCAGGGGCGCGGACGTCGTATTCCTCGGGTCAATTTCCACGGACGAGCTGTACTACGCGAGCGGCCACCTGAATGCCGCCGGCGTCACCTTCACGGCCAGCCACAATCCGGCGCAGTACAACGGCATGAAGATGTCCCGTCCGGGCGCCGTTCCTGTTTCCTCCGAGTCGGGGCTCGCCGAGATTCGGGAGCGTGCGGAGAAGTACCTTGCGGAAGGCGATATTCCTGCGGTCGCCGCTTTGGGCAGCACCTCGTCCCGTGACGTCCTGAGGGACTATGCGGCGTACCTCCGGGAGCTCGTTGACCTTTCCGACATCCGGCCCCTCAAGGTAGTGGTCGACGCCGGCAACGGCATGGCGGGCCTGACCACGCCCGCTGTTCTGGGCGATCAGTACCTCGCCGCCCTGCCTCTGGAGATCGTGCCGCTCTACTTCGAACTCGACGGTACGTTCCCCAACCACCCGGCGAACCCGCTTGAGCCGGAGAACCTTCGCGACCTTCAGCGCGCCGTCGTGAGCAACGGCGCGGATATCGGCCTGGCCTTCGACGGGGATGCCGACCGCTGCTTCGTTATCGATGAGAAGGGCGAGCCGGTATCGCCCAGCGCAATCACCGCGATGGTTGCCCGCCGTGAGATCCGCCGCGCCAAGGCTGCCGGTGAGAGCGAGCCTGTGATCATCCACAACCTGATCACCTCCCGGGCTGTGCCCGAACTGGTCCGCGCCGAAGGCGGACGCCCGGTACGCACCCGGGTGGGCCATTCCTTCATTAAGGCCGTCATGGCCGAAGAGGGCGCTGTCTTCGGCGGCGAGCACTCTGCCCACTACTACTTCCGGGAATTCTGGAATGCCGACACGGGCATGCTCGCGGCAATGCACGTCCTCGCCGCGCTCGGCGAGCAGGACGCGCCGCTCTCGGAACTCGGCCGTGAGTATGAGCCCTACTTCTCTTCCGGCGAGCTCAACACCCGGCTTGAGGACGTCACGGCGGCCACCGCTCGTGTCAGGAAGGAATTCGAGAACGACGGCGTCACGGTAGACGAGGTCGACGGCCTCACCTTCACCGCTGAAGACGGTTCCTGGTGGTTCAACCTTCGCGCGTCCAACACCGAACCATTCCTTCGCCTCAATGCGGAGGCAGTGAACCCGGACACCCTGGAAAACCTCACCACCGCAGTGCTTGGGCAGATCCGCCAATAACAATCGCCCAGTAAAGAAGTGTGGCCGGCCTCCTAGGAGACCGGCCACACTTCTTGGTGCTGTACTAGCTCTCGGTGTTACTGGGCAGACACAGCAAACCGCTTCTTCAGGCTCTGCAGCTCATCCGAGAGTTCCTTGGGCAGGGACTCGCCGAACTGGCTGTACCACTCTTCGATGCCTTCGAGCTCGGCAGCCCATTCTGCGGAGTCAACACAAACCGCCTGCTCCACATCCGCAGGAGTGAGGTCGAGTCCGGTCAGGTCCAGCGAGTCCGAAGCCGGCACATACCCAATCGGAGTTTCCACCGCCTCAGCCTTGCCCTCGATGCGCTCAATGATCCACTTCAGGACGCGCGAGTTGTCACCGAAGCCGGGCCAGGCGAAGCCGCCGTCAGCCGTGCGGCGGAACCAGTTGACCAGGAAGATCTTGGGCAGCCTGGCCTGGTTGGCCTTGCCGCTCAGCTTCAGCCAGTGCTGGAGGTAGTCGCCGGCGTCGTAGCCGATGAAGGGAAGCATCGCCATCGGATCCCGGCGCACGCGTCCCACGGCACCGGCAGCGGCAGCGGTGGTCTCCGACGAGAGCGTCGACCCCATGAAAATGCCGTTCGTCCAGTCACGGGACTGGGCAACGAGCGGAACCGTGGTCTTGCGGCGTCCGCCGAAGAGGATCGCGGAGAGTTCCACGCCTTCGGGGTCGTTGAACTCGTCGGCGAGCATGTCAATCTGGTCGATCGGGGTGCAGAACCGCGCGTTGGGATGTGCGGCCGTCGTGCCCGACGCAGGAGTCCAGTCCTTGCCCTGCCAGTCGATCAGGTGGGCCGGCGTTTCCTCGGTCATGCCCTCCCACCAGACCCCGCCGTCGTCGGTCAGCGCAACGTTGGTGAAGATCGAATTGCCCTTTGCGATGGCGCGCATGGCGTTCGGGTTGGTCTGCCAGCCCGTGCCCGGGGCGACCCCGAAGAGTCCGGCTTCCGGGTTCACCGCGCGCAGTTCGCCCTCCTCGCCGAAACGCATCCAGGTGATGTCGTCACCGAGAGTTTCGACCTTCCAGCCGTCGATGGTGGGATCCAGCAGCGCCAGGTTGGTCTTTCCGCAGGCAGAGGGGAAAGCAGCCGAGACGTAGTAGGTCTGGTTCTCAGGGGAGGTCAGCTTGAGGATCAGCATGTGTTCAGCCAGCCAGCCCTCGTCGCGAGCCATGACCGACGCGATTCGCAGCGCGTAGCACTTCTTGCCCAGCAGGGCGTTTCCGCCGTAGCCGGAACCGAAGGACCAGATGGAACGCTCCTCGGGGAAGTGCACGATCCACTTCTGGTCGTTGCACGGCCAGGCTACGTCCTGCTGTCCGGGCTCCAGGGGCGCTCCCACGGAGTGCAGCGCCGGCACGAACTCGGCGTTCAGTTCGGTGAGGCGGTCCAGGACGGCGGTACCGATAGTGGCCATGATGCGCATCGAGGTGACAACGTAGGCGCTGTCGGTGATTTCGACACCGAACTTGGGGCTCTTCGCGTCGAGGTGTCCCATCACGAACGGGATGACGTACATGGTGCGGCCACGCATGGAGCCGTCGAACAGCCCGCGCAGCTTGTCCTTCATCACGTCCGGATCCATCCAGTTGTTGGTGAATCCTGCGTCGCGTTCGTCACGGGAGCAGATGAAGGTCTGTTCCTCGACCCGGGCGACGTCGGCCGGATCGGAGAAGGCAGCGAACGAATTGGGGAAGAGCTCAGGGTTGAGCCGCGTGAAGGTGCCCGCCTGAACCAGCTCGTCACTGAGCCGAACGTTCTCCTCTTCCGACCCATCGACCCAATACACCCGGTCCGGCTTCGTCAGCGCGGCAGTTTCCTCAACCCACGCCAGCAGTGCCTGGTGGGTTGTGGGTGCAGCAGTTCCTGCACTGTTGTCAGTCGCTCGTTCAGCAAGCAGCGGCTGTCGCGCGGAATCGCCCATTTCTCGTCCCTTCGTTGGGTGGCAGGTGTGTATCGATGCTAGGGGCGATGACGGGACCAATCCCGGCAGAGTAAGCTGCAACCTGAACGTCGCGCTCAGCACATTCCGCGCATTTCCGCGGTTTTTACGGACGAATGTGATGTCTCGGTGTGACAAAGGTCACATAGACCGGTCTATACTACTTTCCAGTAGAAATCAGCATAAAAGGCCCGATTAGCATTCGGTTACGAATGGCTGTACAGTTATCTACGGCCAAACGGCCAAAGAAAATGCGTGCGTAGCTCAACGGATAGAGCATCTGACTACGGATCAGAAGGTTGGGGGTTCGAATCCCTTCGCGCGCACCACGTCGAAACGCCCCGGGAAACCGGGGCGTTTCTGTTTTTCCCGATGCGTTCCAGACGTAGGGCGCACCCGCCGGACATTGCTTGCCCACTGCCCGGCAGAATGAAAGGCTCAGCAGCATGAGCCCCGAGCAGAGCCCTGACGTCATTGTGATTGGTGCAGGAGCGGTAGGAGAGAATGCCGCCGCCCGAGTAGTACGTGGCGGACTATCGGCCGTCGTCGTGGAATCGGAACTGGTGGGCGGCGAGTGCTCCTACTGGGCCTGCATGCCGTCCAAGGCCCTGCTCAGACCGGGAATCGCCCTGAATGGAGCGCGATCGGTGGCAGGAGCGCGCGAGGCCGTGACAGGCGGGCTCGATCCGCAGCAGGTTCTGGCACGGCGGGACAGCTTTACCTCCAACTGGGATGACTCGTCGCAGGTTGAGTGGGTGGACAGCACCGGCATTACCCTGCTTCGCGGCCGTGCCCGCCTCACCGGCGAGCGTCAGGTGGAGGTCCGGAACGACGACGGCGCCACCCCCCTGACGGCGCGCCACGCCGTCATACTGGCCACCGGCTCCACGCCGAGCGTGCCGCCCATTGACGGGCTGCGGGACACACCCTTCTGGGGCACGCGGGAAGCCACCTCGGCCAAGGAAGTTCCCGGCAGCCTCACCGTCCTCGGCGGCGGCGTGGCAGGCGTCGAGCTGGCACAGGCGTACGCCCGCCTCGGTTCAGAAGTCACGCTGGTGGCCCGCAGCGGACTGCTCGGCAACTACCCACAGCAGGCAGCGCAACTGGTCCAGCGCGGCCTGGAGCGCGACGGCGTCACCCTGCACCTGGACACCGGTACGGAAGCAGTCCAGTACGACGGCGGCCACTTCCGGGTCTCTCTTGCCGGCGGTTCCGTGGTGGAATCCGAACGGCTGCTGGTCTCCACCGGGCGGCATCCGGCCCTGGCAGGCCTGGGACTTGAGGACCTGGGCCTGGATCCGCGCGGGCTTGAGTCGGACGAGTCAGGGCAGGTGGGCGGACATCCATGGCTCTACGCGGTCGGAGACGCCGCCGGCAAGGTTCTGCTGACCCATCAGGGCAAGTATGAGGCGCGCATGACCGGCGACGCGGTCGTCGCCCGCGCCAACGGCACCCTGAACGGCAATCCGGACAGGTGGAGCGCCTTCGCTTCCACGGCTGATACATACGCCGTGCCGCAGGTGGTCTTCACTGATCCGGAGATCGCCATGGCCGGGCGCACCGTCGAAACGGCGCGCAAGGACGGGCTCAATGTCAGTGAGACGTCCCTGGAGCTGGCAGTAGCCGGATCTTCGCTGCACGCGGACAACTATGAGGGCTGGGCCCAGATGGTGGTGGACGAGGATCGGAAGGTCCTGGTCGGCGTAACCTTCGCCGGGCCCGATGTAGCCGAACTGCTGCACGCAGCGACCATCGCCATCGCCGGCGAAGTTCCGCTGGAACGCCTTTGGCATGCCGTACCGGCCTACCCGACGATCAGCGAGGTTTGGCTGCGCCTGCTCGAGAAGTACGGGCTCTAGGCGCGCCGAACCACGAAGTGGGTCACGGCAGCGTCGCGCCCGTCCAGCTCCGCCCACGGCGAGGCGTGCTCAAATACCGTCAGCCCCGACGTCGGATAGTGGGTCGCAAGGTCCACGACGGCGTCCTCGTCCGAGTCGACGGATGCCAGGCGCATGGCGAGGTTCTGGATCCCCGGCAGGTGGGAAATGACGAGGACACTGCGTGCCGTTTCCGGCACGTGGTTGAGTACGGTGAGCATCTCTGTGGCCGTGGCGGCGTAGAGTCTGCCTTCCAGCCGCGGAGTAGGCGCCTTCTCCCCCAGTTCCTTGCAGACCCAGGTGCAGGTCTGCCGCGCGCGCAGGGCGGTTGACGTGAGAATGAGGTCGGGAACGGCGTCGTGCTCCACCATCCAAGTGCCGATCAGCGGCGCGTCCCGGTGACCGCGGGCGCTCAGCGGGCGCTCGTGGTCGGGCACATCGCCATGCCAGTCGGACTTGGCATGCCGCATGAGCATGAGTCGCTTCAGATGGTGGGTGGACATTGTCCTACCCTACTTCGTGCTGCGACGGGCGCCGGGAGTCCCTAGATGGAGTACTCAGGCGCAGCCCAGACAACAACCTCGGGGTGCTCATAAAAGCGGTAACCCTGGCCGCGGACGGTGCGAACCGTGTTGGCCAGACGTCCCAGCTTGGAGCGCAGCCTGCGGATGTGGACGTCGATGGTCCGCTCGTTCGGGACCTCGTCCGCATTGCGCCAGAGGCCGCTCAGCAGCTCCTCGCGGCAGACCGTGCGCGAAGCATTCTCCACCAGGTAGTTCAGCAGCTCGAACTCCTTGAAAGTGAGGTTGAGGATATCGCCGTCGAGATGAACTTCCCGGCGGGAGAGATCGATCAGGACACCCGTGGGGCGCGGAGCCGGCGGCGGCGTTGGCTGCTGCTCGGCACGGGGGCGGCGGTTGACCGTGGGATCACCGAGCGCCTGGCGCACAACGTCAATGTCGGTTCCGACTGCATCTGCCGGCGCAAGCGCGACGGCGGCATGGCTTTGGGCACCCGGAACCAGTGTGCGCACATAGGAACGGACGTCCTGCGCCAGGCGGGACAGCGTGGTTCCGTGGCTTGCAGCCGTGTCCTCATCCAGCGCTACGTAGAGTACAAACCCGCGGGCTGTGGTGTCGCCGGTGACCGGCTGCGGTCCCGGTACATCGTTGGCAGCAACCACGGGGACTGGAGCTGTGATCGGGGCTGCGGCCTCCGGTGAGGGTACCGGCTTCAACTGCCCGTATGCGGGCGGGAAGGCGGCAGCAGGCTGGCCGTAGGGAGGGATCCCCGGCCGCTGGGCGTATGCCTGGCGCTGAACACTGGCACGGTTCTGCGCGTTGCGGAGGGAGATGTGGACGTATCCGGAAGAAACGGTCATGGTAAACAACCTCGTGGTGAATCGCCGTCATCACGGCTCGAATGCAGGGGTGTGCCCGGTCGAGATGAGCTTTGTGGAGCCCGCCTTTGGGCTAGGAGATGCGTAAGGGTTAGGGGTATGCCGTTACGCGCACATTCGACAGCAGCGGGATCCCGGCATGGACTCGAAGTCCAGCGAATAGGCTGCGGCTGCAGATGCTGCTGAGTTGGTGTTCACAATTCGAAAAATTACACGTAACAATCTGCTACGCACAAGTAACAATGGTAGGGCGTCCACATTCTGGACATCACGGTCGAAAGACAAAGGAACGACGACGGCTGTCAGTACCCGTTACCTCCGAGACTTTCTGCCCGTTCTGCGCCGCTTCATGGACATTTCGTCGGGTAACACGACCGATTGGAAAATCAAGACCGGGCTAACTGACCAAATATTGGACAGGGACGTCCCTAGCCGACAACCCCGTACAACCGGTCTCCGGCGTCGCCCAGGCCAGGCACGATGTACGCGTTCTCATTCAGCTTCTCGTCAATCGAAGCCAGAACGATGGTCACGTTCGTTCCCTCCAGCTCCTGCTTCAGGACCTCAAGACCTTCCGGCGCGGCAAGCAGACAGATGCAGGTGACATCTGCTGCGCCACGGCGGAACAGGAACTTGATCGCTTCACGCAGCGTGCCGCCGGTGGCAAGCATCGGGTCGAGGACAAAGACCTGTCGTCCGGTCAGGTCGTCCGGCAGTCGCTCCGCGTACGTGATGGCCTCGAGAGTCTCCTCGTTGCGGGCCATGCCAAGGAAGCCGACCTCAGCAGTGGGAACCAGCCGGGTCATGCCCTCCAGCATGCCCAGACCTGCCCGCAGGATGGGAACAACCAGCGGGGTGGGCTTCACCAGACCCGTCCCCACAGTGGAGGTCACGGGAGTTTCAATCTGCACCGGTTCTACGCGCACCTCCCGCGTGGCCTCATAGGCCAGCAGCGTCACGAGCTCCTCCGTCAGAAGCCGGAAGACCGGCGACGGCGTGTTCCTGTCTCGAAGGACCGTGAGCTTGTGGGAAACCAGGGGATGGTCGACAACCAGAACGCGCATTGCTCAAAAGTATCATTGGCCCATGTCCGCCTCCCCCGCCACAGAGCGCGACCACGCCGCCTGGATGCAGCTAGCCCTGCAGGGGGCCGAGCGCGCACTTGAGACGGGCGATGTTCCGATCGGCGCCGTCGTCGTCGGTGCTGACGGGACCGTACTGGGTACCGGGTGGAACGAACGCGAGGCTACGGGCGATCCCACGGCGCACGCTGAGATCCTGGCCATCCGCCGGGCGGCAGCCGTGCGCGGCCAATGGCGACTGGAAGGGTGCACACTCGTGGTCACCCTGGAACCCTGCGCCATGTGCGCCGGCGCCAGTGTGCTGGCGCGGATCCCTCGCGTGGTGTTCGGCGCCTGGGATGAAAAGGCCGGAGCCGCCGGGTCGGTATTCGACGTCCTCCGGGAGCGCAGGTTGAATCACTGGACCGAGGTGTTTCCGGGCGTGCGGGAAGATGAGAGTGCAGCACTGCTAAGGGAGTTCTTCGCTATCCGCCGCTCCTGACGTAGGGTGAATGGTAAGCGTGCTTATCAACTCCGGCTCGACAGCCAGCTCGACAATCAGGGAGAGCTCAGTCCAGTGAAGCGACCGATTCAGTACAAGCGACCGAATGGCACCGAGGGCGACGTCGTCGTTATCACGGGCGCAAGCAGCGGCATCGGGCGGGACACTGCGCTGGCTTTCGCCCGCCAAGGGGCGCGGCTCGCCCTGGCCTCACGAAGTGCCGAGAACCTGCAACCGGTACTGGAGGAATGCATCCGGTTAGGCGCCCAAGCCATTGCCCGCGCGACCGATGTCCGGGACGAACAGCAAGTGGCGGCCCTCATGGCAGCGGCGGCCGGGACATTTGGTCACATCGACATCTGCGTCATCAACGCCTCCGTCTACAGCTATGGAACCTTCGAGGCCACCCCCTCGGAGGTGTTCCGGTCGATCATCGAGACGAATCTCCTGGGCGCTGCCAATACGGCGCGCCAAGCCCTTCCCCATTTGAGGCGCCAGGGGTCAGGAACGCTCATCTTCATAGGATCCGTGTACTCCAGGATTACCTCGCCGTACGTATCGCCGTACGTCGCGAGCAAATTCGGCCTTTACGGGATGGTGCGTGTGCTCCGGCAGGAACTGCGGCGGGACCGCGGCATCCGGATCTGCCTGGTACTGCCGGCCACCATCGATACCCCTATCTACCAGCACGCGGCGAACTACACCGGCCGGAACGTTCATCCGCTTCCCCCCGTGGTGCACCCGGACCGCGTGGTGGACGCGATCATTGCCAACGCCCGGAATCCCCGCGCGACAACGGTCGTCGGGGTGGTGCAGCGCACCTTCATCCCGTTTCATGCCCTGCTGCCGGGTCTCTACGACCGCCTCGTCGGCCCCCTGATGAGGATCGCGGCAATCCGCCGCGGCAGGGCGGCCCCGACCACCGGCACCGTGCTCAGTCCTGCGCCTCACGCAGGCCCGGTCACCGGCGGTTGGGGGAAACTCGGACGTCCCGACCAGAGTCCTCCCCCGGATCTGGACGACCAACCGAACCCCGGCCCGGGAAACCAACAGGATCAGGAATCAACCGGATAAGGAGCAATACGTGGAATCGAAGCAGGACGGAATGAAGGAACTGATCAAGATCGTGAAGGACGCAGACATAGCGATCCTCACCACGGTCAACACCCAGGGTCAGCTGGTGAGCCGACCGTTGGCCGTCCAGAAAGCGGAGTTCGACGGCGACCTGTGGTTCTTCACCGAGGATCCTTCCCCCAAGGCTGACGAGATTCGGGCGAACCCGCAGGTCAACGTCTCCATCAGCAGCGACAAGGGTTACCTGTCCATCGCCGGAACTGCCACCCTCACCAAGGACCGGGCAAAGATCGACGAGCTGTGGAGTCCGTCCGTGAAGCCCTGGTTCGACGGCAAGGACGACCCATCCATCGCGCTCATCAAGGTCGACGCCGACACCGCCGAGTACTGGTCGCTCGACAAGCCGCGCATCGTCAAGGGCTTCGAGATCGCCAAGGGCATGGTCACCGGCGAGCGCCCTGACATGGGGAAAAACGAGGTAATCGACCTCTAGCCGAGCCCATTTTTGGGTGGAGAGCACCTCAGCCGGTAAAGTATCAGCGTTGGTGACGTGTCCGAGCGGCCGAAGGTGCAACACTCGAAATGTTGTTTGGTGTAACAGCCAACGTGGGTTCAAATCCCACCGTCACCGCCAACGGAAGGCCCCTGCATCCCCGAATCTTCGTGGGGCGGGGGCCTTCGTCTTGCCGCGATGCGGCTTGCGTCGATGAATCAGTAAGAGCGTTGTAGATATGGCATTGCGTGCACTGGCCGTCGGCCGGAAACATGAGTCGTGGGTGGCCGAGGGCATCGCCCGGTATGAGAAGCGGCTCAAGAAGCCGTTCGACCTTTCCTGGCAGCTCATTCCGCATTCCTCCCGAGAAGGCGACGCCGCGCGAGACGAGGAGTCCGCACGGCTGCTTGAACGGCTCGGAGGCAAGAACGCACACGACTACGTCATCCTCCTTGATGAGCGGGGTAAGGCCATTGACTCCCCCTCGCTTGCGGCCCGTCTCCAGCAGCCTCTCAACAACTCCCGGAACGTGACGTTGATCATCGGTGGTGCCTACGGGGTGAACCGGGACGTCCACCAGCGTGCCGACTTCGTGTGGTCGCTCTCGCCGCTGGTGTTTCCTCACCAGCTTGTCCGCCTGATCCTCGCTGAACAGCTGTATCGGTCTCAGGAAATCACAGGGCGGCGTTCCTATCATCACGAGTAAAACGAGCAGCGAGCCAAGCGGCCGTCTGCAGCGAATACAGTAGGAACGCGGCAAATTTTCTACGAGAAGTAGAAACATAAGCGGAAGGAGACGGACAGTGCCCGGCACCCACGCACGTATGCTGCGCTCCACCGCTACTGCCGCCGTCGTCTTCTTCCTCGCAGCCGGAGCGCACCTGGCCGGGGGCGCAGCCCTTCCCGGACTCCACATCCTTGCCGCGCTGGCAGTTTCCACCCTGCTGGCCGTCACCGTGCTCGCACGGAAGAAGCTCTCGCTGGCCGCTGTGCTGGGCATCCTCGGACTGGGCCAACTGGTGCTTCACGAGGCCTTTACAACTCTGACGACGACGGCGGCAGCATGCGTTCCGACCTCACGCGGCCACTTCGGCCCGCAACAGGTGCACTGCCAACCGGTCGGTCTGATGGAGCACGCACACGCTTTCTCACTCTTCGACAGTCCGATGATGCTGGCAGCGCACGCGGCCGCCGTCGTCGTTACCGCACTGATGCTCCACTACGGCGAGACGGCGATCGAACTGGCGCTGCAGTGGTTCCGCCCGCTCGCCGCGCTGCCCCGGATCCTGCCGACGATTCCTGTGGCCGACCTGCCACCGGTGCCGGAGGTGCCGACCCGGCGCTACAGCGCTCCCCTTCTGGCTGTCAGTCCGCTGCGCGGGCCACCCCTCCTCTCCTCTCACTGATACCCGGCCCTGTGCCACGCGTTCCGACGCATCTTCCCTATTTCGCTTGTCATCGCTGGTTAGCGCTAGCTATCCGATGAAAGCACCTTTGAGAGGTAACACAATGAAGACTTCAATCCGCCGTACCCTGACCGCTGCCGCCGCAACCGCAGGCCTGATGGGCCTCGGACTCAGCGGCGCCGCAGCCCACGTGACCGTCAAGTCCGATACGACTGCCGCGGGCGCCTTTGCCCTGCTGACGGTGTCGTTCTCGCACGCCTGTGAAGGTTCACCCACAGACCAGATTGTGATCTCGCTGCCGGAGCAGATCGTCGATGCCAAGCCCGAGGTCGTCCCCGGCTGGAAGGTGGAGAAGGTCGTCGAGACGCTCGACGAGCCGCTCACCCTGGATAACGGCTCAAGCGTGACCGAGCGCATCGGCCAGATTGTCTACACGCCGGAGACTCCGTTGGAAGACGGCTACCTCCAGCAGTTCAACCTGTCCGTCCAGTTGCCTAACGCAGAGGGAGAGACGATTGCCTTCCCGACGCTGCAGAGCTGTGTGGAAGGCGAAACCGATTGGGCGCAGATTCCCGAGGAGGGCCAGGACCCGCACAGCCTGGAAGCACCGGCTCCGACTGTCACCCTGACCGGCGCTGAGGAGCACGGCGGAGAAGGCCATGCCGAGGAAGAAGGAGCTGAGGGCGAGGGCGTGTCCGCTGAGACGGCAAGCCTGGAAACGGCCTCCGCCAGCAACGAGTCCTCCGCCTCCGCCACGGCCGGGTACGTGGGACTCGGTGCCGGCCTGCTGGGCCTTCTCGCCGGCGTCAGCGCCCTGGTGCGGACCCGGAAGGTGAAGGCGTAGGTCCTCACCCGTAAGAAACCGGAAAAAGCCGGAAAAAAACTACGTAAGGAACGGTATTCCCTGCGTCAATCAGGTCACGCTCAGTGAGCCTGATTGACGCAGGGGTACTTGCCTATCAGGGTGGGAATCATGACCACCCGTGTTACCCGCTCCCGCGTGCTCTGCGCCGCCGTCGTCCTTGGAACGCTCACCCTGACAGGGTGCTTCGCCAACGAACCGGCGGAGGATCAGCCCTCACCCGCCGCGTCGGCTACTTCCGCCCCGGCCACCGCCGAAGCGGAGCCCACCGAGGACGCATCGGAATCGCCGTCGACGGAACCTACTGAATCCGCAGAGTCCGGCGAACCCTCACCGTCGCCGTCGCCCTCGGCTCCAGCCGGATCAGACGAGGCCACCACCGAACCCGCCGCGGAGAGCGGGATCTGCACCGCCGACATGCTCAGTGCCGTGCTTGAAACCGAGATGGGCGGAGGCGCAGCCGGCAGCGTTTACCGGCAACTCATCTTCACCAACACCTCGGGCTCCGAGTGTGAGATCACCGGCTACCCGGGCGTTTCCTACGTCGATGCCGCAGGAAACCAGGTCGGCGCGCCGGCCGACCGCGAGCCGGGAGATTCCGCTCCGGTGGTGCTGGGCGCCGGCGAGTCTGCGATTGCCCCGGTCAAGCAGACCAATGCCGAGAACTACGGTGCCGACTGCCAGCTCACGGATACCGTGGGACTGCGCGTGTATCCGCCGAACGACACCGGTTCCCTGGTAGTCGACCAGACCGGCACCGCCTGTGCTTCGGAGAGCATCGTCCTCATGACGGTGGCTCCCACCAGGCCGCTCGCGCCATAGCTCACGCCGTAGCTCGCGCCATGCGCCGCCTGCGGCGTCCGCGCGCTATTCCCCAACCTTGGCTCCATCGCGGCTGACGGAATGTCGGAGTCGTAGGAGATGATTGAGCGATGACATCGGTGCTGGAGAAGTTCACGCCCGCCACCCGCCAGTGGTTTGAGGGCGCCTTCTCCGCACCCACGTCAGCTCAGGAAGGTGCGTGGAACGCAGTCTCTGCCGGGTCGCACGCCCTGGTGGTCGCCCCCACCGGGTCAGGCAAAACCCTCGCTGCATTCCTCTGGGCACTGGACAGCTTCATCGCGCGGCCTGTGGAGGGGAAGCGGTCCACCCGCGTCCTGTACATATCGCCGCTGAAGGCCCTCGGCGTGGACGTGGAGCGCAACCTGCGGGCGCCGCTGATCGGCATCACCCAGACCGCCAAGCGGCTGGACCTGCCGGCGCCGTCGATCACCGTGGGCGTGCGATCCGGTGATACTCCCCAGGCCGAGCGCCGCGCGCTGCTCACCCGCCCACCGGACATCCTGATCACCACCCCCGAGTCGCTGTTCCTCATGCTCACTTCCCGTGCGCGGGAGACGCTGCTGGACGTGGACACAGTGATTGTGGATGAGGTTCACGCCGTTGCCGGCACCAAGCGCGGTGCGCACCTTGCGGTCTCCCTTGCCCGTCTGGATGCGCTGCTGGGAAAACCGGCCCAGCGGATCGGTCTCTCGGCAACGGTTGAGCCCCGGGAAACCGTGGCTCGCTTCCTTGCCGGCGACGCCCCCGTGGACATCGTCGCCCCGCCGTCGAAGAAGTCCTGGGACCTCACCGTCACCGTTCCTGTGGAGGACATGACGGAGCTCGGCGGCGCTCCTTCCACCGACGACGACGGCCCCTCCGTGCAGCCGAGCATCTGGCCGCACGTCGAGGAGAAAATTGTCGACCTCATCGAGACCAAGCGGTCCACCATCGTCTTTGCCAACTCCCGGCGTTTGGCCGAGCGCCTTACCGCGCGGCTGAACGAGATTCACGCCGAGCGGCAGGAGGCCGCGGACTTCTGGGGCTCCCCTGACGGACAGCCTGCTCCGCCGTCCAGCGAGCCGAAACGCACCCCAGCCGAGGTCATGGCGCAGGCAGGACAGACCGAGGGAGCCGAGCCGCTGCTGGCGCGGGCCCACCACGGTTCGGTTTCCAAGGACCAGCGAGCCCTGATCGAGGACGATCTGAAGTCCGGGCGCCTCAAGTGCGTTGTCGCGACGTCGTCACTGGAACTGGGCATCGACATGGGAGCCGTGGATTTGGTGATCCAGGTCGAGTCTCCACAGTCGGTGGCCAGCGGCCTGCAGCGAGTGGGCCGTGCGGGGCATCAAGTGGGCGAAGTTTCCGAAGGTGTCCTGTTCCCCAAGCACCGCGGCGACCTCGTGAACACTGCCGTAACGGTCGAGCGCATGCTTGCCGGGCAGATCGAGCCGCTCTACATACCCACCAACCCGCTGGACATCCTTGCCCAGCAGACCGTCGCAGCCGCCGCCCTCGGAACCATCGATGTGGAGGAGTGGTTCGACGTCGTCCGCAAGTCCGCACCGTTCGCCACCCTCCCCCGCTCCGCCTACGAGGCCACGCTGGACCTGCTCGCGGGGCGCTACCCGTCCGATGAATTCGCCGAATTGCGTCCGCGCATCATCTGGGACCGCGTGGAAGGGACCATCACCGGCAGGCCCGGCGCCCAGCGGCTCGCGGTCACCTCGGGCGGCACCATCCCGGATCGCGGGCTGTTCGGGGTCTACCTGGTGGGCTCTGAGGATGCAGGATCCCGCGGCGGCCGCCGGGTCGGTGAGCTCGACGAGGAGATGGTCTACGAGTCCCGCGTGGGCGACGTCTTCGCCCTGGGCGCCACCAGCTGGCGTATCGAGGACATCACCCACGACCGCGTGCTGGTCTCTCCGGCTTTCGGGCAGCCCGGCAAGCTCCCGTTCTGGAAGGGCGATTCCCTCGGCCGTCCCGTGGAGCTTGGCCGCGCGCTTGGCCGCTTCGTGCGTGAGCTCTCCAACGCAACAGACGACGACGCCGCTTCCCGTTGCCGCGCCAGCGGACTGGACGAGTGGGCAGCTGGAAACCTGCTCGCGTATCTCCGCGAGCAGCAGCAGGCCACCGAGGTGGTTCCCAGCGACCGCGTGCTGGTGGTTGAGCGGTTCCATGACGAGCTGGGCGACTGGCGGGTGGTCCTGCACAGCCCCTTCGGCATGCCGGTCCACGCGCCATGGGCACTGGCTGTCGGAGCCCGGCTGGAGCAGCGCTACGGCATGGACGGCTCTGCGATGGCCTCTGACGACGGCATTGTTCTGCGCGTGCCGCTGATGGAGGACGAGCCGCCCGGAGCCGAGCTGTTCCTGTTCGATCCGGAGGAACTGGACGGGATTGTCACGGCGCAGGTTGGCGGCTCGGCGCTCTTCGCCTCCCGCTTCCGTGAATGCGCGGCCCGGGCGCTGCTGCTGCCCCGGCAGAATCCTTCCAAACGGAGTCCCCTGTGGCAGCAGCGGCAGCGCTCCGCTCAACTGTTGGACGTCGCGCGGAAGTTCCCCACGTTCCCGATCATCCTGGAGACCGTCCGCGAGTGCCTCCAGGACGTCTACGACCTGCCCGCGCTCAAGGACATCGCCGGGCGGATCGACCGCCGGGAACTGCGCATCGTGGAAACCACCACTCCACAGCCGTCGCCGTTCGCCCGCACCATGCTCTTCGGCTACGTCGCGTCCTTCCTCTACGAGGGCGACTCGCCGTTGGCCGAGCGCCGCGCCGCCGCCCTGTCCCTCGATCCCACCCTCCTCAACGAGCTCCTAGGCCGGGCCGAACTGCGGGAACTGCTCGACGCCGGCGTCATTGCCGACACGGAGCGGGAACTCCAGCGGCTCGCCCCGGATCGCAAGGCACGCGGGTTTGAAGGTGTCGCTGACCTGCTGAGGCTCCTCGGTCCACTCACGCCTGCCGAGATCGCTGAACGGTCCGAGGAGCCGGACAGCACTCCCGAGTTCGTGGACGCGCTCGTGAAGGCGAACCGTGCCCTGCGCGTCAACGTGGCCGGCGAGGAACGCATCGCCGCGGTTGAGGACGCCGCACGGCTGCGGGACGCCTTGGGCGTGCCCCTGCCGATGGGCGTTCCCCTGGCCTTCATCGAACCTGTCCCTGACCCGTTGGGCGATCTGGTCGGCCGCTACGCCCGCACCCACGGCCCCTTCACTGCCGCGGAAGCCGCGGCGAGGCTGGGACTGGGCGTCGCCGTCGTCGGTACCGCGCTTGAGCGGCTTGCAGTGGACGGCCGTGTGGTGGAAGGCGAGTTCCGGCCGGCCGAGGGCGCGCCCGCGGGTCCGCCCGGGTTGAGTGAGTGGTGCGACGCCGAGGTGCTGCGGAGGCTCCGGCGTCGTTCGCTGGCAGCGCTGCGGCACGAGGTTGAGCCTGTGGACCCTGCCGCATACGGCCGGTTCCTTCCCTCGTGGCAGCATGTCGGGTCCGGACTCCGCGGGCTCGACGGCGTTGCCACGGTTATTGACCAACTGTCCGGAGTACCGATCCCGGCTTCGGCGTGGGAGCCGCTGATCCTTCGCTCGCGCGTCGCCAACTACTCACCGGCCATGCTCGATGAGCTCGCAGCCACCGGCGAGGTGGTGTGGTCCGGAGCGGGAGCACTGCCCGGCAACGACGGCTGGATCGCGCTGCATCTTGCCGAGAACGCTCCGCTTACCCTCCGCCCGGATCCGGAATTCGAGCCGAGCACCCTTCAGCAGGAGCTCCTGGAACTCCTGGCTGGCGGGGGTGCCTTTTTCTTCCGTCAGCTTGTGCAGGGCCTGACCAACAATGAGCAGCCTGCCGATGCGGCTGTGACCGCGGCGTTGTGGGAACTGGTGTGGGCAGGCCGGATCGGCAATGACACGTTCACTCCCGTACGGGCGTTGCTGTCCGGCGGCAAGACCGCGCACAAGCAGCGCACTCCCACCCCACGTGCACGAACAGCCCGCCTGGGCAGGCTCGGCCGGACGCCCTCGCTGACCGGCAGTAGCCTGCGCAGCGCCGGCCTGGGTGCAGCGAACGACGGCGGCGCATCCGGCTACCAGCGAAGCACACCTCCGCAGGTTGCCGGCCGGTGGTCGCTGCTTCCCACCGTCGAACCCGACACCACCGTCCAGGCCCACGCCACCGCTGAACTGCTGATGGACCGCTATGGGGTGCTCACCCGCGGATCGGTGGGAAGCGAAGGCATCCCCGGCGGATTCGGCCTCATGTATAAGGTGCTGTCGCGGCTGGAGGAAATGGGCAGGTGCCGTCGGGGGTACTTCATCGAGCACCTGGGCGCCGCCCAGTTCGCGGTTCCCGCCACCGTGGACCGGTTGCGCTCCTTCAGCAGCGAGGCGCGGACGGAACCTGCCGCAGGGAAGAAGCCCACCGCCGTCGCGCTTGCCGCCACCGATCCCGCCAACCCCTTCGGCGCCGCCCTGAGCTGGCCCCAGCACGACGGCGGCCACCGCCCCGGGCGCAAGGCCGGCGCACTCGTGGTGCTCGTCGACGGGGTGCTCGCGCTCTATGTAGAGCGCGGTGGGAAGACCATGCTGACCTACTCGGAGGATCCGGAAGTGCTCACCGCGGCGGCCGAAGCGCTGGTGGCAGCGATCCGCCAAGGCGCGGCCGACAAGATGGCGGTAGAGAAGGTCAACGGAGAGTCGGCCCTCGACTCCCCCGCGGGCCAGGCCCTGGCGGCCGCCGGGTTCTACAGCACGCCGCGGGGGCTGAGGATCCGTGCCTAAGGGAGATAGAATCCGTGCCTGAGGGAGATACAGTCTGGCGCGCAGCCCGCGACCTCGATAAGGCCCTGAACGGCAAACGCCTCACCCGCTGCGACATCCGCGTGCCGCGCTTCGCCACCGTGGACTTCACGGGTCGCACCATCCGTAACGTGGCGGCCCGCGGCAAGCACCTCCTGATCCGGGTCGAGGACGAATGGACCATCCACTCGCACCTCAAGATGGAGGGGCTCTGGCACGTCTACGCGCGCGGGGCCAAGTGGCGGCGCCCGGCGTTCAAGGCCCGCTGCATCCTGGAAACGGACACGCACACCGTGGTCGGATTCGAACTCGGTTTCCTCCGCGTCATCCTGCAGAACCAGGAGGAAGACGCCGTCGGCTACCTCGGCCCGGACCTGCTGGGGCCGGACTGGGACGCCGAGGAGGCCCTGCGGCGGCTCCGCTCCGACCCCGCCCGGCCGATCGGGCTCGCGCTCCTTGACCAGCGGAACCTCGCGGGAATCGGTAACGTATACCGTTGCGAACTGTGCTTCCTCGCCGGCGAGCATCCGCTCACTCCGGTGGGTGAGGTGAAAAACCTGCCGCGCATGGTGGAACTGGCGCACCGGCTGCTCGAGGTCAACAAGGACCGCTCGACGCGGGTGACCACAGGTTCCCTGCTCCGTGACCCGCTCTGGGTGTACGGGCGGACCGACCGCGGCTGCCTGCGCTGCGGCACCCGGGTTGTACGCAGCGAGCTCGGTGACAACGAGCTCGAACAGCGGGTGCTGTATCACTGTCCGCACTGCCAGCCTGCTGCGACCGCCAGTTCGCGGCCACTGAACGATGACCGCTAACCGATGACCACTAACCCGTGACCACCAACGATGACCGCTAACCAAGGGAGACAATGACCTGGCTCAGCACGCTTCCCGGCTTTGCTGTGTCGGCGTTGGTACTTCTGGGACCGGGCATGCTTTGGGGCGCACTCCTCGGGCTGCGGCGGCTGACCCTCCTTGCCCTGGCCGGACCCTTGAGCGTGACCGCCGCCGTCGTCGCCGCGGAGCTTGCATCGCTCGCGGGGGTGCGCTGGTCCCTCATTCCACTCGTCAGCGTCACGCTGGCTGTCGGGCTTGTGCTGTGGTTGATGAGACGCAGCTACGCAGGGAGCCTCCCTGAGAGGATCCGCACGGATCCGGGCCGGCCGCTGGGCCGCAGCCTGACCGCGTGGGCCGTTGCCGCCGTGCCGGTCGGCCTGATCACCCTGTGGATCTTCGGCCACCCGGAGAATATCGCCCAATCCCACGACAATATTTTCCACCTCAACGCCGTCCGCTACATCGCTGAGACGGGCAACGCATCCTCGCTCGACCTTGGCTACCTGGGAACGCGTGCACCGGTCTTCTATCCCGCCGGCTGGCATGCTCTCGTTTCGTTGGTTCTGGTGACGTCCGGCCTGTCGGTTCCGGCCGCTATCAACGTGGTGAACCTGTCGATCGTTCTGGGGATCTGGAGTGTCGGCTGCCTCTTCCTCGTCACCCGCGTAACCGGCGAGCGCCGTTCAGCCCTGCTCGGCGCCGCCGTCCTGTCGGGCGCGTACAGCAGCTTTCCATACCTCCTGTACGAGTTCGGGGTGGTCTTCCCGTTCCTGCTCTCGATCGCCCTCCTTCCCGCTGTGCTCGGGTTGGTAGTGCAGCTGCTGCGGGTCGGCGCGCCCCTGCGAACGATGACGGCGGCCAACCTCCTGCTGCTCGCCGGCGTTGCCCCCGGGTTGGCCTTTGCCCATCCCGCGTCCCTGGTGGGTGCCCTTGGCCTGAGCCTGCCGATGGTTCTTGCCGCCGCCTACCGTCGACTGCGCCGCGGCAGCATGCCCGCATGGCGCACCCTTGTTCCCACCGCAGCCTTCCTTTTGGTCCTCGGCTCAGCGTGGATGCTGCTTCGACCCTCACGGGGTGGCTCCGACAATTGGGACGAGCTCGGCAACGTGCAGCTCGCGCTCCATGAGGTGCTGACACAGGCTCCGCTGTATCGACCGCCGGCGTACCTGGCCGCCGCGCTCACGCTGATTGGAGCGGTGGCGCTGATTTATCGGCGTCGACACCTGTGGGCACTGTTCCTGTACTGCCTCGGGGCGATGCTCTTCGTGATCGGCAACTGGAAGGAGGCTCCCGACCTCCGGTGGATCGTTGCAGGCGTCTGGTACAACGACTTCTTCCGCATCAGCGCCATGCTGCCCGTCTCCGGCGTAATCCTCGCATCCGTCGGTGCGGTAGCCCTCGTCGACGTACTCCGTCCCGCCGTGCGGCGTTACCTTGCGAGCGGGAGCGGAATCGCAAGCGGGCGCGGTAGACGAATGTCCGCGGCCGCCGTCGTCGTAGTCCTGGCCGGCCTGGCTCTGGCGCCGCTGGGCGCCGTGCAGCGGGGAGTGGCGGAAGCTGCTGCAAAGTACCAGTTCACCGAGGATTCGCAGTTGCTGACCGCGGATGAACTCGCACTGATCCGGCGCCTGCCGGAGACGGTGGAGCCCGGCGCGGCAATAGTGGGCGTACCCCTAACCGGCGCTTCCCTTTCCTACAGCTATGCAGGCATACCCGGCGTGATCCTGTACGGGGAGGTTCCCCCGACGGACGCAGGCAAGGTTCTCTTCAACTCGCTCGATGAGCTGACCAGCAACCCCGAGGTATGCCCGGCGGTTGAGCAGACGGGCGCACGGTACGTGCTGGATTTCGGTACCCGCTCGGTGCATCCCGGCGAGCGGGTGGTGGAACCCGGCCTCCAGGACCTTACGCCTGAGAACGGCTTCGAGCTGGTGGACAGCGAGGGGGCAGCGGAGCTGTACCGAATCACGGGCTGCTAGCATCCCGCTACCCTTGATGGGTGATGCAATCCCCGCTCCCGGTCCGTAACGGCGTCAACGCCACGCGCCTGAGGCTTCCCGAAGAGGGCCCGTGGAGCACGGCGCTGGAGTACATCCTGGACCGGTGGAACCACGTGGATCCCGAGGGAATTGCCGAGCGCTTCGACCGGGGCGAAGTGGTGGCCCTTGGTGGTAAGAGGCTCACCCGGCACACCCCGCTCGGAGAGCACACCTTCGTCTGGTACTACCGGGAACTTCCGGTGGAGAAGCGCATTCCCGTCGAGCTCAGCATCCTGCACCAGGACGAGAACCTGCTGGTGGTGGACAAGCCCCACTTCCTGCCCACAACCCCCGGCGGAATGTACGTGGCCGAGTCTGCACTGGTGCGCCTGCGGGTACAGCTGGAGCTTCCGGATCTCATCCCCATGCACCGGCTGGACCGCATGACAGCCGGAATCCTCATGTTTTCAACCAACCCTGCAACCCGCGGCGCCTACCAGCTCCTGTTCGAGAACCGTCGCATCCGCAAGGAATACGAGGCCGCCGCGCCGGTGGATCCTTCGCTCCAGCTGGACGTTCACCCGCGCACGGTTACCAGCCGCATCATCAAGTCCCGCGACTACCTCCTGGCACAGGAGGTCCCCGGTGAGCCGAACGCGGAGACCCGCGTGCAGCTCGTCGGAGAGCACGACGGCGTAGGGCGCTACCGTCTGCACCCCCACACCGGAAAGACGCACCAACTGCGCCTGCACATGGCCGGACTGGGCCTCGGCATCCTCAACGATCTGTTCTACCCGGTTCTCCAACCGCAGCAGGAGGATGACTACTCCAAGCCGTTGCAGCTGTTGGCCCGGCACATCGAGTTCGAGGACCCGCTCAGCGGTCGCCCAACCTCGTTCACCAGCAAGCTGGAGCTTTCCGCCCTGACCCGGGGCCTTGGAGAAACCTCCTGACGCCAACTCACAGGACTGCCTTCGCCTGTAGATTTGGATAGGTGGACCTGTCAACCCTCGCCGAGTGGTCTGTGATGATCCATCCGGTCACGTTGCTGGTGGTCATCGCCGACGTTTTCGCTCCGGTCATGCCTTCGGAGTTCCTCGTCATCGCGTCGGGTTCGCTCGCGTCCGACGGTTCAGTGCTTCTTCCAATCGCCCTGCTGACCGCTACGACCGGCAGCCTGCTCGGCGACCTTGCGCTGTACCTGCTCTTCCGCAAGAAACTCACGCACTGGCTCGACCGCTTCCGCTGGGGTCGGGCGGTTCATCGCGGTATCCGCAGCGCGGTGGAGAAAGCCGGGAAATCTCCCACTTATGCAGGCCTGGTAGCGCTTCGCTTCCTCCCCGGCGGCCGGACTGCGGGAATCGCTGCTGCGGGGATTGCCGAACTGCCGTTTCGTCCGTTCCTTGGCTTGGCCGCGGTGGGTGGGCTGCTCTGGTCGTGCTGGCTTGTGGGGCTAGGTTACGTTTCGGATGCAACTACCGGTTTCCCCATGTGGGCCAGCGCACTTCTGGGAATGGCTGTGGGTACTCTGGTGGGACTGATTATCGCTGCATTCGTCGCGCTCAAGCAGCGCCGGGAGGTACGGAAGACCTATGAGCATGCCGAGCCCGTCCAACCCTCGACTGCCGCAGACACCGCAGCGACCTCCACGATCCGCGAGTCCGGCGCCTCGAACATCGCCCGCTCCGACACCGAACTCCCCGACGTCGACCAACCAGAACAGCGTCCTTGAACGCCTGAAAGCCGCGCGGGCAAAAGAGGCGGCTCCGAAGGGGCCGGCGCCGGAAGAGCCGACGACGGTGGCATCCGTGCAACCGGAGGCCGCATCCGCACATCCTCCGGCGGTACCGGCGGGCGAGCCGGACCGGGAGCCTGAGACCGGCCTACCCGCCAGCCCCTCACCCGATCCGGACCAGCGTGCTGAGAAGCTAATCCACCAGCGGGCGAAGAAGCTGCGGGCAACGGCCGCCAGCGCCTCAAGCACCGCAGCAGCGTGGGCCGTGAAATCAGGCAAACAGACTGCGGGCTGGACGGCCTCCGCGGGCAAAAGCGCAGCGAGGAACGTCCGGACCTGGCCGATCGACCACGTCCGGCGAGCGCTCGTCACAGTGGTGGTGCTCGGTACGCTCGCGGCAATCGTGTGGTTGACGGGCCTCTTCGGAGGACCGGAGATCTGGAACGCCGAGGTGCTTGCGCCGGACGCAAGCGTAGTGGCTCCGAACCGGCTTTCGCTGTTGCTGTGGGCTGTCATCGGGCTGGGCCTGCTGGCCTATGTGGTACACCAGTGGTTACCGCATCAGGGTGACAGCCCGCGTCATCGCCGTGTCGGTTGGGCGGTGATCACTGCGGCGGTCCTGACCCTTGCTCTCGCGCTTGCAACCAGGGCCGGACTGGATGTCCTGCATCTGGCTCTGCTCTGCATCCTGCTTGTGGTGCTGCTGGTAACCATCTTCTGGCTGAACCGCTGGCCGGCCGCCACTCGACTGGATGCCGCGATGGTGGATGTCCCGCTTGGGCTGTTCCTGGGATGGACCGGTTACACCGCGTTCTCCTCAGCCGCCGCCGTGCTGACCCGAAACGGTTTCACCTGGGTGCTGGATGACGCGGTGATCTGGGCCCTGATCGGGCTCGGCATCCTTGTCCTGGCGGGCAGCATTGTGTGCTCCACTGACCGAGGGCGGGTTTCAGTGGCCCTTGCCCTCTCGTGGGGGTTGGGCTGGACCATCGTTGAGCGCATTACCGGACAACCGGCCTCGGTGCTCGTCGCGGCGGCCGCCGCGCTGGCTGCCTTCCTGATCCTCATCACGGCAGGTTCGCGGCGGCATCATGTGGACCACTCCTACCGGCGGGCGCTCCGCCGGCGGCAGACTGCCAATCTGCCGCCGATCGAGCTCACCGACGATGACGACGACTATTACGACGAGGACGAGGACGGGCGCAACCTCCGCTGAGCGCCCAGGTTTAGACGGTCACGGCAATCTTGCCGCGCGTGTGACCCTCCATGTTCGCTTTGAAGGCCTCCGCTGCGCGTTCGAGCGGATAGGTTTCGGCCAGCACGGGCTTGACCTTGCCCGCCTCGATCAGGTCGGCGAGCGTGGACAGATCGTCCGGGTTGGGACGCACGAAAACGTACCGGCCTCCGTGGTCCTTGGCTGCCTGATCGGCAATGGACACAACCCGTCCGGGAGTGGTCAGAAGGGGAAGGCTGGCTGACCAGTCGTCGCCTCCGACGAAGTCGACGACGGCGTCCACGCCTTCGGGCGCCAGCTCGCGAACGCGGTCGGCAACTCCCTCGCCGTAAGCCACCGGTTCGGCGCCTAGTTCAAGGAGAAACCCGTGGTTTCCTGTCGATGCCGTTGCGATGACGCGCGCGCCCCGGGAGCGGGCGATCTGTATGCCGAAGGTACCAACGCCGCCTGCGCCGTTGTGAATCAGCACAGTGTCGCCGTTACCGACGTCGAGCGCGTCCAGGGACTGCAGCGCGGTGAGGCCGGTCAGCGGAACGGTTGCCGCTTCCGCCCAGGAGAGGTTTGCGGGCTTGCGCGCCAGGGCACGGACCGGCGCGGACACCTTCTCAGCGAAAGTTCCCTGCCCGACGGTGTCCATGCGGACGTAACCCATCACTTCGTCGCCCGCGAAGAACTCGGTGACCGCAGGCCCGGGCTGGATGACGACGCCGGCCACGTCCCATCCGGGAACCACGGGGAAGTGCGCGGTCAACGCACCGTCCAGGTATCCGGCCATGACCTTCCAGTCAACCGGGTTGACGGACGCTGCCTTGACCTCGATCAGAACGGTGTCGGGACCGACCTTCGGGTCAGGCTGCTCGCCGTACTCAAGAACGCCCGGCTCACCGTATTGGGAGTAGAACACTGCCTTCACTGCTGTTTCCTTTCATTGACTGCGGCTTCCTCCGAAAGGCAACTAAGGCATACCCGTCGACATTCCTTGCTGCGGGAGATTGGGCCGAGGGCGAATGGATCAGTGGGCAGATTGGAGCCATTGATCGAAGGTCTGGCTGCCGTGCTCGGCGCCGGGGCGGGCGAGAAGTGTGCCGTCCCGCATTGCCTGCCCGAATTCGCCGGGGATGGCTGCCTCTACAACGATGCCCTTTTTGCCCGTCGCCTTCGCCCACCGCCGGGACAGGTCCGCCATCCGCTCCTCCTGGGGGCCGGCGAGATCGGGGACGCGGCCTGCAGGTCCTGCTTCCGCCAAGTCCACAAGCCGCGAGGCAACTTCGCGGGCTGCAATCGGCTGGGACCGCATCGCCGGAACCAGTGACAACGGTCCGACTTTCATCCGCTGGTGAATCTGGCCGGCGAACTCGTGGAACTGGGTAGCCCGCAGGATTGTCCAGGGCATGCTTCCTTCAGAAACCAACCGCTCCTGCTCCAGCTTGCCCGCGTAGTAGCCGAAAGGTGCCCCATCGATACCGGCGATAGAGAGCAGCACGTAGTGGCCCACACCGGCCGCTTGGCCGGCGGCGAGGAGGTTACGGGCAGTTGCTGTGAAGAATGCCTTCGCTTTCGACGCGATTGTGGTCGAGACGGATGTGACATCGACGATGGCCTCCACTCCGGTCAGGTCGACCGTGCCTGCCGCGGTGAGGTCAACCCCTTTCGATCGGCTGAGGACATCCACCTCGTGCCCCCGGGCCCGCGCGAGTTCAACGACATGACGGCCAACAACCCCGGTGCCTCCGGCGACAGCTATTCTCATGCTGCCCAGCCTAGGTCAGTTACTCGACTGGACAGTGAAACGCAGGGAGAAGTGGTTCAGGGTCCCGGGAAGATGTCCGCCACGGTCCAACCGCTCAGAGGATTCGAGTTGCAGGGACAGCCCCTCGAGGAGATGGGAGAGAAACGCGCTGGTGAGCATCAGCACCAGATGCCTGCCCGGACAGGCCGCGGGCCCTTCGCTGAAGGGTATGAGCGCCCAGTCGCCGTCGTCGTCGTTCAGCCAGCGGTCCGGGAAGTAGGCATGCGGGTGGGGCACGCGCTGTTCATCGCGGTGGAAATAGGGCTCATAGATCAGAACGCCGCACCGGTCCGGCAGGGTTCCCGCTGCGAACCTCACGGAACCTGTGGTCTGGCGCAGCACCAGGGGCGTGGTGGGCCACAGCCGTAGTGACTCCAGCACGCACGCTCGCAACAGCGGCAGGTAGGAGCGCTCCGACGATTTCTCCGTGATCTCCTGCCGGGCCCGGGAGAGCACGTTCGGGTGCCCCGTCACGGCCGCAAGGGTCCGGAACGTGGCCATGCCCGCCGGATCGAAGGCGAACAGCCACTGCGGAATCTGCTCCACCGGAGCCGAGGTGTCCGGGGAGGGAACACCGGACATTTGAGCGGCGAGGCTGCCAGTCGGCGCCTTGCGCAGGCGGTGCTCGACGGCGCCCAGGAACTGCGCCCTCAACCGGCGTTTACGGGGTTTCAGGAAAGCCCAGTTCGCGTTGGAACGGAGCTGTTGCAACATCTCGATCAGGGCGATGTCGTCAGCTGCGGGATCCCCGAAGACGATCCGCCGCACCAGCCGGTTCCAGGCCCGGTCGAAGGACTCCCAGTCCAGGGTCCCGGACCTGAGGACGGTCCTCTTCAGGTTCTCCGCTTCCTGTTGGACGGCGGGCAGGAAGGATTCGGCGAGGCGGTGAACCGGGCTCGCACTGTCCAGCACCTGGTCCTGCAGGGCTCGGCGAACCTCCCGTTCTCGGCCGCTGGAGATCAGTGAATTCCGCGGCTGGAAGTGCGACAGTGCGGCCTTCTTCTCACTGCTGGCCGGGCTGAAGGGGTTCGGAGTTTCCGCGAGCACGCGGTGCACGTGGGCAGGATCGAGCACCACTGCCTGCGGACGAAAAGGCTGTCGAAGGAGGACCGGTCCTGTGGGGTAACGTTCCGCGAGCTGGCGCAGGGTGGCAACAGCGCGCTCGTCCAGGCGGAGCTTCTCCGCCAGGGCCACAACCCGGGGGCGTCGAATGATCGGGCCTTTGGCAATTGTCGGGAACAGGACGCGAGCCACAACGGCGGCGGTGTCCCGGATGGACAGCTGGGGCAGGGAACTCATACATCCACTGTTGTCTGACACGGGGTGTTGCGGCAACAGCCCGCCTGCCGGATGCGAGGATCTGAGAGTGCCTAGAGGATCGCTGAGATGCCCGTGACCGCCCTGCCCACGATGAGTGTATTGATCTCAAAGGATCCCTCATATGTGTAAATGGCTTCGGCGTCGGCGAAGATTTTTGCCATCCGGTAGTCGGTAATGATGCCGTTGCCGCCGAAGATTGACCTGCCCAGGGCGACTGTTTCCCTCATCAGGGACGATGTGTAGGACTTGGCCAGGGCAGCCTGGGCCATGTCGGCCCTCCCGCCTGTCTGCTGCAGCTGGGCAACCCGGGCCATCAATCCCAGGCTCGCCGTGGTGTTGCCGAGCATACGGGTGAGCTGTTCCTGCACGAGCTGAAAGCTCGCCAGCGGTCGACCGAACTGGTGACGTTCCACAGCGTAGGAGCGGGCGGCGTCGAACGCGGCAAGCTGCTGCCCCACCGCCTGCCAGCCCACCAGGATCCGGGAACCGCGCAGCAGGTGCTTGGTGTCGTCGAAGCTGTTGATGCCGGCGAAGCGGTCCGCCTCGGGCACCCGGACATCTTCCAGGAGGACATCAGCGTTCTGGACGGTGCGCAGCGCGATCTTGTTCTCGATGGGCGTGCGGGTGACCCCGGGCAGCCGTGCGTCGAGGATGAATCCGCGCACTGCGCCGTCGGACGTGTCGCGCGCCCACAGGAGCATGTAGTCGCAGAACGTTCCGTTGCCGATCCAGCGCTTGGCGCCGTTGAGGATCCAGGTGTCGCCCTCGCGGGTGGCGGTCGTGGCCATGCCGCCTGCCACGTCGGAACCGTGCAGGGGTTCGGTCAGGGCGAAGGCGCCGGTAATTTTCAGCTCCATTGCGTCCTTCAGCAGCCGCGCCTTCTGGTCGTCGGTGCCGAACTCGTGGAGCGCTTCGACGAAGAGGTCGTGATGCACCATGAAGAACGTGGCGAGCGAGGTGTCCGCGCGGGTGAGTTCGGCAATGACCATTCCGCTGAACAGGTGGCTGTAGCCCTGCTGCACCGGCGTGCTGAGGTTCAGCGCCGCGAGTTTGGGAAGCACCTCGAGGGGAAACTCCGCGCGGTTCCACCAGTCGACGGCATGCGGGTGGACTTCCTTGGCCAGGAAATCGCGGACGTCCTGCAGTTTGGCCTGTTCGGCGGCGCTGAGCAGTGCCTCGAAGCCGTAGAAGTCTGCAGGCGGAAGGGCGCTCTCCATTGAGCCGTCCTTTCAGGAGATGTCGTGAGGTGTTGGAAGTCCTATTTCGGAGCCATACGGATGGCGCCGTCCAGCCGGATCGTCTCGCCGTTCAGCATCTGGTTCTCAACGATGTGCGCCACCAGCGCTGCGTACTCGGACGCTTTGCCCAGACGTGACGGATGCGGGACCTGCTTGCCGAGCGAGTCCTGGGCTTCCTGCGGCAGGCCCGCCATCATGGGTGTTTCGAAGATGCCAGGGGCGATGGTCACCACCCGGATGAATGATCGAGCAAGCTCACGGGCGATGGGCAGGGTCATTGCTGCGACGGCGCCCTTCGAAGCGGAGTAGGCGGGCTGGCCGATCTGCCCATCGAACGCGGCCACGGACGCGGTGTTGATGATGACTCCACGCTCCGACGTTCCGGTTTCCGTCTGCACCGGCTCCGTGCCCGCCATCGCCTCAGCCGCCAAGCGCAATACGTTGAACGTGCCTACAAGGTTGATGTTCACGACGCGCGTGAACTGTTCGAGCGGCAGTACGCCGTCGCGGCCGAGTACCTTTCCGGGGGTCGCGATTCCTGCACAGTTCACAACGATGCGCAGTGACCCCATTCCGGATGCAGCGTCCACCGCGGCCTGGACCTGCTCCTCGTTGGTGACGTCCGCCGGGCAGAACAGGGCACGTTCACCGAGCGCGGCTGCAGCTGACTCCCCGTCCGACTGGGGCAGATCCAGGATCACCACAGACGCGCCGTCGTCGTACAGCCGCTGCGCGGTCGCGCGGCCAAGCCCGGACGCTCCCCCGGTCACCAGTGCCACCGTTCCTGCGGTTTCCAATGTTGTCTCCTTCGTGCCGTCGGTCAGCAGAGCATTATCGCCACCTGTGAGCCTACTGTGATGCGGGCCACCTGGGCATTCCGGAACGCGGCGCCTGCGCAGAATGCTCAAATCCCGAGCAGGCCGGGCCGGTTAGGGTGGCGGTATGCACGCAGGCAACCTCACCCCGGCAGGAAAGCGGGCCGCTGCCGCAGCGGAATCGGTGACAGCGGCGTTCGGTCGCAGACTCCTCGGCCTGCCCGGAACCCACCTCGGCGCTGTCCGTCTGCCGCACCCTACCCGCGGGCCCTGGCACTACTGGTGGCAGGCGCATTACCTGGACTGCCTGCTGGACGCAGCGGAGCGGGAAAGCGCTAATCACGACGGCGCCACACACCGCCTGCGCGCGCGCCGCCTCCTGCGCACCATCCGACTCCGCAACGGCGGACGCTGGACGAACAACTACTACGACGACATGACCTGGCTTGCTCTGGCATCCCTGCGCTCGGCCGACATCGCAGGAACGCACCCGCTGACCAGGCTGGCTCCCGTGCTGGCCTCGGCCCACACTTCGGACCTGGGCGGCGGCCTGTTCTGGAACACCGAACGGAACTTCAAGAACACGCCCGCCACAGCACCGGCAGCGCTCTACTTCGCCCGCATTGGACGCCGGGATGAAGCCGCACACCTTGTGGAATGGCTGTTCTCCCGGCTTATTGACGAGCCAACCGGTCTTCTACTTGACGGCATCCGCCTCCCCGGCGAGCGCCTGGTTCCCGACATCTACACCTACAACCAGGGCCCCGTACTCGGTGCGCTGCTGGCACTCGGCGACCGGCGGAGCCTGCTGCGCGCTGCCGGACTGGTGTTCGACATCTCCCAGCACCTGCTGCTGCCCTCCGGCGCGCTTCGCACGCATGGAACCGGCGACGGCGGCCTCTTCACCGGCATCCTCGCCCGCTACCTTGCGCTCGCTGCCGAATCGCCCACACTTCCCGAGCCAACCCGGATCCTTGCCGGGGACATGATTACGACGACGGCGGACGCCCTCTGGGAGGGGCGCCGGGAGCGGGAGGCGGTGCGCCGTCGTCGTACTGTGCTGGTGTTTCCGGACGCACCCGGCGAGCGGGCAACGGACGGTGCCGTGGATCTGTCCACCCAGCTGCAGGCTTGGATGGTTCTCGAAGCGGCGTATCGGGTGGAGGATCGGGTCAGCTCAGGACCGGCACCCGTTGCCGGGTGAAGGACGCGAGCAGCAGGCCGGCGGCGGCTGAGCCAAGTGTTGCAACGGCGAGGTCGCCCATGGTGTCGGGGTAGGTGACATAGATATCGCTGTCTACCCAGGCGTTGCCGGCGAACTCGCCGAACTCCCACAGGACGCTGAGGGCCACTCCGAGCAGTACCACCTGAAGCACCACGCTGACACGCGGATGGCGGGTCAGCTGGGGTTCGGGAAGCAGTCCGATGTGGGCGGCGAGGACGTAGGCCATGCCCGCAATCGGTCCCGTGCAGACGCAATGCACCAGCAGGTCCCACCAAGAGATGACGTCGTACAGGTTCAGGACGCTGCTCCAGCAGGCAAAGAGCAGGGCGAGGCCGTAAGCGGCGTCGAAAATCGGATGGGCGCGGGCGTAGCGCGACAGCGTGAGACCGCCGAGGGCGAGGAAGAACACCGCCACGTCCACGGGCCCCCACCAAAGGGTCATGGCCAGGGTGCTCAGTACGGCAACAGCGCGAACGGTGTCTGCTGCATACTCCGCGGGGGTCACCGGCCGGCGGATGAGGTCGGCGATCATGGAACCAGCCTATTCACGGGTTGGAATCTGTTCCTCTAACTTGGTAGCCCAAAGAAACCAACTGCTGGCGCATTAGACACGCCTCCTTCAACTTTCGTTCATCCCGCCGGGAAAGAGTCGACTCTGCCCCTCCTCTCAGGGGAATCAGTCAACAGAAAGTTCAATGTCGTGCGTTCCTTCCCGCCCTCACAACGAACCCGAATAACCCGGCCGCTAGGCCTGACTGCCGGCGCCCTTGCCCTTGCAGCCACCGCGTCCATGGTTGGTCCCGCGGCCACAGCCGCTCCCCGCCCAACCCTGCAGCCCGACCCAACGCTCACCACCGCGCCGCTGCAGATCACCGAGATCACGCCCGACACCTCGAACATGGGCGGCGCCGATGCCTACGAGTTCATCGAGGTGTACAACGCGTCTTCCGAGCCGGTTGATTTCAGCGACTACACCCTGCGCTACCTCTACCCCCGCCCGGACCTGACGAACTCGAATGCCGTGGACTGGCCGTCCAAGCAGCGCGACGTCTCCATCGCTCCCGGCGGCACGCTGGTCTTCTGGATCAAGAACGGGCGTAACGACGTACTGACCGATGCTGACTTCAACGCCAAGTTCGGTTCCTCCCTCGTGATGGGCGAGAACCTCGTCGAAGTTTTCGTCGGAGGTATGGCTAACGGCTCACCGCGCGGGCTGGAGATCACCACGAACACAGGCATCAGCCTGAACCGCGCCTACTACAACCTTGACGGGGCGGACAACACATCCCCCGACCAGGGCATTCAGTACGCGGTCAACCCTGACGACGTGACACGGCAGACTCTGACCGGAACTGCCGCAGCTACTCCCGGCAAGGTCGCCACTGACCAGGTTCCCGCAGGGCTCATGGTGCTCCCTGTTGACTCGGTTGCACCTTCGGTTATCGACGCAACCGGGCAGACTGTTAACCCCGCTGCCGACTTCTCCTTTGTAGCGGAAGCCACCGACGACCAGCAGGTTCGCACCGTAACGCTGCACCTCCGCAGCAACCTTGACACCGAGTTCACAACCCACAACGTCAAGGCCGGGCAGGACGACCGCTACGAGCACCTGCTCGATGTCTTCGATCCGATGGACAAGCTCTGGTACGAGTACTATTTCTCGGTCTCCGACGGAACCAACACAGTCGAAACCGAGGTTCGCCGCATCAACGTCGAAGGTGCTGATACCGTACCGGATGAGGACAGCTGGGCCGCGTCAGCCTACCGCGGCACAGTCGAGGTCGTCCAAGCCGCTGAAGCTGACCAACAGAGCCTCGACGGCACGGTCTTCCATGACAAGAACAGGAACTCCACCCAGGACGCTGGCGAGCCCGGCCTGCCGGGAGTGACTGTTTCGAACGGCCGTGAGGTGGTCAGCACCGACGGCCAAGGCCGCTACGAACTGCCCGCATTCGACAACATGACCGTCTTCGTTACCCAGCCCCGCGGTTACCAGGTGCCGGTCGACGAGGACAACGTTGCACAGTTCTTCTACAACCACCTGACCGAAGGCTCTCCAAAGCTGAAGTACGGCGGCATCGCCCCGACCGGCCCACTGCCGGATAAGGTGAACTTCCCCCTGGAAAAGAGCGACCTCACCCAGTCCCCTGAGCAGCACTGCGTACTGGGTGCCGACGTGCAGACTTACAACCAGCAGGAAGTTAGATTCGCACGCAACGGTGTCTTCGCCGACCTCGCCGCTCGTACCGACTACGCCGGCTGCGGCGCCCTGTTCCTCGGCGATGTAGTGGGCAACAATCTGTCCCTCTTCTCGCAGACGCGGAATCTCACGTCGATGCTCAACGGCCCGGCCCGCTTCCTGCCGGGCAACCACGACCTCGACTTCGACTCCCGCGACGGCGAGCACGAATTCGACAGCTTCCGTGCCCAGTTCGGCCCGGAATACTACTCCTACGACGCCGGCAAGACCCACGTGGTCGCGCTGAGTAACATCGTGTACCCCGGCCCGTCAGGCAACAACTATGACTCCGGCCTCCACGAACGCCAGCTGGAGTGGCTGCGGCAGGACATCGCCTCCGTGCCCAAGAACCACGTTATTGTCCTTGCCTCCCACAGCCCCCTGCTCGAGTTCTACTACAGCGACACCCACGAAACGAACCCGCTGAAAGAGATCTACAAGATCCTCGAAGGCCGTGAAGTGGTCTCCGTCGCCGGCCACACCCACATGTCTGAGAACCTGCGCAAGGGCGACCTCATGGCCGGCTGGCTCGACGACGTCGGAGAGAAAGGCCTGCCCTTCACCCACCTGACTGTTCCTGCCGTTTCCGGCCAGTGGTACAACGGCCGCGTGCTCGAGGAGGGATACCCCACCGCCGTGCAGCGCGATGGCACTCCTCCTGGCGTCCTGACTTTGGACATCAAGAACACGGAAGTTCGTGAGCGTTTCACCGCCACCGGCGATGACGGTTCCGATCAAATGGCCCTAGGCATCAACTCACCCACCTACCGTGCCTGGTTCGATGAGTACAAGGAGCTGGCGGGCAGGGCGCCGGCCCCCGAGAACCCGAATGCTGTGAAGCAGGGCGAGCTCGCTGAAACCTGGCTGACCACCAACTTCTGGATGGGTGCAACCGGCTCCACTGTGGAAGTGTCCATCGACGGCGGTCCGGCCGCGGCAGCTACCCGTACACAATCAATGACGGCCGGCGACGTACCCCTGATCGGCGCCCAGTACACCGATCCAGTAGCCACGCTGGAACAGTTGGTACACGGCGGCGGCGTCCACGACCGCACCTCCCACCTGTGGCGCCTGGAACTGGCCACGGGCCTGGCCATCGGCGAGCACACCGCCGAAGTGACCGCAACCGACGTTCACGGCCAGGCATTTACCGAGACGATCACCTTCGAGGTCACCGAATAACCCTCAATAAAGGGACATTGGGTGGTTGCGCCGTCGCGTAACCACCCAATGTCGTATCAAGATCAATCGCTAGCAGCCCTGCCGGACGACGGATGCCTCCGTCTCGGTGATGTGCACAAGGGCCGAGGTCACGTTATTGTCGTCATTTTTCTCGGTAAGGACGCGGTTGGGATCGGCCTCTGCCTCAAGGCAGAAGTTCCCTGGCAGTTCCAGACCCTCGAGCTCGATGTATTGACCCTCGAGGTACCAGTTGTAGGAGTCCACCCATCCTTCGGTCATACCCTGGGTGAGCTCGGTGATGTCGAATTCCTCGTCTTCGCCACAGTAGTAGTCCTCGTCGCTGTATCTGGAGGATGTGTCTCGCAGGCTGCCGTCATCACGCAAGCACCATCCTTCCTTGCGCGAACCCCGCCACTCGTCACTATCTTCGGGCCGCATCCGGTAGCGCTGAAACTCCTGCAGGTGGAAGTGGTCGTGCCTGTCGACGGTTTCGTATCGCATGATGGCGTCGGTTTCCACCGACCTGAAATCGCCATTTGCTTGCAGGATGTCTTGAGAGACCAACAAATCCCGCTCCTCCGTACTGGACCGGGTACCGGTTACCTGCATCGGTCCGTCGCCGTCGTTCAGGACATCGGCAGTGAAGCGAAGCACTTTCTCGCCGCGGTCATAACCGATGTGAATCGACTGCAACGGCAGCATCACCAGGTCAGGCAGGAGGTCACCTTCAGCAGCCGAAGCTGTCGACGACGTTTCGACGGCGGTCGGCGGGCTGGTTTGCGCTGGGTTCGATGGAGCATCGCCCTGCGCAGAACAGGAGGAAACTGTGACCGCAAGGACCGCCGCGGCGCAGAAACGCCAGTGACAGGTTGACGAAGCTATTGCGCGCCGCAGCGAGGCCCTTCGGAAGCCGGAGAAAGGTAGTTCAGTTCCGGTGAGCTTTGGTTGCATTGCTCTGCGTACCATCGACGTTGTCCTGTTCTACTACGTGCGCGCTGCGTGCGCGGGTTTGCGGTGCGCCTCGTAAGTGGGGATTCGGTGCGCACCGTGGGAGGGCCGCCAACTTGTTGGGAGCCGCCTCTCTACTGCCCGGTGCCGCGGGCCGGGCGGAATCGCTGCAGTCCTTGTTGCCTTTTTACTTTCGTGGGCGGGGTTGCCGACGTAGATCGAGTGGTCCGGCACGTCCTCGCCCTTCATCAGGAAGGCATCCGCCTCGAGGACAACATCGTTGCCCATGTTGACCCCGTAGTTGACGAAGGACTCAACGCTCAGGGAGCAGCGGTCGCCCAGCACGATGTAGTCCGACTTGAAAGTTCCGTCTTCGAGGGAGTGGCCTTGGATGGCAGTCCCTTCGTTGAAGGCGCAGTCGTCCCCGATGGTCACAAGAGTTTTCTCCGGGATGTTGACTCCGGCATCGTAGAGCCTCTTTCCTACTGTCACGCCGAGCATCCTCCAGATGGGCGCTTTGAACGGCGTCCCGTTGAAGGGCGGCGTTGCCAGCAGCTTCCACAGTCGCTCGTGGCGCCAGAAGTATGGGTCGTAGATGGAGCAGTACTGCGGCGTAAGGTGTCGGAACGCCATGACTGACCTTTCCACCAGCACGGAAAGCAGGACGCGGAACACCAGGAATGCCAACATCATCAGGGCGATCGCGAGGGCGCCAAGAACTCCGTGGAGCGAGACAGCGACCGAAGCCAGCAGGGTGCCGACGAACAAGAGGAACCAGCGTACGGACAGGAAGAGGATCATGCTGACGATGTTGTGCCGGTTTTTCGCGGGCAGAAGCCTGTTCTTCGCTTCCTCGATTTTCAGCTCGTCGAACTGGGCATCGCGCAGGACCCCCCGGGGGATCTCGAAGGGCGGTGAGCCCAACAGCCCTACCCCCGTGCGGACGGGCCCATCGATGGGGATCATCACTTTCGTGGCCAAGAGGCAGTTCTCACCCACGTGCGCCCCGATTGGGAAGGTGAGGTCGTTGCCGAGGAAGTTCCGCGGAGCGATTCTGACCCGTGTCAGCCGGAAAGAGGTGCTGGAGAAATCGGCGTTCATGAGGTTCAGGCCGTCGGACACCATGGTCCCCGTTCCCACCGAGGACAGGAAGGGCGATTCATGGGCCACCTCAGGGCCGAAGTTTGAACCGGTTTGCTCCACTCTGCCCAGGTCGTAGCCGAGGGCCGAGAGATAGTGCACGATGTAGGAACTGTCACCGAAGACGTCCTTATACAACTTCACATTCGAGAACCTTGCCAGCGTGCGCTGGAACGAGTAATGCACGCCGTACAGCGGATAGACGGTGTCCGGTTTCAGGATGATGTTCAACAGCCGTGGAACGGTCAGGACGATAATCAGACCGGTGATGAACCCGCCGATGAATAGTGCGAGGGTCACCAACATGGTGTCCAGGAAGAATCCGAGGTTGTCCAGCCTCAGATGGCCCACTTTCAGGTATTCCGGCAGCAGGGCAGCCAAACCGAGCAGCATGACCGGGAAAACCAGCAGAAGGCGGTTCACCAGTTGCAGGATGCTGTAGATAACCCTTCTGCGGGTACTGCAATTGGTCGGATCCACCCGGCGGTAATTCGTGCTGGTAGGGGCCGCCGGAGAGCCGTGCCAAATCTGCCCGTTCGGCACCGACTGTGAAGTCTGCAGCGAAGAGGCATGCCCTAACTGGGCGTCGTCGCCCATGGAAGTCCCGATGTCCAGTGTCGTCTTCTCGGAGATCAGCACATTCCGGCCCAGGGTTACGGGTCCCATTTCGATGATTCCGGAGCGGGCGCGGCAGCAGAGGAAAAAGGAGTTCTTATGGATGACGGTACCGTCTCCCACGGTGAACAGGTCGGTGCACACCGGGACCATGCGCGAGAAGATCACTGCGCCCTTGCCGATCTTCGCCCCGAGCATCCGCAAGTACAGCACGTAGAGAGGGGAGCCGGCGAACATCACCATAGGGTTGGCCTGGACAAGGATCTTGACTGCCCAGAACCGGACGTAGGCCAGACTCCAAATCTGGATCTGCCCGGATTTCCACCGTCCGATCAGGATCCACTTCAACAGGACCGGCACCAGCGAGAAAACAACGAATGAGAGGGCTCCGAAGCCGATGGCACGGACCCACATCTGAACCAGGTCGCTGCCCCCCGAGACCCACTGGTAGCCCAGAACCAGCAGCAGCGAGCCCCACGTGATGTACCCCAGAAAGATCAGCAACTGAAGCGCCCCGCAGGTGACGTACTGTGCCGTGCTGGCAGGCCTCCCTGCCGGGACGGCCGCCGTGGCCGGGCCTCCTTCGTCATCGGCCTCCGGCTGGCTCGCGCCCAGCAGGAGTGCTAGTTGCTGAACCGACGGATTAAGGTAGATGTCCTTCATTGCGGGCGGAACGAGTTCCTTGTGCGCCCGCACCCGGGCGCAAAAATGCGCCATCAGCAGTGAGTTTGCGCCGAGGTCATTGAAGAAGTGCGCGTCGGTGGAAACACGCTCCAGGCGAAGGACCGCGGCAAGTTCCGCTGCCAGCAGTTCCTCCACCGGTGTCGCCGGAGCCGTGTAGCTACCGGTACCGGCCAGACTGAGCCTGTTCGCCGGCCGCGGTAGACGCTTCCGGTCGGCCTTGTCGCTGGCCATCATCGGAATGGCGGTGAGCTGTTCGAAGTAGGCCGGGACCATGTAACCGGGCAGCCGGACCCTCAGCATTTTGTAGATATCATGCGGATCGAGATCCGCGGTGTCCTGGCGCAGCGTGTAGTAGGCGGCCAGCTCCACAAATCCCGGCTCGGGTTCATAGGTCGACACGACGGCCTGAGCGATGCCCGGAACCTGCAGAAGAACGGATTCAATTTCCGTCAGCTCAATCCGGTAGCCGCGGATCTTCACCTGGGTGTCAATGCGGCCGAAATATTCGATCTCTCCGTCGTTATTGATTCTCCCCAAGTCACCGGTGCGGTAGATCCGGCCGGACGGATTGTTGGCGAGCTGCAGGAAATCCGGGATGAACGCCCGTTCAGTCAGGTCCTGCCGGTTGATGTACCCTCGGGCCAGGCCGACCCCGGCCAACCCGATCTCACCGGTCTCCCCGATCGGTAAGGCCCGGTTCTCATCAGGGTCCAGAATTACGGCCGAATAAGTGGGCAGGGGTACCCCAAGCGTTACCGGCCGGTCCGGGTCGGCGACAGCCACGGTCGCGGTGACGGTCGCTTCCGTGGGTCCGTAAACATTCAGGAACCGCCGGCCCGGCCGGTGCCAGCGGGTGATTAGATCGCGGGGGCAGGCCTCTCCGGAAACCAGCAGGAACCGCAGGCTGGGCAGGTCCTCATCGATGGTGGCCAGCAGAGTCGGCACACAGCACAGTGCGGTAATGCGCCGTTCCTGCAGATAGTCGGCCAGTTCGGCACCCAGAAGACTGGAGCCGCCGGGCTTGGGAACCAAGGTAGCCCCCACCATCCAAGGCACCCATATCTCCTCTACGGAGAAATCGAAGGCGATGGTCATACCCTGATAAACGCGGTCCTTTGGTGTGTAGCCGTAAACCTCAGCGGCAACGCGGACAAAGTTGCAGATACTGGCATGATCAATCCCGACCCCCTTGGGCCGCCCGGTTGAGCCGGAGGTGTAGATGATGTACGCCAGCTCGTCTTCTACACCGCCCTCAGGCAGGGCAGCAAGGCGCGACGAATCCTCGGCCGCGATGTGTGTGCGCACATGGTCCAGGCACACTACGGGGGCAGCAACTTCAGGCAGCAGATCCTTCAGGTGCGTGAGGGACAAAACCAGGGCAGCGTCAGCGTCCTCGACTATGTACTTCAGCCGGTCCGCCGGAAAACCGGGATCAAGGGGGACGTATGCTGCATGGATCTTCAGCACGGCCAGCATTCCAATATAGGCCTGCCATGGCTGATCGAACAGGAGTGCGATCCGGTCCCCGGGCCGGGCGCCGCACACCAGCAGGTGCCGGGCGAGCTGGTTCGCCCGCCCGTCGAGCTCGTCATAACTGAGGGCGGTGTCCCCCGCATCAACAGCCAGCTGGCCTCTCCGGCCTTGGCTCCGCAGGCTGTCACAGCGGGCCTCGAACAGGTGATGGAGCCGCTCACCCACCCGCCAGCGAACAGCGTGGTCCATGCCCTCGGCCGTAAGGACGGGCCCGGCCCCGGCCGCTCCGAAGGACCCGGCACCATGCAGCAGGACTGGACCGTTCATTTCGGAATCAGTTGTAGACCTACTGTTCATGTCTGCCCTCTTCCTTGCGAGCCCGACCAGAAGGGAGGTGACGGTTTGCATCGACCTCTCTGATAACCCCTTAGTGTCCTCCTTGGACCTTGCGTTTTTCTACACCTCCCGCGGTCCGGCCGCCGCATCAAGGCCTAGAATCGTCCCTATCCGCACCCGAACTGCGTGCACCTAGGAGTCATCGTGAAGGATTTTGCCGGTCTGGCCGCCAAGCTAACTGCCGAAGAAGCCGAGGAGATCCGGTCCGCCGGTCCTGACGCGATCCTGTCGGAAGAGTCATTGAGGGCACTGGATCGGGCCGCTGAAGGCCCCGCGATGGGACACGGCTACTACGTCTCCTCCGGAACGGCAGACGAAAATGGAAGCCCGCAGTTCGTGCTGCACCCAGACGCTGCGCGGGCGATCTTCGCCTAGTACCTTAGGAGCCTGGGGGGACCATCCACCGTTAGGATCGGGGCATGCCGTCCGTCTCAGTGGTGATCCCCTGCAAGGACGACGCCGGCCCCCTCGCCCGCTGCCTCGAAACCCTCGCTGCGCAGACGCTTGCCCCGCTTGAGATCATCGTGGTGGACAACAACTCCTCCGATAACAGCGCGGAGGTCGCCGCCCGCTTCGGCGCCCGCGTAATCCCCGAACCGACACCCGGCATCGCCGCCGCGGCCTCAACGGGATATGACGCGGCGCTCGGCGACCTCATCGCGCGCTGTGACGCGGACACCCTCGCACCGGCCGACTGGCTCGAGAGAATCGTTGATCGTTTCGCCGCTGAACCGGAACTCGCAGTCCTGACGGGCCCGGGCGCCTTTTACGACACCACACCGTTGCGTGCACGCCTCGCCGCCGTGGCCTACATGATGGGCTATTTTCTCTTGATGGGCCTGGCGATGGGGCACTGGCCGCCCTTCGGCTCCAATTGCGCCTTCCGGCGCACGGACTGGCTGTCGGCCCGGGAGCGCGTGCACCGACTGGATCCGGACGTGCACGACGACGTCGACCTCGGTTTCGCGCTTAGGCCCACCCAGCGGACGGTGCTCGACTGGTCACTGGAGGTGGGGATTTCGGCGCGCGCTCTCGCGGGCGGGCGGAAGGGGTGGCTCCGCTTCACGCGCGCAGTACACACCCTGGCGCTGCACTGGCGCGGCACACCGCCGTGGGAGCGCTGGCGCTGGACGCTCAGCGAGATCCGCGAGGGCCGCCGTCGTCGTAGTTGTTAAGTCTCGCTGCGCAGCGCGGAAGATTCATCATTGGGTGAATACATCGAAAGATGTACTATCGACTTCATGGGAACCACCATCGACACAGTGCCTGCGACTTCCTCGGAGGTCCTGTCGCGGTTCGGCTATGCGTTGTCCGACCCGACCCGCGCACGAATTCTGCTGGCTTTGACCGAAGCACCCGCTTATCCGAGCGATCTAGCGGAGAAGATCGGCGTCAGCAGGCAGAGCCTGTCGAATCATCTGGCGTGTCTTCGGGGCTGCGGTCTGGTGGTGTCTGTGCCGGAAGGACGGCGAGCCCGCTATGAGCTCGCCGATGCCCAGTTGGGGCATGCGCTGAGTGATTTGCTCAGCGTTGTTTTGGCGGTCGATCCGGCCTGCTGCCGTGCCAGTTCCGGGGACGGATGCTGCTGATGGCAACCTCAAGCGTGAACCTGTCCGCCCCGCTTCCTGCTACCCGACGCGCCGTTCTGTCTCGCAGGATCCGATTCTTCGTGGCTGCGACGATCACCTACAACATCATCGAAGCGGTGGTCGCCCTCTCGGCCGGCACACTTGCCTCTTCAAGCGCCCTGATCGGATTTGGGCTCGATTCGCTTATCGAAGTCTCCTCTGCTGTCTCCGTCGCCTGGCAGTTCGCGGGTCAAGATCCGGAGGCCAGGGAGAAGACGGCGCTTCGGTTCATCGCCTTCTCGTTCTTCGCGCTGGCCGCGTTCGTTGCAGTTGACGCGGTGCGGGCGCTGCTCGGTGGTAGCGAAGCGCAAACATCTATAGTCGGGATTGTGCTGGCCGCGGTCAGTCTGCTCGTCATGCCTTTCCTGTCCTGGGCGCAGCGGCGGGCCGGCCGCGAGCTCGGTTCCCGTTCGGCGGTGGCCGATTCCAAGCAAACCCTGTTGTGCACCTATCTCTCCGGCGTGCTTCTCATCGGGCTGCTCCTGAATGCGACCCTGGGCTGGGCCTGGGCGGACCCGATCGCGGCCCTTGTGATTGCCGCCGTTGCAGTCAAGGAAGGATTTGACGCCTGGCGCGGCGACAGCTGCTGCGCACCGAACATCCATGCCGGCGACGGTGTGTCCCGTGCCGACGACGCAGTCCGCGCGGCGGCGGACAGCAGCTGCTCCTGCTGCAAAGAGCAGTTCCCTAAAAGCGGCTAGCCCGGGAACCGTGCCGGGTACAGGAGCGGCAGCTGGAGCGTCAGCCACGGACTGAACGCCCAGGGCGTGGCGGCGACAGCCGCGGTGAGCTGCTCCGGATCGGCCCACTGCCACTCCATGACCTCGTCATCCCGCGGTACCACCGGCGATGCGGCGACGGCGGTGTAGACGGGGCAGATTTCGTTCTCGACGACGCCGGAGGCGTCCACCGCGCGGTACCTGAAATCCGGCAGCCGGAGTTCAATCCCCGTCAGCTGAAGTCCCAGCTCACGCTCGGCCCGGCGCACCACGGCGTCCTCGGTTGCCTCGCCCGGTCCGGGATGCCCACAGAAGGAGTTCGTCCACACGCCCGGCCAGGTGAGTTTGGTCAGCGCCCGACGGGTGACCAGGATCCGCCCGTCGCCGTCGAACACGTGTGTGGAAAAGGCCAGGTGAAGCGGCGTGGAGGTGGTGTGAACCGTTGCCTTGTCCTGCGTTCCGATGGGAGTGCCATCCGGATCGGCGAGCACAACGAACTCCCCAGTGCGGTTCATTTCCCTCCAAAGGATTGCGCATGTTTACTTTAGATATGGACAAGGAGACCACACTGGTTGGCTCAATCGACAGCCGGCCCGTGGACCTTGTCCTGACATCCTTCTTTGCCCGCTCCAAGTCGCGCGCGGAAGCGATGCACCCCGACTACCTTGCCATGTGGGAACACCTTGAGGCGTGCACGGTGGGCGGGAAGCGCTTCCGGCCGCGGCTGGTAATGACCATCTACGGCCTCCTGGGCGGGACGGATACGACGACGGCGGCCACCGTGGCTGCCGCGTTCGAACTCCTGCACACCGCACTGATCGTGCACGACGACGTGGTGGACCGCGACTTCACCCGTCGCGGAGTGCCCAATGTGTCCGGCGCATACCGGAAGCTGGCCGCCGACAAAGGCGCCGCGGATCGGGCGGAACACACCGGCCTGTCCGTGGGCGTCATCGCCGGCGACCTGGCCCTCTCCCACTCGTACCGGCTGATGGGCGAGATCGACGTCGACCTTTCCACCCGGCAGAAGCTCGGTGACCTGCTGGATGAAGCGGTCTTCGCCTCCGCAGGCGGCGAGCTGCTCGACGTACTGGCACCCCTTGATCCCACACCGCAATCGGTTGACGAAGTGCTGGACATGGCCCGCCTCAAGACCGCCGTGTACTCCTTTGAGGCGCCGCTCCAGGCCGGCGCCGTCCTCGCCGGGGCGGACACCAGGCTGGTCGACGCGCTGGGAGCCTTCGGGCGCTGCATCGGCATCGCCTACCAGATCGCCGATGACCTTATCGGAGTCTTCGGCGACGAAACCCGGACGGGCAAGATCGGCTGGGGGGACCTGCGGGAAGGAAAGCGGACCGCACTCATTTCCCACGCGGCCACGCAGCCGCAATGGACGCGCATCGCCGAACTCCTGGCCAATCCCGACCTCAACGCGGCGGGTGCAGCCGAAGCGCGCACGCTTCTCATCGAGTCCGGCGCCCGCGACCGCGCCATGCAGCTGGCCGCGGAGTTCACTGAGCAGGCACTGCAGCAGCTGACGAGCGCTTTCGTTCCGCAGGAGCTGCGTGACGGACTGACTCCTCTGTCCGACGTCGTGACCGAACGGGTCCGCGTATGAACCGCGACCGGGACGCTCTGGCCGACTACACCGACGCCGCCATGAAGTCCTCAGCCGTGGTGCTGCATGCGTACTCCACGTCGTTCGGGCTCGCGTCCCGACTGTTCGAGGCCAGCGTGCGCCGGCAGGTTGAGTCGGTGTACGCCCTGGTGCGGGTCGCCGACGAGATCGTAGACGGTGTTTCCTCCGCTGCGGGACTGGACGCCGAAGAAACGCGCCGGCAGCTCGATGAGTTCGAACGTGAGACCGAGCGTGCACTTGCAATCGGCTACAGCGCCAACCTGGTTGTTCACGCCTTCGCTGACACTGCACGGCGGACCGGGATCGGCACCGAACTGACCCAACCCTTCTTCGCGTCGATGCGCGCCGACCTGGACCGCGTGGAACACACGCCGGAGTCTTTCGAGGAATACGTCTACGGCTCGGCCGAAGTGGTGGGACTCATGTGTCTCAAGTGCTTCTTGCACGGTCGGGACGTGACTCCGGACGAGCGCGCCCGGCTGGAACGCGGCGCCCGCCACCTCGGTGCCGCTTTCCAGAAGGTCAACTTCCTGCGCGATCTTGCCGAAGACTTCGAATCCCTTGGCCGAAGCTACTTTCCGGACGTCTCTCCCGCCAATTTCGACGAGGAGCACAAGCTGCTGTTGCTGAAGGACATCGATCATGACCTGGACGAGTCGCGCCGCGTGCTGCGCGGGTTGCCGCCGTCCAGCCGCCGCGCCGTTGCCCTCGCGCAGGAGCTGTTCGCGGAACTGGCTGACCGTATTAGAGATACTCCCGCCGCGGAGTTGATGACCACCCGGATCAGCGTCCCCAACACGGTGAAGATGCGCATTGCCCTCGCGGTCCTGGCGGGCAAGCGCGGTATGTCCGCGGCCGAGGACCGTGAAACCGGAGCGGAGGCACGGTGAGGGTTCCCACGCCACCCGGCCGCGCCGTCGTCGTCATTGGCGGCGGCATCAGCGGTCTCGCCACGGCGGCGCTGCTGGCAGCCGAGGGCCACCAGGTCACCGTGCTGGAGAAGCAGGACACGGTGGGCGGGCGCGCCCACTCGTGGAGCGCTGACGGATTCCGGTTCGACGCCGGCCCCTCCTGGTACCTGATGCCCGAGGTGATCGACCACTTCTTTCGGCTGCTCGGAACCTCAGCCGATGAACAACTGGACCTGGTGAAGCTGGACCCGGGCTACCGCGTCCTGTCCGAGGGCTTCCCGGAACCTGTGGACGTGCCGGCGGAGCGGCGCAAGGTCGTGGAACTCTTCGAGCGCATTGAACCGGGCGCGGGCGCAAAGCTGGAGTGTTACCTCGACTCCGCCGCCGAGACCTACACCATGGCCACCCGGCGGTTCCTGTACTCCACGTTCGAATCCTTCGGGCCGCTGCTGCGCCCGGATATCCTGAGCCGCCTCCCCCGCCTGGCCCGACTGTTGCTCGAACCCCTGCACAGTTACGCCCGCCGGTACGTCTCCGACCCTCGGCTGCAGCAGGTCCTGGAGTATCCGGCGGTGTTCCTCGGGACCTCCCCGTTCACCGCACCGAGCATGTACCACCTCATGAGCCACCTGGACCTCGACGACGGCGTGCTCTACCCGATGGGCGGATTCACCCGCCTGGTCGAGGCAATCGAAACCCTGGCCCGGAACGCGGGCGTCACCGTCACCACCGGCGCTGAAGTTCTCGAGATCAAAACGGCCCGTACTGTGTCGCGGTGGCGCCCGGCTGCCGTACGCGGCGTGCGCTACCGCGACGCCGACGGAACCGAGCAGGACATCGCAGCCGACGTCGTTGTTTCCGCCGCCGATCTCCACCACACGGAAACCCGACTGCTGCCGCGCCACCTCCAGACCTACCCGCAGCGGTACTGGTCGCGGAGTACTGCCGGACCCAGCGCGCTGCTGCTCTATTTGGGCGTCCGCGGCTCCCTGCCGGAGCTGAGGCACCACACGCTCCTTTTCACTCGGGAGTGGGAGGAGAACTTCAAGGCGATCTTCGGGCCGAGCACTTCCGTCCCCGATCCCGCGTCGCTGTACATCTGCAAGCCGAGCGCCACCGACCCCTCCGTGGCGCCGGCCGGCCACGAGAACGTGTTCGTCCTGGTCCCCATCCCTGCAGACCCCGGCCTGGGCGGCAGCGGAGGTGAGCGGCTGGAGCAGCTGGCCGACGCCGTCGTACGCCAGATCAGCGAGTGGACGGGCGTTGATGACCTGGCCGACCGCATCGTCTTCCGCCGCAGCTACGGCCCGGCCGACTTCGAGCGCGACTACCACTCCTGGAACGGCACCTCGCTGGGCCCGGCACATACGCTGCGCCAGAGCGCATTCTTCCGCGCCGGCAATGCCAGCCGCAAGGTGCAGGGCCTCTACTACGCGGGCGGTTCCACCATCCCTGGAATCGGGATCCCGATGTGCCTGATCAGCGCCGAACTGATCGTTAAGCGGCTGCGACGCGACGTCAGCACGGGCCCCCTGCCGGTGCCGCTGCACCCCGGCAGGATCTCCGAGAGCCTTGAATCCTGATGGGTGCGGCCTACCTGATCTTCCTGCTGGCTTCCCTTGGCTGCATGGTGCTGCTGGATGCGCGGCTGCGGCTGTTTTTCTGGCACGACGCCGGCCGGGCGGCTGCCGTGCTGGTCACCGGTGTGCTGTTCTTCCTTGCCTGGGACCTGGCGGGCATTGGGCTCGGCGTCTTTTACCGCGGCCAGACGGACCTGATGCTTGGAATTACGCTCGCGCCGGAACTCCCGCTCGAGGAAGTGGTGTTCCTGACCTTCCTTTGCTACCTCGTGATGAACCTGTTCCTGATGGCCCGGCGGGTTGTTGAGGACGTACAGCGGCGGCGCTCCGCGACGGAACACAACCAGCACCACTCCGACGCGACGGAAAACAACCTGGAGGGGCGGTCATGACGTACTGGGCCCTGAACGCGGTGTTCCTGCTGCCGGCGCTCGCCGTCGGCGGAGCCGCGGCCTTTGCATTGAAGGAACGACGGCGCGCGGTAGCGCTGGCCGCTGCGGGGGCCGCCGCCGTCGTCGTGCTGGTACTGACCGCGGTGTTCGACAACCTGATGATTGCAGCGGGCCTCTTCACGTATGCGCCCGAGCTGATCTCGGGTCTGTCGGTGGGGCTCGCTCCACTGGAGGACTTCGCGTATCCGGTGGCGGCGGTCCTGCTGCTTCCCGCCCTCTGGATCCTGCTCGGCGAGCGCACGCGAAAGCGCCGGCCATGAGGGTGCTGAGGACGCTCCTCATCTCGAGCCGCCCGCTGTCCTGGGTGAACACCGCTTTTCCTTTCGCCGCCTCGTATCTGCTGGCGTCGGGCGGGATCGATCTGGCCTGGGTGATTGGCACGGTGTACTTCCTGATCCCCTACAACCTGGCGATGTACGGGATCAACGATGTCTTCGACTACGAATCCGACCTGCACAACCCGCGCAAGGGTGGCGTCGAGGGCGCTGTGCTCGACCGCACGATGCACCGCACCACCCTTCGTGCGGCTGTTGCCACGAACGTCCCCTTTCTGGCCGCGCTGATCCTGCTGGGCGGGCCGCTGTCCTGGTTTGTGCTCGCGATCAGCGTCTTCGCGGTGGTGGCCTACAGCGCTCCGGGGCTTCGCTTCAAGGAACGGCCGTTCCTGGATTCCGTCACCTCCAGCACGCACTTCGTGAGTCCGGCGGTGTACGGGCTGGTGCTGGCGCAGGCGGAATTCACGCCCGGGCTCTGGGCGCTACTGGGTTCGTTCTTCCTCTGGGGTGTAGCGAGCCAGGCATTCGGTGCCGTGCAGGACGTCGGAGCGGACCGGGCCGGAGGCATTGCGTCGGTAGCCACGGTCACCGGTGCCCGCAGCACGGTGCGGTTTGCGATTGCCGCCTATCTTTTCGGCGGCGGGCTGATGCTTCTCACCCCCTGGCCGGGTCCGCTGGCTTCCCTGCTGGCCCTGCCGTACGTGGTGAATATCCTTCCGTTCGCTTCCGTTACCGACGACGACGCCGAACTCGCCCACCGCGGTTGGGAACGCTTCCTGTGGCTGAACTACGTGACCGGATTCTTCGTCACGATGTTGCTCATCTGGTACGCCACCGTCCGCTGACGGGGGATGTAGCAATTAGGAAACGCTTCTCTGACGTAATGTTTGTCAACGCACTAAGGATCGCCTTACCTTAGTCGAGTGACTCTTACAGCCCCCACGACCGGAACCGCGTCGGATGGCCTTGATGTTTCAGGGATGAGCATCTCCTACGGCCGGCAGCGCACCGTGCATGACGTGTCATTCGCTCTCCGTCCGGGCACGGTCACCGCCCTGATCGGGCCCAATGGAAGTGGGAAGTCCACGCTTCTGCGCACCATCGCACGGCTGCACCAAGCCGATGCGGGGAGCGTCACGACGAGCGACGGTGAAGATCTCACCGCCCTCTCGCCGAAGCAGTTCGCCCGCAGGATTACGCTCCTGGCCCAGAGCCGCCCGGTACCGGCGGGCATCACGGTCCGCGAGGTCGTCGAGTTCGGACGCCACCCCCACCGAAGCCGGTGGAGCGGCAACGACGCACGTGGAGCCGCCATCGTGGCCCACGCCATGGAACTGACCCGCACTGCCGAGCTGTCCGACCGCCCGGTGTCAGCGCTTTCGGGCGGGCAACTGCAGCGGGTATGGCTGGCGAGCTGCCTTGCACAGGACACCGGAATCCTGTTGCTCGACGAGCCCACCACCTATCTGGACCTGCGCTACCAGGTGGAGATCCTCGACGTTGTGCGGGACCTGGCAGCCCACCACGGGGTGACAGTCGGCGTCGTCCTCCACGATCTGGACCAGGCGGCGGCGATAGCCGACCACGTGGTGCTCCTCGAAAGCGGTGCCATCCGCGCCCAGGGCACGCCCGTCGACGTGATGACCGCAGAGAACCTGTCGTCCGCATACGGCGTCCGTGTGGATGTCACCGTCACCGGAGGAACAGTCCACACCCGCGCCATCGGGCGGCACAACGCCGTCGGCCATGCATCCGAGCCGGTACTGCAGGCTTCCTGACCTTCGTTCCCCGCCCTTCGCTTTCCCGTCCTTCGCTTTCCCGTCCCTTTGTTCGTTCCCCTCCGGCGCCGTCCGCGCCGCACCACAGAAAAGAAACCCATGAAACAGTCCAAGATTCTTGCTGCCCTGGCGGCGGTCTCCATGCTCGCGTTGTCCGCCTGCGGAACCACCGAAGAAGCCATCGGCAGCAGCGAGGAAACCACCGCCGCGTCCGGTGAGTCCATCACCGTCACCGATGGACGGGGCAAGGAAGTGGTGCTCGACGGGCCGGCGGAGCGCGTTGCCGGCACCGAGTGGAACGTCGTCGAGAACGTGGTGTCGCTGGGCGTCATGCCCGTAGGTGCAGCAGACATCGAGGGGTACAACACCTGGGTCAGCTCGGCACCGCTCGATGAGACGGTCACCGACATCGGTGTCCGCGGTGAACCGAGCATCGACACGCTGGTCTCCCTCGAACCGGACGTTGTACTGGTAACCGACCAGCTCGTCGAAGGCGCAATCGAGCAGATCGAGAAGACGGTCCCCGTGATCGTGGTTCCGGGCGGGGACTCCTCCGACAACATCGGGCAAATGTTCGAGAACCTCGACCTGATCGCCAAGGTCACCGGCACCGAGGACAAGGCCGCCGAGCTCAGGGAGAACTTCGAGTCCAAGCTCGAAGAGGGACGCGCCGCGATCGAGGAGGCCGGTCTCGCCGGGACCCCGGTAGCCTTCTCCGACGCCTACGTGGACGCCGGCAGCGTGTCCGTCCGCCCCTTCGCCGAGGGTTCGCTGGTCTCGGACGTACTCACCGGGCTGGGATTCGAGAACGCTTGGGAGCTTGAGGGTGATCCGGTGTACGGCCTTGCCCAGACCGACGTCGAAGGCCTCACCGCCCTGCCCGAGGACACCCTCTTCTGGTACCTCACCAACGACTCCTTCGGAGACGCCTACCAGGACGAGCTGAAGGACAACGACATCTGGAAGTCGCTGCCCTTCGTCGAGGCCGGCAATGTGCACCGCTTCCCGGACTCCATCTGGATGTTCGGTGGACCGACCTCCATGGAGCAGATTGTGGATGCGGCTGTTGAAGCCGCTACCGCTGCTGAACCCACGAAGTAGACCGATGACGACGCCGGACACCCTGCCTCGCGCCCGCTCCGCCGCAAACCAGGCAGCTGACGCGAGGCCGGGTGTCCGGCTTGCGGTCTTTGACCTACTGCTGGCCGCCGCAACCGCAATCCTTGCCCTAGTGCACGTCACGCAGGGCACCTCCACGGTCAACGCCACGGACATTCTTGGCCTGCTGTTGGGCAACGACGACGCCGAGACCGCCGCCATTGTCGGCGCGAGCCGGGTGCCGCGCCTGGTAGCCGGCGTGCTGGTCGGCGTCGCGCTCGGCGTGGCCGGTGCCATGATGCAGTCCGTCTCGAGGAACGCGCTGGCCTCCCCGGACACCCTTGCCGTCAACGCCGGCGCGCACCTGGCCATTGTGGCCGTCGCAGCGGTCGGACTGCAGGTTCCACTGCTCGGCGCGGTGGGGGTCTCCTTCCTCGGGGCATCGCGGCCGCGGCCATTGTGCTTGCCCTGTCAGGTACCGGACAGTCGGGAAGCGTCCGCCTGGTGCTGGCCGGATCGGCGATCGCGCTCGCCTTCAACGCGCTTACCCAGACCCTTCTCATTCTTTTCTCGCAGGAAACGCGCGGCCTCTTCGCCTGGGGCGCCGGGTCGCTCGGCCAGAGCGGCATGGACAAGATCGTGCTGCTGGCCCCGCTGATCGGTCTAGTCCTGGCCGTACTGCTGGTGAAGTCCCGCTCGCTCGACCTGCTGACCCTGGGTGACGACCAGGCTCGCATGCTCGGCATCAACGTTCGCCAGACCCAGTTGTTGGCACTGGTGCTTGCCGTGCTGCTCTCCGCTGCTGCCGTCACCATCTCCGGACCGATCGGTTTTGTGGGGCTCGCAGCCCCGGCCATCGTGCGGCTCGCGGCCGCGAAGATCCCGGGCCTGCACCGGCACGTTGCCCTCATTCTCACTTCAGCCCTGATGGGCATTTTCCTGGTCCTCGGCGCCGACGTACTGCTGCGAGCCATGGTTGGTGCGCAGTCAGCCGTCGAGGTTCCCACCGGCGTGGTCACCACAATCTTCGGCGCGATCTTCCTGGTGATTTTGGCCCACCGCATGCGCACCTCCGGTCCCACCCGCGAGGCACGGTCCGCCTCGCTGCGCGCAGTGCGGGCGGGCACCGGCGTCGTTGTTGTCGGCGTGCTGGCCGTGCTGCTGGTCGGTGCGGCCATCGCAGGAATCCTCCTTGGCGACACCAAGCTGCTCCTCGGCGACGTGGCGAACTGGCTCTCCGGGCAGGCAGGCCCCGTGGTCTCCAGCGTCCTGGACGCCCGATTCCCGCGGGTGGGTGCGGCCCTGCTGGCAGGGGCGTCGCTGGCGCTGGCCGGAACCGCGATCCAGGCCGTGAGCCGCAACCCGCTCGCCGAACCATCGATCATCGGGGTGTCCGGAGGTGCGGGAATCGGCGCGATTGTTGTCATCACCTTCGTCCCGCTGGCCGGGTTCTGGATGACCGCAGGAGCGGCGGGAATCGGCGCGGCGGTTACTGCCGCCGTCGTTTTCGGCCTGGCTCTTCGGGGCGGTCTGCAGACTGACCGGTTTGTCCTGGTGGGAATCGGCGTCTCCGCCGCGGCCATGGCGGCAATCACCCTGCTCATCGTCCTGACCGACCCGTGGAACGAGGTGAAGGCGCTGACCTGGCTGTCGGGGTCCACCTACGGTCGCTCCATGGAGCACCTAATCCCCATGACGGTGGCGCTGCTGCTGACCGTGCCGGTGATCTGGTCGTTTCACCGAACTCAGGATCTGCTCTCGCTCGACGAAGACACCCCGCGCCTGCTCGGCATAGCGGTACCGCGGTCCCGGCTGATCCTGCTGGTGTGCGCGGTCCTGTTGACGGGTTCGGCCGTGGCCGGGATCGGTGTGGTCGGGTTCGTTGGCCTGGTGGCGCCGCATGCCGCACGGGCGCTCGTCGGCTCGCGGCACCGGTTGGCCATCCCAGCATCCATTCTGCTCGGGGCCCTGCTGGTCTGCGCCGGTGACCTCATCGGACGGACCGCGATCGCTCCGGCCCAGCTGCCGGCCGGTCTGCTGACTGCGCTGCTCGGGGCCCCGTACTTCGTGTGGCTGCTGTTCCGTAGTCGGCTCAGCCGCTGATCCTCATGCCCCTTGGCAGGGCTACCCCCTGCCTTTAGCCGGGCGGATCCTGCCCGGGCGGATCCTGGCCCACCAGGCCGTCGATCGACTCGCGGATGAGATCGGCGTGGCCGTTGTGGCGTGCGTACTCCTCAATCATGTTCAGCAGGATGTAGCGCAGGCTCGGCAATTCGACCTCCGGCCCGGGAGCCGTGCCCTGCCGGTCCAGTCCGCCCTCCAGCAGCGCCTCGGCGAACCGCCCGCGGGCACGCACAACAGCGTGCTGCCACTGGTGGTACAGCTGATCCGGCTGATCCTCATCCGCAGTGCGCCAGTCCCAATCCCGGTCCGCGTCCCAGTCCACCTCGTTCCAGGGCGGCAGTTGCGCCTGGCCGTCCAGCCACTCGGTGGACATGTCGTCCTCGAAGCGCGCGAGGTGCTTCAACATGCCGCCGATGCTCATAGACGACGGCGCCAGCCGCGCCCGCAGGCCTGCCTCGTCCAGTCCTGCTGTCTTCCACGCGAAGGTCGCCCGCTGCCGCTCAAGGAAGCCGAGCAGCATCGCCGGTTCCGGCCCGGCGAGGGGCGGCTCGGTGTCGATGGGCTGGACATTGATGGGCTGAACTGAGTTGGGCTGGATTGATTCGGGCATTAGCGCCTCCTCGCATACGGACCCCACCCACTATTCTCCGGTGCTCCTTCCGCGGCAACCCCTTCCACATCAGGTTTACCTAGGCTCTTTGATGTGTCTATCGTGGAGATATCCAAGGGGAGGAGCACTTATGAATGCAGACCGCATCCGACAGTCCGGGGTGACCCTGTCCTTTCTGCTCTGCATCATCGGCTCGGCAATCGGATCCGGCGCTGCCGGCGGCACACCCATAACCGAAGCAGCTGGTGGGGCACTCAGTTCTGACGCCACCCTGTTGGCGCCGGCCGGTCCTGCCTTCGGCATCTGGAGCATCATCTACGCGGGCCTGGGCGCGTACACCGTCTTCCAATGGCTCCCCTCCCAGAAATCATCACACCGGCAGCGACGTCTCGGCTGGTGGGTGGCCGCGTCGATGCTTCTCAACGCGGCCTGGATCCTGTCCATTCAGGCGGATCTACTCGTCTGGAGCGTCCCGGTGATCGCGGTGTTGCTGGCAGTGCTGGCCGTGCTTTTCCTCCGATACACGTCGCTGAAGTCCTCCTCCCGAATCGACGCCGTGATCACGGACGGCAAGCTCGGCCTCTACCTCGGCTGGGTATGCGTGGCAGTCTGCGCAAACATCACCGCGGCCCTCGTTGCCGCCGGGTTCACCGGTTTCGGCCTGCCTGCCGGGTTCTGGGCCGTGGCCGTCCTCGCAGTGGTCGCCGTAGTCGGCAGCCTGCTCGCGCTACACGGAAACGGCAGGCTGGCGGTCGCGGCTGCTATCGCCTGGGGCCTGGCATGGATTGTTGTTGGCCGCACCGCGGGCGCGCCGGAATCGACGACGGCGGCTGTCGCAGCAGGCGCTGCAGCCGCCGTCGTAGTTCTGACGACGGCGGCGGTGAGAGTGCGACGCTTGTCCCGCCCGGCGGTGACGCATCAGTCAGCGACGCCGTAAACACCGTTAGATCCGCCACAAACCGGCTCGTTATTTTGAATCACTCAGAATAAGAAATTAGGGTTGAGGCATAGCACCGGGGCTCCCCAAACTGCTTCATACAGTCCGATGACTCCGGCTTCGCCATCCTGTCAGCGAGCGCGACCTTCGATGATCTCTGCGTGCAGTCCCGAAGGGCTCTCAACGCCTCCTCCGGCAGTGTCGCCGCACCTCCGGCAGTGTCGCCGTAACAACGCATCCCGAGGCCACCTCTGCGCGGGCTTGCGCTGTCCAAAACCCATCTGAGAACGCATGAACAAGGAGATAAATATGACGCTTCTCGCATCACGTCCCAACGGATCCAGTCTGCACCCAACCCCTTCCCCTGCTGATGTTGCCGGCGGCACCTATGTCACCACCCGCTCACAGCGCCCCTCGACCGCCGGCAGCTACGTCAGGACCGAACAGAGCGGGACCGTCACTGCCCAGGCCGTCCGCGGCCGGTACGTCTCGCTCGGCCGGGTGCCGCAGAACCAGCGCGAAGGCCGCTACACGGACCGCGGCTGACCCCGTGACCGCTATGAGGGGCTTTGGCATGCGCGCGAGCTCCTCATAGCTGGTGTCCTACCGGCCCCTCTGATCGTCGAGATTGAGCAGCCGCAAGGTTGGCTCTCCGAGCCGGCAGCCTCGGCCTGAGAATCAGGGCTTCCGCTTTTGCGGGTAGGGAGTTTCGTGCCGGGCCAGCATATCGACGAAGGACTCGATCCGTTTTTTCCGGCCCACCTCCGTCTTGAGCTGGCTCAGCCGGAAGAGCAGCGCGTACCGGTTCTGGGAGGTCAGGACATCGAACATCGCCTGGGCGTCCGGATTCGCCGCAATCGCTGCGGCCAGATCATCCGGCACGACGGCGGTGGCCGGCCCGGCATAGGCACGCTCCCACCGCCCGTCAGCCTTCGCCAGCTCGACGGCGGCCCGTCCGGCGTCGTGCATCTTCCCCTCCTCCTCCAAACGCGCAATGTGCCCGACGTTGCGCAATGACCAGATGCTGCGCGGTCCACGGGGCGTGAAACGCTGGAAGCTGCTCTCGGCGTCGCGCTTGCGGGTCTGACCGTCGATCCAGCCGAAGCACAGCGCTTCATCGAGGGCCTGGGCGTAGGTCAGTGTGGTGACCGTGCCGCCCTTTTTGTGGAGGACAAGCCAGACTCCCGGAGAACCGGAGTGGTTCTCCTCAAGCCACGTCCGCCATTGCGATGCACCGGGCAGCAGGAGTTCGGGCAGGTCAGCAGCCATGGCTTGAGGATACTGCTGCCCTCTCCCGTTCCGGCCTGCGAGGTGGAGCGAGCCGCTTCTCACGAGTTCGGCCAATGGCTGAAGCACCGCGAGTCAGGTCCGAACCTCGCCCGTTCTGCTATAAAACAGAAGGTATGAACGTGCGCACACCAGACCCGAACCCCGGCTGGCTCAACGAGGACGATTTGTACGAGGCCCGGCGACGGCTCCCGATGGTGTACGTGGAGGCGATTCCGGTCCGCTGCGATTCGCTGGGCTACGTCACCGAGGTGGGGTTGCTGCTGCAGGGCAACGAGCAGGGGGAGATGGTCCGCTCGTTCGTCTCCGGCCGGGTGATGTACCGGGAAACAATCCGTGCCGCGCTCCTGCGCCACCTCGAAAAGGATCTCGGGCCGTTCGCGCTTCCGCAGCTGCCGCCATGCCCGGTCCCCTTCACTGTGGCCGAGTACTTCCCTTCCCCCTCCGAAACCGGCCTCACTGACGACCGGCAGCACGCCGTCGCACTGGCCTACCTCATTCCCGTCACCGGAGAATGCAACCCTCGCCAAGACGCGCTCGAGCTCACCTGGTTGACCCCGGAAGAGGCCCTCAGCCCGACGGTGAGCTCCGAGTTCTCCGGCGGACGCGACAGTCTGCTCCGCCAGGCCCTCGCCTACGCGGGCTGGGGCCGCTGAAGCGATACCGTTGCTTATGGGCCGGAACTTGGCCGCAGTGAGGTAGGAATTCTTCGATGATCGACAGCGACGTAGACGCTCGCGTACAACCGCTCGCCGCCGAGGCGCTCAGCGCGGGTCGCCGGCTGCTCCTTCCGGGTGGCGAGCGCACCGCCGAAGTGGTGGACACCGCCGTCGAACACGATGATTTCGGCGTTCCCGCGGTGGTTGTCGTGACGCTGGAGTCGGGTGAAACGCTCAGGATAGCCACTGGATCCACCGTGCAGGTTGAGCCGGCCGAGGAGATGCCGCTCATCACCGCCGATGAAGGATCGCCGGAAGCACTGGTCGCGCACGTCGCTGCCATCCATCCGGAGAGTCCACGCGTTCAGGAACTGGCCGAGCGGCTGACGCGGGGCGTCAATTTCAAATCGGGCAGCAACCTGCAGGACATACGCGACCTCGCGCTTACCCTGTACGTCGATCTCTCTGACCCGGCCAGCGCACTGCGGGTCTGCGACCTGCTGACCGACCAGCCCTTCGACGGGAACTTTGGGCGCTGGAACCTGATCGAGGCGTGCCTTGCACTGGCGGCCCACTTGACCAGCGAGAGCGATCCTTCCCGCGCGGCGGCCTATTCAGCTGCGCTGCGAACAGCCGACGACGCCGAGACGGACCCGCTGAAGGCCAAGCTCGCCGCCGCTGTCCGGCAACGCCAGCTCAATGAACCGAACCTGTACGACCGGGAGATCGCCCGCGCATCTGATGATCCCGCCGTCGAGAAGGACTGGCGCGGACTGCGGTTGAGCGTCCTGCTGTACCTGCGCGCACACGGCGGTTCTGAGACCCTCAGCCCGGAGGCCCTGGACCGGCGGATCGGGCACGAACTCCTCGCCATCCGGGCCCTCGGCGTCCGCCTTTCCACCTCTGGTTAGGCCGGTTCCGCGGGAGTAAAGTGTCGCGCATGAGCGACTCGGCAGATTCCCTCACGCAGTCCAGCAGTCTCACACAGTCCAGCACCCTCAAGCACCCCGCCCAGTCTCCGCCCCCCGATCCAGCGAATGCGGCCGATCCGTTGAGTGTCCACGTCAACGCGGACGCCCGGCAGGTCTGGACCATGCTTCGTGAACCACGGCTGGTTGCCCAGTGGCACGGTTGGGAGGCCGAGGGCCTGGGCGACGAGATCCACTCCATCTACTTCGCCGCCTCAGTAAAGGAAGGTGCCGATCACACCTCCCTGACGGTCGACGGCGGTGACACCTTCCGGATCCAGCCGGTAACGGATGGAACGGTGGTCACCATTGAACGCGCCGATTCCGACACCGACGTGACGGAGGGCTGGGTCACGTTCCTCCAGCAGCTGCGCTTCGCCCTTGAGCGGCACCCCTCCGGCACGCGGCGCACCGCCTTCTTCTCAGCGCCCAATGCGGGCGAGACCATCATCGAAAAGCTGAACGCGGAACAGCTGCAGCAGCCGGGCGATTCCTATTCCCTCAGCCTGCCGAACGGACACGAGCTGACCGGATCGGTGTGGTTCCGGAGCGAGAAGCAGTTGGGCCTGACGGTCTCGCAGTATGCCGACCACGGCGAAGGGCTGGTCATCCTCGCCGACCAGCCGTCGTCGAGCATGGCCATTGTCTCCACCTACGGACTGGGAGCGAATGCCCGCCGCGAAGCCTTCTCCGCGTGGGACGCGTTCCGGCAGCAGCACTATCCTTCGTCCGATCCGTTGGTGGCCTTGGACGCCGACGCGGGCTAGGCCCGCGACCTGCGCGGGTCCCCAACCAGAAGCGACACCGCCACGCCCACGACGACGCCGATCAGGGTTTCCACGAGCCGGTCGAGAAGGAGCATCCCGGTGTCAGCGGCCGGCGCGGCGAGTTCGCTCATGAGCAGCGCGAGTGGAGTGATGAACAGCATCGCGAGCGCGTAGTGCCGGATCACGAACATCTCCGTCGCGAACTGCAGGACGATCAGCACCAGGACCAGCTGCCAGGGGGCCAGGTCGGGGACAAGCAGGACGGCGGTGATTCCGACGCCGCCGATCGTCCCCAGGAGCCGGTGCCCGGCCCGGTGCAGCCGGCCCATCCGGGTAGCGGCCGCAAGCGGAACGATTGCCGACAGGATGGCCCAGTAGTTGTGGCCGAGGTTCAACGAGGTGGCGATAGCGCCACTTGCGCCGGCGGCGATCGCGTACCGGCCCGCGTTGCCGGCCATGACCTGCCCCGACGGCGGAACCAGGCGGCGCCGTCCCGGCCAGGGCGAGCGCCAGCGCGGGTTCAGCCAGCCGGCGGCACCGATCGCGATCGACAGCAACACGCTCACCAGGGCCGCAAGGAGCGCCTCAGCCACCGGTGCGGTACTCGGAATGGACGCCGTTCCGGCGAACGCGAAGACGTGGAAGAAGGCACCCGGCGGCCGCAGCATCAGCCGGTCCGCGGCATACGAAGTCAGCGCCCCCATGACAACTGAACCGGCCACCACACCCCACGGGCCGGCGTCGTACCGGTTGACCAGCAACCCGGCAGCGATCGCCGCGAGAAGGACGCAGCCCGCCGCAACCTGGTGCTGGAGGCGTATGCCGTGCGAGTCGCCGCGACCATGGATGCCGGTGAATGCCCCGAAGACAGCGAAAACGGCCAGATCGATCCGGTCAATGAGCAGGAGCGTCACCAGCGGAACGGCCACTCCGAGGGCCATGCGTAGGGCTGGAAGGTGGTCGTTCTGCGCGGGCCCGACACGGAAGAATCCTGTCAGAGCGTTCACGCGTCCACCTTTCCCGTATCCGCCGTGGCCGTAATGCCGCATTCCACAGTAGCGTCCGGGGATCTCACCGAATGCTGAGAAGATGGGTTGGTGCCACAATCAGATTTTTCGTTCTCCGTCGGGAAGCGCCTCAGCGAGACCACAGCCGCAGGCGCCGGGCTGCATGGCCGGACGGGAACCATCACCACTCCGCACGGGAGAATCCAGACGCCGGCGTTTATCGCCGTCGGAACCAAGGCCACCGTCAAGGCGGTGCTTCCGGAGTCGATGAAGGAGGCAGGCGCACAGGCGCTCCTGGCGAACGCCTACCACCTTTACCTGCAGCCCGGCGCGGACGTGCTCGACGAAGCCGGCGGGCTCGGGAAGTTCATGAACTGGAACGGACCCACGTTCACGGACTCAGGTGGCTTCCAGGTGATGAGCCTCGGCTCCGGCTTCAAGAAGGTCATCACCATGGACTCCGCGGCAGCCGCCGAGCACGCCGGCGATGACGACCGGGTGGCCGTCGGCAAGGAGCGCCTGGCGCACATTGACGACGACGGCGTGTGGTTCGTCTCGCACCTCAACGGTGACCGGCATCGGTTCACCCCAGAGATCTCGATGCAGGTGCAGCATCAGCTCGGCGCCGACATCATGTTTGCGTTTGACGAGCTCACCACGCTGATGAACTCGCGCGGGTACCAGGAGGAGTCGCTGGAGCGCACCCGGCTGTGGGCGGAACGGTGCATCGTGGAGCACGAGCGGTTGACCATCGAGCGGGCTGACAAGCCGTACCAGGCGCTGTTCGGGGTCATCCAGGGCGCGCAGTACGAGGACCTGCGGCGGAAGGCATCGCGCGATCTCGGGTTGATGAACTTCGACGGCTTCGGCGTTGGAGGTGCGCTGGAGAAGGAGAACCTGGGGACCATCCTCGGCTGGTGCGCCGAAGAACTTCCCGAGGACAAGCCGCGCCACCTGCTCGGCATCTCGGAGCCGGACGATCTGTTCACGGGCATCGAGAACGGGGCTGACACCTTTGACTGCGTCTCCCCCACCCGCGTTGCCCGGAACTCGGCGTTCTACACGCCCGACGGTCGGTGGAACCTCTCGAACGCCCGCTTCAAGCGCGACTTCACGCCGCTGATGGAGGGCTGCGACTGCTACACCTGCACGCACTACACCCGGGCGTACATCCACCATCTGTTCAAGGCTAAGGAGATGGTGTCGGCGACGCTCATCTCGATCCACAACGAGCGGTTCGTGATCCGGATGGTCGACGACGCCCGCGCCGCCATCGAGGACGGGACGTACTTCGACCTCAAGGCCGAGGTCCTGGGGCGTTACTACGCGGCGTCGCGGTAGCTCTCGGGGCGCCGCCGAGCGCGCGGCGTCACACCCCACTCTCCTCGGCCCTAGCGCCAAACCCGCGGATCCGTTGCAAACTGCAGACGAGGCGGCATCGACGCAGCTTCAGCGGCGGCTCTCCAACGGATTCGCTGGTTCGCAGCGCCACACGCGTCCTCGGCATCCCGGTCGGTGCTCGAGGCGCCGCACCCTCAAAAGCGCCGTTTTGGGGCAGGGTCGTGGGGACATCCCCACGACCCTGCAGATGACCGGCGTTTTTGCCCCGCACGGGACACGTAGCGGCACTTCTCCACATAGCGAGGACGGCTGTCCCGGAAACGTGCCTATCCATCCAAGGTTGATGGCATGACAAACACGTACCTGTGGCTAAATTCGTCGGAGCGCTGCTGGCGCACCTCCGAGTTGGAGGAGATGGGGCTTAGCCGCCGGGCTGTCTCAGAACTCATCAGACGAAAAGTTCTTGTCCGTCTCCAAGTCAATGGCTATGTAGCGGCGAAGTACTGGCATTCTCTGAACGATGCGGACAAGGCACGGTGCAAACTCCTAGCGCACGCCCATGCCAGCCGATCCCAGGCTGCAAGTGCGTATAGCCACACTTCGGCCGCTAGAGTTCACGGCCTGAGTCTGTGGAATGTCGATGCCAAAATACACATCACGCAATCTGCCTCAGGGTCATCACGCGAACATAGCCAGGACGTGGCCCGACATAAGGCGCCCTTGCTCCCTTCAGATCTAGACATGGTTGACGGGCTCCGCGTCACATCCCTAGCCCGCACGGTCGTGGACTGCGCCCGTTTGTTGACCTACCGGCAAGGGCTGATTGTGGCCGACCATGCACTCCGGCTCGGCGCCCAACCGACCGAGCTACAGGAAATACTGGCGCGCCAAAGGGGCTACAAGGGCGTTCATATTGCACGCTCGGCTATAGACCATGCCAGCCCTCTGTCCGAATCCCCTGGCGAAACCCTCACTGCTCACATCCTCTCCGAAATGCCAATCCCCCAGCCTCAACAGCAACTAGTTGTGCAGACCAGGTTGGGCGAGCACAGGATCGACTTCGCGTGGAAGGAGCAGAAGCTTGCCCTCGAATTCGACGGGAAGACCAAGTACTTCGATTATGTTCCGACATCCGACGCCCTCTTCCAGGAACGCCGGCGTGAAAAGGCCCTTATGGAAGAGGGCTGGGTTTTCATCAGGCTGGAGTGGGCCGACCTCTTCAAGGATTCAACCCGCGGACGCATCCTGAGAGCGTGGTGGGACCGTACCAGAAGCGCCGCTTAGTAGCAGGAACGTGGGGGTTTCCCCACGATCCTGCTCAGCAACGGCGCTTTTAGAGGAGTGGCCGCGCGGGTCAGGCGGCGTAGCTCGGCTCGCGGCGCTTCACCCAGCGGATCGCCGCCGTCGTCACCGGCAGGAGGAGCACTTCCACCAGGGTCTTGTACACGAAGCCGAAGAAGAGGTAGTTGAGGAACGTCGGGAAGTCCGAGATGCCGATGACGGACGCGGCAATGGCGCAGAAGATCAACGTGTCGGCGAACTCGCCCACGCCGGTCGATGCGAGAAGCCTCGCCACGACGCTACGCTCCCCGAAACGCTCCTTCATACGCACCAGAACCCATGAGTTCAGAGTCTGCCCCACCAGGAACCCCAGCAGCGAAGCGAGGACAATCAGCGGAACCGGCCCCAGCGCCAACTCCAGCGCTTCCTGCTTGGCCAGGCCAAAGTCGTCATTGAAACCGGGCAGCGCGATGATCACGGCATAAGCCAGCGACGCGAACGCCGACAGCAGGAAGGTCACAAGAATTCCCAGACGCGCGGCACGGAATCCGTACACCTCGCTGATCACATCGCCCAGAATGTACGCCAAGGGGAAGAGGAAGAACCCGCCGTCGGTGATGATGCTGAAATCTCCGATGACCGGTCCGATCACCACGCCCTTGGACGCACCGATGTTGGACAGGATTACGACGACGGCCAGCACCGCCAGCATGATCGAGAAGTGGGCACTCCCCGTACTCGCGTAACGGGCCTGGGCATGGTTCTGCAACTGGGTCATTGGTTCTCATTCATTGAAGTGGTTCGCGCAGCTCAATGGAGCCCGCTGTATTAGCACTGTTGTCCGGCTGCCCCCAGACCCAATGATTGTTCCATGAGCTTGGCGGGGCCCCTTTTGAACGTGTTCACATTCGCACTGTATGCTTTCTTGAACATGTTCAGGAAAGGGCCCCATTGACCGTCCACACCGCGAAGAGCGAGGCAACCCGGGCCTTGCTCGTCGAAACCGCCCTTCGGCTTTTCCGCGAGCAGGGATACGACAAAACAACCATGCGCGCCATTGCGTCAGCGGCTGGAGTCTCAACGGGCAACGCGTACTACTACTTCAGTTCAAAGGACGATCTGGTCCAGGAACTCTACCTCTCCCTGCAGGACGAACACCGAAGCGCTTCCCTGCCGCTGCTACGGGAGGGCCAGAATCTCGGGGAACACCTGCGGGCCATCCTGCACTGCGGCATTGACGTTATGGCTCCGTACCATGAGTTCGGTTCCAACTTCATCAGCGTGGCCATCCAGCCCGCCTCCGATGCGAACCCCTTCAGCAGGGACTCGGCAGTGGCGCGCGCGAAGTCCATCGCGCTCTTCAACCACGCCGTAACTACCGCTCGGCCCCAGCCTCCCATGGCTATCCGGGCGGACCTTCCGGAACTCCTCTGGCTGGTCTACATGGGTGTCACCCTCTTCTGGGTTTACGACAAGTCGCCCGGCCAACAGCGCACGCGGCGCCTCATCGACAATGCGGCACCGCTCATCGCCAAACTCGTGATCCTCTCGCGCCTGCCCGTGGTCCGGAAAATCGTCGATGACGTGGTCCAGCTCATCAAGAACGCCAAGCGCTGACCGTTCTTGCCTTTGCAGGAGTGGCGGAGTTGGATTTCATGTGACTGACGCCCGGTAGCTAACCTGCGTTGGCGGAAGCCGCGCGGCGTCGGGCACACTTGACCAATGGCTACGAACGCACCAGCAATCACCCTGACCATCGCCGGCTCCGAAGCGACCGGTGGCGCCGGGGCACAGGTGGACCTGAAGACCTTCCAGGAGCTGGACACCTACGGCATCGCAGCGCTCACGTGCATCGTCTCGTTCGACCCGAAGGACAGCTGGAACCACCGCTTTGTCCCCGTTGATGCGCAGGTCATCGCAGACCAGCTTGAGGCAATCCAGTCCTGCTACGAGATCGGCACCGTCAAGATCGGCATGCTCGGCACACCGCAGACCATCGACACTGTCGCGGGTGCGCTGAAGTCCCAGGAGTGGAACAACGTGGTGCTCGATCCGGTTTTGATCTGCAAGGGCCAGGAGCCGGGCGCCGCGCTGGACACAGACCAGGCCCTCAAGGCGAACATCCTCCCGCTTGCCACTTTCGTTACCCCTAACCACTTCGAGGCGGAGTCCCTCTCGGGGATCGAGATCCAGTCTGTGGAGGACCTGAAGGAAGCGGCACGACGCATTCATGAGGTGAGCGGCGCCGTCGTACTTGCAAAGGGTGGAGTGCGGCTGGAAGGCGACGACGCGGTGGACGTGTTCTACGACGGCGAGACTCTCGAGGTTCTGAGCGAGCCCAAGGTGGGCGACGTTGCAGTCAGCGGCGCGGGATGCACGCTCGCCGCGGCCGTTGCGGCCGAGCTCGCCAAGGGAGCCACTCCCCTGGAAGCTGCCCGCACCGCCAAGGCGTTCGTGACCGAGGGCATCCGAAACAGGGTGTCCTCAAATGCCCCGTTCGACGCCGTCTGGCAGGGCGGCGCGTTGGGCGCCGCCTCCGCGGGCTAACTTCCGCGGGCTAACTACCGCGGGCTGGCTACAGCAGGCTAGACAGCGCGGGCACGATTGCCGCGGGCTGGGCACAGAGGGTTATTCGTTCCGCGGCTCCGTCCGGTCGGCAAGCCGTGCACGGTAGGCGGCGACGGCGGCACGGTTGCCGCAACCCGACTCGCAGAAACGCCTGGACCGGTTCTTGGACAGGTCGATGAGGACGTTTTGGCAGTCTTCCGCTGCGCATCTCCCCAGGCGGCCCAGTTCTTTGCTGCGAACAAGGTCCACGAAAGCCATCGCGGCCTCGACCGCCATGCGCGCCGACAGGGGCGCTTCTCGGGGGATCGCGTGGATGTGGTAGTCCCAGTGGTCGTGGCGCACCAACTGCGGGAGCGCGTGGAACTCGCGCAGCAGGGCGTTCACCACCTCAACGACGTCATCCTCGTTGCGGTCCCAAAGCGCCCGCAGCCGAGGGCGAAGGGCGCGAACGGCCTCCAGTTCGGCTTCATCGAGCTGAACGTTTCCGGTCCAGTTCCATTCCCGGACAAAAGCGTCAAGCGCCTCGATGTCAGGAAGCTGCTCGTCAATTTCGGTGTTCACCAGCGCGACGACTCCCCGGAGCGCCTCCTCCGTGTCATTGGCAAAAAGCATGAGGACTCCTGTCGGTCTCGCTCCACCCTAGCGCGGGTGCGCACCTACCGTGCACTAGATCACGACGGCGGCCGCCGGCTCACGGGAATAGCCCGTAGCGGCAGCGGAGTTGCAAAAAGCATGCATATCGAGATCTGGTCCGACGTGAAATGCCCGTGGTGCTTTGTGGGCAAGCGCCGCTTCGAAAAGGCACTGGCTGCCTTCCCCCACCGTGACAGCGTGGAGGTCACCTGGAAGAGCTTCCAGCTGGACCCAGGTCTTCCCGAGCACTACGAGGGCACCGAGCAGCAGTACCTCTCGGAGCGGAAGGGAATTGCGCCCGAGCAGGTCCGCCAGATGTGGAACCAGCTCACCAGCTCCGCAGCGGACACCGGCATCGAGTTCGACTTCGATTCCGTGGTGGTCGGCAACAGCTTCCCAGCACACCGGTTCCTCCACCTCGCCAAGTCCCTCGGCCTGGGGAACGAGGCGAAGGAAACCATCCTGTCCGCCCACTTTGAGCAGGGACTTGACACGTCCGACGTCGAAATCCTGGTGTCGCTGGGCGCGAAGCTCGGCATTGACGAAGAAGCCGTGCGCGAGACGATGGCCGGCGACCGTTTCGCCGATGACGTCCGGCGGGACATCAGCGAGGCGCAGACGCTCGGGGTCAGCGGCGTACCGTTCTTCGTGATTGACCGGAAGTACGGCATTTCGGGGGCGCAGCCCGTCGAGCTTTTCCGTCAGGCCCTGGATCAGGCATGGCAGGAATCCCACCCGCTCATTCCCGTGTCCACCACCGCCGACGGCGAAACCTGCGGCCCGGACGGCTGCTGACGCTGGCGTGAGAGCTGGCAGCTAACCGGTGGACCAAGTTAAGCGGTGGGCGTGGCCGTCGGGCTTGCCGTGGGCGTCGCGGTGGAGGGAAGTTCGCAGACCAGCGGCCCCGGTTCGGCGTTGACCTTGTCGGCTGCGACCAGGGATTCAAACTCCGAACCGAGGACTACGTCCACCGTGGCGTCCGGACGTTCGTCCTCCAGATATACCGAGTTCGGGATCAGCCGCTGCAGCGTGAACGCCTGGGCGTAACCGTCAGGACCGGATACGACGACGGCGGTCATGTTGGTGCTGCCGATCGTCCGGTTGCCGATCAACTCAACCGCAAACCCCCGCTCTTCGAGAGCGGTGGCGGCGTTGTCAGCCAGCCCGGCGATGCTGGTGCTGTTTAGCACGTTGACGGTGACTGACTTCGGGTCCACCGGCTCGAAGGGGCCGGCTGGACACGCATCCGGAACGATAGGCGCCGGCAACTCTCCCGCCTCCAGCTTGATGTCACCGCGGGCCAGCGCAAGCGCGAAATAGACCGCAGCCGCCAGCACAGCGACCAGAAGCACGAGCACGATGCCGTGCCGGAGCCTTCTCATGTAGGCGTGCGGGCGCTCTACGTTGCCGTCGTCGGCGAAGACCTGCTCAAGATCGTTCTCGGTAACTATGCGGTGTCCGTGCCATTCGATCGGGTTCTTCTTGGAACGAATGGGTTTGTGGCCGGATCTCTTAGCCATCGATCACCAGCACCCGCGCGTGCAGAATGGTGCGCTGGTGCAGCGCTGTGCGCACCGCCCGGTGGAGGCCGTCCTCGAGGTACAGGGTGTCCTTCCACTGCACTACGTGCGGGAAGAGGTCGCCGAAGAAGGTGGAGTCTTCTGCCAGCAGCGCCTCGAGGTCGAGGGTGGTCTTGGTGGTGACGAGTTCGTCGAGCCGCACCTGGCGCGGAGGTACATTTGCCCAGTCTTTGGGGGTCACGTACCCATGGTCGGGATATGGCCGTCCGTCACTCACTGCTTTGAAGATCACCAATACAGCCTAGGCAAGATGAGCCGGCAATGGAATGTGACCCAATGCCGGCTCATCTTGTCGTCGCTAAACAGTTACTATGTGACGCTGCCCGGATCGTCTGCTCAGGCGGCGTCGATCGGGATGGTCCGGGTTGCCAGCACAGCCCCGGTGATCCAGTCCTCCCACTGCACCTTCATGAAGTAGCGGCCCGGCTTCTCCGGCAGGAGCAGCATGTCGAACCGTTCGGCAGCGCCGTAGGCAAGGCGGCTGGTGGTCAACGGATAACCGGCATCCCGGCAGCTCGGCGAGGGCATCCCCGGCTCAGAGGTGTCGCGGAACGGGCGGCCGTCGTGGGAGATGAGTTCCATGATCGGCATCTCCGCGCCGCCCGCGTCAGTGAAGAACACCTGGGTGGGCAGGTAGTTGGCGTTCACCGTCCTGAGCAGCGTGGGCTTCTTCGCTCCCCCCACCACGTTGGCCCGAAGCCGGGACAGGGACCAGACGCGCTCACGTCCCGTCGGGCGCCGGGCGATCTCACCGCCCAGGACGTAGAAGTGGCGCGGCTCGAAGCGGTTCATCCCCACGTCCTCGCCTGACAGCCCGTCCGCATGGTTCATCTCGTGCCAGCGGGGATCCAGCGAGTACGGCGCGAACAGCGCCTCGGTTTCGATGTCGTACTCGGGGCCGTCCACAAAGGCCCGTCGCGCACCCGGGCTCACTGGATAGTCGGGATGCACTACCGGATCCACCACGAGGGGCCCGAACATGCCCATCTGCACATGCAGTGGAGTATTAACATGGCAGTGATAGAAGTACGTCCCGGCTGAACCGTAGTTCGGGTCCCCGGGACGGCCCGCCTCCGGTTGCATCTGGTAGGTGTACTGTCCGTCGACTTCGAAGGAAGTGTGCCCCACGCCGTCGTTCCGTGGGTCCGGCTCCATCCCATGCCAGTGGATGGTGTGCGGTCCCCTGCTGGGATGGACCGTGGCGTGGAAGATCTTCCCTTCCTGGACGCGGAGGGTCGGTCCCGGGAAGCCACGCTCGAAGCGGTCATCCTCGAAGCTCCACATCTCAAATTCGGCACCGTCCGGCATGCGGAGGTCCTCGTGGTGGAAGTCGAAATCCACGGAGACCGCGGCAGGCTGCAGGAACTCGGTGACCGGGTTCGCCGCCTCGAGCTGGTCCGAGCTGAAGTCCACCTGGCTCTCGAAGCGGTGGTGCAGATGGGGCTCGCTTCCCTCGCCGGCAGCTGGTGAAGGGGCGGGCGAGGGCACAGCCGTGGCCGTGGCCGTAGCTGTCGCTGTTGTGCCGGTGTTGGATGTCGCCGTTCCGTTTGCGGGCGGCGCGGTCGTGGTGGGCGGCGCGGTCGTGGAGGGGGGCGCGGTCGTGGTGGGCGCCGTCGTCGGAGTTGCCGATCGGGTGGCTCGACGCGCCCGCCTTGACTGCCTCCGCTCGGTGCGTCTGCGGCTGAAGATACTCACTGTGTGGCTCCTGGGTTAGGACCCTTGAGGGTCCAGTGTGCAACGAGTCCGCCGGGGTAAAGCCCGCCGGCAGCGGTTTGGGACGGTTCCGCATGGCAGTGCATCGGATAGACCCAGTCGGTGGTGCGGGCAAACCAGACGGGATCGATCGCATCCGGCGGTCGCTTGATCGGGATGATGCAGTCCTTGCGCTGCATGGCTTCAAGCTCCACCACGTCCTCCCATTGCTGGACAACCACGTGGCCCTTGGCGTCTACGAATCCGTCGTGGCGTGGCCAGTCGACGTTGTCGCGCCGCACTGTCCAGATGTGGTTCCCGTGGAAATGCATCTGATGCCAGACGATGCCTGGATTGACCAGCCGCACCAGTTGTCCGCCGCGCAGGGTCCCTGCCTCCGTCCCCTCGCCGAACTGGCGCACGTCCACCTGGCGCGGATAGCCGGAAATGAGGGTTTCCTCCTCGGAAGCGAGGTTGAGGTCCTCGTTGAAGGTGATCGCGAGGGATTCAAACCCGCTTCGCCCGTTGAGGGTGAAGTATCGCGGAACAGCCCGTGTCTGCGTCGGATTGACCGTCTGCCCTGACGCTTCCATCGAGGCCCAGCGCGGTTCGATCGCGTGGCAGATCCATACCCACTGGCGCTCAAACGTGGCGCCGTCCTCGGCGATGTCCCATTGATGCTCCGGGTCCATCACCACCAGCACGCCGAACAGGCCCAGGACGCGTTCAACCGGCGCGTTGGTGGGGTCCGCGAAGATGTAGGTGCCAGGTGGCGGGCACGGGAATTCAAGGGTCGCCACAGAGTCCGGGGCTATCGCGCCCGTGGTGAGGTCGGCGCCGTCGGGCCCGGCTTCAAACACGGTAAGCGTGTGCGGCTTGTTCAGCCGGTTCTGGACGCGAAGGCAAACCGTGCTGCCCAGCTCGGCAATAACTGTCCGCTGCGGGAAGTAGCTTGCCCAGTAGTTCCGGCGAATCAGGTACTGGCCCGGGTTAGCCGGGTCCGGGCCCACCGGCGTCGGCGTTCCGCGCGGCGGCAGGGGTGCCCCGATCGGGTAGCTGCGGCTGGGCACCACCTCGTTGTCTTTCGTTATGACGGTGGGTTCCATGCAGAGGCTGGGGTTCTCGTCGTCAATGTCGGTGGGTCGACTGCCGAAGCCGCGGTGGTACACAAGGGTGTCGTCCACCATCTTGAGGTAGCCCTCGTTGATGTAGACGTCCAGCACACCCGGCAGCGGCGCCAGCGCCAGCGGAACCGGCGTGCGCGCCACCCGCGCCCGGGGCACGGCCGGCTGCACCAGGGGCAGCGCGGCGAATCCCAGGCCGGCTGCTGCTCCCAGCTTGAGCAGGTCACCTCTGGCAAGTATTTCCGGGGGCAGTTGCTCAGCCATGATGTCCCTCCAGGGAACCAGGTCGAAGGGAGATACGGGGAAGGGCGAGCACCAGCGGCGCAGACTCGCCCCAGGGATCGGTGAACCGAGCGGAAATAGTGGTGGCCCCGATAGGCATCAGGTAGCTGATCCAGACGCTGCGGGTGGAATCCGGCGTCAGCAGGATCTTGGACACCTCGGCGCTCCGGTTGGTCACCGTTGTCTCACCCAGTGACAGCCGCAGCTGCCCCGGCGCGAACAGGACGTTGCGCGATGAGGTGTTTCGGACGGCCAACTGCACGGCCAGGTGTTCGCCCCAGGTGTGGTTGAAAGGTTGTGCCCCCGCCCCCGGCGGGGCTGCCCCATGGGTGGAGTGTGCGCTTGGTGTGCCTGCCAGCCGGGCCTGCCGCTCTGCCGCGGCGATACGGACGGAACCGAACGACGTCGGAACCTCCTCCGTGCCCCCTGCGGCGGAGACGATGCTCCAGCCTGCTGCGGTCCCAAGTGCACCGGTGCCGATAAGAATGCCAAATACTCTTCGCGTCAGTCCGGTGGGACGGTCGGCTGCCTCCCCAGGCAACAGGTCAGCCGCATCCTGCTCGGCTATCGCGATTTCAGAAATCGCCATTGCGTGCCTCAATGAATCGTGCGTGGATGCTGCAGGACACCAGTCTTATTTCAAGACCTTGGAGAAACCCTGCGGGTGTCATCGATTTCTTCGGCGCCTTCTGCGAAGCCGATACTGAAACCATGACTCCTCCCGTGCGCATGGGCCTGCTTCTCGACGTCGATGGTCCTGTTGCCAGTCCCGTCACCCGAACGGTCCGGCCCGACATCATCGCTGCATTGCTTGCGCTCGCCGCCGCCGGCTGGCCGGTCATCTTCAACACCGGACGCTCAGACGCCTTCATCCGGGAGGAGGTCATGGAGCCAATGCTCGCTGCGGGCATCCCGGAGGGCGTCGCTTTCCACGCTGTCTGCGAGAAGGGCGCCACCTGGTTCAGTTTCACGGCGTCCGGACCGACCGAACTGCAGGTTGATGGGACGCTGGCCCTGCCGGTGGAGTTCGGCAATGAGATCCGCCGTCTTGTGGAGGAGGAGTACGCCGACCACATGTTCTTCGACGAGACCAAGCGGGCAATGGTGTCGATTGAGCAGCGCGTCGACGTCGACAATGCCGACTACCTGGACCGTCAGGGCCCGTTCGACCGGGCAGCCATGGAGATCATGCAGCGCTTCGACATGGGCGTATGCAGGCTTTCCCACCACCTCCCGGACAGCGACGACAGCGTCGACTACCGGGTGGACCCCACAATCATCTCCACCGACATCGAGTCGGTCCGTGTGGGCAAGGATCTCGGTGCCGAGCGTGCACTGCAGCTCATTGCCGGGGACATTCCGGACACCTGGCGGACCGTCGGCGACTCGCGTACCGACTACGCGATGGCCGATTACCTCCACGAGCACGGCTACAGCGTGGCCCACCTCGATGTCCGCCCCGCCGACGGCGTGCCGGAGAAGCCCTACCCGGTACTAACCGAGGGCGACCTGATCCACGACGACGCGGGCGCCGCCTTCCTGCTACGCTGCGCCGACACCCTGGCGGCCGCATACTGACTCCGCCGGCCGCATACTGAAGGGATGCAGTCCCTGCTGTCCCGCCTCCGCATCGAGCTCAAGAACACCTTCACCGGCACGGGCGGAACGCCCCCAGCCTGGACGGAGGAACTGGCGGAGGGGAACGACGTCGGCTACTTCGCGCCGGGATCCGCCGTCTGGTCCGTGCACAGTTCCATGACGCCCACGGTGGGAGGCATCCGCGCCCTGCTGCTGCAGGCCCTCCACCCGGGCGCGATGGCCGGTGTCTACGCGCACTCGAACTTCCGGGAAGATCCGCTGGGCAGGCTGGCCAACACCATCCGCTGGATCTTCACGGTCACCTATGGGTCGACCGACGCCGCCAGGGGCGCGTCGGATTGGGTGCGGAAGCTGCACCAGAAGGTGACCGGCACGTATACGGGAGCCGACGGCGTCGAGCATCCCTACAGCGCCAACGACCCACTCCTGCTCCGCTGGGTGCATCTGGCCTTCACCGACTCATTCCTCGCCGCGCACCAGCGCTACGGTCTCCGGTTCCCGGGCGGGCCGGACGAGTACGTGCGGCAGTGGGCGGTCGCCGGCGGGCTGATGGGCGTGGAGGACCCCCCGCGCAGTGTCGCGGAACTGCGTGCCCAGTTGGCCGCGTACGACGACGAACTCACCTCAAACGAACAGGTTCAGGACGCGCTTGCGTACATTCGCCGGCCTCCCCTGCCGCGGTCCCAGCGGCTTGGGTACAGGGTGCTGTTCGCCGGAGCGGTGGCTACGCTCACGCCGCGGCAACGCGAGCTGCTCGGCCTGTCGGTGCCACGGATCGGGAAACTGGACCTGCCCGTGAAGCCCGCCGTGCTGCTGGTTCTGGGCGTCATCAAGCTCGGACTCGGGCGGCAGGGACCCAGCGAAGCAGCCGCGCTTCGCCGGATCCGCCGCGTGCAGAGTCAGCAGTAGCTAATTTGCTAGCCCGCTTGGATTAGGCCGGCTGGGTTAGCCCGCCTGGGGTTTCCGGTCCGGAAGCGCCAGCCTGAAGACCTTCGCCCAGGCCGATCCAACCTGCTTCAGCAGCGGACCGGTGGTGTACGGAAGCCCGTACCGGGCACAGATCTCGCGGACCTTCGGGGCGATCTCGTGGTACCGGTTGGACGGCAGGTCGGGAAACAGGTGGTGTTCGATCTGGTGCGAGAGGTTGCCCGACATCAGGTGCATGAACTTCGAACCGGAAATGTTGGCCGAGCCGATCATCTGCCGTACGTACCAGTCACCGCGGGTCTCGCCGTCGACCATTTCCTCCGTGAAGGTTTCCGTGCCGTTGGGGAAGTGTCCGCAGAAGATGACGGCGTGCGCCCACACGTTGCGGACCGCGTTGGCGGTCAGCGTTCCGGTGAGCGCGCGTCGGCCCGAACCGGTCACCATGGCCACGACGGGCGTTGCGACATAGTCCTTGCCGAACTGCTTCAGCGCCTTGCGACCAAGCGCCTGGAGATCCTTCCGGAGTGCATCCTTGGACTTCAGGCCCTCCTTGTACTCGGGGAGCTCGAGGTCATAAAGCGCGATCCCCCATTCGAAGACCGGCGCAAGCAGGGCGTTGTACAGCGGGTTGCCGAGGTTGAACGGCTTCCACGGCTGGTCCTCGTCCATGCGGAGCAGGTTGTATCCGACGTCCCGGTCCTTGCCCACAACGTTGGTCCACCGGTGGTGCAGGTCATTGTGGGTGTGCTGCCACGAACGCGCGGGCGTCACGAAATCCCACTCCCAGGTTGTGGAGTGGATGTCCGGATCGCGCATCCAATCCCACTGTCCATGCAGGATGTTGTGGCCCAACTCCATGTTCTCGAGGATCTTCGCGATGCTCAGCATGCCCGTTCCCGCGACCCAGGCTGCCCTGTTCCTGCCGAACAGAAGTGCGGCACGTCCGCCGAACTCGAGCACCCGCTGTGCCTTGATGACCCGGCGGATGTACGCAGCGTCCTGCTTACCACGGCGCGCCAGGACCTCATCCCGGATGGCGTCCAGTTCGCGCCCCAGCTCCGCCACCTGCTCGTCGGACAGGTGCGAGGCTGCCGGCGGACGCACCAGCGGGTGACCGCTCTCGGCGAGCGCTCCCGGCCGTCGTCGAACCGGCGCCTTTTCAATAGCAGTACCTGGATCTGCCAGGGCGGTGCCCTGGTCTGCGAGGTTCGTCATGCGCTTCCTCCTGAACTTCTCTGACTCTGAATTTTTGGTTTCTTAGAATTCGAGGTTTACGGGTCCGGCCGCGGCCGAGACACAGGTCTGGATCAGTTGCCCGGGCTCCCCATGTACTTCGTTGGTGCGCAGGTCACGGACTTGCCCGGCACGCAGCGGAATGAGGCAGCTGTGGCAGATGCCCATCCGGCATCCGCTCGGCATCAGCAACCCCTCATCTTCCCCGACCTCAAGGAGCGGGGTGTTCCCGTCCGCCTCGACCTCGCGGTCCGAAACTTCAAAGGTGACCAGGCCGCCGTCGTTCCCGTTGTCCGTGGCCAGCTTGGTGCTGAAGCGCTCGATGGTCAGCGTGCCGGGAGAAGATTTCGCCTGGCGGGTCCACAGCGATTCGGCGTCCTCCAGGAATTTCTCGGGGCCACAGGCGTAGGCCGCCCGCAGGCGCCAGTCCGGGCACAGCCGGTCCAGCGCGGAGGTGACGGAGAAGTCCAGGCGGCCGTGCTCGGCAGTGAACCAGAGCTTCATCCGGAACGAGCGGAACTGGTCGGCGAGCTCGCGGAGCTCCTCGACGAAGAGGCTGGTCTTGGCGCTGCGGGCCGAGTGGATGAGGACAACGTCCGCGTCGGGGCGGCGGGGAACCAGCGTGCGGATCATGGACATCACCGGCGTGATGCCGCTGCCGGCCGTGAGCATCAGGAGGGGACGCGGGCGCTCGGGGAGCACGAAAGTGCCTTCCGGCGGTGCCAGGAACAGGACATCGCCGGGCTTGGTCTCCCGGACGAGCACCCGGGACACCGCCCCCATGTCGGTCACGGTGATTGCCGGATCCTGCCCGGCCGCAGTGCTGAGGGAGTAGGAGCGCCAGTGGCGCACACCATCCAGTTCGACGCCGATCCGCGCCCATTGCCCCGCGAGGTGCGCCTTCCAGCCCCGCCCGGGGCGGAAGTGGATGGTGACTGAGTCAGCTGTTTCCGACACAACCTTGGTGACGATTCCACGCAGCTGCCGGGAGGAGAACACCGGATTGAACAACGAGAGGAAGTCCTCAGGCGCCAACGGTGTTGTCAGGGCTGACAGCGCGCGTGTCAGCTTTGGTCGTCGCAGGGTCATCCCTGATGGTCCAATCTCAACTCCTTGCCCCGGAAGAACCGGGCACGAGCTGTGGGGGTTAGAACGGCTTGCCGCGCAAGGGGTGGAACTTCCGACGGGTGAACTTTTGAGCTCACGCTACCTGACACAGAATCCATACAAGCAATATTTTACTCAGTATGCTTATGTTTCCACCAGCGCGGGCAGCAACAGCCCTGATATAGCGAAGCACCCCGGACGGTGAGACCGGGGTGCTTCGCGAAAAGAGCGGAGGATGGGGGATTTGAACCCCCGAGGGCTGTTAACCCAACACGCGTTCCAGGCGTGCGCCATAGGCCGCTAGGCGAATCCTCCTTGCGTGGAGCAGATACCAGAATACCCGGACAAGCCGGATGTGCCGAATCGGCCGCGAAACGGCCCCGCCTCGCTGTTGAACCAGCCCTGCCTCGCGGTTCCTGTAGACTATTACGCGGCCCCTCATGTGGTGTCATCCTGTTGAACTCCCCCAGGACCGGAAGGTAGCAAGGGTAGGCGGGCTCTGGCAGGTGCATGAGGGGTCTTTACGTTTCGCTGAACATGCTGGTTTGCAGCAGGATCCGTGCAGCAGGAGGAAACCAGTGAGCGCCGGCCGCTTCGCACCGAGCCCAACGGGCGAACTGCACATGGGGAATCTCCGAACCGCCATCCTCGCCTGGCTGTTCGCTCGCTCCACCGGTCGGCGGTTCCTGTTGCGCGTCGAGGATCTCGACCGGGTCCGCGCCGGCGCTGAAGCCGCCCAGCTCGAGGAGCTTGCCGCCGTCGGGCTTTCCTGGGACGGGGAGGTCACCCGGCAAAGCGAACGCCGTGCCCTCTACGACGACGCCGTGTCCCGGCTGCGGGCCGATGGCCGCCTCTTTGAGTGCTTCTGCACGCGCCGCGACATCGCCGAAGCAGCATCAGCCCCGCATGTCCTTCCCGGCCACTATCCCGGCACGTGCCGCAACCTGTCCCCTGCCGAGCGGGAGGCCGCGCGCCTGTCGCGGCCGGCGGCGCTGCGCCTGCGTGCCGACGTCGACCGTTATGAGATCCGTGATGTCCTGCACGGTCCCTACACCGGCGCGGTGGACGACTTCGTGGTGGTCCGCAATGACGGGGTGCCGGCCTACAACCTGGCCGTGGTGGTCGATGATGCGGCGCAGCGTGTCGACCAGGTGGTGCGAGGGGATGACCTGCTGAGCTCGGCGCCACGGCAGGCCTGGCTCGCATCCCTGCTCGGACTGCCGCCGGTCGAGTACGCGCACGTGCCGCTGGCGCTGAATCCGGAGGGAAAGCGGCTGGCCAAACGGGACGGCGCAGTCACCCTCGAGCAGCTCACCGCGTTGGGGTGGAAACCGGCGGAAATCCGGGCAATAATCCTGCGTTCGCTGCGGCTGCCGGAGGCCTCGCTGGAGGCTGCGCTGGACGCATTTGATCCGGGCGCCCTGCCGCGTGAACCATGGGTTGTGGATGCCTCCCACCTCTCCTCCACCGATGCCGTGACCGTCCGACCCAACCGATAGAGTTCTTCTGTGAGCACAGCCCTTTACCGCCGGTACCGTCCGGAGACCTTCTCCGACGTCATCGGCCAGGAGCACGTCACCGAACCCCTGATGACGGCCATCTCCAAGAACCGGGTGAATCACGCCTATCTTTTCTCCGGCCCTCGCGGCTGCGGCAAGACCACCTCCGCCCGTATCCTGGCCCGCTGCCTGAACTGTGCCCAGGGCCCCACCCCAATTCCCTGCGGTGTCTGCGACAGCTGCGTTGAGCTGGCCCGCAACGGTTCGGGAAGCCTTGATGTCATCGAGATCGACGCCGCGTCCCACGGCGGTGTCGACGACGCACGCGACCTCCGCGAGCGAGCCACCTTTGCCCCGGTACGCGACCGCTTTAAGATCTTCATCATCGACGAGGCCCACATGGTCACCAGCGCGGGGTTCAACGCGCTGCTGAAGATCGTCGAAGAGCCGCCGGAACACATCAAGTTCATCTTCGCCACCACGGAACCGGACAAGGTGATCGGCACCATCCGGTCCCGCACCCACCACTATCCGTTCCGCCTGGTTCCACCCGAGCCGCTGATGGCCTACCTGGAACTGCTCTGCAACCAGGAGAACATCGCAGTTGCACCGGGCGTACTGTCGCTGGTGGTCCGGGCCGGCGGAGGGTCGGTCCGTGACTCGCTGTCGGTGCTGGACCAGCTCATGGCCGGTGCCGGCCCCTCGGGCCTGGACTACGAGCTTGCCGTCTCGTTGCTGGGCTACACCCACGCCTCACTGCTCGACGACGTCGTGGACGCTATTGCGGCGGATGACTCCGCCACTGTCTTTGGCGCAGTGGACCGCGTAATCCAGACCGGACATGACCCTCGACGCTTCGTCGAAGACCTCCTCGAACGCTTCCGCGACCTGATCATTGTCAATGCCGTTCCCGATGCTGCAGCGTCGATACTGCGCGGTGTGCCCGAGGACCAGTTGAACCGTATGCGCACGCAGGCCCAGCAGCTGGGGCGTGCGGAGCTTTCCCGCGCCGCTGACATCACCAATACAGCGCTGACCGAGATGACGGGTGCCACGTCGCCCCGCCTGCACCTTGAGCTGCTGTGCGCCCGTATTCTGCTGCCGGCTGCGGATCAGTCCGAGCAGGGCACCCTCGCACGCGTTGACCGGATCGAACGTCGACTCAGCTACGCGAGCGGATTGGATGCTGTCGCTCCTGCACCGGTCCCGGCCGTTGCACCGGCACCGGTCCCTCCAGCACAGCCGGCCCGGCATCATCAAGAGGAAGAACCGGCGCCGGCGGAGAAGCTGCAACGCGCCGCGGAACCGGCCCAGGAGCCAGGGGCGGCGGACTGGGGCGGCGGTTGGAGCCTGCCGGCAGAGAAGCCTGCTGCGCAGCAGCGTCCCGACCAGGGTGCCCAGCGCCCGGGCGAGAACGCGCAGCGTCCAGAGCAGAACGCCCAGCGTCCCGGCGAAAACGCCCAGCGTCCCGACGAGAACGCCCAGCGTCGCGGCCAGACCCAGCGTCCTGGCCAGGGCTTCCCGGGCCAAGAGCCGCAATCCCACCAGCAGGGTCCGTCGCAATCGGAGCCCTCCCGTCCCTCGCAGGACCCGGCAGCCCCTCGCCAGGCGGAACAGCCGCAGTCCCGTCCCGTGCCGCCGCAGGGAAATACCGCTAAACCCGTCGAACCTGCTGCCCCGCAGGGAACGGGACAGATCGAAATGATCCGGCGGGCCTGGCCGGAAGTCATGGACGAACTGGCCCGGATCAAGCGCAGCACCTGGCTCAACGTCAATACCGATGCGAAGCCGCGGTCGTTCAATGGGAACCAGTTGACGCTCGCCTTCGCCTCGCAAGGCAACGCCCTCGGCTTCCAGCGCGGCCAGCACATGGACAACCTGAAGCAGGCAATCAATAAGGTCCTGGGGCTCACCTGCAGCATCGAGGCAATCCACGACGGCGCTGCGGCAGCGGGTGAACCCGACCCAAAAGTACCTACTAGCCGGCCCAACCCGGCAGACGGCACAGGATCCACCCGTCCCGGTCCAGCCGCCGTCAGCCCAGCTTCTGCAGCTGCTTTGCCTGCTCCAGCATCGGCGGATGCCCACGCCGTGTCGACCCCTTCCGCTGCAGCATCCATCGATGAGGCATGGGGCCTGCCGCGCCAATCAGCTGCGGTCCAAGGCGGCCCGGCACAGGCACTCGCCCAACCGATGACCTCCGCACCAGCCCAGCCGGCACAGGCACCAGCCCAGCCGGCAACCCCTGCACCGGCTCAGCCGGCGACACCGCGGCCCGCTCAACCGGTGACGCACCGACCGGCTCAACCCGCCGCAACTGAATGGACTCCCGCGGGCGCCGTCGAACCGCCGTACGACCCAGAGGATCCAGGGCCCGAGGAGCCTCCGTACGAGGATGAGCCTCCAGCCCGGCCCAGCCGCTACCAGCAGCTGCTGGACGAGGCCGCTCGGGCAGAGGCAGCCCGGCCCAAGCCGACGCCCGGCCCCGTAGACTTGAATCTCGTCGAGGACATCCCCAGTGCCGACGACGAGACGATCGAGGAGTCCGGGCTCGTGGGCCGTCAGGCCATCGAACGAATCCTCAATGGTCGGCTCATCGAGGAACGCAGCCTCGATTCGTAGGTGCGGCCGTTCCCCGTTTGGCTCCGCAGAGTCCAGCACCACCAACAGCTAAGGCATACCCGTGTACGAAGGCGCAGTTCAGGAGCTCATCGACGAGCTGGGACGACTACCCGGCGTCGGCCCCAAATCGGCGCAGCGCATCGCTTTTCACATCCTCGAAGCCGACTCCGAGGATATGAAGCGGCTTGTCAACGCGATCGTAACCGTGAAGGAACGGGTCAAGTTCTGCACCATCTGTGGAAATGTCGCCGAACAGGAAACGTGCGGGATCTGCCGCGACCCCCGGCGGGACCCCTCGGCCATCTGCGTGGTCGAGGAGTCCAAGGACGTCATCGCCGTCGAACGGACACGCTCCTTCCGCGGCCGCTACCACGTGCTGGGCGGGTCCATCAATCCGATCGCGGGCATTGGACCGGACCAGCTGCGCATCCGCGAACTCCTGAACCGCCTCTCGGACGAGCAGATCCAGGAGATCATCATCGCCACCGACCCCAACCTCGAGGGTGAAGCGACCGCCACCTACCTGGTCCGCATGCTGAAGACGATCGGCATCAAGGTAACGCGGCTCGCATCCGGCCTCCCGGTGGGCGGAGACCTCGAATACGCGGACGAAATTACCCTGGGCCGCGCGTTCGAGGGCCGCCGCACCGTCTCCTGAGCCGAAGGCGCGCCCTACTTCTTGTCGTCGCCGGTCATGCGCTGGCTCAGGTAGACCGGGATCATCGAGGCAACGATCAGCACCGCGGCGATCACGTTGACTACAGGAGCCTGGTTTGGTCGAGCCATGTTGTTGAAGATCCAGACGGGCAGTGTTTCTGTTCCGGGCGGAGCGGTGAAGGTGGTCACCACGATCTCGTCGAAGCTCAGTGCGAAGGCCAGCAGTCCGCCGGCCACGAAGGCCGACCGGAACCCCGGAAGAGTCACCGTGAAGAACGTCTTGATGACGTTGGCACCCATATCCATGGCGGCCTCTTCCAGTCCCCGGTTCATCCGCCCCAACCGTGCCTGCACATTGTTGAAGACCATGACGATGCAGAACGTCGCATGGCCCACGATCACCGAGAACAGGCCCAGTCCGATTCCAAGAGGTTCCAGCACCGTCTTGAAGGTGTTGTTCAGTGCGACGCCGGTGACGATGCCGGGCAGCGCGATGGGCAGCACCACCAGAAGATTGACGGTGTTCTTCCCGAAAAAGTCATACCGGGAAAGCGCAAACGCGATCATGGTCCCGAGAAGCAGGGCAATCACCGTGGCGACCGCCGCCACGCGCAGGGATGTCCACAGTGCTTCCCTGACGCCGTCGTTCTCGAAGGCCGCCTCCCACCACCGGGTAGTGAAGTCGGTGATGGGGAACGCTCCCGAGGTGGTGGCGTTGAACGAATTGAGGATGACCAGCAGCAGCGGCAGGTAGATGGCGGCCATCACCAACCCGGCGAAGATCCGCAGGGTGAGTTTGGACGTGGGGGAAAGTCGCATCGGAGGCTCCTAGAGCTGCTTGAGGGCGCCGGACTTGCGGGCCAGGAAGAGGTAAAGAACGACGACGACAATCGGGACGGTGCCGAAGGCCGCGGCCAACGGCGGGTTCAGGTTGATGTTCGAGGCGATCACAGTGCCGATCACCTGAATCTTCCCGCCGACGAACTGGGCAGCGATGTAGTCACCCAGGCTCAGGGAGAAGGTGAAGATGGACCCGGCAATGAACGCCGGCTTCAGCAGCGGGATCGCTACCGTCCGGACCGTAGCCCACGGCCTGGCACCGAGATCCGAGGACGCGTCGAAGAGGTTGTCGGGAATCTGGCGGAACGCGGAGTACACAGGAACCGCCATGTACGGGAACCACAGGTAGGCCAGCGTGATGACAAGTGCCATGGTCCCGTAACCCGGACCGGTCATGCCTAGCGGTGCCAGCAGCCAATCGAGCGGCCCGCCGGTCATGAAGGTGATCCGCCATGAGAAAACCTTCACCAGGTACCCGGCCCAGAGCGGCAGCGTGATCCCGATGGCGAAAATGGCCCGCGTCCGCGGGGATGCGACTTTGGCCATGAACAGGCCGAGCGGCAACGCGAGCACCGCACAGAGCACGGTCACCGCCAGCGCGATCCCGATGGTCCGCAACGCCGTCAGCTGATAGGCCGGCACGGTGAGGATCTCGACGAAGTTTTCCAGCGTGAAGCCGGGAACCACCTTCGACGTGAACGTGTCCGTGGTCCAGAAGGCCGTAATGAACAGCAGGATCAGTGACCCGATGTACAGCACGCCGAGCCAGGCCAGCGGTAGCGCCAAAAGTGCGGTTAACCGCAGTTTCGGCCGGGCGTGAAGCAGCCGGGAGACCCTGTCGCCGGTCCCGCTGCGGGAGGTATCAGACGCCGGAGCGCTTGTGGGCGCCGCCTCGGGCTCAATAGTTGGTACTGCCATGGCGTTCCGGCGGTCCCCCGCCGTTCCTCCTTCGAGGTGTCTGCTGCTGAAAGTGGAAGTTACGCGGCCGGAGGTGGCCGGCGTCGTACTTGTTTTGCCGCCCCGTCAGGGGCACGACGGCGGCGACCCACCGCCGTCGTGCCCCTCACGAAGGGCTGTGTGGAGGGGCCTGCTAGCCCTTCACCTCGGTCCAGGCCTTGGTCCACTCCTGGTAGTTGGTGCAGGTGACGTCGGTGCGGCCGTCAACGCACTGCTCCACAGGGGTAGTCCACATCCAGACCTGCTTGTAGTAGTCCTCGTCCGTGGCGTGGAACGTGGCGCAGTGCTCCTCGTTCTCCTTCGATCCCTCGCAGGCAAGGGCGTTGGCCGGCGCCATGCCGAAGTTCTGCGCGATCTGGGCGTTGACCTCGGCAGAGGAAGCCCAATCCATCCACTTGTAGGCGCAGTTGGGGTTCTTCGACTTCGCGGAGATCATCCAGGTGTCGGACCAGCCGGTTGCCCCTTCCTTCGGAAGTACGGACTCCACCTTGCCGCCGTCGCCCTGTGCAATATTGACGATCACCTGCCAGCCGGTTCCCAGCGAGGCGGTGCCTGAGGAAATTGAAGAGACGGCCTTCAGTGCGTCGTTCCAGTACTCACCCGCGATCTTGTTCTGGCCCTTCAACAGTTCCACTGCCGCCGCCAGCTGATCCTTGTCCAGCGCATAGGGGTTGGTGATCCCGAGCTCCGGCTGGGTCGCCATGAGGTAGACGGCCGCGTCGGCGATGAAGATCGGGGAGTCGTAGGCCATGATTTCACCGGCGTACTCGCTGTTCGGGTCCCAGGTCGCTTCCCAGGAGTCCGGCGCTTCGGGGACTGCCTCGGTGTTGTACATCAGCACGTTCGCGCCGCGGCCGATCGGAACACCGTAGCTCTTGCCGTTGAGTGTGTCGTAGATCTGCCCCTTCAGGCCCTCCACGATGTTGCCGAAGTTGGGGATCAGGTCCGTGTTGATCGGAGCAACGTCGCCGCCGGCGATCAGGCGGAGCGATGCGTCACCGGAAGCGGATACGAGGTCGTATTCGCCCGTTCGCATGAGCTGGACCATCTCGTCGCTGGTGGCACCGACCTTCCGGTTAACGGTGCAACCGGTTTCCTCCTCGAACTGGGTGACCCAGTCGGCGTCCGGGTTGGTGGAGCCGTCCTCGACGAAGCCGGCCCACGCGACGATGTTGACCTCACCTTCGGACTCCCCCACTTCGGTCGCGGCCGGGATGTCGGGAACCTGGATGCCGCCGTTGCCGCCGCCGGAGGTTGCCGGGGCAGAACCGCCGCAGCCGGCCAGGACAAGCGAGAGCGAGGCAAGCGCTGCGAGCGGCAGGACCTTTGTGGTCTTCATGGGGTGCCTTCCTTCGAGGTGATGCTGGTGATTGGTTGGTGTGGGTAGTGGATTTGAAGTTCAGACGGTGTAGTTGAATCGGGACGGCCACTGCAGGCGCACGCGATCGCCCCTCTGGGCACCGGCGGACGAGGAGTCGTTCGGTTCCTGGGCGATCAGTCGCTGCCCTTCCGGTGTGCGGGCCACATAGCGGGTGTCCGGTCCGGTGTAGATGACCTCCTCAATGACGGCTTCGACGCTGGAGACACCGCTGCTGTTCACCGGGTCATCGAGTCGGCGCACCTTAATCCGCTCGGGCCGGACGCTCAGCAAGGCATCAGAACCGATCACGAGCTGCGCCAGTTCACCTTCAATGAGGTTGGTGTTGCCCAGGAAGGACGCCACGAACCTGCTTCCGGGCCGCTCGTACAGGTCCTCGGGTGTGCCCACCTGCTCGACCACGCCCTCGTTGAAGACGGCGACCCGGTCGGACAGCGTGAGCGCTTCCTCCTGGTCATGGGTTACAAAGACGAAGGTGATGCCCACGGTGCGTTGAATCTGCTTCAGCTCGACCTGCATCTGCTCCCTCAGTTGCTTGTCCAGGGCTCCGAGCGGTTCATCGAGCAGCAGCACCTGGGGACGTAGGACGAGAGCGCGGGCGAGCGCAACCCGCTGCCGCTGCCCACCGGAGAGCTGTGAGGGAAGCCGGTCCGCGACATGGGGCAACCGGATCATCTCCAGCGCCTCTCCGACCAGGCGACGGCGTTCAGTGCGTCCTGTTCTGCGCAGTTTGAGGCCGTACTCGACGTTCTGGGCCACGCTCAGGTGAGGAAAGAGCGCATAGTCCTGGAAGACGGTGTTGACGTCCCGCTCGAACGGGGCCTTGTGGGTCACCTCCACCCCCGCGAGGTCAATACGGCCAGAACTGGGAAGTTCAAAGCCCGCGATCATGCGGAGAACAGTGGTCTTTCCGGATCCGGACGGACCCAGCAATGAGAAGAACTCCCCTTTGGCGATGTCGAGATCCAGGCCTTTGACGGCGGTGAAGTCCCCAAACGTCTTGACGACGTTCGTGAGGGAGATAGCGGGTGTGCCCGCGGTGTCCGCCTTCTTCGACGAGGCGGCAGCGGACGTGAATGTTGCTGACACGGGCGTGATCCTTTCGAGCTGCGTGTGATGTGGACTACATCGCTCGAGTTAACATATGAAACCAGATGATAAATGTAAAGTGGGTCACAGCAGGCTAATTGCTGCCAGGACTTCTCGGTCGAGGTGCGGGTTCTCGACCTGGCCAAGCACTCACGCTGTTCTGGAAGGATGGGGGCATGCCGAACGACTCGTCGCCGAGGCAGCGCCTGCTCGCTGCGGTCTTCGCTCCCCTGAATGAGAGCGGAAAAGCTCAACGCGTTGAGGATCGGATCGTCGAGGGCATCACCGCAGGCGTACTGGCCGACGGCGACCGCCTCCCCAGCGAGGCCGAACTCGCCGCATCCATGGGGGTCGCTACCGTCACTGCCCGAGAAGCACTCGTCGGGCTTCGGTCGCGGGGTCTGGTATCCACCCGTAGGGGACGGGAAGGCGGAACGTTCATCACGGTGCCGGTGGGGCAGCGCGGCCAGTTGGTGCGCGACCGCCTGCGCTCCATGAGCCGCGTTGAGCTGCGCGACCTTGCCATCCACTACCAGGCAATCGCCGCCACCGCGGCAGAACTTGCCGCCGACTTTGCCGGAACGGAAGACGTCGATGCGCTGCGCGGCATTCTTCGCGGCTCCCGGCACTCCGGCCTGAGCGGCGCCGTCGTCGGCGAGTTCCTCCTCGAGCTGGCGGCGCTGAGCCAGTCCGCAACGCTGACGCGCGAATTCGTCCGCCTGTACAAGGCCTTCGGCCCTCTCCTGTCCCTGCTCCATGAAGACGGCCAGTTCGACGCCGAGATGATACAAATGTGCGAGCGGATCGCCGATGCTGTGGCAGCGGCTGACCCTCCTGCCGCCCGTGAAGCTGTAAAGACGCAGGTTCAAGCCGGGCTGGCAGCCCTGATAGACGAACACTCCCGGCTGGCCGACCGATCCGGTACCGCCACGCCACCCAACGCCCAGAAGAGGACCGGGTGAGCTCAATGACTGAATGGCACCTTGAGGCCGAAGCAGACCCTCACGCCGAAGTGAGCAGGTTCTTCCAGGAAATACTGAGGGAAGTATCGTCCTGGACTCCTGTCTTGAGCGGCCTCTTTCGTGACCCTGCCCAGCCGCCCACCACGAAGGCGATGAACCTCGCGGCAAAACCCCTGGCGGAGGGAATCATCGCCGGCCGGTGTTGGCCGGTAGTCGGTGCCGGTTTTGTGGCTGCAGAATCAGTCCTGGCAGACGCCACCCGCCACATGGCTTGGTGGCAGGGCAGCTCGATGGAGCGCCTGACGCTGCTGGCGGTTGCCGCCACATCCGACGCCTATACCAGACGGGAATGGTTCACCCGGCCGATGAAGAGCGGACGACCCCACGTCACCGGCCCCTACGTGGACTTCCTGTGCACCGACGAATACACCATGACCATGACGGTTCCGGTCGTAGCCGCAGACAGGCGGGTTGGTGTGGCAGGTGCAGATGTTTTCGTGGAGTCGCTGGAACCGCTGTTGCTCCCGGCACTGGAAAGGATTCATCCGTCCGCCGCCCTCGTCAATCACTCTGGACGGGTCATCATTTCGTCCGACGCACAGGTTGCAGCCGGAACCCTCCTCGCTCCCGGCGCTGTGGATGAAACCGCCGACGTCAGCGTCCTCGCCCTCCAACGGCCAGGGCTGCTTGCAGCAGCCCGCACGGTTGAACCCCGGGGAACGCGGTATGCAGGTCAGCGGCTCGCAGTGCTGACCTGCGGCGAGCTGCCGCTGGCCGTCGTGCATCCGGCCGAAGCATCCTAGCTCCACCGGGCTCAGGCGATGCGCGTCCCCTGGGTCAGCCGCCGGGCGGGCGTCTGGAGCTCCCGCTTCCCCGCCCAGAGCACCGCGGCCGCCAACGCGCGGTCACCTCGCCCGGCGGCGCCTCGAAGTCGATGTTGCGGACGGCAGCGACGGAGCCAAAACTTCGTCGTATGCCAGTGGCAATGATCCCCCCATACCCATTGGACATAAGGTGACACTAACAATCACCTGAACAATTCGACGCACAATTGGGTCAGCCGAACCCAAACCGTTAAACTGTCTGGTGCGGCGAGCAGCCGCGCAGTGATTCCACTGTTGTTCCACTGTCCCGCCTTCGGCGCCCTCCACCCCGTCAGGCACCGATTCAAGTTTCAGCGAGCGTGCGCATGGCCCTTATTGTTCAGAAGTTCGGTGGCTCCTCCGTGTCCGACGCCGAGGGCATCAAGCGCGTCGCCAAGCGCGTGGTAGAGACCCAGGCGGCCGGCAACCAGGTTGTCGTGGTCGTTTCCGCGATGGGCGACAGCACGGATGAACTCCTCGACCTGGCGGCGCAGGTAACCAGCTTGTCGAATCCCCGCGAGATGGACATGCTGCTCAGCGCCGGCGAGCGAATCTCCATGGCGCTGCTAGCCATGGCCATCCACGAAGCCGGCTCCAGCGCCCAGTCCTTCACCGGCAGCCAGGCCGGCATGATCACTGACGCGATCCACGGCAAGGCACGCATCATCGATGTGTCGCCTTACCGGATCAAGACCTCGATCGAGAAGGGCGACATCGCGATCGTCGCCGGTTTCCAGGGCATGAGCCGGGACAGCAACGACATCACCACGCTGGGCCGCGGCGGCTCGGATACGACGGCGGTCGCGCTGGCCGCTGCGCTCAAGGCCGATGTCTGCGAGATCTACACAGACGTCGACGGCGTCTACACGGCCGACCCTCGCGTGGTCCCCTCCGCCAAGAAGATTTCGACCATCTCAAGCGAGGAGATGCTGGAGATGGCCGCTTCCGGCGCCAAGATCCTGCACCTGCGGTGCGTGGAGTATGCGCGCCGGTTCGGCGTGCCGCTCCACGTCCGCTCGTCCTTCAGCCAGCTCGAGGGAACCTGGGTGCTGCCCAACCCCGACGACACCATCAAGATTCAAGAGGGAGAACCCTTGGAACAGCCAATCATCTCCGGTGTAGCCCATGACCGTTCCGAAGCGAAGGTCACGGTTGTCGGCGTGCCGGACATCCCCGGCAAGGCAGCGGAACTTTTCGGGATCGTTGCCGGTGCGCACTCCAACATCGACATGATCGTCCAGAACGTCTCCACGCACGGATCCGGACACACCGACATCTCCTTCACCCTCCCGATCGTGGAGGGCGCCGAGGCCCTCGCAGCGCTGAAGGCAGCCCAGGAAAGCGTGGGCTACGACAGCCTGGAGTACGACGAGCAGATTGGCAAGCTGTCATTGATCGGCGCCGGCATGCGGTCCAACCCGGGTGTCTCCTACAAGTTCTTCCGGGCGCTTTCCGACGCAGGCGTGAACATCGACATGATCTCCACCTCGGAGATCCGCATCTCCGTGGTCACCAGCGCAGACCTGCTGGACACTGCTGTGCGCGCGGTGCACGCAGCATTCGACCTCGACGGCGACGCCGTTGCAACGGTCTACGCCGGCACCGGCCGCTGACTGAGGCCAGCGGCTCCCAACCCTCGCGTTGATCCGGCAGGACACGCCCCTTATGGATCGCCATAAGGGGCGTGTCCTGCCAATTCACGGAGGTTACTGGTCCTCTGTGTGGAGTACCGGGTTCCTGAAGTAGTCCGCGTACTTCTGGACAGGCTCAGTCCGCCGGACAGGTTCACGGTCAGGATGACGCCGGACGGCGTAATGGTGCCCTTCCGAGTCAACCTCCACCTCAAATTCGGCCAGCTCCTCTTCAGAAGCGGTTTCGAACTCGTCATGTCGATGCACGACCGGCTGGTCCGGGTCGTCGCGTTCGGCGGGTCCGAGGAAAATTGCTGCCGGGTTCCTGAACCGGCGGTGCGGGGTTCTCTCAGCCATGGGTATCGCCTTCTTCCTGGCGGCTGTGGAAGTACCCACATTTTAGGTCAGCGGGACGGAAAAAGAGCCTCCCGAAGCAGGAAATGCCCCCGCTCCGAGATCCGGAGTGGGGGCATCGCCCTGACTGCTGTCCAGCTGTTGCGCGGCGCTCCTACTTGCCGTTGCCCGGAGCGGGAGCTCCGCTCGGACCGCTGGGCAGTTTGTCCGCTTCGTTGGCCTCCGGGGCAGCTGTGACGGTGCTCTCGCCGGCAGCGTTCACGACTACCGAAACGAAGGTGACCGACGTGGAGCCCTCGTAGGTTACGCGACCCACGTAGGAGCCGGGCTCGAGACCGGTCCAGCTGAGAGTCACTTCACCGTCGGAACCGTTGGCCAGTACCAGGGGGTTCGGCGAGAGACTCGCGTTACCTTCGTCTGCGCCGAGGATGGCTGCGTCGAAGGTTGCTGCCGTCGCACGGCCTTCCGGGCTGGAGTAGAGGTTCACGATTGCGGTATAGGTGCCGGAAACCGGGTTCTCCAGGTTCAGCGTCTCGCTGGCCGATGCCGTTGCCACCTGGTACAGCTCCCCGTTCGGGTCGAACACGAAGAGGTCGAAGTCCGCCGCGTCATCTGACGAGAGGACCGACATCTTTGCGAACGGCGTATTGGCAGGAACCTCCACCCGGCTGACGAAGTTTGAGGGGTTGTTCTGGACCGCTACAGGCCCGGGCACCAGCGAGAGTTCTTCGCTGTTGGCCCTTGACAGGCCCTCCAGGGTGAGGTTCACCGGCGCGTTGGTGCCGGACGTCACGGGGATGACTCCGCTTCCGTCAGGTCCCTCCGAAGTGAACGAAACCTCGGAAGGGGCCACTACTGACTGCGGCCGGACCGCGACAGGAGAGGCAACCGTCTTGCCCTGTCCCTCCCACACCAGCGAGCCCTTGGCGAATGCACCCAGCGGTGCGGTCGCGTTCTCGAAGGTCACCTGAAACGTGCGGGTCTCGCCGGCTGAGCTGAAATTCAGCACCGAAGGCGTCACGGTCACGTTGATGCCCGGTACGTTGGCAGTGGCCGTGTAAAGCCCGGGAGTCAGTGCGGTCACCGTACGGGTGACTGTCACCTTGCCCGTCAGGTTGCCCACCGCGTAGGACGGTACGTTCATGTCCTTGGCGTCGATACCGTCGACGTTGGCAACGTCCGCGAAGCCCGTACCTTCCACGAACTGCAGGTACTCACGTACGCCGGCGTCGTAGATCAGGCCGGGGCTCAGGACGCTTGCCGGGTCAACCTGGCCGGCGCCGGTTGCGAAGACGTCTCCGTCTACACCGCCTTCCGCATTCTTCACGGGGTCCGCAGTGGTCATCATTGCCGACTTGACCGCAGCGGGTGACCATGAGGGGTTCTTCGACAGGATGAGCGCGCCCACGCCTGCGATGTGCGGTGAGGCCATCGAAGTTCCGGAGAGGAAACCGAAATCGTCGCCGCCGGTGCCGATCGGTGACACGCCCGCCAGAACCGCTACGCCGGGAGCCGCGATGTCCGGCTTCAGGAGGTCGGAATCAGTGGCGAGCAACGGACCGCGCGACGAGAAGCCTGCGATCTGCGGAACCGGAGGAAGCGGTAGGCCGGTGGTGTCCTCGGCAACGAGCGACACCTGGATGTCGGGGTTGGCTGCGACCTTCTCCTTGAGCGCGAGGGCTTCGGGAGCGTTGACGTGCACGGTGGGCACGGAGTGCTTGTCCGTGTCCGTGGAAGAATCCACGAGGTTCACCAGGATCATGCCCACGCCGCCGGCACGGGCAACCTCTGCGGACTTTGCAACTCGGTCATACACACCACGGTCACAGACAACCACCTTGCCGGCGACGAGGGCAGGGTCCAGCGAGTTCGGTCCGCACAGGTCGGGGTCCACTCCGCCGGCAGCAGCAGCGTCCGCGCTCAGGACAACCGGGCTGTCCGGGACCTCTGCGTTCATGATGCTCGCACCGCGGAACTTGCTTCCGTCGGAGAACTCGGCGGTTCCCTGGAGTGCGTGGCTGAAGGTGCTCGCTGCGACGGTGGTCAGCCAGGGAGCGCCGTGGTTGACGGTGCTGGCGGTGGGACCGGAGTTGCCTGCGGACGTAGCTACGAAGATGCCTGCCGATGCCGCCGACAGGAATGCGAGCGAAACCGGGTCGGTGGTGGTGGTGGTGCTGCCCGAAATGGAGTAATTCAGCACGTCGACGCCGTCGAGGACTGCCTGGTTGATGGCAGCTACTGCGGCGGAGGAGTAGCAGCCCCCTGTGTTGGGATCATCGTCTGCCCAGCAGGTCTTGTAGATGGACAGCTTGGCGGCGGGAGCTACACCCGAGGACTTGCCGAAGTCGCGGCCGTCTACGGTCTGCGTCACCTTGCTGTTGCCCGCGGCGGTGCTCGCGGTGTGCGTTCCGTGGCTGTCCACGTCGACCGGGGACAGGAGTTCCTCGGGGGCGCGGTTAGCCTCGGGCACGAATTCGATGAAGTCCTCGGCAAAGTACTGCGCGGCAAGGACCTTGGAGTTGCACTCCTCGCCCGTGAACCCCTCGCCTGCCTGGCATTCACCGATGAAGGTCGACCCGTCGGCCTTGAGCATGGCGATCTTGCCGTCCCCGGTCAGGTACGGCTCTCCGACTCGAGGCTTGGCCTTCCCCTTGAGCGGCTTGACTTCCTTGCCCGCGAAGAACGGATTGTCCGGCGTGTAGCCGGTGTCGATGACGCCGACCACCGTGCCTGCGCCGGCGTTCTTTTCCCCGCCGAACTGGGTTTTCCACGCTCCCTTGCTGCCGGTCAGCTTGAGGAAGTCCATGCTCGAGTAGTCGTCCGGCGCGTTCTCGACGTCCGGGGCAACCAGTCGGACGTTCGGGTCCTTGGCGAGTTCAACCGCCTGTTCCGACGTGAGCGTGGCACTGAAACCGTTGAGCGCCGCGGTGTAGGTGCGGTTGATCTCCACGCCTTCCTCTGCCGCGACGGCCTGCTGCTTCTGCTCCAGGTGCTTCTTGTACTTGGGGAAGTCCTTCTTGGCGTTGAGCTTCTCGCCCTTTTCGGGCTTGGTGGCCGCGATACCGGGAACGCCGCCCTCATAGGTGGCCGCGGGCTCCTCATTGAGCACCACGATGTAACGGCCTCCGGGGTAGTCCCTGGGATCGACTTTCTTCACCGGCTGGATCTGCTGGGTAGCAGGCAATCCGCCGGGTGCTGCAGCGGCAGGCACTGCCGTCATGGAGCCGAGGATCAGCGGAAGGCCGACGGCGAGAGCTGTAGCTCTGCGCAGGCCCACCCGCGGGCTCCTGTGTTTGGGGTCTTTCACGCGAGGTTACCTTTCATCGAAAAAGCGACCGGTCATCACGCCGGACTGAAAGCAGCTACGGCTGTGAGGGGCTTGTGCCTTGTATCACAGCGTCAACGCCATCCATAGGCTACCCCGAGTAGGGTTCGAAAACCGCTGTCCTGAGCAGAAGCTGCCCATAAACAGTGCTTTAGCTCAAAGTCGCGTTTTCAGAACGCTCGTCTCTTCACATGGGCTGCCTCCAGTGGTAAGACCTCGTTGCTTCAGGCCATCAGGAGATAATGGACAGATGCCTCCCATTGTCGTCCTTTCTCCGCAGGAGTGGGAGCCTCGCGCCCTTGCCCATGCGGAGCGGGTGCGCGCCTACACCGAGCCCTACCTCCGCCGTCGGGCTGAACAGCGCAGGCACCCGGTGGAGGACTTCCTCTTCACCTACTACACCCAGAAGCCGGCCCAGCTCCTGCGCTGGCATCCAGGCGCGCACACGGTCCTTACCGGACCCGGCGCCGTCGAACGCGCGGACTGGAAGTTCTACCGTGCACTGTCCGCCGCGGAGCGGCGGGAGCTGGGCATTGCCGACGACGACGGCGCGGTCACACTCGATCTCGACACGTTCCTTCGGGTGCGGCGCGAGGCGGTGGATTTCGCACGCATCGTCCTTTCCGGTACTGCAGCCCGCCCCGCCCAGTACGGCTGCTTCGGCCTGCATGAGTGGGCAATGGCGTACCGGCCGGAGGAGAATTCCATCCGGCACGAGTACCTGAACCTCCGGCTGGGCGCGGGCGGAACGGACGAGGTGGTGGAAGCCAACCGGATCCGCTGCAGCCACTTCGACGCGTTCCGGTTCTATGCTCCGCAGGCTGTGTCCCTCAACGAACTGCAACCGACCAGGGAAACCCAGCGGGACCTCGAGCAACCCGGGTGCCTGCACGCCAACATGGATTTGTACAAGTGGGCATACAAGCTCACTCCCGCCCTGCCTAGCGAACTGGTGGTGGACTGCTTCGAACTCTCCTGGCGCATCCGGGCCGTGGACATGCGGGCCTCGCCGTACGACCTAGCAGAGTGGGGCTACCCGCCCATCCGGATCGAAACCCCGTCAGGCAGGGCCGATTATGTGCGGATACAACGGGCATTCTCGGCTGAATCCCAGCAAATGCGTGCAGAGTTAATGAAGTATCTGGAGGAACTAGAGGTGGGTTGCGAAGAAGCAACCGGGAGGTTTTCATGACATCCGTGGGCTGCGCCGCAAAAGGTGCCCTGGCCGGCGTCGTACTGGCGTTAGCCCTCACGGGCTGCGGTGCGTCCGGCAACGCGGGTGCGGAGCTGACCGGCGCCCCGCCGAGCGTGCAGTCCTCCACCCCACAGCCGTCCGATTCCCCCACAGATCCGGAGAGCATCGTGCCGCCAGAAACACCGAAGCCGAGCCCCTCGTTCCCCACGGATCCCGACGCGGCCGGCACCGCGAACCTGACCATCAGCATCAGACTGTCTCCAGAATCCCAACCAAAGGAATACGTCCTGGAGTGCTCCCGCGACGGCGTCGGTTCGTCAACAACCATGCCCAACGCGGAGGCTGCATGTGAGGTCGTGCGGCGACTGGGCGCGTCCTTCTTCAACGCAAAGCCCGACCCAAACAAGATGTGCACGCAGCAGTATGGCGGTCCGCAGACCGCAACCATCACGGGCACCGTCGACGGCCAACGTGTCCACGCCTACTTCTCCGCGACGGACGGCTGCGAAATTGCCCGCTGGAATGCCCTGCAGGCAGTGCTTGGATCTGCAGGCGCCACCTGACCCCGCGGCTCGTCCCATCCCTGTCTCCTAAGGTGCTCCGGGGCGCAAAGCATCCCTAGGGCGCGAGACGCGGATCGAAGGCCGACGCAGCCTCCCTGAGGAGCCGGGCGACGGTGTCCACCACCACGCTGGGCCGGCGCCGCGCATCAAACCGGCGCAACACGGTGCGGCGCGTCCCCAGCCCGGGCACATCCAGGACGTCGACGCCTGCCTGCACCACGCCGGTCAGCGCCAATGAAGGAACGATTGCGATTCCCTCGCCCGCGGCGACCAGGGCGAGGGCCGTCAGCGTTTCCTGGTACTGATGCACGGTCTCGATCGGTGTCGCCGTGGCTTGGCGCAGCCGGCCAAGTACCGCCGCATTGGCAGAAGACGGTTCAACGTCGAGCCACGGGAGTGGCAGGCGGCCGAAGTCAAGGTTCTCAGTGCTGAGCAGGACGCCCTCAGGAGCGACCAGTTTCCACGGCTCATCGAGCAACGGTTCATCCATCATTCCTGAGGGAAGGGCCCGTTGGTCGGCGGACAGGGAATCAAGCTCCACGACCACTGCGTCCAGCTGGCGTTGGCGCAGCAACCGCGTCAGGACCGGCAAGTCGTCCTCCACCATTTGAACCTGCAGTTGAGGGTACTGCTCACGCCATTCCGGAAGCCGCGGGATCACAACCGTGCGCAGGAAACTGGTGAAGCCCCCCACGCGGACAACGCCGGCGACTTTTGCACTCCCTTCGACCCGGGCGCGGGCAACATCCAGGGCCCGTTCAATCTCTTCACCCGCCTCGGCTACAGCGACGCCGGCAGGCGTGAGCACCGAGCCCTTGGGCGTTCGAACCACAAGGGTGTGCCCAATCTCGTCCTCCAGCTTGCCGAGCTGCTGAGACACTGCGGATGGTGTGATTTTCAGCTCATCAGCAGCTGCCAGAACGCCTCCGTTGCGGGCCACGGCCAGAAGAACGCGCAAACGGCGCGGATCGATTTCCATGTTAAGCATTTCTAAATGATCTCTTCAGCTAGATGCAATTGCTCTAAACGGAATTGCTCGCTCATACTTCTGCTGGGAGTCGCGAGCTGGTGGCTCGAAAGGGGTTTGAAAGGGACGTCATGGAACTGTTGTGGGAGGCTTCGGGATGGGCAGGTGCTGTTGCAATCCTCAGCGCCTATCTCGCCGTGTCCATGGGCTGGATGAAGGCAGGAAGAATCTTCCAGACCGCCAACCTGCTGGGAGCATGCGCGTTCATCATCAACGGCTCATTCCACGGGGCGTGGCCATCGGTTGCCACCAACATCGCCTGGTTTCTCATCTCCGCGATCGCGCTCTACCGGATGCGCATAGAGGCAGGGTCTCCCGCTGCTACGGAGCTGCCTGAGGCGTCCTTCCCGGGTGTCTCCGACTCGACCGGCCAGCTGGCAGTAATCGAGCATTCCTTGACCCCCGGCCTGGGACGAGCAGAGGAGCTGGCACAGGCCTAGCGCTTCAGGCCTAGCGCGTCAGGCCTAGAGCGTCGCACCGCCGGAGCCTTCCTGCGCCTGCAAACCGGCGCCCTGCACTTCGTTCGGGCTGTCCCTGCCGGCCCGGTAGAATGGTAAGGCAAGCTCGCGGAGCGCTGGTCCAGGCAGTCCCTACCCAAGCGTGAGACGGCACCCGTCGGGCAACCGCATTTAACCCCCACTCACCGCAGTGTTTACACTTCACAGGAGTTACCGGATGCCCCGGATCGTCGTTGACGTCATGCCCAAACCTGAAATCCTCGATCCGCAGGGTAAGGCCATCGCCGGCGCCCTTCCCCGCCTTGGCTTCACCGGCTTCGCGGAAGTCCGCCAGGGCAAGCGGTTTGAGCTGACCGTTGAGGGCGAGGTCACTGAAGAGGTGCTCGACCACGCCCGCCACGCGGCCACCACGCTGCTTTCCAACCCCGTCATCGAGGACGTGACCCGTGTTGAGGTCATCGAGGACGCCAAGTGACTGTCGAAGTTCCGCTGATCGGCCATTCCGCTGCTGAGACTGTCGACTCCAGCCTCTCCGGCGTGCGGGTCGGCGTAGTCACGTTTCCCGGCACGCTCGATGACCGCGACGCACTCCGCGCGGTCCGTATTGCAGGCGGCACGGGTGTTCAGCTCTGGCACGGCGACCACGACCTGAAGGACGTCGACGCCGTCATCATCCCCGGTGGTTTCTCCTACGGCGATTACCTGCGCGCCGGAGCCATCTCGCGCTTCGCGCCCCTCATGGAGCAGATCACCGATGCTGCTTCCGGCGGATCCCTGCCGGTGCTGGGTATCTGCAACGGCTTCCAGGTGCTGACCGAGGCGCACCTACTGCCCGGTTCCATGGTCAAGAACAACCACCTGCACTTCCTGTGCAAGGACCAGCGCCTCAAGGTGGAGAACACCTCAACGGTGTGGACCTCCTCGTACGGCGAAGACAGTGAAATCGTGGTTCCGCTGAAGAACCAGGACGGCCAGTTCGTCGCGGACGAACGCACGCTCGACGAGCTTGAGGGTGAGGGCCGGGTTGTCTTCCGTTACGTCGGTGGCAACCCGAACGGTTCGCGCCGCGACATCGCCGGCATCACCAACCAGCACGGCAACGTCGTTGGCCTCATGCCCCACCCGGAACACGCGGTAGAGCCCGGCTTCGGTCCCGACTCGTCCGCTTTCGGTGACGTCGAGGTCCGCGGTGGCGTGGACGGGCTCGGCATCTTCACCTCGGTACTGCAGAAACTGGTGAACAAGTGACCACAGAGACAACTTCCAAGAAGTTCAACATCGACACGGTTGAGCACGCCGAGCAGACTCCGGAGCAGCAGCTGCCGTGGGCAGAGTTGGGCCTGAAGGAGAACGAGTACGAGCGCGTGGTCGAGATCCTCGGCCGCCGCCCCACCGCTGCCGAGCTCGCCATGTACTCCGTGATGTGGAGCGAGCACTGCTCGTACAAGTCCTCCAAGGTGCACCTGCGCCAGTTCGGCGACAAGGTCACCGACGAGATGAAGGAGCACCTGCTCGTCGGCATCGGCGAGAACGCCGGCGTCGTCGATATCGGCGACGGCTGGGCGGTGACCTTCAAGGTCGAGTCCCACAACCACCCGTCCTTCGTCGAGCCCTACCAGGGCGCGGCCACCGGCGTCGGCGGTATTGTCCGCGACATCATCTCCATGGGTGCCCGCCCGGTCGCTGTGATGGACCCGCTGCGCTTCGGCGCAATTGACCACCCGGACACCCCGCGCCTCGTGCACGGAATCGTCTCCGGCATCGGCGGCTACGGCAACTCCCTCGGCCTGCCAAACATCGGCGGCGAGGTTGTCTTCGACTCCGTGTACCAGGGCAACCCGCTGGTGAACGCCCTTGCGGTCGGCGTCCTGCGCCACGAGGACATCCGCCTCGCCAACGCATCCGGCGTCGGGAACAAGGTGGTCCTGTTCGGTGCGCGCACCGGTGGCGACGGCATCGGCGGCGCGTCGGTGCTGGCCTCGGAATCCTTCGATGACGCGAAGCCTTCAAAACGCCCCGCGGTCCAGGTCGGCGATCCCTTCGCCGAGAAGGTTCTCATCGAGTGCTGCCTGGAGCTGTTCAAGAACAAGATCGTCGAGGGTATCCAGGACCTCGGTGCCGCCGGAATTTCCTGCGCCACTTCGGAATTGGCATCCAACGGCGACGGCGGCATGCACGTCGAGCTCACCAACGTCCTGCTGCGTGATCCTTCCCTGACGCCGGGCGAGATCCTGATGTCCGAGTCGCAGGAACGCATGATGGCCGTGGTCAGCCCCGAGAACGCTGCCGCGTTCGAGGCGATCATGGACAAGTGGAACGTCGAGTACTCCTGGCTGGGTGAGGTCACCGACACCGGCCGCCTCATCATCGAGTGGGACGGCGAGAAGATCGTCGACGTCGATCCCCGCACCGTTGCCCACGAGGGCCCGGTCTACGAGCGTCCGTACTCCCGCCCCGAGTGGCTGGACGGCGTGCAGGCTGACTCCTTCAACGGGGAACGCCCGGCGAACGGCGAGCAGCTCAAGGCTGCCGTCCTGGAGCTGATGGCCTCGCCGAACATGTGCTCGAAGGATTGGATCACCAACCAGTACGACCGCTACGTCCAGGGCAACACTGCGCTGGCCATGCCCGACGACGCCGGCGTCGTCCGCGTCGACGAGGAGACCGGCCTCGGCGTGGCCCTGTCCACTGACGCGAACGGCCGCTACTCCTACCTCAACCCGTACGACGGCGCACGCCTGGCCCTTGCTGAGGCTTACCGCAACGTCGCAACCTCCGGAGCCAAGCCGATGGCGGTCACCGACTGCCTCAACTTCGGCTCGCCCGAGGACCCCGAGGTCATGTGGCAGTTCGCCGAATCGGTGCGCGGCCTTGCCGACGCCTGCCAGGAGCTCGGCGTTCCCGTCACCGGCGGCAACGTTTCGCTGTACAACCAGACCGGCGGCGTGGCCATCCACCCGACGCCTGTTGTCGGTGTTCTCGGCGTGTTCGACGACGTGGCCCGCCGTACGCCGTCGGGCTGGCGCGAGGACGGGCAGGCCATTTACCTGCTGGGTACCACCCGCGACGAGCTGGATGGCTCCGAATGGGCCAACCTGCGCGGCCACCTGGGCGGTCAGCCGCCCGCGCTGGATTTGGACGCGGAGAAGACTCTTGCGGCGATCCTCGTGAATGCCTCGCGTGACGGCATGATCGATGCAGCACACGACCTCTCCGAGGGCGGCCTGGCAGCTGCGCTGGCCGAGGCGTCCCTGCGGTTCGGCGTTGGAGCCCGGATCGGTATCGACGAACTGTGCGAGCGTGACGGCATTGACCCGTTCACAGCACTGTTCTCCGAGTCCCAGGCCCGGGCGATCGTGGCTGTGCCTCGCTCGGAGGAAGTCCGGTTCAACGACATGTGCGCTGCACGGAACTTCCCGCGGCTGCGGATCGGCGTCGTCGACGCCGAGAACCAGGCGCTGGATGTGCAGAGCCACTTCTCGCTCCCGCTGTCCGAGCTGAAGGAGGCCCACGAGGCCACCCTCCCGAAGCACTTCGGGTAATTGCTTCCCAGAACCCCGGGCACCGGCGCAATTGCGCCGGTGCCCGGGGCATTTAAGCACGAGTGTCCACAGGTGCTGAGATTTGGCAGGACAGACGCATCATTAGGCCAGATCGTTACGTGGACAACCCGGTGGGCAACCGGCCGAACCGTTAGGGTTGATCCATGACCTTCCCGCTGTTCAGTGCGCTTTTCGCCATGATTGCGGGTTTGTTGCACGTCTACATTTTTGTGCTTGAAAGCGTCCGTTGGAGGCATCCGTCAACCTGGCGCAAGTTCGGGATCACATCTCAGGAGCACGCCGACATCCTCCGTCCTATGGCCTTCAACCAGGGGTTCTACAACCTCTTCCTCGCCGCGGGCGTGATCGTTGGACTTTCGCTTTCGGGCACACTTGTGGGTTACGGCATGGTGGTGATGGCCCTTGCGGTCATGGTGCTTGCCGCAGTCGTTCTGGTCTTCACCAACCGCGCCCTCTGGGCAGGAGCCCTGCTGCAGGGACTTCCGCCGTTGGTGGCCCTGGTGACCGCACCGCTGCTGACGCAGGCCTGATTACGACGACGGCCGCTTTGGCCCGTGGCTCCCGCCGGCCAATCTGTGTGCCGCCGCAAGGTACCGTCGGGTGACCAATTCCTGGCAGGAACGGGCAACGGGAGCACCTGCACGGTACAGCCAGCCGCCGTGGCGGCTGTAGGCACGGAGGTCGAAGAAGACCACACCCTCCGAATCCATCTCCGCCACAAAGCTTTCCTCTCCCGATTCCGGGTGACCCGGCAGGGTGGCATAGGCGAACCCGGCACGGACAACGCCGTCGTCGTGCCTGGCGGGAGTTCCTGAAAGTTCATCAATCCAGACCACTTCGCACGGAGCGTTCAGGCGCAGGTTTCCTATTCCGAAGCCGACGGTCACGGTTCCGCCCACCGCTGCTTGCGGAGCTGCAATCACACGAAGGCCTGCGAGCCGGTGAAGTTCGAAGGAGAGGATACCTTGGGCCAGTGACTGGAAGGCGGACTCCCCGGCTCCCACCCGGATGCGATGGTGCAGCGGACGGAAACCGATGGGCCAGGCACCGATCCGGGTCCACCCGATGGCTGTATGAGTGATCTCAGGCATCGCTGGCCAGCTTCTGCGTCTCCCGGTTATAGCTTCCCTGCGCGAGCCGGCTCCAGCCAAGGGACTCCCGGTCCTTCCGCGGCAAGCCGGCCACGACGAGGTCATAGGAGTCCTCCACCATGTCGCGCAGCATGGAGTCCGGGAGGCTGCCCGTGCAGTCCACGCCGTTCCAGTGCGTCTTGTTGAGGTGCCAGGCACCGGTGATCTCCGGATGCGCAGCGCGCAGTTGCTCAGCGAGGTCCGGCTCGCATTTGAGGCTGACGGAGAGCGACTGTGCCTTCAGGTTGGACAACGCGAACATCCTGGCGGTTCCGCCCGGAGCACGCACCTTGAAGACGGAAGCTTCCGGCCCGAATGGAAAGTCCTCGAAGGCGCCTGGAAAGGACAGGCACACATCACGTAGCTGGGCTGCATCCACGATGGAAGCGTACCGCCAAGCGGTGACACACTATAGGGACCACAATTCAAGGAGCGGGCATGGGAGACCTCGGACGGCAGGCACGGAAGGTTGCAGACGGGGCAGAGGAAGCAGCGGAATCCAAGCCCTTCATCATCGCTGCACGCGTCGGCTACGTTGCGGCAGGCCTGCTCCACATCCTGATCGGGATCATTGCCGTACGTGTCGCGGCAGGCGGGTCGGGCAGCGCTGACCAGGACGGAGCCATAGCCTCACTGGCCGGCACACCCGGAGGCGGCATCCTGCTGTGGGTCTGCTCCATCGGATGCTTCGCGCTGGCGCTCTTCCTCCTCAGCGAGGCACTCTTCGAGGGTAGGCACCGGGACAGGAAGGAGCAGCTGAAGCAGCGCCTGAAGAACGCCGGGAAGGCTGTTGTCTACGCAGCCATCGGTGTAACGTTCACCCGTTATGCACTGGGGTCGGCGAGCGACAGCAGCTCGTCCGCCCAATCCACCAGCGCAGCCCTGATGACAAATCCGGCCGGGACCGCCCTCCTGCTGGCCATCGGAGGGGGCATAGTGGCGGTTGGCGGCTACTTCATCTATAGCGGTGTAACCCAAAGGTTCGAGGAGCACCTGGCGGGTGAACCATCCGGCTCCGTAGGGCAGGCAATCACAACGCTGGGCACGGTCGGGTACATCGCCAAAGGGATTGCACTCGGTGTCCTGGGCATCCTCGTGGTCATCGCGACGGTAACCAATAACCCGGAGGAATCCACCGGGCTGGACGGTGCGCTGAAGACACTCCAGGAGCAGCCGTTCGGCGTCTGGATTCTGGGCGCGGTGGCTGTTGGGCTCGTTGCGTACGGCCTCTTCATGGTGGTCCGGGCACGCTATCAGCGCATGTGAAGGTCCGGCCCGCACCCCACTAAAGCATCAACCGAGGGGCCTCGATCGCCGGGCAGGTGTTCATGACAACCTCGAGTCCGGCGTCCTTTGCGCGTTGGGCAGCGGCTTCGTCGATGACCCCCAACTGCAGCCACACAGCTTTCGCTCCAACAGCGATGGCATCGTCCACTACTGCACCCACCCGTTGGCTGTTGACGAAGCAGTCCACCACGTCGATCTCACCAGGGACGTCCGCGAGACGCTTGTAGCCGGTGCGCCCATACACATCGTCGCCCTTCAGACTCACCGGAACCACGTCCATGCCCAGTCGGTCGATGAGGAAGCGCGAAACGCCCATCGCTGCACGAAGCGGGTTGTTGGACAGGCCGACAACGGCCCACCGCCCCGGTGTGGTCAGGAGACGCTTGATGGTTTCGGGGTCGTTGCGGTGCGGCATGCTGGCTCCCTTGTGCTTGTACAAAACTGTGCGGATGCAAACCAGTCGAATGCAGGACTAGGCGGGCTCCAAGACGCCTCGGAACGTCCTCCGATAGGCTGCCGGGCTGGTGCCGAGCGAGCGCTGGAAGTGATGGCGCAGCAGCACGGCCTGCCCGAATCCAGTCTCGCGGGCAATGGCTTCGATACTGAGATCAGTCTCCTCCAGCAGTGATTGCGCCCGAAGGACACGCTGCGCAGTCAGCCAGGCGGCCGGCGTCGTACCCGTCTCCGCCTTGAAGCGCCGGGCGAAGGTGCGCTCCGACATGTGTGCGCGCGCGGCCAGCGCCCTGACCGAGTGTTCCTCCTCCAGGTGGGCGTCCATCCAGACCAGCACGTGCTCGAGGGTGTCGCACTGTCCCACCGGGATGGGCCGATCGATGTACTGCGCCTGGCCGCCTGCCCGATGCGGTGGGACCACCATGGACCGGGCAATGCTGGTTGCCGCGGTGGCTCCGATTTCGGTCCGTACCAGATGCAGGCAGGCATCGATTCCTGCGGCCGTTCCGGCGCTGGTGATGATGTGCCCGTCCTGCACGTAGAGGACGTTCTCGTCCACGGTGACCTCGGGGTACTGTTCGGCCAGGCGGTGGGAGTGCAGCCAGTGGGTGGTGGCCCGCCGGCCGTTGAGGAGTCCTGCTTCGGCAAGGGCGAAGGCGCCGCTGCAGACGGAAAGGATCCAGGCACCGCGCTGGTGGGCGGACCGAAGTGCACGATGCACCTCCTCCTGGCCGGGAGCGTCATCGCCGAAAGGCGGCATGATGATCAGGTCGGCCGTCTCGGTCACGCCGAGGTCCTCTTCCACGGAAATCGAGAAGCCGAGACTGCTGGGAACGAGCCCGGGGGACGGCGAACAAATCGAGAACTCGAAGGCCGGGATGCCTACTCCGCGGGCGGAACGATCCAGCCCGAAAATCTCACAGGCCACTCCGAACTCGAACGGAGTGACCCCCGGCAGGACGACGACGGCGACTTTCCTGAGCATGCAGACAGTATGGCAGTTTTGAGGCAGGAAGATAAGATCCCGCCACCCTAGAGTTGGAGCTTCTTCCGCGCGATGAACTGACGAATCCAGTCGAGGGTCTCCGGACGGTCGAGATGAAACCCGTGCCTGCCCTTGGGAACCCGAGCGAGCATGGAACCCGGAATGTATTGCTTCAGCGCGAGTGCGTTCCCGAGTGGAGTGACGACGTCGGCCGTGCCATGGAGGATGAGCGTCGGTGCCCGCACCGAGGAGAGGAGGTTCCGCGCGTCGTGCTCGCTGCTGGCGCGGAAGTGAAGGCGCTTGGCACGGCGTGGAGCGCGTGCGGTGAAGAAGGTGTGCACCGCCTCGCGATGCTGGGATGCCCAGTCTGGGTCGAAGAAGAGGGGCTCGAGCCGCGAAGGATCACCGCTGGTGAGCGCGGCTGTCGCTTCGCGATCGCGATTGGTGCCAAGGTAGCCGCCGGCCGAGGTGGCGGCGAGGATGAGCGCGCCCGTACGCTCCGGATAATCAATCGCCAGCCACTGGGCCACGCGGCCGCCCATCGAGTGCCCGTACACGTGCGCGCGCTTCGTGCCGGCCGCGTCGAGGACCGCCCGCGCATCGGCCGCGAAGCCCCTTGTGCTGTAGCTTTCGGCGGACCCTTCCTCGCTGCCGCCGATTCCGCGGTGGTCGAAACGGATCACCCGGAAGGTGGAGGCGAGATTCGGAACTATCGGATCCCAGCCGGCCAACCCGGTCACCTGGCCGGAAATCAGCAGGAGCGGATCTCCGGTGCCGTCCTCCCGCCAGGCCAGCCGGGCGCCGTCGTCGGCCTCGGCAAACTGCACGGCAACCTCAATCCGTGATGGTGGAGGGCGGGGTGCCGAGGTTTTCCAGCTCGTCCCAGAACGACGACGGCACTTCCGTTGCGCGCATGCACTCCAGTTGGGCTATCCGCTTGGTGGAAGAAATGCCGACGATGGTGGAATCGATCATCGGAGACCGCAGGGAGAAGTGGAGTGCGGCCGTTGGAAGGTCGATGCCGTGTTGGGCGCACAGCTTTTCGACGCGGGCCACCCAGGCGAGCAGTTCGGGCGAGGCATCCGTGTAGGCGTAGGTCGCCCCGCTTGCCGAACCCCGTGACAGTAGCCCTCCGCCGAAGGGCGCAGCGTTGAAGACGCCCATCCCACGATCCACTGCATCCTCGATCAACGGAACGGCGCTCCGGTCAACCAGGGTGAAGCGGTTGTGGGTCAGGAGGACGTCGAAGGCCCCGGTTGCAACGTACTTGCGCATCAGGCTCACGGTTCCGGCTGCGATCCCGATCGAGCCGACCAGTCCCTCATCCTTGAGTTGGAGCATTCCTTCAATCGCCCCGCCCTGTGCTGCCGCCTCTTCGAAGGTGACCGAGTAGGGATCGTGAAGGTGCAGCAGCTCGAGCCGGTCCACGCCGAGCCGGGCGCAGCTTTCCTCGAAGGACCGCCGCACGCGGTCCCGGTCGAATGCGTGGGTGTTCGGGTCCTCGTCGACCTTGGTGACGACGGTTCGGCCCGCCCCCACACCCCCGTCCGCGAGCGCCAGCCCCAGGACGGCCTCGCTCCTGCCCTTGGCGTAGTTATTCGACGTGTCGATGAGCGCATACGGTCCGTGCAGCATCACCTTTGCAAGTTCGACGGCGGCTGCCTCCCCCGCGTCACCGGGCCTGGTGCCTGCGCCCAGGAACGACGTGCCTAGCGTGATCGGGCTGGTGGACAGGCCGGTGGCCCCGAGCGTCCTGGTGTCGGTGAGCTCGTTGATGGGATTGGGCATTGATGGGCTCCCGCTCAGTTCGTTGGAGGTTTGCGGCTGCAGCGCTGATCTAACTGCAATGTACCGCCGGGCGTGCGCCAATGCGTGCCAGTCAACTACCTTCGGTTGGTGTTTCGGAGCTGATAGATGAGCGCTGCAGCGACGTCGATCAGGCGCACGTTGGTGTCCTGGGACAGCTGCCGGAGCAAACTGAAAGCTTCGTCCGCGCTGCACCCCCTGCTGAGCATCAGCATTCCCTTTGCCTGCTCGATCGTGGCACGGGACGAGAGCGCTTCACGGAGTTGGGCTACTTCCTGCGCAAGGTCCTTGTAATCGGCGATACCGTCGGCGAAAAGGTCGACCATCTGCCGGTGCCTTTCGGCCTCCGACGAATCTACCGCAACCTTGTTCATGACATCCCGGTAGTGCTCCATGACCGCCAACGCGTCGGCTCGAAGGACCGTCGCCTCCCGGATGCGCTGCCGGATACCGACTACCCGCCCTTCGTGCAGGATCGGGACGTTGTAGGGCACCCAGTGTCGCTGCTCGAACTTCCCCGACTTCTTGTTCACAAGGTCGTAGCGCTGGATGACCATATTGTGAGCGACGCCGGTCCGAAGAACCCTCTCGAAGGAGGCGCCGAGTCGAACTACTGCGTCGGCCTTGGGATCGTCCGGGTTCTCGGGAAACGCCGACAGTGCATGCACCGACACCAACGAGTCTTCTTCACGGCCGGTCAGGCGGGTGAAGGCGGGATTAACCGCTCGGATGGTCAAATCACGATCGATAAGGACGGTTGGCACCGTATCTGCCCGGAACGCTTCATCCCCGGCAAGCTTCGACGAGTCATCGGCGCCGTACGCAGTGAAACCACTCACTCCGAAACTGTATCGCGCTCCAAGCCATCCCCATCATCCAGGGACTCCGGCCCATCGGGAGTCCATCGCAGGAGGTCACCTGGCTGGCACTGCAGCACCTCACACAGCGCTTCGAGGGTTGTGAATCGTACGGCCTTGGCCCTTCCGTTCTTGAGCACCGCGAGGTTGGCCGGGGTGATTCCCACCCGCTCCGCGAGGACGCCCACGGGCATCTTCCGGCGCGCCAGCATGACGTCGATGTCAACGATGATCGGCATCAAATCACCTCGTCGAGTTCGGTGCGGAGGTGCTTGGCTTCGACGTCGCGGGCTACCGCCTGGGCAAGCAGCATCCGCAGCACCAGCACAATCAGCGCTACCCCGCCGATCATCAACGATGCACCGCAGATCAGCAGGATGATTCCCGGTGCGATCCCGCCCGGCGCCAGCAGTACGGCAAGCCCGAAGACGAGCACCGACGCGGCGGCAATCGCCCCAAAGATGATGTCGACATAGCGGAACGCGCCCTTCGAGAACACGGTGTTGTGCCGAACCATGGTCAGCAGCTTCCAGACGCACAGCGCGCTGACCTGAACCGTCACGATGCCGAAGACCACGATGGCGTTGAACGTAATCCGCAGTCCCGTGGGTGCGCCGGCTTCCTCAAGATCGGTGGAGATCAGCGGAACCATCCACAGTTGAACGAATAGCGACCCGGCAAGAACCATCGCAATTACCACCTGCAACGCGATGATGGTCAGCTTTCCCATCAGGACCCCTTCGATTGAGCAACAAGAGAAAGTTATCGGTATTCGATAGGTGCGTCAAGCGGCGCGGCGGTCGTCAGACGCAGAAGCGCCGGTGCTGTGCAGGAACGTGGGGACGTCTCCACGTTCCTGCACCTTCCCGGCGCTTCTGCGGTTGACGGGCGGGTTGTGACGGTGGGGCCGGGCCCGGCCAGCTCAGCAGGTAACCCATGGATCCGTTGCCTCACCGCAGAGCACGTGGCATTGAGGCAACGTCTTCGGCGCGAAGGCAACGGATCCGTCGCTCCGGGACGCTATCCCACTCGAACAACGAGGTCCGCACGGCTGCGGGTGGCTTCGATCAGGCGCGCGTTGGGCTCATCCACGGTCTCGACCCAGCTCGCCGCTGCTTCCGGTGACTTGCCGAACAGAATGTGCCGCTGGACCAGACGCTCAATGCGCAGGCGCTGCTCTTGCTCGCAGAACCAGGTCTCCGTGCACCGCTGACGCACCTCGCGCCAGCCCGGACGGTCCAGCAGCAGGTAGTTGCCCTCGGTGATCACAACCTGCACCGACGGGTACACCGGAATAACGCCGGCCAGCGGCTGCTCCAGCGTCCGCTCGAAGCCCGGCGCGTAAACCACCGCATTCCGCGGCTCGCTCAAGCGGCTCAGTAGTGCCGCATACCCATATGAGTCGAAGGTCTCGGGAGCACCCTTCCGGTCCAGCAGGCCCAGACGGTCCAGTTCGGCGTCGGCGAGGTGGAAGCCGTCCATCGGAACGTGCGCATACAGCTGCCGCTCCGGGTCCGCTTCATCCCCATTGAGCTCGCTCACGAGGCTCTCGGCGAGCGTGGTCTTGCCCGCTCCCGGCGCGCCCGTGATCCCGATAACGACGACGCTGTCCCCACCCATCGACGTGTGCACGCGGAGGTGCTCGATGCGGTCAGTAAGGTCAGCGAGGATCACCGTGCCATCCTGACACGCACCTGTCCGACGCCGCTCACGAAAAGCGTCCTGCACAAGCCAAGCGGGCGAACCCTCAGGCCCGCTCCAACTCCGCCCCGAAGGCGTATGCGGCGTTGCTCCAGACAATGAACAGCAGCGGTGCGGGCACCAGCGCAACACCGAGCACAGGCTGCACCAGCGCTGCCCCGGCAACGATCCCCAGCAGCACCAGGGCCGCGGCACTCAGATACCAGCGGCGAACCGAAATGAAGAGCGCGGCCTTGGCAAGGTCCCGCAGCCGCGCAGACGGCAACAGCACCGCGCCCGCCACCAGGTGAACCGCGCAGACCACGACCGCAACGATGCCGAGAACCGCGAGAGGGGCAAGCAGCACCCCTGCCGGCTGCCCTGCGACCAGCGCAAGGTCCACCCCCAGGACAAAAAGCACGACGACGGCGGCAAGCCCCGCGAGCGCAGCCCGCCGAAACGCCGCCCGGTAGCCGCGGAAGAACGCCGCGAACGGCCGATCGACGCTTTCCTCGCCCCGCAGGTCGGCGAAGGCTGCGAATGCTCCGCCCAGGGAAGGCAGCACCGTGACCGACAGAGCCAGGAAGAACGGCCAGGACGCCGCGGGCTCAACCACCGCGTAGAGGAAGAACACCAGGGGCGCGTTCGTGACTGCCAACGACACGTTGACGGCCAGGAACGTGTAGACGAAAGCGAAGATGCTGCTGAAGGTTTCGAACCCCAGGCCGGCCCCGCGCCGTCGTGCGGGTTGTCCCGACCGCGCCGGTCGCAGCAGCGAACTCACCCCTTCATTCCGCTCGTCGCAATCCCCTGGATGAAGTACCGCTGCCCCAGCAGGAAGATGATCAGGATCGGGATCACCGAGATGACTGATCCGGTCATGATCATGGCGTATTCGGCGTCGAACTGTCCCACGAAGGACCGCAGGCCCAACTGCACCGTCCAGAGCCGGTTGCTGGTCAGGTAGATGAACGGTCCCATGTAGTCGTTCCACGTGTTGACGAAAGTCAACAGCGCCAGGGACGCCAGTGCCGGTTTGGACAGGGGCAGGATCACCCGCGCCCAGATGCCGTACTCGCTGAGACCGTCGATGCGCGCGGCTTCGCAGAGTTCATCCGGAATGGTCATGTAGTACTGGCGCATCAGGAACACTCCGAAGGCGCCAAACGCCTGCAGCAGAATGAGGGACCAGAACGTATTGGTGAGCCCGAGGTTCTGCATCATGATGTACTGCGGCACCATGTAGGCCTGCCACGGTACGGCGATGGTCGCGATGTAGCCGAGGAACAGCGCGTCCCGACCGGGGAACCGCACCTTGGAGAACCCGTAGGCGGCAAGCGAGCCGGTGAGCACCTGGAGGAACGTGATGATGACAGCCAGGTACAGGGTGTTCTGGATGTAGCCCATCATCGGGATGCGGGACCAGATCTCCGTGTAGTTGCTCCAGATGAATTCCTCCGGGATCCACTGGATGGGAACCGTGAACACCTGGTTGTTCAGCTTCAACGAGGAGGAAACCATCCAGATGAACGGCACCATCAGCCCCGCCACCAGCACGGCCAGCAGCCCGTAGCAGAGCAGGTTCACCCGCCGGGAGGTGATCTCCTTCCGGGAACGGGAACGACGGCGGCCGCTCCCCTGCCGCTCCAGCGGCAAGGCTGGTGCCAGTGATGCTTCGGTCTTGAGGTCTTCTGTCACGTTGGTCATCAGCGTTCCTTCCGCTGCTGCAGTTTGAATTGCACCACCGTCACGGTCAGCACAATGAGGAAGAGCACCAGGGAGATCGCCGAGGAGTAGCCGAAGTTACCCTCCGTAATGCCCTCCTGGTAGATGAGCTGGGACAGCACCGTCGTTGACCGTCCGGGCCCGCCGTCCGTCATCACGACAATGAGGTCGAACACCTTGAAGCTCGAGACCGTGAGCATGACGAGTACAAAGAAGGTGGTTGGACGCAGACCCGGAACCGTGACGTTCCAGAACCGCTGCCAGGCGTTGGCGCCGTCCACCTCAGCGGCTTCGTACAGCTCGTTGGGGATGGCCTGCAGTCCGGCGAGGAACAGGATCATGTAATAACCCATGTCCCGCCAGACGCTGGTGATGATCACCGCGGGCATGGCCCAGTCGGAGCTGGACGTCCAGCCGGGCGGGTTGGCGATGCCGATGGCCTCCAGCAGCTGGTTGATGGGCCCCGTTGTCGGGTTGAAGAGCATGTTCCAGACAACGGCGACCGCCACCAACGAAGTGATGTACGGGAAGAAGATGGCCACCCGGAAGAAGCCGATGCCTTTGAGCTTCCGGTTCAGCAGCATTGCCAGCAGGAGGGCCAGCCCCAGGGTCAGCGGTACGTGCCCGATCGTGTACCCGACGGTGTTCATCAGCGCGATCCAGAACGTCTCGCTGCCGAACATCTCCTGGAAGTTCCGAAGGCCGATCCACTCGGGCGTGGAGAAGGAGTTCCACTCCATGAAGGCCAGCGCGAACGCGGCGAACACCGGGATCAGCGTGAAGGCGAGGAACCCGAGGAAGTTGGGAAGGATGAAGGTCCACCCGATCAGGGTGGTGCGCCGGGCCTGCTTACGGTTGCCCTGCGATCGCGGGCTCGTGCCCGTCCGGGAGGCCTTGGGCCGCTTGAGTGTCTGCGTAGTCATAGTGTGCCTTTTCCCGTAGGGGCGCCGCCGTGCCGACGGCGCCCCGAGCGGATCAGTTCAGTACTTCGCCCTGTACGCGCTTGGTCATGTCGGCGATGCCCTGCTCGATCGTCTTTTCGCCGACCATGATGAGCTCGTGCTCCTCGGCCAGGATCGCGTCGATGTCGCTGGTCACGTCGCTGATGGGCATCTCGAGCTTGGTTTCCTCGGGTGTGAAGGCTTCCTTCGAGAGGTCGTCAGCGGGCAGGCCCTCGAGCTGGAAGTAGGCCTCAGTGACGGTGTCGGTCTGCAGTGCGGGTACGACGCCGATCTCGGCGATCGCTGCTGCCCCGCCATCACCTGCCGCCCAGGCGAGGAACGCTTTCGCTTCCTCGCTGTGCTCGGCGTTCTTGTTGACGGCGAAGCCGGTGGGCGATCCGAACGTGGTGATGTCCTCGCCGTCGGAAATCTGCGGCATGGGCGCAAGTCCCCAGTTGAAGTCGACTTCCCCGGCCTCCTGCGCCGCGACCAGCGGAGCGATGTACCAGGTGCCCATGGGGACCATCGCGGCCTGCTGGGTCTCGAACATGGTGCGGTAGCCGGTCTGCTGGCTCATCGCGGTTGCCCAGTCCAGCGCCGCGCCTTCCTTCTGCAGGTCCACCACGGTCTGGTACTGGTCTGCGAGGAAGTCGTACTCGCCGCCGATCAGGTCGCCGCCGGTCTGGGCCGAGGCGATGGCCTGAACCACCGAGCGCCAGTAGTGGTGGTAGGCGCCGTAGACCTTGTTGCCGCCCTCGCCGCTGGCGAGGCTCTTTGCGGCCTCGGCGTATTCGTCCCAGGTCAGGTTCTCCGGGTACTCCACTCCGGCGGCGTCGAACAAATCCTTGTTGTAGTACAGCAGCCAGAAGTCCTGGCGGTAGGGAGCAGCGAAGTACTTGCCGTCCACCTCGTAGGCGTCGAGGTTCGCGGTGTTCTCGGTGTCGAGCTGGCCGACGACATCGCTGACGTCCTGCAGCTGCCCGCGGCTGGCGTAGCGCGCGTACTCCATGGGGCTCTTCATGGTCAGGACGTCAGTGGTGTCACCGCCGGCCAGCATGGTGGTGACCTTCTCGGCGTAGTCGTCGGCGAGGATGTCGATGTGCTGGATGTCGATGTCCGGATTCTCTTCCTCATACGCGTCGAAGAGAGCCTTGAACTCGGGAGTTCCCTCGTAGTTCCAGACCGAGACGGTGAGCGGCGTCTTGCCGTCCTCTCCGCCGCCTCCCTCCGCAGGACCGGCGGCGCCGCCGCATCCGGTGAGCGCCAGGACGGCGGTGGCAGCCACGGCAGCGGCTGCGAGTACATTTCGCTTCATTGCGGATCTCCTTGGTTGTACTCCCGGCCGCTGTCGGCGGGAGTGGTCGGTACTGGTTGAGTAACTGAGTTTGAAGATGGAGCTAGAGCTATTCGGGCAGAACGACAGTGGTTGTGTGGTGGCCCGGCCAGCAGACGGTAGCCGTGCCGGCGCCGAGCTCGACGTCGGGGCGGCGGTTCAGGGAGGCGGAATCACCAAGGCTGACGGCGGCGCCGTACCAGCTGCCCACCTCCGGCCTTTCGGTGGCCGCAGCAGGAATGACGGTCCGGTCGCCTAGCGGGGTGGCATCGAGGAGGACGCGGGGTTCGGCCCGCTCGAGTCCCACGAGGGGCTCGACGACGGAGGCCAGCTCACTGGAGTCCGGCAACGGCCAGCCGCCGATAGTGAGAGCGCCCAGCTGAACCTCTCCGGCCGCCGGCTCCCGGTCGACCCGGACAAGCCGCACTTCCCACGGCCCCGAGACAATGGACACGGTGGTGAGCGGGGCGCCCCGGCTGACGATCCCGCTGGCGCCGTAGCCGTGGTCGAATCCGTGGGGATCCGGTTCCACCCAGTGGGCTTGCGCCCGGGATGCCCCGGCGAGCGCACCGGCGTCGTCGGCTGTCACCTCCACGGCGAGGGTCTCGAAACCGGACCGGTGGCTGGGCCGGCCCTGGGCGTCGGCGAGCGTGACGGCCATGTCGCGCGGGTCGGTCTCCCCGTCGGAGCCCAGGATGGGCGAGGTGGCGGTGGAGTAGCCCAGCCGCGCATACAGCGGCGAGTCCGCCACTTCCGCGCCGGGCGAGGCATGGTCGGTGCCGTGGTTGATCACGCGCACGACGCCGTCGGCCCGAGTGCCGCTGGCCAGCCAACCGGGTGCCGCGGCAGTGAAGGTGAAGTCGTCTTCCTCGACGGGCAGCGGCTTTTCGACGGCGGTCCAGACCTCGTGATCGGCGGGCAACGCGAGGCCCAGCAGGCCCTTCGATGCCCAGTAGGGCGAGCCCGGACCGGAGTAGGACTGAGCCATCTGCCGCCACTCGTGGTGCCAGCCCAGGGTGAGCAGACCGTCGGCGTCGGGAGCGCCGCGGTCGGCGAAGTGGCGCACGATTCCGCTGGCGGCGCGACGCAGCAGGCCGGGGTCGACGGCGGTGCAGCCGGCGAGCGCGCCGCCCCAGAACGGTGCCGCGGCGGCGAAGCGGTAGATGAGGCTGCGGCCCTGAATGAGCGGTGAGCCGTCGGCTCCGACCAGGCGGACGGCGTCGAGCAGGAAGCGGTTCAGGTGGGCAGTGTCCCTTTCCTTGCGCGCGGGGCCGGGGCCGTCGTCGTGCCCGGCCATCCGCTGCCAGAGCACCGGGTAGAGGTGGAGGGCCCACCCGCAGTAGTGGTCGTAGGAGCGCTTGTCGCCGTCGCTGTACCAGCCGCCGTCGCGCTCGAAGGTGTCGTGGAGGGCGAGGTCCTCGTCAATGTTGGCCTGGCTGTAGTCGGCACCGACGGACTTCAGGAACTGCTGCACAACGATGCGGAACCACACCCAGTTGATGGGCGGGTAGTCGGCGTCGGTGGTGCGCGAGAACCAGTCGACAACCTGTTCCTGGACGGTGGCGTCCAACCGGTCCCAGATCCACGACCGGGTCATGTCAAGCACGAGCGCCAGCGCCGCGGCCTCGACCTTCGCCTGGCCGTGTTCGTCCGGTCGGATCCAGCGTTCCGGTGACTGCGGGTCCGAGCCGGAGCGCAGGCCCTCGGCGTACCACTCGGCGAGGTTCAGGGGGTCCCTGCCATGCTCGCCGGCCAGGCGGAATCCCGCGGTCATGAAGGTTCGCGCGAAGCCCTCGAGGCCGTCGATCGCACGCCCGTAGCCACCTTCCCGTCCGGGAGGGGTGATCCGCCCGTGATGAGGGCTTGCCCACTGGCGGACGCCGAGCAGCATCGAGTCGGCAAGGGCTGCGTGGTGCTCGCGGGTCCAGCCGGTGAAGGGCGAGAGCTCGCTGTCCAATGCCGGGAAGGAGCGGAGGGTCTGCTGGGTGTGCGGGCTCATGCGCTCAGCCCCAGGTCTTCAAGGAGGACGCGGGCAACCAGCGCTTCGCCGGACAGGTAGCGTTCGAGTTCGTCGAGGGCGGCGTCGGACATGCGGCGGGTTTCGGTTCCCAGTGATCCCGCGATGTGCGGGGTGATCACGACGTTCGGCAGGTCGTACAGCACGGAGTCGGCGGGCAATGGTTCCGGATCGGTCACATCGAGGATGGCCTGGATCCGGCCGGACCGGCATGCTTCCTCAAGAGCGCTCGTGTCCACCAGGGAGCCGCGGGCGGTGTTGATGAGGGTGGCGTGGTCTTTCATGGCTGCCAGCTGCGGTGCTCCGATCATGTGGCGCGTCGCGGGAAGTTCGGGGGCGTGGATGGTGACGACGTCGGCCACCGGCAGCATCTCGTCAAGGGGCACCAGGCGCCCGCCCGCTGCTGCGACATCCCGAGGATCGGCGTAGGGATCGACCACCAGGCACGTTGCGTCCTGGATACGTTCCATCAGCTTCACCACCCGCCGCCCTACCCGCGAGAAACCGATGACGCCGATGGTGCGGCCGATGTTCCCGAGGTCCCCGTGGTTGCCGATGTAGGACCAATCGGCGCGGAAGTTGCGGGCGTCGTTCGCGAGGAATTGGGCGCGTTTCCCAGCCAGGAGGATCGAGGCGAAGGTGAACTCCGCAACCGGCACAGCATTCACGTCCGCACAGTTGGTGACCAGGATGTTTCGGGCCCACAGTTCGTCACTGACAAAGTCGCGGATGGTGCCGGCGCAGTGGAAGACCGCCCGGAGCTTCGGCATCGCCGCCAGCCGCTCGGCGTTGAGCCGGGGAACGCCCCAGCTGGTGACGAGGACCTCGACGTTTGCGAGCCTTGTCGACAACTCAGGTGCGTCAAGCGAGTTCGTCCAGACCGGGTCGCCGAGGTTTACCAGCTGTCCGAGCCGCTCCAACCGCGAGGAGTCGAACTGGTCGGCGAAGGTCGTTGAGCCCATCACCACCAGTGCCTCGGGTTTGTTCGTCATGAGTTGTCCTCTCGGGAGCTCCCGGATATGCAGCGGATGCTTGTAACCGTGTGCCTTGCGTCACACCGGAAACCAGTACATACTCAGGTTCGATGTGAAGCAATCATTCTTCTCTCACTCGATCCGAAACGAACATGACTGAACAATTCGTCGCCGCTCCTCCGACCGGACCGCTTACCGCCGCCTGGCAGGACGGCGCGTCGCTGCCCTCGCTGCGCTGCAATCTCGACGGCGCCCGGAGCCGCCTTCAGAGCTTCTGGAAAGGTCTCCTCAAGCCGGGAAACACCGGTCCGCTACGGCTCCCGACAGCAGTGATCGAACGCGCTCACGCGGAACGCGGCACCCCGTGGCCCCAGCCGCTGGTCTCGCACTACGCGCGGTTCTTCCGCGACGGCAACCGGACGTCCTATGAAGGCCTCATCGGCGAGCGCCAGCGGAGGCTGACCCGGGCGGTCCTCCTGGCACTGCAGCAACCCGGGGACCAGGTGTGGCTCGATGAGGTGATCGACGGGACCTACCTGCTCTGCGAACAGAGTTCCTGGTGCTGGGCCGCCCATGACGACGTCTTCTTCCGCAAGGGACACGTGGTTCCGGACCCGTCGAATCCGTACCTGGATCTCGGTGCGGGTGAGGTGGTTGCCCAGCTTGCGTGGATCGACCTGCTCCTCGGAGCGCGCATCGATACACGCGCTCCCGGACTCCGATCGCGAATCCGTTCAGAAACGAACACACGCGCCTTCGTACCGTTCCTTACCCGGTTGGACTGGCACTGGCTGGGCCTGGACGGCGATGTCCACAACTGGAACCCCTGGATCCACTCCAACGTGCTGACGGCTGCTCTCCTCCTGGAAGACGAACCCGGCCGTCGGGCGGAGCTGACACTTCGGGTCATCGAGGGCCTGGACCGGTTCCTGTCCTCCCTCCCCTCCGACGGTGCGATCGATGAAGGGTTCGCGTACTGGTGGAACGGCGCGGGTAGGGCTCTCGAAGCCCTCGAACTGTTGGAGGTGGCGACTGCCGGTGAGCTGAACGGCGACCTTCCGCTGATCCGGGAACTGGTTGCGTTCCCACACCGGATGCACGTCGGCGGCTCCTTCTTCCTCAACGTTGCGGACGGCCCCGGCAGGGCCTCGGATACCCTGCCGTGGGAACTGGTCCACCGGTGGGCCCGGCGCGTGAACGACGACGACGCCACCCGGCACGCGCGGTGCATGATCGGATCCGAACCGGTGGTGGACGCCAGCCTGCTGCGTGCCCTGCACGCGGTCTCCTTCGATGACAGCACCGCCTTTGGTGCCCGCTCCACCGTTGAAGACGAAACACCCGTCTCGCCACCGCTCGTCCCGTTCACCTACCTCGAGTCCGTCCAGATTCTGGTTGCCCGCGAAACCGGCGGCAGCGCTTCCGGTCTGGTGCTCACTGCCAAGGGCGGCCACAACGCGGAGCACCACAACCACCTTGACGTCGGATCGGTGACCGTCGCAGTGGACGGCGTACCGCTGCTGGTAGACGCCGGCCAGCCCACCTACACGGCGCAAACCTTCGGGCCCGACCGGTACTCCATCCGCGCCATGCAGAGCGAGTGGCACTCTGTTCCCGCCCCGTGGGGGCTGGGACAGGGCGTCGGCAGGGAGTTTTCCGCCGTCGTCGTACAGCCGCCCACGCCGCAGCAATTGGTGATGGCGATGCAACTGGAGAAGGCCTACGGACTCCCGGACGGAGCGGAATGGCGCAGGGCCGCCGGTCTGCAGCCGGCATCCGGCGAGCGCGGAGCCGTCATCACGGTGAGAGACGAATGGCACCTTCCGGATGCCTCGGAAGACAACGACGACGGCGTGTACGTGCGTTATCTCCTCGCCGGAGGTGTCACGGTTCAGCGCGGAATGGCGACGGTGGCACCGGAGGGGATTCCCGGCGTCGTCAGTGGTCGCAGCGCACTGTTGAGCTGGGATCCGGCGGCAGCCGAAGCCGGGGTTGAGCACTGGGAACTCGACGATCCGCTGCTAGCGGAGGTGTGGGGCGGCCGGCTGACCCGCTTGACCTTCCGGACGGCGCCCGGGATGCGCCGCAAAGGCAGTTTCACCCTCGAAATAAAGGCGAATCATGTCCATCAATGATGCCCAGGGCGGGCGGTCCATGTTCTCCCTTCAGCGGCGCGAACGCCTCATGGACGAGTTGCGGGCGCACGGGTCGATCACCGTCCGCACCGTCGCCGCTGAACTCGGCGTGAGCGAGCTGACAATCCGGCGGGACGTGAACGTTCTAGCCGAACAGGGGCTTGTTTCCCGCGTCCACGGTGGTGCGGTGCTGCCCAGCTCACTGGAGCGAACCGCGTCCGACCAACTGAAGGGCACCCGTCCGCTCATCGGCATGGTGGTTCCCTCGCTGGACTACTACTGGCCGCAGGTGATCAGCGGCGCCCGGGCCGAAGCTGAAGCGCAGGGAAGCCGGCTGGTGGTGCGCGGTTCCAGCTACGACGCGGAAGACAACCGGCGCCAGGTCCAGGCGCTGCTGAAGATGGACGGACTCGGGGGCATCGTCATCGCGCCCGAAACAGGCGGCGAACCGGGACACGACCTGCTGCGCTGGCTCAACTCGCTGCCCCTGCCCGTGGTGCTGGCGGAGCGCCGCTCCCCCACGATGATCCCGGCGCACCGGCTTGAGTGGGTGGCCACCGACCATGCGTTTGGCGCCGGAATGGCCGTTAGGCACCTGTGGCAGGAGGGGCACCGGGTGATTGGCTGCCTGACCGATCCCGCCAGCCCCACCAGCCGGCACGTGCTGCGCGGCTGGCGGCAGGCCGTTGCGGCCCTCGGCATCCCTGCCGACGCCGTCCACGATGACACCGTCGGCCGCTTCGGAAACCCGCGCAGCGACCAGTTCGACAACATCATCGCCCGCTGCAGGGAAACGGGCACAACCGCGCTGCTGGTGCACGCGGACACCCAGGCCGTCGCGCTGGTGCAGCACTGCCTCGACCGGGGAATCTCGGTGCCCGGCGAACTGTCGGTGGTGGCATACGACGACGAGGTGGCCTACCTCGCCGAGCCCGCCATCTCCGCGGTGCGGCCGCCCAAACACTATGTGGGGCGGCTGGCGGTCCAGCTGCTGACCGGCCGGATTGCGGAGGGACGGCGGCGCCCGGTGCACCGGGTGGAACTCAACCCCGACCTGATCGTGCGGGAATCCTCACTCGGTGCACCGCAGCCGCTGCAGTCAGCCGCTTCTGACCAGACTCCGGTCCCCGCTCCCGCAGAGGTGAACCTTCCATGACAACCGCGCTGCTCCTGTCCGGCACCGGCCGGTACGCCGACCCATGGCATCCCTTCGAGGAGACTTCCGATGCAGTCGCAGGGCTCTTGAAGGCCCGAGGCCTTCAGGTCACCACCGCTGACGACGTCGACACCGCCCTTGCCGGGCTTCGGGACCCGGGCGCGTGGCCGGATCTCCTGGTCGTCAACGTCGGACTCCCCCGCGACGGCGGCACCTCGCCGGGAACCGCTGAAGCGAGCGCAGGTCTCGACGCCTGGCTCACGGGCGGGCGGCCCCTGCTCGGCCTGCACTCCAGCTCCACCAGCTTCGTGGAGTCCGAAGCGTGGGAAGCGGCGCTCGGCGGACGCTGGGTCCGTGGCGTCTCGATGCATCCGGAGTACGGGAAGGCCAACATCCTGCTGGAAGGCTCCTTTCCGGTGGGAGTTCCGGACTTCACGGTCGACGACGAACGGTACAGCTGGCTGCGAACTTCGCCCGACGTCGTCGTGCATGCACGCCACGAGCATGAGGGGCACCTGCATCCCCTCATGTGGTCGCTTCAGCGGCCGGTGAGGGCCGACGCCGGCTCCGGAGCCGGCGTCGCACGAAGTTTCTACGACGCGCTCGGCCACGACGCGGCGTCGTACTCATCACCGGAACACCGCGAACTCCTAGTGCGCGCAGTGGACTGGTTGCTAGCCTGAGGCCCCGCTCACCGTGCTCAGTTTGGGCTTTCCGCGAGCTCATCCGGGACCATAACAATTCGCCCGTCACTGCTCGACACGTGATCTGCTTCACACTACCGTTTGAGCATTAGTGGCGATGTGGACCTTCCACTTCTCCAACCTCGACGAGAATCGTCCACCGTCAGGTGGCTCCGTGTAGGAATGGCTCCATCGAGACTCCCGCCCCGGTGGAGCGCATTGATCGCGTTCCCCAGGTACAGCGAGAAGGAGTTTCGAATGAAGATCGGCATCCCCCAGCGCAGGCTCGCAGCATCGACAATGCTCGCAGCAATATCCGTGGCCACCCTGGCCGCTTGCTCCGGCGGAGGCGGTGAAGCGGACACTGAGGGACAGTCCATCACCGTTCAGACCAGCGATACCCTCCCCGACCGCCTGGCGGCATTCGAGGAGATCGTAGCGGCCTTCGAGAGCGAATCCGGCATCCAGGTCGAGGTTGTCGGCGTAGAGGAAGATCAGTTCAACCAGGTGCTTACGTCGGGAGCCGCCGCCGGCGAGCTGCCCGACGTCATCGGATCGATCGGGCTGACGCAGGTCCGCACACTCGGCGCCAATGACCTGGCTAACACCCAGGCTGTGCAGGAAGTGGTCGATGCACTCGGTGAAGACACCTTCTCTCCCCGGGCCCTTGAACTGAACCGCGATGGCGACGAACTCCTGGCCGTACCGAGCGAATCCTGGGCACAGCTCCTCTACTACCGTACGGATCTGTTCGAAGAGGCCGGGCTCGCAGCGCCGGAAACCTACGAGGACATGCTCGCGGCGGCGGAAGCACTCGATTCTCCGGACATTGCAGGCTTCGTAGGGGCCACCGCCCCCGGTGACGCCTTCACGCAGCAGACTATTGAGCACGTGGCCCTCGGAAACGGCTGTGAAATGGTCAGCGAGGAGGGCGAGATCCTCTTCGACAGCCCCGAGTGTGTCGCCGCCCTGGAGTTCTACGGCAACCTGATCGGAAACTACTCGGTATCAGGGGCCCAGGACGTGGACACGGTACGCGCGAACTACTTCGCCGGAGAAGCCGCCATGTTCATCTGGTCCACCTTCGTACTCGATGAGATGGCTGGGCTTCGCGACGACGCACTGCCCACCTGCCCGGAATGCGCCGACAACCCCGCGTTCCTCGCCGAGAACACCGGGGTTGTGCCCGCCATCCTCGGTCCCGACGGCGGTGAACCGGCGCAATTCGGCCAGATCACCAACTGGACCATCACAGCGGAAGCCAATGCCGAAGCATCCAAGCAGTTCGTCGAGTACATGATGAGCGACGGCTACGTCGACTACCTGGCTATTGCACCCGAAGGGAAGGTTCCTGTCCGCTTCGGCACCGCAGACAGCCCAACCGAATACTCCGACGCCTGGCAGACCCTCCCCGCGGGCGTTGACCGCAAGGAGCCGCTCGAGAACTTCTACTCCGGGGAGGTGCTCGAAGCCCTGCAGACCGGAGTGGACGACCTGCGCCTCTGGGGAATTCCACAGGGCCAGGGAGACCTCGCGGGTGCGGCGCTGGGCGAACTGCCCATCGCCGACGCCGTCGCCGAGGTAACCAGCGGCGGCGCAGACCCGGAGGCAGCAGCACGGCAGGCAGCCGAGACCCTGCAGTCCATCCAGGACTCGCTGCAGTGACAACCAGCATCCGCAGGGCCAACGGGGCTCCGACGCCTGGCGCGTCGGAGCCCCGCGCCACGAGGAAGCTCTCACCGATGGCCCGGGCCGAGCAACGTGCCGGCCTCTTCCTGATTTCGCCCACGCTGGTCATCGTCGTGGTTATGGTTGTCCTGCCGATCGTCTGGACGATCCTGCTCGCCTTCCAGCGGATTCGCCTGCTGAACCTTCGAACGGCCGGGATTTTCGGCAATTACACGATCTCCAACTTCGTCGAAGTGTTTTCATCCCCGGGCTTCCTCGAAGCGTTGATGACAACACTGGTCTACTCAGTCGCGGGCACAGGTCTGGCAATCCTGTTCGGACTGGTTGCGGCGCTGGCCCTGCGAAAGCCCTTCCGCGGACGGACGTTTGTCCGCGCCGCGACCTTGATCCCCTACGTCGCGCCGATCGTGGCCGTCACGTTTGTGTGGACCACAATGCTCAACCCCCAGTTCGGCATCATCAATGTTTGGGGAACACAATTCCTCGGTTGGGATGACGCCGTTCCGTTCCTGAGCGAGCGACAACGGGAAGTTTCGTTCCTCGGCCTGACCTTTCCAGTGCCCACCGCACTGCTGACCGTCATTGCCTTCGAAGCGTGGCGGTCCTTTCCTTTCGCATTCCTGTTCCTGACCGCCCGCTTGCAGGCGGTTCCGGCCAGCCTGGATGAAGCCGCCCGCGTTGATGGTGCTACTCCCACCCAACGGTTCCGGCACATCCTCCTGCCCCAACTGCTGCCGACCATTGCCGTACTGTCCGTCCTGCGCTTCATCTGGACGTTCAATAGCTTCGACGACATCTACCTCCTCACCGGAGGCGGGGCCGGTACCGAGGTGGTGGCCGTCCGCGTCTACAACTTTCTTACCGCGCGCGGGGACATCGGCGCTGCTTCCGCGCAGGCCCTCGTCCTGGCCGCGATTCTCGCCGTCCTAGTGGGGATCTACCTGAAGTTTTTCGCGAGGAAAGAGGAGGTGGGGTGATGGCAACCGAGGTTGAAGCGCAGCGCAGGGGCGCTCCGGCGTCGAGCAAGCGGCCGTGGTCGCGGGACAGGATCGAAACGCTGGTCCTCACGTGGCTGCGGTGGATCGTCATTGCGGTGATCCTGCTTGTGACCCTCTTTCCCTTCTACTACATGCTCATCCTGTCGGTCCGCCCGCTGTCGAGCCTCCTGCAGGATCCGGGCGTCATCTGGATTACCGCGGCGGAATTCAGCGCCGACACCTACACGTCAGTCCTGCGCTCGACCTCCGAAGGTGGGCAGGGCTTCCTGGTCTTCATGCGGAATAGTGCGCTGGTTGCCCTCGGGACGGTGCTCGTCACGCTGCTTCTGGCCATCCCCGGGTCCTACGCCATCAGCCGGTTGCAGTTCTTCGGACGACGAAAGATCGGCGCCCTCTTCCTGGCCGTCTACCTGTTTCCGAGCATCCTTCTGGCCATTCCGCTGTTCGTCTTCTTCACGCGGATCGGCCTCCGGGGTGAACTGGCCGGACTCCTTCTGGTCTATGTGGCGCAAGTGGTTCCCGTCAGCATCTACATGCTGCGCAACTACTTCGAAACCATACCCACAAGCCTGGAAGAAGCAGCAGCGATCGACGGCGCCGGCAGGCTCGCCATCATGCGCCGGGTCAGCCTGCCGCTGGCGATGCCCGCCATCATCTCGAACGCTCTCTACATCTTCATGATCGCCTGGAACGAGTTCCTGTTCGCCCTGCTCTTCCTCGTCGAGGCCCGTGAGAACTGGACGGTGTCGCTGGGGCTCTCCCAGCTGGCCGGAAGCATTGAGATTCCGACGACGGTGCTCATGGCCGGTTCCGTCATTCTGACCCTGCCGATCATCATCATTTTCTTTGCGGCTGAGCGGCTGCTGACCGAGGGGCTGACTGCGGGAGCCGAGAAGGGTTAGGTTCCCTCACCGCTCAAGCCACATGGAAGCTCATCGAGGTCCCACACCACCGGTCCCACCCCGTCACGCAGAAGCAGCGGGCCCTCGGGCCGGGCGAAGGACACCAGCACCACTCCGGGATAGTTCTCGATCAGGCGGCGGAGCATGGCGCGGCCATCGTCGTCGAGCTCGGCGTCGATCCGGTTGAGGGCCAGCAGCGCGGGCTCACCAAGCGCTGCGCGCGCCACCAGGAGCCGCGCCTTGTCCGATACCGACAAAGGCTCCCCGCCCCGCCGCAGCTCGGTGCGCTCGGCCTTCGGCAGGGATCCGATCGCGGCACCAAGACCGGCCTGGGCCAAGGCATGCTCCCCCTCAGCGGGGTCAAGGTCCGGCCGGCGATAGCGCACCGCACGCTCGATCGTCCCCCGTTCCAAGGCCATGCCCGCCACGGCATAGCCCACGCGCTCCCGCTGCGCCCGGAACGATGCTGACCCAAGCTCCACCCCGTCGACGAACACCTGCAGGGCACCCGGATCGCTCAGGCCGACAATCCGGCTGAAGAGCGCATCGACTCTGGCCGGGTCCGTTGAGCGGACCTCCACCACTTCGCCTGGCCGCGCCGTCAGCGGAAGCCCGACGACGACGTCGTCCCCACTTCCGGACGCGATCGAGACGACACCCGTCCCTTTGGGGGGCGCGCTCACGGGCGGCTGCCTCCGCACCGCACCCGCCGCCGTCGTTCCGGTTTCTGCGAGCGCCGGAGCCAGGATGCGGCGGGCCGCCCTGAAGTTCTGGCGGTACTCGACCGCGCGCCCCATGTCCGCTACCGGCGTGGCCAGCAGTCCGACGATCGTGAGCGCTCCCGCCACTGTTGCCGCGGGAAGCTGCTGCCAGAGACCTACAAGGCCGACAGCGGCGACCGTCAGCGCTCCGGCTGCCGCGGCGGCACCCCGGATCCAGCCGGCGACTTCCGCCCGGTGAACGGAAGCATCGACGACGGCGGACCCCGCCTTTTCGATGCGCCGCACCTCGCGCCGGCGCCCGCCTGCCACACGGACGGAGGGGGCGGCGGCGATCGTGTCGGCCAGGAGCGATGCCAGCCGGCCCCGCTTCCTGCGCACCACCCGCGCCCGGGCAAACGCAGTCCGGGCCATCAGCATCAGGGCACCGGTCAGGAGTAGGAGCGGAACCGCAGCGGCCGCCCCCAGGACCGGGTGCAGCACCATGAGCGCGCACACCGAACCGAGGATCAGCGGAATGCCGGACATCATCGGTGCAATGCCGAGCGCGATCCAGTTGCGCACACTCGTCAGGTCGTTCGTTGCGCGCGCGATGGTGATGCCGGGCGCCGGCGGGCGATCGGAGGCCAGCGCGGAGTCGAGCAGTCCCAAGCGGATCTGCTGGATGTAGCTCTGGCCAAGACGCTCGGCCAGCACCCGCTCGGCGGAGCGAAGGAAGCCGACGCCGGCCGCCGCGGCCACCAGCCCACCTCCAGCAAGTGCCACCCCCACCGGATGAACATCACCACCCAGCAGTACGGTCATCAGGACGGCAGTTCCACCGGCAAGGCAGGCAAGCCCCAGGCCCGCTGCAACCAGCAGCACCAGGACGCGCCCGCGGTCGCCGTCGAACAGGCGTGGAAGACCAACCCGTGCAGAACCCACCGAAGGCCCCTAGTCGTCCTGCCCGGCGAAGAGCCCGTGCGCGATGTCGGGCCGGGACAGGTCGCGTGTGTTGATCACCGGCACGTCCAAGACCGCACTGGCCTCGCGGGCAGCCAACGGGGAAGCGGTCACCAGGCCGGACACCGCTGCCACCTTCACGCCGTGCTGCTGCAGCACCTGGATTCCTGCGGTAGCTCCGAGCGCGTCAGCGGCTGAGAAGACCACCTCGTCGACCGAGGCGTGGAACACCGGATCCGAAAGCAGCCGCGCAGTCTCGGGCTGGAGGACGCCGTCGGCGATTTCGACCACCACCACATCGACGTCGGGACGGCTGAGCCTGCCGATCAGCCGGGTCAGGAGCGTGCGGATCGCGTCATAGTCCAGGCGGAAGGTTGTGGGGTAGCCGAAGTCGGTGAAGTCCAGAACGTGGGAGGCACCGGCGTCGGTGAAGAGCCGGGGATCGTTGCCCGAGCCCGTACCGGTGGCCTTGCCTGCGGCGACCGTCAGACCGGAACCGGCAAGACCGTTGACCAGGCAGCCGACGGTGGTGGATTTGCCCGAATTCATTGAGGTTCCAGGCACTGCGATCACCTTCGGCGACCCGGTGCCGCCCGACGGCGCGTCCTCGTTCGGCACGAGGTCCCGGAGGTTCAGTACCCTGTCGCGGGTGGACACGAGCCCAATCGGCTGGATAACGGTCGCGGGTTTCATCGCCGCGTGCTGCTCAAGGACGGCACCGGCAACACCCCCGGCAGCAACGAGGTTGCACTGACGCAGGTCCCCGGGCACCTCTGCCAGGAACTGGTCCGGCGCGTACCGGTTGCCGTAGGTCACCACGATCTCGTCGCCGACGAACATCGACTGGCGCCGGGAGTGCGGGCCCTCCAGCTTGGTATGTGAGCCGAGTTCAACGACCTCTGCGAGCACCAGGTCACCGACCGCCGGCACCCCCTGGCGCAGGAAGTAGCCGTTCGGCTCGGCCTCGACCGCCGCCGCGAAGTGCCGCGTTGTGTAGGCCTTCTTGGCCCGCTTCAGGCGTGCGGGATCGAGGGCGATAAGCCGTTCGGAGACCGTGCTGACATTAACTGCCGTGCTGACATTGAGTTCTGCTGCTTCAGTGATGAGACCCATGGGACATTCCTTTCGATTGATTGTTCCCGGGTTCCACACAACCAAGCAGGAAGGAGAAGCCCGTGAGAAGCAGATGAGGACTCTCTTAAGTTCTGTTCACCGGCCGTTCACCGACCGTGATTTCCGTCACCGATGCATTAACACTTCTTCAGCGCGCTGGTCGCTTTGTTACGACACATGTTGCAACGGACGGTCACAAAGTCGTTTAGTAGAAGCTCACCATCCCGAGCGGCCGAGAGACCTGGATCGTTGACGCCGCAGCAACCCTTACCTGCATCGCAGGGGAACGGGTGCTACTGCCAGGAGCGATGGAGTGATCTAAATGAGTACTGTCCTCAGCGCCCAGCAGCAGGCCGCCGCCAAAATCCAGTCCGGCGTCGCCACCAAGCAGGCACTGCCCTGGCCTTCTCCTCCCTGACCCGTTCCTTCGGCACGGGCAGCGGCGAACACGTTGTCCTACGCGACATCAACCTCGACGTGCGCGCAGGTGAGGTACTGGCGATTGTCGGCGCCAGCGGCTGCGGCAAGTCCACGTTGCTTCGCGCTGCTGCGGGTCTCGACGCCCCCACCAGCGGTGCCGTCCTCATCGACGGGACCGCGGTCAACGGCATCGACGACCGCTGCGCCGTCGCCTTTCAGGAACCCCGCCTGCTCCCCTGGCTTTCGCTGCGCGCCAACGTGGCAATCGGCCTCCCCAAGGGAACCGGCGCCGCCGAGGGCAAGGCAAAGGTCAGCGAACTCCTCGGGCTGGTGGAACTCTCCGACTTCTCCGAGCACCGGCCGCGCGAAGTCTCAGGCGGCATGGCGCAGCGGGCGTCGCTGGCCCGGGCGCTCGCCCGCAACCCCAAGGTGCTCCTGCTCGACGAGCCGTTCGGCGCCCTCGACGCCCTGACCCGCCTGAAGATGCAGGACCTCCTGCTGGACATCCACCGGGCACAGCCCACCACGGTCCTGCTCGTGACACACGATGTCGACGAAGCCCTCCAACTTGCCGACCGCATCATTGTGCTCGCCAAATCCAGCGATCCCACCCGCCCCGGCGCCTCCATCGCCGAAGTGCTCACGGTTCCCGGGGACCGCCCCCGCGACCGCAACTCCGCCGAGCTGGGCCGAATGCGCAGCTCGCTCCTCACCGAACTCGGTGTTCCCGGCCACTAGGCCGCTTCCGGCTTTCACAGCCACCCAAGAATTTCACCCCCGTTCCGCCGTCGTGCCCGTCCGCACGATGGCTGCCGCACCACCTAAAGGAAGAAATGAACAGCACACGCTTGTCCTTCACCCGCCGCGCCGTCCTCTCGGCAGCAGTTGCCGCCACCGGCACCCTTGCCCTCACCGGCTGCCTCGCAGGCGAGAACGCAGCCTCCACCACCGAGGCATCCGGCACCACGGCGACCGAGCTCAACATCGACTTCGCCACCTACAACCCGCTCAGCCTGGTCATCAAGGATCAGGGCTGGCTGGAAGCCGAGCTCGAGGACGAGGGCGTCACCGTCAACTGGGTTCAGTCCGCGGGCTCCAACAAGGCCAACGAGGCCCTCCGCGCCGGCGCCGTCGACGTCGGATCCACCGCAGGTTCCGCTGCGCTCCTCGCCCGTTCCAACGGCTCGCCGATCAAGACGATCGACATCTACTCCCAGCCCGAGTGGTCCGCGATGGTCACCGTCGAGGGCACCGGCATCGAGAGCCTTGAGGACCTGCGTGGCAAGTCCATCGCGGCGACCAAGGGCACCGACCCCTACTTCTTCCTGGTGCAGTCGCTCGAGTCGGCAGGCATCGACCCCTCCGAGGTCACCGTGCAGAACCTGCAGCACGCTGACGGCTGGGCCGCCCTGAACAACGGTTCGGTCGACGCCTGGGCGGGCCTGGACCCGATCATGGCTTCCGCCGAGCAGGAGGGCGCCGAGCTCTTCTTCCGCAACATCGACTTCAACACCTACGGTTTCCTCAACGCCAACGAGGAGTTCCTGGAGGAGAGCCCCGAGCTCGCCCAGACCGTGGTGAACGCCTACGAGAAGGCGCGCGCCTGGGCCAAGGAAAACCCGGAGGAGACCGCCCAGATCCTCGCCGAGGTCGCCGGCATCGACGTGGAACTGGCCAACGCCGTCATCATCGAGCGCACCAACCTCGACGTCGACCCCGCGCCGGGCGAGGCGCAGCGCAAGGTCCTCGAGAAGGTCGGCCCGTCCTTCGTCGAGACCGGCGATGTCTCCTCGCAGGACAAGATCGACGAGGCACTCGACTCCCTCTTCGATGACTCGTTCATCTCCAACGCCGACCCGGACGCAATCAAGGCCTCCTGATGACGCAGATGGGGAACCCCGGAAACACCGGCCAGAGCGTCTACGCCATCAGCAAGGAAGGCCTTGAAGCTACCGGGCACACGGTGACAACAGCGAACGACGACGGCGGCGCACCCGCCCAGCCCACGGAGGCCTCCGTCGGGCTGCTTGGCCGGCGGTCGGTGCGGCTGCTGCTCGGGCTGGTGGTTCCCGCGCTGATCGTGGTCGCGTGGCAGCTGAACTCCGTCGTCGGAGTGTTCAGTGCTGTGCAGCTGCCGCCGCCCGGCGACGTCGTGAATGCCGCGCGTGAGCTCATCGAGCGCGGCGAACTGGGGATCCACATCGCCATCTCCACCCAGCGCGTGCTCATCGGCTTCGCGCTGGGTGCCACGCTGGGCCTCGCGCTGGGCGCGCTGCTCGGCCTGTCCCGCCTGGCCGATGTCCTGCTGGCGCCGACCATCGGCGCACTGCGGGCTGTTCCGTCCCTGGCGTGGGTTCCGCTGCTCATCCTGTGGATGAAGATCGGCGAGGACTCGAAGGTGACGCTGATTCTCATCGGCGCGTTCTTCCCCGTGTTCACCACCCTGTACCTGGCGCTGCGGCACGTGGACCGGAACCTGATCGAGGCGGCTCGGGCCTTCGGCCTGAAGGGAATCCGGCTGCTGACCACGGTGCAGCTGCCCGCCGTCGTTCCCGCGATCTTCTCGGGACTTCGCCTGGCGCTTGCCCAGGCGTGGCTGTTCCTGGTGGCCGCGGAACTGATCGCGTCGTCGCTGGGACTTGGCTTCCTGCTCACGGACTCGACCAACAACGGCCGTACGGACAGGATCTTCCTGGCGATCATCCTGCTCGCGGTGATCGGCAAGACCACCGATGCGCTGCTGGGCGTGGCGGAGAAATGGGCGGTACGCCGGTGGACCTGAGCACCTCCACGTTGACGGCGCCCGATGCAGGAGCTGAAGGGCTGGAAACTGAAGCTGAACGCGTGGCCTTCTGGGAGGAGGCCGCGCGTCGGCTGCATTGGACCAGCGAGTGGCACACGGCCCACACGTTCGAGCCGGCACGCCCGGGCTCCGACGGCGAACTGTCCGTGCCCCGGATCGAGTGGTTCGCGGGCGGAACCCTGAACGCCGCCTACAACTGCGTGGACCGTCACGTCGAGGCGGGTCTCGGTGACAAGCCGGCGCTGTTCTTCGAGGGCGAGCCCGGCGACCGCCGCACCGTCACCTACCGCGAACTCCAGGACGAGGTCTCCCGCGCCGCGAACGCGCTGACCGCCCTGGGTATCGGCAAGGGCGACCCGGTGGTCATCTACCTCCCCGTGCTGGTGGAGACGGTGGTCATCACCCTGGCGTGCGCCCGGATCGGCGCGGTGCACTCCCTGGTGTTCGGCGGCTTCTCAGCCGAAGCACTGCGTTTCCGCGTCGAGGACACCGGCGCCAAGCTGCTCGTGACTACGGACGGACAATACCGCCGCGGGACGGCCGTACCGGTCAAGGAGAATGCCGACGCAGCCGTCGCCGGGGACAACGCCATCGAGCACGTGCTGGTGATTCGCCGGACGGGCAGCGACATCGCGTGGACCGAGGGTCGCGATGTGTGGTGGCACGACGCCGTCGGCTCCGCCTCGCCCGTCCACGAGGCGCAGGCGTTCGAGGCCGAGACGCCGCTGTTCATCATGTACACCTCGGGCACCACCGGAAAACCCAAGGGCCTGGTGCACACCACCGGCGGCTACCTGACCCAGGCCTCCTGGAGCTTCGAGTACCTGTTCAGCGACCCTGATCCGGCCGGCCGCGAGAGCGACGTCCACTGGTGCACCGCCGACCTCGCCTGGGTCACCGCCCACACCTACGAAATCTACGGACCGCTCTCCAACGGTGCCACGCAGGTGATCTTCGAGGGCACACCGAACACTCCCCACCCGGGCCGGCACTTCGAAATCATCGAACGCTACCGCGTGACCAGCTACTACACGGCGCCCACCCTGATCCGCTCGCTCATGGGCTGGTTCCCTGACGGGGTCCCCGAGTCCTACGACCGCTCCTCCATCAAGGTCCTCGGCACCGTGGGAGAAGCGACCAATCCTGAGGCCTGGCGCTGGTTCCGGGAAAACATCGGCTCCGGCACCGCCCCCATGGTGGACACCTGGTGGCAGTCCGAGACCGGCGCCACCGTGCTCAGCCCCCGTCCCACGGACGCGTCCTTCAAGCCCGGCTGCGCTTCCCGCGCTCTGCCCGGCGTGAGCACCCGCATCGTGAACGACGACGGCGAGACCGTCGCGCCCGGCGAGCAGGGCCTTATCGTGGTGGACCGCCACGGTCCCGCCATGGCGCGCACCGTCTGGGGGAATCCTCAGCGGTACCTGGACTCCTACTGGCGCAAGTTCGCGGACAAGGGCTGGTTCCTTGCCGGTGACGGCGCCAAGTACGACGACGACGGCCACACCTGGATCCTGGGCCGCGTGGACGACGTCATCAACGTCTCCGGCCACCGGCTCTCGACGATCGAGATCGAGTCAGCGCTCGTCTCGCACCCGCAGGTGGTGGAGGCCGGAGTCTGCCCGGTGGCAGACAAGGTGACCGGGCACGCGATCGCGGCCTTCGTCGTCGTCCGCGGTGAGGACCACCCGGAACTGGCACAGCAGTTGCGTGCCCACGTGGCCCGCGAGATCGGGCCGATTGCCAAGCCGGCCGCCGTCGTCGTTGTTCCGGACGTGCCCAAAACGCGCTCCGGCAAGATCATGCGGCGGCTGCTGACCCAGCTGTACGAGGGCACGCCCCTCGGGGACACCACCAGCCTGCAGAACGAGGCGTGCGTGCCGCGCATCGCCGAGGTGATCGCGGCCGGCAGGCGCGATACTTGAGAAGAACTGGAAACACCCACCAAGAAAGGCGGCTCCTTCATGGCTGACCGCACCTTCGGTTTCCGCACCCGTGCGCTGCACGCAGGCGGAACCCCGGACGCAACGCACGGCTCCCGCGCGGTGCCCATCTACCAGACCACGTCGTTCGTGTTCAAAGACACCAACGACGCCGCCAACCTCTTCGCACTGCAGAAGTACGGCAACATCTACTCCCGCATCGGCAACCCCACCGTGGCCGCTTTCGAGGAGCGCATCGCCTCCCTTGAAGGCGGCATCGGGGCGGTTGCGACGGCGTCGGGCATGAGCGCGGAGTTCATCACCTTCGCCGCGCTTTGCCAAGCCGGCGACCACATCGTGGCCGCCTCGCAGCTGTACGGCGGCACCGTCACGCAGCTGGACGTCACGCTGCGCCGGTTCGGCGTCGAGACCACCTTCGTTCCCGGCACCGACCCGGCCGACTACGCCGCAGCCATCCAGGAGAACACCAAGGCCGTATACGCGGAGGTCATCGCCAACCCGAGCGGCGAGATCACCGATATTGCCGGGCTGGCGAAGGTGGCGCACGACGCCGGCGTCCCCCTGGTCATCGACTCCACCCTCAGCACGCCCTACCTCGTGCGTCCGCTGGAGCACGGCGCGGACATCGTGATCCACTCCGCCACCAAGTTCATCGGCGGGCACGGCACCACCCTGGGCGGGGTCGTCGTCGAAAGTGGGCGGTTCAACTGGGGCAACGGCAAGTTCCCCACCATGACCGAGCCCGTCCCCTCCTACGGGAACATTCAGTGGTGGGCGAACTTCGGCGAGTACGGATTCCTGACCAAGCTGCGCACGGAGCAGCTGCGTGACATCGGGCCGTCGCTGTCGCCGTCGGCCGCGTTCCAGCTGCTGCAGGGCGTCGAAACGCTCGCCCAGCGCGTAGACGAGCACGTCGCCAACGCACAGGCAGTCGCCGAATGGCTTGAGAAGGATCCCCGCGTCGAGTACGTCAACTACGCGGGACTGCCTTCGCACATCCACCACGACCGGGCGAAGCAGTACCTGCCGCAGGGTCCCGGCTCCGTCTTCAGCTTCGGCGTTAAGGGCGGACGCGCGGCCGGCCAGACGTTCATCGAGTCGCTGCAGCTCGCGTCCCACCTGGCCAACGTGGGTGACGCGCGCACCCTCGTGATCCACCCGGGCTCCACCACGCACCAGCAGCTGACCGCCGAGCAGCTGGAGGCCGCCGGAATCCCTGAGGACCTTATCCGCATCTCCGTGGGACTCGAGGACCTCGACGACATCCTCTGGGACCTCGACCAGGCGCTGGACGCAGCGGTGGCTGGGTCGACGGACGGTGATCTGCCTCAGACCCCCGAGGACGACGCAACGACGGATACAACGCGTACCAGCCAGGTAGGAGTAGGCGCATGAGCACCTCGGAACGCACATGGGAAGGCCCGTCCGCGCCGGAGCGCCTGAACATCCTGCGCAATGCAAAGTCGATCGCGATTGTGGGCGCCTCGGACAAGCCGTCGCGGGCGTCGTACTTCGTGGCAACGTACCTGCAGTCGTCCTCGCCGTACCGCTTGTACTTCGTAAACCCGACGGCCAAGGAGATCCTCGGCCAGCCGGTCTACAAGTCTCTGGCCGATCTGCCCGAGCAGCCCGACATCGTGGACGTTTTCCGCAAGCACGATGACCTGCCCTCCGTTCTGGAGGAAGCTAAGGCTGCCGGCGCGAAGACGCTGTGGCTGCAGTTGGGCTCCTGGCATGAGGAGGTCGCTCGCGACGCTGAAGCTGCCGGCATGAACGTGGTGATGGACCGCTGCGTCAAGATCGAGCACGCCCGCTTCCACGGTGGACTGAACCTGGCTGGCTTCAACACCGGTGTCATCTCGTCGAAGCGCCAGGTGACGGTTTAGTCCGTCTTTGAGGTAGGCAGTCCCGGCTGGTTCAGCGGGACTGCCGGAGGGCCGGATCCGGTGTCGGAGCCGTAGTGCCAATGCCGCCGGGCACCGGTAGCTCCGGTGTATCGATGGGCAGCTCCGGCCGATTTCCCGTTCCCGGGTCGGGAACGGGAACTGGGAGTTCGGGCAGCTCCACGCGCGGTACTACCTTCTTCTCGGGCTTGCCGGCGTCCTGAGGCGTCGGCCGATCCTGAGTCGGCGACGGAAGCGCCCGCCCTGGTTCGGGGGCCGTCCGTTCCACCGGCACCTCAGTCGGCACCTCGGTCACGACCGGGCCTGTCGGCTGGGCGGGTGTTGGCACAGAGTCCGGGGTTACCTGAGCCGGCGCCGGGGCCGGCTTGGCCGGCTGGTCGTCGGAGGCCGGTTCAGGAGCGTCAGCAGGCGCAACCCATCGGAGCACCGATTCCACGGCAGACTCAACCGAATTGTCCGGTCCGAATGCCGCCACTCCCCCAATACCCGCCGCCATCGCCAGTACGACGGCGCCGCCCATCGCTGCGCCGCGGCTCGCCTTCCGTCCGCGCCGCAGAGGGATGACGTTGCTCTCGCCGGTCGTGCGGGAAGGAGTGGCCGAGATGTTATCGCCGGGGGCGCTGGAGGCCTGCCGCATCACCGCGGCAAGTTCCGGCGAGATGGGCGGGGCTTCCCTTCGGCCCACCGACGACAGGTCGGAAAGGGCTCGGGTCAGCTCTTCGGAGGGTGCGACGTCGGACTCGGCAAGCAGGTTCTGAACCGCTGCCCGGGAGGACGGATCATGCGCCATGGTTGCTCGAGTCCTTTTCCACGATGAGTTGCTTGAGTTTGATCAGGCCGCGGCGCTGGAGCTGTTTCACTGCGCCGGGCGATTTGCCGACCACCCGCGCCACGTCCTCCAGGGGCAGGTCTGCGATGATCCGTAGGGCCAATACTTCGCGCTGGTCCGCTTTCAGCGCCTGAAGTTGCTGCAGTGCCCTGTCGCCGGAAAGGCGGTCCAGCGCGGCGGTCTCGGCGGACGCCGTCGTCCGGTCGTCGGAAGACGGGTCGTATGAGTACATTGCGGGACGTCGTGAACGTTTGCGGGCCTCGTCCACGGAACGGGCGTGCGCCACGGAAAATGCGAACGTCCGAAGGCCCTGCTCGCCTCCGCTGATGGTGGAAAGCCTGCTGAAAACGGACAGGAAGACGTCCTGCGTCACGGCTTCGGGGTCATCAACCCCTCGCGCGGTAAGGTAGCCGAGAACCTTCGGCGAGAGCTCGGTGTAGATGCAATTCAGCGCGACAGTATCGCCCGCCTGGGCAGCGCCCAGCAGGTCTTCCGTCAGCGTTGAACTCACATACACCTCTCGATCGGGGGCGGGTGCGGCCTTGATGGGCCGCACCCAGACCCCGCAATCCTAGCGACGCCGGATCTAGCGGCGCGAACCCTCAATCTTGGCCTCGGCGGCAACCTCGACGCCGGCGCCGACAGCAACCTCGGGAAGGGTCACCTCGGCCGGTACAGCCGGAACTGCCGGTTCACCGTTTTCGCCGGGGACAGCAGGAACGGCGGGAACGGCCACATTCGAACCGCGAACCTCAGCGTTGGCGTTGGCATCGCCCTTCACCGCAGCGTTGACCGAAGCGTTGTCGGCACCGTTGGAGTTGGCAGCGGCTGCAGCATCGGCGGCGACGTCCTCGGCCACCTCTGCGTCAGCTGCACCCTTCACGGATACGTCCGCCGGAACAGCCGGGGTGGCGGGGACGGCCGGAACGGCAGGAACAGCCGGAACGTCTTCTTCGCCGGGAACGGGAACGGCGGGCACAGCAGGAACCGCAGGCACGGCAGCGTCTGCAGGTGCGACGACGGCCTTGACGTCAGCAGCGCCCTTACCGGTGCCCTCAACGGACGGAGCTGCGACGGCCACTCCGGCACCGCCGACGGCGATGACTGCAGCGAGAGCCGCAACCTTAGCGGGCAGGCTCAGGGCGTTGATACGTTCGTGCATCTTCATGGGACTCCTTGTGTTGCTTATTCCTTGTGTTGCTTGACTCCAAGCCGAAGTTGCGCCGTCCTGTGGGGAGGAGCGGCGCAACCTCACACTCCCGTAATCGACATCTACCCTGCCCGGGTTACGCACTTTCCGAAGAAATTCGGAACATGGCAGTAATTTATTGATAGTGGTCTTTTCTGCCACTGTTGGCAGGGGAAGGCGAGGAGGACCATCGAGGTATGGAAATCGTCGTCGTACTGGTTTTGCTGGCCGCCCTTATCGCGGCAGTCCTCCACGCCGTCACCGCAGACGGCCTGAGGCATCTTCCACCGGTGCAGTCCCACAGCGGATGGGGAAGCGCGGACCTGCCGAGCCGCTCCTACTCCAGTTTCGCTTCCGGCATCGCAACCGAAGGACGATAGGAATGGCACTCCTGATCATCCTCGGGATCACCGTCGCGGCCCTCGCGTACATCGGGCGCTCGTCCGTTCCGGCGGCCGAGCGCCGGCCGCTCTCCTCCTGGAGCTTGACCGATCTTGCACGCAGCGCCTGGCTCGGCCTCATCATCTGCGCTGTCTACACCCCGCTCGACCGAACCATGGAACCCTCGGCACGCCCCTGCCGCTGATTTGGGTCGCTTTATTACGCGTTGGTAACGCGCCGCGACCCGGATCCGTCCTGGTGCGGCTAGGTTAGGAGGGATTACTGGCGGGCGCTGCAGCGCCCGGAATCCCGGATGCCAACGGAGTGCCGATGAGTACCAGCCCGGTTCCACCCCATCACGTGTTCAAGCGCGCTTCCACGCCGTTGCCGGTCTCTTTCGTGAAGCTGCACGCCGAGGGCGTCCGCGATGTCACCCTCGACATCCAGGCCGGCGAAGTCCTCGCTTTCGTCGGCAGCGAGAACGACGGCGCTTCCCGCCTCCTGCGCACCGCTGCGGGAGTCGATCATCCCCGCTCCGGCTCGGTGCTGGTAGGCGGCGAACCCGTCCGGCACACCGATGACCGCTGCTCCTGGACTCCGCGGGACGCGGACCTGCAGCCTGCACACTCGTTGCAGGCAAACCTCGCGCTCGGACTGCGCAAAAGCTTCAGCGCGAGCGAGGCGAAGGCGAAGGTTGCAGAGCTGATGGACCTGGCGGGACTTCATCGCTTCGCGAAACTGCTTCCTGCCGAGGTAACCGCCGAAATCGCACGGCGGGCGGCCCTGGCACGAGCCATGGCGAGCGGTCCTGGCGTCATGCTGCTCGACCACCCTTTCGCCGCCGTCGAAGGTGCAGCCCGGACCGTACTGCACAACGTGCTCCAGACGCTGCACCGCGCCCTGCCGACCACTGTTCTGCTCGCGACCAACAGCATGGACGAGGCACTGCGCCTGGCCGACCGGGTAGCGGTGCTGGGCCGGTCGACAGTTGAGGACGCAACCGGCGCCCTGTCCGTCCTCGAGGTGCGCGAGGGGCAGCGGAAGGGACGCTGAGAATCCGAGTCACCCGCTGGTTCGCCTCACCCTGAGGGCGGCGGATCGCTTCGCACGGACTTTTCCCATCCGCTTAGAAGCAGAACGCCGCAGGTGAACCAGATTGCTCCTGCCGCTCCGAGCGGCGCGGCGATGAGCCCGGCAACCAACGGCATGACAACCTGCCCTGCCCGGTTGCCTGTCAGGCGCACCGCAAGCGCCGCGCCGCGCCAGCTTTCGGGTACGGACATCGATACCAGGGTCATTGTCAGCGGTTGTCCCAGCCCGAGGCAGAACCCGCCCAGGATGAGGAGTGGGACCACAGCCCAGACGTGAGTGATCACCAGGGGCGGAAGGATCAGCGCCAGACCCGAGCCGTACAGGCTGAGCAGCAACAAGGCCCGTGCGCTGTAGCGCAATGACAACCGGGGAAGGAAGACACGGGAGGAGATCGACGCCATCGCCCTGACGGCCAGCAATATCCCAACTTCCGCCGGCGACACTCCAGCCGCCTCACCTACCAGGGGAAGGAATGCGGTCAGGATGTCCAGCATCGCAAGGAGAGCGAGTGAGGCCAGCATGTGCGAGGCCACGCCCCGAACCCTCAAGACGCCGACCAACGTGGCCTTGCCGGCCGGAACGCCCGAGGTCTCGGCCGGTTCCTCTCCGGTCTCAGGCCCCAACTGTTCAACCTCAAGCCTGCCCCGCCCGGGTCCTGCGGCAGACCTGATGAGCATCATGGGGGCCGCGGCTAAGGCCAGCAGGGCTCCGACCCACAGCGCGATCGCAATGCCTGCGGAGCGGCCCTCAGCCGCCGAGCCGGTTTCCGTACCCAGCAGGAAACCGCCGATCAGCGGACCAATCAGCTGACCCGCGGAGTAAGCGGCAGTGAACCAGCCAAACCCGGTGTTCATCCGGTCGGCCGGCGCATAGCGGGCAACCGATGCTTGTCCGGCGATGGTGAAGACCAGATGGCCGAGCCCCAGCAGTGCGCTGGCAAGACCCACCAGCGGGATATTCGAGGCCACGGCCAGACCCACGCTTCCGAGCGCCAGCAAGCCCGCTCCTCCGGCAACCAGCCACCGAAGATCCAGTACACGGTCACTGATCCTGCCGAACCAGAGGGCGGTAGCAAGGGGGACCACAGCGTAGGCAGCGGTGATCAGACCGAGAACGGTCGGATCGGCCCCCAGGTCCAAAAGCTTGTAGGTGGTGACCGGTCGGACAACGTTCAAAGCCGTTTGCGTCAGAAGGGCGGCAACAACGAGCACGATGAGCCAGGACCAAACCGGCTTTCTTGTGTCGGTCAATCTGTCCTCCTAAGGCACGCTGGATCCCATTGTATACAGATGTACACAGGGGGTAGGAAACGCGGGTAGGCAGCCTGTGAAAGCCTTGGGCCGCCGATCGCACTCATTGTGGATTGCTTCGGCCTGCCTGATACTGGGAGGCACGTACCCTCACCGTCGAGGCGACCGGCGCTCATACCGAAGGCGCCCGGCAGCACGGGGTTCGAATTGGAATCCGCCCGCGTTGGGAGAACGTTCAATGCACAGCACATCGAACTGGCTCAGGTACACGGCGGTGGCCGCGCTTTTAAGTGCAGCCGCTCTCGGCACTGCGCCGCCTGCGAATGCCAAGTCTGACGATCGCGAGCGCGACCAGGTATCTGCTCTTCGGGACTCCGGGCGGAACGACGGCGACCGGGGCGGCGACAACTCCGGACGAGGCTCCGGAGAGACCGACGAACCGGATCCCGGTCCGCCGACGGACCCCGGCCCTCAGCCGAATCCCGTCCCGGAACCCGAACCCCTGCCCGATCCCGAGCCGGAGCCGGAACCGCCCGCCCAGCCTGCACCGCCCGCGAAGGCACCCCCCGCCAAAGCACCTACGCAGCCGGAGGCAGAGGAACCGGCGCCTGCGCCGAAACCAGCACCCAAACCCGCACCGGCACCGGCACCGGCACCGGCACCGGCACCGGAAGCTCCCGCCGTTCCGCCGGCCGCCCAGCTCCCTGCACCACCGCCTGCGGGCGCGGCGGGCACCGCCGTCTGGCTGCCCCCGGCCGTCATCACGCCTGAGGTGCTACCGGAGCAGCAGCCAGCCGAGGAAGAAGATGAAGAGGGCTGGCTCGAGTCGAAGTCGCGGGAATCAACCACGGCAATGCCGCCGTTCGCGTGGGCGCCCATGTACGTGCCACCGGCACCGGATGAGGCAGGAAACGCCGACGCCGCTCCCGCTAACGCAGCAGGCAGCGAACCGGAGCGGTCAGTGTCAGCGAATCCGCTCGTCATCGGAGGAACGGCCGGATTCTTGTCCCTCATTGCGGCCGCGGTACTCCTCGTGAGGCGGCACCTTCGAGCCCGCTGAGAAGCACCACGCTGAGCATCCTCGTCACGGGAAGCTAGCGGCCCAGGACCTCCGCAGTGAACGGATTGTCGAACACTCCGTCCGGATCCATCCGCTTCACCAGCAGGCGGAAATCCTCGAGCCTGGGGTACAGCCGGTCAAGATCGTGAGCGCCCAGCGTGAACAGCTTGCCCCAGTGGGGGCGTGCCGCGAACGGTTCCAGGGCTGCCTCCAGCGTGGGAAGGAACGCCTCGACGGCGGGCTGGTCCTGAACCCAGGTGAAGTGCAGACCCACGGCGTCGGTTCCGTAACTGGAACTGAGCCACAGCTCGTCCGCAGCCACCGTGCGGATCTCATTGACCTGGAGCAGCGGAGCGATCTCGGCGCTGAGTTCCCGCACGGCCAGGATCGCGTCGACCGCATGCTGCCGCGGCACAAGGTATTCGGACTGGAGCTCCACGCCATTGCTCGGCGTGAAATCGAGCTTGAAGTGAGGAAGTCGGTTGTACCAGGGCCCTGCCGCTCCCAGTTGCGGCGTGCAGCCGATCGCCGGCAGCCCGGGCAGCGGATGCCTCTCTTCCGTCGCACGGACGGCGCCGAAGAGGGTGTGGGCCAGGGGCACGTCGCGATCGGGGCGGCGTTTGACCCACACCGAGTCGGCGGCGTCGGGATTGCGCCAGGTAGTGAACACGCTGACGCTGTACGCTGCGCCGGTGACGCCGTCGAAATTGGTGGTGAGGGCATCTAGTGGGAGCTGCTCGAAGACGGTCTGCTCCACCTCGAAGGCCGGCTCGATCTCCAGCTCCAGGCTGGTGACAACACCGAGTGCGCCCAGGTTGATGACCGCACCGGCGAGGTCCGGGTTTCCGGCATCGAACGCGATCAGGTCACCGCTGCCGGTCACCAGCTCAAGCCCGACGACGGCGGCAGCCAGGCTGCGGTTCCGGTTGCCCGAGCCGTGGGTCCCGGTGGCGACAGCGCCGCCCACCGAGATGTGGGGCAGGGAAGCGAGGTTGGCGAGGGCGAAACCGGCCCTCTCGAGCTCACGCGCGAGTTCCCCGTAGCGGATACCCGCGCCGACGGTGACGGTGGAGCGGTCGCGATTGATCGTGACGGGACCGGTCAGCGCCGCCGTCGAAAGCAGCTCCGAGGTTCCGTCGGCGATGGTGTTGAAGGAGTGGCGTGAGCCGAGCGCGCGGATGGAGGACGCAGTGGCAACCATGCGGCGAACCTCCTCGACCGAGGAGGGCTCGTGCAGGACAGTTGCTCCGTAGGCGAGGTTCCCCGCCCAGTTGGTGCCGACGTCGTTCGCCAAGATGTTCTCCTACGTCCGTGTTCTTCGCTCGTTGAAAGAGCAGGACACGCCCCTAATGAACGGGCAAAAGGGGCGTGTCCTGCCAAATGAAGGGTGTTTCTACTTCAGTGCGGTGGATGCCTTGCGCTTGTTGAAGACGTCGAAAGCGACCGCGAGCAGCAGGACCATGCCCTTGATGAACTGCTGGTAGTCGGTTCCGACACCCATCAATGACATGCCGTTGTTGAGCACGCCCATAATCAGGCCTCCGGTGATCGCACCGACGACGGTACCCACACCGCCGGTCACCGCCGCGCCGCCGATGAAGGCAGCGGCGATGGCGTCCAGCTCGAACAGGTTGCCCGCACCCGGGCCTGCCGAGTTGAGGCGTCCGGTGAAGACAAGGCCGGCAAGCGCAGCAAGTACACCCATGTTCACGAAGAGCATGAAGTCGATGCGCTTGGTATTGACGCCTGAGAGCTGGGCCGCCTGCAGGTTGCCGCCTCGGGCGTAGATGTGGCGGCCGAAGACCGCGCGGTTCATTACGAGGCTGTATACCACTACCAGGATGCCGAGCAGCACGAGGACGATCGGTGTACCGCTGCGGGAGCTGGCCAGCAGGTAGGTCAGGCCAAGGATGACCACGAGGCCGAAGGCGAGCTTCGTGAAGAACCACGAGGACGGTTCGGTCTCAAGGTTCAGGCGGGCGCGGGTACGGCGGCCGCGGAGCTGGCTGACGACAAGCAGTGCCGCAGCGATGATGCCCAGGCCCACCGTGGTCCAGTCGAGGATATTCGTCTCGGCCGGGAACAGGCCCGGGAACAGGAAGCCGCCGCCAAGCTGGCGGTACTCGGTGGGGAAGCCGCTGATCCGCTGGTTCTCCAGGGTGATTTGGGTGAGTCCGCGGAAGATGAGCATGCCGGCCAGCGTCACGATGAACGCAGGGATTCCTACGTACGCAACCCAGAAGCCCTGCCACGCACCTACGAGCGCACCGATCAGGAGGGATGCAATGATGGCAAGCCACCATGGGAGACCCCAGTCCTGGATCATCACGCCCGACATGGCACCCACGAAGGCGGCGACCGATCCGACGGACAGGTCGATATGGCCGGCAATAATGATCATCACCATGCCGATGGCCAGGAGCAGGATGTAGCTGTTCTGGACGATGATGTTGGAGACGTTGTCCGGCTGCAGCAATGCGCCGCGGGTGAGGACCTGGAAAAGGCCGACGATCACCAGGAGCGCAACGAAGATACCGATCTGGCGAAGCCTGCTGGTGAAGAAGGCCAAGCCGTGTGGAGCGTTGGCAGGCGCCGGCGCCGGAGGGGCGTCCTTGACGGTAGTTGCCATGGGATCAGTCCTTTTCCTTGGTCATGTGTTGCATGAGGTATTCGGGGGTGGCATCGGCGATCGGAACCTCCGCTGTGATGACGCCTTCTGCCAGGGTGTAGATGCGGTCGCAGATGCCGAGTAGTTCCGGAAGTTCGGAGGAGATGACGATGATCGCCTTCCCCTCGTCTGCGAGGCGGTTGATGATCGTATAGATCTCGTACTTGGCTCCGACGTCGATACCGCGCGTGGGCTCATCGAGGATGAGCACATCCGGGTCGGCGAACATCCACTTGGACAGCACGACCTTCTGCTGGTTGCCGCCGGAGAGTTTGCCGGTCACGGCTGCGACCGAGGGGGCCTTGATGTTCATGGACTTGCGGTAGTCGTTGGCGACGATGGTTTCACGAGCCCCATCCACCCATCCCCGGGTTGCCAGCTTGTTGAGCGCCGCGCCGGAGATGTTCCGCTTGATGTCGTCGAGCAGGTTCAGGCCGTAGCGTTTCCGGTCTTCAGTGGCGTAGGCGATGCCATGGCGGATGGCCTCCCCCACGTTCCGAACCTGGATCTGCTTGCCGTTTTTGTACAGGGAACCGCTGATATTGGACCCGTAGCTCTGTCCGAAGACGCTCATCGCCAGTTCCGTGCGGCCGGCCCCCATCAGTCCGGCGATGCCGACGATCTCACCGGCACGTACCGACAGGTGTGCCTTATCGATGACAACCCGGGCATGCTCCTGCGGGTGGTGGACTGTCCAGTCCTCAACCCGGAAGATCTCGTCACCGATGGACGGGGTGCGCTCCGGATACCGGTGTTCCATGTCGCGGCCCACCATGCCCTTGATGATCCGCTCCTCGGTCACCGAACCGTCATGCAGACTCAGGGTCTCGATGGTGCGGCCGTCGCGGATGATGGTCACCGAATCGGCGATCGCGCGGATTTCGTTGAGCTTGTGGCTGATGATGATGCAGGAGATGCCCTGCTCACGGAGGTCGCTCACCAAGCCGAGCAGGTGGGCGGAGTCCTCGTCGTTCAGCGCTGCCGTCGGCTCGTCGAGGATGAGCAGCTTGACGTCCTTGGAGAGCGCCTTTGCGATCTCGACCAGCTGCTGCTTTCCGACACCGATCTCGCCCGCCCGAACCGTCGGGTTCAGCTTGAGACCAACCCGGCGCAGCAGCTCCGAGGCCATCGTGTTGGTTTCGTTCCAGTCGATGAGGCCGCTCTTCGCGCGCTCATTGCCGAGGAAGATGTTCTCGGCGACGGACAGGAACGGGGAGAGTGCCAGTTCCTGGTGGATGATCACCACTCCGTGGTGCTCGCTGTCCTTGATGTCCTTGAACTCGACGGTCTTGCCCTCGAGGACAATATCCCCTTCGTAGGTTCCGTGGGGGTAGACGCCGGACAGCACCTTCATCAGGGTGGATTTGCCGGCGCCGTTTTCTCCGCAGATCGCATGCACTTCACCGCGTGCCACCTCAAGAGATACGTCCTGGAGCGCCTTCACACCCGGGAAGGTCTTGGTAATGCCGCGCATCTCGAGGATGTGCTCTGTCATGATGCTTCCTTACATCGTGCGTGAAACTGCTGCGGCCGGCGGCACGGGCCACCGGCCGCAGCACTGAGGGAAGGTCCTACTGAACTTCTTCGGCGGTGTAGTAACCGCTGTCAATGAGGACTTCCTCGTAGTTGTCCACCGTCACGATCTCGGATTCGAGCAGGTACGACGGGACGATCTTCTCGCCGTTGTCGTACGTCTCGGTGTCGTTAACCTCGGGCTCCTCGCCCTTCATCAGGGAGTCGACCATGAGGACCGCGCGCTCGCCCAGCTCACGGACGTCCTTGAAGATCGTGGAGTACTGCTCGCCTGCCACGATCGACTGGACGGAACCAACCTCGGCGTCCTGGCCTGTAACGACGGGCAGGTCGTCCTTGGAGTAGCCGCCGGAGGTTAGCGCCGAGATGATGCCGATCGAGAGGCCGTCGTACGGGGACAGCACACCCTCGAGTGTCTCTCCGCCACCGACAGTGAGGAGGTCCTCCATGCGGTCCTGCGCGGTGTCAGGGAGCCAGCGCAGGATGGCTGCCTGCTCGAAGTCGGTCTGGCCGCTCGGGACGCGCAGGACGCCGCTGTCCAGGTAGGGCTGCAGCGTCTGCATTGCGCCATCCCAGAAGAAGGTTGCGTTGTTGTCATCTGGGCTGCCGGCAAACAGCTCGACGTCGAACGGACCTTCCTCGCCGGTCTCCTCGCCGTTCTCGTCGAGGACACCGAGGCCGATCAGCAGCGAGGTGGCCTGCTGCACGCCGACCTCGAAGTTGTCGAACGTCGTGTAGTAGTCGACCGTCTCGGATCCGTTGATCAGGCGGTCGTAGGCGATGACCGGGATGTCCTGGCTCTCCGCCGTGTCCAGCACGCTGGTGAGGGTGGTGCCGTCGATGGAGGCAATGACCAGCGCCTTCGCACCGCCGTTGATCATGTTCTCGATCTGGGACACCTGGGTGGGGATGTCATCGTTCGCGAACTGGAGGTCAACTTCGTAGCCGAGCTCCTCGAGCTTGGTCTTGATGTTCTCGCCGTCGGCAATCCAGCGTTCCGACTGCTGCGTCGGCATGGCCACGCCGATCCGGGCTCCTTCATTGGCCCCTTCGCCGCCACCTTCAGCGCCACCGCCGCCGCGGTTACCGCCGCAGGCGGTGAGCGACAGTGCCAGTGCGCTGGCTGCAGCGACTCCGACGAGCATGTTCTTCTTCATGTCTTTCCTTCCCTTGCCGGGCATCAGCGCCCGGAAGTTCTCTGTACCCGGTGGAACGGACGGTTTCCTCCGGATTGGTATCCCCGTGTGATCGGTCACAATCGGTCACACCATGCGCAACAGTAAGCCTTTGGCCTTCTCTTGCGGAATGCCCTTCGGGGATCGTTATCTGCCTGTGACTAGAGCTTCTGAGCCAGCCGATAGTAGGCAGCATTCCAGCGGAGCTCCCGCTGGAACTCGCGCAGCGTCGTCGTGCTGTCGATGCGCAGCAGTTCGGTGCCGGCGATGTCGGCGAAGTCCTCGAAGACATCAAGTCCGACGGCGGTGCTCATCACCGTGTGATGGGCGGCTCCCGCACTCAGCCAGGCGGCGGCCGACGTTGCAAGGTCCGGCTCCGGCTTCCAGACCGCGCGGGCAACCGGCAGGTTGGGCAGCGGAGCATCCGGCAAAACGACCTCCACTGCGTTGGCGGTCAGGCGGAAGCGGTCGCGCATGTCGGACATGGCAACGACGACGGCGTCTCCCGGGTCCGTGTCGAACACCAGGCGGACGGGGTCCTCCTTGCCGCCGATGCCCAGCGGGTGCACCTCGAGGGTGGGCTTCGAGGTGGTGAGGGTGGGACAGATCTCCAGCATGTGCGCACCGAGGATTTTTTCCTCCCCCGGCACCAGATGGTAGGTGTAGTCCTCCATGAGCGAGGCGCCGCCCGGCAGGCCTGCGCCCATGACCTTGGCGGCGCGGACCAGCACAGCGGTCTTCCAATCGCCCTCGGCGCCGAAGCCGTACCCGGCGGCCATGAGCCGCTGCACGGCCAGACCGGGAAGCTGGCGCAGCCCGCCCAGGTCCTCGAACGTCGTCGTGAAGGCTCCGAAGGAACCGCCCTCCAGGAAGGACTTCAGCGCGAGTTCCTGCCGCGCGCCGTAGCGGAGCGATTCGTGGCGGTCACCGCCGCGCCGCAGTTCGGGAACGACGTCGTAGGTTGCCTCGTACTCCTCGACCAGGGCATCGATGTCCGCGTCGGACTGCGCGTCCACCACCTCGACGAGCTCGTTCACGCCCCAGGTGTTGATGGAGACGCCGAAGCGCAGTTCAGCTTCGGTCTTGTCACCCTCGGTGACCGCGACGTTGCGCATGTTGTCACCGAAGCGGGCGACCTTGAGCTCATGCACGGCCGCCCAACCGGCAGCCGCACGCGACCAGGTGGCGATCTGGTCGGTAACCGCCGGGTTGGAAACGTGCCCGACGACGGTCTTCCGCGCCACCGAGAGCCGCGTCTGGATGTAGCCGAACTCGCGGTCGCCGTGGGCGGCCTGGTTCAGGTTCATGAAATCGAAGTCAATGTCCGCCCAGGGCAGCTCGACGTTGATCTGCGTGTGCAGGTGCAGCAGCGGCTTGCGCAGCGTGTCCAGACCCGCGATCCACATCTTGGCGGGGCTGAAGGTGTGCATCCAGGCGATGACGCCGATCGTGTTGTCGCTGGCGTTGGCTTCAAGCGCCATGCGGCGGATGGAGTTCGAGTCCTTCAGCGTGGGCTTCCAGACCACCTTCACGGGCACGCCCGCGGCGTCGATCATCTTTACGATCTGCTGCGACTGCTCCGCCACCTGGCGGAGGGTCTCATCACCATAAAGGTCCTGGCTGCCGGTGAGGAACCAGATTTCGTAGTTGTCGAGGGATGTCTGCAGGGATGTCACTGTGCGGCTCCGGTTCCAGCGGGCGTGTGCTGCCCGTATACGTTCTGATAGCGGTCAAAGAGGGATTCGATGTGGCGCTGTTCGATCGGCAGCGGCTCGCCCAGCTGGCGGGTGATGTGGATGGTCCGGGCAACGTCTTCGAGCATGACGGCGGCCTTCACCGCGTCCCGGGCGTCCTTGCCGATGGTGAAGGGGCCGTGGTTCTGCATGAGCACTGCCCGGGAGCGGTGGCCGCTCAGGGTTTCCACGATGCCCCGCCCGATCGAGTCATCACCGATGATGGCGAACGGGCCCACCGGGATTTCACCGCCGAACTCGTCGGCCATGGCGGTGATAACGCAGGGAATGGCTTCACCGCGCGCCGCCCAGGCCGTGGCATAGGTGGAATGGGTGTGCACCACTCCCCCAACGCGCGGCATGTTGCGGTAGACATAGGCGTGCGCGGCGGTGTCGCTGGACGGGGAGCGCTCTGAACCGGGCGTGCCCTCGATGACGTTGCCGTCGAGGTCGCACAGGATCTGGTTTTCGGGAGTCAGTTCGTCGTAGTCCACGCCGCTGGGCTTGATGACAAACAGGTCCATGCCGGGCACCCGGCCGGAGACATTGCCTCCCGTCCAGACAACAAGGTTGTAGCGGACAAGCTCACCGTGAAGCCTGGCGACATCTGTGCGCACTGCATTGATGGCATCCAGTTCGCGATCCGAGAAGTCGCTGAAGCTGCTCATGCATCGACCATCGCTTTCGAGTAGGGGCCCTGCGGCACCCGAATCGGCGACGCTGCAGGATGTGACCGTTCACATAATATGACGAACACGACATTCCGTGTCAAGGCCCGCCAACGGCGGATGGTCAGCCCTGCAGGGTGAGGCTCATGAAGGTGCTGTGTGGATCGGCAGAATAGCTTCCGAAAGGCGGGCACTCGACGAAACCGTTGCGGAGATAAAGATTCCTCGCCGGCGCAAAGTAGTCCTCGGTTCCTGTCTCGAGCAGCAGCCGGGCATAGCCGCGGCCTTCAGCCTCGCCGATGATGTGTCCGAGGAGGAGGCTGCCCACGCCGCGCCGGCGGGCCGCCGTCGTCGTACGCATCGACTTGATCTCCCCCTCGCCGGAGGCCATTTCCTTCAGCGCGCCGCAGCCAAGGAGCCGACCGCCTTCGCGTGCCGTCCAGAAGGTTATGCCCGGCGCGCTGAGCGCAGAGTGATCAAGGGCGTGGACGCTTTCGGCAGGCGAGGTGGCGAACATGTCGGCGAGGTGTTCGTCGAGAAGTGCGCGGACATCCGGGCGCGTGGTGTCGTCAGCAGAAATCTGGATCATGCTTGCTGTCTCGGCCTGGCGGAACGGCGGACGATCAGTTCGGGCACCACAGTGCGGGGAGCGTTTTGGGCAGGCACGCCGAGCTGCGTGAGGAGGTGGGCAACGCAGCGTCTGCCCAGCTCCGTGAAGTCCTGCCGAACCGTGGTCAGGGGCGGCGCGAAATGGGCGGCATCGGGGACGTCATCGAAACCCACCACGCTCACATCCTCGGGAACGCTCAACCCATGCTCCCGGCAGGCGTGCATCAGGCCGAGGGCCATCTGGTCATTGGAGGAGAACACCGCGCTGGGAGGGTTCGCCGCAAAGAGCTCCTGGCCGATCCGGAAGCCGCTGTCGGAGGTCCAGTCCCCCGTTAGGATCCGCGTGGAATCAAGTCCCCAGGCAGCCATTTCCGTGCGGAAGCCCCGTATCCTTTCACGCGACTCCACCCAGCCATCAGGGCCGGCCACATGCGCGATGTCGCGGTGCCCAAGCTCGGCAAGGTAGCGGGTTGCGAGCCGCGCTCCGGCAACCTGGTCAACTGACAGCCCGTGGTCATCCGCCGGGGAGGTTGAATGGACCGTGACCATTGGCAGGCTGATGGAGAAGTGCTCGAGCTGGCGCAGCGTTGTCTCCTGCGGCGCGAGGATGATCAGGCCCTCGACCGGATGGTTCACCAGCCGGTCCAGCGCCTCCTTGAACGCTGCTTCCTCAAGCGACGCCAGGGTGGCAGTATCCACGAGGTACCCGGCGCTGGCTGCCGCACTCTCGATAGCTGCCTGCGTGGACGCCGGGCCGAAGTAGGATCCGTTGGTCACCAGCACCCCGATGATCCCGGAGCGGCTGGTAACCAGGGACCGCGCCGCCCTGTTGGGCCGGAACTGAAGGGTCTCCATTGCATCAAGCACCCGTTGGCGCGTGCTCTCACGCAGGCTGGGGTGGCCGTTGATGACCCGCGACACGGTCTGGTGCGAGACGCCCGCTGCCTTCGCCACGTCACGGATATTTGCAGCTCGGCTGCGCGGGGCGGGCTGCAGCGCAGAAGACGACGCCGGCTCCTTGTTCACGGTCACATGGATACCGTACTCGATGGCGTAGAGCTATCGGCAGTACGGGTACCGTTCATGTCAACGGCCCGGCGGCGAGCGAACAAGTGCAGCACCGGTCAGCACCGGCGCACTGGAGCGCTAGCTCCGGACGAGCACCAGTTCTTCCAGCGGCAGGCGCGTGCGGGGCGCATTCTCCCGCTCAGCCAGGGCTTCGGGAAGCCGGTCCGCGGGAGCAAGGGTTCCAACGGCAGTGACGATCAGCGGTTTCAGGTTCTCCGCAAGGTCGAAGGCAGCGGTGATCCTCTCCCACTCCACGCCGGCCATCTGGTGGGTGGAGAGGCCCTCTGCTTCCGCCTGCACACCGAGCTGGGCCATGGCCTGGCCGAGGTCGTACTCGGCATAGGGACGCTTGTCACCCTCCACCGATGACGTCTCCGCGATTCCCACGATCAGCGCCGACGCGTTGTGCGCCCACGCTGCATTGAAGCCCACGAGCGCCGAGACAATCGTGTCGAACACGTGGGTTCCGCGACGGGCGACGATGAAGCGCCGCGGCTGGTTGTTGTTCGCCGACGGCGCCCAGCGTGCGGCTTCCAAAAGCGCGTCGAGCTGCTGGTCGGAAACAGTTGCCTCGGCATCGAAGGACCGAGGGCTCCAGCGACGGGCCAGTTCATCGATGATAGGGACGACGGTTTCGGCAACGCGCGATTCCAGGACAGACGAGCTCACAGACATTGGTGCGCTCCCTTTCACTTACGGGGTGTGGATTCCGGACGGCGCACCTTTGGGCCTCGCCGGACATAACAAGGCCACCTGCCCCAACATTCCCGCCATGCCGGACGGCCACGCGGACGCCGGCTGAGGCATTCAGGAGGGATAAGCTGGACGGCGGACACGGGCAATGAGGGAATTGAGGTGCCTTTTGGACGGGGTGCTGAAGGGTTTCTTCGTTGTCGGCGCGGTGATGCTGGTTGGCTACATTCTGGGCCGAAGCAATGCCCTTGGCCCAAACGGAACCAAAGTGCTCTCGACGCTCTCCTTCATGGTTGGCCTGCCGAGTCTCATGTTCTCTCTTCTGGTGACCACGTCCGTGAGCGAGACGCTGAGTACCACCGGTCTGATCGCGGCGCTGACCGCCACCGCGTGCATGCTGGTTTACGCCGTTGTCGGTGCGATCTGCGGGTGGGGACGGGAAGCGATCATCGGCGCACTGACCACTGGGATCGTCAACTCAACCAACCTCGGGGTCCCACTGTCCCTCTACATCCTCGGCAGCGCCACTTACGTCGTGCCGATCATGCTCTTCCAACTAGCCCTCATCACGCCGATCGCGCTGACGCTGCTTGACCTGACCGAAACCGGCCGGCGCAACCTCTCGATCCGCGGCATCGTCGCAACGCCTTTTCGCAACCCGGTCACGGTCGCTGCCCTCCTCGGCGTGTGCCTGAGCGCATTGAACGTGCAGGTTCCGGATCTGATACTGGCTCCGATATCGCTGCTCGCGGAGGTGACCGTCCCGCTCATGCTCATTATTTTCGGGATGTCCCTGAACGGGCTGCGGATACGGGCACAACGCAAGGAATGGGCGCCAACAACGCTGGCGGTCCTGCTCAAGTCCGCCTTCCAGCCGGCACTGGCCTGGATCCTTGCGGCATTCGTCTTCGGGCTCTCCGAGTTCGAGACGTTCGTGGTGACGGCCTGCGCCATCCTTCCCACCGGGCAGAACGTTGTCCTCTACGCCATCCGCTACCGGCTGGCCGAACGCGTTGCCCAAACAACTGCGGTGATGACAACGGTGCTGGCAATCCCGCTGCTGGTGGGCGCCGCGCTGGTGATGGGATGAGGCATTCCACCGGGGTCACTCCCCGGCGGTGGGTGCCGCCCGGTGGTCGACGGCGGCAGTCGCCGAGTCGATTCTCTCGACCGCCTCATCCAGCTCCCCCACCGTCGCCCACAGGCCGGGATGCTGTTTCCGGACCTCCTCTAGGCTCAGGCCCGAGGACCGCAACGTAGCCAGATCGAAACTCACGTTGGTCCTTGCGCCGGTCACCGCTGCCCTCAGCGCGCCGAATGCGACCACGACGTCGGCAATCAACGCCGGGTTTCCATGCTGCGCGAGCCAGGACAGGTCTTCAATCGCGTCCACCGCGTGGCGTCCGAGATCCGCCGACGAGCGTGCGGCACCGACGGACGCCTCGGCAATCGCCCGATCCCGTTCCTCGCCCTTCTCCAGGCGGAAGGCTGCGCCGAATGCGCTTGACGCCGCGGCGTCGTCGTCGGCCAGCCGCAGCGCTTTTTCGCGAAGCTGCCGCGAGCCGGTAAGGATGTCATCAAGGCGATCACGTGCCGAACCGTCCGCTTCGGAGTATCCGGCCACCATGCTGGTCAGCGATGCGGCAATCGCAAGCATCACTCCCGCTCCCGCGCCCCCTCCCGGCGATCCGACGGACTCCGCCAGAGCGCGGGTCCACTCCTCCACAGTCGACTGCTGCGTGGTTACTTCTGCTCCGTCAGTCATGAGGCAAGTCTGTCCTATGCCGGTGAGCTGGTGGTGATGCAGGCTGGTGGAGGCGGCGCAAAAATCGTATGCGGACGATGATTGTCCGCATACGGTCCTATGGTGGGCGGCATGGCTATGGCACGCTTTCCCACCACCCCGGGGCAGCAGGTGCCCCAGCAGACGCACCTGGACGTCGTCGTTGACAACCTGGATGCTGCGGGGGAGACGTTCCGGGTTTTTCTGGATCCCGCCGGGCACCCCTCCTGCCTCTGCCTGAAGTGAGCCCTGCCCGAAGTGACCCCTGCCTGAAGTGCGGAGCTAGCCGAGCAGCAGTGCCACCAGCAGTGAGGCCGGCAGCGCCAGGAGTGAACTGATCAGGATGACGTCCCGGACCAGCGTCACCTTCAACCCGAACTGGGCTGAAAAGAGGAACACATTCTGCGCGGTCGGCAGGGCGGCCATCACCACTACTCCGAGCAGGGCCGGCCCTTCCACCCGGAAGACGTAGTGGGCAACCGCCCATGCAATAACCGGCATGACTGCCAGTTTGATCACGCTTCCCAGTACGACGTCGGCACGCAGGCTGCGTTGCCCCAACGGCTTCTGGCCGCGCAGGCTCATGCCGAAGGCGACCAGCAGCAGGGGTATGGATGCCTGCCCAAGCATCTCTAGCGGCGTCCAGACTATGTCGGGAAGGGTGAGCGAGGTTGCGGAGAGAATTGCCCCGGCCGCGGTACCGGTTGTAACCGGATTGGCGATGGACCGCAGCACGGTTTTGGCGAGCGACGGCGAGGCTCCGCTGGAAGCCGCTGCTTCCGGCGTCGTGCTCTTCCTGCCGTACCAGGCGAAGATGGTGAGGAAAACCGGCGCGATAACGAGCAGTTGCGCAAGCAGTACCGACACTACGGGCGCAGAGGTGCCCACGGCGTAGAGGGCAATCGGGATGCCGATGTTGCCTGCGTTGCAGTAGCAGGAGGCCATCGCTCCCACCGCCGTCTGGGCGCCCTGCCGTTTAAGAGCATATCGGCTCAGAAGCGCGTAGATCGCGCTGGTTATGGCGGCCACAACCAGCGCGATCGGCGTATAAACGGTGAGGACTTCGGCGAGTTCCGTCTCGGCAAGCAGGATGAACATCAGCGCCGGGTTGGTGATGTAGAAAATCACCGGCGTGAGGCCTTCCTGCATGGCCCTGGTACGGGTGGGGAGGAGGATCGAGGCGACAAATCCGACGCCTATCAGCGACAGCACAATGCCGAAGCCGAGGAGAACCCCCTCCACTTACCCTCCAGTCTGTTGGAACCCGCCTTCGTTACCTCCGGGATGCAGTTCCCGCGAACCCTGACGTCCTAACGGACCAGGCAGGGCCGCTTCGGATCGAACTCCCACCCGGGAATCAGGTACTGCATGGACGCTGCGTCATCGCGTGAACCAAGTCCGTGTTCGAGGTACAGCTGGTGCGCCTCTTCCAGACGGGTGCGGTCCAGTTCGATGCCGAGCCCCGGTGCATCGGGGACGCGGATCTCGCCGTTCTTGATCTGCAGCGGATCCTGGGTGAGCCCCTGGCCATCCTGCCAGATCCAGTGGGTGTCCAGCGCCGTGATCTCACCCGGTGCGGCTGCGCCCACGTGCGTGAACATGGCCAGCGAGATATCGAAGTGGTTGTTCGAGTGCGATCCCCAGGTGAGCCCGAACTCGTGGCACAGCTGCGCTACGCGGACGGAGCCGGCCATGGTCCAGAAATGCGGATCCGCAAGCGGGATGTCGACGGCGTTGGTACGGACGGCGTGGGCCATCTCGCGCCAGTCCGTCGCGATCATGTTCGTTGCGGTCTGCAGCCCGGTTGCGCGGCGGAACTCAGAGACGACCTCCCGGCCGGAGAACTTGCCCTCGGCACCGCAGGGGTCCTCGGCGTAGGCAACCACGCCGCGCATCCGCTTGCCCAGACGGATTGCGTCCTTCAGGAGCCATCCGCCGTTGGGATCAAGGGTGATGCGTGCCTCCGGGAAGCGTTCCTTGAGCGCGGTTACCGCGTCCACTTCGAGGTCGCCGGCCTGGACGCCGCCCTTCAGCTTGAAGTCAGCGAATCCATACCGGGCCTGTGCAGCCTCCGCAAGGCGGACCACGGCCTCAGGGGTCATGGCCTCCTCGCGGCGCACGCGCTCCCAGTTGTCGGCGCCATTGGATTCGCGCAGGTACGGCAGGTCGGTGCTGTCCGGGTTGCCGATGTAGAAGAGGTACCCGAGCATCGGTACCGCATCGCGCTGCTGTCCGTCGCCGAGCAGTTCAGCGACAGGAACGCCGAGGAACTGGCCGTGCAGGTCAAGCAGGGCCGATTCGATAGCTGTGACAGCGTGCACGGTTGTGCGCAGGTCGAAGGTCTGCAGGCCGCGCCCGCCGGCGTCGCGGTCGGCGAACTTCGCTGCCACCTGGCGCAGCAGGCTTCGGAACTGCGCGACCGGCTTGCCGGCGAGCAGGGAGCCTGCCTCCTCGATCGTGGAGCGGATGGCTTCGCCGCCCGGGACTTCGCCGAGTCCGGTCCGGCCGTCCGAGTCCGTGATGATCGCGATGTTGCGGGTGAAGAAGGGTCCGTGCGCACCCGAAAGGTTGAGCAGCATCGAGTCGTGCCCGGCTACGGGCACAACCTCGACTGCCGCAATGGTTGGCTGGGTGCTCATGCGTCCTCTCCAGTTGCCTCGACGGTGCCTTCACCCTCGGGGTCGTTAGTAGCCAGTACAACCGTGCCGTCGATCCGCCGGTTCAGCTTCCACGGGTTCCCGTCCTTGACGGGAGCGGGACGCAGGGCGTCGGGGATGTTCTGGTACGCGACAGGGCGCAGGAAACGCTCAATCGCGAGGGTGCCGACAGAGGTGATACGGGTGTCCGAGGTGGCCGGGAACGGACCACCGTGAACCATGGCGTGACCGACCTCGACGCCGGTGGGCCAGCCGTTGGCCAGGATACGGCCTACCTTGCGCTCCAAAACGGGCAGTACTCCCGCAGCCGTTTCATAGTCCGCTTCAGTCAGGTGCAGGGTTGCGGTCAGCTGGCCCTCCAGGCGCTTGGCTGCAGCAACCAGTTCCTCGGTGGAGGAGTAGCGCACCACGAGGGATGCCGCGCCGAAAATTTCCTCGTGCAGAACGGGGTTGTTCAGGAAGGTTTCGGCCTGCGTGCCGAAGACCACCGGGGCCGGTGCGTTCTCGGTGCTGCCGTCGGTGCCGCGCGCAACAAGTTCAACGCCGCCCTGAGAACCGAGGGCCTCGACACCTGCATTCCAAGAGTCAGCGATGCCGCGGGTCAGCATGGTCTGCCCAGGTGACGGAGCCAGCGCAGTGTTGACCGCCTTGAGGAAGTTGTCACCCGCTTCCCCGGTTGGTACGAAAACCAGCCCAGGGGAGGTGCAAAGCTGACCGCTGGAACCGGTTACGGAGGCGATGTAGGCCTTCGCGAGTTCATCGAGGTCGGACGTCTGGAGCGCGCCCTCGAAGAAGATCACCGGGTTGATGGAGCTCATCTCGGCGTATACGGGGATCGGCTGCGGGCGGGCCGCGGCCGTAGCCATGAGGGCTGTGCCGCCGCCGCGGGAGCCGGTGAAACCAACGGCCTGGATCGCGGGGTCAGCCACCAGGGCCTGACCGATGCTGGCACCGGGGCCGTAGATGAGGGAGAACACGCCCGGGTGAAGACCGGCGTCCTGGACTGCTTCCGTGATGGCGCGGCCGACGATCTCGCTGGTGCCCGGGTGGGCGTTGTGGGCCTTGAAGACCACCGGGCAGCCTGCGGCAAGGGCCGATGCGGTGTCGCCTCCGGCAGTGGAGAAGGCCAGCGGGAAGTTGCTCGCACCGAAGACGGCAACCGGTCCCAAGGGAACCTTGCGCTGGCGGATGTCCGCACGGGGAAGCGGCTTGCGCTCCGGGATAGCGGGGTCGATGCGGACCCCGCGGTGGTCACCCTGGCGCACAACTGTGGCGAACAGTCGCAGCTGCCCGGTGGTGCGAGCCAGCTCGCCGCGCATACGCGGCTCAGGCAGGCCGGTCTCGGTCATTGCACGCTGGACGATCTCGTCGCCGGCGGCTTCCATACGCTCGGCGATGGATTCCAGGAAGGCCGCGTGGGTCTCCGGGTCGAGGGTGCTGAAGGAGTCGAAGGCTTCCTCCGCCGCGGCGGTAGCCTCCTTCAGCTGAGCCTCATCGATGAGCGAGTAGGCAGGCTCAAGCACCTCGTTGGTGGAGGGATCGAACCCGTTGACGGTCCTGCCGTTTCCGACGGTTGTCTGGCCGGCGATGATGGAATGGCCCTGAAGCGTTGCGTTCTGGGTAGGCATTAATGCTCCTTGCAGATCGGTTGCCGGTTGTGTTGTTCAGGCGTTGGTGAGTGCAGCAGGCGCCGGGCGGACACCCGCCGCGTCGATGAGCGCGCTCAGGTCGGCGAGATCAGCCTCGGTGAGGTCCTGCAGCGGCGGACGGACGCTTCCGACGTCGCGACCAACAACCTTGAGGCCACCCTTGACGATCGAGACGCCGTAGCCCTTCACGCGGTCGCGGATTTCGAGGTAGGGCAGCACGAAGCGCTGGAGCTTCTCGGTTACTGCTGCGTGGTCCTGCTTGCGAACGTCCTTGTAGAACTCGAGGGCGAACTCAGGAACGAAGTTGTACAACGCCGAGGAGTAGGTGCTCATTCCCAGCTGCAGCAGCGGGAGAGCGAAGGTCTCGGCGGTGGGCAGGCCACCCAGGTAGAACAGGCGGTCGCCGTTCTTTGCGTAGACCTTGGTGAGGTGCTCGATGTCACCGATCGCGTCCTTGAAACCAATGAAGTTCGGGTGGCGCTCTGCAAGGCGGGCGACAGTCTCGGCCGAGTAGATCGCGTTGCCGCGGTTGTAGACGATGACGCCGATGGAGGTGGCGGAGCAAACGGCGCTGACGTGGGCGAACAGACCGTCCTGGTCGCATTCGGTCAGGTACGGGGGAAGCAGGAGGAGCCCTTCGGCGCCTGCTTCCTCGGCGTCCTGCGCGTTCTGGACGGCCTGTGCCATGGAGCCGCCGGCGGAGGCGAGCACGGGCACCTTGTTACCGACTTCGTTGACGGCGGTGCGGATTACGCCTGCAGCTTCAGCAGGGGTAAGGCTGAACCCTTCACCCGTGCCGCCGGCTGCGAAAAGACCGGCGACGTCGAAGCTTGCCTGCCAGGCCAGGTGCTTGCGGTAAGCTTCCTCGTCCACCTTCAGGTTCGAGTCGAATGCGGTTACCGGGAAGGACAGGAGTCCGTCCTTGAGCTTCTGGGCGAGTTCTTGGGGTGCATACTGAGCCACGTTGCATCTTCCTTTGGCAAGCCGCCGCAAGGGCGGGTAGTGGTGCTTGTTTGGTGGAGTCCTTCAAGAGTAGGAAGCTTATCGATGCCTGTCTAAGCCCTCTTTTGTATGGATTGATACTCGTCCGGCATAGCCCCTATGCCCACCCCGAGCGGATGACCCCCAGCAGCCTGCCGAGTGCCGGGTTCCGCATCTCGCGGCTCCAGATTGCGTACAACTCGACGACATCCGATTCCACGTCGGCCAACCGGAGGTAGGACACGCCTGCCATGCCCAGCAGCTTCGCGGACTCAGGCACGAACGCCACTCCCCTGCCGGCGGCGACGAGGGCCACCATAGTCAGAATCTGGCTCACGGTGTGAACGACGTTTGCGTGTTCGATAGGAACCGTCCGAACCACCAGGTCATAGAAGTACCTCGCCTGGATCGGCGAATGCATGATCAACGGAATGTTCTTCAGGTCGGCGACTACCGGCGCACGGTTGAGGCCATCCAGCACATGCCCTATTGGGACGGCAAGCAGGAGATCCTCGGTGAACAGCAGATGGGACTCGAACAGGTCCTCATCGAAAGCCGGGCGCGCGAGCCCGAGATCAAGATCGCCGTCGGAAATAGCCGCCAGCTGATCGCCGGTCACGAGCTCCTGAAGCTCCACGTCGACGTCGGGCAGTTCAGCCGCGATCTCCGCCAGCAGCGGGCCCAGGAGGCTGAACCCGGACGCGGCCGTAAACCCGACCCGCAGCTGGCCGGACTTGCCCGCAGCGATACGCTGCGCGGTCTTGGGCGCGCGCTCCGCAGCGACAATCAGCTTCCGCGCCTCGGCCAGGAACGCCCGGCCGGCCGGCGTCAGCGACACCTTCCGGTTGTCGCGCTCGAGAAGTTCGACGCCGACACTCCGCTCCAGCTTCTGGATCTGCCTGCTCAGCGGTGGCTGCGTCATATTGAGCCGCTCTGCGGCGCGACCGAAGTGCAGTTCCTCGGCGACCGCTATGAAACTTTTGGCCTGATCGAGCGTGAACATGATGCGCCCCAAGTATCAATCGGTGCTTTTTGCGGTCTTGAGACGCATCATATCGCCCCTTCCTTGAGGGGCCGCCAAAAGTGCTAGCTGATAGGCGTAACGAGAGTGGAATCGCGGAGGTAGCTGCGCAGATTATGCAGCGTGAGTGCGGCCATGTCCGCTCGGGTCTCGCGGGTTCCGCTTCCTACGTGCGGAAGCAGCACCACGTTGTCCAGTGCCATCAGCTCGGCGGGCACGTGTGGCTCGTTCGCGAACACGTCCAGGCCCGCCCCTGCCAGGCGTCCCTCCTGAAGGGCCGCGATGAGTTCAGGCTCGTCCACCACGCTGCCGCGGGCGATGTTAACCAGGTATCCGTCAGGGCCGAGCTTCTCGAGAACATCAGCGTTGACCAGCCCCGCCGATTCCGGGCCGCCTGCCGCTGCAATAACAAGTACCTCGACGGCGGAAGCGAGTTCCGCCGGCGACGACTGGTACGTGTAGGGCGAGCCCTCGACCGGGCGGCGGTTGTGATAGTGGATCTCGCAGCCGAACCCCTCAAGGCGTGCAGCGATCGCCTTGCCGATCCGCCCCAACCCGAGGATGCCGACCTTTCGGCCCGACGCACGGACGGTCAACGGGAAGGATGGGATCCGCGCCCACTCCCCGCGCCGTACAAAACGGTCTGCCGCACTGGTTCCGCGAAGAACGTCCAGGTAGAGGGCCAGGGCGGTGTCCGCCACGCAGTCGGTGAGGACGTCGGGAGTGTTGCTAATAGCGATGCCGCGCTCGTTCGCCTGGGCGACGTCGGTTGCGTCGTAACCGACACCGAAGTTGACTATGACTTCGAGGTTCGGCAGTTGTCGCATCAGTTCGGTATCCACGCCTACCCGACCGGAGCAGACCGCGATGCGTACCCCGTCGGCGTGCTGCTCGAGGAAGTCCTCGCGTTCCGCACCTTCGGGCAGGCGCAGCGCGCCGAATTCATCGGCGAGCGCTGCAGCGACGGCAGGATTGACGGGACCGACCTGCAGGATCTGCTGGCCGTTCGCCTTTGAACGGTTTTCGGAGTGCTCAGCTGTGTCGATACTCATGGAGCGACAGTAGAAAAGCCCACCATTTCGGTCCAACACGGAATTAGCATGGATCGATACCTCTGAGGCATGGATCACAAAGTTCCGCGAAACGGCGCGGAACTTCTTCGGGAACCGCATCGTTCCGCTTGATTCCGGGCTTCTTCACACTTGTTTCGCCTCTTGACTCGCCGTGATGACAATCACAAAGTTGGGTCACAGCCGGCATTTATCCCAGTTTCACCGGCTTTCATCACTGGCTCCTTCGGAGGAAACAATGACGTTTGAACCCACTTCCGGGTCATCGGAAAAGACGGGCTCGGCCAAGCGCCGTCTGGCCCTAGCCCTGACATCCGCGGCGGTCGGCAGCACCATGCTGCTGAGCGGCTGTGCGGTGGCCAACTCGGAGAATGCCGAAGGCAGCACCGCCGAGGCTTCGGACACCCTGCGGGTGGTCCTTCAGCAGGAGCCGCCGACGCTGGAGCCCTGCGAGTCCAACCTGACCAGCACCGGCGTGATCGACCGCTCCACCATCACCGAGCCCCTCGTCGAGCGCAATCCTTCAACCGGTGAACTGGAGCCCAAGCTCGCCACCGAGTGGAGCTCCGAGGACGACACCACCTGGACCTTCAAGCTGCGCGAAGGCGTAACCTTCCATGATGGCAGCGACTTCACGGCTGAAGACGCCGCGCACACCATTGAGCGCGCGGTCAACTCCCAGCTTGGCTGCAACGTGGAAGGCTACGTCTTTGGCGACGACGACCTCACCGTCGAGGTCGTCGATGACACTACACTCAGCGTGACCGCTGTCGGGCCGGACCCCATCCTGCCTCTGCGGTTGTCGTTCCTCGAGGTTGTCCCCAGCGAGACCTCCGACACCGAGAAGGTCCGGGAACCGATCGGCACGGGGCCGTACAAGCTCGATGAGTGGCAGGCCGGCCAAAAGATCACCGTGTCCGCCTACGACGGCTACTGGGGTGAGGCGCCCGCCTTCCCGAAGGCCGAGTATCAGTGGCGTGCAGAGGGCACCGTGCGCGCTGCAATGGTCACCTCGGGCGAGGCCGACATCGCGATGGGCCTCAGCCCTGAAGACAACATCGGCGACCTTGGCGTCCCCTACCCCAACAACGAGACCGTCGCGCTGCGCATGCACACGGACAAGCCTCCGTTCAATGACATCCGCGTCCGTCAGGCCGTGAACTACGCGATTGACAAGGAAGGCATCGTGGCGAGCCTGTACGGCGGACGCGAGAAGGTTGCCGCGCAGCTGGTACCCGAAGGCATCGTCGGCCACAATGCAGGACTCGAAGGTTGGCCGTTCGACCTCGAGCAGGCCAAGTCCCTGGTTGCCGAAGCGCAGGCCGACGGCGTCGACACCAGCGCCCCCATCAGCCTGATCGTGCGCAATGCACAGTTCCCAAAGATTCAGGAACTGGGCCAGGTGCTCCAGGAGCAGCTGAAGCAGGCCGGCCTGAACGTCGAGCTCAAGATGCTCGAGACCAGCCAGCACCTGCAGTACCAGGTACGCCCCTTCGTTGAAGACGAAGGCGCCATCCTGCACATGACGCAGCACGGCAACCAGGCCGGTGACGCGGCGTTCACGGTGGACCAGTACATGCTCACCGACGGCGCTCAGAGCGCCTTCGGCACGCCTGAGCTGGACGCCATGATCCAGGAAGCCAATGCGGCAACCGGAGACGAACGCCAGAGCGCGTTCGAGGAAATTTTCGCCTACCAGAACGAAGAGGTTGTCCAGTTCGCCCACATCATGCACCAGACCGGCATGATCGGAAAGGCCGAGACCATCGACTACGAGCCGAACTCGTCCACCGGTGACGAGCTGCGCCTGGCCGAGATCAAGCCCGCGCAGTAGCGGTCAACCAACGGAGTGGAATAGGAGGGGGAAGCCATGCTGACCTATCTGCGGAAACGTATCGTTTCCAGCGCATTGCCGCTGGTTGTAGTTGTGATCGGAGTCTTCGCGCTGGCAAGGATGACCGGTAACCCGGCCAGCCTGTATCTGCCGTTGAACGCCACCGAGCAGATGCGCGAGGACTTCGCAACGCGAAACGGCCTGGACCAGCCTCTGCTGGTGCAGATGGCCGACTACTTCGGCGGCGTGCTGCAGCTGGATTTCGGCACCTCTCTCCGGACGGGAGAGTCCGCGGCGGCAATGGCGCTGCGGGCTTTCCCGGCCACCCTTCAGCTGGCTCTCACCACAATGATTTTGGCCATCGTCCTGGCGGTCATTGTGGGAAGCTGGGCGGCCCTGAAGCCCAACGGGATCGCGGACCGGATCGCCAGCTTCGTGTCGATGGCAGCGGCCTCCATCCCGGACTTCTGGCTCGCCATCGTCGGCATCTGGATCTTCGCGATCTCCCTCGGCTGGCTGCCGACCTCCGGCGTCGTCGGAGCCGAGGCATGGATACTGCCCATAGCCACCCTGGTGATGCGGCCCTTCGGGGCGCTGGTCCAGGTGGTGCGCGGGGCAATGGTGTCCGCACTGTCCGAGCCCTACATCAAGCTCGCCCGCAGCAAGGGCGCGTCGCAGAAGCGGGTTGTCACCCGGCACGCGCTACGCAACGCGGCAGCTCCGGCCCTCACCGTTGCCGGTGACCTCATGGTGGGGCTCGTCAACGGCGCGGTCGTCGTCGAGACCATCTTCGGTTGGCCGGGAATCGGAAAGCTGATGATCGACTCCATCCTGCAGCGCGACTTCGCGGTTCTCCAGGCCGCCGTACTGCTGACCGCAATCGCCATCTTCGTGCTGAACATCCTGATCGACCTTGCCTACGCATTGCTTGACCCGCGGGTTCGGCCGGCAAGCGCCTCAGCCCGACGGAAGAAGGCACCCGCCCGGCCGGCTGCTCCCGCCGACCCCACGCCTACCGCGACAGCCCAGGCATAGGAGAAGACGATGACTCGAACCTCTAGCACCGCAGCCGGGGCCCACGGAAGTTCCAGGAGCAAGGGCACCGCCGCCAAGAACAACCACCCGAGCATGCTGCGCATGCTGCTCCGCGACAAGTTCGCCTCAGCGGGAGCGATCATCCTGCTCATTGTGCTGGCAACCGCTGTTTTCGGGCCGATGCTGATGGGGGAACTGGCAACGCGCCAGAACCTGCTGTTCGCAAACAAGGCCCCGTTCGACCCAGCCAACGGCTGGGAGTATCTCCTCGGTTCGGATTCACTGGGCCGGTCGGTTCTGGCGCGGCTCGTTGTCGCCACCCAAACCACGCTCCTGGTTGCCATCCCCGCTGTGGCGATTGCCCTTCTGATCGGTTCCCTGTGGGGAATCTGGGCCGGCTACCACCGCGGCTGGCGCGAGAACGTCTCGATGCGCATCGCCGACGTGATCATGAGCTTCCCCTCCCTGCTGCTCGCCGTCGTCGTGCTGTATGTCTTCAACCCCTCGATCGCGAACATCGTGCTCATTCTCGCCCTGACCCGTATCCCGATCTACCTCAGGACGGCACGGGCCGAGTCAGCCGAGCTGCAAAGCCGCACCTTCGTGGACGCGGCCCGCACCTTCGGCGCCAAGCCCAACGCGATCATCCGTCGCCACGTGGTCCCGGTGGTTACGCCCACCCTGCTCACGCTGGCCACCCTCGAGTTCTGCTATGTGATGCTCGCCGAGTCCTCGCTGTCCTTCCTCGGGATCGGTATCCAGCCGCCGGATGTCTCCTGGGGCCTCATGGTGGCCCAGGGACGGCAGTACCTGCAGACCGCCTGGTGGCTGTCCATCTTCCCGGGCCTCGCCATCGTGATCACGGCGATCGCAGCGAACATGCTCGCCGCCTGGCTGCGCATCGCGACCGATCCCGGACAGCGCTGGCGCCTCGCCCTCCCGGGCCGCAAAAAATTTGTGACCCGCCTTGCTGCCAAGGAGTCAAAGTGACCATGACGGAAACAACTGCACCCACCCGCCACTCCGAGGGCACCCATCCCGTGGTCCTCAAGGTCGACGGACTCAACGTGGACATCCGCACTCCGTTCGGAACGGTACGGGCGGTCAGCTCGGCAGGCTTCGAGGCCCGCGCAGGCGAAACACTCGCCCTTCTGGGTGAATCCGGCTGCGGCAAGTCCATGACGGCCAAGGCGATCGCCGGAGTCCTGGACCCGGTAGCCCACGTCGCTGGCGGCTCCATGGAGCTCGAGGGCAAGGACCTCGCCCCCATGAACGCTAAACAGCGGCGGAAGATCGCCGGCTCTGAGCTGGGAATCGTGTTCCAGGACGCGCTGACCGCGCTGAACCCCGTCTACCCCGTAGGCGTGCAGATCGGCGAAGCGTTCCGGATCCACCGCGGCCTTTCCGCCTCCGAAGCCCGGCAGGAGGCCATCAAGCTGATGGCTCGCGTGGGTATCCCCCAGCCTGAGTCGCGCGTGGATTCCTATCCGCACCAGTTCTCCGGAGGCATGCGCCAGCGCATCCTCATCGCAATAGCGGTGGCCCTCAGCCCGCGGCTGCTCATCGCCGATGAGCCGACCACCGCGCTGGACGTTACCGTGCAGGCACAGATCATGGATCTGCTGCGCCGCCTACGCGAAGAAGAGGACATGGCGGTTGTGCTCATCACGCACGACCTCGCCGTCGTCGCCGAAGAGGCCGACACCGTGTGCGTGATGTATGCCGGGAACGTCGTCGAATCGGGCCCGGTTGACGAGGTCTTTGCCGACCCCAAGCACCCGTACACCAAGGGACTGCTTGAGTCGGTGCCGACGGACGCCGAGCGCGGCTCAACGCTCTCGTCGATTCCCGGCAGCCCACCGGAGCTGAAGAACATCCCGCCCGGCTGCGTCTACCAGGACCGCTGCCCGCTGGTGCAGGAACTGTGCCGCGCAAAACGCCCGGCCCTGCGGGAAACCGCTCCTGGGCGCTCCGCCGCCTGCCATTTTTCCGAACTTCTCAATCCCGAGACGTCACTGAAGGAAGTCCGAGCATGACCGCTCAGCTAGAGCGTGACCAGAAGGCCGAAACTGCCGCCCTCGAGGTCCGCGACGTCACCAAGATCTTCCACGTTGCCCGCAGCGGCTCCGGCAGCAACGAGCTGCGTGCGCTGGACGGCATCAACCTGTCCGTGGGCCGCGGGGAGACCCTCGGCCTGGTGGGCGAGTCCGGCTGTGGAAAGTCCACTCTTGCCCGCACCCTGATGCTGCTGGAAAAGCCCGACGCCGGCACGGTCACCTTCGACGGCGCCGACCCCTTCAGTCTGCGGGGCAAGGAGCTGCTTGCCTGGCGGCGCAGGGTACAGATGGTGTTCCAGGACCCGTTTGCGTCACTGAACGCCCGCATGACCGCCGGTGAAATCATCTCCGAGCCGTGGGCCACGCACCGCGACCTGTTCCGCTCGTCTTCCGAACGCCAGGCCCGCCTCCACGAGTTGCTGGAACTGGTGGGCCTGAGGGCATCCGATGCCAAGAAGTCGCCGCAGGAATTCTCCGGCGGCCAGCGCCAGCGCATCGGTATCGCGCGGGCGCTTGCGCTCAATCCCGAGCTGATCATCCTGGACGAGCCCGTGTCCGCACTGGACCTGTCCGTACAGGCCCAGGTGCTGAACCTGCTGAACGAGCTGCAGCAGAAACTGGGAGTGAGCTACATCTTCATCTCGCACGATCTGTCCGTGGTCCGCCACGTCACTGACCGCGTGGCTGTGATGTACCTTGGCCGGATCATCGAAACCGGCATCACCGAGGACGTGTTCGAGCGCCCGCTGCACCCCTACACCGCAGCGCTCATGTCGGCCTCGCCCAAGCTGAACGCTGCAGATCGCCCGACCGAGCGGATTGTGCTGCGCGGCGAGCTGCCCTCTCCCCTGGATCCGCCGTCGGGGTGCAGGTTCCGGACCCGATGCTGGAAGGCGCAGGACATCTGCGCACGTGTTGCACCGCCCGCGCAGACCGCCGAGCAGGCGGGAAGGGTGCACCTGGGCGTTCCTTCCATCCGGACCGGACAGGTTCCTTCGATTCACGCAGCCGAATGCCACTTCCCACTCGCGGATGCCGCAGAGGCCGGGCTCGCGCCTGTCCCTGCCGGTTCGTGAGCCCGGGAGAACTAACCATCCTGGCGGTGGCGGTCTGTGCCGCCACCGCCCTTCAGGGTTCCATCGGCTTCGGGGCCGGACTGGTTGCCGCACCCGTGATCGCCCTCATCGCGCCTGAACTGTTACCCGCACTGGTAGTGATGCTTGCGTGCCTGGTGACCATGCTTGTGACCTTCCGCGAGCGCGCACACCTGGACCTTCGCGGCGCTGCATGGGCGCTGGCGGGCAGGATTCCGGGCAGCGTGGTCGGTGCCTGGCTGGCGGTGGCTATGTCTTCCGCCGCGCTCTCCTGGCTGGTCGCGGTCAGCGTGCTGGTCGGAGTCGGTTCCGCGTTCCTCGGATGGCGCCCCGCTCCTACCCGACCCGCACTGATTGCTGCGGGCGGGCTGTCGGGCATTATGGGAACGGCAACCTCAATCGGAGGCGCCCCGATGGCGATCGTCTGGCAAGGCCAACCGCCGGCACGGCTTCGCGGCACGATGAGTGCTTTCTTCCTCGTCGGTTCGCTTGTCTCGGTCGGCCTGCTGGCCCTTGCCGGCACCGTCACCGCGGAGATCCTCAGCGCGTTCCTCTGGTTGGCTCCCGTGGTACTTCTCGGTTTCGGCATCTCGCGCTGGCTCAACAGGTTCCTCGACGCCGGGCGGCTGCGGTTGGTTGCCCTGCTTGCTGCAGGAGGTGGAGCGGGGCTGCTGATCATCCGGCTGCTCGCCGGCGGCTAGCAACCCCGCTGCATCCTCACCTCACCCGGTTGATCAGTTGCCCACCGGCGGCCAGTCGGTTCACGTTCTCTGCGATGTCCCGGGCCCGCTGTTCGAAGGTCGACCGGGCATGGCCCGAATAGTGTGGTGTCAGCACCACGTTGGGCAGCTCACCGAACGCGAAATCGGCGGGCGGTGTCCGTCCCGCGGCCGGTGCACCCCACCAGACGTCTATGGCTGCACCTCCGATCCGACGTTCCAGCAGCGCCCCATACAGAGCGGCCTGGTCAACCACAGGCCCACGGGCAACATTGACCAGCAGGGCGTCCGGCCGCATGGCCGCGAATTCCGGCACTCCGATCATTCCCTCGGTCGCTGCGGTCAGCGGAACAGTGACAACGACGACGTCGGACTCCGCCAGCAGGCGGGGCAGCTCACCGATGCCGCCCACCCAGCGGGGGCGGGCGCCGTCGTCGGGCAGGGGCGCCTCCGGGCGGCTACGGACGGCCACTATGTCCATCCCGAGCGCGGCGGCGAGGCGGGCTGTCTCACTGCCGATACCGCCGTAGCCCACAACCCCAAGCGTCATCGTGTCCAGGGTGCGGTGCAGCGGGACGTCGGGGTCGGTGGCGATCGTACGCCACACTCCGGCGCGCAGCTCCTCATCGGCTACGGGCAGCCTCCTGCTGAGCATCAAGATGGACATCAGCACATGCTCGGCGATGGAGCGTTCATGGTGGAAGGTGTTGGCTACGGCCACGGTCTCCGGAAGCGAGGCCACGGCAACCCGGTCCAAACCTGCTCCCGTCACCTGCACCAGGCGAGCGGTACAAGCTGCGGCCTCTTCGGCTTCCATGCGGGAACAGACAACGACGTCGGCGCCTGCCAGGATGGCTGTCCGCTCGGCCTTCGCCGTGCCATCCGTAAAGATCCACTCGTGATCGGGGGCGCCCGCCGTCAGGTGGTCGGCGAAGCGGGTGATGATCGGGTCAGTAACCGCTACTTTCAGCGTGCTTGTCTCCGCGGGCGCAGGTTCTGCTGCGGAGCTGGGGGCGCTCACCACCGCGGGCTCTTGAGCTCATAGTTCGGCTGCACACGCTGCATGTAGCCGGTGTCATCGCGTTCCGTGATGCCGCTGGCAACGTACTGGCGGTGCAGGCGCTCGAGCGCCTCCGGGTCGAGTTCAACGCCGAGACCCGGCGATGTGGGAACCGCAACGCTACCGTCCTTGAAGGTCAGGGCTCCCGGAAGGACAACGTCCTCGTCTTCCCGCTTCCAGGGCCAGTGGGTGTCACAGGCGTAGTCGAGGTTGGGCGTGGCCGCTGCCAGGTGCACCATGGCGGCCAGGCTGATGCCCAGGTGGGAGTTGGAGTGCATGGACAGCCCCAGTGCAAAGGTCTCTGCGATGCCGGCCAGCGTCTGGGACCGGCGTAGCCCTCCCCAGAAATGGTGGTCCGAGAGAACGACGTCCACCGAACCTGCCGACACGGCCGGCGGCACGTCGGCGAAGCTCACCACGCACATGTTCGTAGCCAGCGGCATCGGCACGTTCCGGCGGACTTCGGCCATGCCTTCGATGCCGGGCGTGGGGTCCTCGAGGTACTCAAGCACTCCCTCCAGGCGGCGCCCGATCGAGATTGAGGTATCCACGGTCCAGGCGGCGTTGGGATCGATCCGCAGGGCAAGTTCGGGGAACTCTGCACGCAGCGCCTCAATAGCCGCGGCCTCCTGGTCCGGTGCAAACACGCCGCCCTTGAGCTTGAGCGCAGAAAAGCCGTAGCCCGAGACCATGCGCTGAGCCTGCGCCACGATTCCTTCGGGATCGAGCGCCGCCCCCCAGCTGTCGTCGTCCTGTCCGGGGTGCCCCGCCCACTTGTAGAAGAGGTAACCGCTGAAGGGAACCGCATCCCGGACCGCGCCCCCGAGCAAAGTGCTGACAGGCACCCCAAGCAGCTTTCCCTGGATATCGAAGGCGGCGACGTCAAACGGTGACAGCACGCGGTCCGCCGTGGAGGATCCCGTAACCATGCCGCTCATGCCATGGCCGCCCTTGCTGGTGTCCGCAGCAAGCGCCCGGGTGATCCTGGCTCGGAGGTCGTTGACATTGAAGGGGTCGGCGCCGGCGAGGGCGTGGGCGGCAAGCTGCAGGCGCGCCAGATGGCCCGTATCGCCGTAGGTCTCGCCAAGTCCGGTCACTCCGGCATCGGTATGGATCTGCAGGATTGCCCGCAATGCGAACGGCTCGTGGACCCCGACCGTATTGAGCAGGGGCGGGTCTACGAACGCTACCGGGGTAATGGTGACCCCGGTGATGGCGGCCTGGCCATAGTGCGGGGAGCTTTCCTCAGTGCGGGCTCCTGCAGAAGTCAGCATCGGCTTCCTCTCTCGTAAAGTGTGATCCCGTTCACGCTAAACGCCGCTAATTCATGCTGTCCAAGCTAAAATCAGCACGAAATCATGCAAGGAGTGGATTCATGTTCTCCCTCATTCAGCTGGAGTCCTTCGTCGCCGTCGCCGAGGAACTGCATTTCGGAGCCGCAGCAGCGCGCCTCAATATGACACAGCCCCCGCTCAGCCGGCAGATCCAACTACTTGAGCGGGAACTGGACGCACAGCTCTTTGAACGCAACAGCCGGAAGGTTGAACTGACGGCGGCGGGCAAGGTGCTGCTGCCGGCCGCGCGCAGGGTACTGGACCTTTGCAGCAAGACCTCCCTCGACGTGCGGCGCGTGGCAACCGGCGAGGCAGGGTCCATAGTCATCGGATACACAGCAATCGCCGGGCAGGTTGCGCTGCCCGCGATCCTCCGTAAGGCAGGTGCCCAGATGCCGGGCGTCTCGCTGGTCCTGCGTGAAGCCGTATCCGTGGATCAATTGGACGCCCTGTCCCGCGGTTCGATCGACATCGGCCTCCTGCGCCCGATCGTTGCACGGCCGGGCGTTATCACCCGCCCCTTCATGGAGGACCGCCTCGTTGCGGCACTACCCGAGGGACACGAACTGGCAAGCGGGAACGGCGTATCCCTCCGGCAGTTGGATGGGCTGCCGCTCATGATGTACTCGACGGCCGAGGCCCGCTACTTCTACGACCTGGTCATGCGGCTCTACGAAAGTGCCGGCGTCCATCCGAGGATCACCCAGTTCGCCAGTCAGGCGCCCGCCCTGCTGGCGTTCGTAGCCGCCGGGCTCGGGGTCACCCTGGTTCCGGCATCGTCCAGGGATTTCGCTCCTCCGGGAGTGTGCTTCGAGGAACTGGTGGGCCAACCGGGGCTCGCCGACCTCAATCGCGCCGACCTGGACGTTGCATGGAGCGAATCAACAACCAACCCGGCAGTCATACGGCTGCTGGACATCATTCTCGAGGAAGGGTCCGGCCTAGCCGACGCAGGGCCTTCCCACTCCTTTTAGGCTCTTCCGCCAGAGACCGCATCGTGATACTGCGAGTGCATCACTCCATGCATATGTGGGCTTGGACACGCATCATTACCTCTTCGTAGAGTTTTCATCGGGCCATCGTGAGTGCCATCACATCAAGCGGTCCGAGAAGTAGAACAACGCCGTTCCTTACCGAGGAGTAACCAAGTCGTGAAAGAATCATTCACCCGCCGCACCATGCTGGCGACCACCGCAGCTGCCGGCGTACTGGCGCTGTCCGCCTGTGGAGGAAACGTCGGTGGGGGCGGCGACGCCGCCGAAGCTGAATTCCCCAGCGGCCCCGTCACCATCACCGTAGGACAGGATGCCGGCGGTTCGACCGACCGCATCGCCCGCCAGGTAGCCGAAGGCATGGCTGAAGACCTCGGCGTCGCAGTACCCGTGGTCAACAAGGCCGGCGCCAACGGAGCACTCGCCACCAAGGAAGTAGCGGCAATGGAGCCCAACGGGGAAAACCTCGTTCTCCTCAACGCCACCCTGATCACCATCACCTCCCTCACCGTTCCTGAGGGCGAGGCGGTCAGCCTTGACGATCTCGACGTCATCGCCGGCCTGTCGCAGGACGATTACGTCCTGGTTGCCAGCAAGGAATCCGGCATCGAGAACCTCGAGGATGTCAAGGCTGCAAGCGGCGACCTCAACTTCGGCACCACCGGTGTCGGCACCGGTTCCCAGCTGGCGCAGGCAGTCCTGTTCGCCCAGGCCGAGATTGAAGGCACCGCCGTTCCCTTCGACTCCGGCTCCCCCGCCCTGACCGCCGTCATGGGCGACCAGGTGGACGTAGCCACGATCCAGCTCGGTGAAGCCCTTCCGCAGATCGAGGCAGGCACCGTAACGCCGATCGTCACCTTCGCAGAAGAGCGCAGCGAGTTCCTCCAGGACGTACCCACCGCAGTCGAAGAGGGCTTCGACGTTCCTGTTTCCCAGTACCGTGCACTCGCAGCTCCCAAGGGCCTGCCTGAAGACGTGAAGGCACGCCTCGTCGAGTCCGTCGAAGCCACCCAGGCCACCGACGCCTACAAGGAGTTCAACGAGTCCAACATCCTCGCTCCGTGGGAAGTCTCCGGCGAAGAAGTAGTCGAGGAATGGAACGCCCTGGCAGAGCAGTACAAGGCTCTGATCGAGGAATACGACATCTCGCTCACCGAGTAGTCCCTCGCCCTGGTCCCAGCCGAACCATCAGCTGAAATGAGCATTGCCATGGAGCCCAAGCGCACCAACGACGCGGAAAACAGGATGACCGACGAGGTCACCGAAGTAACCGAAGCGGTAGACGCAAACACCGCGGACCGAACCGGTGGATCCCACCGGATCGGGGGTACTGAAGACAACCGCCAGTACACCGACTTCGAAGGCCCGGCGCCGATCCTCACTCCCGAGGAACTCGCTGCCGAATGGGCAGCGGAATCACCGCCGCCGTCCGGCCCGATCGCCAACCTCGCCGCGTCGTTGGTTGCCGTTGCCGTGGGCGTTGGAGGCATGGTTCTAGCTGTTGGACTCGGCCTCGGGAGCCCGGCACAGCCGGGCTCCGGGACCTGGCCGTTCATCATCTGCCTCATCATCACCGTCCTTGCCCTCGCGCAGCTGGTTGTCGGCCGGCGCGGGGGCCTGGACGGGGAGAAGTTCTCTCCCCTGTCGCGGATGGCCCTGTTCGGCTTCCTAAGCCTGCTGGGTCTGGTGTGGCTGATGCCGGTAATAGGCTTCGAGGTCCCCGCCCTGCTGCTGTGCTTCATCTGGATGAAGTTCCTCGGTGGTGAGACGTGGCGCGCCGCGACGCTGTATTCAGTGCTGATCGTCGCTGCCTTCTACGCAATCTTCATCCTGGGTCTGGGGACCAACATCCCCCACCTGCTCTAAAGACCCGAAGACCTAAGGACCTGCCATGGAATTCCTGAACCCGGTCATTAACGGCTTCGGCGTCGTTCTTGACCCCCAAAACCTGTTGTACTGCCTGCTGGGCGTCGTCATCGGCATGCTCATCGGCGTACTCCCGGGCCTCGGCCCGGCGGCGACCATCGCCATCCTCCTGCCCCTGACCTACGGCATCGAGCCGGTCACCGCAATCATCATGCTCGCCGGCATTTTCTACGGCGCGCAGTACGGCGGCACCATCACGTCCGTCCTACTGCGGCTGCCCGGCGAGGCAAGCTCGGTCGTCACGGTCTTCGATGGCTACGTCCTCGCCCGCCAGGGCAAGGCGGGAACCGCGCTCGGCATCGCAGCCATCGGTTCATTCATCGGCGGCACGGTCGCCATCATCGGCCTGACCCTGCTCGCTCCACTCGTGGCCAGCTTCGCCCTGGACTTCGGCCCGCCCGAATACACCGCACTGGCGCTGCTCGGCATCCTCCTGGTCGCCACCATCAGCGGCGGCAGCAAGATCAAGGCCCTGATCGCCGCAGCGGTCGGCCTGCTGCTGGCCACCGTGGGCCGGGACTTCATCACCGGCGCCGAGCGCTACACCTTCGGCAACCTCAACCTTGCTGACGGCCTGGACTTCGTTCCGATCGCCATGGGCCTCTTCGGAGTTGGTGAGATCCTCTACAACCTGGAGGAACGGCACCGTGCCGCCAGCGCTCCCGCCAAGGTCGCCAACGTCTGGCCCTCCCGCGCGGACCTCCGCAAGTCCTCGGGCGCAATCGGCCGCGGCTCCGTGCTCGGCTTCTTCCTGGGCATCCTTCCCGGTGGCGGCGCGACGATCTCCTCGATGGCTGCCTACGCCGTCGAAAAGAAGCGCTCCAAGAACCCCGAGCGGTTCGGCAAGGGCGCCGTCGAAGGCGTCGCCGGTCCGGAAACCGCCAACAATGCCGCGGCAACCAGCTCCTTCATCCCGCTGCTGACCCTCGGCATCCCCGCGAACGCCACGATGGCCATCATCTTCGGTGCCCTCCTGATCCAGGGCGTCACCCCCGGTCCCCAGCTGGTATCCGAGGACCCGGAACTGTTCTGGGGCGTCGTCAACTCGATGTACATCGGCAACATCCTGCTGCTGATCATGTCCATCCCTCTGGTTGGCCTCTTCGTCCGTATCCTGCGGGTGCGCGGCGCCATCCTGGCCCCGATCACCGCGCTGATCACCATTCTCGGCGCCTACACCATCCGCAACTCGATGTTCGACGTCCTGCTCGTGGTCCTCTTCGGCGCGCTGGGTTACCTCATGAAGAAGTTCGGCTTCGAACCCGGCCCACTCGTGCTGGCCTTCGTGCTGGGCGAACTGCTCGAGTCCAACCTCCGCCGTTCGCTGCTGATCCTCGATGGTGACGTCACCGGCTTCGCCACCCGACCGATCACCGCGGTGCTTCTGGTCATCTTCGTCTTCGTGGCACTCAGCCCGATGGTCCAGTCCGCTCTGAACAAGCGCAAGCACCGCGCCACAGCCCGCGTTACCGCAGATTCCTAGGAGATAAACATGAGCATCATGGTTGGCTACGTACCCACCCCGGTCGGCGAGGCCGCGGTCGCCTCGGCGATCTCCGAAGCCAAGCTTCGCGACCAGGAACTCCTGATCGTGAACTCGGTCCGCGAAGGCTCGCGCGTCGACAAGTCGGTTGCGAGCGACGAGGACCTGCAGCGCCTGAAGGATGCGGCAGACAGTGCCGGTGTCTCAGCGCGCGTCCTGCGGCCGTCACACCGCGACGACCTTGCCGACGAGATCCTGGAATTGGCGAGCGAGCACGATGTCTCCCTGATCGTCATCGGACTGCGCCAGCGCTCCCAGGTTGGGAAGTTCATCATGGGCTCGCACGCACAGCGGATCCTCCTTCAGGCCGACCGTCCGGTACTCGCGGTGAAGCCGTCCGAGAACCACTGAGGCGCCTGTTAGCAAGATGGCCCGGCGATAGCGGTATTCCGCTATCACCGGGCCTTTCTGCTATCCGGAAGGGTCTCAGCGCTGTCGGGCTGCCTGTCTGCCCGCGGTCAGGACGCTCCGGACTCCACGTCCAGTCGCTCCCGGGAGTTAGCGAGGTGCAGCCGCATGGCTGCAGCGGCGGTGAGCGGGTCACCTGCGGCGATGGCGCTGCGCACGGCCGCGTGCTCGGCGGCGACGCGCTGCAGCCTGGCCGACTGTCCGCCGTCGTCTGCAGGATCCAGCCGCTGGGGAGGCATGGCGATCATCGCGGGACCCAGCGCCTCAAGAGCGTCGACGAAGTAGAAGTTGCCGCTGGCCTCGGCAACAGCGCGGTGAAAAGCGAAGTCGCAGGACACAGCCGTGGCCGCGTGGTTGCCGGCAGCGCGGAACGCGGCCAGGGCGGCGTCGAGCGCCTCCAGATGCTCCGGCCTGCGGAGGGATGCGGCCAGCGCCGCCGCCTCGCTCTCGACGCCCGCGCGGAATGCCAGGAGCGACCGACGCTCGGTGAGGGTCCGGGGGCGGCGCATTCCGCCGCCCCCGGACTCCTCTTCAGATGCCGGCGGTGTCAGGGCGAAGCTGCCGCTCCCCCGCCGAGTGTGCACCAGCCCTTCGGCCTGCAGCCGGGAGATCGCCTCGCGGACAACGGTGCGGCTCACGCCGAACTCGGCGATCAGCGCGCTCTCGCTCGGCAGCTTCTCTCCGGAGGGGATTGTGCCGTCGATGATGCGGCGGCGCAGGCTGTCCACCAGCGATACGGCCAGCGTTTGTTTCATGCCGTTAATGCTGGCACGTCCGGAACCGTGCACGGGTTCGACGCCGGTGCAGGCTCAGCGTGTGCCAAACTCCACCGTGTCGGTGGTCCAGGCGCGCGCCTGGTCGCTGAAGGTGACGCCGAGGCCCGGACGCTGCGGGACGAGCATGCGGCCTTCCTTGGTTTCCAACCGCTCGTTGAAGAGCGGGTTGAGCCAGTCGAAGTGCTCCACCCAGGGCTCGCGCGGGTAGGCAGCAGCGAGGTGCAGGTGGATCTCCATGGCGAAGTGCGGGGCAAGGTCCAGCCCTGCCTGGTCTGCGAGGGCCGCAAGCCGCATGAACTGGGTGATGCCGCCGACACGCGGGGCGTCCGGCTGGATGATGTCACACGCGCGGGTGGCGATGAGCCGCTCGTGCTCAGCCACCGAGGCCAGCATCTCGCCGGTGGCGATCGGGGTATCAAGTGCGGCTGCGAGCGCGGCGTGGCCTTCGGCGTCGTAGGCGTCGAGGGGTTCTTCGATCCAGACCAGGTCGAACTGCTCCATCCTGCGACCCATCCGCAGTGCGGTGGCGCGGTCCCACTGCTGGTTGGCATCGACCATGAGCGGCACGTCGGGGCCGATGTGTTCACGCACTGCGGTCAGGCGGCGCAGGTCTTCGGCGTTGTCGGGCAGGCCGACCTTGATCTTGATGCCGCCGATGCCCTCCTCGATCGACTGGGTGGCGCGTGCCTTCACCTCGTCGATGGAGGCGTTGAGGAATCCGCCCGAGGTGTTGTAGGTGCGGACCGAGTCGCGGTAGGCGCCGAGGAGCTTGGCCAGGGGAAGACCGGCCCGCTTTGCCTTGAGGTCGTAGAGCGCGATGTCCAGCGCCGCGAGGGCCTGCGTGGCTACACCCGAACGTCCAACGGAGGCACCGGCCCAGAGCAGCTTGTTGTACAGCTTGGCGATGTCATTGGGGTCCTCGCCGATCATGGCGTCCGCCACCTCACGCGCATGGGCGTACTGCGCCGGCCCGCCCGCGCGCTTGGAGTAGGAGAAGCCGAGGCCGGATGCGCCCTGTTCGGTCTCGATCTCGGCGAAGAGGAACACAACCTCCGTCATCGGCTTCTGCCGGCCGGTGAACACCTTGGCATCGGAGATGGGGGTGCTCAGCGGGAGGGTTGCGGTCGATAGCTTGACGTAGCGGATGGCATCAGGCGTGTAGGACATGACAGGGCCTTCGGGAGGAGGAACGGGAGGATCGGGAGAACCGATGCGACTTATCCTATAACTCACAAACCTGTCATACAAGCGGGTCGGCCGAGAACGGCCCGTGCGCTAGTGCGACTCGACGATCTCCTCGTTGGGCGCGAACCGCCGGTTCCGCAGCACGGGCAGGAACTCACGGACCTCCTCGATCCGCTTCCGGTTCACCTCCGCAGTGACCAGTCCCTGCTCCTCATCATTGAGGAACGCGTGCGGCACACCCATGGGGTCCAGGATCACCGAGTGCCCGATGGTGTGGCTCGACGACGTACCTGCCGCCGCGATCCATACGGTGTTCTCGATCGCCCGTGCACGCAGCAGTGTCTCCCAGTGCTCAATCTTGTGGTCGCCCTTGAACCAGGCCGACGGCACCAGCACGACGTCGGCTCCGTGATCTGCCAGCGCCCGCGCCAGTTCCGGGAAACGGAGGTCGTAGCAGGTCATCAGCCCAACGGTCAGGTCACCTACGGGAACAACTGTGATGCCGCCGTTGCCCGGCTTGATCTGCCCGGACTCCTGGTAGCTGAAGGCGTCATACAGGTGGAGTTTGCGGTAGGTATCCACGATCCGGCCCGTCGCGTCGATCAGCACCAACGTGTTGTAGGGCCGGTCCTCTCCGCTGGACTCATAGCCTCCCGCAACCACAGCGATGTCCAGTTCCGCGGCAAGGAAGGACAGTTGCTGGACAAAGGTGGACCAGCCGGCGTCGACCGCTGCCGCTAGCGGACCCTCCACCTTGCCGATCGAAAACATCGACTCCTCGGGAAAGACCACCAACCCGGCTCCGTCAGCTTTTGCCTGCCGTGCCAACTCCCGCATGGTCGCGATGTTGGCGGCTACGTCGCCGCCCGGCCGGAATTGTCCCACACTGATCTTCATCGCGGGCCCTTTCGGATAGGAACTCTGGGGCTCCTTCAAGCGTACCGAAGAGCCGCCTGACAGGGGCCCCGTCTCAGAACTGCGGGTGCCAGACCTCGGTGCGGTTGCCGCTGACCGCAAGCGCTGTCCGCCAGCGGTCGAAGACCGAACAGGGGTGCGAAATGCCCAGATCAACGAGGTCACCAACCCGCAGCGCGTTGTCTCCCTCCACCACGGTGTGATGGTCAAACAGACGCACGACGACGCCGGCCGGCCCGGCCAGCGTCGTTCCATCGCGGTGGTGTGCCACCAGGGTGGGCAGGCCGGCGTCGTACGCCAGCTCCCGCTTGCCGGCGCCTAGGACGGCCCGCCCCTCTTCCGGCACGGAGACGACGACGGCGCGCACCACCGCGGCAGGCCGGAGGCCGGGCAGCGGGGAGACATCGGCGTAGGTGCCGTGGTCGTGGATGACATAGCATCCGGAACGGAGGACGTTGATCGCGCCATCGGGCAAGCGGAGCGCGGCGCGATCCTGGAACGCGGAGCCGCCGACGGAGAAGAGTGGCTCATCGGTCCCGAACGTTCCGCGTAGCAGTTCGAAGACGTCACGGGCGGTGCTGCAGTGGGCATCGATTGCTTCGAGGTTCTCCGGCGTGCGGCTGTTCGGGGCGATGCCCTCGTAGGCGCTCACTCCGACCAGGCGGAGGCTCCCCGCCGCTCGAATCTCACGAGCCAAGGTTCCCGCTTGGTCTGCATCCCGCACCCCGGTCCGACCACCGGCCACCCCGATGTCCACGAGGACATTCAACGCCCTGTCGGCACCCTCGAACCCCTCAGCGAGCACTTTAACCCCGGCGGCAGAATCAACCAGGCAGAAGAGCTCGAGTCCGGGGTGGCCCTCCAACAGGGCACGCAGCTGCGCAACCGACGGCGGAAACACAATCTCGTTGGCCACGAGGACCCGCCGCGCGCCCCAGCCGACGGCGAGCGAAGCCTGCGCCGCCGTCGCAACGGTAACGCCCCATGCCCCCGGCAGTTGCCGCTGGACGATCTCCCGCGTCATCGTTGTCTTGATGTGGGGTGCAAGGACCATGGAGTGTTCGGCCGCCCAGGCCTCCTTCAACGCAATGTTCGCCTCGATGGCTTCGACATCCAGCAACAGCTGGGGCAGGCTGGACAGGCGAAGGTCCGCACTGAGTGCGGGCGCCGTCGTCGTCATTGCTCTCCTTCTCCCGCACCCAGCGTCCACCCAGCCGGCGGAAAGGGCGCTCTCATGTGGCACTGCTACAGTCTCAGGCGGAAATCTACAGTAGGAGAGACTGTGAACAAGAAGTGGCTGCTGACCGCCGCCCTGGCCGCGTCGCTCGCCTTTGCGACCGGATGCGCAACCGATAACCAGGATGGAAGCGGCGGTGCCGAAGCCAGCAGCAGTGCGAGCGCTGCCGCAGAAGCCCCAACGCCGGACCTCGAGGGTATCCCCGACGTGGTCGCCGTGGTGAACGGCCAGGAGATCGCCAAGGATGAGTTCGTCACCTCCTATGAGGCGACCTTCAGCCAGATGTCCATGCAGGCGCAGGTCACCGGGCAGGAAGTGGACCAGGAGCAGCTGAAGACGCAGACGCTCGACAACCTGATCGGCAACAAGCTCCTCCTGCAGGAAGCTGACAAACGGGGCATCGAAGCCGGCGAGGAAGCCATTGCTGCCGCGAAGGATCAGCTTATCCAGGCCAACCAGTTTTCCACCGAGGAGGAGCTGTTTGCGGCCCTTGAGGAGCGCGGCATCCCGAAGGAGGAGGCTGACGAGCAGATCCGTCAGCAGGTACGCCTCGATGCCCTGCTCGCCGAAGAGGGCGCCGATGAAGCACCCGCCGAGGAGCAGCTCAAGGCCGCCTACGAACAGGCCAAGACGCAGGGCGGCTCAGCGGAGGGCGCGGAAGTTCCCACCTATGAAGAGATGAAGCCGCAGCTGGAACAGCAGGCAAAGCAGCAGAAGAAGTCGGAGGTCGCGGTCGCCCTGGTTGAGAAGCTGAGGGAAGCCGGCGACGTCGAAAGCAAGCTCTAGGCCTCGACACACCGACCGTAAACCGCACCGCTCGGAACAAATCGACCGGGCGGAAATAACCTTCGCAATCGCGACTTCTGGTTATTTCCGCCCGGTCGATTCTTGTTTCGAAACCGGGTCAGGCGCCGATCAGGTCGTTCACCACGATGGTCTGGTCCCGATCGGGTCCCACGCCGATGGCGGAGAACCGCGTACCGGACATCTTCTCGAGGGCGCGCACGTAGGTCTGGGCATTCTCGGGCAGGTCCTCGATGGTGCGTGCTCCGGTGATGTCCTCGGTCCAGCCGTCGAAGTACTCGAAGATCGGCTTGGCGTGGTGGAACTCGGTCTGCGTCATGGGCATCTCGTCGTGACGGACGCCGTCGACGTCGTACGCGACGCAGACCGGGATCCGCTCGATGCCCGTCAGCACGTCCAGCTTGGTCACGAAGTAGTCGGTGAAGCCGTTCACACGGGCAGCGTGGCGCGCCAGCACGGCGTCGTACCAGCCGCAGCGGCGGGGGCGGCCGGTGTTCACGCCGAACTCACCGCCGGTCTTCTGCAGGTAGATGCCCATCTCGTCGAAGAGCTCCGTGGGGAACGGGCCTGCGCCTACGCGGGTGGTGTAGGCCTTGATGATGCCGACGGCGCGGCTGATGCGGGTGGGTCCGATGCCGGAGCCCACTGAAGCGCCTCCCGCGGTGGGGTTCGACGACGTCACGAACGGATAGGTGCCGTGGTCAACGTCGAGGAACGTGGCCTGGCCGCCCTCCATGAGGACCACCTTGCCGGCGTCGAGCGCCTCGTTGAGCACGTAGGTGGAGTCGATGACCAGCGGACGCAGCCGCTCGGCGTAGGAGAGGAAGTACTGAACGATCTCGTCCACCTCGATGGCGCGGCGGTTGTACACCTTCACCAGCAGTTCATTCTTCTGCTTCAGGGACCCCTCGACCTTCTGGCGGAGGATCGATTCGTCGAAGACGTCCTGCACGCGGATGCCCACGCGGGCAACCTTGTCCATGTAGGAGGGGCCGATGCCGCGGCCGGTGGTTCCGATCGCACGCTTGCCGAGGAAGCGCTCGGTCACCTTGTCCAGGACCTGGTGGTAGGGGGCCACCAGGTGTGCGTTGGCGGAGACGCGCAGCTTAGAGGTGTCGGCGCCGCGGGCTTCCAGCCCGTCGATCTCCTGGAACAGGGCCTCCAGGTTGATGACGCACCCGTTGCCGATGATGGGAATGGCGTTGGGGCTCAGGATGCCGGCGGGAAGGAGCTTGAGCTCGTACTTCTCACCGCCGACGACGACGGTGTGCCCGGCGTTGTTGCCGCCGTTCGGCTTCACGACATAGTCCACGCGACCACCAAGCAGGTCGGTGGCCTTGCCTTTGCCTTCATCGCCCCACTGGGCTCCGACAATCACAATTGCTGGCATGGGATCCTCCCCCATCATCTGACGGCACTGAAGCGCAATGTTTGAGCGCAGCTATACCGCCGTGCACGAGAACGCCCCAAGACTAGCCATGTTTCAGCACCTTATATCAGCACCATGTTTGAGCAGGAAGTCCGGGGCTCTTACCACCCAAGTTTAGCGGACATCACACCCGTGGCCGCAGGCATGTCCACATAGCCGTTGATCCGGTGGTGTTGGGGGAACGGTCCGCGATAGCGTTCGGGCATGTCGGATTCCTCGCCGCGGGCACGCATCGGCATCTCCGGATGGCGGTATGCGCCCTGGCGCAAGTCCTTCTACCCCGCCGGACTTCCGCAGCGGCTTGAGCTCGAATATGCAGCTTCCCGCCTCGATACGATCGAGATCAACGGCACCTTCTACTCCCTCCAGCACCGCGACAGCTTCGTCCGCTGGCGCGAAACCGTGCCTGCGGACTTCCGGTTCTCCGTGAAGGGCCCCCGCTACATCACGCACATGCTTGGATTGCGCAACGCTGAAACTGCTCTCGCCAACTTTTTCGCGTCGGGTGTCCTCGCGTTGGGTCCCACCCTCGGTCCCGTCCTCTGGCAGCTTCCTGCCACCCGCCGCTTCGACGCGGATCTCGTGGACGCCTTCTGCGCGCAACTGCCGCGAACGACGACTGCGGCCGCCTCCATCGCTACCGGCCACGACGAGCGGCTCAAGGACCGCGACTGGGTGACGACGGACGCAGACCGCCCCCTCCGCCATGTCCTCGAGCCCCGGCACGAGAGTTTTGGCAGCCCGGAGTGCCTCGACGTTCTCCGACGGCACGGCGTGGGACTGGTGGTGGCCGATTCGGCAGGAAAGTGGCCGCAGTTCCGCGAGGTGACCGGCGACGTCGTCTATGTGAGGCTTCACGGCAGCACGGAGCTGTACACCAGTGGTTACACCGAAGCGGAACTGGATGAGTGGGCGGAGCTGTGCCGCGGCTGGCTGTCAGGCTCCTCCTGCCCAGACGTCCGAGGTCGGGACGTGTACGTGTACTTCGACAATGATGTGAAGGTGCATGCGCCGTTCAATGCGATCGGCCTGGCTGAGAGGCTTCGGTGAGCACCGCCGGATCATATCGTTGCCTTTGTGAATCAGCTAGAGGGTCCACGGAATTTCAGCTCAATTAGTCCGATCGCGCACCCGTGGAGCGGTCTCGTTGGAACGATTCTGTGTACCAATCACTTCCACCCTGGAGTCGACCATGAGCCTCACTCGCAAACGCAACAAAATATTAGGGACGCTCGGAGCGGGCGCCATGCTCTGCACCCTGCTTGTCGCAGCGCCGGTCAGCGCTGCTCCCAATCAGGCGACAACTCCTGGACAGGGAACCTGCAAACTCTCCGATGACCCGCAATTCACCGGCTGGACCAGCTACTCAGAGCTGGGATCAGCACTGCAGCGAATAGAAGACAACAGCAACGGGCGGGTGCAGGTTGATGTGGCCGGCCAAACGGAGCTCGGCCGGAATCTCTACACCGCACGGGTCGGCACCGGCGATCGTGTGCTGCTGGTTCAAAGCGCTGTCCACGGGAACGAAAAAACGGGGACGGAGGCCCTGCTGGGGATCCTGAAGAAGCTCGGATCGAGTAACGACCCGGCCGTCAAGCAGACACTCGAGAACGTCACGCTGGTTGCCATGCCGATGGCGAACCCTGACGGCGGTGAGCTGAACCGACGGACGAACGTCATCTCCTGGGAAGAGGTTGAACGACGACACCCACAGTTGGAGGGCTCGCAACGTGCGTGGTACCACCGTCTGAGCAGCGAAGGGATCGACCTGCCGGGCTTCGATCTTAACCGCGACTTCAATGCCGACCTGGATTACGTCCCCCAGCCGGGCGATCTGCCGGGAGATCCGAAGGATGCCGGCTTCTACCTTTCCCCGGAATCACAGGCCATCAGGGATCTGTACGTGAAGCTCCGAGACGAATTCGGTCAGGTCGACGCCGTTGTGGACCTGCACCACATGGGCCCGTGCGATCAGCAAACCGGCGGTGAGCAGGACGGCAAACACATATCTGTGGCACTGGACTACCCGCCTCTCGGCATTAATGACGGAGCTTCCTACAAGGAAGATTGGCCGCTACTGGATCAGGACAAGTCCCGACGTTACGCGCTGGCAGTCGCGAACGGCATCAAGGACAGCTATGGCTCGCAGTCCCCTCTGGCCGCCGTTGGCCGCTACTTCCACCCGGAGGAACGCGAGTACGCGGGCCAGGGCCGTTCAGCGTTCGCTCTCAACGGCTCGGCAACCGTGCTGTTCGAAGTCCGGGGGCAATCAGATGACTTCGGCCAGAAGATGAAGGGCATGCTTGTACAGACCGTGCAAACCGGCATCGAATCCCTCATCGATTCCATGGCAACCGGCGAGGTGGACACACTGGAAGGAGACGACTTCTTCGACTACCCGGACTACGGCTGGGATGAGACCCGGGACTGATCGGCACTGATGCGGGTTGCCCCCGTCGGTATGGCGCTCTGGCGATCGCGGGCGAGATGGTTAAGGATGAGGTTATGGACATCAACGACAACGGACCGAACCCGAACGCGTTCGACATCGAGAGCGCCACAACCGAAAACTCCGCCTACCGCCGTGTGGCCTGGACGGGCAAGCACCTGCAGGTGACGCTGATGTCGATCGAGCCGGGTGGGGCGATCGGCCTCGAAGTGCACCACGGCACGGACCAGTTCCTGCGCATTGACGCCGGTAAGGGCCGCGTGAAGATGGGCCCCTCGAAGGACGACCTCTCCTACCAGCAGGACGTCGAGGACGGCTGGAGCATCCAGGTACCGGCCGGCACCTGGCACGACGTCGAGAACACCGGCGACGAGCCGCTCCGCCTCTACACCATCTACGCGCCCACGCATCATGCCCAGGGCATCGTGCAGCAGACGCCGGAAGATGCGGAGCGGGACGAGGAGCAGGGCAAGGACGAGCCGCCGTCGTGGGTTGAGGAAGTGGACACCAAGGGCGAAGAGAGCGCCTAGCCGGCTATCCGTTCCGCAAATCCGTCAACAAACATCCATAACGACGACGGCGCCGCACCCGGGTGGGTGCGGCGCCGTCGCGCTGTGGTCAGGCTCAAGCCCGTACGCTCGCCTGGCGTTCCTCCACGAGCCCGCGGACGGACTCGAAGAGCGGGTGGCCGGCGGCAAGCCCGGTGACCCGCTCCGTCAGCTCCGCGGCGCCAGTAGACTCCAGGAGCTGTTGAAGCTCCACCGCTTCCCCGTCCGCCGGATCATCGAACCGAAGGGTAGCGGCCATCGCTTTCAGCAACGCCTCCGGCGTCCTGCCGCGCTCGGCAAGCTCGGCAGCGGGGCCGATGAACCGTTCGTTTCGGCTGAGCTTGCGCAACGGAGCGCGTCCCACCCGGTTCACGGTGTCCGGCAGGTGCGGGTTGGTGAACCGTCCGAGGATCTTCTGCACGTAGGCGTCCTGCTCAGCGACGTCGAAGCCATGCTTCTCGACCAGCAGGTCCCGCGTTTCCCGCAGCACCGCGCGAACGTCGGCGGCGACCTCGGGGTTGCCCATGGCATCGGAGATCTTTTCCAACCCCGCCTGGTAGCCGAAGTAGGCAGCGGAGGCATGTCCGGTGTTCACGGTGAACAGCTTCCGCTCGATGTACGGCCCCAACCGGTCCACGAACATGGCTCCGGGAATCTCCGGTGCCGCGGCACCGAAGGGCGTGCGGTCGATGACCCACTCGTGGAAAGTCTCAACCGTCACATCCAGCCCCTGGCCGGGTTCCTGGTTGGGGACAATCCGGTCCACCGCGGTATTGGCGAAGACCGCGCGGTTCCCCAGTTGCCCCGCGGACCCGTCCCAGAACGCCTCCACCGATTCCCGAAGAATATCGGTTGCATTGATGGCGTTCTCGCATGCCATGACCTGCAGGGGTTCCAGATCATCGGAGCGGGCTGCAAGACCCCTGGCGATGACCGGCGCAACGAACTTCAGGATGTGCGGGCCGACAGCGGTGGTGACGATCTGCGCCGTAGCGATCTCACCGACCAGCTGTTCCTCGTCCGTCTTCGAGTTGATTGCCCGGAAGTTGTCGACCGTATGGACGGCAGGCTCCTCCCCTACCTCGTGGACCCGGTAGCTGTCCGCGGCCGCAAGCTGAGAAATCAGCTCATCGGCGACGTCCGCGAACACCACCTCGTAACCCGCCTGGTGGAGGAGCAGCCCAACAAAGCCGCGTCCGATGTTCCCTGCCCCGAAGTGGACCGCCTTCACTATGCGTTGACCTTCCTGAAGATTGCGAGGACTTCATCGACCGAGGTTGCCGCCTCAAGCTCGGCCACCTTCGACTTGTCGGTGAACACCTTGGCAATGGAGGACAGGATGTGCAGGTGCTCGTTGTTCACGCCGGCTACGCCCACCACGAACTTGACCTGCTTGCCGTTCCAGTCGATTCCCTGCGGGTAACGGATGAAGGACACTGCCGACTTGCGGATGTGATCCTTTGCCGCATTGGTTCCGTGCGGAATGGCCAGGAAGCTGCCCATGTAGGTGGACACCGACTGCTCGCGCTCGTGCATGGCCCGGATGTACTCGTCGTCGACGGCGCCGCGCGCCTTCAGGAGCCGGCCCGCTTCGTCGATGGCTGCGTCACGCGAACCTGCACTTCCGTCCAGCACTACGCTCTCAGCCACCAGCACGTCCGACGTCGATGCCTCGCCCTCCGCGGCCCCCGTAGTCTGTGGGCCGGAAGCTGAAGCGGCGGCTTCGGTACCTGCAGCACCTGCAGCGTGGGCCGTGGAAGCGTGGGCACCCCCGAAGGATCCGGCGTCGGCGTCAGGGCCGGTGCCGGCGTCTGCACCAGCTGCACCAGCTACACCAGCTACACCGGACGAGCCGCTGTTACTCTCGCGCACCAGCTCCACGATCTCGTCGTACCGGGGGCTGTTCATGAAGTTGTCCACCGAAACATGTGTAGCACTGGCTGTGGCGGGCCGCGCCCGCTCGGTCAGGTCCTGGTGCGTGACCACAATGTCGTAGTCGTCGCGGAGGTTGGCAATCGAAGCGTTCGTAACCTTCACTTCAGGGAAGCCGGCGTCCTTGATCTTGTTGCGCAGTACCGAGGCTCCCATGGCGCTTGAGCCCATGCCGGCATCACAGGCGAACACGATGTTCTTGACCGGGCCGGCCAGCACAGCAACGTTGCCGGATCCTGCCAGAGCCGAGGACACGGAGCTCTTCTTCCCCTTCATGGACTCCATGCGGGAGGTGGCAGCGGCGAGGTCGTCGCCGTCGTCGTCCTTTCGCTTTGCTGTCTTGAGGATCACCGAGGCGACCAGGAAGGAGACCGCCGCCGCGAGGAGGACCGACAGGACCACGCCGAAGTAGCTGTCACGGGCGGTCTGGGCCAGTACGGCGATGATCGAGCCGGGCGCTGCGGGAGCAACCAGGCCGGAGCCGGTGATGGCCAGCGTGGCGATGCCGGTCATGCCGCCGGCGATCGCCGCGAGGATGAGGAGCGGACGCATCAGCACGTAGGGGAAGTAGATCTCGTGGATACCGCCGAGGAAGTGGATGATCGCGGCACCCGGAGCAGATGCCTTGGCCGCGCCGCGTCCGAAGAACATGTAGGCCAGCAGGATGCCGAGGCCCGGACCGGGGTTGGCCTCGAGCAGGAACAGGATGGACTTGCCCTCCTCCAGCGACTGCTGGACGCCCAGCGGCGTCAGGACGCCATGGTTGATGGCGTTATTGAGGAAGAGCACCTTGGCCGGCTCAATGAAGATGCTGGTCAGCGGCAGGAGGCCGTTGTTGACCAGGAACTGCACCACGTTGCCGGCGGCCGTGCTGAAGGCTTCGACCAGGGGCGAGATGCCGTAGAAACCAATCAGCGCGAGCGCTGCACCCCAGATGCCGGCGGAGAAGTTGTTGACGAGCATCTCGAAGCCGGGCTTGATCTTGCCGTCCCAGATCGAGTCGATCTTCTTCATGGTCCAGCCGCCGAGGGGGCCCATGATCATGGCGCCGATGAACATCGGAATGCCTGCGCCCACAATGACGCCCATGGTGCCGATGGCGCCCACCACGCCACCGCGAACGTCGTAGACCATCCGTCCACCGGTGTAGGCGATCAGGAGCGGCAGGAGGTAAGTGATCATTGGCCCGACCAGGCCGGTGTTCGGATTGCCTTCCGCGTCCGTGCCGAAACCGCCCAGTTCGGGGACGGGCAGCCAGCCCGCCTCGATGAACAGGGCGGTGATGAGGCCCCAGGCAATGAACGCGCCGATGTTCGGCATGATCATTCCGGAGAGGAATGTACCGAATCTCTGGACACCGACCCTCATGCTGCCTCGGGGTTTTGCAGCTGTCTCAGTTGCCATGTGATTTCCTAACCGTGGATCCCGCCTCTATGCAGGATGGTCCGATGTTGTGGAGTTCTTACCCGGTGGGACTGGTTGAGATCCGGTGAAGCCATTCGAGGAACAGCTTGAGCTCGGAGCTGGAGAGCTGGTCGGAATGGGACGCCTGGAGCGCTGCGTTCAACGCAATGGCGGCCACTACAACCGATGACTTGCCGGCGGATTGCTGCTCATTCGGCTCCGCCTTCTCAGAGGACACCGCAAAAATCATGGCGTCCCTGGTCATCGTGGATAGCTCGAGGTTCCGGTCTGCTGCAGCTTCCGCGATCAGCATGAGCGTGACGCCGACGTTCGCCGCCAGGATGCTCCTGGCAGCCTCGCGCGGTTGAACACTCAGCTGCCCGGCGGCAGCGGCCTTGTTCAGCATCTCCTCCATGAGCGCCTCGGCATCGGCAACAATGCTGGGGCGGCTTTCCGGGCGGATATTGCCGAACATCACCAGATAGAGCTCCGGTTGGTTAAGCCCGAATCGGACGTGGTTGTCCCACATCCGCCGAATATCCTCCAGCGGCTGCCCGGAAGGAGCGAAATCCCGCTCTCCCGCCACGTACTCCTCGAAACCTGCTGAAACCACCGCGTCAAACAGGCCCTCCTTGTCACCGAAGTGGTGATAAAGGGTAGGGGCGCTAACACCTGCCAGCTGGGTAATCTGGCGGGTGGAGACCGGTGCTCCGGCAGAGTTGGCCAGCAATTCAGCGGCTGCTCGAAGCAACCTCATCTTTGCCGGTGGCTGGCCATCGAAACTCACAGGCGCTAGCCTAGCACCTATAGCAACGCTATATGAACTGAATCACACCGGCATTCAAGCGGATCCAACCACCTGCAGAAAAACGAGGACCTTCAGTGCAGAACTTCCCAGGAGTAGGGGTTAGCCCCGGACGAGTGATTGCGACCATCCGCCAGATGCCCAAGCCGGTGAGTGAACCGCCGCTGGGCGAACAATTGCCGGCGGGAGTCACGCCTGAAGATGCAACAGCCGCCCTCAAGAAGGCGGCGGACGCGGTTCACGACGAGCTCAAGGCGCGCGCCGATCGGGCGAGCGGTGACGGCAAGGCAGTCCTTGAAGCGACGGCGCTGATGGCGAAGGACACCATGCTCATCAAGGGCGCAGCGAAGCTCATCGCGAAGGGCTCCTCCGCCGAGCGCGCCATCTGGGAGTCCGGGGCTTCCGTCTCCGAGATGCTGCACAACCTCGGCGGCTACATGGCCGAACGCGCCACGGACATCCTCGACGTTCGCGCCCGCATCGTCGCCGAACTCCGCGGGCAGGCCGCACCCGGAATTCCCGCTTCTGCCACCCCGTTCATCCTCGTGGCGGAGGATCTTGCGCCCGCAGATACCGCCACCCTAAACCCGGACATCGTGCTCGCACTCGTCACCTCCGGCGGCGGGCCGCAGTCCCACACGGCCATCATTGCCCGGTCCCTTGGCCTGCCCGCGGTGGTGGCCGCGCGCGGTGTGGACGAGCTGGCGGACGGCACCGAGGTGTACGTGGACGGAGCGGCGGGGTCCGTTGTCGTCGAGCCCGGTGATACCGAGCGCGCGGCAGCCGAAGGATGGGCCACAACCGCCTCCCTGCTGTCGGCGTTCACCGGCAAGGGTGAAACTGCAGACGGCCACCATGTCCCCCTGCTGGCCAACGTCGGCGGCGGAAAGGACGCAGCGGCAGCTGCGGAGCTGGGGGCGGAGGGCGTGGGCCTGTTCCGCACCGAGTTCTGCTTCCTTGAGCGCGACACGGAGCCATCCGTGGAAGAGCAGGCGGCAGCCTATAAGGGCGTCTTCGATGCCTTCCCCGGGAAGAAGGTGGTACTGCGCACGCTCGACGCCGGTGCGGACAAGCCGCTCCCATTCCTCACCGACGCCACCGAGCCAAACCCCGCCCTGGGTGTGCGGGGCTACCGCACCGATATGACCTCTCCCGGTGTGCTGCAGCGGCAACTGCAAGCTATCGCGCAGGCAGCCGCAGGGTCCGAGGCCGACGTCTGGGTGATGGCTCCGATGATCTCCACCGCGGCAGAGGCCGCCGACTTCGCCGGAATGTGCGCCGAAGCGGGGCTGAAGACGCCGGGCGTGATGGTGGAGGTTCCCTCAGCCGCAGTCACTGCCGATTCGATCCTCCGGGAAGTGCAGTTCGCCAGCCTCGGCACCAATGACCTCACCCAGTACGCCATGGCAGCGGATCGCCAGCTCGGCCCCTTGGCCGGTCTGAACACGCCCTGGCAGCCGGCAGTGCTGCGCCTGGTGAAGCTGTCCGTCGAGGGTGCTGCAGCGGAAGGAAGCGGCAAGCCGGTCGGAGTGTGCGGTGAGGCGGCCGCCGACCCGGCCCTCGCCGTCGTACTGGTGGGCCTGGGCGTCAACACGCTCTCCATGACCGCACGCTCCCTCGCCGCTGTGGCCGCCGTCCTAAAGACGGTGACGCTGGACGAAGCCCGGGACCTGGCGCAGCTGGCCCTCTCGGCTTCCGATGCAACCGAGGCAAGGCTTCGCGTCCGGGAGAAGCTGCCCGTGCTCGAGGAACTGGGCATCTGACCTGCTCCGGGCTGCCCGCTCCGTATGAGCGGGCGCCCGGCTGGCACGCACGCCTCAGCCGTACATAATGGGAACCATGAGCGCCGAGACCGAACAGTTCACCGGACATATCGCAAGCCTTGGAACCACCTCAGGGGTACGCATCGTAATCGGCATGTGGACCACCTCGCCGTTCGGCGCATTCACCGACGTGATGGTGGAGAGCCTTGAGGGCACACGGACGTTGCTCGCGCCGTCCGCTGCTGTGGCCGATTGGGTGTCAGGCGCGTACTCGTTCGACATCGTGCGCACGGTGCCGCTGACCGTGAGCATGGACGAGGAACGGCTGTCCCTCCAGGCCGGTCCCCTCACCGTTCGTGCAGAATTTGGTGAGACCACCGGCGTCGGGAAGGTGCTCGGCGCCATTCCGCGCGCCGTCGGCACCCACCCGCGGTGGCTGTCGCTGCTTAATCCGGTTGCCAAGTTCCTCATGCCCGGTGTCCGTACGGCCGGAACGCTCAGGGACGGGCGCCGACAGTACTACGGCGTCACCGGCGCCCGTCTGATCACGGCCGCAGAGGCGACCTGGGCGGGAGAACCCCTGGGATCGTTGAGCAACGTACGTCCGCGGGTGCACTTCGGCTTCAGTTCGGCACCGAAGAAGCCGCAGCTCGTCGACGTGACCACTACTATCCTCCCACCTGCTGAAGCGGACGTCGCAGCGACGGCGTCCGAGGGTCTTTGAAGTCCTGAGAACGTGTGCACCCCAGGTGACCTTGCGGTCGCCTGGGGTGCACGATTTTTCGCAGGTGAGGGTCAGGACCCGGCGAGCTTCTCGCTTGCCTCCGGGTCTGACTCACGCAGGAACTTGGCAACCCGCTCCGCCTCATCGAGCTCGCCGATGGACGCAGCCGCCCGCCCAAGCGCGTTGAGCGCGCGCAGGAATCCGCGGTTGGGTTCGTGCGAGTATGGCACCGGGCCGGCGCCCCGCCAGCCGTTGCGGCGCAGCGCATCCAGCCCGCGGTGGTAGCCCGTGCGCGCGTAGGCGTAGGACTCGATCGTGCGACCCTCGCGATATGCCTCGTCGGCAAGGATGGCCCACACCAACGACGACGACGGGTGCCTGGCTGCCAGGTCGACCGCCGCTTCTCCAGCCTCCAGTCGCGAGGTCACCTCAGGTTCCGCGGGGAGCAGGGTGGGCTCAGGGCCGAGGAGATTCTTGCGGAATTCGTCCGACATCAGAGCTTGTTGCCGGCGGATCCGAGGGACTTTGCGGCCTCGACCACGCGGGCGGCCAGACCGGCCTCTGCAGCGGCACCCCAGACGCGCGGGTCGTAGGTCTTCTTGTTGCCGACCTCGCCGTCGACCTTCAGGACGCCGTCGTAGTTGCGGAACATGTGGTCGGCGACCGGGCGGGTGTAGGCGTACTGGGTGTCGGTGTCGATGTTCATCTTGATGACACCGTAGGAAACGGCATCCGCGATTTCCTGCTCGGAGGAGCCGGAGCCGCCGTGGAAGACAAGGTCGAACGGATTGTCCTTGCCGATGCGGGACCCGACCTCCTGCTGGATGTCCTTCAGGATCTCCGGACGCAGCTTGACGTTGCCCGGCTTGTAGACGCCGTGGACGTTGCCGAAAGTGAGGGCGGTCAGGTAGCGACCGTTCTCACCGGCACCCAGTGCCTCAACGGTTGCAAGAGCGTCCTCAACCGTGGTGTAGAGCTTGTCGTTGATGGCGTTCTCGACGCCGTCTTCCTCACCGCCGACGGTGCCGATTTCCACTTCGAGGATGATCTTGGCAGCCGCAGCACGGGGCAGCAGGTCCTTCGCGATGCGGAGGTTTTCCTCAAGCGTCTCGGCTGAGCCGTCCCACATGTGTGACTGGAACAGGGGATCCTCGCCGCGCTTGACGGCTTCCTCGGAGGCTGCGAGCAGCGGAAGGACAAAGCCGTCCAGCTTGTCCTTCGGGCAGTGGTCGGTGTGCAGGGCGATGTTCACGTCGTAGTTCTTGGCCACCTCGCGAGCGAAGGCGGCGAAACCGAGGGAACCTGCAACCATGTCCTTCACGGATGCACCGGACCAGTAGGCCGCACCGCCGGTGGAGACCTGCACGATTCCATCCGAGCCCGCGTCAGCGAAGCCGCGGATTGCAGCGTTGAGCGTCTGGGAGGACGTCACGTTGACTGCAGGATAGGCGAAGCCTCCTGCCTTCGCGCGGTCGATCATTTCGGCGTAAATGTCCGGTGTGGCGATGGGCATGGCAACTCCTCATTGAAGGTTTGGGCGGAAGAGGCTCATCAGGGATAAGGCTCGCTTCCGTCCCATCCTAACGATGGCGCTATTTGGGCGGAAACCTTACGTCACCATTGAAGAACCCGGCTCCAGGGCGTCCTTCAGCCTGCCCAGCCCCTGGCGTATCCGCGTCTTCACTGTGCCGTCCGGAGCTCCCAAGACCTGCGCAACCTGGGCATAGGTAAGGCCGCCGTAATAGGCCAGTTCGATGACCTGCCGCTGCTTTTCGGTGAGAGCGCCGACCGCAATCTTCAGGGCCGCTGCCTCATGGTTGTCGAGGACGGCCTCGGCAACCTGGTCGAACGGTGTCTGGACCTCGGCGGTTGTCCAGCGATTCAGTCGTGCCCTGGACGCCTGTTCCGAACGGACGCGGTCCACGGCCCTGCGATGGGCAAGCGTCAGAAGCCAGGTCAGCGGGGTGCCGAGATCCGGGCGGTATTCAGCCGCCTTGCGCCAGACCTGGAGGAAGACCTCCTGGGTCACTTCCTCGCTCAGCGCCCTGTCCAGCACAATCCGATACACCAGGCCGTAGATCCTCGCGCTCGTGGAGTGGTACAACGCGTTGAAGGGGGCCTCTTCACCTTGCGCCACGCCGGCCAAAAGGGTCCGAAGGTCCGCAGCCAGGTCCGGAGTGCCGGCGAGCGGTGGGGCCTCCTCCGCCAGAGTCATGGAGAGACCAACAACGGCACTCCAGCGGGACTTCCACCGATTGCGGCAGCAATCTCACTAAGCGAAGCACCCCACGGCGTGTCCATGCGGAACCCGCAGAGGCAGCGCCTGGTGGAGTAGCCCTCCGGAGCATGCATTCCAGCAGAACTAGGAAGAAGCGTCATCGCGTCTCCGCAGTGAATGGGCGCGGCCTGCTGGTCGCTTTGGCCCGGCAGAGTGATTTCGATAGTCATGACGCCCTTCCTAGCTTTTGCTAGATAACCTAGTAATACGTTCACAAGTTTCACTAGGAAAACTATCTATTAGCCATCCATCCTGCAAGGTTTCCTAGCAAACTGCTACCATGAGGTTTCATGACCACCCCTCCGCGAACGACTGCCCGATCCTCGGGCTACTGGTATGGGCCAGTCGCGGCGGGCATCGATGTATTGACTGCCCTTCGTGATTACCGCGCCGCTGAAACCGCCATGCGCCGTCGCACCCGTTCCTCCATGGGAATGGGCGAGACTGACCTGTTGGCCCTTCGCTACCTGTTGGAAGCCCAAAGAGCAGGGCGCGAAGTGAGTCCCAAGGAACTGTCGCTGAAGCTGGGCATCTCATCCGCGTCCACCACAACGCTCATTGACCGCCTCTCCCGCAGCGGCCATGTGACACGCAAACCGCACCCGCACGACCGACGTGCGCTGGTGCTGGAAGCGACGCTGGAGTCCGACGGCGAAGTACGGCAGACCCTCACCCAGACCCACGCGCGCATGATGGATGTGGCGCTGTCCCTGTCACCGGAGAACGCCGCCGTCGTCGTGGATTTCCTCACCCGGATGCGGGAAGCAGTGGAGACTATCGACGCGAAGTCGCTTGCGGAAGCTTGACTAGCCCGTAACCGCCTGGCCGAACACGTGCCGGCGGACCCAGCCGTGCATGGCTATGGCCGCGGCTGCCGACGCGTTGATGGAACGGGTGGAGCCGAACTGGGCGATGGACAGTGTGGCATCGGCAGCAGCATGAACTTCCGGGGTCAACCCCGGGCCCTCCTGGCCGAAGACCAGGACACAGTTTCGCGGCAGGTCGTAGGTCTCAAGCGGTACTGAGTCGGGGAAGTTGTCGATCCCGATGACGCGGAGTCCCTCGGACTCGGCCCAGGCAACAAATTCCTCCACTGTGGGATGGTGCCTTACATGCTGATACCGGTCGGTGACCATCGCGCCCCGGCGGTTCCACCGGCGTCGTCCGATGATGTGAACCTCACGCGCAAGGAAAGCGTTGGCAGTGCGGACAACGGAGCCGATGTTCAGGTCGTGCTGCCAGTTCTCGATGGCCACATGGAACTCGTGCCGCCGGGAGTCGAGGTCGGCAACGATTGCGTCGTGCTTCCAATACCGGTACTGGTCCACCACGTTGCGGGCGTCGCCTTTGGCGAGCAGCTCCGGATCCCACTGGGGGCCGGTGGGCCATACGCCTTCCCACGGGCCGACGCCGACACTTCCCGGAGCGTTCTCCGCCGTTTCTTCCACCCCCCAAGCCTAAGGTGAAAGACTGGCGACGGTTTATTCGACGTTGTATCCCCGCTACCTGCCCGACGAGAGAAGCGAATGCGCGAAAACGAACACATCGAGTGCTGGCTGACCGACATGGACGGCGTGCTGGTGCACGAGAACCAGGCCATTCCCGGAGCCGCTGAACTGATCGATCGCTGGGTTGCCACCTCGCGGAGGTTCCTGGTCCTCACCAACAACTCGATCTTCACCCCGCGCGACCTGGCCGCCCGGCTGAAGGCATCCGGACTGGAGGTGCCCGAGGAGAACCTCTGGACCTCAGCCCTTGCCACGGCGCAGTTCCTCCGGGACCAGATGCCGGGAGGCCGGGCCTACGTCATTGGGGAGGCCGGACTTACCACGGCGCTCCACGAGGCTGGCTTTGTGCTCACCGACCAGAACCCGGACTATGTGGTGCTGGGTGAAACGCGCACCTACTCCTTCGAGGCGATCACCAAGGCCATCCGTCTGATCATCGACGGCGCACGGTTCATCGCCACCAACCCGGACACCACTGGGCCGTCGAAGGAGGGGCCGCTTCCAGCCACGGGATCGATAGCTGCCCTCATCACCGCGGCCACCAACCGCGAACCCTACGTCGTGGGCAAGCCGAACCCCATGATGTTCCGCTCCGCCATGAACCAGATCGACGCCCACTCGGAGACTACCGCCATGGTGGGCGACAGGATGGACACGGACATCATCGCCGGGATGGAGGCCGGCCTGCACACAGTGCTGGTGCTTACCGGCATCACCCAGCGGAACGACATCGAGGCCTATCCCTTCCGGCCTGCCCAGATCGTGGACTCCGTCAAGGACCTTATCGACCAGATTTAGGACCTAGGCCGGTTTCGCAGCGTCCCGCGCCACCGCAAGATCCGCGACCAGCTGTCCGAAGGCAGGCTCCCGGTCCGCCGGGTCCCGCAGCCGGAGCAGCGCGGACGGGTGCGTGGTAAGCAGCACCTGCGCCGGCGCCAGGCGCTCTGGTCCGGGCATGAGCGCGCCGCGTTCGGCGCCGATCCTGACGGGCCGCCCTAACACTGCACGGCCGGCGGTCGCGCCCAGGCAGACGACGACGGCGGGACGCACCGCCTGCAGCTCGGCCTCCAGCCAGGGCAGGCAGGCGGTGATGTTGCCGACGTCGGGCGTTTTGTGGATGCGGGCTTTGCCCCGGCGCTCGAACCGGAAGTGCTTCACGGCATTGGTGAGGTACACCGTCTTCGTGTCGATGGCGGCGGCAGTGAGCGCCTCGGCGAGAAGCCGCCCGGCTGGTCCGACGAAGGGACGGCCGCGCTGGTCCTCCTGGTCCCCCGGCTGCTCCCCCACCAGCATGAGCGGCGACTCCTGCGGTCCGGCGGAAAAGACCACCTGCGTTGCATCCCGATACAGCTCGCAGCCGTGGCAGGAAGCGGCGGCCTCCGCCAGGGCGCTTACCGCCGTCGTATCCGGCACCCAGCGCTGCGCGCCGGGCCGTTCCTCGTCAACCAATTGAGACCTCCTGCGAACGACGACGCTGTGCAGCCGACTATAGGACGCTGATCCCTCGAGCGCCTAGCGCAGGCTCTTGGTCTTCCCTCCCCTGGGCAGAGGGAGGAAGTCCATCTGCAGTTCGCGGACCACCGCCTGGTAGATCAGCGGATTCCACTGGGGGCTGGCATGGGCGGGCAGTGCTCCCTCGGTGACCAGGTCCGCGGAGACCATGTTGTTGGGGAACGCCGCAGCCCAACCGGGCCGGGCGGTGGCGTAATCCACGGTGCCGTCTCCGGGATTGCCGATGAAGGCTACGGGAGTGTCCCCCAACGAGAAGCGGGTGACGTTGTAGTGGAAGATGTAGGACGCCTGGGACTGGATGAGAATGCTCGAGGGCGCCAGCGGCGAAAGCTGCTCAAGGGTCTGGTCAATGATCTGCGACCAGGTCCGCTCGTTCTTGTGCACGATCCGCTCAGCAAGTTCGTAACTGCCCCGCAGCACCGAGGGCACCCGGTAGCCAGCCTCGTAAAGGTAGACCACGCCGTCGAACATCGCCTGGTCCACGACGTCGAACCGGTCATGCGGACTGGAATCGAGCAGGATGAACTGGACGTTGACGCCGAACTCCCGGAGCCGGGAGGCGACTTCCACTGCCACCATTCCCCCGAAGCTGTGGCCGTAGAAGTACAGCTTGTCGATCTGCTGGGTCCGGATGTAACGGCGGAGCGAAGCAACGATCGTGGCGACGTCCAGTCCCCGGTTTGAGTAGCCCATCACGGCCATGCGTGCCCGGCGGCTGAGCACCGGCCGAAGCGAATTCATGATCCAGACGCCCTCCTCCCAGCTGGTCTTGTAACCGGGAAAGAGGACCCAGCGGGCATTGGGGTAGGTGCGGTCAGCAAACTCGTCGGCGACCGGGATGATCGCCAGCTCTTCGCGGGCCTCCTGGATCCGCCGGGTCACGAAGAGGTCCGTGGCCAGAGTGAGGCCAAGCGCCGAACCGGTCAGGAAGCGCCTACGGGACATTCCCTTCAGCCCGTGGGCATACCTCAGGAGCTGCTCCGGATCGTTGGTCATTACTCCAGGCCGAGTTCGTCCTTGCCGAACGCGAAGAGGTAGGGGACGCCGGCTTCAGCTTCGATGCGCTCCCGGGAACCGGTATCCCTGTCGACAATGACGGCCACCGCGCGCACGTTGCCGCCTGCTTTCCGCACGCCCTCCACAGCAGTGAGGGCCGAGCCGCCGGTTGTTGAGGTGTCTTCAAGTACGACGACGTCGCGGCCGGCAATCTCCGGCCCTTCCACCTGGCGGCCCATCCCATAGGTCTTCTGTGCCTTGCGGACGACGAACGCGTCGATTGCCCGCCCCTCGGCGGCGGCCACGTGCATGATCGCCGTACCCACCGGGTCGGCACCCATCGTCAGTCCGCCCGCGCTCGAGAAGGGGATGCCGGCGTCGTCGAGCATTGCGAGCATGACTCGGCCCACCAGGGCCGATGCCTCATGATGCAGGGTGACCCGCCGCAAGTCGATGTAGTAGTCAGCTTCCTTGCCGCTGGAAAGGGTCACACGCCCCCGCACCACCGCCAGTTCGAGGATGAGTTCACGAAGTCGGGCACGGGCAGCGGCAATGTCGGTCATGCGCTTCAGTTTAGTAGGGCGCCAAGCCGCGCCGGATCAACTTCGTGTTAACGCGGAAGCCGGGCGGACGGCCTCCCGTACGGGGGCAGTCGGCCCGGCTTCTGCTCAGACTGGACTAGAAGCGGAGGCTCCGGAGGTAGTTGTATCCGACTTCCGCGGTCTGCAGCGGGGTGACATCGGGCTGATCGTTCTCGACGATGTACTCCTTCGGAGTATGTGCGCGGAAGATGCGGGCGAAGTCGATGATCCCCGTACCGAGGTCAGCGAAGTTGCGGTCGCCGGTTAGGTTCTCCTTGTCCTTCACGTGGTACTGCAGGACCTTCTGCGGGGCCTCCAGGATCGTGTCGATGGCGAACTGAATCGGATCGGATGCGCCGACGCCAACACCGCCGGTCACCGCCCAGTAGAGGTCGACTTCCAGGTGGACCAGCTTGGGATCGAGCCTGCTGGTGAAGATGTCCCACGGGGTAAGTCCGTTGCCGAGGTCGGTCGTGAACTCGTGGGCATGGTTGTGGTAGCCGTACTTCAGGCCGGCATCCCGGGCCACGGCGGCCTCAGCGTTCATCTGGTCCGCCCACCGGCGCCAGTCATCAGCATTCGTCGAGTCCAGGTAGGGAACGTTGATATGGGTCTGTCCCAGTGTTACTGCGTTCGCGATCTTGGTTTCGAGGGCCGCAGCATCACTGCTGATGCCGTCGTGGCTGGAGGACGGTGTGATCCCGAGCGAGTCCAGGGTTGCGCGCATTGCCTCGGCCGTGCGGCCGTAGAGCCCGGCGAGCTCAACCTTCGTGTATCCGTAGTCGGCCAGGCTCGCCAGGGTCGCGTCGACCCCCTCGCCCCGCATGATGGAGCGGAGCGTGTAGAGCTGGATGCTGATCAGCCCAGGAGGAACGGGCCTACCTGCCCTCGCGGCGCTGGAAGCCGGGGCCGCGATTGCCGCACTGCCTCCAAGACCGGCAAGTCCAACTCCAACGCCCGCCGCAACCGCTCCGCGAAGGAAGCTGCGTCGGTCCACTCCCTTCTCTTCCAGTGAACGACGAAGGGCACCGGGGGCATTGAATCCGAAGCACATGTGTTTGCCTTTCTGGCAGATAAACCTTCCGCACCGGCATTGGCAGCGGAAAGCTCAAGGATGCTGCAGAGCGCAGCGGGACAGTGGGGATGGCGTGAGCCTTTGGAGCTGCCACAGCAACCAGGAGCACAAGTTAGTTGCGTCAGCCTCCGGCTTCTTCGCCACAGCTTGCCGCTTCTACTTCCTGACCTTGGATCCGAGCCAGCTTTGTGGACTCGAGCCTAGGTCCGGGTTTTGTTGCCTGTCAAGCAAAAGTCGCCGATCAGTTGCCGATCAATTTCGGCACTCGACGTCGGCTACCCTACGGACCCGGCCAGGCCCAACATTGCGTCGATCCTCTGTGGAGACATGGCGTGGTGGATTGCCAGCATGCTGGCTCCGAGCACACCAGCATCCAGGCCCGAGCTGGACTGCACGATCTGCAGATGCTGGGTGGCCAGGGGAATGGTACGCGAGTACACGACCTCCCGGATTCCTGCGATGAAGTGCTCACCAGTCAGCGCCATGGAACCGCCGATGACAATCACCGACGGATTGATCAGACTTACACATGCGGACAGGACCTCGCCGACATCCCTGCCGGCCTGCCGGACTGCATGCACCGCCTCGGTAGTGCCCGCCCCCACCAGGCGGACCACATCCTCGCTGCTTTTGGCCTCCAGGCCCTGGGCCCGAAGTTTGGCCGCCACTGCGGGACCGGATGCCACTGCTTCAAGGCAGTCAAGGTTTCCGCAGTGGCACGGCACGCCCGCACCGTTGTGAACCCGAATATGGCCGATATCCCCTGCAACACCATCGGCGCCGCGCTGGAGCATTCCACTGGAGACAATCCCCGACCCGATACCGGTGGCGACCTTGACGAAGATGAGGTTGTCGACATGCGGCCACGCCACATTGCGCTCGCCCAGCGCCATGATGTTCACGTCATTGTCCACAAGCACTGGGACGTGAAAGTGGTTCTGAAGGTAACCGGGAACGTCGAAGCCGTTCCAGCCGGGCATGATCGGCGGGTTGATGGGCCTGCCTGTGCGGTGTTCCACCGGTCCCGGCACTCCGATCCCGACGGCCAGGAGGTCCTCGGCCGCGCGGCCGGATTCCTTGAGCAGGTTGCTGCCCATCTCGACTACGGCCTCCAGGACAACGTCCGGTCCCCGGGTGACCTCGAGCGTCCGGGAGTCCTCGCGAAGGCGGTGTCCGGTCAGATCCGTCACGGCCACGTGCACATGCGAAGCTCCAATGTCCACACCCAGGACCACCTTGCTGCCCGCCTTGAGCGCAATGCGGGAGGATGGGCGCCCACCGGTGGAGACGGCGTCGTCCACGAAACCGACGAGCCCCAGTTCCATCAGGGCTTCAATCCGCAGCGTGACCGTGGAGCGCGCCAGACCCATCTGTTCCGCCAGCTCGGTCCTGGTGCGGGGGCGCCCGTCCCGCAGGATCTGGAACAGCTCACTGGCCCCCGACGAACCAAGCCCGTTGAAGCTACTTATGTCACTCATCGACCAATTACAGCACACCTATCGACGAAACGTCTTTCCTCTCGTGACCGGCCCCATTGCTAGGTACGACCGGGTATTTCGACCGAAGTTTGCCCGAAAGTCGCGCTGATACATCGAACGCGGCTCAACATTCGTTGTTAGCCGTCATTAGTCGTGTTAGGTTCGTGTGTGATCAGCGTCTCTTTCAGCGTCCAGCGCTGGAACCGGAACGGCGTTGACCACGGTGGCATCACTTCAAGGAGGAAGCTTTGATCAAGGACAACACCATCGTCTCGGGCACTGCCCGCAAGCTCGCCGCAGCGGCGTCGCTCGCTGTCGCAGCCACGGCGGTCCTGGCCGGACCTGCTGTCGCAGCCCCCGCGTCCGGCAACGCCAATGCCGCTGCCGAATGCGCCGGCCGGAGCGTGCCTGCCAGCAAGATCTCCTTCCAGCTCTACAGCTACGCCGGCTGGCAGCAGGAGGTCGGCACGGAGGGGATCCTCGCAGAACTGGCGGAGATCGGGTACAAGAACGTGGAGCCGTTCGGTGCGTCGTACGAGGGACGGTCGGCCGAGGAGTTCCGGGACCTGCTCAAGGAATACGGACTCAAAGCACCGTCGGCGCACGGTAGTACTGCTGAGACCACATTCGACGAGACGCTTGCGTACGCCAAGACGATCGGGCAGAAGTACACCGGTTCCGGAGGCTGGGCATCGCCCGGCATCAACCGGGACGGTACAAGCACTTACGCGGATGTGCTGGCCACCGCCGAGGCGATGAACCGCCTCGGACAGCTTTCCACGGAGGCGGGAACGGGGAAGCACTTCGGGCACAACCACTGGTGGGAGTTCACAACGCTCGTTACCAACCCGGAAACGGGAGAACGGACCACGGCATATGAAGTGCTCCTGGCCAACACAGACCCCCGCTACGTCGCATTCCAGCTGGACGTCTTCTGGGCATCCGACGCCGGGGTCGACGTTGTTGACCTGCTTGAGCGCTACGGCGACCGGATCGAACTGCTCCACATCAAGGACGGCGCCCTGCCCGACAACACCCTCGGATTCCAGAGCTTCCCGCTGCTGACCGATGTCGGTGAAGGGGACATCGAATGGGGTCCGATCCTCGACGCCGCCCAGGGCCACGTCAAGTACTACGTGATTGAGCGCGATGGCGCTCCGGCAACCCGTGAGTTCGCTGAGGACAGCTTCAACTTCCTCACCTGCTACTCCTACTGATCACGCCGCATCCCGTCGCTCTCCGGGTACCGTCCAGTCGGCACCCGGAGAGCGGCCCATACTCTTCTCCACCTGCATCTGCGTGTTGCGCCTGGCCGCTGCCCGCCTGCTTTGCTCCACCTGTGAAAGGACACCGAATTGGGAACATCAGCCGAGAGGATCCCGGATGAACCGCTGCAAGCGGACAACCGAGTCCATTCGTTCGGAAGGACCGGCATCTGGCTGATTGGAGCGCGTGGATCTGTGGCAACAACCGCTGCTGCCGGCCTTGCCGCAATCTCCGCCGGCTACGCGGATCCCACGGGGTGCGTCACGGAGCAGAAGCAGTTCGACGGCGTAGCCCTCCCCTCTTACCGGGAACTCCTGATCGGCGGCCATGACATCAGCGAGGTGTGCATGGCCAAACGGGCAGAAGGACTCGTAGAGTCCGGGATGCTGCCGCCACACCTCATCGAATCGGTGCGCGCGCATCTGGTGGACACCGACCAACGGGTCCGTCCCGGCTACGACCCCGGGCAGGGTTCGGAATCCCAGGCACAGGTCGCCCGGCGCCTGGCCCAGGACATCCTCGAGTTCAGGGAGACCCACAGCCTCGCCCGCGTGATCGTGCTTGATGTCGCGTCCACTGAACCGCCCGCAGCACCTGCCCCCGAGTTCGAAGATCCGGACCTGCTTTTGGCCGCGCTCGAGGACCCGGCAAGGGCTGTACTGCCTCCAAGCTCGGTAAGTGCCTACGCCGCGGTCCTCGCCGGCGCCCCCTATGTGTGCTTCACGCCGTCGACTGCCCTGAATGTGCCGGCGTTGCGCATACTGGCGGATCGCCAGGGAATCGCCACAGCCGGACAGGACGGCAAAACCGGACAGACTTGGCTGCGCTCCGTCCTTGCTCCCGCGCTGGCGTCGCGGGGCCTGCGGGTACTGTCCTGGGCCGGGACCAACCTGCTCGGCGGTGGTGACGGAGCCACGCTCGCGGACCCCCAGGCTGTTTCCGGGAAGCTGCAGTCCAAGAACCGCGGCCTGCAGGAGCTTACCGGGGGCGCCGTTACCCCACTCCACATCGACAACGTGCAGGACCTCGGAGAAACCAAGGTCGCCTGGGACCACATCAACATCGAGGGATTCCTTGGATCCCGCCTGACCCTGCAGACAACCTGGAGTGCGTTCGACTCCATGCTCGCCGCACCCATGGTGCTGGACCTCGCGAGGCTCATGGCACTCGCGGACGCGGCCGGAGAGACGGGCAACATCCCGGCCCTAGGTTTCTTCTTCAAGGATCCCTGGGGCAGCGACGAACATTCCTTCGCCAACCAGACCAGGAACCTTGTGGAGTGGGCTGCGGCCGCCACTGCCCGGCTCTCAAGCGACGCGGAGAACCACCTCCCGTGAGCATCCTCGGCGATTATCTCGAACTGGTACGGGCACCGGCGGTGCTCACAGTCCTGGGCGACACACTCGCTGGCGGCTCGGCCGCAGGACACCGGATGGGTGGACGGCGCCTTGCCCTGCCCCTTGCGAGCGCCTGCCTCTACGCGGGCGGCATGGCACTCAATGACTACGCAGACCGGGAGACCGACGCACGGGAGCGTCCGCGGCGCCCGATTCCTTCCGGGCGCATCAGCGCCCGCGACGCGCTGGCAACAGCGACGGGTCTGACCGTCGTCGGCCTTGCCCTGAGCGCAGTCGGTGGCGGGCGGCGGGCGCTCGCCATCGGGCTTCCGCTTGCCGCCACGATCTGGACCTACGACCTCGCGGCAAAGAAGTACGCGGTTCCCGGCGCCCTCACCATGGGTGCCTGCCGCGCGCTGGACGTCCTGATGGGCGCTGGACGTGGTCATCTGCGGCCGGCCCTGTCGGCGGCCGGCATCATGGGCGGCCATACCGTTGCCGTCACGCTACTCTCCCGCGGGGAGGTCGACGGCACAACTACGACGACGGCGTCCGGCGTCGCTGCCGGCACCGGACTTCTCGCCGGGGCGGTCGCAGCCGGTTCCGCCGGCACACGGCGGCAGGTTGCCGCCGTCGTCGCCGCGTCCGCCCTGTACGCGGCGAGGTGCGCTCCCGCGCAGGTGCGGGCCGCCCGGAATCCGGAGGCCATCAACGCGCTCGAAGCCACCAAGGCCGGCATTCGCGCGATGATTCCGCTGCAGGCCGCCCTCAGCCTGCGGTCCGGAAACGCTTCGGCTGCCGCAGCACTCGCCTTGGTGGACCTGACGGGCAAGGTACTGCGTTCCCGCCCCAGGAGCAGGAGGATCAGCGAATCATGACCACGCCAGCAGAAGGCATGCGCTTCAGCCTTGGCTACGGAACAAACGGCTTTGCGGACCATCCGCTCCCGGTAGCGCTCGACCTCCTGTCGGAACAGGGGTACACGGCTGTCGCCCTCACCCTCGGCTTCCCCCACCTGGACCCGTTCGCGGAGGACTGCGGACAGCAGGTGCAGGAGCTTCGGCGGCTCCTGTCCGAACGCGGAATGCGCAGCGTCATCGAAACGGGTACCCGTTTCCTGCTGGATCCGCGGCAGAAGCACCGGCCTGCACTCGTCGATGAGGTTGCCGACAGCCGTGTCGACTTCCTGCGTCGTGCCGTGGACGTTGCCGCTGCCCTGGAGTCGGAGTGCGTTTCCTTCTTTTCCGGCGTCCTGCCCGCGGATACGGACCCCCAGACAGGCTGGCAGCGGCTGACATCGCGCGTCGGTGACCTTATTAACCACGCGCGGTCCCGAAACGTGCTCCTGTCGATCGAACCTGAGCCCGGGATGCTGGTTGAGACCGTTGCGGATGCCCTGCGGCTAAGGACTGAATTAGGCGACCCGGAACACCTGCGAATCACCGTTGACATCGGGCACTGCGTGGTCGTTGAGCCCGACGGCGTGCGGGGAGCACTGCTTCGGGCCGGCGCGCTGCTCGCCAACGTCCAGCTGGACGATATGCGCCCCGAAGCGCACGAGCACCTACCCTTCGGTCAGGGCGCCGTCGATGTTGCCGAGGCGCTTGCCACCCTCGACGAACTGGACTTCCAGGGGATCGCTGCGGTTGAGCTTCCCCGGCATTCGCATGATGCGCCGGGCCTCGCGGCGCGCAGCATGGCGGCACTCCGAGATGCCTGGGACGCCTCTTCCGGCTCAAGGAACACCGCACGCTGGGTGCAGGAAAGCGCCGCGGCTATTACCTCCGACGCGATGCTCCTGCCCAGGATCTTCGCCACGGCCGGCCGCAGCGTCGGTCGGACGCCGGCCTTCCCGGCTACCGACCCTACCGGGGTCCTGTGCGGCACCACGGACGACGTCGCTCGCGCCCGCCTGATCGGCCGGCTGGGTGGACATTTCCGTCCCGACGAGCTCGCGGCAACCCTCACCGACCTCTACAACCGCGGCGACTCCGGGGAACGGCGGGGCGTACTGAGGGGGCTCGGAGTGCTGGCCGACAGCCATCCGGCGCTTCCCGACGTCGTCGTCAGTGCTGGACTGGCACTGACAACGGATGCGCTGCGAACCAACGAGAGCGCACTGGTCGCCTCGGCCGTAGGGCCGTTCGCCGCCCAATACCTGGACCAGCACAGCTGGCGCCACGCCGTCCTCAAACTCATCTTCACGGGCATCAGCCTGCAGGCCGTCGCGGACCTTCGCACGAGGGCCGATGACGAGCTGGCGCGGATGGCTGAGGCATTCGCCGCGGAACGGCGGGCCGCCGGCCGTCCCGTCCCAGATGATGCGGAACTGCTTCTGCAGCTTCCCGCAGGCGAACTGAAGCAGAACTGACAGCAACCGGAGGAAGCAGCACCCATGCGCATCTTTGATCCGCACATCCACATGACCAGCCGCACCACCAACGACTACGAAGCCCTCTACGCGAGCGGAGTCCGCGCGCTGGTGGAGCCGGCATTCTGGCTCGGGCAGCCCCGCACCAACGTCGGATCGTTCATCGACTACTTCGATTCCTTGCTGGGATGGGAGCGGTTCCGTGCAGCTCAGTTCGGCATCCGGCACCACGCCACGATTGCGTTGAACCCCAAGGAAGCCAACGACCCGCGCTGCGTGCCCGTCCTCGACGAACTGCCGCGCTACCTCGTCAAGGAAGGCGTGGTTGCCGTCGGGGAGATCGGTTATGACTCAATGACCCCCGCCGAGGACCAGGCTTTCAGCCGCCAGCTCGAGCTTGCCATCGAGTATTCACTGCCGGTGCTCGTCCATACCCCGCACCGCGAGAAGCTGTCGGGCACCCACCGGACGCTCGACGTCGTCCGCGAATCGGGAATCGGGCCGGAACGGGTGGTCGTGGACCACCTCAACGAAACCAACGTGGAGATCGTCAAGAACGCCGGAGCCTGGATGGGGTTCTCGATCTACCCGGACACCAAGATGGACGAGCATCGCATGGTCGCCATCCTGCAGCGCTACGGCACCGAGAAGATGCTGGTAAATTCCGCCGCCGACTGGGGCCGCTCAGATCCGCTGAAGACGCTCAGCACCGCGAACGCCATGCTTGCAGCGGGCTTCACGCCCGACGACGTGGACCAGGTCCTGTGGCGCAACCCCGTCGAGTTCTACGGACAGAGCGGCCAGCTCATCCTCGATCCCATACCCGGCTTCGTGGCAGACGAGCTTCCCGCCGCCGGGGTCGGCTTCGAGGGCAATTCGGTCCTGCGCGGAGCCCGCGCCTGATGCTGCTCTCCTATTGCACCAATGTCCATCCGGCTGAGGATCTCGACGGCGTCATCCGCCAATTGCGGGACTATGCGGGTCCGATCCGCCGCAAGACAGGTCTTCCTGTGCTGGGGGTAGGGCTCTGGCTCCCGGCAACGCTTGCCCGGCAGCTGGCGGCGAATCCGCAAGACCGGGAGGCGCTCCGGAACGTACTCACTTCAGAGGGACTGCAACTCCACACCATCAACGCCTTCCCGTACGGCGGTTTCCACAATGACGTCGTAAAGCTGGAGGTGTACAAACCCACCTGGGCCGAAGGGGAACGCCTGGAATACACGCTGGACTGCGCCGAGGTTCTCGCAGCATTGCTGCCTGAAGGCACAGCGGGGTCGATTTCCACCGTGCCGCTCGCCTGGCGCGAGCCCTGGACGCAGGACGACGACGACGCCGCCACAGCCGCCTTCGGCCGGCTCAGCCGGGCGCTCGCTGAGCTTCGGGAACGCACGGGCAGGACCGTGCGGATTGCCGTTGAACCCGAACCCGGATGCGTGCTGGATACCGTGTCCGACGTCGTCAGTTGGCTCGGCGCCCGCCTCGACCGGGGGATCGACCCGCAATATGTGGGCGTATGCGTGGACGCCTGCCACCTCGCAGTCTCCTTCGCTGATCCGGAGGAAGCTATCCGCGGAATAGCTGCCGCTGGAATCCGCGTCGTCAAAGTGCAGGCGTCGATGGCGCTTCACGTGCCCGACCCCTCTGCTCCTGCGGCCCGGACAGCTTTGGAGGGCTTCGCCGAGCCCAGGTATCTCCACCAGGTGAGGGAGGTCACGGAGGGCGGCGTGCTTGCGGCCGACGATCTCGCCGAGGCCCTCGATAGCCTGCCTGCGCAAAATCCCTGGCGCGTGCACTTCCATATTCCCCTGCATCATGAACCGGCTGCACCACTCGAGAGCACGGATGAGGTGCTGCGCCGGACAGTGGCAGCGGTCCGAAGGGCTTCCTACGGTGCGGAAGTGCACCTCGACGTCGAAACCTACACCTGGAGCGTCCTGCCGGATTCAACGGTCGGCATCATCGAAGGAATCGCCGCCGAAATCGACTGGGCGGGCTCCAACCTGCTCGCAACCTCCAATTAGCCGACTGCCTGATCCGGCAGGTTGGATCCGGCAATCGGCAAGTTCGATCCGGCAAGGAAGAAATCCATGAAACCCGTACTGCTCCTGAACGTTGTCGGCCTGACTCCGAAGGCCCTGGCTTCGATGCCGCGATTGTCACGGCTCGGCGAACAAGGCTGGTCTTCGCAGCTGGCGACCGTGTTGCCCGCCGTGACCTGCACAGTGCAGTCCACTATGCTGACGGGCCTGTCACCGGCCGAGCACGGCATCGTGGGGAACGGCTGGTATTTCCGGGAACTCGGGGATGTCTTTCTGTGGCGGCAACACAACCGCCTCGTCGACGGCGAGAACATCTGGGAAACCGCCCGCCACCGGGATCCGGGTTATCAGGCAGCCAACATCTGCTGGTGGTATGCCATGGGCATGTCCACAGACGTCACTGTGACACCTCGCCCGATCTATCACGCTGACGGCCGCAAATCACCGGACGCCTATGTGCGCCCGGCCGACCTGCACGACGAGCTCACTTCCTCATACGGCGAGTTCCCCCTGTTCCAGTACTGGGGTCCGACCGCTGCCATCCGGTCCACGGCCTGGATCGTCGACTCGACAAGACATGTGATGCGCACACGGCGTCCGCACCTGCTGATGGCTTATCTGCCTCACCTCGACTACGACCTCCAGCGGTTCGGCCCGGACTCCCCGCAGGCCCACTCGGCTGCAAGGGAACTCGACGCTGCCCTGGCACCGCTTCTGGACGAAGCGCAATCCTCGGGCTATGACGTTCTCGCCGTGTCTGAGTACGGCATCGAACCGGCCGACAGGCCCGTGGACATCAACCGGGTGTTGCGCCGCGAGGGGCTGCTTGAGGTGTATGTGCAGGACGGACGCGAACAGCTCGATCCATGGACCTCGCGCGCTTTCGCCGTTGCCGACCACCAGGTTGCGCATGTCTACGTTTCCGATCCCGCCGACGTTGAGCGGGTGGCGGCCTTACTGCGCGGCCTCGACGGTGTCGACGAGGTGCTGTCGCGCGAAGCCCAGGGAAGGTACGGGCTCGACCACGAGAGGTCCGGGGAACTGGTGGTGGTTGCCGAGCCGGGAGCCTGGTTCACGTACTACTTCTGGCTCGACGACGAGCGCGCACCTGAGTACGCCCGCGGCGTCGATATCCATCGAAAGCCCGGCTACGACCCCGCCGAGCTGTTCTTCAATCCCGCCGACCGCCTTGCCAAAGCCAAGGCCGGGCTGAATCTCGTGAAGAAGAAGCTGGGTATGCGCTACGCCATGAGCACAGTGCCCCTGGATCCTTCGCATGTGCGGGGAACCCACGGCCGGCTGCCGGATTCGGCGGAAGGCACGCCGCTGATCCTCAGTTCGTCCTCCAGGATCCCTGCCTCATTCGAACCCCTGGTGGGATCAGACCGCCAGGTTCCCGCAGCCAGGGTCAAGGACCTCGTGCTGGAGATGCAATCGATACGGAGCTGACGGGCAGAGGCCTGCGACAGCAGCGGAGAAACGAGTTCGAGGTTTCAAACAACAATTTGTACAAGTGCCTTTTTGGCTTCAGCGCGCCCTTTCCCGACCTTATCCTCAAGGTGCACTCAAGAAAATCTCAAGTTTGTTTGATGAAACTACTAGGCAACACGCAGCTTCTCCACTAGCGTCAAAGGTGACCTGACTCCGGCTGGTCCGGGTCCTCAAAGGCGAGAAGAAAGTGAACGATGACAGTCAATCGACAAGCGAAAGCGAAAGCTTCCGGGCATCGGGGCGATGCCGCCAATTCCAAGGCCAAGTTCAGGGCACGCACGGGCGCGGGCCTTGCTCTGGCTGCCCTGATGGCAACGTCCTTCGCCGTAGCGCCAGTCCAGGCGCAGTCCGGCGCAGCCCCGCAGGTTGCTCCCCCGGATGCCAACTTCCAGAAGGTCACGCTGAATGATGGCCCGGGAGAACCCGTGGACCTGGCCGTTCTGCCGAACAACAATGTCCTGCACACCACCCGGGGTGGCGAGGTCTGGCTCCATGAAGCGAAGACCGGTCTCAACACGCTGGCGGCAACCCTCGACGTCTACCAGCACGATGAGGAGGGCCTGCAGAGCATCGCCCTCGATCCGAAGTTCGGCACCAAGGGCAACAACTGGGTCTACCTCTACTACTCGCCACCGCAGGATACTCCCGTGGACGATCCGGCAACCCCCACGGTCAATGAGGGCGATGCACCCTTCACAGGCACAGCCGCAGATTTCGAGAAGTTCCACGGCACCCTGAAGTTGTCGCGCTTCCAGTTCGATGGATCCACCATCGACCTCGCCTCCGAGCAGGAGATCATCGAGGTACCCGGGGACCGTGGAATCTGCTGCCATGTCGGCGGCGACATCGTCTTCGACGCAGAGGGTAACCTGTACCTCTCGACAGGCGATGACACCAACCCGTTCCAGTCCGGCGGTTTCACGCCCATCGATGAGCGTCCGACGAGCAATCCTGCGCTCGACGCGCAGCGCACTTCCGCCAACACCAATGACCTCCGCGGCAAGGTTCTTCGTATCACCCCCAGGACGGCGGCGGCTACACCATTCCCGAAGGAAACCTCTTCGCCCCGGGAACGCCCCAGACCCGACCGGAAATCTACGTGATGGGACTGCGTAATCCGTTCCGTATCGAACTCAACCAGAGCAGCGGTGAACTCTACATCGGCGACTACTCCCCTGACGCCCGCACTGCGAACCCCCTTCGCGGTCCTGCAGGCACCGGTAAGTGGGCTGTTGTCACCGAACCTTCCAACTACGGCTGGCCCTACTGCGCCACCGCAGAACTGCCGTATGTCGATTACGACTTCGCCACGGGCACTTCCGGCGAAGCCTTCGACTGCGCAGCTCCCGTCAACGAATCGCCGAACAACACGGGTCTTCGCGAGCTTCCTCCCGTAGCCCAGCCGGAAGTCTGGTACAGCTACGGTCTTTCCCCGGAGTTCCCGGAGCTTGAGACCGGTGGCATCGGCCCCATGGCCGGCCCGGCCTACCAGTTTGATGAGAAGGCAACAAAGGGCCGCGCCCCGGTTGCCTGGCCTTCCTACTACGACGGCAAGTCCTTCTTCTACGAATGGACCCGCGATTACATCAAGGGCATGACCATGGAGAACGGCGAGCTGGCCTCGATCGAGAACGTTGTGGACTCCCTCGTCGTCGACAACCCGATCGACATGGAATTCGGTCCCAACGGAGCGCTCTACGTCCTGGAGTACGGAGACGGCTACTTCGGCGAGAACCCCGATGCCCAGCTGTCCCGCATCGACTACATCGGGCCCAATGGCAACCACAGTCCCGTAGCCGTCGCCTCCGGATCCCCCGTCGCGGGTTCCGCACCCCTGACGGTCCAGTTCTCGAGTGAGGGAACCAACGACGCCGACGGCGACAAGCTCCGCTACAAGTGGGACTTCAACTCGGATGGAGTTGTGGACTCGGAGGAGCCGAACCCCTCCTTCACCTATGAGGAGACCGGAACCTACACGGCAACCCTGCAGGTGACGGACCTTGGGGGCAAGCACCGCGGTCGCTCCTCCTCGGCAGAGGTAGCCATTGAGGTCGGCAACCAGGCGCCGGTGATCGAGTTCATCAGCCCCGTGGCAGGGCAGGACTTCAAGTTCGGTGACACCGTGACCTATGAAGTGCGTGTCACCGATGACCAGCCGGTGGACTGCTCCTTGGTCGAGGTGACCTACATCCTTGGGCACCACACCCATGGTCACCCGCAGACCACCACATCGGGTTGCACCGGAACCCTGACCACCACGGTTCCGGAAGGTCATGATCCTGCTGTCGACGATCTGTCCGCCGTGTTCAGCGCAAGCTACACGGATGCCGGCGACGCGTCCTCCGCACCGCTCACCGGCACCGCGGAGATTGTCCTCTTCGAGACCCGCTGAGTACACGGACCCCTCGGTCTACACGAAACGGGCGCCCTTCCAGCACAGCTGGGAGGGCGCCCGTTTCGTGTCCGATCAGGTGGCGACGGAAGGGCGGAGGAACCCAGCGGGATCGCGAATGAGCGGTTCGAAGGCCAACTCGGCGGCACCGACGAGGATGGAATCTTCTCCCAGGGGCGCCAGCTCGATAGCCACCTTCTCGCGTTCGCCGCGGATGCCTTGAGCGCGTAGCGCTTTGTGCAGCCTCTCGGGAGATGCCAGAAACAGGATTCTCAGAAAGCCGCCGAGCACGATCATGGATGGGTTCAGCAGGTTGATGATGCTGCGCAGACCCACCGCCAGCAAATCGGCCTGTCGCCCGATGAGTTCGGCCAGCGACTGCGATGCCGCTCCTTCGCGCAGCTTCTCCAGCACTGCCTCTTCGAGATTCTCGATGTCGCCCTGCGGCAGACCGACAGCTTTAACCAGGGCTTCCCTGGTTACTTCCGCTTCAAGGCAGCCAGCAGCACCGCAGGTGCATTCGGCACCGCCGGAGAGTACATGCATGTGCCCCAATTGGCCCGCAAATCCTGTCGCGCCCCGGATGAGGCGCCCACCGCTGATGACGCCGCCCCCGATTCCGCTGGCACCCCCGTAGAGGTAGACGAGGTCGGCAATATCGCGGCCTGCCCCGAAGGTGGCTTGGGCCCGGGCGCCCACCACGGCGTCATTGGCCGCGGTCACGGGGAGCTTCAGCGAATCGCTGAGCAGTGCACCCAGTGGTTCTTCCCGCCAGCTGAGGTGGGGCGCTTCAATCACGCTGCCGTCGTTGGAGTCGACCAATCCTGGGATCGCGAGGCCCAGGCCGACGATGCGGTGCTGGGCAGGGAGGGACGTGCGCATCCCGGTGTATACGGCGGAGACGATATTCACGACTTCAGTCACTGACGGCGCACGTACCGTGTGGAAGCGGACCGGGTTCACAACCCGGCCGCCCAGGGAGACCAGCGCTACATTCACGACGTCGATGTCGGGGTTCACTGCGAGCGCCAGCGTGGTGGGACTCGGCTCAATCATGATGCTCGGCCGGCCGTGCTGCTGCTCCTGGTCAAGGTCGCTTTCCAGCACGAGGCCATGCTGGACAAGCTCTCCCACGAGTGCGGCTATGGTGGAGCGGTTCAGGCCGGTAGCACGGGTGAGTTGAGCACGCGAGATGCCGCCCATCGAATGGACAAGCCCCAGAACGGTCGAAAGGTTGTGCTGGCGCGTCGAATCGCGATTGGTACCGAGGTTGGTGGCGATGACCGGTCTGCGGATACGGTCATCGCGGGACACCGGGATCATCGCCTGGGAAGAACGTGCCTCGAACTGCCTTCCACCCCGATTCAGGTCCTTCCTGGCAACCGCCTGGGTCTCGCTCTCGTTCTCTCATCCTAACGTCACGCCCACCGGACATCACGGATGAGTCAGCATTGCGACGACCTGGAGTTTGAACCGGAACCTAGTCGGAGGTCAGGCCTGCGATCACCGAGAACAGCATGTGCTCAAGACTGTTGCGTAGCCCGAACGGCACCAGTTGCTCCTCAAGGTGGACCAATGCGCAGTGGGCATGTTCCGTAGCGAGGTTCACGGCGTAATCCTTTGCACCGCAGGCTACCAGGACCGCCCGCACGTACTCGGCGTCGGCTGCAGATAGGTCCGCCGACCCGATCAGGGAAGCAATGGATGACCACTCAGGCCGGGTGGCAGCGTAGGACAGCATCGCCGTCCGCTTGCCCTCGCGCAGGTCGCCCCAGGTTGTTTTTCCGGTTCTCGTGGTGTTGCCGAATACGCCAAGGACATCATCAGCCACCTGATAGGCAATCCCGGCGTAGTGCCCAAAGGACTTCAGGGCTGCAACAGTGGCCTGTCCCACCCCGGCAAGGACCGCTCCTGCCTGCAGCGGCGCTTCGAAGGAATAGACGGACGTTTTCTGGTGGGCAGTCTTTGTGATGTCCTCGAGGGACGGCATGGTGGACGATCTGCTGAATTCCACGTCGAAGACCTCCCCGCCCACAGAAGAGAAGATGGCGTCGTCAAGGATCTCGTGGAGACGGAGCATGACTGCCGACGGCGCGTCGACCGTGCGCAGAAGACGGTAGGCCCCCGCGAGCGCGAGATCACCGGCAAGGATTCCTGCGGAAACGCCTACGTGCTCGGCGGCTTCCTGCCCGGCGCCCGCGCGAAGTGCTCTCGCCCGGTAGTGCCCTGACACGTTCGGTGCTCCGCGTCGAACGAAGTCCCGGTCGATGACGTCGTCATGAATTATCAGTGCGCTGTGCAGGAGTTCGAAGGATGCCGCAATACGCGCCGCAGCGGCCGGATCGGTGCCGCCGAGCTCCCGATAAGCGAGCATGACCAGCCGCGGGCGGGAGCGCTTCCCGCCCGCGGCTGCCCTTTCAAAGGCTTCCCAGAGCCCGAGGTAGGTAGCGCCCACCGACACCGCGCGCAGCTTTGCTTCCTCGAAGAAGTTGCGCAGGACGTCCTCGACGAGTTCACGGTCCGCGTCCTCGTGCACGGCGGTATCAATGTTCAGCTGGTTCACTGCATTTCCTCCGATTCCGTCCATCCGTCCGGCGGCATCGCTGTGCCGGTGTGGGCCACGCGTGCCTATCTCTTGCCGGCTCGGGTTCCTCGTGCGGCGAAGCGTTGCTGCAGCAGAACCGCGATTACAAGAATCAGGCCCCTGGCGAGCGCCTGGACCGAGGTGTCCAGGTTGTTCTGCGTGAAGACGTTGGTCAACGTGCTGAAAATCAGAACGCCGAGAACGGTTCCCATGATGGTTCCGCGTCCGCCGATGAGCAGAGTGCCGCCCACCACGACAGCGGCGATCACATCGAGTTCCAGGAGCAGTCCGTGCGTCGAAGTTCCAGCGGTGGTGCGGCCTAGGAACATCACACCGCCGATGCCCGCCGTCACGCCGGCGAGGACGTAAAGGGAAACCAGATGGCGCTTGACCTTGATACCCGCCAGGCGGGAAGCCTCGAGATTTCCACCGATTGCAATGGTGCGGCGTCCGAACGTGGTTCGGTTCAGCAGGAACCACCCGGCCGCTGCGACAACCACGAAGATCCAAATGAGGATGGGAATGCCCAGCATGTCAGCGCGCATGAACTGCAGGAAGTCGCGGTTGTTCACGATCTGTGTGCTTCGGCCGGAAATCAGCTCGGCGAGTCCGCGGGCGCCGACGAGCATGGCGAGGGTGGCGATGAAGGAGACGACATTGCCGTAAGCGACCACCAAGCCGTTGATAAGGCCTGCAAGGGCTCCTACTCCAAGAGCCACGACCACCATAAGGAGCCAGGATGATTGCGTCGCAGCAAGTTGCACGCTGGTCAGGCTCGCCACCACCGTCGTAAGCCCCAGCACCGAGCCCACAGAGAGGTCGATACCTCCAGCGGTGATCACGAAGGTGACACCGATGCTCACAACGCCGATGATCGAGGCGTACCGAAGGATCGTCAGCATGTTTTCAAGGTTGAGGAACCGGTCGCCGCTGGTAACTGCACCCACCACGAGGAGCAGCGCGAGCGCGATAACCAGTCCAAGATTCCGTCCAGCGGATCCCCTCAGGAAGTTCTGTACCGGATTGGTCCTGGGGGCACTGTGATCGACCGGCGCATCCGTGCGCGGTTCAATCACCTTGGTATTCTGCTCGCTCACGCGGCACTTCCCTTCATGACGAGATCGAGCACACCGTGCTCGTCCAGATCGCTTGCTTTGGTTTGAGTGAGGACCTTGCCGTCGTCAATGACGAGTACGTTGTCGGCAAGGCCGAGCACTTCCTCGATTTCGCTCGAGACGACGATGATTGCGGTGCCGGCTGCCGCCAGCCGGCGGATGAGTGCGTAGATCTCAGCGCGTGCACCGACGTCGACGCCGCGGGTGGGTTCATCCAGCAGCAGCACCGGAGTCCCGTGCACCAGCCAACGGGCAAGGAGGATCTTCTGTTGGTTACCTCCGGAAAGTGTGCGGGCCGGACGATCCGGGTCTGCGGGCCGGAGCTCAAGCGCCGCAATCTGCTCGCGGGCTGCGTTCCGCTCGGAACGTTCGTCAAGGTGTCCCCCGCGGGCGAACCGTTCGAAGGTGGAGAGCGTTACGTTCTTGAAGATCGGCTCGTCGAGGATCAGGCCCTGGCTCTTCCGCTCCTCAGGTGAAAGCCCGATCCCCGATTCCACGGCAGCGGGAACTGACCCGGCCCGCAGCACCTTGCCGTTCACCGAAACCTTGCCTGACGACGACTTGCGTGCCCCGTAGATCGTTTCGAGAATCTCGGAGCGTTTGGAGCCGACGAGTCCCGCGAATCCAAGAATCTCTCCCGCGCGTACCGAGAAGCTGACCTTTTCGAAGTGGCCGGCGAGCTCCAGGTTCTCGACTTCCAGAACCACGGGCGCCTCTGGGGAGATGGGCTTCCGCTCGGGGAAGACATTCTCGACGTCGCGGCCGGTCATCAGCCTGATGAGTTCTGACTTTTGAGTATCTGTAACGCTCAGTCCGTTTGCGGTGCTGCGCCCGTCCTTGATGACCGAGATCCGGTCGCCGATCTGGCGGATCTCCTCAAGCCGATGGGAGATGTAGACAACCGCAATGCCCTGGGCGGTCAGCTCCCTCACTACCCGGAAGAGGTTGGACACCTCACCCGAGTCGAGGATGGCGCTGGGCTCGTCCATAATGATCAACTTCGTGTCCCGCGAGAGGGCGCGCGCCATGCTCACGATCTGCTTGTTCGCCGCAGACAACGTGCCGACTTCGGTAGACGGCGACAGATTGCCGTGGCCCAGTCGCTTCAGCAGCGAACGCGCGATCGCATTGGTCTTCTTCACGTGAAGAACGCCTCCACTTGCGCGTTCATGACCGAGGAAGATGTTCTCCGCCACGGACAGACCGTCCACGACGTCGAGCTCCTGGTACATGGTTGCGATGCCGAGGTCGAGCGCGGCTGTGGGACTGGGGAGGGAAATCGGCTCACCCTCCCAGCGGATTTCTCCGCTGTCGGGCTGATGCACGCCGGACAGGGTCTTGATGAGGGTGGACTTGCCGGCTCCGTTCTGGCCCATGACACAGTGCACTTCTCCCGGAAGTACCTGCAGGTCGACACCTTTGAGCGCCTGCACACCAGCGAATTGCTTGGTGATTCCGCGAACTTCTAGCAACGGCTGGAGCTGATCTTCTTCGAACATGAGACGAAGCTAACACATTATGTCGGCAATCGGTATAAAGCCGTCGATTTCCTCCAAACTTCTGTTACTGTGATAGCAGTCACGCAAAGATGCGGGCATTGAGGCATCCGCACTGTTGCGAAGACGCACCTAACTCATTGAGGAGATACACATGCTTGCTGTTCGTACGGGCCGGAAGATGCTCGTCACCACCGGCGCCTTCCTTGCAGTCGGTGCCCTTGTCACGGGGTGTACTGCGGGGGCAGAGGGAACCAACACCCAGCCCACCAACGCATCCGTCGAAGGCAACGCGGCTGAAGGCGACACCGTAGTCATCGGCTTCTCGGGGCCTGCGGCTGACCACGGCTGGCTTGGTGCAATCAACTCCGCCGCAACCGCCGAGGCGGAGAAGTACGGCGACATCGATCTTCGCGTCGCTGAGGGAACCAACGACGCAAACCTCCAGATCAGCCAGGTTGAGCAGTTCATCAACGACGGCGTCGACGCCATTGTGCTGCTGCCCACCGACGGCGCTGCCCTGACGGAGGTCGCCACCCAGGCAATGGAAGCCGGCATCCCGGTGATCAACGTTGACCGTGAATTCTCCAGCCCGTTTGCTGCTCGCACCACCATCCTGGGCGACAACTACGGCATGGGCGTCAGCGCTGGAACGTACATCTGCGAAAAGCTTGAAGGCAACCCGGACGCCGTTGTTGCCGAAGTTGCCGGCATCGACTCCCTGCCGCTGACCCAGGACCGCAGCCGCGGCTTCGCGGACGCCCTGGAGTCCTGCGGACTGGACGTGGACAACCGCGTTGCTGCCGACTTCACCGTCCAGGGCGGCGAGGCAGCAACTTCGCAGCTCCTGTCCGCTGCCCCGCAGATCGACGCGCTCTGGAACCATGACGATGACCAGGGCATCGGCGTCCTGGCTGCAATCGATGCCGCGGGCCGCGACGAATTCTTCATGGTCGGCGGTGCAGGTTCCGCCAACGCCATGCGTGAGATCCAGGCGGGCGAGAGCGTCCTTGAAGCCACGGTTATCTACCCCTCCACCCAGGCAGCCGACGGCATCCGTCTGGCACGCCTGATCGCACAGAACAAGGCAATGAGCGACCTGGTGGAAGTGGAAGTACCGAAGCGCATCGTCCTGAACGCACCTGTGGTCACCGGCGAGAACGTCGAGCAGTACCTGCCGACTGCCTTCGAGTCCTAGAACGACGACGGATTGGGCGCCTTCCGTCGATGAAGGCGCCCAATCCGGTTACCAACTGACATATTCAACTGCCGGACGAAGAGGAATCATGCAGAACGACGTACCAGCCCTGAGGGTTGCCCTGATAGGTCACGGATTCATGGGGGCCGCACATTCCCAGGGGTGGCGGGTTGCACCGCGGTTCTACGACCTGCCAGCCCAACCCGAGATGTCACTTCTCGTGGGACGGAATGCTGCAGGCGTGGAGGCTGCCGCCGCCAAGTGGGGCTGGAAGGAAACAGCAACCGATTGGCGCGCAGCCATCGACCGGGATGACATCGACGTCGTTGACATTGTGACTCCGGGCGGATCTCACGCAGAGATCGCCATTGCAGCGCTGGAGGCAGGCAAGCACGTGTTGTGCGAGAAGCCGCTTGCCAACACCCTGGAGGAAGCGGAGGCAATGGCCGCCGCCGCCGACAACGCGGGTAAGGGCGTGTTCGCCATGGTCGGCTTCACTTACCGGCGGGTTCCGGCAGCAGCATTTGCGCGCAACCTTGTCAGGTCCGGTGCGATCGGTGAGGTGCGTCAAGTCCGTGCCGCCTATCTGCAGGACTGGCTGGTCGACCCCGAGGCTCCCCTCACCTGGCGGCTTAAGAAGGAGCACGCCGGCTCCGGTGCCCTCGGCGATCTTGGCGCACACGCAGTCGATCTTGCCCAGTACATCACCGGCCAGAGGATCATCGGAGTCAGCGGACTGCTCAACACCTTCGTCCATGAGCGGCCACTACTCGATCAGGCGTCCGGCCTAACCGGCACCGGCGGCACGGAGCGGGGATGCGTCACCGTGGATGACCTCGCCCTGTTCAACGGACGGTTCGACGGCGGCGCCGTCGGGTCCTTTGAAGCAACCCGCATGTCGACGGGCCGGAAGAACGCCCTACGCATCGAAGTAGCCGGCTCCACCGGCGCGATTTCCTTCGATCTGGAAAACCTGAACTACCTTGGCTACTACGACGCAACAGCACCGGCTACCAGCCAGGGTTTCACCAACATCATGGTCACTGAGCCGGAACATCCGTACCTCTCCGCCTGGTGGCCCACGGGGCATTCCCTGGGGTACGAGCACGGTTTCGTCCACCAGGCCAAGGACTTCGTGGAGGCGATCGTCTCCGGAATCCAGCCGGAACCTTCCTTCGCCGAGGGCCTGCAGGTACAAAAGGTACTCAATGGCGTTGAGCGGAGCGTGGAAGCGAACAGCGTCTGGACCAAAACCATCTGACTTCGACCCGGCTCCCGCCGGCCGTTCCGGAAGGAGCGTGCGTGCCTACTCCACCGTTATCGGTTCAGTTGTATACCGTCCGTGAAGCACTCGACGCTGACCTCGATGGCACCATTGACCGGCTTGCGGCAATCGGTTTCACCAGGGTCGAACCATACAACTTCACAGCCGACCCGAATGCTCTCGCCAGAGCCCTGGAACGCAACGGCCTGAGTGCCCCCTCCGGGCACGCTCCGCTGCTGGATGGCGACCGCGACGCGATTTTCGAAGCGGCACGCAGGGTCGGGATCGGGACGGTCATCGAGCCGATGGTTGACCCGGTCCGCTGGACCACCGAGGAAGCGGTCAAGCAGACCGCAGAGGCCCTGAACGAAGTGTCGGTACGCGCCGCTGAGTATGGCCTTCGCGTGGGCTACCACAATCACTGGTGGGAACTGGAGGCGGTCTTCGGCGAACGCACCGGACTGGAGGTTCTGCACGAGAACCTGGATCCCGCCGTCGTCCTGGAGGTGGACACCTACTGGGCCGCCGTGGGCGGGCAGGATCCAGCAAAGCTTCTGCGCAAGCTCGGCGAGCGCGTGCGGTTCATTCACCTCAAGGACGGGGCGGTCGACAGGGACAACAAGTCCCAGGTTGCCGTCGGCTCCGGGCGGATGGACATCCCCGCGGTTTTGGCGGCTGCCGGGTCGGTGGAAGTCGGCGTGGTGGAACTCGATGACAGTTCCGGTGACCTCTTCGAGGCGTTGGAGCAGAGCCTGCGCTACCTGGGCGGAGAGGCACGATGAGGAGCGGCCCTGTAGGCGTCGGAGTCATCGGAGCCGGCGTCATCAGCGAGCAGTACCTCACCAACCTCACGGCTTTCCCCGATGTCCGGGTACATGTTGTCGCTGATCTCTTCCCCGAGGCAGCCAAATCCCGCGCGGAGGAGTTCGGTGTTCCCGCCTGGGGTACCCCGGAGGATGCGCTGAACCATCCCGACGTCGAAATCATCGTCAACCTGACCACGCCGGCATCCCACGTGCCTGTCGCCCTCGATGCAGTCGCGGCAGGCAAGCACGTCTGGAGCGAAAAACCCTTCTCTCTGGACCGGGAGTCCGGCCAACTGCTGCTGAAGGCCGCGTCCGACGCCGGCGTGAGGCTTGGATGCGCTCCGGACACTTTCCTCGGCGCCGGCCTGCAGACGGGCCTGCGCATGATCCAGCGCGGCGACATCGGGCAGCCGCTCACAGCCCTGACCCTGATGCAGTCGCCAGGCCCCGAAGCCTGGCACCCGAATCCCGCGTTCCTGTTCCAGGAGGGCGCAGGGCCGCTGTTCGACATGGGCCCGTACTACCTGACCACTTTGGTGCAGGCGTTCGGCACCGTGAAAACCGTCGCAGCGCTCGGATCCCGTTCGCGCAAGACGCGCGTGATCGGATCGGGACCGCGTGCCGGCGAGGAGTTCGCGGTGACCGTGCCAACCCATGTGAGCGCCCTGGTGGAGTTCGAGAGCGGCGCGTCGTCCACCAGCAATTTGAGTTTCGATTCTCCCCTGCCGCGGCACGGTTTCGTGGAGATCACCGGGTCGGAAGCGACAATCGCCTTCCCGGATCCCAACAGGTTCGACGGCGAGGTCCGCCTCCACCGTCACGGAGCCGACACCTGGGAAACGTTCCCTTCGATCGGCTCCACGTTCGGCCGCGGCATCGGAGTGCTCGACATGGCCCGGGCCACCCGCGCCGGACTCCCCCACCGGGCGCAGGGTGCCACGGCTTTCCACGTCCTCGATGTGATGGCCTCCATCACCGAATCAGTGGACAGCCGGGCTTTCGTGAACGTCTCCAGCAACGCCGTCGCGGCCGAACCGCTGCCCGAGGGCTGGGACCCCACCGTCCCCACGCTTACCTGACCTTCAACCCAAGGAGAAACACATGGCACGCAACTACACCCTGTTCACTGGCCAGTGGGCCGACCTTCCGTTCGAGAAGGTGGCCGAACTCGCCGGCCAGTGGGGCTACGACGGCCTGGAAATCGCTGTCTCGGGCGACCACCTCGACGCCTGGCGCTGGGACGACGACGATTACATCCAGGACCGGCTCGACATCCTGAAGCGGAACGGCCTGAAGGTGTGGACCATCTCGAACCACCTGAAGGGCCAGGCGGTCTGCGACGATCCGATCGACTTCCGCCATGAGGCCATCGTCGGTCCGCGGGTGTGGGGCGACGGTGATCCCGAAGGCGTACGTCAGCGTGCTGCGGAGGAGATGAAACTCACGGCGCGCCTGGCCCAGAAGCTGGGAGTCAACACCGTCGTCGGGTTCACCGGATCTTCCATCTGGCAATACGTGGCAATGTTCCCCCCGGTCGGCCAGGACGTCATCGAGGCCGGGTTCCAGGACTTCGCGAACCGCTGGAACCCGATCCTGGACGTGTTCGACGAGTGCGGCGTCCGCTTCGCCCACGAGGTACACCCGTCTGAAATCGCCTATGACTACTGGTCGACCAAGCGGGCGCTCGACGCCGTCGGCAACCGTCCAGCCTTCGGCCTCAACTGGGATCCCAGCCACTTCATGTGGCAGCAAATTGACCCGGTCGCCTTCATCTCCGACTTCGCCGACCGTATCTACCACGTGGACTGCAAGGACACGAAGATGCGCATGGGTGGCGGCCGCAACGGAATCCTCTCCTCCCACCTTCCCTGGGGCGATCCGCGGCGCGGCTGGGACTTCGTCTCCACGGGCCGCGGTGACGTTCCCTGGGAAGACAGCTTCCGGGCGCTGAACGCCATCGGCTACGACGGTCCCGTCTCCGTCGAATGGGAAGACGCAGGAATGGACCGTTTGGAAGGCGCCCCCGAGGCGCTGGCCTTCCTCAAGAAGTTCGACTTCGCGCCGTCGTCGACGTCCTTCGACGCGGCGTTCTCGGCTTAGCCACTTCAAGCAGCAGCCGGACCGGGTGCACGGGAATCCCCTTCGGTTTTCCGCGCGCCCGGTGTGGCCCGCGCCTCAGGGGTGCGTATACGCTGTCTCGCATGCGCGAACTCCAGGCACAGATCATTGAGGAAATGGGCGTACGCCCCACCATCGACCCTGCGGAGGAGATCCGGCGCCGCGTCGACTTCCTGAAGGACTATGTCCGGGCCACCGGCACCAAGGGGTTCGTCCTGGGTATCAGCGGCGGACTGGACTCCACACTGGCCGGGAAACTGGCCCAGCTCGCGGCGGAAGAGCTGAGCGCGGAGGGCATCGACGCAACGTTCGTCGCCGCGCGCCTGCCCTACAAGGTCCAGCACGACGAGGAAGACGCCCAGGCAGCACTTGAGTTCATCGCGCCTGGCCGCTCGGTGGTCTACAACGTGGCACCCGCCGTCGACGGTTTTCAGAGTGAGTTCATTGCTGCCGACGGCAGGGAGATGTCCGACTTCAATAAGGGGAACGTGAAGGCGCGCGTCCGCATGGTTGCGCAGTATGCGCTGGCAGGCGAGGAGAACCTTTTGGTTATCGGCACGGATCACGGCGCCGAGTCCGTCACCGGCTTCTTCACCAAGTACGGCGACGGCGGCGCCGACATCCTGCCCCTCTTCGGCCTGAACAAGCGCCAGAACCGGCTGCTCTTGAAGGAGCTCGGCGCCTCCGAGCGCCTGTACAACAAGATCCCCACCGCAGATCTCCTGGACGAGAACCCCGGCCAGACCGACGAGCACGAGCTCGGCCTCACCTACGAGCAGATCGACGACTACCTTGAGGGACGCGACATACCCGAGGAAGCGGCCCGGTCCATTGAGCGCCGTTACATCATGACCCGCCACAAGCGCACCGTGCCGGTGACCATCTCCGACTCCTGGTGGCGCAGCAAGCCGGGCACCTGACCGGACCTGAGAAGAACAGCGGACGACGCCGGCAGGACGGTCACGTGCCGGGCACCGCCTGCCGAATTGGGTAACGTAGCATCTGTGAAAATCGCGACCTGGAACGTCAACTCCCTCCGAGCCCGTGCCGACCGCGTGGAGGCGTGGCTCGATCGCTCCGACGTCGATGTCCTTGCCATCCAGGAAACCAAGTGCAAGGACGACAACTTCCCCTGGGACCTTTTCGAGAAGGCCGGCTACGAGGTGGCGCATTTCGGCGTGAGCCAGTGGAACGGCGTCGCCATCGCCTCACGTGTGGGTCTTGAGGACGTGGAGCGCACCTTCCCGGGACAGCCCGTCTTCGGCAAGGAAGAGGACCCGGTGCAGGAGGCCCGCGCTATCGCCGCCACCTGTGGAGGAGTGCGGGTCTGGAGCCTGTACGTGCCCAACGGCCGCGCCCTCGGCGATCCCCACATGTCCTACAAGATCGAGTGGCTCGAGTTGCTGCGCAAGCACGCCGTCGGGCTCCTCGAAACCGACCCGAACGCCCAGGTGGCCCTCACCGGTGACTGGAACATCGCGCCCCGCGATGAGGACGTCTGGGATATCGACCTGTTTCTCAATAACGGATACACCCACGTGAGCCCACCGGAACGAGCGGCCTTCCACGCGTTCGAGGATTCGGGCTTCACCGACGTCGTTCGCCCGCATGCGCCCGGCCCCGGTGTCTACACCTACTGGGACTACAAGCAGCTCAGCTTCCCGAAGCGCATGGGTATGCGCATCGACTTCGTCCTCGCATCGCCGGCGCTTGCCGCGCGCGTCAACGGGGCGATGATCGACCGGGAGGAACGCAAGGGCAAGGGCGCATCGGATCACGCACCCGTCATTGTAGAGCTGGCCTGAGCCATGGCTGACGCGCCGAGGCCGGGCCGCAGCTTCCCCTATGTCTCCTTCCTCCGGATCTACGAACCGCTGGACGCCTTCAGCGACGCACAGCAGCTGGTGATCCTGGAGCAGCGCACCCGTGAGCGCCGCGTCACCGAGGAACTTGAGCGCACCGACGCTCTGAGGCGGATCACCCGCGCGGTATCTGATCCGTTCCCGCATCATGCCCAGGATCTGGTCCGGGTCCTGCACTATCCGCGGAGCAACGGCACAACCGCGCCGTACTACTGCCCCAACCAGCTCGCCGTACGCACTTTCCTGGCTGCCGAGTCGCTGGAGCACACCATCCGCGGCCCGCTCATGGACGTGCTGCTCCCGGAGGTCGCCCGGGAGGCGCACCAGGCACGGCTGGACCCCGAAACCCTGGCTCAGTCCACCGCCAAGCTGCACACCCGCTCGGCCACCTGGGGCGTCCCCTTCGCCTGGTTTGTCCTCATCCACGAGGACGACCTCACGGAGGTGGTTGACGACGACGGCGCGGTGCACACGGTGCGCATCTCCGTCACCATCAGCGAGGGCATCGACCGCGCCCGCCGCGCGGTGGCAAACCTCGCGATCGCAGCTCCCGAGCTTGACCTGCTCGAGGAGTTGACGGAGATTACCGAATGGCTCGAGAGTTTCCGCCGCGACGCCGTCGTCGAACTGGACTACGGGCCGGTGGCTGACCTGGTCTTCCCGGATGAGTCCCCCATGGATGTCCGCATGGGCATCGAGTGCCTCGCAGAGGCGGATATGACAGGGGCGGCCGCCGCCTACCGGCGCCTGGCGTCCCGGTGGGTGCCAATCCGGCAGCTCGCCCGTGCCTCCTGAAGCGCCTAGTTGATGCCTTCCACAGCGTAGGAGACCTTCACGACGCCCTTCCGAGCCTTGATCTTGGGGATGCTCAGCGCGCCGACCTCACGTACATCCCGCACGTGCGTCCCTCCGCAGGGCACCCCGAAGGCCTCGTTGTAGAGAACGATCCGCGCCGGCTTGTTGGGCGGGATGTTGTCGGGAACGTGGCGGCAGTACGCGCCCATCTCGGCAACCGGCAGGAAGCGGACCTCGTTATGGCTGCCCGCCTGGATGATTGAAGCTACTTCCTCCTCGATACGGCGCCTCACATCGTCTACGTCTTCGGGCGCCCCGCCGCTGTACTCCACGAACGACATGTGCGGATAGTGCGCCCCCTTGCCGGGAACCCAGGGCAATCCCAGCCGCTCCACCGCCAGATCTACGATGTGCCCGGCCGAGTGCAGCCGCGTGTTCAGCGACCGTCGGTCGGCATCGACCTCCAGTACGACGTCGGCTCCCTCCGAAACCGCCGGTCCGCCTTCCGTCGGCCCGCCCGGTTGTCCCAGATGGTGGACAGTCCCGTTCTCGTCCAGCCGAACCTCATCGATCTCCACCGTGACGTCGCCGGAACGGATCGTTCCGGTGTCCCAGTCCTGCCCGCCACCGCGAGGATAGAAGCAGGTGCGGTCCAGTTCGATGTCCAGCCGGCCGTCGTCGAGCACTGTCACGGAGGTGACTTTCGCTGAAGCATTCAGGACATCGAAATCGTCAAGGTAGAGCAGCTCGGTTGCCATGGGTGCAAGCCTAGCGAGCTGGGAAGAGGTTGAAGGATCTAGGCCGGAACCGGCCCCGTTGAGGAGCGCAGGATCAGCTCGTGCGGCTGGGCGGGCGGCGTGAGCAGCGGTGTCTGTCCCGCAAGCTCCCCGAGCAACAGGTCAACCGCGAAAGCTCCCTGCTCCTCCGGCATCTGCCGTACGGTCGTGAGCCCCATGGGCTCCGAGAACTCGTGGTCGTCGATGCCGATGATGGACAGTTCCTCGGGCACCCTGATCCCCAGCTCCGCGGCCGCCGTCAAGGCGCCGAAGGCCATCTCATCGGACGAGCAGAACAGGGCCGTGGGACGTTCATCCACGGTCGAGAGCATCTGCTTGACGGCCAGCTTCGCCTCGCCGAAGCGGAAGTCCCCGAAAACGGACCATTCCTCGCGGACCGGCAGGCCGTGCTCGGCCATGGTCTGCAGCCAGGACTCCTCCCGGATGCGGGGAACCTCGAAGTAGAGACCGTAGGACCCGCCGCCGCGCACATGGCCGATTTTCCGGTGACCGAGGGAGATAAGGTGCCGTACCGCGTCACGGACGGCGGCGGCGTCGTCAATGCTCACGTGCCGCACGCCCTGGACAGAACCGCCCACCACAATGGTGGGCGACTCAAGCTCGCGGAGGGACCGGTGCTCATCCTCGGTGAGCTCCATGCACATCACCAGCAGGGCATCGATGCGCTTGCGGAGGATGGAACGGTGAAATACCCGTTCACGGTTGGTTCCCGTGCCGCCGAGGCTGAACACGATCAGGTCGTAGCCCGCAGCGCGCAGCTGCCGGTCCACGCCCTCAAGCACCGCCGAGAAGTACCAGCGCTCGATCAACGGAAGCAGGACGCCCATCGCCATCGTCCGCCCTGAAGCCAACCCGGACGCGGCGGACGACGGCACATACCCCAGGTCCTGGGCGGCCCTCAGTACGCGGTCACGCGTGCCCGCCGAAACGCCGTTGAGCCCACGCAGCGCCCGTGAGACGGTGGCGGTGGAGACCCCGGTGGCAGCAGCGACATCCTCGATGATGACCACGGGACTGCAACCTCTTTCTCCGACTGACCGCTTGATTCCTACTGGTTATCCCGCTGCCTGACCTTGATAAGGCCCCAGATGCCCAGCACAATCGCCAGCAGCAACACGGACCACATGGCGGCGTTGTCGCCGCGCACCTGGATAGCGATGATGACCACTACGAGGACGGCGGCGAAGAACCCCAGAAACCCAATAAGGATATCGAGGTTCTCCGCCAACCGTTCCTTGCGCCTGTTTGCCATTCAGGCGAACCTCACTTCACCGCGCCGGCGGTGAGGCCGGCAACAATGCGCTTTTGCAGCACCAGTACCAGCAGCACCAGGGGAATGGTGACGATGGTGCCTGCGGCCATCACCGCGGTGTAGGGCTCCTGTTGCGGCTGGCTGCCGGCAAACGACGCGATCGCAACCGTCACCGGCGCGGTCGAGTCACTGGACAGCTGGCTCGCGATCAGGAACTCGTTCCAGGCGGAGATGAAGGCGAGGATCGCCGTCGTGAACACTGCCGGAGCGGCGAGCGGCATGATGACCTTCCGGAACGCCTGTCCGGGCGTGCACCCGTCGATGCGTGCGGCTTCCTCCAGTTCCCACGGCATCTCCCGGAAGAACGCTGTCAGTGTGTAGACGGTGAGCGGCAGGACAAACGAGATGTTCGGGATGATCAGCGCCTGGTAGGAGCCGATCCAGCCGATGTCGGTGAAGAGCTGGAACAGCGGGGTAATCAGCGCCACGCCCGGGAACATCGACGCCCCGAGGATGACGCCGAGGATCACGAATTTGAACCGGAAGTCGATTCGCGCCAGTGCGTACGCTGCGAACACTCCCACCACGAGGGCGATGAGGGTTGTGGTCGCTCCGATGAAGAAGCTGTTGAACAGCGCGAGCGTGAAGTTGTTCCCGGCGTCAGTGGCGAAAGCGGTGCGGAAGTTGTCCAGCGTGACGTGCGTCGGATAGAACGCGGTGTCGTAGGTGAACGCCACATCGCGGAATGCCGTGATGATCATCCAGTAGAAGGGCAGCAGGCACCAGATGACAATGATGGCGGCGCTCACGTAGGTGCGGATCGTGGCCCACCTTTCCCGTGAAGCCGCTGCGCGCCGGCCGGCGCCTGGCTGCGCGGGCGCGCCTGAGCGGTTTGCAACTGCCTGTGTCATTTGATGACCTTCGCCTTCTTGATGACTCCCGACCCCTCAGAGACGTTCGCTCCGAGGAATCGGACAAAGATGAACGCGACGATGAAGATGATGATGAACGTCAACGTCGAGAGCGCGGCCGCGCTGTTGAAGCCCTGGCGGATCTGGTTCACCACGAGGATGGAGAGCGTCGTCGTACCGTTTGCGCCGCCCGTCAGGATGGCAGGAAGGTCGTACATGCGGAGGGCGTCCAGCACGCGGAACAGGACCGCTACCATGAGTGCTGGCTTGACCAGCGGAAGCGTGATGTACCGGAAGCGCTGCCAGGTGGTGGCGCCGTCGACCTTTGCAGCCTCGTAGACATCCCCGGGGATCATCTGCAGGCCGGCCAGGATAAGCAGGGCCATGAACGGGGTCGTCTTCCACACATCCGCGATGATGATCGCCCACTTGGCCGGCCACTCGGAGCCGGTCCAGAGGATCGAGGTGTTGAAGAGCTCGTTCGCGATGCCCTGGAAGGCGAAAATGAAGAACCAGAGCTTTGCGGTGACCGCTGTGGGGATGGCCCAGGGGACCAGCACGGCTGCGCGGACCAGTCCGCGTCCCTTGAAGGAGCGGGCCATGATCAGCGCCATCCAGAAACCGATAACTGTCTCAAGCAGCACGGTCACAGCTGCGAAGAAGAACGTGGTCCCGGTTGCGGACCAGAACTGGGATTCGAGGGTTCCGGGCGGACAGGCAACGGAACCGCCGCCGGGTGCGGGGCACTGCTGGAGAATCCAGGCTGTGTAGTTGGAGAACCCGGCGAATCCCCCATCGGTGAAGAGGCCCGTTGCCGGATCCAGTCCCGAGTCGTTCTGGAACGACATGACGATGCCGCTGATGATCGGGTAGACAATGACGATTCCGAGCAGGATCAGCGTCGGAGCAATGAGTATGGTGGCCCACTTGTTCTTCGAAGCCGCCCGGCGGTCCGCGCTCTCGGCCGCCTGGTGGTGCATCTTCGAATTGGGGTCCTTCTTTTTGGGTGGCACTGCCAGACGTGTGGCCATGACCCGTCCTTTCGGTCCCGGCCAGGAAGCCGGTGATTACAAGCAGGAGCCGATGGCGGGAGCGCTGGAGGCGTTCCCGCCATCGGAGGATGAATTAGGACCCGGCCTGACTGATTGAGGCAGCCATGTCCGTCAACGCCTGATCAACCGATTTCTCACCCTGGAGTGCGGCGTAGGCGTTCTCCTGGATCGCCGTTGTCACCGCAGGGTAGAAGGGAGTGACGGGTCGTGGAACAGCGTTTTCGATCGAGTCACGCAGCACCGGAAGGTACGGCAGTTCCGCAACAAGTTCCTCATCCTCGTAGAGGTCACCGAGCACGGGTGCGAGGGATCCCTGCGTTACGTAGAAGCGCTGCTGCTCTTCCGCTGTGACGAACTCGAGGAAGTCACGGGCGGTTGCCTTGTTGTCGGAGTACACGCTGATCGCGAGGCTGTGCCCGCCCAGTGAGGAGGCACCCGGGCCGTCAGCGCCCGGCAGCGGGGCCATGCCCAGGACGTCCTTCACCTGCGAGGATTCCTCCGTGGTTGCCAGGTTGTAGACGTAGGGCCAGTTGCGGTGGAAGAGCAGGTTGCCTTCCTGGAAGGCAATGCGTCCTTCCTCTTCGGTGTAGGTGATCGCTTCCGCCGGGATGTGTCCTTCTTCGAAGGCGGAGACGAGGTTCCCAAGCCCGGTCCGGGCCTCCTCAGTGTCGAGAGTCGGCTGCCCTGACTCATCGATAACCGTGCCACCGGCACCGTTGATGGCCTCGGAGGCGTTCACGGTCAGGCCCTCATACTGTGCAAACTGGCCTGCGTAGCACCCCATGTCGTTCTCTTCGGCGATCGAGCACATCTCGATCATCTCGTCCCAGGTGGTGGGAGGCTCCTCGATGAGGTCCGAGCGGTAGTACAGGATGCCGCCGTCGGAGTGCTGCGGTGCCGCGTACAGGGTGTCCTGGTAGGTCGCCGATGCCACCGTGGCTGGGAGCATGCCGGAGGTGTCGATTTCCATTTCGCCTTCCAGCGGCTGGATCCAGCCCTGGGCGGCGAATTCGGCAGTCCAGACGACGTCTACCGAGACGACGTCGTAATCGGCGTTCTGCGCCTGGAAGTTTTGCACCAGGTCATCATGCTGCTGGTCTGCTTCGTCGGTCTGTTCCTTGAAGGTGACCTGCTCGTCGGGGTGTTCTGCGTTCCACTTCGCGATGATCGGGCGTACAACACCGCTGTTGTCCTTGCCCTGTACATAGGTGATGGGCCCGCGGTCCTCAAGTCCTTCTTCCGCCGGACCACCGCCGCCGCCCTCATTCGATCCCCCGCCGCCACAGGCGGAGAGCAGGAGCGTGAGAGTCGCCGCCGATGCTGCCGCGGCCAGGGATTTCTTGTTCTTCATGTGCGTCTTCTCTCCAGTGAGAAAAAGGCGGATTCATCCCGCCCCGTTGAGTGATGCACGTCACTCTAGTAAGCTCTTTCGTGTTTACGCAAGCGCTTACATAGTCCAAGCCAACTGTTTACCGAAAGGTTATACGTGTCTCTCCAAGCCGCCCCTGCGCCGGGCAAACAAGCAACAACCTGGTGGGAAGATGCCGTCATTTACCAGATTTATCCGCGATCGTTCGCCGACGGGAACGGCGACGGCATGGGAGACCTCCACGGCATCAAGAGCAAGCTCCCCTACCTGCAGAACCTTGGTGTGAACGCCGTCTGGCTCTCGCCGTTCTACGTCTCCCCGCAGGCCGACGCCGGGTACGACGTCGCCGACTACCGCGACGTGGACCCTCGCTTCGGAACGCTGCAGGACTTCGACGCCATGCTCGCGGAAGCGCACGAACGAGGGCTGAAGGTGATCGTGGACCTTGTGCCCAATCACACCTCTGATGAGCACGAATGGTTCCAGGCAGCCCTTCGCTCCCCCAAGGGGTCACGCGAACGGGATCGCTACATGTTCCGCGACGGCCGCGGAGAAAACGGTGAGCTGCCCCCGAACAACTGGGAATCGATCTTCGGTGGGAAAGCGTGGACGCGGGTTGACGACGGCCAGTGGTACCTCCACCTCTTCGACACCAAGCAGCCGGATCTCAACTGGGAGAACCCCGAGGTCCGGGAGGAGATGATCTCCGTTCTGCGCTTCTGGCTGGACCGCGGGGTTGACGGCTTCCGCATCGACGTTGCCCATGGACTGGTCAAGGCCGAGGGCCTGCCGGACTGGGCAGGCCGGGAGAGCATGGTGGGCGATGTGAAGAATCCGGACGCGCTCGAGGAGGCCGCATCAACCGAGCCCACGCCGCCCTACTTCGACCAGCCCGGCGTCCACGCCATCTACCGCGAATGGAACAAGGTGCTGGCCGAGTACCCGGGCGACCGCATGCTCGTCGCCGAGGCCTGGGTGGAACCCGCCGAGCGGCTGTTCCACTACGTACGCCAGGACGAGATGCAGCAGGCGTTCAACTTCGACTTCCTGCGGGCCGGTTGGGATGCGGAGCGCCTCAGCGCCAGCATCACCGAGTCGCTCGTTCAGGCCGGCAAGGTGGGCGCCCCGAGCACTTGGGTCCTGTCCAACCATGACACCGTCCGGCACACCACCCGCTTCGGCCTGCAGGACCCCACCCAGCTGCCCAAGGGTGTAGGCGCGCGGGACGAGCAGCCCGACGAAGCCCTCGGCCTCAGCCGGGGACGGGCAGCCATTCTCACCATGCTCGCCCTGCCCGGATCCGCCTACCTCTACCAGGGCGACGAGCTTGGGCTGCCGGAACACACCCTGCTCGACGACGCCGTCCGCCAGGATCCGGCCTTCTTCCGCACGCAGGGTGTAGAACGTGGCCGCGACGGGTGCCGTGTGCCTATTCCCTGGAAGTCGGATGCGCCTGGGTTCGGCTTCAGCACCAACGACGACGGCGCCTCCCCCTGGCTGCCGCAGCCGGACTCGTTCGCACGCTACGCGGCTGACACCCAAGTCGGGAAGCCGGGATCGGTGTACGAGCTTGTGCGGGCAGCGCTCCGCGAGCGCGCCGCCCGGCATCTGGGCAGTGGCACCATCGAGTGGGCACCGGCCCACAATCCTTCAGGAGGAGTGGTCTCCTTCGTCAACGGCTCCGTGCAACTGATTGCGAACATGGGCGGGTCGCCGATTGAACTGCCTGACGGCGTGGTGCTTGTTGCCAGCGCCGCGGAGGCGGTTGAGGACGGGTTGCTCCAGCCGAACAATGCGGTCTGGATCGAGGCCTGACCCTACCAGCACCCGCGTGCTTCCGGCGCCGGAGAGCGGCGCCGGAAGCTCAGCGGGTCAGCGTACGCGCTCGGCGCGCGTGAACCGGGAGCGTGCTCCCGCGCTGATGCTGATCAGGACCGGCGTCTGCACGCCCAGCACCTCGTCCAGTGCCCGAACGAGGGTTGAGACTTCCTCAGCAACTACGTATGGGGCCACGCCCTGCCGGGGGAATACCCGGACTCTAAGGGCGGGTTTGCCGCGAAAATCATAGGTTGCAACGGACGAATTGACCAGGTCTACACGCTCGCTCAGAGCTGCTTTGAGGGCCTGTTCGGCGACCGCCGCGTTCAGGGTGACGCTGCCGGGAACGGGATCGTCGCCGTCGTGATAGGCCAGCGTACCCGACCTGCCCTTGCCCTGGTTCGCGATCCAGGAGACCAGCAGCAGCACCACCAGCGCCATGACCAGCGTCAGCACAATCCACAACCAGCTGTCGCGCTGGCCCGGCAGGGTGGTCGCGTCCAGAAGGTTTCCGATCGCGGCTCCGGCTCTCTCCGCGACTGTCCTCCACCACCGGGCCACGGCCGGTACCCCGAGCGCCATCGCCAGGGCGCCGGCGCTCATGAGCAGCAGCCCGACAGCGGCGAGGAGAATCCGGTTCAGGGTGCGTGGTGTCTGGTTCACTGCCCAATCACCCCGGATTCAGCGATGGCAACGCGGACCTCCGGGATCGGGTCCACGGAGGTCCGGACCAACTCGTCCTCCACAGCCTCCCGCACGGAACGCTCGCTGACCGGCGTGCCCGATGTCGGGCGCACCTGCACGTCCACCAGCCTGCGCCCGATGGTGACCAGCACCTGTTCGGGCGCCACTCCGGCAGCAAGCCGCGCGCGGCGGGCCAGGGAAGAGGCCAGCACCTCTGCATCGACCACGACGGCGGCGCGGTCGTTCGGAATGGTCAGCCGGGCCCGCCTGCCCGGCAGCAGCGCTGCAAGCAAGAAGATCAGACCCACAATGAAAATCAGCGCACCGGCAGCGGCGAGAACTGCCGGGGAGGCACTCCCGGGCAGGGACCCCACCCAGGCGGCAGCGTCTTCCGGACTGGTGAGCCAGGGATCCTGGCCCAACGCCTTCAAAGCGGCTTCGAGCATCACATAGAGGCAGGCAACGATCAGCAAACCGGCGAGAATCACCGAGGGAACGGCCCGCGAGGAATGGGTCTCGCGATGGATGGCGTCAGCTGTCAGCCGTGAGGTCTCGTCGGTCACCGGGCCCTCCCGGTCTCAGACACCCTGGCACCGGTGACCCGGATGTCGACGCGGCTCAGGCGAGACCCGCTGAGCTGCATCACCCGTTCGAGAATGGCTCCCTTGGCGCGGTGTACCCGCTCACTCACGGTGCCGCCGAAGTTGGCCACCGCTGCAGGATCCGCGGCCACGCGGTGGAGCGAGGGAATGGAAACCGGAAGGGCGAGGCTAAGCGCGAGGAGGCCGCCGTCGTCGAACCAGCTGGCGCGGATTTCGCGAACCGGGACATGCAGGACGTCAGCCGCCACCGCGCAGGCAGTACTGGTGAGCGCCTGTGTGCTGATCCGGTTGTGCCCGGCGAGCCGCTGCGGCGCGGCCGGAGTGGCGGTCACGAGGAGGAGCGACGTCCGGCGAGGGCGTCGCGCACGCTGCGCAGATCGAGCTTCCCCTCCGCGACCCGGCCCACGAATGCACCGATGGCCATGAACAACGCCACCAGCAGGAAACCCCAGAAATGAAAGATCAGTGCTGCGAAGGCAAGGATTGTGCCTATCAGAATCCCGACAACTGTGAGGTTCATGATTCTCCCTAGCTCGCCGCCGGCCGCGGCTTCTCAGCACTCTTCGGGTCATTCAGGCCCGGCACGTGGACGTCGTTGATCTCGACGTTCACCTCGATGACTTCGAGACCAACCAGTGCGTTGACGGAGGCGAAGACCGCTGCGCGCACCTGGTCGGCAAGGGCGGTGAGCGGATAGCCGTACTCCGCCACCAGGTTCACGTCCACAGCCACCTGAATCTCGCCGACCTCAACGTGCACTCCCTGCGCAAGGTCGCTCGCTCCGACCACATCCCGCAGGGCGCCGAGGGCACGTCCCGTTCCGCTGCCAAGGGCGTAGACGCCCGGAACCTTACGCGCCGCGATGGCGGCGACCTTAGCGACTGCGGTCTCGGAGATGGTGGTGCGCCCGGTGGCCATCATGGGAACGGATGCCGCTCCGGCAGGCTGAATGGCCTGATCGTTATCCATCTGCTGCCGCCCTTTCTCTTTCGCCCCAGCCTAACCCTTTCGCTGAAGGTTGACACGGATGCGGGCGGTCAGGGGTACGGCTTACCGCAGTGTTCCTGAAGCCAGCCCTCCACCGGCTGCAGCGCCGCCCGGAACGCCGGCTCGTCGAATGTCCTGGAGCCGGAGGAGCCGGATTCCGCAGTCTCGGCTGCCCGGGCGAAGTGGTGCGCCACCTCCGCGGGTACCTTTTCCTGCAGGTGGTGCAATTGTTCCTCGAGCTTGTCCAGGGTTTCCTGGTCGTCTTCACCCATGAGGCCGAGCGGTGCCAGCAACACCGAGGAGACACCGGCTGCGACGATCAGGCAATCATCCATCGCAGCTTTCCCCGACGGGGAGCTTGCACGCCCGGAACTCGACGCACTGTTGTCCGGGCGGCCCTCGATCGGCTCCTGCGCCGTAGTCCGGTAAGGCAGGTCGGCCGGAAGGCTGACAGAGCTTGTAGCTTCAGGTTGAGCGCTCCCGCAGGCCGAAAGGGTCATCGCCAAGGCGCCAGTGTACGCAGCTGCAAGCAACACTTTCACGTCTGGCTGTCCCTTCTGTTCGTCATGAATAAGCGGCCGGTCCGCCCCGCTCCATACGTGCAACGGTTGACCGGACGAGTCTTCTCCCGGCATCGGCGCTTCGAACCGGCTTCCGCGGGTGCTACCGGGGCCACCCGCTAGAATGCCTCCAAGGCACTAACGTCCGGCACCCGGGAACGGTGCCGGCGAACGCGCTCGGGGGTGGGGCGCATAGTCAGAGGGGACGGATCTTGCAGTGACAGCGGGGGTAACTGACCTCACCGAGACTCAGCGGCTGGTTGAACTCGAACGGTACAACCTTCCGGGCACCCTGGAGGACCGGAAGAGCACCTACTACGAAGACCTCGACAACCTGGTCACGCTCGCGGCCCAGGTGTGCGGCGTGCCTTTCAGCGTCATCAACGTGATCACCGCGGACGAACAGCATCAGATCGCGGCGCAGGGGATTGACCCCGATGTATGTTCCCGTGAAGATTCGATGTGCGCACAAGTCTTCCGCCATGGCCGCACAGTGATCGTTGAGGATTGCCGCGACGATCCCCGGTTCCGGAACAACCCGTTCGTCACCGGTGAAATAGCGGACGTCCGCTTCTACGCGTCCACGCCCCTGATCACCCGGGACGGGCACTCCCTTGGCACTCTTTGTGTGTTTGACCAGATCCCCGGCACGCTCACCGAACAGCAAAGACGCAGCCTCGAGATCCTCGCGGACCAGATCATGGATATCCTCGATCTACAGCTGCGGACCCGACAGCTGAGCCGAGCCCTGGCGGAACTGGGCCGGAGCAATCAACTGCTGGGAGAGTTTGCGGGTCGCGTAAGCCACGACCTCCAGGGGCCGTTGACCAGCATCCGCGGCTTCGCGGAAATGGTGCAGAGCGACCTGCAGGATGATCCGGATTCCCGGCAATACCTTGACCGCATTGTTGGAAGCGCAGCGCGGATGGCGTCGATGATTGACGACCTGCTGGACTTCGCACGGGCCGGCGGCATCCTCCGCGTCCAGCCCGTGAGCCTGGCGCGCGTAACCGCCGCAGTACAGGAAGACCTCAGCTCCGCCCTGACCGGCAGCAACGCGCAGGTGTACGTCGATGACTTCGTGGCCGAGGCTGATCCCTCCCAGCTCCACGTCATGCTTCAGAACCTGCTGCAGAACTCGCTCAACTACCGACATCCCGAACGGGAACCCCGTATCCGGATCACTGCCTCCGGCGAATTTGAGCACTGGCTGCTGGAATTTGCAGACAACGGCGTCGGAATTGCACCACAAGACCGCCAGCGGGCCCTGGAGCCGCTTGTCCGGTTGGAGGGCAGCGCCGTCGAAGGAACAGGGCTGGGACTGGCCACCTGCAGCCGGATCGCCCAGGCACACGGCGGGCGGCTTGAACTCGATGAAACCGAGGGCGGCGGGCTGACTGTCAGGGTCTGGTTCGGCAGCGAGCCCTCTTCGGATCCGGGTCATCTGCCCTAAGGGCCTTCACCACCCGAACGTCACCGAGCGAGGACTTCAGTGACTCTGGCTGCAAGCGCGCGGGGGCTGAAGGGCTTGACGATGTAGTCCGTGATTCCGGCCGCGAAACCGGTCTGGATGTCCCGTTCCTGGTTCTTTGCTGTAAGGAGAATCACCGGCACGGTTACCGCCGGTTCCGCTGACCGCAGCCTATGGACCATTTCCACGCCGGACATCCCCGGCATCATGATGTCCGAAATGATCAGGCTGTAGGAGTTACCGAGGGCAAGTTCCAGCCCCGCTGCCCCGTCCCCCGCGGTTTCCACTTCATAACCGCTTGACTCCAGCTTGGTTGATACGAGGTCGCGTATGTCTGCGTCGTCGTCAACCACCAGAATCTTCTGCGGCATTACGGTTCTCCCTGGCGGCTTGTACGGACCATTCGTTGTGCGAGTCCTAGCCTAAACGACAAAGCAAAAGCCCCCGGTTTCCCAGGGGCTTTCAGTGGTGGCTCCGACCGGCGTCGATCCGGTGACCTTTCGATTTTCAGTCGAACGCTCTACCAACTGAGCTACAGAGCCTTGCAACCATCTCGCGATGATCACCGTTGACACCCGGATTGCTCCGGCCGTCTGAGCGACCCTGACGGGACTTGAACCCGCGACCTCCGCCGTGACAGGGCGGCGCGCTAACCAACTGCGCTACAGGGCCTTGCGTTTTTTGCAAGAGCTTCATCCTATCAGCACCTGGCTGGTGCTTTGGACCACTCCTGCGTACCCCCAACGGGATTCGAACCCGTGCCGCCGCCGTGAAAGGGCGGTGTCCTAGGCCGCTAGACGATGGGGGCCTGGACCACACAAGTGCTTTGCTCCTCGTTGTGGACCTCTAAAACTATAGGGCCTCGATCTCGAATACACAAAACGGCATGGAAACCGGCCGGTCCGCCGCGCTACTAGAGTTCTTCTCGTGCCAATTGAGATGAGCCTCGAAGACTTCGAATCGGCCGTGGATGACGCTATCGACCAGATTCCCGACAGGCTGGCACGCGCCATGAATAACGTCGCGATCTTCGTCAAAGAGGAGTTTGAACCCGGCCCGGGTGAGGAACCCGACCCGGAGTTGCTCGGCCTGTACGAGGGAACGCCGCTTACTGAACGGGATTCCTGGTGGGATGCCGGGTCGCTGCCGGACCGGATCAGCATCTTCCGGCAACCACTGTTACGCCTCTGCGAAACTCGGGAAGAACTGGTGGAAGAGATCTTGGTCACGGTCATCCACGAAGTGGCGCACCATTTCGGGATAGATGACGAGCGCCTGCACGAGCTTGGTTGGGGATAACCTACTGAGAATCCGGGCCGGACCCATACTGGTTACATGAGCGCGCACTCCCACGCACCACACGGAGTAACGGCCACCGGAAAGCATCGCCAGGCCCTGATGCTGGTCGTCATCATCACGCTGAGTGTCGTCGTCGTGCAGGTGATCGGGGCTGTCCTTTCCGGGTCGCTATCCCTGCTCGCCGATGCCGGACACATGCTTTCCGACGCCGCCGGTGTCTTCATCGCACTGCTCGCGTCATGGATCGCTGCGCGTCCGGCTACCGTCAGAAGCACTTACGGTTACCAGCGGGCAGAAGTGCTGGCCGCCCTGGCCAATGCCATCCTCCTGGCGGTGATCGCCGTCGTCATCACGATTGAAGCGGTTCGGAGGCTGGGTGAACCGGCTGCCGTCCGCACCGACGTCATGTTGATAGCCGCCGCCCTGGGCGGCGCCGCCAACCTGGTCTGCCTGTTCATCCTTCACGGCGGGCATCGGGAGAGCCTGAACCTTCGGGGCGCTTACCTCGAGGTGCTTGGCGACCTCCTGGGTTCGATCGCCGTGATCGCGGCGGCGTTGGTGATCGCCGTGACCGGCTTTACCCAGGCGGATGCGATCGCGTCGATTCTCATTGCCTTGATGATCGTGCCGCGGGCTTGGAGCCTGCTGCGGGATGTCATCAATGTGCTGCTTGAGTCCGCACCGAAAGGTGTGGACCCGGACATGATCCGCGAGCACATCCTCAAGGTCCGCGGTGTTGTCGAGGTCCATGACATTCACGCCTGGACCATCACCTCCGGCGTTCCCGTGTTCTCCGCTCACGTGGTGGTCGACTCCGAGAGCCTGAATGCGGAGGGCGTGGACCGGATGCTTGACCGCCTGACCCATTGCCTGAGCAACCACTTCGACACCGAACACTGCACATTTCAGATCGAGCCGCTGGAGCACGCTGCACACGAAAGCCGCCAGCACGCCTAACGACGCCCCTTCCGACGCCGGCGAATTCCTAGCTGGCCATTGGCCCGAACCGGGCGCGATCAAGCAACCTCGGGTCTTCCCGGTCCGGCACAACGAGCACCGGACCCCTGGCATGATGCAGCACGCCCTGGCTGGTGGAGCCCAGGAGCATCCCCGCAAATCCGCCACGGCCGCGCGTGCCCAGGACCACCAGCTCGGCCTTCCGGGACGCCTCGATCAGGATTTCCACCGGCGGTCCGTCAAGCAGCTCAACGGAGATTTGGAGATCCGGAAAATGGCTCTGTAGCCAAGCCTTTCCGGCATTCAGCTGGACCATGATCTCCGAATGCAGTGCGTCGCGGTCTACCGGCGTCGGCATCCATGCCAGCGAACCCGTGAAGGGCGGGAGGGAGCAGACCACCCGGAGCGGCAGCCCGCGGGCCTGTGCCTGCTCGGCCGCCACGAGGGAAGCCATCCGGGCCTGCTCTGAGCCGTCGACGCCAACAACGACCACCTTCTCCACCTCGTCCGCACGAGGGCTTGGCTGTCCTTTGGATGTCGGGGCCGTGACCCCCGCCTCCTCGAGGCGGGACGCGCAGGACAAGGGTACGACGACGGTGGGGCACTTTGAGTGCGCCGGCAGCGCTGAGCTGACGGAGCCAAGCAGCCGGCCCACAAAGCCCCCCCGGCCGCGGGAGCCCACCACCATGAGTTCAGCTTCGGCGGACAGTTCCAACAGCACGCCGGCTGCGTCCCCGTTCTCCACCCGCGGTACGAGCTCGACGTTGTGCCGTCCGGCCACGCGCTGAACGGCCTGGTCCAGAACTGCCTGTGCTCCCTCACGAACGACGGAATCATCGACGGTGGCATATCCCGCGTCCATGCTTGAGGCGGCGAACACCGGAACGGTGTAGGCAGTGACAACCTGTACGGGTGTACGGCGCCGTTCGGCCTCCTGCACCGCCCAGGCAAGGGCGCACATACTTTGATCCGAGCCGTCGACTCCGACAACAATTCCACGCCCCTGAGGGAACCGCGGCGCGTCCGGGTTTCCCGCCTCACTCATGTCCGCCTCCTTGCGATTACGCCTGTTTATACCATCCCGCAGGCGCTCAAAAATTTGTAGCTACTCTTCAGTAGGAGGACTATTCAGAGACCAAAAAGTTATATAGGCTTCGAGCATCTTAACGGGCGGATGGTCTCCCAGAGGGGTTCCCGCCCGCTTCAAGTGCGCTTGGTTGACCCGTTCGCAGCCAAGTGTCCGCACAGCCCGGAAGAGGCGCCGGGCTGTGCGGAATTCTCCTTCCCTCAGGAGGTTTTGCTGCATGTTGCCAACGACCACGGAGGTGGCCGCCGACTCACCGCTGCCTGCCAAGGCAGAGATGACAACAACGGTGGTGATCGGCTCCGGCCTCTCCGGCCTGGCGGTCGCCAGTGAGCTGAGTCGACGTGGTGTGCAGTCGATCGTTGTCGAGGGAATGGAGTGCATGAGTACTGGCCCCAACCGCACCATCATGACCGACTCCGTGTCGCTGTCCGAGCGCACCGAACTCCTTCGGCTCCTGCGCTGCTACGCCTCCAGCCATGCGCTCGACATACGGCAGGAAACAGTCGCCGAGGGCCTGTGCATGGTTGGCCATCCCCAGGTTCTGCCCGGCCCCGTCCTGGCAACGAAGAAGTGGGCAGTCCAGACTCGCCACGGCGTCCTACTCGCTGACAATGTGGTTGTCACCAAGTACCCCCATAATCAGCTGCGCCGGTTCATCCAGTCCCTCGGGCTGGCCGTCGGAAGCGATCTCAAGACCGCCCTGCGGGCGATCGGGCTGTACCTGATCGGAGTCGGTGAAATGCTCACGCCCACCACGCGCGAGATCGTCCGGCAGGCCAAGGTGATCAGTGACGCGATCGTCGCCCATGGCGCACACGCTGCCCAGCTGGTTCAGCCGGTGCGAGCATCGGTAATGGCTGTCGGTTCCTCCCGGACTGCACCGGCAGCAGCCGCTATCAGCGCCTGACGCAGGCAGGTTAGACGGCGTCCTGGTTGCCCTGCTTGAGCCTCCGCCTGGCACCGAGGGCCAGAACAACGGCCAGCGCGATCAACACCGCAATCATGAGGATTACTGCCCAGGAGACTCCGGCATCCGCTGCCGCTTCCTCCGGGTCGGAGGCTTCCGCATCTGCTGTCTCGATGGGCCCAGCCGTCCCGGCCGATGCCGCAGGGGTTTCAGATGCTACTGAGCCGCCGGAAGCGGAGAACTCGAATGTTCCCTCGATCGGATGCGAGTCTGAGGAAACCACGCGCCAGTTGACCGTATAGGTTCCGGCGGGTGCGCCCGCCCGGATTGGCTGACTGGCCACGGTGTCCGTAATGGAAACCTCCCCCTCGGCCCAGTCCTCGCCCGACTCGTCAAGGATTTGCACCTGGGACCCGATGGTGGCGGGAACATTGTTGAAAGTCAGCTCGATCGCCTCCGGAACCGTTTCGAGGCTTTCGCCCGCTTCCGGGTTGGAGGACGTCAGTTCGTCATGTGCCGACGCCGGGGAGGCGAAGCCAAGAAGCAGGCAGAGGGCTGCGAGCATTGCTCCCACTACCGACACGAACGCCTGCCGGAACTGTTGCGCTACCGGCAACGCTGAAGTCAAGGGGTATCGGGAAGTCGACATGGGCTCAGCCTACGGGAGCACACTGGCAAAAACCTGAAGTGCCGATTGGATAGACTTTGTGCGCAACTCCCCCACCAGCAGAGGATTTCCTGTGCCCGCACTGCGTACCGCGATGGACCGTTACTTCGAAGTCACTTCCCGCGGCTCAACCTACTCGCGAGAGATCAGGGGCGGCATCGCCACTTTCTTCGCGATGAGCTACATCGTGGTGCTCAATCCCCTCATCCTCGCAGGGGCCGATTCCTCCGGTGCGGAGCTCGGTTTCGCCAGGGTCGCCGCAGTGACCGCCCTGGTTGCCGGCGTGCTGACCATCCTCATGGGCGCCTGGGCCCGCTATCCCTTTGCTCTCGCAACCGGCCTCGGCGTGAATGCCTTCGTCGCGATCACCGTGGCCACCAATCCGGAACTGACCTGGCCGGACATGATGGGCCTGGTGGTCCTGGCCGGCCTCACCATGCTGGTGCTCGTCCTTACCGGGTTCCGCACGGCGGTCTTCAACGCGGTGCCCGAAAGCCTGAAGACGGCGATCGTAGTGGGCATCGGACTGTTCATTGCGCTGATCGGCCTCGTCAACGCCGGCTTCGTCCGCCGGATCCCCGACGTCGCCCAGACCACCGTTCCGGTGGGCCTCGGCTTCGAAGGCGCGCTGCTTGGATGGCCCACCCTTGTGTTCGTCTTCGGCCTCATCCTCACCATCGCCCTGGTTGTCCGCAAAGTGCGCGGTGGCATCCTGATCGGCGTAATTGCTTCCACCATCCTCGCCGTCATTATCGAGGCCGTCGCCAACGTAGGGCCGAGCGTCGGCCCGGAGGGCGCCAACCCCCAGGGTTGGTCACTCGTGGTACCGGAACTGCCTGAAGGTTCCTGGATCGGCCTGCCGGACCTCAGCCTTATCGGAAACGTCAGTGTCTTCGGGGCATTCGGCAGCCTGGGCGCCACGGCGGCACTGCTGCTGACCTTCACCATCCTGCTCAGCATCTTCTTCGACGCGATGGGCACCATGGTGGGCCTGGCCAACGAGGCAAAGCTGGTGGACAGGCACGGGAACATCCCGGGCGTGAACAGGGTCCTCATTGTGGACGCAGTGGGAGCGGTAGCCGGGGGCGCAGGGTCAGTCTCGTCCAACCAGATCTACGTCGAATCGGGCGCAGGAATCGGTGAGGGCGCGCGCACGGGCATTGCCAACATCGTCACCGGCCTGCTGTTCCTGATCGCGATGTTCTTCACCCCGCTCATCACCCTGGTGCCCTTCGAGGCAGTGGCGCCCGCGCTCGTCGTCGTAGGTTTCATGATGGTGTCCCAGGTGGGCCGCATTGACTGGCAGGACTGGGGAATCGCCATTCCGGCGTTCCTCACCTTCACCCTGATGCCGTTCACCTACTCCATAGCCAACGGACTCGGTGCCGGCTTCATCGCCTACGTGCTGGTACGCACCTTCCAGGGCCGCGCGCGGGAAATCCACCCGTTGATGTGGGCAGTGGCCGGCGCGTTCGTCCTGTTCTTCGGGATCGGCCCCATCGAGCAGCTGCTCGGCGTCTAGCTTTCCACCAGCCCGGCGTTACCTGGCGGACCAGCCGCCGTCCATCGAGTAGGACGCGCCGGTCACCATGCCCGCATCTTCAGAGGCCAGCCAGGCAACCAGTGAGGCAACCTCCGAAGGTTCCACCAACCGCTTGACCGCACTTTCGGTGAGCATGATGCGTTCGAGCACCTCATCCTCGCTGATGTTGTGCAGGCGCGCCTGGTCGGCAATCTGGTTTTCCACCAGCGGTGTCCGCACGTAACCCGGGTTGACGCAGTTGCTCGTCACCCCGTGCGGGCCGCCTTCCAGCGCGGCAACCTTCGATAGCCCCTCCAGGCCATGCTTCGCCGAGACGTAGGCGGATTTGAAAGGCGAAGCCCGCAGTCCGTGCACGGAGGAGACGTTGATGATGCGCCCGAACTTCTTCCGATACATAGAGGGGATTACCGCCCGCATCAGCAGGAACGGCACTTCCAGCATGAGCGTGTGGATCCGCCGGAAGTCGGCCGGGTCGAATTCCTCGATCGGACGCACCACCTGGATGCCGGCGTTGTTCACCAGGATGTCGGCGTCGAGGGTCAGGTCCTCCAGTGCGGCGGTATCCAGCAGGTCAACGGACCAAACCTCGCCCCGCATCTCTTTGGCAACGACGCCGGCCCCCTCGGCGTCACGGTCGGCCACCACTACGTGCGCACCCTGGGCGGCCAGCTCTCGCGCGCAGGCCGCACCGATTCCGCTGGCTCCACCGGTGACGACGGCGCGTCGCCCCGCAAGGGGGCCGGTACCTGCCGACGACGACGGCTGTGCGGTGGGGCGCGTGCCGCCGTCGTCGGGAGTTTGTGTATCAGCCATGGTCAGCTGTCCCAGCCACCGGGATGCCATGCCGCTGCGCGTCCTGCGCGTCGACCTCGCGCAGCGAGATGCCGCGGGTCTCGCGGAGGGTGAGGACGGCGATCGCCGTCAGCACGCATGCAGCCAGGACGTACAGGGCGACGCCGAACCAAGAGCCCGTCTCCTGAAGGATCGCGGTCGCGATGATCGGCGCCAGGGAACCGGCGAGGATTGACGTGACCTGGTAGCCGAGGGAAACCCCGGAGTAGCGCATACGGGTCGGAAACATTTCAGCCATGATCGCGGGCTGGCCCGAGTACATCAGGGCGTGGAAGCACAGGCCGATGGTGACGGCCAGGATGATGATGACCGGGTTCAGTGTGTCGAACATGGGGAAGGCGAAGAACGCCCAGCTCGCACCGAGAACGGCACCGGCGAGGTAGACCGGCTTCCGCCCGAACCGATCCGAGATCCGTCCTACCTGCGGAATGACGAGGAAGTGCACCACGTGTGCAATCAGCAGCGCCAGCAGGAGGGAGCTCGTGTTGTACTCGTGGACCTGCGAGAGGTACACGATGGAGAAGCTGACGATGATGTAGTAGAGGATGTTCTCGGCGAAGCGGAGGCCCATCGCGCCGAGGATGCCGCGGGGGTACTTCTTCACCACCTCGAAGACGCCGTAGCTGATCGCCTGTTCGCGCTCGACCTGTTCGCGGGCTTCGAGGAAAATAGGCGCCTCACTGACGTGGGTCCGGATGTAGTAGCCGATCACCACGATGATCGCGGACAGCCAGAACGCTACCCGCCAGCCCCAGGCGAGGAATTCGTCCTCCGGCAGGATGGAGGACATGGTCAGAAGCACCACCGTGGCCAGCAGGTTGCCTACAGGCACCGCTGATTGCGGCCAGCTGGACCAGAAGCCCCGCGAATGGTTGGGGCTGTGCTCGGCCACGAGGAGGACGGCGCCGCCCCACTCGCCGCCAACCGCAAAGCCCTGGATGAATCTGAGGACCACCAGGAGCGCGGGCGCCCAGTAGCCGATCGTTTCGAAGCCGGGCAGGCAGCCCATGAGGAAGGTGGCGACACCCACGAGGATGATGGTCACCTGCAAGGTGTGCTTGCGGCCGAGCTTGTCGCCCACCTGGCCGAAGAAGATCCCGCCGAGCGGTCGGGCCACGAAGCCGACGGCGTATGTCAGGAACGCTGCAATGATTGCGTCGAGCGGGGTGTCCGCATTCGGGAAGAAGACGATGCCGAACACCAGGGAGGCCGCCGTCGCGTAGAGGAAGAACTCGTACCACTCAACGACCGTTCCGATCATCGAGGCGGCAACGATCTTCTTCAGACCGGCGGGGGTCTTGCTGCCGCCCTGGTCCCTGCCCGGACGGGCGGGACGTGAACTGACGCTCATGGACTGCTCCTTCTGTGTCGGCGCTGACACGTTCTTCGCTCTTCAGCCCGTGGGTTTGGGCCGATACAACATCGTCGTTATCGCCGCATGTGGCGGGGATCACCCTTCTGGGGCCTTCCTGAGTATTGCTGCGCATCAGGATGCAGTTCAATGACCAGATCTGCACCCTATCTCTGCAAAAATGCAGACATGGCCATTCAGCCGGACGATCTCCTCATCCTCCTCGCCGTGTCCCATACCGGTCGCTTCACCTCCGCCGCCGAGAGCCTGGGACTGAACCACACCACCGTCTCCCGGCGTATCTCCGCGCTCGAGCGCTCACTAGGCGGTCACGTCCTCGTTCGCTCCAGCGGCGGGTGGGAACTGACGGACCTCGGCACGCGCGCGGTCAACGCCGCTGAGGAAGTTCAGCGCGCACTGCAGGCGCTGGAAGGAACCGACGACGGCGGAAGCCGGCTCTCCGGCGTCGTGCGGATGAGTGCCACTGATGGGTTCAGCGCCTACATCGCGGCGCCGGCCTTCGCGCGGCTGAGGCGCGAGCACCCGCAACTCAGCGTCGAAATTGTCGCGGCGACCCGCCGGGCATCCCAGACCCGCTCGGGCCTTGACCTGGAAGTGGTGGTCGGGAGACCGCAGGTTCACCGGGCGGAGGCAATCCGGCTGGGCGAATACATGCTGGGCCTCTATGCCTCGCGGGAATACCTTGAGGAGTACGGCACTCCGGCCGGCATTGAAGAGGTGCTGAAACACCCGCTCGTCTACTTCATCGACTCGATGCTGCAGGTGGACAGTCTTGATGCGCCGCGCAGGCTCCTGCCGACGATGAGGGATTCGCTGAGCTCAACCAACGTCTTTGTACACGTGGAAGCGACGCGGGCCGGGGCAGGCATCGGACTGCTGCCCTGCTTCATGGCGAATCCGCATAGTGACCTGGTGCGCCTGCTTCCTGACCAGGTAGCTGAACGGCTTGGGTACTGGCTGGTGGCAAGGCCGGACTCCTTGCGCCAGCCGGCGGTCGCCGCCGTCGTCGCCGCCTTGCGGGCGGCCACGGACGCCTTCGAGGACCGCCTGCTGGGCCGTTCCTGATTCGTTGATTCAATCGGTCAGAATTTGGGCACCCCGACCGAACCGCGCCACTTGCTCGCCGCTCCACAACTGTGCCGGAACGCCGCCACCCAATAATTCCCGCGCCAGGGCGGGGTCCTCCCCCAGGGGTGCGTCGCTGCCGGCAATGATCACGTTGCCGTAGCGGCGGCCCTTCAGCATGGGAGGATCGGCGATGATCACGGTGTGGGCAAAGGCTTCGGAAATGGTGGCAGCTTCCCGTTTGGCCATCGAGAGGTCAGGTGAGTCTCCGCAGTTGACCACATAGACACCGCCTGCATCCAGGACGCGGTGTGCGTGCCCCAGGAACTCGCGCGTCGTCAGGGGCAGCGGGGTCCGGCTGCCGGCGAACACATCCCGGATGATGAGGTCGCGGCTGTTCTCCGACAACGTCTCTGTGACGGCACGCGCCTCCCCCACCCGAATTCGCAGCAGCGGTGCCCTCGGCAGGTCGAACCACTCACGCACCAGCCGTGCCAGCTCTCCGTCGAGTTCGACGACGACCTGCCGCGCTTCCGGGAAGGACACTGCGAAACTCCTCGCAAGGGAGCAGGCGCCGCCGCCCAGGTGAAGGACCCTCAACCGCTGCGATGACGGCCACTGGGATGTGACAAGCGAATTGATCCAGCGCATGTACTCGAAGTCCAGCCGCGCCGGATCCGCCGTGTCTATATGTGAGCTGGGGACCCCGTTAATATGGAGCACCCAGCCGTTGGGGTTGAACCTGTCCGGCACCAGTTCGCAGGTGCCCGTGTCGATCGGATGGATCCCCGGTGCCAGGCCGCCCTCAGCTGCCGGTGCACCTTTTCGTTCACGTTGACGTCCCACTGTTGGCTACGCTTTCCCGTTCGAGACGCCGGGGCGCACCATGCGCATCACCTTCAGCCCGTACCAGCGCTCGGAGAGGGTTTCCCGTACTCCGTCCTCGGTGAAGCCGAGCTTCCGATAGAAGGCGATTGCACGGTCATTTCCCTCCAGCACCCACAACAGGGCGCCGGCCTGTCCGATCACGGCTTCGGCGAGCTCCCTGCCCAGACCGGTGCCGTAGTACTCCTCGAGCACGTAGAGAAGGAAGAGTTCGATGTCGGCCGGTGGGCTGTCTCCCCGCGGCTCACCGGCAGCGGCGATGCCCACGATGCCGCCGTCGTCGTCGATTGCCACGAGAGGCGCGTCTCGCCCATCGCCGAAGCCACACCGCCAGGCCTCCGCCTGTGCTTCGAGGTCATCGTCCAGGCCGTCCAGCACTTCCTGGCTGATCCTGCCCCGGTAGGCCTGGCGCCACCCTTGGTTCTTCATCCGCAGGGCGGCTTCGATTTCGTCGATGCGCAGCGGACGGATGGTGACCATGGCGTTCATGCTATCCCGGTGGGCCTTTGGGTCAGCGATCCGATCACACACCCTGCTGCTTCGGCCTTACGGCGCCGCTAACCCGTGCGGTGCATCCGGAACATAGGGCGGTGGTGCCACACAGGGCCGCAGAGTGCGGTGGTGCCGTCGGATTGAAAGCCGTTGCGGCGGTAGAACCGCTCCGCGCGCGGATTCTCATTGAGGATCCACAGGTAGGCCGGAGAGGAGCCCACGGCGAGATCCAGCAGCCGCTGCCCCAGGCCCGTACCGTGCGTTGAGGAAAGCGTGTAGAGATGGTGGAGTTCGAAGTCGGGTCGATCCTCGTCCCTGCCGGGGCCCGACGAAACCACTCCCACCGGCTGGCCCGCGGGATCCAGCGCCAGCCAGTAGCCGACGTCGTTATTTGCCAGCGCAGCGCGCCTGCGCTCGGTCAGCAGCGGAAGCTCGGCGTCGTAATGCTCGTGGAACGCCCGCGGCATGAGGTGCGCGTAGGTCTCGTGCAGCGCGGCGACGTGCGCGCGCGAGTAGAGTTCGGCGTCGTCTGCCGTGGCGCGGCGGATCGTGAAACGGTAATCAATTGACGAGGGCGAGCGCAAACCCATCCCAGTCCTTAGTGCCGACCGTCTGTAGCGCGGTGGCAGTCAGCCTCGGGTGGCTGCCCAGCATCTCGATCGCCGCACGGATCCCGCGGATGTCGTCGTCGCCGCCCTCGCCAAGGATGGCGCCGCCGCGCACCACGTTGTCGAGCACAATGACCGACCCGGGCCGCGAGAGGCGAACTGCCCAATCGAGGTAATAAGGGTTGTTGGCCTTATCGGCGTCGATGAAGAACAGGTCGTAGGGCCCGGTCAGGGTGGGCAGGGTATCCAGCGCGGCCCCCACATGCACAGTCACCAGATGCCCGACGCCGGCAGCCTCCAGATTGCGACGGGCCACTTCCGCGTGCTTGGGCTCATACTCGCAGGTATCCACCCTGCCTCCGGGCGCGATGCCGCGTGCCAGCCAGATAGTGCTGAAACCGCCCAGTGTGCCGATTTCCAGCACCCTCTCGGCACGGTGGATCTGAGCGAGCAGCATCAGGAACTTGCCCTGCCCGGCCGTCACTTCGATGGCCGGCATGCCGGCCTGCCGGGTGTTCTCCACTGCGCGCAGGAGACTGTCATCAGGCTGGACCAGCGTGCGGTTGAGGTAGGAATCCACCTCCGCCCAGCTCATGAGTGGCCCTGGTACTCGTCCATCTCTTCGATGGCGCGTTCCAGCCGCTCCACTTTTCCCGTTAGCTCCCCCGTGCGGCCGGGACGGATGTCCGCCTTGAGCACCAAGGAAACACGGCTGCCGTACTTCCCCACCGCCTCAGTGGCCCTTTTGACCACGTCCATGACCTCGTCCCACTCTCCCTCTATCTCCGTGAACATGGAGCTGGTCGAGTTGGGCAGGCCCGAATCCCGCACTATCTTCACGGCCGCGGCAACGGCGTCGTGCACCGAGCCGGCCGGGTTCTCGGAGGCATCGGCGCCTTCGCCGCCGGGGCGGCCGGAGGGCGCAACTGAGAAGGCTACAAGCATGCGATCAGTCTGTCAGGTTTGGCGGTCTGGGTCACCAGTTCCCCGTCCTAACCGGGTCAGCCGTTCATCGACGCGGGTCCGGTGATCGTGCAGGATGAGGTCATGACCACTCGCGGAATCTACGTCAGCGCCATGGCTTCAGGGTCCGGCAAGTCGCTCATTGCCCTGGGCCTTGCGAGCATCCTTCAGGGACACGCGGACAGGATCGGTTTCTTCCGGCCCATCTCGGAGGCTGAGGACGGCGCTGTCGATCCGATGGTCCTCCTGATGAGGCGCACTTTCGGCCTGACCGATGCGACCGCACGCATCGGAATGACGCGGGCTGAGGCCCGCGCGCTGCTGGTCTCCGGCGAGCGGGAGGAGATCGACGCAAGGTGCGTCGCCGTTTACAGCGAGATGGCGCAGTCCTGCGACGTCATCATCGTCGAGGGGACAGACCTCAGCAGCCAGGACGCCGCCGTCGAATTCGACCTCAACGCCAGGCTCGCCAACAACCTAGGCACCATGGTCCTGGCAGTGGTCAGCGCCAAGGACATGACTGCCGCGGAAGCGGCCGACGCCGTCGACGTTGCCCGCCGGGAGCTGGACTCCGAGGAAGTCTCGCTGCTGGCGATGATGGTGAACCGGGCCGATGAGAGTGCGGTTGACGCAATCCGCGAGCAGATTCGACCGGGGAAGTCCGGCCGTCCGGTGTACGTGCTCCCGGAACTGAGCGAGATCTCTCAGCCCACCATGGCCGATGTTGCTGATGCACTAAATGCCCGGCATATCGCCGGCAGTGCAACGCTTGAGCGGGACGTCTCCTCCATCCGCGTGGCGGCCATGAACGTGGGACATTTCCTGGAGCTGCTGAGCGACGGCGCCCTGGTGATCGTCCCTGGAGACCGAGCCGACGTGTTGGTCGCCACGGTAGCTTCCTCGTTCTCGCCTGAGTTTCCAGTTCCCTCGGGCATGATCCTCACCGGCGGGCTGACTCCGGACCCCAATATCCTCGCGCTGCTGGCGCACGCCACCTTCCCCGTTCTCGCGGTCGACGACGACACCTACACTGCCGCCAAGCATGTCAGTGAGGTGCGTGGCGAGATCGCGACAGGACTGCGGCGCAAGTCCGCAGCCGCCCTTGGCGTGTGGGCCCGGCAGGTGGATTCCGCCGAGCTCCTCGAACGGCTGGAGCTGCCGCGTCCGGTAAAGATGACGCCGCTGCGGTTCCTGCACGAGCTCATCGAACGGGCACGCGCGGAGCGGAAGCACATCGTTCTCCCCGAGGGGCTGGATGAACGGATCCTGAGGGCGGCGGAGATTCTCCACCGGCGGGATGTTTGCGACCTCACGGTCCTTGGCCCGGAAGCACAGATTCGAGAGCTTGCTGCCGGCCTGGGCATCGACCTCACCGGGCTCAACCTCCTTGATCCCGAGACATCAGAGCTCCGGGAACAGTTCGCCGCCGAGTATGCGCGACTGCGTGCGCACAAGAACGTGACTCTGGAGGACGCGCGCGAGCGCATGCTCGACGGCGCATATTTCGGCACCATGATGGTCCAGCTCGGCCATGTGGACGGGATGGTCTCGGGAGCAGCGCACACCACAGCCAACACAATCCGCCCTGCACTGGAGTTCGTGCGAACGAAGGAGGGGGTAAAGATTGTGTCCTCGGTTTTCCTGATGCTGCTGAAGGACCGCGTCCTGGTCTACGGCGACTGCGCTGTGAACCCCGACCCCACGGAAGATCAACTCGCTGACATCGCTGTGGCATCCGCCGAGACCGCTGCCCAGTTCGGTGTCGAACCGCGAGTGGCAATGCTTTCCTATTCAACCGGCGAGTCCGGCCATGGCGGGGCGGTCGACCAGGTGCGCCGGGCCACTGAGCTGGTTCGCTCCCAGAGACCCGACCTGCTCGTTGAGGGACCCATTCAGTACGACGCCGCCGTCGACGCCTCCATCGCACAGTCGAAGCTTCCGGGGTCATCAGTTGCGGGCCAGGCAACCGTGTTCATATTCCCCGATCTGAATACAGGTAACAACACCTACAAGGCGGTCCAGCAGTCCGCCGGCGCAGTCGCCGTCGGGCCGGTCCTTCAGGGGCTGCGCAAGCCCGTGAATGACCTCTCGCGCGGCTGCACGGTGGAGGACATCGTCAACACGGTGGCCATCACCGCCGTTCAAGCTCAGGGCACAACCACTCAGGAGGCGTCATGATCATCCTCGTCATCAACTCGGGATCATCCTCACTCAAGTACCAGGTGCGGGACCCCGATACCGGGGAGCGTCTGGCTAGCGGGCTGATCGAACGCATAGGCGACAGTTCCCATGGCGGCCCCAGCAACCATGCTGAGGCTCTCGACCGAGTAACGGAAGAACTGGAGGCGACCCTGCAGGGGAAGCCGATCGACGCTGTCGGGCACCGCGTGGTCCACGGCGGCGAGCGCTTCAGCGAACCGGTGCTGATCAACAACGAGATCATCCGCGCAATCGATCGGCTCAATCCGCTGGCCCCGCTGCACAACCCGGCCAACGTGCAGGGCATCCGCGCAATCGCCGAGCGGTGGCCGGACATGCCGCAGGTTGCCGTGTTCGACACCGCCTTCCACCGGACGCTGCCCGAACACGCCTGGCGGTACGCAGTGCCGGACGAGCTGTACAAGAAATACGGGATACGGCGGTACGGCTTCCACGGCACATCCTTCGAGTATGTAACCCGGCACGCGGCCCAGATGCTCGGGCTGCAGGCGGCGGACTTCACGGGAATCGTCGCGCACCTGGGCAACGGAGCGTCCGTTACGGCTGTGCAGGGCGGACGCAGCATCGACACCTCGATGGGCTTCACGCCGCTCGAAGGACTCGTGATGGGCACACGGTCCGGTGACATCGACCCATCGATCCTGCTGTTCCTGCTGCGTGAGGGCTACACCGAGCAGGACCTTGACCAGCTGCTGAACCGGGAGTCCGGGCTGAAGGGCCTGACCGGCCACAACGACATGCGCTCGATCGAAGAGGAAGGCAGTCCGGCCGGGATGCTGGCGCTGGACATCGCGTCCTACCGGCTGGCGAAGTACATCGGCGGGTACCACGTGGCGGTCGGCGGAGCCCAGGCCCTGGTCTTCACGGCCGGAATTGGAGAGAACGCATGGCGGTTCCGGGAACGCGTGGTGAAGCGGCTTGGTGCTCTCGGCGTGTTCATCGACGACGCGGAGAACCAGAAGCCGGGCGGTGCCGCTCGTGAGATCAGCACCGAAGAGTCGGCCTTCCCGGTGCTGGTGGTTCCCACCGACGAGGAGGCCGCGATCGCGGAGGCAACTGCCGCCGTCGTACTCAAGAAATAGGGATCAGGGCGCTCCCAGCAGCCGGGCAACCGCCGCTGCCCCTGCACCGGCCAGCACGACGACGAGGAACGGCGCGCGCAGCCACAGCGCCACCCCAGCGGCCACCAGTGCTGCCAGCCGCGCGTCAATCACCAACGCCTGTCCGGTCGAGAACGTGTTGACCGCGGTGAGAGAGGCGAGGAGGCCGATGGTCAGAGTTCCCGCAACCCGCGTCATCTGCGGGTTCTCCATGAGACGTGCGGGAACCAGATAGCCGGCCAGCTTGGTGAGGTAGCTGATCACGCACGCGGCAAGGATCCAGAGCCAGAGGTTCATGCGCGTTCCTCCGAGGAGTAGGGATCGACGTCGGGCTCCAGGCCTTCCCGCGAGGGGCCACGGCTGAACCAGCCGAGCAGCCCCGCCACGGCAGCCGCGATCAGGATCGGCACGCCGGACGGAACAAACGGGACGGCCAGCAGGGTCACCAGCGCGCAGACGACGGCGATGGCTGCAGGCTCCCGCGCCTTCAACCGCGGCCACAGCAGTCCGAGGAAGGCCGCCACCGCAGCACCGTCCAGTCCCCACCGGGCCGGGTCGCCAAGGGCATTGCCCACGAGGGCGCCCACCAGCGTGAACGCGTTCCACAGGATGTAGATCCCGACGCCGGCGGTCCAGAACCCCCGTGCCTGTTCAAGCGGGTCGCTCTGGCCGGTGGCGGTTGCGGTGGACTCGTCGATGGTCACCTGGGCGGCAGCGAGCCTGCGCCAACGGCGGGGACGCAACAGCGCATTCATCTGCATGCCGTACACGGCGTTCCGGATGCCGAGCAGCGCCGAAGCGGACATCGCAGCCACGCCGCTTCCCCCTCCGCCCACCACTCCGATGAACGCGAACTGCGAGCCGCCGCTGAAGAGCAGCAGGCTGAGCGCCATGGTCTGCCACAAGTCGAGCCCCGACGCCACCGAAAGCGCCCCGAAGGACACGCCATACAGTCCTGTTGCCACCGCGATTGATACCCCGACGCGAACCGCCGGGGACCTTGAAAACTTCACCGGCCAAGCCTAATGCCGAACGGGACGCCCTTCACTTTGCGGTGCAAGACCGGAATACTGAAAAGCTCAGTATGCTTACCAATCCGAGGAGGAGTATCCATGAAGGCACTTACCTGGCAGGGCAAGCGGTCAGTCAGCGTGGAGGACGTTCCCGATCCGAGCATCCAGGAGCCCACGGACGCCATCGTCCGGATCACCTCAACTGCCATCTGCGGTTCGGACCTGCACCTGTACGAGGTGCTGGGCCCCTACATGAATAAGGGGGACGTCCTGGGGCACGAGCCCATGGGCATCGTCGAGGAAGTAGGCAGCAGCGTCACCAACCTGCAGCCCGGCGACCGGGTTGTCATTCCCTTCAACATCGCCTGCGGCCATTGCTGGATGTGCGCGCAGGGCCTGCAGTCACAGTGCGAAACCACCCAGGTGCGCGCGCAGGGCAGTGGCGCCAGCATCTTCGGCTACTCCGAACTCTATGGTTCGGTCCCCGGCGGACAGGCGGAGTACCTCCGCGTTCCACACGCCGACTACGGCCCCGTCAAGGTGGGCGCGGAACTCCCCGACGAGCGTTACCTCTACCTTTCCGACATTCTTCCCACCGCCTGGCAGGCGGTGCAGTACGCGGACGTGCCCGACGGCGGCACCCTCGCCGTTTTCGGACTGGGTCCGGTTGGGCAGTTCACGGCCAGGATCGGCCGCCACCTCGGCTATCGCGTGATTGCCGTGGAACCGGTGCCCGAACGCCGTGCGATGGCTCAGCGTCACGGGATCGAGCACATCGACTTCTCAGAGAACGTCGGGGACGAACTGCGGGAGATGACCGACGGACGTGGACCGGACTCGGTGGTCGACGCCGTCGGAATGGAAGCGCACAACTCGCCCATGGGTGCGTTCGCCCAGAATGCTGCCGGCCTGCTCCCGGATCCGCTGGCCAAGAAGGCGATTGAGACCGCTGGCGTCGACCGCCTGACCGTGCTGCACGCCTCTATCGACGCCGTGCGGCGCGGCGGGACCGTTTCCCTGAGCGGGGTTTACGGTGGAACGGCCAGCCCGATGCCGTTGCTCACCATGTTCGACAAGCAGATCCAGACGCGGATGGGCCAGTGCAATGTGCGCCACTGGACGGACGAACTGCTCCCCATCGTGGAGGACCCGTCCGACCCGCTGGGAGTCATGGACCTGAAGACCCACGAAGTGCCGCTGACGGACGCGCCCGAGGCCTACAAGATCTTCCAAAAGAAGCAGGACGGGTGCATCAAGGTTGTGCTGAAGCCCTAGCCATCGGTTGATTCGGCAGGACACTCCCCTTTTGGCACATCGAAAGGGGAGTGTCCTGCCAACTCACGGGCGGCAGGAACCTCGTTCACGCAGGGACGCGGATCTTGCGGGCCGCATGAATCGCATCAGCGGCCCGCACCAGCGCCAGGTGCGAGAAGGCCTGCGGAAAGTTGCCCGCCATCCTGTTGCGGTCGGCGTCGTACTCCTCCGATAGCAGGCCAAGCGCATTCGCATAACCCACCAGCTGGTCCATCAGGGCCTTGGCCTCATCGAGGCGCCCGGTATGGGCGTACTGCTCAACCAGCCAGAACGAACACGCCAGGAAGGGGTGCTCGCCGGGAGCCAGGCCGTCAATCGAGGCCTCCGTGCGGTACCTCAGGAGCAGGCCGTGCGGATCGAGGAGCTCGTGCTCGAGCCGCGCGACCGTGCCGAGCATCATCGGGTCGTCATAGGCGAGGAAACCGACCTGCGGCAGCTGCAGCAGTGATGCGTCCACGGTCACGCTGCCGTAGTACTGAGTGAAGGAGTTGATGTCGCGGTTGAATCCCTGCTCCAGGATCTCATCCCGCAATTCGTCGCGGAGCTTCTCCCAGCGCTCGGCCTCGCCCTTCAAGCCGTGTTCACGTACCGCGCGGGCACCGCGGTCGAAGGCGGCCCACATCATCACCCGTGAGTGGGTGAAGTACGCCGGGTCGCCACGCATCTCCCAGATCCCATGGTCCTTCGCCGTAAGGTGCTTCTCCATGAAACCGAGCAGGGCGTGCTGCAGAGGCCAGGAAAACTCGTCCTCCTGAACCCCGAGATCGCGCAGCTTCTCCAGCGCCACCATGACCTCACCGACGACGTCGGCCTGGTACTGGCTGACGGCCCCGTTGCCTATGCGGACGGGAGCCGAATCAGCGTAGCCGGGAAGGTGGCCGAGGACCCGCTCGGGAAGCTCACGCTCGCCCGAGACGCTGTACATGATCTGCAGGTCCTCCGGATCTCCGGCGACCGCGCGGAGCAGCCAGTTGCGCCACCCGGAAGCCTCGTCCTCGTACCCGTGGGTCATCATCGCCTCAAGCGTGAGCGCCGCGTCGCGCAACCAGCAGAACCGGTAATCCCAGTTGCGCTCTCCGCCGAACGCTTCCGGGAGGGAGGTAGTGGGGGCTGCCACGATGCCGCCCGTGTCCTCGTGCGTCAACGCCCGCAGGACCAGAAGCGAACGCTTCACAATCTCGTCGTACTCACCCTGCTTCGAACAGCTTTCTGCCCAGTTCTGCCAGTAGTCGATGGTCAGTCGCAGGCTGGCATCGAAGTCCAGGGGCGCCGGCTGTGGTCGGTGCGACGGGTACCAGACCAGTTCAAGATCAACCTTCTCGCCGGCGCTCACGGTGAACTCACCGTAGTGGCGGTGGTCGGCAGCGCGCGGGAGGTGGGTTCCACGCAACAGCAGCGCGTCGGGACCGGCCATTGCAAGTATTCCCGGGCCGCCGTCGTCGTGCGTCCGGCGAACCCACGGGAGCACGTCACCGTAGCCGAAGCGCACTACCAGCTCCTGCTGCATCGGAACCGACCCGCTGATGCCCTCGACGCGCCGTGCCAGAGAAGCACGCCGGTCAAGCATCGGCATGAAGTCGGTGACAAGCACCTCCCCGGCTTCTGTCCGCCAACGGGACTGCACCACGAAGGTCGACTCGATGTACTTCCACTCCACCAGGTCAGCCACTCCGGCGTCATGCGTGGGAGCCACCAGCCACCTGCCGTGGTTCTCATTCCCCAGCAGCGCGGCGAACACCGAAGCCGAGTCGAACCGGGGATAGCAGAGCCAGTCCACGCTGCCGCCCCGCGAGACCAGCGCTCCGGTGTGAAGGTCGGAAATCAGTGCATAGTCCTCGATCGGCATCGCCATGGATTAACTCAATCACACACGTCCCGGGGTCGGCTCCCCCCTGAGGCGCCGCAGAACCTGCGCGGGACGGTTGGTAGTGATTTCCTGGACGCCGAGCGCGCGGAGGAGGTCGACGTCGTCGTCGTGGTCCACTGTCCAGACACGCAACCGAAGGCCCGCATCCAGCCAGCGCTTCACCCTGTCGGGGTGCGCGCGGACGTACTCGATGCCCGGCCCGGCGATGCCCACAGCCCCGCTGCCGATGATCCGCTCCCCCTCATGCAACGCGCGCTTCAGCAGGTTCATCACTGCCGCCGCGGTCAACGGGCCCAGGGTTTCGCGCAGGTCATTCGGCTTGACGTCGGCCACCAGTTGGCAGACTACGTCGGCAGGCACCCGCTCCAGGAGGTGCCGCACCGAGTCGGGGTTGAAGCTCATGAAAGAGACGTGGAGGTTGGCCAGCCGCGAGGTTTCCGGATCGTAGCCCTCCTTCATGAGGAACGCGATGAGCCGCTCCTCCAGCCTCAGGCCGAAGGGGCTCGGGTGCTTCAGCTCGATGGCGAGATCCAGCTCGCGCCCATCGGCACGAAGGAGGTCGATCAGGTCCTCGAGGGTGAGCAGCTGATCGGCCACCCCTCCGAACTGCGGCGGAATAGCTGCGCCCTTCCACGAGGAGAAGTCCAATTCACGCAGCTGCCCGAGCGTGTGGTCTCCGACGTCGCCGGTACCACTCGAGGTGCGGTCGAGGGTCGGATCATGGATGCAGACCAGCTCCAGGTCCTCGGTGAGGTGGACGTCGCACTCCACGCCGTCGGCGCCCTCGGCGAGCGCCTGTTGATACGCCGCACGCGTGTGCTCGGCATAGCGCTCGCTTGCCCCGCGGTGGGCGAATACGCGCTGCTTCACCCCTCTGTCTCCTGCCACAGCCCTTACGCTAGCGAATCGACGACGTGACTGCGGTCCGGAACGGCTGGTTGAATTGAAATCGATCATCGATGCGGAGGCAAGAGTGGGCATTCTGTTGACCGACGTGGAGCGCGCGGCCGGACTGAAACGGATGAAGGCGGTGGCCACGGGTTTGCTCGTGGTGATGGCTGCAATCTTCCTGACGGCCTTCGCCCTCCAGGACCAGTACCCCTGGCTGCAGTACGTCCGGGCGGCCGCCGAGGGCGGCATGGTGGGCGCACTTGCCGACTGGTTCGCCGTCACGGCGCTTTTCAAATACCCGATGGGGATCAAGATTCCCCATACCGCGATCATCCCGCGCAAGAAGGACCAGATCGGCACCTCGCTCGGCCAGTTCGTAGAGGAAAACTTCCTGTCCGAGGCACTGGTCCAGCAGAAGCTGTCCTCACTCGGCCTGGCCCAGCGCGCCGGATCGTGGCTGGCGAAGCCTGAGGGCGCCGACCGGGTTGCCGTCGAGGGCGCCGCCCTGATCCGCGGTGCCTTCCGGGTTCTTGACGACGACGCCGTCCAGTCAGTCATCGAATCCCTGGTCCGCAAGCACGTGGTCGATCCCCCGTGGGGACCCCCAGTTGGCAAGATGGCGGCGCGAATCTTCGAGGAGGGACACCACCACCGCCTCGTCGACCTCCTGGTCGACCGGGCAGCGGAGTGGGTGGATGCCAATCACGACGTCGTTTCCCAGCTGGTCTCGGAACGCTCCCCTACGTGGGTTCCCCACTTCGTGGACGGACTGGTGGGCGACAAGGTCTACGTGGAGATGGCCAAATTCGTGCGTGCAGTGCAGTCGGATCCGGACCACGAGGTACGGCGGTCCATTGACAAGTACCTGAAGGATCTGGCGCAGGACCTGCAATACGACCCGTCGGTGATCGCCAAGGCGGAGGAAATCAAGAGGGGGCTCCTTGATGACCCTCGCGTTCACGATGTGGCAGTGCGGACCTGGAAGACGGTGAAGACCGCACTGCTGGATGCAGTCAGCGATCCGGACAGCGAGCTGACCCATAAGTTCAAGGCTGCGGTCCGCGATTTCGGCCGACGGCTGACTTCCGACGAGGCCCTCGCCGGAAGAATCAACCAGTGGATTTCCGACGGCGCGGGCTACCTGGTGCGGACCTACCGCAGCGACATCGCGGGAATCATCTCCGAAACCGTCGGCCGCTGGGACGCCGAGGAGACCTCCCGAAAGATTGAACTGCAGGTCGGGAAGGACCTGCAGTTCATCCGGATCAACGGCACCGTGGTGGGCTCTCTCGCCGGGCTGGCGATTTTCGCCGTCGCCCACGCACTGTTCGGCTGAGCTTAGACGGAGCGCTCCCCGTTCGAGGACGCCAGCCTCTCCAGGTCCGTCAGCAACTCACCGGGAATAACAGTGGGAGCAGGCCCGAACGCCTCCCTGGTGGAATCGATGACGGTCCGGCCCATCTTGTGGTTTGCCGCCCCTCCGACCGCCGCGCCGACACCGAAAGGCAGCGCGCGCCCAAGGAGGGCGCTGCCCTGGCGAGCGAGCATGCGCTTGAGGAACCTCTTGCGGATACTTGCTCCGACGCTGCGGACCGCCGATGAGGACATTGACCCGCCGACCATATTGCCCCAGTGACGGGTCACTCCTCCGGCAGATGAGCCGAGCGTTGCCTGGATCAGGGCCGACCCCTCCTCTCCCATGAGGATCCCCATGACCAGGGTCCGCGCGCGCTCGGGATCCTCAGTGGAGATGCCGTGCAGTTCAGCGACCGACTGGGCGTACAGCGCAGTTGCTTCAAGGAATCCGACGGTAGCCGCCGCTGACAATCCCAGCGAGACGACCGTCCCGATAGCGGGTACAACAGCAGTCCCGCCGACCGCGGCGCCACCGGCCGTAATTGCAACGAGATAGTCCCGCTCAAGTTTTGCATTCAGTTCCGCGGGCGTCGCGTTCGGGTTCTTCTTTCGAAGCCTCCGCAAATTCGCGAGCACCAGCGGACGCTGCACTTCTATTGCCCGTTCTATAGCGCGCTGCACTCCCGGCTTGGGACGACCTTCACGGTCGAACACGGCTCCACTGGCTACTTTTCCTGCAGGGTTGAATCTCGCCACTGGCTCATCCTTTCGACGACTGGACCACATTCTGGTTAAGGGCTCGAATCTCATGCAAAACGCCCCGTCGGAGGAAGCCGACGGGGCGTTTTAGCTGTTGGCGCCCTGTTTAGGCGTGCGAACGGTTCCGCGTGATGGCGCCGTAGATCAGGAGGACGATGATCGCGCCGCCGATCGCCAGCAGCCACGAGGAAATCGAGAAGAATTCGTTAACACCGACACCGAACAGGAGGTTTCCAAGGAAGCCACCGAGAAGGGCGCCGATCACGCCGAGGACAAGCGTCATGAGCCATCCGCCGCCCTGCCGGCCCGGCAGGATCATCTTGGCGATGGCACCTGCAATAAGGCCGAGAAGAAGAAATGCTAGGAAATTCATGAAGTACTCCTTAAATCGAACTTCTATCCACGCAACTTGATTGTCGAAAACGACGGTGCACCGAAGTGCAACTACTCACTACCCTACTTCATCAGTGTGCTTAGTAATACACCCAGTGCAACCATTAAACTCCTGCTCGGGCAGTTTGCAACCCTTCGTGATCAAATATTCACTCGCCCGCAACCCCACCGACGAACCCGCGCTATTCGGCCTTTTCCGCGGCTTGTCCCGGGCTTCGCGAAGCAATTACAAGTATGCTTAGTACATCCATCGCGCGAATCGGTCCTTCCATCGCCCTCATTGCAATCGGCGCAATCCTTGCCTTCGCCGTCGCAGGCAACCTGGTCAACTTCATCGACCTAACGCTTGTCGGATACATCCTGATAGGCATCGGCATTCTCGGCCTCGTTGTTTCCCTGCTGATGAGCGCGCCGCGCAACCAGCGCCGGATCAGCGAATCGCGGACGGTCCAGGACCCGCACACCGGCGAGCGAATCACGCGCAATGAAACAAGGGATGGTGGCCTCTAACCCGCACGCTTCCCAGTGCCGCCTCCGCGGCAAGTACACCGAAGGCCACCTGCGCGATGCGCAGGTGGCTTTTCTTTGCCCTCATCGCGCTGGAGAAGCGATTACACCGAAGTCAATCTGGTTTTGCTTCTGCTTTGGTTGACATCCAAAAGCAAACACAGATAGAGTCACTCAAACGGAAATAGCTGTGATGACCGTCACTACCTAAGGGAGGCCGCGTGTTCGCCGAGGAACGTTACAACCGGATCGCCGAACTGGTCGCGTCCGAAGGCCGGGTGACCGTTGCGCAGCTGGCCGCGCGTTTTGACATCACCAAGGAGACCGTTCGACGGGATCTGGACCTGCTCGAAAAGGATGGTCTCCTGCGGCGGGTGCACGGCGGGGCTGTCCCCCTCGCGAGTGCCAGCACCCGGGAGCTGAGCCTGACCACACGGGAAGAACGGAACCAGGCGGAGAAGGCCCGGATCGCCAAGGCTGCGCTCACCATGCTTCCGGCCGAAGGATCGATTGTGCTCGACGGCGGGACAACCACCGGCAACCTTGCGGCGCTGGTGGCGCAGGAGCCAGTTGAACAACGACTCATCATTACCCACTCCATTCCGGTGGCTCACGCTCTCATTGGCTCCGGACAGCAGATTGAGTTCATTGGTGGACGGGTCAGGGGCCTCACCAGCGCCTGCGTGGGCAGCGGCACAGCGGCACGCTACCGAAGCTTCCGTCCGGACATAGGTTTCATCGGAACCAACGGCGTGCACGCACACTTCGGACTCAGCACCCCAGATCCCGAGGAGGCATCGGTGAAAGCAGCTATTGTCCAGTCCGCGCGGCGGGTGGTCGTGCTCGCGGACAGCTCCAAGCTGGATGAGGAAGCTCTTGTAGGGTTCGCCGCCCTCGGCGACATCGATGCCCTGATCACCGATGTACAGCCCGGTCCAGAACTCACCAGCGCCCTCGCGGATGCTGACGTCGATCTGGTGATCGCATGATCATCACGCTCACCGCCAACCCCAGCCTCGACCGCACCATCGAGCTTGCGGCTCCCCTGGCCCGCGGAGCCGTACAGCGCGCCACCGCTAACCGCCAGGAGTCGGGCGGCAAGGGCGTGAATGTCTGCCGGGCACTTTCAGCCGGCGGCGCCGACGCCCGCGCGATCCTCCCCGGGCGCGGGGACGATCCGGTTCTCACAGGACTGGACGCAGCCTCAGTTCCCTACCGCAACCTTCCGATCTCCTCGGCGCTGCGAAGCAACGTGACCATCACCGAACCGGACGGCACCACCACAAAGATCAACGAGCCCGGACCCGCGCTCACGCCGCAGGAGGCCGAAGAACTCGTCGACCTTGTGGTCGAGGCGTCCGACGGCGCCAGTTGGCTTGTGCTCGCCGGTTCGCTTCCGCCGGGCCTGGCAAGCGACTTCTATGCTTCCGTGGTGCGAGCCGTTCGTACCCGTTACGCCGAACGCGCACCGATGATTGCAATCGACGCATCCGAAGCGGCGCTCATTGCGGCTATCGAGGGCGACGCTGCCCCGGACCTGCTGAAACCAAATGCCGAGGAGCTCTCGCAACTGACCGGCATCGGCCACGGTGATGAACTCGAAAATCAACAGGACCTTGCAGTGGAGGCGGCCACCCGGCTGTTGGCCCACGGCGTCCGGGCCGTATTGGCAACACTCGGCTCGAAAGGTGCGCTGCTGGTAAGCCGGGAGGGCGCCTGGCACGCGCAGCACCCTCCCATTACCGCCATCTCGACCGTCGGTGCCGGAGACTCCGCGCTCGCCGGCTACCTCCTGGCTCATACGAGCGGCAGAAGTGCACCCGACTGTCTCCGGCAGGCGGTGGCCCACGGCTCCGCCGCGGCCTCCCTCCCCGGGTCCACCGTGCCTGCACTGAATCAGACAACGCCGGAAGCCGTCGTCGTCCGCGCCCTCACCCCAACCAACCCCGCCCCTACCCGTCCATAAACCCCCTAAGGAAGTCCCATGTCCGCTCTGATTACGCCGAGCCTTGTCGCCCTGGACAAGTCGCTGGGCAATGACCGTGCCGACGTCATACGCCGGCTCGCCGAACTTGTGGTGGCGCAGGGTCGCGCCGACCAGGTGGAAGGGCTGTTCGCTGATGCACTGGCCCGGGAGGAGAAGACCGCCACGGGCATTCCGGGTGGCATCGCCATTCCGCACTGCCGGTCCACTTCTGTTCTTGAGCCCACCCTCGCCATGGCGCGGCTGGATCCGAAGGTGGACTTCGGCGCCAAGGACGGGCCGGCCGACCTTGTCTTTTTCATCGCAGCACCCGAAGGCGCCGACCAGGCCCACCTGAAGCTCCTGTCGAAGCTTGCACGCTCCCTGATCAAGAAGGACTTCACCGCTGCCCTCCGCTCGGCCAGGAATGAGCAGGAGATTGTTGACCTGGTCGAGGAAGCCCTTGAGGCCGCTCCGGCCAAGCGCGAAGGCGCTGCACCTGCACGGTCGGATGCACCGGCAGCATCGACAACCTCGGCAGCCTCAGCTGTCTCACCAGATCCGGCTGCGCGGGAAGCTTCGACTCCGGAATCCGCCACCCGGGCGAAGCGCCTCGTAGCCGTGACAGCGTGTCCCACCGGCATCGCGCACACCTACATGGCTGCCGACTCACTCGTTGCCGCCGCCAAGGAGCGCGGCATCGACCTCCAGGTCGAGACCCAGGGCTCCTCGGCGTCCACGCCGCTTGACCCCTCAATCATCGAGGCGGCCGATGCGGTTATCTTCGCCGTGGACGTCGACGTTAGGGACAAGCACCGGTTCGCCGGCAAGCCGGTCATCAACGCTCCTGTGAAGCGCGGCATCGACGAGCCGGGCGTCATGGTGGATGAAGCCATCGCCGCAGCAGACAACCCGAACGCCCGCCGGGTCGCCGACTCTTCAGTGCCAAGGGCCGACGACGATCGTGCCGGCGAAAGTGTCGGTGGGCAACTCAAGCGTGCCCTGCTGACCGGCGTCAGCTACATGATCCCGTTCGTTGCCGGCGGCGGTCTGCTGATTGCGCTCGGATTCCTGCTCGGCGGATATGACATCACGGACTTCGCCGATGACATGGTGCTAAACAACAGCCTCTGGAATCTGCCGACCGAATTCCCCGAGACAGCGCAGGGCGCCGTCGGTGCCTACCTGGGTGCAGTGTTTTTCAAGATTGGCGCCCTTTCCATGGGCTTCCTGGTGCCGGCCCTTGCCGGCTACATCGCGTACGCCCTCGCTGACCGGCCCGGCATCGCTCCCGGCTTCGTCGTCGGTGCTGTCGCCGCGTTCATGAACGCCGGCTTCCTCGGCGCGATCGTGGGCGGCCTCCTCGCCGGTTACGTTGCCATGAAGATCGGCAAGCTCTCGGTTCCCCGGTGGTTGCGAGGCCTGATGCCGGTAGTCATCATTCCGCTGCTTGCATCCATCGTCGCATCGGGACTCATGCTGCTCGTCCTCGGCGGCCCCATCGCCGCTCTCACCGTCGCACTGAACGGCTGGCTCTCGGGCCTAACCGGAACGGGTGCTGTCCTGCTGGGCGTCATCCTCGGCCTCATGATGGCCGTCGACCTGGGTGGCCCCATCAACAAGGTCGCCTACGCCTTTGCGGTGGCGGGCCTCGGCACCGGCGCCGTCGACAACCAGGCTCCCTGGCAGATTATGGCCGCCGTCATGGCAGCGGGCATGGTTCCGCCGTTGGCAATGGCCCTCGCAACCGTGCTGGACCGTCGTCGCTTCTCTCTGGCGGAGCGCGAAAACGGGAAGGCTGCCTGGCTGCTCGGTTCGGCATTCATCAGCGAGGGTGCCATTCCGTTCGCGGCGGCAGACCCGCTGCGCGTGATCCCCGCAGGCATGCTGGGAGCCGCAGTCACCGGTGCTTTGGTGATGGGCACGGGGGTCACCTCTCAGGCCCCTCACGGTGGGATCTTCGTGTTCTTCGCAATCGGCAACGTGGTTATGTTCGTCGTGTCGATCCTGGTTGGCATGGTGATCTCGGCCCTTGCGGTGGTGGCCCTCAAGCGGCTTGCCGTCCGCAGGCATACCGAGAAAGCAGCAGCCGAATCGGTTGCGGCCTAACCCTCAACCGAAATTCGCTGCCACGGCCGGCATAGATCGCCTGTAGGCTCAGCAACGGAAACTTCAACCGGAAGGAAGATCATGATCGAACGCAAAGCAACAGTAGCCAGCAGGGTCGGCCTGCACGCGCGTCCGGCAGCCATCTTTGCCGAAGCGGCCGGAGAACTTCCGGTTGAGGTCACAATTGCCCACGAGGACAGTCCCGCAGACGAGGCCATGGATGCCTCGAGCATCCTTTCCCTGATGAGCCTGGGTGCCGAGCACGGCGATGTGGTGGTTCTTCGTTCGGAGGACGACGGCGCGGGGGACCATTTGGACTCGCTGGTGCGGATCCTCGAAACTGACCACGACGCCTGACGGCAGCAGACCCGGGGAGGCCCATGCCGGCCTCCCCGCAGAATCCGCAACAAGCACAAGCACAAGCAACAAAAACAATAGGTGCGTCCACCCGTTCTAATGGACGCACCTATTGCTGCGTGTAACCCGCTGACCCCCCACGGTCAGCGGGAGTTACATAATCATAATTTTGACACAGCATGATGAAATCGTGAACTGTGTTTCGCGATTTGGTCGAAAAAATCCTCCGAAAGCATTAAAGGGGTCGCTGCTCGTCCGCCAGGCGGTTGACGGGGTTTGCTCTGCTGGCCCATTTTGCTGACGCCCAGAACAGAACCAAACCGATAACCACCAACACGATCGCGCCGAAGGGCAACAGCACATCTGCGTCCCCGATGGCGATGGGCAGCAGCTTCAGGGCGGCAAACACAATAATCATTGAGAACCCCGCCGCCATCAGTCCCGCCCCCAGTCGGTGGGCGGGACGAGCTGGGCGGTAACGGGCACGGGCAATCGCAGGACCCACCAGACAGGCAGCTACATAAGCGGGGTAGATCCGACCCATCTCGGCATACCACTGAACTGTGGACTGATCATCGTGGTACGCCCGAAGTCCTGTTGAAGATTCGGGCAGGTCGCTCAGGCCGAACAGAACTGCGGTAACACCCGCGGTGAGCCCGAGCATTATCAGTCCCGCAGCACCTCCAACCAGTTTCCGCGCGCGCTCAGACCCGAAGGCCGCGGCACACCGGATGCCCAGTAGCATCATGACCCCGTACAGGCTGAACCGGATGACAAGGTTCGCCAGATTGACGCCGCCCATCAAAGCATCCACGGACAGGTAAATCGGTTCGAGACTGAGTGCGACCGCGAGAGAGAGCAGCACGCCCGCGAAAAACATGATGCGACCCTTGCCCCGCAGGGCATCCGGTAGGCGTATGAGGGTAAGAAGAACACTGAGTACCAACGCCACCAACTGGATCAGTATTGCCGGGCTCATCCGAGGTTCTCCCATACTGCCTGGTCGCGGGAATCGTCCTGTTCCTGCTTGCGCAACCGCTTCCCGAGTCCGTCCAGCCGGTCCCGGGCAAGAAGGATGATCTCGGAATCGGGCAGCGAGCTCAACACCTCTTCGCGCCCGTTCTCAGCCCAGCCACCCTCTTCGGGCGTAAGCAGTCCGGTGACCACCAGTCCGTTGGCGAGGGACACGTCGGCTATCCGCGCGACTTCTACGCATAACTGGTTGCTCAGCCGGCCTGCGCTGAGCTGCGCGGACAGGTTCTGGGGGGCGATGCCCGTCCTGAACGTGAGAGTCGAGCGGAGCTCGCCGTGATCAACGGCGTCAAACCAGGTCCTCACCGAATAGCGGTGGGGCAGGGGTGCCAGTTGAAAGCTCAGGGGGCGGCCGACGGCGTCGGAATCCTCACTGCGTCCGAGGATAAGCCGCAGCAGGTCCATTGGTGAGACCTGGCTCAGATACTCGTCCGCGGTCGGCGGTTTCATTCCCGCTGCCAGATCCCGGTAGCCGTCGAACTCACTCAGCGCCTCGATGGGAGATACCCCGTAGGCTCGGGCCACGCTGACCACGGTTTCAATCGAGACTTTTCCGCGCACCAGCTGCTGCGCCAGCGTGGAGCGCTTGATGCCGGCCCTGCGGCACAGGTCCGAAACAGTCACATCAGGTGCGATGCGGGTGCGCCACAGCTGAAACTCTTTAGCTGTGACTGTCATCATCACCTTTCAGCTGGACTTCGGACCCCAACTGTGAAGTATAGTTGGAGAGCTGGCTCCCCATTCTGCGATCCCCCCATACGCAGAACGCGGAGCCAGTCCCAATTTAACCGGTTTTACCAGCGAACCTTCTTTTCGCGCTTTCCCTGTCGTGAGCTGGCGTGGTCGGCCTTGTGCCTGCGGCCCGTACTGTGTGCACTGTCCAGATCCCCGAACGGAGAATTCTTCCGGGCCAGTGCCTGCTGGGCACGCGGATCGTCCGACAGCTTTCGGGCAGCGGTGTCCGACATGTACACGGTAAGGGGCTGAGTGTTCTCTTGCTGGGTCATTGCTCTCCTTGGATCTTCGAACCGGTTGAGCCACCTTCAGGAGACAGCGCAGCGCACGCGGAAGCGCGCCTACGCTGTGGTTGCCGGAGAAAGAGGTGGAAACATACCTGGAGGCGAAGCCTCAACACGGTTGATTTCGATGGTTGAAGTGGTGCTCGGCTGACTCGGCAGCCGGACGTCTACTCGAAAATCAATGTCTCCATAAGTCAAAGCTAACCCATTGGGATTTCTCAATCAACCGTCATTTTAGGGCTCCTACCGCTTGGGCACCTCTACGTCGACGTACACGAGCCGATGATCACTGGTGGGGAACGGGAAAATGCCCGTCAACTCAGATCCGGGTGTTCCGGCCCGCGGCCAAAAGATCGCCGAATCCCGCACCTTCAGACCCCTGGACGGGAGGACGTAGTCGACACGGATATTGCCCGCGGCCACATCCTCGAAGTCCGCGGTATCCATTGCCGGATCGCTCCGGTGCTCAAGGTTGACTCTTCCCTGCAGGGTAGACGCCTCCGCGGCACCCTCGGCTGACGGTTGCGGGTCCCGCAGCTCCTTCAGCTCCAATAATTGGGCGATCGATCCCGGGCGCGAGTCGCCATCAAGGGGATCGCTGTTGAGGTCGCCCATCACCACGAATTCAGCACGTCGCTCGAGACCGCCCCGGCCGCCGTCGTCGTCGTAGATATAGGACGCATGCTTGCCACCGCGGATGTAGTCCGCCCAGAACCGGATTTCGTCGCTGTTCCGCCGGCCGTTCCGATCTTCCTCGCCATCGAAAACGGGCGGAGTGGGATGGCTGGCCAACACGTGGACGGTGGAGTTCCCGATAGTCACCGGTACATCCCAGTGGGACTTGCTGGACAGGCGGACAGCGGCGAGCTCTTCGTCGGAGAACCAGTCGTCGCCGTCCGGCGTGGCCGGGTCATCGGGCAGGAGCGCACCCGGCATGTCCTTCCACAGGAAGGTCTGGAACGTACGGACTTTCTCGGTGTCAATGGGGTATTTGGAGTAGAGCACCATGCCGTACTGGCCTTCAAACTCTCCGAATCCGAACGCGTCGTCGGGGCCGCCCACGGTGCCGTCATTGTTCAGGTCCATCCCGCTGTCCACGCCCGTATTGGAGGGCGCGGTGTAGACGTAGGGGTAGGAAACCGGAGCCTTTCCGTTCTGGCTGACCTCCAGGTAATTGGCGCGGAAGAGGTTCGCAGCGCGGAATTCGGCGTCGTAGTCGAATTCGTTGAGGAGAACGACGTCCGGGTTGTTGATCTGGATGACCTCGGCGATGTTCCGCGCCTGCTCATTGGTGCCCGTGCTGAGGTCGGCCACCAGCGCGCCCTCAACCGAGCGGTTAAGGCTCGCGTTATAGGTGGCGAATCGAACGTTCATCTTCCCGTTGCGCCGCTCCGCCGAGTCAGCCTTGCTGCTGCCTGCTCCTGCGACTGCTGAGGATGCCGATACCGTGACCCCGGTAGTTGCGATAACACCGGCCGTAAGAACGGCCACGGCGCGACGGCGGAGGATGCGTGCTGAACCCATGGATTGTCCCCTTCGATCCTGGATGACAAATCCAGCCTATCGGCCCTCCCTCCGCTCGGTCGAATGAGCTCCAGCCGCCCGCTCGGCGGCCTCGAAGGCCGATTCGAGCTCACCCACCGCGAGGCCGTAGTCCGCGGCAGCACCGTCGTCGTCGCCGTCTACCTGCTCACGCAGCACCGCTGCGGTACGCATCGCCCGCACAAGGCGGGCAGTCTCCGGACGCCGCACGTCGGTCATGTCGGGATAGTCGATTGCGACCGCCGGATCCAGTTCATAACTCACCCAGCGCTGCAGGATGGACTCGTGCCGGGCACGCACGGCAGATCGGGCAGCCTCAAGCTGCAACCGACGACGGCGGGACACGCGCTCCTGCTCACCGCGCCAGACCCAGCCGCTTGCCATTCCAATGCCCAGAACGCCCGCCAGCCCAACGACGGCTGTCGCCTCGGGGATGAGAACCATGGCGCCCGCTATAGCGCAGAGGCAACCAAAACCACCGGTGAAGCCGTACCAGAAAACGCCGTCTCCGTCCTGGGCGGGAGTGGTGGACAGGGTCCGGGATACGGCTGCGGCTGTGAGCGCGGTCAGCATCCAGATAACGGCGACGGCGAGCGCCGCCTGAACTGGTGTTGCCAACGGGACCGGCATCGGTCTTCCTCCCGGCGCTGGGCACGAATAGACGGAAAGGACTCCTTCCAGTACAGGCTCACGGCATGCGATGAGTCAATGGATGTTGCCGGATAGCAACGCGGAGATTCCCGCGTGGAATAGCAGGAGGAATGTCACGTGGTGGGCCCTGTGGGGCTCGAACCCACGACCCACGGATTAAAAGTCCGATGCTCTACCAACTGAGCTAAAGGCCCTCGCCGTCCGGGCATGCCGAATCGACGGTTCTACTTTATCGCACGCTATTGCAGCGAGGGCAACCCGCGCTGTGTGGCGCCCGTCGGGACGCTCCGTTTGCCTAGCCCGCTCATAGGCTCAGGAGTATTCTCGACACATGGACGGCGAGTACATCAACAACAGTCCCCGGCATCACAAACCGAAGCCGTTCGCCCCGACGGATTTCGAGATCTTCGCCGGCGGCGCCGACCCCTCGCGCGTGTCCGAAGCCGCCCACCTCTCCGCGCATGCTCTGGTGCACCACGGCCGGGAGGCGGATGATCCTGCAGTGACCGAGCGGCTCGTCAAGCTCGCTGACCAGCAGGGCCTTGAAGCCATCGCCGAGCTGTGGGCGGAAAGTCCCGCGCGATCCCTCCCCGGTGCCCTCTGGCGGCTGTACGCGCTGCGGGCCGCAACCCAGCAGAATCCCGAACGCATTGCGGCCTACTTCAAAGCGGGCAAGGAAGTGGCGCAGGTTTCGAAAGTGGTGGCTGGAGTCGCGGAACCGCCGGGTGCGGACGAAGTGCGCCAGATGGCGGACACCATCCTTTCGGGCGCCTTCGACGGTGAATTCGACGTCGCACTGGAGCGCTTCGCCGCGTTCTGTCGCGTTGTCGCGCTCGGCCAGACCAACCACGCCGACGACGCCGAAGCCTCCAACGGCTCACATGCCAGCAAGCTCACCCGGAGTTCCCATCAGCTGGTGAAGACAGCCGAAGATCTCGAACACGCTGCTGCTTCGTGGCGCCGCGGAGAACTGGACTAGCAGCCGACGACGACGGGCCGGACATTCTTCCGGTGAATCTCGTCACCGATCACGGGACCGTGATTTTTCAAACCCGCGCCGGCTCTAAGCTGAAGGCCCTCTTCGGCAGCGCGAGGGTCGCGCTTGAAGCGGACGGGGTGAACCCCGACTCCGGCATCGCCTGGAGCGTGGTTATCCGGGGCACCGCATAGCTGATGAATCGACCCGACGACGTCGTGGCCTCCTTTTCGCTCCCGCTGTTTCCTTGGGGAAGCCGGAGAGAAGGACCACTTCGTGAGGGTTCTCCCGGACGTCCTTTCCGGCCGCAGGTTCCCGATCGCAGAGCCTGGCCGCTGGTGGACGTTCGGTTCAGGTGCCGGCACCTCGGGCGTGGAGTAACCCGCCGTCGTCGTTTGCGTTGACATGCACGCGGGTGAGTAGCAGACTGAAACTGGTGTCGGACCGTGGAACCCCCGGGCTTCAACATTCAGCCGCTTCGAGCGGCCTTCCGCCGAGAGGCGCTCCCGGTTCGGCGCCACTTTTATGTCCTCCGACGGCGCGCACATAGTAAGCGGGCGTATAATCGGGCCGCTCTTCACCGCGGGTATCCTTAGGAAGCAACCGTTCATGCAACCCTAGGTGACCTTTGTGAAGCTCCGCCTCTTCCCCCAGGAGAACGCAGGACTCGAACTCCTCTCCGGTATGGCTCAGCAACTGGTGCTCGGCGTCGGCAGCATGTCCGCCATTCTCGGCGCCTCGCCCGACTCCTACGGCGAACTCTCTGAAGAGCTGCACCAGCACGAAGGCAAGGCCACCGACCTGCACTACGCGCTGCTCACCTCGATGCGCACCAGCTTCATCAATCCCCTTCCGCGGGAAGACCTCTATGCGCTTTCCCGCCTGTTGAGCGAGGCAATGGAGGAGCTTGACGGTGCCGGCGAACTCCTCGCCCTCTACAAACTCAGCAAGATCAGCCGCCGTGCCACAGAGCAGCTTGAGGTAATTACACGACAGGCCGAGCTCACCGCGGAGGCGATGCGCCAGCTCACCTCGCTGGACGATCTGGAGGATTATTGGATCGAAATAGTGCGCCTGTCCAAGCGAGCCGAACGCACCCACAGGACCTGGTGCGCCGAACTCCTCAATGACCACAAACCGCTGGTCTACGTTCGACACCGGGATCTCGCGAACCAGCTGATCGCGGTCTCCCAAGCCATCCGGAAGGTCGCCACGCACGTCGGAACAATCATCGTCAAGGAGTCGTAGGTGGAGGTTTTCCTCCTCGGCGCGGTGATCCTGCTTGCCGGAGGCTTTGCCTTCATCAACGGCTTCCACGACGTCTCCAATTCAATCGCGACCTCCATCCGCACCCGTGCTCTTACGCCGACCGTCGCCGTTCTGTTGGCTGCACTGTTCAACTTCGTCGGCGCGCTGATGAGCGTGGCACTGGCGAGGCTCTTCACGGGCGACAGCATCGACCTGCCTGCGGGTCAGGGCGGTCTCGGCATCCTCATCTCTGCTCTGCTTGCAGCCTGCCTCTGGGGGCTCTTCACCTGGTACCGCGGTATGCCGTCGTCGTCCACGCATGCGCTGATCGGAGCCCTCATCGGCGCGGGTGGGGCCGCCACAATCCTAGGAAGCGAGTCCATAGCCGGACCCGGGGGCGTGCTGTTTCCCGAAATTGTCCTGCCGCTGCTGGTCTCACCCGTCGTAGCGTTCCTCCTGGCGTATCTCGCCGTCTTTCCCGCCACGTGGTTCCTCCGGCACAGTTCACCGCGCAAGGTCAACAACGGCAACCGGATGGCGCAGGCTGTACTGGCCGGCTCCTTCGCCTTCAGCCATGGTTTGCAGGACGGGCAACGCACGACGGCGGTCATCCTGCTGGCCCTCGCCGGGTCCGGAGTTTATGCGGGGAACGTGGTGCCCGTATGGGTTCAGCTCTTCGCTGCAGTGCTCCTGGCCGGCGGGTCACTGCTGGGAGGCTGGAGGATCACGCATACGCTCGCTCACCGGCTGGTCCGTATTGATCCACTGCACGGCATGACTGCGCAGGGAGTCAGCGCCGTCATGCTTTTCGTGGGCGCAATGGTGCTTCATATGCCGCTCTCGAGCACGCACACCATGACGTCAGCGATCGTCGGGGCAGGTGCCAACCACCGGTATGCAACGGTACGGAAGTCCCAGGTGAGGTCGGTCCTGCTGGTCTGGATTACGACGGCGCCGGTCACGTCGGTTCTCGCCGCCGTCCTCTATCTGGCCATCAGCCCGCTGCTGTAGCAGAAAGGCACCCAGCCCGCGGGGCGGTGCTGGGTGCCTTCCTGTACGTGGATGGGTTTATCCGAAGCGGCCCGAAACGTAATCCTCGGTGGCCTTCTGCGAGGGCGTGCTGAAGATGTGCGCGGTTTCGCCGTACTCGATCAACTTGCCCGGCTTGCCTGTCCCGGCGATGTTGAAGAACGCCGTCTTGTCGGACACACGAGCCGCCTGCTGCATGTTATGCGTAACGATCACCACGGTGTACTCGCTCTTGAGTTCATTGATGAGGTCCTCGATTGCGAGCGTGGAGATCGGGTCAAGCGCGGAGCAGGGCTCGTCCATGAGGATAACCTCGGGCGAGACCGCAATCGCGCGGGCGATGCAGAGACGCTGCTGCTGGCCGCCCGAGAGGCCGGAACCGGGACGCCCAAGGCGGTCCTTGACTTCGTTCCACAGGTTGGCGCCGCGCAGGGACTTCTCGACCAGGTCGTCCGCGTCCCCCTTGGAGATCCGCTTGTTGTTGAGCTTCACTCCGGCGAGGACGTTGTCGCGGATGGACATGGTGGGAAACGGGTTGGGCCGCTGGAAGACCATACCCACCTGGCTGCGGACGGTTACGGGGTCAACGGCCGTGTCATACAGGTTGTCGCCGTCGAGCAGCACTTCACCTTCAACGCGTGCTCCGGGGATAACCTCGTGCATACGGTTGAGGGTGCGCAGGAACGTGGACTTGCCGCAGCCGGACGGCCCGATGAACGCCGTAACGGAACGTGCCTCAATATTGATGTTGACGTCCTCTACAGCAAGGAACTTGCTGTAGTAGACATTGAGGTCCTTGACGTCGATTCGCTTGGACAATGGTGATCCTTCTGGTTGTGCCGGCGGGTCAGCGGCTGGTCTTGGGAGCGAAGAGGCGTGCGATCAGACGCGCCACGAGGTTAAGGAGCATGACCATGATGATCAGCAACAGCGCAGCGGCCCAGGCGCGCTGCGTGCTGGGATCGGTGGCCGTGGGCGATGTGGGCGTCAGGATCTGGTAGTAGATGAATGTTGGAAGAGTGCTCATCCAGTCACCGAACACGCTCCAGTTGATGGAACTGGCGAAGCCGGCGGTCACGAGGATCGGAGCCGTCTCGCCGATTACGCGGGCGATTGCCAGCGTGACACCGGACGCGATACCGGAGATGGCCGTGGGAATGACCACCTTGGTGATTGTGCGCCACTTGCGCACACCCAGCGCGTAGGACGCCTCACGCAACTCGTTGGGCACGATCTTGAGCATTTCTTCGGTGGATCGAACCACAACGGGAATCATGAGCACGGAGAGCGCAACTGCCGCGACGAAACCGGTACGGGTTCCCGGCCCGAACAGCTGCCCGAACAGTGCTGCAGCAAAGAGCCCGGCAACGATTGACGGGATACCGGTCATCACGTCCACGAAGAAGGTGATGGCGCGGGCAAGCCGTCCGCCGGTGGAGTATTCCACCAGGTAAATGGCCGCGAGGAGTCCCACGGGTACGGAGATCAGCGTTGCCCAGAGGGTGATCTGCAGGGTGCCGATCACTGCGTGGTAGGCACCGCCGAGGACAGGAGAACCCTCCTCTACAGTCTGGTTGTCAATCGCACCGGTTACGCCGTTCATCGAAGTGAACAGGAAGTTGTAGGTGAGGCCGGGCACGCCGCGCTCAAGCACCGTCCAGATGACCGAGAGCAGCGGAAGTAGCGCGATGATGAACGAGCCATACACAAGGAACAGGGCAAGCCGGTTGCGCGCCTTGCGTCCTCCCTCGATCGCTGCGGTGACCGCCGTGCCCGCGATGACGAAGATGATCGCGCTGAAGATTGTCCAAGGCACGAGGCTGAAGCCAACGAGTGCGGCCAGGGCCGCACCCAACACGATGGAACCCGCCAGCACCAACCAAAGGGTGTAGGAGGGCATCATGCCCCTGGTCAGCTGAGAACGACGCGGAGTCAATGTTGCGTTGGCCATTAGTTAGCCCCTGAGAATTCTTTGTGCCGGGCGATGATCCACCGGGCGACGATGTTGACGGCGAGCGTGATGAGGAACAGGACCAGGCCGGCGGCGATGAGCTCACCGAGCCTCAGCCCGAAGGCTTCAGGGAAGTTCAAGGCGATCTCGGCCGCAATCGTCTGGTTGCCGGAAGTGATGAGGCTGGCGGTCAGGCCGCCACCGGAGAGCACGAGTGCTACTGCCATGGTCTCACCGAGCGCGCGTCCCAGACCGAGCATCGCGGCGCTGATGATGCCGGGGCGGGCGAAGGGCAGCACTGCCATCGTGATCATTTCCCAGCGGGTGGCTCCCATTGCCAGTGCTGCTTCCTCATGCAGCTTCGGCGTTTGAAGGAAGATCTCTCGGCTGAGCGAGGTGATGATGGGAAGAACCATGACAGAAAGGACTATGCCGGCGGTGAGCATGGTGCGCCCGGTCTGGCTGGCTGGTCCCTGGAAGATGGGAATCCAGCCCGCGTTCGTGGCCAGCCAGTCGTAGGCGATGGCAAGCTGCGGGGCAAGAACGGCATAGCCCCATGCGCCGTACACGACGGACGGAATCGCCGCGAGCAGATCGATCAGGTAGCCCAGGCCCTGCGCAAAGCGCCGCGGAGCGTAGTGGGAGATGAACAGGGCGACGCCGATGCCTAATGGCGTTGCGATGAGCAGCGCGATAGCGGCCGCTATCACCGTACCGATCACGATCGGCAGGATGTAGGAGAAGAAGCCTTCGCCGCCGGTGATATCGGCCGAGTCGGCACGGAAGACCGGTGAAGCCTCAACAATCAGGAAGACGGCGACGCTGAAAAGCGCTGCCAGGATCAGGCATCCGGCCAACAGGCTGGCTCCGGAGAATATTCTGTCTCCGGATTGACCTGCACCACCTGTTCGTTTGAGTGCGTTCGTAGACACGTGGGGACCTTTCGGCGCTGCGTGGGATCATCCGGGACAGTGCTGACGCAGTGATGAGGCAATGTCCCGCTAGTACAAGCTACCTGCAACCTACGGTGCGCAGACAGCCAACAGCCCCGCCACACCCGAATCGGGTCTGGCGGGGCATGTTTGATTGGTTAGGAAGCAACCTTGATCGAATCAATGGCTTCCTGAGCCTGCTCACGCAGGGTCTCGGACAGCAGGGCGTTGCCCGCGGAGTCAGCGGCGGCCTGCTGGCCTTCCTCGCTGATGACGTAGGAACCGAATGCCTTGACCAGGTCAACAGTCTCCTGGTCGTCGTACTCGGTGCAGTACAGGTGGTAGGAAACCAGGACGATCGGGTATGCGCCCGACTCGGTGGTGTCGCGCTCGAGGTCCAGGGACATATCCAGCTCGCCGCGGCCCTCAACCGGAGTTGCAACCTCAACAGCCTTGGCAGCTGCCTCGGAGCTGAGTGCTACGTACTCTTCGCCGACCTTCACGCTGACCTGGCCCAGGTCGCCGACGGCGGAGGCGTCCGCGTAGGTGATGGCGCCTTCGGTGGAGGAGGTGGTGGAGACAACGCCGTTGGTGCCCTGAGCGTTCTCGGCAACGATGTCTGCCGGCCAGTCACCGGAAACTTCGTAGGTCCACTCATCGGGTGCTGCAGCAGCCAGGTACTCAACAAAGTTCTCGGTGGTACCGGACTCGTCAGCACGGTGCACAACGGTGATGGGCAGGTCGGGCAGCTCGGCGCCGTCGTTCTGCGAGACGATTGCCTCGTCGTTCCAGTTGGTGATGTCGCCCTTGAAGATTGCGGCGATGGTGGGAGCATCCAGGTTGAGCGTATCTACACCCGGGATGTTGAAGGCAACAGCGATCGGGGAAACGTAGCCGGGGATGTTGATGGCACCCTCAGGTCCGCACACCTCCATGGCCGCAGCGTATTCTTCCTCGTCCAGGTAGGCGTCGGAACCTGCGAACTGGACACCCTGCGCCAGGAAGGCTTCGCGGCCCGCTCCGGATCCGTCCGGGGAGTACTGGATGGTGGCGTCAGGGTTGGCCTCTTCGAAGCCGGCCTTCCAGGCGGTCATCGCAGCCTGCTGCGACGAAGCGCCGGCGCCGGTCAGGGTACCGGAGACGGTGCTCTCGGGAGCGGAGCTGGAGCCGCCCTCGGAGCCCGAGTTGACGGCGTTGTCCGAACCACACGCCGTGAGGGCCAGAGCGGCCACCGAGATTACTGCCGCTGCGCGGCCGAAGCGAAGAGCCTTCACTTGGATATTGCCCCTTCCAGGGTTTGAACGGTCGGTGCTCAGAGGGCACCCGCGTTATATGTACGAGATTGGGTACGCGACTCACCGTAGGCACCGCAGGTAACGAGACTGACCGGGCAAAATGAACGGAAGATGAACGAAAGGAGGAATTTTGGGTCTTTTCGATAGTAAGCACTTGTACTTTCTCCGGAATCAGTTATTTAGGTCACTCCCCTTTCCGCGGATGACGGTTTGTTCGCTCTCCTCGAGAGCATGCGCGGTTTGCAGGGACTTGGCGGCGGTAGGGTCAGGCGTATGAACCGGCGTCCGCGACTCGACCGCGCGCGCACTTTCCTGCGCAACCGATCCCGGGTGGGCTTCCGGCGCAGCCGGACCTCCTTGTTGCCCTCCGTCCAGATCACCGTCGGCGCGGTGGGGGCCTATGCCTTCGCCGAACAGGTGCTGGGCCACGAGGGACCGCTCTTCGCGGCAACCTCTTCCCTCATCGCCCTGGGCTTCTCCCGTGATCCGAGACTGCGCCGAGTACTCGAGGTGGGCATCGGATGCACGCTGGGCATCGCCGTCGGGGACCTCCTGCTGGCACTGCTCGGAACCGGGCTGTGGCAAGCCACGGTGGTGCTGTTCGTATCGGTGATGTTGGCCCGCTTCCTGGACAGCGGCAACATCTTTACCACTCAATTCGCCCTGCAATCCCTCCTTGTGGTCCTGCTGCCCGCTCCCGAAGGAGGACCGTTCACCCGAAGCGTGGACGCCGTCGTCGGCGGTGCGTTCGCGCTCCTGGTGACGATGGCAATGCCGCGCGATCCGCGGCGGGAGCCCAAGGGCGATGTCCGGAAGCTGCTGGGTGAGTTGTCCGGGGTCCTGCGGGAGAATGCTCTTGCGCTGACCGCAAGCGACTCGACCCAGGCCTGGCACGCCCTTATTCGCGCGCGCAACTGCCAGCCGCTCATGGACAGCCTCAACAACTCCATGCGGGCGGCAGCTGAAGTTGCCAGGCTTTCACCGGCCTACCGGCGGCACCGCAGTGAACTGGGTGAGTTGCGCGGCGCCGCCCAGTATGTCGACCTGGCGATCCGAAACGGCCGGGTGTTCTCCCGCCGACTGACCTCGGTAATCAACCATGCAGCCCTCACCGACGAGGCCGTCGAGTCGCTCGCGCACGTCCTCGAAGACACCGCAGATGCCGTGGATGTCCTGGCCCTGGCCCTGTCAGCTCCCACAACGTCGGAGCGCGACCAGTACCTGCGCCGGGCCCGCGAAGACCTTGCCGCGGTCGCTACGGTGCTGCACCCGGCAGGCCTCAATGTGACCCGGCTCGAGGGTGAAAGCCTCGTGATCCTGTATCGACCCCTGGTTGTGGACCTCCTCGAAGCCACTGGACTCTCCCACGAGGAAGCGGCGGGTTACCTCCCAAAGCTCTGAGCCCCAACACCGACGACGGCGGCTACTTCTGTCAGAGGCGGCCGGTACCTTTGTTCCATGCCTACCAAGACCTCCCGCGCACGCGCCCAGACACCTGCCTACCGTTGCGGTGAGTGCGGCTGGACCACGGCAAAATGGGTCGGACGCTGCGGCGAGTGCCAGGCGTGGGGCACGGTTGAGGAGACAGCTGCCGCCGGCGTCGCCCGCACCACAGCGGCTGCCACGGTTGCCCGCCCGGCCCTGCGCATCGCCGAGGTGGACGCTACAACTGCGTCATACCAACCCACCGGGGTAGGTGAACTGGACCGGGTGCTGGGCGGCGGGCTGGTGCCGGGCGCAGTCATCCTGGTGGCAGGTGAACCCGGCGTCGGCAAGTCCACCCTGTTGCTGGACGTCGCCGCCAGGGTGGCCAGGAATGGCCGCGCCGTCCTGTACGTCACGGGTGAGGAGTCCTCCGCCCAGGTAAAGCTGAGGGCGGAGCGCATCGGCGCGCTGGCCGACGCTCTGTACCTCACGGCTGAGTCGGACCTCAGCCAGGCCCTCGGGCAGGTGGAGAAGGTGGACCCTGCGCTCCTCATCGTCGACTCGGTCCAGACGCTCAGCAGCCCGGCTGTGGACGGCAGCGCAGGCGGAGTCACGCAGGTCCGTGAGGTTGCGGCATCCTTGATCAATGCGGCGAAGACCCGCGGAATGACCACGCTGCTGGTGGGCCACGTGACCAAGGACGGCTCAATCGCCGGCCCTCGCCTTCTGGAGCATCTGGTGGACGTGGTCTGCCAGTTCGAGGGTGAGCGCCACTCCCGCCTGCGTCTCATGCGCGCGGTGAAGAACCGGTACGGGCCCACTGATGAGGTTGGTTGCTTCGACCTGACGGACACGGGAATCGAAGGGCTGGCCGACCCCAGCGGACTGTTTGTTTCGCGGACCAAGGAGCCGGTTGCGGGGACCTGCATCACGGTCACACTTGAGGGCCGCCGTCCCCTGCTGGCGGAGGTGCAGGCCCTGCTTGCGGAATCAGCGAATGCACAGCCTCGGCGGGCAACAAGCGGCCTGGACGGTCCCCGGGTGTCCATGCTTCTGGCTGTCCTACAGCGCCGTGCGTCCCTGCAGTTGCACAAGGACGACAGCTACGTGGCCACGGTTGGAGGGGTGAAGTTGAGTGAGCCTGCAACTGACCTGTCCGTAGCCCTCGCCATAGCGTCGGCCAAGACCAATCAGGCCCTTCCTCCGCGGATGATCGCATTCGGGGAAGTGGGTCTCGCAGGCGAGGTAAGGCCGGTTCCGGGGATTTCGCGCCGGATCCAGGAGGCGGAACGCCTGGGATTCACACACGCCGTCGTGCCTGAATCCCCCAACGGGCCCGGGCGGGTTCCACCGGGGTTCACTGTCAAGCAGGTGAGCACGCTCACCGAAGCACTACAGCTGCTTTTCTGACCGCAAACCCGCATCCGGGCCCGGAAAGTTACCGATTTGAGCAGAAAGTCGGACTCTGCCCAATACCTGCTCCTCTAGGATTAGGTACTGCTGGGCTGTGCATTCGCCTGCCCGGCGGGAAGAGGGAGTGAGATGGTACGCAGTCCGGAGGACGCGCTGAAGGCAACCCTTGCGCGTGTAGCGCCGGGTACCCAATTGCGCGACGGCCTTGAACGGATCCTGCGCGGACGGACCGGCGCCCTGATCGTCCTCGGATTTGACCGCACGGTGGATTCGATCTGCTCAGGCGGTTTCGATATCGGCATCGATTTCTCGCCCACCCGCCTGCGCGAGCTTGCCAAGATGGATGGGGCTATAGTCTGCGACCGGGACGCCAGCAACATCCTGCGGGCAGGTGTGCAGCTGGTACCGGACCACCGCATCGAAACCCAGGAATCGGGCACCAGGCACCGGACGGCAGAGCGTGTAGCGATCCAGACGGGCTTTCCGGTCATCTCGGTCAGCCAGTCCATGCAGATCATCGCGCTGTATGTCGATGGACTACGCCATGTGCTGGAGGGCTCCGAACCCGTACTCGCCCGCGCCAACCAGGCGCTGGCCACCCTTGAGCGGTACCGGGCAAGGCTCGATCAGGTAACGGGGTCGCTTTCCGCGCTGGAGATCGAAGCGATGGTGACCGTGCGCGACGTCGCCGTAACCCTGCAGCGGCAGGAGATGGTGCGTCGGATCTCGGAGGAGATCTCCCAGTACGTTCTTGAACTCGGTATCGACGGCCGGTTGCTCTCCCTCCAGGTGGAGGAGCTCACCACCGGGCTTGGACCCGGTAGCGAGATGGTCCTCCGTGACTACTCCGGCCTGAACGGAAGCGTACCTCCCGCCGACGAGCAGCTTGCCCGGCTGCAAGGCTTCAGCTCCACCGACCTCATTGACCTTGGAACCATTGCCAGCGTGCTCGGCTTCAATCCCTCCACCGACTCGCTGGACGCCGTGGTCCAGCCGAAGGGCTACCGCCTGCTGTCCGGGATCAAGGCCGTACCGCCCACCGTGGCCAACCGGCTGGTTGAACACTTCGACGGCCTGCAGAACCTGATGGCCGCCAACATCGATGACCTCATGGCAGTGGACGGCATTGGTGAGCAGCGTGCGCGCACCGTCCGGGAAGGGCTTTCAAGGATTGCGGAGACCAGCCTCCTCGACCGCTTCATGTAAGCGTTCGGCCGTCTGAACCGCTAGTAGCGTCCTCACTCGAGGGTGAACGGAACCTCATCGCTGATGCGCTCGCCGAGCCTGGTCTGGAAGACATACTGACCCGGCCCGGGAACGCCCTCGACTGCGGTGCATCCCGGTGCGCTGCGGACCCGTCCCCAGCTGAAGCGCGCATCCTCCGATTCCCCGGGCTTGATGGTGACCTCCAGGTCCTCCGCGTCCTTCTGGCAGTCCCGGGATGAGAAGACCCGGTCCTCGCCGCTGGTCACGAGGAAGTCCATCTCGGAGGTGCCCACGTTCACCGGGCAGGGGATGTCTCCGGTGTTGGTCACGGTGAGGATCAGGACGGGTGTTGCTTCCGGTGCGTAGGATTCGGCGTCCGTGGAACCCGAGACCTTGATATCCGCCGGGTTGCAGACCGGTTCCGTGGGACTGGGCGTTGGTGTGGGCGATGCCGACGGTGACGCCTCTGAAGCTGCCCCGCTTGCCTCCGGTGCGGCTGTGGTGGCTTCGGCGGCAGCGGGTGCGGGATCAGCGCGGAAGAGCCCGGCGACCGCAATGCCTGCCCAGATCAGGCCGCCCAGCACCAGCAGCAGGAGAACCGCGGCAACCTGCCGGCGTCGCCGGTACACCCGGGGGCTCGGTTTCCTTTGGGACCTGACCACGCGACTGCTTCCTGTCCCTGCCGAGCTCATGCGTTAAAGGCTACGGAGCGGCTGCCCGGTCCCCCGTACACCACGCCGGAGCGCGGCCATATGACGATGCTTGGGTAGTCTGGTTCCTGCCCATTTCCGTGACAACCAGGAGATCTGCGTGGACGCAGCTGTGCTGCACAGCCGACTCAGTGATTGGTTCGACGACGCCGCGCGCGACCTGCCCTGGCGGCGTCCGTCCCGGACGCCCTGGGGCGTCCTGGTGAGCGAGTTTATGCTTCAGCAGACTCCGGTGTCCCGTGTTCTGCCGGTCTGGACGGAGTGGATGGAGCGCTGGCCGTCGCCCGCCGACCTGGCGGCAGCGCCTTCAGGAGACGCACTCCGGTACTGGGGGCGCCTCGGCTACCCTCGTCGCGCGCTGCGGCTGCATGCGGCGGCAACCGCCGTCGTCGTCGAGCATGGCGGTGTTGTCCCTTCCTCCTACGACGAACTTCTCGCCCTTCCGGGTGTCGGTACGTACACAGCAGCCGCCGTGGCGGCCTTCGCTTTCGGGAGGCGCGAGACGGTGGTGGACACCAACATCCGCCGGGTGCATGCGCGGCTGGTGGGCGGTGCGGCTCTGCCTGCTCCCACGCTGACGGCGGCAGAGACCAGGCGCGCTGCCGCGCTGCTGCCCGATGACGATGCTGATTCCGTGCGCTGGAACGTGTCGGTTATGGAACTCGGTGCCCTCGTCTGCACCGCTCGCACACCGGACTGCGAGCGCTGTCCGGTCCTCGACCGATGCGCATGGGTGGCGGCCGGGAAGCCGGCGCCCACCTACGTACCGAAGGGCCAGGCGTGGGCCGGTACTGACCGGCAGGTGCGAGGTGCGATCATGCATATCCTGCGGCACACTGAGCATCCGGTACCGCGGCAGCTCATCCACCATCGCCCGGTCGACCTGCACCTGGGCGGCCCAGCACACGGCGCCTCCGTCGGATTCGAAAAACTGCATGCGTTGAATGCCCCGCCCGAGCAACTCGAGCGCGCCCTCAACGGACTCCTCACCGACGGGCTCGCCGAAGAGACAGCGCATGGAATACGCCTGCCGGTCTGAGTGAATCTAACGCCTGCTAGAGTTCGCCGAAGCCTGCACCAACCTCCCGGCCGATGTATTCGATGGCCTCCTGCGCCTGCGGCCCGGTGGCTTCTGCGCGTAGTTCAGCACCCTGGCCGAGCGCGAGGCTCATCAGGAGCATCACCGACTTTCCGTCGACGCCGTTGACACTGACTTCGGCGTCGAGGTCCGCGAGCGCGCGGGCGATGACGGCGGCCGGACGGGCGTGCAGACCCATCTTGTTCGGGAGCTTCCAGGAACCTGTCACCGGCGGCAGATCCTCCTCGACCGGTGTGTGCACTGCGCCGGGCACTGCCGCCCCATGGGACACGAAAGGCTCGAGGGCTTCCGGGTCGATGGAGACGACGGCGCTCTCCGCGGCGGAGGCCACGTCGTCGACCGTGCCGCCGCCGGCCGCCTGCACCGCGGCAGCGACCGCGCCCTCCACCAGGGCGGCCCGCGGCAGCCTGATCCGGGAGCGCAATTCGGGGGCGAGGAACTCGAGGGTCATCTCTGCCGTCATCACGGCCGAGCCGAGATCGGTCAGAACCACGACGCCGTCGCCCTGGTCTGCTTCCTCAAGGCCGGCCTGCACCTTCTCAAGGCTGGTGCCAATCCTCGGCGGGGAGTCGGTGGTTCCCCCGGCAGGGACGATGCGGATGTCCGGCGCCATCTGCTCCGCCAGCTCCACCACTCCCTCGGCGATCTTGCTGCTATGCGAGACGATGACGAGCCCTACTGTCACTGCTCTCGTCCCGCCGTCGTTGCTGCCGCCCGCAGGATGAGGGCTGTGGATTCGGCTCCCGGATCCCGGTGTCCGACGCTGCGCTCTCCGAGGTAGCTTGCCCTGCCCTTGCGCGCCACGAGCGGTTCCGTAGCCGCCGCACCGGCCTGCGCAGCGTTGGCCGCGGCCTCAAGCACCTCACGGGCGGATGCCCCGGCAGCCTGTGCTGTTTCGGCAGCCTCCACCGCCGGAGTCCAGGCGTCGATCATGGTCTTGTCTCCCTGTTCGGCTTTGCCCCGTGCCACCACCCCATCCCGCGCAGCACGGAGCAGTTCGACGACGGCGGCGGGATCAACCTCGGCAGCGTCGCCCAGCGCCGTGGCGGCACGAAGGAAGGCAGTTCCGTACAGCGGGCCGGCAGCGCCGCCCACTGTGGACATCAGGGTCATGGCCGTCAGCTTGAGGGCGGCAGCAGGGTTCTCCTGGGTGCCGCCGTCGAGCTTTGAAACCACCGCCGTGAAACCGCGGTGCATATTTTCGCCGTGGTCAGCGTCCCCGATCGCGCGGTCGAGCTCGATCAAGGCCGATCGGTGTTCGGTGAGGACAAGCGAGCATTCGCGGAGCCACGCCTGAACCCACTGCACAGTCAAGGCCATCTACACTCCCCACCGAAGGGCCGGCGTCCATACCGGCGAGTCCCATAGGCCAACCATGTCATCATCGAGCCGCAGTACCGAAATTGACGCACCTTCCATCTCCAGCGCGGTGATGTAGTTGCCCACCAGGGATCGTTCAACGGCGATACCCCGCTCGGCAAGCACTTGGCGTGCCCGGCGATAGACGATGTACAGCTCGCTTGCGGGGGTGCCACCCATGCCATTCACGAAGAGGAGCACCCGGTCGCCGTCGCTGGCAGACAGATCGGCGAGGATCGGCTCGAGAAGGCGGTCGGTGATGCCGTCGGCGTTCTCCATGGCAATCCGGTGGCGACCCGGTTCGCCGTGGATTCCGATTCCGATCTCAATTTCTTCCTCGGTCAACTCGAAGCTGGGTACGCCGGCATGGGGTACGGTGCATGCGGACAGCGCCACCCCCATGGAACGCACGTTGTCATTGACCCGCTGGGCGATCTCGGCCACCGCGTCGAGGGAATCACCGCGTTCAGCGGCTGCGCCGGCGATCCGTTCCACCAGCACCGTCCCGCCCACTCCACGGCGTCCCGCAGTGTACAGGGAGTCCTCCACCGCGACGTCATCGTTGACGATGACCGACCGGACGTCGATGCCCTCCGCCTGTGCCATTTCTGCAGCCGTCTCGAAGTTCAGAACGTCGCCGGTGTAGTTCTTGACGATATGGAGCACCCCTGCTCCACCGTCGACCGCCAGGGTGGCAGGAATGATCTGGTCCGGCGTGGGAGATGTGAAGACAGCTCCGGGAACCGCGGCGTCGAGCATTCCCCTACCGACGAAGCCGGCATGAAGTGGCTCATGCCCGCTCCCACCCCCTGAGACCAGGCCAACCTTGCCCTGGACCGGCGCGTCTTTGCGCGTGATGAACAGCGGGTCGGAATGAACTTCGACGAGGTCTGCATGAGCCGCCCCAAACCCCTCAACGGATTCGGACACTACAGACTGCGGATCGTTGATTAGCTTCTTCATGCGATGCTCCTGACGGTGATCGACGGATGAAACCGGTTCTGCATTGTTACGACCAGCTGAAGCAAACACGACGGCGGGCCGCAAGGCTATCTGAACAGTACTAGCTGGCCGCAACCGTTGCCCAGAGACAAACGTGGGAAGGACGCCGTCCGGCATCCTTCCCACGTACAGGGCGGGCAGCCTGCCCGCAAATCTCGACTAACGGCGGTCGTCGCCCTTGAAGATGTCCTTCACGTTCTCACCGGCGTCCTTCAGGTTGGCCTTGGCCTGGTCCTTCTGGCCCTCTGATTCCATGCGCTCGTTGCCGGTTACCTTGCCAAGACCTTCCTTGATCTTGCCGCCGAACTTGTCAGCCTTGTTCTCTGCCTTCTCGTCTGCACCCATGGCGTTCCGCCTTTCGTCGACGTTCCGTCCCCCGGATCGGAGGGACTCACCCGGTATACCAATACCAAGCACGCTTAGTTTATCGATGTGCGCCCCGCCTGGCTAGAAGCTCCAGCCGGCACCTGTGACTGCTGCTCACAGGTCCCGGATCATCCTGGTGTTGCCCAGGGTGTTCGGCTTTACCCGGGCGAGGTCCAGAAATTCAGCAACGCCCTCGTCGTGGGAGCGGAGCAGTTCCGAATACACCACCGGGTCCACGGCCGACTGGTCCTCCATCACCCGGAACCCGTGACGCCGGAAGAATGCTTCCTCGAAGGTGAGGCAGAACACCCGCCCAACTCCGAGCAGGAGGGCTTCCTCCAAAAGCGCCTCCACGAGCGCGCTGCCCACTCCCCTGCCCCTGGCCTCCTCGGCCGTTGCTAGCGTGCGGATTTCAGCCAAGTCCTCCCACATGACGTGCAGCGCCCCGCAACCCAGCATGGCGCCGTCGTCGCCCTCTGCGATCTTGAATTCCTGCAGGCCCTCGTAGTAGGCGACGGTTTCCTTCGCGATAAGGATGCGCTGCTCCGCAAGGGGAGCCACGAGCTGCTTGATGAGGGGAACATCCGCCGTGGTGGCCCGGCGGATCCGAAACGATTGCGTCATCGGTTCAGTCTAGGGAATTCGGAGCCCGACGGAATTTGGGCCGGACGCCTTGCACCACGGCGCCGAGCGATCCCCGGATCAGGTACCAGGTCAGGCATTAAACGGAACATCCCGCACGGACTGATCCGTACGGGATGTTCCAGGCCTATGCCACCTACCGAAGTCAGGTTATTCGGGAACCGTTGCCTCGATAGCGGCCGCGGCGTCCTCGATAGCCTTGGGCGCTCCGTGTCCCACGAAGGTGAAGCGAGCGTCGTCGCCCTCGCCCTCGACGTCCACCGAGACGGTCTCCCCGGCCTTGAGGTCGCCGAACAGGATCTTCTCGGACAGCTGGTCCTCGATCTCACGCTGGATGGTCCGGCGGAGCGGGCGAGCACCCATTGCGGGATCGTAGCCCCGAGTTGCCAGAAGCACCTTGGCGGCGGGGGTGAGCTCGATGCTCATCCCCTTGTCGGCCATGCGCTTGCTGAGCCGGTCGAGGAACAGATCCACGATCTGCACGATCTCGTCCTGCGTGAGCTGCGGGAACACCACGGTGTCATCAACACGGTTGAGGAATTCAGGACGGAAGTGCTGCTTGAGCTCTTCGGTGACCTTTGCCTTGATCCTGGTGTAGCTGGTGGTGGTGTCGGTGCCCGACTGGAAGCCGGTCATGACGCCCTTCGAGATATCCCGGGTACCGAGGTTGGTGGTCATGATGATCACGGTGTTCTTGAAGTCCACCACGCGGCCCTGGCTGTCGGTCAGGCGACCGTCTTCCAGGATCTGCAGGAGGGAGTTGAAGAGGTCAGCGTGTGCCTTCTCCACCTCGTCGAACAGCACCACCGAGAACGGACGACGGCGGACCTTCTCGGTCAGCTGGCCGCCTTCCTCGTATCCCACGTATCCGGGAGGTGCACCGAACAGGCGTGACACCGTGTGCTTCTCCGAGTACTCAGACATGTCGAGCGTAATCAGCGAGTCCTCGTCACCGAACAGGAACTCCGCCAGTGCCTTGGCCAGCTCGGTCTTTCCGACACCGGTGGGGCCGGCGAAGATGAACGAACCACCGGGGCGCTTGGGATCCTTCAGGCCTGCACGGGTGCGGCGGATCGCCTGCGAGATTGCCTTGATCGCGTCGTCCTGGCCGATGACCCGCTTGTGGAGTTCCTCTTCCATCTTGAGCAGCCTGGAAGACTCTTCCTCGGTCAGCTTGAAGACCGGGATACCGGTGGAGTTGGCCAGAACCTCGGCGATGAGTTCCTCATCCACCTCGGCGATGTCGTCAAGGCCACCGGACTTCCAGCGGCGCTCCTTGTCCAGGCGCTCATCATGCAGCTTCTGCTCGCGATCGCGAAGGCGGGCAGCACCCTCGAAGTCCTGGGCGTCGATAGCGGATTCCTTCTCCCGCTTGACTGCTGCAATGCGCTCGTCGATCTCCTTGAGCTCCGGCGGCGCGGTCATGCGGCGGATGCGCAACCGGGCACCGGCTTCGTCGATGAGGTCGATCGCCTTGTCAGGCAGGAAGCGGTCTGAGATGTACCGCTCGGCCAGGTTGGCAGCCGATGCGAGGGCCGCGTCCGTGATGGACACCCGGTGGTGTGCTTCGTAGCGGTCGCGCAGACCCTTCAGGATTTCAATGGCATGAGCGACCGACGGCTCCTGCACCTGGATGGGCTGGAAACGGCGCTCGAGCGCAGCGTCCTTCTCAATGTGCTTGCGGTATTCATCCAGCGTGGTTGCACCGATGGTCTGGAGTTCGCCGCGGGCAAGCATGGGCTTCAGGATGGAAGCCGCATCGATGGCACCTTCGGCAGCACCGGCACCGACCAGGGTGTGGATCTCGTCGATGAACAGGATGATGTCGCCGCGCGTGCGGATCTCCTTGAGGACCTTCTTGAGCCGTTCCTCGAAGTCGCCGCGGTACCGGGATCCTGCAACAAGCGATCCAAGGTCCAGAGTGTAAAGCTGCTTGTCACGGATGGTCTCGGGGACATCACCGCGAACGATTGCCTGGGCGAGGCCCTCGACGACGGCCGTCTTGCCGACGCCCGGTTCACCGATCAGGACAGGATTGTTCTTGGTGCGGCGCGACAGCACCTGCATGACGCGCTCCATCTCAAGCTCGCGCCCGATGACGGGGTCGAGCTTTCCTTCGCGCGCAGCCTGGGTAAGGTTCCGGCCGAACTGGTCAAGCACCACGGAACCGGCCGGGGTGCCTTCCTGCTGCTGCCCTCCGGACGCTACGGGTTCCTTGCCCTGGTAGCCGGACAGGAGCTGGATGACCTGCTGTCGGACGCGGTTGAGGTCCGCTCCCAGCTTGACGAGCACCTGAGCAGCTACGCCCTCACCCTCCCGGATGAGGCCGAGGAGGATGTGCTCGGTGCCGATGTAGTTGTGGCCGAGCTGCAGCGCCTCGCGCAACGACAGCTCAAGTACCTTCTTGGCGCGCGGCGTGAAGGGAATGTGACCGGATGGAGCCTGCTGCCCCTGTCCGATGATCTCCTGCACCTGCTCACGCACGGCACCGAGCGAAATGCTGAGAGATTCAAGCGCCTTTGCGGCGACACCCTCGCCCTCGTGGATAAGCCCAAGCAGAATGTGCTCGGTGCCGATGTAATTGTGGTTGAGCATGCGGGCCTCTTCCTGGGCCAGCACTACAACTCGACGGGCACGATCCGTAAATCTCTCAAACATGAGACACACTCCTAGCTAACGCGTAATTCGATGCTACGTGCCTGCCGATGGCTTGTGGAGCGTGTTCGCCACAGGCGAGATAGACCGGAGTCCACCCGCCTGCGGCTTGGCGGTCAGCGCTGGGCGGCGCGGTACGCCTCGATGACTTCCGAGTTCACTCGGCCCCGCGAGGATACGTTGTAACCGTTGGCTTTGGCCCACTCACGGATTTGGGCGGCCTCCTGGTTCCGGGGCGGAGCGGCCTGCCTGCCGGGCTTGGGCTGGTTCTCCCGCCGGCCGGCGGAAACGTAAGGCGCCAGCGCATCACGCAAATCCTGGGCGTGGGCGGAGGAAAGATCGATTTCGTACTGGGTTCCGTCGAGGCCGAACTTCACGGTCTCATCAGCTTCGCCGTTGTCGAGATCGTCAATCAAAATGATTTTGACTTTTTGCGCCACAATAATCTCCTCAATCCCCCGTCTCCACTATTTCCACGACAATTATCGTCCCTGGAAAAGCTACGGGTCAAAAGGGCAATGCGTGGCTAATCCGCGGCTTGCTGTTCGTCCCCGTTCACGTTCCGTGGTGGCTGGGAAGGATTCTCGCCGACATTCTCCCGGGTGCTCCGCTCCCGAGATTCTGCTTCACGCTCCGCCCGGTCCGCGTTGAAGATAGCCTTCATCACGAAGTAAAAGATCAAACCGACGGCGACCGACGGCAGAAGGACGGCCAAATACTCCACGGACTAACCCAATTCCGGCTTCAGGAGCGGGAAAAGGATGGTTTCCCGGATTCCGGCTGCGGTGAACAGCATGACGAGGCGGTCGATGCCCAAACCGATTCCTCCCATGGGAGGGGCGCCGTATTCGAGGGCGCGCAGGAAGTCCTCGTCCAGCTGCATCGCCTCCTCGTCCCCCGCTGCAGCCCTGCGTGACTGCTCCGTCAGCCGCTCACGCTGGATGACCGGGTCAATCAGTTCGGAGAACGCGGTGCCACGCTCCATGCCGCCGATGATCAGGTCCCAGGCTTCGATCAGCCGCGGATTCTCACGGTGCGGCCGCGCCAGGGGTTGCGCCGAGGGCGGGTAATCATAAACGAAGGTCGGCTGCAGAAGTGTCGGCTCGACTATTTCGCTGAACAGTTCCAGAACGAGCTTTTCCTCGCTCCACGACCTGTCTACGGAGATCTGCCGCTCATCGGCGATCTCCAGCAGCGTTTCCCTGTCCGTTTCAGGGGTGATTTCCCTGCCGACAGCTTCGGACAGGCCCGGATAAACACCGAGCCACCGCCATTCACCGTCCAGATCGATAGTGCCGGCAGCGGTTTCAATCTGGCGCGATCCAAGCAGATCGGCGCAATTGAGAATGATTTCCTTCATGCGGTCAGCCATCACAAACTGGTCCGCATATGCCTCGTAGCACTCCAGCATGGTGAATTCCGGGCTGTGGGTGGAATCCACGCCCTCATTCCGGAAAATTCGGCCGATTTCATAAACGCGATCGATTCCGCCCACAACTGCCCGCTTCAGGTACAACTCAAGGGCGATGCGAAGGGTCATTTTCTGGTCGAAAGCGTTGACGTGCGTTTCGAACGGGCGCGCGGCTGCCCCACCGTGCACTAACTGCAGGATCGGCGTCTCCACTTCGATGTACTCGTGCGAGTGAAGCGTTTCGCGGATGCTGCGCGTGATCGCAGCACGCTTCCGCACCATCTCCCGTGCTTCATCGCGGACAAGAAGGTCCACGTAGCGCTGACGCACCCGGGTCTCCTCGTTGACGCCTGCGTGCAGCGTCGGCAGGGGCCGCAGCGCCTTGGAGGCCATCTTCCAGCCGCTTGCCATCACTGAGAGCTCGCCCCGGCGGGAACTGATGACTTCTCCGGCCACCTGCACGTGGTCCCCGAGATCCACAGTCGCCTTCCAGTCAGCCAGCGACTCCTCACCGACCGCTGCAAGGCTGAGCATCGCCTGAAGCCGGGTGCCGTCGCCCTCCTGGAGAGTGGCGAAGCAGAGCTTGCCGGTGTTCCGCAGGAAGACCACGCGGCCAACCACGCTCACGTTTTCCCCGGTGGACTCGCCTGCTTCGAGATCGGCGAACCGTGTACGGATCTCGCCGAGGGACGCCGTCCGTTCCGGCTTGACCGGGTAGGGCTCATCCCCGCGTTCGATCAAACGCGCCCGCTTGTCCATGCGGATGCGCATCTGCTCATTGAATTCTTCGGTGGTGAGGCTTTGTTCCGTGGTCACGGTATCTAAGGTTACCGGCTCAGTTATGCAGGCCGGCCTCGAGCGGCTGGTTATCGATCAGCCGCACGCTTCCCACCCTCGCCGCGACGAGAGCCAGCGCCTCGCCCGTGAAGGGAGTCTCACGGCAATTGAACGCGAGCGGCTCAAGCGTGGCGGGATCGACCACCTCGAAGTACTCAAGGTTCACCAGCGGCTGGCTCCGGACAAGCGCGACGGCGGAGTCAACGTCGAGCGGCTCACGCCGTTCCGCCCGCTCCTGAAGAAGCCGCAGGGAGCGGGACAGGACGAGTGCCGCCTCGGCCTCTTCAGGGCTGAGGAAACGGTTCCGGCTGGAGAGCGCGAGTCCCTCAGCCGAGCGCACCGTGGGCACCGCACGTATGTCGACCGCGAAGTTGAGGTCTTGGACCATCCTGCGGATCAGGGCGAGCTGCTGTGCGTCCTTCTGGCCGAAGTACGCCCGGTAGCGCGCGTCGGCCGCCGGCCAGCCAAGGTGCAGGAGTTTCGCTACGACGGTAAGCATCCCGTCGAAATGGCCGGGCCGGAACTCACCCTCGTATTTCTCGCCGAGCCGTCCTGCCGAAAGCCGTACCAGCGGGTCACCGGCGGGGTAAATCTCCTCCCGCGAGGGCGCGAAGACCAGGTCGACGCCGTGTCGGCCCAACAGTTCGACGTCGTCATCCAGCGTCCGCGGGTAACGATCAAGATCGCTTGGGTCGCCGAACTGCAGCGGGTTCACAAAAATTGTGGCAACGACGACGTCGTTCTCTTCCCGGGCAGTGCGGGCCAACGCTGCGTGGCCGGCATGGAGCGCACCCATTGTGGGAACCAGCCCAAGGCTTGTTTCCCCCGGACCGGCTGCTGCCAGCAGATTGACGATCGCAGCACGAAGCTCCGTGGCGGTTGTGACGACGCGCGGACTCACTCGTTCTCCTCCCCGGGCACGGCAAGTGCCTCAATGATGGCCTGGCCCTGCGACGGGCTTAGCAGGCCACGCTGAACGGCGCGCCGGGCGGTGACCGCCGCGAGCCGGATGTAAGCCTCACGGACGTCTTCCGGCGCCGACGAGAGCGCAACGGAGTGCGAAGCCACCGTTCCGGCGTCCCCGCGCGCTACCGGGCCGGTCAGTGCTCCCTCGCCACCGGCGAGGGCATTTTCAAGCGAAGCCCGCATCAGCGGTCCGAGCAGCCGGTCGGGACGCTCGACGCCGATCCCCGAGAGCAACTGCGTGGACTGGGCAGCGAGGGTAACCAGATGATTCGAGGCGTGAGCCAGCGCCGCGTGATAAATCACGCGGTCCTGCTCGTCGATGACCACGGGTTCGGCGCCCATCTCGACGACCAGTGCCTGGGCAACGGGCAGCACGGCCGCCGGCGCCGTCACTCCAAATGTGCAGTCGGGCAGTCGGGTGAGGTCCAGGCTCAGTCCGGTGAAGGTCATGGCCGGATGCAATGCCAACGGAATCGCACCCTGCTTCCGGGCAGGGTCGAGTACCGCGGTACCGAACCGACCGGAGGTGTGAGCCACCAGTTGCCCCGGCTGCCACGCGCCGACGGCGGCGAGTCCGGCGACCAGGTCCGGCAGGGCGTCGTCGGGCACGGCAATCAGCACCAGCTCCGAGCGCTCGACGATCTGTGGGATCTCCAGCACCGGCACACCCGGCAGCAGGTTCTCGGCACGCTCGCGGCTGGCTTCGGAAACAGCGGAAACGCCGACGACGGCGTGTTCAGCCGCGCGCAGGGCTGCACCAAGGACTGCCCCCACCCTGCCGGCGCCGATTACGCCTACCCCGAGCCTTCCGGGCTTGCGGCGGGTGCCGCCGGGGCGGGGCGCCTGTTCAAAGCTCATGGCGTGCCTGTCCTTCCGTGTAGGAGGGCGGGTCCGGCATGACGGCCGTATCTAGCGGACCGCCCGTCTGTTCGTCACGATCATCGGCGGGCACCGGTCGCATCCACTGCTCCGGACCGCTCCGCCGCCGGGCTTCAGCCGCCCGTATGGACTGCTCATCGAAGAGCCGCCATGCCTCGTCCTCCGCTATCTGGTGCACCCGGGGAGAGACAGGCCCCGGGGTGGTGTGGAGAATGAGGTCGGCCACGCGGAACCTTCGGGCGAGGGGGCCCTGATGCAGCGCCAGGGACTGGGTGCGCTCATGCGGAACAACCGAGAGTTCGCGCCACCAGGCGCCGGTCCGGGCCAGCAGCGCCGTTCGCGTCACGGCGAATCCATTCCGCCGCCATGCGAAAGGGGCGATTATCCGCGCCCTTCGGGGCGTGGTGATGAAGCCGGCGTCGGAATCCCGTCCTGCCAGGCCGGCCGTGAACACCTCCACCGGCCGGTCCGTCCCCGGATCGGGCAGTACAAGCGCAATGACCTGGAGTACCTCCTCCAGCGTTCCCACTGGAAGGAGGGTTGCGCGCGCCTGCGCTTCGCCGCTGGGAGAGGCGCCGTACCCGGCAACATTGACCGTCACCTTGTACCAGCCCTTCAACCGCCACAGGGGGCTCTGGATCACGCCCACCGCCTGTACACGGCCGGGAGGCACCGTCTGTGTGCGGGTGTCGAGGAGGCCGTACCGGATCCGGATCCCGTCCGGCGAAATCGCCGCCCGGAAGTTGAAGCCCGTGCTCAACGTGCTCCAGTACCCGCCGGCCACAGCGATGAGAATGGGGACAAACGCGGCGAACAGGGCGCCGGTTTCCAGCACGACGGCGAACACGCCAATGCCGATGAGGGCCAGGACCGCGCCGATTGAGTTGCCTGACAGAACGGCGGCTCCGATCACCCGTGCCGGCGTGAGGGCAAGGACCTCCCGCTCGGGGGCTTCGGGTATCTCCTGCTCCCGACCGGGACCCAGGGATACGCCGGCGGCCCGGGCGAGGATGGTCGCGCGCAGCTTTTGCGCGTCGTCAAGCTTGAGGAAAGCGAGGCGCACGGCTGATTCGCCGGCGTCGGCGACGTCGAACTTCAGCTCGGCGAGACCGAAGACCCGCGCCAGGAACGGCTGCACCACGTCGATTGCCTGGACCCGGTCGAGGCGCGCCTGCCTGTGCTGCCGGAAGAGGACGCCGGAATTGACGCGTACGTGCTCCTCCGTCACCTGGAAGCGGGTGAACCACCAGGACAGGAAGAAGACCCCGGCTACTACCACCACGACCCCGACCACTATCGCGATCGCCAGCGGCAGGTTGCCTACCGGCCCTTCCCGGAACCGTTCGCCACCGCCGATCAGGAAGCTCTCGAACCAGTCCCGGCCGCCGAAAAAAATGACCGCCAGCAACGCGATCCAGCCGCGTACCAGGGGCGAGATGATGTGGACACGTTTCCACTCGTCCGCAGATCCGGACAGCATTGCCGGATCGGGTTCGGTACCGCTCACAGTCCGGCCAGCTTCGCCTCACCGCGGGCCGAGAGCTGCTCACGCAGGCGTGCTCCCTCACTGGAGGGAAGCCCGGGGATTTCAGCGTTGGTGCCCGGCGACGCAGTGTGCAGCTTCAGTGTGCACAGACCGAGGGCACGCTCGATCGGCCCCACTGCCACGTCGACATACTGCATCCGCCCGTAGGGAACCACCATGGTGCGCTGGAAGAAGATCCCCCGCCGGATCAGCAGGTCCTCATTGCGTTCCGCATAACCGATCGAACGCACCTGCCGCGGAAGCAGTATGCCCCGCCACCCCGCAAACAGGACGACGACGGCGGGCAGCAGCCAGGCGAGCACGACCGGAAACCGCGGCAGCACACCCGTCAGCAGCAGGACGAGCGGGACCGAGGATACGATCAGGAAGACCAGGCTCCCGATCGCCCATCCGGCCAGCCGGACTTTCAGGTACTTCGGCGAGACGCGGGTCCATTCGATTCCCACGGGGTCGATCGGTTCCCTACGCATACTCACCCTCACCGCTTTCACGGGACTGGCCCGCTCCGGCGTCGTCATCCGGCGGCAGCTTGCAGAAGCTTTCCACGATCAGTCCCGTCACAACCATGACTATGCCACCCACGATCAGGGCCAGGGATCCCCAGACCGGCCCCAGATTGCTGCGCACACCGACGAGGGTGAGCTGGTCGGCGAGGATGCCGACATGCCAACCGGTGGTCAGCGCGCCTGCATAGGCGGTGGCTTGAGCGAGTACAACTGTGCGCGCCGCAAGAATCGGGTCCAGCGCCTTCGTGCGCTTTTCGGACCGCCAGCGTCGCACCCGCAGCCCGAAGACGAGCGTGACGGCGATGACCACCGCCATGGTGAGCAGTGAACTGAGCGGGAGCGACGGCGTCGGGTAGCCGTTGCGGGTGGCCCACCAATTCAGCAGCCAGCCCGCCGCACCAAAAAGTACAGCGATCAGGGCCAGCCAGCCGAGCCTGATTGAACCCACGGGCGCTAGACCCCCTCGAACGGTGCGAGCCCGGACAGGTCCTCTGCCTCTGCGGCCAATTCCACCACCGGCCGGCCAGAGAGCGTTGCGGATGCATCCATCCAGGCCCAGGGCTGGAGTACGAAGGCGCGCTCGGCCGCTCGTGGATGCGGGAGCGTGAGCTTCTCGTCATCGGAAACCAGGTCCCCGTAGGTGATGATGTCCACGTCGAGGGTCCGCGGTCCCCACCGGACGGTGCGCACCCGCTGATGCTTGTTCTCGACCGCCTGGCAGTGCTCAAGCAACTCGTACGGGCCGAGGTCCGTCTCGATCTCAATGACCATGTTCAGGTAGTCGGGTTGTTCCGGGCCGCCGACGGGCTTGGTGCGGGCGATGGGCGAGATTCCCCGCAGGCGCACCCGGGGGGAGTTAACGAGGTCAGCGACCGCGAGGGACAGCGTGTCGCGGCTTTCGCCCAGGTTGCTGCCAAGGGCGAGGATGCAGCGCACGGTGCCGGTCACGCACGTTCCCGGAAGATCGAGACGGCGACGTCGCCGAAGGGAACTTCAATAGGTGCCTGCGGTTTGTGCACGGTTACCTCAACAGCGTCCACCGGGAAAGCGGAGAGCACCTGGCCGGCGATGCGTTCAGCCAGCGCTTCGATGAGGCTCAGCGGCTCCCCGGCAATGAGGTCCCGTACCTGCTCGGCGAGCTCTCCGTAGTCTGCGGTCCGGGTGAGGTCATCGGTGGTGCCGGCCGGCCGCAGGTCGAGGTGAAGCACCACATCCACCACGAAAGGCTGGCCGTCCCTTCGCTCGTGCTCAAAGACACCGTGATGCCCGACGGCGGTTATCCCGCTCAGCGAGATCCTGTCACGCGGCGGAGTGAGACTGTTGGTCATCGGGCCGCTACCCGGCCCACGCAGCGGCAACCTTGACCGCGTCCAGGTTGGGGCCGACGTCGTGCACGCGGACGCACCACGCGCCGTGGGCTGCGGCAAGGGTGGATACCGCGAGGCTTGCATCGGCACGCTCCTGCGGCGGCGCAGCCTTACCCGCAGTGGTCAAAAGGGTTCCGAGGAACCTCTTGCGGGAGGCGCCGACGAGCACCCGGTGTCCCAGGTCCGCGAAGCGCCCAAGTGACCGAAGAAGCTCCCAGTTGTGCTCTTCCTTCTTGGCGAAACCGATCCCGGGGTCGATGATGATCTGCTCGGGGGCTACACCGGAGGCAAGGAACTTGTCCCGGACACCGGTGAGTTCAGCGAGGACTTCCTCCACCACGTCGCCATACTCAGCCAGCGAGTCCATGGTCTGCGGATTGCCGCGCTGATGCATGAGGATGTAGTGGACTTTGTGCTGGGCAACGAGGTCCGGCATGGCAGGGTCGAAATCCAGCCCGGAAACATCATTGATGATCGCCGCCCCGGCCTCTATAGCCTTCGCCGCGGTGGTGGCGTGCATCGTGTCAACGCTCACCAGCGCCCCGGCTTTGACCAGGCCCTCAACAACGGGCAGGATGCGCCGCTGTTCCTCCTCCTCGGAGATCACATCCGCGTGCGGACGGGTGGACTCGCCGCCCACGTCGATTATGTCGGCCCCGGCATAGTGCATGCGGAGGCCTTCAGCGATGGCGTCATCAGCTGTGGCGAACCTGCCGCCGTCGCTGAACGAGTCCGGCGTGACGTTCAGGATGCCCATCACCAGCGTGCGGTTCTTGGGCAGGTCCGCGAAGGACTTCCGCGCACGGGCCGGGCGCAGGACGGGAATGGGTGAGGTTGCCGGACCGGTTCCTGGAGCTGCCGCTAGTGAATCCATTAACTGCTTGTCCTATCTTCCGAGTATCAGGCTCATCGCTTCTGCGCGCGTTGCGGCATCGCGCACCTGGCCGCGTACGGCCGAAGTGACCGTCTTGGCTCCGGGCTTGCGGATGCCGCGCATGGACATGCACATGTGCTCACACTCAATGACCACAATCGCACCCTTCGGCTGCAGGTGATCCATGAGCGCGTCGACGATCTGGGTTGTGAGCCGCTCCTGGACCTGGGGCCGGCGCGCGTACACTTCGACCAGCCTCGCCAGTTTGCTCAATCCGGTGATCTTTCCCTCTTCAGAAGGGATGTACCCGATGTGGGCGGTGCCATGGAACGGCACCAGATGGTGCTCGCACGTGGAGTAGAACGGAATGTCCTTTACGAGGACCAGTTCTTCGTGGTCGAGATCGAAGGTGGTAGAGAGAATGTCTCCCGGATCCTGGTGCAGGCCGGCGAAGAACTCCGCGTAGGCCCGGGCCACCCGCTTGGGTGTCTCCTGGAGACCGTTGCGGTCCGGGTCCTCGCCGATTGCGGCGAGGATCTCCCGGACGGCCCGTTCGATTCTGGGCTGATCCACCGGTGAGCCGCTCGCTGCAAGCGCAGCGTCGATCATCTCATCATCAAAATCGGTCACGCCAAGAATCCTATCCCGGCCTGGCCGGCCGTCCCCCACCTGCGTTCCGGACCCCGGCCTGCTCAGGTACTGCCGTTTGCTCCGGTCATTCCAGTAGTTCCGCCCTTGTTGTCGGACTCGGTCTCCGGCTCGGGAAGAGCGTCGCCCTTCACGTCGAAGTCGGCAGGCAGGTTTGCGTCTGCGATCTGGTCCTGCGGTGCAACGCTGTCCGGATCCGGCTCGCCGGATGCTTCGGCCTCGGCGCGCTCCTTCGGAGTGACAACCGGCGGAAGCGAATGAACCGGACGGCTGTCCTTGGAGAGCCAGATGCTGCGGGCATCGCGCTTGCGGATGTCAGCGAATACCTCTTCGATCTCCGCCTGGTTCAGGGTTTCGCGCTCAAGCAGTTCCAGCGCCAGCCGGTCGAGGACATCGCGGTTCTCGGTGAGGATCGCGTACGCCTCGTCATGCGCGTTGTCGATGAGGCGGCGAACCTCTTCGTCGACAATGTAGGCGATGTGATCGGAGTAGTTGCGTTCGTGGCTCATATCGCGTCCAAGGAAAGGCTCGCCGCCACCCTGGCCGAGCTTCACGGCACCGATACGCTCGCTCATGCCGTACTGGGTGACCATTTTCCGCGCCGTGGACGTGGCCTTCTCAATGTCGTTGGACGCGCCCGTGGAGGGATCGTGGAAGACGATTTCTTCCGCGACACGGCCGCCCATGGCGTAGGCAAGCTGATCAAGTAGTTCGTTGCGCGTGACGGAGTACTTGTCGTCTGCCGGCAGCACCATCGTGTAGCCGAGCGCGCGTCCCCTTGGGAGAATTGTGACCTTGGTGACGGGATCGGTGTTGCGCAGGGCTGCCGCCACCAGGGCGTGGCCGCCCTCGTGGTAGGCGGTGATCTTGCGCTCCAGCTCCTTCATGACGCGGCTGCGCTTCTGGGGACCGGCGATTACCCGGTCAATAGCCTCATCGAGTGCACGATCGTCAATGAGCTGCGCGTTGGAGCGCGCGGTCAGCAGCGCCGCCTCGTTCAGCACGTTGGCGAGATCAGCACCGGTGAAACCCGGGGTCTTCTTCGCCACTGACTGCAGGTCTACACCGTGGGCCATGGGCTTGCCCTTGGCGTGCACCTGCAGGATGCGGTGCCGGCCGCCCATGTCCGGAGCTTCCACGCCGATCTGGCGGTCGAAGCGGCCGGGGCGCAGCAGCGCGGGATCGAGCACATCCGGACGGTTGGTTGCCGCGATCAGGATGACGTTGGTGGTTGCGTCGAAACCGTCCATTTCGACGAGCAACTGGTTGAGCGTCTGCTCCCGCTCGTCATTGCCGCCGCCGACGCCGGCACCACGGTGGCGCCCGACGGCGTCGATCTCGTCCACGAAGATGATCGCGGGTGCATTGGACTTGGCCTGCTCGAAGAGGTCGCGGACGCGGGATGCGCCCACGCCGACGAACATCTCGACGAAGTCCGAGCCGGAAATTGAGTAGAACGGAACCCCTGCCTCACCGGCGACCGCACGTGCGAGCAGGGTCTTTCCGGTTCCGGGAGGGCCGTACAGCAGTACACCCTTGGGAATCTTGGCGCCGAGAGCCTGGAACTTGGAGGGTTCCTGCAGGAATTCCTTGATCTCGTGCAGTTCCTCAACGGCTTCGTCGGCTCCGGCGACGTCGTTGAAGGTCACTTGGGGCATGTCCTTGTTGATGAGCTTGGCGCGTGACTTGCCGAACTGCATGACCTTTGACCCGCCGCCCTGCATGCGACTGAGCAGGAACCAGAAGATGGCGCCTAGGATCAGGATCGGGAGGATGAGCCCGAGGATGCTGGTGAACCAGTTGTTCTCGATTGGCTGGTCGGTGAAGCCCTCTACGTTGGACGTATTGACGGCGTCGACCACGTCTTCCGCGCGCGCGGCGCTGAAGAAGAAGGAAACGCTGCGGCCGAGGTCCTCATAGTCCTCGCGCAGGGTGAGGTCCACGCGCTGCTCGCCGTCGTAGATCTTGGCCTGCTCCACCTGGTTGTCGGCGAGGAGGTCAAGACCCACGTTGGTGTCCACACGGGCACCGCTGCTGTTGAAGACGGAGGGAAGGATCACCAGCAGTGCGGCCACGGCCAGCAAGATCCAGAAAATGGGTCCCTTGAAAAAGTTCTTGAATTTCATTCAACTCAGGGCCGGGTGCCCTGTCCCTCCTGCTTTATCAGCCAATTAGCGGCGGCTTGCCCAGTTGCGGTGCGACCAAGCGGAACACCAGCATGACATCGTCTGCACAATCCACGCACACGCGTGGCGGAAAGTTCCCTCTGGGCGTACAGGAGGGCGGAAGCTACTCGTAGATGTGGGGAGCGAGGGTTCCGATGAAGTCCAGGTTGCGGTACTTCTCAGCGAAGTCCAGGCCATAGCCCACCACGAACTCGTTGGGGATGTCGTAGCCCACGTACTTGACGTCGATGGCAACCTTGGCAGCATCGGGCTTGCGCAGGAGGGTGCAGATCTCCACGGAAGCCGGTCCACGGGAAAGCAGGTTGGCCTTGAGCCAGGACAGCGTGAGGCCCGAGTCGATGATGTCCTCGACGATCAGCACGTGCTTGCCCATCAGGTCCGTCTCGAGGTCCTTGAGGATGCGGACGACGCCGGAAGACTGGGTCCCGGAACCGTAGGAGGACACTGCCATCCAGTCCATGGTCACGTGCGAGTGCATTGCGCGCGCCAGATCCGCCATGACCATTACGGCACCCTTGAGCACGCCGACAATCAGCACGTCACGGTCTGCGTAGTCACGATCGATGTCGGCGGCCAGTTCCTGAACCCGCTGCTGGATCTGTTCCTTGGTGTAAAGAACGTGCTTGAGGTCAGCCTGGACGTCGTTTGAATCCACCTATTACTCCCGGATTGAGGTGTTTGCCGCGATCACTTCGATGCGGACTTTCGTGGGTTTTTCCTAAGCACAAGATTGCCATAGCTTGGGTCGCCGTGTGGAACGCGCGCACCCCGGACTTGGCGGTACACACTGACGTTGCCGCCCACCTGCACCGGACCGGCCGAACCCGTGCGGCGCAGCAGGTTCTCGGCTGCAAGGAGCCGCTCGAAACTCGGCTGTGCTCCGCCGAGTTCAACGACGGCGAGGGCGAGCACCCGCTGCCGGAGTGCGGGCGGCAGGGCACGCAGCCCATCCTCGGACAGGAGGAGGGCGCCGTCGTCGGCTGCTGCACCTTCAGCAGTGCTGCGCAGCCGCTCATATTCGGCGGCCGCAAGCTCGTCCAGGTAGGCGGCGTCCTGCGCCAGGATGCGGGAAGTGCGGTACAGAGCTTCGGCGATGCCGGGACCCAGTGTGTCCTCGAGGTATGGCAGCACCTGCGCACGAACCCGCGAGCGGGTCAACGCGGGGTCAGCGTTGGTGGGATCGTGCCATGGGTCCAGGCCGCTGAAGCGGCAGATTTCCTCAGTCTCCGTCCGGCGCAGCGGGAGGAAAGGTCGTAGGTAGATGCCCCGCCGGGCGGGCATGCCGCTGAGGGAACGCGTCCCCGATCCGCGGCTCAAACCAAGCAGCACCTGCTCGGCCTGGTCGTCCAGCGTGTGGCCCAGCAGTACCGCGGCGGCACCGGTTTCCGCCGCGGCAGCATCGAGCGCCCCATAGCGGGCGGAGCGCGCCGCAGCTTCCGGCCCCGTACGCGTCGACGGGACTTCCACTGTGCGCACGTCCACCGGATCCAATCCCAGCGAAACCAGCTGGCGGCGGGCGGCTTCGGCCACCTCGGCGCTGCCTGCCTGCAGACCGTGATCGACGACGACGGCACCCGCCCGGAATTCGCCGCTCACGTTGAAGTGCGCGGCGGTGGCCGCGAGCGCGAGCGAATCGGCACCCCCGCTGCAGGCGACCAGCACCAATGACCCGGACGCAACCTGCGCCTCTTCCAGGGCCGAACGAACGAGATTGCGGGCAGTACCAACGGTTGGGTGGAGCCGGGGTTTGCGGGTCACAGCCCCATCCGGGTAATCCACTGCTGCGGTGCGTGGATTTCCTTCTCGGTAGGCAGGTTTTCAGCCCGCTCCCACACCCGGTTGAAGCCTTCCATGCCCACCGAATCGACGACGGCGCGGACAAACTTCGAGCCGTCGCTGTACTGGCGCATCTTGGCATCAAGGCCCAGCAGCCTGCGGATGAATTTCTCAACCGGCCCGCGGGTCTTGCCGCGCGCGTTGAACCGGCGGCGGATGGTCTTCACGGTGGGCACGATGCTCGCATCGACCGCGTCCATCACCACGTTGGCGTGCCCCTCGAGAAGGCTCATGACGGCGGTGAGGTGGGACAACCGCTCCTTGTCCTCCGGAGACTGCAGCAGCGAGAGGATGCCTCCGTCGCCGGCCGGCACGCCGTCGTCGTCACTGGTAGCGGCAGAACCGCTCTGGCCGCCCGGCTGCGCATTGCCCTTGGGAAGCGATTTCAGGGCGTTGGTGAGGCGCTCTGCCAGGCTTTCCGCCTTGTCAGCCAGGCCGACGGTCAGCTCGGAGATGTGCTCGAGCATGTGGTCCTTCAACCACGGTGCCGCGGCGAACTGAACCCGGTGCGTCTGCTCATGCAGGCAAACCCACAACCGGAAGTCTGTCGGCTCGACGTTCAGTTCCTGCTCCACTGAGACGATGTTGGGCGCCACGAGCATGAGCCGCCCTCCCGAGGCCCGGGCGTTGGGGACGAACGGGTCGTACTGGCCGAGGACCTTGCTGGAGAGGAAGGCCAGGATGGCGCCCATCTGCGCCCCGGTAACGCCTCCTCCCAGTGCCGCGTTCGCTGCCTTCAGCTGCTCGGCGCGGGTTTCCATGAGGTGCCCGATGGCCGGCGCCATGAGCTTCCTGAAGCTCTGGGTGTTGGCCTTCGACCAGGACGCCCGGTCCACGATGATCAGGTCGGAGTCCCGCAGGTCCCGCGCCGCTTCAAGTCCCGTGATGCGGTGGACATGCTCAACGGAACGGTCTGCGAGTTCCCGGAGATTCTCCACGATGGCTGAAACCTCCCGCGCGCTCATCCTGGGGCCGGGAGGCGCCAGTTTCGCTGCGGTGCTGGCGGCAAGGTCCCAGTTGACGAGCTGAGGAGGGGTGTTGCTGTCCATGGTGGCCATTCGACCACATTAGTCTGGGAAGGCCCCGTGGGTCAGCGGCAGCCGCACCCCGCCAGGACGGCGGCGGCGGCGTCGACCGCGTTGCGCGCCGGTTCGGTTGTGCCGTCGAGCCCACTGGCAATGAACGAGAACACCAGCAACCGCCCGTCGGCCGTTACAACGTGCCCGCTCAGCGCGGTTACGGCATTCAGGGTTCCGGTCTTGGCGCGAACCAGTCCCGCACCGGCAAAGGCGGGCGCATCGGCGTCGTCGTAGCGCTCAGCCAGCGTTCCCGACAGGCTGGCCACCGGAAGCCCGTGCAGCAGGTGGCGCAGGGCCCGGTTGTCAGTGCGCAGCACTGTCCGCATCACATCCGCCAGTTGGCGCGGGCTCACGCGGTTGCGCGGCGAGAGGCCGGCTGCGTCACCAAGGACCATGCCCTCGGTAGAAACCTCGAGCGACGCGATCACCTCGGCGATCGTCTCCAGCCCGCCCCCGAACGACGCCGGTCTGCCGCTTTCCGCGGCGGCCACCCGGGCCAGCACCTCGGCGAGGTAATTGTCCGAGGTCAGGAGCATGTGCTCGACCTGCTCCTCCACGGTCGCCGATTCCACAGAGGCCACAACCGCCGATCCGTCCGGCACGGCCTGCCGCTCAATACCCTCCGCCACCTCGACGCCCTTCGCGATCAACGCCTCCCGGAAAACCGCTGCGGCAGCCAATCCGGCATCCTGTGCCCGGGCGCCCGACTGCTTCGACTCGTCCAGCCAGGCGGAATTGATGGCGAGCGGATAAATCGGTGCGATCTCCCCCGCCTGCACGTCCCCGAGCTGCCAGCTGGCGTTGAGCACCGGTCCGGCAAAGAGCGTGTCGTCAAGGACAACACGGTAGGCACCCTCGTCGTCGAGCGCCGCCGCAGTCTGTTCAGCCAAAGTTGCCACGCCCGCACGGCCGATCACGGCGTCGGGATTGGACTCACCCGATCCCAACAAGACGTCACCTCCGCCCCGGAGCACCAGCACGTTGTCAGCAGCGGTGCCTCCCGTATGCACCGTAGTCTCGAGCCGCTTCTCCGGGTCAACCTTCGCCAGAACCGCCGCTGCAGTCAGGAGCTTGATGTTCGACGCCGGCAGCTGTACTTCACTGCCTCCCTGGTCAAAGAGCGCCTCTCCCGTGAGCACGTCCAGCACGACCGCCGACACGGGCGTGCCTCCGGGGACCTCCAGGGCACTGGTCAGCAGCGGGGCCAGTTCACCGGCGGCGGGCAGCGGTGCCTCCGGATGCAGCTGTGCGACGAGGGTCGGCACCGATACCTCGTCCGGCCCGCGCAGGATTGCCGGCACTTCCGGCTCGGCTTCCGCCTGGGGTTCCTGGATGAGCTGCGCGATCTGCGGGCCGTAGTGCAGCCCGAGCGGAACAGCCAGCGCAGCGAGTACGACGGCGAGCAGCAGCGCCGTGAACGCTCTGGCACTGCGCGTCATGTGGTCCCCTCGGCTCCCGGAAGCGGCCGCCGGTGTCGTCACGAGTCGGCGTTGCAACCGGCGGCCTATATCTTTAACAGTAGATCGGGGTTCTGGATGAATCAGTCACGTCCTGTTTCAGTTCTATGGCTCAGTTCACCGCCCGTCCACGTTCCTACCCGCTGACAGCAGGAGTTCCACATGAAGCTCGACGTCACCATCGAGATCCCGAAGGGATCACGCGTCAAGTACGAGATCGACCATGAAACCCACCGTCTCCGCCTGGACCGGGTGCTCTTCACCTCGATGCAGTACCCCACGCATTACGGCTACTTCGAGAACACGCTGGGCGAGGACGGCGATCCGCTGGACGCGCTGGTGCTGCTCCAGGACTTCGACCTGATCCCCGGTGTTCTGGTCGAGTCGCGCCCCATCGGCGTCTTCAACATGGTTGACGACGGCGGTGGAGATGCCAAGGTCCTCTGCGTACCGGTCGACCCCCGTTTCGACCACATCAAGGACCTCTCGGATGTCTCGAAGTTCCTGCTGGACGAGATTGAGCACTTCTTCCGCAAGTACAAGGACCTCGAGCCCGGCAAGTGGGTTGAGGCCGCCGACTGGGAAGGCCGTGAGGCAGCCGAGGCCGAAGTTGAGGCATCCCTGAAGCGCTTCGAAGCACTCGGAGAGGCCAGCGAGGAGGACGAGCCTCAGGGCCGTTCCGTTGACACTGAGGCCGAGAACGCCGACGTCCAGCCGCAGGGCCGCTAGTCATTCAATAACTGTCGGGCAGCTCCGGGGGTCGGCTCAGCCGTCAGCCGCAGGAGCTGCCCGAAAGTTTGCGGAGAACGAGGAGGGGGAACCTATGACACAGTCCATCCAGCAAAAGCCGTTGCCGCCGTGGCGAGAGGGAACGTTCAAGAACGGCCGCTCCTTCATTGAGGCCACCAGCGGGCAGCGGGTCGGGAAGTATGCGCTGGATGTGCTCGTAATCCTCGTTCTGTTCGTCATCCTCTTTTTCGTACTTGCGGTAATCACCGCCGCAGCCGGACTGTCCAGGGAAGCCGGAGCCGGCGTTGCCGCCGTCGGAGGTTATGCGCTCAGCGCCCTCGGGTACGGCTTCGTGTCTGGGTTCTCCCGGACGCTGGGTGCCAAGGCCGCGGGGGTGCGCAACCTGCGCTACCGGGATGGGAAGCCCATGGGGCCGCTTCAGAGTTCCTGGCGTACGCTCGCGCTCGCGCTCTTTTGGCCGCTCATCCTGATCGGCGTAGTCGTCAGTCCACTCACCGGCTCGCCCGGAATCAATGCGAACAAGACCCGCTTCCGCAGTTACGTCGTGGCGGACGTACGCGGCCGCTGATTCGGCCGCCCATGGGGAGCGCTGCCCATGGCAGCCCCCTGAGGAGGGCGGGTAGGTTCGGGTGTGAAAACACCAGTCTCAGCTAAGGGCCAACATGTCGGAAACACTCGGCGCAAATGTCGAACAACTCGCCTCCCTTGCCGAGCGCTTCTCACAGTCCGCGGAGACGCTGCGCGGCATCCGCTCCACCCTCACCGTCGGCGTGATCAACAACACCGGATGGCTTGGTCCCGACGCTGACGCGCTGCGCGCATCCTGGGACGGTCACCAGATGGCGATCATGCTTGCGGCCAACACCCTTGACCGTGGGTCACGTGACCTGCTTGAGCAGGCGCGTCAGCAGGAAGCAACAAGCGACGCCGGCTCCGGCGCAATCGGCGGTTCTCCGGGAGGCACTCTCCCGGGTGCACCAGCCGCTTCCACCGAGGATGACTTCAGCATCTGGGAGGCCCTCGGACAGGTAGTCGGGTTCGGACTAGACGTCACCAAGGCTTTCAAGCTCGCGGATCTCCAGAAGTTCCTGGCTAACACCCGGATCCTTGACGTGACCGACCTGCGGAACATCTCGCTCGCTACCGAATTCCTCGAAGAGACGTCCAAGTTCACCAAGTTCTCCCGTTTCGCCGGCCCGCTATTGGCCCCGCTGGGAATCTACGGCGGCATCCACGACATGATCAGTCCCGAGCACGAGGGCTGGCGCGGTGCCGGTGACCGCGTAGCCGGCGGCCTTGGTGTTGTTGCCTCCGGAGGCACCCTCCTGCTTGCCGCCGGACTGCTCGGTCCGGTAGGTGCCGGCGTCGTCATCGGTGCGGGCTTGGTCGCGGGAGCGTGGGCATTGGGCAACTACGTCTACGACAACTGGGACAACATCACGGAGTGGACGTCTAACGCCTGGAACTCCACAACGGAATTCGTGGGTGACGCCTGGGACGGTGCCACGGATGTCGCAGGCGACGTTTGGGAGGGCGCCGGCAACCTTGCCGATAGTGTGACTGAGGGTGTCGGAGATTTTGTTGAGGATCCGATCGGATCAATTGGAGGGCTATTCTCGTGACCGCACAGCCGATCGAATGGACCAAGCGGGACCTTGAAAGTGCGCGGAAGGTCCTCGCGATGTCCTTTGAGGAGAGCGAGGAGCTGCCCACGCTCACGGATGAGGAGATCGTTGCCCTCGACGGCATTGAGCGCGACCAGTTGGTTGCGCTCCCCTTCCTCGAGAAGCACGAGGAGCAGAAGTACCTCGCGGCCACGGTCGCGCTCCGCAGCCTGATGTCCAAGGGAATTGCGTTTCCGGTGGTGGAGAAGGGGTATAACGAGCCCACCCGCCTCAACGCCACCGAACGTGTTACGGGGATCATGACGCTCCGGAGGACGGCGAGCCGCATCATCACCGGCCAGCGGACGTCGCAGGTGGGCAGGCACTGGCTATTCGCCTACGTTCACGATGACATCGTTCTGGAGGAGGAAGTGAACGACGGCGGCATCCACGGCTTTGTGGTCTACCCCGCCTCGCGTCTGGCTGAGCGGCTTGCCATCCTCGCCGATCCTGAGCAGGTGGCTGCCGAAGATAGTGATTCGGTCGAGCTGGCACAAAACGAGTTCGAGGAGAACGGGGCTCCGCTGCTCGGGGACAGCCGCGCGGTCACCGTCTACACCGGTGCCTCCGGTGGCCCGGAAACCTTCACCAACCTGACCGTCTACGCCGCGCCGTCGAGCGTGAAGACGCTCCGGGCAGCCGAAGAGGGTGGGGCGGTCCGCTTCACGATTACCCCGGTCTCGGCGAACTCGCTGCGCTCTGCATTGCAGAGTGTGATCGACGACCCGGCGGAATCAACGCAAATCGGTTGATTCGGAGGGCTGCTCAGTCATACTGAGGGCATGCTGTTCGTGGTCACCATAAACCAGCGAGATTCACGTGAGGTGGGGGATCTCGTGCCTGAACTGCTGCGGGAGTTCCGGTTCCTGGACACGGTGATCCCGTTTCAGCGTTCGGTCGGTGACGAACTGCAGGGTGTCGTGGACAGCGCGCAGCTCGCCGTCGACGTGGCGCTGAAGGCCATCCGATACCGCCGCTGGCATGTGGGCATCGGAGTTGGCGAGGTGCTGCCCCCCATTCCCGACGGGATCACTGACGCTGAAGGGTTCGGCCTCGTGTATTCGCGCCGTGCCGTGAACCGCGCACAGAAGACGGGCGAGCGGATCCCCCTGGCGGTCGAGGGCCCGGACTCGGAGGTAGCCGCGGAGGCAGAGGCAGTACTGCGGCTGCTGGGGCAGATTGTGTACACCCGGACCGAAGCGGAGTGGAACGTGCTTGATCTGATGACGCCCGGCGCCCGCGGGCAGCAAAAGCTGATCGCCCAGGAGTTGAGGATCACCACGCAGGCGGTGAGCAAGGCCGTGATCCGTTCACACTGGGTGGAAGAGTGGGCTACACGCCCCGCCGCGGCCAGGCTGCTCAGTCTGGTCTACGGCCCTGCATCCTTGCCGCCAGCAGCGCTGGCCTACTGAATGGCCGCCGGGAACTAGCGTTCCTCGAGGGCCTTCCCGGTGAGGGAGCGCAGGATCTTGGCCGCGCCGTCGTCGTACACCGAAGCCGTGACCTCCGACGCCACCGCAAGCACCTCTTCAGGCGCCTGACCCATTGCCACTCCCCGTGCGGCCCACGAGAGCATCTCCATGTCATTGCGGCCATCGCCGATGGCCACGGTGTCCGATGGATCGATACCAAGCCGCCGCCGGACGAGCTCAAGTGCGCTTGCCTTGGTAACGCCCGACGCCGCGATGTCCAGCCAGGCAGTCCATCCCACCGAGTAGGTGACGCCGTGCAGGCCGATAGCTTCAACCGCCTCGCCGAACTCCTCAGCGGTACTGTCCGTACTGAAGACCACCACGCGCACAGCCTTGGCTTCGAGCATCCGCTCGAAGTCGACGCTCTGCGCCTCGGCTCCGAAGCTTGCGTCCTGGAACCGCTCGGTGGACAGGAAGCGGCCTTGGTCGTCTTCGAGTGCGAACTTGGCCGTGGGCAGGCTCTTGCGCAGCGCTACCAGTGCCGGCTTCGGGTCGAATACAACCCGGTTGATGACCTCATAGCCGTCTTCGAGATTGTCCACGTCGATGCGAAGGGTGACACCGCCATTGGAGCAGACCGCGTGGCCGCGGGTCAGGCCGATCTTTTCGATGATGGGCAGCGTTGCTCCCAGTGATCGGCCGGTGGCGATAATTACCTCGTGGCCGGCGTCGACGACGGCGCCTGCCGCTGCGCGCACTTCATCCGACATCTGTCCCTCGTGATCCACGAGGGTTCCGTCAACGTCGAGCGCAATCAATTTCCGTGTTGTCTGCTGCTGGTCATCGATGCCAGCGGGAAACGTAGTTGTCATCACTCAAGTGAACCAGAAAGCGCAGGCCTACAGGTAGGTTTTGGGTCACAGCTTGGCCAACGCGGGGTTACGCGTTGGGGCGAAATAGTCAGTTCCAGCTCTGCCTCAACGACGCGGGCGGGTCGAAAACAACGAGTACAGGAGCGGTAAGACGTGGACGCGCTGCGGACTTACGCCCCAAATACAACAGGAGCATATGTCCGCAACGCATGACTGAGACAGCCTAGAGAACAGGCAGAACCTCGAGTCCGCCCAGGTAGGGCTGCAGCGCCGCTGGCACATTCACGGAGCCGTCCGGGTTCTGGTGGTGCTCCAGAATCGCCACGAGCCAGCGTGTGGTGGCCAGCGTGCCGTTCAGAGTGGCCACCGCCCGTGTGGACTTGCCGCCGGGCACACGCTCTCGGATGTTCAGTCGCCGTGCCTGGAAGCTGGTGCAGTTGGAGGTCGAGGTGAGTTCACGGTAAGCGTTCTGGGTTGGAACCCACGCCTCGCAGTCGAACTTCCGGGCGGCGGACATGCCGAGGTCACCGGCAGCGGTATCGATCACCCGGTAGGGAAGCTCCACCTTGGCGAGCATCTCCTCTTCCCAGGCGAGCATGCGTTCGTGCTCTGCGTAGGATTCCTCCACGGTGGTGTAGGAGAACATCTCGATCTTGTTGAACTGGTGTACGCGGATGATCCCGCGGGTGTCCTTGCCGTGGGACCCGGCCTCCCGCCGATAGCAGGAGGACCAGCCGGCGTAGCGCAACGGGCCGGCCGAAAGGTCCAGGATCTCGTCCGAGTGGTATCCGGCAAGGGCAACCTCGGAGGTTCCGGTCAGGTACAGGTCGTCTTCGGCGACACGGTAGATCTCAGCGTCGTGGGCCACATCGAATCCGGTGCCCTGCATGGTCTCCGGACGCACCAGCGTGGGCGTGATCATGGGGGTGAAGCCCGCCGTGACGGCCTGGTCCATGGCCATGTTCAAAAGCGCGAGTTCCAGGCGCGCGCCAACGCCCTTCAGGAAGTAGAAACGCGAGCCGGAGACCTTGGCACCGCGCTCCATGTCGATGGCACCGATCAGCTCGCCGATCTCGAGGTGGTCTCGGGGTTCGAAATCGAAGCTGCGCGGTTCACCGACCGTCTTCACAACCACGAAGTCGTCTTCCCCGCCCGCCGGCACTTCATCCAGCACCAGATTGGGGATCCGCCGCAGCAGCGACTCTGCCTCCGCCTTCGCGGCCTCTGCTTCGGCCGCCGCCGCCTTGACCGACCCTGCCAGCACCTTCACTTCCGAGAGGAGCTCCTGCTTCTCCTCCCCCTGCGCCTTGGCCACGCGCTTGCTGAAGGAGTTCTGCTCGGCACGGAGTGACTCGGCACTGGTGACAGCCTCACGACGCCGGGAGTCGGCGGCAATGATCGCATCGATCAGGGAGTCATCCGCCCCCCGCGAGCGCTGCGAAAGGCGGAACTTTTCAGGACTGTCGCGGAGTTCGTTTACGTCGATCACCCCCCAAGCCTACCGAATTGCCCCCTCGCCCCAGCACGGGCGGCGCCGCACGATACTCTGGGAAATCATGCCCCTTGAGTGGATCATCGCCGCCCTTGCAATTGTTGCCGCCGCCGCGTCAGCCCTCAGCTGGTGGGGGGTCCGGACCCTGCGCCGGGAGCGGACGGCACAGCTGCAGTTTCCACAGCCCGCAGCCCGGGCGAGTACCCAGCGGCAGCAGGTGGCCCTGGTTGTGAATCCCGTGAAGATCGGCGCTTCGCTGGCCCGGGAGCAGGTGGAGCAGGCCTGTTCAGATGCCGGATGGGATCCCCCGCTGATAATGGAGACCACTGTGGCCGAGCCGGGCGGCAGCCAGGCGCAGCGGGCCGTGAAGGCAGGGTACGACGTCGTTATCGCCGCTGGCGGCGACGGGACCATTCGCGCAGTGGCCGACGCGCTGGTGCATACCAGCGCCGCGCTTGGGCTGCTTCCGCTCGGGACCGGCAATCTGCTGGCCCGGAACCTTGGGATTGCGGTGAACGACGTCCCCCGCGGCATCCAGCAAGCGTTGCACGGCGCCACCCGGCGCATCGACATGGGACAGGTGGAACTGCGCAACGATCACACCGGCGTCACTGGAAACCACACGTTCCTTGTGATGGGCGGAGTGGGACTCGACGCCGTCGTGGTTGCAGCGACCAAGGACACGCTGAAGAGGAAGTTCGGTTGGCTCGCCTACAGCGAAGCCGGTGTCCGGAGCCTACCGGGCAAGCTGCAGCGGATGTCCATCAGTATCGACGGCGGCCCCTGGCAGACGCGCCGCGTGCATAGTGTGCTCTTCGCAAACTGTGGAAAACTGCCCGGAGGGATCACTTTCATTCCGGATGCGACCATCGACGACGGCTACCTCGACGTCGTCATCACCAGTCCCCGAAGCATCTTCGGCTGGCTGTGGGTTGCAGGGAAGATTCTCTTTCGACATCCCGGACCGATTCCGGTCATCACCTACCACCGTGTGCGTCGGGTTGACGTCCGTGTTTCCGAGGCGACAGGAACACAGCTCGACGGCGACACCTCCGGCGAGGTGACATCGCTCAGTGTCGACGTGGTCCCGAACGCACTGATGGTCCGGGTCCCGGGACGGGCAACCGGACCATCAGCAGGTCTCTTTGACCATTCGGTGGAGGGCTAGCGCCGATCCGTATCCTCGGCATCCGGCGCGCCCTCCTGCAGGGAAGGAACCGAGTTGACGTCGGTGTACTCGCCTTCGACGTCCGAAGCGGCATCCGTGAGGCCGTCGGCGTCCGTGTACTCGCCCTCGTCCAGAGGGTTCTGTGCGCCGGTGTAGCCCTCGCTCGGCTCGGAGCGCTGCGCTCCGGTGTACCCGCCGGTTGCACCCTCGGTGCCGGCACCGGTGGCGTCAGCGTTCTGTGCCTGGCTGTTGATGAGCTGCTGCTCCTCGGCGAAGCGCAGGTCGTTGCCCTGGTCGCCGGCGTCGCCGTGCCAGTTCGGATCGGACGTCGATCCGTCGCCCTCGTTGGGGTTCACTGCTGCGGGGTCCTGTGACTGCTCGCTCATGGTGCCTGCCTTTCCTCAGGGGGTTCGCCCTTGCGGACGCCTACCATCAGCCTACTTAGCAACTGCAGCGCGGGGAAGGAATCTCAGTCTTTAAGCAACTCGCGAACAGCCTTTTCTGACGCGGAGTACCCAGCGATAGGAATGACTTCACCGGACATGAAGCGGTCGACTACGCGTGGATCGACGTACGAGCTCCGGGCGACCGCTGGAGTGTTTCCCAGGTGCTCCGCCACGGAGCGCATGGTTTCGGCAACGGCTTTCTGGCGCGCGGTACGGCTGGTCGCTTTCAGATCCTTCCGCGCCAGTTCCATGGACGCCACCACGGTGGCCTGCCAGGTGCGGAAGTCCTTTGCGGTGAAGCCGCCGCCGGTGACCTGACGTAGGAATTCGTTGAGCTGCGAAGCCTCCACATGGTGCCAGGATCCGTCAGCAAGTTGATACGCGAGCATGGTGTCTGCATTTTCACGGTGCACCATGGGCTCAAGCGCTGCGGCGAGGTCAGCGTCCTCGAGGGTGGTGTCCCACTGCTGTCCGCTCTTGCCGGGAAACTGAAGGGTGATCACCGGCCCACTGATGGTCACGTGCTCGACCCGCAGTGTGGTTACACCGAAAGAACCGTTTTCCGCGGCGTATTGCGCCGAGCCGATCCTCAGCGCGCCCGAATCCACGATGCGCAGAGCAGCAGCAAACGCACGCTCGCGCTCAAACCCTGTGGACCTGAGGTGTTGGGTGATCACCCGCCGAGCATGGGGCAACCGCTCACCGAAATCGAGGGCGCGGTCGAACTTCTCGCGGTCCTTCTTTTCCCGCCAGGCGGTGTGGTAAATGTACTGGCGCCTGCCGGCGTCGTCGGTTCCAACAGCCTGAATATGCCCGCTCGGGTATGGAGAGATCCAGACATCTTTCCAGGCGGGCGGGATGACAAGGTCCTTGACGCGCTGCAGTTCGTCCGGTGGCAGCGGTTGTCCCTGCTGGTCGCGGTAGCTGAAGCCCTTCCCGTGCTTGCGGCGCGTGTAACCGGGCTTGTTGCTGTCGCTGCGTCGAAGTCGTGGCACCGCGGCCTCCTAGGGTAGCTGCAGGAAACCTAGCCTACGTCGCCCGGGTCGGCCGCGGGCGAGCGCAAGAGCGAATCCACCCATTCCTGTGCCGCCTGGAACGCCTCATCCGATGTATGCCGGGCGACCTCATACTCACGGCGATCGGCCCGCGGGTAGGATCCCAGGAAGCGCAGGCCGGGACTGATCCTGTGCAGGCCCTGCAGCGCGTCGGCTACCCGGGCATCCGCCGCGTGGCCGTCTGCGTCGATGCTGAAGAAGTAGTCGCCGAGAAAGAGGCCCGTGGGTCGGGATTCGATCCGGCTGAGATTCACGCCGCGCGACGCGAACTGGTCGAGAATCTCCATGAGCGCGCCCGGATGGTCCTCAGGCAGCGGAACCACAAGGGTGGTCTTGTCCGCGCCGGTCCGCTCGGGGAGGACGTCGGGCTTGCTGACCAGGATGAAGCGTGTCACCGCGTCTGCGACGTCACCGATGTGCTCGGCAAGTACCTGGAGCCCCAACCTGCCGGCCACCAGCGGAGAACAGATTGCGGCGTCGTGGCCCACCCCGTCCTCAAGCAGCGCATGCGCTGCTGCCGCGGTGGAGGAAGTAGGGACGTATTCTGCATTTGGAATGTTTTTTTCCGTCCAACCACGGCACTGTGCCCACGCGTGCCCGTGCGTTCCGACGAAACGGATCTCTCCGAGCTCCATGGCGCGGCCCGCGACCAGCACAAAGGACACTGGAACCAGGACCTCCCGGATAATCCGCAGCGGTTCTCCCCCAGCGATGGCGTCGAGGGTTGCGGACACTCCGCCCTCCACCGAGTTTTCGATGGGAACCATCGCTGCCTTGACCCGACCGGTGCGCACCAGGTCCAGGGCGGCGTTCACGGTGGCGGCGGGAACCCGCTCGGCGTGCTCGGCGCCCGGGACCTGGAGCAGTGCGGCCTCGGTGAAGGTTCCTTCCGGGCCAAGGTAGGCGTAGGAGGTCATAGGACGCGGGGCTCCGTGCCGTTCTCCGAAACCATGGGCCGTGAAGCTTCCACCCAGGCGTCCATCCCGCCACGGACGTTGACCGCTGAGTACCCGTTGGCCACCAGCCACTCCGTCACCCGGAAGGATCGGCCCCCGGTTCGGCAGATGACATGGAGGTCCTGATCGGGGTCCAGTTCCTCCAGGCGTCCCGGAATCTGGTCCATCGGGATGTGCAGGGCGCCCTCGATGTGCCCGGCTTCCCACTCGTAGTCCTCGCGGACGTCGAGCACTGCAGCACCCTCGCCGATTGCGTCGATTGACACGCTTTCACTTCCAGACATTGCCCGCCCGCTCATTTCTCTGCTCGGTTTCGCGATTGGATCCAAGCCTATAGTGGGGACCGAATCCAACCCACCCGAACGGGAGGCCCACATGACCGCCGACCAGCCGATACTTGAAGCCGAGCCACGCGCCGGTATGGGATTTCCGGCGTGAGCGACCTCCATGAATTGACCGCACTCGAGCAGCGGGACGGATTGCGCCGGCGCGAGTTCAGTTCGCGTGAACTGACCGAGCACTACCTCCGACGGATCGAAGAGCAGAACGGGTCGCTGGGCGCCTTCATCACCGTGACGGCCGAGTCCGCCATGGCCGAAGCCCGAGCGGCAGACGAGCGGACTCTCCGCGAGGAGAACCTGCCGGCCCTGCACGGACTGCCGCTTGCGCATAAGGACCTCACAGACGTCGTCGGGGTTGTCACCACTCACGGCAGTGCCGCCCTGCAGCACGCGGTCGCCGCCGCGGACTCGCCGCTTGCCGCGGTCCTGCGCCGCGCCGGGGCAATCAGCCTGGGCAAGACGCAGGTGCCCGAGTTCGGCCTGAGCTGTTACAGCGAGAACCTGATTGCACCGCCGTCGCGGAATCCGTTGGACCCGGCGCTCAGCTCGGGCGGTTCATCCGGGGGAAGCGCAGCTGCCGTAGCTGCAGGCTTGGTTCCTTTCGCTCCCGGAACCGACGGCGGCGGCTCGGTGCGGATTCCCGCCGCGGCCACCGGCCTCATCGGCCTAAAGCCCAACAGAGGCAGGGTCCCCTCTGGCTCGGGGCAGACCGACCTCGGCCAGTTTGTGGTCGCGGGCCCGTTGGCGAGAACGACGGCGGACGCCGCCCTACTGCTCGACGCCATGGTGGATGAACCCAATTACCACGCCACCAGCGCGGCCGCTCATGGGCCGTTCCTCGACGCTGCGCAGCGGGCTGAGGGGCGCTTCAGGATCGGCGCAAGCACCCTCTCGCCTTTCGCCCCCGCTTTCCCAATCGAGCTCGACGACGATGCCCGCGCCGCGTTCGACGCCGGCCTCAAAGCGCTGTCCGCTATTGGGCACGACGTAGTCGACGCGAACCTCCGCTACGACGAGCGGTACCACGAGACCTTCCAGACGGTATGGACGGCGGGGCTCGCGGTTGCGCGGATACCAGCGGCGCGGGAGCCGGATCTCACGGAACTGGCGCGCACCCTGCGACGGCGAGCGCAGCAGCGGTCAGCAACGGACCTTGCATCCTCCATCGACATCCTGCGGCAGTTCGAGCAGGACACGATCCAGCAGTACTCCGGGTTCGACATGATCGCCACCCCCGCGCTGGGAATGATCCCGCGGCCGATCGGCTGGTACACCGATTCGGACGCGGACACCGACTACATGCGCCAGTGCCAGTACTCGCCTTTCACGTCCATGGTCAATGTTTGCGGCCTCCCAGCCATCTCGGTGCCGGTCTTGCGGACGCGGGGCGGCCTGTCCATGAGCATTCAACTCATCGGCCGGCCAAGCGCCGAAGCGGAATTGCTGGCCTTGTCTGCACAGCTTGAGAAGCACTTCCGCCCGAAGGCCTAGCCTGCGCTCGGAGGCAGCACAACCGCTCAGCATAACCTGCTGCCGGGGTTTTGGATATGACAGCCCGTAATGTGACTGGCACTATGGAGTAAATGAGCACAACTCAATACAGAACCGCCCCGACGGCGGACAAAACGTTTCTGGGTCATCCCCGGATGCTCGCAAACCTTTTCAGCGTAGAACTCTGGGAGCGCTTCTCCTTCTACGGCATGCAGGGAATCCTGCTCTACTACATGTACTACTCGGTGGCTGAAGGCGGCCTCGGTATCGATGAGGGAGTAGCTACAGGCCTGGTCGGCGCCTATGGCGGCGGCGTCTATCTCTCCACCATCCTCGGCGCCTGGCTGGCTGATCGCGTCCTCGGCTCGGAGCGGGTTCTCTTCTACTCCGCCATCATGATCATGTGCGGCCACATTGCGCTTGCGCTGCTCCCCGGGGGTCTCGGGCTCACTGTCGGCCTGATCCTGGTGGGACTCGGTTCCGGCGGCCTGAAGGCAAACGCCACCTCGCTGGTGGGAACGCTCTACGCCGAAGGTGACGAGCGGCGCGACGCCGGCTTCTCCATTTTCTACATGGGCATCAACATCGGCGGTCTCATCGGTCCGCTGCTGACCGGTCTTGCCTGGAGCGAGTTCGGCTTCCACTACGGCTTCGGACTGGCCGCGGTCGGGATGGCTATCGGCCTGGTGCAGTACGCACTGACCCGCAAGAACCTTCCAGCGGCGGCACACGCGGTAGCCAACCCGCTGCCTGCCGGCCGCTTCGGCAAGCTGGGGCTGGTAGCTGCTGCCCCCGTCGTCGTTATTGTCCTTGCCTTTACCACCGGACTGGTGACGCCCGAGAACCTTGCCCAGACCATGGCCTATCTGGCCATTGCCGCCTCGGTCGCCTACTTCGTGGTTATCCTTCGCAGCAAGCGGGTGACCGCCGTTGAGCGCAAGCGCGTGTACTCGTTCATTCCCCTGTTCATCGCAAGCGCGGCGTTCTGGGCCCTGTTCCAGCAGCAGTTCACCGTCGTTGCGATCTACGCCGACCGCAGCCTCGACCGGAACCTGTTCGGGTGGGAAATGCCCCCGAGCTTCGTGCAGTCGATCAACCCGATCTTCATCATCATCTTCGCGGCAGTGTTCGCCGCCCTGTGGACGAAGCTCGGAAACCGTCAGCCGTCGTCGCCCCTGAAGTTCGCTCTGGGGCTTGTCTTCATGGGCGTGGCGTTCCTGCTGTTCATCCCGTTCTCCGGCGGCGGCCCGAACTCCACACCGCTGATCGCACTTGCGGTGATCCTGCTGTTCTTCACCTGGGCTGAACTGTTCCTTTCGCCGATCGGACTCTCGGTCGCGACGAAACTGGCGCCGGGAGTGTTCCGCACCCAGATGGTTGCCCTGTTCTTCCTGTCGATCTCGCTGGGAACCACCCTTGCGGGAATCCTCGCCGGTTACTACACGGAGGAAAGCGAAGTTTCGTACTTCTCCTTCAGCGGCATCACCGCCATTGTGCTTGGCGTAGCCCTTGCACTGGCCACGCCCGCCATCCGGAAGCTTATGAGCGGCGTCCGGTAAACAGCGCAAGAACGTAACAAAGAACGACGACGGCGCCCTCCCCTACGCGGGAGGGCGCCGTCGTTCTTTGCTTGGAAAGGCTCAGGTGCCGTCGTCGTCGCCGGTCTCGTTTTCCGGACCGGGGCCGCCGTAGCCGCCCTCGTCGAGAGAGCTCGACGTGCCTGCGGCACGCTCGGCGTCCTTCTCCAGGATTTGGTCGTCTGTCTCGTCGATGTCGTCGCTGGTGGGGTTCTCGCTCATCACACAACCTTTCGTTGACGGTTTCCCCAACGTACCGCTCACCGGGCCCGGTCGCTAGGGGCGGGTGCCAGACTGTACTCATGGGGAAGATCGTTGTCGGCACCGTTGCTGTTGTGTCCGCGCTGCTGCTGACGGGCTGTTCAGGACCCGGAGGGCCGAACGGCATCGCGTGCCCTGCGATCGCCTGGTTCAACAAGCTCACGGTGGAGCTTGAGGGCGATACCTCCCCCGTGGCGGTGGTGCAGGGTTGTGTGGACGGCGAGTGCTCCCACTATGTCCAGTTACAGCTTGAAACGGACACTCCCGTGCACACACTGGAGCCTGAAGCCACGCTTCCGACGCTTCCGACTAAAGCGCCTGAATCGTCCGAAGCTGAGACTCGCGAGGCTTCACCGCACTTCTCGTCCCGCGTGGATAGCGACACGTGGGCCATCCAGTTCAGTATGTCGAGCCCTGATGACGTAACGGTCCGCGCCCTCGATGAACGCGACAGGGTCCTGGCCGAAGAAGCCTTCACCTTGACCTGGACCCGGGTGGGCGGAACTGAAGAGTGCGGCGGACCGGCCGAGGCGGGTCCGGTGACGCTGAGCATCCCCTGAATTCCTCTTCCGGTGCTGAGGGCTAGCGCCAGGCGAGCTCCGCGCTGCCGTACTTCTGCGGCGGTTCGGGGTAGTCAACGGCACGGTCATCGATCACCAGCGGCGGCGGCGCGTACACCAGCTCGCCATACGCGCTGTCAGTGCGTAGCAGACGGGACTCCAGCTTCACCGCGGGCAGATCCGGCCGCCCACGCATGCCAAGAAGCTCGTGCGCCGTCCGCGCCAGGGACAGGTGCGCGGCACCGCTGATGCCCTGCTTCCGGCCCAGCACGAGTACGACGGCGGCAGCCGCCACCCCGAGCCCCGTCGCGTAATCGAGCGCCTGGACCGGAAGGGCGCCCGGCTTGAAGTCAGGTCCGGATCCCGTGCCATAGATGTGTGCGATCCCGGTTGCAGCTTGCACAATGCTGTCGAAGCCGCGGCGCTCGGCCCACGGGCCCCGGTCTCCCCAGGCGTCGAGGGTCACCACGGCAAGGCCGGGATAGTTCGCCCGCAGGGAGCCGGCGTCGAGCCCGTAGCGTGCGAGTGCCGCCCCGCGGTAGCCGCTCAGGATCACGTCCGCGTCCGCCAGAAGCTCCCTCACCCTCGCAAAGACTTCAGGGTTCCGCAGATCGGCCTCGGCGCTGCGCTTGGCGAACCCTGTTTCCACATGCTGGTGTTCCAACTCGGGAAGGGCGGGCGGGTCGATCCGCAGAACGTCGGCCCCCAGCGCACCTAGGAGCCTACTGGCCGACGGTCCGGCGATCACCCGCGTCAGGTCGAGCACCCGAACGCCTTCCAGCGGCACCTCCACCTGGCTGACGGATCGCCGGACGGACGGGGAGTCCTCCAGCGTGAACCGCACCCACGGCTGATCGGCGACCGCGCGCCCGGCCTCAGAGCCTGCCCATTCGTTCGGCGTCCTCACCGCAACGGCCAGCCCACCAGTCGCCGTCACAAGCTCCTCGATAGCCAACGCGGGCATCTCCCGCAGCGCCGCGACGACGTCGTCCGCGCTGGTGGCACCCACGGCGTCCAAAAGCGCCCGCGCATGATGCGGATAGTTCCCGTGAATACGGACCCAGCCGTCGGCGGCGCGGCGGAAGCCGGAAAGGGCTCCGAACGCCTGGATCGGCGATCCTGCAATCCGCAGGTGGGAGTAGGAGTCGAACCAGGCGGCCACGCCCTGAGAATCGAACGTCACCCGCCGTTGCGACAGGGCGGCCACAGCCGTCGCAGCAGCCTGCATGGATCCGAGCGCGAGGCCCTCAACATCGAGAGGTCCCGCCCACCACCAGCGGGGCCCAGCCCACGGCGCCGGCTCAGTTCCTTCCCGTAGAAGTGAGCCGAAGTGTTGCCACAGGTCGGGCACGGCGTCGGGGTCCGGGGCGGCAGCGGCGGGAAGCATGACTGCATTATGGTTCGGCGCGTGGTCGGCCGCTACGGTCCCAACAACTGCCAATTGAAATGAATGACGCACTACTGCTGCAGCAGGCGACATGATGGCATGCTTGGTCCCATGGCTAATCGAGCAGGCACCGTTGCCCAACCCAGCGACCTTGTTGACGTCAGCGCCCTCCTGGACGCGTATTTCGATTCCAAACCAGATCTTTCGGATCCGGGTCAGCGGGTTGCGTTCGGCACCTCGGGCCACCGTGGTTCCTCCCTGAAGTCGTCGTTCAATGAGGGGCACATCGCAGCCATCACCCAGGCGATTGTCGAGTACCGCGCAGGTCAGGGCATCACCGGTCCGTTGTTCATGGGCAAGGACACGCACGCCCTCTCGGAACCGGCACAGAACACAGCTCTCGAGGTGCTCGCCGCCAACAACGTCGCTGTGCGCGTCGATGCGCGCGGCGCCTACACACCGACGCCGGCGCTCTCACACGCCATCCTCGCCTACAACGGCTCACGGACAGACCGGGCGGACGGCATTGTCATCACTCCGTCCCACAACCCACCCGCAGACGGCGGCTTCAAGTACAACCCGCCGCACGGTGGGCCGGCCAATTCCGACGCCACCAACTGGATCGCCGCCCGAGCCAACGAGCTGCTGGAGAACGGACTGCGCGACGTCAAGCGCCTGCCCATCGCCCAGGCGCGGCAGGCCGAATCCGTCAGCACCTACGACTTCCTGCAGCACTACGTCGAGGACCTGCCCAACGTCCTGAACCTGGAAGCCATCCGCAGCGCCGGCGTCCGTATCGGCGCCGATCCGATGGGAGGTGCCTCGGTGGACTACTGGGGAGCCATCGGCGAGCGCCATAACCTGGATCTCACGGTGGTCAACCCCGCCGTGGACCCGCAGTGGGCGTTCATGACCCTGGACTGGGACGAGAAGATCCGCATGGACTGCTCCTCCCCGCATGCCATGGCCTCGCTGATTTCACGCGCGAGCGACTATGACATTTCCACCGGTAACGACGCCGATGCCGACCGACACGGCATCGTCACCCCCGACGCGGGACTGATGAACCCCAACCACTATCTCGCCGTCGCGATCGACTACCTGTACCGGAACCGCCCGCAGTGGCGCGGGAACGCGATGGTGGGCAAGACCCTCGTGTCGTCGTCGATCATCGACCGCGTCGCTGCAGACCTTGGACGGGTCCTCGAAGAGGTTCCCGTCGGCTTCAAGTGGTTCGTTCCCGGACTGATGTCGGGTGAGGTGGCGTTCGGCGGCGAAGAATCGGCCGGAGCTTCCTTCCTTCGACACGACGGGTCTGCCTGGAGCACCGACAAGGACGGCATCCTCCTTGCGCTGCTGGCCTCCGAGATCACTGCGGTATCCGGCAGGACCCCGTCACAGCAGTATGAGGGGCTGACGCAGCGGTTCGGGGCACCGGTGTACGCGCGGATTGACGCCGCTGCCACCCGGGAGCAGAAGTCCGCACTCAGCAAGCTCTCGCCGTCGGATGTGAAAGCAACTACGCTGGCAGGCGAGGACATCACCGCCCGCCTTACCGAGGCACCCGGCAACGGTGCGCCGATCGGCGGCCTGAAGGTCACCACGGAGAACGCGTGGTTCGCTGCACGTCCTTCGGGTACCGAAGACGTCTACAAAATCTACGCCGAGTCCTTCCTGGGCGAGGACCACCTCAAGCTCGTTCAGCAGGAAGCGAAGGCGCTGGTGGACGGAGTGATCGCCTGACCCGGCGGAGGTAGCGCGGTAGGATTTCCGGAGATCCCCCACATCCCCGGAAGGCACCGCCATGACTAAATTCGGACCGCGCTGGACTTTGCATGGCGATGGGCGGAACGTCCGGCCCGGGCGATTCGTGGCGCCCGATGAAAGGCTGAGCTGGCCACGGACCGTCGGCATCGGTGCCCAGCATGTTGTTGCAATGTTCGGCGCTACCTTCCTGGTTCCGCTGCTGACTGGATTCCCGCCGTCGACCACGCTGCTGTTCTCGGGACTGGGCACGCTGCTCTTCCTGATCATCACTGCCGGCCGCGTCCCCAGCTACCTTGGATCGAGCTTCGCCTTCATCGCACCGATTGCTGCGGCCCAAAGCCAGCACGGCCCGGCCGGCGCGCTCGGCGGCGTGGTCATGGCGAGCGCCGTTCTTGCCCTCATCGGGTTCGTTGTGCACCTGGCCGGTGCCCGCTGGATCCAGGTTCTGATGCCGCCCATCGTCACGGGCGCAATTGTGGCTCTCATCGGCTTGAACCTGGCGCCGACCGCGAAGGCCAGCTTCGAGCAGGCACCCCTGACCGCACTGGTCACTGTCGTTGCAATCCTGCTGGTGACGGTTCTCTTCAAGGGCATCCTGGGCAGGCTGTCCATTCTGATCGGGGTCCTCGTGGGCTACCTGGTGGCGGTACTGCGCGGTGAAGTGGACTTCACCAGCATCAACGACGCCGCGTGGTTCGGACTGCCGCCCTTCCAGACACCTGAATTCCACCTCTCCGTGGTGGGACTGTTCGTCCCCGTGGTCCTGGTGCTGGTGGCCGAGAACATCGGTCATGTGAAGTCGGTGGCCGCAATGACGGGCCGAGACCTCGATCCCGTGACCGGGCGGGCACTCATGGCAGACGGTCTTGCCACGGTCCTCGCCGGCTCCGGTGGTGGATCAGGCACGACGACGTATGCCGAGAACATTGGTGTGATGGCGGCGTCGCGGGTTTATTCAACGGCGGCGTATTGGGTGGCGGGGCTGATCGCTGTGCTGCTGAGCCTGTTCCCGAAGTTCGGTGCACTGATCGCAACGGTGCCCGCCGGTGTCCTCGGAGGTGCCGGCGTCGTGCTTTACGGAATGATCGGCATCCTCGGTGTGAGGATCTGGGTGCAGAACCGCGTGGACTTCTCCAACCCGATCAATCTGTCGACGGCGGGCGTTGCCCTGGTGGTCGGCATTGCAAACTTCACCTGGACCGTCGGTGACCTGACCTTCGAGGGAATCGCCCTTGGGACCGCAGCCACGCTGCTCATCTTCCACGGGATGAGCGGGATCGCCCGGGTTCGGGGTAGCGAGCATGTCGCCGGTCCGGATGAGATCGAGTCCGAGGACCACGGAAGTCGTCCCTCGAAACTAGGCTGAGGCGCTTCAAGAGCGTGCCGATCTGCTCAGCTTTTGCCGCCGTTCGCTGCCGTCCCCTAACAGTTCGCGGGCTAGACCTGACACAAAAACAGCGACAAAAGCGCAGAAGCTGGGCAATCCGGGACGGGTGCCGCATCGGGTGACACAATAATCCGGTGACCAGCCCCGCCTTGCACCCTCTCGAGCTGTGGCAAACCCCTGCCTGGCGCTCCAACGTGCAGACGTGGATATCCCAGGTGTTGGCCACGTACCGGATCGAGCAGGTCGGCCCCCTCAGCGACGCCCGAATCCGCTTTTGGTCCGTGCAGCTGACCGTTCCCACCAACTACGGGAAGCTGTGGTTCAAGGAGAACAATCCGGGCCAGTTCCAGGAGGCGTCCATCGTGGCTGCGTTGGCCGAGATTGCCCCCACCCACGTGGTCGCACCACTGGCGGTTGAACCGACCAAGGGCTGGATGATTTCGGCCGACCACGGCGCAACCCTGGCCACCCTCCCGACCACGGACTACGCGCTCTGGGCGCGGGTGGTTTCGGATTTCGCAGAGCTGCAGCAGCAGGCCGCGCCCCACGAGAATTCGCTCCGAACGGCCGGGCTGCAGTCGATGGAACCGGGCATCGCTGCCAACTTCGTCAGCAATCAGCTCCTCCTCCACACGGGTCTGCCATCCGAACATCCACTGCACTTGAACGCCGAACAGGCTGACCGGGTGTACGCGAGCGTGCCCGGAATCGAAGACGCCGCCGCGCAACTGAACGCCTTGGGTGTCCCGCTTTCCCTGGAGCACAACGACCTGCACCCCAACAACGCCTTCATCCCCGGCGCAAGCACCGATCCGCTGAAATTCGTGGACTTCGGCGATTCATTATGGGCGCATCCGTTCACGTCCCTCTTTGTCCCCGTGAGCACCATGACGGAGACCTGGCAGGTTGGGCCCGAAGATTCCCGAATCCAAAGGGTAATCGCCGCCTATCTTGAGCGCTGGACGGCCTACGCTCCCCTCCCCCAGTTGCGGGCAGCGCTGGAACCGGCGCTGAAGCTGGGCCGGGTGAACCGCTACGCTTCGTGGCTCCGGCTGCTGATACACGCCGATGACGATTCGATGCGCACCTACGCTCCACATGCTCTGAAGTACCTGCAGTCCGCCACTGAGCCAGTACTCTAGCGGCGTCTAACGCTTAGGCACCGCCTGCTGCAGCTATAACCTCGCGCATGACCGCGTTGAGGTTCTCCGCCTGCTCGCGGGTCAATCCGAGTTTCTTCATCATGGTCCCGGGCACGGACAGCGCCTGCTCGCGAAGTTCGCGCCCCTGAGCCGTCAGCCCGACGGCGAGAGCGCGCTCATTGCCTGCAACCCGCTCACGCGTCACAAGGCCGTTTGCCTCCAGCCGCTTCAGCATCGGCGAGAGGGTGGCAGGTTCCATGGCCAGGGCTTCACTGATTTCCCGAACCGAGCGCGGATTCTTCTCCCACAGGGCAAGCATCACGAGGTATTGCGGATGGGTGAGGTTCAGTTCTTCAAGCACCGGCCTGTATGCCCCGATGACACTGCGCGAGGCAACCGAAAGGGCGAAGCAGAGCTGCCGCTCCAGCAACAAATCCTCATCCTGAGAGGCGTCCTGAGAGCCACTGAGCGGCGCATCCTGGGAGAGCTGCTGTGACGCTGTCGCCGTCACTACTTCTCGCCTTCGGGCTCGCGCGAGACAAGATAGGTGGATCCGTCGGCGTTCCGCACCACGTCCCACTGCTGCAGCTCTTGCTGACGACGGCGGTGGGCCGCGTCGTCCGTGTACTTGACCGGACCGCCCAGCCCGCCCTGATCGGCGGGGCCGAAAAACATCCGCAATTTGCCGGTTGCGTTCATGAATCGGGCTGACAGCGTCTTCTTTTCCGCCATAAGAGCGGCCTTCCTGCGCGACGACTTCCTACCTCATCCATTTTAGGGTACTAACTGTTAGGGTACTAATCGGTGCTGGGGCCACTCCCCGCGGGATGCCATCACCTGCGCCAGCAGGTCAGCACGGTCAGACACCAGCCCTCCTACACCCAGAGCCAGAAGCTCCTCCATCTCCGGTGCCTCATTGATGGTCCACACATGCACCGGAAGATCGGCCGCCGCGCATCGCCGCACGAAGGGCTCCGCCACCACCGGAATACCCCGGTAGCGACGGGGAACCTGGAGGCAATCCACACGCGCGCGTCGGGCTATCCACCCCGCCAATCCAAGGGGCGCGAGAATCCGGATCATTGCACTGACCGCCATGCCCGCTGACGACGCCGCCGGCCGGCTCAGTGCCCTCAGCACCCGCAGCCGGCGCCGGTCGGAGAAGGAGGCTACAAGCACGCGGTCGTGGGCAGCGGCTGCCTCAATCACGTCGACGAAGGGCTGCACCGACCCATCATCCTTCACGTCGATGTTCAACTTCACGTCAGGCCACCGCGCAAGTACCTCCGCCAGCGTCGGGATCGGCTCGCGGCCCCGAACCCGCACCTTTGCAAGCTCCGAAGCAGTAAGGTCAGCTACCCGGCCGGTCCCGTCCGTCACCCGCTCCAAGCGCTCGTCGTGAAAGACCATTACGACGCCGTCACGCGTGGTGCGCACGTCGATCTCCAGATAGGCGAAGCCCATTTTGATCGCCGCCTCCATCGCGGCGAGTGTGTTTTCCTGCCCGTCCAGCGCGAACCCCCGGTGCGACAGTGCTAGCGCAACCCCGCCCCCACCGCCCGCAGGGACATCGAAGTAGGGCTTACCCATCGCCGGGCCAGGGCGTCAGGCTGACCGGAGCGCGGCGAGCTGCTGTTCCAGCACCTGCGCCACGCCGTCGTCGTCGAAAGCCGGCGCTCGGAGGTTCGCTGCAGCAAGCGCATCGGGGTGGCCCGATGACATGGCGTACCCGTGCCCCGCCCAATCCAGCATCTGGATGTCATTGGGCATGTCCCCGAAGGCGAACACATCCTCACGGTCGATACCCAGTCCGGCTGCGTATTTGGCTAGCGTGACCGATTTGTTGATGCCGGGCACACTCATCTCGAGGAGCGGCACGCGGGGTGCAGAGTGCGTCGTGGCGACCAAATGCCCGACGGCGGGAGCCACCCCATGCAGGAAAGCGTCGGGCGAGATGTCCTGCTCCCGCGCGAGGAACTTGATGACTCCGGTCCCGTCCAGCGATTCACGAAGCGGACGGGGTTCCGCAGCCCCGAGCAGCTCAACCGAGGCCGGATCCGCAAATCCGGGTTCAATCAGGAAGCTGTCCACCGTTTCCGCAGCGAAGGTAACCGCCGGGTACAGCCCCCGAATAATCTCCTGCGCCTGGAAGATGCTCTCGCCGTCCAGCAGGTGTGAGTCGAGGACTTCCTCGCGACCGAGGTCATAGGTGAGCGCACCATTGGAGCAGATCACGGTTCCCGTGAAGCCAAGGTCGCGCAGCGGCTGCAGCCAGCGGGGGGGCCGTCCGGTCACGAACACAACCTCAATGCCTGCCTCGAGGCAGGACTCAAAGGCCCGGATTGTCCGTTTCGACATCTTCCCGTCGTGACCGACGACCGTGCCGTCCATATCGCTGGCGACCAAACGCATCCCAAACTCCTCACCCGGGTAGGTATCCAGCCTACCCAAGCGAACCGGTACAGTGCCTCCCGGGATCAGGCCAATGCGTTCTTCTCGCTCTTCGATAGCTCGGCGGTGATGCCGCACCAGGCGCAGGTTCGCGAGTAGCGCCGGCGTGTGGTGAAGAGCGGTATGAAGAAGACGGTGAAGCGGGTTGACCGCTCATCGACACGCTGCGAGGCGTGCTGACCGCAGTTGGAACACACTGCCTGACGACGGAACAGTTCCTTGACCCGGGTGTTGAATCCGAACAGAATCAGCATGATTAACGTCCTTCCAGGCTACTGCTCGTAGGTGCCGATGATGCGCGCCCGGCCAATGGAGTGGGAGAAGAGATTGAACCCGAGGTAGGCGTTGGAGGCGTCTTCCGGGATGTCCAGCTTCTCCACATCAACCGCGTGGACCACCACGTGGTAGTGGTGCGGGCCGTGACCGGGTGGCGGTGCCGCTCCAACAAAGCCGAGGAAGCCGGCGTCGTTCCTAAGCTGCACTGCACCGTCCGGAAGCGCGGAACCGTCTTCCGCACCGGCACCGGACGGCAGGGAGGTGGTCCCGGCCGGGATGTTGAAAACGGCCCAGTGCCAGAAGCCGCTGGCGGTGGGAGCGTCAGGATCGTAGACGGTGACGGCGAAACTCTTTGTCTCCTCGGGGAAGCCGGTCCAGCTAAGTTGCGGCGAGAGGTCCTCGCCGCCTGCTCCCATTCGGCCTGACGCATGCCGGATATCGAGCGGCTGGTTATTGCTGATGTCGGTGCTGGTGACGTTGAAGGAAGGAACTTCAGGAAGATCTGCGTAGGGATCGCGGGTCATGCGTACACTCCTCTTGCTCTCAGTTCATCTCTGGTGGGCGGGTTGGCACCCGCCCGGGACACGGTCACGGCAGCTGCTGCTGCAGCGAACGCCAACACAGCCTGCACTTGCTCAACAGACAACCCGTGAAGCTCACTGCGCCGCTGCCCTCCGTCCAGCTCGCGGTCCACCAGCGCACCCAGCAGGGCGGCCATGAAGGAGTCACCGGCGCCGACTGTATCGACGACGGACGCAGCAGCTGCCGGAGCCTCACATTCACCGCGTTCGACGACGGCCCATGAACCGCGCGAACCCCGCGTCACAACTACGACGGCGGGACCCATCGACAGCCAGCGGCGCGCGCTCTCGCGGTGGTCCTGACCCGGGTAGAGCCACTCGAGGTCCTCGTCCGATGCCTTCACCACATCCGCCAGAGCCACGAACTTCTCGGCTTGCTCCCGCGCGTAGTCGACGTCCTTGATGATCGTCGGACGGCAGTTCGGGTCGTAGCTGATGGTCGCGAACGGCCTGGCCTGCCTGACCAGGGCGAGCACTTCTGCGGCGCCAGGGGCGAGCATCGACGCAATGGAGCCGGTGTGCACCAGGCTGGTGCCGTTGAGCAGACTGTCGCGGGAGGCCAGTTCGGGAAGTTCCCAACGGAGCTGGAAGGTGTACTGTGCTCCGCCCACCGGGTCGAGCCTGGCCGACGCCACACTGGTGGGGCCGGCGTCGGGCGGCAGCGGCGAAAGGACGGCGTTGTCAGCGAGGTGCTGGTGGATGCGGCGGCCGTATTCATCGTCCCCGAACCGACCGAGGAACTGGGTCGGGTGCCCAAGCCTTGCCAGACCGACTGCTACATTCAGCGGACTTCCACCCACGTGTGCGCGTAGCGGTGCCGTGTCGCTGATGACCTCGTCGATGAGGGCTTCCCCAATTATCGTGAGCACCGTCTCAACCTAGCATCGAACAGTACCCGCGCGGCCCTACCGGAAGCGCCGGATGCTGTAGACAAGCAGGGTCAACGCGATGATCGAGGACAGCACCAGGCTCAGCCCCGTGCCCCATCCTCCGGGCAGCCACCACTCGTCACCCAGGGGCCACCACCCTGGGACGGGCGGCTGCACCATCCAGAAAATGCCGACTGCCATGAAGCACAGTGCGCCCAGGGCGCTCACCGCGATGCGGAGCCAGGTCTTCACTCCGATGCGGGCTGCACGATAGGCCTGCTTTTTGATCGGGTGCAGCCGCTTCTCGGCCCAGGTGTACTGCTGGGACAACACCGCCAGTCCCCCGACCAGCATCAACAGTCCGGGTCCGGGGAGAACTAGCGCAGCGATGCCAAGCACAACAAGGGTCCAACCGAGTATTTCAAGGCCGGTACGGTGGGCAGCCCGATGTAACCGGGAACGCGCGCTCATTGGAGCAGGATCCCACACTTGGCTGAACACTCCGTTAATCGCTTCATGCAAGACGTACCACTGCGTCAACCACCAGCTGCCAGGCGGACGTGCCGGGAGTAATCATCGCGAAGTGATCCCCCGGAATGATCACCAGCTCCGCAGTCGCGCCGGCTGTCAAGGCAGCGTTCACATAGGACTTCGATTGGCTGAGCGGCACTGTGTCGTCTTCAGCGCCGTGCAGCGCGAGGACGGGTACGGGAAGCGGTATCGCGGTCATCGGGTCGGCGAGCCGGTAGTTGTCTTCGCGGGGCTCCCCCAGGAAGTCCGCCACTGCTCCGTCGCCCAGGCGCTCCTCGCGCGCCCGGCGCAGATTGAGTACTCCTGACTGGCTTACGACGCCGGTGAGCGGCACCGCGACGGAACCGGCACCCGGCGCGCTTCCCGGTAGGGACGTCCGCCCCGCTGCCCACACGGCCAGGTGGCCGCCGGCAGAGTGGCCGAGCGCCGTCGTCGTCGTCAGATTCAGGCTGTGTTCGCCGGCCGCGACGGAAAGAAGGTCGATCCCGGCGGCGATGTCTTCGAATGTCTCCGGCCAACCACCGCCGTTTCCCACCCGGCGGTATTCGAGGTTCCAGCAGGTGAAGCCGCGGGCAGCAAGATCCTCGGCGAGCGGAACGCCAAGCTCGCAGGTGTATCGGCTCCGCCAGAACCCGCCATGGATGGTGATTACTGCGCCGGCGCGACGGTCTCCTTCCGGCAGGTAGAGATCGGCGAACTGGCTGGGATCCTCGCCGTAGGTGTATCGCTGAGATGCCATGGAGTCCTTGTTCTGGTGCGGATTTCTGACAGCGTAGCCGGTGTGGGTGGCTGGTGTTTAGATAAGACCGTGAGTGCATGGGATGAGTTGGATGACCGCCTGAGACCGTCTGTCGAGGCAAGCGTCCAGGAGTATGAGCGGGTGCGCCCTGCCCTGGAAGCCGTTACCGAGGATGCCCGCCAGAGAATCCAGGACATTTTTGACGGAACGGAACTGCGGCCGCTGTTTGTCACGGCGCGCACCAAGTCGGTCCAGTCATTCCGGGACAAAGCCTCGCGCATGCTGGTGGAAGGAGATACACCGCCCAGCCTGGTTTTCCCCGACCCCCTGCGCAACCTCACGGACCTTGTCGGCGTCCGGGTGATCACAACCCTCCCACACGAAGTGGATATCGCAGCCAACCTGATCAAGCGGCAGCGGCAGGAGTTCGACTGTCGCGGCGACCGTGAAAAGGACATCGGCTCGATCGAATCGGGCACCTACGGCTACTCCAGCCGTCACCTGATTCTGCGGACCATCCAGAACGACGCCGTGCGCAACTACCAGCAGCTGCTCGGCTCGGATTCGGGCAGCTACCTCTTCGAAACCCAGGTACGGACTGTGCTCGCCCACGCATGGTCGGAGATCGAGCACGACATCCGCTTCAAGTCGTTCAACCCGAAAGCCTGGAGCCCCTACTTCGACCGGCAGTTCACTGCCACGGCCGCGATGCTTGAAAGCGTGGAGTCCACCTTCGCTGACCTGCATACCCGGTACCAGAAAGTCACGGGGTTCTGGGACCCGGCCGGAGAGGGTGCGGTGGAACTCTCACCCGACCGGATCCGCGAGGTGTGGCAAACACTTCTGCCGCACGTGGACCGTAAGTCCGACGACGACTGGCGCTGGGCAGCCGAACTCCTCGCCGCACACGGATTAACCACCACAACCGAACTGGTCTCCCTGCTGCAGGCCGACACCATTACCTCAGTGCGGCGCGCGCTGGTCCACCGGTACTCGCCCGGTCCCGACCGGCTGCTGGACGATGTGCTGCTGTGGAACTTCGGCGAACGTCACATCGAGTTGACGGCTGACCCGGCGTCGGAGGCAGGTGCCTCCCGCCGGGACAGCCTGCTGCGAAGGTTCCGTCAAATCCGGACGTACAGGTCGCGGGCCCAGTCGTGACCTGAGCAGCGGTCTACACTTCAGCCGCTGCGGTCCCGTTGCCGGTGTCAGCCTTGGCGGCGGTTCCGTTGCCGCCCTTGTCTGTTGAGCCCCAGTTACGCAGCATGGCCACCGCGTCCAGGCCGGTGGTGTCCTTGAGCAGCTGGAAGGTCTGCTGCAGTCCGCCGGTGACGTTCCGGCTCAGCTGGCTAGCTCCGTCGGAGGAAATCACGGTCATGTTGTCGATGGCGGACATGGGCGCTGCGACTTCGCGCGCTACGAGCGGGAGCATCTCCATCACCTTGTTCAGGACGGCTGCGTCGTTGAACTGCTCGTAGGCACGTGCCTGGGCCTCGATGCCCTGCGCCTCGGCAATACCCTTCTGGCGCACGACGTCGGCCTCCGCCTCACCCCGGACCTTGATGACCTCGGCATCGGCGGCACCGTTGGCGCGAGTGACCGCCGCCGCCGCGTTACCGCGTGCGGTGCTCGCTGCTGCTTCAGCTTCAGCAGCTACCCGATCACCTTCAGCCGTCAGCTTTCGCTTTGAGAGAGCCACTTCCGCTTCGACCTGGTCAGCCTCGGACTGGCGCTTGCGCTGCTCCAGCAGTGCGGCCGCTTCCTGCTCCACCCGGTACTTGTCCGCGTCGGCGGGCTTGCGGATTTCGATGTCCAGTTCCCGCTCGCGCAGTTCGGCACGGCGTGCGGTGACTTCCTGTTCCTTGAGGAGGATGGCCTGCTGCTGCTCGGCTGCTGCGAGCGGGCCGGCGGCGTCGGCCTGCGCCTGGCGGGCGTCGGCGACTTCCTTCAATTCAGCGCGGCGGATGGCCAGGCGCTGTTCGGCGAGAGCCACCTGCTCATCGGCGAGCGCAGCCGCTTCGGCAGCTTCCTGGGCGGCATTGGCTTCGGCGATCTTCGCAAGCTTCTCGGCAAGTGCGGCTTCAGGACGCCCAAGGTTGTGCAGGTAGCTGGAGTCATCGTTCACGGACTGGATCTGGAAGGTGTCGATCACCAGGCCCTGGTTGTGCATCGAGTGCTCGGCCTCTTCCTTCACGCTCTTGGCGAAGGATGCCCGGTCCTTGATGATCGAGTCCACGGTCAGCGTTCCCACGATCGAGCGCAGCGAGCCGGACAGGGTTTCCTGTGTGTAGTGGTCGATCTGGTCCTGCTGATTCAGGAATCGCTGGGCTGCCCGGCGGACCGCCTCTTCATCACCGCCGACCTTGATCTGCGCAACGCCCGTCAGGTGCAGCTTGATGCCGTTCTTGGAGATGCCCTCGATCTGCAGCGTGACCTGCCTGGACGCCAGGGAGATCGAGAACGCGCGCTGGCTGATCGGATTGATGAACGTGCGCCCGAAGACTACGCGCTGGCTTTCCTGATTGCTCTTTCCCGTGATGATGAGCGCTTCGGACGGGCTGGCGATGCGCAGTGCCATCCTCGCCGCTATCGCTGCGACCAGAGCCAGAATTACGACGACGCCGGCGACCACCCCGAGCGTGATCAGCAGACCGATATCCACATTTCCCCCATAGCTAAGACTCAAATGAGACTGGTGATTGGCGGCAATTGGCCGCCAATCACCGACGCTACACGAGATCAGAAGAGTTGCACCCGATGGGAGCTATTTGCCGGCGTCGTCTCCGGTGGTTCCCTCCGGGCTGATGCGTTCAATGGAGCCGGTGTCGGTCTCCTTGAAGGGCACCGTGGCGGGAACGGTCGCAGCTCCGCGCACGGGGCCCAGGCTGCGCAGCCGCAGCGGATCCCTTCGGAGGTCCGCATACAGTGCGACGCATAGGCCGATGATGATCAGCACGAACGGGCTGGACGCGAGGATGGTGAAGGTCTGCAGCGCCTCTAGGCCGCCCACGAACAGCAGGACCGCGGCCACCGCTCCCGTCAGCACTGCCCACAACAGGACCAGAGGCTTCCAGGGTTCCTTGCGCCCGTAGCTGGACAGCGTGCCAAGGACCAGCGCACCCGCGTCCGCGCCGCTGATGAAGAACACCGCGGTGAGCACCATGACCACCAGCGCAGCCCCGATGAAGAACGGGTACTCCTGCAGGGTGGCGAAGAACCCGGCCGCTTCGTTGCCGGTTCCGGCGATGTCCACACCGCCAAGCTGCAGGTTGAGGCCGGCTCCGCCGAAGACAGAGAACCACAGCACGCTGACGCCGGTAGGAACCAGCAGCACGCCGAGCACGAACTCGCGCACGGTCCGGCCGCGGGAGATCTTGGCAATGAACGTCCCGACGAAGGGCGTCCAGGAGATCCACCAGGCCCAGTAGAAAATCGTCCAGCTGGCCAGCCACTCTGTACCGCCGAACACGGCGGAGTGGAAGCTCATCGGAACCAGGTTCGACAGGTAGGAGCCGATTCCCGACGGGATGAGATCGAGCATGAAGACGGTGGGGCCGACGATGAAGACAAACAGCAGCAGTACGGCGGCAAGAACCATGTTCGTGTTGCTCAGCCATTTGATGCCCTTGGAGACACCGCTCGCGGCTGAGAACAGCACGCCCACCGTGAGGACGCAGATGATGATGATCGGCAGCGCGGCGCCCGGATCGTCGTCGAACTCGCCGGTAGTCAGCAGAGCGTATCCGGCCGCGATCTGCAATGCGCCTAGGCCGAGGGAGGTCGCCGAGCCAAACTTGGTGCAGATGATGGCGAGAATGTCGATCGGCTTGCCCCAGCCGCGGTCCCGGATGCGCTCTGCCCCGAAGAGTGACTCGAAGGGCGAGCTCATGAGGTTTCCGCGGCCCATGCGGTAGGTGGAATACGCCAGCGCCAGACCGACGACGGCGTAAATGGCCCACGGGTGCAGGCCCCAGTGGAAGAATGTGTAGGCCATCGCCTGTCGTGCTGCGTCGGGGCTTCCGGGCTCTGCCTCCACATACGGGGGCGGAGAAGCCAGGTGGGTAACCGGCTCGTAGACGCCGAAGAACATGAGGCCGATGCCCATGCCGGCGCTGAACATCATGGCAACCCAGGACAGGGTGGAGAACTCGGTGCCTTCGCCCTCCTGTGACAGCGGGATGTTTCCATACCTGCCGAAAGCCAGGACCAGAGAGAACACCACAAATCCGCTGGCGCCCAGGATGAAGAGCCAGCCGAAGTTTCCTGTGACCCAACCCAGGGCTGCTCCTGCAGCCGCGCTCACCGCCTCGGTGAAGACAACACCGAGGATGCACACCGTAAGGATGATGCCGAACGCGACGAAAAATACAACCTTATCAACCGATGCCCAGCCGGCGGCTGAGCTGTCAGCAGTGTCGCCGATTCTCTCCTCGATCGAATCGCCTTTGGACTCAGCGGACATGTCGACTCCTCACACAGCGGGCTCTGAACACGACGATCAGTATACTGAGGGCCATGACGGAGAGCCCTGAGACCGGAAACCGTACGTCCAGCTATACCGGAGAGGGAGACACCGGCACCACGGTTTTCGGCGGGCACGGCTTGTGCTCCAAGCACGACGTGCGGGTTGTGGCCCATGCCGAATGCGATGAGGCCAATGCCGCTGTCAGCGTCGCTATCGCCACCGGCGGTCTTCCCACCGACGTGACCGCCATGCTCGTAAGCGTGCAGAACGATTTGTTCGACGCAGAAGCGGATCTGCTCACTCCCCTGAATCATCTCGAGCCCGCGTCGGCGCGGGTCGTACCCGCGCACGTCGAGCGTCTCGAACGAGCGTATGAGCACTTCGCCGCGGAAGCCGACGACCTCAGCGGCATGGTCCTCCCGGGAGGAACGCTGTCTGCGGCCCTTCTGTACCAGGCGCGGGGGGTTGTGCGCCGTGCGGAGCGGGCGGTGTGGGCTGCCGTGGAGGAGTACCCGGATACGGTCAACCCACAGGTTGGCATCTACCTCAACAGGCTCTCTTCCCTGCTGTTTGTGCTTGCGCGCAACGCCAACGTGGAGCACGGGGACATCACCTGGGTTCCCGAATTCTCCGTACGGGATCCGGAACCTGACGAGAACGCCTAAGCCGCAGTTCTCCCCTTTCAGTTCGCGTCGTCAGTCCGCGTCGTCGGGTCCCGCTTCCTCGAGCAGCCACCCCGTCACTGTCTCAATGTCTTTGCCTGCGTCCCGCGTGAATTGCCAGGCTTTCTGCCGCTCATCCTGAAAATGCTGTCGCAGCCCGGCCTGAGTGGACTGCAGCGAGGGCACCCGGTCGATCACGTCCATCGCAAGCTGGTACCGGTCGATCTGGTTCAGCATAGCCATGTCGAAAGGCGTAGTCGTGGTGCCCTCTTCCTTGTAGCCGCGCACGTGGATGTTGTCGTGGTTGGTTCGGCGGTACGTCAGGCGGTGAATGAGCCATGGGTAGCCGTGGTAGGCGAAGACAACCGGCCGGTCGCGGGTGAAGAGAGTGTCAAAATCGCGTGCGCTCAGCCCATGCGGGTGCTCCGAGCTGTCCTGGAGCCGCATCAGGTCCACCACATTGACCACCCGGATTTTCAGGGACGGCAGTGCACGCCGCAGCAGTTGCGCGGCCGCAACCACCTCGACGGTGGGCACATCGCCTGCGCAGCCGAGCACGACGTCAGGATCCGCTCCACCGCGTGGGTCCTCGCTTCCAGCGAAAGCCCAGACACCGATTCCCCGTTCGACGTGGAGGCGGGCTTCCTCGGGCGGCAGCCACGTCATTGTCGGCTGCTTCCCGGTAACAATGACGTTCACCCGGTCCCGTGTTTGCAGGCAGCGCCCGGTGACGGCGAGCATGGTGTTGGCATCGGGCGGCAGGTAGACCCGGATGACGTCCGCCTTCTTGTTCACCACGTGGTCGATGAAGCCAGGATCCTGATGCGAAAAGCCGTTGTGGTCCTGCTGCCAGACGTGGCTCGAGAGCATGTAGTTAAGTGAAGCCACCGGCTGCCGCCATGGCAGCTCCTGATGCACCTTGAGCCACTTCGCGTGCTGGTTGAACATCGAATCCACGATGTGCACGAATGCCTCGTAACAGTTGAAAACGCCGTGCCGTCCGGTCAGAAGATAGCCTTCCAGCCAGCCCTGGCAGAGATGTTCGCTCAGCACCTCAAGGACGCGGCCGGACCGCGCGAGGTGTTCGTCGACGTCGTCAATTCGTTGCTGCCAGGCCTTGTCCGTGGCGTCATAAACATCCTGCAGCCGATTGGACGCGGTCTCATCCGGTCCGAACAAGCGGAAGTTTTCGGGGTTGAGGCGGATAACCTCCCGCAGGTAGCCGCCCACGGCGAGCATCGGGCTCGCCTTCTGCCCGCCCGGCCGTTCGACGTCGATGGCGTGGTCCGTGTAGGCGGGTAGCCGGAGGTCCCGCAGCAGCCGGCCACCGTTTGCATAGGGCGTGGCACTCATCCTCAGGTCACCGGCCGGTGCCTGCCCGGTGACGTCGCTGACAGGTGCGCCGTCCTCGGAGAAAAGGTCCTCCGGCCGATAGGAGCGCATCCATTCCTCGAGTTGGCGGAGGTGGTCGTCGTCGTCATGCATCCCCGACAGCGGCACCTGATGCGCCCTCCAGGTTCCCTCAACCGGCTTCCCGTCGACGGCGGCGGGTCCGGTCCAACCCTTCGGCGAGCGCAGCACGATCATGGGCCACGCCATGGGATTGTCAGTGTTTTCCTGCCCTGCGTTTTCCTGCCCCGAGCGGGCTGCCTGCTGGATCGCCGCGATCCCCTCGAGGCAGGCCTCGAGGGCCGCGGCAAAGTCCCGGTGTGCCTGCTCAGTGGCTTTCGGGTCGGTGACGGTGACGAAATGCGGGTGGTAGCCGTAGCCACGCATCAGGTACTCGAGCTGCTGCTCAGGCATCCGCGAGAGCACCGTGGGGTTGGCGATCTTGTAGCCGTTCAGGTGCAGGATGGGCAGCACAGCGCCGTCGTTCACGGGATCCAGGAAGCTGTTGGAGTGCCAGCTGGCGGCCAGCGGACCCGTCTCGGCCTCACCGTCGCCGATGACACAGGCCGCGATGAGGTCCGGATTGTCGAAGACCGCACCGTAAGCGTGGGCCAGGGAGTAGCCCAACTCGCCGCCCTCACTGATGGAGCCCGGCGTCTCCGGTGCAGCGTGCGAGGGGATGCCTCCCGGGTAGCTGAACTGCCGGAACAGCTCCTCCACGCCGGCCTCATCCCGTCCGATGTGGCTATAGATCTCGGAGTACGTTCCTTCGAGCCAGGCATTGGCAACATTGGCGGGGCCTCCATGGCCCGGGCCGGTGATGAAGAGCATCTGCTGCTGCCGTTCGACGATCACCCGATTGAGATGGGCGTAGATGAAGTTCAGGCCCGGCGTGGTACCCCAGTGGCCGAGCAGCCGCTCCTTCACATCCTCCCGCCGAAGCGGCCGACGCAGCAGCGCATTGTCCCTCAGGTAGATCTGGCCCACCGAAAGGTAGTTGGCTGCCCTCCACCAGGCGTCAAGCTGCTCGAACTGCATCTGCTTCCCCTCTGTAGTGCCTGACCTGTTGTGCTTAATCTGTGGTGCTTGGCCCGTCGTGACAACGGCCTCAGATTTCGACCACGACGTCCGACGGTCTCTTGTCCGGTCGCCATCCGCGCCACACCGGGTGGCGGAGTTTGCCTCCACTGGTTCGTTCAGTGAATTGCACTTCGCCCACCAGGGCCGGCCGTACCCACCGGGCATCGGACGCATCCGCCGTCGGTACATCAGCCAGCGGGGCAGTCTTGCGACCCATCTTCTTCAGACGGGAGCCGATTTCCGCAAGCTCGCGTTCGGTCAAACCGGAACCCACCCTGCCGATGTACTTGAGGTCGACGCCGTCCGGTACCGCGACCAGCAACGAGCCCACCTTGTGGGCCCGGTTGCCCTTGCCCGGCCGCCAGCCCACCACCACCACTTCCTGGGTGAGTGAATGCTTGAGTTTCACCCAGGACTCGGACCGGCGCCCCGGGTAGTACGCGCTGTTCACCCGTTTGGCCATCACTCCCTCCAGGCCAAGCTCCCGGCTTGCTTCCATCGCCTCATCGAGGGTGGCTTCTAGTGCCGGCGGAACCTGGATGTGGCCGTCATCCGGAGCGTCCACCGCCTGCTCAAGCACCTCACGGCGCTGGCTGTAGCCCAGTTCCAGCAGGGAGTTGCCGTCCAGGTGCAGGAGATCGAAGAGCAGGAAATGAACGGGCGTGCGTTTGCGCGCTGCCTCTATGTCGGAGGCACGGGTCAGGTTCATCCGGCGCTGCAGCAAACCGAAGTCAGGACGGCCGGCCATGTTGATGGCGACAATTTCCCCGTCAAGCACTGCCTGCTCCCCGTTGACGTAGGCGCCGAGGTCCGCGAGTTCCGGATACGCCTTCGTCAGGTCGTTTCCGTTCCTGCTCATCAGCCGGGTGCCTTCTGGAGTAACGGTGGCAAGAGCACGGATGCCGTCCCACTTCATCTCGAACGCCCAGTTCCCATCGGAGCGAATGATCCCCGGCGTTCCCTGGGTGGCTAGCATGGGCTTCAGGTTGGAGGGCAGTTCCTGGTGAGCCCGCGACGCCGTCGCCCGGGTTCCCTCAGCAGACGGCATCGCCTGTCCCGGCTGTTCCTTCATGAGGTGAATGAGCCAGTTCTTCTCTGCGGAATCCGACGATCCGCCCGTGTGGATCAGGGCGAACCTGCGTACAGCGCTGCCTCCCTTGGCAAGCCCGCCGTCCGGGCGGCCCTGGAGGGTGCAGATAACCTCTTTCCCCGGTCGCCACTTCTCGGCCTCGTAGGTGCCTGAGTCCCAGATGTAAACTTCACCCGCGCCGTACTCACCCTTAGGAATGGTGCCTTCGAAAGATCCGTAGTCCAGCGGGTGGTCCTCAGTCTGAACCGCGAGATGGTTCTCACCGGTCGAGGTTGGCGGGCCCTTGGGGATCGCCCAGGAAACCAGCACGCCGTCGCGTTCCAGCCTGAAGTCGTAGTGCAGGCGGCGTGCATGGTGCTCCTGGATGACGAAGCTGTTTCCGCCCGGCTCACCCACCCGGTCCGGCACCGGCTCCGGGGTTTTCGAGGCGTCACGCATCGATCGGTAAGTGGAGAGGCGGTCCCGAGGGCCGGCGTCGTTGTTGCTGCCTGTGTGCGGCACACCGGCCGCGCTGCCCGCGTTCCCCTGGTCCATGTCCCCAAGAAGATCGCCATGCTCCTGGACCCGCTCGATCACCTGCTCGTAGTCCAGATGGTCTAGATCCGGGCTGTCCAGTTCCTCCCAGGTGCGGGGCGCCGCCACCATCGGGTGTGCCCGGCCGCGGAGTGAGTACGGGGTGATGGTCGTCTTGTTACGGTGGTTCTGGCTCCAGTCGAGGAGGACCTTCCCGCCGCGCAGGGACTTCTTCATGTCGCTGACCACCAGATCCGGGTGGTCGGCTTCGAGCGCCCGCGCCAGTTCCTTGGCGACGGCGGACACCTCGTCCGAAGTCTGCCTGCCATCCAGGGCGGCATAGAGGTGGATCCCCTTCGACCCGCTGGTGACCGGGCGCGGATCCAGTCCCATGTCGTTCAGGATTTCCCGCGCCAGGCGCGCCACTTCTGCGCACTCCAGCAGGGTCGCTCCCGGGCCGGGGTCCAGGTCCAGGACCATCCGGTCAGGATTGCCCACCTCCCCGTTCGGCCCGAACTGCCACTGCGGGACGTGAATCTCCAGAGCCGATATCTGCCCCAGCCAGGTCAGCGTCGCCAGATCGTTGAGGAGCGGGTACACGTTGGTATGGTCGCTGTGCTCGATGCCGTGGCGCTCGATCCACGACGGCGCTGACTTGTCGAGGTTCTTCTGGAAGAACACCTCGCCCGGCTTCTCCTCGGTTCCGACGCCGTTTACCCACCGCTTGCGGGTGACCGGCCGGTTCCGGGCATGCGGAATAAGGACGTCGGCTACGGCCGCGTAGTAGGCCAGCACATCAGCCTTGGTTGTACCCGTTTCCGGGTACATGACGCGGTCCAGGCTCGTGAGCTTCAGGCGCTTGCCGTCGACGGTAACCGTCTGCTGCGCACTGCTGGGGGCCATTGCCCCAGTCTTGTAGGGATGGGCGTTTTATGCCAGTGGACTCATTCGCCGAACTGCTCCTCATACCGGCGGACGTACTCGTCCCACAGCGCCGGGTCCTGCCCCAGGGGCCGCTTGTTCAGGTAGTCGTCCAGGCCCATCAGGGTCAGGTGCCAGCCTGCAGCCGAGCGGGCGATCTCCTGCCCCTCCTGGATGGTGTTGGTCAGCGTGAGGAGGCTGCCGTCGTCGTCGTCCTCGATTTCCCACCGCAGGACCTCCTCCTCCCACGTGTAGGCGAGGAGCCGGGGCTTCTCGGCCTCGAGGACAGTACCCTCCGTGGCTTTCTCGCCTGGGAACTTGAAGGTGACCACCGCTCCCTTTCGCGGCAGGATATCCAGCTCGCAGGGGAACCAGTACTTGAGCTTCTCGGGATCGGTAAGGTGCTTCCAGAGCACCCTTGCCGGCACATTGAACCGCATCTCGAACCAGAGGGCGGGCTCTCCGTCGGCAAGCGTCTTGGTAACCATCGGTTCTGAGTTCACCCAAGCAATCGTAGACCGGCACCGGCAACACTGGTTCACTAGGAACATGAGAGCGATCTGGAAGGGCGCAGTGGCGTTCGGGCTGGTCAACGTGCCGGTGAAGGTCTACAGCGCCACCGAGGACCACGACATCAGCCTCCACCAGGTGCACGACAAGGACGGCGGGCGCATCCGCTATCAGCGCCGGTGCGAGATCTGCGGCGAGGTGGTCGAGTACAAGAACATTGACAAGGCCTACGACGACGGCGAGCGCACCGTGGTGCTGACAAGCGAGGACCTTGCGTCGCTTCCGGTGGAAAAGAGCCGGGAGATCGAGGTTGTCGAGTTCGTACCCAGCGAGCAGATCGATCCCATCATGTTTGACCGCGCCTACTACCTGGAGCCGGATTCGAAATCCACCAAGGCGTACGTGCTGCTGCGCCGCACCCTCGAGGAGACCGACCGAACGGCCATCGTGAAGTTCTCGCTGCGACAGAAGTCCCGGCTGGCCGCGCTGCGGGTGCGCGGCGACGTGCTCATGGTCCAGACCCTGCTGTGGCAGGACGAGGTGCGGGAAGCCAACTTCCCGGCCCTTGACGAGAAGGTTCGTATCTCCGCGAAGGAGAAGGAAATGTCCGCCGCTCTGGTGGAGTCATTCTCCTCGGACTTCGATCCGGAGAACTTCAAGGACGATTACCAGGAGCAATTGCGCACCCTGATTGAGGCGAAGCTCGAGAAGGGCGAGGCCCTGGATACCGATGAGACATTCGGCGAGACCGAGGAAGGTGAAGGCGGCAACGTCCTCGACCTCATGGAGGCCCTGCGCCGGAGTGTGGAGAAGAACCGGGAGAAGAAGACAGGCGAGGGCGCCGGAAAGAAGACCTCGAAGGCCTCCAAGAAGGGCGCCTGACGCCATACCGGGCGTTAGGGCCTCGCCGGCCGCGTTCCCCTACGGAGCCGGGTAGGGCGCCACCTTCAGCGCCTTCGCTAGGTGCACGGCGTTTGCCGTCATGGAGGAAATGGTCGAAGCCACCGGATCGGGTACCTCGTCCAGATCCTTGAAGTCGACCGTCTGCATTGCTTCGCCCACCCAGTACACGCCGCCCTGCGCGGGCAGGGTGAAGCCGATGTCGTTCAGCCCCTGGTGCATTTCAGCAGTGACGTGGTGGGCCCCATCCTCATTGCCGACAACCGCGGTCAGCGCAACCCTGTTGTACATGATCGGCCTGCCCTCGTCATCGGTGGAGGAGAGGTCAGCGTCGAGCCGCTCAAACACGCGCTGAGCCAGACTGCTCATATGCCCCACCCAGATGGGGGCACTGAGCAGGAAGATGTCCGCATCGAGAATCTTTTGTCGCAGTTCCGGCCACTGGTCCCCATTTCCCATGTCCTTTTGAACGCCGGGGGCGACGTTGTGGTCAACCACGCGGGCGGACGACGTCGACACCCCCTGCTCGCGCAGCTTGCCGAGGATGTGGTCGGCAATAAGGTCGCTGCTGGACTCCTCCGGGGAGGGAGTCAGCGTGCAGATCAGTGCGAACGCCTTCAGGTTCTCCATGCAGTGTCCTTTCACCGGCTCCTTGCCGGGGACTCGGCGCTATTGGCGGTAACCCTCAACCTGGTCAATGGGGCGGGGTTCAGCGTCCTGCGGGCTTTCGCCTGCGTCGTGCTTGGCTCGGCGCTGCCGGAGCAGATCCCAGCACTGGTCAAGTTCCTCCTCCACCCTGCGCAACCGGTTCTGCCGGTCTTCATTGGAGGAACCTGCAGGATCGTCCGACGAGGAACCTCTGAGCTCGTGCTCTTCCTCCACCAGGGACTGGATCCGCGCGAGGATGTCCTGATCGTTCATGGCCGAAGCTCCTTCACTGTTCTTCGAGAAGTGCTGCCTGACTCAATGATCAGGCTACTTAGCATTCGGGTAATTATCTACCCACATGCCCCGATTGCACCCCGGAGCCGGCCATGGCCTAAACTGGCGAGGAACAAATTCGCCTGTGTAGCTCAGTCTGGTAGAGCATCCGCTTCACACGCGGAAGGCCCGGGGATCGAGGCCCCGCGCAGGCACCGTTCGACAGCCCGTCCCGCCTTCGCGGGGCGGGCTTTTTCGTGCAGGTTTTGTTCACTATGGGCGAACGGAGACTATTAGCACTCCCCTTGGACGAGTGCTAATCTTTTCTCGGGGTTGAGTGAACCCCACTCAACTTCTGAAGAGCTACTAACCGCAGGGAGTGAACCATCATGGCAATGAAATTCGATCCATTTCGTGAACTCGACCGCGTGGCAGGCGCCCTTCTGGACAACCGCCAGGGCCTGCGGCTGATGCCCATGGACCTGTACCGCGAGGGTGACCACTACATCCTGAGCGCCGACCTGCCGGGCATCGATCCAGGCTCCGTAGACATCGATGTTGACGGACAGCTGCTCACCATCCGCGCCGAGCGGACGCTGCGCAATGTCGAAGGCGTCAAGTGGCTCACCCGTGAGCGTGAGAGCGGATCATTCCTCCGCCAGCTCAACCTGGGCCAGGGCATCGACATTGAGGCAATCTCCGCCCGCTACGAGAACGGCGTGCTGAGCGTGACCATCCCGGTCAGCGAGCGCGCAAAGCCGCGGAAGATCGAGGTGGTCTCCGGCCAGGATGCACAGCCGGTACGCGGTGACAAGGCTGTAGAGGCCTGATCCTCTCGGCAAAACCGAACTACACAAAGGACGACGGCGGGCCGCAACCCGCCGTCGTCGTTCTTTGTCCGTGTTGAATTAAGGGATTGAGCGGTGGGTTCTCACCTATCTCGTACACTCCGGTGCCGGTCCCGCAATGCAAGGGCCAAGGCGATCATCCCGATGGCCAGCACGAGGTGCAGCACGTTGTCCGCCGCATTCACGGGGACAAAGTTGGCAGCCGACTCGGCGGGAATCACCAACCCGTAGATGAACAGGACGGCGTATATAACGCCACCCCACAGCAGGTAGTTGTAGGCGCCGGACGCGGTTTTAGCCATGGCGATCCCGGCCGCCCCGAACAGCAGATGCACGATGTTGTGCAGAATCGATACCTGGAAAATACCCAGAAGCATGGCTTCCGACTCGTGGCCGGCGAACTGCAGCTGATCGAAGCCGGAAGTTATGCCGGGAATGAAACCCAGCACACCGACGAGCAGAAAAACTACCCCGACGGCGAGGGCTGCTTTTTGGATATTGGTTCGGGTGCCGACACCCGGTGAATGCGTTGTCATTGCGCTGTGCCCCATCCTCGAAAAGAGACGAATCGCCGGTGTGGCGGATCCGCCGGCGTTGTGGTCTGCGAACTAGTCAGTTGCAACTTTCCACCCTGACAATGCTTAGACTGCCACAATCTTCGGCGAATAGACAGCTTGCTTAGTTATCTGTTTGATAAATCTTGGTCTTTGCTCAAGCCACGGTTGAGCAGCATTCACCGGTCATTCAGAAAGGGTGTCTAGTGTGTTTGCAGTCACATACCGAAAGGCCTGCCATGACGACCTCTTCTTCCTCCGCGACCGATTTTTCGGCCTTTGAACGCGGGCAGGAAATCACCCTTCGTCACTACTCCGGCGCTGAATTCTCGGGCGTGCTGGAGGACCGCTCCGACGATGCCTCAGTTGTATGGGTGCGCCTCAACAACGGAGCAGGGCGCCGGCTCTTTCATAGGGAAGACGGCTTCAGCATCGGAGCATAGCTACGCGTTCACGGATTGCGAGGAGAAGAGCTGTCTGACGTCGCTACGCGATAGCGCCTTCTGGCGATACTCGTCCATGAGCACACGAAGCACATCCCTCGCATACTCCTCGTTGGTGGACGCGATCGCGTCCTCCGCGTAAACCACGCGCAGATTGTTGGCATAGGCGTCGGCTGCCGTCTGGGCGACGCAGTTGTGTGTGGCAACACCGGCAAGCACTACGGTATCGACGCCGAGGTTGCGTAGCCGCTGCAGAAGGTCGGTACCGAAGAATGCGCTGTCCCGGGTTTTCACCAACTGGGGGAACCCATCAATCTCCAGACCATCGACCGGCTCGGCCTGCTCGGTGCCGGTGAAAAGGAACCCCTGGTCATCATCGAGCATGCTGACAGTCCAGGTGGACTTGTCGCGCTGATGTTCGGTGCGGATCACGTAGACGGGTGCACCCGCCTCCCTAGCATCCGCTATGGCAGTGTTACATGCCTGAACCACTCGATCCTGCTGCTTCCCGAGAACCTCGTCCTCGAAAAAGGCCTTCTGCATGTCAATGATCAGCAGTGCGACAACCATAGGTGTCTCCTCTCCCTTGCGTATCGGCAAGCTTACTGAGGATTGCGCGCTTCCGAGTCCCGCAGTGCGCCGGCTTCTGCTTGAGGTGCTTGGGAGCGCGGTCTAGCGTTGGTCACACGGAAGCGGTGACCGGAGCGGGAGCGTCAGCTGCGAGTGTCGGTGCCGCCGCCGTCGTCGTTGCTCAACGCAGGAGGAGAATCCGCTGTGAAGTCCCTTTGGCTTGAATCATCACCGAACATCCCCACCGACCCCTTTGACGCCGGCCCCTATGACTCCGTGGTGGTCGGCGCGGGCATCACCGGCCTGACCGCGGCCACACTGCTCGCCCGCTCGGGCCAGCGGGTAGCCATTTTGGAGGCGCGGAGGGCAGGTGCGGTCACCACGGGAAACAGCACCGCGAAGGTCTCGCTGCTGCAGGGCACGCAGCTGTCCTCGATCACGCACCATCACGGCCCCGACCTCGCCCGCCACTACGTGACCGGCAACCGCGAGGGCCAGAGCTGGCTGCTCCGGCTCTGTGATGAACACGGCGTCGCCTACGAGCGACGGGACGCCTTCAACTACGCAGTGACCGACGACGGCGCCCGCCTGCTTCGCGAGGAGCGGGACGCATGTGCCAACTCCGGTTTGAATGCGGTGCTCGAGGATTCTTCCGAGCTGCCGTTTCCGGTAACGGGTGCCCTCAAGGTGAGCGGCCAGGCTCAAATCCATCCCATGGAAGTACTTGCCGTCCTCGCGGCCGACCTGCGGAAGCACGGCGGCAAACTGATCGAGGACGTCCGCGTCACCGGAGTCAAGGCCGGCAGCACCAAGGGGGAACGCTCCACGCTCCAGACGACCCAAGGCAACGTTGCCGCCTCCAACGTGATCCTGGCGACCGGTACGCCCATCCTCGACCGCGGCGGCCATTTCTCCGTCCTCCAGCCACACCGGTCCTATGCCGTCGCCTTCACGGTGCAGGACCAGGTTCCCAGCGGCATGTACCTTTCGGTGGATGCACCCAACCGAACGCTGCGCACAGCGGAGGTGGAGGGGCGCCCTTACCTCATTGTGGGCGGCAACGGCCATATCGTCGGGCGCCAGGCGCACACCCAGTCGCTGGTGGACGACATCATCCGCTGGACGCAGGAGCATTTTCCCACGGCACAGGCAGCGTTCAGCTGGTCGGCGCAGGACTACCGGCCGGCGTCGTCCGTGCCGTATGTAGGGAAAATGCCCATCGCCGGGCACTCAATCTACACCGCGACCGGCTTCAATAAATGGGGCTTCACCAACGGAGTGGCGGCAGCACTGGCACTGTCTGCCGAGATTCTCGGTGGGCATATGCCCTGGGCCAACGAGTTGTACAAGACGCGGTTGGGAAAGCAGGACGCGTTGGCTACCGCGAAGACGAACGCCGGCGTCGGACTGGAAATGGTGAGCGGCTGGCTCAGCGGTCTCGGCCGCCCCTCCCACGCACAGCCGCCCGAGGGGCAGGGTGTGATTGTGCGCGAAGGTGCCCGGCCAGTAGGGATCTGCCAGATCGGTGGCGTCACTCACCGTGTCTCCGCTGTGTGCCCGCACATGGGAGGAGTACTCAGCTGGAACGACGCCGAGCAGTCCTGGGACTGCCCGCTGCATGGGTCACGATTCAGCCATGATGGGGCGCGACTGGAGGGGCCGGCCACGCGGGATCTACAGGCACCCTGACTCGTTCCCCCGCCGTTCACCGCTTGTTCACCGGCTGTTCACCTGTATCGTGGGCGTGTGAATTATCACCGTGTTGCTTCCATCGCAGCCGGGCTTGCTGCAATTCTGGCCGTTACGTCCTGCGGATCTGATTATCCGCTTGGGCCCGAGCAGGAAGCAGCGGCTCGAAACGCCACCTCGACACTCAGTGGAACCATCACCGGTGCCGGATCTTCCGCTCAGGGTCCCGCAATGAACGCCTGGCAGGCGGAGTTTGCCACTATCCACCCCGGCGTACGGGTCCAATACTCACCGGACGGATCCGGTGCCGGGCGCGGCGCACTGCTCGCCGGCGCAGTGGATTTCGCCGGCTCGGATGCCTACCTGAGCGATGAGGAACTCGAGGAGTCACGGGAGGCGTGCGGACCGGACGGGGCCGTCAACATTCCGGCGTATGTCGCTCCCATCAGCATCGCGTTCAATCTTCCCGGCATAGAGGAACTGAACCTGGATGCGGAGACGATCGCCCGGATTTTCCGGGGCGAGATCAGAACCTGGGACGACCCTGCAATCGTTGAGCAGAACCCGGAGCTGGACCTGCCGTCGACCCCTGTTGCGCCTGTGAGCAGGTCCGATGACTCAGGGACCACCGAGAACTTCACTGATTACCTGCACGCCGTCGTGCCCGAGGTCTGGCCTGAAGAGGCTGACGGGACCTTCCCGGCCGACCTGGCAGGAGAAAACGCCAAGGGCAATGCCGGTGTGGTGAGCACGGTGACCGGCACTGAGGGAGCGGTGACCTATGCGGATGATTCCGCAGTCGGCCCGCCGCTGGGGCGTGCGAAACTACGCGTCGGTGAGGAGTACGTCGCAGTAAGCGCCGAAGCTGCTGCCGCCGCCGTCGACGCAGCCCAGCGCGTTGAGGGACGGTCGGAATTCGACATTGCACTTGATCTGGACCGGCGGACAACGGCGACCGGAGCCTATCCGCTTGTTCTCGTCTCTTACCACGTACTGTGCTCCACCTATGAGAACGAGGAGACGCTTGAGCTGGTCAAGGCATTCGAATCGTTCGTGGTGAGCAGCGAGGGCCAGGAGGCTTCGGCCGAAGCTGCCGGAAGCGCACCAATCTCACAGGGTCTGTCGGAGCGAGCTACGGCAGCCATCGAAGCAATTCGCCAGCGTTAGGGTGCGTGCGAAATAAGGGGTGCAAAGGAAAGCGGAGGAAACGCCCCTGGGGCGTTTCCTCCGCTGACAGGACGAGCTAAGCCGGGTTCGTGGCGCGGGGGCCGCCCGACTCCGGGTCATCCAGGGACGGATCAGTCAGTCCGACACCGCCGGCCAGCGGGTCTGCCGGCTGGCCGGCCGTAGCCGAACCCGATCCGGGAGCATCCACGTTGCCGCGCCAGGCGCCGGTCTCGCCGCCCTTGCTCTCGATGAACTCCTTGAAGCGCTTGAGGTCAGACTTCACCTGCCGGTCATCGACACCGACCGCCGCGCCCACCTTCTCGGTGAAGGTTTCCGGATCCCAGTCGAGCTGGACCGTAACCCGGGTGGTCGTGTCGTCCAGGCGGTGGAAGGTTACGACGCCGGCATGGGACTTTCCGTCGGTGCTCTTCCAGGCAACGCGCTCGTCCGGATGCTGTTCGGTGATCTCGGTATCGAACTCGCGCTCAACACCGCCGACCTTGGTGACCCAGTGGTTGTGGGTGTCCGAGATCTGCGTGATGGACTCGACTCCGCCCATGAACTCAGGGAAAGTCTCGAACTGCGTCCACTGGTTATACGCCGTGGACACCGGAACCGATACGTCGATGGATTCCTGAACTGTTGCCATTGTCTGTTCCTCCTTGTGTGCTGGAACTTTCCTGTGGAACAACTTCGCGGTTCTGACCGCTTGTCCGCCACGCTAACCCAGCCGGATTCACGATTTCAACAAATTGGTAAGGTTACTTAGGGTTCTCCCAGCAAAAGATCCCGGTGAGGTTTCCGGGGTTCTTCTCTGCCAACCTATTCGCGCTCCGCGCCGCCCCGGGTAAGCCCCGGAAGGAATTCCTCCGGAAGCTCAGCCACCGGAACAATGACCATGTCCTGGACCTTCCAATCCATTTCGACGCAGGCGTCCCTTGCCTTCTCGATCCGGCTGAGTGTTGCCCGCGACATCGCTCGCGGGACCACAAACGCCTCGACATGGAACACGTGCCCCTCGTCCCTCACCCGCGACCGCGCATCCTTCACCCAGTGCAGTGATCTCAGATAAGCGTCTATGCGACCGCCGATAGGATGTGGTTCGGAGTCGTCATAGGTACGCGCAGTGGTATCAGTGAGTCCGCCGATTGCGCCGCGCACGTTCTTGATCCCGTCATGCACAATACTTGAGGAAATCAGGATTGCGGCGGCGGAATCCGCCCACCACAGGCCAAGGCCAATGCCAAGGACACCCACGGCAGCGGCGAGCGCTGTCATCCAGTCCGCCTTGTTCATGTCCGCGTCGGCGTACAGAACCTTGTCGTGAAGGGTCTTGGCGAGTTTCATCTTCATGATGCCGAGGACAACCGGCGGTCCCGCGGTCAACAGCATCGCCAGAACCATCAGCCAACCCAGCCAGAAGGTGCTGTCAAACAGGGTGATGCCCCCGATAGTGGGATGCTCCGTGGTGATGAGCTTGATCGCCGAGTCGACGAGGAGGTAACCGCCCATCACCAGGAGTGCGACCGCTGCCACCAGATGTGCAACGCCGACTGCCCGGTGGTAGCCATAAGGATGCGACTCTGAAGGCCGACGGCGTATGACTCGTGTTGCCACCAGGAAGGAGATCGGTGGCAGGAAGGAGAGCAGGTCTTCGATCCAGGCCGCTTTCATGGCCTGCGAGTTCCCCAGCACCAGAAAGACCAAGAAGGTGGAGACCGCCAGGAAACCGATCGTCGCCCACTCCAGTCTCACCGCCTTCCGGAGCGCCGCCTTCTGTTCCTCTGGGAGCTCCGTATGGCCGAATCGTGCTGCTTGCTGCTTCTGCGCGGTGCTCATACCTTCACCTCCTGTGCCTGCAGGAACTGGTCCAGCTTCAACAGGAACGCGTTCTCCCCCATTGGGACCAACATGACATGCTTCAGGGTCTTGCCGCGTTCGTCGATCGTCTCCACGTAGGGCCGTGTGATGCCGGCTTCCTTGATCCAGGGGGTATCGGCACTGAAGCCGCCGATGATCAGGTCAAGCTGGCCGTGGAAAATATCGTCCACGAGTTTGTGCTCCGCGCCGGGAACCCATTCAATATCGGCATTCAGGGAATCGGCGAACTCCTCCACCAGTGCTGGTTCGATTCCGCGCGGATCGCCGGTGGGCGGCAGCTCAACCCACTCTTCGTTCTCAACCACTCCGACCCGGAGGATTCCACCGGAAACCCTTTCAAGCGTTCCGTCCGGATCCTGCGGAATCGAAACACCGCAGGACGTCGAACCGAGCAAAAGCAACAGCCCCGTCAACACCACGCGAATATTCAGCATGCTTAGTAACATACCCGTCTGTTGACACAGTCTGCAGCAGGCTCCTAGCGACCGGGAAAGTTGGGCGGCTCCTTCGCGAGGAAGGCCCGGGTTCCTTCAGCCTTGTCTTCAGTAGCGAACGCAGCACGAAAGGCGTCCGCCTCGGTCACCAGCGCTTCGGGCACGCGCCTCCCCTCGGTCTCCGCGAGCGTTCGCTTCACGAGGGCGATCGCCGCTGGCGACTGCCTGGCCGCGAGGTCCAAGGTGCTGCGGGCGCCCTCGAGCAGTTCATCGACGGAATTGAACACGGCGGTCACCAGTCCTGCTTCACGCGCCTCTGCGGCGGTGAGGCGTCGACCGGTGAAGAGAAGTTCGCGGGCAAGGCCGGGCCCAACACGGCGTGGAAGCCGCACTGATCCGCCGAAGCCCGGCACGAGCCCCAATCCAACCTCGGGCTGACCGAAGGACGCATTCGATGCCGCGTAGATGAGGTCGCAGGCCATTGCCAGTTCACAGCCTCCACCTAGCGCGTACCCGTTGACCGCCGCGATCACCGGTACAGGCAGCTCCTCAAGCGCTAGCGTCACCTTATGCATCCGGGAGCTGTGGTCGTGGGCGTCGTCCGGAGACATCGCCGCCATTTCGCGGATATCAGCACCGGCGACGAAGGCCTTACCGGCACCGGTGATGATGAGTCCGCGGACGGGCCACGCGCCGTCGTCGTTGTGCAGTACCTCAGCCACCGCAGTAATGCAGTGCTCCAGGTCCTCGACCGTCCGCGACGACAGCGCATTCAGCGCGTCCGGCCTGTTGACAGTGATGGTGAGAACCCTGTTCCGGATGTCTGTCAGGAGCGTTGCATAGGCGGGAAGCTGCATGCGCCCAAGCCTAGGCGGTGGCCGTGAAAAATGTCGGAGCGGAATGGCACTGTGTGCGGTAATCAAAGGAGCGCACCCATGACCGATCTCGTCTTTCATCCGCCATGCTCAGCTATAGAAATCCGCACCCTGCGCCGGCCCGCGTCCGGCACGCCTGACCAACCTGATGAGCAGGTCGCGCGGGGCGGCTACACGGTGTACTTCAGCGCCGACACCCGGGAATTGCCGTCCGCCTACACGGTAGGTCTCACAGACATGGGCGTGCCTGAGCTGATCCTGTACGGACGGAGCCCGGGGCATGTACGCCACGCGTGGTCGCTGATCGAACCGGTACTGGATCAGATGGGAAGTCCAGGCATGCGCGTCCTGCAGGGACAGTTCGACGGGCAGACCGTCAGCGTCCGCAGGGAGTCCCTGGGGAGGCTGCAGGCGGCATACCGGCTGTACGGGCCATCCGGGTTCAAAGCTCTTCAGGTTTACTGGACGGTCGGCTCCGACAACCACCTGCCCCAGCAGTGGGAGATTCGGTTCCTCGCCGCACAGCCGTTCCTGGGAGACGGAACACTGGGAGACCTTGCCCGCAGCAGGAAGAGTTAGGGCAGCAGTTCCGGCGGGATCAGGAGCACCAGCGCCACGCCGGTGCCGTTGAAGACCACGTGGGTGATGATGGCGGGTCCAAGCCGGCCTGTGAGCACCGTCAGCACACCGCACATCAGGCCCACCGTGAAGGTACCCAGCAACAGGTAGACCGAAGAGCGCAGGTCGGCCACCGCACCGGTGTGCAGCAGCCCGAAGGCAAGGGAGCTCACCAGCAGCGCGAACACCGTCGCCGTCGTAATCGACCTGCGCTGGACCGCGGGCGAGACTTTCTCCTTCCGGGAGCCGGTTCTGCGCAGCCACATGGCGTTCTGTATGCCGCGCAGAACTACGCCGCGGTTGAACAACTCCTCAAGGAAAGGCGCAATGAGTACCCCGCCCATAATTCCGTTGATGATCAGCCAAACGGTATCGCCGGTGAGGAACAGTTCCGCGTTCCCGCTCAGTACCTCCCCTTCTTCCAGGGGCCATAGGAGCGTGAGGATCGCCAGGACAATCGCCAGCACAATGCGCGCTGCTATTCCTACCGCCAGTCCCACTGCCAGGTCTATCCATCGAAAACGCAGGCCGTAGTCCCGCACGAACGAACCGAACCCCTGCCGCCGGGACGCGTACAGCGCGACGCCGAGCATTGCCGTCCAGGTCAACAGCAGTGAGGCGAATACCAACGGCGGGCCAAAGTCAATGACCTCCACCAGCGCCAAAGTTCCAAGCAACGGCAGCAGCACCACCAGAAGAAGCCCCAGGAAAGCCAGCCCCACACCCCAGCGCGGTGCCACCAGACCCGAAGGCGTCAGTTGCGCGGGATTGGCCAGGCGCATGCGGCTGTTGCCAACGGTATTCAGGGACGGGGATTGGGACATGCAAGCACTTTATCCGCCCTGTCAGGGAAGAAACTGGGACCGGCCATTGACTCCCGTGGTCCTGGAGTTCTTTAGTGAAGGGATCACTGAGTCGAGGAGCGCAATGAGCAGGTTCGGATTGCCGGAAGGGTTCGTTTTCGGAACGTCGACGGCGGCGGCGCAGATCGAGGGTGCCGTGAATGACGGCGGGCGCGGACCGAGCATCTGGGACGAATACGCCAGCCAGCACGGCAATATCCTCGACGCTTCGAGCCCCGCCATCGCGTGCGACCACTACAACCGGTTTGAGGAGGATTTCGACCTGCTGCAGCAGCTGGGCGGCAAGGCATACCGCATGTCCATCGCCTGGCCACGTATCCAGCCCACCGGCCGGGGTCCGGCAAATCCTGAGGGAGTCGCGTTCTATCACCGGGTACTGGACGCACTGCTTGAACGGGGCATCGAACCCTGGGTCACGGTGTACCACTGGGACCTTCCGCTGGCGCTGCAGGACGCCGGCGGCTGGCAGAACCGGGACACGATCGATGCGTTCGCGGACTACACCCGCATCCTTCGCGACGAGTTCGGCGGCAAGGTGGCTGCGTGGATGACGGTCAATGAGCCGGTGGTGCACACCGGCATCGGACATGCCATCGGCAGGGCCGCACCGGGACTCATGCTGCTGGGTAGTGCCTTCTCTGTTGGGCATCACCTGCTGCTTGCCCACGGCCGGGCCGTGCGGGTGCTGAGGGAAACCCTGGACACTCCCATCGGCGTGGTCAACAACCACTCGCCGGTGGAACCCGCCAGTGATTCCGATAAGGACAGGAATCTGGCGTTGCTTTACGACCACTACCACAACGGCCAGTTCGCGGCCCCCCTGCTCACCGGCGAATACCCGCCCGATCTGGCGGAAATAGAGGGAATGTCCTTTGAGGTGATCCAGGACGGCGACATGGAAATTATCTCCACACCACTGGATTTCTACGGGATCAACTACTACTTCCCAACGAAGATCGGTGCCGCACCGCCGCTCTTCCCGGTTCCCTTCATGCCGAAGGACTATTCGGACGTGCCGAAAACCGATTTCGACTGGCCGGTCATTCCCAGCGGCCTCACCACGATCCTCACGCAACTCAAGGAGCAGTACCCGAACATCCCCCCGATCTACATCACCGAGAATGGCTGCGCCTACGACGACGGCCCGGGCGGGAACGTGGAGGACACCGCCAGGATTGAATTCCTAGAGAAGCACCTCACTGCCCTGGGCAACGCGATTGCGCAGGGAGTGGATGTGCGCGGTTACTTCCATTGGACGCTCGTTGACAACTGGGAATGGCAGGAGGGCTACACCAAGAAGTTCGGGCTGATCCGCATGGAACCGGCCACCCTCGACCGTGTGCCACGGGCGTCGTTCCATCACTATGCCCGGATCATCGCCGATCACCGGGTCCCAGCCGCCCTGGCCGGTGAGCCACCGCTGGCTGCCGAAGCGTCCTGACGCTAACGACGGCGGCCCCGGTTGCTCCTGCCCGATCCTTTTGAGCGGCTTGGGTTGCGCCCCGCTTCGCGTGCCTTCTTCGCACCATCTTTCTGGCGCGCGTTTTTCTGGCCGGTGCTTTTTTGGCCGACGCCTTTCTGAGCAGTGCCTTTCTGAGCAGTGCTTTGTTGGGCTGACGGCTGCCGGGAACTGCGGGCGGTCCTGCCCCGCACAATCCCGATGAACTCCTCAATATCGTCGGTGGTGTTGTCCGCAACCCAGGCAACGGCAACCGTGGTGACGGGAGCCTCCGGCACAACCCGGGCCACCACGTCCCGCCGGTTGTAGTGCCGGGCAACGGCCATCGGCAGGACAACCACGCCGGCCCCCGACGCGGCCACCTCCAACGCCATCCGCGCTCCCCCGCATTCATCGACGTTGAGCACGTTCTCCGCTGCAAGGTCCGCGAGGGGCACCTCGTCGAGCAGGGAAAGCTCGTGTTCTTTCGAAACCGCCACTACCGCGAGTTCTTCATAGAGCGGGATGACGCTGAGCGCGTCCCGGTCGATCGGCAGCCGGACAAAGGCGATATCCACCGAACCATTTCGCAGCGCTATAGCCAGCGCGTCGTCGTCGTACTCTGCTGCCTCCAGCGGCAGGAGCGGATGCCGCTCGCGCCAGCGCCCCAACCATTTGCCCGGCGTCACGCCCGGCACAAAGCCGATGCGGAGAACGGGAGGCTGGGGCTGGGACACGTGCTCACAGTATCCCAGCCCGGTACGCTTTGCGCCCCAGTACCCTTAAGCCATGACTCCCGCGAAATCCCCGCAAACCATGAAGCCCGCTACGGCGGCAAAGAAGCTTGGCATTTACCTTCCGGCGGCGCCCCGGGATTTCCAGGACAACGACATCACCCGCGAAGACTTCAATGCCCTTCAGGAAAACCCGCCCGAGTGGCTCGCCGAGCTGCGCCGTACCGGCCCCCACCCGCGCCCTGTGGTGGCGCAGAAACTGGGCGTCTCCATCAGCGGCCTCGCCCGCGGCGGGGTAACTGAACCGCTGACGACGGCGGAGATCACCGAGCTGCTGCAGTCGCCCCCAGAGTGGCTGGTTGCGGAGCGGTCCACCATGGCGCAGGTACGTGCGGAGGAAAAGCGCGTCAAGGAAGCGCGGCGCGCCAAGGGCTGACTCCTCAGGCGGGGTTCAGCGGCTCGATCAGCAGGGGGCTGTCGTCGCGGACCGGTCGGACCTCGTGGAACTGCAGCCGCTCTCCCACTGGTGTGGCGGCAGCTACCGCTTCGTCGGCCAGTTCCTGGGTTCCCTTGGTGCGGGGGTTGAGCCACTCGTTCCAGAATTTGCGCGGCAGGGTCACCGGGGTGCGGTCATGGATTTCCGCCACCGGCCCCACTGCTTCCCGGGTCAGGATGGTCGAGGAAAGGACCCACCGCTGGGGATGGTCGTCCGGTAGTTCGGGGTTCCGCCACCACGCATACAGGCCGGCGAAAACCACCGGCTCGCCGGGCAAGTGGATATAGAACGGAGTCTTGGTTTTCCCTTCGGTGCGCCACTCGTAGTAACCGCTGGCGGGGATGAGCGCCCGTCGACTCTCCAGTGACGGCTTGAACGTGGGCTTGCTGCCCACCGTTTCGGCGCGGGCATTGAAGGTGGGCGCCTTTGTCTTCAATTCCTTTGAAAACGACGGCGTCAGCCACCACCGTGCCGCCTCCATGCGGCGGGTGACGTGGTTCTCCTTCAGTGATTCGAGCACCACCCGGATAGGGTCCGTGGGGCTGATGTTCCAGGACGGTTCGGGAAGGTTCTCGCCCACCGTATCCACGTCGAAAAGATCCACCAGATCCTTGTTGGAGCCTGCCACTACAAAGCGTCCGCACATGGTGACAGGCTACTGGAATATCGCTCCTCCCCAAGCTGGCATCCCGATTGACTTAATCGAACACGCGTTCGAATATTAAGTGTGAATTCAGCAGCAGCCGTCTCCCTCGCGGCACCTCCGGAGCACTCTCCGCAGGGCGCACGGAAGCCGCTGTCTGCCCTTGAACGCAAGGCCCAACTCAAAGCCGAGTTGCAGTCCCGGATCAACTCCATGCAAAAGAGCCGGCCTTCGTCGCGGCTGTTGCCCACTGTTCCGGTTCTTGCGGGAATTCTTCCGGGAGGCGGGTTGCAGGCAGGGGCTGCCTACTCGGTCAGCAACTCCACCACGCTCGCCATGGCAATGCTTGCAGGCCCCTCAGGCGCAGGAGCCTGGTGCAGCGTCATAGGCATGCCGACCTTCAGCGTGGAAGCGGCTGCAAGCCTCGGCATAGCGCTGGACAAGCTGGTCCTGGTGCCCCATCCCGGAGATCAGTGGCTTTCGGTCACTGCAGCAATGATTGACGTGGTTTCAGTAGTCCTCACCTGTGCGCCAAAGCATGTAGCCCCGGCCGATGCTTCACGCCTCATGGCCCGCGTGCGCCAGCGGGGCGCCGCCCTGGTAACCATGGGGCACTGGCCGCAGAGCGATGCAAGCCTCAGCGTGACCGGAAGCAACTGGCAAGGCCTTGGCGCTGGCACCGGGCATCTTCGAAGCCGCCGAATGAGGATCACGGCGAGCGCGGGCGGCCGTTCCCGCACTGCTGATCTATGGTTGCCGGATTTCCAGCACGGACCCCGTGCTGAAACTCCTGCCCGGACAGGCCGGCAGGAATACTTCCCTGAAGCATCCCGCGCGTCATGAAGCCCCGGACGCAAAGCCGGAGCGTACCGGCATCCCCCACCGCTACCCGCACCATGGTTCTCTGGTGCCCTGACTGGCCCATCACCGCAGCTCTCCGGGAGCATGGACTGTCACCGGAGCACGCCGTGGCGCTTATCGAAAAAGGCGAGGTTTTCGCCTGCTCACCCTCGGCCCGGGAGCAGGGAGTCAAGCGCGGGCTTCGCCTCCGCGAAGCCCAGGCACGGTGCACCAGCCTCACCGTTCTTCCCTATGATCCTGCGCTGGACGCCAGAACCTTCGAACCCGTTATTGCTGCGGTGGAGAAGATCATGCCCGGGGTTCAGCTGGTTCGGCCCGGGCTCTGTGCCCTCCACGCCCAGGGCCCGGCTCGATACTACGGAAGTGAAGATCGTGCCGCGACGGTCCTGCTGAAAGCCCTGGCAACAATGGGACTTACCGCGGCAAGGGTGGGAATCGCTGACAGTCCTTTTGCGGCGGAACACGCTGCCCGGTCAACTGAACATCTGGATGACCCGGCAACTGATGCTGTCTGGGTCGTTCCGCCCGGAGAGTCCGCTTCATTCCTGGGCAGTTTTCCACTGGAAGTCCTGGAGGAACCGGAACTCGCGGTCATCCTCCGCCGGTTGGGTATCCGCACACTGGGTGATTTTGCAGCGCTTGCCTCCACCGACGTCAGAAACCGTTTCGGCGCGGAGGGCGCCCTGGCCCACCTCAAGGCAAGCGGTCAAGACCACCGCAGTGTGGTGGAGAGAAAACCGCCTGCGGAACTCGACGTCGTCGTGCATTGCGAGCCCCCGCTGGTCCGAATTGATGAACTCACCTTTACCCTGCGGCTGTCCGCGGAGAAGTTTGTGGACCGGCTGCGGGATACGGGCCTGGTGTGCACGGTCCTGGTGATAAGGCTGCAGTCAGAGTCAGGTGAAGAATCGGAACGTCTGTGGAGACATCCCCGCTGGTTTGATGCCGATGACGTGCTGGATAGGGTGCGGTGGCAGCTGCAGGGAAGCGGAAACGTTGAGCACGGGCTCAGTTCAGGAATAAGCCGTGTGCAACTCCTGCCGGAAATCGTGGAAGATCTTAGTGATCACGCGGACGGCCTGTGGGGAACCGGACCAGACGAGAACATCCACCACGGTCTTGCCAGGGTCCAGAGCATGCTCGGACATGGGGCGGTGCTTACGGCCATGGTGGCCGGTGGCCGAATGCTCACAGACAGGCGGGTTTTCATTCCCTGGGGAGATCCACCGTCTGAAGCCGCAGCAAAAAGCCGCGAACTTCCCTGGCCAGGCCAGGTTCCGGGTCCGGTGCCGGCAACCGTCTTTGATGAGCCGCTTCCCGTCCAGGTTTTGGATAGTGCCGGGAACAGCGTGGACGTCGACAATCGTGGTCTCCTCACCTCAACTCCGGCTGTCTTCGCTGCCATGCCGGGTACCGCTTCCACCCGGTCAACCATCGCTTCCTGGGCAGGTCCCTGGCCAATCACCGAGCGCTGGTGGGATTCGAACGGGCGTACGCTCAACCGGTTCCAGGTTGTGGATGAGTCCGGTGCTGCCTGGTTGCTGCTCCTGGAGAATCACCGCTGGTGGGCGGAGGCCAGCTATGACTAGGCATTACCTCCCCGCGGGCGGGGTGGCCTGACATGGGATTCAACAACCCTCCTATCCCCTGGTCAGAATTCGAGCGGACACTCTCTGACAGGCGTAGACCCGGTGCACCTCCCCTGGGCGCAGATGGCGGTGACAGTCCGGCCTGGTCGCTGAAGCGCCATCCGTATCTTGCCCCCGAGGAAACAGAGCCAGCTCCGGACGGTCCCGTGGTGCCGTACGCGGAACTGCACGTACATTCGAACTTCAGTTTCCTCGATGGTGCAGCCAGCCCTGAGCAGCTGGTTGAGGAAGCACACCGGCTCCGGCTCCATGGACTGGCGTTGACCGACCATGACGGCCTCTACGGCGTGGTCCACATGGCCGAAGCAGCCGAAAAGCACCCCGGGTTATCCACCGTGTACGGCACCGAGCTCTCCCTTGAACTGAGCAGACCCCAGAACGGGGAACCGGACCCTGAGGGCCGCCACCTGCTTGTTCTTGCCCGCGGTGCGGAGGGCTACCACCGGCTTGCCGCGGCAATAACCGAGGCGCATCTCAAGCAGGACGCCGAGAAGGGCAAGCCCCGGTACAACCTCACCGAGCTCGCCGGCAGGGCCAACAACAACTGGATGATCCTGACCGGATGCAGGAAGGGATCAGTCCGGCACGCACTCCTCAACGGAGGCATTGGGGAAGCGGAACGGGAAACGCGGCACCTGGTGGAGCTGTTCGGTGCAGGTAATGTCGCCGTCGAGCTCTATGACCACGGCAACCCCTTGGACAGTGCGCACAATGACGCCCTATGGGAGATCGCCACCCGTCTTGGACTTCCCGTCGTGGCCACCAATAATGTGCATTACGCCGTACCCGGGCAGCACCGGGTGGCCACTGCGGTGGCCGCAGTCCGAGCGCGCAGGTCGCTCGATGACATGAACGGGTGGCTGCCGGCGTCGGGCTCGGCGCATCTACGGAGCGGGGCGGAAATGGCTGCGCGCTTCGCAGCGTACCCGGGAGCAGTGGAACGCACGGTGGAACTGGCCGACGACCTGGCCTTCACACTCAGCAGCGTCAAGCCTGGCTTGCCGAAACTCAGCCTGCCCGAGGGCCACACCCAGATGAGCTGGCTGCGGAAACTGGTGTGGGAAGGCGCCGCCAAGTTCTACCCCGGGCGCGAAGATGTGGTTGAGCGGATCGAGAAGGAACTGAAGGTCATTGAGGAGAAGGACTTCCCGGGCTACTTCCTGATCGTCCATGACCTGGTCCAGTTTGCCCGAAGCAGGGGCATCCTCTGCCAGGGCCGTGGATCCGCAGCCAACTCCGCAGTGTGCTACCTGCTGGAGATCACCGCCGTCGACTCCATCCTCTACGACCTCCCCTTCGAACGGTTCCTCTCCAGCCTGCGGGATGAGGAGCCCGATATTGACGTCGACTTCGATTCCGACCGCCGTGAGGAAGTCATCCAGTACGTTTACGAAAAATACGGCCGTTTCAACGCGGCGCAAGTCGCCAACGTCATCACCTACCGTCCCAAGTTCGCTGTGCGTGACATGGCCAAGGCCCTCGGACACAGCCCCGGCCAACAGGATGCGTGGTCCCGGCAGGTGGAGCGCTGGGGGGCCCTGCTTTCCAGCGATGACCACGACATCCCCGACCCGGTGGTGGAACTGGCACAGAGCGTGCTCAAGTTCCCTCGACACATGGGAATCCATTCCGGGGGCATGGTCCTCACCGACCGGCCCGTCGGGGAGGTCTGTCCCATTGAGCACGGGCGCATGGAGGGGCGAACCGTCCTGCAGTGGGACAAGGACGATTGCGCCTGGATGGGCCTGGTGAAGTTCGACCTCCTGGGGCTCGGCATCATGGCTGCCATCCAGTACAACTTCGACCTGGTGGCAAAGCACTTCGGCGAGGAGTGGACCCTGCACACCATGCCGCGCGAGGAGCAGGGCGTCTACGACCAACTGTGTTTTGCCGATTCCATCGGCGTGTTCCAGGTGGAAAGCCGTGCCCAGATGGGCATGTTGCCAAGGCTGCAGCCACGCCGGTTCTACGACCTCGTTATCGAGGTTGCCCTGGTGCGTCCCGGCCCCATCCAGGGCGGCGCAGTGCACCCCTATATCAAGCGGAAACTGGGCGAGGAGGAAGAAAGCTACCTGCATCCCAAACTCGTGCCGGTGCTCAAACGTACCCTCGGCGTCCCGCTCTTCCAGGAACAGCTCATGCAGATGGCCATGGTGGTCGGAAACTGCTCGGGAGCCGACGCCGACCAACTGCGCAGGGCAATGGGCTCAAAGCGCGGCTTGGAAAGGATCGACACCCTGAAGGAAAAGCTGTACCAGGGCATGAAAGAAAACGGGATCACCGGAGAGGTCGCCGATTCCGTCTACCGGAAGATTCAGGCGTTCGCCAACTTCGGCTTTGCCGAAAGCCACTCAATCAGCTTTGCCCTGTTGGTGTATGCCAGCGCATGGCTGCGGCTCCACTACCCGGGAGCATTTCTTGCATCGCTCCTGCGTGCACAGCCCATGGGCTTCTACTCACCGCAGACGCTGGTAGCCGATGCCCGCCGACACGGCGTGCAGGTGCTTCGTCCCGACATCCTTCTCTCCGGAATCCACGCCGACCTTGAACTTATCTCCGGTGCAGGCACCGGCCCCACCGGTTCCAGCGACTGCCTGAATTTCCAGCAGCCCCCAGTGGGTCCGTTCGACCGGAGCGTGCCGTTTGATTCCACCGCCCATCGCAGGGATGGGAACTTCGCAGTCCGCCTGGGCCTGGACAGCGTGCAATCGGTCGGCAAGAAACTCGCAAAGGTCATAGTGGAAGAGCGTGAGGCAAACGGTCCATTCGAGAGCATGGGTGACCTCGCACGCAGAACCGGGCTCAACTCCAACCAGCTCGAGGCGCTGGCTGCTGCCGGGGCATTCGATTCCATAGGACTGTCCCAGCGGGAAGCCCTGTGGCATGCCGGTCCCGCCTCAACCGAGCGGGATGGCCAGATCAAAGGGACCACCGCCTACATCCAGCCGCCCCTGTTTCCGGACCTTTCCGACGTCGACCGCGTGGCTGCCGACCTTTGGTCCACCGGAATCACTACCGATGACCATCCGGTACGGCATGTCCGGGAACGCCTGCGACGCCGGGGCGCACTATCTGCTGCTGACCTCCTCTCTGCCGAATCGGGGCGGAGGGTGGAGGTGGGCGGAGTTGTCACCCACCGGCAGCGCCCGGCCACGGCCAGCGGAATAACCTTCATGAACCTCGAGGACGAAACAGGACTGGTGAACGTCATCTGCTCTGTCGGAGTGTGGCAGCGGTATCGACGCATAGCCCGGGAGGCAAGCAGTGTCCTGGTCCGCGGGGTGCTGGAGCGGTCAAATGAAGGAGTGGTCAATCTGGTGGCCGACAAGTTCGAGCTGCTCCGACTCAAGGCGACCACCAGATCGAGGGACTTCCGCTGACATGTGCTGGAAGCTGACCAGGGTTGGAAGCCGACCCGGGCTGGAAACCGAATCGCCGCAACCGCCGGTTAAAAGCAGAAGTGCTCCGGCGAAAACCGGAGCACTTCCCTTTATTGTGCGCGAGGGGGGATTTGAACCCCCACACCCTTTCGGATACTGGCACCTGAAGCCAGCGCGTCTGCCGTTCCGCCACTCGCGCGTGTTTGGAATAGTTCCTTTAGAACAGCAGAAACAAGCATAACGGAGCCATGCCGAAAACACCTAAACGGGTGATGCGCACCACGTCCTGCAACTTGGAGGAGGCCGTAAGCGTTATGAGTATTCGGCATGAAGATGCCCGGTTATCCGGGACACACAAGTAGTATCGAGAAGAGACAGTAACGACCAGGCGTGCTCTCGCGCGCTTTCGTGCCGGTCGGTGCGGAAGTCCAAAGATGCAGGTGAGGAGGTTGAACATGGGCATTTTGGATAACGTCGAGCGCGGGCTCGAGAAGATGGTCCGTGGCGCCTTTTCCACTGGTTCCCGATCGCAGGTACAGCCCGTGGAGATTGCCAGCGCCCTGCGGCGCGAGCTCGACAACAGGTCGCTGACTGTGTCCCAGGGCCGCACGCTTGCTCCCAACGTTTTCACCACCCGTCTTTCGGACTCCGATTTCACGCTCGCCCAGGAATGGGGCGCACCGCTCGCGGAAGAGCTTTGCGACGTCGTCATCAGACACGTGAACAGCCAGAACTACACCCTCCAGGGTCCCGTGAGGGTTTCTTTCACCCGGGACTCGAACCTCAAGGCCGGCAATTTCGAGATTGATTCGGCTACGGAGAAGCAGCCTGCCGCCGCACGTCGACCTGCGCCCAGCGCGCCCAGCCGCCAGCCCACCCGCTACCAGGCCATCCTGGACCTGAACGGCCAGCGGTACTCGCTCAATCCCGGATCCGTCCTGCTCGGCCGGTCATCCGAGGCCGACATCCTCATTGACGACACCGGAGTGTCCCGCCGTCACCTCGAGATTCGTACCGACGAGGGCTCGGCACGCGCCGTGGACCTGGGGTCCACGAATGGGAGTTACGTGAACGGCCAGCGAGTGCAGGGCGAGGCAGAGCTAACAGATGGTTCGGTGATCACTATGGGCCGTACCCGCATGACCTTCCGACTTGTACCCGTGCAGAACGGTGGCCGCTAAGCATGAGCGATCTGACCGTAACGCTGTTGAGATACGGCTTCCTCCTCCTCATCTGGATCATGGTGCTGAGCGTTGTCAGTGCCCTTCGGCGTGATCTCGTGGTGGGCCGCCGCAACCGTACCGGCGTGCCGTCTCCCCGGCAGGCGCGGAAGAACCCTGAACTCGTGGAGGAGCCGCCGGCGCGCGCTCACGCCCGCCGACTGGTGGTAACCGAGGGGCCGCTCAAGGGCACTACCCTTGACCTCGCTTCCAGCCCGATCCTGCTCGGCAGGGCGCAGGAAGCCACACTCGTCCTGGAGGACGACTACGCTTCGGGACGCCACGCCCGGCTCTTCCCCCAGGGAAGCCGTTGGTTCCTTGAAGATCTCGGCTCCACCAACGGGACCTATCTCGGTGGCAATCAGCTCACGCGCGCTCTTCCCGTGGAGCCCGGAGTACCAATTCGGATCGGTAAGACGGTCATCGAATTGAGGCCGTAGTCCATGACCCTGGTCTTCAGGTTCGCGGCCCGGTCCGATGTGGGCAAGGTCCGATCCAAGAACGATGACTCGGCGTACGCGGGCCGCTATCTTGCTGTGGTTGCCGATGGAATGGGCGGGCACGCCGGCGGCAACATCGCCTCTGCTTCCACCGTGCTCGATCTGGTGCACCTTGACCGCAAGGACTACACGGACGACGCCGGCACCCACCTTGCGGATGAGATACAAACCGCCAATTCGCTCCTGTCGGAGTTGGTGAGTACCAATCCGCAGCTCGCCGGCATGGGCACCACTGTTACTGCCATGCTCCTGCATGACGAGAAGATCTTCTTCGCCCACATCGGCGATTCACGCGCCTACCGGCTGAAGGACGGTGTCTTCGAGCAGATCAGCGTCGACCACACCTTTGTACAGCGGCTGATCGAAGAAGGTCGACTCAGGCCCGAGGAAGCAGACATCCATCCGCACAAGAACGTGCTGATGCGTGTGCTGGGCGACGTCGACGCGAGCCCGGAGCTGGATCTCACAACACTCGACGCTGCGCCTGGTGAACGATGGCTACTCTGCTCCGATGGGCTTAACGCTGTCCTTGGCGATGCTGCCATCGAGGACGTGCTGAGGAACACCAAGGACCGTACAGCCTGCGTGGACACGCTCGTGGAGCTCACGCTCGCAGGCGGGTCTCCGGACAACGTGACCATCGTGGTGGTCGACGTCGATACCGCCACTCCTGAAGACCTGCGCACTGGTGCCCTCACTGCCCTGCCGCCCGCCCGCGAGGCCGCGGGAGAGAAGGACGCCGGCACCGAAGCCGATGAGGTCCTAGGCGCAGCCATTCGGGCAGATGTCATTCGTGAGGACCTGTCCTCCCGCCCGCACGCTCTGGTCGGGTCGGCCGCATTGGCCACGGAGACAGGCCAGATACCGATCGTTACCCAGCGGTCCACGGAGCGCCGTGCCGCGATGATGCTCACACACAAGGCTGCGCCGGCTGCTTCCAGTGAGGGAGACCAGGAAGATGACCAGGAGCCCCGGCGTCGTCGGTGGTTGCTCCCGGCGGCTCTCGGCCTGTTGGCGCTCATACTCGTAGCAGTGCTCGGCCTCGGCTACGCCTGGACGCAAACGCGCTACTACGTTGGGACGTTCGACAATCGCGTTGCCATCTACAACGGAGTCGCGCAGACGCTGGGACCGATCTCGCTCAGCCATATCGACCAGACCACCGACATCCCCGTGTCCAGCCTCCCGCAATTCCAGCGGACCCGCCTGGAGAACACCCTGGCGGCAAGGGATCTTGAGCACGCGCAGGAGATCGTGGAGGATCTCCGGCGCGCGCTGCGTGCCATTCCCTGTCCACCGGCCAGTGACCCGGAACCGTCGGCAAGCCCGTCGCCAACTGCCACGGCGTCGGCAGAAGAATCGTCGGAGCCGTCCCCGAACGCCTCCGCCTCCCCGAGTCCTTCGCCTGAGGCAGATGAGAGCCCATCGGCGGGCGCAGAAGCTGATCCGGGCGACCCGGCCGTCTGTGGAGGGAGAGTCCAATGAGCGACGTACTAACGGTCCCACGGTCTCGACGGAACGTTGAGGCCCTACTGCTCCTTGTTGCCCTCGCGGTGGCCATCGGCGCCAACTGGTTGGTGGGGCTGGACAAGGACAACCCCTTTGACTCTGCGTTCTGGTCGCAGGGCGGCACACTCGCGGCCCTGGCACTCGTGTTCCATATAGTCCTGCGCTTCCGGGCAAAGTATGCCGATCCAGTCATGCTTCCAATCGTTATTGCCCTGAACGGCATAGGCCTTGCGATGATCTATCGTCTGGACCTCGCGCTCCCCGAACAGGGACAGCCCATCGCACCGAGCCAGTTCCTCTGGACCAGCGTGGGAATTGCTGCCTCCATTGCTACCCTCCTGGTGATCCGCGACCACCGCATCCTTCGGCGATTCACCTATATCTCGCTCATCGTCAGCGCGGTCTTGCTCCTGCTGCCCCTGACACCGCTCGGTGTGGAGATCAACGGCGCACGCATCTGGATCAATGTTGGTGTAGGCACTTTCCAGCCGGGCGAGGTCGCCAAGATTACCCTCGCTATATTCTTCGCCGGCTATCTTTCAACTAACCGCGATCTGATCCTGCTCGCCGGCAAGAAGCTGGGCCCTCTTCAGCTCCCGCGCTTCCGGGATTTGGCACCGATGGTCGCCGCCTGGCTGGTGAGCATCGGGGTTCTCATCTTCCAGCGTGATCTTGGTTCTTCGATTCTCTTTTTCGGCCTCTTCATGGCGATGATCTATGTGGCCACCTCCCGCGTCAGCTGGGTGCTGATCGGTCTGGCGATGATCGCCGTCGGCGGTTTTGTGGCGCTGCAGCTCTTCAGCCACGTTGCCCTACGCATAGATAGCTGGATCAACGCCTTCGAACCCGAAGTGTTCAACCGCAACCCGGGCGGTAGTGGGCAGGTTGTGCAGGGGCTGTTTGGCCTTGCCAACGGCGGGCTGGCAGGAACCGGCCTCGGACAGGGCCGGCCGGACCTCGTTACATACGCCAACAGCGACATGATCATCGCAGCCTTGGGGGAGGAACTTGGGCTGATCGGACTCTTTGCCATCATCCTGCTCTACGTCCTCCTGATTTCGCGAGGCTTCAGGGCGGCGCTGGGCACGCGTGACGGTTTCGGCAAGCTGCTTGCCTGCGGACTGTCTTTCACGATCGCCCTGCAGTGCTTCGTGGTGATCGGCGGAGTGACCCGGTTGATTCCCCTTACCGGTCTCACCACGCCCTTCATGTCCGCCGGCGGATCCTCGCTGCTGGCCAACTGGATCATCGTCGCGGTCCTGCTGCTCATTTCGGAAACAGCGCGTAGGCCGGCCGTGCGCGGACCGGTCCACGAGACGTTCCCGGAGGACAAGAAGAGCCGGAATTCGCCGGCAATAGACAACACCAGGGAGGTCAGCGCATGAACCAGGCCATCCGACGCTCTTGGATAGTGGCGATCAGCATGTTCGCGCTGGTGCTTGGTTCTCTGACCTACGTGCAGTTCTTCGAGGCAAGCGCGCTTGAAAATAATGACTGGAACACCCGTCAGATACTGCAGGATTACGGCAGGAACCGCGGTGCAATCCTCGTGGACGGCAACCCCATCGCTGAGTCGGTGGCCTCGGATGACCAGTTCAACTATCAGCGCGTGTACAACCAGCCGGAGGTGTACGCCCACCTGACCGGGTTCTTCTCGCTGGTCAACGGCTCCACCCAGCTGGAGAATGCGATGAATGAGGAGTTGGCCGGGACCAGCGACGATCTCTTCATCGACCAGATGGTGCGGCTTTTCCAGGGCGCCCAGTCCCAGGGCGCGTCAGTGGAATTGACCATTGATCCCCAGATCCAGCAATTGGCCTGGGACATGATCCCTGAAGGCCAGCAGGGCTCGATCGTGGTTATGGAACCGGATACGGGCAATATCCTTGCAATGGTTTCGAAGCCGTCGTACGACCCCAACCTTCTTGCGGCTCATGACACCGGTGCGGTGGTTGGCAACATTGAGCAGCTGTCCCAGGTGCCCGGTCTCTCCATCTACTTCAACCCGGCCACCCAGTCACTGGTGGCACCCGGTTCGGTATTCAAGCTCGTTGTAGCGGCCGCAGCCTTGGAGTCCGGGAATTTCGACGCCCAGTCCACCATCCCGAATCCCCCCGTCCTCGATCTGCCGGGAACCGACGTCGGCCTTCCCAACTTCACCACCGGCGGCTGCGCCGCCAGGAGCGAGGCTGACCTGGAATTTGCGCTTGAGCAGTCCTGCAACACGCCCTTCGCCCAGATCGCCTGGGATCTCGGGGAGGAGACCGTGCTGGAACAGGCCCAGGAATTCGGGTTTGGTGAGACCAGCAGTATCCCCGTCGATGTGGCCGCAAGCCAGTTCCCAACCGGATTGAGTGAAGCGCAGCTCGCCCAGTCAGCGATCGGTCAGTTCAGCGTGGCGGTTACTCCACTGCAGATCGCCATGGTCAGCGCCGCTATCGCCAACGACGGTGTGCTCATGAAGCCGAATCTCGTCAAGGCCGTCCGGGGGGCGGACCTTTCAATCATCGAAGAACCTGAGCCTGAAGTCTTCCGTGAGCCACTCAGCCCTGAGAACGCCAACCAGCTCACAGACTGGATGGTCAATGTGGTGAACAACGGTACCGCGCGAAACGCAGCCGTACCGGGCGTTGAGGTCGCGGGAAAGACGGGCACGGCAGAGGTACCTGAGCAGGGCGACAACGCGTGGTTCACCGGCTTCGCTCCGGCCGACAATCCCGAGGTCGTGGTCTCCATCGTCATGCAGGACGTGGACATCGCAACCGGTGCCCAGCTAACCAGTCCAAACGCTAAGAGACTTATAGAGGCGGTGTTGAATAGGTGAGGCCTACTTCAGGTATCACGTTAGGCGGCAGGTTCCAGCTCACTGATCGCATCGCCATTGGAGGCATGGGCGAGGTCTGGAAGGCCCGCGACCAGGTGCTCGGCAGGATCGTCGCCATCAAGATCCTTAAAGAGGAGTACACCGGCGACCCAGGATTCCTCAACCGGTTCCGGGCGGAAGCACGTCATACCGCCCTGCTGAACCACGAGGGAATCGCCAATGTCTTCGATTATGGCGAGGAAGGCGGATCCGCCTACCTGGTCATGGAACTGGTGCCCGGGCAGCCCCTGTCCAGCATCATCGAGCGCGAGCACATCCTCTCGCCGGACCGCACTCTTTCCATCATCGGACAGACGGCTGTCGCGCTGGGCGCAGCTCACCAACAGGGGTTGGTGCACCGGGATGTGAAGCCCGGCAACCTTCTGATCATGCCGGACGGCCGGGTGAAGATCACCGACTTCGGCATCGCCCGCTTGGCCGACCAGGTTCCGCTGACCGCAACGGGTCAGGTCATGGGTACTGCACAGTACCTTGCTCCGGAGCAGGCAACGGGTCAGCCGGCAACCGGTGCGAGTGACATTTATGCCCTCGGTGTGATCGGCTATGAGCTTCTTGCGGGCCGTCGCCCGTTCTCCGGCGAGTCCCAGATTGCGATCGCCCTGGCACAGGTCAATGACGCTCCGCCGGACCTTCCCCAGAGCATCCCGCATCCGGTGCGTGCCCTCATCGCCTCTATGTTGGCCAAAGATCCCGCAGACCGTCCCGCAAGTGCGGAACAGCTTGCCCAGGCCGTTGCCGCCATTCGACGCAACGACATCCGTGCAGCCGAGGCAGCCGTACCGGGAATGCTTCTCTTCTCCGATCCCACGGGACCCCTGACTGCTCCGGTTCCGGCGCCGACCAGCGCCACGCGCGCTGTTCCTGCCGCTCCCACGACGTCGGCCCTGCCCACCGTGGCGGGTGCAGGCGCCGGTGCTGCGGCCGGCGCAGGTGCAGTCGCAGCTTCAAGGGAGTGGACCGAAGAGGACATTGACGAGCAGCCGCCGCGTGAGGAGGAGGAAGAACGGCGCCGCAGCCCCTGGCTGATTCCGCTGATCATCCTGCTGGTGCTGGCAGCACTGGCAGCGGCCGGCTTCCTGCTTGCCCCGCTGCTCACGGGCGGTGATGACGAGCCAACGGCTCCGGCCACGACCACCCGTTCTGCTTCGCCCTCGCCGTCGGAGAGTGAGAGCCCTAGCGCCGAGCCCACTACCGTTGCGCCCACTACCGAGGAGCCTGAAGCCCCGCAGGGGATCGAGATCGACGCCGCACAGTTCGCCGGCCGTCCGGTCGACCAGGTTGTCGCGGAGCTTTCCAACCTTGGGCTCGCGGTAAACCGGGTACCCGTGCGCTCGAATGAGGCCGGCGTGGGCATCGTGCTCGACGTGAATCCGGTAGGCACCGTCCCGCCCGGCAGCACCATCGACGTCACATTTATCGAAGGACCCGAACTGGTGGAGGTTCCCTCCAACCTGGAAGGCGGCACGGAAGAAGAACTGCAGCGGGCCCTGGCCGATGCCGGACTGCGTGCCGAGCGGACGGGGACGGAGCCCTCGAACGAGGAAGCTGGAACGGTGCTCTCGGTTGAACCGGCCGGGGGTACTGAGGTCGAACCGGGAAGTGCGGTCCGGTACGTCGTTTCGTCCGGTCCTGACGAAACAGAAGCACCGCCGGCAGTCGGTCCCGGCCAGGAAACGCCTCCCGGCCAGGAGACGCCTCCTGGCCAGGACCAGCCGTAGGCAAGGGCGGAGGAACACCAGGTGAGCCAGAAGATCCTTAACGGGCGTTACGAAGTGGGTGAACTGATCGGCCGCGGCGGTATGGCAGACGTACACCTCGGTCGTGACATCCGTCTGGGCCGCACCGTGGCCATCAAGGTGCTGCGTCAGGACCTGGCACGGGATCCGCTGTTCCAGTCCCGCTTCCGCCGCGAAGCCCAGGCCGTGGCCGCGCTTAACCATCCGACGATCGTATCCGTCTACGACACCGGTGAGGAGGAGCTCGAAGGGCAAGCCCACCACGATATACGGGTCCCGTTCATCGTCATGGAGTACGTGGCGGGTCGCACCCTCCGCGAGCTGTTGAAGTCCGGTGAGCTCACCCTCGAGACATCGGTGGACTACATACTGGGTGTCCTGTCTGCCCTGGAATACAGCCACCGCGCCGGGATTGTCCATCGCGACATCAAGCCGGCGAATGTCATGATCACGCCCGAAGGGCAAGTGAAGGTCATGGACTTCGGGATTGCCCGGGCCGTCGCCGACTCTGCCGCCACCATGACGCAGACGCAGGCGGTCATCGGCACCGCCCAGTACCTTTCCCCGGAGCAGGCGCGCGGGGAGTCGGTCGATGCCCGCAGCGACCTCTACTCCGCCGGCTGCCTACTCTATGAGCTTCTCACCGGCCGCCCGCCGTTCGTCGGAGACAGCCCGGTATCGGTTGCGTACCAACACGTCAGGGAAGCGCCGACACCTGCCCGCGAACTGGACGACACCATTCCCCCTGCGATTGAGTCCGTGGTCCACATCGCGCTTGAGAAGGACCGGGCGCAGCGCTTCCAAAGCGCAGCGGACTTCCGGTCTGCACTTATCGATGCCCGTAGAGGAATACGTCCCGTAGCTCCTGCAGCGCCCACCGAAGCACTGACGGCTGTGCACCGTACTGCATCCGATGCTGACACGGACGCTCCCCAGACCCGGGCGATGGCCAAGGTCCTGGCCGGCGGAAGCATTGCCGCAGTGCCGCACACTGACACGGATTACGACGACGACGGCTTTCCTCCCAGCGCGGCAGATGCTCGTGCCGAAGCAGAGATACGGCGCGCCGACGCAGAGGACCGACGCCGGACGCGCAGGCGGGGCTGGATCGCTGCCTTCCTGGTGCTGCTGGGGCTGATCCTTACGGGTGGGGCCGTCGCGCTTTTCGCCATGCTCAACTCACAGCCGCAGGAGCCCGTACTGACGGCGGTGCCGGCTGTGGAATCGATGACGGAAACGGAGGCCACCAACGCACTCACAGCAGTGGGCCTGCGGCCGCAGGTGGAGCGCAGCTTCCACGACGAGGTGGAATCAGGGTTGGCCATCGGAACCGATCCCGGTGCCGGCAGTGAGGTCGAACCTGAATCCCTCGTCACCCTGCGGATTTCAGTGGGCCCGGCGAACCGCGTCATCCCTGAGGAGATCTTCCAGATGACTGAGTCCTCGGCCCGGGATGCGCTCGAATCCGTCGGACTGCGTGGTGGCACGGTGTCCGAAACCAACAGTGCAACGGTGCCGGCCGGGCGCGTTGTGGCAACCGAGCCGGCAATCGGTTCGGAAGTACCGGCCGACTCCGAGGTGAACCTGGTGCTGTCAACAGGCCTGGTGACGGTTCCCCGGGTAATTGCCCTGACACAGGACGAGGCCAGGGCCATCCTCGAGGACCCTGCGCGCGCGCTGGTCGTGCGGGTTGTCGAGGAGGAAAACACTGTCGTCGAACCCGGTCTCATTGTCAGGCAGGAACCGGAGCCGGAGACGGACATTCCGCCGGGCAGCGAAGTAGTAATCTACATCGCTGCAGCGCCGGCGGAAGAGCCGCAGGAGTCACCCAGCCCTGAGGCTTCCCCCGAACCAGAACCCGAAGCTGACGAAGAGCCCGGCAACCGCGGGCGCGGCAGGGGACAGGGCGGGCAGGGCGGGCAGGGCGGCGGAAGCCTTGTAGGAGACCTGGTGGAAGGCCTAGGAGGCTGACTGCTGGCGGATCAGCGGGCTAAGCGTTGCTGAGCGTTCCGCTGCGCCGGACAGGCCCAGCTTCTCCAGCCAGTTGCCCAGCATCCGGTAGCCGCCTTCGGTGAGCACAGACTCCGGATGGAACTGCACGCCGCAGAGCGGTGCCGTGCGGTGCTCCAGACCCATGATCACGCCGCTGGCCGTCCTGGCAGTGACGCGGAGCTCTGCCGGGACGTCCCCGACGGCAGCAAGGGAGTGGTAGCGCGTGGCGGTCAGGGGAGAGTGCAGGCCCTCGAAAACGTTGGTCGAATCATGCTCCACCAGGGAAGTCTTCCCGTGCATCAGTTCGGGAGCGTGGGTGACCGAGCCGCCGTAGGCTTCCGCCAGGGCCTGATGTCCAAGGCATACGCCGAGCATCGGCTTGGCGTTCTCGCCACACCACTTGATGAGGTCGATGCACACGCCTGCTTCGGCGGGGGCACCGGGACCGGGGGAGATGAGAACGCCGTCACGCGCCTCGGCGAGGGCAATCGCGTCGGCCAGCGTGACGTCGTCGTTCCTTACCACTGTGGTCTCGGCGCCCAGCTCCTGAAGGTAGCCGACCAGCGTGTAGACGAAGCTGTCGTAGTTATCGACAACCAGAATGCGTGTGGGATTGCTCATGTTACTCAGTGCCAATCGTTGAATCGGTGAGGGGGCTGAATTGCGCCATCCAGGGAAATACCCACGTGACGAGGGCTACCAGGGCCGCACAAACCAGCAGGATGGCCCAGATGATCCTGAGCCAGAGCGGGCCCGGCAGCAGGCGGAAGATGAGCCCGTACATCAGGCAGTACCTCCAGCTCGCGCAACCTGCTCTGCTATCTCCTCCGGAGGTCCTTCGCTCGAATGCTGGAAGGAATCCATCACCGCGTAGGCGATGATTCGCTCCTGGTCACCGAACATTGGATTGCAGCTAGTCAGGGTCAGTATCCGTTCGGTCGGTTCTACGCCTGGTTGCGTGGGTACGGGTGCTAGCACGTCCACTTGGGTAGGCAGGACGATCTGCGTATTCCGGTAGACGTAGGTGTAGAAACCGTCAGCGGTTTGGACGTAAATGCGGTCTCCGGGAACCAGGGTGTGGATGTTATCCAGCACCGCTCCGTTGGTCTGGCGATGCCCGGCAACGGCGAAATTCCCAACAGCACCGGGCATTGCGGTTTCGGGATAGTGTCCAAGACCCAGATTGTCCAGGACCGCAGTGCTCACGCCGCTGGTGACAGGGCGCGTGTAGTCATCACCGAACCGGGGCACGTAGACGACGGCAAATGTCTCCCCGGCCGCGCGCGACGCCAGGACGGGAACCTCTTCCGAGCCGCGGGGTTCTTCGGCAGCAACCTCGGGGGCGGGCTCGCTGTCCAGACCTGAGAAAAACTGCTCCACAGCCTCTTCCTGCTTTGCGTTGGACTCAACGTTGGTCCACCAAAGCTGCCAGGCAACAAAGAGTAGAACCACTACTCCCGCGGTGAGAAGGAGCTCACCGAAAACCTGGGCAACAATCTGGAGGGGAGTACGACGACGTCGCCTGCTCGAAGCCCGAGTAGGACGTTCACGGCGAGCCACCGCAACACTGCCGCCGAGGTTGCTCAAACGTTCTCCCTGCCTGCCGGTATGCTGCCGGGCTTCGCGTGTCCGTTTCTTGGCTAGAATTGGCACCTGGAACAGTGCCGATAGTCCTGTCTCAGGATAACCTGTGTCATCGCCGCTTTCCGAGCCCGTATGACCGCAAACACAGCGGCTGGGAGCCCAGCCCGTCAAGGAGGATCCGTGCCCGAGTCGAAGTCCCGCAGGAAGCAGGTCGAGTCGAGGACGCGCAACAGTTCGGAGCCGAAACCCAATCCGGTCTGGTACAAGCCGGTGATGTTCGGTCTCATGATCCTGGGACTGCTCTGGATTCTCGTCTACTACATCTCCGAGGGCCGGTTCCCGATCCCCGACCTCGCATCATGGAACATCCTCATCGGATTCGGAATTGCAATTGTCGGATTCCTGATGACTACCCGGTGGAGGTAAGCCGGCCGCCAGGTCCGAACTGAAGATAAGCCAGTGGCGCTCTCTCCGAGGGCGCCCATTGGCGTTCCAGCAGCACTGTTCCGAGTGAGCGGCCTTCCTGTAAGTACAGCTGGCAGGATGGACGCCATGGCCCAGCCCTCGCTCCTCGGAATACGGAACTTCCGCCTGCTCCTGATCGGGCAGACAACCAGCCAGCTCGGTGCGCAGGTGAGCGGAGTGGCGATTCCGCTGCTCGCCGTGCTCACCCTTGAGGCTTCAGCTTTCGAGGTTGGGCTAGTGGCGGCATCGTCCACCCTGGCCTTCGCACTGATTGGACTGCCCGCGGGCGCATGGTTGGACCGCGTGCACCGGCGCCCGGTTCTGATAGCCAGTGATTGGATCCGGGCAATCCTGATGCTCAGCATCCCGGCGGCGGCTGTGCTTGGCGTTCTGTCTATTTTTCAGCTGGTCATTGTGTCCCTGCTATCCGGGTTCGCCCGTGTGTTCTTCGACGTGGGCTACCAGAGCTATATACCGTCGGTGATTGGCAAGAACCGCGTGCTTGCCGGCAACTCCGCGATGGAGACGATTCGCGCGTCCGGGCAGGTTGTGGGCCCAGGCTTGGGCGGGTGGCTGGTTGGACTCATCGGGGCAGCCGCTGTTCTCCTGGTTCAGGCTTTTACTTTCGTGGTATCTGCTGTCTCATTGATGGCCATCAGGTCTCCGGAGCCGGAGATCGAGCGGTCACCGGAGCGGCCGAACCTGTGGCGGCAGATTCGCGATGGCTTGTTCTTCGTTCTCAACAACCGGATTCTCCGCTCAGTAGCGATTGCAAGCGCCGCAGGTAACTTCGCGTTCGCCCTTGCGTCAGCAGTGACGTTCATCTTCATGTCACGGGAGCTGGGACTCACACCCGCTGCGATCGGCATAATGATCGCCCTCGGGTCGTTGGCTGCGCTTGGCGGCGCAGCCCTTACGCCGCTTCTTTCGAGGATCTTCGGCTCTGCCCGCATCATTTGGCTCTCCCTCGTGGCAACCGGGCCCTTTGCACTGCTAACACCCCTTGCCCAGCCCGGATGGTGGGTGCTGCTCCTCCTCGCCGGACTGGCGGTCGGCGAACTCGGACAGATTGTCTACGCAGTCTCGAACGTCAGCCTGAGGCAGCAACTCTGCCCTGACCATCTGCTTGGGCGAGTGAACGCAACAATGCGGTTCCTGATCATGGGGGCATTTCCGCTCGGCGCGCTCCTGGGAGGACTCTTGGGAGACGCGGCAGGCACCCGTGCCGCTCTCTTCGCTGCCGGATTCATCATCGCTGGATCCGGCCTGCCGCTGTTCTTCTCCCTGCGCGGCGTGCGGGAGGTCGCCGAGCTTTCGAGCTGGGATCCCGCTCCGCGGCAGTAGTCCCAGTGGCCCGAGTTTTTAATACACACGTTGTGCACCGGGTTTTCCACAGCTGTGTGTAACTCTTCCACTCGCAAGACAAGATTTCCCGCAAGAATGCGGAACTCCTTTTCCACACCTGTGGAATTACATGTGTGTAAGTTTTCCCCGTTGTGGATAAGGGCTGTTGATAACTAGAAGAGCTGCGTCACGCGAGCGGCTCCAACGAACGTCAGCGCCACGAGGACCAGAGTAAGGACCGACAAGCCGCTCCACTGAATCAGTGAACGGTTCCGGCTCCGCGGGGTGTAGGCAATGATCGCTGCAGCTGCGCCGCCGGCCAGAAGGCCACCGAGGTGCGCCTGCCACGAAATGCCGGGAACCACAAAGCCGAGAACCGTATTGATGGCAATCAGGACGACGAGCTGGCGCACATCTCCACCTCGTCTGCGTTGCACCACCAGCATGGCTCCGAACAGCCCGAAGACCGCACCGGAAGCGCCAACCACCGGCTGCAGGGGGTTGGATAGCAGCAGGACGGCAACTGACCCGGCGAAAGCCGCAATCAGGTAGAGCGCCAGGAAACGGGATCTGCCAAGAAGCGGCTCCAGAGCCTGCCCGATAATCCACAGGGCGTACATGTTAAACCCGATGTGTAAAAGGAAACCCGTGGAATGCAGGAACGCGGCAGTGATCATTCGCCAGGGCTCCGGGGTTGTGACTCCTGAGGTATAGACCCCGGCATAGGCAAGCATTTCGGTGATGCCGGGGATGGTCATTTGGGCCAGGAAAAGCGCCACGCAAGCACCGATGAGCGAGAAAGTGACAACGGGACGCCCCTGACGGACAGCCCCTCCGAATACGGTCTTTTGCACAGGTGCGCTGCGCTGAGCCTCCCGCACGCAATCCACGCATTGAACCCCGACGGCGGCCGGACGCTGGCATTCCGGGCAGGCAGGCCTGCCGCAGCGCTGGCACCGCACGTAACTCACACGATCGGAGTGGCGTGGGCACACGGGAACGTCCTGGTCCGGCCGGCCCGCCGGAATTCCGTAGGTCATGAGACGTTAGACCTGCTCAACGGTGATGCTGCTGATGACGACATCCTCGAGCGGACGGTCGCGGCCGTCGGTGGGGATGGCGTTCAGCTTGTCGACGACTGAACGGGACTCCTCATCCTTCACCTCGCCGAAGATGGTGTGCTTGCCCTGAAGCCAGGTGGTGGGAACGGAGGTGATGAAGAATTGCGACCCGTTAGTGCCCCGCCCGCCCTGCAGACCCGCATTCGCCATGGCCAGCTTGTAGGGGGTGGTGAAGTCGAGATCAGGGTTGATTTCGTCGTCGAACCGGTAACCCGGGCCACCGATGCCCTGTCCCAGGGGGTCGCCGCCCTGGATCATGAAGTCCTGAATGACACGGTGGAAGATGGTGCCGTTATAGAGGGGAGCGTTGGTCTCCTCGCCTGTTTGAGGGTGCGTCCAGGTGATTTCTCCGGTTGCCAGCCCGATGAAGTTCTTCACGGTCTTGGGAGCATGGTTTCCGTAGAGTTCAACCTTGATGTCGCCGAGGCTGGTGTGGATGGTTGCGTGTGCTGTAGCGATTGCAGTCATGGGTCCCATTCTTCCATGACGGCCTTTTCGCATGCCGGGCCCAGGAGCTTCCGCGCACAGTGAAAACCCTGTGAAATTTTCCCGCAGATAGCACGGGATACCGATAGCACGTAGGCTGACTAGGAAACGTCACTATCCCTGGGAGGTAGTTGTGAAGAAATCCGAACGCGTTGTCCGCACCATCGAAAACAACGTTTTGATGGGCGTCGGCACGGCACGGGGTTGGGCCGCTCCGCGAGTGGATGCCGCAAGGGTCTGGGTTGCCCCACGCATCGAGCGGGGCATCGAAGTTACGGCACCCAGGATCCAGCAGGGCGTGGACCGCGCATCGCAGTCCCTCCAGACGGGCATTGCCACGGTGACTCCGCGCATCCAGGAGGGGCTGGACAGGGTTGTCGAAGGGACCCGGCCTCGTATCCAGCAGACGATCGATCGGGCTACGCCCGCCTACAACCAGGCGCGCGACCGGGTGGTTGTCGAGTACATCCCTGCCGTTTCGAACCGATTGAGCGAAGCTGCTGACTCTGCGTCGCGCTCTATAGCCGCAGCCACCATCCCGCCGGGTGTCGTGGGAGTAGTCACCCGCGTGACCGGTGACAAGAAGGCCGTCAAGAAGTACCAGAAGGCTGCGGTTCTCGCGGCTCAGCGCGCGGCAAAGGACCTGAAGCGCACTCCGCCCCGCAAGGGCGGCAAGGGCTGGCTCATCATCGGCATCATCGCAGCGGCCATTACCGGCGGGATCGCCGTCTGGCGTGCTTCGCAGCCGGTTGAGGACCCTTGGAAGACGCCGGCACCCGTCGAACCCCGTCCTGTTTCCGAAGGCGCCCACACGGATGAGGCGAAGCAGGCGGTGACAGACATCAAGGAGGCGGCTGACCGGGCGGCAGAGAAGGCTGATGACGACGCCGGCGCTCCCAAGGGTCCGGCCGTCTAGCCCACCGCTCATTCTCGGAAGAGCGGGAAAGGTCCTTTCGGAGAGGGATCTTTCCCGCTTTTTTCGTGTCCGGAGATGGGCTCAATGCGCCCGGTGGTAGATTTGCGGCCGTGCACCCCGCGAAGCCGTCAGTGTCCATCGTGATTCCGGCCTACAACGAGGAAGGCGTCATTCGCCAGTGCCTCATCGCCGCCATCTACCAGTCCATGCCGGCCCACGAGATCATCGTGGTGAACAATCGCTCTACTGACAGCACAGCCGAGATTGTGCGCCTAGTACAGCTTGAGTACCCCGAAAGCCGGATCCGTCTGCTTGAGCAGAATGAGGAGCAGGGGCTGATCCCCACCAGGAACTATGGTTTCGACCATGCGGAAGGCGACGTCCTGGGCAGAATCGACGCAGATTCCGTTCTTGAGCCGGACTGGGTAGAGACCGTGCAGACGGGGTTTTCCGATCCCGCCGTAGCCGCAGCGACGGGACCTGTGGTGTACTACGACATGCCGATGAGGCGCTGGGGACTCAAGGCCGACGACAAGATGCGTCAGTTCGTCCTCAAGCTGGCGCGAAACCAGTACCACTTCCTCTTCGGATCGAACATGGCACTGCGCAGGACTGCCTGGGAGCAGATCCGTGACAGCACCTGTCGGGACGAGAAGGATGAAATGCACGAGGACATTGACATCTCGCTTCATCTCGCCGAGCAGGACCTGGTAATCCGCTACATACCGTCCATGGTTAGCGGAATGTCTGCCCGGCGACTCGAAAACTCGCCCAAGGACTACCGCTACTACGTGACGCGCTTCGATCGCACTTACCGGGCACATCAGATCGACAAGCGGGTGTTGAAGATCCCGATGCTGATCTTCATGTCCATTTATTACCCGGCGAAGGTCCTGCGCGCTGTGCATTCCGTGAGAACAGCGCGAACCGTAATGCCCCGACATTGAGCCCTCAGGCCCTTGCATGAGGCGGGCAGCGGCCGACCATTACACCACGGGAAAAGCGAAAGAGTCCCAGCCGCTTGGCTGGGACTCTTTCATTCGGTGGAGGCACGGGGACTCGAACCCCGAACCCCCTGCTTGCAAAGCAGGTGCGCTACCAATTGCGCCATGCCCCCGAAAGGAACCTGACCAGTCTACCCTGATCAGCCGCGAAGCCCTAATCGACCGAATCGGTCGCCTCGCTCCACACTTGCTTTTCCTTCTCGGACTCCTGCCACCGCTTGTAAGCGAAAGCGCCTGCAACCGCAGCTGCTACTACCAGCAACTTCTTCACAGTGCTCCTTCCCTTGCAGTTTCCTGCCGGTGCCAGAATCCGTGGGCGTACCAGGACTTGAACCTGGGACCTCTTCGTTATCAGCGAAGCGCTCTAACCGCCTGAGCTATACGCCCCGAACCTCATCGGGCCGAGATACGACTTTACAGTAGGGCCGCCGCAATCAACAAATTGAGCGGCCCAACCGCCGTCAGTCGTCCGTGAGGGTCACCCCGATACCGCCCACCAGAGTGGACGAAATGTTGTAGAGAACCGCCGCAAGCATGGCCAAAGCGGTCAGCAGGACAACGTTCACCACCGCGATGATGGTCGCGAAGGAAACCACCTGCCCCAGCGACGCGAACTGGCGCAGGTCGAAGCCTTCGCCCTCGGAGCCGGCGATCTCGCCGAGCAGCTGATTCACGCGGTCGAAGATGCCCGTAAGGTCGAGAACCGTCCAGATCACAATGGCCGCCACCACAGTGACAATGCCGAGTGCGACGGACAGAAGGAAGGCCATCTTCAGGACCGACCAGGGATCGATCTTGCTGATCAGGAGACGTGCCTTGCGTGCCTTCGCCTTGGGCGCAGGCTTGACCAGCCCCGGCCGGTTGCCCGGGCGAGGTGCCGACGACGCCGGCCGCTGGGTAGGGCGCGCGGGCGCATTGATCCGAGGTCCTCCGCCTGACGACCGCACGGCGCTTCCCGTGGTCGAACGCGGATTTGAGTTGCCAGAACTCACTCAGAACCTCCCATATCGGTTGGCTCAGCCTCAGGCTCAGCCGTTTCTCCTGACGACAACGGTACTTCATCCACACCTTCGGACGCAGTTTCAGCGTCAATGATCACGGCTGTGGGAACGGCCGCCTCTTCAGCGGTCAAGCCGCGTTCGGTGTTGCGGGCGACAGCGATGATACGGTCAGATTTGTCGGGCTTGGCGAAGATGACGCCCATGGTGTCACGGCCCTTTGCGGGAACGCCGGCTACCGCGGAACGCACTACCTTGCCTCCGCCCATGACAACCAGGACCTCGTCTTCCTCCTGCACGATGAGCGCACCAACCAGGTCACCTCGCTCTTCAGCCAGCTTGGCCACCTTGATGCCAAGGCCTCCACGGCCCTGGACACGGTACTCATCCACTTTGGTCCGCTTGGCAAAGCCGCCCTCAGTCACGATGAAGACATACGAATCGTCGCTGACGACGTTCGCAGCCAACAGTTCGTCGTCCTCACGGAACTTCATGCCGGTTACGCCGGAGGTAGCGCGGCCCATGGGTCGAAGTGCCTCGTCGGTGGCGCTGAAGCGCAGCGACTGGCCTTTGCGGGACACCAGCATCATGTCGTCGCTTTCGGAAACCAGCTGGGCGGATACCAGTTCGTCGCCGTCGCGGAGGTTGATGGCGATGACACCCGCCGAGCGGTTGGTGTCGTAATCTGCCAACCGGGTCTTCTTGACCAGGCCCCGTTTGGTCGCAAGGACCAGGTAAGGCGACTGCTCGTAGTCCCGAAGGTCGAGTACCTGGGCGATCGTCTCGTCTGGCTGGAATGCCAGCAGGTTTGCCACATGCTGACCCTTGGCATCCCGTGCGGCTTCGATGAGCTCGTACGCTTTGGCGCGGTAGACCCTGCCGAGGTTCGTGAAGAAAAGCAGCCAATGGTGGGTGGTGGTCACAAAGAAGTGCTCGACGACGTCGTCGCCGCGCAGCTGGGCGCCACGAATGCCCTTTCCGCCACGGGCCTGCTGGCGGTAGTTGTCGCTGCGCGTGCGCTTGACGTATCCACCCCGGGTGATGGTAACCACCATCTCCTCTTCGGGGATGAGGTCTTCCATGCTCATATCGGCGTCGTAGCCCATGAGGATCTCGGTGCGGCGATCATCGCCGTGCTTGTCGACGATTTCCTGCAGTTCGGTCGAGACGATCTCCCGCTGCTGGGATTCCGAGGCCAGGATCTGCTTGTACTCGGCGATTTCCGCTTCCAGCTTCGCGTGCTGATCCTGAATCTTCTGGCGCTCGAGGGCGGCCAGACGGCGCAGCTGCATGTCGAGGATCGCCTGGGCCTGGATCTCATCGATGTCCAGAAGGCCCATGAGCCCGTTGCGGGCATCCTCGACCGTCGGAGAGCGGCGGATCAGGGCGATGACCTCGTCCAGCGCATCCAGTGCCTTCAACAAGCCCCGCAGGATGTGGGCTTGTTCCTCGGCCTTTCGCAGGCGGTACCGGGTCCTGCGGACAATCACTTCGAGCTGATGCGTCACCCAATGGCGGATGAACGCGTCGAGGCTTAGCGTGCGCGGCACGTCGTCAACGATCGCCAACATGTTGGCGCTGAAGTTTTCCTGCAGCGACGTGTGCTTGTACAGGTTGTTGAGGACCACCTTGGCTACCGCGTCGCGCTTCAGCACGATCACCAGGCGCTGACCGGTGCGGCCCGAGGTCTCATCCCTGAGGTCGGCGATGCCTGAAATTTTGCCGTCCTTCACCAGGTCGGCGATCTTGATCGCAAGGTTGTCCGGGTTCGCCTGATACGGGAGCTCGGTCACTACCAGGCAGGTGCGTCCCTGGATCTCTTCCACATTCACCACGGCGCGCATGGTGATGGAACCTCGACCGGTCCGGTACGCGTCCTCAATGCCCTTGTGGCCCAGAATCTGCGCACCGGTCGGGAAGTCCGGGCCCTTGATGCGCTGGATCAGCGCCTCAAGCAGTTCCTCCTTGGACGCCTCAGGATTCTTCAGATACCACTGGACACCGTCGGCCACCTCGCGCAGGTTGTGCGGCGGGATATTGGTGGCCATGCCGACGGCGATACCGGAGGATCCGTTGACGAGCAGGTTGGGAAAACGGGACGGCAGGATGGTGGGTTCCTGGTTCTTGCCGTCATAGTTGTCCTGGAAATCGACGGTTTCCTCGTCGATGTCGCGGACCATCTCCATGGCCAGAGGCGCCATCTTTGTTTCGGTGTATCGCGGAGCTGCCGCGCCGTCGTTACCCGGTGATCCGAAGTTCCCCTGCCCCAGCGCGAGTGGGTACCTCATGGTCCAGTCCTGGATGAGCCGGACCAGTGCATCGTAAATGGCGCTGTCACCGTGCGGGTGGTACTGGCCCATGACTTCGCCGACCACGCGCGCGCACTTGTTGAACGAGCGGTCGGGGCGGTAGCCGCCGTCGAACATTGCGTACAGCACCCGCCGGTGAACGGGCTTCAGCCCGTCGCGCACATCGGGCAGCGCGCGGCCAACGATAACCGCCATCGCGTAGTCAAGGTAGGACCGCTGCATCTCGGTCTGCAGGTCCACCTGCTCAACCCGATCAGTCAGGACCGTCCCCTCGATCGGGGTCTCGGCGCCGGGGCCCGGAGGCGTTACTTCGTCACTCATCTAGTTCATTCCGTTTCGTGAATGCTTTTGGAGGCGGCAGCCGGGAAGCCGTTGTGGTGCTGCCGACGCGTCCGAGGCGGGGTCAGATATCGAGGAACCGAACGTCTTTCGCGTTCTGCTGGATGAAGTTGCGGCGCGACTCCACGTCTTCGCCCATCAGCACCGAGAAAATCTGGTCGGCCGCTGCGGCATCGTCCATGGTGACCTGCAGGAGCGTGCGGTTGTCCGGGTCCATGGTGGTTTCCCACAGCTCGGTGTAGTCCATCTCGCCCAGGCCCTTGTAACGCTGGATGCCGTTTTCCTTGGGCAGCCGCTGGTTGTTGGCAAGCCCGAGCTTGATCGTCTCGTCGCGCTCCCGGTCGCTGTAGACGTAGGAGTGCGGCGCGTTGGACCACTTGATCCGGTAGAGAGGCGGCTGTGCCAGGTATACGTATCCGTTCTCGATGAGCGGCCGCATGTAACGGAACAGCAGGGTCAGCAGCAGGGTGGTGATGTGCTGGCCGTCCACGTCGGCATCGGCCATCAGCACGATCTTGTGATACCGGGCCTTCTCTACATCGAAGTCCTCTCCGATACCGGCGCCGAACGCCGTGATCATCGCCTGTACTTCCGCGTTGCTCAGCGCACGGTCGAGGCGGGCCCGTTCAACGTTCAGGATCTTTCCACGCAGCGGAAGGATCGCCTGGGTCTCGGGGTTACGTCCGCGCACAGCCGAGCCGCCGGCCGAGTCACCCTCCACAATGTAGATCTCAGACTTCGAGGGGTCCTTGGACTGGCAATCCTTGAGCTTGCCGGGCATGCCGCCGGACTCCAGCAAGCCCTTGCGCCGGGTGGACTCACGTGCCTTCCGGGCGGCAAGCCGCGCCTGAGCGGCCTGGATGGACTTTCGAATGACGTCCCGGGCCGGTCCGGGGTTACGCTCGAGCCAGTCGCCCAGCTGGTCGGTCACCACACGCTGGACAAAGCCCTTGGCTTCGGAGTTTCCCAGCTTGGTCTTGGTCTGGCCCTCGAACTGGGGCTCGGACAGCTTGACGGAGATGACGGCAGTGAGCCCTTCGCGGATGTCGTCACCCGTGAGGTTGTCGTCCTTCTCCTTGATGATGTTTTTCTCGCGCGCATAGCGGTTGATGAGTGAGGTCATCGCGGCGCGAAAACCTTCTTCGTGGGTACCACCCTCGTGCGTGTTGATCGTGTTCGCGTACGTGTGGACGCTTTCGGAGTAGGCAGTGGTCCACTGCATCGCCATTTCGACGGCGATCGACTTGTCCTGGTCTTCGGTTTCGAAGGCGATGACGTCCTCGTGGATGACGTCCACGCGCTTCGACGAGTTCAGGTGCTTGACGTAGTCCAGCAGACCATTCTCGTAGAGGTACTCCACATGGCGGTGCTTGTGTTCTTCGGACTGTTCCTGCTCAGCGTGTGCAGCGTCGGTGATCTCCTCGGTTTCCACCTCGGGAACCCGTTCATCCACAAGGCTGATCCGCAGGCCTTTGTTGAGGAAAGCCATCTGCTGGAAGCGCGCGCGGAGGGTCTCGAAATCGAACTCCACGGTCTCGAAGATCGCCGGGTCCGGATAGAACGTCTGGGTGGTGCCGGTCTCGTTGGTTTCCTCGCCCTTTTCGAGCTGGCCGACAGGTTTGCCGCCGTCTGCGAAGGACTGGCGCCATACGTGGCCCTGCCGGCGAATTTCCGTGTCAACACGGTAGGAAAGCGCATTAACGACGGAGATACCGACGCCGTGCAGGCCACCTGATACGGCGTAGCCTCCGCCGCCGAATTTGCCACCGGCGTGGAGGATGGTCATGACTACTTCGACGGTGGGTTTGCCCTCCGTGGGATGCATGTCCACCGGGATGCCGCGGCCGTTATCTATGACCCGGACACCACCGTCGGCAAGGAGCGTCACCTGGATGTGGTCGCAGTAGCCGGCGAGGGCCTCATCCACAGAGTTATCCACAACCTCGTACACGAGGTGGTGGAGGCCGCGCGGACCGGTTGACCCGATATACATACCGGGCCGCTTGCGCACCGCTTCAAGTCCCTCAAGGACAGTGATGTCACTCGCGCCGTAACCCTTGTGTGAACCGGCACCGCTCTCCGGTGTTCCGGTGGATTCCACTTCGTTGTCGTTAGCCACGGGCGCTGTCGACTCCTCGTTGTCCAGGTGTTTATGTCTCAGAATGAAGGCATCCCATTAAGGAATGCCCACAGGTCCTATTCTACCGTGCGGACAGGCGCACGGAGGCGCCAATTGCCCTCTACAGCCGAATAAAGCGCGATTTAAGCTCTCAGCAGGGGGTCGCGTGGGGGCGTATACGTGCGGAGGGGTCCGCTACGCGCTGTACGCCCCTCATCGGGAGACTCCAACTCCGATTCCGGAGGCGGCTATCCATAGGTGTCACGTGGCCCGCGGCCCCGGACCGCACGCCCGCCCTTTCGCCATGACGGAGCCGACGGTCCAACGATCGTCATGGCTGTCACCACTCCTGCTCCGAGCTCCTGTTCGAACCGTCGCAGCAGATCAGGGCTGATCAGCCGCAGCTGCGTTGCCCAGGCAGTGGAATCACAGCGCACCAGCACGGTGGTTTCCCGAAAGCTTTCCGGCACGCAGTGCGCTGCGATCTCCGGTCCCACCAGTTCCTCCCACCGGGCCATCACCGAACCGACGGCGACCGGTGAGTTCCAGCCTCGCTCGCTGAGTAGGCGACCGAAGACTGCGCCCACACCCTGCGGATCCCTTCCTGAATACACTTCCTCAGACGAAGACTTCCGTCCCGCACTGACTGCACGACGGCGCCGCGTGGCCGGTGCCCGCATCTCACCTCGTGCTGCCGACGCCTCGCGCAGGCGGTTCAGCAGCAGTTGCGGTGCATCCTGTGCGGGCGTCTCATTCGGATGAGCGGCACGGACGGCTTTACCGTCGTCGTTGCTCTGGTCCTTCTCCTCTTCGCGTGGCTCAGGCCGGTACTTCACTCAAGCCTCCGGGCACCACGGAAAGGTGCCGGCCATCGAGACCGGCCGGGACGTCATCTCCCACAGCCGCCGTAACCAAAACCTGCTCCGCGCCGGCGACCACCGATGCCAGCCGGTCACGCCGGTAGGCATCAAGTTCAGCGAAGACATCGTCCAGAATAAGGACGGGAGATGACCCGGGCGTGTGGTCGTCGTCGGACAACAGGTAAAACGAGCCGAGGCGCAAGGCCAACGCCATGGACCAGGTTTCGCCGTGCGACGCGTATCCTTTCACGAATGCACGGCCGAGCATCAGCTCTACTTCATCGCGGTGCGGGCCGACCAGGGAGATTCCACGCTCTGTTTCGCGCCGCCGCTGCGAGGCGATTGCGCTTAGGAATTTGTCAGTCAGTTCTTCCACCGACAGCGTGCTCAGGTCTTCCAACGGAGCCGATGCCCCGTCGTCGTCATCCGCGACCGGGCTGACCAGGGAGGAGCGGTAGGCGGCATTGGCCACCTTCGAACCATCCGTCAGCTCGCTGTAGGCCTTCTGCATATGCGGGACCAGGCGAGTCAGAACAGCCATGCGCGCGTGAAGCAACTGCGAACCCACCGCTGCAAGGTGCTGGTCCCAGACCTCGAGGGTTGCCTCGTGTGCCGAGGTGAGTCGTCCTCCCCGCAGTGACTTGAGCAGCGCGTTGCGTTGTTTGAGTACCCGCTCGTAGTCAGCACGAACACCAGCGTGGTGCGGTACAAGCTGAACCATCAGGTCGTCGAGGAAGCGGCGCCGATTGGACGGGTCACCCTTGACCAGCGCAAGATCCTCCGGAGCAAACAGGACCGTGCGCAGAATGCCGGCCGCCTCCCTCGCCCGGACAGGGTTGGCCCTGTTGATGCGGGCGCGGTTTGCCCGTTCGCCGTTGATCTCCAGCTCGACGCTGGTTGCCTGCGTTCCCCTCACGAGCCGGCCGCGAACCAGAGCACGCTCGGCATCGAAGGCGATGAGGGGCTTGTCCGAGCTCACCCGATGCGAGGACAACGACGCCAGGTAACCGACAGCCTCCACGATGTTGGTCTTCCCCACACCGTTGGGACCCACAAAGACGGTAACCCCGGGTTCGAACGAGACGTCGAGCTGCGAGTAGCTGCGGAAATCGGTCAGGGAAAGATGCTGGACGTACACCGGGGCTCTATCAGGCTGGGTTGCGCGGAGGACGCACGGCATGCCCGCCGAACTGGTTCCGCAAGGCGGCGACCATCTTCAAAGAGGGTGCTTCCTCCTGCCGCGAGCTGAAGCGTGCAAAAAGCGCGGCAGTGATGACGGGAGCGGCTACCTCGTTCTCGATCGCCTGCTCCACGGTCCACCTGCCCTCGCCCGAATCTTCAATGTAGGCACCGACCTTGCTCAGCTCGGGGTCTTCCTCGAGCGCCTTGACGAGTAGGTCAAGCAACCAGGAACGAACCACCGTCCCCTTCTGCCATGCCTTGAACGTTCCGTGTACGTCCTTGATGATGTCCTTCGCCTCAAGGAGTTCGTAGCCCTCGGCGTAGGCCTGCATCAGCCCGTACTCGATGCCGTTGTGCACCATCTTCGCGTAGTGTCCCGCACCCGTCTCGCCCACATGGACGAAACTTTCAGAGCGGTCGCCATCCGGACGGAGGGCGTCGAAGACCGGCATGACCCGCTCGACGGCGTCGTCCGGGCCACCGACCATGAGCCCGTAACCGTTCTGCAGGCCCCAGACACCGCCGGATACACCGCAGTCCAGGAAGCCGATTCCTTTCTCGGCCAGGGCTCGGCTGTGTTCCTGGTCAGTGCTGAACTTGGAGTTTCCGCCGTCGATCACCAGGTCGCCTTCAGAGAGTCTTGCACGCAACTCCTCAATCACCTGAGCGGTGATCGGACCGGCGGGAACCATGACCCAGACGACCCGGGGTGTAGGAAGCGCTGCAAGCAGATCATCCAGGGTCGCGACATCCGAAACGTCGGGGTTGCGGTCGAACCCGGTCACCTCGACGCCCCTGGAACGCAACCGTTCCCGCATGTTGTAACCCATCTTGCCGAGTCCGATCAGGCCAATATGCATGTGTCCTCCATGGTTCCGGTAGATGGGTTGTACTGGTGCTACTGGTTGGGCAGCCTCACCGGCATCAGCAGGTAACGGTAGTCTTCCCGGTCCTCACCCGTGGGCTCTTCCTGCGCGGAGATAACTGCCGGCTTGGGCGGAGTGGTGAAGGAAAAACGGACAAACTTGCTGCTGAATGCCCCAAGGCCTTCGCTCAGGTAGTGCGGGTTGAAGGCGACTGTGATGTCGTCGCCCTCAAGCGTTGCCTCGATCGCCTCGGATGCCTGGGCGTCTTCGCCTGTTCCGGCGTCGAGAACAACCTGACCCGCACTGAAGGCAAGCCGAACAGGAGTATTGCGCTCCGCGACGAGGGCCACGCGCCGGACTGCTTCGACCAGCTGGCTGGTCTCCACCGTGGCATGGATCGGGGTGTTTTCCGGGAAGAGGGACCGGATCTTGGGGTAGTCGCCGTCAACAAGCAACGACGTCGTCCTGCGGCCACCACTCTCGAAGCCGATGAGTTCGCTGTTGTCAGCCAACGCGATCTTGAGGTCGCCGGCACCACCGAGGGTCTTGGCAACTTCGCTGAGCGTCTTGGCCTTCACCAAGGCACTGGTAGAGATGCCGGGATTCGCGGGCTTCCATGAGAGCTCGCGCAGTGCGAGGCGGTACCTGTCAGTGGCAAGGAAAGTGATGAGATCTTCTTCGATCTCCATGCGGACGCCGGTCAGGATGGGCAGAGTGTCATCACGGCTGGCGGCGATGATCACCTGTGAAACCGCCTCTGCGAACGCGTCCCCGTCGACGACGCCGCTGACGTCGGGCAGGCTTGGCAGCTCGGGATACTCGGCCTCCGGCATTGTGGCCAGGTTGAACCGGCTGTTGCGGCAGGTGAGGGTGACTTTCGAGCCGTCAGTTTCAACCTCCACCGGTGCGGAGGGCAAACTGCGGCAGATATCCGCCAGGAGCCGACCTGAAACCAGGATCGTTCCTTCTTCAGCAACGTCAGCCGGAATCTCAAGCCGTGCCGAGATCTCATAGTCGAAGCTGGCCAGGCTCAGGCTGCCGGTTCCTGCCTTGATCAGCAGTCCCGAAAGCACCGGGACCGGCGGACGTGGCGACAGGGAACGCGCTGTCCAGGTAACGGCCTCGGCCAAGACATCGCGCTCGACTCGAAATTTCACTGAGGGGTGCCGCCTTTCGCGAAGTACATCAGGGAAGCCACCCATCCTCGACCCTTCTCTGCGAAAGGAGGACGCGTGAGCAAAGGTCAACTCTACGTAAGTGACAGCTTAGCGCGACCGAGCAGGTGGGCTGCCCGGGCTGGACGGAGGGGAAATGTTATTTGGAAAGGATCGATGGATTAAGGATCAGTAGTGTTAATAACTTCTGTGGAAACTGTGGATAACCCATGAGATCCGCGTGATCCCGGCCTTCGCCGTTGTTGAAACCATGTGGGCTCAGGTGCGGTGAGCAGAAGCAGGGATGTGCACGAAATTCTTGTGATTCGGCGCATCCACAGGTGCCCTGTGGGTTGTCCTCATTAACGTCCACTGGCAGGCGGGAGTTATCCACACTTCTTTCCACAGTTGTTAATTTCTTAGCCGCTGACAGCTGTCTCGAACGAAGCGCCCGTCGTTGAGCTGCCTAGCCGTCTTTCTGATGATGCTTGATCCGGTTCGTCAGCTCAGTTACCTGGTTGTAGATGGCCCGACGTTCCGCCATGAGCTCGCGGATCTTGCGATCAGCGTGGATCACGGTGGTGTGGTCGCGGCCGCCCAGTTCCTGACCGATTTTCGGAAGGGACATGTCAGTGAGCTCCCGGCACAGGTACATCGCGATCTGGCGCGCGGTCACCAGGGTCCGGGTACGCGACTTGCTGCAGAGGTCTTCGAGGGTGATGTTGAAGTACTCGGCTGTCTGCGCCATGATCAGCGACGAAGTGATCTCCTGGGCACCGTCGTCGGTAATGAGGTCCTTGAGGACAATCTCGGCAAGGTTCTCGTCGACGGCCTGGCGGTTCAGACTTGCGAACGCCGTCACTCGAATGAGGGCACCTTCGAGCTCCCGAATATTGGTCGAGATCTTCGAGGCGATGTACTCCAGCACCTCATCCGGTGCGCTCAGGCCCTCACTTATTGCCTTCTTGCGAAGAATGGCAATGCGTGTTTCGAGCTCCGGCGGCTGGATGTCAGTCAGCAGGCCCCACTCAAACCGGGAACGCATCCTCTCTTCAAAGCCCGACAGCTGCTTTGGCGGTAGATCCGAGGTGATGACGACCTGCTTGTTGTGGTTGTGCAGGGCATTGAAGGTATGGAAGAACTCCTCCTGCGTGCGGTCCTTGCCGGATAGGAACTGAATGTCATCGATCAGGAGGATGTCGACGTTCCGATAGGTCTGCTTGAAACTGGTGCCTTCATCGTCCCGGATGGAGTTGATGAAGTCGTTGGTGAACTCTTCCGAGTTGACGTACCGAACACGGATCCCGGTGTACAGATGGCGGGCGTAGTGACCTATCGCGTGCAGCAGGTGAGTTTTGCCGAGACCCGAGTCGCCGTAGATGAACAGTGGGTTGTAAGCCTTGGCGGGTGCTTCCGCGACTGCAACGGCAGCTGCATGGGCGAAGCGGTTGGAGGAACCGATGACAAAGGTGTCGAAGATGTACTTCGGATTCAGTCGGCCAAACTCGTGCGAGTTGCTCGGCGGTGTCGGGGACGGCGCTGCATCCCGCTCCCGCTCACGCTGCACGAGGTCCTGCGGAACTTCCTCCGGTTCTTCCTCCATGATCGGCGTCAGCTCGGGGTCAATCACAAACGCGCACTGAATGTCCTCACGGAAGACATCCCGCAGCGCATCATCCAACGGGCTCTTGAGCTGACTTTGGAGAACTTCCCGAGTGAGTTCATTGGGCACCGCAACCAGGAGCGTTGTTCCGATCAGCCCCTGAGCCTGAGCGAGGACCACAAACCCCCGCTGGCGCGGAGAGATGCGCTCGTCCTGCTCAAGGGTACGGATGACCTTGCGCCAGGAACTGCCTACATCGTTGATCTCGTCGGTGCTCAC